>NZ_CP176501.1:527500-3673123 GCF_046267925.1 Stenotrophomonas sp. Y-13
CTGGAGGCCCGAACCCACTCCCGTTGCAAAGGTAGGGGATGAGGTGTGATTAGGAGTGAAAAGCTAATCGAACCCGGAGATAGCTGGTTCTCCTCGAAAGCTATTTAGGTAGCGCCTCATATGTATCCTCTCGGGGGTAGAGCACTGTTATGGCTAGGGGGTCATCGCGACTTACCAAACCATTGCAAACTCCGAATACCGAGACGGACTGTATGGGAGACACACGGCGGGTGCTAACGTCCGTCGTGAAAAGGGAAACAACCCAGACCCACAGCTAAGGTCCCAAATTTTGTGCTAAGTGGAAAACCATGTGGAAAGGCACAGACAGCCAGGAGGTTGGCTTAGAAGCAGCCACCCTTTAAAGAAAGCGTAATAGCTCACTGGTCGAGTCGGTCTGCGGGGAAGATTTAACGGGGCTAAGCACAGAACCGAAGCTTGGGGTGCATAACTTTGTTATGCGCGGTAGAGGAGCGTTCCGTAAGCCTGTGAAGGTGAGTTGAGAAGCTTGCTGGAGGTATCGGAAGTGCGAATGCTGACATGAGTAACGATAATGCGGGTGAAAAACCCGCACGCCGAAAGCCCAAGGTTTCCTTGCGCAACGTTAATCGGCGCAGGGTGAGTCGGCCCCTAAGGCGAGGCAGAAATGCGTAGTCGATGGGAAGCAGGTTAATATTCCTGCACCTCGCGTAAGTGCGATGGAGGGACGGAGAAGGTTAGGTGTACCAGGCGTTGGTTGTCCTGGGGAAAGGCGGTAGGTTTGGATCTTTGGCAAATCCGGGATCCTTCAAGACCGAGCACCGAGACGAGTCTTTAAGACGAAGTCACTGATACCACGCTTCCAGGAAAAGCTCCTAAGCTTCAGCTTACGCAGACCGTACCGTAAACCGACACAGGTGGGTAGGATGAGAATTCTCAGGCGCTTGAGAGAACTCGGGTGAAGGAACTAGGCAACATGGCACCGTAACTTCGGGAGAAGGTGCACCATTGCCGGTGGCCCATGCGGGCTATAGCTGGCGATGGTCGAAGTGACCAGGCCGCTGCGACTGTTTATCAAAAACACAGCACTCTGCAAACACGAAAGTGGACGTATAGGGTGTGACGCCTGCCCGGTGCTGGAAGGTTAATTGATGGGGTCAGCCGCAAGGCGAAGCTCTTGATCGAAGCCCCAGTAAACGGCGGCCGTAACTATAACGGTCCTAAGGTAGCGAAATTCCTTGTCGGGTAAGTTCCGACCTGCACGAATGGCGTAACGACAGCGGCGCTGTCTCCACCCGAGACTCAGTGAAATTGAAATCGCTGTGAAGATGCAGCGTTCCCGTGGCAAGACGGAAAGACCCCGTGAACCTTTACTATAGCTTTACACTGAACGTTGAGTTCGTCTGTGTAGGATAGGTGGGAGGCTATGAAACTGTGGCGCCAGCTGCAGTGGAGCCATCCTTGAAATACCACCCTGTCGTGCTTGACGTTCTAACCTAGGCCCGTTATCCGGGTCGGGGACCGTGTATGGTGGGTAGTTTGACTGGGGCGGTCTCCTCCTAAAGAGTAACGGAGGAGCTCGAAGGTACGCTCAGCGCGGTCGGACATCGCGCACTGTGTGCAAAGGCATAAGCGTGCTTGACTGCAAGATCGACGGATCAAGCAGGTACGAAAGTAGGACTTAGTGATCCGGTGGTTCTGTATGGAAGGGCCATCGCTCAACGGATAAAAGGTACTCCGGGGATAACAGGCTGATACCGCCCAAGAGTTCATATCGACGGCGGTGTTTGGCACCTCGATGTCGGCTCATCACATCCTGGGGCTGTAGTCGGTCCCAAGGGTATGGCTGTTCGCCATTTAAAGTGGTACGCGAGCTGGGTTCAGAACGTCGTGAGACAGTTCGGTCCCTATCTGCCATGGGCGTTGGAAGTTTGAGAGGGGCTGCTCCTAGTACGAGAGGACCGGAGTGGACGAACCTCTGGTGTTCCGGTTGTCACGCCAGTGGCATTGCCGGGTAGCTATGTTCGGAAGCGATAACCGCTGAAAGCATCTAAGCGGGAAGCGCGCCTCAAGATGAGACTTCCCGGGGCACAAGCCCCCTGAAGGAACCATGTAGACTACGTGGTTGATAGGTCAGGTGTGTAAGCGCGGCAACGCGTTGAGCTAACTGATACTAATGATCCGTGTGGCTTGACCATATAACCTCAAGTTGCCTTGGCCGACATGACATGTCGATAGACCCAAGTGCACGCTACGTCACAAACCTACGAGAGGCTGGCGCTTGTATGCGCTTCCCTGCGAAAGAGAACGCACTCCCATGTGCCGACCCTTCAAGAGAAGCGATAGCGACCCTCCAACCCTCTCCCTGGTGAAATTAGCGCTGTGGAACCACCCGATCCCATCCCGAACTCGGAAGTGAAACGCAGCTGCGCCGATGGTAGTGTGGCTCAAGCCATGCGAGAGTAGGTCATCGCCAGGGGCTTTACCCCCAAACCCCCGCTGCTCACCCAGCGGGGGTTTGCTTTTGTGCGACATCCAAACCCGGCTGTCGCATGGACCAGAACGGCGCCTGACGGCGCCGTTGTCGTTTTCCACCCCTCAAATCAGCGTTGCTGCGGGCGTTGCCCGGCGGTAAACCGCCCTGCGCGTGGCAAGGTTGGGTGCGGTGATGCATACCGCCTCGTCGTCGTTACCGCGCGCTCCAGCAGCTGTATGCCTGCCTCTCGCTCACGCGCTACGTGCGAGCCCTCGGATCTGCAGGAGTGCACTGCGACGGCCGCCCTGCAGGCGCGGGACAGACAGAAAGGCCAGCAGCCATGCGGGCCTGGCTGCTGCACCGGAGCCGATCCGCCCAGGCGAAGGCGTGGAGCAGGTGCAGCCTCAAGCTGATCGGCGCCCACCGCACATACGACAACGGCGCCAAAGGCGCCGTTTCTTCCATCATTGCCGCCAGAACGCGAAGATCACACCCGCCCGAACACCAGCGTCGCGTTCGTACCCCCAAAACCAAAACTGTTCGACATCACCCTCTCCAACCGCGCTTCCTGCGTCGAACGCAGGATCGGAAAGCCCTCCGCGCGTGGGTCCAGCGTGGTGATGTTCGCTGAGCCGGCCATGAAACCGTCGCGCATCATCAGCAGGCAGAAGATCGCCTCGTGCACGCTGGCCGCGCCCAGCGAATGGCCGGACAGCGCCTTGGTCGAGGAGATCGGCGGCACCTGCTCGCCGAAGACCTCGCGCACCGCGCCCAGCTCGGTGATGTCGCCCAGCGGGGTGGAGGTGCCATGGGTATTGAGGTAATCGATCGGGCGGTCGATGCCGGCCAGCGCCATGTTCATGCAGCGCACCGCGCCTTCGCCGGACGGGGCGACCATGTCGGCGCCGTCGGACGTCACGCCGTAGCCGATCAGCTCGGCATGGATGTGCGCGCCGCGCGCGATGGCGTGGTCGTAGTCTTCCAGTACCAGCATGCCGGCGCCGCCGGCGATGACGAAGCCGTCGCGGTTGGCGTCATAGGGGCGCGAGGCCGACGCCGGGGTATCGTTGAAGCCGGTGGACAGCGCGCCCATGGCATCGAACATCACGCTCATCGACCAGTGCAGGTCCTCGCCGCCACCGGCGAACACGATGTCCTGGGCGCCGTGGCGGATCAGGTCGGCGGCCGCGCCGATGCAGTGCGCCGAGGTGGCGCAGGCAGCGGACAGCGAGTAGCTCAGTCCCTTGATGCTGAAGGCGGTGGCCAGGTTGGCCGAGACCGTCGAGCACATCGTGCGCGGCACCATGTACGGGCCGACCTTGCGCACGCCGCGGTTGCGCAGCAGGTCGGCGGCTTCCACCTGCCACTGGCTGGAGCCGCCGCCGGAGCCGGCGATCAGGCCGGTACGGACGTTGCTGACCTGGGCCTGGTCCAGGCCGGCGTCGGCGATGGCGTCGCGCAGGGCGATGTAGCTGTAGGCCGCCGCGTCGCTCATGAAACGCTTGAGCTTGCGGTCGATCTGCGCGTCCAGGTCGATGTCGACGCGGCCGCCGATCTGGCTGCGCAGGCCGGCTTCGGCATGGTCGGGCAGGGCAACGATGCCGGGACGGCCTTCGCGCAGGGCGCTGGAAACGGTATCCAGATCGTTGCCAAGGCAGGAGTTGATCCCCATGCCGGTGATGACGACACGACGCATCAGAAGCTCTCGGTGGAAGTGAACAGGCCCACGCGCAGGTCCTTGGCGGTATAGATCTCGCGCCCGTCGACCAGCATGCGGGCGTCGGCCTGGGCCATGACCAGCTTGCGGTTGATCACGCGCGAGATGTCGATTTCGTACTGCACCCGCTTGGCGCTGGGCAGCACCTGGCCGGTGAACTTGACCTCACCGCAGCCCAGCGCGCGGCCGCGGCCCTCGGCGCCCAGCCAGGTCAGGAAGAAGCCGGTCAGCTGCCACATCGCATCCAGGCCCAGGCAGCCCGGCATCACCGGGTCACCGATGAAGTGGCAGCCGAAGAACCACAGGTCGGGGCGGATATCGAGCTCGGCGCGCACCAGGCCCTTGCCATGTGGACCCCCGTCGTCGCGGATATCGGTGATGCGGTCGAACATCAGCATCGGGTCGTTGGGGAGGCGGCCCTTGTTGGGCCCGAACAGCTCGCCGCGGGCACTGGCCAGCAGCTGTTCGCGCGAGAACGCATTGAGACGGTTCATCGAAGCGGTAATCCGGAGCACGAAAACGTGGGTTAACGCCCGAGCATGCATGATGCGCGGGCTTTCAATCAACAGTTTTAACCGTACGCGTCCGTAGTGTTTCGGGCAAAAGGCGGCACGTTCGTCGCAGATCGTACCGGTGCGTATGGGGCGCGGCGCTATGATGGCGGTCCTTCGTTCCGCGGTCGTGTTGCTCGCCATGCGCAAGATCATCCACATCGACATGGACGCGTTCTACGCGTCGGTCGAGCAGCGGGACGATCCGGCGTTGCGGGGCAGGCCGGTGGTGGTGGCCTGGCGCGGGGCCCGCTCGGTGGTGTGCGCGGCGTCCTACGAGGCGCGCAGGTTCGGCGTGCGTTCGGCGATGCCGGCGGTGCGCGCCGAGCGGCTGTGCCCAGACGCGGTGTTCGTGCCGCCGGATTTCGCCCGCTACAAGGCCGTGTCGCGGCAGATCCGCGAGATATTCCTGCAACACACCGCGCTGGTCGAGCCGCTGTCGCTGGACGAGGCCTACCTGGACGTGTCCGGGTCGTCGACCTGTGGCGGCATCGCCACCGAGATCGCGCGCACCGTCCGCGCGCAGATCCGCGAGGCGACCTCGCTCACCGCCTCGGCCGGGATCGCGCCGAACAAGTTCCTGGCCAAGATCGCCTCGGACTGGCGCAAACCCGATGGCCAGTTCGTGGTGCCGCCGGCGCGGGTGGAGCAGTTCCTCACGCCGCTGCCGGTCAACCGCGTACCGGGCGTGGGCAAGGTCATGGAAGGGCGCCTGGCGGCGCTGGGCATCGCTACCGTCGGCGACCTGCGCCGGCTGCCGCTGGAGCAGCTCGAGGCGCTGTTCGGCACGTTCGGGCAACGCCTGTACCGGCGCGCACGCGGCATCGACGAGCGCCCGGTGGAGCCCGACCAGCCGGTGCAGTCGATCTCCTCGGAGGATACGTTCGCCGAGGACCTGCGGCTGGGTGAGTTCGACGAGCTGATCGCCCAGCTGGCGGCGCGGACGTGGCGCGCGACCGGGCGCACCGAACGCATCGGCCATACCGTGGTGCTCAAGCTCAAGACCGCCCAGTTCCGGATCCTCACCCGCAGCTTCACGCCGGATGCGCCGCCGGCCTCGGAGGAGGAGCTGCGCGACATCGCGCTGGCGCTGTGCCAGCGCGTGCAGCTGCCGCCGGACACGCGCTACCGGCTGGTGGGCGTGGGCCTGTCCGGCTTCCGCGACCGCGAGGATACGGCGCTGCAGGGCGACCTGTTCCGCGATGTTGTCGTGGACTGACGGGTTTCCGCGCCCCGGTACAATCGACGGTTCACTGTCATGGAGTGGGTACGTGGGCATCGCAGCGCTGGTATTCGATCTGGACGGCACGCTGGTGGACAGCGCCGGGGACATCGCCGAGGCGGTCAACCGCTCGCTGGAGGAGCTGTCGCTGCCGCGCGTGCCCGAGGCGACCGTCCGCAGCTGGATCGGCGAAGGCGTGCGCCGCCTGGTCGCCATCGCCCTGGCGCACGCCGGCAGCGGACATGCGGCGGACGAGGTGATGCCGATGTTCATGCGCCACTACCATGACTGCCTGCTGCGCAGCCCGCGGCTGTACGACGGCGTGACCGACGCCCTGCAGCTCCTGCAGGCGCGTGGGCTGCCGATGGCGATCTGCACCAACAAGCCGTCGGCCCTGGTGCCGCCATTGCTGGAGCATCTGGGCATCGCCGGGTACTTCGCGCACATCGTCGGTGGCGACACCCTGCCGCAGCGCAAACCCGCGCCCGAGCCGGTGCTGCATGCGGCGCGGCTGCTGGGCCACGCGCCGGCACGGTGCCTGATGGTCGGCGACTCGGCCACCGACTTGGAGGCGGCCAACGCCGCGGGCATGCCGATCGCCCTGGTGCGCTACGGCTACCCGCGCGATCTGGATCTGGACGCGGCCGGTGCGGTCGCGGTGATCGACGACCTGCGGGAACTGACGGCACGCTGCTGAGTGGCAACCGGCCGCTCCGCGCGGCGCGGGGATGTTGCCTCTGTCGCTGCCTGGGGCCACGCCCGGACATGCCACGGCCATGAAGCCGCTGAGCCGCGGCCGGCATGCAATGACGCCCCGGCGGGAGGCCGGGGCGTCGATGGAGCGGTCGTGCTGGGGCTTCAGCGCGAGCGGTAGCGCAGGGTCAGCTGGTACTCGCGGCCAGGCTGGTTGTACCAGGCCACGGTTTCGTACGCGCGATCGAACACGTTGGCCGCCCGGGCCTGCAGGCTCCATGCCTCGTTGAGGGCGTACTCCACGCGCAGGTCCACGGTGCCGTAGCCGGCCAAGCGCAGGGTGTTGGCGGCGTTGTCGAAACGATGGCCGGTGGCGCTGGCGGTCACGCCCACGCGCAGCGGCCCGAAGCCGCGGTCCACGTCGAGGCGGCCGCTGGTGCGGGCGCGACGCGGCAGCCAGTTGTCGTGGCTGGCCGCACCGCGGGTGTGGTCGCGCGGATCGGTGAAGCTGGCCTGGGCGTTGATGTCGAACCCGGCCAGCGATGCGAAGCCGGTCAGTTCGGCGCCGCGGATGCGCGCCTTGGCGATGTTGTACGGGGTGTAGGTGCTGTCCAGCGCGATCAGCTGGTCGATGCGGCTTTCGTAAGCGTTGAAGGTCCAGTTCCAGCCCTCGCCGTACTGCGCGATGCCGACGTTCACGCTGGTGGATTCCTCCGGCTTCAATGCCGGGTTGCTCGACCACGGGTAGTACAGGTCGTTGAAGGTCGGCGCCTTGAAGCCGGTGCCGGCACTGGCGGTCAGGCGCAGGCCGTGGCCGAGCGCCAGGCCGTAGCCGAGGCTGCCGGTGGTGTGGTTGCCGAACTGCTCGTTGTCGTCGTTGCGCACGCTGGCCTGCAGCGAATGCGCACCGAAGCGGCCCTGGTATTCGGCGAACACGCCGGTGTTGTCGCGGTTGTCGATCGAATAGGCGGTGGTGCTGGTCACCTGGTCCTTCTGCCAGTCGCCGCCGACGCTCAGCTGCTGGCCTTCGGCGAACAGGAAATCGCCCTGCACGCTGGCGGTGTCGCGGCGCGTGTCGAACGTGGACACGAAGCTGCGCGTGCCGGCCTGGACGTAGTAGCTGTCGGCCTGGTCGTCGTTGCGTCCAATCTGCGCGGACAGGCGGAATGCATCGCCCGGGGCCCAGCGCAGCTTGCCGCCGTATACCCGTTGCTGGTTGTCGGCCTCGTTGCCGCTGTAGATGCTGCCGTCGTACTGGTTGCGGCTGGCGGCATCGAGCATGTGGCCTTCCACGCCCAGGGTCTCGGACAGCGCATAGCCGCCGCGCACGTTGAGCGAGGCGTTGCGGTAACCGTCGCGGTCGGGTTCGTCGACATAGCAGCCCTGGAACAGCGTGGCCGAGCCGTTGCACGCGTTGATGCCGTCGGTCTTCTGCCAGGCGCCCTGCGCCGATACCCAGCCGCGCTCGCCGCGGTTGCTGAAGCCGGCGCTGGCCTGGCGCAGGTTGTGGCTACCGGCGGTCAGCGCCAGGTTCTGCTGCAGGCCCTGGCCGGCAGCGCGGGTGAAGATCTGGATGACGCCGCCGATCGCCTCGGAGCCGTACAGGCTCGAACGCGGCCCGCGCACGATCTCCACGCGCTCGATCTGGTCGATGGGCAGGTCCTGCAGCGCCGGCATGCCGCTGGAGGCGGCGCCGATGCGCACGCCGTCGACCAGCACCAGCACCTGGCTGGAGGCGCTGCCACGCATGAACAGCGAAGTGATCTTGCCGGGGCCGCCCTGGTTGACGAAGTCCAGGCCGGCGCGGCCGCGCAGCAGGTCCAGCAGCGAGGTGGCCTGGCTGCGATCGATCTGCTCGCGGTCGATGACCTGCACCGGCACGACGCTGTCGGCGATGGAGACCGGCGTGCGGGTGGCGGTGACCACCACGTCGTCGAGCTCGGTCGGTGCCTGTTCGGCACTGGCAAGGCCCGGCAGTGCGAGCGCAAGGGCGAGGGAAAGGGTGTGGTAAGGCAATTTCATGGGAACTCCTGGATCCGCGCGCTCCCGCGCGGATGGACGGTGGAGGCTGCCAGGAGAGGGACACGACGGAGTGCGCGCACGGCGCTACTGCCGCCGCCATGCCCTCCGCATCGCAACCAGTCGGCTTCCGGGCCGGTCTCCGGGCTTGCAGGCGAAGCGCGTCGACGCTTCCGGCCAGGCGCCTTCCCGTGCGATGGATGCACAGTGGCGGTATGCCTGGCCTTGTCCTGCTTACCGTTGCGGGGGCAGCGCCGGACTGGCGCGGGCCAGGATGTCCCTGGCAGGCGCGGCACCGGCTTCCCGTTTCAACCGGCCGGAGCGAGTCCGGCCAGTCACCCGAAAGTGCGGGCATTCTATGCCATCGTCCGCGGCGCTGCCCGGCGTGCCGCGCGATGGGCGGCCCACGGCGTCGTGGCGCCCGCCACGGCACATCGCGCCGGCGGCACGCGCCCTACAATGCGCGATTGCAACGCGGTATCGGAATACACGTGACAGACGCATGGTTCACCCGGGCCTGCCCGGCGCCCTCGCAGCCGCACCGGCAGCACGCCATCGCCCGCCAGCGGCAACTGACCAAACCCGAGGGGGCGCTGGGGCGCCTGGAAACCCTCGCCATCGAACTGGCCGCGCTGCAGCGGCGCGAGCAGCCGCAGGCCACGCGCGTGCCGGTGCTGGTGTTCGCCGGCGACCATGGCGTCGCCGCGCAGGGCGTGTCGGCGTATCCGGCCGAAGTGACGGTGCAGATGCTGCGCAACTTCGCCGCCGGTGGCGCCGCCATTGCGGTGCTGGCGCGCGAACTGGGCGTGCCGCTGCATGTCTGGGACGTCGGCAGCCTGGCCGATGCGCCGGTCAGTGGCGTGACCTGGGACAAGCCGCGCCGCGGCACCGACGATTTCAGTACCGGCCCGGCGATGGCGCCGGCTGACCTCGACGCGGCGTTCGCCGCCGGCCAGCGCGCGGTGGCCGCGGCCTGCGGAGAGGGTGCCGACCTGCTGCTGCTGGGCGAGATGGGTATCGGCAACACCACCTCGGCCAGTGCGCTTGCGGCGGTGCTGGGGCCGTTGCCGCTGGCCGAACTGGTGGGCGCCGGCACCGGCCTGGATGCGGCGCGGATTGCCCACAAGCAGGCCGTGACCGCGCAGGCGTTGGCCCTGCATGGCGCGTCCATCGCCGCCGCCGCCGACCTGGGCCGCGAAGCCCTGCGCCGCGTCGGCGGGCTCGAGATCGCGGCGCTGGCCGCGGCCATGATCGCCGCCGCCCAGCGCGGCGTGCCGGTGCTGGTGGATGGCTTCATCGTTTCGGCCGCCGCGTTGGCGGCAGTGCGCATCAATCCGTCGCTGCGGCCGTGGCTGCTGTTTTCGCACCGCTCCGCCGAGCGCGGTCATGCGCGGGTACTGGAGAAACTGCAGGCCGACCCGCTGCTGCAGCTCGACCTGCGGCTGGGCGAGGGTTCCGGCGCGGCGCTGGCGCTGCCGCTGCTGCGCCTGGCCTGCGCGCTGCACAACGGCATGGCCACGTTCGCCGAAGCCGCGGTTGCCGGGCGGAGCACCGCGCCGTGATCCTGGACCTGATGCGCCATGCCTCCACCGGCCGCCAGGGCCACCTGGACGGCCGCAGCGATCCGCCGCTGCTCGATGGCGCGGTGGACGCGCTGCTGCAGCGCCACGCCGACGGCCAGTGGAGCCGGGTGATCGCCTCGCCGCGGCGCCGTGCGCTGGATACCGCCACCGCGCTGCTTGCCGGCCGCGAACTGTTCTGCGAAATCCACCCGGACTGGGCCGAACTCGATTTCGGCGACTGGGACGGTCGCCATTACGATGAAATCCCCGCCGAACTGCTGGCCGGGCTGTACGACGCGCCGCATGCGGTGGTGCCGCCCAATGGCGAGAGCTGGCAACAGTTCCAGCAGCGCATCGATGCCCAGCTGCAGCGGCTGCTGGACGAGGACGAGGGCGACGGGCCGGTGCTGGTGGTCAGCCACGCCGGGGTGCTGCGGTTG
This sequence comes from Stenotrophomonas sp. Y-13, assembly GCF_046267925.1. Lineage (NCBI taxonomy): Bacteria > Pseudomonadati > Pseudomonadota > Gammaproteobacteria > Lysobacterales > Lysobacteraceae > Stenotrophomonas > Stenotrophomonas sp. Y-13. The sequence goes on from NZ_CP176501.1 coordinate 538,157, forward strand.
GCGGTGTCGCGCGTGTGCGGCATTCCGCTGGCGGCCCTGTGGGCGATGCGCATCGACTACGGCACCCGCGTGCGCCTGCGCGTGGAGCGCGCGCAGGACGGGCAGGTGTGGGGTGAGCTGCTGGAGCTGTGCCAGCCGTGAGCGTGCGCCGCCTGATCCTGGCCATCCAGTTCCTGACCCGGCTGCCGACGCCGCAGGTGAAGGACTTCCGCGACGACGACCTCAGCCGCGCCGCGGTGTATTACCCGCTGGTCGGCGGGATCATCGGCGCGCTGCTGGCCGCGCCGCTGTACCTGCTCGGCGACCGGCCCTGGCTCGCCGGCGTGCTTGCCCTGCTGGCGTGGGTGTGGGTGACCGGCGCGCTGCACCTGGATGGACTGGGCGACGTCGCCGATGCCTTCGGTGCCGCGCACCGCGACCCGCAGCGTTTCCTCGAAGTGCTCAAGGATCCGCACCTGGGCGTGTTCGGCGTGGTCACCCTGGTGATGCAGCTGCTGCTCAAGTTCGTGCTGCTGTCCGAACTGTCCGCCAGCCCGCTGTGGTACGGCATCGTGCTGGTGCCGGCGTGGGCGCGCTGGGGCACGCTGTGGTGGAGCCGGTTGTTGCCGTCGCTGCACGCTGCGGGCATGGCCGAACGCTTTTCATGGCAGCTGAGCCTGCGCTCGATGTGGGCGTGGGCGCTGCTGCTGGCCGTGGTCACCGCCTTCGTGGCCTGGCCGCTGCTGCTGGCGCTGCCGCTGGTGGCGCTGGTCGCGGCCTGGTGGCGGCGCCGGCTGGGCGGTATTTCCGGCGACTGCCTGGGCGCCAGCGTCGAGGTCACCGAAAGCCTGCTGTTGCTGGCGCTGGTGCTGCTGGGGGGAATCGCCTTGCCGGTGCCGTAGCGGCCCGGCTGCGGGCGTCAGTCCTCGCTGAAACGGATCTCGCCGACCTCGTCGTCGCCGTCGTCAGCGGCCGCGTGCGGCTGCATGTGGGTTTCGTGGACCGGACCGGCCATCTGCCCGGCACGCGTGGCCGGCAGGCCAACGGCCGCGGCTTCGTACTCGGAGACCAGTTGCTGGCGGCGGGCATCGGGCACTTCCTGCCAATGGCAGCCGACCAGCGCGCCTTCCAGCGAGTACAGCAGGTTGAGGCTGGGCTTGAAGCCGGCGCGGCGGACCTTGACGAAGGCGCCGACGGCGCCCACCGCGGCCAGGTCCTCGGCGCTGCGCAACCCGACCTGGCGCAGCCACGCCGCGCTCTTCGGGCCGATGTTGCGCAGCTTCAGCGCACTCACGCCAGCGCCTCGACGAACACCCGGGCGATGGCCTCCAGCCCCGCCTGGTCGTCGGCGTCGAAGCGCGAGGTGACCGGGCTGTCCAGGTCGAACACGCCGACCAGCGCACCGTCGTGGACCAGAGGCACCACCAGTTCCGAGCGCGAGGCCGAGTCACAGGCGATGTGGCCCGGGAACGCATCCACGTCGTCCACGCGCTGGGTCTGGCGGGTGCTGGCCGCCGCGCCGCACACGCCCTTGTGCAGCGGGATGCGCACGCAGGCCGGCAGGCCCTGGAACGGACCGACCACCAGTTCGGTGCCGTCGAAGAAATAGAAACCCACCCAATTGAGCTGCGGCAGCGCGTGGTACACCAGTGCCGACAGGTTGGCGGCATTGGCGGTGCGGTCGGTTTCGCCGTGGACCAGCGCGCGGGCCTGGGCCAGCAGCTGGGCGTACTGTTCCGGCTTGCTGCCGGTGAGCGTGGTGGAACTGAACATGGGGCGAAGTCTAACCGCTGCGCCCGATGTCCGCGCGGCACCGCCGCCGGCATCGCCCCGGGCGTGTGCACGGGGCGCGGAAAAAGAAAGACCCGGCAACGGGAGAGAGCGCGTTGCCGGGTCCGGACAGGGCGCGGGGGAGGGGGGATCCGCGCGCTGTTGAGGGGGAGTCAGCCGTTCCTGGCGCGCTGGCGCCTGCCGGTGCCATCCTGGAAGGGCTGCCGTGCCAGTTCGGCCAGCGCCTGTCCGCTCTGCAGCCCGAGTCCGGCGATCTCCTGCCCGGCCGAGGCCAGCCGCTGCAGGTTCTCCCGGGCCACCTGCAGGCCCTTGGGCAGCAGCGCTGGCAGGTCGGCCTGCGGGGTGGGGCGGGCCAGTTCGTCGAGGAAACCGGCGGTCGCGCTGGCATTGCGCTCGAAGGTGCGCAGCTGCACCCCGAATGCGCTCTCCGCGGTCTCCAGTGCCAGCCGGTTGGCGCGATGCGCCAGCGCGGTGAACTGCCGGGTGTAAGCGCCGAAACCTTCGTCGAACCGGGCGGACATGCCGTGCTCCGTCGTTTGTTGCGACGCAGCATAACGTTCGCCATGGCGGCGTGGAAGTCCGGCGCCTGCGGCCGCCGGGGAATCGTTCAGCTCAGACGCCGCGGTAGCGGCAGCCGGAGGTGCAGGTCTCGTGCACGGTCACCGCGCTGAGCTGCGGTAGGGCGGGGCGCAGCCGGTCCCAGATCCACATCGCCAGGCGCTCGCTGGTGGGGTTCTCCAGCCCGGGGACGTCGTTGAGATAGTGATGGTCGAGCTGTTCGTAGAGTGGCTGGAAGGCGGCCTTGATGTCGCCGAAGTCCATCACCCAGCCGGACTCCGCGCCGGGCTCGCCGCTTACTTCCAGGCGCACCCGGAACGAGTGCCCGTGCAGGCGTGCGCATTTATGGCCGGCGGGCACGTTGGGCAGCCGGTGCGCGGCCTCGAGGGTGAAGTCTTTGAAGATGTCCATGCCGCGATTGTAGCGCCGGGGCGGGAAATCCTTTGGTGGATCAATACATCCTTTTATCAAGATGAAGGGATGTTGTTTCTTTTTCGTTATATGCGCATGAAGGGACGTAATTGGCCCGAATCGCGCCGGACTGGCTGAATGCGGGTTGCTTCCTCCCCCTCGCTTCCGTATCCCGATGTCCAACTTCTCCCCGCTCGTGGTGGCCCTGGCCACCGCCATGGCCGCGCCTTTGTCCGTCGCCGCCGAATCCGCCGATGCACCCGTCGGTCCCACCCTTTCGGCCGTGCAGGTCACCGGTTCCAACATCAAGCGCAGCGACACCGAAACCGCCAACCCGGTGCAGGTGATCGAACGCCAGCAGCTGGAGGAATCGGGCAAGGCCACGGTGGCCGACCTGCTGCGCTCGATCTCGGCCAATACCGGCAACGCCGCCAACGAAACCAGCAACAGTGGCTGGGCGTCCGGTTCGGCGGGCATCGGCCTGCGTGGCCTGTCGCAGAAGAACACGCTGGTGCTGCTCAATGGCCGCCGGCTGGCCAACTACGGCTTCCCGTCCGGCGGCCTGTCGGACACGTTCGTCAACCTCAATGCACTGCCGCTGGTGGCGGTGGAACGCATCGAAGTGCTCAAGGACGGCGCTTCTGCTGTGTACGGCTCCGATGCGGTGGCCGGCGTGGTCAACATCATCACCCGCCAGGGCTTCGAGGGCGCGGAGGTGGGCGCAAGCGGCGGTACCTCGGACGCCGGCGGCCTGGACCAGCAGAACGTCAAGTTTGTCGGCGGTATCGGCGACCTGGAGAACGATGGTTACACCCTCCTGGTGTCGCTGGAAGGCTACAACCGCGACCGGCTGGACCAGAACCAGCGTGACCTGACCCGCTCGGGCATCTACACCGACAAGGCCGGTGGGCGCTGGAACGGGTGGTCGGCGAAGGGCGCGCGCTTCCTGGTCAATGGCAGGTCCGTGCCGATGCTCGACGCTGCCGGCAACTGCCCGGAGGGCACCGTGCTCACCGCCAGCGCGCCGATCGATGGGCTGGCCGGCGACACCTGCGCCTTCAACCAGGCGCCGTACACCACCCTGATCCCCTCGACCAGGCGCTGGCAGGCCTACCTCAACGGCACGCTGCGCCTGAACGATTCGGTCGATGCCTTCGCCGAGGTGCTCTACAGCGACATCAAGGGCGTGTCCTGGTTCGGCTCCAGTCCATTCTTCACCCTGGAAAACGGGCGCTTCGCACTCAACGCCGATACCGGCCTTGCCGAGCCGGTGCGTTCCACCCTGCCGGCGGCCAGCCCCTACAACCCGTATGGCGTGGACGTGCCGATCGAGTACACCTTCTTCAATCTTGGCGGCACCATCAAGACCAACCGCTCGCAGGCCTATCGTGGTCTGGTCGGCCTGCGCGGGCAGGGTGAGAAATGGGACTGGGAAGTGGGCGCGTTCCAGGCGGCGAGCAAGGAGCGCGAAACGGTCTCCGGTGGCTTCGCCAACCGCTGGGCACTGTACGACGCGCTGGCCACGGGCAGCTACAACCTGCTCAAGCCGTCGGCCACCGATCCGGCGGTGCTCAAGGCCATCGGCCTGAGCACGTTGCGCCCGGCCGATTCGATCCTCAAGGGGCTGGACGCCAAGGTGTCCGGCACGTTGGGCGAAACCCGGGCGGGGCAGGTCGGCTTTGCCGCCGGCGTGGAATGGCGGCAGGAAAAGCTGGATTCGGACAATCCGTGGCAGATCGACGCCGGCCTGCAGGTACGCCCGGCCATCGCCGAGGTGCATGGCGAGCGCAAGGTCACCGCCGCCTATGCCGAAGTGAACGTGCCGCTGCATGGCACGCTGGAATTGCAGGCCGCCGCGCGCGGCGACCATTACAGCGATTTCGGCAATGCGTTCTCGCCCAAGCTGGGCCTGCGCTGGCAGCCTCTGGACGGGCTGCTGGTACGCGCCGCCGCTTCGCGCGGCTTCCGCGCGCCGTCGCTGTCGGAAAACTCGGCCTCGACCAACATCGCCTACGGCTCGGTGGTGGACCCGCACGACCCGGACGTGCCCGGCTCGCGCCAGACCCCGACCTTCTTCACCGTCGGCAACCGCACTCTCGACCCGGAGCGCACGCGCAGCTTCAATGCCGGCGTGGTGCTGTCGCCGTGGGCCAACACCAGCCTGAGCGTGGACTACTACCGCGTCAGGCTCGACAACCTGATCGGCAGCGGCAACACCACCACGCTGGTGGCCGAGAACGACCCGGCCAGCGTGCTGCGCGATGCGCGCGGCAAGCTGCTGGCCGTCTACAACCGCTACCAGAACCTGAGCGAGCTGCAGACCTCGGGCATCGACGTGGAACTGCGCCAGCGCTGGTCCAGCGCCAGTGCCGGCGATTTCGGCCTGTCCTCCGCGTTGACCTACGTCATCGACTACAAGCGCCCGCAGGTGATTGACGGTCCGCTGGTGGATTACGCCGGTTCCAACCTCGGCCCATCGCTGCCGGACATCAAGGCCACCACCACCCTGGACTGGACCCTGGGTGACTGGCGCACGGCGCTGACCTGGTACTACACCGGGGGTTACGACCAGGAAGGCAGCGTCGCCGCCAAGGCCGTGCAGAAGGACGTGGCCAGCTACAGCCAGTTCGACCTGTACCTGGGCTACACCGGCATCGACAGGCTCTCGCTGTACGCCAAGGTGCAGAACATCGGCAACCGCCAGCCGCCGCACGATGCCACCTTCCCCGGTGTGCGCGCGCCGTACGACTTCAGCCAGTACGACCTGCGCGGGCGCTACTACACGGTGGGCTTCGACTACCGCTTCTGACCTTGAAGCCCCGCTCCTGTGCCAAGGAGCGGGGCCAGGCCCATCCGTCGAATGGGCACATCACGAAGAATCCGCAACGGCGGCCCGTCGGCTGGCCGTGCAACGGGAGTTCCGACCCATGTCATTCCGTTTTCTCGCCCTGGCCCTGCTGCTGGCAATCGGTGCCATGCCCGCCTTGGCCCAGAACAGCTACTACTTTCCCGCCGCGCGGCAGTTCGATGCACGGGTGCCATCGCCGCAGCAGTTCCTTGGTTACGACATCGGCAGCCATTACACGCGGCATGACCGGCTGGTGGCGTACTTCAACGAACTGGCGCGCGTCTCCGACCGGGTCAGGGTGGAGGTGATCGGCCAGAGCTACGAACAGCGCCCGCTGCTGCTGGTGACCATTACCTCGCCGCGAAACCACGCACGCAGCGCGCAGATCGCCGCGCAGCGGCAGGCGCTGGTCGACCCTGCGCAACCGCTGCCCGGCGATGACGCGCCTTCGGTGGTGTGGCTGGGCTACAGCGTGCATGGCAATGAAACCTCCAGTGGAGAGGCGGCAATGCTCACCGCCTACTACCTTGCCGCCAACCAGGATGCCGAAACCGCGGGCTGGCTGGAGAATGCGGTGGTGGTGATCGACCCGGCGCAGAACCCGGACGGCCGCGACCGCGCCAGCAACTGGCACAACGCCTGGGGTTCGCGCCCGCCCTCGGCGGACCCCGCCGACAGGGAGCATGTCGAACCGTTCCCCACGGGGCGGGTCAATCACTACTTCACCGATCTCAACCGCGACTGGCTGGCGCTGGCGCAGGCCGACAGCTGGCCCAAGGTGGCGCAGTTCCATCGCTGGTACCCAAACATCCAGATCGACTTCCACGAGATGGGCAAGGACAGCACCTATTACTTCGAGCCCTCGCCGAAGAGCATGGAAAGCCCCCTGCTGCCCAGGTCCTCGTACGAGGCCAATCACTGGCTGGCGCGCTTCCACGCGCAGGCGCTGGACGCGCTGGGTTCGCTGTACTACACCGGCGAGAACTTCGACAACTTCTCGCCGATCTATGGCTCCACGTACCGGGACTTCCATGGCGCGGTCGGCGTGACCGTGGAGCAGGCCAGCTCGCGTGGACGTGTGCAGGAGTCGGTGAACGGGCCGCTGCATTTCGACTTCACCATCCGCAACCAGGTGGCCACCGGCCTTGCCAGCGTGCGCGGCGCGGTGGAGGACCGCATGCGCCTGTTCGTCCTGCAGAAGGCGTTCTTCCGCAGTGCCCTGGCCCAGGCGGCCGCCTACCCGGTACGCGACTGGGTGTTCGGCGATGCCGCCGATGCGACCCTCACCCGCAGGCTGCTTGCCCTGTTGTTGCAGCACCGCATCCAGGTGCATGCGCTGGCGCGTGATGTCGAAGTCGATGGCAAGCGCTTCCACGCCGGTTCGGCCTATGTGGTGCCGGTGCGGCAGCCGCAGTTCCGTCTTGCCCATGCGATCTTCGAATTCACCCCGCCGGTGAAGGGGGATGTGTTCTACAGCGGCACCTCCTACGCGGTCGCGCCGGCCTATGGCCTGCGTTATGCCGCCAGTCGCGGGGCGTTGCCGACGGGCGCGAAAGTGGAAGCGGCGCCGGCGGCACAGGGCGGTATCCATGGCGGACGTGCCGGCTTCGCCTATGTGGCCGATGCGCGCGACTTCGGCAGTTACCGCCTGCTGGGTGGCCTGCTGCGGGACGGCGTGCGCGTGCGCACCGCGCATCAGCCGTTTACCGCCGCCACGGCTGCCGGTGAGGTGGCGTTCGGCCATGGCGCGGTGGTGATCCCGGTTGCCGGGCAGACGCTGGATGCCGGGGCGTTGCAGGCCCGGGTGCTGGCGCGTGCGCAGGAGGCCGGCGTCACCGTGCATGCACTGGACAGCGGCCGTACCGCCAGTGGCATCGACCTGGGCAGCGACAACGTGCGTGTGCTGCGTGCGCCGAGCATCGCGCTGGTGATGGGCGAGGGGGTGTCGGCCACCGAGATCGGCTCGGCCTGGTTTGCGCTGGATGCCGCGCTGGGCCTGCCTGCGAGCAAGCTCGATCCCGCACAACTGGCGAGCGTGGACCTGTCGCGCTACACCTCCATCGTGCTGTCCGCTGGCAGCTACGGCACGGTCGGCGAGGCGGGCGTGACGGCGCTCAAGCGCTGGATCGCCGCCGGCGGCTCGCTGGTGGTGTACGGCAGCGGCGCGCGCTGGGCGATCGACAAGGGCCTGGTCGAGGCCAAGCTGCGCGGGGACGGCAAGGGCGAGGAGGACCAGCGGCTGGATTTCGGCACGGTGCGCGACGTGTTCGCGCTGGGCCGGGTCAGCGGCAACATCCTCAGTGCCGATATCGATCCCACCCATCCGCTGGGGTTCGGCGTGCAGCAGCGGCGGATCTGGGTGAACAAGGAGAGCGGGCTGGTGTTCGAGCCGGGGAAGAACGCTTTTCTCAATGTGGTCAACATCGACCGCCAGCCGGTGGTGAACGGCTACCTGTCCGATGCCAACCGCGCCCGCGTGGCCGGCTCCAGCTATCTGCAGGTGGTGCCGAGCGGCAGCGGCAACGGGGTGCTGTTCGCCGACGACCCGGCGCACCGCAAGTACTGGCATGGCACCGAGCGCCTGCTGCTCAATGCGCTGCTGCAGGGCAACCACCTCAACACGCCGAAACAGCGCGGGGAGTGACGCGGCGGGGAGGTTGGCGTCCAGAACACCGCAGCAAAGAAAAAGCCGACGCAGCGCGTCGGCTTTTCAGTTACCTCAAACCGGCAGCCCGGAATCAGGCCGTGGTACGGCTCTGCCCCCGGCCACCACCGCGCCGCTGGCCACCGCCGGGGTGTCCGTCGCGCCGCTGCTGGCCGCTGCCCGCATTGCGCTGGCCGCCCGGCTTCTGCTGGCCGCCGCGGCCACCACGCGGTGCATCGCCATTGGACCGGCGCGGGCCATGGCCGCCACTGCCACGGCGCGGCGGACGCTCGCCGCCGGGCTGCTCGGCCTTGCCCGGGGCGCTGTTGCCCCAGCGGATCGGCGTGTGCGGCTCGAAGCCCGGCACGTCGCGGATATCCATGTCGCGGTCCAGCAGGCGCACGATCTGGCGCAGGTACTTGGCATCTTCCTGCGCCACCAGCGAAACCGCCTGGCCGCTGGCGCCGTTGCGGCCGGTGCGGCCGATGCGGTGCACGTAATCCTCGGCCACCATCGGCAGGTCGTAGTTGATGACCTTGGGCAGCTCGTTGATGTCGATGCCGCGCGCGGCGATGTCGGTGGCCACCAGCACGGTGACGCGGCCGGCCTTGAAGTCGCCCAGTGCGCGCAGGCGCTGGCTCTGGCTCTTGTTGCCGTGGATCGCCGCGGTCTTGATGCCGGACTTGTCCAGGAACGTGGCCAGCTTGTCGCTGCCGTGCTTGGTCTTGGCGAACACCAGGGTCTGCTCGCGCGAATCGGCGCTCAGCAGGTGCAGCAGCAGTTCGCGCTTGCGCCCGGCGTCGACCGGGTGCACGCGGTGGGCGATGGTCTCGGCTACGGTGTTGCGCGGGGTCACCATGACTTCGCGCGGATTGCGCATGAACTCCAGCGCCAGCTGCTTGATCGGGTCGGCGAAGGTGGCCGAGAACAGCAGGGTCTGCCGGTTCTGCTTGGGCAGCTTGGCCAGGATGCGCTTGATCGAGGGCAGGAAGCCCATGTCGAGCATGCGGTCGGCCTCGTCCAGCACCAGCACCTCGATGCCGGACAGATCGATGCTGCGGCGCTCCAGGTGGTCGATCAGGCGGCCCGGGCAGGCCACCAGCAGGTCCACGCCACGGCGCAGGACGTCCAACTGGTTGCCCATGCCGACGCCGCCGTAGATGCAGGTGCTGGGGATGCGCAGGTACTTGCTGTAGCCGCGCAGGCTGTCATGCACCTGGGTGGCCAGTTCGCGGGTGGGGGTCAGGATCAGCGCGCGCGGCCGGCGCGGGCCGCTGCGCACTTCCTGCGCCGAGGTGGCCAGGTGCTGCAGCAGCGGCAGGCCGAACGCGGCGGTCTTGCCGGTACCGGTCTGCGCGCCGGCCAGCAGGTCGTGGCCCTGCAGCACCAGGGGGATGGCCTGCTGCTGGATCGGGGTGGGGTTTTCGTAACCCTGCTCGGCGAGCGCGCGCAGCAGGAAGGGCGCAAGGCCCAGATCTTCGAACGACATGGAAACTCCGCAATATGGGGAAGCGCCGGCCCGGATGGGCCTGCGCTGCCGGTCGTGGCGACCGGTCGGCTCGGAGCGTTCCCGTAAAACCGCGCTGCGAGATCATGGGTGCGACCAGCGCAAGGCGCGCTGGCCGGAATGCGAGACGAAAGGCGTCGGAATGGGGGCGGGCGGGCGGACCGGGCGACGAGGCCTGCGGTCCTGCGCCGCCGGCGGTCCCGGAAGGGAAACGGACGGCCGCTGGCAGACCGCGATAGTCTAAGGGATGTTCGGGAACGGCACAAAAATCCCTGTTCAGGTATGGTCGGGTGACCTGGGCTCCCGGTCGGCTGGCAGGGCGCGGTACCGTCTCCGGTCGTGGCGGGGCCCTCGCGACGCGTGATCGGGGGGATTACCGGCGCCGCCTGCGCGGCGCTGGTCGCCGCCGGACTATTCGTTACAATCGAAACTTGTTTCCCGCCCCTGGACTGGACGCTCCGATGAAGCTTGGTTCCCTGAAGGAAGGTGGCCGCGACGGCACCCTGATCGTGGTCTCGCGTGACCTGGCCCGCGCCGTGCGCGCCACCGGCATCGCCGCCACCCTGCAGCAGGCGCTGGAGGACTGGTCCAACGTCGCGCCGCGGTTGAACGCGCTGTCCGAGTCGCTCAACCATGGCGATGCCGATGGCGTGTTCGACCTGGACATGCAGGCGCTGGCCGCGCCGCTGCCGCGCGCCTACGAGTTCGTCGATGGCAGCGCCTACCTGCCGCACGTGGCGCGGGTACGCAAGGCGCGTGGCGCCGAGGTTCCGGAGACCTTCTACACCGATCCGCTGATGTACCAGGCGACCAGTGCCGGCTTCTACGGCCCGCGCGACGCGGTCAAGGTGGTCAGCGAGGACTACGGCATCGACCTGGAGGCCGAAATCGTGGTCATCACCGACGACGTGCCGATGGCGGTGACGCCGGAGCAGGCCGCCGGCCACATCCAGCTGGTCGGCCTGGTCAACGACGTCAGCCTGCGCAACCTGATCCCGGCCGAACTGGCCAAGGGCTTCGGCTTCCTGCAGTCCAAGCCGCGTTCGGCACTGAGCCCGGTATTCGTCACCCCCGATGAGCTCGGCGAGGCGTGGCAGGGCAGCAAGGTCCACCTGCCGCTGGTGACCCACATCAACGGCGAATGGTTCGGCGCCCCGGAAGCCGGCGTGGACATGCAGTTCGATTTCGCCCAGCTGGTCGCGCACGCGGCCAAGACCCGTCCGCTGTCGGCCGGCGCCATCGTCGGCTCGGGCACCATCGCCAACGAGGACACCGCGCTGGGCGCGTCCTGCTTCGCCGAGCGCCGTACCGTGGAAACGCTGCGCGACGGCAAGCCGTCGACGCCGTTCATGCGCTTCGGCGACGTGGTGCGGATCGAAATGTTCGACCGCGCCGGCAACAGCATCTTCGGCGCCATCGAGCAGCGTATCGAGCAGGCCGCGCGGCCCTGACCGCGGCACGGCCCGTCGGTCCGCGGACGGATGCCCACGGCAGCGGCGGCGGCTTCCCGGCCGGCGGCACGATGGACCGACCGGCGGCGCGGGCGCTCCCGCCGCCGCCGGGTATGGTGGCCTGCAGGCACAAGGAAACGGACATGCAACAGGGATTGACGCTCTACAGCTACTGGCGCTCCAGCGCCGCCTATCGGGTACGCATCGGCCTGAACCTGAAAGGGCTGGAGTACGCGACCGTGCCGGTCCACCTGGTGCGCGACGGCGGCCAGCAGCACGCCCCGGCCTACGCCGCGCTCAACCCGCAGGAGCTGGTGCCGACGCTGTGCGATGGCGAACGCGTGCTCACGCAGTCGCTGGCGATCCTCGAGTACCTGGAAGAAACCCACCCGCAGCCGGCGCTGTTGCCGGCGGCGGCGGGCGACCGCGCGCGGGTGCGCGCGCTGGCGCAGCTGGTGGCCTGCGACATCCATCCGCTCAACAACCTGCGCGTGCTGCAGTTCTTCGACCAGGAATGGCACGTACCGCAGTCCGAGCGCGACGACTGGATCCTGCACTGGATGCGCACCGGCCTTTCGGCGCTGGAAACGACCCTGGCGGGCGCGGCGCAGACCGGCCGCTTCTGCCATGGCGACGCGCCCGGGCTGGCCGATTGCTGCCTGGTGCCGCAGCTGTACAACGCGCGCCGCTTCCGCCTGGACCTGGACGCATTCCCGACCCTGCGGCGGATCGAATCCGCCTGCCTGGCGCTGCCGGCCTTCGATGCCGCCCGGCCGGAGAACCAGCCGGACGCGGCCTGACCCCGCCGCACGGCAACAGCGGAAGCACGAAAAAGCCCCGCCGCGGCGGGGCTTCGTGGAGGGCCAGTGCTGCGCCGCGCCTCAGAACCCGTGGGTGATCGACGCCGGTGCCGCCGCCGAGAAATCCGCATAGGGGTCGTGCTCGCCGCTGGCGCCCTCGGACAGCCGGAACTTGAGCGCCAGACCATCGCGCGAATCGGCCGCGCGCAGCGCCTCCTCCTGCTCGATCACGCCCTCCTTGGCCAGCCGGAACAGGCACTGGTCGAAACTGTGCATGCCCTCTTCGAGCGACTGCTCCATGGCCTGCTTGATCTCGTGCACCTGACCGCGGCGCAGCAGGTCGCGGATCATCGGCGTGTTGATCAGCACCTCGGTCGCGGGCCGGCGGCGGCCGTCGGTGCCCTTGACCAGGCGCTGGCTGATCACCGCGCGCAGGTTCAGCGACAGGTTCATCAGCACGTTGCGGTGCGCGCTCTCGGGGAAGAAGTTGAGGATGCGCTCGATGGTCTGGTCGGCGTTGTTGGAGTGCAGCGTGGCCAGGCACAGGTGGCCGGTCTCGGCGAAGGCGATGGCCGCCTCCATGGTCTCGGCGTCGAGGATCTCGCCGATCAGGATCACGTCCGGCGCCTCGCGCATCGCGTTCTTCAGCGCGTTGTGGAAGGCGTGGGTGTCCAGCCCGACCTCGCGCTGGTTGACGATGGACTGCTTGTGCCGGTGCAGGAATTCGATCGGATCCTCGATGGTGAGGATGTGCCCGGTGGTGGTGGCGTTGCGGTGGTCGATCATCGACGCCAGCGAGGTGGACTTGCCCGAACCGGTGGAGCCGACCACCAGCACCAGCCCGCGCGGGGTCATGATCACGTCCTTGAGCACGTCCGGCAGCTTCAGCTCCTCGATCGAGGGGATCCGGTTCTTGATCGCGCGGATGACCATGCCCACTTCGCCGCGCTGCTTGAACACGTTCACCCGGAACCGCCCCACATCGGCCAGTGCGATGGCCATGTTCAGCTCCAGGTCGCGCTCGAACTGCGGCACCTGGCCCTCGTCCATCAGCGAGTAGGCGATCTTCTTGACCATGCCCGGCGGCAGGCCGGTATTGCCCAGGGGGTACAACTTGCCCTCGATCTTGATGTGCACCGGCGCCCCCGTGGTCAGGAACATGTCCGATGCGTTCTTTTCGGTCATCAGCTTCAGGAAATAGCCGATATCCATGGATGATTCCCCAGGCATTCGCCGCCCAACGTTGCAAGCACGCGGCGGCCTTGACGACAATGGCCGTGCTCACCTTTCCGCGACGGCTCCCCAATGAAACCTAGCTTCGCACACTTACGACGTCTCCTGTATGTGACCGCGTGCGCATCTGCGCTCTGCGCCAGCGCCATGGCGCAGGATCCGGCCGCAGCCGACCTGCTTGCCGCGCAGCAGGCGGTCGAACGCGCCGACCGCGCCGATGCCGACCAGTACGCGCCGGACACCATCGCCCTGGCGCGGCAGCAGCTGGAACAGGCCCAGCGCGCGGCCGGCGACCGCCGCGAGCGCAAGCAGGCGCCCCTGCTGGCGCAGCGTGCCGCGGTCGACGCCGACCTGGCGCGGGCCCAGAGCGAGGAGGCGGTGGCGTTGGCCATGCTCGCCCAGCGCAGGGCCGAGGTGGAGCGCCTGCAACGCCAGCTGGCGACCGGGGAGGGACACTGATGGGCATCCGCATCCTGCTCGTGGCCGGCCTGCTGGCCGCGCCGCTGCTCGTCGCCGCGGCCGAGGATCCGGCGGTGGCGATGTTGAACCAGCGCCTGGTCAGCCTGCAGGCCGACGCGCGCACCACCGACCTGGCGGCGTTGGAGCGCCTGCAGGCGCAGCAGGCGATCGCCGTGCTGGCCAAGGCCAAGCGCAAGGAACTGGACCAGGCGCGCTACCTGGCCGAGCGCCGGGTGGCGATCGCCGAGGCCAGCGCCCGTGCCGAAGCCGCCCGCCGCGAGGTCGACCAGCTCGAACGCACCCGCAGCGAGTTGCTGGTCGAGGCCAGCCGGCGCGAGGCCGCCCGTGCCCGCCAGGAGGCGGAGCGGCTGCGGGTGCAGGCGCAGATCCAGGCCGAGGAAGCCGAGCGCCTGCGCCAGGCGGCCGAGGCCGAGACCCTGGCCCGCCAGGACGCCGAAGCAGCGCTGACCAGCGTGGCCGGCAAGCAGGCCGCGCGGGTCAGCTCGGCCCAGCAGAACGCCGCCAAGCTGGCCCGCGAGGAAGCCGAACTGGTCTCCGGCAAGAAGCTGCCGCCGTCCAGGTTCGACAATCGCGGCGAGGTGTTCACCCTGGCCGGCGACGCCTTCGCCGCCGGCCAGGCGACCCCGTCGGCTGCCGCGCGCGACCAGCTCAAGGCATTGGCCGAGTACCTGAACATCGGCAGGAAGGGGCGGGTGACCATCGAGGGGTACGACAGCGCCAACGGGGTCGGCCAGCGCCGCGCGCAGGCGCTGAAGGACGCCCTGGTGGCGGCCGGTGTCGGCGCCAACCGCATCCAGGCCAGCGGCAAGAAGGCGGCCGCCACCCGCGCCCGCTCCGCCGAGGTGATCGTCGCGCCGTGATGTCCTGACGGCGCCGCCGGCACCCATGGAGTGGGGTCCCACCCCGCTCCGGCACTACTGCTTGTGGTCGGCCGGTATCCGCTACCGGCCACGGCGCGGCGCCGCCGTTGCCGCTGAATGTGCGCCCGTTGCTGAACCTTTTCAGACTCCATCCAGCGCGCTTGCCGGAACTATTTTTCAGGCGTAGGGTCAATTGTCCGGGCGGCATTTTCGTCGCCCGGACAGCGGAGGACCGGGCCAGTGCAACCGTGGCGCGAACCAGCAGCAGACAGCTTCCGGGCAGTGCGCCGGAATGCGGCCTCGGGTTCGGCCGTGCCCCGTCCGGACCTCCATCCCAGAGCGCCCCGTGCCGCAAGGCCGGGGCGTTCGTGTTTCCGCATGTAGGAGGTAGTCATGTTCGAAGGGCAGCCGCAGAGTGAGATCGACGCGTTGATCAAGGTCAACCCCGAGTTCAAGCAGCTCTATCAGCAGCACCAGAAGCTGAACAAGAAATGCATGGATGCGGAACTGGGAGTACTTCCCATCGACGATGTGACCCTGGGGCAGATGAAACGCGAAAAGCTGCTGGCCAAGCAGAAACTGCTGCGGATGTATGAAAACCGGCTCAACTGAACCTTCCCCACGCTGAAAACTTTCCGTCGCGGGCAAGGGCGGCCTCCTCGTCGGCCGCCCTTGCCCGCGTCGCTTGCGCAAAGGCGCACTGGCAATGATCCAACAACCGATCGTCGCCTGACTTTCGCGCATATCCATCGGATAATCGGGCTCCGGCCGCGGCGCGGCGCGATCCCAAGCATATCGATGGCAATCCACTCCTCCGTACTCGAACTCATCGGGCGCACGCCGATCATCAAGGCCCAGCGCCTGGATGCCGGTGTCTGCGAGCTCTATCTCAAGCTCGAAAGCGCCAACCCGGGCGGCTCCATCAAGGACCGCATCGGCCTGTCGATGATCGAGGCGGCGGAGAAGCGCGGCGACCTCAAGCCGGGCGCGACACTGGTGGAAGGCACCGCCGGCAATACCGGGCTGGGCCTGGCGCTGGTGGCCCAGCAGAAGGGCTACAAGCTGATCCTGGTGGTCCCGGACAAGATGAGCCGGGAGAAGATCTTCAACCTCAAGGCGATGGGCGCCGAAGTGGTGCTGACCCGCTCGGACGTGGCCAAGGGCCACCCCGAGTACTACCAGGACCTGGCCAAGACCATCGCCGAGCGCACCCCGGGTGCCTATTTCGTCAACCAGTTCGGCAACCCCGACAATCCGGCCGCGCACGAATTCGGCACCGGCCCGGAGATCCTCGAACAGATGGACGGCGACCTGGACGCCATCGTGTTCGGCTGCGGCAGTTCCGGCACCATGACCGGGCTGTCGCGCGCCTTCGCCCGGCTGTCGCCGAAGACCGAACTGGTGCTGGCCGACCCGGTCGGCTCGATCCTGGCCGAGTACATCAACGAGGGCACGCTCAACGAGAAGTCGGGCTCCTGGCTGGTGGAAGGCATCGGCGAGGATTTCCTGCCGTCGATCTCCGATTTCAGCCGGGTCAGCAAGGCCTATGCAATCAGCGACGCGGAGAGCTTCCACACCGCGCGCGAACTGCTGGGCAAGGAAGGCATCCTCGGCGGTTCCTCCACCGGCACCCTGCTGGCGGCGGCGCTGAAGTACTGCCGCGAGCAGACCACCCCGAAGAAGGTGCTGGTGCTGGTATGCGATACCGGCAACAAATACCTGTCGAAGATGTACAACGACTACTGGATGCTGGACAACGGTTTCCTCGAGCGCCCGCGCTACGGCGACCTGCGCGACCTGATCCTGCGCCCGTACAGCCAGCGCGACACCGTGGTGGTCGGCCCCAACGACCTGCTGACCACCGCCTACCAGCGCATGAAGCTGTACGACGTCTCGCAGCTGCCGGTGATGGATGGCGACCGCCTGGTCGGCATCATCGACGAGAGCGACGTGCTGCTGCATGTCTACGGCGACGAAGCGCGGTTCCGCGATCCGGTGGCCATCGCCATGGTCAGCAAGCTCGACCGGCTGGACGTGAAGTCGCCGATCGAGGCGCTGCTGCCGGTATTCGACCGTGGCCAGGTCGCCATCATCATGGACGGCAACGACTTCCTCGGCCTGATCACCCGCATCGACCTGCTGAACTACCTGCGGCGGCGGGTGCAGTGAGCGCGGCGCGCGTGGAACGACAGGTCTGGACCTTCGAGTGACTGGGGCGACAATGCAGAGCAGTGTGCAGGCGGGCCATACAACAGCGGTGCAGTATCGCCTGCTGGGCGAGTTGCTGATCGACCGGCAACTGATCAGCGCGGGCGACGTGCAGAAGGCGCTGGCCTTCCAGGCACAGTTTGGCGGACGGATCGGTAGTGTGCTGGTGCGGCTGGGGGCGCTGTCGGAGGATTCCCTGGTCCCGGTGCTGTCCGACCAGTTGGGCATTCCAATGCTGGGCGGCGACGAATGGCCGGCGAGCGGCGATGCCGTGCGCTCGGTGCTCGGTGGTGCCGGTTACAGCCTGGAATGGTGGCTGGACAACGGCGTGGTTGCCTGGGAGTTCGCCGAGGGCAAGGTGCTGGCCGTGGCGCGGGACCCGCTCGACCCGTTGGTGAACGAGGCTCTGGACAAGGCATTTGGGCAGACGTGGGCATGGCGCTTGGCACGCTCGCAGGAGACGGAAAGGCTGATCGACATGGTCGGCAATTCCCGTTCCCGGGGCGACATGGACTTGGACGATGACGTCAGTCACCTGCGTGAACTCGCCGAGGAAGCGCCTGTCATAGAGCTGGTCAACAACATCCTTGCCCAGGCAATGGATCAGCGCGCTTCGGACATCCATATTGAACCGGAAGAATCGGTGTTTAACGTGCGCCTGCGTACGGATGGAATGCTGCATACGCGCATGGTTCTGCCGGCCAGCCGGTACCCGGCGGTGGCCTCACGGGTAAAGCTGATCTCGGGGATGGACATCGCCGAACGCCGCCTGCCCCAGGACGGGCGCCTCAGTGTGCGCGTCAGCGGCCAGGAGGTGGACGTACGCGCCTCTGCTGTGCCGGCCGTGCATGGCGAGTCGATTGTGCTGCGTCTGCTGCCCAAGGAGCGGGACGATCTCAGCTTGGAGCGGCTGGGGTTCTCAGCGCGAGACCTTGCCCTGTTCCGCACCTGGGCCGCCGAGCCGCATGGCGTGGTCTTGGTGACCGGCCCGACTGGCTCGGGCAAATCGACTACGCTCTACGCGACGCTGGAGGAAATGAACCAGCGGGACAGAAAGATCATCACCGTTGAGGATCCGGTGGAATACGAGGTGGAGGGCGTCACCCAGATCCAGGCCAACTCGGATATCGGCTATACGTTCGCGCGGGCGCTGCGCGCCATCCTGCGCCAGGATCCGGACGTCATCATGATTGGCGAAATCCGCGACCTGGAAACGGCGGAGATCGCCGTCCAGTCGTCCCTGACCGGTCACCTCGTTCTCTCGACCCTGCATACCAACGACGCGGTGAGCGCGTTCACGCGCCTGGTCGACATGGGCGTGGAGCCGTTCCTCGTGGCGACCAGCGTGCGCGCGGTACAGGCCCAGCGCCTCGTGCGCCGGCTGTGCCCGCACTGCAGCCGCCCGGCCGCGGTACTGCCGGTATTCGAGCAGATGGCCGGCCCGCTTGCCGGCGAAGGCGCCGAGGCCTGCTGGAAGGAAGCGGTAGGCTGCCCGCGTTGCCAGGGCACGGGATACCGCGGTCGGCTGGGCATCTACGAGCTGGTGGACGTGACGCCCGAACTGCAGGAACTGGTCATCGCCGGCGCGACCGCCGAGAAGATGCGCAACCTGGTCAATGCCCAAGGGGGCAGAACCCTGCGCGACGACGGACTGCTGAAGGCACGCGCCGGCCTGACCACCGTGGAAGAAGTCGTGCGCGTCACCGGTGGCCTGGCATCCGATGAGTGACATGTCGCAGTACCGCTACGAGGCTCTGGACCGCAGCGGCACCAAACTGACCGGCGCCGTGGACGCTTCCTCCGAAGCGGATGCGGCTCGGCGTCTGGCGACCATGGGCTTGACCCCCTACTCCCTGAAGCAAATCAAGGGGGGGCGATCGCTGTCCAGCCGGCGCAGGACCGCTTCGACGCGCGAACTGCAGCTCGTGTTGCAGGAGTTCACCGCGCTGCTGGAAGCCGGGGTCGGACTGGTGACCTGTCTCTCGTCCTTGGCCAAGTCCAGCCACCATCCCTCCCTGACCAATGCCTTCGCCTCGATGGAGAAGGCGGTGCGCCGGGGCGAGAGCTTCAGCACCGCGCTGCGCGAATCCAAGCTCCCCGTACCCGAGTACCTGCACCAGTTGATGCAGGCCGGCGAGGCGACGGGGCGCATGGCCGAGTCGATGCGCGGCGGTGTCCGCCAGTTCGAGTACGACCAGCGCGTCCGTCAGGAAATGACCGGAGCGATGATCTACCCGGCGGTGCTGGTGCTTTCGGGCGTGGCGGCCGTCGGCATCATCTTCATGTGGGTCGTTCCGCGCTTCGGCGGCCTGTTGACCCAGCACGGGGAAAGCATGCCCGCCCTTTCGCGTTGGGTCATCAGCACTGGGGTGTGGCTCAGTTCCCACGCCTGGTGGGTTGCCGGCGCGGTGATCACCGTCGCTGCGGTGGTCCGCGCGCTGTTCGCTCTTCCCGGATTCCGGGAAAAACTGGCCGAGACGCTCATCAAGCTGCCCGTCGTCGGAGAATGGGTTCTGGAGGCAGAGGTTGGCCGCTGGGCCAGCACACTGGCCGCGCTACTGGAAGGCAAAGTCGAGTTGGTGCGCGCGCTGGGGCTGTCGGCGGCGGCGGTGCGCTTTGGCTTCCTGCGCAACCGGCTTTCAGCGGTGGTCAAGGGCGTCAAGGGCGGCATGACCCTGTCGGCTGCCCTGCGCGAACACCGTGCGCTCAACCCGACTGGCTATGATCTCGTGGCGGTGGGCGAGGCCAGCGGCGAACTGCCCAAGCTGCTGTCGGCGCTGGCCGGGTTGTATGAAGCGACAGGGCGCGACCGCATGAAGCGCGCCCTGCAGTTGATCGAGCCGTTGGCGATCATCCTTATCGGTGTCGTGGTCGGCGTGATCATGACGGCGATCATTCTTGCGATCACGAGCGTAAACGATGTTCCACTTTGAAGATCCGGAGAAAAAGATGAAGTTGCGCGGATATCGACGCATGCGGGGTTTCACCCTACTGGAGATGCTGGTGGTCCTGGTGATCATCGGCCTCATCGCCAGCCTTGTGGGCCCGCGCCTGTTCAGCCGGGTGGATAGTTCCAAGGTGCAGGTGGCCGAAACCCAGACCCGCCTGCTGCGTGGTGCGATCGAGACGTTCCGCCTGGAGGTGGGGCGCCTGCCGACCGCAGAGGAAGGCCTGGCCGTGCTTTACACCGCACCGGCGGACGATCGTTCGAAGGCGCGCTGGCGTGGTCCCTATCTGGATGAAAGGGTTCCGGCCGACCCTTGGGGCAACCCTTACCAGTACGCCATCCCGGGGCGCGACGGGATGCCGTTCGCCATCTATTCCTTTGGAGCCGACGGCAAGGCCGGCGGCGAAGGTAACGACACCGATGTGGGCTTCCTGCCGCAGGGGCAGTGACGGTTCGGCGACGAGGGCCCCGTACGGGGGCTTTTCGTTGCTGGAGTTGCTGGTCGTCCTCGCGCTGATCTCATTCATGACGGCATTGGTTGCCCCGCGCCTGAAGAACACGGTGGACGCCATCAGCCGCAGCGGCGAACGCGCGGATGCCGTGAGGCAGCTGGAGCGGTTGCCGCTGCTGGCGCGGCGCGAGGGTACGCCGCTGGCGGTAGACAAGGGGCAGGCGCTGTCCATGCCCGGTGTTGAACTTCCCCAGGGCTGGAGCGTCCAGGTGATCGATCGGTTGCAGGTCGCCGCCAATGGTTACTGTGCGCCGGCGCTGCTTGACGTCACCACGCCGGCAGGAAACGAGCGCTGGATGCTGGGTACGCCCGATTGCAGGATTTCCGATGCGCCGCCTTGATCTGCCGAGAGGCTTTTCCCTGCTGGAGGCCATCGTCGCGCTCGCGATCGTCGCCACCGCGGGGCTTGCGCTGTTCGCGGCGATGAACCAGTCCATCCAGATGGCGCTGAGGGCGGAGACCGCACGCAAGAGCGACACTGCCATGCGCAATGCTCTGGCCTGGATGGAGGTCGTGAACCCCGGGCAGACGCCCAGTGGCGAGAAGCGGCTGGGTGGGATGGTGCTTGAATGGAAGTCGGAGCCCGTCGAGCCACCCCGGGATGCGATGACTGGTTATCTGCAGGCAGGCCTCTACCAGGTAGGGCTATACGACGTGACCGTGGATGTGCGGAGCGAGGATGGCGTGTCCGCTTCCTTCCGCCTGCGCAAGGTGGGGTACAAACAGGTCAGGGAGCCTGCTCAACTATGAGCGCCGCTAGCCTCGGCACATCCGGTGCGCGCCAGCGGGGATTCACCCTGCTCGAGGCGATCGTCACCCTGGTGATCGTTTCCCTGCTGGTTACCATCCTGATGCAGGCGTTGGGCCAGGCCATGAGCCTGCGCACCCGCCTGCTGCGTTTCGACGGCGAAAACCGCGTTGCCGGCCTGCAGGAAGCGTGGTTCCGGGAGACGGTGGCCGGCCTGCAGCGGGACCTGGAAGAGCTGGGGGACGGGACGCTGGGGACCCGCGAGTCGCTGGAGTATTCGACGCCGTCGCCGTTGGCGGCGCAAGGGTTCTCGGGTGTGCGCTGGTGGCTGGAGAACGGCAGCCTGCACTATGCCGACGGGAAGGTACCGGATGTTGTGATAATTCAAGGCCCCCTCAAGGATGCGGCCTTCTCGTATCTGGACGAGGGCGGTGCCTGGGTGGACGAATGGAAATGGAAGGACCACAAGTCGCCGCCCAGGATGGTCCGCTTCACCGCCAGCACGGCGCGTGGCTCACTGGATTGGCTGGTGCCGATCATGGCCGATGGGCTGGATCCGGAGGACATGAAGCTTTTGGATGAGAGTCACACCAGTGGCATTTGATCGCTCCCGCTCAATGACGAGACCTGGCGGTTTCATCCTGGCCGTTACCCTATGGATCCTTGCCGGCATCACCATCGCCGTAGCGCTCATGACGTTGTGGGCGGTTTCGCAGGTGCAGGACGCGCAGGTCGCGCGCGGACAGTTCGAGGATGAAGCCTCGCTATATGAGACGCGGGACACCTTGTTGTACCTCATGGCAACGAGGGAAAAAACCTTGGCGGGCCAACCCACCCGGGCGTTAAGCGACGCTGAGGTGGCCTATCGCCGGCTCAGCGAATTCGGCGGTCTCTCGCGGGAGCCGATTGGAGGGGAGTTGCGGCTGGATGGACATCCCTACAAAGGGCGGGCAAGTAGCGCCTTTTCACTTCAGGATGAGGCGGGTTTGTTCGCTGTAGTCTTGCCGAATCCGTCAGATTTGGATCGGTTCCTCAATCTGTATGGCGTCAGGCCGGAGCAGTGGGCGCGGCTGCGCGATACTTTGCTGGATTACGTCGATCCCGACGACCTGACGCGAGTCAATGGTGCTGAGGTCCGTGAATACGAGCGAGAAGGGCGTAGGCCGCCTCCCAACCGCCGTCTTCTGGTTCCAGGTGAACTAGCCATGGTAATGGGGTGGGGTAGCCTGCCGCCGGAAAAGCTCTCTGCCATGATCGAACACCTCACGCCCTACTACGCCGGGGGCATAAACCCTAATACCATGCCCGAGGATCTGCTGCCGCTACGTATTCCGGGTTGCCCCGAGACTTGCCGGCGACTCGTTGAGCAGCGTCGATTGCGTCCCTTCACATCCACTGTCGATCTGCAGAGCCGGCTGGCCGTCCGCGTGCCGGGTGACGATGCCTTGGACTATCGCTACGTAGCCGACGATACCGTGAGGATCACCCTTTGGCGGCGCACGGGCGCGGCTTGGCGGATGCATGTAAGATTGACGCCCCTTGCGGACCAGCAGGGCCCTTGGTCGATCCTGGCCGCCTATCCCATCGCCCGCCCCTCATCCAATGAACCTGTGGAACAAACTGGCAGCCCTCTTTTTGCCGACAAGGCGCCTGGTGAATGATGACCAGGGCAGCGTTTTGCGTGGTGGTCCATTCGGGGGCCAGCAGTGGGTGGTAAGCCGGGGCGAGTGTCAGTACCGGCGTGAGGACCTGCAGGCATTGCCAACGCGCAAGCGCCTGCAGGCGGCGAAGCTGGCCATGGCCCGGCACAGACCTTCGCCTGCCGCACTCTATTATCTGGCATGGACCGGTGGCATTGCCCACTTCTGGTTCTGGACCACGCCTGCGGAAAGCGATGCGGCAGGCGAGCGGCGCTGGATGCCGGAGAGTCTGTTGCTGGCTCCGCCGGCCGCCGATGGCGTACGACTGCTGAGGCTCTCGCAGGGCTACGAGGCGCAATGCTGGCAGAAGGGCGTGCTTATGGGCAGCCAATGGTGGGAACAAGCGCCTGCCGGCGAGGCTTGGCTGCGCTTTGTCCGTTCTGCCGGGCTGGATCCGGTGGCCCTCCAGGATGTTCCCGAGCCCATCCATCTGCCCTGGTCGAGGCAGCCCTGGGGCGAGATCAGTTGGGCGCAGCGACTGGCTGGCCTGCTTGACGAAAAGACCGCATGGTTGCTGCTCTTCGCTGCACTGGCCGCTGGGTTGGCGTGGCAGGTTTGCGCGCTGCTGCGCTGGCAGATGGCGGGAGACCAGCTGTCCGTCCGTGTGGAGCGCCTGCGCGATGAAGTGGGGCCGTTGTTGGCGGCCAGGGAGCGGGCCGAACAGGCGCAGGCCGAGCTGGAACATCTGGGGGCCCTGCGCACGCTCAATGATGATTACGTACTGATGGCCGATGTGGCAGCACACTTGCCCGATGGCAGTACCCTGGCGACCTGGCGGCGGGATGCGGGCAAGCTGCAGGCCACCGTGCGCAGCAGCGAAACCGATCCGCGCGCGTTTGTCGTCGCATTCGAAGGGAATGCGCGCCTGTCCGATGTCGCTGTGACTCCTCTGGCTAATGGCACGATGCAGCTGGCGTTCGAGTTGCCCGTGGCCCATGCCGCGGAAGTGAAGGGGGAAGGCCATGAGTGATCGTCACCGGTGGCAGCAGCTGCGTGATGAATGGCGCAGCAATCCGCGTCTGCGCTATGGCGCGATGGTGATCGTGGCCATCCTTGGCATGCAGGGGGTGTTCATGCTGTCGGACCAGGTACGCGAGCGCATGACTGCCTATGCCAGCGACATGGAAATGCTGGCCCGTCTGGAAGGAGTGCGCAAGGAAACCTGGTGGCCGGAACGCGCTAGCAAGGCCGCCGAGTTGCTGGAGGCGGTTACCGGGAGAATTCCAGAAGTCACCGGCAAGGGCATGGCCCAGGCCGAATCGCAGGCGTGGCTGACCCGCCTGGCGGCCGAGCAGCGGGTGGGCGAATCGCGCGTGAAGGTGGAGGACACCGTGGACGTGGATGGCTACCCCGACATGTGGCAAGTGATCTCGCGGCTGGAGGGCAATCTGCCCAGCCATGGCCATGAAGCCTTCATGCGCGCGCTGGCTGAGGCATTGCCATGGATACAGGTGGAGCGGATCGAGGTTGGCGAGGGCGAGACGCCTCGTGTCGTGGCGACGTTCCGCAGCTACTACCGCAAGGGGGTGGCGGACGGCGATGTCCAGCCGCATCAGGCGTCGAACCGGCAGGACGCTGTCTCCAATAATCCCGATGCGGCGGACCAGGCACGATGAAATCCAACTTGCGTACCGTCGCCGTGATTCTGCTGGCCCTGCTTCTGGGGGGGCTCTCCAATTATTGGTTCGGTGTTTCTCCCGTAGCCGTGCAGCCGCTGGAGCCGCCGGTGCAGGCATGGCGCGATGGATGGAGCGGCGATGACGACCTGCTTGCCGCTGGTGCAACATGGCAGGAACGCACTCCTTGGGGGGCGCCCCCGGCACCGCCTGTGGAGGCGCCTCCCCCCGTCCCGCCACCTCCGATGCCGGTAGGGGTCTCCAAGGACGGGCGGAACTATACGGCCATCTTCCAGGTCAACGGCACCGGCGTAATTCGCCTTCGTGCCGGAGGCCGCTTGCCAGATGGAGGCCATGTGTTGCAGGTAAGCGGCCGCCGTGTCGTCTGGCTGGATGCCGACGGCAAGCGGCAGCAGCGTGAAATCTTCAATGAATTCCAGGGTGGGCAATGATCTTTCCCGTGCATCGTCCGGGACGGGTTGGCCGCATCCGGCGCTCCTTTGCGCAAGCTTCGAACAAGGTGAGTACCAGCATGATGAATCGGTCGCATGGGGACCTGTCGCGCAGCCGGATTGCTGCCTGGCGCGTTTTTTTTGGGGTCTTCCTGCTCAGCCTGCTGGCCGGCTGCGCCAGTACCGAGGTGAAGTTCCCGGAACCGCTGCGTCCACCCAAGGAGGCGGCGGGCAGCAATGAAGTGCTGGAAGGGGAAAATGCTGCCGTTCGCAAGCGGCCGTTGGTCGAGGAGGGGCCGGTGCTTGCTCCGCCCAAAGCAAGCGCATCCAACGGCGAAAAGAAGCAGGCTCCGAGTCCGGTGCCTGATGTCATTCCGCGCAAGCGTCCGGTTGCGATCGTGCTCGAGGGTGTCTCCATCGAGTCATTCATCAATGTCGTGTTTGGCATGGAGCTGGGCTTCGGCGTGCAGATCGACCAGTCGCTGCGTTCGCGCCCGGAACTGCTGAGCCTGAGCCTGACCGAGCCGCAAGCGCCAGCTAAGGCCTACACGATTGCCCAGGAAGTCCTGGGGGCGTATGGGGTCAAGATCAATGAATTGGGGGGTGTACTGCAATTCCAGCCTGCCAATCAGGGAGGACGGGGCGGTGGCGATCTGCCTGCCCTGATCGCGACACGTTCGTTGCCGGATGTGCCGGCAGGGCAGCGCACCGTATTCGTTGCCATGCCGCTGGAGATTTCCCAGCCGGGTGCCGTTGCGGCGCAGGTGCGCAATCTGTTCGGCGCCCATCAGGTCAACTTCACCGAGTTGGTCGAAGCCAATGCCCTGCTCATCAGTGGTCCAGGAGACGCTGTGCGCGCGGCCATGAGCGCGGTCATGACCCTGGATGGTGGTGGTTTGATCGGCAAACGCTCGCTGCGCATCAATCCGCTCTACTTGCCTGCGGATCTGCTGGCCAAGGAGCTGCGGGACGTGTTGACCGGGCAGGGAATCGCCGTCAAGGGAGGCGCAGGTACCGGTGGTGTGGTGTCGTTCGTGCCCGTTTCCTCTGCTAACGCGCTCCTGGTGTTCAGTGAGTCGGAGGCCGCGCTCAAGGCGGCGCAAGAGTGGGCCGACCGTCTCGACCAGCCCAGCGAGGACAGCGCCGGAGGTGGCATGTATCTGTATGCCGCCCGTCACACCACGGTACAGACGTTGCTGCCAGTACTGGAGTCCCTGCTTGGTGCGGGTACCGGTGCTGGTGGCGTTCCCCGCGCCGGTACCGGCGCGGGGCCGGGCCAAGCTGCATCTGGGGCAAGTGAGATCGGGGGGCGGGCAGCCGGTAGCGGTGGTGGAAGCGGCGGTGCCGCCACCTCCATCTCCGGCCAAAACGGCCAGGTAGCCGTGGACCCGATCCGCAACGTCATCGTCTTCCAGGGCGAGGCGCAGCGTTGGCGTGCCATCCAGGGCGTATTGGCGCGGTTGGACCAGCCGGCGCGGCAGGTGGTCATCGAGGTCACCGTGGCCGAAGTCACCATGACCGACGAATTCAGTCACGGCGTGGAGTGGGCGCTGCGCAACATCAGTATCAATGGCATGTCCGGTCCTGTCACGGCCCTGCAGGGGTTGGCGGGTACCGGTGGCGGCGGACTGGTATGGCAGGGGCTGTCCTCTTCCGGCCAGGTCAAGGCCATCCTCAATCTGTTCGCCAAGGACAGCCGTGTTTCCATCCTTTCCACCCCTCGCATTCTCGTCAAGAGCGGTGAGTCGGCCAGCATCGACGTGGGTACGGAAGTGCCCATCATCACCAGCCAGGCAACTGCGCCCGACCTGCCCAGTACCGGCGGCAATAGTTCCATCCTGCAGTCGGTGCAGTACCGCAAGACCGGTGTGCTGCTGGATATCGAGGCGGTGGTCCATTCCGGGCAACGCGTGGATCTGAAGATCAGTCAGGAAGTCAGCGAGGCCACGCCGACCGACACCAGCGAAATTTCCTCCCCCAGCGTATTCAGTCGCAAGCTCAAGACCAGTCTGAGCCTGGCCGATGGCGAGAGCACGCTGCTCGGTGGCCTGATCTCCAGCAACCGCAGCGACGGCAAGACCAAGGTGCCGCTGCTGGGCGACATTCCCATCCTGGGGCGTGCCTTCCAGAGCCGCAAGCAGACCGGTACCCGCACCGAGCTGCTGATGCTCATTACGCCCTACGTGGTGGAGGACGCCGCACAGACCCGGGCCATCACCGACGCCATCCGCAGCCGCTTTGGCGCTGGCGAAAGCTGGGGCGAGGACATGCGTCGCCAGCGTGCGGTGCCGCAGCCGGAACGGCCACCCGTACATCAGCCTGACGTGGAGATGCCACCTGCGCAGCCGGTGCAATAAGTATGAATGGAAATGCGCCATCCCCGTCGCATTTAGGACTATTGACGGTGGCTTAACCCCATCCTATAGTTCTGCTGCACTGGGGACTGCGCACGGTTAACGGCATGCGCAGAAACGGTGCCAGGGGGCGACGATTCAGGGGGATTCCTGACTGTGCTTCCAGGTACCAAGTGCCGGCGCCGGCACGTGCATGCGAGCGGCGTGTGGTGTCCAGTGATGCTGTTGTATGCAAACAACAAACCTAAGCTTAGGAGTTTTTCAAACATGTTGAACAAGAAGGTTCTCGTCGCCGCTGTCATCGGCGGCCTGTTCGCTGCCGGCAACGCTGCTGCCGTCGATTTCACCGTCGCCTCGCCGGCGACCACCGTCAATAAGTTCGCTAAGGAAATCAAGACCACGGGCAGCGCTTCCACTGCTACCCTGTTCACGGGTAACGGCGTCTCGGTCAAGTGGAAGAGCGGCTATGCCTACTCCGACACCGAAGTGCGTTATGTCCGCGTTGAAGCGGCTCCGCACGTGCTGTTTCAGGCTGTTACCCCGACTGCCACTGGCGGCGTGGGTGGCGGTACGCTGACCCCGGGCGCCGTCAATGGCGTGGGCACCAACGTGATCACCTTCTCGGTTACCGCCGTTGGTGGCGCGGTGGACGGCTCCGCAGTGCTGACCCTGCCGGCGAAGGTCAAGCTGCTCGCCATCGCTGATTCCGACATCAAGGTCTCGCTGTACGACCAGCCGTCGCAGGCTCAGGCCGGCGGCACCACCGGTCTGATCGCCGGCGGTTCCGTGTCGGGCAAGTACTTCACCTTCGCTGACACCCTGAAGTGGGTCGGCACTGCCGAAACCGCCGTGGCCAACGTTGAAGCGAACCCGAGCTTCACCCAGTTCACCGCTGCTACCAGCACCTCGGGTACTGCTCCGTACGTGGCTGCCACGCTGAATACCGGTCTGGGCATTGATGTGACCGGCACCACCGACAAGGACAGCAATGTTCTGGCCGTCGCCGACGTGCTGGATCTGACCGATTCCAGCGTCACCATCAGTGGTGACTTCTCCTTCGTCGCTAGTGCCGGTGCCACGCCGTTCAACGCTGCCGCTGCTGGTCGCGTGACGGCGTTCGGCGGTGCTGCTGCCGATATCTCGGCTACCGAGGCTGAGTTCGCGATCGGCGCTCTGGCTGATGACTTCGAAGTCACCAAGCTGGTGGGTGCCACCTGGAACCCGGTCATCGCTGCCAGCGAGTACAGCGCCAAGCTGAATGCTGTCTCGGCTGATACGACCCTGTACAACGCTCCGTCGCTGAGCGGTACGACCGTGGTGGGCGCGATCACCCGTAATGGCACCGAACTGCAGGCTCCGCTGGCGCAGATCCCGGGTGGCTGGTACAGCCGTCTGGTGCTGACCAACACCAGTGGCGTTGCTCGTCCGTACACCATCTCGGTGATGACCGAAGAAGGCGTTACCGTGACCACCGGCAACCTGACCGGCGAGATCCCGGCCAATGGCACCAAGGTGATCGATAACCTGGACACCGTGTTCTCGGGCCACAACCGCGCTACCCTGAATGTCTCGGTGGCCGGTCCGAACAACTCCATCCAGGGTCTGTACCAGCTGGTCAACCCGACCTCGGGTTCGGCTACCAACCACGTCCTGGTTCGCCCGGGCACCAACTAATCCTCGGATTGGTTGAAAGCAACATGGAAAGGCCCGCTTCGGCGGGCCTTTCTTTTTGTGCTTCATACGGGGCTCCTGCGATACAGGCTGCAGCGATCACGCTATCCTGCATCGCGACCTGATCTTGGGCTGGAGGCATATGGGCAAGGGGATACGGGCGTTGTTCCTGCAGGCGGTGGGAGGCGTGGCGCATGTGCAGGCGCTGGACGGCCTGCGTGGCCTGGCGGTGCTGATCGTCATCGGCTCGCACCTGTCCAATGCCGGCTGGTTGCCGGTGCCCAATCTGTCGGGTATCGGCAAGAGCGGTGTGTACCTGTTCTTCGTACTCAGCGCCTACCTGCTGTCCCATGCGATGCTGGCCCGCCCGCCGGGAGGGCTGTCCAGTGCGCGCTACTGGCTTAACTATGCCCTGCGCCGGGTGCTGCGTATCTGGCCGCTTTACCTGGCGATCCTGTTGCTGAGCTGGGCGCTGAATCGCGCCGGCGTTCCCTGGCATTACCAGATCGACACCACCACACTCGTAAACCATCTGGCCTTGCGTGAGGGGCAGAGCGTGCTGTGGTCGATACCGGTGGAATTCACCTTCTATCTATGGCTGCCGCTGATCGTGCTGGTGCTGCGCGCGCTGCGTGGCAAAGCAGGGGCGCGTTGGCGGGGGCTGGCGCTGCTGGTCGTGCTGGCGCTGCTGGCAAGCTGGCTTTGGCCGGCCGCACAGGCGCCTGGCAATGGCGTGAAGCTTGGTCCCTATCTGGTGCTGTTCCTGAGCGGTGTCGCCGCAGCCTGGATACAACAGGGGTGGCCAGGGCTGGCCTGCTGGTGGCTTGGCTGGCGGGCGCTGGGCTGGGTATTGCTGGGCGGTCTGGTGCTGATTACTCCCTCGCTGTGGGCCCTGTTGAGCGGGGGGGAATTCAACCCGGGCTTCAACAGCCGTTGGTTCATGACCTTCGGCGTCGGCTGGGCCCTGCTGCTATTGTCGGTGTTGTGGGGCGGCGGATTGCTGCAGCGCTTTTTTGCCAGCACTCCCATGCGGCTGGTAGGCGTAGTCAGTTTCAGCGCCTATCTATGGCACATGCCGGTGTTGCAGGTTGCCGATGCGCTGGGCGTGCGCGCATGGGGCTGGCCCGGGTTGTTCCTGCTGCTGGTCTCCATGCTGCTGGTGGCCATGGCATCGTTCCTGCTGTTCGAGCGCCCCTGGCGGGAAGTCCGTTATGGTGCAAGCGTGTCTGCACGGCAAGAGCGACCCTTGGCACATCGGCGGTGAATAGCCGCTACCATGCGATGTCGTGCCCGGCGCGAGGGCGGGAAGGGCTCGGGTATCATTGGCCGTTTCCCACAGGAACGGAGCGGGTCCATGACACACCGCCTTGCAACGCTGGCCATCCACGGCGGCCAGTCGCCGGACCCCAGCACCGGCGCGGTCATGCCGCCGATCTACGCGACGTCGACCTATGCGCAGTCCAGCCCGGGCGTGCACCAGGGCTTCGAGTATTCGCGCACCCATAATCCGACCCGTTTCGCGTACGAGCGCTGCGTGGCCGCGCTGGAAGGCGGCAGCCGCGGCTATGCGTTCGCCTCGGGCATGGCCGCGACCTCGACCGTGATCGAGCTGCTCGATGCCGGCAGCCACGTGGTGGCGATGGACGACATCTACGGCGGCAGCTTCCGCCTGTTCGAGCGCGTGCGCCGCCGTACCGCCGGGCTGGATTTCAGCTTCGTCGACCTGACCGATCCGGCCGCGTTCGAGGCGGCGATCACGCCGCAGACGAAGATGGTGTGGATCGAAACGCCCACCAACCCGATGCTGAAGATCGTGGACATCGCCGCGGTCGCGGCCATCGCCCGGCGCCATGGCCTGATCGTGGTGGTGGACAACACCTTCGCCTCGCCGATGCTGCAGCGTCCGCTGCAGCTGGGCGCGGACATCGTCGTGCACTCGGCCACCAAGTACCTCAATGGCCACTCGGACATGGTCGGCGGCATGGTCGTCGTCGGCGACAACGCCGAACTGGCCGAACAGATGGCCTTCCTGCAGAACTCGGTGGGCGGCGTGCAGGGGCCGTTCGACAGCTTCCTGGCCCTGCGCGGGCTGAAGACGCTGCCGCTGCGCATGAAGGCCCACTGCGCCAACGCGCTGGAGCTGGCGCAGTGGCTGGAGACCCATCCCGCCGTCGAGAAGGTGATCTATCCGGGGCTGGCCACGCACCCGCAGCATGCGCTGGCCTCCCGGCAGATGGGCGGCTACGGCGGCATCGTCTCCATCGTGCTCAAGGGCGGGTTCGAAGCCGCCAGGCGCTTCTGCGAACGCACCGAACTGTTCACCCTGGCCGAGTCACTGGGCGGCGTGGAAAGCCTGGTCAACCACCCTGCGGTGATGACCCATGCCTCGATTCCGCCGGTCCGCCGCCAGCAGCTGGGCATCAGTGACGCGCTGGTGCGGTTGAGTGTGGGGGTTGAGGACGTCGAAGACCTGCGCGAGGATCTCAAGGGCGCGCTTTCCGGTGTAGGCGGGCATGGTTGAACCGCATTCCGGTGCCCCCACCGCCTTGGTTGCGACACTGGTACGCAACCGCGGATTGATACGCCAGTTGGCCTGGCAGGAGATCGCCGGGCGCTACCGGGCATCCGTGCTGGGAGTAGCATGGATGGCTATCACCCCTTTGCTGATGCTGGCGGTCTATACCTTTGTGTTTGCGGTCGTGTTTCAGTCGAGATGGGGAGGTGGTGGCGATACTGACAAGGCGAAGTTTGCAGTAGTCTTGTTCGCAGGTTTGGCTGTGTTCAATCTGTTCGCCGAGTGCGTCAACCGGGCGCCGGGCCTGATCGTGGCCAATGCCAACTACGTCAAGCGCGTGGTGTTCCCGCTTGAGCTGCTGCCAGTCATCACGCTGTGCGGGGCGCTGTTCCATTTCGTGGCCAGCATGCTGGTCTGGGTGGTGGCGTCGTGGCTTCTGATCGGGCCGCCGCCGCTGACGGCATTGCTGCTGCCGCTGGTGCTGCTGCCCCTTCTGATCGGTACGCTGGGACTGGGCTGGCTGCTGTCCGCGCTGGGGGTATACCTGCGCGACGTCGGGCAGATGGTCGGTGTGGCGGTGACCGGCCTGCTGTTCCTTTCGCCGATCTTCTACCCGATCGATGCGGTGCCGGAAAGCGTGCGCGGCCTGATACGGCTGAACCCCGTGGGCTACATGGTCGATATGGCGCGGGGCGTGATGGTGTTCGGCACCTTGCCGGACCTGACCGGTTACCTGCTGGCCTTGTCCGCGAGCGTGTTGTTGGCCTGGGTGGGCTTCTGGTGGTTCCAGAGCACCCGCAAGGGGTTCGCCGATGTCCTGTGACGATTACGCCGTTTCCGTGGAAGGGGTGGGCAAGTGCTATCACCTCTATGGCCATCCTTCCGACCGCCTCAAACAGTTCGTACTGCCGCGCCTGGCCTCGCTGGCGGGGATGGCCGAACGCCGCTACTTCCGCGAATTCTGGGCGTTGCGCGACGTCGGCTTCCAGGTGCGCCGGGGTGACCAGGTAGGAATCGTCGGTCGCAATGGCGCGGGCAAGTCGACCCTGCTGCAGATCATCTGCGGCACGCTGGCGGCGACCGAAGGCAGTGTGCGGGTCAATGGCCGGGTGGCGGCGCTGCTTGAGCTCGGCGCGGGCTTCAACCCCGAGTTGAGTGGAGCCGAGAACGTGTTCCTCAACGGAGCCGTACTGGGCCTGGACCGGCAGCAGATGGAACAGCGATACGAGCGGATATTGGCATTCGCCGATATCGGCGAGTTCATCAGCCAGCCGGTGAAGAATTATTCAAGCGGCATGTACATGCGGCTGGCGTTTGCGGTGGCCGCGCATGTCGATCCGGAAATCCTGGTGGTCGATGAAGCCCTGTCGGTGGGCGACGAGGCTTTCCAGCGCAAGTGCAATCTCAAGATCCAATCGCTGCGGGACGCGGGTGCCACGGTGCTGTTCGTTTCGCACTCGGCGAGTCATGTGATCGAGGTATGCAACCGCGCGCTGCTGATCGACAAGGGTCGGCTGGTCTGTGAAGGCGAGCCGAAGAAGATCGTTTCCACCTACCACCGTATGATCCACGCCGCAGCGAAGCTGGAGGGCGAGGTGGGTCCGGTTGCCGCAACCGATGCGGAGGAAGTCGCCGGGAGCGGCGATGCCGTCGTCATGCCCGAGATTGCCGTCGATGACGAGGCCTTCTGGGATCCGGGCTTGGTATCGACCACCGCGGTGGACTACCCCTCGCTTGATTGCCGGATACTTTCGCCGCGTCTGCTGCGCCTGGATGGGCGCAAGGTCAATGTGCTGGCAGGCGGAGGAGAATACGTCTATGCCTACGAGGTTCATTTCGAGGCTGCGGCCGCTGCCGTCCGCTTCGGCATGATGATCCGCACCATGCGTGGCCTGGATCTGGGAGGCGGCGTCTCGATGCCGGCGGGCGCATCCCACGAATTTTTCGTGCGCGGCAGCGTGGTGGAGGTCCGCTTCCGCTTCCGTGCAGCCATGGAGGCGGGCGTCTACTTCCTCAATGCCGGCGTGGTCACCATTCTCGGAGACGAGGAAAAATATCTTGCCCGCATCGTCGATGCGGTGATGTTCCGGGTTCTGGCGAAGCGGAGTTCACTGGCTACGGGCATGGTGGATTTCGGCATATCGCCCGGAATAAAGGTGCAGGAAGCAACAGGTTGATGGGGCTGTTCCGCCATCGATGATGGCCCCGGCATGCATGAAGGACAGGAAATGAATCGACGCAATTCGCACGCTCTGCTGGTGCTGGGCATGCATCGCAGCGGCACATCTGCGGTCACGGGAGCGCTGGCACTACGGGGCGTGTTCCTGGGGCAGGACCTGATGCCCCCCGGTCCGGACAACCCCAAGGGGTTCTGGGAGCACGCCGGTGTGGTGGATATCCACGAACGCCTGCTTGATGCACTCGAACGCAGCTGGGACGATCCGCGTCCGCTGCCGGAGGGGTGGCTGGATGCGCCGGCAACCGCGATGGCCCGTGGACAACTGCGCGACCTGTTGCTGGCCGAGTTTGGCGGACAGCCATTGTGGGCGATGAAAGACCCTCGCCTGTGCCGGTTGTTGCCGTTGTGGTTGCCGTTGCTGGCTGAACTGGGAATCGGTGCCAGTGCGGTGGTGGTGGCGCGGGATCCGCGTGAAGTCGCCGCCTCGCTCTGGGCGCGCAATCGTTGGCCAGGAGCGCTTTCGCGTGAACTGTGGGTGCGGCATCTCTCCGATGCGATCGCCGACAGTGCACCGCTGGCGAGGCGCATATTGGCCTACCCGCGGCTGCTGGCCGATCCGGCTGGGGAGATCGAAGCGCTGGTCGATACGTTGCGGCTGCCGGCACCGGCACCGGCGGAAGGCCACGCCGCACGGATCCGTGATTTCATCAGTGGCGATGATCGGCATCACCAGGCCGAAGCCGATCCCGCGCCGGAATGGCAGGCAGCGGTAGCCCTCTACCAGTTGATGCTGCGGCAGCCGGCGCCTTGGGACGAACTCCAGGCGGCCGCATCGGCCATCGCGATGGAGAGCCGGCCTTTGGCCGGTGCGCTGGCTGAATACGCCGGCTTGCACGCGGCGCAGCGGCGCGCATTGGCGGAGGCGGACGAGCAGACGCGACGGCTGCAGATGCAATGCGAGCAGTACGCATCACGCTGCGAGCAATATGGCCATCGCGTGGACGAGCTCGAATCGGCGATGGCAACGGCAGGCACGGAACTTGACCGGGTCAACCGCGAACTGGAAGCGCGCACGGACTGGGCCAGGAAACTGGATGCGGACCTGCAATCGCTGCGCGCCACGCACGCGGCGCTGGAGTTGCGCAGTGCGGAAAACGAAGCGCAATCGGTGCGCACGATTCAGGTGCAACAACGGCATATCGAGCACCAGGAACGGCTGCTTGCGCAGGTGCTGGGCTCGCGCTCGTGGCGCTTGACCCGGCCACTGCGCGGCGTGGCGCGGCTGTTGCGTGGTGACTGGCAATCGTTGGCGCGGGTATTCCGCCAGAGTCGCCTGGCGCGACTGCCGGGGATGGCGCTCCTGCGTCCGCTCGGCCGGCGGATTCTGGTGCAGGATCACCCGCCTGCGTGCGGGCAGGTGAATGTGCCGCCGCCTGCCATGGACGTGGACCTGACGGGGTTGTCGTTCCCGGACGTCGCCGATCCAGAGGTGTCGATCATCATCCCCGCCTACGGCAATCTTCCCTATACGGCGGCCTGCCTGCGCTCCATTGCCGACAACCTGCCATCGGCGGCAGTGGAGGTGATCGTTGCCGAGGATGCTTCCGGCGATACGGAGATCGATCGCCTTGCGCAGGTCCCGGGGCTGGTCTATCGGCGCCATCCGTCCAACCTGGGCTTCGTGCGTTCCTGCAATGCGGCCGCCAGGCTTGCAAAGGGGCGATACGTCTATCTGCTCAACAACGATACGCAGGTCACCGCGGGTTGGCTGGACGCGCTGTTGGATGTGTTCTTGCGCAAGCCCGATGCCGGCCTGGTTGGATCCAGGCTCGTCTATCCCGATGGCCGCCTGCAGGAGGCCGGCGGCATCGTCTGGAGGGATGGCAGTGCCTGGAATCATGGGCGACTGGATGATCCGGCCAGGGCACAGTATGGCTACCTGAAAACCGTCGACTATGTTTCCGGCGCTTCGATCATGCTGCCGCGTACGCTATGGGAGAAGCTGGGAGGCTTCGACGAGCGTTACGTGCCTGCGTACTACGAAGATACGGATATCGCGTTCAGGGTGCGGGAAGCGGGATTGCAGGTCTACCTGCAGCCGTCATCGGTGGTGATGCATTTCGAGGGCATCTCCAACGGCACGGACGAAGGCAGCGGCATAAAGGCCCATCAGGTCAGCAACGGCCGGAAGTTCCTGGAACGCTGGCGCGCGGTGCTCGAGCAGGGGCACTTCGACAATGGCCAGCACGTGTTCCTTGCGCGTGATAGAGGCCAGTTCCGCCGTTCGACCGTGCTGGTCGTGGATCACTACGTACCGCAGCCGGACCGGGATGCGGGTTCACGTGCGACCTGGCAGGTAATGGAGCTGCTTGTCGCTAAAGGCTGCAACGTCAAGTTCTGGCCCGACAACCTCAATTATGACCCGGCATATGCTCCCGCCCTGCAGGCGCTGGGAGTGGAGGTGATGCACGGGGCGGAATACGCAGGGTGCTTTGAGGACTGGGTGAGCGAAAATGGTGGGTATCTCGACGCAGCCATCCTCAACCGTCCGCATATCGCAGTGAATTACCTGCGTGCGCTGCGCGAACACAGCAAGGCCCGCGTGCTGTACTACGGCCATGACATCCACCATCTTCGCCTCGAGCAGCAGCTGCGGCTTGCTGCCGACGCGGGCCTCCAGCGGGAAATGGAACAGGTGCGCCGACAGGAGTGGGGTTTGTGGCGTGACGCCGACGCGGTGTTGTATCCCTCCGAAGATGAAACCGCACATGTAAAGGAATGGCTGAGGGCCAACGCGGGTCATGCCCAGGCGTTGACCGTGCCCCTGTATGGTTACTCGGATGTGGTGCAGGCCCACCGGGCTGGGCCCGACGGACGCCGCGACATGCTGTTTGTGGCCGGCTTCGCCCACTCGCCGAACGTGGACGCGGCCCGTTGGCTGGTGCATGACATCCTGCCGCGGGTGCGTGAGCGGCACCCCGGGGTGCATATGTACTTGGTGGGCTCCAATCCGACGGCCGATGTATGGGAACTGGCGGGGGCGGACGTGCACGTCACCGGATACGTCAGTGACGAGGTGCTCGAGGACTACTATGCGCGCTGCCGGGTTGCCGTGGCGCCACTACGTTTTGGTGGTGGCATGAAGGGCAAGGTGCTGGAGAGCATGCGCCATGGCCTGCCCATGGTTACTACGCCGGTGGGCGTGCAGGGCCTGGCGGCAGCCACGTTCCTGCCGCACTCGGACGATGCCGCGACGCTGGCCGATGAGATCTGCCGGCTGCTGGCGGACGACAGATACTGGCGACAGGTATCGCGGGCTTCAACGGACTTCATTGCCGGCAATTATTCGGTGCAGGCGCTATGGCAGGTGCTGGAGGCACAGCTGCAGGCGGATCGCTGAAGAGTAGAAGCGGCTGTGCTGCGGGCCTATGTCGTTTTGCCTGAGTGACGTAAAGGAAGGCTGCCAGGCCCATCTGGCCGGGCAGCCGCAGTCCATCACGGAGCTGTCGCAGTACAGTCGGCCAGATCCAGGTCCGCCTGTGCCAAGATGCTATCGTCGCCATTGCGCACCAGGGTCAGATGCGAGCGGTTGGGCAACTGCTTGTCTAGGCGCAGCGAGGCCGCAGGATTCGGTGCGATGGTGTCCAGCAGTTGCCTGTGACCGCCGATAGTCTCCGCCCATAGCTGGATACCGTTGGTGGCCAGTCCGGCGGTCTGGATTTCGATGGATACATCCAATGGGGTTCCGCGGATCGCGCAGCGGTCTCTGTGGCTGATGCTCAGTATTGCCGGATGCTCCGCATCGAGGATGGTTTCATCAGGAGCCTGTGCAGCATCGCCGCCACTGAATCCTGGAATGGCAGCCAGTTCGGGATAGAGCCGGTTGCGCATCTGGAAGTCCCGAGAGAACACATTGAGTTTGCGTTGCACCAGCATATCCATAACCTGCTTGCGGCGATCCGGCGCGTACTCGCATACCACCATGATGTCGGGGCATTGCCCAGGATCGGCTTGCGGTGCGTTGGCCAAGCGTTGCATGACCAGTGCGGCATTCTGCCAGTAGGGGGTCAGGTAATGCGGGAGTATCCAGGAGTCACGCGAAACCATGAACTGCACGGACAGCAGACCAATGCATACGATGATGCTGGCGGTGAGCTCGAGCAGGCGTGGGAAGCGGATGGGGCGTGGTTCGCGGATCGTGGCTTGCAGCATGATTGCGAGAGCGACGAGGGATACCTGATAGGAATGGACGTAGCGTGGCTGGTGGAGATAGTTCCAGTCGAACATCGGCACCCGGCCGATGATGATGGCAGCGGTCATGCCGTAGGCCAGCAGCATGAGGAAAACCGACATGGCGATGACCCGGTCATACCGATCGCTGCGCCAAGCAAGGTAGGCACGGATCCAGAACCATGCATGCAGCAAGACGACGATGGCCGCGCAGATGATCATCAAGCGCGGATATGTTTCAGGGAAATGTCTGGCGAGATGCTCGACGTGGATCAGGCTGTCGGAAAAGGGAATCAGCAATCCAGTGATCGCATCAGGCTCCGCGAAGGCGGAAGCAAAGGCGCGTATGTCGACGCCTGAGCCTCCTTCCAAGCCAGCATGCCGGGCAATCAGCCAAAGGCAGAGGCGCGCGACCAGGAGGCCGGCTAATGCCGCTGCGACCTGTAGCCATGCTGCGCGCCTGTTGCCGGTCCGCATCGGCGCCAATGCCATCAGGGTCGCCAGCAAAGTCACGATCGCCTGAGAATCGATGCATATGCCCAGAACTGCGGTGGACGCCAGGGCCAGCAATGGCCGCGGGCGGCTGTAGCTGGTCATGGCGAACGCGAAATATGCCGTGCCCAGCAGTAGGGCGATGTAGCCGAGCGTTACCAGAGGCCAAGTGAATACGTTGGTGCTATTCAGTGACAGACCCAGTGCGAAGACCAGCAGCGCGCCCAAGGCGGTGGCAGCGCGCTCCCCGAGAGACCCGACCGGCTGGCGGTAGAGCTCCCTGGCGATGATCGCGCACCATAGAATGCCGATCAGGACGCCAATCAACCCTTCGATGCGGAAGTCCATATCGAAGAATCGCGTATGGAAAAGCAATACGAGCTTCTGCAGCGGTTGTGCATGGTCGACGCCGTTCCGCTTCATGAACAGGTCGAGAATGTCCAGCGATCCATCGAAATATCGCGGCAGGAAGTACTCGAGAAAGTACCAGCCATCGGCCTGGATCAGCGGCGTCGCGGCTGCGAGGCTGAACAGCACCGCATTGCCGCAGACGAATATGATCAGGAGGAAGGCAACGTTGGTTACCCACTTGGTGCTGCCGGGGTACTCAAGCAGTGCCTTCATCCGACAGTACCCAACGCCTGGTCGGCCGCGGCAAGAATAGCATCGAGATGCTCTTCCACCCCGATCCACAATGGCATCCGCACCAGGCGCTCGCTGAGCGTGTCGGTATTGCGCAGTTCGCCATGGCTGCGCGCGGTCTGCAGGCCCGCCGGCGCTGAATGCAGCGGGATGTAGTGGAACACCGTCTGCACGCCGCGGGCCTTCATTTCCGCGATGAAGCGGGTCCGCGTCTCGAGGTCGGGCAACAGCATGTAGTACATGTGCGCGTTGTGTTCGCAGTCGGTCGGCACCACCGGGCGACGCAGCCGGCCCGCCTTCTCGTGCGGCTCCGCCCACTGGTGGTAGCGTTCCCAGATGGCCAGGCGCCGCGCGGTGATCTGCTCGGCCTCCTCGATCTGCGCGCACAGAAATGCCGCGGTGATCTCACCGGGCAGGAACGACGAGCCCACGTCCACCCAGGTGTACTTGTCGACCTGGCCGCGGAAGAAGCGGCTGCGGTTGGTGCCCTTCTCGCGCAGGATCTCGGCACGCTCGCCGAAGCGCGCGTCGCGGCACAGCAGTGCACCGCCTTCGCCGGAGATGATGTTCTTGGTCTCGTGGAAACTCAGCGCGCCCAGTTCGCCGATGGTGCCCAGCGGGCGTCCCCTGTAGGTGGACATGATGGCCTGTGCCGCATCCTCGACCACCACCAGGCCGTGGCGGGCGGCGATGTCCATCAGCGTATCCATCTCGCACGCCACGCCTGCATAGTGGACCACGCAGATGGCGCGGGTACGCGGGGTGATCGCGGCCTCGACCAGGCGCTCGTCCAGGTTCAGGGTGTCCTCGCGCACGTCCACGAACACCGGGACCGCACCGCGCAGCACGAAGGCATTGGCGGTGGAGACGAAGGTGTAGGACGGCATGATCACTTCATCACCGGGTTGCAGGTCGAGCAACAGTGCCGCCATCTCCAGTGCCGCGGTGCAGCTGTGGGTGAGCAGCGCGCGCTGGGCACCGGTACGCTGCTCCAGCCATGCATGGCTGCGCTTGGTGAACTGGCCGTCGCCGGACAGATGGCCGTTGGCATGCGCCTGGGCGATGTGCCACAGCTCGCGGCCGGTCATGAAAGGCTTGTTGAAGGGAATCAAGGGTGGCCTCGCGGAGTGCGTTGAGGTGGTTCAGGCGACCGATCGCGAAAGTACGACCACGCCAAGCATGATGATCAGCGTGCCGGCGATCTTGTAGCCATCCAGTTGCTCATGGAAGATCGCCACCGCCAGCAGCGCGACCAGGAAGAAGTTGATCGCCATGTACGGATAGGCGCGGCTGATCGGCAGCTTGCTGATCGCCGCCATCCAGCACAACGAGGCGCCGAACGCCGCGGCGAAGGCGGAAATCACCCACGGCTTGAGCAGCAGCTGCACCAGGTTCAATGGCTGCAGCGGGGCCGCCAGCAGGTGCCCATGCACGCCGACCTGCCATTTCAGGATCAGTTGGCCGTAGACGGTCAACATGATGGTCAGGGCGATGAATACATAGCTCATCGGGTCAGTTTCCAGGCAGGGTGATCTTGCGGGTGAGCACGTCCAGCAGGTCGGTGCCGTCCCAGACCGGATGGAAATCCAATGCCCGGCCGAACGGCACGATGCGGTCCAGCGCGCGGTTGCCAAGCTGGTCCAGCAGGGCCACCAGGGCGTCGCGGGAGAAGCCGTGCTGGGCCAGGGTCTGGTCGCGGTCGTCCAACTGCGGGGCGAGATCCGGGAGTGAATCGAGCCGGACTTCCACCACCAGCCCGTGCCCGCTCTGCAGTTCGCGCAGCCGTCCATCGGCGTGCCCGGCCTCCAGGGTCAGCGGGTAGTTGCCCAGCGCGCTACTGGCGTGCAGGCCCGGGGTGAGCGCCGCCATCAGATGTGCGTCGGTGACCCGTGCCATCAGCGCGGCGGGTTCGTCCGCGACCTGCCCGGACTGCGCGCGCACGGCCGGCCAGAAGCGCGCGCGCGCGGCGTCCACCGTGTCCGCCGTGCCGACCCAGTACAGCGTGCGCGGCGAGGAACAGGCCTGTTGGCCGAACCAGAGCACGTCGTTGATGAAGCGGTGCGCGAGCTGCTGCAGTTCGACGTCCTCGGCCGCGGCGACCGCCGCCGCGTCAATGGCTGCCACCCCGAACCGGTCGGGGAAGGCCAGTTCCAGCGCCAGCGGCGCCAGCGGCAGCGAGCGGATCTTGGCCACTGTCGCGTCGCCGCCCCAGATGATGCGCGCGTGGCAATGGCGCGACAGCAGCGTGGTCACCGCATCGTCGTGCGGATAGGTCAACAGCACGCTGCGCTGCAGGACTTCGCCGTGCAGGCCTTCGGCCTGCATCGCGTGCAGGATCGAGACGAGCGCCTCGCGCTGTGCACTGGGCTTCTGCGACAGGCGCGCGACGTTGCGGTTGCCGGCAAGCACCGACATCAGCCAGGCGTAGGCGAA
Organism: Stenotrophomonas sp. Y-13; assembly: GCF_046267925.1. Lineage (NCBI taxonomy): Bacteria > Pseudomonadati > Pseudomonadota > Gammaproteobacteria > Lysobacterales > Lysobacteraceae > Stenotrophomonas > Stenotrophomonas sp. Y-13. Next base: position 579,417 of record NZ_CP176501.1, read on the forward strand.
CAGCACGTCGACATTGGCCGGCGCAAGATGGAAAACCAGGCCGCGCGCGAGCAAGTGCTCGTTGGCCGGCGCCTGCAGGCGGCGGGAAAGATGTTCCTGCGCCGCTGGCCGGAACCAGTGGGCCAGGGTGGCGAGTTCCGGATGGTCGCGCAGTACCGGCAGGGCAAATACCCGGCGCGCGAAGTCGGCCACGAAGGCGCGCGCCTGCGTGCTGAATGGGGGCAATGGTGCCAGGCCGGCAATACGTGCCAGCTGCGCATCGAGCGGCGCGTTGCCGTCGACGGAGAACAGGATGCGGGTCATGCGGTCGGTACCGTCCTTGTGTCGCTGCAGCCACGTACTTCGACGTTCCTGATGCGGCCGAGCACGCCGAAATGCTTGCCCGGGCGCCCGCACCGGCAGTCGTCCTCGCCGTGGATCACGCCCAGGTCCTCGGTGAGCAGGCTGTGCCCGGGATAGCTGCCGGGCAGCAGGCTCAATACCTGGATCGCGCCGATGGTGCCGTTCTCGACCGGGGCAAGATCCTGCAGGTCGCGGACGATGACGTCGGCGTAGGCCGGTGCGTGCAGGTGCCCGTGCTCGCATTCGAAGAAGATCGATCCGACCTGTTCGACCATGCCGTAGTAGTTGTGCACCCGTTCGATGCCGAACGCGGCGGACAGCGCGGCCTTGTAGGCGGCGTTGTCGACCTTCTGTTCGTCCATCTTCTTCCAGCCGCCGCCATGCACCAGCATGCTGCCGGCCGGGAAGCGCAGCTCCACCCCGTCGCGCCGCGCGGCCTGGACGAACGACTGCCAGACGATGAAGGTGAATCCGAACAGCAGTACCGGTTCCTCGGGCGCCCTGGACAACCACTGCGCCAGCGCGTCCCAGTCGGGCTGCAGCTGTTCATCGAGCAGGTAAAGATGATCGCGGCCGAAGTTGGAGAAGCCCAGGATGCCGGCCGCGCGCGCGTTGAAGCGGCTGCGGTCGCGCAGGAAGCTGTCGTCGTCGACCACCAGCATGCGCAGGCGGCGGTTGCCGGCGAAGTGGGAGAAGATCCGCGTCAGGGCGCGCGTCTGCGCGCGTGCGGTCTCGGCGTCGAGGAAAATGCGCGATACCGCCGCGCCGGTCGTACCGCTGGACACCAGCGTGCGCAGCACTTGGTCGTCGGGGACGCTCTTCAGGTCCAGCTGCTTGAACAGCCGCACGGGCAACCACGGCAGCGCCTCGAGGCTGTCGGCTGCGCCGCCCTGCCAGAGCGCGTCGAGCATCGCCGCGTAGGGCGCGCAATGCGCGTGGTGGTGGCGGGTGAGCGACTGCAGCCCGTGCAGCAGCCATTCGCGCTTGGCCCGGCGATCCAGGCCGAAGACATCGACGTCCAGTGCGGCCGCGGCCAGTGGCGTCGTGGGTGCCATGTTCACTTTCCGGCTCCTTCCCCGGCCAGTTGCCGGAGCGACGGGTAATCGGTCTTGCCATTGGACAGCAGTGGCAGGGCCTGCAGATGGATGCAGCGCACCAATCCGCCAAACAGTTTGTAGCGCGCCTGTACCAGGCGGCGGACCTCCTCCTGCGGCGCGGCGTCGCCCCCGTGGCTGAATACCACCAGGTCGTCATCGCTGCCGGAGCAGGCGATCTGCCGGCCCAGCGCCGCCGACAACATTGCTTCGACTTCGTCCAGGTTGACGCGGTTGCCGGAGATCTTCAGGAAGCGCTTGGCACGGCCGGTGATGTAGTGGAAGCCGTCGGCGTCGACCCGGGCCAGGTCGCCGGTGCGCAGCACGCCGTGCTGTTCATCGGCAGCGGCCAGTCCAGCGCGCGAAGTGGCATAGCCCATCATCACGTTGGGACCCTCGTACACCAGCTCGCCGCTGTCGCCGTCGATGCGCATGCGCCCGCCGGGAATCGGGATGCCGATGCTGCCGACCTTGTCCAGCAGGCGGTCCGGTGGCACGTAGCTGATCCGCGGGGAGGCCTCGGTCTGCCCGTACATCACGAAGAATCGCAGGCCGTGGTCGCGGGCGGACTCGGCGAAATGCCGCACCAGTTCGTCGCGCAGTCGCCCGCCGGCCTGGGTCAGCATGCGCAGGCTCGGCAGCTGCAGTCGCGCCAGGCCCATGCGCCGCAGGATTTCGTAGGTGGCCGGCACCCCAGAGAGCGAGGTGACGGCGTTGCCACGCGCGGCTTCCCAGAACTCGCGCGTCATCAGGCTGTCCTCGCTAAGCACCACGCAGCCGCCGCATGCGAGGTGGCTGTTGAGGATCGACATGCCGAAGGAGTAGGCCAGCGGCAAGGTGGTGATGGCGCGGTCGTCGGCGCTCAGGCCGAGGTAGGCGACGATCGAGGCGGCGTTGCTGGCCAGCCCCTGTGCGGACAGCCGCACCAGCTTCGACGAGCCGGTGCTGCCGGACGTGCTCAACAACACGGCCAGGTCCGGGTGCGGCGCGGCGGCGGCGGTGTCTGCGTCGCGGATATGGAGGCACAGGCGCTGGCCGGCATGCACGGTCGTGTAGCCGTACGGGGCCGGGCCGGGCAATGCGAGCCACTCGGGCGTGTAACGCGCGACCAGCGTTGCCAGCAGTTCCGGATCGGTATCTGCCTGCACCAGCAACGGAACCTGGCGCCCGCTGCGCAGCGCACCTAGGTAAAGTGCCACGGCCTCGGTCGTGCTGGGCATCGCCAGAATGCCCATGCCGCGGCCGGGCGGGAGCAGGCTGGCCAGGTCGTCGGCCAGTCCGGCCAGCTCACGGTAACTGAGGGTGCGCGCCCCTTCGACCAGGGCCGTGCGTTCTCCGTGGGGCAACTGCCAGAAGCGCACTTAGACCACCATCTGCCCGTCGATGCCGATGATCTGGCCAGTGACGTAGGTCGATTGATCGCCGAGCAGGAACGCGACCAGTTCCGCCACCTCCTGCGGTGTGCCGGCGCGGCCCATGCCGATCGACGCCACGCGCCTGGCATGGGCGGCTTCGGCCATGGTGCGGGTCATGTCGGTGTCGATGAACCCGGGCGAGACCGCGTTGACGCGGATCCCCTTGGCGGCCAGTTCCTTGGCGGCCGAACGCGTCGCCCCGACCAGGGCGGCCTTGCTGGCGGCATAGAGGCTCAGGCCCGCGGCGCCGTTGACGCCCATGATGGACACCAGGTTGACGATGCTGCCGCGCTGCGTGCGCGACATCAGCCGCGCCGCGTACTGCATCGCCATCAGTGGTGCCTTCACGTTTACCGCCAGCACGCGGTCGATATCGTCGGCGCGGATCATGCCGAGCAGGCCTTCGTGCAAGACGCCGGCATTGTTGACCAGGCCGTCGAGGCGGGCGAAACGGCTGAACACCTGCTTGAACAGCCCCGCCACCGCGTCGGCGTCGGCCAGGTCGAGCGCTGCGCTCATGGGCTCCGGCGCGCCGTGGGCGGCCAGCTCCGTCGCCAGCGTCTGCAGCGCTTCGCCATCGCGCGCCACCATCACCAGCTGCGCGCCCTGTGCCGCGAGCCGTTCGCAGATGGCCCTGCCTATGCCGCGCGAAGCGCCGGTGACCAGGATGACGGGGGCATCGGCGGTACCCATCGTCAGAGCGCGGCGCCGTGCTTGCGCAGGATCTCGCGCGCTTTCCCGACCGAGCTCATGTCGATCACGTCGTCCATGTCGATCATCACGCCGAAGGCCTCTTCCAGCGCGGCGACCACCGACATGTGGGCGATCGAATCCCACTGCGGGATGGTGTTGTAGCGCAGCTCGTCGGTGACCTGGGCGGCATCGATGCCCAGCACGCGGGCGAAAACGGCGACGACCTGGTCTTCGTGGGAGGGGTTGTTCATAGGAATTTCCGGAAACCAGTGAGGGAAGTGTTGAACTGGAAGCCAAGCCGCGCATACAGGTTGATGATGCCGGTGTTGGCGGCAGACACCAGCGTGGTGCAGCGCTGGACATCGCGCGCGGCCAGTGATTCGAGCGCCGTTACCCAAAGCGGCATCGCAAGCATCGCATAGGGGGCTGCCGCGCCCGTGAGCAGCAGTTCGGCGCGATGCTCGCTGGCGTGCACGCGTTCGGCGTGGAAGCCGATGACGCGGCCGCGCGACTCGGCGGTATAGGCGAGGCCGCCGTTGACCAGGTCTTCGATCCAGTTGGCGGTGCGTTTCCGCGCGTGCGCCGGGTCGATCGCCGGATCCTCGAGGAAGCGGCCATGGCCGAAATCGTCGTGGGCGATGCCGCGCAGCAGCGGGATGTCGTCGGCGACGGCGGGGCGCAACGTCGGCAGCATGCCGCGTGGAACCGGCGGCAGGTTGCCCATGCCACTGCGCGAGACCGTCAATGACGTTTCCACGAACTGGAAGTCACCCGCGAGCAACACGCCGCGCAGCAGATGCGCATTGCCATCGACGCGGCCGAACAGGTAGCGCACGCCCAGGCCATGGGCCCACTGTTCCGCCTGGGCGAGCAGACGCGACGCACTATGGGCGCTGCGCGCCTCGAAGCTGGTGATCTCGGCGGTGGCAAAGCCCAGTGCACGCTCGTCCCATGGGGTCAGCCGCGCCTGCAGGCATGCGTCCTCGTGCCGGAGTGAAAGCTCAGTCACGCCCGGTCTCCGCGGTGGTATCGGCGACGATGTAATAGGGTCGCCGCTGCACGTTGCGGAACACCTGGCCGACATACAGCCCGACCACCCCCATGGAGAACATCATCAGGCCCCCGATCAGCCAGATGGCGGCGATGATGGAGGTGTATCCCGCCACTTGGATGTCGCCGTCCCACCAGCGCAGCACGCTGATGGCGACCATCACGAAGGCGACCAGCGCGCAGAATATGCCCGTGCCGGCCACCATGCGCAGCGGTTTTTCGGAATAGCCCAGCGCGATGTTCATGGCCAGCCGCAGCAGCCGGCGCAGGGTGTAGGACGACTCGCCCTGCGCGCGCTGCTGGTGGCGGACGGGCAGCTTGGCGGTGCGGAAGCCGGCCCACTTCACCATCAACGGGAACGAACGGTCCCGCTCGGGCATCGTGCAGACCGCATCGATCACCTTGCGGTGGAAAATGCCGAAATTGGCGGTGGATGGATCCTGCGGCACGCCGGTAAGCCAGCCCAAGGTGGCGAAAAAGCCCCACGACGACAGCCGCTTGAGCGGTGTGTCCTGGCGTTCCACGCGCTGGGCGAACACGACTTCGTAGTTCCCGTCCAGGGCCTTGCGGTACAGCCGCGGGATTTCCGCCGGCACGTCCTGCAGGTCGCAGTCCATCACCACGGTCCAGTGTCCGCGTGCATGCTCGATGCCGGCGGAGATGGCCGAATGCTGGCCGAAGTTGCGCGACAACCGCAGACCGGTGAGCCATGTCCTGGTGGCCGCCAGTTCTTGGATGCGCCGCCAGGCGCCATCCGGGCTGGCGTCGTCGACCAGGATCAGCTCGAACGCGATATCCATGCCTCCCACCGCCGCCTGGACCTGGTCGGCCAGTTCCTCCAGGCAGCCCACGCAGCCATAGACGGGAACCACGACCGACAGTTCGATTGGCGGCGTGATGGGGACTGGGGCAGCGGTCATGGAATATAAGGCCTCGGCGCCATCTATCAGGGAGGTCGGACCTGGGGGCGCGATGCCCTCGTCCGTGCGCAGACGGACCCAGCGACGCGAAAGTATAGGCGCCCGCGCGATCCGGCGGCATGACGGTGGCGGCAACCGCTTCCGGTTGCCGCCACGCGCGGCGTCAGAGCGCCGCTTCCAGCTCCGGCAGGAGGGTGAACAGGTCGCCCACCAGGCCGATGTCGGCCACTTCGAAGATCGGCGCGTCGCCGTCCTTGTTGATCGCCACGATGGTGCCGGCATCCTTGATGCCGGTCAGGTGCTGGATCGCGCCGGAGATGCCCACGGCGATGTACAGCTCGGGGGCGATGATCTTGCCGGTCTGGCCGACCTGCATGTCGCTGGGCACATAGCCGGCATCGACCGCGGCACGCGAGGCACCGACCGCGGCGCCGAGCTTGTCGGCCAGCTGGTAGATGACCTTGAAGTTCTCTTCCGAACCCACGCCGCGGCCACCGGATACCACGCGCTTGGCGCTCTGCAGGTCCGGGCGGTCGCTCTTGCCGGCGGCCAGGCCGACGAAGCGGGTGTGCGCGGGCAGCGCGACATCGACGCTGATCGCTTCGACCGCGGCGTTGTTGCCCTTGGCCGCTTCCGGCCACGAGGCGGCGCGCACGGTGGCCACGACCACCTGGTCGGCCGGCACCTCGACGGTGATGATGGCGTTGCCGGCGTAGATCGGGCGCTTGAAGGTATGCGGGCCGTCGACGGCCATCAGGTCGGAGACCTGGTTGACGCCCAGCAAGGCGGCCACGGCCGGCATCAGGTCCTTGCCGGTGGTGGTGGACGGGCCGAGCACGTGGCTGTAGCCGGTGGCGACCTTGGCGATCTGCGGGGCCTGGACCTGCGCCACGGCGTGTTCGTTGGCCGGGTTGGCGAGGGTCAGCACCTTGCCGACGCCGGCGATCTGCGCGGCTTCGGCGGCGATGGCGGCCGGATCGGCGGCCAGTACCAGCACGTCGATGTCGCCGCCGATGGCGGCCGCGGCCGACACGGTCTTGGCGACGGCGCTGTTGAGCTTGCCGTCCAGGTGTTCGGCGATCACAAGAATTTTAGACATCGGAACTTCCTTCAAATGGGGCGCAAGGCTTCGGCATTGGAAAGTCCGGCCACGGATGGCCGGGCTCTTGATCAGGGATGATCACAAGAGCCCCTTCTGCTTGAGTGCGGCCACCAGTTCGGCGGCATCCTTCACCATCACGCCCTTGCTGCGCTTGGCCGGGGCGGCGTAATGGGTGGTCTTGAACGTATCGGCGGCTTCGACGCCCAGGTCGGCCAACTGCAGGGTCTCCAGCGGCTTGGCCTTGGCTTTCATGATGTCCGGCAGCTTGATGAAGCGCGGCTCGTTCAGGCGCAGGTCGGTGGTGATCACTGCCGGCAGGTCCACTTCCAGCGTTTCCAGGCCGGCGTCGACTTCACGGGTGACCGTGGCCTTGCCGTCGGCGATCTCCACCTTGGAGGCAAAGGTGGCCTGCGGGCGCGCCCACAGCGTGGCCAGCATCTGCCCGGTCTGGTTGGCGTCGTCGTCGATGGCCTGCTTGCCGAGGATGACCAGGTCCGGCTGTTCCTTTTCCACCAGCTTGAGCAGGGTGCGGGCGGCGGTCAGCGGCTGGATCGCCTGGTCGGTGACCACGTGGATGGCGCGGTTGGCGCCCATGGCCAGGCCGTTGCGCAGGTGCGCCTGGGCGTCGGCCGGGGCGATGGTGGCCACCACCACTTCGCTGGCGATGCCCTTGTCACGCAGGCGCAGGGCTTCTTCCAGCGCGATTTCGTCGAACGGGTTGGGCGAAAGCTTGACGCCGTCGGTGACCACGCCGGAACCATCCGGCTTGACCTGAATGCGGACGTTGTAGTCCACCACGCGCTTGTACGCGACGAGGATTTTCATGTGCTGCGGGATCCTTCGGTTGCAGGGGGCCGGCGCCAGTGCCGGACAGATGAGGGCCCGATTCTAGCGGCTGGGGGAGTCCCGTGCGAATGCGTATGGATATGCCCGCCCCGCGTTCCGCTGGGGCGGGGGCCATCATCGGCCGTGGGTCCATCGCCTGCCTGCACCCGGGCGCACGTGCATCGTCCGGCGTTCAGTGGCGGCAAAGCTGGCGCGGCAGGGGTGCCTGTATCCTGTGCCGCTTGGAGCAAGCCTCGGATCGCGGAGATCCGGGCGAATGGACGTCACAGGAGACAAGAATAGTGCCCACCTGGCTAGTGACCGGCGGTGCCGGCTTCATCGGCGGCAATTTCGTGCTGGAGGCGGTCGCCCGCGGCATCAAGGTCGTCAACCTCGATGCCCTCACCTACGCGGGAAACCTGCGCACCCTGGCGAGCCTGGAAGGCAACCCGGCGCATGTTTTCGTCCAGGGCGACATCGGTGACCGCGCCCTGGTCGAGCGCCTGCTGGCCGAGCACCGGCCCGACGCGGTGCTGAACTTCGCCGCCGAGAGCCATGTCGACCGCTCGATCGACGGCCCCGGCGCCTTCATCCAGACCAACGTGGTCGGTACCCTGGGCCTGCTCGAAGCGGTGCGCGACTACTGGAAGGGGCTCCCGGCCACCGAGGCCGAGGCGTTCCGGTTCCTGCACGTGTCCACCGACGAGGTCTACGGCACGCTGGGCGAGACCGGCAAGTTCACCGAGACCACCCCGTATGCGCCGAATTCGCCGTACTCGGCGTCCAAGGCCGCCTCGGACCACCTGGTGCGCGCGTTCCACCACACCTACGGGCTGCCGGTGCTGACCACCAATTGTTCCAACAACTACGGCCCGTACCACTTCCCGGAAAAGCTCATCCCGCTGGTGATCGCCAAGGCGCTGGCCGGCGAGCCGCTGCCGGTGTACGGCGACGGCCGGCAGGTGCGCGACTGGCTGTTCGTCACCGACCACTGCGAAGCGATCCGCACGGTACTGGCCAAGGGCAGGGTCGGCGAGACCTACAACGTCGGCGGCAACTCGGAGAAGCAGAACATCGAAGTGGTGCAGGCGATCTGCGCACTGCTCGATGCGCGCCGCCCGCGCGAGGACGGCAAGCCGCGCAGCAGCCAGATCACCTACGTGGCCGACCGCCCGGGCCACGACCGCCGCTACGCCATCGATGCGTCCAAGCTGAAGGACGAACTGGGCTGGGAGCCGGCCTATACCTTCGAACAGGGCATCGCCTTCACCGTGGACTGGTACCTGGACAACCAGGCGTGGGTCAACGGCGTGCTCGACGGCAGCTACCGCCTGCAGCGCATCGGCACCGCCGCCTGACACCGGAGACGACATGACCCAACGCAAAGGCATCATCCTCGCCGGCGGTTCCGGCACGCGCCTGTATCCGATCACCAAGGGCGTCAGCAAGCAGCTGCTGCCGGTGTACGACAAGCCGATGATCTACTACCCGCTGAGCGTGTTGATGATGGCCGGCATCCGCGAGGTGCTGATCATCAACACCCCGCACGAGCAGGCGTTGTTCCAGGCATTGCTGGGCGACGGCTCGCAGTGGGGCATGGACATCCGCTACGCGGTGCAGCCGAGCCCGGACGGTCTGGCGCAGGCCTACCTGATCGGCCGCGATTTCGTCGGCGGCAAGCCGAGCTGCCTGGTGCTGGGCGACAACATCTTCCACGGCCACGGCCTGCGCCAGCTGCTGCGCAGCGCCGATGCGCGCGAGGCCGGGGCGACCGTGTTCGGTTACTGGGTCAATGACCCGGAGCGTTATGGCGTGGCCGAGTTCGATCGCGACGGCAAGGTCGTCGGCCTGGTCGAGAAGCCGCAGAACCCGCGCTCCAACTACGCGGTCACCGGGCTTTATTTCTATGACGGCAATGCCAGCGACTACGCGGCCGCGCTCAGCCCCTCGCCGCGCGGGGAGCTGGAGATCACCGACCTGAACAAGTGCTACCTGGACGCGGGCACGCTGTACCTGGAGCAGCTCGGGCGTGGCTATGCCTGGCTCGACACCGGCACCCACCAGTCGCTGCTGGAGGCGTCCAACTTCATCGAGACCATCCAGACCCGGCAGGGCCTGCAGGTCTGCTGCCCCGAGGAAATCGCCTATGGGCAGGGCTGGATCGGCGCGGCCGAACTGGAGGCGCTGGCCGCGCCGCTGCTCAAGAACGGCTATGGCCAGTACCTGCAGAAGCTGCTGCAGCGCGGGGTGGTGCCATGAAGGTCATCGAGACCGCACTGCCGGGCTGCGTGGTGATCGAGCCCGCCGTGTTCGGCGACGCCCGCGGCATGTTCTTCGAGACCTGGAACGCCGAACGCTTCGCCGCGCACGGGCTGCCCACCAAGTTCGTGCAGAGCAACGTCTCCACTTCGGTCAAGGGCGTGCTGCGCGGCCTGCATTACCAGTGGCCGCGGCCGCAGGGCAAGCTGGTCAGCGTGCTCGAGGGCGAGGTCTATGACGTGGCGGTGGACATCCGCCGCGGCTCGCCGACCTTCGGGCGCTGGGACGCGGTGCTGCTCAGCGCCGACAACCATCGCCAGTTCTGGATCCCGGAAGGCTTCGCGCATGGCTTTGCGGTGCTGTCCGAGCGCGCCGTGTTCAGCTATCTGTGCACCGACGTCTACGTCAGGGAAGCCGACGCCGGCGTGCGCTGGAACGATGCCGGCATCGCCGTCGACTGGCCGGTCAGCGCGCCGACGCTGTCGGCCAAGGATGAAGCGGCGCCGTTCCTGGCGGATATCCCCGAGGACCGGCTGCCGGTGTATCAGCCATGACGATCCTGGTGTTCGGCGGCAACGGCCAGGTCGGCCGCGAACTGCTGCGCGCGCTGGCGCCGCTGGGCACGGTGGTCGCCACCACCCGCAGCGGCACGCTGGCTGACGGCAGCGCCTGCGAAGTGGCCGATTTCGACCGGCCCGACAGCCTGCCGGCGCTGCTGGACCGGCTGCGGCCGGCGCTGGTGGTCAATGCCGCGGCCTATACCGCGGTGGATCGTGCCGAACAGGAACCGGAGGCCGCGTTCCGCGCCAACGCGCAGGCCCCGGGCGTGATCGCGCGCTGGTGCGCCGCGCAAGGCGTGCCGCTGGTGCATTACTCGACCGATTACGTGTTCGACGGGCAGGGCCGCGCGCCTTACCGCGAGGACGCGCCGACCGCACCGCTGGGGGTCTACGGCACCAGCAAGCGCGATGGCGAGGACGCGGTGCGCGCCGCCGGCGGGCGCCACCTGATCTTCCGCACCGCATGGGTGTATGCCGCACATGGCGGCAATTTCCTGCGCACCATGCTGCGCCTGGGCGCCGAGCGCGACGAACTGCGCGTGGTCGCCGACCAGATCGGCACGCCGACCCCGGCTGCCCTGATCGCCGACGTCACCGCACACGCGTTGCGGCATCCGGGCGGCCTGTCCGGCACCTGGCACCTGACCGCATCGGGGCAGACCAGCTGGCACGGTTTCACCGAGGCGCTCTTTGCCGAAGCGTTGGCCGCCGGCGTGCTGGCGAAAGCGCCGCTGGTGGAAGCCATCCCCAGTTCGCAGTACCCGACGCCGGCCAAGCGCCCGGCCTGGTCGGTGCTGGACAACCGCCGGCTGCAGCAGGATTTCGGCATCGTGCTGCCGGCCTGGCAGGACGCGCTGAAGCGGGTGATGGCGGAGATTGCTGCGGCCTGACCTGGGTCGCAGCGAGTTCAGGCTGGAAGCCCGGCCACCGGCCGGGCTTCCAGTTGGCGCGAGGGGGCCTCAGCTGCGCCCGTAGGTGTCCTCGAAGCGCACGATGTCGTCCTCGCCGAGATAACTCCCCGACTGCACCTCGATCAGTTCCAGCGGCAGCTTGCCGGGGTTGCGCAGCCGGTGCGTGACTCCCAGCGGGATATAAGTGCTCTGGTTCTCGCTGAGCAGCAGCACTTCATCGCCGCGGGTGACCTCGGCCGTGCCGCTGACCACCACCCAGTGCTCGGCGCGGTGGTGGTGCATCTGCAGGCTCAGGGTGCCACCGGGCTTGACCGTGATGCGCTTGACCTGGAACCGCTCGCCGTTATCGATGGAGTCGTAGGCGCCCCACGGACGGTAGACCTTGCGGTGCCAGGCGGCCTCGCTGCGGCCGTCGGCCTTCAGTCGCGCCACCACGTCCTTGACCTCCTGCATGCGGTCGGCCCTGCCGACCAGCACCGCGTCATCGGTCTCGACCACGATCACGTCATCCAGCCCGACCAGCGCCACCAGCCGTTCCCCATAGGCATAGGTATTTCGGCAATCGATGGCGATCACATCGCCGTGGTGGGCGTTGCCGTCGTCATCGCGTGCGGACACGTCGCGCAGCGCGGTCCACGAACCGACGTCGCTCCAGCCGGCATCCAGCGCCACTACCACCGCATCGGCGGTTTTCTCCATCACCGCGTAGTCGATCGAGTCCGACGGCACCGCCGCGAACGCGTCGGCATCGAGTCGGGTGAAGTCGGTGTCGCGGCGCGCGCTTTCCCAGGCGGTGCGGCTGCGCTCGAGCATGGCCGGATTGAAACGGGCCAGTTCCTCCAGGTAGCGCGAGGCGCGGAACAGGAACATGCCGCTGTTCCACAGGTACTGGCCGCTGGCGACATACGCGGTGGCGGTGTCCAGGTCGGGCTTCTCGACGAAGCGCTCGACCGGGCGGGCGCCGCCACCGGGCGCGGCCTTGATATAGCCATAGCCGGTTTCCGGGCCGGTCGGGACGATGCCGAAAGTCACCAGCTTGCCGGCTTCGGCGGCGGTCGCGGCCTGGCGCACGGCGGCGTGGAAGGCGGCCTCGTCGGCGATCACATGGTCCGACGGCAGCACCAGCAGCAGCGGGTCATCGCCCTGGCGCGTGGCTTCCAGCGCGGCCACCGCGATCGCCGGCGCGGTATTGCGCCCCATCGGCTCGAGGATGATCGCCTGCGGCTCCGCGCCTGCCTGTTGCAGTTGCTCGGCGGCGACGAAGCGGTGCGCTTCGTTGGCGATCACCAGCGGGCCACGCGCGGCGACGGCGGCGGCGCGGTGCCAGGTTGCCTGCAGCATGGTCAGCGTACCGGTCAGCGGCAGGAACTGCTTGGGGTAGGTCTCGCGCGAGAGCGGCCACAGGCGGGTGCCGGAGCCGCCGGACAGGATGACGGGCGTGATGTTGCTCATGTTGAAGTCTCAGGCCGAAAGCAGGGTGGAGATCTCGTCGGTGCGCGCCTGCAGCAGCGCCGCGTCGCCGCGCGTTTCGACATTGAGCCGCAGCAGCGGTTCGGTGTTGGAACTGCGCAGGTTGAAGCGCCAGTCGCCGAAATCGGCGCTGATGCCGTCGGTATGGTCCAAGGTGGGCGATTGCGCGGCGAAGTGGCGCATCACACGTTCGACCGCGGCCTTGGCATCGGCCACCTTGAAATTGATCTCGCCGCTGCACGGATAGGCGGCCATGCGGTCCTCGACCAGTTCGGCCAGCGACTGGCCGCTGGTGGATACCAGCTGCGCGATCAGCAGCCACGGGATCATGCCCGAATCGGCATAGGCGAATTCGCGGAAATAGTGGTGCGCGCTCATCTCGCCGCCGTAGACCGCGTTCTCCGCGCGCATCTTTTCCTTGATGAAGGCGTGCCCGCTCTTGCACAGCACCGGCACGCCGCCGGCCGCCTCCACCATCTCCACCGTGTTCCACACCAGGCGTGGGTCATGCACGACCTTGCCGCCGGGGTTGCGCGCCAGGATCGCCTTGGCGAGCAGGCCCACCAAGTAGTAACCCTCGATGAAGCGGCCGTTGTGGTCGAAGAAGAAGCAGCGGTCGAAGTCGCCGTCCCAGGCGATGCCGAAATCGGCGCCATGCGCGCGCACCGCGTCGGCGGTGGCGGCGCGGTTCTCCGGCAGCAGCGGATTGGGGATGCCGTTGGGGAAGCTGCCATCGGGTTCGTGGCAGATGCGCACGAATTCCAGCGGCAGGTGCGGGGCAAGCAGGTCGATGATGGCGCCGGCGCCGCCGTTGCCGGCATTGACCACCACTTTCAGCGGCCGCAACGTGGGCACGTCCACATAGGACAGCAGGTGGGCGATGTAGGCGCCCTTGTCGTGCCGCTGCACCTGGCCGGCGCGCGGCGGCTGCGCCGGCGCGTCATCCGCGGCCACCGCGTCGGAAATGGCGAACAGGCCGGTGTCCGAGCTGATCGGCCGCGCCTGCGCCTTGACCAGCTTCATGCCGTTGTAGTCCATCGGGTTGTGGCTGGCGGTGACCATCACCCCGCCGGCCGCGCCCATGTGATCGGTCTGGAAGTAGACCTCCTCGGTGCCGCACAGGCCGATGTCGATCACCTCGCGGCCCTCGCCGCGCAGCCCGGCGGCCAGGGCCTCCTGCAGGCCGGGGCTGGTCAGGCGCACGTCGTGGCCGAGCACCACCGGGCCGTCGTCGAGGCGGGCCGCCAAGGCTTTGCCGATCCTGCGCGCGAGGTCCTCGTTGAGTTCCTCGGGCACGCGGCCGCGGATGTCGTAGGCCTTGAACGCGGGTAGTGGCATGCGGGCAACCTGTCGAAACGTGGAAAGACGCCCAGTTTAGTCGCTTGGCGGTGAGCGGGCCGTTCGCGGCTGGACGAAGGTCCAAGAGGGCCGTTGCCGGACTGCGGCTAGAATGCGGCCATCCTTATGACTGTGGGCATGATGCGATGAGCGATCCTTCAACCCTGGACGGGCGGCGCGGCAAGGTGGTGGCCAGCGCGGCCCAGGCGCTGGACGGCGTGGTCGCCGACGGCCAGACCCTGGCGGTCGGCGGCTTCGGCCTGTGCGGCATTCCCGAAGCGCTGATCGCGGCGCTGCGCGACTCCGGCGTGACCGGCCTGACCGTGATCTCCAACAATGCCGGTGTCGATGGCTTCGGCCTCGGCCAGCTGCTGGAAACCCGCCAGATCCGCAAGATGATTTCGTCCTACGTGGGCGAAAACAAGGAGTTCGAGCGGCAGTTCCTGGCCGGCGAGCTGGAGCTGGAGTTCAACCCGCAGGGCACCCTGGCCGAGCGCCTGCGCGCCGGCGGCGCGGGCATCCCGGCGTTCTTCACCGCCACCGGCTACGGCACCGTGGTCGCCGAAGGCAAGGAAACCCGCGAGTTCGACGGCAAGCATTACGTGATGGAGACCGCGCTCAAGGCGGACGTCTCCCTGGTCAAGGCATGGAAGGCCGACGCGGCCGGCAACCTGGTGTTCCGCAAGACCGCGCGCAACTTCAACCCGGCCTGCGCCATGGCCGGCAAGGTCTGCGTGGTGGAAGTGGAGGAGATCGTGCCGGTGGGCGCCATCGACCCGGACCAGGTGCACCTGCCGGGCATCTACGTCGACCGCATCGTGTTGAACGCGACGCCGGAGAAGCGCATCGAACAGCGCACCGTGCGTCAGGAGGAGAACTGAAATGGCCTGGACCCGTGACGAGATGGCGCAGCGCGCCGCGCGCGAGCTGACCGATGGCGCCTACGTGAACCTGGGCATCGGCCTGCCGACGCTGGTGGCCAACCACATCCCCGAGGGCATGGACGTGTGGCTGCAGTCCGAGAACGGGCTGCTGGGCATCGGTCCGTTCCCGACCGACGCCGAAGTCGACGCCGACCTGATCAACGCCGGCAAGCAGACCGTGACCGCCCGCGCCGGCGCCAGCTATTTCGGCAGCCACGATTCGTTCGCGATGATCCGCGGCGGCCATATCAACCTGGCCATCCTCGGCGCGATGCAGGTCACCGCCAAGGGCGACCTGGCCAACTGGATGGTGCCCGGCAAGATGGTCAAGGGCATGGGCGGCGCGATGGACCTGGTGGCCGGCGTGCAGCGCGTGGTGGTGCTGATGGAGCACACCGCAAAGAACGGCGAGCACAAGATCCTGCCCGAGTGCACGCTGCCGCTGACCGGGGTGGGCGTGGTCGACCGCATCATCACCGACCTGGCCGTGTTCGATGTCACCGATGACGGCCTGGTGCTGGTGGAAGCCGCCCCGGGCGTGGACATGGACACGCTGAAGGCGCGCACCGGCGTGCCGTTCGCGCACGCCTGAAGCAAGTCGCGGGGCCGCATCGCGGCCCCGCCTGCTCACCGGCGCCGCGCGTAGGCGTAAGGCGCGGACGCGTCCGCCGACAGCCCCAGCAGCTCGGCGGCGGTGGCCTGCCGGAAGCCGGCTTCGCGCGCAGCCAGGGCGAATACCCGCTCGATCGCATGCGCCAGGGTGCCATCCACCTGGCCCGCCTCGGCCTCGAACTGCGACGGCTGCAAGTGCCCGTCCAGCAGCGGGCGCAGCGCCGGCAGGCGTGCCCAGAACATGCTCCCGGCAATGAATGTGTCGTGTTCGAGGTTCGGCTGCGCGATGCCCAGGCGGCTGAGCAGGACACGCACGTTGCGCTCGTTGGCGCCCCAGTAGAAGTGCAGCGGCTGGACGTGGCCTTCCGGCGCGACCAGCCCCAGTCCGGGCTCCGCGGCGAAGGCCTGCGCGATCGCCGCCGCCCTGTCCGGGGCCAGCAGGCGCGCGACCAGCTCGTTGCGCCACTGCTCGCCGTCCGCGCGATGCGTGGAGCGCTTGGTATGCAGCTTGAGCACCAGGTCCTCGCCCTCGTCCAGCAGGCGCCCGGCGACGTGCAGGAACGGCAGGATGTCGCGGCCGTGGTTGGCGAACGCATGCACCTCTGCCTGCAGCCCGCGCGCGCGCGCGATGCGCTCGATCTCGTCCCGTCGCTCCGGCGACGTGGTGACCACGATCCGCCATGCCAGCCCGTTGCGCTGCAGCGCCTGCAGCAATTCGTCGAAGACGTCCGGGTACCAGGCGTGGATGACCGCGCACGGGCGTGCGGCGGCCGGCCGTGTCGGCAGCGGCGCCAGCGCCTGCCGGGTGGCGTCCAGCCAGGCATGGCCCAGCCGCGCGTCGGGTTCCAGGACCGCCCCCTCGGCCCATTCGTTCCAGGCGTTGATGAATACCAGGCGCCGCCCGGCGGGGACCGCCGCCAGCCGTTCGTGCACGGTCGCGTGCAGCCAGTCGCGATAACCGCGCGGCGAGGCATGCAGGAAGATGCGGCCGCCGCCGGGACGCCGCGGTTCGTTGTCCCAGCCGGGGTTCACCCCGGGATACAGCGTGTAGCCGGGCAGCGGCCGTGCCGCCGCCTCGCGCGCCAGCTCGCGCCAGTCGCGTACGTCGCCGGCGAAGTCCGGGTTGATCAGCCATTGTTCCGTGGCCAGCGAGCGCGGGTTGCTCATGTTCGGCGGGAACTCGACGGCCGCGTCGAAGCCGATGTCCCGCGGATCGGGACGTTCGAAGCCCTGTACGTAGGCCAGGTGCAGCTCGCCGATGCCGTTGTCGCGGCACCACTGGCGCCAGCGCTGCGCGGTGGCGCGCGGATCGGGCAGCAGGTGCGGGCGGTAGACCAGCAGCATCGGCCGGCCGTCCACCTTCAGCGCGCGGCGGTCGCGCAGGTAAGGGGCGACGTGGGCGATGAAGGCCAGGTCGTCCGCGGCGCTGTGCTGCTGTCCGATCAGGATCTCGCCGTCGCGCCCGTCCCAGCGACGTGTCCAGTTCTCGTTGGCCCAGCACAGGCAGAACGGCAGGTCGATGCCATCGTCGGCCAGCCACTGCCGCAGCGGATCCTCCATCAGGGTGCGGCCGCTGAACCAGTAGTAGTAGAAGCAGAACGCGCCGATGCCGTACTCGGCTGCCAGGCGCGCCTGGTCGCGCATCACCTGCGGGTTGCGCAGGTCGTAGAAGCCCAGATCCGCAGGCAGCCGCGGCTGCGCATGGCCTTCGAACTGCGGCAGCGCCCGGGTGACGTTGCGCCATTCGGTGAAGCCCTTGCCCCACCAGGCGTCGTTCTCGGCGAACGCATGGAACTGCGGCAGGTAGAACGCGACCAAGGTGGCGGGCAGGGGGCTGGGCAGGGCTGCCCGGGTGTAGGGCACATGGCCGATCGCCGGTTCATCGGCGCGGTGCAGGGGCCGGACGATGCGCGCCGCGGTTCCCGCTTCGGGCGCATGCCCGCGCGGCGGCGGCGGCAGCAGCCCGCCGAAGCGCTCCAGCAGGCGGTTGCGCCACCTGTCGCGTCGGGCGTCTGAGATAGGAAGGGCGCGGAACGCCTGTCGCAGCAGCTGGTGAAGCGCCTGGTGCAGGGAGGGGAAAGGCATCGATCGAGGCATCGCCGGCGACGGGAACGGGGCGCGGTGGTCCGGGAGCGCAGCGCATGCCGGCCCCCACCGCCGTCGTGGATTCTAGGCCAATGCGCCATCGGCCCGCTGCCGGTGCCATCCCGGCGCATCCGTCGGTGGCGCATCGCCTACAATCCGCGTCCTTCCGTTCATGACCCCGTGCCGATGCCCGCCAACCCGATGTCCGCCGCTGGAAAGCTGTTCGCCGTCGCCGCCCTGGTCGAGGGCGCCACCTGGGCCGGGCTGCTGGTCGGCATGCTGCTCAAGTACGGCACGCAGACGACCGAGCTGGGGGTATGGCTGTTCGGGCGCCTGCATGGGCTGGCGTTCCTGTTCTACGTGGTCGCCAGCGTGTATGTCGGCGTGCGCCAGCGCTGGCCGTCGTGGGCGCTGCTGCTGGCGTTGCTGGCCGCAGTACCGCCGCTGGTCACGGTGCCGCTGGAATGGTGGTTCCGCCGCCGCGGCCTGTTGTCGCCGCCGCGCTGACCGCATGCCGGGTCGTGGCGACCCGCGGCGGGGTGGCCGGGACATGCACTACGATGAGGCCGGGCCGGCGCCGGGCATCGGGCAGGCCCCGGGCCTGGCCACGGCGAGCGGTCCGCCTGCATCGGGCATGTTCGCAGCCTGTTTAGGTTCGATCTTCTAGCTTTGGCGCCCTGTCTGCCCCCGGAGAGCCCCGTGCACCACGGAACCCCTGTTGCCGCCGTTTCCGCCCGCCTGCCGGCGGCGGCACCTGCCTGCCGCCCCGCGCGTCCTGGCGCGAGGGGGGGCGCATGACCGCTGCGCCGGGTCCGGCGCGCGATGCCGGCATCGCCGTGCTGCCGGCGGAGAGCCCGCTGTCCATGCCGGTGCAGTCTTTGCGCGAGGGGCGCCTGCAGGGGCGCCGGCAGGACACGTCGCCGCCGAACATCGTGCTGCGCCGCCTGTATGTGTTCGGCACTACCGCGGCGATGACGGCGGTGGCCACCTGGATGATGGCGCGGGTCCTGGCCAACGGCGGCGTCAACGTACTCGAAGCCTGCCTGCTGGGCCTGTTCGTGCTGCTGTTCGCCTGGATCGCGTTCTCTTTCGTCAGCAGCCTGGCCGGCCTGCAGGCGCTGCTGCGCGGGCGGCGCAAGCTGGGCATCCACCCGCACGCGCCGCTGCCGGAACTGCACAGCCGCACCGCGCTGCTGATGCCCACCTACAACGAGGACCCGCGGCGGATGATGGCCGGGCTGCAGGCCATCTACGAATCGGTGGCGGCCACCGGCCAGCTCGATCGCTTCGACTTCTTCGTGCTCAGCGACACCACCCGCGAGGCCATCGGCCGCGCCGAGGAACAGGTGTTCGCGCGGCTGGTCGAGGCCACCGGCGGCCACGGCCGGCTGTTCTACCGGCGCCGCGCCGACAACGCCGGGCGCAAGGCGGGCAACATCGCCGACTGGGTGCGCCGCTTCGGTGGCGCGTACCCGCAGATGCTGATCCTGGACGCGGACAGCCTGATGACCGGCGAGGTGATCGTGCGCCTGGCCTCGGCCATGGAAAAACACCCCGGCGTCGGCCTGATCCAGTCGCTGCCGGCGGTGGTCGGCGGACGTACCGCGTTCGCGCGCATGCAGCAGTTCGGCGGCCGCGTCTACGGGCCGGTGATGGCCTACGGTGTGGCCTGGTGGCACGGTGCCGAGAGCAATTACTGGGGCCACAACGCGGTGATCCGCACCCGCGCCTTCGCCGAGCAGGCCGGGCTGCCGGAACTGCCCGGGCGCAAGCCGTTCGGCGGGCATGTGCTCAGCCACGATTTCGTCGAGGCCGCGCTCATGCGCCGCGGTGGCTGGGCGGCGCACATGGTGCCGTACCTGCAGGGCAGCTACGAGGAGGGCCCGCCGACGCTGACCGACCTGCTGATCCGCGACCGCCGCTGGTGCCAGGGCAACCTGCAGCACTCCAAGGTGGTCACCGCTGCCGGGCTGCACTGGATCAGCCGGGTGCACATGCTGGTCGGCATCGGCCACTACTTCACCGCGCCGATGTGGGCGATGCTGATGCTGATCGGCATGGCCATCCCGCTGATCCATGGCGGCATCGACGTGGCCGAGGAGCTGCACCTGCGGCTGTCACCCGCGCATTACTGGCGCGGGCTGGACGAGCAGGGCGTGCTGTGGGTGTTCGGCGTGACCATGGCCGTGCTGCTCGCGCCCAAGGCGATGGGCTACGTGGCCATGCTCAGTTCGCGCAGCGAGCGGCGCGGCTGCGGCGGCGCGCTGCGCGCGTTCGTCTCGATGCTGCTGGAAACGCTGCTGGCGGCGCTGATGGCGCCGGTGGTGATGTACGTGCAGTCGCGTGGCGTGGCCGAGGTGCTGGCCGGCAAGGACTCGGGCTGGGACGCACAGCAGCGCGACGACGGCCGGGTCTCCTGGACCGCGCTGCTGCGCAGCTATGGCGGGCTGAGTGTGTTCGGCCTGGCGATGGGGGCGATGGCCTATGCGGTGTCGCCGTCGCTGGCGGCGTGGATGGCGCCGGTGGTGATCGGCATGGTGCTGGCGGTGCCGGTGGTGGGGCTGACCTCGTCGCGCCAGATTGGCGACTGGTTGCACCGGCACCGGTTGTTGACCATACCCGAGGAAAGCGCGCCGCCACCGGTGCTGGTGCGCGCGGCCGAGCTGCGCGCGGCGGCGATGCAGGCGCCGCTTTCCGTGGAGTAACAGGGCGGGTCTCTGTTCTGCCGACGGCTGGGGCGTCGGGTTTCGTGGCTAAAAAACGGATCGGATGTGAAACGGGGGCGAGGGGGAAGGTGCTTCGCCTTCGCCGTAGCCGTTGATCGTGCTTTTGCTTCTCTGCTTTTGATTTCCGGGTCCCCTTCCGCAGCGACGGAGCCGGCGGGAAAAACCCGAAGGGCGACGTGCATGGGTTCGGCGGAAATAGGCGAAGCACTGCTTCGCCCCGGTGAGCGGGCTGGCGCCGTGAGGCGACTGCCCCGGCCCCAGCTGCATCGCAGCTGGGTCTCGTCGAAAAATCCCGGCAGCGGAGTGGACCCGCGGCACGCAGTGCCGTGGGCGCGTAGGCAGGGGCGTGTTTCTCTTGGTTACTTCTCTTTGCACGAGCAAAGAGAAGTAACTCGCTTCTGCGAAGCAGGGGCGAAAGCTCTGCTTTCAAGCTTTCGCTTCTCGCTTTGCCTCTGGATTGCTTGATTTACCAACTTTTGGTTGTCGCTTTGGCGCAGATGCCCGGGTCTTTCGCTTTTGGCGATCAGGGGGAGCCACAGCAGGGACAGAATCAGGATCAAAGGCTTTCGCCCCCCTTCGGGGGGCGAGCTACTTTTCTTTGCTCGTGCAAAGAAAAGGTAGCCAAAAGAAACACGGGCCGGGACGCGATCCGCCGGGCTGCGCCCGCCGGTTCCCTGCGCTCCTCGCGTGCCAGGGGGACGGCGCACAACTCGCTTCGCTCAGACACGTGCGCCTCTTCGCCCCCTGTCCCGCTGCGGTGCTCGGCTCGCTCTACGGCCGGGGAAGTCAAAGCTGGGCGCAGCAACAGCAACAGCAACAGCAACAGCAACAGCAACGGCAGACGGCAGGAGTTTGCTCTGCCCGCGCAGGCATAATGCGCCCCGGTCCCTTGGAGTTGCATGCAATGCTGGAAACAGTGGAACAGGAAACCGGCGCGGTGCCGGCGTGGTCGGTGATCTGGCTGCACGGGCTGGGCGCCGATGGCCATGACTTCGCGCCGATCGTGCCGGAGCTGGTGCGGCCGCACTGGCCGGCGATCCGCTTCGTGTTCCCGCATGCGCCCAAGCGCCCGGTCAGCATCAACAACGGCATGCCGATGCGTGCGTGGTACGACATCGTCAGCCTGGATTTCCGCAGCCGTGCCGATGCAGCCGGCGTGGCCGAGTCCGTGGCCCAGGTCGAGGCGCTGATCGCGCGCGAGCAGGCGCGTGGCATCGCCCGCGAGCGCATCCTGCTGGCCGGGTTCTCGCAGGGCGGCGCCATCACCCTGTCCGCCGGCCTGCGCCAGCAGGCGCCGCTGGCCGGGCTGGTCGCGCTGTCGACCTACCTGCCGGAGGTGGATGCCGCCGCCGCGCAGCTTGTGCAAGGCGCCACCGCGCAGCCGGTATTCATGGCCCACGGCAGCGCCGACCCGGTGATCCCGGTGCAGGTCGCCGAACACAGCCTGCAGGTGCTCAAGGGGTTGGGGTTCGGGGTGGAATGGCATCGCTATGCGATGGCCCACCAGGTCTGCGCCGAGGAAATCCAGGCCCTGGGCGACTGGCTGCAGGCACGGTTCGCACGCGGCTGAGGCCCGGCGCGGTGCGGCCGGCCGGTGACTGCCGGTCCGTGCCGGGGTTGGCTACCATGCGTCATCCGGGGAGCAATGCAGGGCAGGGGAGTGGCGATGAAAGTGCTCATTGCCGATGACGAGCCGCTGGCGCGCGAACGGCTGCGGATGCTGCTGTCCGCGCATGCCGGGGTGGCGGTGGTGGCCGAGGCCGGCGACGGCCAGGCGACGGTGGAGGCCTGCGCGCGGGCGCAGCCGGACGTGGTGCTGCTGGACATTGCCATGCCCGGCATGGATGGCCTGGACGTGGCGCGGCAACTGGCGCGGCTGGAACCGCGCCCGGCGGTGGTGTTCTGCACCGCCTACGAGTCGCACGCGCTGTCGGCCTTCGAGGCGGCGGCCATCGATTACCTGATGAAACCGGTGCGCGCCGAGCGGCTGGCGGCCGCGCTGGAGCGCGCGCGTACCTTCCTGGCCGGGCGTGGCGGCGCGGCGGCGGCCGCTGCCGCGGGCGGGCGCCGGGTGCTGTGCGCGCGGCTGCGCGGCAACCTGCGGGTGATCCCGCTGGAGGACGTGCTCTACCTGCAGGCCGAGGAGAAGTACGTGGTGGTCCACCACGTGCATGGCGAGGACCTGATCGAGGAATCGCTGCGTTCGCTGGAGGAGGAGTTCGGCACCCGCTTCGTGCGCATCCACCGCAACTGCCTGGTCTCGCGCGAACGCCTGCAGGAACTGCGGCGGACCGCGGCCGGGCAGGTGCAGGCGGTGCTGCGCGGGGTGGCGCAGCCGCTGGAGGTCAGCCGTCGCTGCGTGGCGGCGCTGAAGGCGGAACTGGCCGGCACGTGAGTCCTGCGCCGATAATGGCGCCATGAACATGCTGCGCATCGCCACCCGCAAGAGCCCGCTCGCCCTGTGGCAGAGCGAACACGTCGCCGCCCGCCTGCGCCAGGCGCACCCCGGCCTGGTGGTCGAACTGGTGCCGATGAGCACCCGCGGCGACGAGGTCCTGGACCGCTCGCTGGCCGCCATCGGCGGCAAGGGCCTGTTCCTGAAGGAACTGGAGCTGGCGATGCTGCGCGGCGAGGCCGACTGCGCGGTGCATTCGCTCAAGGACGTGCCGATGGAACTGGACGCGCCGTTCGCGCTGCCGGCGATCCTGGAACGCGCCGATCCGGCCGATGCCTTCGTCTCCAACCGCCATGCCAGCCTGGACGCGCTGCCGCATGGCGCGGTGGTGGGCACCTCGTCGTTGCGCCGCCAGGCGCAGCTGCGCGCGCTGCGCCCGGACCTGCAGGCGCGCGACCTGCGCGGCAACGTCAACACCCGCCTGGCCAAGCTCGACGCCGGCGATTACGACGCCATCATCCTGGCCTGCGCCGGGCTCGAGCGCCTGGAGCTGGGGGCGCGGATCCGCGACCGGCTGCGCCCGCCGCAGTGGCTGCCGGCGCCGGCGCAGGCGGCGGTGGCGGTGGAATGCCGCGCCGATGCCGCCGACGTGATCGCATTGCTGGCGGTGCTGGACCACGCCGCTACCCGCGCCTGCGTGGAAGCCGAGCGGGCGATGAACCGCGCGCTGGACGGCAGTTGCCATGTGCCGGTGGCCGGGCTGGCGCAATGGCGCGGCGGGGACCTGTGGCTGCAGGGGCTGGTCGGCGGTGTCGCCGACGGGCGCGCGGTGCGCGCGCAGGGGCAGGGCCCGGGCAACGATCCGGAAGCGCTGGGCCGGGATGTCGCGCGCCAACTGCTGGACGGCGGCGCCGGCGAACTGCTGCGCTGAGGCGGGAAACAGGAAAAGGGAACGGGGAATGGACGGGTGGCGCGTGGCCGTGGCGCGCCGCAGGCGCTCCTCCGGCGGCCGCTGCCGGTCTTCCTGTTCCCCGTTCCCGGCTTCTTACTTGAAGCTGTAGACCACGTTCATCGTGGCCAGGGTGTCGGTCTTGCGCTTGTCCTCGGCCACGTCGCTGTTGTAGCGGGCCTGCCAGCCGGCCTTGAGCGCGAAATGGCGGTTCATCGCCACTGAAACGCCGAAATCGTTCTGCGCGAAGGTGTTGTACGAACCGGACTCGACCAGCAGGGTGTTCACCAGGTCGGTGTTGTCGGTGAGGCCGAACTTGAGGTCGAACAGACCGCGGCCGATCAGCCCGGTGCGGTTCTCGTCGGTCTCGGAGTTGTGCGAGCGGCGTACGCCGGGGCCGATCTGGGTATCGAGCACCAGGCGTTCGCCGTCGATCAGCCGGGTGCCATAGCCCAGACCGAAGCTGCCCTGGCGGTCATAGGTGGCGAAATCATCGCTTTCGTAGCGCACCGTGGCGGTCAGCTGGCGGTGTTCGCCCAGCTGCAGCGCGCTGCCGGCGCCGGCGGTATAGCGGTTGGCGGTGGTCTGGCGCTTGCGGTAGGTGCTGCCGTCGTCGGCGGTCTGCTTGTACTCGGCGCTGGAGCGCAGCCCGAACAGGTCCATGCTGTGCACCCAGTCATCGTCGGTGTAGCGCAGCTTCAGGCGGCCGTTGAGGCTTTCGGTGGTGCTGTTGCCGCGCGCCGAGGCGAACCCGAGTTCGCCGCCGCTGCCGCTCCACGGCGAGGTCATCGCGGCGGGGTCGGAGGCATCGTCCGCCCACGCCATGGGGGCGCACAGCAGCAACGGCAGGAGCAGGGAAACGCGCAGGGACATCGGGAAGTCTCCAGGGAAGGCGGGAACGGGAACCGTTTTCATGATACCGGATGGCCCCGCCGCCCCCGCCCGCCGCCCGGGGGCGCTTGACCCGCGGTTAAGCCTGGCGCCGCGGCCGCCGCGCGCCATTCACCTCCGAGTCGGACATAATCGGGCCATGGACCGCTACGAACGCATCAACGCACTGCATCGCCTGCTCAAGTCCGCGCGCTATCCGATCACGGTGGCGCGCCTGCAGGAAGAACTGGGCTGTTCACGGGCCACGGTCTACCGCGACCTGGCCTTCCTGCGCGATGCGCTGATGGCGCCGGTGGAGGGCGATGGCGAGGCCGGTTTCCGCTACCAGAGCGGGGAAAGCGACCGGTTCGAGCTGCCGGGGTTGTGGCTGAGCTCGGAGGAACTGCACGCGCTGCTGGCGTCCCAGCACCTGCTGGCGCGTACCGGCGGCGGCGTGCTGTCCTCGGTGCTGGCACCGCTGCAGCAGCGCATCGAGGGCCTGCTGGCGGCCCAGGCCGGTGCCTCGTCGTGGCCGGTGGAGCGGGTGCGGGTGATCCCGCACCGTGGCCGCAAGCTCGACGAGGCCAGCTTCCGCACGGTGGCTTCGGGTGTGCTCGAGCGCCGCCAGCTGTCCTTCGATTACCGCGCCCGTTCCACCGACGAGGTCACCCGGCGCACGGTTTCGCCGCAGCGCATCACCCACTACCGCGACAACTGGTACCTGGATGCCTGGGACCATGGCCGCGAGGCGCTGCGCAGCTTCGCCGTGGACCGCATCCACAAGGCGCGGGTGATCGACCAGGCCGCGCGCGACATCGACGATGGCGAACTGGACGCGCAGCTGGGTGCCGGCTACGGCATCTTCTCCGGTGCGCCCAAGGGCTGGGCGACCATCCTGTTCAGCGCCAAGGCCGCGCGCTGGGTGGCCGACGAACACTGGCACTCGAAGCAGCAGGGCCGGTTCCTGGCCGATGGGCGCTACGAGCTGAAGGTGCCGTACAGCGTGTCGCGCGAGCTGCTGATGGACGTGCTGCATTACGGCTCGGACGCCGAGATCGTCGAGCCGCAGTCGCTGCGCGAGCAGGCCAAGGCACTGCTGTCGCTGGCGCTGAGCAACTACGACTGACGCCGCCCGCGCCGCAACGCCGGCGCGCTTGACCCCGTCATGGCGCCGGCGTACCGCGGCGCTGCAGCTGCGCGTTCATCGCCGCCGCGCCGGCCGGGGAGCGCAAGGACGGGCAGGGGCATTGGGCATGGCGTTGTCCCGGTCGAAGGACAGCCATGCTAGGCCGCGGCCGGCGCGCGGCGATTGACGCAGGTCAAAGCCGCCGGCTCCGGCGGCGCCGCTCAGTCGCGGTTGGGCACCTCGAAGCCGAGCCTGCCGACCTGCGACGGATGCTGCGGCACCCGCTTGAGCTTGTCGGTGTTGACCTCGTAGCGGTCGCGCAGGCGCAACGCCAGCTGCCGGTACAGCGCGGCGTCCATGTCCGGCTCGCGGGCGAAGATCCACGCCATTTCGCGGCCCGGGTAGCCGATCAGCGCCCAGGAATAGTCCGGCGCCACTTCCAGCACGCGGGTGTGGGTGGGCACCACCTTGTAGAACCAGGTGCGCCAGCGGCGGTTGCCGCTGTCCTCGTCCACCCGCGCGCGCAGGTCGAGCTCCTCCTCGGGCGCGGTGAAACCATCGCGGTACTGGTAGCGGATCGAGACCCGGTCGTCGCCGCGCAGGGTGTAGGTGTTGACGCTGGCCACATGCCCGCGCTCGACGAAGTTCGGCACCCGTCCGATCACGTACCAGCGTCCCATGAACCGCTGCAGGTCGATCGGGCCGTCGGCAATGCCCTCGGCCTGGGGGGCGGCCGCCGCGGCGTCCTGTGCGAGGGCCGGCGCCAGCGGCAGGGTCAGGCTCAGCAACAAGGCAGACAGGAACGCGGGAATGGGTCGCATTGCGGAGTGGAGCGCCGTGGTGGATGACGCCAGCATGTTCGATGGGCGGCGATGGATGCGTCAATGCCCGGTCGCACCCCCTGAGATGGATGCCCGGCAGCATGCGCCCGAACCCGTTACCGGAGCATGTCATGGCCGTCTCGTCCCGCCGTACTTCCGTCGAACATCCCGATCCGCGCGTGTTGCGCTGCGTCAGGCAGGCCGCGCTCGCGGGGCTGGCCCTGGTGCTGGTGTGGCCGGCCATGCGCGGCAGCAATGCCTGGATCGGCTGGCTGCCGCTGTGGCTGCTGGGCATGCCGTTGAGCGCATGGTGGGCGCTGTACCGGTTCCGCCTGCCCGCGGCCTGGCGCAACCGGCGGCAACGCAGCGGCAGCCGGCAGCGGCCGCAGGCGCGGCGCCTGCGCCGGGCGCGCCCGGCCGCCGCGGTACGCGCGGCCTGACCTTCGACAGGGGAAGCCCGCAGGGCGGCTGTGCTAGCGTGCGCGGCCTATGACCGCATGGAGCCATCATGTCCCGACTCTCTTCCGCCTGCCTTGCCGCGGGCCTGTTCACCGCCAGCCTGTCCGGAGCCGCCATGGCCGCCGATGAAGGCCAGGACAAATACGCCTGGCTGGAAGACGTCACCGGCGACAAGCCGCTGGCGTGGGTGAAGGAGCAGAACGCCAAGGCCGAGGCGCGGCTGGCGCAGAGCCCGCAGTTCAAGGAGATGGAGGCCGGCATCCGCGCGGTGCTGGATTCGGACGCCAAGATCCCCGGCGTCGAGAAGATCGGCGACTACTATTACAACTTCTGGAAGGACAAGCAGCATGAGCGCGGCGTGTGGCGCCGCACCACGCTGGTCGAGTACCGCAAGGCCGAGCCGCTGTGGGAGACCGTCCTGGACCTGGACGCGCTGAACAAGGCCGAAGGCGAGAACTGGGTATGGCACGGCGCCAACTGCCTGCGCCCGCAGTACACCCGCTGCCTGATCGCGCTGTCGCGCGGCGGTGCCGATGCCGACGTCACCCGCGAGTTCGACCTGTCGAAGAAGGAGTGGATCAAGGACGGCTTCTTCCGCCCGGAGGCCAAGGGCGGCCTGGGTTGGATCGACCAGGACACCGTGTTCGTCTACACCGATTTCGGCGACGGCTCCATGACCACGTCCGGCTACCCGCGCGTGGTCAAGCGCTGGAAGCGCGGCACGCCGATGTCGGCGGCCACCCCGGTGTACGAAGGCACGCCGCAGGACATGTACATCGCGGCGATGCATGACGACACCCCGGGCTTCGAGCGCGACTTCGTCAGCCGCACCATCGCCTTCTACAACAACGAGCTGTTCCTGCTCGGTGCCGACGGCAAGCTGACCAAGGTCGATGCGCCCAATTCGGCCGAGAAGGGCGTGCGCCGCGAGTGGCTGACCCTGGAACTGCGCGAGCCGTGGACCGTGGGCGGCAAGACCTACGCCGCCGGCTCGCTGCTGGCGACGAAGTTCGACGACTTCATGGCCGGCAAGCGCGAGTTCGACGTGCTGTTCGCGCCGACCGACAGCACCTCGCTGGCCGGCGCCGCCTGGACCCGCAACCATGTCGTGTTGAACGTGCTCGATGACGTCAAGAACCGGCTGCAGGTACTGACCCACGGCAAGGATGGCTGGACCCGCAGCGATTTCGTCGGCGCCCCGGCGTTCGGCACCATCGGCGTCGGCGCGGTGGATCCGGATGAAAGCGACGCGGTGTGGATGACCGTCACCGATTACCTGACCCCGACCACGCTGTCGCTGGCGCAGATCGGCCAGCAGCCGGAAGTGCTCAAGACCATGCCGGCGTTCTTCGACGCCAGCGGCAAGGTGATCGAGCAGCACTTCGCCACCAGCAAGGACGGCACCCGCGTGCCGTACTTCGTGG
The DNA here is from genome assembly GCF_046267925.1 of Stenotrophomonas sp. Y-13. NCBI lineage: Bacteria > Pseudomonadati > Pseudomonadota > Gammaproteobacteria > Lysobacterales > Lysobacteraceae > Stenotrophomonas > Stenotrophomonas sp. Y-13. Next base: position 607,786 of record NZ_CP176501.1, read on the forward strand.
TGCACGGCAAGGACATGAAGCGCGACGGCTCCAACCCGACCCTGCTGTACGGCTACGGCGGTTTCGAGATCTCGCTGACCCCGTCCTATTCCGGCGGCATGGGCCGCGCGTGGCTGGACAAGGGCGGGGTGTACGTGGTGGCCAACATCCGTGGCGGCGGCGAATACGGCCCGCGCTGGCACCAGGCCGCGCTGAAGCAGAACCGGCACAAGGCCTACGAGGACATGGCAGCCGTGGCCAGGGACCTGGTCGCGCGCGGGATCACCAGCGCCAGGCACCTGGGCGTGCAGGGCGGCAGCAATGGCGGCCTGCTCACCGGCAACATGCTCACCCAGTATCCGGAGCTGTTCGGTGCGGTGGTGGTGCAGGTGCCGCTGCTGGACATGAAGCGCTACAGCCACCTGCTGGCCGGTGCCTCGTGGATGGCCGAGTACGGCAACCCGGACACCGCGGACTGGGAGTTCATCAAGACCTTCTCGCCGTACCACCTGTTCGACCCGGCGAAGAACTACCCGCCGGTGCTGTTCACCACTTCCACCCGCGATGACCGCGTGCACCCGGGCCATGCCCGCAAGATGGCGGCCATGATGATCGACGCCGGCAAGAACGTGACCTACTACGAGAACATCGAAGGCGGCCACGGCGGCGCGGCCAACAACGCGCAGGCCGCGCACATGTCGGCGCTGGCCTACAGCTTCCTGTGGGAGCAGCTGGGCGGTAAATGAGGTATCAAGCCGACGCCACCGCAAGGTGGCGTCGGCTTGTCCGGCTCTGGATCGCACTTCCAATGTGCGGCACTCTGGGCCAATGCGGTTCGCCCTGCGCAGCCAGGTTTTCGATGCGCGCGACGCCTAAAACGTGATGCCACTCCATGTCCCTGGTAGTAGGAAACGGGAGGCGCAATATGCTGGTGAATATGAAGCCATCGTTGTGGCTCCTGTTGATTGCAGGGGCGGTTGCCGCCGCGCATGCCCAGCCTTCGGTATCTGCGTCTGAAGATCCGGCGCCAGCCCTGGAGTGCAACGGGGCGGTCTACCGGTTTCTACCCGGAGAAGTCAATTATTGCCTTGCCCTCAAGATGTGGGAAAAGGGTGACTATCGGCGAGGTGAAGAGTTTCTGCTGCTCGCCGCGGGCTGGGGCAGCAAGCCCGCTCAATACTCCCTTGGCCTTGCCTATTTCAACGGCGAGGGAGTCGCGAAGGATCGACCCCTGGGCCTGGCATGGCTGACACTGGCTGCGGAGCGTGATGATCCGACATTCAAGGCTGTCATGAGATCGGTGTATGCCGCCATGCCGGTCGATGAGCGAGGCAGGGCGGAAGTGCTCTACGCCAAGCTGCGGGAGCAATACCGGGACGATGTCGCGGCGGTACGTGCCAAGACGAGGTACGACCGTGAAATAAGGGCGGTTGCCGGCAATGCGGCGTACAGCCCCCGGCTATGCATTGCCGGGCTTAACTCGGGCGCATTGGCAGGCGACGTTGACGCGGTCAGTCAATCATGTCCGCCTGCAACTCGGGCCGTGGAGACGCTCAACAAAATGTCGGAACAGTATTTCAAGGGATGGCGGAGTCGCGTGGATGTCGGTCCGTTGCAGGAAGTCAGGGAGCCCGAGGTGCGTCCCCATGATCCTGCAGGTTGATTCACTTGATCCCTGAGCGCTTTGGCATGCTGACGCACCGCGCGCAGGCCGGTTGGCGTGGGGCTGCTTTGACTCCCCCTCACTTCTGTTCACCCGCTCCTCGTCCCGGGCGCTGGGCCTTCCAGCGTTTCAGCCCGCGCGCGATCCGCGTCACCGCCTCCTGCAGCCGTGCCACGTCCTGGGTATAGGCGATGCGCACATGCTGGCGGGCGCGGTGGTGGCCGAAGTCCAGGCCCGGGGTGAACGCCACGTGCTCGGTCTCCAGGAAGTGCGCGCAGAACGCCTGCGCATCGTCGGTGAATGCGCTTACGTCGCAATACAGGTAGAACGCGCCCTGCGGCTCCACGTCGATGCGGAAGCCAAGGCTGCGCAGCGCCGGCAGCAGGTAGTCGCGGCGCTGGCGGAACTGTTCGCGGCGCTGCTCGAAGATGGCGATGGTTTCCGGCTCGAAGCAGGCCAGCGCCGCGTGCTGGGCCATCGACGGCGCGCTGATGTACAGGTTCTGCGCCAGCTTCTCCAGCTCGGGCACCGCCGCCGCTGGCGCCACCAGCCAGCCCAGGCGCCAGCCGGTCATGCCGAAGTACTTGGAGAAGCTGTTCAGCACGAACGCCTCGTCGTCCACTTGCAGCACGCTGGGCGCGTCGAAGCCGTAGGTCAGGCCGTGGTAGATCTCGTCCACCACCAGGTGTCCGCCGCGTGCCTTCAGCGTGGCCGACAGCGCGGCCAGCTGCGCGGCATCGAGCGTGGTGCCGGTGGGATTGGCGGGTGAGGCGACCAGCGCGCCGACGCTGTCATCGTTCCAGTGCCGCTCGACCAGCGCCGGGGTCAGCTGGTAGCCGCTGTCCGGGCCGGCCGGCACCAGCTGCGCGGCACCCTCGACCAGGCGCAGAAAATGGCGGTTGCACGGATAGCCCGGGTCGGCCAGCAGCCAGTGCCGGCCCGGGTCTACCAGCAGGCTGGAGGCCAGCAGCAGCGCGCCCGAGCCGCCCGGGGTCACCAGGATCCGTTCCGGGTCGATCTCCAGGCCGTAGCGGCCGCGGTAGAAGCCGGCGATGGCCTCGCGCAGCGCCGGCAGGCCGCGCGCGGCGGTGTAGCGGGTATGACCGGCGGCGAGCGCGGCCTGGCCGGCGCGGATGATCGGCGCGGCGGTGGTGAAATCGGGTTCGCCGATCTCCAGGTGGATCACGTCGTGGCCGGCCTGCTCCAGCGCATTGGCGCGGGCCAGCAGGGACATGACATGGAACGGGGCGATCTCGTGGCTGCGCCGGCTGTAGCCGGACGGGGTGGGGGCGGCGGTGTTCATCGCCGCCATCATAGGCCGCCGCGCGCAGGCCGTGCCCGCGGCGACGTCCATGGCACACTGTCGGCCATCGCCCGGGCGGCAACGTGTCCGTCCATGGAGCCCGTGCCGTGAAACCTGTCCTTTGCCTGTTGGTCGCAAGCCTGATGATGAATACCGCCGCCGCTTCCCCGCCCGTCCCCCCCGATGCCGAAAAGCGTCCCCACCAGGTCAGGGCGCCGTTCGGCGCGGTCCGCGAGGACGTCTACTACTGGCTGCGCGACGACGCACGCAAGGACCCGGCGATGCTGGCCTACCTCAACGCCGAGAATGCCTACACCGATGCGCTGATGGCGCCGCTCAAGCCGCTGCAGGACGCGCTCTACGCCGAGATCGTCGGCCGCATCAAGCAGGACGACGCCAGCGTGCCGTACCGCGAGCGCGGCTACTGGTATTACACCCGCTACGAGACCGGCAAGGACTACCCGGTCCACGCCCGCCGCAAGGGCGACATGCAGGCGCCGGAAGAGGTGCTGCTGGACCTGAACGCCATGGCCGAGGGCAAGGGCTACTTCGCCGTCGACGACATGGAAGTCAGCCAGGACAACCGCCTGCTGGCCTGGGCCGAGGATGACGTCGGCCGCCGCCAGTACGTGATCCGGTTCAAGGACCTTGCCACCGGGCAGCTGCTGCCGGACGTGATCCACGGGGTGTCGCCGAACGTGGTGTGGGCCGATGACAACCGCACCCTGTTCTACGTCGAGAACGACCCGGAGACCCTGCTCACGGTGCGCGTGAAGAAGCACGTGCTCGGCACCCCGGCCAGCAGCGACGCGCTGGTCTACGAGGAAGACGACGACAGCTTCTACATGGGCGTGGGCCGCACCCGCGACGACCGCTACATCACCATCGGCGTGGACAGCACCGTGTCCTCCGAGCTGCGCTACGCGCCGGCCGCCGACCCGGCGGTGTTCACCGTGCTGGCGCCGCGCGAGCGCGACGTGGAGTACGACGCCGACCATTTCGATGGCCGCTGGGTGATCCGGACCAATGCCGACGGCGCCAAGAACTTCAAGCTGGTCACTGCGACGGACGGCGCCACCTCGCGCGCGCAATGGCGCGACTGGGTGAAGCACGACCCGCAGGTGCTGGTGGAAGGCTTCGAGCTGTTCGACGGCTTCACCGCCATCGCCGAACGCGCCGAGGCGCTGGAGCGGGTGCGCCTGCTGTTCGCCGACGGCCGCAGCGAACTGGTCAGGGCCGACGAGCCGGCGTATTCGATGGGCCTGTCGGTCAACGCCGAACCGGACACCGACTGGCTGCGCTACAGCTACACCTCACTGACCACGCCGGCCACCACCTACGAACTGAACGTGAAGACCGGCGAGCGGCGCCAGCTCAAGCAGCAGCCGGTGATCGGCTACGACCCGTCGCTGTACCAGACCGAGCGGGTGTGGGTGACCGCGCGCGACGGCGCCCGGGTGCCGGTGTCGCTGGTCTACCGCAAGGGCTTCCGCAAGGACGGCACCGCCGCGCTGTACCAGTACGCCTACGGCAGCTACGGCATGTCGATGGATCCGTATTTCAACCAGAGCGTGGTCAGCCTGCTGGACCGCGGCGTGGTCTATGCCATCGCCCATATCCGCGGCGGCGAGGAAATGGGCCGGCACTGGTACGAGGATGGCAAGCTGCTGCGCAAGCAGAACACCTTCAACGACTTCATCGACGTCACCCGCGCGCTGGTGGCGCAGGGCTACGCGGCGAAGGACCGGGTGGCCGCGGCCGGTGGCAGCGCCGGCGGCCTGTTGATGGGCGCGGTCGCCAACCAGGCGCCGGCCGACTACCGGGTGATGGTGGCGCAGGTGCCGTTCGTGGACGTGGTCACCACCATGCTTGACGCCAGCATCCCGCTGACCACCAACGAGTATGACGAGTGGGGCAACCCCGAGCAGAAGCCGTATTACGACTACATGCTCGGCTACTCGCCCTATGACAACGTGCGGGCGCAGGCCTATCCGGCGCTGTTCGTCGGTACCGGGCTGTGGGATTCGCAGGTGCAGTACTGGGAGCCGGCCAAATGGGTGGCGCGCCTGCGCGACGTCAACACCGGCACCCATCCCATCGTGTTCCGCACCAACATGGAAGCCGGCCATGGCGGCAAGTCCGGCCGCTTCCAGCGCTACCACGAGCTGGCCGAGGCCTACGCGTTCGTGCTGTCGCAGCTGGACGTGGCGCACTGACGGCAGCGGCGTACGTGCCGGAGCCGCCCACCCCGCGCGGACCGCGCCCGCCACGCCTGCGCTGGGCGTGGTGGCTGCTGGCCTATGCCAGCCTCGGGGTGGGCATCGTCGGCATCTTCGTGCCGGGGTTGCCGACCACGGTGTTCGTGCTGATCGCGGCCTGGGCCGCCTCGCGCGGCTCCGCCCGGCTGCACCGCTGGCTGCTGTCGCATCCGCGCTTCGGCAAGGCCATCGCCGACTGGCAGGCGCACGGCGCGGTCAGCCGCAGTGGCAAATGGATGGCCACCCTCACCATGCTGGCCTGCGCGTTGATCATGTTGTGGTGCGTGCCGCTGGCCTGGGTGAAGGGGATTTCGATCGGCAGCATGGCCTGCGTCTGCACCTGGCTGTGGACGCGCCCGCTGCCGCCGGCAGAGTGAGCCCGGGTGCGTGGGCGCGCGGCTGTGTTGACCGCCGAGTGGATATACTCGGGCCATGAACAAGACGTCCCGCCTTCCGATGCTCGTTGCAGCCGCCTGTGCGCTGCTGGTCCTCACCGCCTGCGGCAACAAGGGGCCGCTGGTGATGCCGCAGAAGCCGGTGCCGGTGGAAGAGCAGGAAGTGAAGCCCGCCCCGCAGCCGCCGGCCGACGGCCCCGCACAGGACGCGAAGGCCGACGGCCACGACCATGAATAGGGCGGCCGCGCCGCGCCTGCGTTTCAGCAAGATGCACGGTGCCGGCAACGATTTCGTGGTGCTGGACCTGCGTGACGGCACCCCACCGCCCGATGCCGGGCTGGCCGCGCGCCTGGCCGACCGCCACCGTGGCGTCGGCTGCGACCAGATCCTGACCATCGAGCCGCCGCGCGCCGCCGGCTCGGTGGCCTCATACCGGATCTGGAACTCCGACGGCTCCACCTCCCAGCAGTGCGGCAACGGCGCGCGCTGCGTGGGCGCCTGGCTGGTACGCGACGGCGCGGCGCAGGGGGAGGAATTCCTGATCGACAGCCCGCTGCGCACGCATGTCGTGCAGCGGCTGGACGCCGGGCATTACGCGGTGGCGATGGGCCGGCCCGAGTTCGCGCCGGCGTCGATTCCGCTGATCGGTTTCCCGCGCGCGCGCGAGGAATACGTGGTGCCGCTGCAGGGCGAGAACGTGCGCTTCGGCGCGGTGTCGATGGGCAACCCGCACGCGGTGCTGGAAGTGGGCCTGATCGACGCCGCACCGGTGGAGCGGATCGGCCCGCTGCTGCAGCAGCATGCCTCGTTCCCGGAGTCGGTGAACGTCGGCTTCGCGCAGGTGCTGGACAGCGGGCATATCCGCCTGCGGGTGTTCGAGCGCGGCGTCGGCGAGACCCTGGCCTGTGGCAGCGGCGCCTGCGCCGCGGCGGTGGTGCTGATGCAGCGCGGCCGGCTGGCGCGCGATGCCGTGGTGTCGCTGCCCGGCGGTGACCTGCGCATCCAGTGGCCGGCCGATGACGCGCAGATCGTGATGTCCGGCCCGGCGGCCTTCGTATTCGATGGAGAGTGGATGGGATGAACGAAACCCTGGAGAAGATCGGCGCGCATGAAGTCGCGGCCTGGCTGCGGCGTCATCCAACCTTCCTCAAGCAGTTCCCCGACCTGGCGCTGACCCTGGTGGTGCCGCGCGATGACGGCCCGACCGCGTCGCTGGCCAGCTACCAGCTGGAAGTGCTGCGCGACAAGAACCGCGAGTTGTCGCGGCGGCTGGTCGAGCTGGGCACCAACGCGCAGGTCAACGAGCGCCTGGCGGTGCGCACCCACCAGCTGACCCTGGCGCTGATGCGCCAGGGCAACGCCGCCGACACCCTGCGCGCGATGGCCGCGTCGCTGGAGGAGGACTTCGCCGGCGACCTGGTGCGCATCGTCAGCCTGCAGCCGGTGGCGGAACTGGAACAGGCGCCATGGCTGCAGGTCATCGCCGCCGGCGACGCGCGGCTGGCGCCGTTCCACGACTGCCTGCAGGATGGCGAGCCGATCTGCGGCCGCCTGCAGCCGGAGAAGAACGAAGTGCTGTATGGCGAGCGGGTCGGCGAGGTGATGTCCACCGCGCTGCTGCCGCTGCCGGGGGTCGGCCTGATCGCCGTCGGCAGCCACGACCCCAACCGCTTCTATCCCGGCATGGGCACGCTGTTCCTGCGCATGATGGGCGAATCGCTGGTGGTGGCGCTGCAGCGGTTCCGCGCCGGCTGAGGTGGCCGCGGCGATGGACGCCGTCGAAGCTTTCCTGTCCTACCTGCAGGTCGAGCGGCGCATGTCCGCGCACACCCTCGATGCGTACCGGCGCGACCTCGCGGCGCTGGCGCAGTGGTGCGATGCGCAGGGGGCCGGCGAACCGCTGGCGCTGGCAACCGACCAGCTGCGCGCATTCATCGCCGCCGGGCACCGCCGCGGCCTGTCGCCGCGCAGCCTGCAGCGGCGCCTGTCGGCGATCCGCAGCTTCTACGCCTGGCTGCTCAAGCGCGGCGCGATCGGCAGCAGCCCGGCGGCCGGGCTGCGCGCGCCCAGGGCGCCGCGCAAGCTGCCGCAGGTGCTCGATGCCGACGAGGCGGTGCGCCTGGTCGAGCTGCCGACCGACGCGCCGCTGGGCCTGCGCGACCGCGCGCTGCTGGAACTGTTCTATTCCTCGGGCCTGCGCCTGAGCGAGCTGTGCGCGCTGCGCTGGCGCGATATCGACCTGGCCAGCGCGATGGTGCTGGTGCACGGCAAGGGCAACCGCGAGCGCACCGTGCCGGTCGGTTCGCACGCGCTGGCGGCACTGCTGGCGTGGCGCAAGGACAGTGGCGGCGGCAACGACGGCCCGGTGTTCCCCGGCCGCGGTGGCGGCGCGATCAGCCAGCGCGCGGTGCAGATCCGGATCAAGCAGCTGGCGCAGCGCCAGGGGCTGTTCAAGCACGTGCATCCGCACATGCTGCGGCACAGCTTCGCCAGCCACATCCTGGAGTCGTCCGGCGACCTGCGCGGCGTGCAGGAACTGCTTGGCCATGCCGACATCGCCACCACCCAGATCTACACCCACCTGGATTTCCAGCACCTGGCCAAGGTCTACGACGCGGCGCATCCGCGCGCCAAGCGGCGCAGCTCCCCGTCAGACTGAGCAGCGCTTCCGCACGGACGCAATGCCGCGTCTGGATAGGGCCGGCCGGGGTCCCATCGTGGCGACATCCTGCACGCCTGTCCCGCTTCCCGTTGAGCGCCATGGCCGCCTCCGTGCTTTCCGGCATCGATCCCGCATCGCTGCAGCCCCTGTTCGATCCCGATGACGCCGGGCTGGCGGCGCGCTATGCCGTGCGCCGCATCGCCGACAGCGCGCGCGGCTTCCCCTGTCGCGTCAGCCTGCGCGATGCCGCGGCCGGCGAGGAATTGCTGCTGGTGCCGTACTGGCACCCGCCCGCGGCGTCGCCATACCGCGCCGGCGGGCCGGTGTTCATCCGCCGCGGGGCGATGCCGGCGCGGTTGGCGGCCAACGAGGTGCCGCCGTATGTCGCGCACCGGCTGTTGTCGGTGCGCGCCTGCGACCCCGCCGGCTGCCGGGTGGCCGCCGAGGTGAGGGAGGGCGTGCAGGTGGGGGCGTGGCTGGGCAGCCAGCTGGACCATCCGGGCATCGCGCAGGCGCACCTGCACAGCGTCCGGCATGGCGGCTACCTGTGCCATGCCCGGCGTGCCGGCGCGGATCCGCGCACTCAGCTGAGATGGAACATCGCCTTGGCCAGCAGCACGATGCCGAGCATGTGGCAGAACACGCTGTGGTGGATGCGCCGGAAGCGGCGTTCGATGCGCGGACCGTCGCCGCGCGTGGCCATCGCCACGGCGAAGTGGCCGAGCACGCTCAGCGCCAGTGCGATCTTCAGCGTGAGCAGCAACGCGAAACGGCTGGCCAGCGGCTGCGCCAGCGCCATGCGGTAATGCCAGGCCATGCCCAGGCCACTGGCGTACAGCACCGCCAGTACCCACGGCATCACCCGGCGCGCGCGGCGGGCGATGGCCGCCTCGATGCGCTGCCGGGTCGCCGCCGATACCTGGGCCAGGGCGCTGCCGAGGATCAGCACCTCGAAGAACACCGCGCCGACGAACATCAGTGCGGCGAACAGGTGCGCGGTGAGCAGCAGCGGGTAGGGAATCACGGTGTTCCTCGGGTGGCCGGGCCACGCCGCCATGATGGTGGGGCCGCAGCGGCCGCCACTTGACCTGAATCAAGCTGTGCTGCCCGCGGGCGGCTGCTTGAACCGTCGGCCACTGCCCCCATTGTTGCCGGGACACCCCGGAGGCCCCAATGGATCCCAGCCAGAACCCGAATGTTTTCCACGCCACCACCATCTGCTGCGTGCGTCGCGGCGAGCACGTGGCGATCGCCGGCGATGGCCAGGTCACGCTGGGCCACACGGTGATGAAAGGCAATGCGCGCAAGGTGCGCCGGCTCGGCCGCGACGGCCAGGTGCTGGCCGGCTTCGCCGGCGCCGCCGCCGATGCCTTCACCCTGTTCGAGCTGTTCGAGGCCAAGCTGGAGAAGCACGGCCAGCTGACCCGCGCGGCGGTGGAACTGGCCAAGGACTGGCGCACCGAACGCCGCCTGGGCAAGCTCGAGGCGCTGCTGGCCGTGGCCGACCGGGAAACCTCGCTGATCATCAGCGGCACCGGCGACGTGATCGAACCGGAAGACGGCATCATCGCCATCGGCTCCGGCGGTTCCTACGCCCTGAGCGCGGCGCGCGCGCTGCTGGCGCATACCCAGATGGACGCGCGCGCGGTGGCCACCGAGGCGATCAACATCGCCGGCGGCATCTGCATCTATACCAATACCAACGTGGTGGTCGAAGAACTCTGAGGCACGTGCCGCATGCACCCATGAAGCCGGTGGGGCCGATGCGCGGCATCCCCGCGCTCATCGGTTCCGGCGTTCCGTGCAGCCCGCGACTTCCGCCACCCCCCGGCGCCCTCGTTTTCCAGGTAGAGCCATGACCCACAAGATCGAAGTTTCCTCCGCCACCATGACCCCGCGCGAGATCGTGCAGGAGCTGGACCGGCACATCGTCGGCCAGCACGACGCCAAGCGCGCGGTCGCCATCGCCCTGCGCAACCGCTGGCGGCGCATGCAGCTGCCGGCCGAGCTGCGCAACGAGGTGATGCCCAAGAACATCCTGATGATCGGCCCCACCGGCGTCGGCAAGACCGAGATCGCGCGGCGCCTGGCGACGCTGGCCAATGCGCCGTTCGTCAAGGTCGAGGCGACCCGCTTCACCGAAGTCGGTTACGTCGGCAAGGACGTGGAGCAGATCATCCGCGACCTGGCCGACACCGCGGTCAAGCTGTACCGCGAGCAGGCCAAGGTGCGGGTGCGCACCCAGGCCGAGGAGAAGGCCGAGGACCGCATCCTCGACGCGCTGCTGCCGCGGCGCAGCGTCGGCATCGGCTTCGATGCGGAGGCCGCGCGCAACGAGCCGTCGGCGGCCGACAGCGAGACCCGCATCAAGTTCCGGCGCATGCTGCGCAACGGCGAGCTGGACGAGCGCGAGATCGAGCTGGAGATGTCCGCCAACGTGAGCATGGACATCATGACCCCGCCGGGCATGGAGGAAATGGGCCAGCAGCTGCGTTCGATGTTCGCCAATCTGGGCGGCGCCAAGTCGAACAAGCGCACGCTGACGATCAAGGCCGCACGCCCGCTGCTGGTCGAAGAGGAGGCCGGCAAGCTGGTCAACGAGGACGACATCCGCACGGCCGCGATCGAGGCCTGCGAGCAGCACGGCATCGTGTTCATCGACGAGATCGACAAGGTCGCCAAGCGTGGCGACAACGTGGGTGGGGGCGATGTTTCGCGCGAAGGCGTGCAGCGCGATCTGTTGCCGCTGGTGGAAGGCTCCAACGTGTCCACCAAGTACGGCACGGTCAAGACCGACCACATCCTGTTCATCGCTTCCGGCGCGTTCCACCTGGCCAAGCCCAGCGACCTGATCCCGGAGCTGCAGGGGCGCTTCCCGATCCGCGTCGAGCTGGGCGCGCTCAGCAAGAACGACTTCGTGCGCATCCTTACCGAGCCGAAGGCGGCGCTGACCAAGCAGTACGAAGCACTGCTGGCCACCGAGGGGGTCAAGGTGAGCTTCACCGCCGACGCCATCGAGCGCCTGGCCGAGATCGCGTTCCAGGTCAACGAGCGGCAGGAGAACATCGGCGCCCGCCGCCTGCACACGGTGCTGGAACGGCTGCTGGACACGCTCAGCTACGAGGCGCCGGACCGCGACGGCGAAACCCTGGCCATCGACACCGCTTACGTCGACCGGCACCTGGGCGAACTGGTGCAGGACCCGGACCTGAGCCGCTACATCCTGTAACCCCACCGCCTGTGCGACGACGGCGCCCCCTGTGGGCGCCGTCGTCGTTCCGGGCGCCGCCAGGGCGGGGCGTAAGGTATCCCAGCCCGCGCTGTCCTCGTGCGCCGGGAACACGCCCGGCTGGAACACCCCCTCGCGGACGTAGGCCTGCAGCACCACGTCCATCACCATCAGCCCGTCGCGCTCCAGGTCGTACTCTTCCGGCTGCGCCATGGCGTTGTACAGCGCGCCGGTCAGGCTGATGTGCAGCATGCGGCTGGCGGTGGCCGCGTCGACCCCGGGGCGCAGCTGCCCCAGTTCGCGCGCGCGCTCCAGGGTGCGGGTGACCATGTCCAGCTCCTCCTGCGAGTTCTGGCGCTGCATCGCCTGGATGCTCAGGCTTTCGCTGGACTGCTCGCTGCGCAGCAGGATCTCCATCAGGCTGCGTTGCCGCGGGTCGCCGGCCAGTTCGGCGAGCGAAACGCGGATGACCTCGCGCAGGTCCAGGATCGGCGTCTGCCGCTGCGGCGCGTAGGTGCGCTGCAGGCGCTGCACGAACGGCATGCGGTCGCGCTCGATCATCGCCTCCAGCACTTCGGTCTTGTTCCGGAAATGCCAGTACACCGCGCCGCGGGTATAGCCGGCGCGGGTGGCGATCATCGCCAGCGTGGTGCCGACCACGCCGTGTTCGTGGAAACAGGCGATCGCCGCGTCGAGGATGCCCTCGCGGGTCGCCTGTGCGTCCTCTTTGCTCTTACGCGCCATCGCAGTGCCGTTGCACACAACTGACATGAAACATGTCTGAATTCTACCAATTTACAAACAGACATGCATGTATGTATCCTTCCGCGCTCTTTTGCCGTCATTCGATCGCGGTAACGTGCGCAGGCCCTTCCTGTGCGCCGCCGCGGGTGGCCGCCGTCCAGGGCGGGCCGGCCCGGTCGCATGGCTTCCTTCCTTACTGCCGAGTTTCCCCGCCATGAGTCGATCGATTCTCCGCCCCGTCCTCCTGTCGCTGCTGGTCGCCGGCGCACTGGCCGCCTGTGGCGGGCAGCCGCCGCAGCAGGGTGGTGGCCCCGGGCAGGTCACCGTCGTCACCCTGAAGGCCGAGCCGGTCACCCTGACCCGCGAACTGGTCGGCCGGGCCACCGGCTACCAGGTGGCCGAAGTGCGGCCGCAGGTCAGCGGCATCGTCGCCCGGCGCCTGTTCACCGAGGGCAGCGTGGTCAAGCAGGGCCAGCCGCTGTACCAGCTCGACGACGCCGCCTACCGTGCCCAGGCCAACAGCGCGCGGGCGCAGCTGGCGCGCGCCGAAGCCAGCGCCAACGCCGCGCGGCTGGCCGCGCGGCGCAGTACCGAGCTGGTCAAGAGCCGGGTGATCAGCGTGCAGGACGACGAGAACGCGCAGGCGGCCTGGAAGCAGGCCGAGGCCGACGTCGGTGCCGCCCGCGCCGCGCTGGACGCGGCCAACGTCACCCTGGGCTATGCCCGCATCACCGCGCCGATCAGCGGCCAGATCGGCAAGTCCAGCGTCACCCAGGGCGCGCTGGTCAGTGCCGGCCAGGCCGAAGCGCTGGCCACCATCAACCAGCTGGACCCCATCTACATCGACGTCAGCCAGTCCTCGGCCGAGCTGCTGCAGCTGCGCCGCGAGCTGGCCGCCGGGCGCCTGCAGGGCGCGACCGGGCTGCCGGTGGACATCGTGCTGGAAGACGGCAGCACGTACGCGCACAAGGGCACGCTGGAGTTCTCCGAGGTCAGTGTCGACCCCGGCACCGGCAGCTATGGCCTGCGGGTGCGGGTGGACAATCCCGAGCAGGTGCTGATGCCGGGCATGTTCGTACGTGCGGTGCTGGGCAGCGGCGTGCGCCAGGACGCGCTGCTGGTGCCGATGCAGGGCATCACCCGCGACCCCAAGGGCAATGCGAGCGCGATGGTGGTCGATGGCGAGGGCAAGGTCGCCCAGCGCGCGGTCACCGTCAGCCGTGCCATCGGCGACAAGTGGCTGGTCGAGGACGGCCTGAAGGCCGGCGACAAGGTCATCGTCGAGGGCCTGCAGAAGATCGGCCCGGGCATGCCGGTGCAGGCCACCGAGAAGGGTGCCGAGCCCGCCAAGCCCGCGGCGCCCGCCGCACCGGCCGCCCAGCAGTAAGCGGAGACATCCATGGCTCGCTTCTTCATTGATCGGCCCATCTTCGCGTGGGTCATCGCCATCATCATCATGCTCGCCGGCGCGCTGGCGATGCTCAAGCTGCCGGTCTCGATGTACCCGGAGGTCGCGCCGCCGGCGGTATCGATCTCGGCCAGTTACCCGGGTGCGTCGGCCAAGGTGGTCGAGGACTCGGTGACGCAGATCATCGAGCAGAACATGAAGGGCCTGGACGGGCTGATCTACTTCTCGTCGAACAGCTCTTCCAACGGCCAGGCCAGCATCACCCTGACCTTCGAGAGCGGCACCAACCCGGACATCGCCCAGGTGCAGGTGCAGAACAAGCTGCAGCTGGCGATGCCGCTGCTGCCGCAGGAAGTGCAGCGCCAGGGCATCAACGTCGCCAAGTCCAGCTCGGGCTTCCTCAACGTCGTCGGCTTCGTGTCCGAGGACGGCAGCATGGACGAGCACGACATCTCCGATTACGTCGGCTCCAACGTCCTGGACCCGCTCAGCCGGGTGCCGGGCGTGGGCTCGATCGAGGTGTTCGGCGGCAAGTACGCCATGCGCATCTGGCTGGACCCGAACAAGCTGCAGACCTACCGGGTCTCGGTGGACGAGGTGAGCGCGGCGGTACGCGCGCAGAACGCGCAGGTGGCCGTGGGCCAGCTGGGCGGCGCGCCGGCGGTGAAGGGCCAGCAGCTCAACGCCACCATCAACGCGCAGGACCGGCTGCAGACCCCGCAGCAGTTCCGCGATATCGTGCTGCGCACCGAGGCCGACGGCTCGACGCTGCGGCTGGGCGACGTGGCGCGGGTGGAGCTGGGCGCGGAAACCTACGACTTCGTGACCCGCTACAACGGCAAGCCGGCCTCCGGCCTGGCCGTCACCTTGGCCACCGGCGCCAACGCGCTGGACACCGCCGAAGGCGTGCGCAAGACCCTGGACGAGCTGGCGGCCAATTTCCCGCACGGGCTCAAGGCGGTGATCCCGTACGACACCACGCCGTTCGTGAAGGTGTCGATCAAGGGCGTGGTCAAGACCCTGCTCGAGGCGATCGTGCTGGTGTTCCTGGTCATGTACCTGTTCCTGCAGAACTTCCGCGCCACGCTGATCCCGACGATCGCGGTGCCGGTGGTGCTGCTGGGCACGTTCGGCATCCTCGCCGCGCTGGGCTTCTCGATCAACATGCTGACCATGTTCGCCATGGTGCTGGCGATCGGCCTGCTGGTGGACGACGCCATCGTGGTGGTGGAGAACGTCGAGCGCATCATGTCCGAGGAAGGGCTGTCGCCGCTGGAGGCCACGCGCAAGTCGATGGGGCAGATCACCGGCGCGCTGGTCGGTATCGGCCTGGTGCTGTCGGCGGTGTTCGTGCCGATGGCGTTCATGAGCGGCTCCACCGGCGTGATCTACCGCCAGTTCTCGGCGACCATCGTCTCGGCGATGGCGCTGTCGGTGCTGGTGGCGATCGTGCTGACCCCGGCGCTGTGCGCGACCATGCTCAAGCCGCTGAAGAAGGGCGAGCACCATGTCGCCCACCGCGGCCTGGCCGGGCGCTTCTTCAACGGCTTCAACAATGGCTTCGACCGCACCAGCGCGACCTACCAGCGCGGCGTGCGCGGGATCCTGGCGCGGCCGTGGCGGTTCATGGCGGTGTTCGCGGCGCTGGCGGTGGCCATGGCGGTGCTGTTCATGCGCCTGCCCAGCTCGTTCCTGCCCAACGAGGACCAGGGCATCCTGATGGCGCTGGTGCAGGCGCCGGTGGGCGCCACCCAGGAGCGCACGCTGGAGTCGATCTACAAGCTGGAGGACCACTTCCTGCAGAACGAGAAGGACGCGGTGGAATCGGTGTTCTCGGTGCAGGGCTTCAGCTTCTCCGGCATGGGCCAGAACTCGGGCATGGCGTTCGTCAAGCTCAAGGACTGGGACGAGCGCACTGCCGACCAGGGCGTGGGCCCGGTCACCGGGCGCGCGATGGCCGCGCTGGGGCAGATCAAGGACGCCTTCATCTTCGCCTTCCCGCCGCCGGCGATGCCGGAGCTGGGTACCGCCTCGGGCTACACCTTCTTCCTGAAGGACAACACCGGGCAGGGCCACGAGGCGCTGGTCAACGCGCGCAACCAACTGCTGGGCATGGCCGCCAGGAGCAGCAAGCTGGCCAACGTCCGCCCCAACGGCCTGGACGATACCCCGCAGCTGCGGCTGGACATCGACGTGGCCAAGGCCGGCGCCCACGGGCTGTCGCTGGATGCGATCAACAGCACCCTGGCCACCGCGTGGGGCTCGAGCTACGTCGACGATTTCATCGACCGCGGTCGGGTCAAGCGCGTGTACATGCAGGCCGACGACGGCTTCCGCATGAACCCGGAGGACTTCAACCTGTGGACGGTGAAGAACAGCGCCGGGCAGATGGTGCCGTTCTCGGCCTTCGCCAGCCAGCGTTGGGACTACGGTTCGCCGCGGCTGGAGCGCTACAACGGCGTGTCCGCGCTGGAAATCCAGGGTGAGGCCGCGCCGGGCGTGGCCTCGGGCGACGCCATGGCCGAAGTGGAGAAGCTGGCCAGCCAGCTGCCGCCGGGCTTCAGCATCGAGTGGACCGCGGTGTCCTACCAGGAGCGCGAGGCCGGTGCGCAGACGCCGCTGCTGTACACCCTGTCGCTGCTGATCGTGTTCCTGTGCCTGGCCGCGCTGTACGAGAGCTGGAGCGTGCCGACCGCGGTGCTGCTGGTGGCGCCGCTGGGCATCCTCGGCGCGGTGCTGGCCAACACCTTCCGCGGCATGGAGCGCGACGTCTATTTCCAGGTGGCGATGCTGACCACGGTGGGCCTGACCTCGAAGAACGCGATCCTGATCGTCGAGTTCGCCAAGGAGCACCTGGAGAAGGGCGCGGGGGTGATCGAGGCGACGATGCATGCGGTACGCGACCGCCTGCGCCCGATCGTGATGACCTCGCTGGCGTTCGGCCTGGGCGTGCTGCCGCTGGCCATCGCTTCGGGCGCCGGTTCCGGCGCGCAGCGCGCCATCGGCACCGGCGTACTGGGCGGCATGATCGCCGGCACCGTGCTTGGCCTGTTCTTCATCCCGCTGTTCTTCGTGGTGGTGCAGCGCCTGTTCAATCGGCGCCGCCTGGCCGCGAACGGGGAACCGCCGCAGGCCTGACCGCTGCGCGGCGCTGGTCGCCGCGCCGGCATGGCGCCGCCGCGGCATGCCCCGGCGGCGGCGTCACGTGCCCTGGCGGTCAGTCCGGGCGCACCGCCGCATCCACCAGCTGCGCTTCCTCCACCGCCCCCAGGCGCTGGGCGAAGGTGGCCATGCGGTTGCATAGCTCGGCGCGGTGCTCGGGGAAGGCGGCGGCCAGCTCGTTCTGGATCTGCTGGTAGGCGTCCCAGAAGGCGGCGGAGCGGCGATGGCGGGCATAGTGGGCGCGCAGGCGTTCGCCGGCCTGGCGCAGCGATTCCCGATGGCGTCCGTGTACGGGCGGAATATGCATCGCGTCACCTTGATGGCAGTGCCCCCTGCACGACCGAGCATAGCCGGTGTCGATGACACCGGGGTGGCGGTGCGATGGCGGAACTGCCTGGATGTGGACTGCGTCACACCCGGCGCGATGGCGGCCGAACGGAGCAGCCGCCCGCGGCGCGGCCGCGGTCCTGCGCGGGCGCTGCGGCACCTTACTCGCCGATGTCCTCGTTCCAGACCTCGGGGTTGTCGGCGATGAAGTCGCGCATCATCGCGATGCAGCCGGCATCGTTCAGGTCGATGACCCTGACCCCGTTCTCGCGCAGCCAGTCGATGCCGCCGGCGAAGGTGACCGATTCGCCGACCACCACGGTGCCGATGTTGAACTGGCGCACCAGCCCGGAGCAGTACCAGCACGGGGCCAGGGTGGTGACCATGATGGTGTCGCGGTAGCCGCGCTGGCGGCCGGCCTTGCGGAAGGCGTCGGTTTCGCCGTGGATGGAGGGGTCGCCCTCCTGCACCCGGCGGTTGTGGCCGCAGCCGAGCAGGCGGCCGTCGTTGTGGTACAGCGCCGCGCCGATCGGGATGCCGCCCTCGGCCAGGCCCTGGCGGGCCTCGGCGATGGCGGTGTCGAGCAGGGCGCGGTAGTCGGGCGTGGCGATCATCGGGGCAGGGATCCGTCGGGTGGCCGGCCATGATAACGGCGCCTTCCCGGGGCCCGCCGCGCCGCCGCCGCGGGAGTGCGATAATCGGCCGCATGAGCGAATCCCCCTACAAGAGCGGCACCACCCACTTCGGCTTCCGCGACGTGCCGGCCAAGGACAAGCAGAAGCTTGTCGGCCAGGTGTTCACGTCGGTGGCCGACAACTACGACCTGATGAACGACCTGATGAGCCTGGGCATCCATCGGTTGTGGAAGCGCTACTTCGTGGCCACCGCCCAGGTGAAGCCGGGCGACCGCGTGCTCGACCTGGCCGGCGGCACCGGCGACATCGCCGTGCTGCTCAAGGAGCGGCTCGGCGCCGAGGGCAGCGTGGTGCTGGGCGACATCAATGCCGGCATGCTGTCGGTGGGCCGTGACCGCCTGACCAACCGCGGCCACGTGTCCGGCTTCGAGTGGGTGCAGCTCAACGCCGAGGCGCTGCCATTCCCGGACCAGAGCTTCGACCTGGTGACCATTTCCTTCGGCCTGCGCAACGTCACCGACAAGGACGCCGCGCTGCGCGAGATGTACCGCGTGCTCAAGGTCGGCGGCCAGGCGCGCGTGCTGGAGTTCTCCGAAGTCACCGCGGACTGGTTCAAGCCGATCTACGACTTCCACTCGTTCAAGGTGCTGCCGCGGCTGGGCAAGCTGTTCGCGCGCGGCGACGGCGACAGCTACCAGTACCTGGCCGAGAGCATCCGCAAGCATCCGCCGCAGGAAGAACTCAAGGCGATGATGGCCGAGGCCGGCTTCGCGCGCTGCCATTACAAGAACCTCAGCGGCGGCATCGTCGCCATCCACTCCGGCTACAAGATCTAGGAGTGAGTGAAGAGGAGTGAGCAGCAAGAGACAGCGGATTTGCCCGCGCTCCTGCTTCTGCCTTCTCTCACTTCTCACTCCTCTCCACTCACTCCTCAGCTCCCTAGGAATCCCATGCGTTCACCCTTCCTGATGCTGCCCCTGGCCGTCGCGCTCGCCGCCGGCTGCGCCAAGGACCCCGCCGCCCCCGTCGCCGCCCCCGTCGCCGAGAAGCCCGCCGCCGCCGTGAACACCGTCAGCCGCAGCCACGATGAAAGCTCCTACGCCGAGCCGGACAAGGTCGTCATCAAGGACCTGGCGCTGGACCTGAAGGTCGATTTCGAGCAGAAGCAGATCGGCGGCACCGCCACCTATGCGCTGGAGTGGAAGGACAAGGCCGCCAGGCAGCTGGTGCTGGACACCCGCGAACTGAGCATCGCCAAGGTCGAGGCGCTGGCCGCCGACGGCGCCGCCACGCCGCTGCAGTTCGAGCTGGCGCCGGCGGACAAGGTGTTCGGCAGCAAGCTGACCATCCAGGCCCCGGAGCAGCCGGCCAGCGTGCGCATCACCTACCACACCGCGCCGACCGCCTCGGGCCTGCAGTGGCTGGAGCCGTCGATGACCGAGGGCAAGAAGCTGCCCTTCATGTTCAGCCAGTCGCAGGCCATCCACGCGCGCTCGTGGGTGCCGCTGCAGGACACCCCGAGCGTGCGCTTCACCTACAGCGCGCACGTGGCCAGCCGCCCGGACGTGATGGTGCTGATGAGCGCCGACAACGACCCGAAGGCGGCCCGTGACGGCGACTACACCTTCAAGATGCCGCAGCCGATCCCGTCCTACCTGCTGGCCATCGCCGCCGGCGACCTGGTGTTCGAGCCGATCTCGCCGCGCTCGGGCGTGTGGGCCGAGCCGGCCATGGTCAACAAGGCGGCCAAGGAGTTCGAGGACACCGAGAAGATGATCGGTGCCGCCGAGAAGCTGTACGGCGAATACCGCTGGGGCCGCTACGACATGCTGGTGCTGCCGCCGTCGTTCCCGTTCGGTGGCATGGAGAACCCGCGCCTGACCTTCGCCACCCCGACCGTGATCGTCGGCGACAAGTCGCTGGTCTCGCTGGTCGCCCATGAGCTGGCGCACAGCTGGTCGGGCAACCTGGTGACCAACGCCAGCTGGAAGGACATCTGGCTCAACGAAGGCTTCACCACCTACGTGCAGGCGCGCATCACCGAAGCGCTGTACGGCCAGGAGGCGGCCGAGATGGAGCGCGAGATCGACCAGACCGACCTGCTCAACGAAGTGAAGGACATGAGCCCGGCCGACCAGGCGCTGGCGCTGCCGCCGCTGACCGAGCGCGACCCGGACGACGCGCTGAGCCAGGTGGCCTACGTCAAGGGTGCGTGGTTCCTGCAGTTCCTGGAGCAGCGCTTCGGCCGCGAGGTGTTCGACCCGTTCCTGCGCGGCTGGTTCGATGACCATGCCTTCCAGAGCGCCAACACCGACCAGTTCGTCGAGTACCTGAAGAAGAACCTGCTGCCGAAGAATCCGACCGCGGTGAGCGACGCCGAACTGCACGCGTGGCTGGAAGAACCGGGCATCCCGTCGTTCGCACCGAAGGCGCGCTCGCGCGGCTTCGCCGTGGTCGATACCGCGCGCATCGCCTGGCTGGGCAGCGAGCAGCTGCCGAGCAACCAGGTGACCAGCCAGTGGACCACCCAGGAGTGGGTGCGCTTCATCGACGGCCTGGGCAAGACCGTGCCGGTGGCCAAGCTCGAGCAGCTGGACAAGGGCTACCACTTCACCGGCACCCCGAACGGCGAGATCGCCATGCGCTGGTATCCGCTGGCCATCCGCAGCGGTTATACCCAGGCCCAGCCGGCCGCCGGCGAGTTCATCCAGAAGGTCGGCCGTCGCAAGCTGATCCTGCCGATCTACGCCGAACTGCTGAAGACCCCCGAAGGCCTGGCCTTCGCCAAGGAGGTATTCGCCAGGGCCAAGCCGGGCTATCACCCCATCACCACCGCGTCGGTGGCCGACATGATCGCCAAGGCCGAGGCCGCGCCCAAGCCGTAACCGGCGCGTAGCAGCAGAACCGACAACGGCGGGCCCCCGGGCCCGCCGTTTCTGTCTGGGCCAGGGCGGGCACCGCAGCGGCAGGGCTGGGGTTCGCGGCAGCGGATGTTTAAAGTGGGCGCCACCGCGCGGCATTGCCGCGCCTGTCCACGCGGAGTCGCTCGATGAAACCCCTGACCCTTGGCGCCCTGTGCGTCGTCGCCCTGGCCGCCTGCAGCAACCCGGAAGCGGAGCGCCAGCAGCAGGCCGCCGCCGCCGCCCAGGAGCGCGCCAGGCGCGAGGCCGATGCCGACGGCATCGCCAGGCTCTACGACGCGGCGGTGACCGCCAACGAGTGGGAGAAGGCGCGCGTCCACGGCGCCGCGCTGCTCGACCAGTTCCCCGATTCCGACGCCGCCCGCCGCATCGAACCCGGCTTCGCCGAGGTCAAGCAGAAGGCCGAGGCCGCGCGCGAGCTGCGCCGCATGCAGGGCCTGTGGAGCTACAACCAGGTATCGGTGGGCAGCAAGGGCGTGCAGCGCTCGGCGATGATCCAGGGCAAGGAGCGGGTCGATGTCGACGGCACCGGCCCCAAGGTGGTGCAGCTGGTGTTCCGCGACCATCCGGAATGGAAGCGCCACGCCTACCTGGTGCTGCAGACCGGCGACTTCGCCAAGGCCTGCTACGGCAGCTGCCAGGTCACGGTGACGGTGGACGACCAGGCGCCACGGCGGATGGCCGCGTACCGCCCGGATACCGACGAGGCGATCGCCATGTTCATCACCGACAACCGTGGCCTGTGGCGGCTGGCGCGCAAGGCCACGGTGGTGCGCATCGAGTTCCCGGTGAAGGCCGGTGGCACCCGCACCGCGGTCTTCGAGACCGGCGGCCTGGATGGCAGCCAGATGCCCGCGGGCTGGGATTGAGCGGCATGCGCAGGGATGCCGGCTGCATGCCGCGACGCCGTGGCGCGCCGCGCGCGTACTGGCCATGCGTGCTGGTCGCGTTGCTGTGGCTGCCGCAGGCGCCGGCGCTCGCCTGCGGCAGCCTGCCCGCCGACATGCAGCGCCGGCTCGTGGCCGGGGACCTGCGACAGCAACAGGCGTTGGCCGCCGCGCTGGCCGCCGAGGCCGACGCCATCGTGATCGCCGACGTCGTGGCGCTCACTCCGGACGATGCCCGGGTGCATGTACGCCAGTGGATCAAGGGGGCAGGGGGTGCGGCGCTGCAGGTGGCGCCGGCGAACCGGCTCGACGCCATCGGCTGCCTGCCGTCGGCGGAGTTCCGCAACGTCGCACTGCGCTCCGGGGAGGCCTACCTGCTCTACCTGGCCGGCGGCAGCGTACTGCGTGCGGGCCACCTGCGGCGCGGGCCTCAGGAGCTCACCCTGGAACAGGAGCTGGCGCAGGTGCGTGGGGCGAAGGTGTTGCCGGCAACGACGGAGGTGCGGTGATGGATCTGGCGATCGTGCTCGTGGTCAGTCTGCTGGCCATTGCCCTGCACGTGGCGTTGTACCTGCTGTTCCGGCGCTGGATGGACCGTGACCTGGCGCTGTCGCTGGCCGGCGACGCCGCCGGCAAGCGGTGCTACATGCTCGATTGCCTGCAGCGGGCCAGGCGCGAAGGCGTGCGCAGGCGTGACCTGCCGGCCTGGCTGGAGCGCGAGGCCGCCCGCTACGAACCGCGCGCATGAGCCCCGGCCTCGCGGTCAGAACGCGGGCCCGGAGGTGGTCCGTAGCTGCGGGGCTTGCCCCGCATGGTGGCTTTGCGGGTAACGGCCCCGTGTCGGGCAAGCCCGGCACCTACGCGAAGAGCGGCGCCCTTTCCGCAGGTGTGTCCCGGCCGCGCGGTCAAAACGCGGGCCCGGAGGTGATCCGTAGATGCGGGGCTTGCCCCGCATGGTGGCTTTGCGGGTAATGGCCCCGTGCCGGGCAAGCCCGGCACCTACACGAATGGCGGCGCCCTTTCCGCAGGTGTGTCCCGGCCGCGCGGCCAGAACGCGTGCCCGGAGGTGGTCCGTAGGTGCGGGGCTTGCCACGCACGGGGACTTTGCGGGTAAACGGCCCCGTGCCGGGCAAGCCCGGCACCTACACGAAGAGCGGCGCCTTCCTGTTCGCTTTCCGCTGGTGTGTCCCGGCCTCGCGGGCAGAACGCGGGCTCGGAGGTGATCCGTAGGTGCGGGGCTTGCCCCGCACGGGGACTTTGCGGGTAAACGGCCCCGTGCCGGGCAAGCCCGGCACTTACAACGAAAAACGGCGCCTTCCGGCGCCGTTTCCGCAGGTGGCCTGGCGGCCGGGTCAGAGCGCGTAGCCGAACTGCTGCTTGAACTGCTCGTTGAACTCGTCGAAGTCGAAACGCTGGTTCTGGGTGCCCGGGTGCTCCACCTTCAGCGCGCCCATCAGGTTGCCCATGCGGCCGATGGTCAGCCAGTCGTAGCCCTTCTGGATGCCGAAGATCAGGCCGGCGCGGAAGGCGTCGCCGCAGCCGGTCGGGTCGACCACGCGGCGCTCGTGCGCCGGCGGGATGTCGTAGCTCCTGTCCGGGGTGTGGATCACCGCGCCCTTGGGGCCGCGGGTGGTGATGTAGGCCTTGACCCGGCCGACGATCTCCTTCTCGTTCCAGCCGGTGCGCTCCTGCAGCAGGTTGGACTCGTAGTCGTTGACCACCACGTAGTCGGCCTGCTCGATGAAGGTGCGCAGTTCCGGGCCGTTGAACAGCGGCATGGCCTGGCCCGGGTCGAAGATGAACGGCACGCCCATCTCCTTGAATTCGATGGCGTTCTGGATCATGCCTTCGCGGCCGTCGGGGCCGACCAGGCCCAGGGTCACGCCCGGCACGTCCTTCACGTGGTTCTCGTAGGAGCGCATCATCGCGCCCGGGTGGAAGGCGGTGATCTGGTTGTTGTCGTGGTCGGTGGTGATGAACGCCTGCGGGGTGAACAGTTCCTCGATCACCCGCACCCGGCTCAGGTCGATGCCCAGCGCGTCGAAATGCTCGCGGTACGGGCCGAAGTCCGAGCCCACGGTGCCCATCGGGATCGGGTTGCCGCCGAGCAGGTGCAGGTTGTAGGCGATGTTGCCGGCGCAGCCGCCGAACTCGCGGCGCATGCGCGGCACCAGGAAGGACACGTTCAGGATGTGCACCTTGTCCGGCAGGATGTGGTTCTTGAACTGGTCCGGGAACACCATGATGGTGTCGAAGGCAAGGGAACCACAGATCAGAGCGGACATCGCGAACGGGCCTATACGGGTAAAGGGGAACCGCCGCCGTACGGGCGCAGGCGGGGTGGCGCGGGCGCGCGCCAAAGTGCATAAGGGTACCGGCTGCGGCGGCGCGCGACCAGAAGCACGTGTCGCCGGCGAACCCCGGCGAGTGCCTCCAAACCCGCTGCGGGCATGGATTTTCCTTGCCCGTGCCGGGGTGGGTTGATAGGCTAGCCAACCTCGTTTTCTGCCCATTTTTTCGCCATCCGGCGTGGGCGCGCGCCCTCAGGATCACTCCCCACATGTTCAAGAAGCTCCGCGGCATGTTCTCCAATGACCTGTCCATCGACCTGGGCACGGCCAACACCCTCATCTACGTGCGCGGGCAGGGGATCGTGCTGAACGAGCCGTCGGTCGTGGCCGTGCGCCAGGACCGCGCCATCGGCGGTACCCGCTCGGTGGCCGCCGTCGGCGCCGAGGCCAAGCAGATGCTCGGCCGTACCCCGGGGCACATCACCACCATCCGCCCGATGAAGGACGGCGTCATCGCCGACTTCACCTACACCGAGGCGATGCTCAAGCACTTCATCAAGAAGGTGCACAAGTCGCGCGTGCTGCGCCCGAGCCCGCGCGTGCTGGTGTGCGTGCCGGCCGGCTCGACCCAGGTCGAGCGCCGCGCCATCAAGGAATCGGCCGAGGAGGCCGGCGCGCGCGACGTGTACCTGATCGAGGAGCCGATGGCGGCGGCCATCGGCGCCGGCATGCCGGTCACCGAGGCGCGCGGCTCGATGGTCATCGACATCGGTGGCGGCACCACCGAGGTGGCGGTGATCTCGCTCAACGGCATCGTCTATTCGGCCTCGGTCCGCATCGGCGGCGACCGCTTCGACGAGTCGATCACCAACTACGTGCGCCGCAACCACGGCATGCTGATCGGCGAAGCCACCGCCGAGCGCATCAAGGTGGAACTGGGCTGCGCCTACCCGCAGGCCGAGGTGCAGGAGATGGAAATCTCCGGCCGCAACCTCGCCGAGGGCGTGCCGAAGATGATCAAGATCAGCTCCAACGAGGTGCTCGAGGCCCTGCACGAACCGCTGTCCGGGATCGTCTCGGCGGTCAAGCTGGCGCTGGAGCAGACCCCGCCGGAACTGTGCGCCGACGTCGCCGAGCGCGGCATCGTGCTCACCGGCGGTGGCGCCCTGCTGCGCGACCTGGACCGGCTGATCTCCGAGGAAACCGGCCTGCACGTGCAGGTGGCCGACGACCCGCTGACCTGCGTGGCGCGTGGCGGTGGCCGCGCGCTGGAGCTGGTCGACATGCACGGCAACGAGTTCTTTGCGCCGGAATAAGCCGCACCGGCCCGCTACCGCGCCCGCGCCTCTGCGGCGCGGTGCCCTTGGCGCGCAGGCGCCGGGCATCGCACCGCCGGGGCGTCGTCGCATCCTTCTCCCGTATTTTTCCAGCTGAAGTCCGTCGTGCCGCCCTATGCCGGTCCCCCCGTAGCCTCCCGACAGGGCGACGCCAGCAGCACCCTGCGGCTGCTGGCCTACCTGGCCCTGGCGATCACCCTGATCGTGCTGGACGACCAGGGCGGCTGGCTGTCGCGCCTGCGCACCCAGGCCGCGGTGGCGGTGCAGCCGGTGTGGGCGCTGGCCGGCCTGCCCGGGCGCCTGGGCGCCTCGGTGCGCGACAACGCCGCCAGCCACAACCAGCTGGTCGCCGAGAACCGCGAACTGCGCAACCAGCTGCTGCTGGCCAACGCGCGCCTGACCCGGCTGCAGACCGCGGCGCTGGACAACGCCCAGTTGCGCGAGCTGCTGAACGTGGCCGAGCGCGCCGGGCTGGACGTGCAGCTGGCGCCGATCCTGGACATCGACCTGGACCCGGTGAAGCAGCGCCTGGTGCTGGACGCCGGCAGCCGCGAAGGCGTGCACATCGGCCAGGCGGTGATCGACGCCGGTGGCCTGATGGGGCAGGTGATCGCGGTGACCCCGCTGCATTCGACCGTGCTGCTGCTGACCGACCCCGACCACGCGGTGCCGGTGACGGTCGCGCGCAACGGCGTGCGCCTGATCGCCTATGGCCGTGGCGACCGCCTCGAACTGCGTGACATCCCGCTCAGCGCGGGGGTCGAGGTGGGCGACGAGATCGTCACCTCCGGGCTGGGCGGGCGTTTCCCGGCCGGTTTCCCGGTGGGCAGGATCGTGGAACTGCGGCCGGACGATACCCATGCCTTCCTGGTCGGCGCGCTGGAGCCGGCGGCCAAGCTGGACCGGGGCCGCGACGTGCTGCTGCTGCGCTCGGTGCCGCAGATCCCGCGCATGCCGGTGACCAGCGGCCTGGAGCCGCCGGGCGGCGGCGACACGGTGCCCGGCCCGCGTCCGGCGCCGGACAACGGGACATCCGGGGGTACCGGCCCGCGTCCCGCGGCCGCGGCAACGCAGGGCGGCGCGGCCGATGCGCCGCGCCCGACCCCACCGGCGCCGGAAAACGCCCCGTCCGCCGCCAACCCGCCTGCGCCCCGCCCCGCGACCTCCGGCCGCGCGCCCACGCTTCCACAGGAGACCCGGCCATGAGCCGCCTGCGCAACCGCGGCTGGGTACTGCCCGCCAGCATCGCGCTGGCCCTGCTGCTGGGGCTGGTGCCGCTGCCGGAACTGCTGCAGCCCATCCGCCCGTACTGGCTGGCGCTGGTGCTGGGCTACTGGGTGATCGAGACCCCGGAGCGGGTCGGGCTGGGCTTTGCCTTCATCATCGGCCTGCTGGCCGACCTGCTGTATGGCGGGATCCTCGGCGAGCAGGCGCTGCGGCTGGTGGTGTTCGCCTTCATCCTGCAGCGCTTCCGCGCGCGCATCCGCTTCTTCCCGCTGTCGCAGCAGGCGCTGGCGATCGGCGGGCTGCTGCTCAACGACCGCATCATCAGCGCCGCCGTGCACCTGTTCACCGCCGAGCCGCTGCTGCCGTGGAGCTACTGGTGGGCGCCGCTGCCGGGCATGCTGCTGTGGTTGCCGATCTACGTGCTGCTGGACGCCGCGCGGCTGGGCAAGCGCGGGCCCTGAGCCATGTACGGGCGGCGCCAGCACAAGAACCCGCAGGCCGAGGTCGAGCAGTTCCGGCGCCGTGCGGCGGTCGGCTTCCTCGGCGTGCTGCTGGGGCTGGGCGTGCTGGCCGGCTGGTACTTCAAGCTGCAGGTGCTGGACCACGACGTCTACGCCACCCGCTCGGAAGCCAACCGCATCAAGGCGCGGCCGGTGGTGCCCGGGCGCGGCTTGATCTACGACCGCAAGGGCCGCCTGCTGGCCGAGAACGTGCCGGCGTTCCGCCTGGACGTGACCCCGAACAAGGTCCAGGACATGGCCGCCACGCTGGCCGGGCTGCGCGCGATCTTTTCGTTGAGCGACGAGGACATCGAGCGCTTCAACCAGTCGCGCAAGGCGCGGCGCAGCTTCATGCCGGTGACGCTGAAGCTGCGGGTCAGCGACGAGGAAATGGCGCGCTTCGCGGTCGACCGCTGGCGCTACCCGGGGGTGGAGCTGGAGCCGTACCTGACCCGCCGCTACCCCTATGGCGACCTGCTGGCGCACGTCATCGGCTATGTCGGCCGGGTCGACGACAAGGACCTGCAGGAGCTGGGCGAGGGCAATGCGGCGCTGACCCATATCGGCAAGTCCGGGCTGGAGCGCTATTACGAGGACCGGCTGCGCGGCAGGATCGGCTACGAGCGGGTGGAGACCAACGTGCAGGGCCGGGCGATCCGCACGCTCGGCCGGGTACCGGCGCAGTCCGGCGCCGACCTGCGGCTGTCGATCGACGTGGACCTGCAGCAGGCGATGGTGACCGCGTTCGGCGAGCAGGAAGGGTCGGCGGTGGCGATCGACCCGCGCACCGGCGAGATCCTGGCCATGGTCAGCCTGCCTTCGTACGACCCCAACCTGTTCGTCAACGGCATTTCCCACGCCGACTTCAAGCGCCTCAACGAAAACCCCTCGCGGCCGCAGTTCAACCGCCTGGTGCTGGGCGGCGTGGCGCCGGGCTCCACGGTCAAGCCGTTCCTGGGCCTGGCCGGGCTCGACAGCGGCCTGCGCCGGCCCGAGGACAAGATCCTCTCGCGCGGCATGTTCTACCTGCCGGGCGTGAGCCGCGGCTGGGGCGACGCCAATCGCGGCGGCCACGGCTGGACCGACCTGCGCAAGTCGATCTCGCAGTCGGTGAACACCTACTACTACCAGCTCGGCGTGGACATGGGCGTGGAGCGCTATGACCAGTACATGGGCGGCCACTACGGCTTCGGCCAGCCCACCGGCATCGACCTGGCCGGCGAGATCGGCGGCATCCTGCCGTCGCCGGCGGCCAAGGCGCGGCTGCGCAACGAGCGCTGGTATCCCGGCGACATGGTCAACGCCAGCATCGGCCAGGGCCTGTGGAAAGTGACCCCGCTGCAGCTGGTGCGCGGCGTCGGCGGGCTGGCCTCCGGGCAGTTGCGCCGGCCGCACCTGGTGGTCGAGCAGAAGGTCGGCTTCGACCATGACTGGACGCCGCTGCCGCAGCCCGCACCGCGGCCGATCAGCCCCAATCCCGGCAACCTGCAGGCCGTGCGCGAAGGCATGATGGGCACCATGCAGCCGGGCGGCAGCGGCTGGCGGGTGGCGGCCGGGGCGCCGTACCTGATGGCCGGCAAGACCGGTACCGCGCAGGTGGTCAGCCGCAAGGGCACCGCCGCGGTGAACCCGAAGAGCCTGCCGATGCACCTGCGCCACCGCGCGCTGTTCATCGGTTTCGCCCCGGCCGAGGACCCGCGCATCGCCATCGCGGTCGCGGTCGAGGGCGGCGGCTATGGCGGCGCGGCGGCGGCGCCGATCGCGCGCAAGGTGTTCGATGCGTGGCTGCTCGGGGTGATGCCGGACGTGCAGCAGGCCGTCGATGCCAGCGGCGTGGTCGAAGGGGCGGCCAATACCGGTTCCGCCACCTCCGCCCCCGCCCCCGCTCCCGCGGTAGTGCCGGCGGGCGAGCCGTCCCCGACACCGGTACCGTCACCGTCACCGGCATCGTCGCCGGAACCGGTACAGGAGGAACGGCGATGAGGGACTTCCTGCGCTGGCTGCTGGAGATGGCGCAGCGCCTTACCCGTGGCCTCGACTGGCCGCTGCTGCTGGCGCTGTGCGCGCTGATGGGCATGGGCCTGGCGGTGCTGGACAGCGCCGGCGGCAGCGGCCTGGTGATGGCCCAGGGCGCGCGCTTCGCGGTGGGCCTGGTGGCGATGTGGGCGATCGCGCGGGTGCCGGTGCTGCGCATCCGCGCTTGGACGCCGATGATCTACGCGCTGTCGATGCTGCCGTTGCTGGCGGTGTTCGTGCTGGGCACCGGCAAGTACGGGCGCCAGTGGCTGGACCTGAAGCTGTTCTACCTGCAGCCGGCCGAGCTGCTCAAGGTGAGCATGCCGATGATGGTGGCGTGGTACCTGCACCGGATGCCGTTGCCGCCGCGGATACCGGTGGTGCTGGTCGCCGGCCTGATCATCGGCGTGCCCACCGCGCTGGTGATGCTGCAGCCGGACCTGGGTACCGCCATGCTGATCGCCGCCAGCGGCGTCTTCGTCCTGTACCTGTCGGGCATGCCGTGGTGGTGGTTCATCACCGCCGGCACCGTCGGCGGCAGCGCGCTGGCGGTAGTGCTGTTCGCGCCGATCTCGTGGTTCTCGTTCCTGCGTCCCTACCAGCAGGATCGCATCCTCACTTTCCGCGATCCGGACAACGATCCGCTGGGCGCTGGCTGGAACATCATCCAGTCCAAGATCGCCATCGGCTCGGGCGGATTGACCGGCAAGGGCTGGGGGCTGGGGTCGCAGTCGCACCTGAACTTCATTCCCGAGCAGACCACCGACTTCGCGTTCTCGGTGCTGAGCGAGGAATTCGGCTGGCTGGGCGTGGCGATCGTGATCGCGCTGTACATCTTCATCATCGGCCGCTGCCTGTGGATCGCGGCGCAGTCGCGCGATGGCTTCTCGCGGCTGGTCGCCGGCGCCACCGGCCTGTCGTTCTTCGTCTATGCGCTGGTCAACGGCGGCATGATTTCGGGCCTGCTGCCGGTGGTGGGCGTGCCGATGCCGCTGATCAGTTACGGCGGTACCGCCGCGGTGTCGCTGCTGGCCGGGTTCGGCCTGGTGATGGCCGCGCGCAGCTACAACCCGGTGCACGGCGGCCACGGCTGAGCCGGCGGAAACTGCGACGCCGGTCCGGCCGGGGTTGATCACGATCAAACACCGGAATTAACAAAAGCGTCACAATGCTCCCCGCCACCGGACGCGTCGCGCCGTGGCGGCCGGCCTGCGAATCCGCGGGACGGCAAGGCCGGGATCCGCCGGCCGGGCGTGGGGAGACGCCCGGCACGTGTCGCGATCCGGTCCGGGCACCGGCTGCACCCACTGGGATGGGGGGTGCAGCCGGTGCCCAGATTTTTTCTGGCGTCCGCTGGCGTGGTGCGGCGCGTTCGGGCACGCACGCGGCCGGCAGGAAACGTGCGCTCGGTCGCGGCAGGTGCGGACAGGCCGGTGCGTACAGCGGGCCGCCCTCCGCGCCGGGTGCGGAGGGGAGCGGGCAGGGCGCCGCGCCGGTACTTTCCGCTGGCAGCGCATTCAGTTGCCGGGTGGCGGCATGGGCCGCCGCCGGCTCCCGGGCACTTCCAATCCCTTTGCGATTCATGGTGTTATTGATGGAAATTCATCAATGACCTGTTAATCTCGGCTGATGATTCGACGTGTTCTGGTCTGCTGTCTCACCCTGGGCATGGTCGCCTGCGCGACCCAGCCCCAGGCGCCTGCTCCCGCTCCGCTCGCGGCGGGCAAACCGATAGGCACCGGCGGTACGCCGGCCGAAGCCGTCCCCGAGCGCAGGTCCGACCTGCCGCCGGTGGACCTGACCCCGGTGCCGTTCGAGACCGCGCGCGCCAACTTCGTACGCGACACCGCCGCGCGCTACCGGCTGGACCCGGCCTACATCGAATCGGTGCTGGCGCAGGCGCAGATCCGCGAACCGATCATCGCCGCCATGGCGCGCCCGGCCGAACGGGTCAAGCCGTGGAACGAGTACCGGCCGATGTTCATCAGCCAGGCGCGCATCGACGGCGGCCGCAGGTTCCTGGCCACGCACCGCGACGCCCTGCAGCGCGTGCAGGCGCGCAGCGGCGTGCCGGCCGAGGTGATCGTGGCGATCATCGGCGTGGAGACCAGTTACGGCGCCAACACCGGCAACCACCGCGTGCTCGATGCGCTGTACACGCTGGCGTTCAAGTACCCGCGCAGCGGCGACCCGGAGAAGCTCGAGCGCGAAGTGCGCCGCGAACTGTTCTTCCGCGACGAACTGGCCAAGCTGTTCGAACTGGCCGCGCAGGAGAAGCTGGACATCGCCGCGCTCAAGGGCAGTTACGCCGGCGCGATGGGCATGGGCCAGTTCATGCCGTCCAGTTACCTGGACTATGCCGTGGATGGCGACGGCGACGGCCGCCGCGACCTGTTCACCAGCTACGACGACGTGTTCGCCTCCATCGCCAACTACTTCGTGAAGAAGGGCGGCTGGGTGCGCGGCGGCACGGTCGCGGTGCCGGCCACGCTCGACGCCGGCCGCGAGGAACTCAACCCCGTCGACTGGACGCCGACCCTGGGCCTCGATGCCCTGGCCGCCCGCGGCTACCACCCGCGGGTGCCGGTACGCGCGGCCGGGGCCACCGCCACCCCGATCACCCTGGAAGGCAGCGACGGCAAGCAGTACTGGCTGGGCTTCCAGAACTACTACGCGATCACCCGTTACAACCTTTCCAAGATGTACGCGATGGCCGTGTTCCAGTTGTCGCAGGCCATCGCCGGACAGGAGTTGCCGCCGGCATGAACAGCAAGTGGCTGGTCCCTGCGTTGATCGTCCTCGGGCTGGCTGCCTGCAGCAGCGCGCCACCGAAGTCCAGGGCCGCCGGTAGCGGCCATGGCGCCACGCACGGCAGCGTGGTGCAGGGCCGCGGCGGGCGCCCCGCGCATTGCCCCGAGGGTTCGCCCTACGCCAAGGCACAGGAGGATCCCGGCACGCGCGGCCACTACAGTGCCGGCGGCCTGTACCGCCCGGGCGTCAAGGACAGCACCCCCGACTACGTGCCCGACGTAGCCTGCATCCCGGAACCGGTGGTCAGCGACGAGCCGCGCTCGGCCATCGGCAACCGCTCGCCGTACGTGGTGCTCGGCAAGGAATACCGGGTGATGGAGCGGGTCGACGATTACGTCGAGCAGGGCACGGCTTCCTACTACGGCGCCAAGTTCCACGGGCGCCTGACCTCCAACCGCGAGGTCTACGACATGTACCAGTTCACTGCCGCGCACAAGACGTTGCCGCTGCCCAGCTTCGCCCGCGTCACCAACCTGGACAACGGCGAGTCGGTGATCGTGCGGGTCAACGACCGCGGCCCGTTCCATGATGGCCGCGTGATCGACCTCAGTTATGCCGCCGCGGTGCGCCTGGGCATCACCCAGCGCGGTACCGGCCGGGTGGAAGTACGCGGGCTGACGCCCGGCAGCGACAACCTGCTGGCCTCGCGCGAGACGCGCCGCCCGGCGCGCGCGCGCGCCACGGCGGCGGCCGGCAGCACCGCCGCCGCGCCGCCGTCGCCCAGCCGCATGGACCAGCTGGTCCAGGCGCTGCCGGCCGCTGCGCCGGCAACGCCGCGGCCGGCCGAAGTCCACGCCGCCGGTCCGGCGCCGCAGGCGGTGGCCGTGCAGGCGTTACCGGCGGCCCCCGGCCCATCGTCATCGGCGGCGCCGGTTGGCGCCGCACCGGTGGCGGCCACGCCCGCGCCCGATGCCGCGGCACGCGCGCTGGGCGCGATCCTGCTGCAGGTCGCCAGTTTTTCCAGCCGCGACAACGCCGCCCGCGCGCTGGGGCAGTTGAGTGCGGCCGGCATCGCCGGCGCCACGCTCAGCGACGTGGTCAGTGGCGGGCGCACCCTGTGGCGCCTGCGCGTGCCGGCCGAGGACGTGGCCAAGGCGGCGGAACTTGCCGGCCGCATCACCGGTCTGGGCTTCGGCAGGCCACAGATCGTCCGCGACTGACTGCGCTACAAGGCATGGAAGCCACGCCGATCGGGCGCTGATGCCGGTGCGATGCCGCCACCACGCCCTACAATGACCGCCTGTTTTCCATTCCTTGTCCCGACAGGAACCGCTTTCCGATGAAATTCCGCTTTGCCGCCGCCGCCATGGCCACGACGTTCGCCATCGGCCTGGCCTCCGCCCAGACGCCCACCCCGGCCCCGGCGCCGGCCGCCGCCCCCGCCCAGGTGGCGATCCCGCCCGCGCCGGCGCCGTCCACCTCCACCGCGTGGGTGCTGATGGACTACGCCTCCGGGCAGGTGCTGGCCGGCGAGAACATCCACATGCCGCTGCCGCCGGCCAGCATCACCAAGGTGATGACTTCCTACGTGCTGGCCGCCGAGACCCGCAACGGCAAGATCAAGCCCGACGACCAGGTGATGATGAGCGAGCGCGCCTGGCGCGAGGGCGGCGCCGGTACCGATGGCAGCTACAGCGGGTTCCCGGTCAACCAGACCGCGCGCCTGGAGGACATGGAAAAGGGCATGGCGATCCAGTCGGGCAACGACGCCGCCATCGCCCTGGCCGAGCATGCGGCCGGCAGCCAGGAAGCCTTCGCCGCGCTGATGAACAACTATGCCGCCAAGATCGGCATGAAGGACTCGCACTTCGTCAACGCCCACGGCCTGACCGCCGATGGCCACCAGTCCAGCGCCTACGACCTGGCGCTGCTGGGCCGCGCCTTCGTGCGCGATTACCCGGAAACCTACGCCTACAACAAGATCAAGGAATTCACCGTAGGCAACATCACCCAGCCCAACCGCAACCTGCTGCTGTGGCGCGACCCGAGCGTGGACGGCATCAAGACCGGGCATACCTCGGCGGCCGGCTACTGCCTGCTGAGTTCGGCCCAGCGCGGCGACCAGCGCCTGATCGCGGTGCTGATGGGCGGCGCGTCGGAAAAGCAGCGTGCCGATGACAGCCTGGCGCTGCTGAACTGGGGCTTCCGCTTCTTCGAGACCCACCGCCTGTACGAGACCGGCAAGGCCGTGACCACCCAGCACGTGTGGAAGGGCGCCGCCGACGAGGTGCAGCTGGGCGTGGCGCAGCCGCTGCTGGTCAGCGTGCCGCGCGGCCGCTACGCCGACCTCAAGCCGAGCATGGACGTGCCCAAGCAGCTCGTCGCGCCGATCGCCGCCGGCCAGCAGATCGGCACGGTGAAGGTGACGCTGGACGGCAAGGTGGTCGCCGAGTCGCCGCTGGTGGCGGTGCAGGCGGTGGAAGAGGGCGGCTTCTTCAAGCGCCTGTGGGACGCCTTCATGATGTGGTGGAAGTCCTGACCCTGCCCACGAAAAAGCCGGCGCAAGCCGGCTTTTTCGATGGGCCGGCGCCAGCCGTGGCGATCACAGCGTGCGGCTGATGGTGAAGCTGCCGAACACCGGCCGCTGCTTCTGCCCATCGAATTCGCGGCTGCGGTGGTAGCGGGCCAGCGCGAACTTCCACTTGCCGCGCATCAACGCCACGCCGTAGCCGATCTCGCCGACCAGTGCGCGCTTGTCCACGCGGTGGCTGCCGCGGAAGGTGTTGCCGTCCAGGGTGATGTCGCGCAGCACCCAGCGCGCATCGGCGGTCGCGAACAGGTGCCCGGACCAGCCGGCCGCCCTGCCGCCGCGCGTCGGCGCAGTGTTCTCGCCCGCCGGACGCAGCGGCGAGCTGCCGAAATCGTCCGGCAGCTGCCAGCCGAAGCGGACTTCGCCGCCGCCGTTGCCATAGGTCGCCAGGTTGCCGAGGGCGCCGCCCCAGTGGCTGATCGCGTCCCAGCCCCAGCCGGCGGCGTTGTTCGCCGGCCAGCGCCGCATCCGTTCATGCAGCAGGCGCAGCACCGGCTCGTCGTGCAGCTGGTTCTTCCAGCCCCTGAACTTCTCGTCGCCGAGCACGCCATGCACGGCATCCTGCACCTGCCTGCCCTGCGCGGACGGGCCGACCATGCCCAGCGCGAGCTGGGTGGTGCGCAGGCGGTCGCCGTTGCGGGCGTTGTAGCCGAAGTTGACCAGCAGCACGCCGGCATAGGGGCGGTCGTCGGCGATCAGGTCGGCGCGGCTGCTGTCGGTCGGCGTGAACAGCCCCTGGCCGACGCTGAAGATCATGTTCTGCTGCTCGAACCCGCCCGGCTGCAGCCGCTCCAGGTGGCGGTTGATCCAGCGTGCAGGCGCCGGCAGGCAGGGGTCGTCGGTGTAGTCGGCCAGGTTTGGCGAGACCAGGGTCAGCATGGCCCCGTTGGTATAGCCCTGGTCCTGGTGGGCACCACCGAACAGGTCGTTGTCCACGCGGAAATTGACCGCGGGCGGGTGGTCGTGCAGCGCACTGCCGCTGCAGCTATCGGGCGGCGCGGCCGCGGCGCTGAGGGGGCTGCCGGCCAGCGCCAGGGCCAGCGCCAGGGGCAGCCGCAGGCGGGTGTGCATGCGCTCGGATCCGGGTCGTTGAAGTGCGCGCAGCTTACCCGCGCGGCCCGGGTGGGCGCAGTGGCGATCGCGGATCACATCGTTGCAGCGCCGCCGGCGGGCGCCGCGAACCGTGACCGGTGCCGGTTGGAAAGCGTCATGGCCCTGCGGTAGCATCGCCGCCGACCACTCCGCGCTTGCCATACTGGCTGCCTGCAAGGACCAGGACCCTGTCGCTGGGTTTTCAGACCAAAGGAACGCGCCCGCCACGCGGCGCAGGTTAACGGGGAATACAACACTATGCGTAATGTCTTTTCGCCGCTGATGGCGGCTGCCCTGACCGTGGGTGTCGCCGCGGTCCTGTCCAGCCAGCCGGCGCAGGCGTCGTTCAAGAACACCGGTACCCAGGCGCAGGAGCAGCGCAAGCAGGCGGCCGCCCAGATCCCGGTGTGCCAGCGCCCGATCGGCACCATTTCGGTGATCGAGCCCGAAGACGCCACCAACTGGTGGACCGGCCAGCAGCTGCCGGCGCCGTCGCGGCTGATCAAGGTGTTCGTCAGCCGCTCGCGCTGCTTCACCCTGGTGGACCGCGGCGCCGGCATGGCCGCCGGCCAGTTCGAGCGTGAGCTGGCCGCCAGCGGCGACCTGCGCGGCCGCTCCAACGTCGGCAAGGGCCAGATCAAGGCCGCCGACTACGTGATGATCCCCGACCTGGTGTCGCAGAACAGCAACGCCGGCGGCAACGCCATCGGCGGCCTGCTGGGCGGCCTGATCGGCGGCAAGGCCGGCGCGATCGTCGGTGGCCTGAACTTCCGCAGCAAGACCGCCGACGTGGTGCTGACCGTGACCGACGTGCGCTCCTCCGAGCAGGTGGCGATCTCCGAGGGCTCGGCGCGCAAGAGCGACATCGGCTTCGGTGCCGGCGGCGGCCTGTTCGGCGGCGGCGGCTTCGGTGCGGCCGGCGTCGGCGGCTATGCCAATACCGAAATCGGCCAGGTGATCACCATGGCCTACCTGCAGGCCTATACCGACATCGTCGCCCAGCTCGGCGGCCTGCCGGAGAACGCCTCGGCGGCCAACGCCCAGCAGGCGGTCACGGTGACCCGCCCGGGCCGCCTGCTGGCCAACGCCAAGGGCACCGGCGCGCCGGTGCGCTCGCTGGATCCGGGCATGATGCTGTACCCCACCGGCAACAAGGAAGGCGTGATGTGGGAAGTCGAGGACGAGCTGGGCAACAAGGGCTGGGTCTCCTCGACCCTGCTGGAGCTGTCCAAATAAGCGAGGGTACCGGCCGCGGCCGGTACGCTTCGGGTAGGTGCCGGCCGTTGGCCGGCACATGCACCGGCGCCAGCGACAACGCAGCTTTCCACGGAAGGGCCGCCCGCAGCGGCCCTTCCGCGTTCCCGGACCTTGGGTTTGCCGGCCCGCGCCCCGATAATGGCGGGCATGGAAATCAAGTCCGACAACCCCGAACACGGCTTCCAGTTTCCCGGCACCTTCGAGTTGAGCGCCATGGGCGCGGCCAACATCGGGCTGGAGCACGAGCTGCCGCGGCTGCTGCTGCAGGCGGGCGTGGATGTGCTCAACGAGCGCATCAGCTGGAAGCACTCGTCCAACGGCAAGTACGTGTCCGTGCGCATCGCCTTCAAGGCCGACAGCCGCGCCCAGTACGACGCCGCGCACGTGGCCCTGCGCAACCACCCGGAAGTGAAGTGGACGCTGTAGGCGCCTGCGCGGCTGCGGCGGCAGGCGGCGGCAGGGTCCGCGTGGCGACGCTGCGCGACCTCGGCCGCCAGGCCTACGCGCCGGTCTGGCACGCGATGCAGCGCTTCACCGACGCCCGCGACGACGCCACCGTCGACGAAGTGTGGGTGGTCGAGCACGACCCGGTGTTCACCCTGGGCCAGGCTGGCAAGGACGAACACGTGCTGGCGCCGGGCGACATCCCGGTGCTGCACGTGGACCGCGGCGGCCAGGTGACCTACCACGGCCCCGGCCAGATCGTGGTCTACCCGCTGCTGGACCTGCGCCGGCTGGGCATCGGCGTGCGCGACTACGTGTGCCGCATCGAGCAGGCCATCATCGACACCCTGGACGAGTGGAACATCGTCGCCGAACGCCTGGAAGGCGCGCCCGGCGTGTACGTCGGCGGCGCCAAGATCGCCGCGCTCGGCATCCGCGTGCGCCGTGGCTGCAGCTTCCACGGGCTGGCGTTCAACGTCAGCCTCGACCTGGAGCCCTTCCACCGCATCAATCCCTGCGGTTATGCCGGGATGCAGGTGACCTCGGTGCTAGACTTGGGCGGTCCTTCGGGCATCGCGGCGGTCAAGCCGGTGCTGCTGTCCCACCTGGCCCGGCAGTTCGGGCTGGACCTGCGCGACGACCCCGGACTGCCCGACCTGACCATGCGGCCCTGACGCCGCCGGAACGCCATGAACGAATCCTCCCACCGCTCCATTCCCCTGCAGGTCCTGCAGGGTGACACCCCGTCCGCGCCGCTGCAGGCCGGCGCCAAGCAGCTCGGTGGCGACAAGATCAACCGTTCGCCGGTGCAGTTCGCCGAGGCCCCGGTGCTGCGCAAGCCGTCGTGGATCCGCGTGCGCATCCCCTCCGGCAACGCCGTCCAGCAGCTCAAGGCCAAGCTGCGCGAGAACCGCCTGGTGACCGTGTGCGAGGAGGCCAGCTGCCCGAACATCCACGAGTGCTTCGGCCACGGCACCGCCACGTTCATGATCCTCGGCGAGGTCTGCACCCGCCGCTGCTCGTTCTGCGACGTCGCCCACGGCCGGCCCAAGCCGCCGGACGCCGCCGAGCCGCTGCACCTGGCGCAGACGGTCAAGGACATGGGCCTGAAGTACGTGGTGGTCACCAGCGTCGACCGCGACGACCTGCGCGATGGCGGCGCCGGCCATTTCGTCGACTGCATCAGCGCTATCCGCGAGTTCAGCCCGGGCACCCGGATCGAGATCCTGACCCCGGATTTCCGTGGCAAGGGGCGCATGGAGCGCGCGCTGGAGATCCTGGCGGCCAATCCGCCGGACGTGTTCAACCACAACATCGAGACCGTGCCGGACCTGTACCGCAACGTGCGCCCGGGCGCGGACTACCAGTGGTCGCTGACCCTGCTGCAGAAGTTCAAGGCGCAGCACCCGGGCGTGCCGACCAAGTCCGGCATCATGCTCGGCCTCGGCGAAACCCTGGAGCAGGTGCAGGCCACCCTGCGCGACCTGCGCGCGCACGACGTGGAAATGGTCACCATCGGCCAGTACCTGCAGCCCACCCCGCATCACCACCCGGTGCTGCGCTACTGGACGCCGGACGAGTACAAGGCGCTGGAGGAGTACGGCTACGCGCTGGGCTTCCACCACGTGGCGTCCGGGCCGATGGTGCGTTCGTCCTACCACGCCGACCGCCAGGCCGCCGGCGCCGGGGTCGGCTGACCCGCGTCCGGCGCACGCCGCCGGCCGTTGATCCGTGCCACCGCAGGGGGGCACGGCGCCGTGTCGCCGCCGGTACCCGCGCCGCGCGGCCCGGCCACGTGGCACAGGCCTGCTTTTCCGGTTCCGCCGCCCCGGCCGCGTCCTGGCCCGGGAGCCTCGCCCCGGCCGCCGGGCGATCGCCGGGCACCACGCTTGCCCCTGCGGGAACGACCACCGCGGCCGTCGCCGGGGTGGCCGCCGCCGCAGTGCCCCGGCTCGGTTCACGTTCCGCTACGGTCGGGCCGCTAGGCTGTGGGCGGTCCGGATGACAAGCGCTGCAACTTCCGGCACTGTCCCGTTGTCCGAGTCATCCGCAGTCTCACTCCACCGCCCGGTGCCACGAGTATTTTGATGAACTACCGAGTACCCGCTTTCCTGCTGGCCTTCGCGCTGACCGCACCGGCCGCGCTGCTGGCGCGCGCCGACACCTCGGCGCTGCCGTCCGCCGCGACGCTCGACCAGGCCACCACCTCCAAGCTGGTCTACGGGCTGCTGTCCGACAGCCGCTACGCCTACCGCCCGCGTCCGCTGGACGCGGCGACCTCGCAGGATGTGTTCAAGCGTTATCTGGAATCGCTGGACAGCGGCAAGCAGTTCTTCACCCGCGAGGACGTGGAGCGCTTCGCGCCGCTGGCCGAGCGGACCGGCGCGGCGATCCGCACGGGCGAACTCGACCCGGCGTTCCAGGTGTTCGCGGTCTACCGCCAGCGCGTGAGCGAACGCGTCGCCTATGCGCGGCGCCTGCTCCGGCAGGAGCCGGACTTCACCAGCAACGAGCGCTTCGACTACGACCGCAAGGACGTACCGTGGGCGACCAGCGCCGAGCTGGACGAGCTGTGGCGCAAGTCGGTGAAGAACGACTGGCTGCGGTTGCGCCTGGCCGGCAAGCCGGCGGCCGACATCCGCAAGACCCTGGACAAGCGCTACGCCACGCTGCTCAAGTCGGTCAACGAAGTGAAGGGGGAGGACGTGTTCTCCTTCTTCATGAACGCCTACACCCGCGCGGTCGACCCGCACACCGATTACTTCACCCCGCGCACGGCCGAGAACTTCAACCAGGCCATGTCGCTGTCGCTGGAAGGCATCGGCGCGCAGCTGCAGCGCCAGGACGACGTGGTGGTGATCCGCGAGATCAT
Source organism: Stenotrophomonas sp. Y-13 (assembly GCF_046267925.1). NCBI lineage: Bacteria > Pseudomonadati > Pseudomonadota > Gammaproteobacteria > Lysobacterales > Lysobacteraceae > Stenotrophomonas > Stenotrophomonas sp. Y-13. The sequence goes on from NZ_CP176501.1 coordinate 647,737, forward strand.
CGCCGGCGGTCCGGCCTCGGTGGACGGCACGCTCAAGCCGGGCGACCGCATCGTCGGTGTCGGCCAGGGCCGCTCGGGCCCGGTCGAGGACGTGATCGGCTGGCGCATCGACGACGTGGTGGCCAAGATCCGCGGCGCCAAGGACACCCAGGTGCGGCTGGAGTTCATTCCCGCCGCCGAAGGCCTGGACGGCAAGCACCGCATGGTGACCCTGACCCGGCAGAAGGTGCGCCTGGCCGAACAGGCGGCCAAGGGCGAGACCATGACCATCCCCGGCGCGGCCGGCGAACCCGCGCGCCGCATCGGCGTCGTCAAGCTGCCGACCTTCTACCAGGATTTCGAAGGCCGCCGCCGCAACGCCAGCGACTACGCGTCGGCCACCCGCGACGTGGCGCGCCTGTTGGCCGGCTTCAAGGCCGACAAGCTCGACGGCGTGGTGCTGGACCTGCGCAACAACGGCGGCGGTTCGCTGGACGAGGCGATCGAGCTGACCGGCCTGTTCATCGAACAGGGGCCGGTGGTGCAGGTGCGCGAGTCCGGCGGCCGGGTCACCGTCAACAGCGACCGCAACCCGGCCGTGGCCTGGGACGGGCCGCTGGCGGTGCTGATCAACCGCGGCTCGGCCTCGGCGTCGGAGATCTTCGCCGGCGCCATCCAGGACTACGGCCGTGGCCTGGTCATCGGCGAGACCACCTTCGGCAAGGGCACCGTGCAGAACGTGGTGCCGCTGGACCGCTGGCCGGCCAGCGAGAAGGAGCGCTTCGGCCAGGTCAAGCTGACCATCGCCCAGTTCTTCCGCGTCAGCGGCTCGTCCACCCAGCACAAGGGCGTGGTGCCCGACCTGGCGTTCCCGGCCAGCGTCGATGCCAGCGAGTTCGGCGAGAGCACCTACGACAACGCGCTGCCGTGGACCCGCATCGCCGCGGTGCCGCACACCCAGTACGGCAACTTCGCGCCGATCCTGCCGAAGCTGGAAACCCGCCATGCCGCGCGCATCCGCGGCGACCGCGAGTTCCAGTGGTGGGAAGAGGACGTGCAGCAGTTCCGCACCGAAGCGGAGAAGAAGTACGTCTCGCTCAACGAGGCCGAGCGCCGTGCCGAGCGCGACAAGCAGGACGCGCAGCGCAAGCAGCGGCAGGAAGTGCGCCGGCAGCTGGGCCTGCCGCTGGACCCGCTGGCCGACGATGGCAGCGACGACGGCCTGACCGGCAACGAGCGCGACATCGTCAAGGACGCCGCGCGCGAGAAGGCCGCCGAGAAGCGCCCCGATCCGCTGCTCAAGGAGTCGGCGTCGATCCTGGCCGACGCGGTGAACCTGCTGGAAAAGGACCGGCCGCTGTCGGCGCAGGTGCTGCCGCAGTCCACCGGCCCTGGCCGCTGGGCCGACTGAGCGCAGGGCGGGGCGCCCCCGCCCGCGTTCAAGCCGCCGTCAGCGTGCCTGCACGCCGGCGGCGTTATGCTCGGGGCCTTCGGCAAGTGGAGGCGCCATGCACAGGCATCGTTCACGCGTCGTGCTGGTCCTGGCCTGCTGCGCCGCCCTCGGCGGCTGCGGTGGCCGCGCGGCCGACACCACGCTGCTGCGCGAGTCGTTCGACTCCGGCGACACCTATACCCGCGACATCGACGCCAGCCCGGCGCAGGCCTGCGAAGCCGCGCGCCGCGCGCTGCTGGGGCAGGGGTATGCGATCACCCGCGCCGGCGCCGACAGCGTCGAGGCCAACAAGAACTTCCAGCCCCGGGAAGAACTCCACGAGCAGCTGGTGCTGCGGGTGTCCTGCGCGGCGCATGGCGATGGCCGCGCGCAGGTGTTCGCCAGCGCGGTCCAGGACCGCTACGCGTTGAAGAAATCGCCGACCTCGGCCAGCGTCGGCGTCGGCGCGCTGGGCTCGGTGTCGCTGCCGTTCGGCGGCAAGGACGATTCGCTGGTGCGGGTGGCCAGCAGTACGGTGCAGGACCCGGTGTTCTACCGCCATTTCTTCGATCGCCTGCAGCAGTACCTGGCCCCGGCGGCTCCCGGGGACGCCGCGCGGTGAGGCGCGTCCGTCGTGTCCCGGCCTGGTTGGGCGGCTGCGCGCTGGCGCTGGGGCTGGCGCCGCCGGCAACGGCCGCCGATGGCGCCGCATGCCTGCCGCCGCTGCTGCAGCGGCTGGGTTGGCAGATACGCGAAAGCGACGTGACCGCACCGGTGGTGCACGGGGGCGAACCCTGCCGGCGCGCCTCGCTGGACGACGCGCGCCGCCACGGCGACCTGCAGGTGCAGGTGCCGCGCGGCTACGCCGGTGCCTTGCGTGAGCGCCTGCAGCGCGACCTGCTCGGGCATCCTGCGACCCTGTGCGCCTACGCCTTCCAACTGGGCGATGCCGCCCGCCGCGCCGCCACGCAGCTGCAGGACAACCGCGGGTATCGCTTCTCCGCGCTGCAGCTGGGCTGGATCGGCTTCGGGCCCGGCGGCGCCCGCGCGCAGGGCTGGCAGCGCTTCCGCAGCTTCGGCCGCGGCTATGCGCCGGCCGGTTCCAATTCCGCAGCGATCGAGGCGTTCTACAGCGGCCGCGTGCGCTCGGAATGCGGCGTCGGCCGCCAGGTCGCGCAGCTGGCCACCCAGCGCGAGCTGTATGGCGACGCCGGCTTCGACCGCGAATTCGCCCCGGGCGAGCTGTCGATCGGCACTTTCCTCACCCTGCACGACACGCCCAGCATCCTGCTGGGGGGCAACGCGGGCGAGTTCTTCGCCGACGGCAAGGCGGTACGCACGGCGCGCCTGGGGCGGCAGGCGTTCATGGGCGTGCCCGGCTTCATCGAGCACGTGTTCGACAAGCGCTACCTGGACGACATCAACAACCAGGCCGAGAACTTCGTCATCACCGACGTCAGCGCGCAGGCGGCCGACGCGTTGGCGCGGCACGGCGGCTTCAGCTACTACGACGGGCAGAACCGGCGCCTGTGGGAACTGTCGCGGCAGCTGCCCCGCGCCGGCCGGCGTTATTTCGAGCGGCTGCTGCACGAACGCGACCCGGCGCTGCGTGCCGCCGTTCCCGAAGCGCAGCGGCCGCTGCTGGCGCAGATGGACCAGGTGCTGGCCGACCCGGTCTACGCCGGGCTGATGCTCTACGTGCACCCCAAGGGCATCCGCCCGCTGGGCTACCACATCGCGCGCCTGCTCGACCGCAACCCGCGCACCCCGTACAGCATCGACCTGGCGCTGCACAATCTGCACACCACGCTGTACCAACGCTGGCTGCAGGCGCAGTTGCGCGACTGTGCGCCGGTACCCGCTGACATCGACGAACGAGGTTGAACATGGAACTGGGCATGATCGGGCTGGGGCGCATGGGCGCCAACATGGCGCAGCGCCTGCACCGTGGGGGCATCGGCGTGACCGGGTTCGACCCCGGGCTGGCCGCGCGCGAGCGCATGGCCGGGGCCGGCGTGGCCACGGCCGCCTCGCTCGAAGCGCTGGTGCAGGCAATGCCGGCACCGCGCGCGCTGTGGCTGATGGTGCCGGCGGGCGCGGTCGACGCGCTGCTGGACCAGCTGTTGCCGCTGCTGTCGCCGGGCGACCTGGTCGTGGACGGCGGCAATTCCTGGTATCGCGATTCGCTGCGCCGCGCGCAGCGCTGCCAGCAGGCGCGGGTGGCGTTCGTCGACTGCGGCACCAGTGGCGGCGTCTGGGGCCTGCAGGAAGGCTACTGCCTGATGCTGGGCGGCGAGCCGGCGGCACTGGCGCGGTTGGCGCCGGCGCTGCGGGTGCTGGCGCCGGCAGCGGAGCGTGGCTGGGCGCACGTGGGGCCGGTTGGCGCGGGGCACTTCTGCAAGATGGTCCACAACGGCATCGAGTACGGAATGATGCAGGCCTACGCCGAGGGCTTCGCGCTGATGCAGAAGAAGCGCGAGTTCGACCTGGACCTGGCGCAGGTGGCCGAGACTTGGCGGCACGGCAGCGTGGTCCGCTCGTGGTTGCTGGACCTTGCCGCCGATGCGCTGCGGCACAACCCGCTGCTGGAAGGCATCGCGCCCTATGTCCAGGATTCCGGCGAGGGCCGCTGGACGGTCAGCGAGGCGATCGAGCTGGACGTGTCGGCGCCGGTCATCACGCTCTCGCTGCTGGAGCGGCTGCGCTCGCGCGAAGCCAATTCCTTCGCCGACCGGATGCTGGCGCAGATGCGCAGCGGGTTCGGCGGGCATGCGGTGAAGGCGGCCAACGATGCTGAATGAATGCGGAGGGGCGGAACGATGAGCACGCACGCGCGCACGTGGATGCTGTTGGCCGCACTCGGGTGCGGCCTGTCGCTGGCATTGCCGTTGCAGGCGCTGCCAGCGCCGGGGCCGTTGCCGCTACCGCCAGCGCCGGAAACCGACCCGATGAGCGATGCCTGGATCACCACGCGGATCCGTGCGGCGCTGGTGCCGCTGCAGCGCGATGCCGCGGTCGACGTGCGGGTGAACACGACGGCGGGCATCGTCACGTTGGAAGGCGTGGTCGACAGCCCACTGGCCCGCGAGCGCGTGCTCGAGCGGGTGGCCGCGGTCAGGGGCGTGCGCGGCGTCGAGGCGCAGGCGCTGCGGATTGCCGGGGCAGCGCCGCAGCCGTGACGACGGCCGCGTGCGCCGCGTTCACTCCGGCGCCGAATCATGCAATGCTTGCGTACCGGTTCGCATGCACTCGGCCGGCTCCAGTCCCAGGGGAGCCGTGCCCGCGGCACTGCCTGCCAACGGCCTGGCGTCCCTGGGAAACCGTTCACGCTGATCCCGGTTTTCGTACCGGCCACAGGCTTAAGGAATGAGGATGGCTTATCGATTCACCGACGAGGGCTGGGACCGCTGGCGCTTCGCCGGCCTGGCGCTCGCCGCGCTGCTGATCGTGGTGGTGCCCTCGTTGTTGCTGCTGCAGCTTTCGCGCGACAGCGTCAATGCCGCCAACTGGGTGGCGCACACCCAGGCGGTGAGCGCGCGGCTGTACGTGCTGCAGGCCGACATCCGCGACGTGGAGTCGGCCGCGCTGACCATGTCCAAGGGCGTGTCGTCGGACGCGCTGCGGCAACGCCTGCGGCGGGCCGACGATGTCGGGCAGACCGTCGGCGAGCTGTCCAGCCTGGTCAGCGACAGCCCCGAGCAGCTGGTGCGCATCGGCCGCATCACCTCCATGCTGGAACGGCGCATGGCGCTGGCCAAGCAGATCGCCGACAGCGTCGATTCGCCGCGCCAGCGGCAGTTGATCGAGGAAATGACGTTCAGTTATCCGATCCGCGACATCGTCGTCGAGCTGCAGCGCCACGAGGAGCAGCTGCTGGCCAAGCGCGTGGCCGCGGCGCAGCGCCAGCAACGCCTGTCCACCCTGGTGACCTGGAGCACCCTGGCCGCGCAGCTGCTGCTGCTGGGGCTGGTGTTGTGGCTGCTGAAACGGCAGATCGGCCGCCGCACCCGCGCCGAGCAGCGGTTGCTGCAGGCCAGCGCCCGCGCCAGCGCGGTGCTGCAGACGGTGCGCGAACCCATCGTTCTGCTCAACGCCGAGCAGCGCATCGTGCTGCACAACGCCGCGTTCGCCGAGCTGTACGGCGTCGAGGGCCGTGATGCCAACGGCCAGCTGCTGCAGTCGATCGGCGATGGCGCCTGGGCCGACCCCATCATCCACCAGCGCCTGGCCGACGTGCTGCTGCGCGGCCGCGAGCTGTGGGACTACGAGCATGAACAGCGGGGCGTCGACGGCCTGGTGCGGATCATGCTGGTCAATGCCAGGCGCATGCCGCTGCCCGACAGCGACGACGAAGTGGTGCTGATGACGGTCAGCGACATCACCCTGCAGCGTGCCGTGCAGCTGCGGGTGGAGGAACTGAACCGGCAGCTGGAAGGCAAGGTCGAGCAGATGGCCGAGGTCAACCGCGAGCTGGAGGCGTTCAGCTATTCGGTGTCGCACGACCTGCGCGCGCCGCTGCGGCACGTGGCCGGCTTCTCCGACAAGCTGGCGCGGCACCTGGGCGAGGACGCGGACGAACGCTCGCGCCACTACCTGCAGGTGATCGGCGACTCGGCGCGGCGCATGGCGGCGCTGATCGACGACCTGCTGGTCTATTCGCGGCTGGGCCGTGGCGCGATGCGCCTGCAGGCGGTGGACATGCAGTCGCTGGTCGCCGACACCCGCGCGCTGCTGGATTCCAACCTGCGCGCCGAAGCCGGTGCCGACGGCGCGGTGCGCGACGTGCAGTGGAACATCGGCCCGCTGCCGGTGCTGGTGGCCGACGAGAACATGATGCGGCAGGTGTGGCTGAACCTGCTCGGCAACGCGGTGAAATACACCGCCGGCCGCGAACATGCGCTGATCGAGGTGTCCGCGCAGCAGTTGCCCGACGGCAGCCACCAGTTCACGGTGCGCGACAATGGCACCGGCTTCGACATGCAGTACGCCGGCAAGCTGTTCGGCGTGTTCCAGCGCCTGCACAAGGCCAGCGACTATCCCGGCACGGGCATCGGCCTGGCCAGCGTGCGCCGCGTGCTCACCCGCCATGGCGGCCGCATCTGGGCCGAGGCCCAGGTCGACCAGGGCGCCACCTTCCATTTCATCCTGCCACCCCCTGCGCCCGAGGCGCACAGCTGAGGTCCACCCGAATGAGTCCCCTGCGTACCATCCTCATCGCCGAAGACAGCCCCGCCGACGCCGAAATGGCGATCGACGCGCTGCGCGACGCGCGCCTGGCCAATCCCATCGTGCACGTGGAGGACGGCGTGGAGACGCTGGATTTCCTGATGCGCCGCGGGGCGTATGCCAACCGCGAGGAGGGCCTGCCGGCGGTCCTGCTGCTGGACATCAAGATGCCGCGCATGGACGGGCTGGAAGTGCTGCAGCGCATCCGCGCCGAGGACGAGCTCAAGCGCCTGCCGGTGGTGATCCTGTCGTCCTCGCGCGAGGAAAGCGACCTGGCGCGCAGTTGGGACCTGGGCGTCAATGCCTACGTGGTCAAGCCGGTGGACGTCGACCAGTTCTTCAACGCGGTCAAGACGCTCGGCACCTTCTGGGCGGTCATCAACCAGGCCCCGGAGCTGGAGTAAGCCGCCATGCCCAACAAAGGGACGCCGTTGGGTCCATTGCGCATCCTGCTGGTCGAGGATTCGGCCGAGGACGCTGAACTGTTGTGCGACCAGATGCTCGAAGCCGGGCTGGAATGCAGCTTCGAGCGGGTCGACAACGAGCCGGAGCTGCGCACGCTGCTGGCGCAGTGGACCCCGGACATCGTGCTGTCGGACCTGAGCATGCCGGGTTTTTCCGGCTACCAGGCGCTGCGCATCCTGCGCGAGACGCATCCGCTGGTGCCCTTCATCTTCGTCTCCGGGACGATGGGCGAGGAAACCGCGGTCCAGGCGCTGCACGAAGGCGCCAACGACTACATCATCAAGCACCAGCCGGCACGGCTGCCCTCGGCGGTGGCGCGCGCCATCCGCGAGGCGCGGCGCGAGATGGAACGGCTGCGGGTCGAGGACGAGCTGATGCGCGCGCAGCGGCTGGAAAGCCTGGCGCTGCTGGCGGCCGGGCTCAGCCACGACCTGCGCAACATCCTGCAGCCGCTGCTGATCGTGCCGGACCTGATCCGCGACCGCAGCGACGACCCCAAGGTGGTGCGGCTGGCCGATGTCATCGCCGAGTGCGGGCGGCGCGGCCACGAGATGGTCGAGTCGATGCTGTCGTTCGTGCGCGGCTCGCGGCTGCCCAGCGAGCGCATCGTCCTGCAACGCCTGTTCCAGGGGGTCGGCATGCTGCTCAAGAGCAGCCTGCCGGGCAACATCGACCTGCACCTGGAGGTGCGCGACGAGCGCCTGGCGGTGGAGGGCAACTACACCGAACTGCAGCAGGTGCTGCTCAACCTGGCGCTCAACGCGATCCAGGCCATGCCCGACGGTGGCCGCCTGAGCCTGGTGGCCGAACGCGTGGCCACCACCGACGGCGAGCGCCTGTGCATCCGCGTGCAGGACCAGGGCATCGGCATGGACGCGGCGACCGTGGAGCGGCTGTTCAGCCCGTTCTTCACCACCAAGGCCAGCGGTACCGGGCTGGGGCTGGTGTCGTGCAAGCGCATCGTCGAGAGCCTGGACGGCACCATTGCGGTGTCCAGCCGCCCGGGCGAGGGCACCCGCTTCGACCTGCTGCTGCCACTGCATGGCGCGGTGGTGGAGCGCGAGGAGAGCGCCATGCCGGTGGTCCCGGCCGGCCGTGGCCAGCGGATACTGGTGGTGGACGACGAGGCCACGCGCCTGTCGCTGCTGGGCAACGCGCTGGCCAGCCAGGGCTACCGGCTGCGGCTGGCCGCCGACGGTGCCGCGGCGATGCGCCACCTGCAGGAGGCCGGCATGCCGGACGCGGTACTGGTCGACAGCGGCATCCCGCTGCTGTCCGCCGGGCAGCTGCTCACCGAGATGCACGGCATGGGCTACCGCGGGCCGGCCATCGTGCTGGAGGAAAGCGGCAATGCCGCGTTTGCCGATGGCGGTGCGCCCACTGGCATCAGCGTGCACGTGCTGCCGCGCCCGCTGGAGATGCGGCGCGTGTTCCGGGTCGTGGCCGACGCACTGGGCACGGGGTAGGAAGCCGGGACAAGCCAGGAACCCGTGGGGGAAGGCGGGAGCGGGTCACAGCCGCGGCAACCGCCCGTGCTTGCGCCCTCCCTGGTTCCTGCTTCCGCTGCAGTGGTTCCTGGCCCGAAGCCCTATCATGTGCGTCCCGATTCCGACCGTTTGGCGCAACACCGCGCCTCCCCTTCGATGACGACCGTCCTACTGAGCCTGGGCAGCAACGTGCGCCCGCACCATCACCTGCAGGCGGCGCTGCGGGTGCTGCGCGGGCGCTTCGGGCAGATCACCGTTTCCCCGGCCTACCGCACCCCGGCGGTGGGCTTCGACGGCCCGGATTTCCTCAACAACGCGGTCATGCTCGACACCGGCATGCCGCTGCTGGAGCTGGACGACTGGCTGCATGCGGTCGAGGACGCGCACGGCCGCGACCGCAGCGGGCCGCGCTTCAGCGACCGCACCCTGGACATCGACGTGGTGTACTACGGCGACCTGGTGGTGGCAGGCCCCGGGCACCTGCGCATTCCCCGGCCTGAGCTCAAGCACGCCTTCGTGCTCAAACCACTGGCCGACATCGCGCCGGATTTCATCGATCCGGTCCGCGGCCTCAGCCTGCGGCAGATGTGGCAGGCACACCCGCAGCATGGCGACGTGTTCGATACGGTCGAACTGGCGGACTGAGCGCGCCGTCCGACGGCCGGTGGCCCGCTTTCCGCGGCACCGCGGAAAGCCACGTGGTGCGCCGCCGGGGCCGCGGCGGCGGCGGTTCTGGCCAGGCATCGCCCGCATCTGGCTCCTGCCGCTGAACCTGGCCGGCATCGGCGCGACCGCCGCCGCCATCGCTCAGGTCAGCGTGCGCCCACCGTCCAGCCGCAGCGTCTGGCCGGTGATGTAACCGGCATCGTCGAGCAGCCAGCGCACCGCCGCGGCGATCTCGTGCGGGGTGCCGGTACGCGCCAGCGGCGTGCGTTCCAGCAGCTTCTGCTTGGCGGCTTCGCTCTTGCCCTGTTCCGGCCACAGGATCGCGCCGGGCGCCACCGCGTTCACCCGCACGTGCGGCGCCAGCTCCAGCGCCAGCGAACGGGTGGTCATTTCCAGCGCGGCCTTGGCCGCCGAATAGGCCGGGTGGTCGCGCAGCGGCTGGCTGGCGTGCAGGTCGGTCAGGTTGACGATGGCCCCGCGCTGGCGGCGCAGGTGCCCGGCGGCGGCCTGGGCCAGGAAGAACGGCGCGCGCGCGTTGACCGCGAACAGCTCGTCCCACTGCTCGACCTCGACCTGGCCCAGCGGCGTGGGGAAGAAGTTGGAGGCATTGTTGACCAGCGCGTCGAGCCGGCCGAAATGCGCCACTACCTCCTCGACCAGCTCCGGCAGCGCCCGTGGGTCGCGCAGGTCGGCCTGCACCGCCAGCACGCTGCCCGGGCGCTCGCTCTCCAGGTCGAAGGCCAGCGCCTGCAGCTCCTCGCCCGACTGGTGCGCGTGCAGCGCCAGCCGGTAACCATGGGCGTGCAGGTGACGGGCGATGACCGCGCCGATACGGCGCGCGCTGCCCGTCACCAAAGCCACCCGTTGCGGATCCGTCATCTGCGTTTTCCTCGCTCGGCTATCCTGTGCATTGTCTCCGCAAACCGCCGTCCCATGCATTCCGACCTGCCCCTGCCCGAATCCGACGCGTTGGCCCACAGCGAGCAGCTGGCCGCGCACCTGCGCGCGGAGATCCTCGCCCAGGGCGGCGCGATGCCGTTCTCGCGGTTCATGGAACTGGTGCTGTATGCGCCGGGCTGGGGCTATTACAGCGCCGGCGCCAGCAAGTTCGGCGCCGCCGGCGATTTCGTCACCGCGCCGGAGCTGGGCACGCTGTTCGCCGCGGCCACCGCCAACGCGCTGGCGCCGGTGTTGCGCCAGCTGGGCACGCAGGCACGGGTGCTGGAACTGGGCGGCGGCAGCGGCGCGTTCGCCGAGGCCGCGCTACGCCACCTGGCCGGGCTGGACGCGCTGCCGGCGCGCTACGCCATCCTCGAGCCCAGCGCCGACCTGCGCCAGCGCCAGCGCCAGCGCCTGCAGGGCGCGCTCGACCCGGCGGTGTTCGCGCGGGTGGAATGGCTGGACCGCCCGTTCGAGGATGAATGGGACGGGGTGCTGTTCGCCAACGAGGTGATCGACGCGCTGCCCACGCCGCGCTTCCTCATCGACCAGGGCGAGGTCTACGAGGAAACCGTCGAGCTCGACGGCGAAGGCCGCTTCGTGCGCGGCGCGCAGCCGGCGGACATGCTGCTGTCGGCGGCGGTCCGCCACCTCGAGCGCTACCTGGAACGCCCGTTCGCCCACGGCTACCGTTCGGAACTGCTGCCGCAGCTGCCGTACTGGATCCAGGCGGTGGCCGGCGGCCTGCGCCGCGGCGCCATGCTGTTCGTCGACTACGGCTACACCCGCGCCGAGTTCTACCAGGACGACCGCCGCGACGGCACCGTGCGCGCGTTCTACCGCCACCGCGTGCACAACGACGTGTACCTGTGGCCGGGCCTGCAGGACATCACCGCCTCGGTGGACTTCACCGCCCTGGCCGAGGCCGGCACCGGCGCCGGCTTCGACCTGGCCGGCTACTGCCACCAGGCCGGCTTCCTGTTCGGCAACGGCATCACCGGCCTGCTCGAGGAGGCCGATGAACGCACCGACGAGGTCGGGCGCGTGCGTCTGCGCGAACAGTTCAAGCGGCTGACCCTCCCCACCGAAATGGGCGAGCGCTTCCAGGTGATGGGCTTCAGTCGCGACGTCGACCTGTCGGCGGCGTTCGCGATGGGCGACCTGACCTGGCGCCTGTGAGCGGCCCGCCGTTCAAGCCGCTGCGCCACCTGCCGTTCTGGATCGGGCTGTGGGCGCTGGCGGTGCTGGGCGTGATCGTGGTGTGCCTGATCCCCCCGCCGCCATTGCCGCCGCTGCCCGAGAACGGCGACAAGGCCGAGCATCTCATCGCCTATTTGCTGCTCTCGGCCAGCGCGGTGCAGTTGTTCCGCCGTGGCCGCACGCTGCTGGCCGTGGGCCTGGCGCTGGTGGCGATGGGCGCATGCATCGAATTCGCGCAGGGCGCGTTGACCGACACCCGCAGCGCCGACCCGCTCGACGCGCTGGCCAATACTCTCGGCGTGGCGGTGGGACTGGCAACGGCATTCACCCCGCTGCGTGACCTGCTGCTGCGGCTGCAGCCGCGCCGCGAAGCTGCGTAGAAGCAGTAGAAGCGCGCCTCCATGCCCAGGAGCAGGCAGGCGGTGCCTCCTGAGGGTTGCCGGCAGTTCGAGGTGGCGGGAAGGCGATTTCGCCGCTGCCGCTGCCTCCACGTGTTGTTTCGGGAGGATGCTGACCGGCCTCTGTCGAAAATGTCCCCGCTTTCCGGAGTCCGGCACCTGCGTTGAGAGCGTACCGCCTGGATACCGTCCATGCAGGCAACACGGCACGCCTGCGCACCAGTGATACATGCCAGGATCGGGTGAGAAGTACCCGCCCTCCATCTTCCGAGCGGGAGTCTTTCACGGAGTGCGGAGTACCGATCGCTGTCATTGTGCAGATCTTGCGCGATCTCCTTTGGTATCAGGATCATCGCCGCATCAACATCTGCTGGCCGCTTCTACCAAGGGGCGTACGGCGAACACTTCAGGCCGATGCAGCATCATGGCGCGGTCCAACTCAGGCATCGGGACGCATGCATAGCTATTACTGGCTCGAAAAAATGGAGCACGACGGGGAATCGCTCGTCCTTCATCTCGCGCAACTCGTGTGTGGTGAGCAGGATGAATTTATCGGTCTTCCCCTTGTAGTCAAACCTGAGTCGCCCCGCTTTTCAGTGCACTTCGGGGAGGTCGGTGCATTCAAGACCGTGCCAGAGATGTTCGATGAGGTCTCGGAAGGGGCCGAGAAGGTGAGGGCCTTCTTGTTCCAGGAGTCTTCCAGCGCCTACATGAAGGAAATGGGGGAGCGGCTGGAACTCGCGCGCGATATTGAGCCTGGGAGCTTGCGGCACCACATCGTGTACGCGGAGAACGCGGTCACTCATGTACTCAGTGCCCATGCTCCGGTGGTCTCCGAGCGGCCGCGATAGATCTTGGTTCGTCCCTGCGACCGCCGCTTTGCGGCACAACTCAACCCAGGCTTTGGAAGCGCATGTCGGACACCGCCATCAACCTGCAGGAAAAGCTGGCCCGGTTCTCGGAGCATTGGTCGCCCCGGGTCATCGCGGAAATGAACGACTACCAGTTCAAGCTCGCCAAGGTGCTGGGTGAGTTCGTCTGGCATTCGCATGCGGACACCGATGAGGTGTTCATCGTGCTGGCCGGCGAAATGGTGCTCGAGTTCAGGGACAGGACGGTCGCACTGGCCGCTGGCGAAATGTACGTGGTGCCCAGGGGCGTGGAGCACCGCCCGGTGGCGTCCAGCGAGTGCAGCATCATGCTGGTGGAGCCGCGCGGGGTGATCAACACCGGCGACGCCGGCGGCGCCTACACCGCAGCGAACGACGTCTGGGTGTAACCCGCGCGCAGCTGCCGGCGCAGCCGGACGGCCCCTGCCGCGGCCCGCCCGCGCCCGTGTGCGCCGCTAGCGCAGCGTCACCCGGTCCAGCACCCACATGTCCGGACGGAAGTCGCCGCTGAAGCGGATGCACAGCGCTTCGGTCCTGTCGGCGCGGCGCAGCAGCGGCGCGCGCAGGGTGATGAAGCCGTCGGCGTCGGGGCGTGCGGGCAGCGGTGCGGTGGCGATGCGCTCGCCGTCGCAGGAGCCGGCGCGGATGTCGAGCTCGCCGTGCGCGCTGCGCGCGGGCAGGTAGCGGCGGCGGGCGTTCTCTTCCTCGCTCTGGTCGATGATGTAGGGCAGGCGGCCGGCGCGTACTTCGATGCGCTGCGCGCCGGTCATGGGCGCCTGCTCCCAGCGCCAGCACGGCTGCATGAAGGCGACGTTGAACAGGGCGCGGCGGCCGTCGGCCTGCACGGTGTCGTCCTGCATGCGCAGCACCGGGCCTTCGGCGCTGCACGGCTGCAGCTGGGCGTTGCCGCGGCTGCGCAGGCTGGCGGCGGTCACCTCGAAGCGGTCCGCCGGCTGCAGCGCGGCGCCGCTGGCGAAGGCGGCGCTGCGCAGCTGCACCGGCAGCGCGGTCTCGATGGGGCCGGTGTACAGCGGCGAGCGCAGCGTGGGCTCGCTGCCGTCGAGCGTGTAGCGCACCGGGTAGCCGAGCGGATTGGACAGTTGCAGCGACGCCCTGTCGTGGCCGGCGGGCGCGTCGGCCAGCAGCACGCGGAACGGCGTACTTGCGTAGCCGACGCCCAGCGCGGCGTAACGCCGGGTCCAGGCCGGCAGCCGCTGCAGGAAGCTGGCGTAGTCCTTGCCGGCCTTGGGCGTCCAGCCGGTCTCGGCCACCGCCAGCAGGCGCGGGAAGGTGTTGTGCTCGACGGCGGCAAAACGCACGTCGTCGGTGGTCCACATGTTCGCCTGCAGGCCAAGGATGTGCTGGCGCCGTTCCGCGTCCAGCGCCTCGGGCACCGGCTCGAAGCGGTAGAACCGCTCCATCGGGATCAGCTTCGGCCGCGGGCGCCCGCCGGGCTCGTCCGGCGAGTCGGTCTGCAGGTAGTCCAGGTACAGGTCGGCGTTGGGCGACATCACCACGTCGTGGCCCTGGCGCGCCGCGGCCAAGCCACCGTCGATGCCGCGCCAGGACATCACCGTGGCGTCCGGCGCCAGGCCGCCATCGAGGATTTCGTCCCAGCCGATCAGGCGCTTGCCGTGCGCGTGCACGAGCGCTTCCAGGCGGTGGATGAACCAGCTCTGCAGCGCATCCTCGTCGGCCAGCCCGAGCGCGCGCATGCGTGCCTGCACGCGCGGCGATGCCCGCCATTGCGCCTTGATGGCCTCGTCGCCGCCGACGTGGATGTAGCGGCCGGGGAACAGCTGCGCGACTTCGGCGAACACGCCGTCGAGGAAGTCGAACGTGGCGTCGTCCACGTTGAACAGGTTGGCGTGGATGCCGCGGTGTGCCGAGATCGGGATCTGCCGGCCCTCGGTGCCCAGCGCCGGGTAGGCGGCGATGGCGGCGGTGGCATGGCCGGGCATGTCGATCTCCGGCACCACGCTGATGTGCAGCGCGGTGGCGTGGGCGACGATGTCGCGGATCTCGTCCTGCGAGTACCAGCCGCAGTATGGCGCGGGTTTGCCGCTGGCCGGATCGATGCCGGCGTCGCCGGCGGGGATGCGGCATCCGCCGACCTGCGTCAATCGCGGATGGCGCTTGATCTCGATGCGCCAGCCCTGGTCGTCGGTCAGGTGCCAATGGAACACGTTGAGCTTGTGCAGCGCCATCGTGTCGAGCAGCTGCCTGATCTGGGCCGGGGTCTGGAAATGCCGGGCCGAATCGAGCATGTAGCCGCGCCACGGGAAACGCGGCGCATCCTCGATGCGCATCGCCGGCAGCATCACCCGCGCCGCGTCGCTCTGGGTGAGCAGCTGCCACAGGGTCATCGCGCCATGGAACAGGCCCGCCTCGCTGCTGGCGCGGATCGTGATGCCGTCGTCGCCGACGCTGAGCGCATAGCCTTCCGCCGGGATGCCGCTGGCCGGGTCGACAGCCAGGCGGATGCCGCGTGCACCTTGGCCGCGCGCGGCGATGGACAACGGCGTGCGCCCGGCCTTTGCGAGGAACGCGTTGAGCTGGCCCGCAACCCGCATCGCGGCGTCGCCCTCGGCCTGCACGACGGTGCTGGCGTCCACGGCGAAGGCCGCGGCACCGGCATCGACCCGCATCGAGGCCGGTTGTGGGATGAGCGAGGGGACGATGGCGTCGCCGCCGGCGCGGGCCGGCTGGCACAGCGCCAGCAGGCAGAGGGACAGCCACGCGGATCGACGCATCAGGGGTTCCGGTTGGACCAAGGCCAGGCCGGATTATCCGATGATCGGCTATCGTTGCGCATCGCCGAAGCCGTTGCGGACGCACGCATGCATGGATACATGAGAAACCTTTTCCTGTGCGCACTGTTGCTGGCGGCGACGCCCGTGCAGGCCGCCACGGCGCCCGGCAACGGGCCCGAACCCGGCATCGAGGTGTTGCTGCGCGAACGCGCCGCCGGGTTGCACGGCAAGCGCATCGGCCTGGTCACCAACATGACCGGCGTCGACCGCGCGCTGCGCAGCGACATCGACCTGCTGGCCGCGCGCGACGACGTCGAGCTGGTCGCGCTGTTCGGCCCCGAACATGGCGTGCGCGGCGACGTGCAGGCCGGTGGACACGTGGATTCGTCGCGCGACGCGGCCACCGGATTGCCGGTGCACAGCCTCTATGGCGAGCACCGCGAACCGACGCCGGAGATGCTGCGCGGCATCGACCTGCTGCTGTTCGATATCCAGGATGTCGGCGCGCGTTTCTACACCTACCCGTACACCCTGGCCAACGTGCTGCGCGCGGCGCGGCGCGATGGCATCCCGGTGTGGGTGCTGGACCGGCCCAATCCGGTGGGCGGGCTGCAGGTGGAAGGCCCGGTGCTGGAGCCGGCGCAGGCCTCGTTCGTCGGCATGTTCCCGATCCCGGTGCGTCACGGCATGACCATCGGCGAGCTGGCGCGGCTGTTCAACACCGCGTTCGGCATCGGCGCCGATCTGACCGTGGTGCCGATGCGTGGCTGGCGGCGCGGCGATGCCGAGCCGGGCGGGGCGATGCCGTGGGTGCCGCCGTCGCCGAACATGCCCACGCGCGACACCGCGCTGGTCTACCTGGGCACGGCGCTGCTGGAGGGCACCAACGTGTCCGAGGGCCGCGGCACCACGCGCCCGTTCGAGACCCTCGGCGCGCCGTTCGTCGATGCGCGGCAACTGGCCGATGCGCTCAACGCGCTCGACCTGCCGGGCGTGCGTTTCCGCCCGACCGCGTTCACCCCGAGTTTCTCCAAGCACGCCGGCAAGGCCTGCGGCGGGGTGCAGATCCACGTCACCGACCGCGAGGCGTTCCTGCCGTTCCGCACCGGGCTGGCGGTGGTCAAGACCCTGCACGACCTGTATCCGGACGCGTTCCGCTTCCAGTCCGATGCGCCGGGCGCGACGCCCGGCTTCTTCGACAAACTGGCCGGCAACGCCTGGCTGCGCGAGGCGATCGGGCGCGGCGACACGCTCGATGCGATGCAGGCGCGCTGGCAGCCGGCGCTGCAGCGGTTCGAGGCGCTGCGCACGCGCTATCTGCTGTACCCGTGAGCCGACCCGCGCGCGGCCGCCGGCTGTCCGCCGGCGGCCATGCGGGCTCAATCGCGCGTGCGCAGGGTCGCCTGCTGCAACACCCACATCTGCGGCCGGGTGTCGCCGCTGAAGGTCATGCATAGGTCGGCGCGACCGCTGGCCGGGACGCGCAGCGGCGCCTCCAGGGTGATGAAGCCATCGGCGTCCGTGGCCTGCGGTAACGGCTGGGACGCCAGCACCGGGCCCTCGCAGCCATCGCGCACCTCGAACTCGCCATGTGCCGCCACCGCCTTGCGGAAGCCGCGCTTGGCCTCTTCCTCGCGCAGCAGGCCGAAGTTGTAGGGGATGCGGCCGGCGCGCACCTGGATGGACGCCACGTCCTGCAGTTGCGCGTCCTCCCACAACCAGCACGGGTTGAAGATGGTCACGTCGAAGCTCGCGCGCGGGCCTTCGGTGGGGGTGTCATCCTCCAGCCGCAGCAGCAGGCGGCCGCCCTGCGGGCACTGCGCCAGGGTCTTGTCGGTGCGGGTCAGCAGCGCGGCGGCGTCCAGCGTCCATTGGCTCGCGCGGTCGGCCAGCGGCTTGCCGTCGAAGAACGCCGCGGCCTGCAGCTCGGTGGGCACCGGAACGTCCAGCGGCGCGGTGTAGGCAGGCGACCGCGAGGTCGGCACGCTGCCATCGGTGGTGTAGCGGATGTCGCCATAACCCAGCGGATTGGACAGCTCGACCCGCACCCGGTTGCCGGCGCGGTCGTCCTGGCGCTGCATCGCCACCGACAGTGCGGTCTGCCCGTAGGCGATGCCAAGCGCGCGGTAGCGGTGCAGCTGTACCGGCAGGCGTGCGAGGAAGCCGTCGTAGTCCTTGCGCTCCAGCGGCGTCCACGCGATTTCCGCCAGCGCCGCCATGCGCGGGAACAGGTTGTGCTGCAGCCGCTCCCGGGTGCGGGTGTGTTCGGTCCACATGTTGGCCTGCACCCCGATCACGTGCCGGCGCTGCGCCGCCGGCAACTGCGCCGGCACCGGGTCGAACGCGTAGATCTTCTGCATCGAGGTGAACTTCGGCCGGCCCGGCGGCTCGTCCGGCAGGTTGGTCTGCAGGAAGTCCAGGTACAGGGTGTTGCCGGGCGACATCACCACGTCGTGGCCATGGGTGGCGGCCTCGATGCCGCCTTCGATGCCACGCCAGGACATCACCGTGGCCTGCGGCGGCAGCCCGCCCTCGATGATCTCGTCCCAGCCGATCAGCTTGCGGTCGCGCGCCTCCAGGAACGCTTCCAGCCGCTTGAGCATGTGCGACTGCAGCGCTTCTTCGTCTTTCAGCCCGAGCCGGCGCATGTGCGCCTGCACCGCGGGTGATGCCTGCCACTGGTACTTCACCGCCTCGTCGCCGCCGATATGCACGTACGGCCCCGGGAACAGCTCGATCACCTCGGTCAGGATGCCTTCCAGGAACTGCAGCGTTTCCTCGCGCGGATTGAACAGGTAGGGATTCACGCCCCAGTTGTGCGACGGTTCGGTGGGGCCATCGACCACACCATGCTCGGGATAGGCCGCCACCGCCGCCTGGGCGTGGCCGGGCACGTCGATTTCCGGAACGATGGTGATGTGGCGGGCGGCGGCATAGGCCACCACGTCGCGGATCTGCGCCTGCGTGTAGTGGCCGCAGTAGCGGTTGGGGGAGCCGTCGGCCCTGCGCCCGGCCTCGCCCGGCGGCACGCGGCAGCCGCCGACTTCGGTGAGGCGCGGGTAGCGCTTGATCTCGATGCGCCAGCCCTGGTCGTCGGTGAGGTGCCAGTGGAAGGTGTTGAGCTTGTGCGTGGCCATCGCGTCGAGCACCGCCTTGATCTGCTCCACGCTCCAGAAATGCCGCGCCGAATCGAGCATCAGCCCACGCCAGGCGAAACGCGGGGTGTCCTCGATCCGCATCGCCGGCAGCGCCACCGCACTGGACTGCGGCCCGGCGAGCAGTTGCCACAGCGTCATCGCGCCATTGAACAGCCCGTGTTCGTCACCGGCCTGGACGCTGATGCCGTCGTCGCCGATGTGCAGCGTGTAGGCCTCCGGCGAGGTGCCGGCGGCTGCGGGCACGATGCGGAACTCGATGCCCGGGCCCTGGCCGTCGGCCAGCCGCAGCGGCGTGGTCCTGGCCAGCAGTTCGGTGAATTGCGTGGCGACGCGACCGGCGGCATCGCCCGGTGCGCGGACCGCGGTGGTCGCATCGACGACGAAGCGGCCCTCGGCCGGCTGCACCACGGCCGGCAATGGAATCACCGGCGCGCCCTGCACGTCGGCGGCGGCCACGGCCAGTGCGGGCGCGGGGGAGGCGCTGGGCGTGCAGCCGGTGGCAATGGCGGCCGCGGCGAGCAGGGCGGCCACCGTCAGTGTGGCGGCGGTTCGGTTTCGGATCATCGTGACTCCCTGGAACTGGATGGCGGCGTGGCGGCCCGCGCCGGTGTCCGGGCGGTGGGGCCTGCGACGCGGGCCGCCGGCCGCCACTGAAAAAAAAGCGGGCCTGGAAAAGCTCCAGGCCCGTTGGAGGAGAAAGAACGCAATCGGTATTCCTGCAGCTCCGCCCTTAGAAGGCGAAGCGCAGCGAGGCCATGTAACGGCGGCCGCTCAGGTAGGCACCGCGGGTGAGCTGTTCCACGCCCGAGTAGGAGTGGTACTGCTCGTCCAGCAGGTTCATGCCTTCCAGGCCGACGGACAGGTTTTCGTTGATCCGGAAGGCGATGGACGCATCCAGCGAGGCATAGTCCATGGTCCACAGCTGGCGGCCGGCGCTGATGTTGGTGAAGTACTTGTCACGCCAGCCGTAGGTGACGCGCGCGGTCCAGGTATCGTTCTCGAAGAACGGGCTGATGTTGAACTGGTTCTTCGAGTTGAACGGCAGCGGGCGGCCGCCGGTGGCTTCGCCGTCGGAGTAGGTGTAGTTGGCGACGATGCCGAAGCCAAGCCCGAAGTTCTGCTGCCAGGCCAGCGAATAACCCTTGATCTTCGCGTCGCCGGCATTGCGCGGACGGTCCACCAGGTAGGTGTCGTTCTTGTTCTGGTTCTGGTTCCAGTGCGTCTCCGGGGTGGACTCGGTGAGGATGTAGTCGGCCACGTCGCGGTAGAAGATCGAGCCGGCGACGATGGCGTTCTCCGAGAAATACCACTCGGCCGAGAAATCCACGTTGGTGGACTGGTACGGCTTGAGGTTCGGGTTGCCGCCGCCGCCGGTCAGCGCGGTGTCGGACAGCCACAGGTAGGAGGAGATGTCCGTGTAGTTCGGGCGGGCGATGGTCTTGGCCACGGACGCACGCAGCACCAGCGACTCGGTGGCGTCGTACACCAGGTTCAGGTTCGGCAGCACGTTGTTGTACTTGTTCTTCTTCACCACCGGGTCGTACGACGCCGCCAGCTTCTCGGCCGACCATTCCGGCTTGGTACAGCCGGCCAGGCCGGTGTTGCATTCGTAGCTGCCCGACTCCAGGTCGGTGCGCACGTAGCGCACGCCGACGTTGCCGCGCAGCTTGTCGAAGCTGAAGTCGGCCTGCACGTACGCCGCGCCGATGTCCTCGTTGATCGACCAGTTGTTGCGCGCGAACTCCTCGGCGCTGAACGGCGAGACGACCGGCATGGTCTGCCACGGTGCCAGCCACTTGCCGCTGCTGATGTACTCGGCCAGCTTCCAGCCATCGATGGTGAAGCGCTTGCCCAGGTCACCGTAGCCGCTGAACCCGTTGAGGTAGTTGCCGGGCAGCTCGCGCGGATCGAACTGCGAGGCCTTGGCGTCGCCATAGGTGGCTACTGCGGCCAGGCCGATGCCCTGCTGGACCTGGCTGGTCTCGTGCTTGCGCTGCTTGTAGCCGAAGCGGACCAGGTAGACCGGCGAGTCGAGCTTGATGCCGAAGTCGACCTGGCCGTAGGTTTCCTTGTCGACGGTCGGCTTCTCGACCAGGTTGCCGCCCCAGCCGGTGTTCCAGCCGGGCTTGGACGGGTCGCCGCCCCAGCCGCCGTCCATCTGGAACTGGTCCGGGTTCAGGAACGGATTGCTGCCGGTGAAGGTGACGCTGCCGGGATTGCCCGGGGCGTCGGCGATGGACCAGGTGTAGTCGGTGCGCGCCAGGAACTCGCCGAACACCTGCTTCGGGCCGCCGTCGGCCTTGGTGCGGCCGATATGGGTGGACGCGAACCAGCGCTCGTCGTTCCAGTCGAGCTTGACGTCGTAGGTCGACGACTCGACGTTGGCGCGGCGGTTCTGCAGGTCGAACACCACCAGCCCGTTCTTGTGGCTGGCACTGGTGATCAGCCCGTCCTTGACGGTGATGTCGCTCAGCGTCTTCAGGCTGTTCCAGGTGTTGCCCTGGTGGGTGAACATCGACTGCGCCATGTGGTCGAAGTTGGCGTCGATCTTCAGCGCGTTCAGCTCGATGTTCATCTGCTCCACCGGCTTGAACTGCAGCGCCAGCGAGTAGGTCTTGCGCTCGCGCTGCTGCTCGAAGAAGTGTGCGCTGGTGGAGTTGGGGCCGACCGCGTTCGGGTTGGCGTAAAGGGTTTCGGCGCAGGTGCCGGTACAGGTGGCCGGCAGCGTCGGCTGCACGCCGTTGACCGGCGGCTTGGACCAGTCCGGCGGCAGGTTGGTCACCGAGCCCGGGGCGCCGCCGACGCCGGCGATGTAGTCCTTGGCCCGCACGATGCCGTAGGACTCGATGCCGTCGCGGCGGATGCTCTCGTTGGAGGCCTGGGCCGAGACGATCACGCCGAAGCTGCCGGCGTCGTTCTTCCACGCGAACGCGGCCGAGGCATTGGGATCGGTCTTCTCGACGCGGTCGTTGCGACCATAGCTGACGCGGCCGGACAGGCTGACCTTCTCCGGCATGTCCAGCGGCTTGCGGGTGGAGACGATCACGGTGCCGCCGATCGAGCCTTCATCGATGCGCGCTTCCGGCGACTTGAATACTTCCACCTTGCCGACCAGCTCGGGCGCCAGCAGCGAGTAGTTGAAGGTGCGGGTCGGGAAGTCGGACATGTTCCAGTCGCCGGAGGCGATGGACTGGCCGTTGAGCAGGGTGCGGTTCAACGCCGGATCGGTGCCGAGGATCGAGACCTTCTCGCCCTGGCCGTAGGCGCGGTCGATGGTCACGCCGGGGATGATGGTCATCGCCTCGGCCACGTTGGTGGCCGGGAACTTGCCCACGTCCTCGGCGGTGATGACGTCGACGATGGCGTCGGCATTGCGCTTGGTCTCCAGCGACTGCTGCAGGCTGGCGCGGATGCCGGTGACGACGACGCGGTCGAGGTCGGTGGCCTCCTTCTTGCCGGCCTCCTGCGCATGCGCGGAAAAGCTCAGGCAGGTGACGATGGCGGCGGACAGTACGGACTTGCGGTACCTCATGATGTCTCTCCTCATCATTGGCGTGATTGTGGGTTGAACCGCGGTTGCTGGGGGGGGCCGGTGCGCGGGCGCGTGCCCGTGCGGCGGTGTCGTGGCTGCGTGGGTGGGAGCGTGCTCAGGTGCTGCGGTGCTGCAGGTACCAACTGGCTGCGCCGATGACGCCCAGTTGCCCGTGCTCGACCAGTTTCACGGGGATGCGCTGCAGCGCCGTGGCCATGGGCCCCTTGTTGAGGAACCGCTGGACGAAGGTGCTGCCGATGAGGAACGGGCCGAGCTTGGGCAGGATGCCGCCGGCCAGGTAGATGCCGCCCTGCACGCCGTAGAGCAGGGCCATGTCGCCGATGGTGGAACCGAGGATTCCGCAGAACAGCTCCAGGGTCTGGGCCGCGAGCGGGTCGCTGCCATCGCAGGCGGCGGCGCTGACCGCGTCGGGGGTGGCGTGCACGGGCGCGGTGCCGCGCACCGCGCACAGGGTGTTGTAGAGGTTGAGCAGTCCGGGCCCGGACAGCGCGCCGTGCTCGATGGAGACATGGCTGCGGTTGCGCAGCATGTGCTGCAGCACGGCCATTTCCAGTTCGGTGCCGGCGGCCAGCGCGGCCTGCCCGGCTTCGGTGGCAAGCACGACCGAGCGCTCGCCGACGGGGATCCAGAGCGCGGCGCCCAGGCCGGTGCCGGGGCCGACGACGAGGGTGGGGCCGCGCGGCGCCTGCGCCGGGCCGGTGAGCTGCAGCACCTGGCTGCCGTCGATGTGGGCGGCGGCGTGGGCGACGGCCTCGAAGTCGTTGACCAGGTGCACGGCCTCGAAGCCGAGGTCGTCGCGGATGCGGCTGGCCGACAGCGGCCACGGCAGGTTGGCCGAGATCACGCTGCCGTCGGCCAGCGCGTAGCCGGCGCTGGCGATGACGCATTCGCGCGCGCCGGGGGCGTGGGCGTGGAAGTCGGCCAGGATCTGGCCCAGCCCGGCGTGGTCGGCGCAGCGGTAGCGGCGGTAGGCGATCACGTCGACGGCCTGGCCCGGCGTGGCACGGACCAGCCCCACCCGCACATGGGTGCCGCCGACATCGGCGGCGATCAGCGGCACGGCCGGCGCGGCGATGGGCTGGTGCTGGGTTGGACTGAAGCTGGCGACCACGCGGTTCCCCCGGAGTGTCTGCAGTTCCATGGGGAGCTGCGGCATCCGGAGTTTCGGCGTTGCCTGACAACGATGTCAAGCTGTTATGCAAAAAATTTTCAGATCAACAATGCCGCCAGAATTTCAAATAACCCAATGATTGCAATGGCAAAAATTATTTCATTCGAAACGATGCTTCAAATTTGGACGGTGCGCAGGACCGGTCGGTTGTATTCGTGAAATTTTTTCGCATCGCCCGGACCTGGCTCGCTGCCCGCGCCCGGGGGCCTGCACCGCAGCGGCCTGCGTGGTCCGTCCCCATGAAGAAAAGGGCCACCGTTTCCGGTGGCCCCTGGGGCGTGCTCAGTGCGTGGTTTCCAGTTGTATCCAGTCCAGCGTCCACAGCGCCGGCCGGGTGTCGCCGGTGAAACGGATGCACAGGTCGGCGCGCGGCGCCGCCGCGTGCAGTGGCGCGCGCAGCTCCACGAACCCGTCGGCGCCCGGCGCCGCCGGCAGCGGCACCGACACCAGCGGCGTGCCCTTGCAGTCGGCCAGGATCTCCAGCTCGCCATGCGCGGTGCGGGCGGGCGCGAAGCGGCGGCTGGGTTCGTCGTGGGCGAGCTGGAAGTTGTACGGGATGCGCCCGGCGCGGACCTTCACCGCGCTCACGCCCGCCAGGTCCGCGTCCTGCCACAGCCAGCACGGGCTGAAGATGTTGACGTTGAACACCGCGCGCTCGCCGTCGGCGGGGCCGTCGTCCTCCAGGCGCAACAGCAGCTTGCCGTCGCCGGGGCAGAGGCCGAGCCGGGTGTCGTCGCGGGTGAGCAGCGAATCGGCGGTGATCGCGAAGCGGCTGGCCGCGGCAAGCGGCTTGCCGTCGAAGAACGCCGCGGCGCGCACCTCGGCCGGCAGCCTGACCTGCAGCGGCTGTACGTAGCGCGGCGACGCGGCGCTCACCGCGCTGCCGTCGAGCGTGTAATGCACCGCGTAGCCGAGCGGATTGTCGAGCGTGACCGTGGCGGTGCCGGCGCTGCGGTCGCCCTGGTCGTGCATGTCCACCTGGAACGGCGTCTGCGCGTAGTGGATGCCCATCGCGCGGTAGCGCTGCAGCTGGCGCGGCAGGCGCTGCAGGAACCCATCGAAATCGCGCTTGTCCGCCGGACTCCAGCCGGTTTCGGCCACCGCGGCCAGGCGCGGGAACAGGTTGTGCTCCAGATTGCGGTCGTTGCGCGTGTGCTCGGTGAACATGTTGGCCTGCAGGCCGAGGATGTGCTGGCGCTTGTCGGCGGCCAGTTCCGCGGGCACCGGCTCGAACCCGTAGGCCTTGCGCAGCTCGATGGTCGTCGGCCGGCCCGGCGGCTCGTCCGGCGAGGACGTCTGCAGGTAGTCCATGTACATGTGGGTGACCGGCGACATGATCACGTCGTGGCCTTCGCTGGCCGCCTTCAGGCCGCCTTCGGTGCCACGCCAGGACATCACCGTGGCTTCGGGCGGCAGGCCGCCCTCGAGGATTTCGTCCCAGCCGATCAGGCGGCGGTCGTGCTGCTCCAGGAACTTCTCCAGGCGCTTGATCATATGGCTCTGCATTTCCATCTCGTCCTTCAGGCCGAGCCGGCGCATGTGCTCCTGCACGCGGGGGGAAGCGATCCACTGGTCCTTGACCGCCTCGTCGCCACCGACGTGCACGTACCTGGCCGGGAACATGTCGATCACTTCCAGCAGCACGTTTTCCAGGAACTGCAGGGTGCTCTCTTCGGTGTTGAACAGGTTGGGGAACACCCCCCACTGGTTATCGATGGCCAGCTTCCGGCCGGTCACGCCCAGCTCGGGGTAGGCGGCGATGGCCGCGGTGGCGTGGCCGGGGACGTCGATCTCCGGGATCACCTGGATGTGGCGCTCGGCGGCGTACGCCACGATCTCGCGGATCTGCGCCTGCGTGTAGTAACCGCAGTAGCGGCGTGGCTCGCCGGTGGCCGGGTCGCGGCCGGCGTCGCCCAGCGGCACCCGGCAGCTGCCCACCTCGGTGAGCTTCGGGTAGCGCTTGATCTCCATGCGCCAGCCCTGGTCGTCGGTGAGGTGCCAGTGGAAGGTGTTGAGCTTGTGCTGGGCCATGGCATCGAGCAGTTTCCTGATCTCGTCCATGCTCTGGAAATGGCGGGCCGAATCCAGCATCAGCCCGCGCCAGACGAAGCGCGGCGCATCGGTGATGGTGGCGGCGGCGACCTCGCCGGGGGTCTGGTCGGTCAGCAGCTGCGCGGCGGTGACGGCGCCGTAGAACAGGCCGCGGTCATCGCTGGCACTGACATCGATGCCGGTATTGGAGACCTTCAGCGTGTAGGCCTCGGCCGGCTTGGTCGCCGACGGGTCCAGGCGGAAGCGGATCTGCGCCTTGCTGGCGTTCTCGGCCACCGCAAGCGTGGGGCCGCCGTTCTGCCTGAGCAGCTCGACGAACTGGGCGGCGACGCGGCGCGAAGCCTCGTCATTGCCGCCGACCCGGGCGGCATCCTTCAGTACGAAGTCCTTGCCCCCGTCGGCCTGGTAACTGGCGGGCAGCGGGATCAGCGACGGTGCGCCGGCGGCGTGGACCTGCACGGCGGTGAGGCCGAGCAGCAGGCAACTGCCGAGCAGGGTTGCGCGACGACGCGCACGGAGGGACTTCGTCATCGGGGCGGAGCTCCTGTGTTTTCTGGAGGGTACTCAAAAAAACGCCGGGCCCGGAATGATCCAGGCCCGGCGCGTCATGCTGCCCGGCGGTGCGGCGTGCCGGGATGGATCAGAACTTCACGCGGGCATTGAGGTAGTACTGGCGCCCGTTGCTGTAGAACGCGGTCGGAATGCTGGCGCTCTGGTAGTACTTGTAGGTCGGGTCGTTGAGGTTCAGCGCATCCAGGCTGAAGCTCAGGTGGTCGTTGAACTTGTAGCTCAGTGCCACCGACAGGGTGCCGAAGCTGTCCTGGTAGTACGGATTGGCGCCGGACAGGCCGATCAGGAACTTCGAACGGTAGGTGTAGCCCACGCGTGCACCGAAGGTTTCGTTTTCGAAGTAGGCACCCACGTTGTAGGTGTTCTTCGAAGTGCCGGTCAGGTTGTTGCTGCCGTCGGCCCAGGTGTGCGAGGTGCTGCCATCGGCGTAGGTGTAGTTGCTGGTGACCCCGAAGTTTTCGCCGATCGGTTGCTCGTAGACCAGTTCGACGCCGGTGACCTTGCCGTTGGAGTTGACCGGAACCGAGACGTTGTACGGCTCGAGCTTGTGGGTCAATTCGCTGAACAGCATCTGCGTCTCGGTGCCGAAGGCCACGTAGTCCTTCAGGTTCATCGAGTAGGCGCCGATCGACAGCAGGCCGCGCGGCATGAAGTACCACTCGAGGTTGGCGTCGAAGTTGGTCGATACGATCGGCTTCAGGTTCGGATTGCCGCCGCCACCGGTCTTGTTCAGGTCAGAGCCCCAGGACGAGGCGCCGAGCGCGGAGAAGTCCGGCAGGGTCTGGGTCTGGGATGCGGCAAAGCGGAACACCAGGTTGTCGGCCATGTCGAACTTCAGGTTCGCGCTCGGCAGGATGCGGCTGTGCTTGTTGTTGGTGTTGATGATCTTCCAGCCGCCCCACACCGGGCAGGCCCAGCCGCAGCCGGGGCCGGGGCCCTGGGCGAACAGGCTGGTGACATCCGCATTGGCGACGTCGCTGACCGACTGGTAGGACATGATGTCCTGGTCGATATTGACGTAGCGCAGGCCGACGTTGCCGCTCCAGCGGTCACCGACGAAGTTGGCCTGCACATAGGCGGAGAAGTTCTTCTCCTGGACCTTCCACTCGGCGCCATAGTTGTGGCGGCCGTTGGGGCCGTCGTCGTTGGACAGCCAGGTGGAGTTGTTGACCACCGCGTCCTTCAGCGCGCCGGGGGTGAAATACCACAGGTTGCGCGGGAAGGTGCCGCCGATGCTGCTGGCGAAGCCATCCGGGTACGGTGCGGTGGCGCCATTCTTGAGCGCACTCCAGATGTCGCCCGGGCTCGCGCCTTCCGGCGACATTGCCTCGCGCTTGTGGTCGGCGTAGCGGGCGCCGAAGTCGAGCGAGCTCAGCGTGCCGTCGTTGAAGTACTGGCTGAAGTCGGCGGTGAACCACTTTTCCTTGTCCTCGGCAGTGACCTGCTGGTTGCCCCAGGTGCCGAAGCTGGTCACACCGCTCGGGGTGAGGTCGCCGCCGACGTTCCAGTCGATCGGTGCGCCGTTGCCGTGGGTGCTCCAGCTGGCGCCGCCGCCATTGGCCAGGGTCACTTCGGCGATGAACTGGCGTGGCGTGGAGCCGGTGCCCTTGGTCGAGCCGGCCTGGAACTTGGCGCTCAGGTTGTCGTTGATCTGCCAGTCGGCATCCAGGGTGACGTAGCTGCTCTTGGCGGTGGCTTCGCGGTAGATCATGTCGTACACCGCGTAGTCGGTGCCCGCCTGGCCGGTGTACGTGGCATCGGTCAGCACGCCATCCTTGACCACGTAGCCGGGGTTGGGTGCCTGCGCGCCGGCAAAGTGGTTGCCCCACAACATGAAGTTGCGGTTGTAGTTGTTGGCGTCCATCTTCGAGCTGAAGCCCTCGACACCCAGGATGAGGGAGTCGGACGGCTTGAACTGCAGTGCGACCAGCCCGCCCTTGCGCTCGCGGGTCTGTTCGAACAGGGTCGAGCCGAGCAGGCCGGGCGCCCACACCCCGACCAGGTCTGGGTTGGTCGCGGCCACCGGGTCGGAGGCGCCGATCTGGAAGAAGCCGCCGGGTACTTCCTGGGCTTCGCGGCGCAGTTCGCGCTTCTGGCTGAACGCCTGCACCATCACGCCGAAGGTGTTGTCGTCATTTTTGTAATTGAACAGGCCGGACAGCTGCGGATCGTTGGACTTGGCCTGGTCCGAGCGCACCGCGCCGATCGAGGCTTCGGCGGTGATCTGCTTGGCGAACTCCAGCGGCTTGCGGGTGATGATGTTGACCGTGCCGGTGGTGCCGCCGTCCTGCAGCTTGGCCTGCGAGGACTTGTTCACCTCCACCGAACGCACCAGTTCCGACGGCAGCAGGGTGTAGCTGACGCTGCGGCCGACGTTGTTGCCCTGGCTGAGTACGAACCAGTCGGCCGAGCCGACGCTGTGGCCGTTGATCAGGGTCTGGGTCAGGCTCGGGCTGGTGCCGCGCAGGCTGACGCGGTCGGCTTCGTCGAAGCCGCCTTCGTCGGCGCTGGACGAGCTGATGTTCACGCCGGGCAGGCGCTGCAGGGTGTCGGCGACGTTGTGCGCCGGCAGCTTGCCGATGTCCTCGGCGGTCACCACTTCGACGCGGGCATTGGCCTCGCGCTTGGTGTCCAGCGACTTTTCCATCGAGCCGCGGATGCCGGTGACGGTGACGGTGTCCAGGTCGGTCGCCTTGGGCTGCGCTTCCTGCGCGTGGGCGCTGAAGGCAAGGCAGCCGGCGATGGCTGCCGAAAGCAGGGTCTTGCGGTGCATGTTGTCTCTCCTCAACATCGGAATGAAAGGCACGGGCGTGCCGCTTTACGTCTGGTCTTGCTATTGCATCTGTTGCTTATGCTGCGAGGCTTGCGTGGCCAACTTTTCCAGATACCAACTGGCTGCGCCGATGACGCCCAGTTGCCCGTGCTCGACCAGTTTCACGGGGATGCGCTGCAGCGCCGTGGCCATGGGTCCCTTGTTGAGGAACCGCTGGACGAAGGTGCTGCCGATGAGGAACGGGCCGAGCTTGGGCAGGATGCCGCCGGCCAGGTAGATGCCGCCCTGCACGCCGTAGAGCAGGGCCATGTCGCCGATGGTGGAGCCGAGGATTCCGCAGAACAGCTCCAGGGTCTGGACCGCGAGCGGGTCGCTGCCCTCGCAGGCGGCGGCGCTGACCGCGTCGGGGGTGGCGTGCACGGGCGCGGTGCCGCGCACCGCGCACAGGGCGTTGTAGAGGTTGAGCAGGCCGGGCCCGGACAGCGCGCCGTGCTCGATGGAGACATGGCTGCGGTTGCGCAGCATGTGCTGCAGCACGGCCATTTCCAGTTCGGTGCCGGCGGCCAGCGCGGCCTGCCCGGCTTCGGTGGCGAGCACGACCGAGCGCTCGCCGACGGGGATCCAGAGCGCGGCGCCCAGGCCGGTGCCGGGACCGACGACGAGGGTGGGGCCGCGCGGCGCCTGCGCCGGGCCGGTGAGCTGCAGCACCTGGCTGCCGTCGATGTGGGCGGCGGCGTGGGCGACGGCCTCGAAGTCGTTGACCAGGTGCACGGCCTCGAAGCCGAGGTCGTCGCGGATGCGGCTGGCCGACAGCGGCCACGGCAGGTTGGCCGAGATCACGTTGCCGTCGGCCAGCGCGTAGCCGGCGCTGGCGATGACGCAGTGCGCCACCTGCGGGTGGTGGCTGGCGAAGTCGGACAGGATCGCGCTCAGGCTCGGATGGTCGCCGCAGCGGTACTTGCGGTAGGACAGGATCTCGATGGTCCCGCCATCGCTGCCGCCGGCGCGGATCAGGCCGACGCGGACATGGGTGCCGCCGACGTCGGCGGCCATGAAAGGTAGAGACGCGCTGTCGAGCGGAAAGGTCTGCAGTGTGGGGGCGGCAGCGGTCACTCGGTTTCCCTATGGCGTTGGGGGAGCGCCCGTCAGGCGCCATCGGGAGCCGAGTCTGTAATCGTTCTGACAACGATGTCAACGAATAGTTGAAACTTTCGATGCTGCGCCGCAGCGCCGTTCTGCGCGGCGGCGACGGCTGCGGTTCGGTTGCATTCGAAAGCAGGCGGCCGGCAAACCCTGCGTTTTCAAGCACGCGAGCACTGGCTGCATGCCGTGCGGCGCGCTGCCAGCGTGGGCGGCAGGCGGGTCACGCGTACACGCGTTGTTGACAAACGCGTCGGCACCCAACCATAAATGTGACAACGTTGTTTCCAGTTACCACCGGTCGGCGTGAGCCGTCCCTCTCGCAGCTGCAGGAGCCTTGACCAATGTCCGCTGTTCCCGCTTCCACGCCGCGCACCGGCATGGCGTCGTCGATCGCCATCGTCGGCGGCCTGTTCTTCATCCTTGGATTCTGTACCTGGATCAACGGGCCGCTGATCACCTTCGTCAAGCTGGCCTTCGAGGTCAGCGAGGTGTCGGCGTTCCTGGTGCTGATGGTGTTCTACCTGTCCTACTTCTTCCTGGCGCTGCCGGCGTCGCTGATCCTCAACCGCACCGGCATGAAGAAGGGCCTGGCGCTGAGCCTGGCGGTGATGGCGGTGGGGGCCATGCTGTTCGGCCAGTTCGCGACGCAGCGCTGGTTCGCCGGTGCGCTGGGCGGCCTGTTCGTGATCGGCGGCGGCATGGCGCTGCTGCAGACCGCGGTGAACCCCTACATCTCGATCCTCGGCCCGATCGAGGGCGCGGCCCAGCGCATCGCGCTGATGGGCATCTGCAACAAGGTCGCGGGCATCCTGGCGCCGATCGTGATCGGTTCGCTGGTGCTGCACGGCATCGGTGATCTCGACGCCCAGGTGCAGGTCGCGGACGCGGCCACCAAGGCGCAGCTGCTCAGCGATTTCGCCGCCAAGATCCATACCCCGTACATGGTGATCGCCGGGGTGCTGCTGCTGGTGGCGGTGGGCGTGCTGTTCTCGCCGCTGCCGGAAGTGCGCGCGGCCGAGGCCAACGCCGTGGCCGCCGACGGCGCCGCGGAAAAGCACAGCATCTTCCAGTTCCCGCACCTGTGGCTGGGCGTGCTGTGCCTGTTCGTCTACGTCGGCGCCGAGGTGATGGCCGGCGACGCCATCGGCACCTACGGCCATGGCTTCGACCTGCCGCTGGACCAGACCAAGCTGTTCACCTCGTATACGCTGACGGCGATGCTGGTCGGCTATCTGGTCGGCCTGGTGCTGATCCCGCGCTTCATCTCGCAGGAGCGCTGGCTGGCGGTCTCGGCGGCGCTCGGCGTGCTGTTCAGCGTGGGCGCCTACGTCACCCACGGCTACGTCTCGGTGGGCTTCGTGGCCGCGCTGGGCTTCGCCAACGCGATGATGTGGCCGGCGATCTTCCCGCTGGCGATCCGCGGCCTGGGCCGCTTCACCCAGACCGGCTCGGCGCTGCTGGTGATGGGCATCGCCGGCGGCGCGATCATTCCGCAGGCGTTCGCGGTGCTCAAGCAGCATTTCGACTTCCAGCTGGTGTTCGCCGCGCTGATGGTGCCGTGCTACCTGTACATCCTCTATTTCGCTGTCCGCGGGCAGCGTGCGGGCCGCGCGCATGGCGGCTGAATCGAGCATCATGGCGGCCAGTCAGTCCAGGCAGGAAACCGTCATGCGCAGGCCCACCATCAAGGACGTCGCCGAGCGGGCAAAGGTGTCGCTCAAGACCGTGTCGCGGGTCATCAACAACGAACCGTCGGTGATGCAGGCCACCCGCGCGCGGGTGCTGCGCGCGGTCGCCGAGCTGGATTACGAGCCGGATCCGTCGGCGCGCAACCTGCGCAGCAACACCACGTTCGTGATCGGGCTGGTCTACGACAACCCGAACCCGTACCACATCATCGGCGTGCAGAACGGCGTGCTGTCGGCCTGCCGCGAGACCGGCTTCGGCCTGCAGATCCATCCGTGCGACTCGACCTCGCCGATGCTGGCCGAGGAACTGGCCGACTGGGTGCAGCGTTCGCGCCTGGCCGGGCTGGTGCTGACCGCGCCGATGTCCGAGCGCCCGGAGCTGGTGGCCGCGCTCAACGCGCGCGGGATCAAGACGGTGCGGATCATCGCCGCCACCGAAGACCCGGCCGACGGCGCCTGCGTGTTCGTCGACGACCGCGATGCCGCCTACGAGATCACCGAGCACCTGATCCAGCTCGGGCACCAGCGCATCGGCTTCCTGTGGGGCGGGCCGGAGCACCGCTCCAGCGGCGAGCGCTATGCCGGCTACGAGGCCGCGCTCAAGGACTACGGCATCCCGCTGGACAAGCACCTGGTGATCCCGGGCGACTACACCTTCGACGATGGCTTCCGCGGCGCGCGCCGGCTGCTGGCGCTGCGCGAGCCGCCCACCGCGATCTTCGGCTCCAACGACGAGATCGCCGCCGGGGTACTGGCGGCGGCCAACTCGGCCGGGCTCAACGTGCCCTACGACCTGTCCATCGCCGGTTTCGAGGACAGCCCGTTCTCGCGCCAGTCGTGGCCGGCGCTGACCACCGCCAAGCAGGCCACCGGCGACATCGCCCGGCATGCCGCGCGGCTGCTGATCAGCCAGCTGCGCACCGACGCCTACGAGGACAACCCGGTGCAGCTGCAGAACCAGGGCTTCGTGCCGCAGCTGGTGGTGCGCGGCTCCACCGCGCCGCTGCGCCAGCAGCCGTTGCGGCCGCCTTCCCCTTCCCCCGATCTTTCCGAGTAGAACCATGTTGCCCAGCGAGACCGAAACCCTGATGTTCAACGAGGCCGCGTCCAGCGCCTCGGTGATCGCCGCCCAGTTCGCCCGCAACCACGAGCGCGTGCGCGCGCTGGCCGCGGACCTGCGCCAGAACCCGCCGCCGTTCGTGGTCACCTGCGCGCGCGGCAGTTCCGATCATGCCGCCACCTACGCCAAATACCTGTTCGAGACCCGGCTGGGGCTGGTGACCGCCTCGGCCTCGCCGTCGGTGGGGTCGGTCTACGAGGCCCGGCAGCAGCTGCAGGGCGCGCTGTACCTGGTGATCTCGCAGTCCGGCAAGAGCCCGGACCTGCTGCGCAACGCCGAGGCGGCCAAGGCCGCCGGCGCGCGCGTGGTGGCGCTGGTCAACGTCGAGGATTCGCCGCTGGCGCAGCTGGCCGATACGGTGATCCCGCTCGGTGCCGGTGCCGAGCGCAGCGTGGCCGCGACCAAGAGTTATCTGGCCTCGCTGGCCGCGATCCTGCAGTTGTGCGCCTACTGGCGCGATGACCCGACCCTGATCGCCGCGCTCGACGCCCTGCCCGCGGCCCTGACCCAGGCCTGGCAGTGCGACTGGAGCGCGCTCACCGAAGGCCTGGTCGATGCCCACAACCTGTTCGTGGTCGGCCGCGGCCCCGGCCTGGCCGCGGCGCAGGAAGCGGCGCTCAAGTTCAAGGAAACCTGCGGCCTGCATGCCGAAGGCTACAGCTCGGCGGAGGTCAAGCATGGGCCGATGGCGCTGGTCGGCCGCGATTTCCCGGTGCTGGCCTTCGCCCAGCCGGACGAGACCGGCGCCGGTACCCGCGCCCTGGCCGACGAGTTCGCCGCGCGTGGCGCACGCGTGTGGCTGGCGGGCGAGGGCGGCGACCTGCCGGTGGCGGCCGCGCCGCACCCGCTGTGCGCGCCGCTGCTGACGGTGCAGAGCTTCTACCGCGCGATCAACGCGCTGGCGCTGCGCCGGGGCCATAATCCGGACCTGCCGCCGCACCTGAACAAGGTGACCGAAACCGTCTGAGCGCCGGTCCCCGGCCTGCGCGGCGGGCCGCGCGTCGCAGGGGGCGGCACAGGCCGCCGCCGGCTCACCACCCAGGCGCGCGACCTGCCGCCGTCGCCATCGAACGGGCACGGACGCTGCCGTTGTTCATCCTCCCGGCGCAGGGCCGCGGGAGGGCATCCGGAACCAAGAAGATGACCAGCTACGCATTGACCCACGCCCGCATCCTGGGCAACGACGACTTCCACTCCGGCCACGCGGTACTGGTGCAGGACGGCAAGGTGGCGGCGGTACTGCCCGAGGCCTCGCTGCCGGCAGGCGTGCCGCGGCACGATCTGGGCGGCGGCTGGCTGCTGCCGGGCTTCATCGACGTGCAGGTCAACGGCGGTGGTGGCGCGCTGCTCAACAACGCCCCGGACGTGGCGTCGCTGCGCACGATGATGCGCGGGCACCGCCGCTTCGGCACCACCGGCATGATGCCGACCCTGATCAGCGACGATGCGGCGGTGATGGCCCAAGCCATCGCCGCGGTGCGCCAGGCCATCGCCGAAGGCGTCCCCGGCATCCTCGGCATCCATCTGGAAGGCCCGTACATCGCGCCGGCGCGCAAGGGCACCCACGATGCCGGCAAGTTCCGCGTGCCGGGGCCGGACGAGGTGGCGATGGCGACCGCGCTCGACAACGGTGTCACCGTGATCACGCTGGCACCCGAGCGGGTGCCGGTGGAGACCATCCGCGCGATGGTCGGCAACGGCGCCATCGTCTGCGCCGGCCACACCGCCGGCAGTTACGAGGAAACCCGCGCCGGCCTGGAGGCCGGCATCAGCGGCTTCACCCACCTCTACAACGCGATGACGCCGCTGCAGGGGCGCGAACCCGGCGTGGTCGGCGCCGCGCTGGAGGACCCGCACAGCTGGTGCGGGGTGATCGTCGATGGCGTGCACGTGCACCCAGCCAGCCTGCGCGTGGCGCTGGCGGCCAAGCCGCGCGGCAAGGTGATGCTGGTGACCGATGCCATGCCGATGGTCGGCGCCGACGATCCGTCGTTCGCGCTGTATGGCGAGGTCATCACCGCCGTCGATGGCGTGGTGCGCAACGCCGCCGGCTCGCTTGCCGGCTCGGCGCTGGACATGGCCACCGCGGTGCGAAACACGGTCGATCTGCTGGGTCTGCCGTTGGCCGAAGCCGCGCGCATGGCCTCGACGTATCCGGCGCAGTTCCTGCGCGTGGACGACCGTTACGGGCATATCGCCGCGGGTTACCAGGCGGATTTCGTGCTGCTGGATGAAGGGCTGCAGGTGCAGGCGACGTGGATCGCCGGGCAGCGCGAGTGAGGGAGCCGCTCTCCCTTCGGGGCGGGAGGGCACGGTTTGCGCGCCACTGGCGCGCGTGTGCGTTCGAGCGCCCACGCCGCTGGCGTGGACCGGGACGCGGAGCGGGAGGGTACGGGCGGAGCCTCACAGCGTTCGATCGTGCGAAGCCCCGTTTTGATCGGCCCCGGGCAACGGCAACGGCTTTCGCTCCCGCTTCGCGTGAGCCGGTTACTCATCTTTGGCTCGTGCAAAGAGAAGGTAGCCAAGAGCAAGCACGCCTGCCTTCGCGCCCACGGCAGTGACGTGCCGTGGGTCCACTCCGCCGCCGGGATTTTTTTGACGAGACATCACTGTCTCGTCGAAGAACGACGTGCATCCCAGCACGTCGCCGCTTGCGGGGACTTGTCCGTCGGCGCCGTCGCTGCGGAAGGGGACCCGGCAAGTCAAATCACGAGCAACAGCAACAGCAGGCCTCTGCTTGCGGTTCCGGCAAAGGTGGCAGTTCTTTTCAACAGACCGAAGGGCTGGTCAATCGCTTCTCGATGCGGTGTCTGCCGGCCTCCGCTACCTGACCGCACGGGATACCCTCCATGAGCAGTTCCCCATCCAGCCAGACACCCACCCGCTTTGCATCGGTCGATGCGCTGCGCGGCATCACCGTCGCGGCCATGCTGCTGGTCAACAACCCGGGCACCTGGAGCCACGTGTACGCGCCGCTGGAACACGCGGAGTGGAACGGCTGCACGCCCACCGACCTGGTGTTCCCGTTCTTCCTGGTGATCGTCGGCGTGTCGATCGCGCTGGGCGTGGTGCCGCGGGTCGAGCAGGGCGCCGACCGCGCCGCGCTGACCCGCAGCGTGCTGGTGCGGGCGGCACGCATCGTCGGCCTGGGCCTGCTGCTGCACCTGCTGGCGTGGTGGTGGCTGGACCTGGCGCACTACCGTCCGTTGGGAGTGCTGCAGCGCATCGGCGTGTGTTTCGCCGCCGTCGGGGTGCTGGCGATCTGGGCGCGCGCGACCACGCAGTGGGCCTGCCTGCTGCTGTTGCTGTCCGGCTACGCGGCGCTGCTGGCCGCGGGGGGCACGCTCGAGCCGTGGCACAACCTGCCCAGTCGCGTGGACACCGTCGTGTTCGGCGACCTGGCTTACCGCTACGACGCCGCCACCGGGCTGGGGCATGATCCGGAAGGGCTGCTGTCGACGCTCGGCGCCCTGGCCTCGACCCTGCTTGGCCTGCGCGCCGGCGCGCTGCTGCGCCAGGGCCGTGCGGCGCGGCTGCTCCCGGCCGCGCTGGTGCTGTTGCTGCTGGGGGCGCTGTGGTCCAGCTGGCAGCCGCTCAACAAGAACCTGTGGACGCCGTCCTACGTGCTGTGGACGTCCGGTTGGGCACTGGTGGCGCTGTGGCTGGCGCACGTGCTCATCGACCGCGTGCAGTGGCCGCCGCTGGGCCGGCGCTTCGGCGTCAATGCGATCACCGCCTACGCCGGCTCCGGGGTGACGGTGCTGGCATTGCTGGGCACCGGCAGCTGGGGGTGGCTGTACAGCCACGTGTTCGACCGCTGGATCACCCCGCTGGCCGGTGCCGAAGCCGCCTCGCTGGCGATGGCCGTCGCCTTCGTCGCGGCCTGGTGGCTGCCGATGTGGTGGCTGGACCGGCGCCGGATCTACCTGAAGATCTAGCCCCCAAAGCCGGGTCCGCGCCCATTCCCCGGGCAACGGACGTTGACCTGGGCCTGTTCCCGGCGCTGTTCTATCCTGCATCGGTAGCGATTAGCGACGTGCCATGGGATGGAACCACGATGTGCAGGAAGCGGAAACGCGCGCTGGCGGTGACGCTGTGGATGGCGATGCTGCCGGCGTGGGCGCTATCGGCCACCCCGGTGCCCTCGTTGCCTGCGCGGGAGCAGATGCTGGGCCTGCTGGAGCAACGGGCGCTGCATCGGAACCTGGTGGACTGGAGGGCGTTGCGTCGCGAGCTTGCCGCGACCACCGATGCCGAACGGCAACGCGCGCTGCTGGCCGACGCCATCCACCGCGCGACCGCCGGTCATGGCGGGTGGATGGCGGCCGCGGAGCTGCGCGACAGGTACCGCGCGGCGGCGCCCGCGGCCGCGCTGCCCGCGGCTGTGGAAGCGTCTGCTGCGCCGGAGGCCGCGCGGATCGACCCGCGGCTTGGTCGGATCACGATCGGGCCCTATCTGCCCGATCCGGGGCTCACCCGTGCGCAGCAGCGGGAAGCCGAGCAGCAGCACGCGCAGCGTCTGCGGGACACGCTCTGGCGCCTGGACGATGGCAGCCGTTGCGGCTGGATCGTGGACCTGGCCGAGAACACCGGCGGCAACATGTGGCCGATGCTGCTGGGGGTGGGGCCGCTGCTGCCCGGCCGCGTCGGTGGCACGGACGTGGTCGGGCATTTCCAGGATGCAGGCGGGCTGCAGCCATGGCGCTACCGCGACGGTGCGGTCTGGGTGGGCCAGGCCCTGCGGCTGGCGGCGGACGATGGGAGCCGGCGCCTGCGCCATCCCGAGGCACCGCTCGCGGTGCTCCAGTCCGGGCGTACCGCCAGTTCCGGCGAGGCCATCGTGCTGGCGCTGCGCGGACGTCGCGCCAGCCGCAGTTTCGGTACGCCGACGATGGGCTACTCCACTGGCAACGTTCCGGTGACACTGGTCGACGGCAGCACGCTGCTGCTCACCACCACGGTGATGAAGGACCGCAACGGCATGGGCGATGGCAGCCGCATCGTTGCGGATGTTCCGGCGGCGCTGCCGGCCGATGCGCTGCGCCTGGCGCAGGCATGGCTGCTGGCGCAGCCGGCCTGTGGCGGAAAACCCACGGGAAGTGCAGGGCCGGGCGCGCCATCCTGGAAAACCGCCCCCTGACTGGTTCTCCCTACGCCCGGCGTGCCGCGCCGATGGCGTTGATCCGGGCCTTGTTCAAGGCTTCGCCCACCGCCGGGCCGCTGAGGCCTTCGGCGGCGAGGTCGCGCGCATTGATCGCCAGCGCCGCGGCATGCAGGCGCAGCAGCGTGGCGCGTTGCGGGTAGTCGCTGTCCTCGAAACCAAGCCGGCCGCGCTTGTCGCATTCGCAGGCCAGCGCCATCTGCGCGATGCGCTCCGGGCGCCTGAAGCCGTCGCAGCGCTGCAGCAGGTCCAGTACAGTGGCGTCGCGCAGTTCGTCGATCCGGTGCACGTTGAGATGCTCGCGGCACACCGCCGTGGCGAGCTGGCGGTGGTCGGCGGGGATGCGCAGGCGGTCGCACAGCGCCGCCAGCGGCTTCAGCCCGCGCTGTTCGTGCATGACATGGCGTGGCAGCTGGTCGGCCGGGGTGAGTGCCTTGCCGAGATCATGGGTGAGCGCGGCGAAGCCGATGAGGTCGTCGCCCGGCGCCAGCCGCGCGGCCATGTCGCTGACCATTTCCTGGTGCACCCCGGTGTCCACTTCCGGGTGGAATTCGACGCGCTGCGGGATGCCGTACAGCGCGGCCACTTCCGGCAGGATCGGCGCCAGCGCGCCGGTATCGTGCAGGGTGCGCAGGAACGCGGAAGGACGCGCTGCGCGCAGCGCCTTGCGCAGTTCCTGCCAGATGCGTTCGGGTACCAGCGCGTCCAGTTCGCCGCTGGCGGCGATCTCCCGCATCAGCGCGGCGGTTTCCGGGGCCAGGGTGAAACCCAGCGGTGCCAAGCGCGCCATGAACCGTGCCGCGCGCAGTACCCGCAGCGGATCCTCGACGAAGGCCGGGCCGACGTGGCGCAGGACGCGCGCCTGGAGGTCGCGCGCGCCGCCCCAGGGGTCGACCAGCGTGCCGCTGTCCTCGTCGCAGGCGATGGCATTGATGGTGAAGTCGCGGCGTTGCAGGTCCTGCTCCAGCGTCACCGACGGGTCGGCGTCGACCACGAAGCCACGGTAGCCGCGCCCGCTCTTGCGCTCCGTGCGCGCCAGCGCGTGTTCCTCGCCGGTATGCGGGTGCAGGAACACCGGGAAGTCGCGGCCCACGGCCTTGAAGCCACGTGCCTCCATCTGCTGCTGGGTGGCGCCGACCACCACCCAGTCGCGGTCGCCCGCATCCAGCCCCAGCAGCCGGTCGCGGACCGCGCCGCCGACCAGGTAGGTCTTCATGCGCCGTCCTTGGCCGCCGGGCAGGCGAAGCCGCGCGAGGCTGGGACGTTGCGGCCGGCGATGCGGTCACCCAGCGGCACCGCCTTGCCGTTGAGGCGCCAGTCGTAGATCACGCTGAACGCAAGCACGCGCGCGACGTACTCGCGCGTCTCCTTGTAGCTGATGGTCTCGATCCAGAAGTCGGGGTCGTAGCCCGGCCGCTGCGACTGCCAGCGTGCCGTCGGCGTGGGCCCGGCGTTGTAGGCGGCGATGGTGACGTACGGCAGGCCGCCGTAGGTGTCCAGCAGCTGCCGCAGGTAGGCGGTGCCGATGGCGATGTTGGTGTCCGGGTCGTAAAGGCTGGCCGCGCCGCCGTAGCCGTCGAGCCCGATGCGCCGGGCGACGCTGGCGCCGGTGGCGGGCAGCACCTGCATCAGCCCCAGGGCGTTGGCCGGCGAGCGCGCGTTGGGGTTGAAGATGCTCTCGGCGCGGATCTCGGCGGCGACCCACGCCGGATCCAGCGCGTTGCGCGCCGCTTCGCGGCGGATGGTGTCGTCGTGGTACAGCGGGAACCGCAGCGCGTACAGGCGCATCTCCTGCGGCCCCTTGAGGGCGAACACGGCGCGGTCGAACCAGCCCGCCTCACCCGCCACTTCGACGGCCAGCCGGCGCCGGGTGTCGTCGAACCGCGACAGCGCGTCGGCCCATTCGCGCGCGGCCCAGGTGGCGCGGTCGATGCGGAACAGTTCCAGCGCGCGCACCAGCGCCGGGTCGCGCGCCACCGCCGCGCGCGCCTGCGCATCGCTGCCGGGGTTCCACGGACACAGTGCGTAGGGCTGGCGCAGCTTGTCGGCGGCAAGGAAGCCATGGAAGGTCGGCTCGGTGGCGACGGCGCGGTACAGCGGCATGGCCTCGGCGGCCCTGCCGGTCCTTTCCAGCAGCCGTGCCTCGAACCAGCGCCAGCGCGAGTCACCGCGCTGGCCCGCGGGCATCGCCCGGATCGCGGCCAGCGCCGCGGGCCAGTCGCCGCGCGCCATCGCTTCGCGCGCGCGCCATTCGTGCAGGCGCTCGTCGTACGCCGATTCCGGCACCGCGGCCAACCGCCGCGCCGAATCCGGCAGGTAGGACGCCACCGTCCACAACGCGATCTGGTAGCGCACCTGCGCCTGCTGCGCGGCGTCCAGCCGCAGCGCCTGCGCATACTGCGGCAACTGCCGTTCGGCGGCGTCGGGGTCGGTCCGCGCCAGCTTTGCCAGGCCGTCGCTGGCGATGCGCCGGCTGCGTTCGTTCTGCGGCCACTTCAACGCGCGCCCGTCCGGTTTGTCGACGAACGCGGCGTAATCATTGGCCAGGGCCAGCTCGGCGGCCGGCAGGCCGCGCGCGGCCGCGCGCATCACCCCGGGCTGCTGGGCGTCGGCCGCGGCGTCGATGCGCTCCCAGCGCAGTGCCGGGGTCAGCCCGCCGCGCTCGGCCAGACCGGCGAACACCGGATCGCACGCATCGGGCAGCGACTTGCCGCTGCTGCGCCACAGCGCCTGCGCGTCGCGGATCCAGCCGGCATCGGCCTTGCCGGTGGCCAGGCGTGCGTTGAGCTCGGCGCACTGCAGCCCGGGGTCGTTGCTGGGCCGCCAGTTGGCGAGCAGGGTCGGCCAGTCCTGGCGCCGCGCCAGCGCCGGCAGCCACGCGGCGCGGAATGCCTCGGCCACGGCCTGGCCCTGGTAGCGCTTGAGGAAGTCCAGCGCCTGCGGCGTGTCCAAGGTGTCGATGCCACGGCGCAGCGCGCTGTATTCGAGCCAGCCGTACAGCGGGTGGTCGCGCAGGCCCGCGCTCGTGGCGGCATCGAACTGGCCGCGTTCGGCGTTGTCGATGGCCACGCGCATGGCCGCGCGCCGGGCGTCGAGGGTCTGTGCGCCGGTGCCGGTACAGGCCAGCAGCAGGGACGCGGCGAAAGGCAGCAGGCAGGTCGTTCGTTTCATCGGCAAAGCATAGCCGGGGCATCGTCAACAGCGCCGCGGCGATTCCGGCTCGCGCATGAACATCGCCGTCGCGCGGCCGCTGAACCGAAACGCGGGCTGAACGTGACCGGCCGCGCCGCTGCCGTGCGCCGCTGTGGCCGGCGTAGTGTCGACACCGGGGCGCAACGCCTCGCCGAAGGAGCGGAGCATGGCATTCAGTGCAGCTGGCAGTTCCGGACCGATCGCCGACATCAATGTCACCCCGCTGGTGGACGTGATGCTGGTGTTGCTGATCATCTTCATCGTCACCGCGCCGCTGGTGTCCTGGCCGATCCCGGTGGACCTGCCGCAGTCCACCACCCGCCAGGTCCCCCGCGTGGATCCGCCGCCGCCGATCAAATTGCGGGTGGACGCGGCCAACCAGCTCACCTGGAATGGCCAGGCGCTGCCGGTCGCTTCGCTGCAGGCGCGGCTGCAGGAGCAGGCGCGTCTGCATGCCGGCAACCTGCCGGAGCTGCGCATCGACGCCAGTCCGGACGCCGAGTACGACACGATGGCCAAGGTGCTGGCGGCGGCCGACAACGCACGGATGGAGCGCATCGCCTTCCTGCGATGAAGGGGTGCCCGGGCCGTGCGCGAAGGCGGGCGGCCCGGGACAGGCGCGCGGCGGCGCACGATGAGCCGCGTGCGGCGGCCGGGGGCGCCCGCCGCACTACACTACGCGCATGCAGACTTCACGATTCGCGCCGCTGTTGCCGGCGCTGGCGGTGCTCGGCTCGGTGACTTCGCTGGCCATCGGCACGTCCTACGCCAAGCACCTGTTCCCGCTGATCGGCGCCCAGGGCACCAGCGCGTTGCGCGTGGGCTTTTCTGCGCTGTTCCTGCTGCTGCTGTGGCGGCCGTGGCGCTGGCATACCCGCCGCGCCGACGGCGCCGCGATCCTGCGCTACGGGCTGGCGCTGGGGCTGATGAACCTGCTGTTCTACATGGCGCTGCGCACGATTCCGTTCGGCATCGCGGTGGCCATCGAGTTCATCGGGCCGCTGGCGGTGGCGATGTTCTCCTCGCGGCGGGCGATCGATTTCCTGTGGGTCGGCTGCGCGCTGGCCGGGCTGCTGCTGTTGCTGCCGCTGGGCGGCGGGCCGGCGCTGGACGTGGCCGGCGTGCTGTACGCGCTGGGCGCCGCGGCCTGCTGGGCGCTGTACATCGTGTTCGGCAAGCGCGCCGGGCACCTGCATGCCGGGCACTCGGTATCGCTGGGGGTGGCGGTCGCGGCGCTCGTGGTGGTGCCGGTGGGCGTGGCCCACGCCGGAACGGCACTGCTGCAGCCGTCGATCCTGCTGGCCGGGCTGCTGGTGGCGGTGGTGTCCAGCGCGATCCCGATGTCGCTGGAGATGATGGCGCTCAAGCGGCTGCCGAAAGAGACCTTCGGCATCCTGATCAGCATGGAGCCGGCGGTGGCCGCGCTGTGGGCGCTGCTGCTGCTGCACGAACAGCTGTCCGGCCTGCAGTGGCTGGCGATCGGCTGCACGGTATTGGCCTCGGTGGGGAGCGCGGCGACCGCGCGGCGCCGGCCACCGCCCGCGGCTGCCGTGGTGACATGAGCCGTTGCCGGGCGTAGCCCTTGTGCCGGGGATGCGCCGCAGGGACACCCGGTTCCAGGGGCGCGGCTGCGTCGCTGCGGGGAATCGGGACAGTGGCCCCGTCGGCGCTGCGGCCCTTGGCGCGGCCGCGTGCGGCGACGCTAGCGCAGGCTGTTGGCGGGGACTTCGACCTGCATCTCCACCGCCAGATGGTCCGAATGGGCCGCGGCGACGGCGCCGGTTTCGAGCGCGCGCAGGCTGTCGCTGACCAGGATATGGTCGATCGCCCGTTCCGGGCGCCAGCTGGGGAAGGTGGGCACCAGGCAGCCGGGCGGCTGCAGCCGGGTCTTGCGGTACAGCACCTGCATTTCCGGGCGCTCGGCCTTGCAGTTGAAATCGCCCATCAGCACCGCGTTGGGGTAGTCGGACATCAGGTCGGCGATGAAATCCAGCTGCGACAGGCGCGAACCCACGCCCAGCGACAGGTGCGCGACGGCAACCGCCAGCCCTTCGCGGCCGTCGCCGAAGCGCGCCAGCAGCACGCCGCGGCCGCCGATGCGGCCGGGCAGGGCGTGATCCTGCACTTCCACCGGTTCCAGCCGGCTGAGCAGGCCATTGGCGCTGGACGCGACCCCGCCCATGCGCCGGTTGGGCTGGTGGCTCCAGTAGTTGAAGCCGGCGCGCTGGGCCAGGTAGTGGGTCTGGTTGGTGAAACCCGAGCGCAGGCTGCCGGGGTCGGCCTCCTGCAGGCCGACGATGTCGCGGCCGCTGGCGAGCCTGGCGATCGCATCCAGGCTGGAGCGCTTGCTGCCCGACGGCAGCGCGTGCGACCAGCTGCGGGTCACGTAGTCGCTGTAGCGGCGCGTGCTGGAGCCGGCCTGGATGTTGGCCGTGAGCAGGCGCAGGGTGTGGGTGGGGGAATTCACGGCGGTGGAACCAGGGCCTCGTGTCGACGAGGCCCTTGATACCTTACTTGGCGTTGGCGGCGCGTTCG
Source organism: Stenotrophomonas sp. Y-13 (assembly GCF_046267925.1). Classification (NCBI taxonomy): domain Bacteria; kingdom Pseudomonadati; phylum Pseudomonadota; class Gammaproteobacteria; order Lysobacterales; family Lysobacteraceae; genus Stenotrophomonas; species Stenotrophomonas sp. Y-13. The sequence goes on from NZ_CP176501.1 coordinate 691,288, forward strand.
CGTGCGATCAGGTGGTCGGCGATGCGCAGCATGTCCTCGTAGCTCTTGCCCTTGACCAGGTACTTGCCGTTGACGATCAGCGACGGCGTGCCGGTGATCTTGCTGCGCTGGGCGAACTGCTTGGCGCGATTGGTCTTGGCCACCACCGAGAAGCTGCCCATGGTGTCGGCGAAGGTCTTCGGGTTGACGCCGAACTTGGCGTAGAAGTTGGCGATGTCCTCGACCGAATCGCGGCCCAGCTCGCCCTTGAGCGACTGCTCGACATGGATGGCCGAGTACAGCGCCTCATGGGTCTTCTCCTGCACGCCCAGTGCCTCGGCGGCATAGAAGGCGCGGCCGTAGTCGTCCCACATGCTGCCGAACATGGCCGGCACGTAGACGAAGTTGACGTCCGACGGCAGGCCGGCCTTCCACGGCCCGATCAGCGGCTGGAAGCGCGCGCAGGCCGGGCAGACGTAGCCGAACACCTCGGCCACTTCGATCTTGCCGGTCGCCGGCTGGATCGGCTGGCCGCCGTCGATGACCAGGTAGTCGGTGCCGGCCACCGGCTCGGGGCCGACCAGGCGCGCCTGCGCCGGCACCGGGGTGTTCTCCGCGCTCTGCGCGGCGGCCTGTCCGCTGGCCGCTTCCGGCGTGGCGGCGGCTTCGGCGGCAGCGTCGGCGGCGGGGGCGGCCGGGGCGTTGGCGGCGGCCGGTTGTTCGGCGGCCGGGGCGACGGCGTCGGCCGAGCCGTCCTGGGCCTTGCAGGCCACCATCAGCGGCAGCAGGGCGGCCAAGGCGAGTACGAAACGGATCTTCATGGGTGGATCTCCAGCAGGGATTCGTCGGGTCGTCGGGCCGCCAGCGGCGACCGCGGGGCGCATGATGACATTATCTGCGGCGGCGGCTGAACCGGTCGCCGGAGCGCGCCGGCATGGGCTCAGCGGCGCCGGGCGGCAGCGCGCTCGCGTTCCACCAGGGCGCTGGCGATGCGCAACTGGTCCTCGAAGCTGCGGCCCTTGACCAGGTATTTGCCGTTGACCACCAGTGCCGGCGTACCGGGCACCCGCACGCGCAGGGCGAAGGCGCGCGCGGCCTTCACCCTGGCGTCGGTCTGGTCGCTGCGCAGCGCATCGACATAGCGCTCCGGCTGCACCCCGTAGGCGGCATAGAACGTCGCCAGTTCCTGTGGCGACACGTTCTGCATCGGCAGGCTGCGCCGTTCGTGCAGGGCCTTGAACACATCGGCGTGGCTGCGCTTGAGCACGCCGGTCTGCTCGGCGGCGTAGAAGGCGCGCGCATAGGCGTCCCAATGGCCGCCGAAGGCAGCCGGCACCGCGGTGAAGCGCACGTCGCCCGGCAGCCTGGCGACCCAGGCTTCGAGCAGCGGTTCGAAATGGGCGCAGTGGATGCAGGGGTAGCCGAACACTTCGACCACCTCGATCTTGCCGGCCAGGGGGGCGAACGGGCCGGGTTCTGCGATCAGCTCATAGTCCTGGCCTTCCACCGGTGCGGCGGCGTCGGCGGCACAGGCGGCCAGGGGCAGCAGGGCCAGCAACAGCAGGGACAAGCGCGCGAAATACGTCATCGGGATCTCCAACTGGAAAAAGAGACGCCGACCACAGGGGTCGGCGTATCCGGGAACACGACTGCCCGTCGCCGTGGCGACCGCGACCGTCAGGCGGTCAACGCGCGGCGGCCACGGCCACGTCGTCGGCGCGCGCGTGCAGGCCCTGCACGTAGCTGGCCAGCGCCTGGATTTCCTGCTCGGTGAGCTTGCCGGCCACCTGGGCCATGATCCGGAACTGCGACGGATCGGTTTCCTGGGTCTGGCCCGCCTGGTAGTGCTGCAGGCGCTGGGTGACGTACATGGCGTGCTGGCCGCCGATGTGCGGGTAGGCCGGGCCGGGATTGCCGGCGCCGGTCGGGCCGTGGCAGGCCATGCAGGCCGGGATCTCGCGGCTGGCGTCGCCGTTGCGGTACAGCTTCTGGCCGACCTCGTAGAACTTCATGCCGGCGTACGGGCCGTCGGCGATGGCGGTGTCGTCGGCCACGCCGGCGCCGGACTTCTGGCGGGCGAAGAAGGCGCCGATGTCGCGCATGTCCTGCGCGGTCATGCCCTGCACGAACGGCAACATGGCGGCGACCGCGCCCTCGGTGCGCTGGCCGCCGGCGATCAGCGCCAGCTGGCGGGCGATGTAGCGCTCGCTCTGGCCGGCCAGCCGCGGATACATCTCCACCGCGGAGTTGCCGTCGGCGCCATGGCAGGCGGCGCAGGCCTGTGCCTTGCCTTCGCCGGCCTCGGCATCGCCGGGCAGCGTCTTGCTGAGGTCGATCTCCAGCGGCGCGGTCTGCACCGGCGCGTTGTCGGGCACCGGCGTGACCGAACTCTGTGCGAACGCGACGACCGCGATCAGCGGGATGACAAGGGCGGAAACGGCTAAGACACGAGCGTGGCGCATGCAGAAGCTCCGTGTGGAACGGGCCGGGCGGGTCCGCGCCGGCATCGACCGGATTATCCACGCCGTTTCATGGCAGGGTCAACGCACGGGCGCCAGCGGGGCCCGCGGCGTGCGATCCTATGGACATGTCACAGCTCCTAGAACGCGCCCGATATCTGCTTTCGGCCCACAATGCCCGGCAATTGCCGCCGGACGAGGGTGCCGAGGTGGCCTTCGCCGGTCGCTCCAACGCCGGAAAATCCAGCGCGCTCAACGCGCTGACCCGCCAGAACGCGCTGGCCCGCGTCTCCAAGACGCCGGGCCGCACCCAGCAGCTGGTGTTCTTCCAGGTCACCCCGCAGGCGCACCTGGTCGACCTGCCCGGCTATGGCTACGCCAAGGTCCCGCAGGAACTGCAGGCGCACTGGCAGGCCTTCATCGACAACTATTTCCGCACCCGCGACGCGCTCAAGGGACTGGTGGTGGTGATGGACATCCGCCACCCGCTCAAGGACTACGACCGGCAGATGCTGGCCTACGCGGTGCAGCGCGGCCTGCCGGCGCATGCGCTGTTGACCAAGGCCGACAAGCTCGGCCGTGGCCAGCAGGCGCAGACACTGCAGAAGGTGCGCAGGGAACTGGCCGACGCGTTCGGCGATTCGGTAAGCGTGCAGGCGTTCTCCGGCGAGTCGAGGCAGGGCGTGGACGAGGCCCGCGCCGTGATCGGTGGCTGGCTGGACCTGTAACGCCGGCACCAGGCGGGCACTCCAGCCCTTCCCCACGCGCCGCGCACCCGCCCGTGGGGCGGCTGCTCCCACGCCCGGCCAAGCCGGAACGTGACGGGAGCAAAGCCCCTGAGTCAGGGGGCGCGCCGAAGGCGGGGGGTGTGGCAAACGGAAGACGGGGCCCACGGTCTGCGGTGCGGACCGTGGGGTGCCAGCGCGCGGCGCGGGCGGTCGCTCACAGCGGCGAAAACTCGCCCGGCACCCAGGCGAAGGCTTCACCCGCGTGGCGCACGTGGCCCAGGCCGGGGAACGGCAGGTGCGCGCCAGCGACCCACCACCGCCCCGCCGCGGCCTCGGCCATCAGCCGGCGGCGACTGGCAATGGCGGCCGTGCGGTCGCTGTCGGCTTCGTAGCTGGCGTCGGGCCGCGCGAACTGGACCGCGTGGAAGTGCACGATGTCGCCCCATACCAGCAGCTGCTGGCCGTTGCCGCCGTCGATCCGCCAGGAGACGTGGCCCGGGGTGTGGCCGTGGCTGTCCAGCGCGGTGATGCCGGCGGGCAGGGCATCGCCCGCGACAAAACGTCGCAGGCGTCCGGCCGCGGCGTACGGCGCCACCGCACTGCGCGCCATCGGGAAGGCGAAGCGCAGCGACTGCGGCGCGCCGGCTTCACTGGCCGGGTCCAGCCAGTAACCGGCATCGGCCTGTGACAGCCACACGCGGGCGTTGGCGAACGCCGGCTTGCCGTCGGCGTCGAGCAGCCCGCACAGGTGATCCGGATGGGCGTGGGTCAACAGCACGTCGTCCACCTCGGCTGGGTCGTAGCCGGCGGCGCGCAGGTTGACCAGTACCTGGCCCAGGCCCGGGCCGAAGCACTGCGCGGCGCCGGTATCGACCAGCGCCAGGTGTGTGCCGCGCTGCACCAGGTAGGCGTTGACCGCGGTCTGCAGGCCCTTGCCGTCCTCGGGCACGTAGCCGTGTTCGAGCAGGCGGGTGACCGCGCCCGGGTCAATGCCGGCCAGTGCCTGCCGCGGCAGCGCGACGGTGCCGTCGAACAGCGCGGTGACGTGCACCTCGCCGATCTGCTGGTGATACACGCCGGGTACCTGCGCGCGCGGGACATGGGCGGTGCCGGCGTGGGCGCCGCCGGCGGCCAGCAGCAGGGCCAGGGCAAGGGGACGAAGGGCAGCGTGGGACATGGGCAGTTCCGTCAGGGGCGGCATCGCGCCGCGGAGCCGCCATGTTGCGCCCGGCCCAGCCTGCGATGCGCTCGCAATGCCGCGCGATCCGCTCACCGCCGCCGCGCCGTCACTGGTTGCCGATCGCGGACGGCTCCATGCCATAGCGTTCGTGGAAGCGCCGGTTGAAGCTGGACAGCGAGCGGTAGCCGACGCGCGCGGCCACGGTCTTCAGCGGCAGGCGGGTGGTGTAGAGCAGCTGCATCGCCTGCGCCAGCCGCGCATCGCCGATCAGCTCGCGCAGGCCGAGCCGTTCGCTGGCCAGGCGCCGGCGCAGGGTGGCGCCACTGATGCCCAGGTGCTGTTCGAAATCGCGCGACTGCCAGTTGCGTCCGGGCTGGGCGGCGACCAGGTCGCGGATGCGCTCGCCCAGGCCGGGTTCGGGCGCGACCAGCAGGCTGCCATGGCCGGACGCGCAGAACGCCACGGCCAGGCAGGCCAGCGCCAGCCGGGCCGCGGTGTAGTCGCCGTGTTCCAGCGCCTGCCGCCAATGCAGCAGCGGCGCGCCATGCGCGGCCAGCGGCAGCCGCGCCAGCGGCGGGCCGGCTTCGGGCAACGGCCCGCTCCACAAGGTGCGGGTGGCGTGCAGCACTTCGGCGCACAGCGGCACGATGGCGCTGAGATAGAGGCCACTGTCGGGGTCGGGGACGTTGACCACGTCGATCCGGCAGCGGCGGGTGATCAGGAACAGGTCGCCGGGTGCCAGGTCCAGCGCCTGCTGCGCGGTGCGCACGTGCTTGCGTCCCTGCAGCAGGATCGCGAACTGAGGGCGCGGGATCTCGACCGAGGACGCGCCGTGCTCGCGGCGCGCGGTGATGCAGGCATAGTCCCCGGCGTTCTGGCAGTCGGCCAGCGTCGCCAGCTGTTGCAGCAGCGGGCCGGGCGTCGTCGCCAGGGCCATCATCAACCGGCCAGGTGGGTGTCGAACAGATTGCCGATGGCCGCCGCCGCGCCCATCGCCAGCGCGCCCCAGAACACCACCCGCAGCGCACCGCGCAGGCGCGAGGCGCCGCCGGCGTGGGCGGCCATCGCGCCGGTGATGCACAACCCGACCAGGGTGGACGCGGTGGTGATCTGCGCGACGTAGGCGTAGGGGGCCAGCAGTGCGGTGAGTACCGGCAGGATCGCGCCGACGACGAACGCGCCGGCCGAGGCCAGCGCCGCCTGCAGCGGCCGCGCCCGCAGTTCCTCGGTGATGCCCAGCTCGTCGCGCGCATGCGCGGCCAGCGCATCGTGCGCGGTCAGCTGCACGGCCACCTCGTGCGCCAGTTCCGGGGTCAGCCCGCGCCGCCGGTAGATGCCGGCCAGTTCCTCCAGCTCGGTATGCGGGTCTTCGCGCAGTTCACGGCGTTCCAGCGCCAGGTCGGCATGCTCGGTGTCGGCCTGCGACTGCACCGACACGTATTCGCCGGCGGCCATCGACATGGCGCCGGCCACGGTGCCGGCGACGCCGGTGGCCAGGATGGTGGAGGCCGGCGCGCCGCTGGCGGCGATGCCGACCACCAGGCCGGCGACGGAGACGATGCCGTCGTTGGCCCCGAGCACGGCCGCGCGCAGCCAGCCGACACGTTCGGAGCGGTGGGATTCGGTGTGTCGGGTCGGTTTCATGGCCGCAGTGTAGGACGGCACGTGGACCGTTGGTGAAAACGACTCGCAGCCGCGGCGCCGGACCGGTCAAGTCGCCGCCGGTGGGATGCTGAAAACCGCCACCGCGACATGCCGGCAATAGGGGCCGCGATATAGTGCGCGCTCGGGAGCTGTTCGCGGTCCATCGCGGGCGAGGGCCGGTGGCCCGTGGCGGAGCCGGGCAGGCGCAGCGTGCGTGGATGCGCGCCTTGCCGGCGCTGGACGGGACGCGGTGACGCGCGCGACGGACTGCGGGCCGGTTCTTGTGATGCCGGGGGCAGGCCCCCATTTCCCCGCCCAGCCAGAACACTGCGAGCCAGCCCTTGTCGAGCCCCAGCCACGTTGCCGATACGCCCATTACCGACCGCTCGCAGCTGGTGGAGGTGCTCGCTTCCGGCGAGAAGCCGCGCCCGCAGTGGCGCATCGGCACCGAGCACGAGAAGTTCGGGTTCCGCCTGGACGACCTGCGCCCGCCGACGTTCGAGGGCGAGCGCGGCATCCAGGCGCTGCTGACCGGGCTGACCCGTTTCGGCTGGGAGCCGGTGCAGGAGCGTATCGATCAGGGGCCGGGCAACACCATCGCGCTGCTGCGCGACGGCGCCTCGGTGACGCTGGAGCCGGCCGGGCAGCTGGAGCTGTCCGGCGCCGCGCTGGAGAGCATCCACCAGACCTGCGTGGAAACCGGCACCCACCTCAACGAGGTGGCGCAGGTGGCCGGCGAGCTGCAGCTGGGTTTCCTCGGCATGGGCTTCCAGCCGAAGTGGACCCGCGCCGACATGCCGTGGATGCCCAAGGGCCGCTACCGCATCATGCGTGACTACATGCCCAGGGTCGGCTCGCTCGGCCTGGACATGATGACCCGCACCTGCACGGTCCAGGTCAACCTCGACTACGCCAGCGAAGCGGACATGGTGAAGAAGTTCCGCGTGTCGCTGGCGCTGCAGCCCATCGCCACCGCGCTGTTCGCCGATTCGCCGTTCACCGAGGGCCGGCCCAACGGTTACCTCAGCTACCGCTCGCACATCTGGACCGACACCGATGCCGACCGCACCGGCATGCTCGACTTCGTGTTCGAGGACGGCTTCGGCTACGAGCGCTACGTCGACTACCTGCTCGACGTGCCGATGTATTTCTCCTACCGCGACGGCGTCTACCACGATGCCAGCGGCAAGTCGTTCCGCCGCTTCCTCAAGGGCGAACTGGACGTGCTGCCGGGTGCGCTGCCGACGCTGCGCGACTGGTCCGACCACATGACCACCGCCTTCCCCGAGGTGCGGCTGAAGAAGTACCTGGAAATGCGCGGCGCCGACAGCGGCCCGTGGAGCCGGATCTGTGCGCTGCCGGCGTTCTGGGTGGGCCTGCTGTACGACGACACGGCGCTGGATGCGGCCTGGGACCTGGTCAAGGATTTCAGCCTCGCCGAGCGCCACGCGCTGCGCGACGGCGTGCCGCGGCAGGCGCTGCACCTGCCGTTCCGCGGCGGCAGCGTGCGCGACCTGGCGCGGCGCGCGCTGGAGATCTCGCGCGAGGGCCTGCGCCGCCGCGCGGCGCTCAACGCCGACGGCCAGGACGAGACCCGCTTCCTCGACGTGCTGCAGGAAATCGTGGACTCGGGCAAGACCGCCGCCGAGCGCAAGCTGGAGCTGTTCCATGGGGCATGGAACGGCAGCGTCGACCCGGTGTTCCGCGAATTCGCCTACTGAGCCGGCATGCCGGCGCGTTGCTAGACTGCCGGCTCCCTTGATGGAGGCAGGCGCATGGGCAACACGACGGACGAGATCGTCTTCTACACCCACCCGCAATCGCGCGGCCGCATCGTGCGCTGGATGCTGGAGGAAGTCGGGCAGCCGTACCGCACCGAGGTGCTGGGCTACGGCGAGGACATGAAGTCGCCGGCCTACCTGGCCATCAACCCGATGGGCAAGGTACCGGCCATCGTCCACCGCGGGGTAGTGGTGACCGAGGCCGCGGCCATCTGCGGCTACCTGGCCGATGCGTTCCCGCAGGCCGGGCTGGCGCCGGCGCAGGACGACCCGCTGCGCGGCAGTTATTTCCGCTGGCTGTTCTTCGCCGCCGGGCCGGTGGAGGCCGCGGTCAGCGCCAAGGCGTTCGGCCTGCTGGCGCCGCCGGACAAGGCCGGCATGGTCGGCTATGGCAGTTTCGAGCGGATGGCCGACACCCTGGAGAAGGCCGCTGCCGGCGCCGCGCCGTGGCTGCTGGGCGAGCGGTTCAGCGCCGCCGACGTCTACCTGGGCAGCCAGGTGCTGTGGGGCACGATGTTCAAGACCCTGCCCGAGCGCCCGGCGTTCGCCGAATACGCCGCGCGCCTGCGCGCGCGTCCGGCCTGGCAGCGCGCGTCCGCGCTGGACGACGCGCTGGCGGCGCCGCAGTGAGCGGCGCCGGCGGCGATCACGCCGCGGCTTGACCCCGGTCAGGGCGGCCCGCGTCGCGGGCACGCAGTATCCGGCCGGCGGGCACGGTCGCCCGCCGCCGGAACGGCCACGGGGCGGGTCGCCGGTCGCGTGCTGCGCCCCGGGAGTATGTCGATGACGCAATTCAGGATTCCCCTGTCCGGCCCGGCGCCGGACCTGCAGCTGCTGGAAGACGCGCTGCAGGACGCCGACCCATCCGTGCTGCTGGATATCGAACCGCTCAGCCGGGTGCTGCGCATTTCCACCCTGCTCGACGAACACAGCCTGCTGCCGGCACTGGGCCGCGGCGGCCTGCCGGTTTCCGCCGCGCAGCTGGAACGGGTGCCTTCGGAATGCTGCGGCGGCTGCGGCGGCTGAGCCGTCGCGGCGCGCAGTCCCCGGGGGGAAGCCGGCACGTGGGCGCCCCGCGTGCCGGCCTTCCCTCCCGGCCAGGCGCGACGATGTGGAGGGGATGGCCTGGCGGCAAAGCCACCGGCCGGCGTGGCGGATGCGCCGCCGGCCGCGGCGTGATGTTTTCCATGCAGTGCGCCCTGCATCGGCCAGCGTAAGCGCCCGCGACCCGACCGTGGGGCTTCCCGTGGAAGACGTCGTCCCTGCTCGCCGCGACCGCCTTGCTCGCGCTGCCTTGCGCCTTGCAGGCGCAGGCCGCCCTCCCGATGGTCAACGGCACCTGCCCCGGTGGACGCGAGGTGCATGCCGACGACGGCGGACCGGTTTATGTCAACGGCAAGGAAACCCGGCTGAAGCGCTTCAATGACGATTACGTCGAGGCGCACGACCCGGCCCGCGACGTGACCCTGTCGATCACCACGTCCGCCGGCGGCGGCGTGCAGATGTCCCATACCGGCCAGGGCGGCGCGAACGGGGGGTGTTCGGTCGGCCGCCATGACGCGCGCGGCGGATCGCACGACGCGCCGGTCTGCGGCGGGGCGTGACCTGCGAATCGCAGGGCAACACCCTGGCCGGGTGCGACATGGACACCCGCGGTGATGTCGAGCTCGTGCGCCGGCTGAGCCGCACCGAATGCGTGGAGGGCCGGAACGGGGGCCGTCGCGCAGTTCCGTCCGGGTCAAGGACGGGTGCCGCGCGGTGTTCCGCAACACGCCGGGGGACGGCGGGCACCAGGCCGACCACGGCCAGCACCGCGGTTACGTGGCGCCCGTGGCCGCCGCCGACGGTGCCGGGCTGCTGGGCGCCTGCAATCGGCGTGCGCGCGCATCCGGCGCGCTGGTCACGCGCGTGCCGGTGAACGACGAGGCCGCCGAACTGATCGTCGATCATCCGGACGGCCGCTACCTGTGCATGGCGCGCAACGATGCCCAGGTGGTGTCCTTGACCCGGTTGCTGCGCCAGCCGAAGTGATCGTCTGGGCGGCGTGGTGCCGCCCTGGCGATGGGATGGCGCAGGTGGCGGCGACAGGATGCCCCCGCGCCTGCGCGGTGTATTGCCCGGGCGGCGCGTTGTCATGTGCCGCTCCGGTGGATGCCATGGCCGCTGGCGCCGCGTCGTCGGACGCTGCGGCCGGCATCGCCATGGCGGCGGGCGGGATCGCCGCGCAAGCCGCCGGGGAACGGCAGCGGCACTGCCCGGGACAAAGAAAAAAGGCGCGTCGACAGACGCGCCTTTCCCCTTCACCGGCCCGCCGTCATTCCGGCTGGCGGATGGGACAGCGCACCTCCTCCAGGGACGTGCAGGCGTCGCTGGCCGGGGCGATGGCCGCATCGGCCAGGCGGTACAAGCCGGCGGCGGACGAAGCGGTGGGCGGGCGGGTTGCGGGCGTGCGCACGCTGGCGGCCACTTCACGGCCCACCTGCAGGTTCTGCGCGACGGACAGGCCCTTTACCTCCAGCGTTCCTTCGCGGTAGGTGATGTCGTAGTTGCCCAGCCGTGCCCCCTGCGCATCGCTGGCGACGATGGCGTAGCTGCCGGGCTGCGCGCTCACGCCACTGCCGTCGCTGAACAGCCTGACCGCGTCGATGGTGTCGTCGTTGACCAGGCCCTGCGCCGTGTAGCCGTTGAGCGGTGAGTGCTGGCCAATGGTCTTGCTGGCGTTGTTGGCGGTGATGATCAGGCCGGCCTTGCCGATGCTCAGGGTGCCGTTGACGTAGGTGATGTCGTAGTTGGACAGGCCGCTGCCATCGGCATTGCTCGCGGTGATGGTGTAGTCACCGACGTTGGCGGTGGCCACGCTGCCGGCCGAGGCCAGCTGGACCGAGGACACCGTGTCGCCGTCGGCCAGGCCACTGACGGTGAAGCCGTTGATGCCGCCGGTCTGGCCATAGGTCTTGCTGCCGTTGTTGGCGGTGATGGTCAGCCCGGCCTTGCCGATGGTCAGGGTGCCGTTGACATAGGTGATGTCGTAGTTGGACAGGCCGCTGCCGTCGGCGTTGCTGGCGGTGATGATGTAGTTGCCGACGCTGGCGGTGGTCGCGGTGCCGGCCGAGGCCAGCTCGACCGAGGACACCGTGTCGCCATTGACCAGGCCGCTGGCGGTGAAGCCGTTGATCCCGCCCGCCTGGCCATAGGCCTTGCTGCCGTTGTTGGCGGTGATGGTCAGCCCGGCCTTGCCGATGGTCAGGGTGCCGTTGACGTAGCGGATGTCGTAGTTGGACAGGCCGCTGCCGTCGGCATTGTTCGCGGTGATGGTGTAGTTGCCGACGTTGGCGGTGGCCGCGGTGCCGGCCGAGGCCAGCTGGACCGAAGACACGGTGTCGCCGTTGACCAGGCCGCTGGCGGTGAAGCCGTTGGTACCGCCTGCCTGGCCGTAGGTCTTGTTGCCGTTGTTGGCGGTGATGGTCAGCCCGGCCTTGCCGATGCTCAGGGTGCCGTTGACGTAGGTGATGTCGTAGTTGGACAGGCCATTGCCCGCGGCATTGCTGGCGGTGATGGTGTAGTTGCCGACGTTGGCGGTGGCCGCGGTGCCGGCCGAGTCCAGCTGGACCGAGGACACGGTGTCGCCGTTGACCAGGCCGCTGGCGCTGAAGCCATTGACACCGCCCGCCTGGCCGTAGGTCTTGCTGCCGTTGTTGGCGGCGATGGTCAGGCCGGCCTTGCCGATGGTCAGGGTGCCGGCGACCAGCTCGATGTCATAGCCGAACTGGCTGGAATAGAGCCCGCTGGCACGCAGGTTGGCGCCGGTGTAGGTGCCGGCGTTGGCGCTGTTGGCGGTGTAGAGGGCGCTGCCGGAAACCAGGGCCGGGTCGTAGCCGATGGGGAACACCAGGGCGCCGGTGCTGCTGGTGGCGCTGCCGTCGTAGGTCTTGCTGGCGTTGCCGACGTTGACGCTGAGCGTGGTCATGAAGCTGCGCAGCAGCGGCGCGCTGTGGCCCTCATACATGCGCCAGGTGGCGCCGGTGCCACCGGCGTCGTCGATGCTCCAGCCGGCCGCCACGAAGGGCGCCAGGCTGGTGAGCTGGGCGCTGGTCAATCCGGAGATGCCGCTGCCGTTGCCGGCTCCGGCGCCCTGGGCCAGGCCGCTGGTGGTGGTGTTCCAGAAGCTGCCGGTGGCGGTGCCGACATTGCTGCCCACCAGCCCGCCGACCGCGCCGACGCTGGAGCTGGCCGTGCCGGTGGCATAGACACGCAGCAGGCTGCCGTCGTTGAACCCGACCAGGCCGCCCGCGGTGGCGCTGCCCTGGGCGCTGCCGGTGGCGTAGCTGTCGCGGATGGTGCCGGTGCTGGCGTTGCTGCCGGCCAGGCCGCCCCCATTGAGGCCGCCGCCGGCGCTGCCCGTGGCCAGCGACTCGCTGAGGGTTCCGGCGTTGCTGCCGACCAGGGCGCCGACGTTGCCCGTGCCGGTGACGGTGGTGTCGCTGCTGACCCGCTCGATAACCCCGCCGGCGGCGTTGTAGCCCACCACGGCGCCGCTGTAGCTGCCGCCGGCCACGCTGCCGCCCACCAGGTTGAGGTTGCCGACGTAGCCGGCGTTGTAGCCGAACAGGCCGCTGTAGGTACTGCCCGGACGGTTGATGACCAGGCCGCTGATGCGATGCCCCTGTCCGTCGAGCCGGCCGCTGAAGGGGGTGGCCAGGCTGCCGATGGAGAGGAAGCCGGTGCCGCTGTTCCACAGCGCGCTGCTGGAGGCGTTGATGTCGTTGGCCAGGACGAAGCGGCTGCCCGCCAGGCTGGTCGACGCCAGGCCCTGCAGGCCGTAGACATCGGTGATGCGGTACGGCGTGGCGGTGCTGCCATCGCCGCCCAGCGCGCGCACGAAGGTGGCGCCGGGGCCGAGGCGGAAGTCGGTGACGCTGAAGCCGGGCAGGCTGGCCGCCAGCTGGCGCCAGGTGCCGCCGGTGAAATCCAGCACACCGAGGTTGACGCCCCCGTTGCTGGTTACGGTGCCGGCAGCGGACAGGGCCAGGCTGCCGTTGGCCGCATCGATGCCATCGCCCAGCACGACGTTGCCGCCGTTGCTGGTGCTGAGGGTCAGGCCGGCGTTGTCGCCCCAGGCCAGGCGGTCGGCAACGTTGAGGTTGCCGCCTGCCGACAGCTGGCGGGTGCCGCTGATGCTGAAGGTGCCGCCGCTGTCGAGGCTGAGCAGGCCGCCGGAACCGAGGTTGGTGTCCAGGCTGTAGCTGGCCGCGCTGGCCGCCAGGTAGAGGCCGTAGCCGCTGCTGGTGAGGTTCGCGAAGTCGCCGTACGAGAGGAAGGCGAGGTCGCTGTCGGCATGGCTGCCGCGCGCGGCCAGGTAGCGGCTGCGGGTCGCCGAGAGGCTGCCCTGGCCGGTGAACAGACGCATGGCGGCGCTGTAGACGTCCAGCCCCTGGATGCCGTTGGTGCCGATCACGTCGCCGAAGCCGGCACCGGTGTCGAGGTTGCCGTCCAGGTAGGCGATGGCGCCATTGGCGTCCAGGCTGCTGGCATCGCCGAGGATGTAGTAGTAGCCGTCCGCCCCGCTGCTGGCGCTGCCGATGGCCACGCCGCCGGACACGGCGGTCAGCGTCGCGCCCGCCAGGGCGGCGGCACCGGCATTGCCGAAGGCCTTGCCGCTGATAGCGATGGGCGTGGTGCCGTAGCGCCAGCTGAAATACGGGTAGAGGTTGGCGCCGGTGCCCCAGATGGACGAGGAGAAACCGGCCGGCAAGCCCCCCTGGAGCTGGGCGGTGGTACGCCCGGTGATCCCGTTTACCAGGCCACCGGCTGCGGCCAGCGGCTGGCCACTGGTCTGGGTGTTCCAGTAGGCGTTGCTGATGGCGCCATTGGTGCCGTTGTTGTAGCCGACGAACCCGCCTGTCTGGCTGCCGCCCGCGACGTAGCCCGTGGAGTAGCTGTTGCTGATGGTGCCGTTGATGAAATTGACCCCGGCGAAGCCGCCGATGTTGCTCGCAGAGCCCTGGCCGATCACCGCGCCGGTGGCGTAGGAGTCGGTGATGCTGCCTTCGTTGTGGCCGACGAAGCCGCCGACCGGCCCCGACGACGCCCGCACCGTGCCGGTGGCGTAGGACTGGCTGATGGAACCGCCATCGCCGCTGTAGCCGTTGGCGCCCACCAGGCCACCGACATAGCCGAGGTTGGCGGTCGTGTTGGTGCCGGTGACGTTGCCGGTGGCATGGGAGCGGGTGATGCTGCCGCCGTTGACGTTGAAGCCGACCAGGCCACCGACCTGGTAGCCGGCCCCGGTGACATTGCCGGTGGCGGAGGCATCGGCGATGGCGCCGCTGTCGTTGGTGCCCACCAGCCCGCCGGTGTTGGCTTCGCTGGTGCTGGTGCCGCTGACCGTGGTGCTGGCCGACGCGTTGCCGAGGGTGCCGCCCTGCATGTAGCCGACCAGGGCACCGACGTTGTCTCTGCCGGTGACGTTGCCGCCCACCAGCCTGACGTTGGCCAGGGTCGCGCCGGAGGTGTAGCCGAACAGGCCGACATAGTCGGTGGCCGCGCGGTTGATGACCAGGCCGCTGATGCTGTGGCCCTGTCCGTTGAAGCTGCCGGTGAACTGCTGTGCGTTGCTGCCGACCGGGCGGAAGCCCGACGCGCCCCACACCTCGCCGTAGTAGCCGCCACTGGCGGCCATGGCGCTGGCCAGGCTCAGGTCGGTGCCCAGCCGGTAATTGGCATTAAGGTCCAGCCCCATCAGTTGCAGGGCGTGGGGGGTGAAGATGGTCGTGGAGTATTCGTTGCGCAGCATCGGCCGGGTATCGCCTTCGAACATCACCCACATGTTGGTGAAGTCGAAGCCGGTGTAGGTCGACTGGTTGCGCACTCCGCTGGACAGCCCGGTGCCGCCGCCCAGCGAGCTGGACTGGCCGGTGCTGTTGATGTCCCAGTAGCTGTTGTTGACGATGATGGTCGGCAGGAAGCCGCCGCCGATCAGGCCGCCGGTGGTGGTGTAGCCGGTGACCTTGCCGCTGGCGTAGGTGTTGGTCAGCGTCGCGCTGGAGATCACCTCGCCCAGCAGCCCGCCCGCAAACGCGCTGGTGTTGCTGACCGTGGCGGTGACCGAGCCGGTGGCATAGGAGTCGGCCATGGCAATGCTCTGCACGCTGCCCGCCAGCCCACCCACCACGGTCAGGCCGGTCACGTCGGCGGCAGAGGACGAGTAGCGGATGATGCCGTTGTTGACCGTGCCGGCCAGGCCGCCGACGAAGGCGCTGGAGCCGGACACGCTGCCGGTCATGTGAACGTTGCTGAGGGTGCCGCCGAGGGTGGCGGCGATGCCGCCGACGTTCATCTGGCCGGTGATGCGGGCATTGGACAGGGTCAGGTCACGGACGTTGCCGCTCACGGTGCGGAACAGCCCGACGTCGTTCTCCAGCCCGCGGTTGATGGTCAGCTTGTCGATGCTGTGGCCAAGGCCGGCGAAGTTGGTGCTCGCCCCGTCCAGCGGGTTGAAGCCGGCACCGCCGTTCCAGCTGGCGGTGGCGCTGGCGTCGATGTCGTTGCCCAGGGCGTAGAAGCCGGTGCTGGTGATGTTCTGCAACGCACCGATGTCATGGATCAGGACGTAGCCGGTGCCCGCCAGGCTGAGGCTGGCATTGCTGCCGGACAGGGTCACGCGGGCGCCCTTGTTCAGGCTGTAGCTGCCGCTGTAGGACAGCGACAGCCCGGCGTTGTTGCCGGTGGCGGTGATGTCCTTGTTGATGATGATGCTGCCGGCGGCGTTGAGCGCCAGCACGGTGTTGGCGCTCCAGCTGATGGGCGCGTCCACGGTGATGTTGCCGGCCTGGCTGCCGCCGACGCCGGTGGTCACCGTCACCCCGGTGCTGGCCAGGGCGTTGCTGAGGGTGGTGACATTGAGCACGCTGTCGTTGGCGTTGCCGTTGAAACCGCCCATGCCGGAGCTTGTGCCGTTGGAAATGGTCACGTTGTACGGGTCGATCAGCCACTCGCCGGTCTTGCCGTTGGGCGCCAGGGTGGTGATCCTGACGTCGTCGGCGATCTTCACGTGGGCGCCGCTGGTCTCGATGAAGCCGCCATCGCCGCCGTCCGGGGCGCTGGCATCGAGGGTGCCGGCGACGTTCACCACGCCGCCATCGAAGTCGCCCATCAGCAGGATCCTGCCGTCCTTCTCGCCCACGGTGCGGGCTTCGATCACCCCGGTATTGTTGACCACGGTCTTGAGCAGGGCATCGCCGGCGTGGGCGGTGAGCAGCACCTGGCCGCCATCGGCCTTGATCAGCTGGTGGTTCTCCACCAGGGCATCGACCATGGCCTCATCGACCCGCAGGTTGAGCAGGCCGTTGCCGGCGAAGTCCAGGGTCATGGCATCGCCGGCGGCCAGCGTCACGCTGCCTTGGTTGGCGACGATCACGCCGTGGTTGCTGACCCTGCCACCGAGCAGGGCAATGGCGCCGCCTGCGCCGGTGTTGAGCGAGCCGTGGTTGATCACCGCCGCATTGCGGCCGTCGCCCTTGAAGCGGTAGTTGCCGGCGGCGAAGTCGGCGTCGCTGATGCCCAGGGTGGAGGCGACCAGGCCCCCGACGTTCACCTGGGCGCTGGCGCCGAACAGTACGCCGTTGGGATTGACCAGGAAGACCCGGCCATTGGCGTCCAGCTGGCCCATGATCAGGGAGCCGTCGACGCCGAGTACGCGGTTGAGCGCGATCGCGTTCGCGCCGGGCTGGTTGAAGGTGACCTTCTGCCCGGCACCGATGTTGAAGCTCTGCCAGTTGATCGCCAGTTTGTCGCTGGCCTGGTTGATGACCAGCTGGTTGCCGCCGGGCGCGCCGATCTGGCCGCTGCCGGACACGATGTTGCCGCCGGTCGGCAGCGATTGCGCCATCAACCCCTGGCTGCTGATGGACACCAGCAGGCCCAGCGCCAGTGGCGTCAGCCGCGGGCCGGCCGGCAGGCGGCGCGTGGCGCCGCTCGTCGCGCCGGGAGAGGCACCCAGTTCGGAGGCCACCTGGACCTGGCCCAGGGCGCGGTTGAACACGAGACGGTAGATGCGATTCATGGCCGGTGTCCTTAGAAAGTGGTGCTGATGCGTGCCCAGTACTGGGTGCTGTGTCCATCGGCGGCGCGGTAGCTGCCCGTAGGCCGGGCGCCGCTCACCTCCAGCCGCAGTTCCGGCTTCCAGGGCAGCCGCAGGCCGATCGCGACACCGGCGCCTTCCAGCGTCGTGGGCTGGAAACCGATGCGGCGGTTGTCGGGTGCCGGCGAGGTGCGGCCCCAGTCGTAGAACAGGTTCAGCTCGACCAGGTCGCCCCAGCGACGGCCATTGAACGGCGAGGGCGTGTCGGCAAAGCCCGGCGCGCTGACCTGGTATTCGAAGGTCGCCTGCACGCCACGGTCACCCAGTGCGGTGGACAGCGGATAGGCGCGCACGCTGGTCGGTCCGCCGATGCTGAACTGCTCCACCGGGGTCAGCGCGTCATCGCTGAACTGGGCGTTGCCGCGCAGCAGCAGGCGCTGGTTGCCGGGCAGGGCCTGCAGGCGCGCCAGCGCCAGCCGGCTCACCCAGAAGTAGGAGTCGTGCGCGGCATACAGCCAATTGAAGGCCGGGGAACCATCCTTGACGGATTTGCGCACCGACAGCTGCGCCAGGTTCATGCCACGCCAGCGGCGGTCGGTGTGGCGCAGGCTCACTCCGGCCTCGACCACGTCGAAGGTGTGGCGCGAGAGTTCGATGTCCAGGCCCTCGAGCCTGGATTCCTCATGGACCCAGCGCGCCGACGCCTGGACCTGCAGGTCCGGGCGCTGGATGAACTTCCAGTCGCTGCCCGCGTAGAAGAGCGTGGTCGGGCCCTTGATGCCGATGGCGGCGAACGGCCCGGAGTTGAGCTCGATCTCGCTGCGGCTGGCGCCGACAATGGCGCTCAGCCCATCGACCGTTGCCAGCGGAGCGCTCAGGGACAGCGCCGCCTGCCAGCTGTTGGCCGGGTCCAGCCCGTAGCCGACGCTTGCGGCGAGCACGTCGCCCAGGCCCAGTGCATTGAACGCGCTCACGCCCAGCTCGGCGCGGTACTGGCCGGTGCTGTCGGTGCCGTGGTTGCTCAGGCCGGCGGTGATTTCATAGGGGCGTTCACTGTCGCGGGCGACCAGGATGATGTCGGTCTCGCCTTCGTTCTGGCCCGGCTGCAGCACCGAGGTGACCGACACCCCGGGCAGGTCGCGTGCGTAGAGAAGGGCGCGTTCCAGCTCCGCCTGGCGCAGCGGGCGGCCGATCAGGCCCAGGCTGCTGGCGCCGAGCTGGTCGTCGCGATAGCGCCGGCTGCCCTGCACCAGCACCCGCCCGACCCGGCCTTCCATCACCTTCAGCGTCAGTGTCTGGCTGTCGTCGATCTGCTGCGGCGGCACGTAGGCCACCGAAACCAGGAAGCCGGCCTCGCGGTAGGCCTGGGTGATGCGCGCGGTGATCTGTTTGATCTGCTCGAAGGTCAGCGCTGCCGGCAGCGTGGGGCTGATGTCGCGCAGGGCCTGGTTGGCGACCGCATCGATCGCCGTGCGGCTGATGCCGCTGTCCGGATGTTCGCCGACGCCTTCGACCGCGATGCGGGCGATATGCACGGTGGCAGGCGCCGTGGTGGGCGCGGCATCCTGCGTCCATGCGCAGGGGCTGAGGACGCACGCCAGCGCGGCGGCCAGTACGGCGCAACGCAGTGGGTGGATACGGGGGACGCGAATCGGGGTGTTGCTGCCATTGAGAGGCATCAGCGTGGTATCCGTCAGTGGTTTTGAGTGCGCTTGTCTGGGAACGCGACCGGCTTACTTTCTAACCGGGAAAAGTGGCCCGATGGCATCACCCGATTTGCAGGTGGGCGGGATCATATGTGACCCCTATCGCAATTTGAATTACCCGCTCCCCGGCAGGGTCGGGACCGGCCCTGAGAACGGCCGCCGTCCGCGGTCCATGCGCGCGCAGGGCCCGTCGGCCGGGGGCCATCAGACCCCGCCCTGCAGGTGTCATCGCAGGCGCGGAATTCCACGGAGCATTGCCGCCCCCGGGGTGCCCGGGCGTTGCGTCCCCGGAGACGCGGAGGGAGCGCGTGGGCCGCTCGTTCACGCCGGCACCGGCGCGCGGCCTGGCGTGGATCGGGCACTGCGGACCCGCGCGTCCGGCGGCCGCAGCGATGGCCGGATGCGCCGCCCATCGCTGCGGCTGCCCCCCATGTGTTTGCGCGCTGGCGCCTGCCGTCCGCGTCCGTGCCCTCCGGGTGCCAGGAACGGCATGGGTCCCGCTCCGTGGCGTCCCGCTGGACCCGCTCCGCAGGTCAGCCCCGGGCCAGGCCGGCCCGCACGCGTGCGCAGCAGCGCTGACAGCCGGGCCTTCGTTCAATATACTGTCCCCCAGTACAGGATAGGAGCCCGCGCGTGCCGCATTCACCCGAGGAAAAGAAAAAGGTCCTGGCGCGGGTGCGGCGGATCCGCGGGCAATGCGATGCGCTGGAGCGCGCGCTGCAGGCCGGGGCCGACTGCGGGCCGGTGCTGCAGCAGATCGCGGCCATCCGCGGTGCCGTCAACGGGCTGATGTCCGAAGTGATGGAAGCGCACCTGCGCGAGGAATTCGGCCAGCCGGCGCAGTCGGACGCGCAACGCGCCGCGCGCGTGGCCGAGATGTCCGGCCTGATCCGTTCCTACCTCAAGTAGGGGCAGCGCCGGCGACGACGGCGCTGCCTGCGCAGCTGCGCACCGACCGCATGGCGGCCGGGCATGGATGCGCCGCATCGCCCCCCGGCAGCCCACTGCAACCGCCGAACCCGAACAACCGCTACAGGAGAAAACCATGAAGTCACGTGCCGCCGTCGCTTTCGGCCCCGGCCAGCCGCTGCAGATCGTCGAGATCGACGTCGCCCCGCCGAAGGCGGGCGAGGTGCTGGTCCGGATCACCCACACCGGCGTCTGCCACACCGACGCGTTCACCCTGTCAGGCGATGATCCCGAAGGCCTGTTCCCGTGCGTGCTCGGCCATGAAGGCGCGGGCATCGTGGTCGAGGTCGGCGAGGGCGTGACCTCGGTGAAGCCGGGCGACCACGTCATCCCGCTGTACACCGCCGAGTGCGGGCAGTGCCTGTTCTGCAAGAGCGGCAAGACCAACCTGTGCACCGCCGTGCGCGCCACCCAGGGCAAGGGCGTGATGCCCGACGGCACCAGCCGCTTCTCGTACAACGGCCAGCCGATCCATCACTACATGGGCTGCTCGACCTTCTCCGAGTACACCGTGGTGGCCGAGGTGTCGCTGGCCAAGGTCAACCCGCAGGCCAACCCGGAGCACGTGTGCCTGCTGGGCTGCGGCGTCACCACCGGCATCGGTGCCGTGCACAACACCGCCAAGGTGGCCGAAGGCGACAGCGTGGCCGTGTTCGGCCTGGGCGGCATCGGCCTTGCGGTGATCCAGGGCGCGCGCCAGGCCAGGGCCGGGCGCATCATCGCCATCGACACCAATCCCTCCAAGTTCGCCCTGGCCCGGCAGTTCGGCGCCACCGACTGCGTCAACCCGAAGGAGCACGACAAGCCGATCCAGCAGGTGATCGTGGAGATGACCGGCTGGGGCGTGGACCACAGCTTCGAGTGCATCGGCAACGTCAACGTGATGCGCGCGGCGCTGGAGTGCGCGCACCGCGGCTGGGGCCAGAGCGTGATCATCGGCGTGGCCGGCGCCGGCCAGGAGATCTCCACCCGTCCGTTCCAGCTGGTCACCGGGCGCAAGTGGATGGGTACCGCCTTCGGCGGCGTGAAGGGCCGCAGCCAGCTGCCGGGCATGGTCGAAGACGCGATGAAGGGCGATATCGAACTGGCGCCGTTCGTCACCCACACCATGGGCCTGGAGCAGATCAACGACGCCTTCGACCTGATGCACGAAGGCAAGTCGATCCGCAGCGTCGTCCACTTCTGACGGGCGGCCGGGGCACGCCCCGGCCATGCCTCCGCGCGACTGGAGAGAACCATGCAACGAATCGAACACCGCGCCTGCTTCGGCGGCTGGCAGGACGTATACCGGCACCGCTCCGAGGTGCTGGGCTGCGACATGACGCTGGGCGTCTACCTGCCGCCGCAGGCGCAGGACGGGGCCCGGCTGCCGGTGCTGTACTGGCTGTCCGGGCTGACCTGCACCGAGCAGAACTTCATCACCAAGGCCGGCGCGCAGCGCTACGCCGCCGAGCACGGCATCATCCTGGTGGCGCCCGACACCAGCCCGCGCGGCGACGACGTCGCCGATGCCGAAGGCTACGACCTGGGCAAGGGCGCGGGGTTCTACCTCAATGCCACGCAGCCGCCGTGGGCGCCGCACTACCGCATGTACGACTACGTCGTCAGCGAGCTGCCGGCGCTGGTCCAGGCGCAGTTCCCGGCCAGCGACGCGCGCGCGATCAGCGGCCATTCGATGGGCGGGCACGGTGCGCTGGTGATCGCGCTGCGCAACCCGGGGCGCTACCGCAGCGTGTCGGCGTTCGCGCCGATCGTGGCGCCGTCGCAGGTGCCGTGGGGCGAGAAGGCGTTTGCCGCCTATCTCGGCCAGGACCGCGATGCGTGGCGGCAGTACGACGCCACCGCACTGGTGGCCGGGGCCGCGGAGCGGCTGCCGCTGCTGGTGGACCAGGGCGACGCCGACGAGTTCCTCGAGCCGCAGCTGCGCCCGCAGCTGCTGGCCGATGCCTGCGCGGCCGCCAGCCATCCGCTGCAGCTGCGGATGCAGCCCGGTTACGACCACAGCTACTACTTCATCGCCAGCTTCATCGGCGAGCACATCGCCCATCACGCCCGCGCGCTGGCCTGAGCGGCCGCGGGAGCGGGGCGTCGGTGTGGCCGCGGCGGTCCGCTGCGGCGCCTGATCCGCGGCCTCCGGGCCGGCCATGATTGTGGCCGCGGCCCCCGCCTGCCCACCGTCGCCGTCGCCGTCGCAGGCGGAGCCGTGGACGAGGTTGCAGTGGCCGCAGGCAGTCGCGGCAACAGCTGCCGGAGCAGGTGCGGGACGCATGTGACGGCCGCCAGCGCGACCAGCGGCCACGTACTCCTGCGCGGTGCCTGCGGACGACGTTGCCGCAGAGCGGCCGGGCCTGCGGGAGCGGTTGGCCGGTGATGCGCGACCGTTGCGCCGCCCGTGCCCTGTGGGCGCGTGCGTGGGCCCCGGGTACCGGCGCGGCCGGTTCGTTCGTCCGGCAGCGCTGCCAGCTGCGGGGCGAGGACCGCGCGCCTGTGCGTCCGCCGCCGGCCGCTCCGTGCGTGTCTGCGCCGACGTTCCTGTCGGCCTGGCGGGATGCGGCCGGGTCAGGCGCCGCGGAGGTGCCGCGGCGCCGCGGTGGCCGTGATGGCCGCGATCACGGTGCTGTCTCGTCCACCACGAAGTCGGTGTAGGCGTAGCGCGCATCGCGCAGCACGGTATCGCCCTGCCGCAACTGCAGCGGCGCGGCGAACATCGGGCCGGCGCTGACGCAGGTGTGGAACTCGCCGTTCTCGCCACAGGCATCGATGGTGGCCGGCAGCGCGTCGAGCAGGGCGTGGTCGAAGGCACGGCCGGCGAAGGCGGCGTCCAGTACCCGGGTATCCACGCAGCACAACTGCGCGCGCAGGCCGCCGTCGATCATCTGCCGCGCCAGGGTGGCGGTATCGCGCCCGAACAGCGGGAACAGGCAGTCCCAGTCCAGCGCGGCGTACTGCTGCTGGCGCCAGTGGCGGATGTCCTCCAGCAGCAGGTCGCCGAAGGCCAGGGTACGC
Organism: Stenotrophomonas sp. Y-13; assembly: GCF_046267925.1. Taxonomy (NCBI): domain Bacteria; kingdom Pseudomonadati; phylum Pseudomonadota; class Gammaproteobacteria; order Lysobacterales; family Lysobacteraceae; genus Stenotrophomonas; species Stenotrophomonas sp. Y-13. The sequence continues at coordinate 713,819 of NZ_CP176501.1, forward strand.
AGTGCCGGCCAGCGCAGGCGGGCGGCTTCAAGCGCCTGGCCCATGCGCTGCAGGTAGCCGGCATTGTCGCAGTCCTGCGCGATCCAGGCGCGCAGCAGCGGCAGGCCGGCGGCGTGCGCCTGCTGCCGCAGCACTTCCTCGCGTATGCCCTGCATCGACGCGCGCTCGTAGCCCTCGGTGAGGGTGCTCAGCAGGGCGACGACTTCGATGTCCGGGCGCTGGCGCAGGGCGTGCAGCGCCCAGGCGGCATCCTTGCCGCCGCTCCAGGAAAGCAGGACCGGGGTGGCCACTCAGCGTACGTCGCGCAGTTCCCAGTGGCTGCCCGCCAGCCAGCGCAGGCGCTGCTTGAGCACGTCGCCGGGAATGCGGGTGATGGCGACCAGGTCGATGCGCAGGTCCGATTGCCTGCCGCTGACCGTCGCCTCGGGATCGGTCACGCCCCAGCCCGGGTCGACGTCGTCGGGATCCTCCTGGGTGGCGCGCCAGCGCTCGAACAGCGCCGGCGTGCGCAGGGCATCCTGCAACTGCTCGGCGAACGTGTCGGCACCGTTGGCGGTGAACGACAGGCGCGGGTCGCTGCCGCGCGCGGCGGCGGGATCGGGCAACGAAATCGAATAGTGCACGGGCATGCGGGGTCTCCTTGGGTGGGGGCCAGTGTGGCGCAACGGGCGTGGTGCCGGCGTACACGCCGGCGCCGATCAGCTCTCGAACGCGTGCGGCTGGTCGGCAAAGCCAACCGTCACCGCGCCCTTGCCGACGTTGACCATGCCGGTCAGGCTCATCACCGTTTCGAGCAGGGTCACGCCGTGCGCCAGGCAGGTGTCGCGCAGGGTGGCATAGCCGGTCAGGGCGCGCAGTTCGTCGAGCGGGCCGCCGTAGCTGACGCACACCACCGGGGTCAGCAGGCCCGCAGCCACGCGCTGGCCGACGAAGCCGAACAGCCGCTGCACCGCGTTGTCGAAGCCCTTGATCTTGGCCACCGGCGCGGTCTCGCCGCGGTAGCCGTGCAGCACCGGCTTGATGTCCAGCGCGCTGCCCAGCGCGGCGGTGAGCAGACCGACGCTGCGGTCGCCCTTGTGGCGGGCGCGGGCACGCATGTAGTACAGGTCGCGGGTGACCATGTAACCGTGCACGTTGCCGGCCAGTTCTTCCAGCCGCTCGCGCATCTGCGCCACGCCGGCGCCGGCATCGCGCAGCCGTACCGCCTCCACCGCGGTCACCGCCTGCGCGGCGAACAGGTTCTGGGTGTCGAGCACGCGCAGGGCGAACGGCGAGTTGTGCCCGGCGGCCTGGCGGATCGGCCGGTACTCGTTGAGGATGGCGAAACTGGCCTGCAGCGCGTTGTCGTGGATCGGGCTGCGGGTCTTGGTGATGGTCAGGCAGAACACGTGGTCGTAGTCGATCACCAGGTGCTGCAGGAACAGGTCGCGGATCTGGTTGACGCTGAACGGGATGGTCTCGGCCTCGGCGCCGCGTTCGGCGACGTGGGTATCGAGGAAGTTGAGGGTGGCGTCTTCCTCGCGGTGGTCGGCCAGCACCGCTTCGCCGATGCGCACGGTGATCGGCAGCAGGACCAGCTTGTGTTCGCGGATGAAGTCGGCCGGCAGGTCGCAGGCCGAATCCACGACGATTCCGATGCGCATGCTCGAGTCCCCCCGGGGCGTTGTGTGGCTGCGGTCACACTAACCCAAAACCGGCGCCGCGGCAGGTGCCACCCTGCCAGCGGCGCCGGATGCGGGGACCTCAGCGGCGGTAGGCCGGCGGGGTGGTGCTGCCGCGCAGGTAGCGGTCGCGCAGTTCGGTCTGGCGCGAGCGCATCGGCACCGCGCGCCCGCCCAGCCACATGCGCTCGGCATAGTGGCCCACGTCCAGCGGGTCGCCTTCCCACAGCACCAGGTCGGCCTGCTGGCCCACCGCGATGCTGCCGATGCGGTCGGCCACCCCGAACGCCTGCGCCGGGACCCGGGTCAGCCCGGCCAGCGCCGCCTCCCAGGGCAGGCCGTGGGCCACCGCGTTGCCGGCCAGCTGGCGGATCTTGCGCGCGTTGTGCGAGGCGTCGCCGTCCTGGCTGAAGGCCACCGGCACGCCGGCCGCGTGCAGCCGTGCGGCGTTCTCCAGGGTGGCGCCGATCTGGTCGAAGCTGGCCGGCAGGTTGGCCAGCGCGTCGACAAACACCGGCACCCCGGCCGCGGCCAGCTGCGGCGCCAGCCGCCAGGCCTCGGCGCCGCCGGCGATGGCCACGCGCACCTGCTCGCGCCCGGCCCAGCGCAGCAGCTGGCGGATGTCCGCGGCGCGGTCCACGCGCACCACGATGCGCCCGTTGCCGCCGAGGTAGCGCGCCAGCACCGCGCGCCCGGCGGGGGTCAGCAGTGCATGCGGCGAATCGGCGGCGACGCGACCGCGCGCTTCGGCCACCATCTGGTCGAGCAGCATCCACTGCGCGGCACGCGAGCTGCCGGACAGTTCCGCGCCGGCCGCGCCCAGGCGCACGAACAGCATGCGCGGGCCGATGGGGTCGGCGCTGCCGTCCAGGCGCATCACCCCGCCCTGGCCGGCGATGAAGCCGCCGCCGCTGTTGGCGCCCAGCGCGGTGAAGCCGATGCCTTCCACCCGCGCCACCGGCACCAGCACCGAGTCCGGGTTGTAGGCCAGGGTGACGTCGAACTCGGGGCGCTGCGGCTGGTCCTCCAGCTTGACCGCGCTGTCCACGGTCGCGGCCTCGCCGGAGATCTCCTCCACGCCGATGTCGGTGATGCCGCCGAACAGCGCCGGGGTCAGCGGGCGGCCGCCGGCATCGACCACCTCCACCCCGGCCGGCGCGGCCAGCCCCGGGCCGATGGCACGGATCACCCCGCCCTGCACCAGCACGTCGCTGGCATTGAGCGTGCCGCGCGCGGTGGCGGTGTGCACGGTGGCATTGCGGACCAGCACGTCCTGGGCGCAGGCGATGCCCGGCACGGCCGCGGCCAACAGCGCCAGGCGGCGCAGGAACACGAGGGACGCGCTCATGGCTGCACCTCCTGGCCGAGCATGAAATCACTCAGTGGCTGCTGCGCGCGGTTGCCGCGGTCGTAGGCCTGGAAGCCGTCGACATAGACCTTTTCGGCCAGCGCGTAGGAACTGAAGGGGTTGCCGTTCCAGACCACCACGTCGGCCATCTTGCCCGGCTCCAGGGTGCCGGTGCGCTGTTCGATGCCGAGTGCGCGCGCGGCGTTGGCGGTAAGCCAGCGGATGGCATGTTCCGGCGCGATCTCGCCCATGCCGGCGCGGCGTGCGCTGGCGATGACCTTGGCCGCTTCCTGGTTCAGGCGCTGGATCCCCTCCGGCGAATCCGAGTGCACGATGGCGCAGCTGTTGGCCGGGCGGTCGACCAGCGCGATGTTCTCCTGGATGCCGTCGAAGGCTTCCATCTTGAAGCCCCACCAGTCGGCCCACAGCGCGCCGCACACGCCTTCGGCGGCGAGCCGGTCGGCGAGTTTGTAGGCTTCCACGCCGTGGTGGAACGCGGCCACCTTGAAGCCGAATTCCCTGGCCAGGTCGAGCATGGTCGCCATCTCATCGGCGCGGTAGCAGTGGATGTGCACGCGGATGTCGCCCTGGATGGCGCCGGCCAGGGTGTCCAGCTTGAGGTCGCGCTTGCCGCCGCTGTCGCCGGCACTGTCGCCGTTGTCGTCGCGGCCGAAGCGACGCTTGCGCTTGACCGGCGCGGCGGTGTTCTTGGCGATGTACTCGCTGGCGTCGATGAAGGCGGCGCGGTAGCCGGCGACGTTGCCCATGCGCGTGGCCGGCGCGGTGCCCTTGCCGCCATACACGCGCTTGGGGTTCTCGCCACAGGCCATCTTCAGGCCCCACGGCGCGTCGGGGAACTTCATCGCCTGGTAGGTGGTGGCCGGCAGGTTCTTCAACGTCACCCCGCGGCCGCCGACCAGGTTGGCCGAGCCGGGCAGTACCTGCATCGCGGTCACGCCGCCGGCCAGCGCCGCGGCGAAGCCCGGGTCCTGCGGCCACACCGAATGTTCGGCCCAGACGTTGGCGGTCACCGGCGCGGTCATCTCGTTGCCATCGCCATGCGCCTGCACGCCGGGGCTGGGATACACGCCCAGGTGCGAATGCACGTCGATGATCCCCGGCGTGACCCACTTGCCGCGGCCGTCCACGCGCACCGCGTCGGCCGGTGCCTGCAGCGCGTTGCCGACCGCGACCACGCGGCCGTCGGCCAGCAGCACGTCGGCGTCGTCCAGGCGCCGCCCGGTGCCGTCGAGCACGGTGGCGTGGCTGATCAGCACCGGCGCGGAGGGCAGCGGCCTATAGGTGCTGGGGTAGGGGTCCTGCACGAAGCGCGAGGTGGCGTCGGCAGGCGCGGGGTGCGCGCAGGCCAGCGCCAGGCCGAGCCCGGCCAGCAGTCGGTGTCGCATGGGTTCTCCATAGGCGGCGTGGAAGGTGCCCGCACGCTAGCCGTGGCCCCGGGATTTGCCAAGTGCATGGACTGGCGGGGTTGCAGGCGCGATCCGGCGCGCGGCCGTGGTGGTATCCAGAGCGGTGCCGGCCGCTTAAGCTGCACCGTCGCGGGCCAGCGTCGCCCCGCGGGCGGCCGAACGATCAGGGACTGGAGTGATGGAAGCAGTACAGACAGTGGTGGATTTCTGGCGTTCGGCGGGGCCGCGGCGGTGGTTCGCGCGCGACGATGCCTTCGACGAGGAGTTCCGCCGGCGCTTCCTGGACCTGCATTACCTGGCCGCGCGCCGCGGCTGCGAGGAGTGGCTGCACAGCGCCGACGGCGCGCTGGCGCTGCAGATCCTGCTCGACCAGTTCCCGCGCAACTGTTTCCGCGGCACTGCCCATTCCTTCGCCACCGACGGACTGGCGCGGCACTACGCCATGCGCACCATCGAGGAAGGGCTGGACCGCGAACTGACGCCGCAGCTGCGCGCCTTCATCTATCTGCCGTTCGAACACTCGGAAGACCCGCAGGACCAGGAGCGCTCGGTGGCGATGTTCGAGGTGCTCGGCGACCTGGAGTACCTGCGCTTCGCCGAGCTGCACCGCGACATCATCCGCCGCTTCGGCCGGTTCCCGCACCGCAACGCGGTACTGGGCCGGATTCCGACGCCGGAGGAACTGCACTTCCTGGCCGAGGGCGGTTTCGCCGGCTGACGGCGGCGCGGCGGGTGCTGTCGTCGCGGGTGCCCCTCCAGTCGCGAACGCGGCGTTGCTGCGAATGCTCCCTGCGCATGGCCCCTCGCGACTGACCTCGCTCCCGCAGGCGTTGCCACCGGCTCGGTTGCGGCCACCGGAAACGCAGACACCGGCTTGCGCCGGTGTCTGCCTGCCTGCATGGTCGCTGCTGCGCGGTCAGTAGCGCGGCACGCTGTTGTCCACGTCCTGCGCCCAGGCGTCGATGCCGCCGGTGACGTTGTAGACGCGGGTGAAGCCCAGCGCGCGGAACTGCTCGGCCGCCTGCGCGCTGCGTCCGCCGCGGTGGCACAGGAACGCCAGCGCGGTGTCCTTGGGCAGCGCCTCCAGGCGGGCACGGTTGTCGCCGTCGAAGGTCTCGAACGGGGCGTTGATGGCGGCGATGGCGCGCTCGTCGGCCGGGCGCACGTCCACCAGGGTCAGGCTGCCGGCGCGCAGCTGGTCGTCGGCGCCGCGCACGTCCAGTTCCTGCACCGGCCTGGGCGCGTTGGGGTTGTCGATGGCCAGGCCCTGGCCGCGGATGTCGTCCACCCAGTCGATGGTGATGCCGTTGGCGCGGCGCGCGCTGGCCGCGTCGAACTGCACGCGCAGGCCGTTGGATTCGGCGGCGATGGCGTTGGCGTCGAGCGGGGCCAGCTGGAAATTCGGCTGGAAGCGCGCGTCGATGCTCAGCTGCAGCGCGGCGCCCGGGGCGTCGGCCAGCGCGCCCTTGAGCATTTCCACCGCGGCCGGGGTGATGGTGATCGACGGCGGGGTGCGGTCCGGCGGCGCCACCCCGAGCAGGGCGCTGAGTTCGCCGCTGTTGGCCATCTGCAGCATGATGTCGCTGCCGCCGACCAGTTCGCCGTCCACGTACAGCTGCGGGATGGTCGGCCAGTCGCCGTAGGCCTTGATGCCCTCGCGGATCTCCGCGTCGGCCAACACGTTGACGTGGGCGAAATCGACACCCAGGTCCTGCAGCACGCCGACGGCCTTGGCCGAGAAGCCGCACTGCGGCATGGCCGGCTGGCCCTTCATGAACAGGACGACGCGGTTGGCGCCGAGGAGGGATTCGATGCGTTCGCGCAGGGCGGGATCCAGGGACATCGTGAACTCGTGAAGTTGGTCTGTGACAAGGGCGATTCTACGCCGCATGGCATCATGGGACATGACCGCCACGGGAACCCTGCATCGCACGCCCAGCCATCCCTGGCGCTGGGTCGGCTGGCTGCTGCTGTCGCAGGCGCTGGTGGCGCTGGCCTGGGCCGCGCTGGGCTGGACCACCGGCCTGCCGCTGCTGCTGGCCAGCCACGCGCTGTTCGTGGTGCCGGTGTTCCTGCCCAACAGCCGCTTCTACGCGCCGGTGCTGTCGCGGCTGCCCGGCCCGGCGGTGTGGTTGACCATCGACGACGGTCCGTCCGACGACACCCTGGCGATCCTCGACCTGCTCGACCGCTACGACGCCCGCGCCACCTTTTTCATGGTCGGCGAGCGCGCGGCGGCACGCCCGGAACTGGTGCGCGAGGTGCTGCGCCGCGGCCACGGGCTGGGCAACCACAGCCATTCGCATCCGCAGGCCTGGTTCTGGCGCCTGGGGCCGCGGCGCATGGCCAGCGAGATCGGGCATTGCCAGCAGGTGTTGACGGCGATCGCCGGGACGCCGCCGCGCTGGTACCGCTCGGTGGTGGGCATGACCAACCCGTTCGTCGCCGCGGCGCTGCGCCGGCACGGGCTGGCGCGGGTGGGCTGGAGCGCGCGCGGCTTCGACGGCGTCCACTGCCAGCCGCAGACGGTGGTGGCGCGCATCGTCCGCGACCTGGCGCCGGGCGCGATCGTGCTGCTGCACGAAGGCGCCGCGCATGGCCACAATGCCGCCATCGTCGAATCGGTGCTGCAACAGCTGCAGATGCGCGGGTTGCCCGCGCGGCTGCCGGAAACCCCGTAGACTCGCCGCCCGCCCTGCCGGCGGCGCCTGGACCCCCCGCATGCCCTTTTCCCGACTCGGCCTGTCTCCCTACGTGTTGCCCGCACTGGCGCGCGCGCTGAAGCAGGCGGGCTACGCCGCGCCCACGCCGATCCAGCAGCAGGCGCTGCCGGTGCTGCTGAAGGGCCAGGACGTGCTGGCGCTGGCCCCGACCGGCTCGGGCAAGACCGCCGCCTATGTGCTGCCGGCCCTGCAGCAGTTGTTCCTGGCACCGCCGCGCAGGCCGCGGGTGCTGCGGCAACTGGTGCTGGTGCCCACGCGCGAACTGGCGCTGCAGGTGGCCGACGTGTTCGCGACGCTGGGCCGCGAACTGCCGCGGCAGCCGCGGGTGGTGTGCGCGGTGGGCGGGGTGTCGATCAACCCGCAGATGATGGCGCTGCGCGGGGGCGCCGACGTGGTGGTGGCCACCCCCGGGCGCCTGCTCGATCTGCTGGCGCACAACGCGCTGTCGCTGCGCCAGGTGCAACTGCTGGTGCTGGACGAGGCCGACCGGCTACTGGAACTGGGCTTCGGCGACGAGCTGCGCCGGATCCTTGCCGAACTGCCCGTGCAGCGGCAGACGGCGTTGTTCTCGGCCACCTTCCCTGAGCCGATCGCGGCACTGGCGGCCGCCGGCCTGCGCGCGCCCGCGCGCCTGCAGGTCGATGCCCAAGCCCCCGCGCGGATCGAACAGCGCGCGTTGCGGGTCGATGGCGCGCGCCGCATCGAGCTGCTGCTGGCGCTGCTGGCCGATCCGCGCTGGCGGCAGGTGCTGGTGTTCGTCGCCAGCATCCGCGAGGGCGACCGCCTGGCCGGCGCGCTGCGCGGGCACGGCATCGCCGCGCAGGCACTGCATGGCGACCTGTCGCAGGGCCGCCGGGTGCGCACCCTGCAGGCGTTCAAGGAGGGTCAGCTGCAGGTGCTGGTGGCGACCGACGTGGCCGCGCGCGGCATCGACATCGCCGGCCTGCCGGTGGTGGTGAATTACGCATTGCCGCGCTCGCCGGCCGATTACCTGCACCGCATCGGCCGCACCGGCCGTGCCGGCGCCAGCGGACTGGCGGTGAGCCTGGTCGAGGCTGCGGCGCTGGCGCACTGGCGGGTGATCTGCCGGCGCCATGGCCTGCGCCTGGAGCCGGAAGTGGTGCCGGGTTTCGAGCCGGCCGAGGCGGCGCCGGCCGCCGTGCCGGCCGGCGATGGCAATGGCGGCATCAAGGGCCGCCGGCCCAGCCGGAAGGACCGGCTGCGCGCCGCGGCGGCTGCGGACAAGACCGCCGGCTGAACTGCGCGGGGCCGGGCGGGGCCCGGCAGCGCAGGCGCGGTCAATCCTCGAAGTCGCTTTCCGGCGGCAGGTCCGCGGCGGCCGCCGGGCGCGGCGTGCGCTTGCCGGGCTTGCGCAGCACTTCCACGTAGAACTGGCGGTTGCCGGCGGCCACCAGCGCGTCCACCGCACGGATCAGCTCGGGAAACGGCACCGGCTGCGCGCTGGCCTCATCGACGCCGGCCTTGCTGTCGAAATCCCAGAAATCGGCGCCGGCCGGCAGCGGCTTGCCGCGCTCGCGCCTGACGTACTTGCGGATGTCGTGCTTGCTGGCTTCCAGCAGGCGCTCGGGATGCTTGCCTTCGATATCGAGGCGGTAGGTTCTTCTCACGGGACTCTCGTCAGGGTGCCGGCCCGGGACGGGCGGGGCAATGCCACGATTATCCGCGCAAACGGTGCCGCCGTGGTTCAGGCGCGGCGCGCGACCAGCAGCCAGTTGTTGAAGGGCGTGTTGCCGTACAGCGGCGACAGGCTGACCTGCAGGCCGGTCTGCTCGAGCAGCGCGCGCAGGCTGGCGGCGTCGGGGTAGTGGCGCGGGCGGAACTGCATCCAGCCGATCCAGTTGGCGGCGCGGTCGCCGATGCGCGAGATGCGGCCGCGGCGGCTGTCGTCGGCCAGGGCCATGCGCAGGACCAGCCGGCCATCGCCATCGAGCATCGCCGCGGCGCGCCGCAGCAGCGCCGATTGCGCCTCGGCCGGCAGGTACTGGAGGACGTCGAGGATGGCCACGCTGCCGCGGTGCTCGGGCAGGGTGGTGGCCAGGTCCATCACCTCGAAACCGCTGGCAGCCAGGCCGGCACGGCGGGCGACGGCATCGGCGCGGCGGATCTTGGCGGCATCGTTGTCCACCCCGCGGTAGCGCTGCGGCTGGCCGTCGTGGCGCAGCGCATGCGCCAGCAGGCCGAGCCCGCAGCCCATGTCCAGCAGCGGCGCGTGGCTGCCGCGCAGCGCCTCCAGCACGCCGGGGTAGAGCGGATCGCTGCGCAGCTTGGACAGCACGTAGCAGTAGTCCCAGCGGTTGCCCAGCGGGTGGCGCGGGGCGAACGCGCGGGCGATGGCCCGGGCATCCTGGGCGGCCATGGCCGCGGTCCCGGACGGCCTGCTCACGCGGCGGTCGTGCCGGTCAGCAGGTCGGCTGCCACCGGCAGCGCCTGTTCCACCCACAGCCGGTACATCGCCACCGAAGGGTGCAGCCCGTCGTCGACCAGCATCGCCGCCTCGGCACCCTGCGCGCGGCTGGCCGGGGTGATGTCGACGAACGCCACGCCGTAATCGCCGCAGCAGGCGCGTGCGGCGGCGTTGAAGTCGTCGATCTCGCAGGCGATGACGGCGGCGTCGCGGCCGTGCGCGGCCGCATACGGGGTCACCCCCCAATCGGGAATGGACAGCACCAGTACCCGCCGCGGGTCTTCGGCGGCAAGCGCCACCGCGCGTTGCAGCAACTGCTCGAACTGCTGGCGGTATTCGGCGAGCGGGCGACCGCGGTACTGGTTGTTGACCCCGATCAGCAGGCTCGCCAGCGCGTACGGGCCACGTGGCGCGGCCGCGTCGATGGCGGCGGCCAGTTCGTCGGTGGTCCAGCCGGTGGTGGCGATGACCTCCGGGTCGGCCAGTGCCAGGCCACGCGCGCGCAGCGCCGCGGCCAGCTGGAACGGCCAGGTGCCCGCGGCGGGCACGCCTTCGCCGATGGTGTAGGAATCGCCCAGCGCCAGGTAGCGCGCGCTGCTGGCCGTGGCCGGTCCGCTGTTGCCCATCGCCGCGCCTCAGGCCACCGCGCTGCGCGTCTTCAGCGGCACCACCTTGGTGATCCGCTCGGCACGGCGCGCCAGCACCCGGTCGATGCGGCCGAATACCTCGCGCATGGTCGCGGCCTCGGGCAGCAGGGTCACCCGGAAGTGGTGGCGGTAGGGCACGTTGAAGCTGGAGCCGGGCACCACCAGCACGCCCTCGTCGTTCATCAGCTCCAGCGCGAATTCGTGGTCGTCGAACCCCTGCGCGGCGGGGCCGACCACCGCCGGGAACGCATACAGCGCGCCGGCTGGCGCCACCAACTGCAGGTGCTCGCTGGCGGCGCAGGCCTCGATCACCGCGCGCCGGGTTTCGTACAGGCGGCCGCCGGGCGCGCACAGCGCGGAGATGGTGTCCGGGCCGTTGACCGCCGCCTCGATGGCGTACTGGCCCGGCACGTTGGCGCACAACCGCAGCGCGCTGAGCAGGTCCAGCGCGGCACGGAACTCGCCCAGCCGCGCGGCGTCGCCGGACAGCAGCATCCAGCCCACGCGCCAGCCGCAGGCGCGGTGCACCTTGCTCAGGCCGCTGAAGGTCAGGCACGGGTGGTCCCCGGCCAGCGGCGCGACCGGCTGGAACTGCGCGCCGTCGTAGAGGATCTGGTCGTAGATCTCGTCCACCAGCAGCAGCAGGTTGTGCCTGCGGGCCACGGCGACGATCTTTTCCAGCAGCTCGCGCGGGTAGCTGGCGCCGCTGGGATTGTTGGGGTTGATCAGCACGATGGCGCGGGTCCGCGAGGACACCAGCGTCTCGATCTCCACCGGGTCGGGCTGGAAGCCGTTTTCCGGCCGGCAGCGGTAATACACCGGGCGGCCGTCGTTGAGGATGGTGGCCGCCGACCACAGCGGGTAATCGGGCGAGGGCACCAGTACTTCGTCGCCGGGGTTGAGCAGCGCGCGCAGCGACAGGTCGATCAGTTCGGACACGCCATTGCCGAGGAACACACGGTCGGCGTGGGCATCGGGCGCGCCGCGCCGCGCATATGCCGCGGCGATGGCCTCGCGCGCCACCGGCAGGCCCTGCTGGTGGGTATAGGGGTCGGTGCGGCCCATGTCGTCGGCGATGGCGTGCTGCAGGTGCTCGGGCGCGCGGAAGCCGAAGTTGCCCGGGTTGCCGATGTTGAGCTTGATCAGCCTGCGGCCCTGGGCCTCCAGCTCGCGGGCTCGCCGGGCAAGTTCGCCACGGATCTCGTAGCGCACTTCGGACAGGCGTTCGCGGGTGGGCAGCGGCTTGGCAGGGCTTGACATGCGTGGGGCCATCATGGGCGGGAAACCGCATGGTAGCGGAATTGCTGCGATGCGGGGCGATGGTTCCGGGCGGAACGGAAATCGGCCCCGGCAGGCGGCCGCGAACGCCGCGCCGCTTAGAATTGGCCGATGACCGACACCATCGATTTCAGCGCGCTGCGCGCCATCGGCTGGCCCTGGCCGGGCCCACCCGAAGCCCCGGCCTGGCAGGCCGCCTTCGCCGCACATCCGCGGTCGCGGCCGGCGCGGGTGATCGAGCAGCACCGTTCCGGTTACGTGGTGGCCGACGCGCCCGACGCCGCGCTCAAGGCCGAGTCGCTGCCGGAGTGGCAGCGCCCGCGCTTCCCCAGCCACGAGCGCGCGGCGGTCGGCGACTGGGTGTTGCTGGAGGACGCACGCATCGTCGCGCTGCTGCCGCGGCGGACTTCGATCAAGCGCGGCGCGGCAGGCGAGCACTACCACCAGCAGGTGATCGCCGCCAACATCGATACGGTGTTCATCGTCTGCGGGCTGGACGCGGACTTCAATCCGCGCCGGATCGAGCGCTACCTGATGCTGGCCGGCAGCGGTGGCGCGGCGCCGGTGGTGGTGCTGACCAAGGCCGACCAGACCGAGTACGGCGCCGACGCGCTGGCGGTGCTGGAAGACCTGGCCGCGCAGGACATCCCGCTGCTGGCGATCAACGGCAGGGACCCGGCCAGCGTCGCCGCGCTGGCGCCGTGGCTGGGGCCGGGCCGCACCGTGGTGCTGGTCGGCTCCTCCGGCGCCGGCAAGTCCACGCTCACCAACACCCTGCTGGGCGAGGACCGGATGAAGACCGGCGCGGTGCGCGACAGCGATTCGCGCGGCCGCCACACCACCACCCACCGCGCGCTGCTGCCGCTGCCCGGCGGCGCCTGCCTGATCGATACCCCGGGCATGCGCGAGCTCAAGCCCACCGGCGAGGAAACCCTGGCCGAAGGCGGCTTCGCCGACATCGAGGCGCTGACCACGCAGTGCCGCTTCCGCGACTGTTCGCACCAGCACGAGCCCGGCTGCGCGGTGCGCGCGGCGATCGAGCGTGGCGAGATCGACGAAAGCCGCCTGCTCAACTACCTCAAGCTGCGCGAGGAAGTGGCCGCGGCCGCGGCCAAGCTGGCGCAGCGCCAGGCCGAGCAGGCCACCGAACGCAGGAGCAGCGGCCGCGGCGCGCAGTGGCGGCCGGCGGGGAAACCGAAGCGGCGCTGAGGCGCCGCCCGGCCAATGCCGGGGCATGTCGGGCGAGTGCAGATGGAGGGAATACGGGAACGCCGGCCAGTGGGGACTGGTAACGGAGGTAGGCCCGGAGGGGAATCAGATGCCGTTGTCGTCCGCTGCTGGATTTTCACCGGCGTTTTCGATTTTTCCATTGCCGGCGCGTGATTTCGCCAGTTGTTCGGCGAACATCGTGACCACTTCCATGGCGGGATCCCGGCCTTCCCTGATAGCTTCCGAAGTCCAGGGTGCGGGAAGATCGGGCGTGACCCCTGTGCCTTCCAGCAGCCGGCCGTCCCCTGTGCGGATTTCCCGCATACCGATGGAAAGCCAGCCACCATCGGGCAGGTTGATTCCGCGCGAGGCAACCGCGACCCCCGCGGTGGTTTCACCGATCAGCACTGCGCGCCCGGTCTCCTGCAGGCGGGCGGCAAGCAATTCCGCGGTACTTACCGACGCGGCATCCACCAGTACCAGCAGCGCGCCGCCATATCGCAATGGCGGCGAGGCCGGGCCTACGGCATCCTGTCCCTGCCGGGACTTCAGCCAGGCGAAAACGCCTTTGCCATCCAGCATCGCGTAGACCTCCGCGCCGACCCGTGCCAGACCGCCTGCATTCCCCCTCAGGTCGATCACCATCCCTTTCAGCTTGTCGCCATCATGTGCGGCTGCGAATGCGGCGTGCAGCCATTGCAGGCTATCGTCGTCGAAGGATCTCCAATGCAGGTAAAGCAGGCCGCCCGACAGGTAGCGACTTTCCCGCATACGCACAGCTGGCGAAGGAACGGGGATGAGGTCATGTTCGTGCGGTCTGCCTTCCCGGTCCATGAACAGGAAACGGGCCGGTTGCCCCTCGCGTTCCTGGTGCATCCAAAGGGGCCGTCCGTCGATGCTCAGCAACTGCCAGCCCGGCAATATCCCGGCCTCGGACGCGGCACTGCCGGGAACAACCGCGAGGACGGATTCACCTCTCCCGGACACTGCTTTGATGAAGCCGTAGCCGTTTCCGGATTCCTCGCCGCTGTTGCGCATGATCTGCTCGCTGATCGCGCGTTCGGCAGGCCCCATTGCATGGCTGTGCGCGTCATCGAGCGTGCCCAGCACCTCATTCAGCGCGCTGTAGAAACTGCCTTCGTCGGGCCTGGCGATCACGCTGGCGCGCCGCCTGCGTGCGAGGGGCGTGAAGTTGGCAGTATCGCGGTAGAACAGCCGCCGGGCGTGGCCGATGGCCGCATCGTAGGTGCGGGCGTTCAGTGCGGCGCGCTGCGCGGACCCGTCGGCCACGTCGATGCGCGCGGGAAGCACGCCATCGCGCGCATAGGGCACTGAATGGCAGCCGGCGAGCGCCGCCAGGCAGACGGGAAGCAACAGACGAAGCAGGGAGCGGCGGCCGTGCCGTTTCGGGGAAAGCATCCATTCCTCCGTTAAGCGTCCGCTGACTGTAGAGGCCGCAAACCGGTGGGCGCAACCAGCCGGCGATGGGTTGCTATGGTGTGCGCATGAGCCTGTCCCGCGCCCCTTCCGATCCGGCCATCGCCCACCATGTCGCGCTCGACGCCCGGCTGGTCGCGGCGGTACGTGGCATCCGCCTGTTGACCCTGGCCAGCTGGCCGGCATCGACGCGGGCGCCGTTCCTGGACAGCATGGCCCGCGGTGCGCCACAGCTGCCGCAGGTGGTCTACCCGCGGCACGATTTCAGCGCGGCGCGGCGCGAACTGGCGGCGATCGCCACCGCCGCCGACCCGGCGCATCCGCTGGGCCGCTACCTGCGCGATTCGGTCGCCAGCTGGGACCTGGCCGCGCGCCTGCTGGAAGCGCTGGGCACGCCCGAGGTGGATGCGCTGTCGGCGCAGCTGTTCGGTACCCCGGAACAGCCGATGCCCGGCCACGGGCCGACCGTGCGCGAGGCGGCGCGGCACTTCATCCAGATCGCCAACGAGCTGGACCACGAACTGCTGGCGCCCGAGGAGCAGGTGCCGGTGTCGGCTACCGCGCTGCAGCTGCAGTTGCAGAACGACCTGGACGGCTTCTTCGAGTCGCGCGTGATCAACGTGGTGCTGGACCCGGACCTGATCGCCAAGGCCGCGGCCGGCGCCACCCAGATCCGGCTGCGCAGCGGTGCCTGCTTCAGCGTGTATGACCGCGCGCAGCTGTTCCACCACGAGGCGCTGGTGCATTCGCTGACCGCGCTCAACGGGCGCCGGCAGGCGCTGCTGCCGAGCCTGGCGCTGGCGTCGCCGCGGGTCACCGCCACCCAGGAGGGGCTGGCGACGTTCGCCGAGCAGATCACCGGCAGCATCGACATCCAGCGGCTCAAGCGCATCAGCCTGCGCATCGAGGCGGTCGCGATGGCGCGCGACGGTGCCGATTTCATCGAGGTGTTCCGCTATTTCCGTGATGCCGGGCAGGCCGCGGAGGAAAGCTTCGCCTCGGCCCAGCGGGTGTTCCGCGGGGTGCCGGTGAGCGGCGGCGGCGCCTTCACCAAGGACACCGTGTACCTGCGCGGGCTGGTGTCGGTGCATACCTTCTTCCGGCAGATGCTGCGCGACGAGAAGCTGCGTTACTGCCACTGGCTGTTCGCCGGCAAGATGACGCTGGGCGACGCGCAGGCGCTGGCGCCGTTGTTCGAGAGCGGCGTGCTGGCGCCACCGCGCTGGCTGCCGCCGTGGCTGCAGCGCGCCAACCGGCTGGCCGGCACGCTGGCGTTCTCGCTGTTCGCCAACCGCATCCGCATGGACCGCATCGGCGAATAGCACGCGCGCAGATATTGGTTGCCACTGCAACGGCCTCGCCCTCGCATTGATTGCGTGAACCACAGCCACAGGCTATGGGTCGGGGTGGCGTACGCGCATGCCGCGCTGCTGGCCGGCGCCGTCGTGCGGGTAGCGCTGGCCATCGCCAAGTCGCGGATTCAGCGGGTGTTTTTGCCGGAACCGGGGCGCTCGTGGGCGGCCACGGCACCGGCCCGTGGCGTTGCCTGCGGGTATGGGCGCAGGCGGTCCGCGGGGCATGTGTCCGGCGTTGACGCTGCGGGTTGCCACGCGCCAAGGTGAAGACGCGACGGGCGGTACGGCGGGGAGGCCGCACCGGGGGAACCGGCGCAGACGCAGGGAGGCGGAAGGCAGGCATGCCGGGGTTCCGGCCCGCCGGCCCGCGGGCCCGCCATCGGTGGCATCCCATCATTCCTGCCTTCTTCGTCCGGGGGACGCATGCGCAACCGTTTTTGCCCGCGGTGGATTCCTGTGGTGTGGCATGTGGCGCTGCTGCTGGCATGCCTGGCGCTGCCATTGCTGGCAAGCGCGGCCGATGCCGCCAGCCGCCAGGCCGCGATCGACCAGCTGATGCAGCCCTATGACGGCGACGTTCCGGGCGCCTCGCTGCTGGTGCTCAAGGATGGCAAGGCGCTGGTCCGGTGCGGCTACGGGCGTGCCGACCTGGAGCGCGGCATCGCCGCCGGCACCGACACCAATTACCGGCTGGCCTCGGTGAGCAAGCAGTTCACCGCCGCGGCCATCCTGCTGCTGGCGCAGGACGGCACGCTGTCCATCGACGACCCGGTCAAGCGCTGGCTGCCTTCGCTGCCGGCCGTGGCCGACGCCATCAGCCTGCGCCAGCTGCTCGCGCATACTTCCGGCTTACTCGATTACGAGGACCTGATGGGGGCCTCCTGGCAGGGGCAGATCCGCGACGCCGGCGTGCTGGCGCTGCTGGAACGCGAGAACCGGCTGTACTTCCCGCCGGGCACCGCCTACCGCTACAGCAACAGCGGCTATGCGCTGCTGGCGCTGGTGGTCGAGCGCGCCTCGGGGATGGACTTCCCCGCGTTCCTGCACGCCCGCATCTTCGCCCCGCTGGGCATGCGCGACAGCCTGGCCTACGTCGCCGGCGGCCGCGACGTGCCGCATCGC
Source organism: Stenotrophomonas sp. Y-13 (assembly GCF_046267925.1). NCBI lineage: Bacteria > Pseudomonadati > Pseudomonadota > Gammaproteobacteria > Lysobacterales > Lysobacteraceae > Stenotrophomonas > Stenotrophomonas sp. Y-13. The sequence goes on from NZ_CP176501.1 coordinate 730,451, forward strand.
GCCTGGGGCTACAGCCAGGCCGCGCAGGGCTGGGAACGCACCGACCAGAACAGCTACAGCGCCGTGCTCGGCGATGGCGGCATCTATTCGAGCATCGACGACCTGGCGCGCTGGGACGCGGCCTGGTACGACGGCCGCCTGTTCGATGACGCCACCCGCGCGCTGGCGCTCGGCCGCCAGGTGCAGGTGGATACCACCCCGGAAGCGACCTGGTACGGCTTCGGCTGGCGTATCGCCGAGGGCCGGCAATGGCACAACGGCGAGAGCATCGGCTTCCGCAACACCCTGGTGCGCTGGCCGCAGCAGCACCTGACGGTGGTGCTGCTGAGCAACCGCAACGACCCGACGCCGTATGCGACCGCGCAGGCGATCGGCGCACTGTTCCTCGACGAGATTCCACCGGCGCGGCCGTGACCGCGCTGCCCGCTCCGCCGCTGTACCTGCTGGGTTGTCCGTCCCCGTCGTTCCCCTGGAGAGATCATGCGTAGCCAGCCAGACCCTCGATTGAAACTCCTGTGCAGTGCGCTGCTGGCGGCCATGGCCGTGCCGGCCATGGCGCAGGAGCCCGCACCGGCCGCCACCACCCTGGACAAGGTCAACGTCACCGGCTCGCGCATCAAGCGCGTGGACGTGGAAGCCGCGCTGCCGGTCACCATCGTGCAGAAGGCCGAGATCGAGGCGCAGGGCATCACCTCGGCCGAGCAGCTGTTGTCCTTCCTCAACATCGCCGGCAACGGTGCCGACGGTATGGTCTCGGCGTCGGTGGACATGGACCTGGGCGAGCTGCGCGGCACCGCCGGCGTGTCCGGCGCCAACCTGCGCGGGCAGGGCAGCGACGCCACGCTGGTGCTGCTCAATGGGCGCCGCGTCGCCACCCATGGCCTGCGCGGGCAGGCGGTGGACCTGAACTCGATCCCGTTCGCGGCGATCGACCGGGTGGAAGTGCTGCGCGACGGCGCCTCGGCCATGTACGGCACCGACGCCATCGGCGGCGTGATCAACTTCATCACCCGCACCGACTACCAGGGCATCGCCGTCAACGCCGGCTTCGACGTGACCCAGCACGGCGGCGGCGACATCTACAACTACAGCCTGCTGGGCGGCACCGGCGACCTGGATAGCGACCGCTGGAACGTGTGGGGCACGATCAACTGGCGGCGCAGCGAGTTCCTGCGCAGCCACCAGCGCGATTTCGCCAACAGCTTCCAGCCCGACCGCGGGGTGTCGCCGGACACGCGCGGCACCCCGTTCGCCACCGTGACCAACGCCAGTGGCGGCATCATCAACGGCTCGCTCATCGACCCCGATGGCGGCAGCAGGCAGAACTACGTCAACATCCTCAACCTGCCCGGCGGCGCCGGCTGCGAGAACGGCGGCCCGGCGATGGGGCCCTACGACTACCGGCTGTGGGACAGCGGCAGCTCCAAGTACGCCTGCGCCTGGGACTATCCGGCCGCGCAGGCGCTGCAGCAGCCGCAGGACAGCCTGCAGTTCCTCGGCCGTGCCACCCTCCGCATCGGCGACAACCACCGTTTCTACGCCGAGGCGATGGGCTCGCGGGTGAAGTCCGAGCGCGAGTACGAGCCGCTGCAGCTGACCTCCAGCGCATCGCTCACCTCGGTGATGGGCCCGGGCACCTGGTATCCGCTCAACCCCAACACCAAGGACACCTACGACAAGGTGTACAACGCGCTGGCCGCGTACTTCGGCACCGCCAACCTCACTTACGGCAACCCCATTCCCTACCGCTGGCGGTGCATGGCCTGCGGGCCGCGCCAGATCGAGACCACCACCAAGTCCTACCGCCTGCTGGCCGGCCTGGAAGGCAGTATCGGCAGCTGGGACTACGACATCGGCCTGTCGCGCGCCTCGAACAAGGCCGAATCGGTCCTGCGCGGCGGCTACTACTTCTCCAGCGGCCTGCGCGCCGCGCTCGGCAGCGGCCTGCTCAACCCGTTCCTGATGCCGGGGCAGCAGCAGAGCGAGGCGGCCATGGCCGCGCTGCAGAGCGCCTCGGCCAGTGGCGTGCACCTGTACGGCGGCGAGTCCACCGTCACCACGGCCGACGCCAGCTTCAGCGGCGGGCTCGGCTTCAGCCTGTGGGGCAGCGAGGCGCAGCTGGCCACCGGCGTCGAGGCGCGGCGCGAGGAGTTCGAGTTCGGCGGCGTGCAGGTGCTCGACGGCGTGCCGTTGAACTACACCACCATCTACCAGGCGCCGTTCGACGAGACCAGCGACCTGCCCAAGGTGCGTCGCGACGTCAACGCGGTATACGCCGAGATGTACCTGCCGATCATCGACACCCTCGACGTGACCGTGGCGGTGCGCCACGACCGCTACGACACCTTCGGCGGCACCACCAACCCGAAGTACTCGTTCAAGTGGCAGCCGATCGAATCGCTGGCGTTCCGCGGCGCCTACAGCACCGGCTTCAAGGTGCCCGAGTTCACCAAGCTGTTCGCCGGCGTCAACCGCCTGGATTATTTCGGCCGCGACCTGGTCGACCCGGCCAGCTGCCCCAGCGGCTCGGTCAACTCGTCGATACCGGGCTGCGACCTGATCCAGCCGGTGATCATCACCGGCGGCAAGACCGACCTGCAGCCGGAGGAGTCCTCGCAGCGGAGCGTCGGCTTCGTGTTCTCGCCGACCGACAACTTCAACCTGAGCCTGGACTGGTGGGAGATCGAGCGCACCAACACCATCCGCGTGCCCAACCTGGCGACGCTGACCGCCAACTACGCGCTGTTCGCCGAGAACTGGATCCGCGACAGCAGCGGCAAGGTCACCGCGATCGACCAGCGCTACATCAACTCCGGCGGCACCCTGACCCGCGGCGTGGAGCTGGATGCCAACCTGAGCGGCGAGCTGGCCGGCGGGCGCTGGCACGTCAACCTCAACGGCAGCTACATCGACACCTTCAAGGAGAAGTCGCTGGCCAACGAGCCGTATGGCGACAACAAGGTGGGCGAGTACGTGCGCTTCTACAACCTGCCGCTCAAGTGGAAGCACACGCTGGGCGTCGGCTGGGCCCGCGGCGACTGGGCGCACCTGCTCACCCAGGTCTACCGCTCCGGCTACAAGGACGAGGAGCCGGTCAGCGTCGAGGGTGGCTTCTACACCCCGGCCAACTGGAACCCGGACGTCGATGACTACATCACCTACAACTACAGCCTGACCTGGACCGGGATGGAGAACACGCGGCTGACCCTGGCGGTGCGCAACCTGCTCGACACCGATCCGCCGTTCACCGCGCACCAGGTCGATTTCGCCTCCGGCGCGGCCTGGGAGCCGCGCGTGGCCGATCCGCGCGGGCGTTCGTTCAACCTGCAGGTCGAGTACCGCTTCGACTGATCCTGCCAACCACGCCGCCGGGCCACCGGCGGCATCGGGACCCACCATGACCGATACGGACATCGCCTGCAGTGGCCGCCGCGGCTTCATCGCCGCGACCCTGGGCACGGCACTGGCCGCGGCGCTCGATGCGCGCGCCGCGCCGCTGCTGGGCGTGCCGGGCACCGTGCGGCTGGCCGCGGCCAACGCCTGGCTGGAGATCGACCTGGACGTGTTCGATGCCAACCTGCAGCGCGTGCGCGCACTGGCCGGCGACGCGCAGCTGTGCGCGGTGCTCAAGGCCGATGCGTACGGCACCGGCATCGACCTGGTGATGCCGCGCATCATCGCCGCGGGCGTGCCCTGCATCGGCATCGCCAGCACCGAGGAGGCACGCATGGCGCGCGCCTGTGGCTACAAAGGCCGCGTGCTGCGCGTGCGCGCGGCGACGCTGGATGAGATCGAGGCGGCGCTGCCGTACCGGGTCGAGGAACTGGCGGGCAATCTCGCGGTGGCGCAGGCGATGGCGGCGCTGGCCGTGCGTCGGCGCCGGCCGCTGCCGGTGCACCTGGCCCTGAACTCGGCCGGCATGAGCCGCAACGGGCTGGAACTGGCCACGGCGCAGGGCCGGAGCGACGCGCTGGCGCTGGTCGGCAGCGACGGCCTGCGCGTGGTCGGCCTGATGACCCACTTCCCGGGCGAAGCCCCGGACGACGTGCTGGCGGGCGTGCGTGTCTTCCAGCAGCAGGCCGACTGGCTGTTCGCCAACACCGCGCTGCGGCGCGGCGACGTGCAGCTGCATGCGGCCAATTCGTTCGCGCTGCAGCATGTGCCCGAATCGCGGCTGGACATGGTGCGCCCGGGCGGTGCGCTGTACGGATACGGCGGCACGCCGAAGCCGCCGTTCGCGCACGTGGCCGCGTTCAAGACCCGGGTCGCGTCGGTGCAGGCGTTTCCCGCCGGCAACACGGTGAGCTACGACCGCACCTTCACCCTGCAACGCGATTCGCTGCTGGCCAACCTGCCGGTCGGCTATTCCGACGGCTACCGCCGCGCCTATTCCAACAAGGGCAGCGTGCTGGTCCGCGGCCGCCGCGCGCCGGTGCTCGGCAGGGTCACCATGAATACCACCATGGTGGACGTGACCGACATCCCCGGGGTGCAGGCCGGCGACGAGGTGGTGCTGTTCGGGCGCCAGGGCGGGGAGCAGATCACCCAGGCCGAAATCGAGGCCTGGAACGGGGTCATCCTGGCCGACCAGTACAGCGTCTGGGGCGCGTTGAACCCGAAGTTCCCGCGCGCCCGCTAGGGGCGCGGCTACGCTGCGGGCGGCACGCCGCGGGTTTCGGCCAGGCTGCGCTGGAAATGCCGCACGAACTCGGTGGCGGCCTTGGACGGTGGCCGGTCCTCCAGGTACACGCACTCGACGCGGAAGCCGATTTCCGGTTCCAGCGGCCGCGCCAGCAGGTTGCCGCCGGCATTGGCGCAGGCGGTGAATTCGTCCAGCACGCTCATGCCGGCGCCGCAGCGGGTCAGCGCGGCGGCCAGCGAATAGGTCTGGTTGGACACGACCTCGCGCATGCTCACGCCCTGGCGCTTGAGCTCGTTGGTGAACAGGTCGCCGATCGGGCCGCTGCTGGCCAAGCCGACCATGTCGCGGTCCTGCAGCCAGCGCAGCGGGATCGCCGCCGGCGGGTCGGGCCACTGCGCGGCGTCGAACAGCAGCATCAGCTGCCCGTGCCCCAGCACGCGGCGCTGCATGCGCGGGTGCTGCGGCGGGTTGTAGGCGATGGCGATGTCGCATTCGCGCTCGTACAGCGCCTGGAACAGGTCGCCGTGGTGCAGGGTCTGCACGTCGAACGTGACTTCCGGGTGCTGGCGCCGGTAGTGGGTGATCGCCGCCGGCACCACGTGCTGGCCGAGCGAGGGCACCACCGCCAGGCGGATATGCCCGCCGCCGATGTCGCGGATGTGGCTGACCGCCTTCTGCAGCGACAGCAGGCGGTCGTAGATGTCCTTGACCTCGACGAACAGCGCATGCGCCTCGTCGGTGGCGACCAGCCGGCCGCGCACCAGCTTGAACAGCTCGAAACCCAGCTGGTACTGCGTGTGGTGCAGGACCTTGCTGACCGACGGCTGGGAAACGTGCAGCGACCGGGCCGCGGCACTGATCGAGCCGGTGGTGTAGACCGCGTGGAAGACTTCAATCTGGCGCAGACGCATGGCCCGATCCTAGTCGATGCGGAGGTTGCCGGCGACCGCGCGCGGCGCCGCCGCCGTCATGCCTGCGTCGCCAGGGCCACGGCGCGTTCGCCGCTGCCCATCGCCAGGGTCCAGCCGAGCATGCCGTGGCCGAGGTTGCACACCAGCCCGTCGCCGATGGCGCGGATCTCCGGCGAGGACCAGGGGGTGACCGGGCGCAGGCCGGCCCAGCGGCTGTCGATGTTGTCGTAGTCCACCGCCTCGGGCATCGAGGCGCGCGCCATCGCCACCAGCTGCGCCATGCGCGCCGGGTCGGGGCGTGGGTCCCAGTGGTTGAGGTCGGCCAGCCCGGCCACGCGCATGCGCTCGCCCAGGCGGCAGAACACCAGTTTGCGCGAGGTGTCGGTGATGCTTGCGGTGGGGGCGCGCGGGCCGCACGGCGCGGTGAACGAATAGCCCTTGATCGCCATCAGCGGCACGCGCACGCCCAGCGGCCGCAGCAGCGCCGCGCCGTCGATGCCGTTGCACACCACCAGCCGCCGCGCCTGCAGCGCCGCCCCGGCATGCGGCTGCAGGCACCAGCCGTCACCCTGCCGCATCACCCGGCGGATATCGACGCCGAAGCGCGCCTGCACGCCGTACTGCTGCTGCAGCACCTGCAGCAGGCCGACCCCGAAGCGGAACGGATCGCCGGCTTCCTCCTGCGGTGAATGCACCGCGCCGGCCAGGCCCGGCATCGCCGCCAGCGCCGGTTCGGCGGCAATGGCCTGGCGCGCGTCGAGCAGCTGTTGCGCGACCCCGAACGGCTGCTTGAGCGCGATCATCGGCGCCGCGCCCTGCAGCGCGGCGGCGTCGTGGTAGACGTGCAGCTTGCCGGAGACGGCGTGGTCGAAGGCGATGGGGTGGCGCTGCAGCAGCGCATGCAGCGCGCTGCGCGACTCCAGCGCCAGCTCCAGCGTCGCCAGGGTGTTGGCGCGCAGCCGCGCGCTGCCGGCCTGGCGCAGGAAGCCCAGGCCCCAGCGCCAGAAATCGGGGTCGGCCGACCAGCGCGTGCGGAACGGGCCGTTGCGCCCCAGCAGCATGGCCGGCAGCTGGCGCCAGGTGGACGGGCCGGCCATGGCGTCGGTGTAGGCGTAGCTCAGCTGCGCGCCGTTGGCGAACGAGGTGCCCTGCACCGGGCCGTCGGCGCGGTCCAGCAGCAGCACCGACAGGCCGCGGCGCGCGGCGGCGTAGGCGGTGGCGAGGCCGACGACGCCGGCGCCGAGGACCACGAGGTCGGCGCGCACGGGTTCGTCATGGGGTTCAACGGGATGCATCGGGGGTCCGGTGGGCAGGAAAGGCGGCGGTGCCGTCGCGGCGCGGATCGGCGGCCCATTGCCAGCGCCCGTCGCGCAGGAACACGCCATGCAGGCCGGAATCCTCGCCGGCACCGCCGCGGATGTCCACGCCGCGTTCGCGCAGCGCGGTACGCAGCGGCACCGGGAAGCGGTCGGCCTCGCCGTCGAAGCGCGCGCCGCGCGCGACCAGGTTGGGCAGCGCCACGGCCTGGTCCAGCGGCAGGCGCCAGTAGAGCAGCCCGACCAGGGTCTTGCCGATGTAGGCGGGAATGGCCGGGCCACCGGGCGAGCCGAGCGCGCCGGCCAGGCGGCCGTCGCCGTCGAGCATCAGCAGCGGTGCCATCGACGAGCGCGGGCGCTTGCCGGCGGCGATGGCATTGGCCATGCCGGGGCGTCCGTCGACGCGGTCCCAGGCGAAATCGGTGAGCTGGTTGTTGAGGAAGAAGCCGCCGACCATGCGCCCCGAGCCGAAGAACGATTCCACGGTGGTGGTCACCGAGACCGCGTTGCCGTCGTGATCCACGACCACGAAATGGCTGGTGCCGCCGGGCTCGTCGGTGGCGTCCCCGGCCATCGCCGGCGCGCCGGCCGGCACCCCCGGCCGCGGTGGCCGCGGCGCGGCCCGGGGGCCGATCAGCGCGCGGCGTGCGTTCACGTAGCCGGCCGCCAGCAGGCCGTCGACCGGCACGTCGACGAAGCGCGGATCGCCGACGTAATGGTCGCGGTCGGCGTACATCAGCCGGCTGGCCTCGGCGAACAGCAGCCACGCCTGCGGGTCGCCGGCATCGCGGCGGTCGATATCGGTGCCGTCCAGCAGCGCCATCAACTGCAGCAGGCCGACGCCACTGGCCGGCGGCGGCAACGAGCACAGCCGGTAGCCGCGCAGCGGCCGGCACAGCGGGGCCACTTTCTCGGCGCGGTAGCCGGCCAGGTCCTCCACGGTCATCGCCCCCGGGCGCGGCGCCGCGGCGGTGCGGTCGACGATCGCCCGCGCCAGCGCGCCCTGGTAGAACGCCTGCGCGCCGCCCGCGGCCAGCGTACGCAGCGTCGCCGCGTAGGCGGGGTTGCGCAGGGTGTCGCCGGCGCGCAGGCGTCCGCCGTGGCCGTCGTCGAACAGCCGCCGCACGTCCTCCTCCGCCGCCTGCGGGAAGCGGCCGTCGATGTGCCGTTGCAGGCGCGCGGTGATGGTGAAGCCCTGCTCGGCGGTGGCGATGGTGTCGTCGAACAGGCGCGCCCAGGGCAGCCGGCCGTGTTCGCGCAGCGCCAGCGCGAACACGGCCAGCGTGCCGGGCACGCCGGTGGCGCGGCCGGAGAGCATGGCGTCGCTGCGCGCCAGCGGTTGCCCGTCGGCGTCGTCGAACCAGCCGGCACCGGCCGCGGCCGGCGCCTGTTCGCGGCCGATGTAGCCGCTGACCTCGCCGCTGCCGGCGTCATAGGCCAGCAGCACCGTGCCGCCGCCGATGCCCGAACTCTGCGGTTCCACCAGCCCCAGCATCAGCTGCACGGCCAGGGCGGCGTCCATCGCGCTGCCGCCACGTTCGAGCACCGCGGCGCCGGCCCGCGCGGCCAGCGGGTGCGCGGCCACGACGATGGCGGGCGAGGGCGGTGCGCCAGGGGAAGGGGTTGCCGGCGCGCGTGGGTCCGGCGCGGTGCCGCACCCGACCACCGCCACGCACAGCAGCAGGAGCGCGCCGAGGCGACGCCGGCGCGCTGCGACGGCGGACGCACCGGCCGTGGGGGAGGGCATGTGGCGGGCGGGCGTCTGCATGGCCGGCAGATTACCGTCGGGCCCGGCGCGGCGGGGATCACAATCGCGGTGCAGGCGTTAACCGGCAGCTATGGCATGCCGCGGCCGGCGATCGGCCATGCGGTGGTTGCCGCGGGCTTCCATGCGCGCGGGCTATACCGTCGGCCATCAAAGGTGGGCGACAGCCGCGCCGCTGCCGGCCATGCTCAGGGATGGGCCAGTGCGACCGCCGCCCCCGGTACTGCCGCGGGCGGACGGCCGGCAATGCGCCCGCGAACCGCAAACCGGAGATAGGCATGACCCTGCGACCCCGCGTATCCCTCCCTGGCCGTGGCCTGGCGCTGCTGCTGGGCGCGTTGCTGGCGCTGGCGCCGCCGGCCGGCGCGCGCGAACTGCTCAACTACCAGGCGATCCAGAAGCCGGAGCACGGCGACCGCGGCATGGTGGTCAGCCAGAACCAGCGCGCCAGCGAGATCGGCGCGCAGGTGCTGCGCGACGGCGGCAACGCGGTGGACGCGGCGGTGGCCACCGCGTTCGCGCTGGCGGTGCTGTTGCCGCGTGCCGGCAACATCGGCGGCGACGGCTACATGCTGCTGCACCTGGCCGGCGAGAACCGCAGCGTCGCCATCGATTACCGCTCGATGGCCCCGGCGGCAGCGACGCTGGAGCGCTTCATCGGCGCCGACGGCGGGATCGAGGGCGAAACCGCCGGATGGAAGGCGGCCGGGGTGCCGGGCACCGTGGCCGGGCTGGCGCTGGCGCATCGCCGGCATGGGCGCCTGCCGTGGGCACGGCTGCTGCAGCCGGCGATCGAACTGGCCGACGACGGCGTGGTGCTCAGCCGCGACGAAGCGTTCGCGCTGGACTGGGGGCGCGAGCGGCTGGCGCGCAGCCCCGCCGGCGCCGGCGTGTTCCTGCACCCCGACGGCAGCGCGCTGCGCGCCGGCGAGCGCCTGTGCCAGGCCGACCTGGCGTGGTCGCTGCGACTGATCGCGCGCGACGGCGCCGATGCGTTCTACCGCGGGCCGATCGCGCAGCGGCTGGTGGCGGCTATGCAGCGCCATGGCGGGCTGATCGCGGCGGATGACCTGGCCCGCTACCGCGCGCTCGAACGCACGCCGCTGCGCACCACTTACCGCGGCCTCGAGGTCGTCAGCATGCCGCCTTCCAGCGGCGGCGGGGCCAGCGTGCTGGAGATGCTCAACCTGCTCGAACACGAGGACCTGGCCGCGCACGGCGCCGGCTCGGCCGCGGCGCTGCATGCCATGGCCGAGGCGATCAAGCTGGCCTGGGCCGACCGCGCGCGCCATGCCGGCGACCCGGCGTTCGTCAACGCGCCGGTAGCCGGGCTGGTGTCCAAGGCCTATGCCGACGCGCGCTGGACGCTGTTCTCGCCGGACCGCGCGCTTGACGCCACCACGCTGGCGGCGGGTGATCCGCTGCCCCATGAAAGCCCGCAGACCACGCATTTCTCGGTGGTCGACGCCGACGGCAACGCGGTCAGCAACACCTTCACCCTGGGCTCGGACTTCGGCGCCGGGGTGATGGCCGAAGGCACCGGCTTCCTGCTCGGCAACCTGATCGGCAACTTCTCGCTGCGCGCGCAGCTGGCCGCGCGCAAGGAGCCGGGGCGTGCGGTCGCCAACGCGCTGCAGCCCGGGCGCCGCCCGGTCTCGAGCATGTCGCCGACCCTGGTGCTGCGCGACGGAAAGGCGTGGCTGGTCACCGGCAGCCCGGGCGGCAACACCATCCCCGGCACGGTGATGCAGACGATCGTGGACGTGGTCGATTTCGGCATGAACATCGCCGAGGCCGCCCACCGCCCGCGCATCCACCAGGACATGGGCAGCGGCATGCTGCAGATCGAACCGGGTTTCAGTCCCGATACGCTGCGCCTGCTGCGCGGGCTGGGCCACCGCATCGAAAGCGACGAGACCATCGGCAGCACGCAGACCCTGCTGGTCGACGAGGACGGCGGCGTGCAGGGTGCCGCCGACCCGCGCCGGCCCGGCGCGGGTGCGGCGGCGCAATGACCGGCACCCGGTAGGTGCGGGGCTTGCCCCGCACGAGGCGCGCCAATGCCCATGCGGGTGTGCATGCGGGTGTGCATGCGGGGCAAGCCCCGCATCTACGGCATCCCCGCCCCTGACGGCGCGGGGCGGGGGCGCGGAACGCCGCGAACTCGGCGCCGGGCTAGTGCGGCCAGAAGTTGAGGAAGCCGGTGATGATCAGCGCGTTGACGAAGTCGATGAAGAACGCGCCCACCAGCGGCGCCACCAGGAACGCGCGCGGCGCCACCCCGTAGCGCTGCACCAGGCGGCGCATCACCGCCATGGCGTTGGCGGTGGTGCCGAGCATGAAGCCGATGAAGCCGCCGCCCATCACCGCCGCGTCGTAGTCGCGGCCCATCACGTAGAAGATCGGAATCGCGAACAGCGCCACCAGCGCCACCTGGATGGCCAGGTTGACCACCAGCGGCAGGCCCATGCCGGCCAGTTCCCACAGCTTCAGGTCCATCAGCGCCACCGCCAGGAACAGCGCCAGGCAGATGTTGCCGATCAGGTCGGTGGTCGGCACCGACAGCCGGATCAGCCCGGTGTAGTCGTCGATGTTGCGGATCACCGCACCCACCAGCATCGCGCCGATGTAGGAGGGCAGGGTCAGGCCCAGGCCGGCGAAGCCCTGGCTGACCCACGCCCCCAGCCACATCGCCATCAGCAGCACCACGATGCTCTTGAGCGCGTCGAACTCGCGCGCCGATTCGTTGGGGAAATGCACGTGCACGCTTTCATCGTCCACGGCGCCGCCATCGGCCCTGGCGCCGTTGCCGGCCGGGCCGCTGATGCCGAACCGGCGCATCAGCACGGTGATGGTCGGCCCACCGATCACGCCACCGCAGATGATGCCGGCCATCGCCGCGGTGATGGCCAGGGTCTCGGCGCCCTGCAGCCCGGCTTCCTCGAACAGCGGCGCGAACGCCATGCCGGTGGCCGGGCCGCCGGTGAGCGTGGCCGAGCCGGCGAGCACGCCGAACATCGGGTGCAGGTCGAACATCCACGCCACGCCGATGCCGACCAGGTTCTGCAGCACCGCGAACAGGCTGGCCAGCACCAGGAAGATCATCACCTGGCGCCCGCTGACCCGCAGCAGGCGCAGGCTGGCGTTGATGCCCAGGGTGGTGAAGAACGCCACCATCAGCGGCACCTTCAGGCTGGTGTCCAGCTCGAACAGGGTGGTGTCGCGCGCATGCGCGGCCCACACCAGCAACGCCACCAGCAGGCCGCCGACGACCGGTTCGGGCAGGTTGTAGCGGCGCAGCACCGGGATCGCGCGGCACAGCGCATAGCCGGCGAACAGGGTCAGGCCGCCGAAGGCGATCGTCTGTACGGCATCAAGTTGGATCATCGAATCAGTACCTCGTGCCCTGCCAGTGCAGGGAGCTGGGGCGGTGTCCGGCGCAGGGCCGGCGCCGCCGTGGAAGGACTGCCGCGTGGGGGCGGGCTCCGTGGCACGGGGGAGGGGACGGAGCCACGGGCAGTCCGGCGGTGCCGGCCCGTGCGCATGACGGGTGGCAGACGGTTCGATGCCCGGAGGCGGCTTTTCCGCCAGTCGCGGCGGATGGGAAGGGCTGCGGCCGGCAGGGACGCAAGCAGGCAGGCATGGGGATCTCCATGACGAGCGGGCCGGTCTGCTGCGCCGCAGCACAAAACGTGGCGCGGGGCGGCTGCCTGCACAATAGCCGCGGAGCCGCCCCCGGCGCCAGTCGCAAACGCGCGCGGCGGCATAGCCGCGCGTTATGCACGGCTGCCGCGGTGGCGATGTTCCGGCGCTGCAGCGGCCGCGCCGGGCGGGCCCGGGCTCAGCGCGGCGGGCGCTTCCAGGCGATGCAGTCCACTTCCACCTTGCAGTCCACGACCATGCGGTTCTCCACGCAGGCGCGCGCCGGCGGGTGCTCGCCGAAGTAGTGCTTGAACACGCTGTTGAAGGCGTAGAAATCGCGCGCGTCATCCAGCCAGACGCCACAGCGCACCACGTGCTCCGGCCCGTAACCGGCCTCGGCCAGGATCGCCATCACGTTGCCGATGGCCACATGCGCCTGCTCGGTCACGGTGCCGCCGACCAGTTCGCCATCGCGCATCGGCACCTGGCCGGAGACGTACAGCCAGCCGTCGGCCTCGACCGCGCGCGAAAACGGCATGTGCTGCCGGCCCTGGCCGACGCCGCCTTCGGCGCCGTAACGCTTGATGTCGCTCATGGGATTCCTTTGTGTTGAAGGGAAATGTTGTCCCCGTCCCGCCCTGGGAGACGGTGCCGCGCAGGCGCGGCCGCGGGTTCCGGCGCAGCCCGGCGCCGTCACCCCGACCCCGCTCCCATCGGGGGAGGGGCCTCAATTCGGCGCGATGAACTGGCCCGGACGCGCGATTACTTCGTTGCCGTCATAAGCGAGCTTGCCGTTGACCCATACCGCGTCGATGCCTTCGGCCGCGCGCACCGGATCGTGGAAGCTGGCGGTGTCGCGCACGCGCGCCGGGTCGAACAGCACCAGGTCGGCGCTGCCGCCGGCGTGGATGCGGCCACGCGCGCCCAGCGCGAAGCGCGCGGCGGGCAGGCCGGTCATCTTGTGCACGGCGGTATGCAGCGGGAACAGCGCCTGGTCGCGCGCGTAGTGGCCGAGCACGCGTGGAAAGGTGCCCCACAGGCGCGGATGCGGGCGTGGATCGCGCGGCAGGCCGTCCGAGCCGATCATGGTCAGCGGATGCGCCAGGATGCGGCGCACATCGGCCTCGTCCATGCAGTGGTAGACCGCGCCGGCCGGTTGCAGGCGCACCGCGGCCTCGGCCAGCGTCACCCCCCAGTCGGCGGCGATGGCGGCCAGCAGGCGCCCGCCCTGCGCCGGTTCCGGCGCGGACCAGGTGATCAGGATGTCGTAGGCGTCGGTGACCTGTTTCAGGTCCAGGGTGGATGCGCTGGCGGCGTACGGGTAGCAGTCGCAGGCCACGTCCTGGTCGGCGGACGCGGCGTCCAGGCGGTGCAGTACTTCGCGGCTGCGGCCCCAGTTGTCCACGCCGGCGCATTTCAGGTGCGACACGCGCACCGCCGCCCGTGGCGCACGCGCCGCATCGAACGCCTCGTCGAGCGCGCCGAGGATGCCGCCGAACTCGTCGCGCAGGTGGGTGGCGTACACCCCGCCGGACGGCAGTTCGCGCGCCAGTTCGGTCACCTCGCTGGACGGCGCGTGGAACGCCGAGCCATATGCCAGCCCGCTGCTCAGGCCCAGCGCGCCCTGTGCCAGGCTGGCGCGCAGCTGCGCGCGCATCGCCGCGATCTCCGCGGAGGTGGCGGCGCGGTCCAGCCGCTCCATGTGGTTCTGGCGCAACGCGGTATGGCCGACCAGCGCGGCCACGTTCACCGCCGGGCACGCCGCTTCCACCGCCTGGCGGTAGCTGGCGAAATCGGCGAAGCGGAAATCGGCGGCCTCGCCGAGCAGGTTCATCGGGTCCGGCACCTCGCCGCGGATGCGCACCGGGCTGGCGCTGATGCCGCAGTTGCCGACCACCACCGTGGTCACGCCCTGCGACAGCTTGCTGGCCATGCCCGGGTTGCGCAGCACTTCCAGGTCGTCGTGGGTGTGCACGTCGATGAAGCCCGGCGCCAGCGCGCGGCCGCCGGCGTCGATCACCTGGCGGGCACCGCCGTCCACGGCGCCGACCTCGACGATGCGGCCGTCGCGTACCGCGACGTCGGCATGGCGGCCGGGGCGGTCGCTGCCATCGAGCACCAGCGCGTTGCGGATCAGTACGTCGTGCATCGATCAGTCGCCCAGCGGCAGGCGCGAGTCGCCGCCCCGGTAGCGGTCCAGCGCCAGCTTGATGCGGCGCAGGTGCTCGTGGTTCTCGCTGGCGCCGTTGAGCGCGGTGGTGGTGGCGAGCACGTCGATGGCCAGCATCATCGCGTAGCGCGAGGCGGAGGGTTTGAACACGAAATCGGTTTCCTCGATGCTGATCGGCAGCAGCCAGTCGCTGCGTTCCGCCAACGCAGTGCCGGCGCGGGTAATGGCGCCGACCCGCGCGCCGTAGGTGCGGGCGATCTCCACCGCCGAGATCACTTCCGGGGTGATGCCGCTGACCGACAACGCCAGCACCAGGTCCTGCGGGCCGAGGATGGCGGCGGTCATCTTCATCACCACCGCGTCGCTGCAGGCGGTGATCGGCAGGCCGAAGCGCATCAGCCGGTTCTGCAGTTCCTGGGAGAACACGGTGGAACAGCCGCCGATGCCGAACACGTGGATGCGCCGTGCCTGGCAGATGGCATCGGCCAGTTGCTGCACCACCTCTTCCTGCAGGTTGGCCAGGTTGTGGCGCAGGCTGGCCTGGATGTCGTCGCAGATCTGCGCGAACAGCGCCGATACCGGCGGCGCGTTCTGCTGTTCGAGGAAGCGCTTGCCGACCGCGCTGGCCGACGCCAGCCGCGCGCGCAGCTCGCGCACGTGTTCGCAGCCCAGGGTCTTGGCGAAGCGCGAGATCGCCGCGGCGCTGACCTCGGCGCGCTCGGCCAGCTCGGTCACGCCGTACTGGGCGGCGGCATCGACGTCGGCGAGGATGGTGTTGGCGATGCGGACCTCGACCGGGCTGAATTCGTGCAGCCGTTGGCGCAGTTCGTAGACGATGTCGAACATGGTGGGTTCTTCGGTTCAGAGCACGGCGGCAAGGGCCGCCACCAGCGCCAGCGCGGTGACGGAGATGAGGGTTTCCAGCACGGTCCAGGTCTTGAAGGTCTGGGCCACGGACATGTTGAAGTATTCCTTGACCAGCCAGAAGCCGCCGTCGTTGACGTGCGACAGCACCACCGAGCCGGCGCCGGTGGCCAGCACCAGCAGTTCCGGGTGCGGGTAGCCCAGCGCGGCGGCGATCGGGGCGACGATGCCCGAGGCGGTGGTCATCGCCACCGTCGCCGAACCGGTGGCGATGCGCATCAGCGCGGCCATGGTCCAGCCCATCAGCAGCGGCGACAGCTGGAACTGGCGTGACAGGTCGATGATCTGGCTGGCCACGCCGGTATGCACCAGGATGCCGTTGAGGCCGCCGCCGGCGCCGACCAGCAGGGTGATGGCGGCGGTCGGCGCCAGGCACTCCTGCGAGAACCTGAGGATCTGCTCGCGGTTGAAGCCGCGCATCCGCCCCAGGGTGACGAAGCTCAGCAGCGTGGCCAGCAGCAGCGCCACCACCGAGTGGCCGATGAAGCGCAGGCCGTGGTTGAGCGCCGAGCCCGGCGTGGCGATCTGGTCGGCCCAGCCGCCCAGCAGCATCAGCACCACCGGCAGCAGCACGGTGGCGAGGGTGATGCCGAAGCCGGGCAGCTGGTCGTCGGGAATGCGGCCGTGGCCCTCGTCCAGCAGCGCGGCCTCCATCGGGTTGTGCGCCGGCAGCGCCACCCGCGGCGCCACCACCCTGGCGAACACCGGTCCGGCCAGCGCCGCGGTCGGCAGCCCGACCAGCAGCGCATAGAACACGGTGCGGCCCACGTCCGCGCCATAGGCGTGCACGGCCAGCATCGCCGCCGGATGCGGCGGCACCAGTCCATGCACCACCGACAGCCCGGCCACCATCGGCAGGCCGACCAGCAGCAGCGGCACGCCGGTGCGGCGGGCCACGTTGAGCGCGATCGGGATCAGCAGCACGAAGCCGACCTCGAAGAAGATCGGCAGGCCGATGCAGAAGGCGATCAGCATCATCGCCCAGTGCACGTTGCCGGGACCGAAGCGCGCGATCAGCGTGCGCGCGATGCGCTCGGCGCCGCCGGACTCGGCCATCATCTTGCCGAGCATGGTGCCCAGCGCCACGATCAGCGCGATGTGGCCCAGGGTCTTGCCAACGCCCTGTTCGTAGGCGGGCAGGATCTCCGGCGCCGGCATGCCGGCCAGCAGTGCCAGCCCGATCGAGACCAGGGTGACGCTGATGAAGGGATTGAGCCGGTAACGGGCGATCAGCACGATCAGCGCGACGATCGCCAGCACGGCGTAGATCAGCAGCAGGTGTCCATGGCTCATGCGTGTCGGTCCGGCGCCGGCTCAGAACTGCGTGGTGACCGCATCGACCACCACGTGGTCGTCGTCGACCACCAGCAGGTGGCGCCACTTGTCGAAGGTCAGGCAGGGGTGGGAGATGTCGAAGCACAGCATGTCGCCCACGCGCAGGTCGTCGTCGGGCCGTACCTGCAGGAACGCGTGCTGGTCCATCATCGCCGTCACCTGCCAGTGCGCGGCCGCGTCGCCGGGCATGGCATCGCCGGGGCGGTAATGCAGCGCCGGCACCGGGAAGCCTGCATCGAACGCGGCGTCGCGCTTGCCCAGCCCGACGATGGCCTTGTCCGGCTCCGGCCGCGACTGCACGTAGGCCCACAGCCGCAGCGCCGGGCGCAGGCTCGTGCCCATCTGCCGCGCGACCGGGTTGCTGGCCTGGATGCGGGCGGCGGCCTGGCGGTAGGCGCCGACGTCATGGGTGAGGTAACAGCCCGGGCGCAGCACGATCTCGGCCGCGGCGTCGGCGGACAGCGCGGCGAACTCCTCGGCGACCACGTCGAACCACGCCGAACCGGCGCCGGTCAGCAGCGCCGGCACGCGGCCGAAGGCATGGCCGTCGCGCAGGCGCTGGAAGGTCTCCACGCTGCGGCGCAGGACCGCGCGCACGCCGGCCTCGTCGCCGGCCACGCCTTCGTAGACCTCCACGCCGGCCAGCCGCAGCGCCCGCGGCCAGCGTGCGACGGCCGCGGCCACCGCCTGCGCCTGTACCTCGTCGCGCACACCGGTGCGGCCGCCGGCAATGCCGATTTCCAGCAGCACGTCCAGGCGCAGCCCGCGGGCGTCGAACCAGCGCCCCAATGCGTCGGCGTTGGCGGCCGAATCGACCAGGCAGAACACCTCGGTGTCGCCGGTTTCCAGCAGGCCGGCGATGAGCGCCATGTTGGCCGGGCCGACCAGCTGGTTGGCGATCAGGATGCGGCGTGCGCCGGCGTGCCAGGCCTCGCGTGCCTGCGGTGCGGTGGCCACGGTGATGCCCCAGGCGCCGGCGTCGAGCTGCAGCCGGAACAGTTCCGGGCTCATCGTGGTCTTGCCGTGCGGCGCCAGCTGCACGCCGTAAGCGGCGACGAAGCGACCCATCCATTCCAGGTTGTGCCGCAGCGCCGAACGCAGCAGGACCGCGGCGGGCAGGCTCACCTGCTCGTGCAGGATGGACCACCCCTGTTGCCCGGCCGTGGTGGCCGGCAGCATGCCTCCGTTGCCACCCAGGCCCTTGCCCCGGAGCATGGCCGGCATGTCCTGAAATTGTTTTTTATCCATTCCGGATCACTTTGATGATGTCCCCATGTTCCCCGCTGGAGAGCGTTCTATGTAGCAGATAACCGGCACAATGAAAAATATTTTCGTGAAATGTTGCGAAGCAGCATCCCAAATCGGGCGCCGGGTCCTGAATGCAGTCCCCGATGAAACGGTTCATGTCGTCGCCGAGTCGCTAGAATCGGGCATTCAGCCACAGCAAGTCCCGTCGATGTCCAAAGAAGATTTCAAGCAGGCCGCCCTCGACTACCACCGCATGTCGCCGCCGGGGAAGATCCGGGTCGCCGCCACCAAGCCGATGCTCACCCAGCGCGACCTGTCGCTGGCGTACTCGCCGGGCGTGGCCTATGCCTGCGAAGCGATCGTCGCCGACCCGGCCGCGGCCAGCGAGCTGACCGCGCGCGGCAACCTGGTCGCGGTGATCTCCAACGGCACCGCCGTGCTGGGCCTGGGCAACATCGGCCCGCTGGCCGGCAAGCCGGTGATGGAAGGCAAGGGCGTGCTGTTCCAGAAGTTCGCCGGCATCGACGTGTTCGACATCGAGGTCGACGAGAACGACCCGGACAAGCTGGTCGACATCATCGCCTCGCTGGAGCCGACCTTCGGTGGCATCAACCTGGAGGACATCAAGGCGCCGGAGTGCTTCGTGGTCGAGCGCAAGCTGCGCGAGCGCATGAACATCCCGGTGTTCCATGACGACCAGCACGGCACCGCGATCATCGTCGGCGCGGCCATCCTCAACGCGCTGGACATCACCGGCAAGAAGATCGGCGAGGTCAAGGTCGCCACCACCGGCATGGGCGCGGCCGGCATTTCCTGCGTGAACATGCTGGTGGAGCTGGGCGTCAAGCCGGAAAACGTGCTGGCCTTCGACCGCGACGGCGTGATCTACGCCGGGCGCGAAGGGCTGGACCCGGAGAAGGCGCGCTATGCGCGCGACACCGACAAGCGCACCCTGGCCGAGATCGTCGAGGGCGCGGACATCTTCCTGGGCCTGTCGGCCCCGGGCATCCTCACCGCCGAGATGGTCAAGACCATGGCGCCGGACCCGGTGATCTTCGCGCTGGCCAACCCGACCCCGGAAATCATGCCGGAGGTGGCGCGTGCGGCGCGCCCGGACGCCATCATCGGCACCGGCCGTTCGGACTACCCGAACCAGGTCAACAACGCGCTGTGCTTCCCGTACCTGTTCCGCGGCGCGCTCGACGTCGGCGCCACCGGCATCAACGAGGAAATGAAGGTCGCCTGCGTGCGTGCCATCGCCGCGCTGGCGCGCAAGGAGGCGTCCGACCTCGGCGCAGCCTACGGCGGCGACACCCCCAGCTTCGGCCGCGACTACCTGATCCCGCGCCCGTTCGACCGCCGCCTGCTGGTGGAACTGTCCTCGGCGGTGGCGCAGGCGGCGATGGATTCGGGCGTGGCCACGCGGCCGATCGCCGACATGGCCGCCTACCGGCAGAAGCTGGCGCAGTTCGTCTATCGCACCAGCCTGTTCATGAAGCCGGTCTACGACCAGGCGCGCGCCGACAAGCAGCGCGTGGTCTATGCCGAGGGCGAGGAGGAAGTGGTGCTGCGCGCGGTGCAGAACGTGATCGACGAGGGCGTGGCCTTCCCGATCCTGATCGGCCGCCCGGACGTGATCGAATCGCGGATCGAGCGGCTGGGCCTGCGCATGAAGCCGGGCGTGGATTTCGAGATCACCAACATCAACGATGATCCGCGCTTCAACGAGTACTGGCAGTACTACCACGGCCTCACCGGCCGCCGTGGCGTCACCGTGGCCGCGGCCAAGAACCTGCTGCGCTCGCGCCCGACCCTGATCGCCGCGGTGATGGTGGCGCGCGGCGAGGCCGACGCCATGCTCAGCGGCGTGGTCGGCCGCTTCCACAAGAAGCTCGGCTACGTGCGCAGCGTGATCCCGCTGGAGCCGCGGGTCAGCTCGACCTCGGCGATGACCGGGGTGATCAACTCGCAGGGCGTGTTCTTCTTCGTCGATACCCACGTGCAGGAAGACCCCAGCGTGGAGCAGATCGTCGAATCCACGCTGCAGGCGGCCTACCGCATGAAGCTGTTCGGCATCGAGCCGAAGGTGGCGCTGCTGTCGCACTCCAACTTCGGCAGCCATGATTCCAAGGACGCGCTGAAGATGCGCCAGGTGCGCGAGCAGCTGCTCAAGCGCAACCCGCGGTTGAACGTGGACGGCGAAATGCAGGGCGACACCGCGTGGGACGAGGCGCTGCGCGAGAAGCTGCTGCCCAACAGCACGCTCAAGGGGCGCGCCAATCTGTTCGTGCTGCCCAACCTGGAGGCGGCCAACATCGCCTACAACCTGGTGCGGGTGTTCACCGACGGCGTGGCGATCGGCCCGATCCTGATGGGCATCTCCAAGCCGGTCCACATCCTCACCAGCAGCGCCAGTTCGCGCCGCGTGCTGAACATGACCGCCATCGCCGCGGTCGATGCGCAGATCCGCAAGCAGATGGAAGCCGAACGCGGCACCTGAGCGGTGTCGCCCAGGTATCCACGACAAGGCCGGCGCATGCCGGCCTTGTCGCATCCGTGGCACCGGGTGCGGCTACCGGCAGCGCCGGCGCCGGGTCAGGCGATGATGCCCAGTACCACCGCGCGTACCGCCGCGGCGGTGCGGTTGCCGACGTCGAGCTTGGTCATGGCGTTGTTGAGATGGAAGTTGACCGTGCGCTCGGTGATGTTGAAGCGGGCGGCGATCTGGCGGTTGGTGTGACCCTCGGCGACCCAGCGCAGGATCTCGATCTCGCGCTCGCTCATCGCCTCGCGCGAGGTCGCGCGCCAGCGCGCCAGCATTTCCCGCGCCAGGCCGTGGTGGGCCACCTGGCCCAGCCACAGCAGCTGCGGCCACCGCGCCTGCAGTTCCTGCGCATCCAGGCCATCGCCGCCGCGGGTCACGGTCAACATGCCGCGCACGCTGTTGGCGGCCAGGGCCGGCAGCGACACCCCGCAGGTGATGTCGTGCAGGCGTGCGTCCTCCCAGAAGCCGGCGGCCGGATCGAACGGATCCTCGCCATTGGTCCAGGCGAACGGATCCAGCGAGGTGGCGCCCCGGTGGACCGTGGGGTCGACCGACAGGTAGTCGTTGTCCTGGTAGCGCTTCTGCCAGGCTTCCGGGTAATCGTTGAGCATCACGATTTCCGGCTGCGCCAGCGGCAGTGGCGCGCGCACCCCATAGGCACAGTGCTCGAAGCCCAGCGCGCGCACCATTCCGGCGATGGTGCCGAACAGGTCGTCCTGCCCCCCGGGGGCCAGCAGCGCATTGAGTTGGTCTTCCCGCCACGCCTCCATTTCCGCCCTCGATGAAATCGTGATCCCGGCCGGAGGCCACTGTCAGCACTGACAGTTTCCCGTGCCCGCGACCTGCCTCTAGATTGGCGGCTCCCACCGCCCGGCGCGGCGTACCGCCGCCTGCACTGCCATAGGCCGCATCATAATGACAGAGGACGACGGTTACATCCGCCTATCGCGGCGGGCCCTGGGCCAGATCCGGCTCGTGCACCTGGTATCGGGGCTGGACCCGGAAGCGGACAGTACCGGCGCGGGCGCGGTCCATACCGACATCAGCGGCTACACCGAATGGGCCACCACCTCGGTGCCGGCCGTCTCGATCGGCTGGGACTGGCACATCGACACACTGGCCCGGCCGCTGTCCGCCGCCTGCCGGGACGCGCCGCGCAGCAACGTGATGCTGGTCGATGAGCAGGGGCGGGACATCGGCCCGCAGCATACCGCGCGCTGCCTGAAGCAACTGGTCGATGCGCTGGAATGGAAGCCGGTGGTGCTCGACGCCATCGGATTCCGCTGACGCGCCGCGCGGCAGGCGCTCCCGATGCGCTGCATCGCACGCCCGCGCGGTCGCGCCGGGCCCCCTTCGCGACCTGTCAATCCTGACAGTTATCACGCCATTGCTGCATTGCAAGACTCGTCCCCGTCCTTCAGCAACCGGGGTGCGGGTCATGGAATTCATCCTCGCCAGCGCGGGCGATCTGTCGCCACTGCTCACGCAGGCACTGGGCCGCTACCGCCACCGGGTCTTCATTGAAACCCTGGGCTGGCAGCTGGATACGCCGCCGGGTATCGAGCGCGACCGCTTCGACCGGCCCGAGACCGTGCACGTGATCGTCCGCGACGACCAGCTCGACATCGTCGGTTACGCGCGCCTGCTGCCGACCACCGGTCCGTATCTGTTGGGAGAGATGTTCCCGCAGCTGATGAACGGCCAGCCGCCGCCCTGCTCGGACGACGTGTGGGAGCTGTCGCGCTTCGCGGTGATGGACCTGCGCGGCGCGCGCACCGGCGTCTGCCCACAGCGCCCGTCGGCATTGGCGGTGGACATCCTGCAGCTGGCGGCCGACTACGTGGAACGCCGCGGCGGCAAGCGGCTGATCACCGTTTCGCCGCTGGCGATGGAGCGGTTGCTGCGGCGCACCGGCTTTCATGTCCACCGTGCCGCGCCGCCGCAGATGATCGAAGGCCACCCGACCTTCGCCTGCTGGATCGAACTGGCGGGGCGGCCGCCGTGGATGCCGGGGGAACGCGCCGGACCTGTCAATTCTGACAGTTACGGGAAACGGACATCTCGGGTGAAATCGACGTGAGGCCGGAGTGCCTTCGGGAGCCGTGGCAATGGGCGCGTCCTCCCGGCCGGCGTGGAACGCCATGCGGAGGGAACAGGGAGGTTGCAGGCGGGCGCGGTCCCGCTTCGTGCGCGTTCGGCGCGCCCCTCCGCGTTCTTTCATATCGGGAGAAGGGGCATGTTCAAGAAGATTTCGGGGCACGATGCCAGGCGCGGCGTCTCCGATTCGTTGCGGATGCAGTTCCTGGCCGGTCTGTTCGTCGGTGCCGTCGTCGGTATCGGTGTCGGGGGATTGCTCGGCATCCTGGCCTGAGCCGGGCGTCCGCCGGCGGCACCAGGCGGACCACACCCGCACCGCGGTCAGGGTCCACTCCCGGGCGGTGGCCAATGCCGCGGCACGCGGCCGGGGCCCGTGCGCGGCGGCGCGGCGACAGCGCGGTGAGAGCGAAGGTGCGGGCCACGGCGACTCCCCGCCGTCGCGACGGCTGCCGGGCCACCCCGGACGGGTGCGCGGCGCCGGCAGTCGAAAACAGTGGCGCCGGGCAGGGCACGTGGTCATATCCGGCGAGGTCCATGCCCTGCCTGCGCTGCTAGAATTGGCCGGTCCCGGTTTTCCTGTGTGAATGACGCCATGAGCCATACCGCCGCCGCGCCCGCCAACGCCGAGAAGCGCTACAACGTGCACCGTGCCGACCTGCCGTTGAGCTGCCCGACGCCGGAAATGGCGCTGTGGAACTCGCATCCGCGGGTTTACCTGCCGATCGAGAACGAACCCAACGGCGAAGCCGCCTGCCCGTATTGCGGCGCGGTATTCGTGCTGGTCGACTGAACGCCCGCATGCGCCGCCTGACCGTGGTGCAGCTGCTGCCGGCGCTGCACTCCGGCGGCGTCGAGCGCTCGACCCTGGAGGTCGCCCAGGCGCTGGTGGCGGCAGGGCACCGCGCCATCGTGGTCTCGGCCGGTGGCCGCCTGGTACCGCCGCTGCTGGACAGCGGCGCCGAACACCTGGCGCTGGACATCGGCCGCAAGTCGCTGCTGACCCTGCGCCACGTGGTGGCGCTGCGGCGGCTGTTCGCCGAAACCGGTGCCGACATCGTGCACGCGCGCTCGCGGCTGCCGGCATGGCTGGGCTGGCATGCGCTGCGCGGTCTGCCGCGGGAACGGCGCCCGCACTGGGTCACGACCATGCACGGGCTCAACTCGCCGGGCCGCTATAGCGCCATCATGGCCAGTGGCGAGCGGGTGATCTGCGTGTCCAACACCGTGCGCGACTACCTGCTGGCGCATTACCCGGCGACCGACCCGCAGCGCCTGCGGGTGATCCCGCGCGGCGTGGACCCGGCGCAGTTCCCGCAGGTGGCGGCGTCCGACCGGCGCCCGCGGCAGGCGGTGGATGCGCTGCACCCGTCGCTGGCCGGTGACGGGCCGCTGTTGCTGTTGCCGGGCCGTGGCACCCGCCTCAAGGGGCATGCGCACGCGCTGCACCTGCTGGCCGCACTGCGGCGGCAGGGGCTGGCGGCACGGTTGTGGATGCCCGGCGCGCGTGAGCCGGGACGCGAGGCGTACGTGCGCGAACTCGAGCAGCAGGCCGCGGCGCTGGGCATCGCCGACGCGGTCGCCATCACCGAGCCGACCCCCCGGATCGCGCAGGCCTATGCGGCCACCGACCTGGTGTTGCAGCTGTCGGACAAACCCGAGGCATTCGGCCGCACCGTGCTCGAAGCGCTGGCGGTAGGCCGCCCGGTGCTGGGCTGGGACCACGGCGGGGTCGGCGAACTGCTCGCCGAACTACAGCCCAGCGGGGCGGTGCCGCCGGGTGACGCCACGGCCCTGGCGGCGCGCGCGCTGGAGCTGCTGCGGCATCCGCCGTCGCTGCCGCGGCGCCTCCCCTACACCCTGCGGGCCATGCAGCGCGCGACGCTGGACGTCTATGGCGAACTCATCGGCTGAATCCTCCCTGCTGCCCGCGACATTGCCGATGCGGTGGGCCCCGGCCTGGGTGATCGCCTGCGTTGCGGCGTGGCCGGCGCCGGGCATCGCCGAAGCGCTGCTGTCGCTGGGCGCGCTGGTCACCGTGGGAACCCTGCTGTGGCGCCGCTTCACCGGTGACGGCCGCACCCTGCTCAGCGTTCCGGCCTGGGCGCTGACATGCACGCTGTTCCTGGCCTACTGGCTGCCGCAGCTGGTCTCGGCGGTGGATGCCGACGATCCCGGCCGTGCCTGGGGCCGGGTAGCGGCCGGGCTGCGGTACCTGCCTTTCATGTGGCTGGTGGCCACCGCCGTGGCGACCGACGCCCGGCGCCGGGTCACGTTCACCGGATTGGGCGTGGTCGTCGCGCTGTGGGTGGGCGACGCGCTGGTGCAGGCGCTGGCCGGCAGCAGTCCGCTGTTCTGGTCGATGGACCAGGTGAAATGGCTGGCCAGCGGGCATGGCCTGTGCAGCGCGGCGGAAGCGGCGCAGGCGGACCGGCTCAGCGGCGTGTTCGGGCCGTGCAACCTCAAGTTCGGGCAGGTGCTCGCCAGCCTGACGCCGTTCGCGCTGTTCGCCGCGGCCGCGCGCTGGGGACGCTGGGGCTGGCTGCTGGTGGCGGTGCCGACCGGGGTGGTGATCGTGCTCGCCGGTTCGCGCGCGTCCTGGATCACCTATGCGCTGGTGCTGCTGTTCTCCGGCTGGCGGCTGCTGGGCAGGAAGGGCATGGCCCTGGTGCTGCTGTCCGGGGTGCTTGGCGCGGCACTGCTGGCGGGGCTGTCCACCCAGGTGCGCGAGCGCGTGGCCCGCACCACCCTGGCCTTGACCGGCGATGCCGCCGGAATGGATGCGGCGCTGTCCGGGCGCGGCCAGATCTGGTCCGCGGCGCTGTGCATGGTGCGCGCCCATCCACTCAACGGGGTGGGCGCGCGCGAGTTCCGCAACGCGTTCCCACAGTGCGATCCGGCGCACGGGCAATACGCTGCCTGGGGTGCGGGGCCGGCGCTGCATGCGCACCAGCTGGTGCTCGAGATACTGGCCGAAACCGGCGTGCTGGGCCTGTTGCTGTGGCTGGCCGGTGCGGCAATGGCGTGGCGCGCGTGGCGCTACGCCGGCGAGGAGGCGCGGACCCGTGCGCGTCCGGCGACGCTGGCGCTGGCGGTGACGGTGTTCCCGTTCAACACCCACCTGGCGTTCTACTCGGCGTTCTGGGGGGGCGCGACCCTGCTGCTGGCCGCGTTGTTCGTGGGCGCGCTGCTCGCGTACCCGCCGCCGTCGGCCGGCGGCGGCGATCAGTCGCGCTGGTAGAAGCGGCTGCGTCCTTCCGGCTGGCGCTTGAAGCGGCGGTGGATCCACAGGTACTGGGCCGGCGCTTCGCGCACCATCTGCTCGATGGCGGCGTTGACGCGCGCCGTGTCGGCGACCGCGTCGCCGGTCGGGAAGTCCGCCAGTGGCGGCGCGATCTTCAGCACGTAGCGCCCGCCTTCGCGGCGGTGGAAGAAGGGCACCACGGCACAGCCGGTCATGCGCGCGAACTGGTGGGTCGCGGTGATGGTGGAGGCCGGCACCCCGAAGAACGGCACGAACACCGACTCCTTGCCGCGCATGTCCTGGTCGGGCGCGTACCACAGCAGGCCGCCTTTCTTGAGGTGGCGCACGGTGGCGCGGATGTCCTCGTTGGCGAACATCGCGCTGGCGTAGCGCAGGCGCCCGTGCTTGACCGCCCATTCCATCACCGGGTCGCGGTAGCGCCGGTACATGCCGGCCAGCGGCACGTGGTCGCACAGCAGGCGCCCGCACATTTCCAGGGTCATGAAATGCCCCGACACCAGCAACACGCCGCGGCCCTGCGCCCGCAGCGCCTGCAGGTGCTCCAGGCCCTCGATCCGCACCCGCGGGCGGATCGCGTCGATGCTGCCCCACCAGGCGCGGGCGAATTCGAAGATGCCCACGCCCAGCGCGTCGAAGCTGTCGCGCAGCAGTTGCCGGCGCCAGGCGTCGTCCTGCTCGGGAAAGCACAGGCGGATGTTCACTTCGGCGGCATGCCGGCGGGTACCGGCCAGGTGCAGCGCCAGCCAGCCGATGCCGCGGCCGATCGCCCGCTGCAGCAGCCAGGGCAGGCGTGCGCCCAGCATGGCCAGCGCCAGCCAGGCGAACGTCGGCCAATGGCGCGGCTGCCACAGTGACGGGCGGGTGGCGGAGGTGGGGGTGTCGGACATGGGGGGATTCTAATGAGGAACCCGTGGATGGGAACCCGGAACCGGTGAAAGCCACAGCGGCGCAGGCTGGCTTCCACGCGTTTCCATCCACTAATTCCCCGCTCCTAGGTATCCTCGCCGCATGCGCAAGGATCCCGTCGAACTGTTGCTGCGGGGCCTGTACTCGGCCTTGCTGTACCTGCTGCTGCCCATCACCGTCTACCACCTGGTATGGCGTGGCTTCCGCGTGCGCGAATATTTCAAGCGCTGGGACGAACGCTATGCGTCGTATCCGCAGAGCGGCCGCCGGCCCTGTGTCTGGCTGCACGCGGTGTCGGTGGGCGAGGTCAACGCCGCCGCGCCGGTGGTGGACGCGCTGCGCCGGCAGCGCCCGGACATCCGCTGGGTCATCACCACCATCACTCCTACCGGCTCGCAGCGGGTACGCGCGTTGTGGGGCGACGCGGTGGACCACGTCTACCTGCCCTATGACGTGCCCGGCAGCGCCGGCCGGTTCCTCGATCATTTCCGCCCGAGCCTGGCGTTGATCCTGGAAACCGAGCTGTGGCCGAACCTGCTGTTCGGCTGCCGCGATCGCCGGATCCCGGTCTACATCCTCAACGCACGGCTGTCGGCACGCTCGTTGAAGGGCTACCGGCTGCTGCGGCCGCTGGTCGGGCGCGCGCTGCGCACGGTGACCTGCGTGGCCGCGCAGTCGCGCGAGGACGCGCGCCGTTTCGTCGTGCTCGGTGCGCGCCAGGAGCAGGTCTGCGCGCTGGGCAACCTGAAGTTCGACATCCATCCGCCGGATCCGGCGCCGCTGCTGGCCGCGTTCCACGCGCATGTGCCGGCAGGACGCGTGACCTGGATCGCCGCCAGTACCCACGAGGGCGAGGAACAGCCGGTCATGGACCTGCACGCGCGGGTGCTGGAGCGCTATCCCGATGCGCTGCTGTTGTGGGCGCCACGGCATCCGGAGCGGTTCGCCAGGGTCGAGGCGTTGGCGCGCGGCCAGGGCTGGCGCGTGGCCACGCGCAGCGTCGAGCAGTGGCCCGCGGCCGATACCCAGGTGTTCGTGCTCAACACGCTGGGCGAACTGATGCCGTTCTTCGCCTGCGCGCAGGTGGCTTTCGTCGGGGGCAGCCTGCAGGCGATCGGCGGGCACAACCTGCTGGAGCCGGCGGCGATGGGCACGGCGGTGATCACCGGCCCGCACCTGCACAACTTCGCGGAGATCTCGCGGCGCATGAGCGAAGCCGGGGCGCTGAGCATCCGCGACGATGTCGCCCAGCTCGGCGACGAACTGCTGCGCCTGCTGGGCGACGCGGCGGCGCGCCAGCAGATGGTGCAGGCCGGTGCGGCGCTGGTGGCCAATGGCCGCGGCGCGCTGGAGCGGACCCTGGAACTGATCGGGCCGCGGCTGCCGGCACCGGAGTAGGGCGCCGGCAGAACCCCGGGCACCGCTACGGGCGGTGGCCCATGCAGGAACGCGAAAGGCGGGCCGGGGCCCGCCTTTCGCGCCTCCACGCCGGTACAGCGGCGGGGCTTACTGCATGCTGCCCGGCGCCAGCTGCGCCTCGGCATCCTGGGTCAGCAGGCGGTTGATGTCCTGCACCTCGGCCACGTCCAGCGCGCCGATGGCCTGGCTGAGCTGCAGCCGGCTGAGCAGGAAGGTGTAGCGGGCTTGCGCATAGTCCAGCTTGGCCTGGAACAGGGTGCGCTGGTTCTGCACCACGTCCAGCACGGTGCGGGTACCGACTTCCAGCCCCACCTGCGAGGCGTCGTACGCGCTCTGCGCCGACACCACGGCCAGGCGCCGTGCCTCGACCTCGCTGATGCCGGCCACCACGGCCTGGTAGGCATTGCGGGTGTTGCGGTCCAGCGCGCGCTTCTGCTGCTCGTAGCCATCCTGGGCGATGTCGCGCTGGGCCAGGGCCTGGCGCACGTAGGACTGGGTGGCGCCACCGGAGAAGATCGGCACGTTCAGGGTCAGGCCGATCGAGTTGGTGGTCGCGTCCGGGCCGAACGAGGAGCCGCCGACGCTGTCGCCCCAGCTGGCGCTCTTGCCCCAGGTGCCGCCCAGCGACAGGGTCGGGTAGTGCCCGCCGCGGGCGGCCGAGACGCTGGCCACGGCGGCGTTGACCTTCAGCTCCTGCGCCTTCAGCGCCGGGTTCTGCGCGATCGCATCGGCCACCAGCTTGTCGACGTCGCCACGGTTGGCCGGTAGCGCCGGGCGGAAGTCCTCCGGCAGGCTGCGCAGGCCCTGCACCGGCTGCCCGGTCAGTTCGCTCAGCGCCTGGTAGGCATCGGTCAGGGTGTTGCGGGCGAGAATGGTATTGGCGCGCGCCTGGTCGTACTGGGCGCGCGCTTCATGCACGTCGGTGATCGGCGCCAGGCCGACTTCCAGGCGCTTGTCGGCATAGTCGAACTGCTTCTTGGCGGCCGCCTCGTTGGTCTGCGCGGCGCTGAGCGATTCGATCGCCACCAGCACGTTGAAGTAGGTAGTGGCGGTGCGCACGATCAGGTCGTCGTTCGCCGATTCCAGGTCGAAGTCGGCGGCCTTGCTGATTTCGCGCTGCGCGCGCAGGTTGGCGAACTGGGTCCAGTTGAACAGGGTCTGCTCACCGCTGATGCCGTACTTGCGCGAGGTGGCGGTGGTCGAGCCGCTGACCCCGTCCTGCGAGGTGCGGGTGCGGTTCAGCGATGCCGAGCCGCCCAGCGAGGGCAGCAGGGCCGCGCGGGCCTGCACCTGGCCTTCCTTGGTGTACAGCCGGCTGGACTCTGCGGAGGCCAGCTGCGGATCGCCGTTGCGGGCCATTTCGTAGACCTGCAGCAGGTCGGCGGCGTTGGCCGCCAGCGGCGAGAGGGCGACAGCCAGCGCAAGGGCGAGGGATCGGCGGATCATTGCGGCTTCCTTGGATGTAGCGGATCAGAGTTGGAACTGCGGGGCCGGGGCGGCGCCCTGCAGATAATCGATGTCGGTTTCGAACAGGGACTGCACGCTGCCGTCGGCCTTCACCAGCACCGCTTCCATCACCGGCGAGCGGCCCTGGATCACGAACAGGCGGCCGCCGGGGCGCAGCCACTTGAGGATGTGCGCCGGCACGGTGTCCACCGCGCCGGTGATGCAGATGGCGTCGAAGTGGCGCTGGGTCTGCCAGTGCAGCGCGTCGGCGACTTCGATGCGCACGTTGGAGCCGAGCTTGGCCGCGTCCAGGCTGGCGCGCGCGCGCTCGGCCAGTTCCGGCTGGATCTCCAGGCTCAGTACTTCGCGGGCCAGTTCGCCCAGGCAGGCGCTGATGAAGCCGCTGCCGGTGCCGATCTCCAGCACCTCGTCGCCCGGCTGCAGGTCCAGCGCCTGCAGCATGCGGCCTTCGACCACCGGCTTCATCATCTTCTGGCCATGGCCCAGCGGCAGTTCGATGTCGGCATAGGCCAGCGCCTTGTGCGATTCGGCCACGAAGGCCTCGCGCGGCAGCCGCGCCAGGACGTCCAGCACGCGCAGGTCCAGCACGTCCCAGGGACGTACCTGCTGTTCGACCATCAGTTCGCGGGCGTGGGAGTAATCGATCGTCATGGTGTCTCGTCAATCCGGCGCAGTGGGCCGGCCATTTTACCGGTTGGCGCGGGCAGTGCGGGGCAAGCATCGCCGTGCCCGCGGCAGGTCCGCAGTGCCGGAAGTCACCACGACCTCCGGTTCGTTCAGGTTAAGGGCGGGGCGCATAGGCGCGGATGAAGAAGTCGACCGTGGTGGCGATGTGGGCCTCGGCGTCGGGCTGCTCCGGGGCCGCGCACAGCCCGCACATCATGTGCGCGTGCAGCTCGCCCTTGATCAGGCAGAAGAACTGGCGCGCGGCCAGGCGCGGGTCGTCGATCGCCAGCTCGCCACGGGCCGCGCGGGCCTCCAGGAACTCGGCCAGCGCGCTTTCGGTGCGCTTGGGGCCGGCCTGCCAGAACATCTCGCGGATCCGGTCGTCGGTTTCCGGGGTCATCATCATGCGCTGGGTGGCGATGGCCTCGTCACTGCTGATCAGGGCGAAGAAGGCGTGGCCGATGCCGCGCAGCTGTTCGCGCAGCGGGCCTTCGCTGTCGGTCACGAACAGGTCGTCGGGCATCATTTCCACGCACTTGGCCTGGATCGCCTCGAAAAACAGCGTCTCCTTGTCGCCGAAATGGCTGTAGACGGTGAGTTTGGAAACGCCGGCGCCGGCGGCGATGCCGTCCATGCTCACGCCGTTGAAACCCAGTTCGATGAACATTTCCTTGGCCGTTTCCAGGATCGCGGCACGCTTGCCCAGGTCCTTGGGGCGGCCGGGACCGGCGCCGCGCGGAGTCGGCTTGCCGGTGGGTGGGGAAGGATGATGCGCGGACATTCGACAATACTAGACCAGCTGGTTCGATATTTATACTATACCGGCTCGTTCAGTAATGGCGCTGAACCGCCAACCTTCCCCCTCATCCCCTTCCTCACCTGCGATCCTCACCCATGAACATTGCCCGATGGATTGGCGGTTCCCTGCTGGTGGCCGTGCTGGCTGCCTGCGGTAAATCCGAACCTGCTCCCGCACCTGCCGTACCGGTTCTGGTCGTCCACCCCCAGGACGGCGGCCAGGCCATCAGCGCATACCCCGGCGAAGTGCGGGCGCGCGAGGAAACCGTGCTGTCGTTCCGGGTTGGCGGCAACCTGCTGCGGCGCGAGGTCGATGCCGGCCAGCGGGTGCGCGAGGGCCAGCTGCTGGCCGAACTGGACGTGGCCGACTACGCGCTGCAGGCGCGGGCGGCGCAGGCGCAGTACGCCGCCGCCGAGGCCGATCTGGTGCGCGCGCGCGACGAGCACAAGCGCTATGCCGCGCTGGCCGCGCAGCAGCTGGTCAGCCGCTCGGCGCTGGATGCGCAGACCGCCGCGCTGAAGGCGGCGCAGGGCCAGGCCGATGCGGCCCGTTCCAACCTGGACGTGGCCCGCAACCAGGCGGCCTACGCGCAGCTGCGCGCCCCCGCCGATGGCGTGATCGCCAGCCGCCAGGCCGAGGCCGGGCAGGTGGTCGCCGCCGGCCAGGCCATTTATACGCTGGCCGCCGACGGCGCCCGCGAGGTCGCCATCGCCCTGCCGGAGAGCGGGATCCGCGATTTCGCGGTGGGCCAGGCGGTGGAAGTGGAACTGTGGAACCGTCCCGGCAAGCGCTGGCCCGGCACCATCCGCGAGATCGCCCCGGCCGCCGATGCCCAGGCGCGCACCTATGCCACGCGCGTGAGCCTGGCGGCCGAAGCGCTGGATGCGGTGGAACTGGGGCAGAGCGCGCGCGTCTACGTGGCCCACGCCAAGGGCGGCGCGCTGAGCGTGCCGCTGGCCGCGGTGCAGCCGGGCAAGACGCAGCAGCAGGCCGGTGTGTGGGTGGTGGACCCGGCCAAGGGCACGCTGCAGCTGCGGCCGGTGACGCTGGGCGCCTACGGCGCGGAGCGCGTGCCGGTGCTGGCGGGCCTGAAGCGCGAAGACTGGGTGGTCGCCGCGGGCGGCCACCTGCTGCGCGAGGGCCAGCCGGTGACCGCGGTGGACCGGGCCAACAAGCCGGTACTCGCCGCGCCCGCGTCCGCCAAGCGGGAGGACTGAGGCGTGCGCCGCTTCAATCTTTCCGAGTGGGCCCTGGGCAACCGCGCGCTGGTGTTGTTCATGATGATCGCGCTGGCGGTCATCGGCGCCTGGTCCTACAAGCACCTCGGCCAGTCCGAGGATCCGCCGTTCACGTTCAAGGCGATGGTGGTGCAGACCGCGTGGCCGGGCGCCACCGCCGAGCAGGTCTCGCGGCAGGTGACCGAGCCGATCGAGAAGGCGCTGATGAACACCGGGCAGTTCGAGTTCATCCAGTCGTACTCGCGGCCGGGCGAATCGCAGGTGATCTTCATGGCGCGCGATTCGATGCGCTCCAAGGATGTGCCGGAACTGTTCTACCAGGTGCGCAAGAAGGTCGGCGACATCCGTTCGCAGCTGCCGGCCGAGGTGGTCGGGCCGTTCTTCAACGATGAGTTCGGCGACACCTTCGGCAATATCTACGCACTGACCGGCAAGGGCTTCGACTACGCGCTGATGCGCGACTACGCCGACCGCATCCAGCTGGAGCTGCAGCGCGTGGCCGACGTCGGCAAGGTCGACCTGCTCGGCCTGCAGGACGAAAAGGTGTGGATCGAACTGTCCAACACCAAGCTGGCCACGCTGGGCGTGTCGCTGCAGCAGGTGCAGCAGGCGCTGGCCGACCAGAACGCGGTGACCCCGGCTAGCTGGTTCGAGACCGGCAGCGACCGCGTGCAGCTGCGCGTCACCGGCCAGTTCCAGTCGGTGGAAGACATCGCCGCGTTCCCGATCCGCGCCGGCGACCGCACCGTGCGCCTGGGTGACATCGCCCAGGTCAAGCGCGGCTTCGCCGACCCGGCCTCGCCGAAGATGCGCTTCATGGGTGAGGACGCCATCGGCATCGCGGTGGCGATGAAGGACGGCGGCGACATCCTCAAGCTCGGCAAGACCCTGGACGACGCGTTCGCGCGGCTGCAGAAGACGCTGCCGGCGGGCATGGAGCTGCGCAAGGTCTCCGACCAGCCGCACGCGGTCGAGGATTCGGTGGGCGAGTTCGTCAAGGTGCTGACCGAGGCGGTGGTGATCGTGCTGCTGGTGAGCTTCTTCTCGCTGGGCTGGCGCACCGGGCTGGTGGTGGCGGTGTCGATCCCGCTGGTGCTGGCGATGACCTTCTTCGTCATGCACCAGTTCGACATCGGCCTGCACAAGATCTCGCTGGGCGCGCTGGTGCTGGCGCTGGGCCTGCTGGTGGACGATGCGATCATCGCGGTGGAGATGATGGCCACCAAGATGGAACAGGGCTACGACCGCCTGCGCGCGGCCAGCTTCGCCTGGGAGTCGACCGCGTTCCCGATGCTGACCGGCACGCTGATCACCGCTGCCGGCTTCCTGCCCATCGCCACCGCCGCCTCCAGCACCGGCGAGTACACCCGCTCGCTGTTCCAGGTGGTGACCATCGCCCTGGTGGTGTCGTGGATCGCCGCGGTGCTGTTCATCCCGTACCTGGGCGACAAGATGCTGCCGGACCTGCACAACCCGCAGCCGCCACGGCCGGGCAGTCTGGCCGGCCGCTGGCATGCGCTGCGGCTGCGCTGGGCCGACCGCAACCCGGCGCTGGCCAACCTGATCCGGCCGCGGCAGCTGGAACACGACCACGACCCCTACAAGAGCGCGTTCTACCAGCGCTTCCGGCGTTTCCTGGATGCCTGCCTGCGCCGCCGCTGGCTGGTGATCTTCGCCACCATCGGCCTGTTCGTGTTCTCGCTGGCCATGTTCCGCTTCGTGCCGCAGCAGTTCTTCCCGGACTCGACCCGGCCGGAGCTGATGGTGGACATCGAGCTGGCCGAAGGCGCGTCGCTGGCCGCCACCCAGGCGCAGGCGCACAAGCTGGAGGCGCTGCTCAAGCAGCGCCAGGACATCGCCAACTACGTCGGTTACGTGGGCAGCGGCTCGCCGCGCTTCTACCTGCCGCTGGACCAGCAGCTGCCGGCGACCAACTTCGCCCAGTTCGTGGTGCTGGCGCAGGACATCCACGCCCGCGAAGCGGTGCGCGACTGGCTGCTGAAGGAGGTGGTGCCGCGCTTCACCGACGTGCAGCTGCGCGTGACCCGGCTGGAGAACGGGCCGCCGGTGGGCTACCCGGTGCAGTTCCGCGTGTCCGGCGAGCACATCGACCGGGTGCAGGCCATCGCCCGGGAGGTCGCCGCCAAGGTGCGGCAGAACCCGCACGTGGCCAACGTCAACCTCAACTGGTCAGAGCCGAGCAAGGTGGTGCGGCTGGTGGTGGACCAGGAGCGCGCGCGCGCGCTGGGGGTGAGCAGCGCGCAGATCGCGCACTTCCTGAGCAGCTCGCTGTCGGGCATGCAGGTGAGCACCTACCGCGAGGGCAACCGCCAGATCGGCATGCTGCTGCGCGGCCCGGACGACGAGCGCGCGCGGCTGGACATGCTCGCCAGCCTGGCCATTCCCACGCCCAGCGGCACCGCGGTACCGCTGGCGCAGGTGGCCCGGCTCGAGTACGTGTTCGAGGACGGCATCATCTGGCACCGCAACCGCCTGCCCACGGTCACCGTGCGTGCCGACATCGCCGACGGCCTGCTGCCGCCGGAGGTCACCGGGCAGATCCTGCCGACCCTGGACGGCATCCGCGCCGCCCTGCCTGACGGCTACCTGCTGGAAGTCGGCGGCACGGTGGAGGATTCGGCGCGCGGGCAGAACTCGATCAAGGCCGGCATGCCGCTGTTCCTGATCGTGGTGGTGACCCTGCTGATGCTGCAGCTGCGCAGCTTCTCGCGTGCGGCGATGGTGCTGGTCACCGCACCGCTGGGCATCATCGGCGCGACCCTGTTCCTGCTGATCTTCCGGGTGCCGTTCGGCTTCGTCGCGCTGCTGGGCACCATCGCCCTGGCGGGCATGATCATGCGCAACTCGGTGATCCTGGTGGACCAGATCCAGCAGGACATCGACGCCGGGCATGACCGCTGGCACGCCATCATCGGTGCCACCGTGCGCCGCTTCCGGCCGATCGTGCTGACCGCGCTGGCCGCGGTGCTGGCGATGATCCCGCTGTCGCGCAGCGCCTTCTACGGCTCCATGGCGATCTCGATCATGGGCGGGCTGATCGTCGGCACGGTACTGACCCTGGTGTTCCTGCCGGCGCTGTACGCGGCCTGGTTCCGGGTGCGGCCGGACGAAGCGGCAAGCTGAACCGGTCAGCCGCCGGCGCTGCCAGCGGATGGCCGCGCCCCGGCGGTGGTAGATTGGTCTGGCGCGGCGGGCCTGGGTGGCCGGCCGCGCCAGACCGCGAAGGGGGGCGGTTCCGTTGGCCCGTAGTATCGACATCGCCCGGGGCACCGGTTCCCGCGAGCGCAGCGCATGGCCGCCGTCCTGGTGCTGGTACGCGGTCCTGGTACTTGCCTGCCTGGCATGGCTGCCGGCGGCGCGGGCGGCGGACGGCCGCCACTACATGGTCAGCGACTGGACCATGGCCGACGGACTGCCGCACAACCTGGTGCATGCGCTGGCGCAGGACCGCGACGGCTTCATATGGGCCGGAACCTGGGAGGGCGTGGTCCGCTTCAACGGGCGCCACTTCACCGTGTTCGACCGCCAGAACACCCCGGGCGCGGAGCTGTCGGGCGTGTTCTGCATCCTTGCCGAGGCCGATGGCGGGGTGCTGTTCGGGACCGCCGCCGATGGCGTGTTCCGCTACCACCGCGGGCGCTGGCAGCACCTGGGCGAGCCCAGCGCGCGCCGCCTGCCGGTGACCGCGCTGCTGCGCGATGCCGGCGGCGACCTGTGGATCGCCTCGGCCAACCGCCTGCTGCGGATGGACACCCATGGCCGGATCCACGCCGCCGGCGCCGCAGCCGGCCTGCCCGGCGTGCGGGTCAATGCACTGGTCGATGGCGGTGACGGCGCGGTGCTGGTCGCCACCGATGCCGGCGCCTATCGGCTGCAGGACGGGCGCGCCATGCCCTGGGCGGACTGGGCGGGTACCCATGCCGTGCGTGGCATTGCCGGCGACGGCGCCGGCGGTTGGCTGCTGGCCACCGACAATGGCGTGTATTGGCGCGATGGCGCCGGCAAGGTCACCCACCTGCAGCCCGGCCGGCGGGTGGACGCGGTGCTGCGCGACCGGCTCGGGGCGATCTGGATGAGCCTGTCCAGCAGCAGCGGCGAGCTGCTGCGGCATGCCGGCGACGGCGACGAGCGGCTGCCCACCCCCGGCCCGGTCAGCGCGGCGCTGCTCGCCGACCGCGAGGGCCTGGTATGGAGTGGCAGCACCCATGGCCTGCACCGCGTGGCGGAAGTGGCGGCGGTCGGCTTCACCCGCGCCGATGGCCTGCGCAGCGATTACGTGCGCGTGGTCCTGCAGAGCGGGGACCGCGCGCTGTGGATCGGCCACGCCGAGGGGCTGGACCGCTGGTACCAGCGGCGCATGCACCCGGTGCGGTTGGCCGCCGGAAACGGCCGCGACCCGTCGGTGCTGGCGCTGGCTTGGCGTGACGACATGCTGTGGGCGGGGACCTACGACCAGGGGGTGTTCGGGCTGGATGCGCAGGGCAGGGTGAAGCAGCGGATCCGCGTCGGCGGGCAGCGCGAGCCGATCGTGCGCGCGCTGCTGGCCGACCCTGACGGCGGCCTGTGGATCGGCGGTACCCACGGCCTGAGCCATTACCGCGATGGACGCCTGCAACTGCGCCTGGACAGCAGGGACCAGCCCGGGGCCACGGTGCAGGCGCTGTACCGCGACCCGGACGGCACGCTGTGGATCGGCACCACCGGCGGCATGGCCGCGCTGGGGCCCGACGACGTGCTGCGCACCTGGAGCGCCGAGGGCGACATCCCCGCGCAGTATGTGTTCGATTTCCTGCGCGACCCGGATGGCGACCTGTGGATCGCCAGCGACCGCGGCCTGCTGCGCATGCGCAACGGCAGCTTCCGGGTCTACGACCATCGCCATGGACTGCCGCGCGACAAGTTGTTCCGGATCATCGACGACCAGGCCGGCAACCTGTGGTTGCCCAGCAATATCGGCGTGTTCCGCGTCGCCCGCGCCGAGCTGGACCAGATCGACGCCGGCACCCGCAGGCAGCTGGCCGTGCACGTGCTGGACCACAGCGACGGCATGCCCGGCAGCCAGGGCAACGGCGCCTCCATGCCCGCCGGCTGGCGTGTCCACAACGGCGCGCTGGCCTTCCCGACCTCGGCCGGGCTGGGCCTGATCGACCCGCGGATCGCGGGCCGCTACGACGGCAGGGCGTCGCCAGTGGTATTCGAGTCGGTATCGGTGGACGGCGTCGCCCGGGCCCCGGCGGCGCTGCTGCGGCTGGAGCCGGGCGCGCGCCGGGTGGCGGTGGCCTACACCGCGCTCAATTTCCGCGCGCCGGACAAGATGCGCTACCGCTACCGCCTGCGGGGCTTCGATGCCGGGTGGGTGGAGGCGGGCAGCGATACCGAGGCCGTGTACACCAACCTGCCGCCCGGCCGCTACCGGCTGGAAGTGCAGGCCATGGCGTTGCCGCGGGACTGGGCACGGCAGTCCGAGGTGGGCACCGCGCAGATGGCGCTGGAGGTGGTGCCGCCGCTGTGGAAGCGCACGTCCTCGCGGGTGCTGCTCGGCCTGGCGCTGGTCGCGGCCGTGGTGCTGGGGTTCTGGCTGCGCACCGCCAGCTACCGGCGCAGCCAGCGCCGGCTCAGCCGGGTGATCGCCGCGCGCACCGAGGAACTGAGCGACAAGAACCGCGCGCTGGAGCTGGCCGGGATCGAACGCGACCGCCTGCTGCAGCGGCTGGAGCACCAGGCCACCCACGACGTGCTGACCGGCCTGCCCAACCGGCGTGCGGCCGAGTTCCACCTGCGCCAGGCGCTCGAGCGCGCCGGCGACCGCGGCGAGCCGCTGTGCGTGGCACTGATCGACATCGACCATTTCAAGCAGATCAACGACCGCCACGGCCACCACGGCGGCGACCGGGTGCTGCGCGAAGTGGCCGAGCTGCTGCGCCAGCACCTGGACGGCGAGCAGTTCGTGTCGCGGCATGGTGGCGAGGAATTCCTGGCGGTGCTGCGCGGCCTCACCCTGGAGCAGGCGCTGCAGCGGCTGCAGGCACTGCGCCTGGCCCTGGCCCGCGCGCGCATGGACGAGGTGGACCCGGGCCTGGTGGTCACCGCCAGCATCGGCGTGGCCGAGTGCCGTCCCGGGCAGGAATCGCCGCGCACGCTGCTGGCGGCGGCCGACCGCCAGCTCTATCGCGCCAAGCGCGAGGGCCGCAACCGGGTCTGCGCCGCATAGCGGGCCGCGCCCCGGGGGCGCGACCCGGCCCCGGCCGCCGCGCTCTACAATCGGGCGTTCTCCCAGCCAGTGAGTCCGCGCATGCGCACGCTTTACCCCGCCATCACGCCCTACGACACCGGTACGCTCAAGGTCGACGAGCGCCACACGCTGTACTACGAACAGTGCGGCAACCCCGACGGCAAGCCGGTGGTGATGCTGCATGGCGGCCCGGGCGGCGGCTGCACCGCCAAGATGCGCCAGTTCCACGACCCGGCGAAGTACCGGATCATCCTGTTCGACCAGCGTGGCGCCGGCCGCTCCACCCCGCACGCCGACCTGGTGGACAACACCACCTGGGACCTGGTGGCCGACATCGAGAAGCTGCGCGTGCACCTGGGTGTCGACCGCTGGCAGGTATTCGGCGGCAGCTGGGGCTCGACCCTGGCGCTGGCCTATGCGCAGGCCCATCCTCAGCGCGTGACCGAGCTGGTCCTGCGCGGCATCTTCATGCTGCGCCGCTGGGAACTGGAGTGGTTCTACCAGGAAGGCGCCAGCCGCCTGTT
The DNA here is from genome assembly GCF_046267925.1 of Stenotrophomonas sp. Y-13. Classification (NCBI taxonomy): domain Bacteria; kingdom Pseudomonadati; phylum Pseudomonadota; class Gammaproteobacteria; order Lysobacterales; family Lysobacteraceae; genus Stenotrophomonas; species Stenotrophomonas sp. Y-13. Next base: position 769,580 of record NZ_CP176501.1, read on the forward strand.
CCCCGACGCCTGGGACCACTACGTCAACGCGATCCCGGCGGTGGAGCGGCACGACCTGATCTCGGCGTTCCACCGGCGCCTGACCAGTGACGACGAGGCGACCCGGTTGGCCGCGGCCAAGGCCTGGAGCGTGTGGGAGGGGGCCACCAGCTTCCTGCACGTGGACGACGATTTCATCAACAGCCACGAAGACCCGCGGTTCGCGCTGGCCTTTGCCCGCATCGAGAACCACTACTTCGTCAACGGCGGCTTCTTCGAGGTCGAGGACCAGCTGCTGCGCGATGCGCACCGCATCGCCGACATCCCGGGCGTGATCGTGCACGGCCGCTATGACGTGGTGTGCCCGCTGGCCAACGCCTGGGACCTGCACAAGGCCTGGCCGAAAGCGCAGCTGCACATCACCCCGGCCTCGGGGCATTCGGCGTTCGAGGCCGAGAACGTCGACGCGCTGGTACGCGCCACCGACAGCTTCGCCTGAGCCTGGCGGCGGTGCCGGCCGCGTGCCGGCACCGCGCCGCGCTAGCCGGCGGCGGCGTGCGCCAGCAGCGTCGGCTGCAGGGCGCGAAAGATGCGCTGCAGCCGCGCCGCCCAGGCCTGCTGGCCGGCGGCATCGGCGATCAGGTCCTGGCGGATTTCCAGCTCCACGTGCACCAGTCCGCGGCCCTCGCCGTGCACCGGCACCGCGTAGTCGCTGGTGCTGCTGACCGCATACGGCTGGTTGTCGCCGACCACCAGGTCGCCTTCCTCGCGCAGCGCCTGCAGCAGCGCCTGCGCGAACCGCGCGTCGCGGTGGTAGAGCACGCCGGCATGCCATGGGCGGGCGGCGCCGTTCATCACCGGGGTGAAGCTGTGCATCATCACCAGCAACGTCGGCATGCCGGCATCGCGGCGGCGGTCCAGTTCGGTGGCGATGCGGGCGTGATACGGCGCGTGGATGGCGCCGATGCGTTGCTGCCGTTGCGACCGGCTCAATCCAGCGTTGCCCGGGATGGCGGTGCCATCGCTGGTTTCGGGGATCAGCGTCGGCGAGGCCAGCGGCCGGTTGCAGTCGATCACCAGCCGCGAATAGGTCTGCTCGATGGCGAAGGCGTCCAGCTGCCGCGCCAGTGCCCGGGTGGTGCCGGCGATGCCGATGTCCCAGCCGATGTGCCGGTCCCGTTCGGCCGGCGCCACGCCCAGGTCGCCGAGCGCGGCGGGAACCCGTTGCCCGGCGTGGTCGGCCAGCAGCAGGAACGGCGAACGGCCGTACGGGTTGTGCACGGTGAACGGCGGCGGGTCCTGCGGGCCCAGCAGCGGCGGGGCGAGGATGTCGGCGGGGGCGTCGAGCCGGCTCATCGCGGGCGGCCATCCAGGTGGTGTTCGATCATCCACAGCCCGGCCCAGAGCTTGGCGTCCAGCTCGTAGCCCTGGCCCATTTTCTCCACCAGCCATGCCGCGGCGCGCGCGCGCGGGACGCTGTGCACGGTGATGTCCTCGCTGTCGTCGCCACCGCCGTCGCCCACCCGGCGCAGGCCGGTGGCGCGCACGAAGGCGATCTTCTCGCTGCTGGCGCCGGAGGAGGTCGGGCCGATCATCAGCACTTCGGCATGGTCGGCGGTCCAGCCGGTTTCCTCTTCCAGTTCGCGCACCGCCGAGGCCTCGATCGATTCGCCGGCGGTGATGTCGCCGACCAGCCCGGCCGGCATTTCGATCGTGCGCGCCTGCAGCGGTACCCGGAACTGCTCGACGAACAGCACCTCGTCGTCGGGGGTGACGGCGATGATGATCGCGGCCAGGCCGCCGGCATGGGTGCGTTCGCTGTATTCCCAGGTGCCGCGCACCACCATGCGCTGGTAGCGGCCTTCGTAGACGACGCGGGGGGCTGCGGTGTTCTGGCTCATGCGGGTTCGTAGGTGGAAGGGGATGCGGTTTCCAGGCCGGCGGCGGCCCGCAGCCGGCGCCGGGTGAGCGGGCCGAAGCGCAGCGATCCGCACAGGCCGTCGAGCATGTCGGCGTCGGCCGCCAAGCGGGTGAACCCGGGCGTGGCCGGGGCCAGCGGCGCATCCACGGCGATGGTGGTCAGTTGCCGGAACAGCAGCGCCAGTTCGCGCTGCTGGCGCAGCCGCACGGCCATCTGCGCGGCGCCGCGCAGGCGCAGGAACGGGATCTCGTCGATCCGCTCCAGCAGCGCGTCGAGGCTGCCGAAGTGGGCCAGCAGCACCGCCGCCGACTTGGCGCCGATGCCGCTGATGCCGGGGATGTTGTCCACCGCGTCGCCGCACAGCGCCAGGTAGTCGGCGATCTGGTGCGCATGCACGCCGTGGCGCGCCTTGACCCCGTCCGCGCCCCAGCGCTGGTTGCGCGCGTAGTCCCATTGCTCGTCGTGATCCAGCAGCAGCTGCGACAGGTCCTTGTCGGCCGAGACGATCACCCCGCGCAGCGCCTGGCCACGGCCCGCGTGCAGCGCGCTGCCGATCAGGTCGTCGGCCTCGTAGTCGCGGTCGGCCAGCACTTCCAGCCCCAGCGCCGCGCACAGCGCCTTGCAGTGCGCGAACTGGCGGCGCAGCGCCTCCGGCGCCGGCTCGCGGTTGGCCTTGTAGGCCGGATACAGGCGGTGCCGGAAACAGCTGTCCAGCGCCTCGTCGAAAGCAATGGCGATGTGCGCCGGGCGCTCGCGCTCCAGCAGGTCCAGCAGGAAGCGGGCGAAGCCATGCACGGCGTTGCTGGGCCAGCCCTGCGCGTCCTGGAAGCTGTCGGGCATGGAGTGCCAGGCGCGGAACACGTACAGGCTGGCGTCGACCAGGTACAGCGGCCGCGGGGCCCCGGCATCGCTCACGGCTGCCAGTCCTGCAGCAGGCTGGCCGGATCCGGCCGCGCGCGCTCGGGCATCTGCAGCTTCGGTGTGCCGATATGGATGAAGCCGACGATGCGTTCGTTCGCGGCCAGCCCCAGGTGGCGTGCTACGCCTTCGTCATAGGCCATCCAGGCGGTCAGCCACTGCGCGCCGAAGCCGAAGCCCTGCGCGGCCTGCAGCAGGGCGAAGCAGACGCAGCCGGCGGTCAGCAGCTGCTCCTGCGCGGGCACCTTGGGGTTGTCCTGCAGGCGCGCGACCACTGTCAGCACCAGCGGCGCATGCGAAAAGCGCTGGCGGTCCTTCTCGATCACCGCCGGCGCGGCATCCGGGGTGCGCTCGCGGCTGCGCCGGGCCAGGTACTCGCCCAGCGCGTGGCGGGCCTCGCCCCGCACGCGGAGCACGCGGAACGGCACCAGTTTGCCGTGGTCGGGCACGCGCGTCGCGGCCGCCAGCATGGCCAGCACGGTGGCGTCGTCCGGACCCGGTTCGGCCAGTTGCAGGGACGGGACCGAGCGGCGCTGGTCCAGCGCTTGCAGGAAGCAGGAATCGGACATGGGGCATTCGTGGGAAAGACGGCCATGGATTATAGACACCGGGGTGCGCAGGGCCGTCCGGCGGGGGCGGGCGAATCTGAGCACTCGGTCGAAGCCCCCGCCTGGCGGATTTCTCGCCAATTCACCGCGGTACGCTTAGCATGGCGCGACATGCCGGGTTGCCGGTGGCGAGGTACAAAGTGCGGACTGCATCACTGGCCCTGTTCAGCTTCTCCCCCTACCATGCGTGGGCGGAGACCGGGGGGCTGTCCGCTTTCTTCCATACGATCCTTACAGGAGCAGCGCCTGCGAAGGTGCGGAGCCACTGCGCATGATGTCCCAGCCGCATCCTCCAGAGCGCCCCGGCCATAACCCGGACCTGCTGGCGCTGGCGCGCGAAGCCGCGCTGCCCCCGCTTTCGGCCACGTTTGCCCGGGTATTGGCCGGGTTCGACGATGCCCTGTTCGACCGCGCCGAGACCGCGGGCGCGTCGCAGCTGGTGTTCCTCGACGGCATGCGCGAGCTGCGCCGGCGCCGCGACGACATCACCGCGCGTTTCGGCGCGCACCTGCGCCAGGCGTGGAGCGCGCTGGAGGCCGCCGCGCCGCTGTCGGCCGAGGCCGCGCTGGCGCAGGCCGGGCAGGGCGATGGCGGGCTGAGCCTGGTCTCCGAACACGACCTGGAATCACGGCTGGCGGTGCGCAATTTCGCCGCGGTGGTGCTGCGCGAATGGAAGCCGGTGCTGGCGCGGCTGGACCGCCGCCTGGCCTGGATCAGCGGCGTGGACGGGCTGGACATCGATCTCAATCCGATCGGCCCCGAACATATCGGCGTGGCGGTGCACGAGGCGTTCGGCGTGTGCGACCTGGCCGCCGAAGTGCGGCTGGTGCTGATCAAGCTGTGCGAGCGGGAATTCGCCGTGCAGGTGGGGCGCATCTACCGCGATGTCGACGAACGCCTGGCGCAGGCCGGGGTGATGCCGGGCATTTCGCAGCCGCCGCCGCGCCCGGCACCCGCCGCGCGCCCGCCGCGCCCGGCCGATGCCGATCCCGGCATGGCGCAGGGCGACGACGAAGACCTCTCCGATCCCCAGCACGCGCCGGCCTGGGCGCGCCGCTTCACCGAGCGTTGGGCGCGGCACCGCAGCGAACTGCAGGCCGGCCACCCGGGGGGCTATGACGGCACCCCGTCGGCGAGCGGGCAGAACATGATCCTGGAAGCGCTGCACGAGCTGCTGGCGCAGACCCGGCATGTGCGCGAGGACGCCACCGCCGCCGCGCAGGTGGCGGTCGGCCAGCAGCGCCCGCTCAGCCAGCACGAAATGATGTCGGTGCTGTCGCTGCTGCAGGCCACGCCCACGGCGACGCTGCGCGCGGCGGTGGGCGACCAGAGCGAATCGCTGGCGCAGCGGCTCAAGAACGAAGTGATTTCAGGCGCCACCCGGCTCGGCGTCGATCCCGGGCAGGCGCGGCTGGACCCGCAGGACGAGGACGCCATCGACCTGGTCGGCATGCTGTTCGACGTGATGCTCGACGAGCGCGAGCTGGAAGGCCGCTCGCGCGAACTGATCGGCCGCCTGGTGGTGCCGTTCGTCAAGGTCGCGCTGCTGGACCGGCGCATGTTCGTGCAGAAGACCCACCCGGCGCGGCGCCTGCTCAACTCGCTGGCCGAGGCCTGCGAGGGCAACGCCGGCGAAAGCCAGGCCGAGCGCGCGCTGATGGGCAAGGTCGAGGAGATCATCGACCGGCTGATCGCCGAGTTCAACGAGAACCTGGCGATCTTCCTGACCCTGGAAGAGGAATTCCGCGAGTTTCTCGCCCAGCACCGGCGCCGCATCGAGATCGCCGAGCGCCGCGCGACCGAAACCCAGCGCGGCCAGGAGAAGCTGGAGCTGGCCCGCAGCCGTGCCCTGGCCGAACTGGAGCGGCGGCTGCAGGGCGCGCCGCTGCCGGCGGCGATCGAAGGCTTCCTGCGCCAGCCCTGGAACCACCACCTGACCATGAGCCTGCTGCGCGAAGGCGACGACGGCGAGTCGGTGGCCGAAGCGCTGGGGCTGGCCGACGTGCTGCTGGAGGAAGTGGCCGAGGCGCGCCGGCATGTGGTCGGCAAGCCATGGCTGCAGTCCCTCCAGCCGGGGCTGCGCAAGGTGTTCGCCAGCGTCGGCCTGCATGGCGAAGGCAGCGTCGGCGCGATCGACGCGCTGCACGACACGCTGCAGGCCATCGCCGAGGCCCGACCGGAGCTGGAACGGGCACTGCCCGAGCTGCCGCAGGTCAGCCTGCCGACGCCGCCGGCGCAGGAATCGGCGGCGCTGGACCTGGGCGCCGAGGCGCGCCCGGAGAGCGTGGACCACGCCGATGCCGCCCGCTACCGCGCCATGGATATCGGCACCTGGCTGGATTTCATCGACAAGGACGGCAAGGTGCAGGCCGGCAAGCTGTCCTGGGTCAGCCCGATCTCCTCGCGCCTGCTGTTCGTCAACCGCCGCGGCATCCGCTTCTGCGTGGCCTCGCCGGAGGAGCTGGTGGTGATGGAGCGGCTCGGCCGCCTGCGCCCGCACGTGGACGACGGCGCGTTCGACAGCGCCATGCAGGGCGTGATAGACCGGCTCGACCCGCAGACCCCCACGGTGCACTGAGGCCCGACCCGCTTTGCTACGATCCCCGGCGTATTCCACTGCGCATCGGGGACGGGCATGGCCGTTGAGGTACGGGTGTTGAAGGAAGCCGCGGCGGGCGAGCGGCGCGTGGCGGCCACGCCGGAAACGGTGAAGAAGCTGCTGGCGGCCGGGGCGAAGGTGCAGGTGCAGGCCGGTGCCGGGTTGGCCGCCGGGTTCACCGACCAGGCCTACCGCGACGCCGGCGCGCAGATCGACGAGGCCGCGGACGCCGCCGACCTGGTGCTGTGCGTGCAGGCGCCGTCGCCGCAGTTGATCGGGCAGCTCAAGCCCGGTGCGGTGCTGGTCGGCACCCTGCAGCCGCAGGCCGATGCCGCGCGTGCCGCCGCGCTGCAGGCGCGGCAGCTGCTGGCGTTCCCGCTGGAACGGCTGCCGCGCACCACCCGCGCGCAGGCCATGGACGTGCTCAGCTCGCAGGCCGGCATGGCCGGCTACAAGGCCACCCTGATCGCCGCGCAGCTGGCGCCGCGCTTCTTCCCGATGCTGACCACCGCTGCCGGCACCATCCGCCCGTCGAAGGTACTGGTGGTCGGCGCCGGCGTGGCCGGCCTGCAGGCGATCGCCACCGCCCGGCGCCTGGGCGCGCAGGTGGAGGGCTTCGACGTGCGCCCGGAAACCCGCGAACAGATCGAGTCACTGGGTGGCAGGTTCCTGGACCTCGGGGTCAGCGCCGCCGGCGAGGGCGGCTATGCGCGCCCGCTCACCGACGCCGAGCGCGCCGAGCAGCAGCGGCGCCTGGCTGAGCACCTCAAGGGCGTGGACGTGGTGATCTGCACCGCCGCCGTGCCCGGCCGCCCGGCACCGAAGATCGTCACCGCGGCGATGGTCGCGGGGATGCGCCCGGGCAGCGTGATCGTCGACCTGGCCGCCGAGACCGGCGGCAACTGCGAGGCGACGCGGCCGGGCGAGACGGTCGACGTGGGCGGGGTGACCGTGGCCGGCCCGCTCGACCTGGCCAGCATGGGCGCCATCCACGCCAGCGAGATGTACGCGCGCAACGTGCTCAATTTCGTCTCGTTGTTCCTCAAGGATGGCGCGCTGGCCTTCGACTGGAACGACGAACTGCTGGCCAGGACCGTGTGGCCCGAGCGCCCGGCCGCGGGGGAGATCCCGCCGGTATGAAGCTGCACACTGGGGTTGTCGTCGCGTGGTTGGCGGCAAGCGGCCCGGGTAGTGGGCCTGCCTTCGCCGACGAACCGTTACGGATTGCGTACCGGCACTTGGCCGAAAGCCCGGAAAAATATGCGGGCAGGCATGTGCAGGTGCCGGCCTGTGTCGCGACGGCCATGCACCATGGTGTCTATCTGTATGACTGCGATGATTCGCATGTGCGGATCATTACGCTGGCAGGCCCTCCCGTGATTCTGGAAGAGCTGTTCGGCACGCGTGACGTGTTGCGGGCGCGGCGGGCGGCGGCCACGGTTTCGGGCGTGTTCGAGTGGCGGCCCGAGGCGCCGCCGCAATGCTGTGCGGACAACCGCGTCCTGCTGCATGCCGACTCGGTATCCGGGGTGACACGGCTGCCGCCTCTGTCAAATGAATGATGGCACGCGGGTTGGGCTGAACAAGAAAGCCCGACATTGCCCTGCGGATTTCCACGGTGCCGGGCCGTGTAGCGCTCAGCCCGTCCGCGCGCTCCATCAAGCACCATGGCATGACGCGGACCTGTCCGGATGGGGGCGCGCCGGTAACCGCAGGGGCGCCGGCCGTGGTGCTTGCCGCCCCCCTTCAATCGGCCGGATTGGCCTCCAGCCACTGCCGGCGCTGCTCCGGCGTCATCCGGTGCCACTGCTCGCGCAGTTCCTGGCGCTGGGCCTTGTCCATGCTGCGCATCTTCGCGAACAGGGCGCGGGCCTCGCGCTGCTGCTGCGGCGACATGTTCTGGAAGCGGTGCATGCCGCGGCGCGCCTGCGAGCGCTGCTCGGGGCTCATCTGCTGCCAGCCGCGGGCATGCTCGTACATGCGCTGGCGGTGCTCGGGCGAGGCGTTCCAGCGGTCGCGCATCGGCGCGATCAGGGTTTCGCGCTGGGCCGGGGTGAGCTGGTCCCACTCGGGCAGCGACGGCTGCGACGGCTGGGAGAATGCCGGCGCGGCGACGGCCAGCAACAGTGGCAGCAGGCAAAGGCGGATGTTCATGATCATCACTCCATCGCCACCGCGTCCGAACCGAGCCACAGGTACAGCTCCGGGCTTTCGTCGAACAGCAGGGCATCATTGGACAGGTCGGTGGCGGGGTCGGCCGCCACGCTGGGCGGCAGTACCGGCGCGGTGCGGTTGAACTGCACCGCCACGGTTACCGCCAGTACCGCCGAGCAGGCGGTGGCCAGCCACCAGCCGCGGCGACGCCACGGCGAGGCGCCGGTGTCGGCGCCTGAGGTGGCGTGCCGGCGCGCCTGGCGCAGGCGTGCCAGCGTAGCGGCGGAGACCGCGCCTTCGGCATGCTGTTGCAGCTGCCGCAGCGAGCGGTCGAAGTCGTCGTTGCGGGATGTGGGCAGGCGGTTCACCGCGTGGCCTCCAGTTGTTTCTGCAATGCGTCGCGCGCGCGCGACAGATGGGTTTTCACCGAACCTTCCGAGCAGCCCATGATCCGGGCGGTGGTCGCCACGTCCAGCTCCTGCAGCACGCGCAGGCCGAACGCCTCGCGCTGGCGTGCCGGCAATTGCCGCAATGCCTGCACCAGCCGCGCGTAATCCTCGCGCTGCTCATGTTCCTGCGCCGGCCCCGGGCGGTCGTCAGCCCAGTCGATCGGGCCGTCCTCGTCCTGCGCCGGCGCCCAGAACTTCAGCCGGAAGCCGCGCCGGCGCCGCAGGTCGATGATGCGCCGGCGCAGGATGCTCCAGAACAGCGGCGTCCATTCCTCGGCCGGGTGGTCGCGGTAGCCGAGCATCCGTTCCATCGCGTCCTGCACCGCGTCCAGCGCATCGTCGCGCTGGCGCAGGCCGGCCTCGGCGAAGCGGAACGCACGCGGCCCGACGCCGGCCAGGAAGGCGTCCAGCGAGGCGGGGGCGGCAACGGGCGTCAGCGGCGGCGGGGTCACCAGCACAGGGTAGCGTTCCGGATGGTCCTGGCATCGATAACGCGCGGCGGGCGGATCGGTTGACGGCAACGGTCGCGCCGGCGTTCATCGCATGGTTATGATGCGGGACGGGCAGTTCCGGCCTCGGAGAGGGCAGCAATGAACGACGGGTTCGTGGCGTTGTACATCTTCATGCTGGCGGCCATCGCCGGCCACGTGATCATCTCGCGGGTGCCGGTGATCCTGCACACCCCGCTGATGTCCGGTTCCAACTTCATCCACGGCATCGTGCTGATCGGGGCGATGGTGGTGCTGGGCCATGCCGATACCACGCTGGAGAAGGCCATCGGCTTCATCGCCGTCGCCCTGGGCGCGGGCAACGCCGCCGGCGGCTACGTGGTCACCGAGCGCATGCTGGAGATGTTCAAGAGCTCCAGGGCGGCGCAAGGGCCGGGCAAGTGAGCGCACGGGTAGCCCCGGCGCCGGCGCGGCGGATCGAGGCGCGGCAGCTGTTCCAGTGGCTCAGCTACCTGCAGTATCCGGCGCTGCTGGTCGCGCTCGGCCATGCCGCGCTGCCCCTGTTCAGGGGCCTGGATGGCCTGCTTGATGCCTTCAACAACGCCCTGCTGTATGCCGGCGTCGGCATCGGCCTGTCTTCACTGCAGGACCCGACCCGGACCCAGAACCGGCTCTCGCGCCGGGTCTGGGAGGACCCGCGCAAGGGCGGCTGGATGCTCTGGCTGCTGACCGCCGAGGCGCTGCTGCCGATCGTGCTGGGGCTGGTGGGCGCGGCGCTGGCGGACACCGCGGCGTTGTCGCAGCTGTCGCTGGGGCTGGTGGCGTTCGGGCTGGGCATGATCGGGCTGCTGAAGACCGCGATCGAGATGCGCGAGCATCACCGCCGCGATCGTCACGCCGGCATTGTGGAGACCCGGGTTCAGGAGGAAGCGGCATGAGCATGGCGTTGCTGGTCAAGGCGAGTTACCTGGTGGCCGCCACCTTGTTCCTGCTGGGCCTGCAGCGCATGGCCTCGCCCAGGACCGCGCGCAGCGGCATCCACTGGGCGGGCGTGGGCATGCTGCTGGCCACCGTCGCCACGTTCTTCCTGCCGGGGCTGCACAACATCGCGCTGATCCTGGTGGCGCTGGTGCTGGGCACCGCGCTGGCCTGGGTGTCGGCCAGGAAGGTCGCCATCACCGACATGCCGCAGATGGTGGCGCTGTACAACGGCATGGGCGGCGGCTCGGCCGCGGCCATCGGCGCGGTGGAGCTGCTGCGCTTCGCCGACGTCGCCGGCCGCGACACCAGCCACTGGAGCGCGGAAGCCATCGCCGCGCTCGCGGCACGGCAGCCGTCGGCCACGGTGCTGGCCCTGGCGGTGGTCGGCGCGGCCATCGGCGCGGTGTCGCTGTCCGGTTCGGTCATCGCCTGGGCCAAGCTCGACGGCCGCCTGGACAAGCGCGTCACCTTCCCCGGGCAGCAGGCGTTCAACCTGCTGGTGGCCGTGGCGATGGTGGCGCTGGGGGTGTGGGCGGCGCTGAGCCTGCAGCCGCTGGCGATCATCGCCTTCTTCGTGGCCGCGCTGGCGCTGGGCGTGCTGATGACCCTGCCCATCGGCGGCGCCGACATGCCGGTGGTGATCTCGCTGTACAACGCCTTCACCGGCCTGGCGGTGTCCTTCGAAGGCTACGTGCTGGGCAACGAGGCGCTGATCATCGCCGGCATGATGGTCGGCGCGGCCGGCATCCTGCTGACGCGGCTGATGGCCAAGGCGATGAACCGGCCGATCAGCGGCGTGCTGTTCTCCAACTTCGGCGGTGGCGGGCAGGGCGCGGCGGAAATCAGCGGCAGCCAGAAGCCGATCGAGGCCGCCGACGTGGCGGCGATGATGGCCTTCGCCGAGCGGGTGGTGATCGTGCCCGGCTACGGCATGGCGGTGGCCCAGGCCCAGCACAAGATCTGGGAGCTGGCGCAGCGGCTGATCGAACGCGGGGTCAAGGTGAAGTTCGCCATCCACCCGGTCGCCGGGCGCATGCCCGGGCACATGAACGTGCTGCTGGCCGAGGCCGGGGTGCCCTACGACCTGATCGCGGACATGGACGACATCAATCCCGAGTTCGCCAGCACCGACGTATCGCTGGTGATCGGCGCCAACGACGTGGTCAACCCGGTGGCGAAGACCGACCCGTCCAGCCCGATCTACGGCATGCCGATCCTGGACGTGGTCAGCAGCCGCAACACCATCGTCATCAAGCGCGGCAAGGGCACCGGCTTCGCCGGCATCGAGAACGCGCTGTTCTATGCCGACAACACGCGCATGCTGTACGGCGATGGTGCCGAGGTGGCGGGCGCGCTGGTCAGCGAGCTGAAGGCGCTGGACGGCGGGCATTGAGGCAGTGCCGGCCGCTAGCCGGCAATCTCGCATATCTGGAACCCCGTAGATGCGGGGCTTGCCCCGCGTGAAGCCTGCCCGGTGAAGCCACGTGCCGGGCAAGCCCGGCACCTACGGCGCGATCCGGCAACCCCCGCGCTTCTGTAGATGCGGGGCTTGCCCCGCATGAAGCCTTGCCGGTGAAGCCGCGTGCCGGGCGAGCCCGGCACCTACGGACGCGATCCGGCAACCCGCGCGTTTCCGTAGATGCGGGGCTTGCCCCGCGTGAAGTCTTGCCGGTGAAGCCCCGTGCCGGGCAAGCCCGGCACCTACGGCGTGATCCGGCAACCGCCGCGTTTCTGTAGATGCGGGGCTTGCCCCGCATGCAGCCTTGCCGATGAAGCCCCGTGCCGGGCAAGCCCGGCACCTACGGGCGCGATCCGGCAACCCGCGCGCTTCTGTAGATGCGGGGCTTGCCCCGCATGAATCCTTGCCGGTGAAGCCGCGTGCCGGGCAAGCCCGGCACCTGCGCGGCACCGGGCAGTTCAATTCAGCGCGCCAGCCACCATGCCACCGCCAGCCCGGCCAGCAGCCACAGGATCTCGGTGGTGCCGTTGGCCAGCCCGATCAGGGTCCAGGCCAGGTGCGGGCCCAGGCGCAGCGCCGATTCCCAGGGCGCCAGGCCCATCGGGCCGCCGATATAGGCCGCGGCGATGCCCCAGTTGGCGGCCAGCGCGATCAACAGCGTGGCCAGCATCGCCAGCGCGATACGGGTCCTGCCGGCGGCCAGCGTGCCCAGGCGCAGCATCCAGGCGGCTTCTGCGGCCGCGGCGACCGCCATCCAGCCGGCCTGCGAGCCGGTGGCCAGTGCGACCATCAGCCAGGCGATGGCCAGGGTGGCGCTGCCCAGCAGCAACAGCAGGGGCCAGAGCCAATGCTGGGGGCGGCCGGGCGGGCGTGGGGCAGGTGGCATGGGCATTCCCGAAAAGGTCACGCAGCATAGCCCTTCAGCGGCCGGCGCGCCCAGTCGGCTAAAATGGCCCTCTTGCGGGTAGCGTCCGCGTCCCCATATCGATCCACATGTACTCCCGCAGCAGCGAACCCGTCCATTTCGAACGCGATTGCCCGGCCGTCATGGTGCCCCAGGGCGACAGCGTGACCCTGCCGGCCGGCAGCTACGGCTACATCACCCAGGCGCTGGGTGGCAGCTACACCGTGTTCGTCGAAGGCAACCTGTTCCGCATCGCCGGCAAGGACGGCGATGCCATCGGCAAGGAGCCGCCGCCGGGGCTGGAACTGCCCGAGGGCGCCGGCGATGAGGACGTGGAAAAGCTGGTGTGGGAGCAGCTGCGGACCTGTTTCGACCCGGAAATCCCGTTCAACATCGTCGATCTCGGGCTCATCTACGAAGTCGACATCAAGCACTTGGACGCTGGCCGGCGCGAAGTGGACGTGCGCATGACCCTGACCGCGCCCGGCTGCGGCATGGGCGAGATCCTGGTCGACGACGTGCGCAGCAAGCTGGAGATGATCCCGACCGTGGCCGCCGCCGACGTCGAGCTGGTGTTCGACCCGCCGTGGGGCAAGCACATGATGTCCGAGGCGGCACGGCTCGAAACGGGCATGCTGTAAGGTGTCCAACGCGCTGGCCCGGGTGCGGGCCGGCTTCAAAACCCGCAATCTGGAAGGAAACATCCGGTGTCCCAGTCTCTGAGCTTCCACGTCACCCGTTCGGACCACCCGCGCAGCGCCGCCGAGCGCGCCAAGATCCTGGAGAAGCCGGGTTTCGGCCTGCACTTCACCGACCACATGGTGGCCGTGCGCTGGGACAAGGACACCGGCTGGCATGACGCGGCGGTGATGCCGTACGGTCCGATCGCGCTGGATCCGGCCGCGGCGGTGCTGCACTACGGGCAGGAGATCTTCGAGGGCATCAAGGCCTACCGCCATGCCGACGGGTCGGTGTGGACGTTCCGTCCCGAGGCCAACGGCCGCCGCCTGCAGCGGTCGGCCGCGCGCCTGGCGCTGCCCGAGCTGCCGGTGGAAATTTTCGTCGAGTCGCTGAAGCAGATGATCGCGGTGGACAAGGACTGGGTGTCCGGCGCCGACGAGGCCAGCCTGTACTTCCGCCCGTTCATGATCGGCGACGAGGCGTTCCTTGGCGTGCGCGGCGCGCACAAGGCCAGCTACTACGTGATCGCCAGCCCGGCCGGCCCGTACTTCGCCAAGGGCGTGGCGCCGGTGGCGATCTGGCTGTCCACCGACTATGCGCGTGCGGCCAAGGGCGGCACCGGCGCGGCCAAGTGCGGCGGCAACTACGCCGCGTCGCTGCTGCCGCAGCAGCAGGCGCAGGCGCAGGGCTGCTCGCAGGTGCTGTTCCTCGACCCGGTCGAGGGCAAGTACCTGGAAGAGCTGGGTGGCATGAACGTGTTCCTGGTCTACGGCAAGGAAAACAGGCTGGTCACCCCGGCGCTGTCGGGCTCGATCCTGGAAGGCATCACCCGCGAATCCATCCTGCAGCTGGCGCGCGACCGCGGCATGACCGTGGAAGAGCGCAAGGTGTCCATCGACGAGTGGAAGCAGGGCGTGGCGTCGGGTGACATCACCGAGGTGTTCGCCTGCGGCACCGCCGCGGTCATCACCCCGATCGGCCAGCTCAAGGGCGAGGGCTTCACCGTCGGCAACCTGGACGCGCCGGCCGGCGAGGTGACCATGTCGCTGCGCAAGGAGCTGACCGACATCCAGTACGGCCGCCTGCCCGACCGCCACGGCTGGCTGGTGCGCCTGGACGGCTGAGTCCCCGGGCCGGGCCACGGACGGAAAGCCCCGCGCAAGCGGGGCTTTTCCTATTGAGTGGCCACCGCTCCAGCCGCGCCGGCTGCCTGGCGTGGCGGTGCCGTTGCCCGCGCGCGTCCGGCAGGTGTTGCGTGGGCGGGCGCCGTCGTGTGTGCGGTTGCGGGTTCAGGCGGGCCGCCGCGGGTGCCGCGCCCGCGGCAGCCGCGCGGTCATTCTTCGCACAGGTCGGCGCAGCGCGCCTGCAGCACGCGCTGCGCGTCGTCCGGGGCGATGTCCAGCAGCAGTCCGCGCTGGCCGGCGTTGATCCAGATGCGGGCGTGTTGCAGCGCGGCGCCGGCGAACAGCACGACGGCCGGGCGCTGCTGCGCGAACGGGCTGATGCCGCCGACCTTGTAGCCGCTGCGGCGCTCGGCCTCGGCCACTTCCATCATCTGCGCGTGCTTGCCGCCACAGGCGGCGGCAAGCTTCTTCAGCGACAACCGCTGGTCGCACGGGATCACCGCGACCACCGGTTGCCTGTCCACCCACGCCATCAGCGTCTTGAACACCAGTTCCGGCGCGATGCCCAGCGCCTGCGCGGCGGCCATGCCCTTGCTGTCCACCTCGGCGGCGTAATCGTAGGCATGCAGGCCGTGGGCGACCCCGGCCTTGTCCAGCGCGGCGGTGGCGCGGGTACCGCGGGCCACTCAGAGCGACTCGAAACGGTTGGCCTCGACGTTCTTGCGCACCTTGTCCGGGTTCCACACGCGGCCGTTCATGGCGATGTAGACGCCTTCGGGCAGCGACTGCACCGCGCCGATCGCGCAGCCGATGTTGAACTCGGCGTCCGAGCCGCGGAAACGCGCCGGGCTGAGCGCGCCGGTCATCACGATGGTCTTGCCGGGGATGGTCTTGAGCACCTTGCCGGTGGCCACCATCGAATCGGTGCCGTGGGTGACCAGCACGTGGCGGGTGGGCTGGGCGGCGATGGTGGCGCGGATCAGTTCGCGGTCGGCGTCGGTGATGTGCAGCGAATCCTTGCGCAGGATCGGGATGACGTTGAAGCGGAAGGTCACGCCCAGTTCGCGCAGGATCATGCCGATCTGCGGATCGCCGATCTGGTAGTCGGACTTGTCGTCGAAATAGATCTTGTCGATCGTGCCACCGGTGGTGACGATCAGGAGGTCTTCCATCATGGCGGTGAATCCAAACGGTGATGGTGCAAATGATAAGCCGCGCCGCGGACGGGGTCCGCCCGCATGGGGTTTTTGTCGGCAGTCCCCGTGCGGGGCGGGCCCCGCCTTTACGGGCGCTTGCTGGCGAAGCGCGCGCGCAGGCCCGGCAGGCTGGCCAGTGTGATCACCAGCAGCGACAGCGCGATTTCCAGCCACGCCAGCGGCGCGGTCTCCGGGTGGCTCCATGCGCTCATCACGCCATGGCTGAACCAGCCCAGCGCGAACACGCCCGACCAGAACGGCGCCAGCCGCCAGCCAAGGCGCAGGGCGATGGCCAGCAGCAGCGGCGGCCCGGTGAACACCAGCTGCGTCGCCAGCCAGTGCTTGTCGTCCAGGAACCACCAGGTGTAGAGCGCGGCCAGCGCGATCAGCGCCAGCAGCAGGGTCGGGTGCCGTCGTGTCGCCGTGCTCATCGCGCCAGCCTCCGCGCGATGTCGGCCACGCGCCGGCCGAGCACGCGCGCCAGGTGGGCTTCGTCGTCGCTCGGCTGCGGGTCGTCCTGGGCGCCGGCCACATGGCTGGCGCCGTATGGCGTGCCGCCGCTGGTGGTGTGGCTCAGCGCCGGTTCGGTGAACGGAATGCCGACGATCAGGCAGCCGTGGTGCAGCAGCGGCAGCTGCATCGACAGCAGGGTCGACTCCTGCCCGCCGTGCATCGACGCGGTGGAGGTGAACACCGCCGCCGGCTTGCCGGACAGGGTGCCGTTGACCCACTCCGCGCCGAGGCCGTCGAGGAAATGCTTGACCGGCGCGGCCATGTTGCCGAAGCGGGTCGGGCTGCCGAGCACGAGGCCCGCGCATTCGGCCAGGTCGGCGATCTCGACATACGGGGCGCCGTCTTCCGGCACCGGCGGCGCGCTGGTCTGGGTGACGGCGGCGACCGGCGGCACCGTGCGCAGGCGCGCGCCCATGCCCGGCACCTCGCCGATGCCGCGGGCGATCTGCCGCGCCAGCCGCGCCACCGAGCCGCCGCGGCTGTAGTACAGCACCAGGATTTCCGCCATCGCACCATCCACTCATCACACGGGAGGCGGCAGTATCGGCGATGCGGGCCGCGCTTTGCATCGGGTACCCTTGCCGCATGGAACCCCTGGATTCGCTCAATCTATGGATGGAACGGGTCCGTGACAGCGGGCGCCGGGCCAGTTTCGCCCGTTTCCTGTGGCACCGTTTCCTCGACGACCGCCTGTTCGAGGCGGCCGGCGCGCTGGCCTACACCACCGTGTTCGCGCTGGTGCCGCTGGCGATCGTGGTGTTCGGGGTGCTGTCGGCGTTCCCCATGTTCGACCGCTGGAGCGAGGCGCTCAGCGATTACGTGTTCTCCAATTTCGTGCCTTCGGCCGCGCGTGCGGCGGAAGGCTACCTGCGGCAGTTCTCGGCCAGCGTCGGCCAGCTCACCGCGGCCGGCTTCATCGCGCTGGTGGCGTCGCTGCTGATCACCCTCAACAGCATCGAGCAGATCTTCAACCGCATCTGGCGGGTGGCCTCGGCGCGGCCGCGGTTGACCCGCTTCCTGGTGTACTGGACCGTGCTGACCCTGGGCGCGATGCTCGCGGCGGCCTCGCTGGCGGTGTCGGCCAAGGTGTTCGCGCTGCCGCTGTTCGGCACCGTCGAGGGCCGCTGGCTGGCCGACCTGGCGCTGCGCCTGGCGCCGGTGCTGATCGAGTTCGCCTGCGTGATGCTGGTCTACCGGGTGGTCCCGCACCACACCGTGAAGTGGCGCCATGCCATCCCCGGCGCCCTGCTGGCGGTGGTGATGCTGGAACTGGTGAAGTGGGGCATGGGCCTGTACCTGGGCAGCTTCCAGTCCTACCAGAAGCTGTACGGCACGGTGGCGTTCGTGCCGATCCTGCTGCTGTGGATCTACCTGGGCTGGGTGTCGGTGCTGCTGGGCGCCTCGCTGGCGTCGTCGATCGCCGCGTTCCGCTACCAGCCGGTCGCCCTGCGCCTGCCGCAGGGCTGCGAGCTGTACGGCCTGCTGCGCCTGCTCGGGCGCTTCCGCGAGGCGCGCGCGCAGGGACGTGGGCTGGACGAAGAGGAACTGCTGGCGCTGGAGCCGATGCTCACCGATTCGCTGCTGCAGGAACTGCTGTGCCAGATGGAGGCGATCAACCTGCTGCGGCGCGACGAACGCGGCCAGTGGCTGCTGGCGCGCGACCTGGACGGCATCACCCTGCGCGAGCTGTACGAGAGCTCGCAGCTGCGCATTCCGATCGCCGAGGAATACCTGCCGTTCCGCGAGGACGCGCTGGGCCAGGCGGCCTGCCGCGCGCTGGACGAACTGCGCGTGCCGCTGCGCGAGCTGCTCAAGCGCCGCGTCGGCGACATCTATGCCATTACCGGAGACGAACGATGACCCGATTGCTTCCCTTCGCGCTGCTGGCGCTGGCATTGGCCGGCTGCAGCGCGCCCGACGCCGGCGCGCCCGCCGGGGCCGGGGCCCAGAGCCAGCCCGCGGCCGCACCTGCGTCGAAGCCGGCCGAACCGCCTGCCGCCAGCGCCAACCCAGGCGTGGTGGCCCAGACCGCGGCACTGCCGCGGCTGCAGGCCAGGACCGTGGCCGGCGAGGACTACGACCTGGCCGGCCATCGCGGGAAATGGGTGGTGGTCAATTTCTGGGCGACCTGGTGCGCGCCGTGCCTGCAGGAAATGCCGGAACTGTCGGCGCTGCACGCCATGCGCGGCAACGTCGAGGTGGTCGGCCTGGCCTACGAGGACATCGAACCGGACGACATGCGCGCCTTCCTGGAAAAGCACCCGGTGGCCTACCCGATCGTCATCCTCGACCCGTACGACCCGCCGCAGGACTTCGCCACGCCGCGCGGTCTGCCGATGACCTACCTGATCGCGCCCGATGGCAAGGTCGCCCACCAGTTCCTGGGCCCGGTCGATGCCGGCAAGATCGAGCAGGCCATCGTCGAGGCTGGCGGCAAGGTGGGCTGAAACCCCGCCGCCTGCCGCGCGGCGCATGCCCGGCAAGACCCGCATGCGGGGCAAGCCCCGCATCTACGGAAACCAGTTGCGGACCATGCAGGTGCCGGGCTCGCCCGGCACAGCCTTCCCCGACGCCCCCTGCGGGGCAAGCCCTGCATCCACCCAAGGCGGCTGTGGACCATGTAGGTGCCGGGCTCGCCCGGCACACGCTTTCCCGCCACGCCCCCATGCGGGGCAAGCCCCGCATCTACGTCGCGGGGTAGGGCGGCAGCGGTTTCACCATGCCGTATTTTTCCTTCTTTGGTTCGTCTGGCAGCGGCGGCAGGTCGATCAGCGCCTCGTCCAGGCGTGTTTCCGGCAGGCGGTCGAGCAGGTCGCGGATCAGGGTCAGGCGGCCGCGCTTCTGGTCGTTGAAATCCACCAGCGTCCACGGCGCATGGTGGGTGTGGGTCGCCTCGAGCATGGCCTCGCGGGCATGGGTGTAGGCGTCGTACTCCACCCGCGAGCGGAGGTCCACCGGCGACAGCTTCCAGCCCTTGAGCGGGTTCTCGCGACGCTCGGCGAAGCGCTTTTCCTGCTGCGCCTGGTCCACGCACAGCCAGTACTTGAACAGCAGGATGCCGTCATCCACCAGCAGCCGCTCGAACACCGGTGCCTGGGTGAGGAACGCCTGGTACTGGGCGTCGGTGCAATAGCCCATGACCTTTTCCACGCCGGCGCGGTTGTACCAGCTGCGGTCCATCAGCACGATTTCGCCCGCCGCCGGCAGATGCGCCACATGGCGCTGGAAGTACCACTGCGTGCGCTCGCGGTCGGTCGGCTTGGGCAGGGCGACGATGCGGCACTGGCGCGGGTTCAGGTGGCGCGCGATGTCCTGGATGGCGCCGCCCTTGCCGGCGGTGTCGCGGCCCTCGAACAGCACCAGCAGGCGCTGGCCCGAGTGCTGCACCCAGCGCGCCATCGCGGTCAGTTCCAGTTGCATGGGCTCCAGCAACTGCTCGTACTGCTTGCGCTTGAGCTTGTCCACGGCGGTCTCCCTGTCCCGAAGCGCGAGCCTAGCGCAGCCGGGGCACCGTGAACCAGTCGGGCGGTCCTCGCGGCAGCGACGGGTTGCCGGGCCCGCGGCGGAGCACCCGGTGCCTTCCCGGCCGCCGACCGGCTTTTCCCCGCGCATCGGTTTTCATGTAGTTTTGCCGCAGCGCCGGGCGTGGTGCCCGGCAATGGATCAGGAGCGGTGCGATGGGGCTTGTCCAGGCAGCAAAGGGTGCGATCGGCGGCGTGCTGGCCGACCAGTGGAAGGACTTTTTCACGGTGCCGGACGGCCTGCCGGCGACGGCGGCGCTGTTCGCCGCGGTGCCGCGCGGGACCAATGCCGGCCGTGGTTCCAACACCGGCGCCTCGTCCAACATCATCAGCAACGGCTCGAAGATCGTCGTGCCCGAGGGCTACGGCCTGCTGCTGTTCCAGGACGGCGCCATCACCGGCTTCGTCGCCGAGCCGGGCGGTTACGAATGGCGTTCGGACGACCCGAACTCGCAGTCGATCTTCGCCGGCGACGGCCTGGTCAGCACCTTCATCAAGCAGAGCTGGGAGCGCTTCAAGTTCGGCGGCCAGCCGGGTGCGCAGCAGGCCGCGTTCTTCGTCTCGCTCAAGGAACTGCCGGACAACCGCTTCGGCACCCAGTCCGAGATCTACTGGGATGACGGCTTCCTCAACACCCAGGTCGGCGCGGTCACGCGCGGCTCGTACACGCTGAAGATCGTCGACCCGATCCTGTTCGTGAAGAACTTCGTGCCGGCCAGTTACCTGCGCCCCGGCCAGGTGTTCGATTTCACCGACCTGGACAACGCCGCCGCCAGCCAGCTGTTCAACGAAGTGGTCGGCTCGCTCGCGCCGGCGTTCAGCCTGTACACGAACGATCCGGCCAAGGGCAACCGCATCACCAAACTGCAGCAGGACTCGATCGGCTTCGCGCAGAGCCTGTCGGCGGCGGTCGAGCAGGCTTACCACTGGCAGTCCGACCGCGGCCTGGCCATCGTCAAGACCGCCATCGTCTCGATCGAGTACGACGCCAACACCCGCGAGCTGCTCAAGACCGTGCAGCGCGCCGACGCGCTGTCCGGCGCGCGCGGCAATTCCAACCTGCAGGCCAGCGTCGCCCAGGGCATCCAGGCGGCCGGCGAGAACGGCGGTGCGGCCGGCCTGGTCGGCGTCGGCATGGCCTCGGGCATGTTCGGCGTCGGCGGCATGCAGCAGCCGGTTGCGCCGGCGGCCGACGATCCGGTGGCCAGGCTGAAGAAGGCCAAGGAAATGCTGGACTTGGGGCTGATCACCCAGGCCGACTACGACGCGCTGAAAGCCAAGGCGCTGGGCCTGTAACCGGCAGGACCCACGACGCCCATGTCCGATCCCCGTAACGGCCCACCGCCGCTGCCCGGGTCCGCCGCCGCGCCGCCGCCCTTGCCGGCGGCGACGCTGGACGGGCCCGGCTCGCCGCGCGATGTCCCGCCGCCGCCCGGCGGTTTCCCGCTGGAGACCGCCGATCTGCCCCAGGCCATCCGCGACGAGGTCGAGGCGCCCGATCCGCTGGCCATCGATACCTCCGCCGCCGAGCTGAAGGACGGCCTCAACCGCTGCCCCAAATGCGGTGCCACCGACATCCGCCCGCGGGCCGGCAGCGACGTGCTGGTGTGCCTGTACTGCCGCCACGAGTGGCATGGCGCGCGGGTGGAAGAGGCGTTCGGGCTGGGCGAGGCCATCGACCAGCTGCGCGGTACCGTCATCGCCTCCGGTGCGCGCGACATCGACGCCGATGCCGCGGTATTGATGACCTTCAAATGCAGCGGCTGCGGCGCCGAGGTCACCGTCAACACCCAGAGCAGCATGACCGCGCGCTGCCACTGGTGCCGGCATGTGTTCGGCGTCAACGAGCAGATCGCCAACGGCGCGGTGCCCGACGCGGTGCTGCCGTTCCACATAAAGAAGGACGACGCGGTCGCGCGCATCCGCCAGTTCGTGCACAAGCGCCGCCTGTTCGCGCTCAAGGCGTTCAAGGACCAGTTCACCCCGGAGAACGTGGTCGGCGTCTACCTGCCGTACATGATCGTCGACGGCAATGTCAGCGCGGCGGTGGCCGGCAGGGGCGAGATCAAGACCCGCGAGTACACCCGCGGCACCGAGAAGAACCGGCAGACCTATTACGACGCCGACGTCTACCAGGTGGAGCGGCAGGTGGACTTCACCGTCGACGACCTGCCGCTGGAATCGTCGGCCGGGCGCGGCAACCTGGACACGCGCACCAATACCAACAACATCATCAACGCCATCCTGCCGTTCGACACCAAGAACGCGCTGAAGTGGAATGCCTCCTACCTGGCCGGCTACACCTCGGAAAAGCGCGACCTGGACGTGGAGAAGCTGCGCCCGCGGCTGGAGGACCAGCTGCTGTCGATCGCGCGTGCGCAGGTACACCGCTCAGTAGCGCGCTACGACCGCGGCGTGCGCTGGGAGCAGGAGCAGCTGGAGGTCCACGGCACCCGCTGGGTATCGATGTACCTGCCGGTGTGGCTGTACTCCTACCACCAGCCCGGCAGCAACGGCGGCATGCTGCACTACATCGCGGTCAACGGCCGCACCGGCGAGACCATGGGCAGCGTGCCCGTGCAGCAGTGGAAACTGCTGCTGGCCGCGCTCACCGCCGGCACGATCATCGAAGCCCTCGCAATCGCATTCCTGGTGGCTGCCTCATGAGCGACGACAGTGGACTCTGGTTGCTGGCCGCAGGCCCGGCCGGCGCGACCGCGCTGTACTGGGCCCTGTACCGGTACTACCGCAATACCGACAAATCGCATGGCTTCGAGCACGAGACCGAGATCGTGGCCAAGCCGGTGAGCGGCTCGGAGCGCAAGGTCGGCGAGGTGAAGGGCACCCAGCAGCGCCGTATCGACGGCGACAACGTCGGCGATTACCGGCGCCGGGTGAAACGCCTGCGCTGAGCCTCCGCGCGTGGGTGCGGGGCCCGCATGGCGCATCGCCTGCGCTGGATCCCCACCCGTAGGTGCAGGGCTTGCCCTGCACGGGCTCTCGCGGCCATGCCCCGTGCGGGGCAAGCCCCGCACCTACGGGCGTTGTCGCAGATCCTTCAACAGCGCGGCGAAATCACGCGCGAAGCCGGCCATGTCGAACAGGCCGTCATCGCGGCGGGCCGCGGCCAGGCGTTGGCGCAGGCCGGCCAGCGCGGCCGGGTCGTTGCCCAGCCGGATCGCAGTGGCGACGAAGGCCGCATCGTCGGCGGCGTTCATCTCGTCCAGCCCAAGGTGGTGGTTGAGGCTGCCGGCCACGCGCGCGGCGAAGGTGTGGCCGGGCGTGGTCAACACCGGGCAACCGGCCCACAGCGCGTCGGAGGCGGTGGTGTGGGCGTTGTAGGGATGGGTGTCGAGGAACAGGTCGGCATGCCGGTAGCGTGCCAGGTAGTGCGGGTGCGGCAGCTTGGGCATGAACACCAGGCGCGACGGATCGATGCCCTGCCGCTGCGCGACCTCGCGCAGGCGCTGGTCGGCCAGGCCCGGCCCCGACAGCAGCCACAGCACGCTGCCGGGGACCCCACGCAGCACCTCCAGCAGGCGCGCGACGCTGCGCGGGTTGAGCTTGTAGCTGTTGTTGAAGCAGCAGAACACGACGCCGCCGCCGTTGCCGTCGCGTCCGGGCAGGCCGCAGTCGCCGCGCGGCGGTGGCGCCTCGACCACGCGGGTGTTGTCCGAGGGCTGGAACGCGCGCGGCAGCCGCAGCACCTTTTCGCTGAACGCCGGCTCCAGTGCCGGTGGCAACACGAACGCGTCGGCCAGCACGTAATCGATCCACGGCGCGCCCGAGGTGCCGGGGTAGGCCAGCCAGTTGACCTGCAGCGGCGCCGGCCGCATCGCCAGCACTTCCGGTGTGCCGCCGCCACCCCAGCCGCGCAGGTCGAACAGCACGTCGATGCCGGCCTCGCGGATACGCGCGGCGATGGCCGCGTGCGGCATGCCATCGACCGCGTGCAGCGTGTGGGCCGCCGCCAGCAGGCGCTGGCGGATACGGCTGCCGTCGTCGCCGTTGAGTGCGAACAGATGTACCTGCAGCCCGGCGTCGGCGCGCAGCTGCTCGAACAGCGCCACGGTCAGCAGCCCGGTGGGGTGCGCGCCGAAGCCATTGGAAAGGAAGCCCACCCGCAGCGGGCCGTCGGTGCGCAACCGCGCCGGTGGCAGCCGCGGGGTGGACGCGGCGATCACCTGCGCGCGCTGGCGGGCACAGGCCAGCTGCTCGGCGGCGCTGGCGTCCTCGCTGAGGAAGGCGAACGGCTCCACCGCCGGGTTGCCCTGCGCCACCGCGCCGCGGACCTGCTGCGACAGCGCCTCCAGCCCGCGCCAGTCGCACAGCCGCCGTTGCCAGTTCAGGCGCTGCGCGGCCACATAGGGCTCGTCCGGGAGCAGTGCATGGGCGCGGCGATAGGCATCGGCGGCGGCTTCGGGCTGGCCGGCGTCCTCCAGCGCATGGCCCAGCCACAGCGCGATGCCGGGGTGCCCGGGAACCTGTCGCGAGGCGTGGCGCAGCAGGTTGGCCGCCTCCTCGTGGCGGCCCTGCATCCAGCGCGCGCGCCCCAGCCGCGCCAATGCTTCGGGGTGGTCATGGCGCAACTGCAGCGCGCGCTGCGCGGCGCGTTCGCCGGCGGCCACGTCGCCGGCGCCCAGCTCGGCGTCGGCCAGCATCACCCAGGCGATGAAGTCGCCCGGCTGGCGCTGTACCGCGCTGCGCAGGTGCTGGCGTTCGTCGTGCGGGACATTCATGCGGTGGCGGAACCCTCTGCTGCGATTTGCCGATTGTGCGGGCGTGGTCGTGCATCTGCCGCGGGACCGCCGACAGTGACGACGCGCGGGCCTCAGGCGCCTTCGGACAGGCGCGCCAGTTCGTCCACCTGATGCTCGTGCAGCAGGCGGCCGACCAGCGCGTCCAGGTCGCCTTCGATCACGTTGGGCAGGTCGTACAGGGTCAGGCCCTCGACCCGGTGGTCGGTGATCCGGCCCTGCGGGAAGTTGTAGGTGCGGATGCGCTGGCTGCGGTCGCCGCTGCCGACCTGCAGGCGCCGCGATTCGGCCTGCGCGGCCGCCTGCCGGCTGCGCTCGGCGTCCAGCAGCTGCGCCTTGAGCCGCTTCATCGCCTTGTCGCGGTTGGCGTGCTGGCTGCGCTCGGTCTGGCATTCGACCACCACCCCGGTCGGCACGTGGGTGATGCGGATCGCCGATTCGGTCTTGTTGACGTGCTGGCCGCCGGCGCCGGACGAGCGGAAGGTGTCCACCTTCAGGTCGGCCGGATTGATGGCGATGTCCTCGACGTCGTCGGCCTCGGGAATGATCGCCACGGTGGCCGCGGAGGTGTGGATGCGCCCCTGCGACTCGGTGGCCGGCACGCGCTGCACGCGGTGGGTGCCGGATTCGAACTTCAGCTTCGAGTACGCGCCGCGGCCGACCACGCGGGCCACGATCTCCTTGTAGCCGCCATGTTCGCCGGGGTTGTCCGATTCGATCTCGACCTTCCAGCCCTGGCGTTCGGCATAGCGGGCGTACATGCGGAACAGGTCGCCGGCGAAGATCGCCGCCTCGTCGCCGCCGGTGCCGGCGCGCACTTCCAGGAACAGGTTGCCTTCGTCGCGCGGGTCGCGCGGCACCAGCAGCAGCGCCAGTTCCTCGTCCAGCGCCTGCAGGCGCGCCTGCGCCGCGGCGATCTCCTCTTCGGCCAGCTCGCGCAGTTCGGGGTCGGCGCGCATCGCCTCGGCCGAGGCCAGGTCGGCGCGGGCGCGGCTTTCGGCGGCCAGCGCACTGGCCACCGGCTCGAGCTGGGCGAATTCGCGCGAGAGATCGCGGAAGCGCGTGTTGTCGGCGACCACGTCCGGGTCGGCAAGCAGGCGTTCCAGTTCTTCACGGCGCTCGGCCAGGGCCAGCAGCTTACGGCGCAGGGTCGGCGTCATCGGTCCTCGCAATGGGGTGTCGATACCCGGGCACGGCCGGGAACAGGCGCTCGGCGGCACGGGTCAGGTCGGCGTCGCCTTCCAGCGCGGCCTGCCGCAGCGCGGCGGTAGGGGGGTGCAGCAGGCGGTTGGTCAGCCCGTGCGCGAGCTGCTCGAGCACCTCGTCGGCGGACTTGCCGTGGGCCAGTTGCTGCCGCGCCTTGTCCAGCAGTTCGGCGCGGGTGGCCTCGCCGAACGCGCGCAGCTGCTTGAGCGGCGCCTGCAGGTGGGTGGCGCGCAGGTTCTCCATGTAGCGGGAGACCTGCAGGTCGATGATCGCCTCCGCCTCGGCGGCGGCCTCGCGGCGGCTGCGGCGGTTCTCCTCCACGGCGCGCTCCATGTCGTCGACCGTGTACAGGTAGGCGTCGGCCAGCTCGCCCACGCCGGGTTCGATGTCGCGCGGCACCGCCAGGTCGAACAACAGCATCGGCTTGTGCCTGCGCGCGCGCAGCGCGGCGGCGACCTGCCGCTGCAGGATCACCGGTTCGCGTGCGGCGGTGGCCGAAAACACCACGTCGGCCTCGGCCAGGTGGCGTTCCAGTTCGGTCAGCGGCAGCGCCACGCCGCCATGGCGGCTGGCCAGCTCCTGCGCGTGGGCGAGGGTACGGTTGGCGATCAGCAGCCGCTTCACCCGCGCTTCGCCCAGGTGCTTGGCGGCAAGCTCGATGGTCTCGCCGGCACCGACCAGCAGCACCACCGAGTCCTCCAGCCGGGCGAACGAATCCTGCGCCAGCCGCACCGCGGTCGACGCCACTGAAATGGGGTTGGCGCCGACCCGGGTGTCGGTGCGGGCGCGCTTGGCCACCGAGAACGTCTGCTGGAACAGCCGGTCCAGGTGCTGGCCGATGGCGCCGTTGTCGCGCGCCAGCGCCCAGGCGTCCTTCACCTGGCCCAGGATCTGCGGCTCGCCCAGCACCATCGAATCCAGCCCGGTGGCGACGCGGAACAGGTGGCGCACGGCGGCGTCGTCGCGGTGCTCGTACAGATACCCCTGCAGGTCGCCGGCATGGCTTTCCAGCCAGTGCGACAGGTGCCGGCCGTCATCGGCCACGGCATACAGTTCGGTGCGGTTGCAGGTGGACAGCAGCACCGCCTCGGCCAGTTGCGGCGATTGCCGCAGGGAGGTCATCGCGCGCGCCAGCGCATCGCCGCCGAAGGCCGCGCGTTCGCGCAGCTCCACCGGCGCGGTCTGATGGTTCAGTCCGAGCACCCACAGGGTCATTCTGTTCAGTTGCTTGCGATAAGCTGCTGGCTGTTGATGGCCGCCATTTTACGGCCCGATTGCCGCAGATGCCCATTTCCAGACCAACCCGGCTCATCCGTATAGGCAGCGTTGCGCTGCTGCTCCTGTCGTCGGCGCCCCTGCTGGCGGCCCCGCCACCGGCGGACCGTGCCCAGGCCGCGTCGCTGACCCCGGTGCTGGCGGGGGAGTTCTCCCTGCAGGCGGGCAAGCTTGCCGACGCCGCGCGCTGGTACCTGCAGGCCGCGGGTGAGCACGCCGGCGACGTCGGCCTGGCCGAACGCGCCACCCGCATCGCCATGCTCGCCGACGACGAGGCCCGCGCCGCCGAAGCGCTGGCGCTGTGGGCGCAGCGCGCCCCCGGCGCGCTGGCGGTACGCGGTACCCGGGCGTCGCTGGCGCTGCGCCAGGGCGACACCCGGCTGGCGCGCAAGGAACTGCTGGCGGTGCTGCGTTCGCGCGAACCGCGGGCATGGCGGTATGCGGTATTGGCGCTGGCCACGGGCGGCCGCGACCCGGCGGCGCCGGCGACGGTGCTGGACCAGCTGGTCGACGCCAACGCCATTCCCGACGATCTCGAGGCCTGGCAGGAGTTCGGCCGCCTGGCGCTGCGGATGGACCGCCCGGAGCTGGCGCGGCGCATGGTCGGCGAGGTGGTCAGGCGCTTCCCCGACGAACCGCGGGTGGCCCTGCTGCATGCGTCCCAGCTCAACCAGGCCGGCAGGAAGGACGAGGCGCTGGCGCTGTTGAAGGGCGTCGAGCCCAAGGCCGCCGGCGACGACGAGCTGCGCAACGCGCTGGCCTTCGCCTACGACGCCTTCGGCGAGCCCGGCGCGGCCGAACGGGTGCTCTCCGCCGGCACCCAGGACGTGCAGACCTGGGGCATGCGCGCCTCGCTGCTGGCCAAGCAGAAAGACGATGCCGGGCTGCTGGCGCTGTACCAGGACATCGCCGCCAGGGCCGGCAAGCCGGATCCGGACCAGCGCCTGCTGCTGGGCCGGATCGCCGAGTACCTCAAGCGCTATCGCGAAGCCGTGGACTGGTACCACGGCGTGCCCGGTGGCCCGCAGCGCAGCGAGGCGCGGCTGCGTGCGGTCAATGCGCTGCACGAGCTGGGCGAGAAGGCGCAGGCGGCCGACGAGGTCCATGCCATCCAGGCCGATGCCTCGGTGGACGACGACGTGCGCCGCGATGCCTACCTGCTCGAAGCCGAGCTGCAGCAGCGCGATGAACGCAACGACGCCGAGGTCGGCATCCTCACCCGCGGCCTTGCCGCCTACCCGGACGACAGCGCGCTGCTGTATGCGCGGGCACTGGCCTGGGAGCGGCGCGACGACATCCCGCGCGCCGAGGCCGACCTGCGCAAGATCCTGGTCGCCGAGCCGGAGAACGTGGCCGCGCTCAATGCGCTGGGCTACACCCTGGCCGACCGCACCGGGCGCTACCAGGAGGCGCTGGAGCTGATCGACCGCGCACGCGTGGCCGAGCCGGACAACGCGGCCATCGTCGACAGCTATGGCTGGGTCCTGTACCGGCTGGGGCGCAGGGAGGAGGCGCTGGTGCAGCTGCGCCGGGCATGGAGCCTGAACAAGGACCCGGAGATCGCCGCGCACGTCGGCGAGGTGCTGTGGGTGCTCGGGCAGAAGGACGAGGCGCGGCGCTTCTTCGACGAGGCGCGCAGGCTGGATCCGGACAACCGCGCGCTGCAGCGTGCGGTCGAGGCGCTTGGCGTATGACGGCAATGACGTGGCGCTGGATGGCGGTTCCATTGCTGGCCGGCGCGCTGGCCGGCTGCGGGTCGCTGGCGACGCGGCAGCCGGCGCCGTCCACGCCGGTGCATTCGACCATCGAACCGACCGTGGAAACGGCGCGGCTGGCCGTGCTCGATACCGTCCCGGCGTGGTCGTTCCAGGGCCGGGTCGCGATCAGCAAGGGTCGCAACGGCGGCAACGGCCGCATCGACTGGCAGCAGCGCGGCGACGCCTACCAGGTGAGCCTGGCCGCGCCGGTGACGCGCCAGAGCTGGCAGCTGAGCGGCGGTGCCGGGCAGGTGGTGCGGCTGGACGGGCTGGAGGGCGGTCCGCGCAGTGGTGCCGAGGCCGGCGAGCTGCTGCGGCAGGCCACCGGCTGGGACATCCCGGTGGCGCAGCTGGCGGCCTGGGTACGCGGCATGCGCGCCGCCGACGCCGCGGCCCCCGCCTACCTTGGCTACGACGCCGCGGGATTGCCGCGGGTCCTGGAGCAGGGCGGCTGGCGGATCGATTATCTCGACTGGTATCCGCAGGACGCCGGGCGGCCGGCGCTGCCCCGCCGCATCGAGGCGGTCAATGGCGACGCCAAGGTGCGGTTGATCGTGGATGAATGGAGCATGGGCGTGCAATGAACACGGTTGTCGACGCGGCCGGCTGGTCGTACTGGCCGGCGCCGGCCAAGCTGAACCTGTTCCTGCGGATCACCGGCCGCCGGCCGGACGGCTATCACGAACTGCAGACCGTGTTCCGCCTGCTGGACTGGGGCGATCGCATCGGCCTGCGCCTGCGCGGCGACGGCCAGGTCCGCCGCGAGGGAGGCTCCGTTCCCGGCGTGGCCGAGGCCGACGACCTGGTGGTGCGTGCCGCGATTGCGCTGAAAGAGGTCGCCAACTGCGCCAAAGGTGTCGATATCCGCGTCGAAAAGCGCATTCCGGCCGGTGGTGGCTTTGGCGGTGGCTCGTCCGACGCGGCGACCGTGCTGGTCGTACTCAACGCGTTGTGGGGCACCGGCCTGGGCGAGGAGGCGCTGGCGGCGCTGGGGCTGCGCTTGGGCGCGGACGTGCCGGTGTTCGTGCGTGGGCGCAACGCCTGGGCCGAAGGCGTTGGCGAGCGGCTGCGGCCGCTGGACCTGGCCCAGGCCTGGTACCTGCTGGTCGACCCGGGCGTGCATGTGCCCACCGCCGACCTGTTCCGTTCACCGGATTTGACGCGGGATGCCGCGCCCGCGAAAATAGCGGACTTCGCTTCCGGGACCGATCTCGGGAATGCGTTCGAGCCGGTGCTGCGATGCCGGGAGCCCGCCGTCGATGCGGTGCTCCAGGCGCTTTCGCGCGTCGGCCGGGCACGGCTCACGGGGTCGGGAAGCGGTTGTTTCGTCGAATTCGCTACGCGCGCTGCCGCCGAGCACGCCCGGGCGGAGTTGCCGGAGCGGCTGCGGGCATGGGTGGTTGCGGGCGCAGCGCGCTCGCCACTGCTCGATGCACTGGAAGCGATAGCAGTGAAGGATTGATGCAGGGGCGTCGCCAAGAGGCCCAAGGCACCAGGTTTTGATCCTGGCATTCGTAGGTTCGAATCCTACCGCCCCTGCCACTGCCCGGGTTTTCCCGTGGCAGCCCGCACGTTGCCGTGCGGGGAAGCAAAGCGCTGGCCGCGGATGCCGGACGCTGCCGCCACAGGATGTTCCCCCGCTCCCGCTCTTTCGCCGCCGCCCGAGAAAGCCCACATGCAAGACGCCCAGAACCTGCTGGTTTTTTCCGGCAATGCCAACAAACCCCTTGCGCAGAGCATCTGCAAGGAGCTGGGCGTGCAGCCGGGCAAGGCGCTGGTCTCCAAGTTCTCCGACGGCGAAGTGCAGGTCGAGATCCAGGAGAACGTGCGCAAGCAGGACGTGTTCGTGGTGCAGCCGACCTGCGCGCCGAGCGCCGAGAACCTGATGGAGCTGCTGGTGATCATCGACGCGCTCAAGCGCGCGAGCGCCGCCTCCGTCACCGCGGTGGTGCCGTACTTCGGCTACGCCCGCCAGGATCGCCGCATGCGCTCCTCGCGCGTGCCGATCACCGCCAAGGTCGCCGCCAAGATGTTCTCGGCCGTGCATACCGACCAGATCCTCACGGTCGACCTGCATGCCGACCAGATCCAGGGCTTCTTCGACATGCCCGTGGACAACGTGTACGCCTCGCCGCTGCTGCTGGCCGACATCTGGCGCGCCTACGGCACCGACAACCTGATCGTGGTCAGCCCGGACGTGGGCGGCGTGGTGCGCGCCCGCGCGGTGGCCAAGCGCCTGGACGACGCCGACCTGGCGATCATCGACAAGCGCCGGCCGCGCGCCAACGTCGCCACGGTGATGAACATCATCGGCGACGTCGA
The DNA here is from genome assembly GCF_046267925.1 of Stenotrophomonas sp. Y-13. Lineage (NCBI taxonomy): Bacteria > Pseudomonadati > Pseudomonadota > Gammaproteobacteria > Lysobacterales > Lysobacteraceae > Stenotrophomonas > Stenotrophomonas sp. Y-13. The sequence continues at coordinate 800,353 of NZ_CP176501.1, forward strand.
AGGCAAGACCTGCGTGATGGTCGACGACATCGTCGACACCGCCGGCACCCTGTGCGCCGCCGCCGCCGCGCTGAAGGCGCGCGGCGCGGTCAAGGTCGCCGCGTACTGCACCCACGCCGTGCTCTCGGGCCCGGCGGTGGACAACCTGAACAACTCCCAGCTCGACGAGCTGGTGGTGACCGACACCATCCCGTTGTCCGACGTGGCCCGTGTCTGCACCAAGATCCGCCAGATCAGCGTGGCCGAGATGCTGGCCGAGACGATGCGCCGCATCGCCTTCGGCGAATCGGTCAGCTCGATGTACGTGGATTGAAGCATCCCGGTTCCCGGCGCCGTGCCGGGACCGGCAGCGGCATCCCTGGTCGCGGGGATGCCTTCATCACGCACCGCATGCGGTGCAACAACCAAGAGTAGTCAACAATGGCAAAGTCCCACGAAATCAAAGTCGCCCGTCGCGACGTGCAGGGCAAGGGTGCGAGCCGCCGCCTGCGTCACGCCGGCCTGGTGCCGGGCATCGTCTATGGCGGTGACCGCGAGCCGGCGATGGTCGAGTTCAACCACAACGAAATCTGGCTGGCCCAGCAGAACGAGTGGTTCTACTCCTCGATCATCGACCTGAACCTCGATGGCAGCATCTACAAGGTGCTGCTGCGCGACATGCAGCGCCACCCGTACAAGCAGCTGGTCATGCACCTGGACTTCCAGCGCGTGAACGAGAATGAAGTGCTCAACGCCACCGTGCCGCTGCACTTCATCAACGAGGAGATCTCCCCGGCCGGCAAGACCGCCGACGTGCTGGTCACCCACGAGCTGAAGGAAGTGCACATCGCCTGCCTGCCGAAGGACCTGCCGCAGTCGATCGAAGTCGACCTGGCGAACCTGACCGCCGGCGACATCATCTACCTGTCGCAGCTGAAGCTGCCGGCGGGCGTGGAAATCCCGGCGCTGAAGCTGGGCAAGGACCACGACGACGCCGTGGTCATCGCCAAGGCGCCGAGCGCTGCCGAGGAAGCCGCCGAGTAATCGGCCGGCTGCGTCCGCCCGCAACGGGCGGACGCAGCCAACGGTGGACGCATGACTGGCTTGCGCTTGATCGTCGGTCTGGGCAATCCCGGAACCGAACACGCCCGGACCCGGCACAACGCCGGGTTTCATTTCGTTGAGGCCCTGGCCGAACGGGCGGGCGCGCGCTGGGCGCTCGACGCCAAGCTGTTCGGCGAAGTGGCCAGGGTCGACATCGGCGGCCAGCCGGTATGGCTGCTCAAGCCCGCCACCTTCATGAACCTGTCCGGCAAGTCGGTGACGGCCGCGCAGCGGTTCTGGAAGATCGAACCGGAACAGACCCTGCTCGCGCACGACGAGCTGGACCTGCCGCCGGGCACGGCGCGCCTGAAGTTCGATGGCGGCCACGGTGGCCAGAACGGCCTGCGCGACACCATCCGCCTGCTCGGGCATGGCCGGTTCCACCGCCTGCGCGTCGGCATCGGCCACCCGGGCCACAAGGACCGCGTGGTGCCGTGGGTGCTGGGCCGTCCGTCGAAGGACGACGAAGTGCTGATCGCGCGCGCCATCGACGACGCCATCGACGTGCTGCCGCTGGCGGTCGCCGGCGACTTCAACGAGGCCATGAAGCGCCTGCACACGGGCAAGCCGTGATTGCGGCCTGCGCTTTCGCGGACCCAGGCGTCCGTGGAGAGCGCAGGCCGGAATCCCGAATCCTGGAGTTTGTTGCATGGGTATCAAATGCGGCATCGTCGGCCTGCCCAACGTCGGCAAGTCGACCCTGTTCAATGCGCTGACCAAGGCGGGCATCGCCGCGGCCAATTTCCCGTTCTGCACGATCGAGCCGAACACCGGCATCGTGCCGGTGCCGGACCCGCGGCTCGAGGCGCTGGCGGCCATCGTCAAGCCGGAGCGGGTGATCCCCACCACCATGGAGTTCGTGGACATCGCCGGGCTGGTCGCCGGCGCATCCAAGGGTGAGGGCCTGGGCAACAAGTTCCTGGCCCACATCCGCGAGACCGACGCCATCGCCCACGTGGTGCGCTGCTTCGAGGACGGCAACGTCATCCACGTCGCCAACAAGGTCGACCCGATCGCCGATATCGAAACCATCGATACCGAGCTGGCGCTGGCCGACCTGGAATCGGTGCTGAAGGCGCTGGACCGCGCCAACCGCGCGGCCAAGGCCAACGACAAGGAAGCGCTGGCGCGCAAGCCGGTGCTGGAGAAGCTGGCCGCGGCGCTCGACCAGGGCCGCTCGGCGCGCTCGGCCGGGCTCGATGCCGAGGAGAAGGCGCTGGTCCGCGACATGTTCCTGATCACGCTCAAGCCGCTGATGTACATCGCCAACGTCGCCGAGGACGGGTTCGAGAACAACCCGCACCTGGACGCGGTGCGCGCCCGTGCCGAGGCCGAGGGCGCCGAGGTGGTGCCGGTATGCGCGGCGATCGAGGAAGAACTGGCGCAGCTGGACGACGCCGACCGCGACGAGTTCCTCAAGGACCTCGGCCTGGAAGAGCCGGGCCTGAACCGGGTGATCCGCGCCGGTTACAAACTGCTGGGCCTGCAGACCTATTTCACCGCCGGCGTGAAGGAAGTCCGCGCCTGGCAGCTGCGCGCCGGCTCCACCGCGCCGCAGGCCGCCGGCGTGATCCATACCGATTTCGAGCGTGGCTTCATCCGCGCCGAGACCATCGGCTACGACGACTTCATCACCCTCAAGGGCGAGCAGGGCGCCAAGGAAGCCGGCCGGCTGCGCCTGGAAGGCAAGGACTACATCGTCAAGGAAGGCGACGTGCTGCACTTCCGCTTCAACGTCTGATCCGCGGCGCACCGCCCGGAACGCGAAGGCCCCGCAATGCGGGGCCTTCGCATATGTGGCCCGCGCCGGACGTCGCCACGGCGCCCGCCGCCCTGGACAAAAATGCGCCAGAGTGCGCGCCGTCCTTGCAGCACCGGCGCGCGTCAGGGTTTTCCACAGGCTTTTCCCTGCCTTCTGCACATGCGCTGTGGAGAACCCGGCAGGGCCCGGGGGCATCGACGGGCGGGTTACCCAGACACAGAAAACGACAAGGCCCGCGATGCGGGCCTTGTCGTTGTTGCGAGGAGCGGGCGTATTACAGCGGCTTGCCGCCCAGCTTCCAGGTGACCTGCACGAAGTAGCTGCGGCCCGTGCTGTCGAACCAGGCGGTGTCGTAGTACGGGTAGTTGGCCCAGGTCGGGTCCTTCGGCGGCATCTTGTCGAACAGGTTGTTGACCGACAGCGACACCCGCAGATGATCGCTGATGTCGTAGCGCGCGCCGGCGTTGAAGCGCCAGGTGGCCTGGGTCCAGGCGTCGTCGTCGTAGTTCGGGACGCGGCCCAGATAGTTGCCGAACAGGCTGGCGCCCCACGCGCCCTTGTCCCAGTTCACGCCCACGTTCGCCTTGGCCCGCGGCAGCGCGGGGCTGAAGGTCTCGTAGTGCAGCATGTCCTCGGACGCGTCGCCCGGGTAGCGCTGGAAGGTGTGGTCCTTGACCCAGGTGTAGTTGCCGTTGACGCGGAAATCGCCGGCCCGGGTCTGCAGCCGGTAGCTGGCGGCGACGTCGATGCCGGAGGTTTCCTCCTTGGCGATGTTGATCGGCGCGAAGCGCACGCTGCTGATGTCGCCATCGGCATCGCGGATCACCCGGGCAAGCGCGTCCTGGCAGGTCGGCGAATTGATGTCCACGGCCACGCCGGCGTCGGTCTTGCCGAGGCGGCAGTTGGCCTCGGTGATGCGCAGCCGCTCGCGGTCCTGCACCTGGACCTGGTTCATGACCTTGATCTGGTAGTAGTCCACCGCCAGGTCGAGGCCGTCCAGCGGCGACCAGACGAAGCCGGCAGAGAACGACTTGCTGGTCTCCACGCCCAGCTCGATGTTGCCCTTGTAGACGTCGAAGGTGCTCACGTCCCAGCTGCCATCGTCGTAGCAGTCACCGTCGCTGAAGCCCGGCTCCTCGCTGCGGCACTGGTAGTAGTCGGTGGCGTAGCGGGTGCGGTAGTAGTCGTCGCCGGCGAACAGGTAGTGCATGTCCGGCGCGCGGAAGCCGGTGCCATAGGAGCTGCGCACCAGCAGGGTGTCGAGCGGGCGCCATTCCAGGCCCGCGCTGTAGGTGAACTTGCCCGGGTGCTTGCCGCCGTAGCTGTAGCGGTCGTAGCGTCCGGCCAGGCTGGCCTGCAGGGTGGACAGCACCGGGATGCGCAGTTCGCCCGCGGCGCTCCAGTGGTTGCGGCTGCCGCTGCCGTCGCCGTAGCGCGGACCGGTGTAGGCGTCCTCGGTCAGGGCCAGCGGATCGGGGTTGATGCGGTAGGACTGGCGGCCGTACTCGATCGCACCGGCAAAACCCACGTCGCCGGCCGGCAGCGAGAACAGCGCGGTGTTGTCGGCGGTGAAGCTGACGTTGTCGTTCTTGGCCACCGGGCGGAACGTGGACATGGCCGCGATGGAGGCGAACTCGGCCGGCGTCAGCGGGGTGAACAGGCGCGTCGGGTCCGGGTTGTAGATCGCGTAGCCGCTGTCGGTGTAGCCCAGCCGCTCGCCCAGGAAGAAACGGTTGGCGGCGTCGGCCTTGATCCGCGGCATCTCCACGTCGGCCTTGTACTGCGAGTGGTTCCAGGCCGCTTCCCAGTTCCACGCCTCGGCGAAGATGCCCTTGAGGCCGGTGGTCACCGCCAGCGTCTTCTGGGTGGTGGTGTTCATGCGGTTGCGCAGCCCGCCGATCTCTTCCGGCGAGAACTGCCGCGACCAGATCTCGCGGCTGTCGGTGGCGGCGTTGTAGAACACCTTGTTGCGGTAGTTGTTGGTCGACGCCGGGTCGTGGAATTCCCAGCCCATGACGTCGCTGACGACGTCGTTGCCGTTGGTGCCGGTCAGCAGGCGCACCGTCTGGTGGCCGGCCTGCAGGTCGGCGAACCACGACAGTTCGTCGTTGAAGCGGTATTCGAACGAACCGTAGGCGTTGATGCCCTTGCGCTCGTTCTGGATCGTGCGGTACGCGATGGCCCGCTCACTGCCGCAGTAGGGCTCGCCGAAGCGGTCCTCGGCCAGGTGGGTGGTGCCGTCGTTCAGCCCCGACAGCGCCTTGCAGCCATCGGCGGGCGCGATGTTGACGTCGTCTTCCCAGTTGGTGATCTGGGCGATCAGGCGCGGCAGGCGGCGGCGCTCGGTCGGCGCGTCCAGGGTGGAATCCTGCACGTTGCGCTGGGTGCCCCACAGCGGGCGCTTGTTGAGCAGCTCCATGCCGACGATGCCGCTGAAATTGCCCTGCTCGAAGCCGGTGGTGAGGGTCAGGTCATGCGATTCGCCACCGCCGCGGCTGGTGTCGCCATAGCGGTAATCGATGGTGGTGCCGTCGGTGGACTTCTTCAGGATGAAGTTGATCACGCCGGCCATCGCGTCCGAGCCGTAGACCGCCGATGCGCTGCCGGTCAGCACCTCGATGCGGTCGATCATGCCCAGCGGGATGTTGCCGATGTCGGTGAAGTTGCTCCTGCCGTTGAGCGGCAGCGGGAAATCGGCGATGCGGCGGCCGTTGATCAGCACCAGGGTGTGGTTGGGGCCGAGGCCGCGCAGGTCGACCGCCTGCGCGCCGGGCGTCGACTGTGCGCCGGTGGTGTTCTGCTGGCCCTGCACGGTGCCGCTGTTCTGGCTGAGCGAACGCAGGACGTCGGGGACGGAGGTGAAACCGGCCGACTGGATCTGCTCGGCGGTCACCACGGTGACCGGGGCGGGGCCTTCCACCTGCGCGCGCGGGATGCGCGAACCGGTGACCTGCACGGTATCCAGTTGCTTGGTTTGATCGTTGTCGGTGCTCTGGGCCAAGGCCGTTGCGGAGGCGGCCATGCCAAGCAGGGCCAACTGGATCGAACACACCATTGCGTGTTTGCGCATGAATCAGGTCTCTGCTGAAAGTGTTCCGGAAAGTGTCTGGCCGGCCCGCGCAAGCGCCGGGAGCCCCGGCAAACGTGAATGGGGCGTGATCATCTAACACCTTTTTTACACGCTTGACCACTGCCGGAAAGTCTGGCATTACGGTATGGAAGCGATTACATGATGGTCTGGAGGGCGGTATGAGGCGGATGGTGTCCCGATGCGGGCGGTTGGCCCTGGTGCTGGTGGCGCTCGGCATGGCCGGCGGCGCGGTTGCCGCGGGGAGCAGGGGGCTGTCGGATCCGGGCTACCGCTATTACGAAGTGGGCGACCTGGACGCCGAGCGGCCCGGCCAGACCCAGGCGGCGATGATGCTGATGGGCGGCGGCGACTGGGTTCCCGAAGCCTTCCACTGGTGGGTCGAGCGCGCCGGCAACGGCCGCGTGGTGATCCTGCGCGCCTCCGGCGACGACAACCTGCAGAACGAGCTGTACTACGACATCGGCGGGGTCACCTCGGTGCAGACCCTGGTGTTCGACAGCCGCAAGGCCGCCGACGACCCGGCGGTGCTGCGGGTGGTGCGCGGCGCCGACGCCATCTTCATCGCCGGCGGCGACCAGTCCCGCTACATCCGCTTCTGGAAGGGGACCGAGCTGAACCAGGCCCTCAACGAGCACGTCGCCGCGGGCAAGCCGATCGGTGGCACCAGCGCCGGGCTGGCGATCCTCGGGGGGTACAGCTATGGCGCGCTGGACGGTGGCAGCGTCAACTCGCCCACCGCGCTGAGCGACCCGATGGGCAGCAAGGTCACCATGGACCAGGACTTCCTGACCATGCCCTATCTTTCCAACGTGGTCACCGACACCCATTTCGCCAAGCGCGAGCGCCTGGGCCGGCTGATCGTGTTCGTCGCCCGCGCCGCCCAGGAGAAGGGGCAGGACGACATCGTCGGCATCGGCGTGGATGAAGACACCGCGCTGTGCGTCGAGGCCGATGGCCGCGGCCGCGTCTACTCGCTCGACGACGGCTATGCCTGGCTGGTGATGCCGCACCGCACCGCCGACCGCCTGAGCAGCGGCGAATCGCTGGAATTCAGCTCCATCCCGGTGACCGGGGTGGGCGCCGGCAGCCGCCTGCACCTGGACGGGTTCACCGTCGACAACCCGGCCTTCACCGCCATCGCCAACGTGGTCGATGGCGAACTGGAGCTGCAGCCGGACTGATGCCTGCGCGCGCAGCCCGGATGGACGTGGAAGGGGCTTCGGCCCCTTCCCGCGTTTCAGGGGGGGGGCGTGGATGGCAGCGGCCGTGGCGACAGCGTCTGTTCAGACCCATGAAGGCGTGCCTAGAATCGGGCACCTTTCCTGAGTGAAGAAACATGAAGCTGACTTCCGCGGTATTGCTGGGCCTGGCGTCGTTGTCTTCCGTGTCGGCGGTGGCCGCGCCGGCCTCCCCCCTGCTGGTGATCCACGGTGGCGCCGGCGTGGAGCGCCAGGACCTCAACCCGGAGGAAGTGCGCGCGGCGCGCGCCGCGCTGGAGGCGGCGCTGCGCAAGGGGCACGAGGCGCTGGCGGCCGGCAAGCCGGCGATGGATGCGGTCACCGCCGCGATCACCGTGCTGGAGAACGACCCGACCTTCAATGCCGGTCGTGGCGCGGTCTTCACCCATGACGGCAAGAACGAGCTCGATGCCTCGCTGATGGACGGCGCCACCCTGCGCGCGGGCGCGGTGGCGGGCGTGCACACCGTCAAGAACCCGATCCTGCTGGCGCGCGCGGTGATGGAGCATTCGCCGCACGTCATGATGATCGGGCAGGGCGCGGAGATGTTCGCCGCCGAGCAGAAGATCGAGCAGGTGGATCCGTCCTACTTCCGCACCGAGAAGCGCTGGCAGCAGCTGCAGCGCGCGCTGAAGGAAGAGGCCGCCGGGCAGGCGCACGCCGACCTGGAGACGGCCAAGCATTTCGGTACCGTCGGCGCGGTCGCGCTCGACGCGCAGGGCAAGCTGGCCGCGGGCACCTCCACCGGCGGCATGACCAACAAGCGCTACGGGCGCGTGGGCGACTCCCCGATCATCGGCGCCGGCACCTATGCCAGCGACAGCTGCGCGGTGTCGGGTACCGGCTGGGGCGAGTTCTACATCCGCCTGGCCGCGGCCCACGAGATCTGCTCGCGCATGAAGTACCTCGGCGAAACCCCGGCCCAGGCCGGCGACGAGGTCATCGTCAAGCGCCTGCCGGCGATGGGCGGCGATGGTGGCGCGATCGTGCTGTCGGCCGACGGCAAGGCGGCTACGCCGTTCAACACCGAGGGCATGTACCGCGGCTGGATCGGTGCCGACGGCGTGCCGCACGTGGCGATTTTCGCCGACGAGAAGCTGAAGATGCCGGGCGAGTGAGCGGGTCGCGCTGCCGGTGATGGAAATTTTCGCGGAATGTGAAAATTTCTGTTGACAGCATCGCGGGCCATCACCAGAATAGCGGGCTCTCCCACCCCTGACCGGTTAGGCCAAGGTCATCAGAAAAGGGGTGGAGCGGAGGGATACCCAAGCGGCCAACGGGGGCAGACTGTAAATCTGCTGGCTTACGCCTTCGGTGGTTCGAATCCACCTCCCTCCACCAGTTTCATGTTGTGGCTGTTTTCCCGGTGCGGGAGTAGTTCAATGGTAGAACCTCAGCCTTCCAAGCTGATGGTGCGGGTTCGATTCCCGTCTCCCGCTCCATTGAACGAAATTGAAAACATGTCATAATACAAAACTCGCTCACGTAGCTCAGTCGGTAGAGCACCTCCTTGGTAAGGAGGAGGTCGAAGGTTCGATTCCTTTCGTGAGCACCATCTTGCTCAAAGCGCCATAACCAACCAGTTACCGAGAAGAAGCAGCCATGTCCAAGGGTAAGTTCGAGCGTACCAAGCCGCACGTCAACGTCGGCACCATCGGCCACGTCGACCATGGCAAGACCACGCTGACCGCCGCGCTGACCAAGATCGGTGCCGAGCGTTTCGGTGGCGAGTTCAAGGACTACTCCTCGATCGACGCCGCGCCGGAAGAGAAGGCGCGTGGCATCACGATCTCGACCGCGCACGTCGAGTATGAATCCGCGACCCGCCACTACGCGCACGTGGACTGCCCGGGCCACGCCGACTACGTGAAGAACATGATCACCGGTGCGGCGCAGATGGACGGCGCGATCCTGGTGTGCTCGGCCGCCGACGGCCCGATGCCGCAGACCCGCGAGCACATCCTGCTGTCGCGCCAGGTCGGCGTGCCGTACATCGTCGTGTTCCTGAACAAGGCCGACATGGTGGACGACGCCGAGCTGCTGGAACTGGTCGAGATGGAAGTGCGCGAGCTGCTGAGCAAGTACGACTTCCCGGGCGATGACACCCCGATCGTGCACGGTTCGGCCCGTCTGGCGCTGGAAGGCGACCAGAGCGACATCGGCGTGCCGGCGATCCTGAAGCTGGTCGATGCACTGGACAGCTGGATCCCGACCCCGGAGCGCGACATCGACAAGCCGTTCCTGATGCCGGTGGAAGACGTGTTCTCGATCTCGGGCCGCGGCACCGTGGTGACCGGCCGTATCGAGCGCGGCATCATCAAGGTGGGTGACGAAATCGAAATCGTCGGCATCCGCCCGACCCAGAAGACCACCGTCACCGGCGTGGAAATGTTCCGCAAGCTGCTGGACCAGGGCCAGGCGGGCGACAACGCGGGCCTGCTGCTGCGCGGCACCAAGCGTGACGACGTGGAGCGCGGCCAGGTGCTGGCCAAGCCGGGTTCGATCACCCCGCACACCGAGTTCGAAGCCGAGGTGTACGTGCTGTCCAAGGACGAAGGTGGCCGTCACACCCCGTTCTTCAAGGGCTACCGTCCGCAGTTCTACTTCCGTACCACCGACATCACCGGCGCCGTGCAGCTGCCGGAGGGCGTCGAGATGGTGATGCCGGGCGACAACGTGAAGATGTCGGTCACGCTGATCAACCCGGTGGCGATGGACGAAGGCCTGCGCTTCGCCATCCGCGAAGGCGGCCGCACCGTCGGTGCCGGCGTCGTCGCCAAGATCACCAAGTAAGCCTGCAGTACCCGGCGGTAGTTGAGTCTGCCGCTGGTACGCGAATGGCGGGCCGGGAACCTCGGTCCGCCTTCGCCGTCTAAGGGACGTGAAACAAGCCAAGTCATACGCCAGTAGCTCAATTGGCAGAGCAGCGGTCTCCAAAACCGCAGGTTGGGGGTTCGAGTCCCTCCTGGCGTGCCACTTGCCACCTATCCAGTGACCTTGGTCGCGCCCGCAGCAAGAGTCGGATGAACAGCAAGATCGAGCATTCCAAGAGCGCCGCCTCCGGTGGCGATATGGTCAAGTACGTTGGCGCCGCCCTGCTGGTGCTGGCGGGCTTGTTCGTCTGGTTCTGGTTCTCCACTCCGGCGCGCGCGGTGCAGCTGGGTGCCTGGTCGGGTCAGCTGCGTGCGCTGGCCGTGGTCGTCGGCCTGGTCGCCGGCGGCGCGTTGTTCATGCTCACCGCCAAGGGCCACCAGGTCCGCGAATTCCTTTCCGAGTCCCGGTTCGAGCTGCGCAAGGTCGTATGGCCGACCCGCCAGGAAGCCATCCGCATGACCTGGGTGGTGATCGTGGTCGTGATCGTGCTGAGCCTGCTGCTGGGTGGCTTCGACTTCGTGATCCAGAAGCTGACCCAGTGGTTCCTGGGGCGTTGAGGAGATAACAGTGAAACGTTGGTACGTCGTCCATGCCTATTCGGGCTTCGAGAAGTCGGTTGCCCAGGCCCTGCGTGACCGAATCGCCCGCGAGGGCATGGAGGAGCGTTTCGGCGACGTCCTGGTTCCGACCGAGGAAGTGGTGGAAATGCGCTCCGGCCAGAAGCGCCGTTCCGAGCGCAAGTTCTTCCCGGGTTACGTGCTGGTCCAGATCGAGACCCACGAGGAAGCCGGCATTCCGCGCATCGACAACGAAAGCTGGCACCTGGTCAAGGAAACCCCGAAGGTGCTGGGCTTCATTGGCGGCACCGCCGACCGCCCGCTGCCGATCCGTGACGACGAAGCCGCTGCCATCCTGGATCGCGTCCAGGAAGGCGTCGAGAAGCCGCGCCCGAAGGTGCTGTTCGAGCCGGGCCAGATGGTCCGTGTCATCGACGGCCCGTTCAACGACTTCAATGGCGTGGTCGAGGAAGTCAATTACGAGAAGAGCCGCCTGCGCGTGTCGGTGCTGATCTTTGGTCGCGCCACCCCGGTCGAGCTCGAGTTCGGCCAGGTCGAGAAGGCGGTCTGAGCCTTGCCACCAGCCTGTTCAGGTTGGCGGCGTAAAAACTGCTAGAATTACCGGCTCCCTGAAAGGGGCTGAGACCAAAGGCCGCCGCGAGGTGGCCTTTGCCGCGATTCCAAGATTTCAAAACGCGATGCCGGGACGCGTGATTCCCGGTCCGATGGGGAGCCTGTTGTCGCAAGGCGCTAGCACCCGGAGAGCACTCAAATGGCAAAGAAAGTTGTCGGTTACATCAAGCTGCAGGTGAAGGCCGGTCAGGCCAACCCCTCGCCGCCGGTCGGTCCCGCGCTGGGTCAGCGCGGCCTGAACATCATGGAGTTCTGCAAGGCGTTCAATGCCGCCACGCAGAAGCTGGAGCCGGGTATTCCGGTGCCGGTGATCATCACGGCCTACTCGGACCGTACCTTCACCTTCATCACCAAGAGCACCCCGGCCACCGTGCTGCTCAAGAAGGCGGCGGGCATCACCTCCGGCTCCAAGCGCCCGAACACCGACAAGGTGGGCAAGGTCACCCGCAAGCAGCTTGAAGAAATCTGCAAGGCGAAGGAGCCGGACCTGACGGCTGCCGACCTGGACGCCGCCGTGCGTACGATCGCGGGCTCGGCCCGTTCCATGGGCCTGGTGGTGGAGGGTTAATCAGATGGCACAGACCAAGCGTGAGAAGGCCATCAAGGCCGCCGTCGTCCCGGGCAAGAGCTACGCCTTCGAGGACGCGATCAACATCCTGAAGACCGCCACCAAGGCCAAGTTCGTCGAGTCGATCGACGTCGCCGTGCGCCTGGGCGTGGACGCGAAGAAGTCCGACCAGCAGGTGCGCGGTTCGACCGTGCTGCCGGCCGGTACCGGCAAGTCGGTGCGCGTGGCGGTGTTCGCCCCGGCCGGCGCCAAGGCTGACGAAGCCCTGGCCGCGGGCGCCGAAGCCGTCGGCATGGACGACCTGGCCGAGAAGATGCAGGCCGGCGACCTGAACTACGACGTGGTCATCGCGACCCCGGACGCCATGCGCGTCGTCGGCAAGCTGGGCACCGTGCTGGGCCCGCGCGGCCTGATGCCGAACCCGAAGGTCGGCACCGTTTCCCCGAACCCGGGCGAAGCCGTGAAGAACGCCAAGTCGGGCCAGGTCCGTTACCGCACCGACAAGGCCGGCATCATCCACTGCACCATCGGCAAGGCCAGCTTCGACAACGCCGCGCTGCAGTCGAACCTGCAGGCGCTGCTGCTGGACCTGATCAAGGCCAAGCCGGCCACCTCGAAGGGCACCTACCTGCAGAAGGTTTCGGTCAGCTCGACGATGGGCCCGGGCGTCACCGTCGACCAGTCGTCGCTGACCCTGAAGTAATTGTTTCAAGCGGATGCGGCGCCTCGGTGCCGTGGCCGTGACATTTGAAGGCATCGCGGGCAGTGCATCGTCCGCGGTAGCCGTCAAAGACCGCAGGCGCGGTCAGCGCATACCGGCGACGGGCAGGGAAGCTCGATCTGGCAAGGAGTCGCCGCCGGTATAGCGGGATCGCTTAATCGATTCCCCGGAATCACCCTGCGTAGATGGTGCCCTTCTGGAGTTTTTCTGGTTCACGCACGTCTGGGTTTCCCAGGTTGGCCCACTCCAGGTCTAGAACGGCCCACCCCCGGAGCATCATCCCGATGTTCCCGGCGTCCAGGACGGATGCCGCACAGGACCGCACACGGCAGGAGCCGTAAGCGGAGTTCAATTGGAGGAGTGCAATGGCTCTCAATCTGTCCCAGAAGCAAGAAGTAGTCGCCGAACTGGCAGACGTCGCCGCCAAGGCCCACTCCTTGATCGCAGCCGAATACGCTGGCACCACGGTCGCCCAGATGACCGCGATGCGCAAGCAGGCCCGCGAAACCGGCGTTTTCTTGAAGGTTGTCAAGAACACGCTGGCCGCGCGCGCCGTCGAAGGCACCGATTTCGCAGTCGCTAAGGACCAGATGGTCGGTCCGCTGCTGTATGCGTTTTCGCTCGAGGAGCCCGGCGCCGCCGGTCGCCTGATCAAGGAAGCAGCCAAGGGCAACGACAAGCTGAAGGCGAAGGTCGTGGCGATCGGTGGGGAAATCTTCCCGGCCAGCCACGTCGACGTGCTGGCATCGCTGCCGACCCGTGATCAGGCCCTGGCCATGCTGGCCCGCGTCCTGACCGAGCCGGTCACCATGTTCGCGCGCGCCGTCAAGGCTGTTGGTGAGAAGCAGAACGGTGGTGCGGCTGTCGAAGCTGCCGAGCCGGCCGCTGAAACCGCCTGAGTTCGACGTTCCCGTGGTTCTGAATAGAACCTCAATCCAGAATATTTTCCAAAGGTAATCAAAATGTCCCTTACCAACGAACAGATCGTCGACGCCATCGCCGAGAAGTCCCTGATGGAAGTGATGGAGCTGGTCAAGGCCATCGAAGACAAGTTCGGCGTTTCCGCCGCCGCCCCGGTCATGGCCGTCGCCGCTGCCGGCCCGGCCGCTGCCGTCGAAGAGCAGACCGAGTTCAACGTCATCCTGAAGGATGCCGGCGCCAAGAAGGTCGAAGTCATCAAGGCCGTGCGCGCCATCACCGGCCTGGGCCTGAAGGAAGCGAAGGATCTGGCCGAGGCCGGTGGCGTCGTGAAGGAAGGCGCTTCGAAGGAAGACGCCGAGAAGTTCAAGAAGGAACTGGAAGCCGCCGGCGCCACCGTCGAGCTGAAGTAAGCAGTTCCCTTGCGTCGCCATCGAATCACGGCGATGCAGCCAGGGCTGGGGGCCTAAAGCCCCCGGCCTTTGGTCGTTGTAGAGCCGGGCATGCCCGGTGCGGTGAAAAGCCTAACACGGGCTGCGTTCCAACCCCGGCCGGCCCGCGCATCGCGCGGCGGGCAGGGCGGCAGGCAGACGAGTTGGCAGTTGGAAGTAGCGGGAGAAGGCGTGCTGGTGCCGGCAATACCAGCGACTTCCAACTGACAATTTAAAAGTTCCCTTCCGGGTCGTGGACGCACGGCCCGCACAACAAGGTGGAAGATCCCATGACGTCCTATTCGTACACCGAAAAAAAGCGCATCCGCAAGGATTTCGGCAAGCAGCGCTCGATCCTCGAGGTGCCGTTCCTGCTCGCCATCCAGGTCGACTCCTACCGCGAGTTCCTGCAGGAAAACGTTGACCCGGCCAAGCGCTCCGACCACGGCCTGCATGCCGCGCTGAAGTCGGTGTTCCCGATCTCCAGCTACAGCGGCAACGCCGCCCTGGAGTACGTGGGCTACAAGCTGGGCGAGCCGGTGTTCGACGAGCGCGAGTGCCGCCAGCGTGGCATGAGCTACGGCGCGCCGCTGCGCGTGACCGTGCGCCTGGTCATCTACGACAAGGAATCGTCCACCAAGGCGATCAAGTACGTGAAGGAGCAGGAGGTCTACCTCGGCGAAATCCCGCTGATGACCGACAACGGCACCTTCATCGTCAACGGCACCGAGCGCGTCATCGTTTCGCAGCTGCACCGTTCGCCGGGCGTGTTCTTCGACCACGACCGCGGCAAGACCCACAGCTCGGGCAAGCTGCTGTACAGCGCCCGCATCATTCCCTACCGCGGCTCCTGGCTGGACTTCGAGTTCGACCCGAAGGACGCGCTGTTCACCCGTATCGACCGCCGCCGCAAGCTGCCGGTGTCGATCCTGCTGCGCGCGCTCGGCTACAACAACGAAGAAATGCTCAACGAGTTCTTCGACATCAACACCTTCCACATCCTGCCGGAAGGCGAGGGCGTGCAGTTGGAGCTGGTGGCCGAACGCCTGCGCGGCGAGACCCTGGGCTTCGACCTGGCCGATGGCGACAAGGTCATCGTGGAAGCCGGCAAGCGCATCACCGCGCGCCACGTCAAGCAGCTGCAGGCCTCGGGCATCGCCGCGCTGGCCGTGCCGGACGACTACCTGGTCGGCCGCATCCTGTCGCACGACGTGGTCGACGCCAACACCGGCGAACTGCTGGCCCAGGCCAACGACGAGATCACCGAAGAACAGCTGCAGAACTTCCGCAAGGCCGGCGTCGACGCGGTCGGCACCCTGTGGGTGAACGACCTGGACCGTGGCCCGTACCTGTCCAACACCCTGCGCATCGACCCGACCAAGACCCAGCTCGAGGCCCTGGTCGAGATCTACCGCATGATGCGCCCGGGCGAGCCGCCGACCAAGGACGCCGCGCAGAACCTGTTCCACAACCTGTTCTTCACCTTCGAGCGCTACGACCTGTCGACGGTCGGCCGCATGAAGTTCAACCGTCGCGTCGGCCGCAAGGAAGTCACCGGCGAAGCCGTGCTGTACGACAGCAAGTACTTCGGCGAGCGCAACGACGAAGAATCCAAGCGCCTGGTCTCCACCCATGGCGACGGTTCCGACATCCTGGACGTGATCAAGGTCCTGACCGAGATCCGCAACGGCCGTGGCGTGGTCGACGACATCGACCACCTGGGCAACCGCCGCGTGCGTTCGGTCGGCGAAATGGCCGAGAACGTGTTCCGCGTGGGCCTGGTCCGCGTCGAGCGCGCGGTCAAGGAGCGCCTGTCGATGGCCGAGTCCGAGGGCCTGACCCCGCAGGAGCTGATCAACGCCAAGCCGGTCGCCGCTGCCATCAAGGAGTTCTTCGGCTCCTCGCAGCTGTCGCAGTTCATGGACCAGAACAACCCGCTGTCGGAAGTGACCCACAAGCGTCGCGTCTCGGCGCTGGGCCCGGGCGGCCTGACCCGCGAGCGCGCCGGCTTCGAAGTCCGCGACGTGCACCCGACCCATTACGGCCGCGTCTGCACCATCGAAACCCCGGAAGGCCCGAACATCGGCCTGATCAACTCGCTGGCGGTGTTCGCCCGCACCAACCAGTACGGCTTCCTCGAGACGCCGTACCGCAAGGTCGTGGACGGTAAGGTCACCGACGACGTCGAGTACCTGTCGGCGATCGAGGAGAACGAGTACGTCATCGCCCAGGCCAACGCCCTGACCGATGCCAAGAACATGCTCACCGAGCAGTTCGTGCCGTGCCGTTACCAGGGCGAGTCGCTGCTGAAGCCGCCGGCGGAAGTGCACTTCATGGACGTCTCGCCGATGCAGACCGTGTCGGTCGCCGCGGCGCTGGTGCCGTTCCTGGAGCACGACGACGCCAACCGCGCACTGATGGGCGCGAACATGCAGCGCCAGGCCGTTCCGACCCTGCGTGCGCAGAAGCCGCTGGTCGGCACCGGCATCGAGCGTGCCGTGGCGCGTGACTCGGGCGTGACCGTGAATGCCCGTCGCGGTGGCGAGATCGTGCAGATCGACGCCGGCCGCATCGTGGTCAAGGTCAACGAGAACGAGATCACCGACGCCACCGACGCCGGCGTCGACATCTACAACCTGATCAAGTACACCCGCTCGAACCAGAACACCTGCATCAACCAGCGTCCGCTGGTGAAGGTGGGCGACGTCATCGCCCGCGGCGACGTGCTGGCCGACGGTCCGTCGACCGACATCGGCGAGCTGGCCCTGGGCCAGAACATGCTGATCGCGTTCATGCCGTGGAACGGCTACAACTTCGAAGACTCCATCCTGCTCTCCGAGCGCGTGGTGGAAGAGGATCGCTACACCACGATCCACATCGAGGAGCTGACCTGCGTCGCGCGCGACACCAAGCTGGGGCCGGAGGAAATCTCGGCCGACATCCCGAACGTCTCCGAGCAGGCGCTGAACCGCCTGGACGAGAGCGGCGTGGTGTACATCGGTGCGGAAGTCCGCGCCGGCGACATCCTGGTGGGCAAGGTCACGCCGAAGGGCGAGAGCCAGCTGACCCCGGAAGAGAAGCTGCTGCGCGCGATCTTCGGCGAGAAGGCGTCCGACGTTAAGGACAGCTCGCTGCGCGTGCCGCCGGGCATGGACGGCACCGTCATCGACGTGCAGGTCTTCACCCGCGACGGCATCGAGAAGGACAAGCGCGCGCGCCAGATCGAAGAGAACGAGATCAAGCGCGTCAAGAAGGACTTCGACGACCAGTTCCGCATCCTGGAAGCGGCGATCTACGCGCGCCTGCGTTCGCAGATCGTGGGCAAGGTGGCCAATGGCGGTGCCGGCCTGAAGAAGGGCGACACCATCACCGACGCCTTCCTGGACGGCCTGAAGAAGGCCGACTGGTTCACCCTGCGCATGAAGGACGAGGACGCTTCGGAAGCCATCGAGCGCGCCCAGAAGCAGATCCAGGCGCACGAGAAGGAGTTTGAGCGCCGCTTCGCCGACAAGCGCGGCAAGATCACCCAGGGCGACGATCTGGCCCCGGGCGTGCTGAAGATGGTCAAGGTGTTCCTGGCGGTGAAGCGCCGCATCCAGCCGGGCGACAAGATGGCAGGCCGCCACGGCAACAAGGGTGTGGTCTCCAACGTGGTGCCGGTCGAGGACATGCCGTACATGGCCGACGGTACCTCGGTGGACATCTGCCTGAACCCGCTGGGCGTGCCGTCGCGCATGAACATCGGCCAGATCCTCGAAGTGCACCTGGGCTGGGCCGCCAAGGGCCTGGGCAAGCGCATCCAGAAGATGCTGGAGCAGCAGCGCGCGGTGAGCGAGCTGCGCGAGTTCCTCGGCAAGATCTACAACCACGACAGCAAGCTGTCCGGTGATCGCGTCGACCTGTCGCAGTTCAGCGACGAGGAGCTGGTGGCGCTGGCCAAGAATCTGACCGACGGCGTGCCGATGGCGACCCCGGTGTTCGACGGCGCGCACGAGGACGAGATCCGCGAGATGCTGAACCTGGCATACCCGGATGGCGACAAGGACACCGAGCAGCTGGGCTTCAACGCCAGCAAGACGCAGATGCAGCTGTACGACGGCCGCACCGGCGAGGCTTTCGACCGCAAGACCACCGTCGGCTACATGCACTACCTGAAGCTGAACCACCTGGTCGACGACAAGATGCACGCCCGTTCGACCGGTCCGTACTCGCTCGTCACCCAGCAGCCGCTGGGCGGCAAGGCGCAGTTCGGCGGCCAGCGCTTCGGTGAGATGGAAGTCTGGGCGCTGGAAGCCTACGGCGCGGCCTACACCCTGCAGGAAATGCTGACGGTGAAGTCCGACGACGTGCAGGGCCGCAACCAGATGTACAAGAACATCGTCGACGGCGAGCACGAGATGGTCGCGGGCATGCCGGAGTCCTTCAACGTGCTGGTGAAGGAAATCCGCTCCCTGGCCATCAACATGGAACTGGAAGACAACTGATCGAGCAGGCGCCGCCGCAGTGATGCGGCGGCGCCGCCGGCAGCGCCCTGACAGCCCATCGACACAGCATTCCTCCTTTCGGAGAACACCATGAAAGACCTGCTCAATCTCTTCAACCAGCAGCGCCAGACGCTGGACTTCGACGCGATCAAGATCGGCCTGGCTTCGCCGGACCTGATCCGCTCGTGGTCCTTCGGCGAGGTGAAGAAGCCGGAAACCATCAATTACCGCACCTTCAAGCCGGAACGCGACGGCCTGTTCTGCGCCGCCATCTTCGGCCCGGTGAAGGACTACGAGTGCCTGTGCGGCAAGTACAAGCGCATGAAGCACCGCGGCGTCGTGTGCGAGAAGTGCGGCACCGAAGTGACCCTGGCCAAGGTGCGCCGCGAGCGCATGGGCCACATCGACCTGGCTTCGCCGGTCGCCCACATCTGGTTCCTCAAGTCGCTGCCGTCGCGCATCGGCCTGATGCTGGACATGACCCTGCGCGACATCGAGCGCGTGCTGTACTTCGAAGCGTACGTGGTGACCGAGCCGGGCCTGACCGCCCTGGAGCGCCGCCAGCTGCTGACCGAAGAGCAGTACCTGCAGGCGCGGCAGGAGCACGGTGACGACTTCGACGCCGCCATGGGCGCCGAGGCCGTGTACGAGCTGCTGCGCACCATCGACCTGCAGGCCGAGATGGTGAAGCTGAAGGAGGAGATCGCCTCCACCGGTTCGGAAACCAAGCTCAAGCGCCTGACCAAGCGCATCAAGCTGGTCGAGGCCTTCCTGGAATCGGGCAACCGTCCGGAATGGATGGTCATGACCGTGCTGCCGGTGCTGCCGCCGGACCTGCGCCCGCTGGTGCCGCTGGACGGTGGCCGCTTCGCGACCTCCGACCTGAACGACCTGTACCGCCGCGTCATCAACCGCAACAACCGCCTGCGCCGCCTGCTGGAGCTCAACGCGCCGGACATCATCGTGCGCAACGAAAAGCGCATGCTGCAGGAATCGGTTGACGCGCTGCTGGACAACGGCCGCCGCGGCCGCGCCATCACCGGCACCAACAAGCGCCCGCTCAAGTCGCTGGCCGACATGATCAAGGGCAAACAGGGTCGCTTCCGCCAGAACCTGCTCGGCAAGCGCGTGGACTACTCGGGCCGTTCGGTGATCACCGTCGGTCCGTACCTGAAGCTGCACCAGTGCGGCCTGCCGAAGAAGATGGCGCTGGAGCTGTTCAAGCCGTTCGTGTTTGCCAAGCTGCAGCGTCGCGGCCTGGCCACCACCATCAAGGCCGCCAAGAAGCTGGTCGAGCGCGAGGAAGGCGAGGTCTGGGACATCCTGGAAGAAGTCATCCGCGAGCATCCGGTGCTGCTGAACCGCGCGCCGACCCTGCACCGCCTCGGCATCCAGGCGTTCGAGCCGCTGCTGATCGAAGGCAAGGCGATCCAGCTGCACCCGCTGGTCTGCACCGCGTTCAACGCCGACTTCGACGGTGACCAGATGGCCGTGCACGTGCCGCTTTCGCTGGAAGCCCAGCTGGAAGCGCGTGCGCTGATGATGTCCACCAACAACATCCTGTCGCCGGCCAACGGCGAGCCGATCATCGTGCCGTCGCAGGACGTGGTGTTGGGCCTGTACTACCTCAGCCGCGCCCTGATCAACAAGAAGGGCGAGGGCATGGTGTTCGCCAACACCAACGAAGTGAAGCGCGCCTACGACAACCGCGTGGTTGAGCTGCACGCCAAGGTCAAGGTGCGCATCACCCAGGTCGAGCGCGACGAACAGGGCAACAAGGTCAGCAGGACCTCGATCCAGGACACGACCGTCGGCCGTGCGCTGCTGAGCGAGATCATGCCCGAGGGCCTGCCGTTCGAGCTGTGCAACACCGAGATGACCAAGAAGAACATCTCGCGCCTGATCAACCAGAGCTACCGTCTGCTCGGCCTGAAGGACACCGTGGTGTTCGCCGACAAGCTGATGTACACCGGCTACGCCTACGCGACCCGCGCCGGCGTGTCGATCGGCATCGACGACATGCTGATCCCGGACGAGAAGAAGGGCATCCTGGGCGAAGCCGAGCAGGAAGTGCTGGAAATCCAGGAGCAGTACCAGTCGGGCCTGGTCACCGCCGGCGAGCGCTACAACAAGGTGGTCGACATCTGGTCGCGTACCAACGAGCGCATCGCCAAGGCGATGATGGAAACCATCGGTACCGAAAAGGTCGAGGACGCCGAGGGCAAGCTGGTCGACCAGAAGTCGATGAACTCGCTGTACATCATGGCCGACTCCGGCGCCCGTGGTAGCCAGGCGCAGATCCGCCAGCTGGCCGGCATGCGTGGCCTGATGGCGCGCCCGGATGGCTCGATCATCGAGACGCCCATCAAGGCGAACTTCCGCGAAGGCCTGAACGTGCAGGAGTACTTCAACTCCACCCACGGTGCCCGTAAGGGTCTGGCCGATACCGCGCTGAAGACCGCGAACTCCGGTTACCTGACCCGCCGCCTGGTCGACGTGGCGCAGGACGTGGTGATCACCGAAGTCGACTGCGGTACCGTCGATGGCCTGACCATGACCCCGATCGTGGAAGGCGGTGACGTGGTCGAGCCGCTGAAGGACCGCGTGCTGGGCCGCGTCGTGGCCGAGGACGTGTTCCTGCCGGGCAACGACGAGGATCCGATCGTCACCCGCAACACGCTGCTCGACGAAGCCTGGGTGCAGAAGCTCGAGGACGCCGGCGTGCAGTCGATCAAGGTGCGCTCGACCATCACCTGCGAAAGCTCGTTCGGCGTGTGCTCGCGCTGCTACGGCCGCGACCTGGCCCGTGGCCACCTGGTCAACATCGGCGAAGCGGTCGGCGTCATCGCCGCGCAGTCGATCGGTGAGCCGGGTACCCAGCTGACCATGCGTACGTTCCACATCGGTGGCGCGGCATCGCGTGCGGCGGCGGTGGACAACATCACGGTCAAGACCACCGGTTCGGTGAAGTTCAACAACCTCAAGCACGTCGACCACGCCAACGGTTCGCTGGTGGCGGTGTCGCGTTCGGGCGAAGTGTCGGTGCTCGACGCCCACGGCCGCGAGCGCGAGCGCTACAAGCTGCCGTACGGTGCCACCATCACGGTCAAGGACGGTGCCGAGATCAAGGCCGGCCAGACCGTGGCCAACTGGGATCCGCACAACCACCCGATCGTGTCGGAAGTGGCCGGCTTCATCCGCTTCATCGACTTCATCGACGGCGTCACCGTCATCGAGAAGACCGACGAGCTGACCGGCCTGGCCTCGCGCGAGATCACCGATCCGAAGCGTCGTGGCTCGCAAGCCAAGGATCTGCGTCCGCTGGTGCGCATCGTCGATGCCAAGGGCAACGACCTGACCATCCCGGGCACCGACCTGCCGGCGCAGTACCTGCTGCCGCCGCGCTCGATCGTCAACCTGCAGGACGGCGCCCCGGTGGGCGTGGGCGACGTGGTCGCCAAGATCCCGCAGGAAGCGTCCAAGACCCGCGACATCACCGGTGGTCTGCCGCGCGTGGCCGACCTGTTCGAGGCGCGCAAGCCGAAGGATCCGGCGATCCTTGCCGAGCGTTCGGGCATCATCAGCTTCGGCAAGGACACCAAGGGCAAGCAGCGCCTGATCATCAAGGACACCGATGGTTCCGAGCACGAGGAGCTGATTCCGAAGTACCGCCAGATCATCGTGTTCGAAGGCGAGCACGTCAGCCGCGGTGAAACCATCGTGGACGGCGAGCCGAGCCCGCAGGACATCCTGCGCCTGAAGGGCGTGGAGGAGCTGGCGCGCTACCTGGTCAAGGAAATCCAGGATGTGTACCGCCTGCAGGGCGTGAAGATCAACGACAAGCACATCGAGGTGATCTCGCGCCAGATGCTGCGCAAGGTCGAGATCGTCGACCAGGGCGGCAGCAAGTTCCTCAATGGCGAGCAGGCCGAGCGCCAGCGCGTGATCGAGGAAAATGCCAAGCTGGTGACCCGCAACGAGCTGCCGGCCCGCTTCGAGCCGGTGCTGCTGGGCATCACCAAGGCCTCGCTGGCGACCGAGTCGTTCATCTCGGCCGCGTCGTTCCAGGAGACCACCCGCGTGCTGACCGAGGCGGCCGTGCGCGGCACCGCGGACAACCTGCGCGGCCTGAAGGAAAACGTGATCGTCGGCCGCCTGATTCCGGCCGGTACCGGTCTTGCGTACCACACCAAGCGCCGTCGCGGCGCCTCCGGCCTGACCGAGTCGGAGATCGAGACCCTGGCCGGTACGGCAGTGGCGGTCGAGTCGGAGGTTGCGTCGGCTGAAGCTGAACAGGCTGCAGGCGGCGAGGAGTGAGGTAGGTCCGGCCATTGGCCGGGCGCTTTGAAGAACCGCCGGTCCGCCCGGGCCGGTGGTTCAACCTGAACGGGGTACATGGAGGCCCCCCTGTAACGGCCCGGGATCAGGGCTGGCCTGGAAGGGGCGCGTTTGACTGCGTTCTGGACGGGTTGCTACAATCGTCTGTCTCGGCAGGCCTGAATTTCGGGCCTGCTTTCCATTTTCCGCATCTGGCCGTTTTTGCGGCCCCAATCAGAAGAACCTACTGATGGCGACGATCAACCAGCTGGTCCGCAAGCCGCGGCAAGCGACCACCTACAAGAGTGCCTCGCCGGCGCTCGACAAGTGCCCGCAGCGCCGTGGCGTCTGCACCCGTGTCTACACCACCACCCCGAAGAAGCCGAACTCGGCTCTGCGCAAGGTTGCCAAGGTCCGCCTGACCAACCAGGAAGAGGTCATTTCCTACATCGGTGGTGAAGGCCACAACCTGCAGGAGCACTCCGTGGTCCTGATCCGCGGCGGTCGCGTCAAGGACCTGCCGGGTGTGCGTTACCACACCGTTCGCGGCTCGCTCGACGCCGCCGGCGTCGCCAAGCGTCGCCAGGCCCGTTCCAAGTACGGCGCCAAGCGTCCGAAGGCCTAAGGAGAGAGCACTATGTCGCGTAAGGGTAATACTCCGCAGCGTTCCGTCCTGCCCGATCCGAAGCACGGAAGCGAAACCATCGCCCGCTTCATCAACATGGTCATGCAGAGCGGCAAGAAGTCGGTCGCCGAGAAGATCGTGTACGGCGCCATGGACGTGATCGGCGAAAAGAATCCGAATGCCATCGAGCTGGTGCAGAAGGCGCTGGACAACGTGGCTCCGGCCGTCGAAGTGAAGTCCCGCCGTGTCGGCGGCGCCACCTACCAGGTGCCGGTCGAAGTGCGCGCCTCGCGCAAGATGGCGCTGGCCATGCGCTGGCTGATTGAGTCGGCCCGCAAGCGCGGCGAGAACTCGATGCCGCGCAAGCTGGCCGCCGAGCTGCTGGACGCCTCGGAAAACCGTGGCGGCGCCATCAAGAAGCGTGAAGAAACCCACCGCATGGCGGAAGCGAACAAGGCGTTCGCGCACTACCGCTGGTGAGTTTGAAGGCCTTGTGAACACAGGCCGGTGACACCATCTGGGTGTCACCTCGCGGTGGCAGAATCGCCGCGTCAACCCGAAGGCCGCCGAAAGGCGGCGTTCGGCCATTCCGAAATCCGAAAAATCTGAGAGGCTCCCCGTGGCCCGCACCACTCCCATCGAGCGTTACCGCAACTTCGGCATCATGGCCCACATCGATGCCGGCAAGACCACCACGTCCGAGCGCATCCTGTTCTACACCGGCAAGAGCCACAAGCTGGGTGAGGTGCACGATGGCGCCGCCACCATGGACTGGATGGAGCAGGAGCAGGAGCGTGGCATCACGATCCAGTCCGCTGCCACCACCGCGTTCTGGAAGGGCATGGACAAGTCCATGCCGGAGCACCGCTTCAACATCATCGATACCCCCGGGCACGTCGACTTCACCATCGAAGTCGAGCGTTCGCTGCGCGTGCTCGACGGCGCGGTGTTCGTGCTGTGCGCCGTCGGTGGCGTGCAGCCGCAGTCCGAGACGGTGTGGCGCCAGGCCAACAAGTACCACGTGCCGCGCATCGCGTTCGTCAACAAGATGGACCGCACCGGCGCCAACTTCTTCAAGGTCCGTGACCAGCTGAAGGCCCGCCTGGGTGCCGTGCCGGTGCCGATGCAGATCCCGGTGGGTGCCGAGGACAACTTCCAGGGCGTGGTCGACCTGGTGAAGATGAAGGCCATCGCGTGGGACGAGAAGTCCCAGGGCATGAGCTTCGAGTACCGCGACATCCCGGCTGAGCTGCAGGCCCAGGCCGAGGAAGCGCGCGCGTTCATGGTCGAGTCGGCCGCCGAAGCCAGCGAAGAGCTGATGGAAAAGTACCTGGGCGGCGAGGAGCTGACCGAGGACGAGATCTACAACGCCCTGCGTATCCGTACGCTGGCGACCGAGATCGTGCCGATGTTCTGCGGCTCGGCGTTCAAGAACAAGGGCGTGCAGGCCATGCTCGACGGCGTCATCAAGCTGCTGCCGTCGCCGGTCGACGTGCCGGCGGTCAAGGGCACCGACATCGACGACGAGAGCAAGGAAATGTCGCGCGAATCCAGCGACAAGGCCCCGTTCTCGGCGCTGGCGTTCAAGATCATGACCGACCCGTTCGTGGGTTCGCTGACCTTCTTCCGCGTCTACTCGGGCGTGCTGAACGCCGGCGACCAGGTGCTGAACTCGGTGCGCAACAAGAAGGAGCGCATCGGCCGCGTGCTGCAGATGCACTCCAACAACCGCGAAGAGATCAAGGAAGTGCTGGCCGGCGACATCGCCGCGGCGGTGGGCCTGAAGGACGTCACCACCGGTGACACCCTGTGCGCCATCGACGCCCCGATCGTCCTGGAGCGCATGGCGTTCCCGGAGCCGGTGATCTCCATGGCGGTCGAGCCGAAGACCAAGTCCGACCAGGAAAAGATGGGCATGGCCCTGGGCCGTCTGGCGCAGGAAGACCCGTCGTTCCGCGTCAAGACCGACGAAGAGTCGGGCCAGACGATCATCTCGGGCATGGGCGAGCTGCACCTGGACATCATCGTCGACCGCCTGAAGCGCGAGTTCAACGTCGAAGCCAACGTCGGCAAACCGCAGGTCGCGTACCGCGAGACCATCCAGGCCGCGGACGTGAAGTCGGACTACAAGCACGCCAAGCAGTCCGGTGGTAAGGGCCAGTACGGTCACGTCGTGATCGAGATGTCCCCGATCACCGCCGCCGACCGCGAGAAGCACGGCGCCGACATCAAGGACGACTTCCTGTTCCTGAACGAGATCACCGGTGGCGTGATTCCGAAGGAATTCATCCCGTCGGTCGAAAAGGGCCTGCGCGAGACCATCACCAGCGGCCCGCTGGCCGGCTTCCCGGTGGTGGACGTGAAGGTCAAGCTGGTGTTCGGTTCGTACCACGACGTCGACTCCTCGGAAATGGCGTTCAAGCTGGCCGCCTCGATGGCGTTCAAGCAGGGCTTCGCCAAGGCCAAGCCGGTGCTGCTGGAGCCGATCATGAAGGTCGAGATCGTGACCCCGGAGGACTACCAGGGCGACGTGATGGGCGACGTGAGCCGTCGCCGCGGCGTGCTGCAGGGTTCGGACACCAGCGTTTCGGGCGTTGTCATCAATGCGATGATCCCGCTGGGCGAAATGTTCGGTTACGCCACCCAGCTGCGTTCGATGACCCAGGGTCGCGCCACGTTCTCGATGGAGTTCGACCACTACGAGCCGGCGCCGAACAACATCGCCGAAACCGTCATCAAGAAGGCCTGAGCCCGCGGGGCTCAGGTTCTCCACACAACTTTCAGCTAATCAAGGAATATCAAAATGTCCAAGGGTAAGTTCGAGCGTACCAAGCCGCACGTCAACGTCGGCACCATCGGCCACGTCGACCATGGCAAGACCACGCTGACCGCCGCGCTGACCAAGATCGGTGCCGAGCGTTTCGGTGGCGAGTTCAAGGACTACTCCTCGATCGACGCCGCGCCGGAAGAGAAGGCACGTGGCATCACGATCTCGACCGCGCACGTCGAGTATGAATCCGCGACCCGCCACTACGCGCACGTGGACTGCCCGGGCCACGCCGACTACGTGAAGAACATGATCACCGGTGCGGCGCAGATGGACGGCGCGATCCTGGTGTGCTCGGCCGCCGACGGCCCGATGCCGCAGACCCGCGAGCACATCCTGCTGTCGCGCCAGGTCGGCGTGCCGTACATCGTCGTGTTCCTGAACAAGGCCGACATGGTGGACGACGCCGAGCTGCTGGAACTGGTCGAGATGGAAGTGCGCGAGCTGCTGAGCAAGTACGACTTCCCGGGCGATGACACCCCGATCGTGCACGGTTCGGCCCGTCTGGCGCTGGAAGGCGACCAGAGCGACATCGGCGTGCCGGCGATCCTGAAGCTGGTCGATGCACTGGACAGCTGGATCCCGACCCCGGAGCGCGACATCGACAAGCCGTTCCTGATGCCGGTGGAAGACGTGTTCTCGATCTCGGGCCGCGGCACCGTGGTGACCGGCCGTATCGAGCGCGGCATCATCAAGGTGGGTGACGAAATCGAAATCGTCGGCATCCGCCCGACCCAGAAGACCACCGTCACCGGCGTGGAAATGTTCCGCAAGCTGCTGGACCAGGGCCAGGCGGGCGACAACGCGGGCCTGCTGCTGCGCGGCACCAAGCGTGACGACGTGGAGCGCGGCCAGGTGCTGGCCAAGCCGGGTTCGATCACCCCGCACACCGAGTTCGAAGCCGAGGTGTACGTGCTGTCCAAGGACGAAGGTGGCCGTCACACCCCGTTCTTCAAGGGCTACCGTCCGCAGTTCTACTTCCGTACCACCGACATCACCGGCGCCGTGCAGCTGCCGGAAGGCGTCGAGATGGTGATGCCGGGCGACAACGTGAAGATGTCGGTCACGCTGATCAACCCGGTGGCGATGGACGAAGGCCTGCGCTTCGCCATCCGCGAAGGCGGCCGCACCGTCGGTGCCGGCGTCGTCGCCAAGATCACCAAGTAATCGCGTTTTCCCCGTTCGCGGGGAGCGTCGGACAAGGGCGGCCTCCGGGCCGCCCTTTTTCGTTGTCGCGGTCGGATGCCGGCGGTCTTGCCGGGGCGTGCGCACGGCGATGCCGGCAGGCGCAGGCGGCCGTGCCCGGCTGGGCGGCTGCCCGGCCCATGCCCGGAGCGGCGGATGCGGGCGTGGCGCCTGGGCGCGGGCGGCGCTCACGCCGGGTGCCGCGCCCTGCGGTCGCCGATGGCGGAAAACGCCCGCTTTCCCGCTCTTGTATCCGTGGGGTGCGCACGGCGCGCCGCAATCCGGTACGGCCGGCATGACCTTCGCTACGTGAATCCGGCGATGGATGCCCCTAAGGTGCCGCATGTGGCGGCGTCGGCCGCCGGCAGGACAAACGAAGGAGAAGACGGATGTTGCGAGGAGTGGGACAGGGGCGGCGCCGGGCGCTTGCAGTGGCGCTGGCGGCGTTCGCGGCGGTGGCGCAGGCAGCGGTGCCGGCACCGAAGGAGCACTTCGGCTTCACCATCGGCGATGACTACATGCTCGCCAACTACACCCAGACCGAAGCCTATTTCCGGAAGGTCGCGGCCACGTCGGACCGCTTCCGGCTGGTGGAGCTGGGCAGGACGTCGGAAGGGCGCCCGCAGCTGATGCTGATCGCTTCGGCGCCGGCCAACCTGGCGCGCCTCGACGAGTACCGCGCCATCTCCGAACGACTGGCGCGGGCGCGCGACGACGCCGCGGTCGCGCGCGGGCTGGCGGAGCAGGGCAAGGCGGTGGTGTGGATCGACGGTGGCCTGCATGCCAACGAAACGGTCGGTGCGCACCAGCTGATCGAGACCGTGTGGCAGCTGGCCAGCCGCGACGATGCCGAGACCCGCCGGATCCTCGACGACACCATCATCCTGCTGGTCCACGCCAACCCGGACGGACAGGAGCTGTACTCGGACTGGTACATGCGCGAGCCGGTGCCGGCCAAACGCGTGCTAGACAAGCCGCCGCGCCTGTACCAGAAGTACGCCGGGCACGACAACAACCGCGACTTCTACATGGCCGCGCTGCAGGAAACGCGCAACCTCAACCTGGCCATGTACACGCGCTGGTACCCGCAGATCGTCTACAACCACCACCAGACCTCGCCCAAGGGCACGGTCATCGTCATCCCGCCGTACCGCGACCCGTACAACTACAACATCGACGCGATGATCCCGGTCGGGCTGGAAGCGCTGGGCTCGGCGATGAACCTGCGTTACCTGCAGGAGGGCAAGCCCGGCGCGGTGTCCAAGGGTGGCAGTGTGTATTCCACCTGGTGGAATGGCGGCCTGCGCACCATGCCGTACTTCCACAACATGCTCGGCGTGCTGACCGAGATCACCGGCAACCCGACGCCGATGCAGATCCCGTTCCTGCCCGAGCGGCAGCTGCCGGACAGCAACCTGCCGGCACCGGTGCCGGCGCAGACCTGGCATTTCCGCCAGTCCATCGACTACAGCCTGACCGCCAACTGGGCGTTGCTGGACTATGCCTCGCGCAATCGCGAACAGCTGCTGTGGAACATCTACCGCATGGGCCGCAACGCCATCGAGCGCGGCAGCCGCGACACCTGGACCCCGCGCCCGAGTGCGCTGGCCGCCGCCCGCGTCGCGGCCGGCAAGGACGGCAAGCCTGCCGCGGAGCTTGATGCCGCCCAGGTCGACGCGCTGCTGCGCAGTCCGGACCAGCGGGATCCGCGCGGCTACATCATTCCGGCCGACCAGGCGGACTTCCCGACCGCGACGGCCTTCGTCAATGCGCTGCAGCTGGCGGGTGTGGAGGTGTCGCGCGCCAGCCGGCCGTTCGCGGTGGCCGGCCGTCGGTACCCGGCCGGCTCGTTCGTGGTCCGGGCCGACCAGGCCTTCCGGCCACACGTGCTGGACATGTTCGAGCCGCAGGACCATCCACATGACTTCGAGTACGAGGGCGGCCCGCCGATCGCGCCCTACGACTCGGCCGGTTGGACGCTGGCCTTCCAGATGGGCGTGGCCTTCGACCGCGTGCTGGAGGGCTTCGACGGCCCCTTCGAGGCGCTGCCGGCCGGGCAGCTGCAGGTGCCGGCCGATGTGCCGGTGCCGGGTTCGGCCAATGGCTACCTACTGGATGCGCGTGCCAACAACAGCGTGATCGCGGTCAATCGCCTGCTGAAGGCGGGCATGCCGGTGCGGCGCCTGCAGGACCGCGACGGCGCCTTCTTCGTGCCGGCGGCCGCGCCCGACGCGCTGGCCGCCGCCCTGCGCGGGACCGGCGTGCGGGCGCTTGCCGCCGACCGGCGGGTCACTGGCGGCGTGCCGGTGAAGGCGCCGCGGATCGCGCTGTGGGACCACTACGGCGGCTCCATGGTGTCCGGTTGGACCCGGCTGGTCCTGGACAGCTTCGGCTTCGACTATGAGGTGGTGTACCCGCGGCAGATCCTCGACGGCGACCTGCGCAGCCGGTTCGACGTGCTGATCCTGCCCAGTGGCGCGCTGCCGCTGCCGGCGGAGCTGGCGGTCGAGGGCCGGGCCGGTCGCGCCCCGGCCTCGCCGGATCCGGCCACCCTCCCGGCCGAGTTCCACCTGCTGCTGGGCGAGCTGCAGGGCGAGGCCGCGGTCGCGGCACTGCGCCGTTTCCTGCAGGCGGGCGGCCATGTCGTGGCGACCGGCTCGTCCAGCGGGCTGGCGCTGCAGTTGGGCCTGCCGCTGCGCAGCCACCTGCAGGTGGCCGGCGCCGATGGCCAGCCCAGGGCCCTGAGCCAGCGCGAGTACTACATCCCCGGCAGCGTGCTGCAGGTGGCGGTGGACAAGTCGCGCGCACTCAACTGGGGGCTGCCGCCGCGGCTGGACGTGTACTTCTCCGACGGCCGCTGGGACAATGCGCCGGTGTTCGACCTGCCGGCCGACCGCGCCGACATCCGTCCGCTGCTGCGCTTCGATACGGCCACCCCGCTGCGCAGCGGCTGGGCCTGGGGCCAGGAGTACCTGCAGGGCGGGGTGCTGGCCGCCGAGGCCGACGTCGGCGCCGGGCGCCTGACCTTCTTCGGCACGGACATCACCTTCCGCGCGCAGGCCCACGGCTCGTTCAAGCTGCTGTTCAACAGCCTGCTGCAGACCGCGGCCGACCCGCAATGAGGCGTCGGGGCCGGCATGGCCCCCGCCGCCGCCGGCCAAGCATGGCCGGCAGCTGAAGCGCAAGAGGCAGGCGGCCCCCGGGACTTGCAAAGCCCCGGGAATGCTGACAGAATGCACGACCACTCGCGGGGCTCATGCTTGCATGGGCCCCGCAACCAGCGAAATGAAGGGCAGGACGCGCTTCGTATTCGCCAGACTAAGGACAGGTCGCGTGGGTCGCTCCAGGGCATCGGGGCGCTTTCTGCGCGTTTGTTTGCGTCTGGGGCGGGCCGGGAAACCGGGCCGCCCTGCTGTTTTGAAGGGATTCGTGCGCCGGCCGGGTGGTGTGGCCGCGCATTCATGGGGTCCGGTACACAAGAGGCCGGGCCTGTCGCTCTTTAGACCTATAGGAACACCGTCATGGCGGACCAAAAGATCCGGATTCGGCTGAAGGCGTTCGATCATCGCTTGATCGACCGCTCGGCCAGCGAGATCGTTGAAACGGCCAAGCGGACCGGCGCGCAAGTGCGTGGCCCGATCCCGCTGCCGACCAAGATCGAACGTTACACCGTTCTGGTTTCCCCGCACGTCGACAAGGACGCGCGTGACCAGTACGAAACCCGCACGCACAAGCGCGTGCTCGACATCGTCGACCCCAACGACAAGACCGTGGACGCGCTGATGAAGCTCGAACTGGCTGCCGGCGTCGACGTTCAGATCAAGCTGACCTGAGGACTGCGACCATGACGAAGAAGTATTCGTTGGGCTTCGTGGGCCGCAAGGCCGGCATGAGCCGCGTTTTCACCGAAGACGGCCAGTCCATCCCGGTGACCCTGATCGAAGCCACCCCGAACCGCATCGCGCAGGTCAAGACCGTCGAGACCGACGGCTACAGCGCCGTGCAGGTGACCGTTGGCGCCCGTCGCGCCGCCCTGGTAAACAAGCCGGAAGCCGGCCACTTCGCCAAGGCCAAGGTCGAAGCCGGCCGTGGCCTGTGGGAATTCCGCGTCGAGGACGCCCAGATCGGCGATTACGCCGTCGGTGGCGAAGTCAAGGCGGACATCTTTGCCGTTGGCCAGAAGGTCGACGTCCAGGGTGTCACCAAGGGCAAGGGCTTCCAGGGCACCATCAAGCGCTACAACTTCACCATGGGCGACGCCACCCACGGTAACTCGCTGTCGCATCGCGCGCCGGGTTCGTTGGGCCAGCGCCAGACCCCGGGTCGCGTTTTCCCGGGCAAGAAGATGGCCGGCCACATGGGTGCCGTGCAGCAGAGCACGCAGAACCTGGAAGTGGTCAAGGTCGACGTCGAGCGTGGTCTGATTGCCGTCCGTGGTGCCGTTCCGGGCGCTGCCGGTGGCGACGTGATCGTGCGTCCGGCGAGCAAGGCATAAGGAGAGATGACGATGGAACTCGTTATCACGGGTAGCAACAACAAGGTCTCGGTCTCCGAAGCCGTGTTCGGTCGCGATTTCAGCGAGGATCTGGTCCACCAGGTCGTCGTTGCCTACCGCAACGCCGCTCGCGCCGGTACCAAGGCACAGAAGACGCGCTCTGAAGTGGCCGGCACCACCAAGAAGTCGAAGAAGCAGAAGGGTGGTGGCGCTCGCCACGGTGCCCTGACCGCTCCGATCTTCGTCGGCGGTGGCGTCACCTTCGCGGCCAAGCCGCGCAGCTTCGAGCAGAAGGTCAACCGCAAGCAGTACCGCGCCGCCATGTGCGCCATCCTGTCCGAGCTGAACCGCCAGGGCCGCCTGACCATCGTCGAGTCCTTCGACGTGGAAGCGACCAGCACCAAGGGTCTGATCGGCAAGCTGGCTGGCCTGGAAGTGGGCAAGCGTCCGCTGATCGTCACCGAAGAGGCGTCCGAGCATCTGTACCTGTCGGCCCGCAACCTGCCCTACGTGCAGGTGCGTGACGTGCAGGGCCTGGATCCGGTCGCGCTGGTGGGTGCCGACACGGTCGTCATCACCGCCGATGCGGTCAAGAAGGTCGAGGAGTGGCTGGCATGAGCAGCAACGAAAAAATCTTCAGCGTGCTGCGCGCTCCGCGAGTCTCCGAAAAGACCGCGCGCCTGCAGGAACTCTCCAACCAGTACGTCTTCGAAGTCTCGAACGAAGCAACCAAGGCCGATGTGAAGGCCGCGGTCGAGCAGCTGTTCGACGTCAAGGTCGAGGCCGTCAACGTGGTCAACGTCAAGGGCAAGAGCAAGTCCTTCCGTAACCGCGCTGGCCGTCGCGGCGATTGGCGCAAGGCGTACGTGCGTCTGGCCGATGGCCAGTCCATCGATGTAACGGCCAAGGCCTGAGGTACATCCCATGCCATTGATGAAATTCAAGCCCACCTCCGCAGGCCGTCGTTCGGCCCTGCGCGTGGTCACGCCCGATCTGCACAAGGGCGCACCGCACGCGGCGCTGGTGGAGTCGCAGAGCAAGTCCGGTGGTCGCAACCACCATGGCCGCATCACCACCCGTCACGTGGGTGGTGGCCACAAGCAGCACTACCGCATCATCGACTTCAAGCGCAACAAGGAAGGCATTCCGGCGCGCGTGGAACGCATCGAATACGATCCGAACCGCACCGCCCACATCGCCCTGCTGTGCTACGTCGACGGTGAGCGCCGCTACATCATCGCCCCGAAGGGCCTGAAGGCGGGTGACCAGGTCATCTCCGGCGCGCATGCGCCGATCAAGACCGGCAACACCCTGCCGCTGCGCAACATCCCGGTCGGTACCACCATCCACGGCATCGAGCTGAAGCCGGGCAAGGGCGCCCAGATCGCCCGCGCCGCCGGTGCTTCGGTGCAGCTGGTGGCTCGCGAAGGCATCTACGCCACCCTGCGCCTGCGCTCGGGTGAAATGCGCAAGGTGCCGGTCGAGTGCCGCGCCACCATCGGTGAAGTCGGCAACGACGAGCACAACCTGGAGAAGCTGGGCAAGGCCGGCGCCAAGCGTTGGCGCGGTGTCCGCCCGACCGTCCGCGGTGCCGCCATGAACCCGGTGGACCACCCGCACGGTGGTGGTGAGGCCAAGGCCGGCCAGGGTAATCCGCATCCGGTCACCCCGTGGGGTGTCCCGACCAAGGGTTACAAGACGCGCCATAACAAGCGCACCCAGCAGTTCATCGTCCGCGATCGTAGGGGCTAATCGACCATGGCACGTTCACTCAAGAAGGGCCCGTTCGTCGATCACCACCTCGTCAAGAAGGTGGAGGCCGCTGCGGGCAGCAAGAAGCCGATCAAGACCTGGTCGCGCCGTTCGATGATCCTGCCGGAAATGGTAGGCATCACCATCGCCGTGCATAACGGCAAGAACCACGTACCGGTTCTCGTCAACGAGAACATGGTCGGCCACAAGCTCGGCGAATTCGCCATCACCCGGACCTTCAAGGGTCACGGTGCTGACAAGAAGTCGGGCAAGTAAGGAGAGATGACGATGGAAGCGAAAGCAATCCTGCGCACCGCGCGCATCTCCCCGCAGAAGGCCCGTCTGGTCGCTGACCAGGTGCGCGGCCTTCCGGCCGAGCGTGCGGTCAATCTGCTGAAGTTCTCGGACAAGAGGGCCGCCGCCCTCATCAAGAAGGTGGTGGAGTCGGCCATCGCGAACGCCGAGAACAACCAGGGCGCCGACGTCGATGAGCTGAAGGTCAAGACCATCATGGTTGATGAAGGTCCGAGCCTGAAGCGCTTCATGGCCCGCGCCAAGGGCCGCGGCACGCGCATTCTCAAGCGCACCAGCCACATCACCGTGGTCGTGGGCGAGGGCAAATAACGATGGGTCACAAAGTTCATCCGATTGGTATCCGCCTGGGCATCGCCAAGGACTGGAACTCCAAGTGGTACGCCAACAAGGCCGAGTTCGCCAGCTACCTGGCGGCCGACCTGAAGGTCCGCGAGATGCTTCGCAAGAAGCTGGCGCAGGCCGGTATCTCCAAGATCCTGATCGAGCGTCCGGCCAAGACCGCGCGCGTGACGATCCACACCGCCCGCCCGGGCGTGGTGATCGGCAAGCGTGGTGAGGACATCGAGAAGCTGCGCAAGGAAGTGAGCGAAGTGATGGGCGTCCCGGCGCACATCAACGTCACCGAAGTGCGCAAGCCGGAGCTGGACGCGCAGCTGGTCGCCGAGTCGATCGCGCAGCAGCTGGAGCGTCGCATCATGTTCCGCCGCGCGATGAAGCGTGCGGTCGGCAACGCGATGCGCCTGGGTGCCCTGGGCATCAAGGTCAACGTGGCTGGCCGCTTGAACGGCGCTGAAATCGCCCGTTCGGAGTGGTACCGCGAAGGCCGCGTGCCGCTGCACACCCTCCGCGCCGACATCGACTACGGTTTCGCTGAGGCCAGCACCACCTACGGCATCATCGGCATCAAGGTCTGGATCTACAAGGGCGAGGTCTTCGATTTCTCCCAGGTTGGCCAGGAAAAGCAGGACGACAGCCCGCGCAGCGATCGCAATGATCGT
This sequence comes from Stenotrophomonas sp. Y-13, assembly GCF_046267925.1. Classification (NCBI taxonomy): domain Bacteria; kingdom Pseudomonadati; phylum Pseudomonadota; class Gammaproteobacteria; order Lysobacterales; family Lysobacteraceae; genus Stenotrophomonas; species Stenotrophomonas sp. Y-13. The sequence continues at coordinate 835,227 of NZ_CP176501.1, forward strand.
GGCGACCGTGCCGACCGTCCGTCGCGCCCGGCTCGTGAAGCGAGGTAACGGCAATGTTGCAACCCAAGCGAACCAAATACCGCAAGATGTTCAAGGGCCGCAACGACGGCCTGAGCTGGAGCGCCAATGCCGTCAGCTTCGGTGAGTACGGCCTGAAGGCCACCGCTCACGGCCAGCTGACCGCGCGCCAGATCGAAGCGGCCCGTCGTTCGATCAGCCGTTACGTCAAGCGTGGCGGCAAGATGTGGATCCGCGTTTTCCCGGACAAGCCCATCACCAAGAAGCCCATCGAAGTCCGAATGGGTGCCGGTAAGGGTGGCGTGGAGTACTGGGTCGCCCAGATCCAGCCGGGCCGCATGATCTATGAAATCGAGGGTGTTTCCGAGGAAGTGGCGCGCGAGGCGTTCCGCCTGGCGTCGGCCAAGCTCTCGGTCACCACTACTTTCGTGACCCGGACGGTGCGCTGATGGACATCAAACAACTCCGCGAGAAGTCGGCTGACGAACTGAAGGCCCACCTGGTCGACCTGCGCAAGGAGCAGTTCTCGCTCCGCATGCAGGCCGCCACCGGCCAGCTGCCGAAGACCCACGAAACCCGCCGGGTGCGCCGCGAGATCGCTCGCGTCAAGCACCTGATCGGCAGCACGAAGTAAGGATGGCTGCGATGAGCGAAAATACTGAAAGCAAGACGCTGCGCACGGTCGAAGGTCGTGTCGTCAGCAACAAGATGGACAAGACGGTCACCGTGTTGGTGGAGCGCCAGGTCAAGCACGCCCTGTACGGCAAGTACATCAAGCGCTCGACCAAGCTGCACGCTCACGACGCCGAGAACACCTGCAACGAAGGTGATTTCGTGCGTGTGACCGAGATTGCGCCGCTGTCCAAGACCAAGAACTGGCGGGTGGTGGAAATCATCACCCGCGCAGCGAAATAAGGAGCCTGAATCATGATTCAGATGCAGAGCTACCTCGACGTCGCTGACAACTCCGGTGCCAAGGAAGTGATGTGCATCAAGGTGTTGGGCGGCTCGAAGCGCCGTTATGCCCACATCGGCGACATCATCAAGGTCACCGTGAAGGACGCGATTCCGCGCGGCAAGGTCAAGAAGGGCGAAGTGTACGACGCCGTCGTGGTGCGTACCCGCAAGGGTGTGCGTCGCGCCGACGGTTCGCTGATCCGTTTTGACGGCAACGCCGCGGTCCTGCTGAACAACAAGCAGGAGCCGATCGGCACCCGTATCTTCGGGCCGGTGACCCGTGAACTTCGTTCCGAGAAGTTCATGAAGATCGTCTCGCTCGCTCCCGAAGTGCTGTGAGCGACAGGAGATAATCATGGCTAACCGTATCAAGAAGGGCGACCAGGTCGTCGTCAACACCGGCAAGGACAAGGGCAAGCAGGGCGAAGTCGTCCGCGTCGACGGCGACCGCGTGGTCGTCGCCAACGTGAACATCGTCAAGCGCCACACCAAGCCGAACCCGCAGGCAGGCGTTGCCGGCGGCGTGGTCGAGCGTGAAGCTTCGATCCATATCTCCAACGTCAATGTCCTGAACCCGGCTTCGGGCAAGGGCGAGCGCGTTGGCTTCAAGGTGCTGGAGGATGGACGCAAACTGCGTGTGTTCCGCTCCAGCGGTGAGGCGATTGACGCCTGAGGAATGAGCTGATGACTTCCCGTCTCGAAAAAATCTACAAGGAAGAAGTGGTGCCGGCGCTGATGAAGCAGTTCGGCTACACCAATCCGATGGAAGTGCCGAAGCTGGTCAAGATCACCGTCAACATGGGCGTCGGCGAAGCCGCGACCAACAAGAAGGTGCTCGAGAACGCCGTGGCCGACATGACCAAGATCACCGGCCAGAAGCCGGTGGTCACCAAGTCGCGCATCTCGGTGGCCTCGTTCAAGATCCGCGATGGCTGGCCGATCGGTTGCAAGGTCACCCTGCGCCGCAACACCATGTTCGAATTCCTGGATCGCCTGATCAACATCTCGCTGCCGCGCGTGCGTGACTTCCGCGGCGTGTCGGGTCGTTCGTTCGACGGTCGCGGCAACTACAACATGGGCGTGAAGGAACAGATCATCTTCCCGGAAATCGACTTCGACGCCGTCGACGCGATCCGCGGCATGGATATCGCCATCACCACCACCGCCAAGACCGACGCGGAAGCGAAGGCGCTGCTGGCAGCGTTCAAGTTCCCGTTCCGTAACTGATCCGTCGAGGAAACCGAAATGGCAAAGACCTCCATGGTCAACCGCGACATCAAGCGGGAAAAGCTGGCCAAGAAGTACGCCGACAAGCGTGCGGCTCTGAAGAAGATCGTGTCCTCGGTGGACGCGAGCTACGAAGAGAAGATCGAAGCCGCGGCCAAGCTGTCCAAGCTGCCGCGCGATTCGTCGCCGAGCCGCCAGCGCAACCGCTGCGAACTGTCGGGCCGCCCGCGTGGCGTGTACCGCAAGTTCGGCCTGGGCCGCAACAAGCTGCGCGAAGCCACCATGCGTGGCGACGTGCCGGGCCTGCGCAAGGCCAGCTGGTAACAGACCTCCGCGCCGGGCCGCAAGGCCCGGCCGGCGGGCCGGCAGGGTGACCTGCCGGCAAGACAGGGAGTCCGACGCAAGTCGGACTTTTTGTCGTATACTCCCGCGTCTTGCCCGGCCGGAATTGCGGGTGACGTTGGAAAAGGGCCCCGGCCCATCCCGGGAAAACTCGAGATTTTCGCGAAAGCGGATATCGGTGCACTCAAAGGTATACACATGAGCATGACTGATCCCATCGCCGACCTGCTGGTCCGCATCAAGAATGCGGCCGCGGTTGGCAAGCAGACGGTGAAGGCACCGTCGTCCAAGATCAAGGTGGCGATTGCCCAGGTCCTGAAGGACGAGGGTTACATCACCGACCTGCGCGTCAACCAGCTGGACAACAACAAGGCCGAGCTGGAAATCGTCCTCAAGTACTTCGAGGGCAAGCCGGTCATCGCGACCCTGAAGCGCTACTCGCGTTCGGGCCTGCGCCAGTACCGTGGCAAGAGCGAGCTGCCGAAGGTCCTCAACGGCCTGGGCATTGCCATCATTTCCACCTCCAAGGGCATCATGACCGATGCGCAGGCGCGCCAGCAGGGCGTCGGCGGTGAAGTCCTGTGCTTCGTGGCCTAAGCGAGAAGGAGTAGAACATGTCCCGCGTAGCCAAGAAGCCGATCAACCTGCCCAAGGGCGTTGAACTGAACATCCAGCCGGAATCCGTGAGCGTGAAGGGCCCGAAGGGCACCCTGTCGCTGAACAAGTCCGCTGGCGTTGAAATCACCATCGACAATGGCGTCGTCACGCTGAATCCGAAGGACATCTCCTTCGATGCGCTGACCGGCACCGTGCGTTCGATCCTGGCCAACATGGTCAAGGGCGTGTCCGAAGGCTTCGAGAAGAAGCTGGAGCTGGTGGGCGTGGGTTACCGCGCTGCCATGCAGGGCAAGGACCTGAACCTGTCGCTGGGCTTCTCGCACCCCGTCGTGTTCGTGGCGCCGGAAGGCATCACCCTGGCCACCCCGACGCAGACGGAAATCGTCGTGCAGGGCGCGGACAAGCAGGTGGTCGGCGAAGTCGCCGCCAAGATCCGTGGCTACCGCCCGCCGGAGCCCTACAAGGGCAAGGGTGTGAAGTACGCCGGTGAGAACATCATTCGCAAGGAAGCCAAGAAGGCCTAATTCCTAGGTTTTCAGCTTTCGAGGATAAAGATCATGAACAAGAACATCGCTCGCCTGCGTCGCGCCAAGTCGACCCGTTCGCACATCCGCACCCTGGGCGTGCCGCGCCTGTCGGTGCTGCGCACCGGCCAGCACCTGTACGCGCAGGTCTTCACCGCCGACGGCTCGAAGGTGCTGGCTGCCGCCAACACCACCCAGGCCGACGTCAAGGACGGTCTGAAGAACGGCAAGAACGCCGACGCCGCCGCCAAGGTGGGCCGCATCGTCGCCGAGCGCGCCAAGGCCGCCGGCGTCGAGAAGGTCGCCTTCGACCGCTCGGGCTACCGCTACCACGGCCGCATCAAGGCCCTGGCGGACGCCGCGCGCGAGGCCGGCCTGCAGTTCTAAGGGATCCGGGCAGGGGGCCGATGGCCTCCTGCCCACCCGCTCGCCGGCCTGAGCGAGGCCGGACGGCGCCGTTCTTCTGCAGCGGCCCACCGGAACAACGCGTCATTCCACAACCATAAGCGGCCCCGAGCCGTACATACCCAACAACCAAGGAATCAACATGGCAGAAGAACGTCAGCAGCGGGGTCGCGACCGCGACCGCAACCGCGAAGAGAAGATCGACGACGGCATGATCGAGAAGCTGGTCGCGGTCAACCGCGTCAGCAAGACCGTCAAGGGTGGTCGCCAGTTCACCTTCACCGCCCTGACCGTGGTCGGCGACGGCGAAGGCAAGGTCGGTTTCGGCTATGGCAAGGCGCGCGAAGTGCCGGTCGCCATCCAGAAGTCGATGGAGCAGGCCCGCAAGAACCTGGTCAACGTCGACCTGAACAACGGCACCCTGTGGCATCCGGTCAAGGACGGCCACGGCGCCGCCCGCGTGTTCATGCAGCCCGCCTCGGAAGGTACCGGCGTGATCGCCGGCGGTGCCATGCGCGCCGTCCTGGAAGCGGTTGGCGTGAAGAACGTGCTGGCCAAGGCCACCGGTTCGCGCAACCCGATCAACCTGGTCCGCGCCACCGTGAAGGGCCTGGCGGGCATGCAGTCGCCGGCGCGCATCGCGGCCAAGCGTGGCAAGAAGGTGGAGGAACTCAACCATGGCTAATGAGTCCAACAAGACCGTGAAGGTGCGCCTGGTGCGCGGCCTGCGTGGAACCCAGTCGCGCCACCGCCTGTCAGTGCGTGCCCTGGGCCTGAACAAGCTCAACGATGTGCGTGAACTGAAGGACAGCCCGCAGGTTCGCGGCCTGATCAACAAGGTTCAGTACCTCGTCCAGGTTGAGGAGTAATCGACCATGACTCTGCGTCTCAATGAACTGAGCCCGGCTCCGGGCGCCCGCACCGAGCGCACCCGCGTCGGCCGCGGTATCGGCTCGGGCCTGGGCAAGACTGCCGGCCGCGGCCACAAGGGTTCGTTCGCCCGCAAGGGTGGCGGCAAGATCAAGGCCGGCTTCGAAGGCGGCCAGACCCCGATGCAGCGCCGTCTGCCGAAGATCGGCTTCCGTTCGCCGATCGCCAAGGACACCGCTGAAGTGCTGCTGTACCAGCTGGACAAGCTGCCGGCCGGCGAGATCGATTTCGCCGCCCTGCGTGCCGCCAAGCTGGTTCCGAGCACCGCCAAGAAGGCCAAGATCGTCGTCAAGGGCGAAGTGACCAAGGCGTTCACCCTGAAGGGCGTCGCCGCCACGGCCGGTGCCAAGGCCGCGATCGAAGCTGCCGGCGGCAGCGTACAGGAGTAACGGGAACATGGCGCAAGCTGGCATCGGTAACCTCGCGGGCGGAATGGGCAAGTTCACTGAACTTCGCCAGCGTCTTCTGTTCGTAGTCGGGGCATTGCTCGTCTATCGCATCGGCTGCTACGTGCCGGTGCCGGGCGTCAATCCCGATGCCATGCTTGCGCTGATGCAGGCGCAGGGCGGCGGTATCGTGGACATGTTCAACATGTTCTCGGGCGGCGCCCTGCACCGTTTCAGCATCTTCGCGCTGAACGTGATGCCGTACATCTCGGCATCGATCGTGATGCAGCTGGCGGTCCACATCTTCCCCGCGCTCAAGGCGATGCAGAAGGAAGGCGAGTCGGGCCGCCGCAAGATCACCCAGTATTCGCGCATCGGCGCCGTGCTCCTGGCCATCGTGCAGGGCGGCTCCATCGCGCTGGCACTGCAGAACCAGGTGTCCCCGGGCGGCGCACCGGTCGTCTACGCGCCGGGCATGGGCTTCGTGCTCACCGCCGTGGTCGCGCTGACCGCCGGCACCATCTTCCTGATGTGGGTCGGCGAGCAGGTCACCGAGCGCGGCATCGGCAATGGTGTCTCGCTGATCATCTTCGCCGGCATCGTCGCCGGCCTGCCGGCCGCGGTCATCCATACCCTGGATGCGTACCGTGACGGCAACATGAGCTTCATCTCGCTGCTGCTGATCGTCATCGTGGTGCTGGCGTTCACCTATTTCGTGGTGTTCGTCGAGCGCGGCCAGCGCCGGATCACGGTGAACTATGCGCGCCGCCAGGGCGGTCGCAACGCGTACATGAACCAGACCTCGTTCCTGCCGCTGAAGCTGAACATGGCGGGCGTGATCCCGGCGATCTTCGCCTCCAGCATCCTGGCCTTCCCGGCCACGCTGGCGATGTGGTCCGGCCAGGCCAGCTCCGCCACCTGGCTGCAGAAGGTGGCCAATGCGCTGGGCCCGGGCGAGCCGCTGCACATGATCGTGTTCGCCGCGCTGATCACCGGTTTCGCGTTCTTCTATACCGCGCTGGTGTTCAATTCGCAGGAAACCGCGGACAACCTGAAGAAGTCGGGCGCGCTGATCCCGGGCATCCGTCCGGGCAAGGCCACCGCCGAGTACATCGACGCGGTGCTGACCCGCCTGACCGCGGCCGGCTCGCTGTACCTGGTGATCGTCTGCCTGCTGCCGGAACTGATGCGCACCCAGCTCAATGCCTCGTTCTACTTCGGCGGCACCTCGCTGCTGATCGTGGTGGTGGTGGTGATGGACTTCATCGCCCAGGTGCAGGCGCACCTGATGTCGCACCAGTACGAGAGTCTGCTGAAGAAGGCCAACCTGAAGGGCGGCAACCGCGGCGGTTTTGCGCGCGGCTGATTCCCCGGCTATACTTTCCGCTTCATAGCGAGAAGGCCGCCCTGGTTCCCGGGGCGGGTCTTCAAGACAGAAGGGCGGCCCCTGCAGCGGTTCCGGGTGGGGGTGTGATGTGGTTGTTCCGCGCGGGAGTAGCGCGGGCGGCTCGGAGAGCGATCTCCCTGCCAGGCACATCCGGCGCCGGAGCATGGGCACACTCCCCACGCCGGGCTCATGGAACCTTGTGTTCCACGGGCTTCCAAGCAAACCGGGACCTTGTTAGAATCGCTAGTTCACTTTTTTGATCCATCCTGCCGGAATGGCGCGCCACGCGGTGCGCATTCGGCCATCACTCAGCTGGAGAACCGCGTCATGGCGCGTATTGCAGGCGTCAACCTGCCAGCCCAGAAGCACGTCTGGGTCGGGTTGCAAAGCATTTACGGCATCGGCCGTACCCGCTCGAAGAAGGTCTGCGAAGCCGCAGGCGTTACTTCGACCACCAAGATCCGCGACCTGTCGGAGCCGGAAATCGACCGTCTGCGCCTCGAAGTGGGCAAGTACATCGTCGAAGGCGACCTGCGTCGTGAAGTCGGCATCGCCATCAAGCGCCTGATGGACCTGGGCTGCTACCGCGGCCTGCGTCACCGTCGCGGCCTGCCGCTGCGTGGTCAGCGCACCAAGACCAATGCACGCACCCGCAAGGGTCCGCGCAAGGCGCTTAAGAAGTAAGGGACCTAGAAAATGGCTAAGCCCGCTGCTGCTAAGACCAAGAAGAAGATCAAGCGCGTCATCACCGACGGCGTCGCCCACGTCCACGCTTCTTTCAACAACACCATCGTGACCATCACCGACCGCCAGGGCAATGCACTGTCCTGGGCGACCTCCGGTGGTGCCGGCTTCCGCGGTTCGCGCAAGTCGACTCCGTTCGCTGCGCAGGTCGCCGCCGAGAAGGCCGGCAAGGCCGCGCTGGACTACGGCGTGAAGTCGCTGGAAGTCCGCATCAAGGGTCCGGGTCCGGGCCGTGAGTCGGCCGTGCGTTCGCTGAACAACGTCGGCTACAAGATCACCAACATCATCGACGTGACGCCGATCCCGCACAACGGGTGCCGTCCGCCGAAGAAGCGTCGCGTCTAAAGGAGCGATAAGAAATGGCTCGTTATATCGGTCCTACCTGTAAGCTCGCCCGTCGCGAAGGCGCCGACCTGTCGCTGAAGAGCCCGGCCCGTGCGCTGGACTCCAAGTGCAAGCTGGAGCAGAAGCCCGGCCAGCACGGCGCCACCGCCCGCAAGGGCAAGCTGTCCGACTACGCCACCCAGCTGCGCGAAAAGCAGAAGGTCAAGCGCATCTACGGCCTGCTGGAGCGCCAGTTCCGCAACTACTACAAGAAGGCCTCGACCAAGAAGGGCAACACCGGCGAGAACCTGCTGCAGCTGCTGGAAACCCGCCTGGACAACGTCGTCTACCGCATGGGCTTCGCCGTGACCCGTCCCGCTGCGCGCCAGCTGGTCTCGCACCGCGGCGTCACCGTGAACGGCAAGTCGGTCAACCTGGCCTCGTACCAGGTCAAGGCCGGCGACGCGATCGCCCTGTCGGAAAAGGCTGCCAAGCAGCTGCGCGTCCAGGAAGCCCTGACCATCGCCGAACAGCATGACCTGAGCCCGTCGTGGGTCGAAGTCGATTCGAAGAAGTTCAGCGGCGTGTTCAAGGCCGTGCCGGATCGCGCCGACCTGCCGGCGGACATCAACGAAGCGCTGATCGTCGAGCTGTACTCGAAGTAATTCACATTGGAGAACCCCCGGCGACGGCCGGGGGTTCACTAGGAGAACCCGCAACATGACGGTTACCGCCAACCAGGTTCTGCGTCCCCGCGGTCCGCAGATCGAACGCCTTACCGACACCCGCGCCAAGGTCGTTATCGAGCCCTTGGAGCGGGGTTACGGGCATACGCTGGGCAATGCCCTGCGTCGCGTGCTGCTGTCGTCCATCCCGGGCTTCGCCATCACGGAAGTCGAGATCGACGGCGTGCTGCATGAGTACACCACGGTCGAAGGGCTGCAGGAGGACGTGCTCGAAGTCCTGCTCAACCTGAAGGACGTGGCCATCCGCATGCATTCCGGCGACAGCGCCACCATTTCCCTGTCCAAGCAGGGTCCGGGTGTGGTGACTGCCGCTGACATCAAGGTCGACCACAACGTCGAAGTCCTCAACGGCGAGCAGGTCATCTGCAACCTGACCAAGGACACGGCGATCAACATGCGCCTGAAGGTCGAGCGTGGCTTCGGCTACCAGCCGGCGGCCTCGCGTCGTCGTCCGGACGAAGAAACCCGCGCCATCGGCCGCCTGGTCCTGGACGCCTCGTTCTCGCCGGTCCGCCGCGTCGCCTACGCCGTGGAAGCGGCCCGCGTCGAACAGCGCACCGACCTGGACAAGCTGGTCATCGATATCGAAACCAACGGCACGATCGACGCCGAGGAAGCCGTCCGCACCGCGGCCGACATCCTCAGCGACCAGCTGTCGGTGTTCGGTGACTTCACCCACCGCGACCGCGGTGCGGCCAAGCCGGCCAACAACGGCGTGGATCCGGTGCTGCTGCGCCCGATCGACGACCTGGAGCTGACCGTGCGTTCGGCCAACTGCCTGAAGGCCGAAAGCATCTACTACATCGGCGATCTGATCCAGAAGACCGAAGTGGAGCTGCTCAAGACCCCGAACCTCGGCAAGAAGTCGCTGACCGAGATCAAGGAAGTGCTGGCCCAGCGTGGCCTGTCGCTTGGCATGAAGCTGGAGAACTGGCCGCCGGCCGGCGTCTCCGCCCACGGCATGCTGGGCTGAGCAAACCCTGTTTCCCCGCATGGGCGACCATGCGGGGAACGGCATGAAGCAGTACCCGCGCCGATGGCTTGAAAGCCACGGTGCCGGTCGTCCAGGGAACGGGGCGGCCAGGACCACCCGCAGTCCACAGCAGCAACGCCAGGAAGGCGACAACGATGTCCAACGAACCACCATTGACCAAGGAATAGACCCATGCGCCACCAGAAGTCGGGCCGCAAGTTCAACCGCACCAGCGCCCACCGCGAAGCGATGTTCAAGAACATGGCCGCCTCGCTGTTCAAGCACGAGCTGATCAAGACCACCCTGCCGAAGGCCAAGGAACTGCGCCGCGTCGCCGAGCCGCTGATCACCCTGGCCAAGGTCGACTCCGTCGCCAACCGCCGCCTGGCCTTCGCCCGCCTGCGTGACAAGGAAGCCGTCGGCAACCTGTTCACCGTGCTGGGCCCGCGCTATGCCACCCGTCCGGGCGGCTACCTGCGCCTGCTGAAGTGCGGCTTCCGCGCCGGCGACAACGCGCCGATGGCCTACGTCGAGCTGGTGGACCGCCCGGCCGTCGTTGCCGAGGAAGTGGCCGAGTAATCGCGCCTTCCCGCAACGCGCTGCAACGAAAAGCCCGGCACTGCCCGGGCTTTTCGCTTTTCCGGGGCCGGGGCCGCAGGGCGCATTCGGCCGCGCATGCGCGCTGCCCGCGTCGTTCGCGCGACCGGGGCCTCGGGGCGAACTGCCGGCGATGGCACGGCGCGACGGCTGCAGGGTGCGCATGCCGGGTCACCGGCGCGGTGATGCTGCCGCGCGGCGGCCGGCCTGTTACGCTTGCAGGATCAGTGATCCCGGAATGACATGATGAATCCTTTGCGGTGGAGCTTCCGCGCGCAGTGCCTGCTGGGCTTCCTGGCCTGCGCGGGCCTTCTGGCGTTCGCCATCTGGATGCAGCTGGAAATGGGCCTGGAGCCTTGTCCGCTGTGCATTTTCCAGCGCATCGCTTTCGCCGCGCTGGGATTGGTGTTGCTGTTGGGTGCACTGCACGGGCCGTCCACGCGCGGTGGCCGCGGCTTCTACGGCGTGCTGGCGTTCATCGCCGCGGCCGTGGGTGCCGGCATCGCCGGGCGCCACGTCTACGTGCAGCTGCTGCCGAAGGACCTGGGCAGCAGCTGCGGCCCGCCGTTGAGTTTCCTCAGCGAGACCATGGGGCCGTTCGAGGTGTTCCGTACCGTGCTTACCGGCACCGGCGACTGCGGCAACATCGACTGGACGTTCCTCGGCCTGAGCATGCCGATGTGGAGCCTGGTGTGGTTCGCGCTGCTCGGGGCGTGGGCGCTGTATGCCGGCCTGCGCGCGCGCCGGACGCGCCTGTTCTGAGTCCGCCTGTTTTCCGCTGTATTCCCCCCGCATCGCCACGGTAACCGCATGAACCTGTCCCCGTCCTTGTCCCCGGCCGCCACTGCATCGCACTGGGCGCCGGACAGCTGGCGTGGGCGCCCGGCGCTGCAGATGCCGACCTACCCCGATCCGCAGGCGCTGGAGGCTGCGCTGGCGCAGCTGCGGCAGCTGCCGCCACTGGTGACCTCGTGGGAGATCCTGGCGCTGAAGCAGCAGCTGGCCGAGGCGCAGGAGGGCGAGCGCTTCCTGCTGCAGGGGGGCGATTGCGCGGAGAATTTCGCCGACTGCGAGTCCGCCACGATCTCCAACCGGCTCAAGGTGCTGCTGCAGATGAGCCTGGTGCTGGTGCACGGGCTGCGCAAGCCGGTGATACGGGTCGGGCGTTTCGCCGGCCAGTATGCCAAGCCGCGCTCGGCCGACACCGAGACCCGGGGCGGGGTGACCCTGCCCAGCTACCGAGGCGATGTGATCAACGCGCCGGAGTTCACCGAGGCCGCGCGCGTCCCGGATCCGCAGCGGATGATCATGGCGCATTCGCGCTCGGCGCTGACCATGAACTTCGTGCGCGCCCTGATCGACGGCGGGTTCGCCGACCTGCACCACCCCGAGTACTGGAACATGGACTGGGTGGGGTGCTCGCCGCTGGCGGCCGAGTACCAGAAGATGGTGGGCTCCATCGGCGATGCGGTGCGGTTCATGGAAACGCTGTCCGGCGCCCGGGTGCACAACCTCAACCGGGTCGATTTCTATACCTCGCACGAAGCGCTGCTGCTGCCCTACGAGCAGGCGCTGACCCGGCAGGTGCCGCGCCAGCATGGCTGGTTCAACCTGAGTACCCACTACCCGTGGATCGGCATGCGCACCGCGGCGCTGGAGGGCGCGCACGTGGAGTACCTGCGCGGCGTGCGCAACCCGATCGCGATCAAGGTGGGCCCCTCGGTACAGCCGGATCAACTGCTGCGCCTGATCGACGTGCTCAACCCCGACGACGAGCCCGGCCGCCTGAGCTTCATCCATCGCATGGGCGCGGCGCAGATCGCCGACAGGCTGCCGCCGCTGCTGGATGCGGTGAAGCGCGACGGCCGCCGCGTGCTGTGGGTCTGCGATGCGATGCACGGCAACACCGAGAGCACCAGCAACGGCTACAAGACCCGCCGTTTCGACAACGTCCTGGCCGAGGTGGAGGCGTCGTTCGACCTGCATGCGGCGGCCGGCACCCGGCTGGGCGGCGTGCACCTGGAGCTCACCGGCGAGGACGTGACCGAGTGCACCGGCGGCGCGCGCGAGCTGACCGACCGCGACCTGGAGCGCGCCTACCGCTCCACGGTCGACCCGCGGCTGAACTACGAGCAGTCGCTGGAGATCGCCATGGCGATCGTGCGCAAGCGGCAGCAGGGCGCGGACGCGTCCTAGCGCGGGCGAGGTTTCCCCGCCGCGCCGGCGGCAGCCTGCCGGCCGCACTGCGGGCACGCAGCGGCCGGCGCGGCGGCATGCGCCCATCCGCGGCATGACATCGCGATCATGGCGCCTGGTGCATCCTGTGCGGCACATCCTTTCGTATCCCTGGAGGGCACGCAACGATGGCCGACTGGACCGTCATCCGCGCCTACGCATTGCCGCTGGGGGCGGCGATTGTCGCCGGCTTCGTGGTATGGACGCTGATGCTGTGGCTGTTCCGCCGCACCCGCGGGCGTGATTACCGGCGCGCGCGCATCGTGCGCGTGGTAAGCCTGCCGCTGGCGTTCTTCCTGCCACTGCTGTTCCTGTGGATGGCGCTGGGCGCCACGCCGCTGGAGGGGCAGGCGCTGCAGGTCATGCAGCGCCTGCTGCACATGGGCGTGGTGGCGTGCCTGACCTGGCTGCTGGTGCGCGCGGTGGCGGCCGGCGAGCGCGCGATCCTGCGCAACCACCCGATCGAGGTGGCGGACAACCTCGCCGCGCGCCGCGTCCAGACCCAGACCCGGGTGCTGAGTCGGGTGTTGATGGGCGTGATCGTATTGTTCGGCGTGGCGACGGTGCTGCTGACGTTCCCGCAGGCGCGGCAGGTCGGCAAGACCCTGCTGGCCTCGGCGGGCATCGTCGGGCTGGTGGCCGGCATCGCCGCCAAGCCGGTGTTCGGCAACCTGATCGCCGGCCTGCAGATCGCGCTGACGCAGCCGATCCGGCTCGATGACGTGGTGATCGTCGAGGGCGAGTGGGGCCGCATCGAGGAAATCGGCAGCTCCTACGTGGTGGTGCGGATCTGGGACGAGCGGCGCATGGTGGTGCCGCTGTCGTGGTTCATCGAGAACCCGTTCCAGAACTGGACCCGGCGCAGCGCCGACCTGCTGGGAACCGCGTTCCTGTGGCTGGACTACCGTACCCCGGTGGCGGCGGTACGCGCCGAGCTCGAGCGCATCTGCAGGCAGTCGCCGTTGTGGGACGGCCGCGTCTGCGTGACCCAGGTGACCGAGACCAGCGAGCAGGCGATCCAGGTGCGGCTGCTGGTGAGCGCGCGCAACTCCGGCGATGCCTTCGACCTGCGCTGCATCGTGCGCGAGCGCATGGTCGACTTCCTGATGCGCGAGCATCCCGCGGCGCTGCCACGGCTGCGCGCAGAGGTCGGGCGCCAGCCCGAGGCGCCGCCGCGGGCGCGGCAGGGCGACCCGGGGGACATCCGTTCGCCCGGTGCCGAGGACGGCGCACCGGCGTGAGTGCCGGCCCCGCCACAGCCACCGTCAACGGGCATGCGCGGTGTCCGCGAACGCCGGCGCGCGGCGCGCCCGCGTCAGCTGTTCGTAGGCGTGCCCCAGCTCCAGCAGGCGCGGCTCGCTCCAGGCGGTTCCCATGAACAGCAACCCCAGCGGCAACCCGCCGGCGTGGCCCATGGGCACGCTCAGGCTGGGGTAACCGGCCACGGCGGCGGCGCCGTAGCTGCCACCAGGGTAGGCATCGCCCTGGCCGGGGGTGGTGCGCCAGGCGGCGCCGGTGGTGGGCGCGACCAGTGCATCGAGCCGGTGCGCGCGCAGGGTGGCGTCGATGCCCTCCGGGCCGGCGAGCCGGCGGGCGCTGCCGCGCGCGGCGATGTAGGCGGGGTCGTTGAGCGGGCCGGACTGTTCGGCCTGCAGCAGCAGCTCCTGGCCGAACAGATGCAGTTCCTGCGAGGCGTGGGCCTGGTTGAAGGCGATCAGGGCGGCGAGCGAATCGACCGGCGTCCGCCACTGCTGGAAATACCGGTTCAGCCCGTTCTTGAACTCGTACAGCAGCACCGTCTGCTCATGCTTTTCCCAGGCGCCTCCATCCGGCAACGTGGTTTCGACGACGGTGGCTCCGGCCGCGCGCATCGCCGCCACGGCCTGGTCCAGCACCGGCTTTATCTCCGCGCGCTCGGCAAGCGCGTTGCGCAGCACGCCGATGCGCGCGCCGCGCAATGCATCCGGGCGCAGGCGCGCGCCATAGTCGTACACGGCCCGCCCGGGCATCGCCGCGGTCGCGGGATCGGACTCGTCGCGCCCGGCGATCGCGCCCAGCAGCAGCGCGGCATCGGCGACGCTGCGGGTCATCGGTCCGGCGGTGTCCTGGCTGAAGGAGATCGGGATGATGCCGTCGCGGCTGACCAGGCCGACCGTGGGCTTGAGTCCGACGATGCCGTTCACCGCGGCCGGGCAGACGATGCTGCCGTCGGTTTCGGTGCCGATGGCGGCCACGGCCAGGTTGGCGGCGACGGCCACGGCGCTGCCGGAGCTGGAGCCGCACGGGTTGTGGTCCAGTGCGTACGGGTTGCGGGTCTGCCCGCCCACCGCGCTCCAGCCCGACGTCGAGCCACTGGAGCGGAAGTTGGCCCACTCGCTCAGGTTGGTCTTGCCCAGGATCACCGCGCCGGCGTCGCGCAGGCGCTGCACCAGGAACGCATCGCGCCGCGGGCGGAACGTCTTCAGCGCCAGCGAACCGGCGGTGTTGTGCATGGGCGTGGCGGCGATGTTGTCCTTGAGCAGGATCGGCATGCCGTGCAGGGGGCCGCGGATGCGCCCGGCGCGGCGTTCGGCATCGCGCTGCGCCGCTTCGCGTCGCGCGGCCGGGTTGATCTCGATCACCGAGCGCAGCGCCGGGCCGGCGCGGTCCAGCAGCGCGATGCGGCGCAGGTAGGCATCGGTGAGGGTGACGCTGTCGAGCTCGCCGGCGGTCATCCGCGCCTGCAGTTCGGCGATGCCCGCCTCCTGGTAGGGGAACGGCGGTTCGCCGGCTGGCGTGTCGCTGGCGGCGCCGTCGCAGGCGCTGCACAGCACCGCCGCCAGGAGGGGCAGGAGCAGTCGGGAGCAGGTCGGGAGGGCGCGCATGCCGCGCAGGCTATCGGGCCGGCCTGGGCTTGGCAAACGGGCGGATGGGGCGCCCGTGCGGAGGCGACCGGCGGCGGGCTTGGGGCCCCGTGCCGGCGCCATGTCCGGGGGGCTTCAGCGGGCCGCTGGCGGACGCCGCTTGCCGATATCCCGGGCAAGCACCCAGACCACCACCAGGTTGACGCCCAGCAGCAGCCACGAGGCCCAGCCGGGGTGGCGGATGATGGCGTAGACATCCAGCGGCAGGTACAGCGCAGCGGAGATGCAGCCCAGCCACGATGCCCAGGCGCGCGCGCGCCACAGGCCCCAGGCTTCCAGTGACCGCAGCAGGCCGTAGGCGACCAGGGCGAGGGCGCCGACATGCACGGTGTCGGGCGTGATCATGTCCAGCAGCGTCGAGGACGAACCGTGTTCGGGATCGCCGCCGACGTGCCGGATCAGGGTGTTGACGAAGGTGCGCAGGGGGGCGGGCCCGGAGAACTCCAGGCCCGCGGCGGCCAGAAAGGCCAACACGGCCTTGACCGCTTCCAGCAGGGCGATGGCGGCAAGTCCCGGATGCGCGTGCGGATCCGGGTTGTAGGGCTTGCGCGCGGACAAGGCGATCAGCCGGCGCGGGAGGCGCGCTTGCGATCGCTTTCGGTCAGGAACTTCTTGCGCAGGCGGATTTCCTTCGGGGTGACTTCCACCAGCTCGTCGTCCTCGATGAAGTCCAGCGCCTGCTCCAGCGAGAACTTCAGCGCCGGGGTCAGCTTGATCGCGTCGTCCTTGCCCGAAGCGCGCATGTTGGTCAGCGGCTTGGTCTTGATCGCGTTGACCGTCAGGTCGTTGTCCTTGGAATGGATGCCGATCAGCTGGCCTTCGTAGACCTGGTCGCCTTCGGCGGCGAACAGGCGGCCGCGCTCTTCCAGCGGGCCCAGCGCATAGGCCGGGGTCGGGCCGGGGGCGTTGGCGATCATCACGCCGTTGAGGCGCTTGGCGATGGCGCCCTGTTCCTTCGGGCCGTAGTGGTCGAACACGTGGAACAGCAGGCCCGAACCCTGGGTCAGGGTCTTGAACTCGTTCTGGAAGCCGATCAGGCCGCGCGCCGGGATCTTGAAGTCCAGGCGCACGCGGCCCTTGCCGTCCGGCTCCATGTTCTCCAGCAGCGCCTTGCGGGTGCCCAGCTTCTCCATCACGCCGCCCTGGTGCTGCTCTTCGATGTCGATCACCAGCTGTTCGATCGGCTCCATCAGCTGCCCGTCGATTTCCTTGATGATGACTTCCGGGCGCGACACGGCCAGCTCATAGCCTTCGCGGCGCATGGTTTCGATCAGCACCGACAGGTGCAGCTCGCCGCGGCCGGAGACCAGGAACTTGTCCGCGTCCTCCAGCTGCTCGACCTTCAGCGCGACGTTGTGCACGGTCTCGCGCTCCAGCCGCTCCTTGAGCTGGCGGCTGGTCAGGAACTTGCCGCCGGACAGGTCCTTGTTGCCGGCGAACGGCGAGTTGTTGACCTGGAAGGTCATCGAGATGGTGGGTTCGTCCACGGTCAGCGGCGGCAGCGCCTCGGGGGCTTCCAGCGCGCACACGGTGTCGGAGATGGTCAGCTCCTGGATGCCGGAGATGGCGACGATGTCGCCGGCCTGGGCCTCCTCGACCTCGATCCGCTCCAGGCCCATGAAGCCCAGCACCTGCAGCACCTTGCCCTGGCGCTTGTTGCCCTCGCGGTCGATGACGATGACCGGCTGGTTCTTGCGGACCTTGCCGCGCTGGATGCGGCCGATGCCGATCACGCCGACGAAGTTGTTGTAGTCCAGCTGGCTGATGCGCATCTGGAACGGGCCCTCGGCCTCGACTTCCGGCGCCGGCACGTACTTCATGATCGCTTCGTACAGCGGGGTCATGTCGCCGTCGCGCACGGTATCTTCCATGCCGGCGTAGCCGTTCAGGCCCGACGCGTAGACGATCGGGAAATCCAGCTGCTCATTGGTGGCGCCCAGCTTGTCGAACAGGTCGAACACCTGGTCGATCACCCAGTCCGGGCGCGCGCCCGGGCGGTCCACCTTGTTGACCACGACGATCGGCTTGAAGCCCATCGCGAAGGCCTTCTGGGTGACGAAGCGGGTCTGCGGCATCGGGCCGTCCATCGCGTCGACCAGCAGCAGCACCGAGTCCACCATCGACAGCACGCGCTCCACCTCGCCACCGAAGTCGGCGTGCCCGGGGGTGTCGACGATGTTGATGCGGTTGCCGCGCCAGTTGATGGCGGTGTTCTTGGCCAGGATGGTGATGCCGCGTTCCTTTTCCTGGTCGTTGCTGTCCATCACGCGCTCTGCCAGCACCGTGCGCTCGGACAGGGTGCCAGACTGCTTCAGCAACTGGTCGACAAGGGTGGTCTTGCCATGGTCGACGTGGGCGACGATGGCGATGTTGCGAAGGTTTTCGATGGACATGCGAAAGACGGCCAGCCGGTGCCGTGAATGGGGAAAAGAAGTCCAACATTATACGGGCATGCGGCCGATTCGCGAAAAGGGGCCGTGAAGGCCGCCGGGAGGGGCGTTCAGCCGGCGGCGGGCGCGGTGAGGGCGGGGGACGTCGCCCGCCGGGGGCGGGTGTATCCTATGCGGTCTGCGATAGACGTCTTCTCCCACAAGGATTCCCATGTCCCTGACCGCCCATTTCGACACCTCCCGCGGCCTGATCAAGGTCGAGCTGTTCGCCGACAAGGCGCCGCTGACCGTGGCCAATTTCGTCAACCTGGCCCAGCGCGGGTTCTACGACGGCCTGAACTTCCACCGCGTGATCGCCGATTTCATGATCCAGGGCGGCTGCCCGGAAGGCTCCGGCCGCGGTGGCCCCGGCTACCGCTTCGAGGACGAGACCAACAACGGCGTGCGCCACGAGCGCGGCGTGCTGTCCATGGCCAATGCCGGCCCCAACACCAACGGCAGCCAGTTCTTCATCACCCACATCAAGACCGACTGGCTGGACGGCAAGCACACCGTGTTCGGCAAGGTGGTCGAGGGCCTGGACGTGGTCGACGCGGTCAAGCAGGGCGACCTGATCAACAAGATCACCATCGAGGGCGATGCCGACGCCGTGCTGGCCGCCCAGGCCGGGCGCGTGGCCGAGTGGAACAAGATCCTCGCCGCCTGATCCCCGCCCACGGCCACCGGCAACGGTGGCCGTTCGCGTGATGTGCACCGATTGCAGCCCCGCTTTCGCGGCCGCGGAGGCCGGGGCCGTCCCCAGATACCTTTCTTAGCAGAGGAAACCCCCATGAAAGCACCCGTACGTGTCGCCGTGACCGGCGCTGCCGGCAATATCGGCTACGCCCTGCTGTTCCGCATCGCCTCCGGCGAAATGCTGGGCAAGGACCAGCCGGTCATCCTGCAGCTGCTGGAGATCGACAATGAGAAGGCCCAGGCCGCGCTGAAGGGCGTGGTCATGGAACTGGAAGACTGCGCGTTCCCGCTGCTGGCCGGCGTGGTTACCACCGCCGATCCGCTGGTGGCGTTCAAGGACGTCGACGTGGCCCTGCTGGTCGGCGCCCGTCCGCGCGGCCCGGGCATGGAGCGCAAGGACCTGCTGCTGGAAAACGCCAAGATCTTCACCGTGCAGGGCAAGGCGCTGAACGCCGTGGCCAAGCGCGACGTGAAGGTGCTGGTGGTCGGCAACCCGGCCAACACCAACGCCTACATCGCGATGAAGTCGGCGCCGGACCTGGACCCGAAGAACTTCACCGCCATGCTGCGCCTGGACCACAACCGCGCCCTGAGCCAGCTGTCGGCCAAGACCGGCAAGGCCGTGGACAGCTTCGAGAAGTTCACCGTGTGGGGCAACCACAGCCCGACCATGTACCCGGACTACCGCTTCGCCACCACCGGCGGCGCCTCGGTGGCCGAGCTGATCAACGACCAGGAATGGAACGCCAACACCTTCATTCCGACCGTCGGCAAGCGCGGCGCGGCCATCATCGCCGCCCGTGGCCTGTCCTCCGCCGCCTCGGCCGCCAATGCCGCCATCGACCACGTGCATGACTGGGTGCTGGGCAGCAACGGCAAGTGGGTGACGATGGGCGTGCCGTCCGACGGCTCCTACGGCATTCCCGAAGGCGTGGTGTTCGGCTTCCCGGTGATCACCGAGAACGGCAAGTACACCATCGTCAAGGACCTGCCGATCGACGACTTCTCCAAGAAGTACATCGACATCACCCTGGCCGAGCTCGAGGAAGAGCGCGCCGGCGTGGCCGACCTGCTCTGACCGCAGCGGCCGGGCGACCGGTTCGACGGGGGGAAGCTTCGGCTTCCCCCTTTTTGTTGGAGGGCTGCGGCGTGGGTTCCCGCGCGACGGCCGGCGGCCTGCCCATGGCCGCGTGCAGAGGCGGAAACGGTGATCGAACTGCATTACATCGACGACGCACTGCTGGTGGTGGAAAAGCCCGCCGGCCTGCTTTCGGTGCCCGGGCGCCTGCCGGAGAACCAGGATTGCCTGGTGGCGCGCCTGCAGGCGTCGTTTCCCGACGTGCTGACCGTGCACCGGCTGGACCAGGTGACCTCGGGGCTGATGCTGTACGCGCGCGGCAGGCAGGTGCAGGCGGCCCTGTCGATGCAGTTCGAGCAGCGGCGCGTGCACAAGTGTTACGAGGCCTTGGTGGAGGGGCGGGTCGCGGGCGAGGCGGGCGAGATCGCCCTGCCGCTGATCTGCGACTGGCCGAACCGGCCCAGGCAGATGGTGGACCTGGAACGTGGCAAGCCGGCGCTGACCCGCTGGCGGGTGCTGGCGCGCGATGCGGGACAGGCGTGGACCCGGGTGGCACTGGAACCGGTCACCGGGCGCAGTCACCAGCTGCGGCTGCACATGGCCAGTGCCGGCCATCCGATCATCGGCGATTGCCTGTATGGCGCCGCGCCCGCGCCGCGGGTGCAGTTGCATGCGTGCAGGCTGGGCTTCGTGCACCCGGTGAGCGGGGCGGAGATGGCGTTCGCGTCGCCCAGTCCGTTCTGAGGCCGGTCGCGGCGCGGCGTGCGGCCGGCCATGGGCGGGGCCGGGGCCGGCCCTGCAACGATGGTCGTACGACCATCGTCGCAGGGAGGGCGCGCGCTGGTCCGGACTATGCTCGGCGCAGGCCAGCAGGTTCCGGAGGCGACATGCAGTACGAGCAGACCTACCGCCGTTCCATCGACGCGCCGGAGGCGTTCTGGGCCGAGGAGGCCAGGGCGATCCATTGGCATAAGCCGCCGCGGCAGATCCTGGACTACTCCAATCCGCCGTTCCGGCGCTGGTTCGTCGGCGGCGAAACCAACCTCTGCTACAACGCGGTGGACCGGCACCTGGCCGATCGCGGCGACCAGCTGGCGCTGGTCGCCATCTCCACCGAGACCCAGGTGACCCGCGAGATCACCTACCGCGAGCTGCACCGCGAGGTGAATGCCTTCGCCGCCGTACTCAAGGCGCTGGATGTCGCCCGCGGCGACCGCGTGGTGATCTACATGCCGAACATGGCTGAGGCGGTGTTCGCGATGCTGGCCTGCGCGCGCATCGGCGCGGTGCATTCGGTGGTGTTCGGTGGATTCGCCGCGCACAACCTGGCGCTGCGCATCGACGATGCCCGGCCCAAGCTGCTGATCGCCGCCGACGCGGGCATGCGCGGCGGCAAGGTGATCCCGTACAAGCCCATGGTCGACGCGGCGTGTGCCGAGGCCACGTCGCCACCGCCGAAAGTGCTTATCGTCTCGCGCGGCCTGGACGCGGCCACGCCCAGGATCGCGGGGCGCGACGAGGATTACGCCGCGCTGCGCGCGCAGGTGGGCGACGCGCAGGTGCCGGTGGAATGGCTGGAATCCAACGCGCCCAGCTACCTGCTGTACACCTCGGGCACCACCGGCAAGCCGAAGGGCGTGCAGCGTGATGTCGGCGGCTATGCGGTGGCGATGGCGCAGTCGATGCGCACGGTGTTCGACTGCGCCCCCGGCCAGGTGATGTTCTCCACCTCCGACGTCGGCTGGGCGGTGGGGCATTCGTACAACGTGTACGGGCCGCTGATCGGCGGCTGCACATCGCTGCTGTACGAAGGCCTGCCGACCCATCCGGATCCGGGCATCTGGTGGGCGCTGTGCGAGCAGTACGGGGTGCGCACGATGTTCTCCTCGCCCACCGCGATCCGGGTGCTGAAGAAGCACGACGTGGATTTCATCCATCGCCACGACCTGTCCGAACTGAAGTACCTGTTCCTGGCCGGCGAGCCGCTGGACGAGCCCACCGCGCAGTGGATCGGCGACGCGCTGCGCAAGCCGGTGATCGACAACTACTGGCAGACCGAGACCGGCTGGCCGGCGTTGACCCTGCTGCCGGGGCTGGAGATGAAGCCGGTGAAGTTCGGCTCGCCCGGCTTCCCCAACCTGGGGTACCGGATGAAGGTCATCGACGAGCGTACCGGGGCCGAAGTCGCGCCCGGGCAGAAAGGCGTGCTGGTGATCCAGCCGCCGCTGCCGCCGGGTTGCATGAGTACGGTATGGAACGACGATGCGCGCTTCATCAAGAGCTACTTCAGCCATTTCGACGAGTTGCTCTACAGCTCGCTGGACTGGGCCATCCGCGACGCCGACGGCTACACCTTCATCCTCGGCCGCACCGACGACGTGATCAACGTGGCCGGTCACCGGCTGGGCACGCGCGAGATCGAGGAGGCGATCAGCAGCCACCCGCGGGTGGCCGAGGCGGCGGTGGTCGGCATGCACGACGAGCTGAAGGGGCAGGTGCCGCTGGTGTTCGTGACCCTCAAGCAGGCCGCGGCCGCCGACGAGCTGGCGGCGCTGTCGGCGGAGATGATGCAGCAGGTCACCGGCTCGCTGGGGGCGGTGGCGCGCCCGGCGCACGTGCATATCGTCAACGCGCTTCCCAAGACCCGTTCGGGTAAGCTGCTGCGGCGTTCGCTGCAGGCCCTGGCGGAGCGGCGCGACCCGGGGGACCTGTCGACGTTGGACGACCCGGGCGCACTGGAGGAAATCCGCCGCGTGCTGGGGACATAGCGCAGGCCGCTGGCGCGGCGATCGCAGGGGGCGGTGCGGGTGCAGGCAAGCAGGATGGGGCGGGGGCCCCGGTTGCCGTTCGCGCGCATCGTGGTTGCGATGCACAAATGGGGGAGGGGGAATGGCGTTGATCCATGCCAAGACGGCGGCTGGCCGTCGCGAGATCGAAGACCGTGGCCTGCGCCTGGCGCCGGCGCTGCGCTCGGTGCTGCTGCTGGTGGACGGGCAGCGCGACAGCCGCGAACTGCTGCAGATGGCGCAGGGGTTGCGGGCGCCGGAGGACGCGCTGGAGCAGTTGCTGGCGCTTGGGTTGATCGAAGTGGTCGGTGGCAACGTGGAGCGCGCGCCACCGGTGCCGGTCACCACGCAGCTGGGCGACGATCCGTTGCGCTACCAGCAACTGCGCGACTGGATGGCCGAATCGGTACGCCGGCACCTGGGCCTGAAGGGCTACCTGATCCAGCTCAAGATCGAGCGCAGCCGCAGTGCGGTGGGGCTGGAACAGCTGTGGCCGGAAGTGGCGGCGGCGCTGGGCAAGGCCAAGAGCCCGGCATTCGCCAGCCGCTGGCTGGAGGAGACCCGGGCCCTGGTGCTGGCGTGATGGCAGCGGCGGGCGTCGCGCTGCGCGGTGATCGCGGGCAGCGCGGCGGCCACCCGCCGGCCGGCACTATCATGCGCGGGGGTTGGGCAGAGGAGCGCCAGGCATGGACAAACACGACGGCGGCGGGGTGGTAACCGCGGGCTGGGACGCCATCAATGCGGCATTGCGCGCGGTGCACGCGGGACAGGCGCCCCGGCACTTCGGCACGGCGGCCTCGTACACGCTGGGCGGCGACGACCCGCTGGACGGCATCAGCGTGTACTGGAGCCCGCTGCCGCGCCCCCACTGGCACTACGTCACCTACGGCTTTTCCGAGCTGTACGACAAACACAGCGACGACCCGGAGGCGAGCGGCTTCGGCTTCGAGCTGACCTTCCGTCTCGCCGCCGAAGCCGGCGAGGACGGCAGCGGCGCGCCACCGACGTGGCCGCTGGACCTGCTGCAGAACGTCGCCCGCTACGTGTTCGCCAGCGGCAACGTGTTCGAGGCCGGGCATCATCTCGATGCCAACGGCCCGATCACGCTGGACAGTGGTACCCGCCTGCGCCACCTGGCGTTCGTCGCCGATCCGCAGTTGCCGGCGATCGCCACGCCCAACGGGCGCCTGGACTTCCTGCAGATGGTCGGCCTGACCGACGACGAGATGGCCGCGGTCAGGCGCTGGTCGACCTCCGGGGTAATGGACGTGCTGGCGCCGGCGATGCCGTCGTGGATCACCGAGCTGGCGCGCGATTCGCTGCTGGCCGATGCGGCGCTGGCGGACCGGGTGGCGGCGGGCAGCCGCCGCGACGGGTCCAGCACCGGCATGCTGTTCGTGGAGACGCTGGACTGGTCCGACGCGGACGTGGGCACCACCCTGGTGCTGGGCGCGGGGCAGGTGGACAGCGTGCTGGAACTGCTGCCGCTGCGCCTGCACCACGACCGGCCGCTGGTGGTGCTGGGCAGGGAGCGGCAGTGGCGGTTCGAGCCGGGCGTGGCCGACGACCTGCAGCTGGACGAGGACAGCGCGCGCTGCGTGCTGTGCGACGCGAGCATCGCGGCGCTGCTGGCCGCGGTCCGTGCCGAGCGTGGCGTGTACCCGCTCCCGGGCGGGCGGCTGCAGGTGGAAGTGGTGCCGACGCAGTTGCGGGACGCCCGCGGCAAGGTGATTGGCGAGATCGGCTGACCGTCGCGGCTGCCGCGCTGGGGTTCAATCAGGGCCGCCGCGTGGCTCCGTCCGGCGGCCAGCCACCGCCAGCGAGAATACGAACACCGCGCCGGCCTCGCTGTCGGCCAGCACGATGCGGCGGTGGTGCAGCTGCAGGATGCGGTGCACCACCAGCAGCCCGAGCCCACCGCTGTCCGGGCGCCGGCTGGCCAGCGCGGACGGCGCGCTGAACAGCTGCGCGCGCTGTTCCGGAGCGATGCCCGGGCCGGTGTCGGCGACACGCACCTGTACCTCCTCGCCCGTCGCGCGCAGGGTCACCGTCACCCGGCCGCCCTCGGGCGTGTGGCGGATGGCGTTGTCGATCAGGTTGGTCAGCACCCGCTCGACCAGCGCCAGGTCGGCATGCACCGCCGGCAGGCCGGCGGGGATATCCGCGGCCAGCGATTGCCGGCGTGACTGCGCGGCCAGCTCGAACTTCTGGAACACGTCCTGTACCAGGTCCGGCAACGAGAACGCCTGCGGTTCCAGCACCACCCCCCCGTGTTCCAGTCGCGCCAGTTCGAACAGGGCCTGCGCCAGGCGGCCGACCTTGTGGCTCTGCGCCAGGGCGATGGACAGGTAGCGCTGGCGCTCGGCGGGGTCGAGCGTGGCGTCCTTCAGCGCCAGCGTTTCCAGGTAGCCGTGCAGCGACGACAGCGGCGTGCGCAGGTCGTGGGAAATGTTGGCCACCAGTTCGCGGCGCTGCAGGTCCTGCTGGCGCAACTGCTGCCATTGCTCGCCGAGGCGCTGCGCCATGTGCGCGAAGCTGTGCCGCAGGATCGCCAGTTCGTCGCGCTCGCCGGGCCGGGGCGGCGCCGCTGGCGCCGGCAGCGCGGCAGGGGCGGCATCGACGTCGAATGCCTGGATGTCGCGGGCCAGCCGGCGCAGCGGACGGGTAATCCAGCGGAAGGCGACCACGCCGGCGAGCAGGCCCACGGCGGCCACGATCGCCAGCGCCCACAGCGTGGTGCGCAGGCTGGCACTGGCCGCGACGTCCGCGGCCAGCGCTTCGCGTTGCTCGCCGACCAGGACCACGTAGATGTAACCGACCTGCTTCCCCTGCACGCGCAGGGGCGCGGCGTTGAATACCTTGCGCGCGGTGCTGCTGCGCGGGTCGTCGCCGAGGATGGGCAAGGGCGCGCCGCGCAGCAGCGCATGGACCGGCGCCAGGTCGACCCGGTCGCGCCTGAGGTGGCCATCCGGCGCGTCGTGGCCGAGGATCCGGCCCTGGTCATCGAGCAGGTAGACCTCGACGCTGGGGTTGACCGCCATCAGCTTGCCGAACAGGGCGCGGACCTCGCCATCGCGCATGCCGCGTGCGTCCATCAGTTCGCCGCTGCGCGCGATGTGTTCGGCCAGCCCGCGCGAAAGGCGCTGCACGGTTTCCTGCTCGTGCAGGCGCGTGCTGCGCATCTGGATCCACGCCAGCGCGCCGCAGCACACCAGCAGCAGCGCGCAGAACACCAGCGACAGCCGTTGCCACAGCGCGAGCCGCTTCATGCGTCGTTGCCGCCGGCCGCCAGCTTGTAGCCGCGGCCCCATACGGTGAGGATGCGGCGCGGCGTGGCCGGGTCGCGTTCGATCTTGTTGCGCAGGCGGTTGATGTGCGTGTTGACGGTGTGTTCGTAGCCCTCGTGGCGGTGGCCCCAGACCTGGTTGAGCAGCTCCATGCGCGAGTAGACCTGGTCGGGATGGCGGGCGAAGAAATGCAGCAGGTCGAACTCGCGCGGGGTCAGGTCCAGGGCATTGCCATCGACCCCGGCGGTGCGCGCGACCGGATCGATGCGGATGCCGGCGACCTCGATCGCGCCGGCATCGATGCGCGCGTTCTGCGCCATCGCCTCGACCCGGCGCAGCAGCGCCTTGATCCGCGCGACCAGTTCCAGCATCGAGAACGGCTTGGCCAGGTAGTCGTCCGCGCCCAGCTCCAGGCCGAGGATGCGGTGCACCTCGCTGGCGCGCGCACTGGTGATGATGATCGGCGTGTAGCGGGTCATCGCGCGCGCGCGCCGGCAGATCTCCAGCCCGTCGACGCCCGGCAGCATCAGGTCGAGCACCAGCGCGCTCCAGTCGTTGTCCTCCAGCAGGCGCAGGCCGTCCTCGCCGCTGGCCGCATGGGTCACGTCGTAGCCTTCGTCGCGCAGGTGCATGCGCAGCAGGTTGGCGATGTGGGCGTCGTCCTCGACGATCAGCACGCGTTTGGCACGGTTCATCGGCACATCCGGCCGCTGGGGGAATGGGTGCCATTGTCGGGGCAAGCGGGCGCCGATGTGTCACGGAAAATTTAACTCCGCGTGAGGATTCGTTGACCGCCGCGCGCGCAGCATGGCGCCATCGTTCCTGCCTGGAGACCGGCCATGTCCCTTTCCCGTCGCACCCTGCTGGGCATGGGCGGCATGCTGGCGGTGGCCGGCCTCTGCGGGGTTGGCGCCTGCGGCCGGGCTGCGCCGGCGCCGGCGCCACGCCGCGGCACGTTCGAGGTCATGCATGACGACGCGCAATGGCGCCGGCTGCTGACGCCGGCGCAGTACACGGTGCTGCGCGGCCAGGGAACCGAGCGCGCGTTCAGCAGCCCGTTGAACGGCGAGCACCGGCGCGGCACGTTCCATTGCGCCGGTTGCGCGCTGGCCCTGTTTTCCTCCGCCGCCAAGTTCGACAGCGGTACCGGCTGGCCGAGCTTCTGGGCGCCGCTGCACGGCGCGGTGGGCGAGGACCGCGACACCACCTTCGGCATGCTGCGGGTGGAAGTGCACTGCCGTCGCTGCGGCGGCCACCTCGGCCACGTGTTCGATGACGGCCCGCGCCCGACCGGGCTGCGCTACTGCATCAACGGCGTGGCGCTGGATTTCGTCGCGGCCTGAGCGCCGTCCCTCCCGATTCCAAGAAAAGGACGTTCCATGTTCCTGTTGCTGCTGGCCTACCTTGGCGGTGTCCTGACCCTGCTCAGCCCCTGCATCCTGCCGGTGCTGCCGTTCGTGTTCGCGCGCTCGGACCGTCCGTTCCTGCGCAGCGGGCTGCCGCTGCTGGCCGGCATGGCGCTGATGTTCGCGGTGGTCGCCAGCCTGGCGGCGGTCGGCAGCCGCTGGGTGGCGCAGGCCAACCAGGCCGGCCGCTGGATCGCGCTGGCGGTGATGGCGGTGTTCGCGCTGGCGCTGTTGTGGCCGGCCCTGGCGAACCGGCTGCTGTCGCCGCTGCAGCGCCTGGGAGGGCGCCTGGATGCGTCGGCCGGGGACGGCGGGGGCGTCGCCGGTTCGCTGCTGATCGGTATCGCCACCGGCCTGCTGTGGGCGCCCTGCGCCGGGCCGATCCTGGGGTTGATCCTCACCGGTGCCGCGCTGCAGGGGGCCAATGCCGGCACCAGCGGGCTGCTGCTGGCCTACGCGCTGGGAGCGGCGACGTCGCTGGCGCTGGCGGTGTGGATCGGCGGCCGGGTGTTCGCCGCGCTCAAGCGGCACCTGGGCGCGGGCGAATGGATCCGGCGCGGGCTGGGCATCGCCGCCCTGCTGGCGGTGGTCGCCATCGCCATGGGCTGGGACACCGGGGTGCTGACCCGGCTGTCGACGGTGAGCACCGCGCGCCTGGAACAGGGGCTGTTGGACGCATTGCCGGCGCGCGACCCAATGCCGGGTGGCGCGATGATGATGACGGCGGACCAGGGCGCGATGCCGGGGCTGCCGGTCGAGGGCCAACTGCCGTCGCTGGCCGGCGCCAGCGGCTGGCTCAACAGCCCGCCGCTGGATGCGCAGGGCCTGCGCGGCAAGGTGGTACTGGTCGATTTCTGGACCTACTCGTGCATCAACTGCCTGCGTGCGCTGCCGCATGTTCGCCAGTGGTACCAGCGTTACCGCGACCACGGCCTGGTGGTGGTGGGCGTGCATGCGCCGGAATTCGCGTTCGAGCGCGACGTGCGCAACGTGCAGCGCGCGGTCGAGGACCTGGGCGTCAGCTGGCCGGTGGCGCTCGACAATGATTTCGCGATCTGGCGGGGCTTCGACAACCGCTACTGGCCGGCGCATTACTTCATCGACGCGCAGGGGCGCATCCGCGCCCATCATTTCGGCGAGGGCGGCTACGAGGAGTCCGAGCAGATCATCCGCCGGCTGCTGCGCGAGGCGGGCAATCCGTTGCCGGGCGACGCGCCCGCGATAGCGGCGACGGCGCGCGCGGCGGTCGAGCGCGCGGCGGACATGGGCAACCTGCGCTCGCCGGAAACCTACATCGGCCACGCGCGGGCGGAGCATTTCGCCTCGCCGGGCGGACAGCGTGCGGGCCGCGCCTTCGATTACACGGTGCCGGCCGTGCTGCGGCTCAACCAATGGGCGCTTGGCGGGCGCTGGCTGGTGGGCGAGGAGGACGCACGCCTACAGCAGGCCGGCGGCCGCATTGCCTTCCGCTTCCATGCGCGCGATCTGCACCTGGTGCTGGCGCCGCAGGTGGACGGCCGGCCGGTGCGTTTCCGGGTGCGCGTCGATGGCCATGCGCCGGGTGCGATGGCCGGTGCCGACGTGGGCGCCGGTGGCGAGGGCCGGGTGGACGAGAACCGGCTCTACCAGTTGATCCGCCAGGACGGCGACGTCGGCGAGCGCAGCTTCGAGATCGAGTTCCTCGATCCGGGCGTACGCGCCTATGCCTTTACCTTCGGTTGAATCCGGGAGGCCGGACGATGAAACCCGCGATGGAAAAACTGTTCGCCGGCGGCGTTGCCGTGCTGGTCGCCGGCCTGCTGGTACTGGGCGTGGCCGGCCTCGATCGCCCCGTGCACGCGGCGGCGGCTGCGCCGGCGGCGGAGGTTCCCGCGCCCAGCGGCATCGCCGACCTGCGGCAGCCGGGCGTACACCGCGCACGGGTGGTGTTCGCCGGCGGCTGTTTCTGGGGCGTGCAGGGCGTGTTCCAGCACGTGAAGGGCGTGGACAGCGCCGTGTCCGGCTACATCGGGGGCAGCGGCGCCGACGCCCGCTACCCGCGCGTCAGCGCCGGCAATACCGGCCATGCCGAAGCGGTGCAGGTGACCTACGACCCGTCCCGGGTGAGCTATGCGCAGCTGATGCAGGTGTTCTTCTCGGTGGTCCACGACCCCACCCAGCGCGACCGGCAGGGCCCGGACCGCGGCAGCCAGTACCGCTCCGCGGTCTACGCCGACGACGCGGCGCAGCGCGCGGCGACGCTGGCCTACATCGACCAGTTGCAGCGCAGCGGCGTGTTCGCCGCGCCGCTCGCGACCCGGGTCGACGGCGGCAAGCCGTTCTATCCGGCCGAGGACTACCACCAGAACTACCTCGCGCTGCATCCGGACGCGGCGTACATCCGCTTCTACGACCTGCCGAAGATCGAGGCGCTCAAGCGCCAGTACCCGGCGCTCTACCGCGACGCGCCACGGCTGGTGATGCCGGTGTCAGTGCGTTGAAGCCGGGGCCGCGTAGCGGCTCCAGAACACGAAGGGCCGCCGGCTATGCCACCGGCGGCCCTTCGGTTTCCAGGCGTTGGAGCGCGGACTCAGCCCAGGCCTTCGGCCTTGAGCGCGGCCTGCACCGCCGGGTCGGCCTGCATGCGCTGCTCGAAGCGGTCCAGCGCGTCCATGCCGGCCAGGTCGATCTTGAGGCCGCGTGCCCAGCGCAGGGTCACGTAGGTGTAGGCGTCGGCGATGGAGGGGCGCGGCGTCCCGCCCAGCCAGTCGACCTGCGCGAGGCGGTCGTTGAGGCGCTGGTACAGGCCCTTGAGCTTGTCGCGCGAATGCTGCTGGGTGCGGGCGATGACCGCCTCGTCCTCCAGATACCGGGTCGAGCCGAAGATCGGGTAGTACACCGGGTGCAGGTCGGCGTTGACGAAAGACAGCCAGCGGTTGACCTCGGCGCGGGTGCGCGGGTCGCTGCCGCCGTCCAGGCCGGCGGCCGGGGCCTTGTCGCAGATGTAATGCAGGATCGCCGCGTTCTGGGTCAGGACCCAGCCGTCGTCCTCGAGCACCGGCACCGCGCCGGCCGGGTTCATGGCCATGTACGCCGGCGACTTCATGGTGGCATGGTCGACGATCTGGACTTCGAACGGCAGGCCGGACCAGATCAGCGCGATGTGGTCGGCCAGCGAGCAGGCGCCGGGTTTGGTGTAGAGCTTCATCGGATACCTCGGGGGTGGAATGACCCCCGCATTATCGTCAGCGGCGCGTCGGCCGGCGTGACCGGCATGCGATGCCGCCGCGTCAGGACGTGCGCGGCTTGAGCGACTGCACCTTGTAGAAGGTGTGCCCGCCGATGGTGGCGACCTGGTAGGCGTTGCGCCAGCTGGGGCTGGCGATGGCATGCGCGGCGAAGTGGCTGGCGCCGGGCACGATCTCCTTGCGCTGGCCGGCCGGCAGCGCCCAGTTGCGCTCGGCGGCGAAGGCCACGTCCACGGCTTCGGCCCAGGCGTCGTTGTTGCGCAGCTGGGTGTCCGGCGCCACCAGGGTGGGCGCGAACTGCTTGCGTGCGGTCACCACCTGGCACATCGAATCGCCCCACAGGCCGCTGTCGAGGCGGCGCAGCGCGACTTCGGCCACGGCCTGCTGGCCGCGCAGGGTCTGGTCGCGGGCTTCCAGATAGACGGTGGTACTCAGGCACAGCGAATCGGCGGCCGGCTGCGGCAACAACTGCGACAGCCAGAGAATCCAGGCCAGTTTCATAGGTCTCCTTGCTCCGTGTGGGCCGCAATCGGCCTGTTCCCCGCGTGGCAGGGACAGGACGGCAGCGGCTTGGCGTCATGGGGAGGCGGCCATGGCATCGGGGCCGCCCCGTGGGCAGACCCCGGTCAATCGACCCTGGGGGCTGCGCCGTGCTCACCAGAACTGGGGGGTGAGCGGAAAGTGGGCGCAAGGTAGGGGGGCAATCCCAAACTCATCCTGAATGCGCGTTCTTGACATTCAGCTTCATTGCAGGGGCCGGATCCGGCCCGGGTGTCGCGATGCGCGGGCGTCCAGGGCGGTGCAGGGTGTGTCGCCGGTCACGGAAAAACGCCTGCGGTGGGCCCTTCCGGATCGCCCGGTGTGCGCGTTGTCGGCGCGGGCGGCAGGGAACCTGATGCCTTGGCCGGCTGCCTGGGGCCCGGCGGCGCCATGCCCGCGCACGCGGACAGCCGCACGCCGCCAAAGCGCTTCGCGCGCGGGTTGGCGGCCAACGGGACGCATGCCCCGGGCAGGGCGCGCAGCGATGGCGGTGGTGGATGCGCGCGGCCCGCTGCGGCCAAGCCCGGCGGGCGCGAATGCGGCGGCGGGCCTAGAGCGCGGCGGCCAGGCGGCTGCCCTGGTCGATGGCGCGCTTGGCATCCAGCTCGGCGGCCACATCGGCACCACCGATCACATGGGCGGCCACGCCCGCGGCGCGCAACGCATCGGCCAGTGCGCGCATCGGCTCCTGCCCCGCGCAGACCACCACGGTGCCGACCTCCAGCAACCGTTCGGCACCGTCGACGCGGATGCGCAGGCCGCGGTCGTCCACGCCCAGGTACTCCACGCCGCCCAGCATCCGCACGCCCTTGGCCTTGAGCGTGGCGCGGTGGATCCAGCCGGTGGTCTTGCCCAGGCGGGCGCCGGGCTTGCCGGGGCTGCGCTGCAGCAGCCACACCTGGCGTGCCGGTGCCTCGGGTTGCGGCGTGGACAGCGCGCCGCGGCTTTCGAAACTCGGGTCCACGCCCCATTCGGCCATCCAGCGGGCCTTGTCCAGCGACGGCGACGGTCCTTCCTGTACCAGGAATTCACCGACGTCGAAGCCGATGCCGCCGGCGCCGATGATGGCCACCTTGTCCGCCGCCCTGACCCGGCCCTGCAGCACATCCAGGTAGCTGACCACCATCGGGTGGTCGGCACCGGGGAAGTCCACCTTGCGCGGCGAGATGCCGGTCGCGACCACGACCGCGTCGTAGCCGGCCAGCATCGGCGCGTCGGCGCGCGTGCCCAGGCGCACGTCCACGCCGGTATCGGCCAGCCGGTGGCGGAAATAGCGCAGGGTCTCGTGGAACTCCTCCTTGCCGGGGATGCGCTTGGCCACGTTGAACTGGCCGCCGATCTCATCGGCCGCGTCGAACAGGGTGACGGCGTGGCCACGCTCCGCGGCGACGGTGGCGCAGGCCAGGCCCGCCGGACCCGCGCCGACCACCGCCACGCGCTTGGCGACGGCGGCCGGGCGGTAGACCAGTTCGGTCTCGTGCGCGGCGCGCGGGTTGACCAGGCAGGTCGCGCGCTTGTTGACGAAGATGTGGTCCAGGCAGGCCTGGTTGCAGGCGATGCAGGTATTGATGGTCTCCGGCCTGCCGGCGCGGGCCTTGGCCGGCCACTGCGGGTCGGCCAGCAGTGGCCGCGCCAGCGACACCATGTCGGCCTGGCCGTCGGCCAGCACCCGTTCGGCGACGTCGGGCATGTTGATGCGGTTGACCGCGATCACCGGCACGTTCACGTGCGGGCGCAGTTTGGCGGTGACGCCGGCGAAGGCGGCGCGCGGCACCGAGGTGGCGATGGTGGGCACGCGCGCCTCGTGCCAGCCGATGCCGGAGTTGATCAGGGTCGCGCCGGCCGCTTCGATCGCCCGGGCCTGCTGCAGGATCTCCTCCCAGTTGCTGCCGTCCTCCACCAGGTCCAGCAGCGACAGCCGGTAGATGATGATGAAATCCGGGCCGCAGGCCTCGCGGATGCGGCGCACGATCTCCACCGCGAAGCGCATGCGCCGGGCGGCATCGCCTCCCCAGGCGTCGTTGCGCCGGTTGGTGCGCGGGGCGATGAACTCGTTGATCAGGTAGCCCTCCGAGCCCATGACCTCGACGCCGTCGTAGCCGGCCTCGCGCGCCAGCCGCGCGGCGCGGGCGTAGCTGGCGATCTGGCGCTCGACGCCCCGCGCCGACAATGCGCGGGGGGTGAACGGGTTGATCGGCGCCTTCAGCTTCGACGGTGCCACCTGCAGCGGGTGGTAGGCATAGCGGCCGGCGTGCAGCAGCTGCAGGCAGATATGGGCGCCGTGGCCGTGCACGGCCGCGGTGACCTGCCTGTGCCGGCCCACTTCCCAGGGCCAGGACAGCTTGCTGCCGAACGGTGCCAGCCAGCCGGCGATGTTCGGCGAGAAGCCGCCGGTGACCAGCAGTGCCGCACCGCCGGCGGCGCGTTCGCCGAAATAGGCCGCCAGCTTCGGAAAGTCGCGGACATGGTCCTCGAGGCCGGTATGCATCGAGCCCATCAGGATGCGGTTGCGCAGCCGGGCGAAGCCCAGGTCCAGTGGCGCGAACAGATGGGGATAGGCGGTGTCGGTGGCTGGCGTCATGATGGATACGCTTGCGTACGGATCGCGTCAGCCTGCCCCGAAACCCGGTCTGCGGCAAGGGGTGGGCGGGCGTGGCCGGCACGCATGCGATGGCCACGCGGCTCGGACAACCCCGCGCAGCGTGGCATCCCGGGGCGGCGGCGGGCGCGCCGCATGGCGTGGCACGGGCCCGGGTACGTGCCCTCGGCGCGGGTTGCCGGCGCCCCGTCCACCGGCCGGCGTGCCGCGCAGGAGCCGAATCCGCCGAAGTCGCCGAGGCCGCGATTGCGCGGCCGGCGCTATCCGCATGCGGATGCGGACATCAGCCCCGCGGTCGTCGTGCCTGGCCGCGTATAGCCGTTGTCAGCGGCCACGGACGGGACAGCGGACCGCCGCGACCCCAGCAGGCGCACAGGTGCGGCAGGCACCGCCATCGGCCACCCGTTGCACCCACGGCGCGGGCATGCCGCGCGCGGCTGCTCAGTCCCAGCCTTCGAGCACCAGCTTGCCCAGGGTGCTGCCCGACTCCAGCAACCGGTGCGCCTGGCGCAGGTTGGCCGCGTTGACCGCGCCCAGGCGCGCGCTGACGGTGGTGCGCAGTTCGCCGGCATCGATCAGGCTGGCCGCGCGGGTGAGGATGCGGTGCTGTTCGATCATGTCGGCGGTGCGGAAGCGCGCCCGCGCGAACATGAACTCCCAGTGGATGCCGATGCACTTGGCCTTGTACGGGTCGCCGATGCGCAGCTCGCCAGCGGGCTCCACGATCAGCCCAACATGGCCCTGGGGCGCCAGCAGTTCACCGAGCACCTGCCAGTAGCGGTCGGTGTCGGCCAGGTTCAGCGCGGCGTCCACCTGGCTGATGCCCAGCGCCTGCAGCTGCGGCGCCAGTGGCTGGCGATGGTCGATGACGTGTTCGGCACCCAGCGCCCGGCACCAGGCGCGGCTTTCCTCGCGCGAGGCGGTCGCCACCACCGTGAATCCGGCATGGCGGCCAAGCTGGATCGCCATCGACCCGACGCCGCCGGCGCCACCGATGATCAACAGGATCCGGCCGATGTTGCGCCGCCCGTCGAGCTGGTAGGGCATGCGCTGGAACAGCAGTTCCCAGGCCGTGAGCGTGGTCAGTGGCAGCGCCGCGGCTTCGGCGAAATCCAGCGTGCGCGGCTTGCGCGCGACCAGCCGCTCGTCCACCAGTTGCCGCTGCGCGTTGCAGCCCTGGCGGGTGACGTCGCCGGCGTAGTACACCTCGTCGCCCACCGCGAACGCGGTCACCGCGGGGCCGACGGCCAGCACGGTGCCGGCCGCATCGAAACCGAGGATGCGCGGCGGCGTTTCCTCACCCGTGCCCGAACGCCGCAGCTTGGTGTCGACCGGGTTGACCGATACCGCCCGCACTTCCACCAGCAGGTCCTGCCCCTGCGGCGCGGCGGGCGCCGGCAGCTCGACGTCTTCCAGCGCGCGGGGGTCCTCGATCGGCAGGTAGCGGCTCAGGCCAACAGCTTTCATGGCGGAAGTTCCGTTCGGTGGGGGGCTGCGGCCATGATACAAAGGGACCGTTCAGGTCAGGACGACGGCATCTGCCGTCGCGGCCGTTGTCCCGCTGCCGGCCCGGCGCGCCTGCGCGCGGTGGTCGGAAACCCCGCAATGCCTGTCCGGGCTGGGATCTTGTGCGTTTTTACCAAGCTGTATAGGGTGAGGCCCGGTGGCCATCCGAAGTCCGGGGGCCCTGCCATTTGTTACGCAGCTGTTAACGTCGTCTTCACGGCCCAGCGCATAATGTGCACCGCGTTGGCGTGCGGAAACGGCCATCTTTCGGACGCGACGAACGAAATCGCTGTGCTGGACATGCCATTACCGGTTTCATACCCCCGAAACAAGGAGTTGTATTCATGAACAAGAAGATCCTTACCGCCGCACTGCTGGGCGGTCTGGCATTTGCCCAGGCTGCGTCGGCCCAGGAATTCGATGACCGCTGGTATCTGACCGGTTCGGCCGGCTTCAACTTCCAGGACAACGACCGTGGGACCAACGATGCTCCGTTCGTGACCCTGGGCCTGGGCAAGTTCATCAGCCCGAACTGGTCGCTGGACGGCGAGCTGAACTACCAGAACCCGAACTTCGACAAGAACCAGGACCTGAACTGGTCGCAGTACGGCGCTTCGCTGGACCTGCGTCGCCACTTCATCCAGGACGGCCGCGGCTGGAACCCGTACCTGCTGTTCGGCCTGGGCTATCAGAAGGCTGAGGAAGAGTACGTCGTCAATTCGGTGAACTCGCCGGCGCAGCGCAAGGACGGCAACCTGGCCGCCAAGATCGGTGCCGGTCTGCAGACCACCTTCGACAAGCGCGTCGCCGTGCGTGCCGAAGTCGCCTACCGCGCTGATTTCGACGACCAGAGCGTGAACCCGCGCCTGGCCGGCCATGACAACGACTGGTTCGGCGACGTGCTGGCTTCGGTCGGCGTCGTGATTCCGCTGGGCCCGGCCCCGGTTGCCGCCGTGGCTCCGCCGCCGCCGGCTCCGGTTGCGCCGAGCTGCGCCGACCTGGACGACGACGGTGACGGCGTCAACAACTGCGACGACAAGTGCCCGAACTCGCAGGCCGGCCAGATCGTGGGTCCGGACGGCTGCCCGGTGCCGGTGTCGATCGACCTGAAGGGCGTGAACTTCGACTTCGACAAGTCGACCCTGCGTCCGGATGCCGTCGCCATCCTGAGCGAGGCCAGCGAGATCCTGAAGCGTTACCCGGAACTGCGCGTTGAAGTCGCCGGTCACACCGACTCGAAGGGTACCGACGCCTACAACCAGAAGCTGTCCGAGCGTCGCGCCAAGGCCGTGTACGACTACCTGACCGGCCACGGCGTTGCCGCTTCGCGTCTGGTGGGCCCGATCGGCTACGGCGAGAGCCGCCCGATTGCGCCGAACACCAACCCGGATGGTTCGGACAACCCGGAAGGTCGCGCCAAGAACCGTCGCACCGAGCTGAACGTCCAGAACTGATCGGACGTATCGGTTGATTCGAAACAGGGCCCGGCGAAAGCCGGGCCTTGTTTTTACGCGTTCCCGGGAATCCGGGCGGATGCCCGCGCGACGCGCGCACACGCCTGCCGTGAACCCGGAAATGAAGGTTGAAAGCCCCGCGGGGCATGCCTACACTCGCGGCGTTCCCTGTACGGATGGAAATACCGATGCTGCGTATCGCACTGGCCGGCGCCCTGGCCCTGGTCCTCGTTCCCGCCGCCCACGCAGCCGTCGATTGCTCGGCCAGTGCCATCGTGCCGCCGCCGTTGCCGGCCACGGTGATCGAGCCGGTCGCCATGGAGCTGTATGCCCGTCCGGGCCAGCTGGGCATGCCCTCGGGCGTGCTGGCGCCCAACGCCAGCGGCGAGCAGTCGCTGGACCGCGTACTGATGCGCCTGCGCGTGGAAAGCTGCAACAACGTCGCCAGCGCGATGCCGGCGCGCCCGGCGATCAACCCCAACGATCCGGCGGCCTACAAGCCGCAGACGCAGTACGACAACACGCCGTGGCGGTTCGACATGAGCCAGAACGGCAAGCGCATGACCGCGGACGAGTTCGATGCGTGGATGAAGGCCCGCGGCGTGCGCGTGGTCAAGGCGGCGACGCCGGCGGCCGAAGGCGCGGCCGAAGCCAAGGCGGCGGCCGAGGTCAAGTAAGCCGGGCGCCCGGATGCCGCGCAGGAATTCCCGTGATGCCCGCCCTGCCAGACAGGGCGGGCATTTTGTTGTGCCCTCCGGCACCGCCGCCAGGAACGGGGCGCCCCCGGGCACGCCGAGGCATGGCCTGGCGCGGGTGCTGTCGAAGGCGGGCGTGTGTTCGCGTGCCGAGGCCGCGCGGCGCGTGCTGGCCGGCCGGGTTGGCGTGGACGGCCGGGTCGTGCGCGACCCCGAGTTCCCCGTGGTCCCCGGGCGGCAGCGGGTGACCCTGGACGGCCAGCCCATCGTGGCGGCGCAACGCCTGTACCTGGCCTTGAACAAGCCGCGCGGCCTGGTCACCAGCGTCCGCGACGAGCAGGGCAGGGACACCGTGTACCGTTGTTTCGAGGGCGCGGGCCTGCCGTGGCTGGCACCGGTGGGGCGCCTGGACAAGGCCAGCGAAGGCCTGCTGTTCTTCAGCAACGACCCGGAATGGGCCGCCCGGCTGACCGACCCGGCGACCGGTCCGTTGAAAACCTATCGCGTGCAGGTCGATGGCGTGCCCGATGCGGCGCAGCTGGCGTGCATGCGCGCTGGCATCGACGACGCGGGTGAACACCTGGCCGCGCATTCGGTCGTGCTGCTGCGCCAGGGCGAGCGCAACGCGTGGCTGGAGATCGTGCTGGACGAGGGCCGCAACCGGCACATCCGGCGCCTGCTGCAGGCATTGGGGTTCGACGTGCTGCGCCTGGTGCGGGTGGCGATCGGGCCGGTCCGGCTGGGCGAGCTGGCCAAGGGGCAGTGGCGGGTGCTGGACGAGGCGGAACTGAAACAGTTGGCTCCGCATTCAGTCCAGGCGCCTGCCAATTCATGAAATTCTTCATGTATTTCATGCAAATAGCTTGATTTCCTAAAGTACAGGGTTAGGCTGTAGGCCTGTTCTCCAGCGAGGTCGCGCAACCATGTCAGCTTTCAACCGCATCGCGGTGTCGTCACTTGGAGCGGCCGCGGCCGTGGTTCTGGCCGGTTGTGCGTCGTCGGGCAAGCCGGTGGCGGCGGCGCCCGCGGAAAAGCCGGTCACGGTGACGGTGGAAGCGCCGATGGCGGAGAAGGACGCGCTGGGCAACTACCGCTTCCTGATGCAGCAGGCGGGCAAGAACATGAGCGCCGACCAGTTCGATGCCTGGATGAAGGCCAACGGCATCCGCGTCGCCCGTGGGGGCGCGGCGGCCAAGCCCGAGGCGGCGCCGGCCGCGCCGGCAGCGAAGCGGTAGCGCGGCGGCCGCCACGGCCTGCCGCCAATGTCGTAAAGAGAAACAGGCGCCCTGAGGCGCCTGTTCTCGTTGGGGGCCCGCTCAGCCCTTGATGACGCCCAGTTCCCGGCCGATGCGGGTGAAGGCGTCGATGGCGCGGTCCAGGTGCTCGCGGCTGTGCGCGGCGCTCATCTGCGTGCGGATGCGCGCCTGGCCCTTGGGCACCACCGGGAAGAAGAAGCCGATCGCATAGATGCCTTCTTCCAGCAGGCGCTCGGCGAACTTCTGCGCCAGCGGTGCGTCGTACAGCATCACCGGGCTGATCGGGTGCACGCCGGGCTTCACGTCGAAGCCGGCGGCGCTCATCTTCTCGCGGAAGTAGGCGGTGTTTTCGGCCAGCCTGCGGCGCAGGTCGTCGGCCTTGTCGAGCATGTCGAAGGCCTTGATGCCGGCGGCGACCACGTGCGGCGGCAGCGAGTTGGAGAACAGGTACGGGCGCGAGCGCTGGCGCAGCAGCTCGATCACTTCGGCGCTGGCGCAGGTGAAGCCGCCCAGCGCGCCGCCCATGGCCTTGCCCAGGGTGCCGGTGATGATGTCGATCTTGTCCAGCACGCCCTTGACCTCGGCCGAGCCGCGGCCAGTGGCGCCGAGGAAGCCGGTGGCGTGGCATTCGTCGATGTGCACCAGCGCGTTGTACTTCTTGGCCAGCGCGGTGATCTCGTCCAGCGGGGCGATGAAGCCGTCCATCGAGAACACGCCGTCGGTGGTGATCAGCTTGGTCCTGCAGCCGGCGGCATCGGCGGCCTGCAGCTGTGCTTCCAGGTCGGCCATGTCGCAGTTGGCGTAGCGGAAGCGCTTGGCCTTGCACAGGCGCACGCCGTCGATGATCGACGCATGGTTGAGTGCATCGGAAATGATGGCGTCGTTCTCGCCGAGCAGCGGCTCGAACAGGCCGCCGTTGGCGTCGAAGCAGGCGGCGTAGAGGATGGTGTCGTCCTTGCCGAAGAACTCGGCGATCTGCTTTTCCAGCTGCTTGTGCAGGTCCTGGGTGCCGCAGATGAAGCGCACCGAGGCCATGCCGAAGCCATGGCTGTCCAGCGCGTCCTTGGCGGCCTGGATCAGCGCCGGGTGGTCGGCCAGGCCCAGGTAGTTGTTGGCGCAGAAATTGAGCACGCTGCGGCCATCGTCCAGGGTGATCTCAGCCGACTGCGGGCTGGTGATGATGCGTTCGGATTTGAACAACCCCTGCGCGCGGATGGCGTCCAGTTCCTCGGCGTAGTGCCGGGTGAGCGGGGAAGTGTGCGCGTTGGCGGTCATGGCAGGGTTTTGCGGTGGAGGGAGTGACGATTCTAGCGGCCTGGCGTTGCCGCCGCCGGTTTCATGGGGAATGGCTATAAGCGCCACGGCCGAAGTCATTTCTCCGTGTGCGTGTGCGCCCGCAGCATCGACGCTCCCCCCCTGCCTTCCAGGAGCCACCGATGACCGCCCCCCCGCTCCCGTCCACCGCGCCGACCAGGAAGCTGTTGTCCCTCAGCCTGGCCGTGGCGCTGTGCGGGGTGGCGGCATCGGCGCAGGCGCAGCAGCCCACCGTGGAACAACTGCAGCAGCGCCTGGAACGGCTGGAACGCCTGGCTGGCGTGCCCGGCGTGGCAGCCGTCGAAGGTGTCGACCTGGCCGGGCTGGACCAGCGCCTGCGCATCCTCGAGCGCCGCCTGGAGCTGCAGGAGGAAGAGCGGGTGGCCGCCGCCCGGGCCGCGCCGCAGATCACCGTCGACCCGAAGGGCGCCGCGTTCCGGTCCGGCGACGGCCACTACGAGCTCAAGCTGCGCGGCCTGCTGCAGGGCGACGCGCGCGTGTTCGTCGGCGATGGCAACCAGAACGACAGCTTCCTGCTGCGCACCGCCCGGCCCACGCTGGAGGGTTCGCTGGGCAAGCGGGTCGCCTACCGCTTCACCCCGGAGTTCGCCGGCGACAGCGCGACCATCGTCGATGCCTATGTCGACCTGCGCTTCAATCCGGCCCATGCGCTGCGCGTGGGCAAGTTCACCTCGCCGGTGGGGCTGGAGCGCCTGCAGTCCTCGGCGGCCCTGGTGGACGTCGAGCGCGCGCTGCCCAGCGAGCTTGCGCCGAACCGCGACTTGGGCGTGCAGCTGCAGGGCGAGCTGGCCGCGGGCAGGTTCAGCTACGCGCTGGGCGTGTTCAACGGCGCGGTCGATGGCCGCGACGCGACGAGCAGCAACCCCGACGATGATTTCGAGATCGCCGGCCGCGTGTTCTTCGAGCCGCTCAAGGGCAGCGACAGCGCGTGGGCGGGGCTGGGCATTGGCCTGGGCGCGAGTGCCGGGCAGAAACATGGCGTTGGCAGCAGCTTCCTGCCGCGCTACCGCACCCCGGGCCAGGCGACCTTCTTCAGCTACCGCAGCACGGTGGCCGCCGACGGCGACACGCTGCGCTGGTCGCCGCAGGGCTGGTTCTACCGCAACGGCTTCGGCCTGCAGGCCGAGTACATCGTCTCGCGCCAGGAAGTGGCCCGCGACGCGCGTCGCACCGCCCTGGAACACCGCGCCTGGCAGGCGACGGCCAGCTACGTCCTGACCGGCGAGGACGCCGGCTACCGCGGAGTGACGCCGTCGCACCCGTTCGGCGTCAACGGTGGGCACGGGGCGTTCGAACTCACCGCGCGCTACGGCGAGCTGCAAGCCGACGGGGCGGCGTTCCCGTTCTATGCCGATCCGGCGGCCTCGGCTGCGCGCATCCGGTCGTGGACGGTGGGCGCGAACTGGTACCTCACCGCGAACCTCAGGCTCGCCACCAACTACCTGCACAGCCGCTTCGGTGCCGTTGCCGGCGCCCAGAGG
Organism: Stenotrophomonas sp. Y-13; assembly: GCF_046267925.1. NCBI lineage: Bacteria > Pseudomonadati > Pseudomonadota > Gammaproteobacteria > Lysobacterales > Lysobacteraceae > Stenotrophomonas > Stenotrophomonas sp. Y-13. Next base: position 876,318 of record NZ_CP176501.1, read on the forward strand.
CTGGCCGACGAAAAAGCCGTTTTCTCGCGCCTGCAAGTTTCCTTCTGACGGAGAGCCCTCGTGAAGCAGTCCTTCCTTCCCCGTATCGGCGCGGCCGCGGTGGCTTTCGCGCTGGCCTTCGCGTCCGGCGCCGTGCTTGCCCGCGACTTGCAACTGCTCAATGTCTCCTACGACCCCACCCGCGAGCTGTACCGCGACTTCAACGCCGCGTTCGCCAGGCACTGGAAGGAAACCAGGGGCGACAACGTCAGCATCGAAACCTCGCATGGCGGTTCGGGCAAGCAGGCGCGCGCGGTGATCGATGGCATCGAGGCCGACGTGGTGACGCTGGCGCTGGCCTACGACGTGGATGCGATCGCGCAGAAGTCGCGGCTGCTGCCGGCCAACTGGCAGTCGCGGCTGCCGGACAACAGCGCGCCGTACACCTCGACCATCGTGTTCCTGGTGCGCAAGGGCAACCCCAAGGCGATTCGCGACTGGCCGGACCTGCTGCGCGCCGGAGTTTCGGTGGTGACGCCCAATCCCAAGACGTCCGGCGGCGCGCGCTGGAACTACCTGGCCGCCTGGGCGTACGCCGAGCACATTTTCAACGGCGACCGCGCGCGCATCCTCAACTACATGCGCGCGCTGTTCCGCAACGTACCGGTGCTGGATACCGGCGCGCGTGGCGCCACCACCACCTTCGTGCAGCGCGGCATCGGCGATGTGCTGCTGGCCTGGGAGAACGAGGCATTCCTGGCGCAGGAAGAGCTGGGCCCGGACAAGTTCGAGATCGTGGTGCCGCGGCAGTCGATCCTGGCCGAGCCCCCGGTGGCGCTGGTGGACCGCAACGTCGACCGGCATGGCACCCGCGAGGTGGCGCAGGCCTACCTGAACTACCTGTACTCGCCCGAAGGGCAGCGCATCGCCGCCCGCCACTATTACCGCCCGCGCAATCCGCAGTACGCCGACCCGGCCGACATCGCGCGGTTCCCGCAGGTGCGGCTGGTCACCCTCCGCGAGGTGTTCGGTTCCTGGGAAAAGGCGCAGGCCGAGCACTTCGCCGACGGCGGCCTGTTCGACCAGATCCAGGCGGGCAAGTAAGCGGTGGCCGCGAACGCCGCCGCACTGGCGCCGCCACGGCGCCCCCCGCGGGTGCTGCCCGGGTTTGGCCTGGGCATGGGCATCACCCTGTTCTGGCTGGGGCTGATCGTGCTGGTCCCGCTGGCCGGGGTATTCCTGCGCGCCGCCGGACTGGGCGTGGACGGCATCTGGCGGATATGGAGCGAGCCGCGCGTGCTGTCGGCGCTGCGCCTGAGCTTCGGCACCGCCTTCGCCGCGGCCGCGTTCAACACGCTGATGGGCACCTGGGTGGCCTGGGTGTTCGTGCGCTACCGCTTCCCGGGCCGGCGCCTGTTCGATGCCTTGATCGACCTGCCGTTCGCGCTGCCCACCGCGGTGGCCGGCATCGCGCTCACCGCGCTGTATGGCGGACAGGGCTGGGTCGGGCGCTGGCTGGAGCCGCTCGGCCTGAAGATCGCCTACACGCCGCTGGGCATCGTGGTCGCCCTGGTGTTCGTCGGCCTGCCGTTCGTGGTGCGCATCGTGCAGCCGGTGCTGGCCGAAGCCGAGCCTGAACTCGAGGAAGCGGCGGCAACCCTGGGCGCCAGCCGCTGGCAGACCCTGGCGCGGGTGGTCGTGCCGGCGCTGTGGCCGGCGATGCTGACCGGCTTTGCGCTGGCGTTCGCGCGCGGGGTGGGCGAGTACGGCTCGGTGATCTTCATCGCCGGCAACCTGCCCAACGCCACCGAGATCGCACCGCTGCTGATCACCATCCGCCTGGAGGAATTCGACTACGCCGGCGCCACCGCCATCGCCGCGGCGATGCTGCTGCTGTCCTTCGCGCTGCTGCTGCTGGTCAACATCGTGCAAGGCCGCCTGCAGCGCCGGGGCGCCCGGTGAACGAATGGGTGTCGCCGCTGCCGGTGCAGGCCATGCATGAAGCCACGGCGCCCGCGCCGCGCCGGGTCACCACCGAGCCGGGCTGGGTGCAGGCGTTGCTGGTGCTCGGCGCGCTCGGATTTCTGCTGTCGTTCCTGCTGTTGCCGCTGCTGCTGGTGTTCGCCGAAGCACTGCGCGGCGGCATGCAGGCGGCGTGGAGCGCGGTGAGCGACGCCGACGCACTGTCGGCGGTGCGGCTGACGTTGCTGGTCACCGCGATCGTGATCCCGCTCAATCTCGTGTTCGGCGTGGCCGCGGCCTGGGTGGTGAGCAAGCACCGCTTCCCCGGCAAGCGCTGGCTGGTGACCCTGATCGACCTGCCGTTCTCGGTGTCGCCGGTGGTCGCCGGACTGGTGTTCGTCCTGCTGTTCGGCCGCAATGGCTGGCTGTGGCCGCTGATCGAGGACGGGCTGCGCCTGCACCTGCCGGTGGTGGGCGAGGTGCTGCTGCAGCTGCCGCGCATCGTCTTCGCGATCCCCGGCATCGTGCTGGCGACCACCTTCGTCACCTTCCCGTTCATCGCCCGCGAACTGATGCCGCTCATGGAGCAGCAGGGCAGCGACGAGGAACTGGCCGCGCTCACCCTGGGGGCCAATGCCTGGCAGATGTTCTGGAAGGTGACCCTGCCCAACATCCGCTGGGGCCTGCTGTACGGGGTATTGCTGTGCAGTGCGCGGGCGATGGGCGAGTTCGGCGCGGTGTCGGTGGTGTCCGGGCACATCCGCGGGCGCACCAACACACTGCCGCTGCACGTGGAGATCCTCTACAACGAATACGCCTACAGCGCCGCGTTCGCCTGCGCCTCGCTGCTGGCCGCCAGCGCACTGCTGACGCTGGCGCTGAAGACTTTCCTGGAATGGCGCCACGGCCAGTCGCTGGCCGCCGCGCATCGCCACTGAGGTGAATCGATGAACATCCGCATCCAGCAACTGGGCAAGCGTTTTGGTGCCTTCGCCGCGCTCGACGGCGTCAACCTCGATATCCGCAGCGGCGAACTGCTGGCGCTGCTCGGGCCCTCCGGTTCGGGCAAGACCACCCTGCTGCGCGCGCTCGCCGGGCTGGAACACCCGGACCAGGGGCGGATCCTGTTCGAGGGCGAGGACGCCACCGCGCTGAGCGTGCAGGCGCGCCGCGCCGGCTTCGTGTTCCAGCACTACGCGCTGTTCCGGCACATGGACGTGCGCGCCAACATCGCTTTCGGCCTGGAAGTGCGGCGCGGTGCGCGGCGCTGGCCGAAGGCGCGCATCGACGCCCGCGTCGACGAATTGCTGGCGCTGGTGCAGCTCGAGGGCCTGGGCGGGCGCTATCCGACCCAGCTGTCCGGCGGCCAGCGCCAGCGCGTGGCGCTGGCGCGCGCGCTGGCGATCGAGCCGCGTGTGCTGCTGCTGGACGAGCCGTTCGGGGCGCTGGACGCGCAGGTGCGCCGCGACCTGCGCCGCTGGCTGCGCGAACTGCACGACCGCACCGGGCTGACCACGGTGTTCGTCACCCATGACCAGGAAGAAGCGCTGGAACTGGCCGACCGGGTGGCGATCCTCAACCATGGCCGCATCGAACAGGTCGGCAGCCCGGGCGAGGTCTACGACCGGCCGCAGTCGCCGTTCGTGTACGGCTTCGTCGGCGAAGCCAACCGCCTGCCGGCGCGCACCGACGGCGAGGCGCTGGAGGTGGCGGGCGCGCGCTGGCCGCGGCCTGCCGGCCTGCCCGAGGCCGCCGCGCTGGAGGTGTACGTGCGCCCGGAGGACATGCGCGTCGGCGATGCCGGCGACTGGACGGGGACCGTGCTGTCGGTGCAGCGCAGTGGCGCCCGGGCGCGGTTGCGGGCGCGGCTGCGCACGGCCGCGGTGGACGTGGAGGTCGAACTGCCGCCGGACGCGCCGGCCTACGCCGCCGGGCAGGTGGTCGCGCTGGCGGCGCGGCGCCACGGGGTGTTCGCGGCGGACGCGGGGTAGGGCGCCGCGCGTTGGCGGGGCGCGGGGTGGCGGCGCCACGAAACGCTGGCGTCCGGGATCATTTTGGTTAAGAATTTGTAAATTGTGCGCCGCGGCGGCGCCCACCCCACCCGGAGACCCGCATGATCCCCTGCAAGCGTGTTGCAGCCGTTGCCTGTGCTGCCCTGCTGTCCCTGCCGTTCACTGCCTCTGCCGAAGACGCCTCGCCCCTGAGCTGGGAAGTCGCCGCGGTGTCGGATTACCTGTTCCGCGGCGCCTCGCAGACCGACGAGAAGCCGACCGTGCAGGGCAGCGTCACCTGGACCACGTCCAGCGGCCTGTATGTCGGCAGCTTCGCCTCGGGCGTGGATTTCGGCGAGGGCAGCCCCGACGTCGAGGTGGACTACTTCGTCGGCTACGGCTTCGACGTCAGCGACGCGGTCAACGTCGACCTGATGCTCAACCGCTACACCTACCCGGGTGCCAGCGAGATGGCCTACAACGAGCTGGTCACCACCACCACCATCGCCGAGCACTGGAAGGTCAACGTCAGCTACACCAACGACGTGTGGGGCAGCAGCACCACCGGCTGGTATTACGGCCTTGGCGGCGAGTGGGCGCTGCCCAACGATTTCAGCCTCAACGCCAACGTCGGCCGCAGCGTGTTCAACGACAGCGACGTGGCCCAGGATTACACCGACTGGGGCGTGGGCGTGGGCCGCAGCTTCGGCATCGCCAACGTCTCGCTGGGCTACTACGGCACCGACGGCAAGGGCCGCGACAACTTCGGCAAGCTGGCCGACAACCGCGTGGTGCTGGCGGTCAAGATCGCGCGCTGAGCACAGCGGCGCGAGCAAAGAGAAAGGCGCCGCAAGGCGCCTTTCTCATTCCTGCGCGGGCGCCGGGCGGGCCCGGCAGCCGCGTCTCAGTTCCAGCTCAGCACGACCTTGCCGGCCTTGCCCTGTTCCATCAGCTCGAAGCCTTCCTGGAAGCGGTCCACCGGCAGCTGGTGGGTGAGCACCTTGCCCAGCGGGAAGCCGGACAGCACCAGCTGGGTCATCTTGTACCAGGTCTCGTACATCTTGCGGCCGTAGATGCCCTGCACGGTCAGGCCCTTGAAGATGATCTTGTCCCAGTCGCAGCCGGCGCCCTTGGGCATGATGCCGAGCATGGCGATCTTGCCGCCGTGGTACATGCAGTCGAGCATGTCGTTGAACGCGCGCGGGTTGCCGCTCATCTCCAGGCCCACGTCGAAACCTTCCATGTGCAGGTCGGCCATCACGTCCTTCAGCGACTGGTTGGCGACGTTGACCACGCGGGTGGCGCCCATGTCGGCGGCCAGCTTCAGGCGGAAATCGTTGACGTCGGTGACCACCACGTTGCGCGCGCCGATGTGCTTGCAGATGCCGGCGGCGATGATGCCGATCGGGCCGGCGCCGGTGATCAGCACGTCCTCGCCGATCACGTCGAACTCCAGCGCGCAGTGCGCGGCGTTGCCGTAGGGGTCGAAGAACGCGGCCAGCTCGGACGGGATCTGGTCCGGGATCGGCCACAGGTTGCTGGCCGGCATCACCATGTATTCGGCGAAGGCGCCGTTGACGTTGACGCCGATGCCCACGGTGTTGGGGCACAGGTGCGGGCGGCCGCCGCGGCAGTTGCGGCAGTGGCCGCAGACGATGTGGCCTTCGGCCGACACCCGCTGGCCGATCTCGTAGCCGGTCACGCCGGGACCGATCGCGGCGATGCGGCCGACGAACTCGTGGCCGATGGTCAGGCCCGGCTTGATGGTGCGCTGGCTCCACTCGTCCCACAGGTAGATGTGCAGGTCGGTGCCGCAGATGGCGGTCTTCTCCAGCTTGATCAGCACCTCGTTGGGGCCGGGCACCGGCACCGGCACCTCTTCCATCCAGATGCCCTTGGTGGCCTCGCGCTTGACCAGCGCGCGCATCGTGTTCTGTGTCATTGCCGGGAAACCGCAGTGGGAAAGAGTGCCGATTATATGCGTGCGGCCGCCGCCCTCCGTAGCGGGAGGCGGCGCTACGGCAACGGTTTCACCCGCTACAATCGGGCTTTCCATTCTTCGGGGTCCGCTTCATGCGTCTGAATCTTCTCGCTTTTTCCGTGGTGGCCGGGCTTGGCCTGGCGCAGGCGGCCAGTGCCGCCGAAGGCATGTGGGTGCCGCAGCAGCTGCCGCAGATCGCCGGGCCGCTGATGAAGGCCGGGCTGAAGCTGGACCCGCTGCAGCTCAGTAACCTGACCGGCGACCCGATGGGCGCGGTGGTGGCGCTGGGCGGCTGCACCGCCAGCTTCGTCTCGCCGCAGGGCCTGGTGGCGACCAACCACCACTGCGCCTACGGCTCCATCCAGCTCAACTCCACCGCCGAGAAGAACCTGATCAAGGACGGCTTCAGCGCGGCCGCGTTCAAGGATGAGCTGAGCGCCGGCCCCAACGCGCGCATCTACGTGCTGGACGACATCACCGACGTCACCGCCCAGGCCAAGGCCGCCATTGCCGGCGCCGGCAACGACCCGCTCAAGCGCACCGAAGCGCTGGAGGCGCTGGAGAAGAAGCTGGTGGCCGAGTGCGAGGCCGACGACAGCTACAGCTGCACGCTGTACAGCTTCTCCGGCGGCAACACCTACCGGCTGTTCAAGAACCTGGAGATCAAGGACGTGCGCCTGGCGTACGCGCCCCCGGGCAGCGTGGGCAAGTTCGGCGGCGACGTCGACAACTGGATGTGGCCGCGCCACACCGGTGATTTCGCGTTCTACCGCGCCTACGTGGGCAAGGACGGCAAGCCGGCCGCGTTCTCGGCCGACAACGTGCCGTACCAGCCCAAGCACTGGCTGAAGCTGGCCAACCAGCCGCTGGGCGAAGGCGATTTCGTGATGGTGGCCGGCTACCCGGGCCGCACCGACCGCTATGCGCTGGTCAGTGAGTTCGAGAACACCGCCAACTGGACCTACCCGACCATCGCCAAGGCGTACAAGGACCAGATCGCGCTGGTCGAAGCCGCCAGCAAGGACAACAAGGACATTGCGGTGAAGTACGCCGCCAGCATGGCCGGCTGGAACAACACCAGCAAGAACTACGACGGCCAGCTGGACGGCTTCAAGCGCAACAACGTGCTGGCGCACAAGCAGAAGGAAGAGGCCGCGGTGCTGGAATGGCTGCGCGCGCAGGGCGCCGCCGGCAAGCCGGCGCTCGATGCGTATGCGCAGCTGCAGGCGCTGGGCACCCAGGCGCGCAGCACCCAGCAGCGTGACGTCACCCTGGCCATGTTCAACCGCACCGGCACCCTGGGCACCGCGGTGCGCCTGTACCGGCTGGCGATCGAGAAGGCCAAGCCGGACGCGCAGCGCGAGGAGGGCTACCAGGAACGCGACCTGCCGGCCATCGAGGGCGGCCTGAAGCAGATGGACCGCCGCTACGTGGCGGCGATGGACCGGCAGTTCCAGCAGTACTGGCTGCAGCGCTACGTGGCGCTGCCGGCCGACCAGCGCGTGCCGGCCTTCGACACCTGGCTGGGCGGCAGCGATGCCGCCGCCGTGGACGCCGCGCTGGCCCGCCTGGACGGTTCGCGCCTGGGCGACCTGGCCGAGCGCATGAAGTGGTTCAACGCCGACAAGGCCGCGTTCGAGGCCAGCACCGATCCGGCCATCCAGTACGCGGTGGCGGTGATGCCGGCGCTGCTGCAGATCGAGCACCAGAACAAGGTCAAGCGCGGCGAGGAGCTGGTGGCGCGTCCGCTGTTCCTTCAGGCCATCGCCGACTACAAGAAGAGCCAGGGCGGGTTCGTCTACCCCGATGCCAACCTGTCGCTGCGCATCACTTTCGGCAACGTGAAGGGCTACACCGGCCTGGACGGCAAGGTGCAGCAGCCGTTCACCACCATCGAAGGTGTCGCCGCCAAGGAAACCGGCGTCGATCCGTTCGACTCGCCGAAGGCGCTGCTCGATGCGGTCAAGGCCAAGCGCTACGGCGGCCTGGAAGACGAGCGCCTGGGCAGCGTGCCGGTGGACTTCCTGTCCGACCTGGACATCACCGGCGGCAACTCCGGTTCGCCGGTGCTGGACGCGCATGGCCGCCTGGTCGGGCTGGCGTTCGACGGCATCTGGGAATCGGTGGCCAGCAACTGGGTGTTCGACCCGGTGATGACCCGCATGATCTCGGTGGACCAGCGCTACATGCGCTGGATCATGCAGGAAGTGGCGCCGGCGCCGCAGCTGCTGAAGGAGCTGGAAGCGGCCTCGAAGTAAGCCGCGTTCCGCGTTTGATCGAAGACCCCGGGCGGGAAACCGCCCGGGGTTTTCTTTGCCGCCATCCGCGGCGACTCCCGGCCCCTCGACGGGCCCGCGGGGTGGCGGTCATGCGGGGATGGCGGTCATGCGGGGCAAGCCCCGTATCTACGGGCGATATTGCGAAGGCCGTTCAGTCCAGTCGGCACCATCGCCGCAACCGCGCAGGCAATCCGTTGGCGGCACGTAGGTGTGTGGCTTGCCCCACACCGGCCTTCCACGGTGGTCGCGCGGGGCGAGTCCCGTATCCGCGCGGGATGTTGCGAGGGCGGTTCAGTCCGGTCGGCACCGTCGCCGCAACCGCGCAGGCAATCCCTCGGCGGCGCATGGGCGTGGGGCTTGCCCCACACCGGGCCTTCCACGGTGGTCGCGCGGGGCGAGTCCCGCATCCGCGCGGGATGTTGCGAGGGCGGTTCCGGCAGCTCGGCACCGTCGCCGCAACCGCGCAGGCAATCCGTTGGCGGTACGTAGGTGTGGGGCTTGCCCCACACTGGGCCTTTCACGGCGGTCATGCGGGGCAAGCCCCGCATCTACAGGCGATATTGCGAAGGCCGTTCAGTCCGGTCTGTCCCGTCGCCGCAACCGCGCAGGCAATCCTTCGGCGGCGCGTGGGGGTGGGGCTTGCCCCACACCGGACTTCCACGGTGGTCGTGGGGGGTGAGCCCCGCCTCCACGCGGGATGTTGCGAGGGCGGTTCCGGCCGGTCGGCACCGTCGCCGCAACCGTGCAGGCAATCCGTTGGCGGTACGTAGGTGTGGGGCTTGCCCCACACCGGGCCTTCCGCGGTGGTCGCGCGGGGCGAGCCCCGCATCCCCGGGTGTGTTGCGGGAGCGTACCGAGCCGCAGCCGCGGCCGCAGCCGCAGCCGCTTCAGCGGTACGGTCCCGGTCCACGCCAGACCAGCTCGCCGCGCCGGTACACGTACATCACCGTGACCACCTGGCGCGCGTCGCCGATGGACTGCAGTTCCGGTGCGTCGGGCGGCAGCAGGCGGCATTTGCTGGAGCCGCGCCTGAGCGCGACTTCGGCCGGGCAGACCATCAGGTAGGTGGTGCCGGGCAGGGGGATGGAGAGCTCCTTCATGCCCTGTTCCATCCAGGTGCGCAGCCGCGCTTCGCCCAGCAGGTCATAGATGATCTGGTAGCCGCCCACTTCCATGGCCGGCTCGCCGGCGGCCACGTCGTTGCGGTAGCCATTGCGGTTGACCGGCCCGGAAGCGCGGCCATCGTCGGGCGAGGTTTCCCGGGGCAGCCAGCCCGGCGGGCGCCCGGTCCAGGCCTGCGACCGGCGCTGCATGCCCTCGGGCGGGCTGGCGGCCGATGCCTGTGCCGGCTCCGGCGCCGGCGGTTCGTCGCTGCGGGTCTGCGCCGGGGCCGGTTCGGCCGGGGGTTCGATGTAGCGGGCTTCCGGTACCGGCTTGCGGGCGTCGGCCTGGCGGCGGGCGGTGGGCCTGGCCGGCTTCTTGCGCGCGTCGTCCTGCTTCGGCCCCGGCGGCTGGCGGGCAGGGGTCGGGGAGGGCGGAGCCTCGCCGACGAAATCCACCTTGACCCGGCCGCCGCCGGCGGTGCCCTGCGGCGTGGTCACCACCGGCGGCGTGGAATGCAGCAGGAGCAGCAGCACCAGCAGGTGCAGCAGTGCGCTGGCCAGGGCGGCGGCCCACGGCTGCACGCGTTCGTTCCAGCGCACCGCGGGCGGTGACGGGGTAGACGAAGCGCTGCTCATGCCACCGTGCGGGCGTGGGAGCTGCTGGCCCTCATGTGGACGTGACACCGTGCAGCGGATCGGGGGCCGTCATGGTAACGCCTGCGGGCCGCCCGCAGACACGCTGGGCGGCGCCTGCCCGGCTGGCGGCCAAGCGTTCGCCGGGGATTTCGTATCGCAGGCAACCGACGCCTGCGGCACCACGGCGACAGGCTATGATGCGGGCCCCCTCGCCATGGACTCCCAACTGCATGCGCATCCTGCTTGCCCGCCACGGCGAAACGCCGTGGAACGCCGAAGGCCGCTACCAGGGCCAGATCGACATCCCGCTTTCGCCGGTAGGCGAGGCGCAGGCCAGGGCACTGGGCGAGCGCCTGCAGTCGATCGAGATCACCCGCGCGGTGGCGTCGCCGCTGTCGCGCGCGCAGAGCACCGCGCGGGCCGCGCTGGGCAGCGCCCGCGCATCGATGCTGCAGACCGATGCGGACCTGCAGGAAATCGCCCACGGCGAGTGGGAGGGCCTGCTGGCCAGCGAGATCAACGACAAGGACCCGGCGCGCCTGCGCGCCTGGCGCGAGGAACCCGATACCGTGCTGATGCCCGGTGGCGAATCGCTGCGCCAGGTGCTGGACCGCAGTTGGCGTGGCCTGGCGCGCGCCGCCGAGGGCCTGGGCGCGGATGACACCCTGCTGGTGGTCGCGCACGACGCGGTCAACCGCGTGATCCTGTGCAAGGTGCTGGGCCTGCCGATCGGCAAGCTGTGGACCTTCCGCCAGGCACCGACCACGCTGAACCTGCTGGAAGGGCCGGACGTGGAACACCTGGAAGTGGTGCGCCTGAACGATTGCGCGCACCACACCCCGTTCTTCGGCGAGGCCAAGCACCGGGCGTTGTGATGGCGCGCCTGCGGGTACCGCCCTGCTGGCTGGCCGCGGCCCTGCTGGCGTTGTCGCCGTTGCCGGCACTGGCGCAACCGGTCGAGGGCTGCCCGCCGTTTCCAGCGGCGGCCAACCGCGCGCCGCACTACCCGCCGCCGGAACTGTGGCGCCTGCTCGGCTACGTGATCAACGTGATCATCGACACCGATGCCTGCGGGCGGGTAGACGCCGCACGGGTCGAACAGGGTTCCGGCGTGGCGGTACTGGACGCGGCGGCGCTGGCGGCGGCCCGTGCCTGGACCGTGCCGCCGGAATACCGGGGCCAGCCGCGCTACCGTCTGCCGTTCGCGTTCGAACCGCTGCCCGAGGAAATCCCGGCGCAGGCCGGCAGGCGCCTGCGCGACCCGTTCTTCGACGAGCGCCGCGGCGGCCGCGTGCCGATGCCTGCACTGGATGCCGACGGCATGCTGCCGGGCTACATCGCCGATCCGTACCCGATCGGTTTCCTGGCGATTCCCGAGGCGGTCGCCACGATCGGCCCGCTGGCGCTGTTCCGCCGCTATGGCGGGCAGGCCAACTTCTGGCTGCACGACGAAGAAGGCCTGAGCCTGTTCCAGCTGGAAGGCGCGATGATGGTGCGCAACCGCCTGGTCAGCGATGGCCGCCACCGGTTCGTGGTCACCAGCGTGCTGTGTGGCAGCGACCTGGATGCCTGTCGCCAGTCGCTGGCCACGCTGCGCGCCAGCCGTGGCCGGCAGCGGCCACAGGCGGTCGCAGTGGCCACGCCCTAGGCGCGACGGCCGGGCGCGCCGTGGCGCGGCTGTATCATGTGCGCCCCATCCGCGCCGCCGCACCGTGCGCCGGCGCGTGCCACCGAGAATCCCGCATGTCCTCCGCACGTCCCGCCACGCTCGAACAGTGGCTCGCCCATATCGACCGACAGCATCCGCAGCCCATCGCGATGGGGCTGGAACGGGTGCGCGAGGTGGCCGCGCGCATGGGCCTGCAGCGGCCGGCGCAGCGCTGCATCGTGGTCGGCGGCACCAACGGCAAGGGCTCGACGGTGGCCTTCATCGAGGCCATCGCCCGCGCCGCTGGCTGGACGGTGGGTGCCTACACCTCGCCGCACCTGCTGGCCTACAACGAGCGCGTGCGCATCGACGGCGCCGACGTCGACGACGCCACCCTGGTGGCCGGCTTCAACGCCGTGGAGGATGCGCGGGGCGACACCGCGCTGACCTACTTCGAGTACGGCACGCTGTGCGCGTTGTGGGCGTTCGCGCGCGCCGGGCTGGACCTGGCGGTGCTGGAAGTGGGGCTGGGCGGGCGCCTGGACGCGGTCAACATCGTCGATGCCGACGTGGCGGTGATCACCACCGTGGACATCGACCATGCCGACTGGCTGGGCAGCGACCGCGAGGCCATCGGCGCGGAGAAGGCCGGCATCATCCGCGGCTGGAAGCCGCTGATCCTGGGCGAGATCGACCCGCCGTCCAGCGTGCTGCGTCGCGCCTACGTGCTGGGCGCCAACGCGATCCGGTTCGGCAGCGACTTCTTCGCCGAGGCGGTGGACGCCGACACCTGGCGCTGGCGCGATGTCTCCTTTCGCATCGAACTGCCGCAGCCGGCGTTGTGGGCGCCGGTGCAGCGGGCCAATGCGGCCGCCGCCATCGCCGCGCTGCGCGCGCTGGATCGCCCGGTGCCGCGCGCCGCCTGGGCGCGCGGCGTGGCCGCGGCGCAGGTCGCCGGGCGCCTGCAGCGCTTCGAGCGCGATGGCGTGGAAGTGCTGGTCGATGTCGGCCACAACCCGCAGGCCGCCGCCGCCCTCGGCACCGCGCTGCAGGCACGCCCGGCCAGCGGACGCACCCTGGCGGTATACGCGGCGCTGGCCGACAAGGACGCCGCGGGCGTGGTCGCCGCGCTGCAGGCGCGCATCGACCGCTGGTACCTGGCCGGACTGGAGGGCGCCCGCGGCCAGGGGGCCGCGCAACTGCGCGAGCGCCTGGCCGGCACCGCAGCGGCCGGCGCCGCCACCTTCGCGGACGTCGGCCAGGCGCTGGCCGCGGCGCTGGAACAGGCCCGCCGTGGCGACCGGGTGCTGGTGTTCGGGTCGTTCCACACCGTGGCAGAAGCGTTGCCACGGCTGCAGGCAGGCGTCGCGCGCGCCGTGACATCCACCGCCCAGCCGCTGCCCGTGCGCTGACGCGCACTGCGCTCCGTTCAGCTGGCGCGGCCGTGGCCGTCGCCGGCCGCGCATATAATCGCCGGACATTCCGCCCTGCCGCCCATACGCCTTGCCGTGGATACTCCCCTGAAACAGCGATTGATTGGCGCCATCGTGCTGGTGGCCCTGGCCGTGATCTTCCTGCCCATGCTGGTCAAGGGCCCGGCACCGGACAGCGGCGTGCAGGACGTACCGCTGCGCGCCCCCGATGCGCCGGCCGACGGCCAGTTCGAAACCCGCGAGCTGCCGCTGGTCGCGCCGAGCGCCGCTGGCGCCACCGGCATGCCCGCCGCGCAACCGGTCGCCGAGGCCGCGTCCCCGGCGGCGGACCCCGCCAGCGGCGTGCTGCCGCCGAGCGCGGCGGCCGGCAATTACGCGGTGAATTTCGGTGCCTACGCCACCGAAGCCGATGCCGATGCGGTGATCGCCCACCTGAAAAAATCCAACCTGCCGGGCTTCCGCCAGCAGGACACCATCAACGGGCGCCCGGCCTGGCGGGTGCGCATCGGCCCGTATGCCGACCGCGCGCAGGCCGAGCTGGTCCGGCTGGAGGCGGGCAAGGTCCGCGGCGACGTGAACGCGCAGGTGGTGGTGCTCGACGCCGACAAGGAGCCCGCGGCGCCAGCCGCCGCCCCGGCTACCCCGGCTGCGGCTCCGGCCGCGGCTGCGGCCGCCCCGGCGGTGCGGTCCGAGGCCCTGCCTGCCGAGCCCGCCAGGCCGGTGGCCGCCGCGCCGCGGCTCGATCCCCGCAACGAACCCAAGCCCGCTGCGCCCAAGCCTGAAGCGCTCAAGCCTGAAGCGCCCAAGCCCGCCGCGCCGAAGCCGGCCGCCACTGCCACTCCCACCGCGCCGGCCGCGAGCAGCGTCGGCTTCGCCGTGCAGCTGGGTGCGTTCGGCAAGCCGGCCGACGCCAATGCGTTGCGCGACAAGGTGCGCGCCGCCGGCTTCAGCGCCTTCGTCGAACAGGTGCGCACCGACAACGGCGTGCTCAACCGCGTCCGCGTCGGCCCGGTGGCCAACCGGGCCGAGGCCGAACAGCTCAAGGCGCAGGTCGCGGCCAAGGTCGGCATCGCCGGCATGGTCCGCCCGCACCCCTGATGCGGCGAGCGGCCTGATGCCCGGTCGGGGCAACCGGTGATCGACCTGCTGCTGCTGGGGTTGATCGTGGTATCGGCCCTGTTCGGGCTGATGCGCGGCCTGCTGGCCACCGTGTTCGGCGTGCTCGGCTGGCTGCTGGCCGGCTGGGCCGCGTTCCGTTTCGGCCATGACGCCAGCGTGCTGCTCAGCGGCGGCGCGACGCCGACCGCGGGCCAATATGCCGCCGGCTACGCCATTGCCTTCTTCGGCGTACTGCTGGCCGTTTCGGCCATCGGCCTGCTGCTGCGCGGGGTGGTTGATTCCACCGTGCTGCTGAAGGCCCCGGACCGCCTGTTCGGTTTCGGCCTGGGGCTGGTGCGCGGGGTGCTGCTGGCGGTGCTGGCGGTGCTGGTGCTGGGCTTCACCCCCGTGGCCGACGGCGAGCCCTGGCGGCGTTCGCAACTGGCGTCGTGGCTGCACCCGCCGGCCGACTGGCTGCGCGCGCGGCTGCCGGAACTGCCGGCCGTGCCGGAGCATCCGCTGCTGGACTTGGGCAAGGCGGTGCTGGCAGGCGATAATGCCGGACTCAGCGAACATGAAGCGGGCAGCGGACTGCCGCAAGCGATGCCGGAACGGGCGGATGACGCCCGGCCGGCCGCGACCGGAAGCAGCCGCCAGGACCCGGCGAAGGCGTGGCCTTCCAACATCGATCCGGCGCAGGTGCGCCCGGATCACCCCGGTCCGGCGCGGGCCGGGCCATCGGGCCAGGCACGGCCCCCTTCACGTTAACCGGGCCACGGCCCAGCGGAGATCGCGCAACATGTGTGGCATCGTCGGAATCGTCGGCAACCAGAACGTCGCCGGGCAGCTCTATGACGGCCTGACCGTCCTCCAGCACCGCGGCCAGGATGCGGCCGGCATCGCCACCGCGCACGGCACCCGGCTGCGGGTGGAAAAGGGCAACGGGCTGGTGCGCGACGTGTTCGACGAGCGGCGCATGGCGCTGCTGCAGGGCCGCATCGGCATCGCCCACGTGCGCTACCCGACCGCCGGTTCGGAAGGCACCGACGAGGCGCAGCCGTTCTACGTCAACTCGCCGTACGGCATCGCCCTGGCGCACAACGGCAACCTGATCAACACCGAGGCGCTGCGCCAGCAGGTGTTCGAGGCCGACCGCCGCAACATCAACACCGACTCGGACAGCGAAGTGCTGCTGAACGTGTTCGCCTACGAGCTGGACGCGCAGCGCATGCTCACCCCGGAGGCGGCGATCCGCGCCGTGGCCGGCGTGCACCGCCGCTGCAAGGGCGGCTACGCGGTGGTCAGCGTGGTGCTGGGCCTGGGCCTGGTGGCGTTCCGCGACCCGCACGGCATCCGCCCGCTGGTGCTGGGCAGGCGCAGCCATGCCGAGGGCGAGGAGTACATTGTTGCCTCCGAATCGGTGGCGCTGGACGTGCTCGGCTTCGAGCGCGTGCGCGACGTCGCCCCGGGCGAGGCGGTGGTGATCACCGAGCGCGGCGAACTGTTCGCCGAGGTCTGCGCCACCACCACCCAGCAGACGCCCTGCATCTTCGAGTACGTGTACTTCGCGCGCCCGGACTCGATGATCGACAACGTCTCGGTGCACAAGGCGCGCATGCGCATGGGCCAGAAGCTGGGCGAGAAGATCCTGCGCCTGCGCCCGGACCACGACATCGACACCATCATCCCGATCCCGGACACCTCGCGCGACGCGGCGCTGGAAATCTCCAACGTGCTTGGCGTGAAGTACCGCGAGGGCTTCGTCAAGAACCGCTACGTCGGCCGCACCTTCATCATGCCGGGGCAGGGCGAGCGGGTGAAGTCGGTGCGCCGCAAGCTCAATCCGATCCACCTGGAGTTCCGCAACCGCGTGGTGCTGCTGGTGGACGACTCGATCGTGCGCGGCACCACCAGCCAGCAGATCGTGCAGATGGCGCGCGACGCCGGCGCGCGCAAGGTGTACCTGGCCAGCGCCGCGCCGCCGGTGCGCCACCCCAACATCTACGGCATCGACATGCCGGCCGCCGAGGAACTGGTGGCGCACGAGCGCAGCGTCGAGGACATCGAGAAGCACCTGGGCTGCGACTGGCTGGTCTACCAGGACCTCGAGGACCTGGAAGCGGCGGTGCGCGAGGGCAATCCGGAGCTGAAGGCGTTCGATTCGTCCTGCTTCAACGGCCACTACGTCACCGGCATCGAGCCGGGTTACTTCGAGCGCATCCAGCAGCTGCGCTCGGACGAAGCCAAGAACAAGCGCCGCGCCTGAGCCATGCAGGCGGCGGCCGCGCAAGCCGGCGGCATGCCGGCGGTGGATGACCTGCTGCACGCCGCGCAGCTGTGCCTGGCCGAGGCCGATCCGCTGCGCAAGGTGGCGCTGACCCGGCACTGCGCCAGCTTGTTCCGCGCCGGTACGCTGAAGCTGCCGGCGGACGCGCCCGTGCCGGCGCCGATCCGCATGCCCGGCCGCCCCGCGCGCCTGGTGCTGGTGCACCCGCGCGACCTGCCGCGTCGCGGCTTCGGCAGCGTGGAGGGGCGTGCGGCCTTCATCCATGCCATCGCCCATATCGAACTCAATGCCATCGACCTGGCGTGGGATGCGGTGTACCGCTTCCGCGGCCTGCCGGGCAGTTTCCATGCCGATTGGGTGAGCTGCGCCGACGACGAAGCGCGCCACTTCCTGCTGCTGCGCGAGCGACTGCTGGCGCACGGCCACGACTACGCCGACTTCCCCGCGCACAACGGCCTGTGGGAAATGTGCGAGAAAACCGCGCATGACGGACTGGCGCGCATGGCGC
This sequence comes from Stenotrophomonas sp. Y-13, assembly GCF_046267925.1. Taxonomy (NCBI): domain Bacteria; kingdom Pseudomonadati; phylum Pseudomonadota; class Gammaproteobacteria; order Lysobacterales; family Lysobacteraceae; genus Stenotrophomonas; species Stenotrophomonas sp. Y-13. The sequence goes on from NZ_CP176501.1 coordinate 893,223, forward strand.
TGGTGCCGCGCGTACTGGAGGCGCGCGGGCTGGACGTGACCCCGGCGATGATCACCCGGCTGCGCTCGCTCGGCGACGACGCCACCGCCGACGTGCTGGAAGTGATCCTGCGCGAGGAAGTAGCGCATGTCGCCGCCGGTTCTCGCTGGTACCGCTGGTACTGCGCGCGTGCCGGGGTGGAACCGCGCGCGCGGTTCAAGCAGCTGCTGCACGAATACGCCGGCGGTTACCTGCACGGCCCATTCAATCTCGAAGCCCGGCTGCTGGCCGGTTTCGATGCCGACGAGCTTGCGGACCTGGTCGAACAGGCCGGGTGACGCAATCGCGCGGCCGGCTTCCGCGGCCGCGTGGATCGCATTGCGTTTACCTGGTGCATGCGACGATACCGCTCACTTGTCGCACCCCATGGAGCCGCGCATGCCTGTCTTCCGCCCCCTGTTGCTGGCGTTGCCGATGACTCTGTTGTCGGCCTGCAGCCCCGCCGTCCCCGACGCCGGTGCGCCCGCGCACGAAGCTGCTGTCACGCAGGATGGGCCGGATGCGGCGGCGTTCCCGGCCCGCCTGCAGGCGGCCGGCGTCGAGCCGTTCTGGAGCGTGAAGGTGGAGGGCGAAGCGTTGACCTACACCACGCCGGAAACGATGGACGCGCCGCGCCGGCTGCAGGCCACGCGTCGCCTCGATGCCGATGGCCTGCACCTGGCGGGCAAGGACGGTGGCGTGCCGTTCCGGCTGGACGTGCGCCGCGCGCCCTGTTCGGACGGCATGTCCGACATGGCGTATCCGTTCAGCGTGTCGTGGCGGCTGGATGGCAAGACGCAGCAAGGCTGTGCGTTCGACCCCGCGTCGCCGCCCGCGCCCCGGTAAGCGTGCTGCCGTTTCGGGGCCGGCTCCGTTGCCACCACGCGCCTCTTCTGATCCGCAGGGTCCGCCGACGGTAGTACTTTCCAGTGGCCGGACCCGGTATTGAGCTACGGGGTCAGTGCCTGCAGCCGGTAGCCGCTGGCATCCACCTGCAGCACCGAGCCCTGCTCGTACCAGTCGCCGAGCACGATGCGGGTACAGGTGGCATCGTCCACCTGCACGCTGTGCACGGCCGGACGATGGGTGTGGCCATGGATCATCGTGTCCACCCCGTAACGGCGGAACGTGGCGGCGACTTCGCCCGGTGCCACGTCGGTGACGGTCTCGAACTGCGCGCGGTCGCCTTGCTTCATTTCCGACTGGCGCGCCTGGCTGGCGGCGCGTGCCTTCTGCGCGAAGGCGATGCGTGCTTCCAGCGGTTGCGCCAGGAACTGGGCGATGAACGCCGGGTCGCGGGTCTGCGCGCGGAACGCCTGGTAGGCGGTGTCGTCGGTACACAGCAGGTCGCCGTGCTGCAGCAGCACCGGCCGGCCGTACAGCGTAACCACGCACGGGTCGGGCAGGATGCGCATGCCGGCGCGGCGGGCATAGTCCGCGCCGACCAGGAAGTCACGGTTGCCACGGATGAAGAACACCGGCACCCCGGCGTCGGCCAGTTCGCGCAGCGCGGTGGCGACCGCATCGGCGGCAGCAGAAGGGGTGTCGTCGCCGATCCAGGCCTCGAACAGGTCACCGAGGATGTACAGCGCCTCGGCCTGCCGCGCCTGGCCGCGCAGGAACTCCAGGAACAATGCGGTGATCGCCGGACGGCTCGGGTCCAGGTGTAGGTCGGAAATGAACAGCGTGGTCATGGCCGCCATTGTAGGGCAACGCCGGCGCGCTCCCGATGGCCGCGCGGCGGCCGGTGGGCGCCGCTGCGCGGGCACGGCGGCCGGCCGGCGGCCGCCGCTCAGAACGGCAGCGGCATCAGCTGCAGCGACGCGCCGCCCAGCAGCAGGGCGATGCCGGTGGCGGCCAGCACGTCGCTGGGGTAATGCAGGCCGAGCACGACCCGCGACAGCGCCACGCCGGCGGTGAACGGCAGCAGCAACGGCGCCAGCCACGGGTAGTAGGCCAGCGCGACCACGCTGAACGACACCGCGTGCAGGGTATGCCCGGAGGGAAAACTGTACTCGTCCAGCGGCGCCACCCAGGCGCGGATGCGCAGGTCGGCCGCGAACGGGCGCGGGCGGCGGGTCCAGCGTTTGAGCGCCTTGTACAGGGTCAGCGCGACCACGCCGGTGGCGGCCATGTGCGCGGATGCGCGCAGGCCGTCCATGCCGTCGGCCAGTACCAGTGCGCCCATCAGCACGTACCAGAACACGCCATCGCCGAGGCGGCTGATGATCGCGAACAGGGTGCGGATGCGGCGATGGCGGCAGTAGTGGTTGGCGCGCCGGCACCAGCGGGTTTCGCGGGCGAGCAGGCCGTCAGGCGGCAGCAAGGGCATGGGCACGTCTCCGTTGCGACAGTTCGTGCAGCAATGCCTCGAATTCGGCGACCACGTGGTCCGGATGCAGCCGCTGCATCGACCGGCTGGCGTTGCCGCCGAGCGACGCGCGAAGGGCCGGGTCGCCGGCCAGGTTAATTGCGGCGTTGATGAAGCTGTCGTCGTTGTCCACGGCCACGCCGCTGTACCCGCTCTGCAGATGTTCGCGCGCGGCGCCATAGTCGAAGGCGACCGTGGCCACGCCGCTGGCCATGGCCTCCAGGGTCACGTTGCCGAAGGTCTCGCTGCGGCTCGGGAACAGGAACAGGTCGCCGCTGGCGAAGTGGCGGGCAAGCGCCTGGCCGCGCTGGATCCCGCAGAAGATGAAATCGGGGTTGTCCTGGGCGATGCGCTCGCGCAGTGGCCCGTCGCCCACCCAGACGAAGCGCGCATCCGGGCGCAGCCGCTGGATCCGGCGGAACGCCTGGATCGCCAGGCCGAGGTTCTTCTCCGCGGCGATGCGGCCGACGTGGATCACCGCCAGCCCGCGCGCATCCAGCCCCCAGGCCTGGCGCAGCGCGGTGTCGCGCTGCTGTGGCGAGAACTGCGACGCGTCCACCGCACGCGCCAGCAGCCGTGGGTGATGGAAGCCGTGGCCCTGCAGGAAGTCCTGCAGTTCGCGGGTGGGGACCAGGGTGGCATCGCCCTGGTTGTGGAAACGGCGCATCCAGCCCAGGGCAACGGGCTGCAGCCAGGCCGCACCGTAGTCGGGCAGATACGTGTCGAAGCGGGTATGCAGGCCGGTGGCGACCGGGATGCCGAGCCGCCGCGCGGCGCGCAGCGCCGACCAGCCCAGCGGGCCCTCGGTGGCGATGTAGACCGCGTCCGGCCGCTGCCGGAGCCAGTGCCGGGCCAGCAGGCGCGGCACCGGCAGCCCGAAGCGCAGGCCAGGGTAGCGCGGCAGCGCCATGCCACGCACCAGCAGCTCATGCGCCTGCGCCAGGTCCTGCGACTGGCGCGGACGCACGACGTCGACGTCGTTGCCGCGGGCGCGCAGGCCGCGCTCCAGGCCCTGTACGGTCAGGGCGACGCCGTTGACCTCCGGCGGATAGGTCTCGGTGACGATGGCGTAGCGCATGGCTCCTCCCGTTTGCCGCAGCATGGGGAGAAGGGGTGGCAGCGATATGACCGGCGTGCGTCGCTGGCATGACAGCGCCCGGGGCAGCGGCGCCGGGCCGCGCCCCTGCATGCCCCGCAGCCGCATGCGGGGCGGGCCCGGCATGCACCAGGGGATTCAGGCGACGAACGGCCGGAATGCGATGCCCAGGCCGGCCATGCCCTCGGCCTCGCCGACCAGGTCGGCGCGCAGCAGCGGGCGGGCGTCGATGAAGGCCTTGTCCAGCACCAGCGACAGGGTGTTGCCGTCCACGCTCAGGTCCAGCGTCGGAATCGGGTCGTCCTCGTGCGAGCGGTGCAGCAGCACCGCCAGCCGCAGCAGCGCGGCGGTGCGGCGGGCCGGCAGCAGCAGGCGGTCGGGCAGGGCGTCGAAAGCGGTCTTGGGCACGCCGCGGCGGTGGGTGCGGATCAGCGCCGCCAGCATCTGCTGCTCCTGGCGCGAGAAGCCGGCGATGTCCGAGTGCTCGATCACGTAGCTGCCGTGGGTGTGGTAGCCGCTGTGGGCGATCATCAGCCCCAGTTCGTGCAGGCGCGCGGCCCAGCCCAGCATGCGGGCGTCGTCCGAGTCCAGTTTCCAGCTTTCGGCGACCTGCTCGAACAGGCGCTGGGCGGTCGCTTCCACGCGGAGCGCCTGGGCGGCATCGATGTCGTAGCGGCGGGTCAGCGCCGCCACCGATTCGTCGCGCGGGTCGTTGTCGCCGGCGCGGCCCATGATGTCGTAGAGGATGCCCTCGCGCATCGCCGCCTTGCTGACCAGCAGCTTCTGCAGGCCCAGCGACTGGAAGGCGGCCTCGAGCACCAGCACGCCGCCGGCGATGATCGGCCGCCGCTCGCTGGACAGGGTGGGCAGGTTGATGTCGTCGATGTGCCGTGCGCGCAGCAGCTCGTCGCGCAGCTGCGGCAGGGCCTGGGCGGTGATCGCGCCCTTGCTCAGCTTCATCGCCGCGCAGATCTCGCTGATCGCCTTGTGGGTGCCGGACGAACCCAGTGCCTCGTCCCAGCCCAGCGCCCGGTACTTGGCGGCGAACGGCTGGAACTCGGCGCTGATCTCGGTCAGTGCGTCCTTCCAGCGCTTCTTGCTCAGCTTGCCGCCGGGGAAGAAGCGCCGGGTGCTGGCGATGCAGCCGGCCTGCAGGCTTTCGCGTTCCAGCGGCTGCATGCCGCTGCCGATGATGAATTCGGTGGAGCCGCCACCGATGTCGATCACCAGCCGCCGCTGGCCCGGCTTGGGCGGCTGCGCATGGGCCACGCCCAGGTAGATCAGGCGCGCCTCCTCGCGGCCGTTGACCACTTCGATGGCGTGGCCCAGCGCGGTCTCGGCCGGCATCAGGAACGACAGCGGCGAGCGCAGCTGGCGCACGGTGTTGGTGGCCAGCGCGCGCACCCGGTACGGCGGGATGTTGCGGATGCGCTGGCCGAAACGGGCCAGGCATTCGAGCGCGCGTTGCCGCGCCTCGGCCGACAATCCCCCCTTGCCGTCGAGGCCGTCGGCCATGCGCACGGTCTCGCGCAGGCGGTCGACCACCCGCAGCTGGCCGAGCAGGTAGCGGGCGATGACCATGTGGAAGCTGTTGGAGCCCAGGTCGATGGCGGCCAGCAGGTCGCCGTCCTGCAGCGGGGGAAAGGTCGGGGAGGACTGGGGCATGGCGGAATGGTAGTGGATGGCCGGGGGCGCGTGTCACCCCGTGCGCGAAACCGTGAACCGGCGCCAGGGCCGCACCGGCATGCCCGCCGCGCACGGCGGGCTGCCCGGCGCACGGCCGGGCCCACGCGGGCGGCCATGCGCGGTCGCGGCGGCAGCGTTACAGCGCTTCCAGCAATGCCTGCTGCGCCGAGTGCGGCGGCTGTCCGGGCTGCGGCACGCACTTGCGGTAGCGGCCGTCGGCCTGCAGTTCCCAGGCGTTGAGGTTGTCGTCCAGGTAGTTCTGCAGCACCTCGCGGTAGATCCGCCGGGCCAGGTCGCTGTCCAGGATCGGGAAGCAGGTCTCCACGCGCCGCAGCAGGTTGCGTTCCAGCCAGTCGGCGCTGGCGCAGTACAGCTCGGGCGCGCCGTTGTTGCCGAACCAGTAGACGCGGCTGTGCTCCAGGAAGCGGCCGACGATCGAGCGCACCCGGATGTTGTCGGAGACGCCCTCCACGCCGGGGCGCAGGGTGCAGGCACCGCGCACGATCAGGTCGATCTGCACGCCGGCCTGCGACGCCGCGTACAGGGCGCGGATCACCTGTGGCTCGTTGAGCGCGTTCATCTTGGCGATGATCCGCCCCGGCTTGCCGTCCAGCGCCAGCCGGGTCTCGCGCTCGATCCGCTGCAGCAGGCCGGCGTGCAGGGTGAACGGCGACTGCAGCAGGCATTCCAGCTTCATCTTCGAGGCCAGCCCGGACAGCTGCTGGAACAGCTGGTGCACGTCGTTGCCGATGTCCGGATCGGCGGTGATCAGGCTCAGGTCGGTATAGGCGCGCGCGGTGCCGCTGTGGTAATTGCCGGTGCCCAGGTGCACGTAGCGGCGCAGCTTGCGCCCTTCGCGGCGCACGATCAGCAGCATCTTGGCGTGGGTCTTGTAGCCGACCACGCCGTAGACCACCTGCACGCCGGCGTCCTGCAGGCGATCGGCCAGGCCGAGGTTGGCCTCTTCGTCGAAACGCGCGCGCAGCTCGACCACCACGGTCACGTCCTTGCCGTTGCGCGCGGCCTGGATCAGCGCCTCGACGATCCCCGAATCCTTGCCGGTGCGGTACAGGGTCTGCTTGATCGCCAGCACGTTGGGGTCCACCGCGGCTTCGCGGATCAGCTCCAGCACGGTACTGAACGAGTCGAACGGGTGGTGCAGCAGCACGTCCTCGCGCGCCACCGCCTCGAAGATGCCCTCGGACGTCTTGAGCACGCGCGGGGTCATCGGCGGGTACTTCAGCTCCGGCCGCTGCACCAGGTCGTAGACCTGGATGACGCGGTTGAGGTTGACCGAGCCGTCGATGCGGTAGGCGGCGTTCTCGGACAGGCCGAAGTTCTGCAGCAGGGTCTGCACGATCGGCCGCGGGCAGTCATGGGCGATCTCCAGCCGCACCGCCGGGCGGTAGCCGCGGTCGACCAGCTCGTCGCGCAGCGCCAGCGCCAGGTTTTCCACTTCCTCCTCGTCCACCACCAGCTCGGAGTTGCGGGTGACCCGGAACTGGTAGGCACCGCGTACGTCCATGCCCGGGAACAGTTCGTTGACGAAGGTGGACAGCACCGCCGAGAGCAGCACGAAGTTCTGGGTGCCGCCCAGCGACTTGGGCAGCTGGATGATGCGTGGCAGCGAGCGCGGCGCGCGCACCAGCGCCAGGTGGCCGGCGCGGCCGAAGGCGTCGGTGCCCTTGAGCACGACGACGATGTTCAGCGACTTGTTGAGGATCTTCGGGAATGGATGCGACGGATCCAGCCCCAACGGCGAGAGCACCGGCATGATCTCGTTGCGGAAGTAGGCACGCAGCCAGCGGCGCTGGCGCGCGGTCCAGGTCGACGGCGAGAGGATGCCGATACCCGCGTCCTGCAGCGCCGGGCGCAGCACCTCGTTCCAGCAGCGGTACTGCTGTTCCACCAGTTCGGCGGCGCGGTCGTGGATGGCGCTCAGGATTTCCTGCGGGCTCATCCCGTCCGGCGCCGGCGGCAGGCCGAACTCCTGCGCGTGGCGCACCGCCGCGGCACGGATCTCGAAGAACTCGTCCAGGTTGGTGCAGGAAATGCACAGGAAGCGCAGCCGCTCCAGCAATGGCACCTGTTCGTCCATGGCCTGGGCCAGCACCCGGAAGTTGAAGTCCAGCTGCGACAGCTCGCGGTTGATGTACAGCGCCGGGTCGCGCAGCGGGTCATTGCCCGGGGCCGCGGCAACGGGGGACGGGACGGGAGCGTTCATGCCGGGGAGTCTTCCGTGGACGGTGGCGAGGGGAGGGCGGTGCGCGGGCGGACGTGTTCGGCGTCGAAATGGCAGGCGAAGGTACTGCCCTGGCCGACTTCGCTGCGGATCTCCAGCCGCGCCTGGTGCAGGCCGAGGATGTGCTTGACGATGGACAGGCCCAGGCCGGTGCCGCCGCTCTCGCGCGAACGGCTGCTGGACACGCGGTAGAAGCGTTCGGTCAGGCGCGGCAGGTGGTTGGCCGGGATGCCGTAGCCGGTGTCGGTCACCGCCAGCACCGCGCCGTCGCCCTCGCGGGCGAAGGTCAGGGTGATGCGGCCGCCGGCCGGGGTGTAGCGCACCGCGTTGGTGACCAGGTTGGAGAACGCGCTGTGCAGCTCCTTGTTGGAGCCGGCCAGGTCGACCCCGGCGCTGTCCTCGATGGTGATCGTGTGGCGGCCCTGGCTGTGGGCCTCGGCTTCGCGCCGCAGCGAGGCGAGCATCGAGGTCATCGCCACGGTTTCCAGCTCGGTCTGCTGCTGCGATTCCAGCCGCGACAGGGTGAGCAGGTCTTCCACCAGCTGCGCCATGCGCTGGGACTGCTTGCGCATCTCCGCCAGCATCGGCCCGGTGTCGGGGAAATCCTCCGGGTCCATCATGTCCAGGTAACCGTGCACCACCGTCAGCGGCGTGCGCAGCTCGTGCGAGACGTTGGCGACGAAGTCGCGGCGCACCTGCTCCAGGTGCAGCAGCTTGGTCACGTCGCGCGCCACCAGCAGCCAGTGGTGGTCCGAGTACGGAATCAGCCGCAGGTGCAGGCGGATGCCCGGATCGACCGGCGAATTGGCGTCCAGGATGGGTTCGGCGTTGCGCCCGCCGGCCAGCCAGTGCGCCAGCGGCAGCGGCTGCAGGCGCTCCACCAGCGGCGCGTCCATGTCGGCCGGATGCTGCAGGCCCAGCAGCGTGGTGGCCGCCTCGTTGAACCACTGCACGCGCTGGGTGTTGCGGTCCACCACCACCACCGCGTCGGGCAGCGCCGCGGCGGCCGCGCGGTAGCTGCGCAGCATGTCGATCAGGCGCCGCTTGCGCACGCGCATTTCCTGCTGGTTGCGGTACAGCAGGCGGTCAAGCTCGTTCCATACGCCGGTGCCGCGGGCGGTTTCCCAGCGCTGGCGCGCGGTCAGGCGCAGCAGCACCTGGCGCAACCGCCAGTAATGCCAGGCGAGGATCCCGAGCGCGGCCAGCGCCAGCACCCACGCGGGATGCCCGAGCAGGGCGCCGATCAGCAGGGCCGACAACAGCAGCGCGGCCAGGGTGGCCAGCGTCTTCAACCAGGCGGATCGGAATTGGCGGGGCATTGCGCTCTCGGGTGATGCGGGTGGAACCTTGGGCACTGCGACCGGTTATAGCAGGAAGCGCGGGCGCCGGCCGCGGCGCCGCGCTCAGACCGAGGCGGAGAAGCGGTAGCCGGCACCGCGCACGGTCTGCACCATGTTCTCGGCGCCGAACGGTTCCAGGGTCTTGCGCAGGCGGCGGATGTGCACGTCGATGGTGCGCTCTTCCACGTAGACGCTGCCGCCCCACACGTGGTCCAGCAGCTGCGAGCGGGTGTAGACGCGCTCGGGATGGGTCATGAAGAAATGCAGCAGGCGGTACTCGGTGGGGCCGATCGAGACCGGCGCGTCGCCGGCGAACACCCGGTGCGCGGCGCCGTCGATGCGGATCGGGCCGATCGCCACGCTGCCGTCTTCATCGTCGTCGCGGGTGCGGCGCATCACCGCGCGGATGCGCGCCAGCAGCTCGCGCGCCGAGAACGGCTTGACCACGTAATCGTCCACGCCGGCCTCCAGCCCGCCGACACGGTCGTTTTCCTCGCCACGCGCGGTAAGCATGATGATCGGCACGTCGCGGGTCAGCGCCTCCTTGCGCCAGCGGCGGGCCAGCTCCAGCCCGCTGGTGCCGGGCAGCATCCAGTCCAGCAGGATCATGTCGGGCACGCGGTCGGCGATGGCGGTCTGCGCCTCCAGCGCGTCCCCGGCATGCACCGGCTCGTATTCCCCCTTGCGCAGCGCGAACGCGACCATGTCGCGGATCGCCGGTTCGTCATCGACGATAAGGATGCGTTTCTGCACGTCTTGCCTACCATGAAGCCCATCGGACCGGATGTGCCCAGTAGACTACGGTTTGATGACCGGTTTGTGACAACGCCGGCCGGGGCGTCAGCGGCGCTGCATGTCCGGGTCGCGCATGCCCAGCCGGCGCATTTCCAGCACGGTGGGCATGATCGCCTCGATCCGCGCGTCCACCCGGGCGCGGCTGACATAGTCCAGGCCGGGCTGCTTGAGCAGCGCCTGGAACTGCAGCAGGGCCTGTTCCGGGCGACCGTTCAGGTAGGCGGCCTCGGCATAGGCTTCGCTGGCGCGGGCATTGTCGCCGGCCAGCTCGCAGGCGCGGGCGAACGTGCGCTGGAACACCGGGTCGTCGCCGGCGCGGGCCAGCAGCGGGCGCAGCATGGCCTGGGCGCGCTTGCCGGCCTCCATGCCGCCCTGCTCGTTGAGCACCTGGGCGTAGGTCAGCGCCACCGGCCGGCTCTGCGGCAGCTTCTGCAGCAAGGCCTCGAAGCGGCGGTTGGCATCGGCGTGGCGGCCGTTGCGCGACTCGGCCTCGCCCAGCGCCAGATTCACCCACAGGTTGTCGGGGTGCACGGACTGCAGTTGCTGCAGCTCCTGCAGGGCCTGCTGCAGCGCGCCGGTGCCATCGCGCAGCTGGGCGATGGCCACGCCATAGCGCTGCGCGTCGCTCAGCCCGTCCTTCTGGCTGCGGCGCAGGTCCTGGTACTCGCGCACCAGCTCGGATGGGGTCGGGGCGCTGAGCACGCGCAGGCGTTCGCGGGCCCAGTCGAACTGGCCGCTGGCGCCGCGCGGCAGTCCGATCGACGGCAGCGACAGCTGTATCGACCCCGGCAGCAGCGGGTTGCCGCTGGCCTTGGCGGGGTCCGGGACCGGGTCGGCCGGGTTCACCCGTTCCTGGCGCACCCCGTCGGGGGTGGAGGTGGTCAGCAGCACCGTGTCCTTCTTCATCTGCTCGGCGCGGGCCTTGGCTTCGCTGATGCGGGTGATGGTCACCGGGTGGGTGCGCAGGAAGTCGGGCGTCGAGTAGCCGCCCTCGTTGCCGCGCATCGCCGCGGACATCCGCTCGAAGAAGCCGGCCATCGCATCGACGTCGTAGCCGCTGCGCGCCAGCGTGCGGATGCCGAGCCGGTCGGCCTCCGATTCGTTGGAGCGGGTGAAGTTGATCTGCAGCTGCTGCATCAGGCCCATGCCCGAGCTGATCGCGGCCATCGTCGCGTCGCCGGAGGAGTTGCCGCCGGCCTGCTGCGCCGCGATCACCGCCGCGAGCATGCCCAGCAGGATCGGGATCTGATCGCGCTGCGCCTTTTCGACGCTGCGCAGCACGTGCTGCTGGGTGACGTGCGAGATCTCGTGCGACAGCACCGCGGCCACTTCGTCCTCGCGCTCGGCGGTCAGCACCAGGCCGGCATTCATGCCGATGTAGCCGCCGAGGGTGGCAAAGGCGTTGATCTGCCGGTCCTTGAGCATGAAGAAGGTGAACTTCTGCTGCGGCTGGGCGCTGTTGGAGCCGAGCCGGGTGCCCATGGCCTGCAGCCAGTCGTCGACCAGCGGGTCATCCACCAGGTAACCGTAATTGCGCAGTTCGCGCAGCATCATGCCGCCGTATTCGGCCTGCCGCGCCGGGGTGAGCAGTTCGCCGGCGGACGAGCCGATGTCCGGCAGCTTGCTGTCCTGGGCCCGGGACAGGGGCGTGGCCAGGGCCAGGGTGACGGCGGTGGCGAGCAGCAGGGTTCGCAAGCGTGGGGCTCCGGGGCGACTGGGCCGAGAATGACGGGGAAGCGGGGCACGGGTGTGAAGCACAGGTTAACCCGCAGTGTTCCAGCGTTGGACGGTGTGATCCGGCGCGCCGCTACCATATAGGGACAACATTTACCGCGCGGAGTTTCCCGTGAGCAGCCAGACCCCCGAGATCACCATCTACTCCACCGCCGTGTGCCCGTACTGCGTGGCCGCCAAGAATTTCCTCAAGAGCAAGGGCCGCACCTGGAACGAGGTGCGCATCGACCTGGACCCGGCCGAGCGCGAGAAGATGATGGCATTGACCCGCCGCACCAGCGTGCCGCAGATCTTCGTCGGCGAGGTCCATGTGGGTGGCTATGACGACATGATGGCGCTGCACCGTGCCGGCCGGCTCGAGCCGCTGCTGGCGGGGGAGGGTGCATGAGCGGCGCCGACAAGGACCGCGTGGCCGAATTCACCGCGTTCCGCCAGCGCATGAACCAGCGCATCCTGGCCGAGCCCAACCAGGTGGTGCGGCGCTTCTTCGCGCTGGACACGCAGACCTACCAGGCCGGCGCGCTGGACGTGAAAACCAAGGAACTGCTGGGTCTGGTGGCCTCGCTGGTGCTGCGCTGCGACGACTGCATCAGCTACCACGTGGCCCAGTGCAAGGACGCCGGGGTGAGCCGCGAGGAGTTCTTCGAGACCTTCTCGGTGGGCCTGGTGGTCGGCGGTTCGATCGTGATCCCGCACCTGCGGCGCGCGGTGGACTTCCTGGACCTGCTGGAGTCCGGGGCCGCGGAGGCGCCGGCCGGCCACGACCACGGCTGAACCTGCGACCTTGGTCCAGTTGGGGCGGGGCGGGCGGATCAGGCATAATTGACAGTTGAAACTTTTGGATGCGCCTGATCCCGGGCTGCCGGCCGGCGCACGCTCCCCCTCCCAGTTCGGAACCCAAATCATGACGCAGACAATCACCGTCATCCGCGGCGATGGCATCGGCCCGGAAATCATGGACGCCACCCTGTTCGTGCTCGACAAGCTCGGCGCGGGGCTGTCCTACGAGTTCGCCGATGCCGGCCTGGCCGCGCTGGAAAAGCACGGTGAGCTGATCCCGGCCAGCACGCTGGAATCGATCAAGAAGAACAAGGTCGCGCTGAAGAGCCCGCTGACCACCCCGGTCGGCGGTGGCTTCAGCTCGATCAACGTGGCCCTGCGCCGCCAGTTCGACCTGTACGCGAACGTGCGCCCGGCGATCTCGTTCCCGAACACCAAGTCGCGCTACGAGAACGTCGACCTGATCACCGTGCGCGAGAACACCGAAGGCGCCTACCTGTCCGAAGGCCAGGAAGTCTCGGCTGACGGCGAGACCGCGTTCTCCGGAACCCGCATCACCCGCAAGGGTTCCGAGCGCATCGTGCGCTACGCCTTCGAGCTGGCCCGCAGCACCGGCCGCAAGAAGGTCACCGCCGTGCACAAGGCCAACATCATCAAGTCGACCTCGGGCCTGTTCCTGAACGTCGCCCGCGAAGTGGCCGCGAAGTACCCGGAAATCGAGTTCCAGGAAATGATCGTGGACAACGCCTGCATGCAGTTGGTGATGCGCCCCGAGCAGTTCGACGTGATCGTCACCACCAACCTGTTCGGCGACATCATCTCCGACCTGTGCGCCGGCCTGGTCGGCGGCCTGGGCCTGGCCCCGGGCGCCAACATCGGCGAGAGCGCGGCCATTTTCGAAGCCGTCCACGGTACCGCGCCGGATATCGCCGGCAAGGGCATCGCCAACCCGTGCGCGCTGCTGCTGGGCGCCGCGCAGATGCTGGACCACGTTGGCCAGCCGCAGAACGCCGAGCGCCTGCGCAAGGCCATCGTCGCCACCATGGAAGCCAAGGATTCGCTGACCGGCGACCTCGGCGGCACCGGCGGCACCATGGACTTCGCCCGGGCCATCGCCAGCCGGCTGTAAGGCGCGCGCGGTTGTGGATGGAAAGAAGGGCGCCGCTGGCGCCCTTCTTCTTTCATCGGCTGCCATGCCCGTCGCGAGCGCGCTGGCCTGTCGGCCGGTTGATCGGCCGGCAGCGGCGTTGCTGCCGGCCGCGCGCGGTGGCGGTGCGGTCAGTTGCGCGACTGCAGCTTGGACAGCAGGCGCAGGAACTCGATGTACAGCCACACCAGCGTCACCATCAGCCCGAACGCGCCGTACCACTCCATGTACTTCGGTGCGCCGGCTTCCACGCCGCTCTCGATGAAGTCGAAATCCAGCACCAGGTTCAGGGCGGCGATCACCACCACGAACAGGCTGAAGCCGATGCCGATCAGGCCGGACTGGTGGATGTAGGGGATCTGGATGTTGAACAAGCCCAGTACGATCGTGGCCAGGTACACCAGGGCGATGCCGCCGGTGGCCGCGACCACGCCGAGCTTGAAGTTCTCGGTGGCCTTGATCAGCCCGCTGCGGTAGGCGAACAGCAGCGCGAACAGGGTGCCGAAGGTCAGCAGGACCGCCTGGAACACGATGCCCTGGAAGCGTGCCTCGTAGAGTGCCGAAATGGTGCCCAGGAACAGGCCCTCCGCCAGCGCATAGAGCGGCGCGCTGACCGGCGCCCACTGCTTCTTGAAGATGGTGACCATGGCCAGCACGAAGCCGCCGATCAGGCCGCCCCACAGGTACAGGCGCGCGCCGCTGGCGAGCTCGCCGGTATCGGTCAGCGCCTGGTTCCAGGCGAAGGCCGCGGTGATCACCGCCAGCAGCAACAGCAGGCCGGTCTTGTTGACGGTGCCGTTGAGGGTCATCGCCCCGGCGCCGCGCGAGACCACCGCGCCGCTGCCGGGGTCGAGGAAGGTGGAATTGGAGAGGGCTGGGTTGCCGCTGCGCACGTGGGGCTCCTGGGGCGTGTATGGATGCCGGCAGCATAACCAACTGCCGCCACGATGAAATCCGCCGTTGACAGACCGCTCCGCACTCCCGACAATAGCCGACCTTTCGGGGGGAACCTCGGGAGATTCACCGCCGGGGTATAGCGCAGTCTGGTAGCGCGCCTGCTTTGGGAGCAGGATGTCGGGGGTTCGAATCCCTCTACCCCGACCATCCGACGCGACCAGCGCGTGTTGGAGTGCGACGATCCGGTCAGAGCGCCCGTAGCTCAACTGGATAGAGCACCGGCCTTCTAAGCCGGCGGTTACAGGTTCGATTCCTGTCGGGCGCGCCAATCGGCGCAAGCGGTGGGTTGTAGTTTTCAGTGGTGGCTGTAGCTCAGTTGGTTAGAGTACTGGATTGTGATTCCAGTGGTCGGGGGTTCGAATCCCCTCAGCCACCCCATTGAACAGAAAGACGCCGGAACATGCGTTCCGGGGTTGAAGGAACTGAAGGGTGCAGGTATCATTTGCCCCCTGATTTTCAGGGCCGTTAGCTCAGTTGGTAGAGCAGTTGACTCTTAATCAATTGGTCCAAGGTTCGAATCCTTGACGGCCCACCAACACAGACAGCCACCTGGCACAGCCCGGTGGCTGTTTTCCTCCAGAGTGGGGAGCCTGCGCTTCGCCGCAGGAATCCGGTGTCGCAGGCGACTGCGCACACCCATGTTTCAGGGCTGTTAGCTCAGTTGGTAGAGCAGTTGACTCTTAATCAATAGGTCCAAGGTTCGAATCCTTGACAGCCCACCAGACAAGGGCACCCGCTCCGGCGGGTGCCCTTTTCTCTGCCTGGTGGCAGGCATGGCCGGAGCGCGCCGGTGTCCCCGGCTGGCCGATGCCGCGGATGCCGGTGGCATCGGCGCGATCGCATGCCGCGGAAGGCGCGCCTCCGGCGTTCTTTTTGCCCGCAGGTCTGCAACAATGCCGGCCGGACGCGAAAGTGGCGGAATTGGTAGACGCCCTGGATTTAGGTTCCAGTGCCGCAAGGCGTGGGGGTTCGAGTCCCCCCTTTCGCACCATCCGTGTGTCGGCCGGATGTTCCCCGGGCGCGCCTGTCCGGGGGCAGGCTGGAAGCGCCAGCCGGAATCGGCGAAACTACAGGGCTGCGGCGGAATCATGTCCGTCGGAAACCGTTCATCTTCCACATCGTACCGGGGGCCAGGGCGCCACCGGTGGCAGGAGTCCACATGCAAGCTTCGATCGAATCCACCGGCAACCTGGAACGCCGCCTGACCTTCTCCCTGCCGGAGGAGCGCCTGCAGAGCCACATCAGTGGCCGGCTCGGCGAGATCGCGCGCACCGTGCGCATCAAGGGCTTCCGTCCGGGCAAGGTGCCGGCCAAGGTGGTCGAGCAGCGTTTTGGCCAGCAGGTGCGCGCCGAAGCGATGGACGGCCTGCTGCGCGAGACCTTCGACGCCGCGCTGCGCGAGCATGAGCTGCGCATTGCCGGCACCCCGCGCATCGACAAGGCCGGCGAGGGCGAGTTCGATTTCGTCGCCACCGTCGAGCTGGTGCCGGACTTCGGCGATGTCGACGTGACCAAGCTGACCGTGGTGCGCCACAGCGCAGAAGTCACCGACGCCGACATCGACCAGATGATCGAGAACCTGCGCCAGCAGCGCCGCACCTGGAAGGCGGTCGCGCGTGGCGCGCAGGAAGGCGACCTGGTGGCGCTGGAAACCTGGTCGCAGGCCGGTGACGAACGCCTGCCGGCCGAAGGCGCCGAGCAGGGCACCATCATCATCGGCCAGGGCATGATGTTCGAGCAGATCGAGCAGGGCCTGGTCGGCCTGGCCAAGGGCGAGGAAAAGACCCTGGACGTCGCGTTCCCGGCCGACTGGCGCGTTCCGGCGCTGGCCGGCAAGAACGTCAAGGTCACGGTCAAGGCCACCGAGGTGTCCGAGCCGATGGTGCCGGAGGTCGATGCGGCCTTCATCAAGAGCTTCGGCGTGAAGAACGGTGAGCTGGCGCAGTTCCGCGCCGACATCCGCGCCAACCTGGAGCGCGAGCTCAAGGGCGCGCTGATGAACCGCCTGCGCCGCGAAGTGGGCGAGCAGCTGATCGCCGCCTACGCCTCGGT
This sequence comes from Stenotrophomonas sp. Y-13, assembly GCF_046267925.1. Lineage (NCBI taxonomy): Bacteria > Pseudomonadati > Pseudomonadota > Gammaproteobacteria > Lysobacterales > Lysobacteraceae > Stenotrophomonas > Stenotrophomonas sp. Y-13. The sequence goes on from NZ_CP176501.1 coordinate 909,441, forward strand.
CGAGCTGCCGCCGCGCCTGGTCGAGAACGAAGCCCGCGCCATGCTGGCCCAGCAGATCGACGCGATCCGCCGCCAGGGCGGCAACCCGGGCCAGGTGCCGGCCGACGCCCACGAGGGTTTCAAGGACGCCGCCTCCAAGCGCGTGCTGGTCGGCCTGCTGGTCGGCGAAGTCGCACGCCGCAACGACCTGCGCCTGGACCCGAAGCGCCTGAACGAAACCATGCGCCTGATCGCCTCGACCTACGAAGAGCCCGAGCAGGTCATTGAGATGTACCGCAACGACCCCCAGCTGATGAGTGGCCTGCAGAACCGCGTGATGGAAGAGCAGGTCATCGACTGGATCGCCGAGCGTGCCCAGCACACCGAGCAGGTGCTGACGTTCCAGGAAGCGATCCGCCCGTAAGGCGGTCGCTCCACCCGCCCCGCGCCCCGGCGCGGGGTGATGTTTCCCCGTCAAGATTAGGTGCCCCACGTAATGGACAACCGAGCCAAAGCCCTGAACCTGGTTCCCATGGTGGTCGAACAGACCAGCCGCGGCGAGCGCGCCTATGACATCTATTCGCGCCTGCTGAAGGAGCGCCTGATCTTCCTGGTCGGCCCGATCGACGACCACATGGCGAACCTGGTGGTGGCGCAGCTGCTGTTCCTGGAAGCGGAGAACCCGGAAAAGGACATCAGCATCTACATCAACTCGCCCGGTGGCGTGGTCACCGCCGGCATGGCGATCTACGACACCATGCAGTACATCAAGCCGGACGTGAGCACCATCTGCGTCGGCCAGGCCGCCTCGATGGGCGCGCTGCTGCTGGCGGCGGGCGCGCCCGGCAAGCGCTTCGCGCTGCCCAATTCGCGGGTGATGATCCACCAGCCGCTGGGCGGCTTCCAGGGCCAGGCCACCGACATCGACATCCACGCCCGCGAGATCCTGACCCTGCGCGCGCGCCTGAACGAGGTGCTGGCCAAGCACACCGGGCAGTCGCTGGAGACCATCGCGCGCGACACCGAGCGCGACAACTTCAAGAGCGCCGCCGATGCCCAGGCCTATGGTCTGGTGGACCAGGTCCTGGAGCGGCGTCCCGACGAGTCGATCCAGCCGGCGTGACCGGCGCAAGTAGCCGAAAACACGGCGTTTTCTGCAGGGTCGGAAGTGGACTGGCGTCCATCCGGCCCTGTGCTATTCTCGAAATCGAACCCCCTGTTCACGGGGGGAGCAACTGGGTAAGCGAAGCATGAGCGAAGACCGGCAAGGTCGTTCCGGAGACAGCGGCAAGATCCTTTACTGCTCGTTCTGCGGCAAGAGTCAGCATGAAGTACGCAAGCTGATCGCGGGTCCGAGCGTGTTCATCTGCGATGAATGCGTGGAGCTGTGCAACGACATCATCCGCGAGGAACTTGAGGAAAAGGCGCAGTCGGCGCGCAGTTCGCTGCCCAAGCCGCGCGAGATCCTCGAGGTCCTGGACCAGTACGTGATCGGCCAGAACCGCGCCAAGCGCACGCTGGCGGTGGCCGTGTACAACCATTACAAGCGCATCGAGAGCCGTCAGAAGAGCGACGACGTCGAGCTGTCCAAGTCCAACATCCTGCTGGTCGGCCCGACCGGCTCGGGCAAGACCCTGCTGGCCGAGACGCTGGCGCGGCTGCTCAACGTGCCGTTCACCATGGCCGATGCGACCACGCTCACCGAAGCCGGCTATGTCGGCGAGGACGTGGAGAACATCATCCAGAAGCTGCTGCAGAAGTGCGACTACGACGTCGAGAAGGCGCAGCAGGGCATCGTCTACATCGACGAGATCGACAAGATCTCGCGCAAGAGCGAGAACCCGTCGATCACCCGCGACGTGTCCGGCGAAGGCGTGCAGCAGGCCCTGCTGAAGCTGATCGAAGGCACCGTGGCCAGCGTGCCGCCGCAGGGCGGGCGCAAGCACCCGCAGCAGGAATTCCTGCAGGTGGACACCAAGAACATCCTGTTCATCTGCGGCGGCGCGTTCGCCGGGCTGGACAAGGTGATCCAGCAGCGCTCCAGCGAGGCCGGCGGCATCGGCTTCGGTGCCAAGGTCAAGAGCAGCGAGCGCAAGCAGGAAGTGGGCAAGGTGCTGGCCGAGGTCGAGCCCGAGGACCTGATCAAGTTCGGCCTGATCCCCGAGTTCGTCGGCCGCCTGCCGGTGGTGGCGACCCTGGAGGAGCTGGACGAAGCGGCGCTGGTCAGGATCCTGACCGAACCGAAGAACGCCATCACCAAGCAGTTCAAGAAGCTGTTCGAGATGGAGAACGTCGAGCTTGAGTTCCGTCCGGACGCGCTTTCGGCCATCGCCAAGAAGGCGCTCAAGCGCAAGACCGGCGCGCGCGGCCTGCGCACCATCGTCGAGTCGGTGCTGCTGGACACCATGTACGACCTGCCGTCGCAGGAGAACGTGAGCAAGGTGGTGGTGGACGAATCGGTCATCGAGCACAAGTCCGAGCCGTACGTGATCTACCAGACGCCGCCGGCCAAGGCCGCGTCCGGTGACTGAATAGGCTGTTCGAGCCTCCTGTCCGGGCGGGATGAAGCCCGGTTCAGGTGCTTCCCCGACGCCACTTGCATCACCTCGCCGATGGCCCCATAACGGGGCCATCGGCTTTTTTCATGGCCACCCCCGAATCCAAGTGGAGCCCCCCATGGCCCAGTCCCAAACCGAAGTCCTCGACCTGCCGGTCCTGCCGCTGCGCGACGTGGTGGTGTTCCCGCACATGGTCATCCCGCTGTTCGTCGGGCGCGACAAGTCCATGCAGGCGCTGGAGCGGGCGATGGAAGCGGACAAGCGCATCCTGCTGGTCGCGCAGAAGTCGGCCGAGACCGACGACCCCACCGCCGCCGACCTGTACACCGTCGGTACCCTGGCGCAGGTGCTGCAACTGCTGAAGCTGCCCGACGGCACCATCAAGGTGCTGGTCGAGGGCCTGGCGCGGGTCGCCGTGGACAGGATCCGCGAGCAGGATGGCGCGCTGCAGGGCGCCGGCACCGAACTGGAATCGGACGAGGCACGCGAGCCGCGCGAGATCGAGGCCATCGCGCGTTCGCTGATGTCGCTGTTCGAGCAGTATGTCAAGACCAACCGCAAGCTGCCGCCGGAGCTGCTGCAGACCCTGAACGGCATCGAGGAGCCGTCGCGCCTGGCCGACACCATCGCCGCCCACATCGGCGTGCGCCTGGCCGACAAGCAGAAGCTGCTGGAGACGCTGCAGGTCGGCGACCGGCTGGAAATGCTGGTCGGCCTGGTCGACGGCGAGATAGACGTGCAGCAGCTGGAGAAGCGCATCCGCGGGCGGGTCAAGTCGCAGATGGAGAAGAGCCAGCGCGAGTACTACCTCAACGAGCAGATGAAGGCCATCCAGAAGGAGCTGGGCGACCTGGACGACGCGCCGGGCGAACTGGACGAACTGGCGCGCAAGATCGCCGAGGCCGGCATGCCCAAGGCGGTCGAGGCCAAGGCGAAGAACGAGCTCAACAAGCTCAAGCAGATGTCGCCGATGTCGGCCGAGGCCGCGGTCGTGCGCAACTACCTGGAGTGGCTGCTGGGCGTGCCGTGGAAGAAGCGCACCAAGGTGCGCAAGGACCTCAAGGTCGCCCAGGACACGCTCGATGCCGATCATTACGGCCTGGACAAGGTCAAGGACCGCATCCTCGAATACCTGGCGGTGCAGTCGCGGGTGAAGCAGATGAAGGGCCCGATCCTGTGCCTGGTCGGGCCGCCGGGCGTGGGCAAGACCTCGCTGGGCCAGTCCATCGCCAAGGCCACCAACCGCAAGTTCGTGCGCATGAGCCTGGGCGGCGTGCGCGACGAGGCCGAGATCCGCGGCCATCGCCGCACCTACGTCGGCTCGATGCCGGGCCGCATCGTGCAGAACCTCAACAAGGTCGGCAGCAAGAATCCGCTGTTCGTGCTCGACGAGATCGACAAGATGTCGATGGACTTCCGCGGCGACCCGTCCTCGGCGCTGCTGGAAGTGCTCGACCCGGAGCAGAACAACGCGTTCAACGACCACTACCTTGAAGTGGACCTGGACCTGTCCGAGGTGATGTTCGTGGCGACCTCCAACTCGCTCAACATCCCCGGCCCGCTGCTGGACCGCATGGAAGTGATCCGCATCCCGGGCTATACCGAGGACGAGAAGCTCAACATCGCCACCCGCTACCTGGTGCCCAAGCAGCTCAAGGCCAATGGCCTGCAGCCGGAGGAGCTGGCCATCGAGGAGGGCGCGATCCGCGACATCGTGCGCTACTACACGCGCGAGTCCGGCGTGCGCAACCTCGAGCGCGAAATCGCCAAGATCTGCCGCAAGGTGGTCAAGGAGATCGCGCTCGCCGGCCCGCAGTCGGCCAGGAAGGCGGCCAGGAAAGCCACGAAGAAGCCCAAGGCGCTGGTGGTGGTCGATGCCGCCAACCTGGACAGGTATCTGGGTGTGCGCCGCTTCGACTTCGGCCGTGCCGAGGAAGAGAACGAAGTGGGCCTGGTCACCGGCCTGGCCTGGACCGAGGTCGGCGGCGACCTGCTGCAGATCGAATCGACGCTGATCCCGGGCAAGGGCGCGGTGACGCTGACCGGCCAGCTGGGCAACGTGATGAAGGAGTCGGCGACGGCGGCGCTGTCGGTGGTGCGCGCCCGCGCGCAGGCGCTGGGCATCGACGTGGACTTCCTGCAGAAGCACGACGTGCACCTGCACGTGCCCGATGGCGCCACCCCCAAGGATGGCCCCAGTGCCGGCATCGCCATGGTCACCTCGCTGGTGTCGACCCTGACCCGGGTCCCGGTCAAGGCCGATGTCGCCATGACCGGCGAGATCACCCTGCGTGGTCGCGTCACCGCCATCGGCGGTCTGAAGGAGAAGCTGCTGGCAGCGCTGCGCGGCGGCATCCGCACCGTGATCATCCCGGAGGAGAACCGCAAGGATCTGGCCGACATCCCGGCCAACGTCACCCGCGACCTGGACATCATCCCGGTGAAGTGGATCGATGAGGTGCTGGACATCGCGCTGGAGGCGCCGCTGGCACCGAAGAAGGCGCGCAAGAACGGCCAGCGGGTGGCGGTGCGGGGGCGGGCGAAGGCAGCTCCGGCCGCGCGCGTCAAGCACTGATGATGAACGCAAAATCCCTTGAAACCCGCGTCGTTATTGGCTTTTCGGCTTGCGTGGGTAGGGGGGCGCTGGTATAAAAGTGCGACTCACGCGCCCGCTCGATGAGCGGGCGACGTGTTTGCAGGATCTTACGGCCGCCGCCACTGCGATGGCGACGACCCATCCAATCTATTCCGCGGATTGCCGCATAGGGAGTTATTACATAATGAACAAGACCGAATTGATCGACGGCGTTGCCGCTGCTGCTGACCTCTCCAAGGCCGAAGCCGGCCGTGCGGTCGATGCCGTCGTCGCCGAGATCACCAAGGCGCTGAAGAAGGGCGATGCCGTGACGCTGGTGGGTTTCGGTACCTTCCAGGTCCGCGAGCGCGCCGAGCGCACCGGTCGCAACCCGAAGACCGGCGACACCATCAAGATCGCCGCTTCGAAAAATCCTGCCTTCAAGGCTGGTAAAGCCCTGAAGGACGCTGTAAACTAAGCGGCTCACCGGGGGTGCTTAGCTCAGTGGTAGAGCGTCTCCCTTACAAGGAGAGGGTCGGGGGTTCGAAACCCTCAGCACCCACCACGTAAAAGCACCGTCGAGCAGTATTGAAAGTGGAGCGGTAGTTCAGCTGGTTAGAATGCTGGCCTGTCACGCCGGAGGTCGCGGGTTCGAGTCCCGTCCGCTCCGCCAGTTTCAAGAAGGCCCCTGAGCGATCGGGGGCCTTGCTTTCTCTCCACCTTCCGGGGTGGCGCTGGAGGCGAACAATCAAGTGCGGAGCGGTAGTTCAGCTGGTTAGAATGCTGGCCTGTCACGCCGGAGGTCGCGGGTTCGAGTCCCGTCCGCTCCGCCAGTTCCACCCGCCACTGCATGCAGTGGCACCCCGGTCGCGATGTCGGCCGGTAGCAGGTTGCAACATGCGGAGCGGTAGTTCAGCTGGTTAGAATGCTGGCCTGTCACGCCGGAGGTCGCGGGTTCGAGTCCCGTCCGCTCCGCCATTGATTCGAAGCCCCGGGCAGAAGCCCGGGGCTTTTTTTTGGCCCTGCCAGGCCGGGGCCGCGCTCACGGCGTCGACGCCGCGCAGTGCCGCGGGCTTGGGCCGCGGCAGCGCACGGGGCGCCGGTTGGGAGTCAGGCGGGAAGCGGGTTACACTGCCCGGCTCGCCAATCAGGCCTTGATTTTCCCATGCTGCAGAAACTCCGCGACAAGACCTCGGGCTGGATCGTGACCGTGATCCTGGGGCTGCTGATGATTCCGTTCCTGTTCGTGATCGACAACAGCTATCTGGGCGGTGTCGGTGCGCAGAACGTCGCCAAGGTATCGGCACCGCCGTCGTGGTGGCGCTCGGCACCGTCGTGGTGGCCGATGTCGTTCCTGTGGAACCACCATGAGATCAGCGTCGAGGATTTCCGCACGCGCTTCGAGCAGGCGCGCATGGAGGCCCGCCAGCAGCAGGGTGACAACTTCGATCCGCGCGAGTTCGAGACCACCGAGAACAAGCTGGCCGTGCTCGACCAGCTGATCGACGAGCAGGTGGTGCGGCTGGCCGCCGAAGACGCGCGGATCGTCATCGGCGACGAGGCGGTGCGCAATTACATCGCCGCGATCCCGCAGTTCCAGCGCGATGGCAAGTTCGACCCCGAGCAGTACCGCCTGGTGCTGGCGCAGAGCCAGCCGCCGCGCACCCCGGCGATGTTCGACCAGGTGGTGCGCACCAGCCTGCAGCAGTCGATCATCCCGACCGCGCTGGCGCAGTCGGGCTTCGCCACCAAGGGCGAGAGCGAGCGCCTGCTGAAGCTGCTGGGCGAGACGCGCGACGTGGAGTTCGCCATGCTGCCCGCGCCGGAGGCCGACACCGCGGCGGTGGACGACGCGCAGATCAAGCAGTGGTACGAAACCCATACCCGCGACTTCATGCAGCCCGAGAGCGTGTCCATCGAGTACGTCGAGCTGGACGCCGCGCGCATGCCGGCCGCCACGCCCGCGGACGAGGCGGCCCTGCGCCGCCGCTATGAGGAAGAGAAGGCCCGCTTCGTCAAGCCGGAGCAGCGACTGGCCTCGCACATCCTGATCAGCGCCGGCAGCGACGCCGCCGCGCAGAAGGCCGCCGAAGCCAAGGCCGCCAAGCTGGCCGCCGAGGCCAGGCAGCCGGGCGCCGACTTCGCCGCGCTGGCCAAGGCCAACTCGGACGATCCGGGTTCCAAGGCCGAAGGCGGCGACCTGGGCTGGGTCGAACACGGCGTGATGGTCAAGCCGTTCGAGGATGCGCTGTTCGCGATGCAGCCGGGTGAGATCAGTGGCCCGGTGAAGACCGAGTTTGGTTACCACGTGCTGAAGCTGCGCGAGGTCAAGGGCGGCGAAGGACGTCCGTTCGAGGAGGTGCGCGACCAGCTGGCGGCCGAACAGCTGCAGGCCGATACCGAGCGCGCGTTCAACGAACTCGGTGGCCGCCTGGTGGACCTGGTCTACAAGAACCCGACCGTGCTTGAGTCGGCAGCCAAGGAAGTGGGCCTGCCGGTGCAGACCCTGGGCCCGTTCACCCGCGCCACCGCCAGCGGCATCGCCGCCAACCCGGCGGTGCTGCGCGCGGCCTTCTCCGACGCGCTGAAGGAGGACGGCACGGTCAGCGACCCGATCGAACTGGGGCCGAACCACAACGTGATGATCCGCGTGACCGCACATACGCCCGAGCAGGCCATCCCGCTGGCGCAGGCGCGCGAGAAGGTGATCGCCGCGGTGCGCGCGCATCGTACCGAGGAAGCGGCGAAGAAGGCGGCCGATGCGCTGCTGGCCAAGCTGCAGGCGGGGAAGACGCTGCAGGCGCTGGCCGAGGGCGAGAAGCTGCAGTTGCTGCCGATGCCGGGCCTGCCGCGCTCGGCGCCGATGCCGACGGCTGCCGCCAACCGGGCGGTGTTCAGCGTGGTGCCGCCGTCCGAGGGCAAGCCCAGCTATGGCAAGGTGGAGCTGGACGACGGGCGTTATGCGGTCTTCGCGGTGACCAAGGTCACCCCGGGCGACCTCAAGGAAGTGCCGGAGCCGCAGCTGGCGATGCTGAAGCAGCAGCTGAGCCAGATCGACGGCGCGGCGGCGGCCAAGGCGTTCGTCGATGGCCTGCGCAAGCGCTTCAAGGTGCAGGTGCAGGAATCCCAGCTCTGAACCCGGGACGCGCGGGGCGCTGCTGACAACGCCCCGCGGCTCCGCTGAAACAGAAAGCCCGGCGTAGCGCCGGGCTTTCTCGTTCCTGTCATTGGCGAGGACGGCAGCGTGTCAGCGGGTTTCCTCGAAGCGCAGCACCATCCCGGGCTTGAGGATCGCATTGGCGTCCAGGTTGTTGCGCGAAAGCAGAGTCTTGACCGGGATGCCGTACCGCCGCGCGATCGTCCAGGCCGATTCACCACTGCGGACCGTGTGCCGGCGTCCCGCGGCGGCGGTGCCCGCGCTGGCCACGGCGGTGCTGGCGACATCGACGCTGGCCGGTGCCGGCAACGCCGTCGGTGGCAGGGGAGCTGCCGCGAGCTGGCTTTCGCTGCCCAGGACCATGTCCGGCAGCGCCGGCGCCAGCACCCGGGTGCCGGCACGCTTGCCGGTGACCGCCGGGTTGAGCCGGGCCACGCGCGCCGGGTCCAGCGCATTGCGGGCCGACCAGTCGGCCAGGGTGGTGCCGGCGGGCAGCGCGTGCCCGCGCAGCACCGGTACCGGACGGTCCAGGGCCGCCATCAGCTCCGGCTCCTTTTCCGCCTGCTCCAGCACGCAGGCCAGGGCATGCAGCTTCTCGACATAGGCATGGGTGATCGGCGACAGGCCCGGCAGTTCGGCCGGCCGCGCGTTCTGCGCGTTCATGCCGCCGCGGCGCAGCGCCTGCAGGATGCGGTACTCGCCTGCGTTGTATGCCATCACGGCCAACTGCCAGTCGCCGCCGAACATGCCATAGAGGGTTTTCAGGTAACGCACCGCGGCGCGGGTCGAATCCACCGCCGACAGCCGGCCGTCATACCCGCTTTCCATGGGTACCCGGTGGTTGCGCGCGGTGGTGGCGATGAACTGCCACAGGCCGGCGGGGCCGCTGGCGTTGCGCGCGCCCGGCCGGTAACCGCTTTCCACGAAGGGGATCAGCGCGAACTCGGTGGGCAGGCCGGCCGCGCGCAGCTCATCCACCACGTAGCCGAACAGGGGCAGGGCATCGTCCTCGACGTTGCCCAGGCGCGATGGCGCGTGTGCGAACTGCTTGCGCCAGCGCGGGCTGGTGGCGTCCGCGTCGCATTGCGACATCGCCAGGCCCTCGCGGAAGCTGGCGAATATCTGGTGGCCATTGCGGGTGAGCGGCGCCGGCAGTGCGGCCGGGTCGGCCGGCAAGGCCGCCAGCGAGGCGATGTTCTGGGTCAGGCCGGCGGTGGCCGGCAGCGACTGCGCGCCGGCGGTGACGCCGGCACCCGCGCCGAGCAGCAGCCCCAGCGCCAGGGACAGGCCGTGCCGCCTCACGCGCGGAAACCGTCTTTCCAGCGCCGTAATTCGGCGAACACTTCCACTTCGTCCAGCGGCGCGCGGCCCAGCCGCGCGGCGATGGCCTGGCGCACGGGTTCGGCATGCGTGCGCAGGAAGGGGTTGCATTCCAGTTCGCTGGCCAGCAGCGAGGGAACGGTGGGGCGGGAGCGGCTGCGCATGTCCATGGCTTCCTGTTGGCGGCGGTGCAATGCCGCGTTGGTGGGATCGACATGCCGCGCGAACACGGCATTGCCCAGCGTGTACTCATGCCCGCAGCAGACCCGCGTCTGCGCCGACAGTGCCGCCAGCCGCCGTAGCGAGGCCAGCATCTGGGCGGGCGTACCTTCGAACATGCGTCCACAGCCGAGGCTGAACAACGTGTCGCCACAGAACAGGTGTCCGTGGCCATGGAAGGCGATATGGCTCCGGGTGTGGCCGGGTACGGACAGCACCGAGAGCGCGAAACCGCCTGATTCTACCCGGTCGCCCCCGCCGACGCGTTCACATTCCAGGGGGATGCGTTCATCTTCGGGGGCGAAGACCGGCAGGCCCGGCCAGTGTCGCCGCAGTTCCGCCACGCCGCCGATATGGTCGTCATGGTGGTGGGTAAGCAGCACGGCGGCTGGCCGCAGGCCCCGGTCGGCCGCCTCCAGGACCGGCCGCGCCTGGCCCGGATCGACGACCAGCGTGTTGCCGTCAGGCGCCTGCAGCGCCCAGATGTAGTTGTCCTGGAATGCAGGCAGGGCGGTCAGTCGCATAGAATTGGACCATGCCTGCCGCCCCGTTCCCCCGTCAAGCTGCAGTCTCGGCCTGGTTTGAGAAGGCTGGAGCGGCGGCGATGCGGGCCGCCGAACAGCGCCATCTGCTCGAGCAGGTCAGCGGGTTTCCCGCGCAGCCGTGGCTGTGGCTGGCGCCCTGCGCGACCTGGCTGCCGGCGGAGGCGCCGATCGGGCGCGGGGTGCGCCTGCACCGGACCGCCGATGGGCACGGCTGGAGCGGCGATGTGTCCTGCGCCCTGCCGTTGCCGCTGCCCTCCGAAGCGGTCAACGCGATCATCCTGCAGCATGTGGCCGCGGTGGACCTGGAGCCGCTGTTGGCCGAATGCGCGCGGGTGCTGATGCCCGGCGGCCGGCTGTGGATGACCCTGCTCAACCGCTACAGCCCCTACCGCGCCCGCTGGCAATGGCAGGGCGCCCGCCCGCCGTCGGCCACGCGTTGCCAGTCGCGGCTGCGGCGCGAGGGGCTGCGGATCCGCTCGGTGCGCCATTTCGGGCCGCTGTGGAACGAGGCCGGGCCGGCCGCCGGCAAGGCGTTGCCGGCGTTGCGGGCGGTCTGCGTGCTGGAATTCGAGAAGCGTGCGGCGGCCTTCATCGGCCCCGAAGCCGCCCGCCCGGTGGGCTGGGGCGGGCCGGTGGCGACCTGACGCTTCATACAACGGAAAGACATGAAATCAATCGAGATACATACCGACGGTGCCTGCCTCGGCAATCCGGGCCCGGGTGGCTGGGCGGCGCTGCTGCGTTACAAGGCGCATGAGCGCGAGCTGTCCGGTGGCGAGGCCCATACCACCAACAACCGGATGGAGCTGATGGCCGCCATCGCCGGGCTGGAGGCGCTCAACGAGCCGTGCGCCATCATGCTGCAGACCGATTCGCAGTACGTGCGCCAGGGCATCACCGAATGGATGCCGGGCTGGGTGCGGCGGCACTGGAAGACCGCCGGCGGCGACCCGGTGAAGAACCGCGACCTGTGGGAACGCCTGCACGCGGCCACCCAGCGCCACCAGATCGAATGGCGCTGGGTGAAGGGCCACAATGGCGATCCGGACAACGAACGCGTGGACCAGCTGGCCCGCGATGCCGCAATCCGCGTGCGCGACGGCGCCGCAAGCAATTGAGGTGGGCCATGCGCCAGATCGTCCTTGATACCGAAACCACCGGACTGGAGTGGAAGAAGGGCAACCGCGTGGTCGAGATCGGCTGCGTCGAACTGCTCGAGCGCCGGCCCAGTGGCAACAATTTCCATCGTTACCTCAAGCCCGACTGCGAGTTCGAGGCCGGCGCCCAGGAAGTCACCGGCCTGAGCCTGGAGTTCCTGGCCGACAAGCCGCGCTTCGAGGAGGTCGTGGACGAGTTCCTGGCCTATGTCGACGGCGCCGAGCTGATCATCCACAACGCCGCCTTCGACATGGGCTTCCTCGAGAACGAGATGGCGTTGCTGGGCCGGGGGCCGCTTGCCGAGCGGGTGACGGTCACCGATACGCTGGCGATGGCGCGCGAGCGCTTCCCCGGCCAGCGCAACTCGCTCGACGCGTTGTGCAAGCGCCTGGGCGTGGACAACTCGCACCGGCACCTGCATGGCGGCCTGCTCGATGCGCAGATCCTGGCCGACGTCTACATCGCATTGACCTCGGGGCAGGAGGAGATCGGCTTCGGCCTGCCCGAGTCCGAGGTCCGCGGCGCGACGGGCATGCTGCAGGCCTTCGATGCCGCGGCGCTGCTGCCGCGTCCGGTGGTGGTGGCCACGGCCTCCGAGCTCCAGGCACACCAGGTGCGCCTGGAGCGCCTGCGCAAGAAGGCCGGGCATGCGTGGTGGGATGGCGCCAGGCCGGAGGAAGCGGCCGGCGCGTAACGCGGGGCGACGACGCCCGCGCGCCGACGGGCACTGCTCAGTGGCAGCGGACCAGCAGTGCGGTGATGTTGTCCGAACCGCCGCCGTCCAGCGCCGCGGCCACCAGCGTGTCCACGCATTCCTGGGCGCTGCAGTCGGCCTGCGCCAGGGTCTGCGCCAGGCTGCGGTCGTCCACTTCCTCGGTCAGGCCGTCACTGCACAGCAGCAGCTGCATGCCCGGGCGCAGTTCGCCGGTCATGGTGGCGACGTTGAGGTGGGCCGGATCGGTCACGCCCAGTGCCTGGGTGACCACGTTGCGGTGCGGGTGGGCGCGGGCCTGCTCGACGGTCAGCGAGCCCTGGGCGATCAGTTCCTGCACGTAGCTGTGGTCCTGGCTCAGCTGGGCCAGTTTGCCGTCCCGCCACAGGTAGGCGCGGCTGTCGCCCACCCAGGCAACCTCGAAGCGGTGGCCCTGCACCCGCGCGGCGACCACGGTGGTGCCCATGGGCAGGCTGTCGTTGCGCCGGCGCGAGGCGCGGATGATCTCCTCGTCGGCGATGCGGATCGCCTGCGGCAGCGGGGTGCCGCCGCGTACCTCGCGTACGATGGCCTCGCGCGCCAGCGCGCTGGCGACTTCGCCGCAGGCATGGCCGCCCATGCCGTCGGCGACCAGCCACAACCCCAGTTCGCCGTCGCCGTAATAGGTGTCCTCGTTGAGCTGGCGGCGCAGGCCGACGTGGCTGAGGTGTCCGAATTCGATCATGGGCGCCCGCGGCGGGCCGTTTCAGCGGAGAGGCTTTTCATCATCGCGTCCGCACCGGTACACGGCAAGAGCCGCCCGCGCGCCGGCCGGGCAGCGGATGCGGCGGCGGGGCCCCGGCGGGCAGCCTCACCCGCGCATGATGAAAAAACAGCTTGTCCGCGCTGCCAAGGCCTCGTATCATTCGCAGCCCGGTACGCCGGGAACCACCGGGAAGGTGGCAGAGTGGTTGAATGTACCTGACTCGAAATCAGGCATACGTTAATAGCGTATCGGGGGTTCGAATCCCCCCCTTCCCGCCAGATCTGGAAACGGCCCCCGACGGGGCCGTTTTCGTTTCCGGCCGCCAGCGCGGCACCACGCGCGGCGGCGCCGGCCGCTACACTGCTTCCTCCGCTTCCCCGGTATCCGTCATGTCCGAAATCCTGGTGCCCGTCTCCTTCGGCGAACTGCTCGACAAGATCTCGATCCTGCAGATCAAATCCGAGCGCATGAGCGATGCGGGCAAACTGGCGAACGTGCGCAACGAACTGGCCGCGCTGGAGCGCACCTGGAGCGCACACCCGGCGGCGAGCCGCGATATCGAGGGCCTGCGCGCCGAACTGAAGGCGGTCAACGAGCGGCTGTGGGACATCGAGGACGATATCCGGCTCAAGGACAAGGCGCAGGCGTTCGACGCGGGGTTCGTCGATCTGGCGCGCAGCGTGTACTTCCAGAACGACGAGCGCGCGCGGATCAAGAAGGCGATCAACCTGGCCCTGGGTTCGGGGTACGTGGAAGAGAAGTCCTACGCGGACTACCGCGCGCGCTGAGCCTGCGCGCCGCGGCGGGCCTCAGCCCGCGTGGTCGGCGACGTAGCGCTCGAACGCGGCGATGGCATCGTCCACGGTGACCAGGTCCATGACCCCGTCGAACTCGATCTTCGTGCCCCATTTCAGGTCGGCGGCGGGCCTGCGCAGGAAGCGCCGCGCCGCATCGTCGTAGCGGTCCACGCAGTAGCGCCGGTCCGAGTACGGGCCGCTGCGCGCCGGGTTGCTGGCCGCATGCAGGCCCAGCACCTTGGTGCCGACCGCGTTGGCGATGTGCATGGGCCCCGAATCCGGCGTCACCAGCAGCCTGGCGCGGGCCAGCAGCGCCGGCAACTGCTTGAGGGTGTCGCGGCCGACCAGATCCAGCGCCGGCGCGCGCATCGCCGCCAGGATCGCGTCGGCGGTGTGCCGTTCCAGCTCGCTGCGGCCGCCGCACAGCACCACCCGCCAGCCGCGCGCGGCGGCATGGTCGGCAAGCGCCGCGTAACGGTCGGCATGCCAGTTGCGGCGCACATGGCTGGAGCAGGGCGAAATCATCAGCACCGGGCGGCCGTCGTCATCCCACTGCGCGCGCGCCCAGTCGTGGGCGTCGGCGGGCGTGGCCAGGTCCCAGCTCACCGCGGTCTGCTTCAGCCCCAGCGGCTCGCAGAAGCTGCCGATCGCATCAAGCACGTGGATGCCGGGGCGGTCGGGAATGCGTTCGTTGATGAACAGCCCGTGCAGGTCCTTGGAGCGCGCGCGGTCGTAGCCGATGCGGCGCCGGGCGGGGATGAAGGCCGACAGCACGTTGGCGCGGAAGGCGACCTGCATCTGCAGCAGCGCAGCGAAACCGGTGGCGGGCAGCTCGCGCCGCAGCGCGCGCATGCCGGCCAGCCCGGATTTCTTGTCGTAGACATGGAACGCCACGCCGGGCAGGCCCTCCAGCAACCGGTGTCCGGCCTTGTCGATCACCCAGTGCAGTTCCACCCCCAGCCGGGCCTGCTGCAGCGTCCGTACCAGCGGGACCACGTGGGTCACGTCCCCGAGCGCGGACAGCCGCAGGAGGCACAGGGGGGAGGACGCTGGAGGCATGGTGTTGTTAGACTCGCGGTGAATGGTCGCTTTCGACGCCACTGAAGCGCTGACGCCTTGCCGCGAAGGCCGCGGCTATGGTGCCATTCTGTTCGACCGCCAACACCTGCGGCAAGCCGAAACCAGCTTGTTTTCGCCTGCGCACTGGGGTGGGCGGGCGCGCCCGGTAGGCGAGGGCGGGCGCGGTGGGGCATGGTTCGTGGACGCCGCGTTCGGCCACTGCGTGCTGCGCCACTACCTGCGCGGCGGCGTCGCCGCCCGGCTCAGCCGCGATCGTTACCTGTGGCAGGGCGCCGACCGTACCCGCAGCTTTGCCGAATTCCGCCTGATGCGGAAGCTGATCGCGCTGAAACTGCCGGTGCCGCGGCCGCTGGCGGCGTTCTACATGCGCCAGGGCGCCAGCTACCGCGCGGCGATCCTGATGGAGCGGCTCGATGGCGTGCGCTCGCTGGCCGACCGCGCGCTGGTGGCCGGGCGTGGCGCGCCCTGGGAGGAAGCCGGGCGCCTGGTCGCGCGCTTCCATCGCGCCGGGCTGGATCACGCCGACCTCAACGCGCACAACATCCTGTTCGATGCCGGTGGCCATGGCTGGCTGATCGATTTCGACCGCGGCGTGCTGCGCATTCCCGCCACGCGCTGGCGCGAGCGCAACCTCAAGCGCCTGTTGCGCTCGCTGCTCAAGCTGCGCGGCGAGCGCAGCCGCGAGGACGTGGAAAAGGACTTCGCGCGCCTGCGCCGCGCCTACGACCTGGCCTGGAACCGGGGCGTGTGATGGAGTGGTCGCTGCGCTTCCTCGGGGTCGGCAATGCCTCGGCGGTGGAACTCGGCTCGCCGATGGCGGTGATCGAGCGCGACGCCCGGCCGTGGTTGACCATCGACTGCGGCGGCGAAGGGCTGACCGCCTACCGGGCCCGCTATGGCGCGATGCCCGATGCGCTGTTCGTCACCCACGTGCACCTGGACCACGTCGCCGGCTTCGAGCGGCTGTTCGTCGATGCGTACTTCAATCTGGGGCGACGCGGGCGGGTGCGGCTGTACGTGCCGGCGCCGCTGGTGCCGCTGCTGCACCGGCGCGTCGGCGATTACCCCAACGTGCTCGCCGAAGGCGGCGCCAATTTCTGGGATGCGTTCCAGCTGGTGGTGGTCGGCGAGGCGTTCTGGCATGACGGCATGCGCCTGGAGGTGTTCCCGGTACGCCATCACTGGCCGGAGACCGCCTGGGGCCTGCGCCTGCAGGGCGCGCTGGTCTGGACCGGCGATACCCGGCCGATCCCGGAGATGCTGGCCCGCCATGCCGATGACGGCGAACTGGTCGCCCACGACTGCGGCCTGCATGGCAATCCGTCGCATACCGGCGTGGACGACCTGGAGCGCGAGTACCCGGCGGAACTGCAGGCGCGCATGGTGCTGTACCACTACGCCAGCGCGGCCGATGGCCAGGCGCTGCGCGCGCGCGGCCACCGCGTGGCCGATCCCGGCGAATGCCTGGTACTGGCCGAACCCACCGCGCCGCGGGCGCTGCCGTTCCAGGGCTGAACCGGGTTGCCTGCCGGCATCGCCGGCGGCCGCATGCTCGCATGAACCGCCATCGGGCAGCATAGGAATCCTGCTCCGCGCGGCATGCGCCGGCTCAGGTATGCACAGGCGTGAGCAAGGGCGCGCCGGGTGCCCAAAAAGGTGGCGGCCCCGCCGGCTGACCTCGGCGCCCGCGTCGATCGATACCGTTGCTGCCTTCCGGCCCTGGCGGGATTTTCGACCTAGCGTCGCGAGGGGCCGACGGGGCCACCATAGACGCGGGCCGCGCATCGCGCGGCCCGGGTTAACTGTTCCGGATCAAGACCGGACGCATGAATCTGGCGGAGAGAGGGGGATTCGAACCCCCGAAGCGCGGTTTAGACGCTTACACACTTTCCAGGCGTGCTCCTTCAACCACTCGGACACCTCTCCGTGACCTGCCGCTTCCCGAAGGCGCTGCAGGGGCGCAGATTCTATAGGGCCGGCGCTGCGGCCACAAGTCGAATGTGCGGCGGCGCGCGCCGGGCCATCGCGCGCGCCCGGCGGGGTGGCGCCGGTGCCGCGGCACCGCGGCCGATCCATCATGCCGGCACGGGGCGGGCCGCCGGCGACCGGCGCTGTTCCCCGGCCGTTGGCGGCCTGTGCGCGTCCCGGCGCCGGGCGCGGCCCATCCATTCAGCGGCCGCCGCCGCGTCCCTGTCCGGGGCGGGCCGGCGGAGCGGGGGCGTGGCACAATGTGGGTTCAGATGAAGACGGTTGCCTGATGTCCTATCTCGTCCTCGCCCGCAAGTGGCGCCCGAAGCGTTTCGCCGAGCTGGTGGGCCAGGAACACGTGGTCCGCGCGTTGAGCAATGCGCTGGACAGCGGCCGCGTCCACCATGCCTTCCTGTTCACCGGCACCCGCGGCGTCGGCAAGACCACCATCGCGCGCATCTTCGCCAAATCGCTGAACTGCGAGCATGGCACCAGCGCCGACCCGTGCGGCCAGTGCCCGGCCTGCCTGGACATCGACGCCGGCCGCTACATCGACCTGCTGGAGATCGACGCCGCGTCCAACACCGGCGTGGACGACGTGCGCGAGGTGATCGAGAACGCGCAGTACATGCCGTCGCGCGGCAAGTACAAGGTCTATCTGATCGACGAAGTGCACATGCTGTCCAAGGCGGCGTTCAACGCGCTGCTGAAGACGCTGGAGGAACCACCGGAGCACGTGAAGTTCCTGCTGGCCACCACCGACCCGCAGAAGCTGCCGGTCACCGTGCTGTCGCGCTGCCTGCAGTTCAACCTCAAGCGCCTGGACGAGGAGCAGATCCGCGGGCAGATGACGCGCATCCTGGGTGCCGAGCAGATCGAGTTCGAGGATGGCGCGATCACCCAGCTGGCGCGCGGCGCCGACGGTTCGCTGCGCGATGGCCTGTCGCTGCTCGACCAGGCCATCGCCTATGCCGGCGGCGCGCTGCGCGACGACGTGGTGCGGGCGATGCTCGGTACCGTCGACCGCACCCAGGTGGCGGCGATGCTCGACGCGCTGGCGGCGGGCGACGGCGCGCGCCTGCTGCAGGTCGTGGCGACCCTGGCCGATTTCTCGCCGGACTGGAGCGGCGTGCTCGACGCGCTGGCCGAAGCCCTGCATCGCATCCAGGTACAGCAGCTGGTGCCGGGCGCGCCGGTGCCCGGTGACGGCATCGACGCGGTGGCGTTCGCCGCGCGGCTGCGCCCGGAGGTGGTGCAGCTGTGGTACCAGATGGCACTGGGCGGCCGCCGCGACCTGCACCTGGCGCCGAGCCCGCGCGCCGGTTTCGAAATGACCGTGCTGCGCATGCTGGCGTTCCGCCCGGCCGGTGCGGTGCCGGCGGTGCCGGAAGGCGAAGGTCCGGGGACCGGGGCGGTGTCGTCGTCGGCTGGCGGTTCCACGCCTGCCGTGACCGCGGCTGCCGTCGCTGCACCGGCGGCGCAGCCGGTGGCGGCTGTGCCGGTCGCCGACCCCGTTCCCGCCCACGCGACCCCGAAGCGCGAAGACGTGGTGCCGCTGGCGGCGCGCGCGCCGCAGGCCGATGCGTCGTCGCTTTCCCCGGCGCCGGCCGCCAACCCGGTGCAGGCGCGCGCGGACGACGACCTGCCGCCATGGATGGAGGAAACCGCCGCGGCGCAGGCGCACCACGAGGTGGCCGATTCCATGCCGCCGGCGCCACGCCAGGCGCCACCGTCGCCATTCCGCGCCGAGGGCATCGCCATCGCGCCGGCCGCGCGCCCTGCGGCGCCGGCAACGGCCGCGGCAGGCGAACCGGCGCGCGCGCTGGACAACGCGGAACAGTGGCTGGACCTGGTCGCCACCAGCGGCCTGTCCGGGCCCTCGCGCGAGCTCGCCGCCAACGCCGCGTTCGTCGGTTACCACAACGGCGTGCTGCGGCTGGCGCTGCTGCCGGGCTTCGAATACCTGCAGTCCGAACGTTCGCTGGGCGCGCTGGCGCAGACCCTGGCGCAGGCCCTGGGCAACGCGCCGAAGATCGTGATCGAGACCGGCAACGCGCCGGCCGAAACCCTGCACGAGCGCGCCGACCGCCAGCGCGGCGAGCGACAGAATGCGGCCGAGGCCGTTTTCATGGCCGACCCCCAGGTGCAGCACCTGCTCGCGCAGGGCGCCCGGGTCGTGCCCGATTCCATCCGTCCCCTTGAAGAGTAGGAAACCATGCGCGGCAATATCGCCCAACTGATGCAACAGGCCCAGAAGATGCAGGAGAACCTGCAGAAGGCCCAGGAAGAACTGGCCAAGCTGGAAGTCACCGGCAGTGCGGGTGGCGGCATGGTCAGCGTGACCCTGACCGGCAGCAAGGAGTGCCGCAAGGTGCGCATCGATCCGTCGGTGCTGTCCGACCAGGAGATGGTCGAGGACCTGATCGCCGCGGCGTTCAATGACGCCTCCAACAAGATCGATGCCGAGTCGCAGGCGCGCATGGGCTCGGCCACGGCCGGCATGAAGCTGCCGCCGGGGATGAAGCTGCCGTTCTGATCACGCTGTGCCGGCCGCGCCCGGCCACCCGTACTGCCCACGTCGCGAAGCCCCCGGGCTTCGCGCGTTCGTTTCGACCATGAGCCCGATGCGATGAGCCTGCCGCTGCTGGAACAACTGATCGAGGCCTTCCGGGTGCTGCCCGGCGTCGGCCAGAAGAGTGCGCAGCGCATGGCCTACCACGTGCTCGAGCGCGCGCGCGATGGCGGCCTGCGGCTGTCGCAGGTGCTGGGCGAGGCGATCGAGCGGATCGGGCACTGCGCGCAGTGCCGCGATTTCAGCGAGGCCGAGGTGTGCCCGCTGTGCGCCAGCGCCAGCCGCGAGCGGGAGACGCTGTGCGTGGTGGAGTCGCCGGCCGACCGCCTGGCCATCGAGCACGCCACCAGCTACCGCGGCCTGTACTACGTGCTGCAGGGGCGGCTGTCGCCGCTGGACGGCATCGGCCCGCGCGAACTCGGCCTGGACCAGTTGGAGGCGCGGCTGGCGCAGGGCGAAGTGGTGGAACTGATCATCGCCACCAATTCCACCGTCGAGGGCGAAGCCACCGCGCATTACCTGGCGCAGCTGGCGCGCCGCCACAAGGTGCGGCCGAGCCGGCTGGCGCAGGGCCTGCCGCTGGGCGGCGAGCTGGAATACGTGGACCGCGGCACGCTCTCGCACGCCTTTGGCAGCCGCAGCGAAATCGGCGAATAGGCCACGGCGGGGCGGTAAGCTGTAGGCCGTTCAACGCCAGTGAGCCGCCGCATGACCGATACGATTTTCGGCAAGATCATCCGCCGCGAAATTCCCGCCAGCATCGTCTACGAAGACGACGAGGTGCTGGGCTTCAAGGACATCGCCCCGCAGGCGCCGGTGCATGTCCTGTTCATTCCCAAGAACGAGGTCATCCCCACCCTGGACGACCTGCAGCCGGCGCAGGCGCACCTGGTCGGCAAGTTGGCGCTGGCCGCCGCCGAGTACGCGCGTCGGGAAGGTTTCGCGCAGAACGGCTACCGCATTGTCATGAACTGCCGCGAGGATGCCGGGCAGACGGTGTTCCATATCCACCTGCACCTGCTGGCCGGCGCGCCGCTGGGGCATTTCGGCGCGGCATGAGCCGGCATCCGCGGCACCCGGCGATGCGGGCCGTGTGCGGTCGCCTCCGCCGGTGCATCGGCCTGTTGCTGCTGGCGCTGCCGTCGGTGGGGTTCGCGCAGGCGCTGCCGGACGCATCGGCGGCGGGCGCGGTCTTCCAGCGCATGCAGCAGTTGTGCGCGGCCGATGACGGCAAGGCCTGGGGGGTGAGCCTGTGCGGGCCGGTGCTGCTGGTCGATCCGGCCAGCCGCCAGTTGGTTGCCAGCATGGACGGGGCCGATACCGCACTGGAACGCGACGGCCCGGTGTTCCGTGGCCGCCTGCCCGACAACGTCCCGGTCGCCAATACCGCCGTGGGCTGGAACGGGCGCACCTGGACCATGTTGATGCTGCCGCTGCCCGAAGACCCGGCGGCCCGCTCGATCCTGCTCATGCACGAGGCCTGGCACCGCATCCAGGCCGGAATCGGGCTGGCCGCGACCCACGCCGACCAGGACCAGCTGGAGACCGAGCAGGGACGCACGGCGCTGCGGCTGGAGCTGCGTGCGCTGGCGGCGGCGCTGGAGGCAACCGGCGCGGAGCAGCAGCGGCAGGCCATTGCCGACGCGATGACCTTCCGCGCCTGGCGCCACGCGCGGTTCCCGCAGGCGGCTGCCGCCGAGGATGCGATGGAGCGCCACGAGGGCATCGCCGAGTACACCGGGCGCATCCTCGCGCAGGACGACGCGCTGCAGGCCCGGCTCGCCACGCATCTGCGCCGCGGCGACGCGGTGACGGCCTACGCCCGTTCCTTCGCCTACTACACCGGGCCGGCCTATGGTGTCCTGCTGGACGGTGCCGCGCCGGGCTGGCGCAGTCGCTGGAACCGGCAGGACGGCCTGCCAGGGCTGCTCGCGGCCGCGCTGGGCATGCAGGCCGATGCCGGCGATGCCGCCTTCCGGCGTGCGGGCGCGCGCCATGGCCTGGCCGAGGTGGCGGCCGCCGAGCAGGCCCGCGCGCGGCACCAGGCCGGCGTGGTGGCTGCCCTGCGCGCGCGCCTGGTCGACGGCCCGGTGCTGGCCGTGCCGGTCAACGGTGCCAGTTTCAGTTTCGATCCGAACCGGGTGACGCCGTTGCCGCCGCAGGGCGCGGTGTATGGCGTGATCCGCGCCGCGGCCGCCTGGGGCGTGCTGGAGGTGCGCGGCGATGGGCTGTTGTCCACCGACTGGAAGCGGCTGTCGGTGGCCCACGCCGGGGTGCGGCAGACGGCGGCCGGCTGGGAAGGCGAGGGCTGGGTGCTGACGCTGGCGCCGGGCTGGGCGCTGCAGCCCGGCGCGCGCCACGGCGACTGGACGCTCCGCAGGCCGGAGTGAGCCCTGCGGCCACAACGGCAAACGCCGCCCGAAGGCGGCGTTTAAAGTGTGTTGCGGACGCCGGGCTTACCACCAGCCGCCGCGCCAACCCCAGCCCCAGCCGGGGCCCCAGGCCGGTCCCCACGGACCGTACGGGTAGGCCGGCACCACTTCGACTTCGCGCTGCACCGGCCACAGATACACCACGTCGGCGGCGATCTTCGGCAGCGGGTAGTCGTATTCGCCGATCTTGGTGGTCTGGTAGCCGTCGATGCGGCCGATGAAGGTCACGTCGCGGCCGGGCTCGAACACCGCCGGGTCGTAGAAGCCGGCGCGGCAGGCGAGGAAGCGGCCATCGCTGGCGTCGGCGGAGGTGGTGCTCGGGCGGCCATTGCCGTTGAGCGGGCGGGCGATCATCTGGAAACAGGTTTCGCCCTGACCGGGAATGGTCTCGATGATGCGGCCACCCCAGCGCACCGGCGTGCCGGTCTGCTTCTGCGCGACGCTGTCACGCGGGGACACCGTGCTGAACTGTCCCTGCAGCGGCTTGGGCGCGGTGGCACAGGCGGCCAGGGTCAGGCTGGCGGCGATGGCAATGAGGATGCGGGTCTTCATGTTCGTGCTCCGGTCGGTAATCCGGGTTGGGGGCGGTGCCTGTGCAGGTCACGCAATAATGAAGCCAGGTCCGACGAGGCGCCAGCGTAGCGCGCATCGCTGAAACGCTGGCTGAGCAGTACCAGCCCGCTGCCGGGCCGCACGGCGTCCACGCGCGCGGCCCAGGCGCCGGCGGTTTCGTGCGCCTGCCGGCCGAGGCCGAGGCGGGCGTAGCGGCGGTCCAGCCGGCGCCAGGCGCGCAGCAGCGGATCACGCTCGCGCTCGCCGCGCGCCAGCAGCCAGGCCATGGCGGCGACGGCGACAAGCGCGAAGGCGGCGAGCAGCCCGACCAGCTGCGCTGGTTCCAGTCGCTCGATGCCGAACGGGCTGAGCAGCCGCTGCTGGCGGCGCGCGTCGAAGGACAGCACCAGGCCGTTCCAGCTGCGGCGCAGCCAATCGCCGGCCTGCGCGAGCTGCAGCCAGCGCGTTCCCATGTCCAGTCCGCCGCCGGCGGAGTCGCCGCGCGCCAGGCGGTCCTCCAGGGTGTCGCGGATACGCTCCGGGGCGACTGCCGCGGTCGGGTCGACGCGGGTCCAGCCGCGCTGTGGCAGCCACACCTCGGCCCAGGCGTGCGCGTCCATCCTGCGTACCAGCCAGTAGTCGCCGTAGCGGTTGCGGGTGCCGCCGGCGTAGCCGGTGACGACCCGCGCGGGGATGCCGGCGCCACGCATCAGCACCACGAAGGCGGAACTGAAGTGCTCGCAGAAGCCCGCCTTCCAGTCGAACAGGAACTCGTCGGCGCCGTGGCGGCCGGGCAGCGGCGTGCTCAGGGTGTAGCTGAAGTCGCGGCGGATCCACTGCATCGCGCGGCGGACGATGGCGGCATCGTCATTGCCGGCCTCCTGGCGCCACTGCCGGGCCAGCGCCAGCGTGCGTGGATTGAAGCCGCGCGGCAGTTGCAGCGCCTGCGCGCGCAGCTCCGGCGGCAGCACCTGCTGGAAGCGCACCGGCGCCGCCGAACGCAGGTGCCAGCGGGTCAGCGTGGCCAGCGGCCGGGTGCTCACCAGGGTGTAGTCGGCGTCCAGCCAGGTTTCGTCGGGTGCGGCCAGCGGCAGGTCCAGCGCCACCAGTTCGCGCCGTTCGGTGGCTTCGTACTCGATCTGGTAGTCCCACTGCGGGGCGGCGCCGGCAACCGGTGGTGGCGGGCGCCGGCGCTGGCTTTCCAGCCGCGTCCAGGTGCGCCCGTCGAAGCGGGTGAGCACCGGGCCCCGCCAGTACCGCTGTTCGGGCGGGGGCGCGGCGCCAATGAACTGCGCGCGCAGTGCGGGGCTGTCGTCGGCCATCAGGTCCAGCCATTGCCCGGGCGCCATGGTGTCCGACAACCCCGGGCGCGCCACCGCCCGTTCGGGGATGCCCCACAGCGGTGTCGGCAGCCGCGGCAACAGCCAGAACCCGGCCAGTGCCAGCGGCAGCGCGACCGCCAGCAGCCGGCCGACGGTCCGCAACTGCAGCATGGTCGGCTGTGCCGCCGCCCCGGTCTCGGCGTCGGCCAGGTGTTGCAGCCCGAGCAGGGCGCTGGCGACCGCCGCCAGCGAAAGCAGCAGGGTGGTCGGGCCCTGGTCGAGCAGGAAGGCGGCAAACGGCGCGAACAGCGCGAAGCCCAGCAGGCTGCGTGCGTCACGCAGGCTGCGCAGTTCGCTGGACTTGATCGCCAGCATCGCCGCCAGCAGCGCGCAACCGGTGTCGCGCCCCGGCGATGCGCCCATCTGCCAGTAGATCGCGAGCAGCATGGTGGCGACCAGCAACAGGCGCAGCGGCAGCGGCAGCGGGCGGCGCCAGGCCAGCAGCGCCACCAGCAGCGCGGTGCCGGCGAACACCGCGGCCAGCACGCCCGGCAACTGCAGCAGCAGCGGCAGCAGGGCCAGCGCGGTGGTCAGCAGTGCCGCGTTGCGCGCGGTCGGGTTCAAGGGGGGCAAACGGGCGCGCCCGGTCATGGCACACCTGCGCGCGCGCCGGCGTGCGCGCCATGTTGTCGTGGGAAGTGGCGGTCCGTCGGCTTGTTCATGCGTCGGGCATCAGTGCCAGCGCACGCAGGCACTGGTGGCGGTGGGCGTCGCCGGTGGCCGGCCCCAGCGGGGGCTGGCCAGGCAACAGCAGGCGGTAGCGGCGGCCTTCGCGTTCGGCATCGTCCACCCAGCGCGCCAGGCGCGCGATGCGGCGTTCGTACGGCAGCGGGCCGAGCGCTTGCCAGTCCAGCAGCAGTTCGGTGCCGGCCGGGCGTTCGTACTCGCGCACCAGCAGGGTGTCGCGGCGGGCGGAGTGTTTCCAGGCGATCGCACGGCGCGCATCGCCCTGGCGATAAGGCCGCAACTGCTGCAATTCGTCGCCGAGCGGATGCGGGCGGGTGCGGGTGGAGGCGTCGCCGCTGTCGGGCAACGGCGGCGCGGGGTGTTCCGGGGCGGGGTAGACCAGTACTGGTGGCGCCGGCCAGATCCAGCTCCAGGCACGGACCAGCCCCAGTGGCTGGGTAGTGGCGAGCTGGATCCGCTGCAGCTGCAGCCAGCCGCGGCGCGCGGTGGGCAACCACAGGTCGACTTCCGTGCGATCGCTGCCGGCAAGGTCCGCGAAGGCGAAGGCCGCGCCGCTGGATGCCCGCAGTCCGCGGCGCGGGCGGCGGTCGTCGCGGGCCAGTGCCAGCCGCAGCCGCAGCGGCTGCCCGGCCGCCACCGGCTCGGCCGAGACCGCGTCCACGCGCAGCCCGGCCAACTGCAGGTGCGCCTGCAGCGCGCTGGCCAGCGCGGTGGCCGCAAGCAGCAGTGCCAGCAGCAGCGCCGGATTGTTGTTGTAGTTCAGCGCGCCCAGCAGCATCACCGCCAGCAGCGCGGCCAGGAACAGCCCGAAGCCGGTCGGCAGCACGTAGATGCGGTGGCGGTCGAGCGTGACCGGCAGCGACTCGGGCCGGCGTGGGCGCGCGAGCCGCTGCAGGGCCTGCAGGCGGGCGTGCAACCAGGTCCGCATCTCAGTCGACCTGCACGCCGTGCAGGATGGTGCTGGCCAGCGCGGTGCCGGAGGACGCCTCCGCCTCGGCGACCAGCCGGTGCCCGGCCACGGCGACGAACAGCGCCTGCACGTCATCGGGCAGCACATGGTCGCGGCCGGCCAGCAGCGCATGCGCCCTGGACGCGCGCAGCAGGGCGATGCCGGCGCGCGGCGACAGTCCCACACGAACCCCGGGCTGCTGCCGGCTGCGCGCCAGCAGGCGCTGCACGTAGTCGACCAGCGCATCGCTGGCATGTACCTGCTCGACCGCCAGGCGCAGGTCGCGGATGTCCTGTTCGGCAAGGCTGGGCAGCGTCTGCGCGATCATGTCGCGGCGGCTGGCGCCGGCCAGCAGGGCACGCTCGGCCCCGGCATCGGGATAGCCGAGGGTGAGCCGCAGCAGGAAGCGGTCCAGCTGCGAGTCCGGCAGCGGGAACGTGCCGGACATGTCCACCGGGTTCTGCGTGGCGATCACGAAGAACGGATCGGGCAGCGCATGCGTGGTGCCGTCGATGGTCACCTGCTGCTCGGCCATCGCCTCCAGCAGCGCGCTCTGCGTGCGCGGCGGCGCGCGGTTGATCTCGTCGGCCAGCAGCACGTTGCTGAACACCGGCCCCGGATGGAACCGGAAGCCGCGGCTCTCCGCCTCGTAGATGGACACTCCCAGCACGTCGGCGGGCAGCAGGTCGGAGGTGAACTGCACGCGCTGGAACTGCAGGCCCAGGGTCGATGCCATGGCGTGGGCGAGGGTGGTCTTGCCCAGTCCGGGCAGGTCCTCGATCAGCAGGTGGCCGCCGGACAGCAGCGCGACGAATGCCAGCCTGACCTCGGCGGTCTTGCCCAGCAGCAGCGCGTTGACCTGCTGCTGCGCCTGCTGCAGGGCCTGGAAGGCGACATCGGTTAGCATTCTTGGTGACGGCAACGGAGCCATGGTCGTCTCGGATCAGGGGTCGAAGGGAGTTTAAGCGCCAATGCAGGTGGGTCAGCGTGCGCGCAATGCGTTCGTCGTACTTTGGGTGACGGTCACGGTGCTGAAGGCGATCGTGGCGGCGCGCCTGCCATTGTTCGTCGACGAGGCGTTCTACTGGCAGGAGGGGCGGCACCTGGCGGCCGCCTACTCGGACCTGCCCGGGCTGACCGCCTGGATGACCCGGCTCGGCGGCGAACTGGCCGGCCACCATGCGTTCGGCATCCGCCTGCCATTTCTGCTGATGGGGGCGCTGCTGCCGTGGATGGTGGTGCGGGTATCGACGCGCTGGTTCGGTGCGCGGGTGGGCTGGCAGGCCGGGTCGCTGACGCTGTTGATGCCGCTTTCGGCGACGCTCGGCATCCTCGCGGTGCCGGACGTGCCCATGGCGTTCGCGGCCCTGCTGTGCCTGGCGGCCGGCGCCCGCCTGCTGCGCAGCGTCGATGCCGGCGGTGCGCTGATGCTGGCCGCCGGCCTGGTGCTGGGCGCGTTGAGCCACTATCGCTTCATCGGGGTGATCGCGGTCGGCTTCATCGCGCTGCTGCTGTTGCCGGAGGGCCGGCGCACGCTGCGCGACGCGCGGGTGTGGATGGCGCTGACGGTCGGCATCGTCGCTTGGCTGCCGCTGCTGTCCTGGAACATGGACAACCAGGATGCCGGCCTGAAGTTCCAGCTGGTCGAGCGCCACCCGTGGGCCTTCCAGGCCAGTGGGCTGTGGTTCCTCGTCATCCAGCCGCTGCTGGTGACGCCGCTGCTGTGCGTCGCGCTGTGGCAGGCGTGCGTCTCCGGCCTGCGCCCGCAGCCCGCCGGCCACCAGCACCGCGTGCAATGGCGCTATTTCGCGCTGGTCGGCGGCGTTTCCACGCTCGCGATCTTCCTGCTCGGGTTCTTCACCGACGTCGAGCGCATCAGCTTCCACTGGCCGCTGCCGGGCTATTTCGCCCTGCTGGTGGTGGTGCCGCTGGTCCTGGGCCGCTGGCGCCGCGGCTGGCGCCGGCTCGCCTGGGCGCTGGTGCTGCTGGGCGCGGCCTGTGCGTTCGGCTACTACCTGACCGCGGCCTCGCCGGCACTGCGCGCGCAGCTTGCCGGCAACAAGTTCTACCCACGCAATTTCGCCGGCTGGCAGCCGCTGGCCGACGCGGTGCGCGAGGAGCTGGCGGCCATGCCGGAAGGCACCCGGGTGCTGGCCGGCAGCTTCAAGGTCGGTGCCGAGCTGGGATTCCTCCGCGATGACGCGTCCATCCATGTGTTGCCGCATCCGCTCAACGACAAGCACGGGCGTACCGCGCAGCTGGCGCTGTGGGGGCTGATCGGGGAAGAGCACCGCAGCGGCCCGCGGTTGCTGGTGCTGGCGCCCGGTGACCAGCGCTACCGCGACCTGCTGGCGCGCTACCACCAGGTGTGCGCCCTGGTGGGGCCGCTGCCGCCGCCGCGGGTCGTGTCAACCGATCATGGCTACCAGCGCTTCCTGCTGTTCCGGCTGCCCGCGACGAAGCCGTCCGGCCCCTGCGTCACCCCGGCGATGGCCTGGGTCGATGCGCCGCTGCCCGGGGCGCAGGCGCGCGACGCGCTGGAGGTGTCCGGCTGGGCCTTCAAGGACGGCGTGGGCCTGGCGGCGGTGGAGATACTGGTCGACGGCGAGGTCGCGGCGCGGGCCGATTACGGGCTGGAGAACGACGTGACCGGCTTCTGGAAGATCTCCACCGATCCCCATCATCCCCGCGTCGGCTTCCGCGCGCGCCTGGATGTCCGCGCACTGCCGCCCGGCCGCCACTGGCTCGGCCTGCGCCTGCACGGCACCGACGGCAGCGTCGAGGACTGGTGGGAGCAGCCCTTCCGGGTCGCGCGCTGACCTGTTCTCGCGGCCGCTTCCGCTGCCACCCCCGTTTGCCTGTTCCTTGTCGCTGGTACCGATATTCATGGATAGAACCCGCATCGCCGTCCTCGTGCCCTGTTACAACGAGGCAGCCACCGTCGCCAGAGTGGTCGGCGATTTCGCCCGCCACCTGCCCGGGGCGGACATCATCGTGCTGGACAACAACTCCCGCGACGGCACCGCCGGGGTGGCGCGGGCGGCGGGTGCGCGGGTGATCGAGGTGCCGCTGCAGGGCAAGGGCAACGTGGTGCGGCGTGGATTCGCGGACATCGATGCCGATGTCTACGTGCTCGTCGATGGCGACGACACCTACGAAGCGGCGGCCGCGCCACGGCTGGTGCGGCGGCTGCTCGACGACGGCCTGGACATGGTGGTGGGCGCGCGCCGTGACCAGGAAAAAGCGGCGTATCGCCCGGGCCATCGCATCGGCAACGTGCTGCTGACCCGTTGCGCGGGCATCCTGTTCGGCAACAGTTTCGACGACATGCTGTCCGGTTACCGGGTGTTCTCGCGGCGCTACGTGCGCTCGTTCGCGGCCCATGCGCGTGGCTTCGAGATCGAAACGGAACTGGCCGTGCATGCGCTGCAGTTGCGGATGCCGGTGGCCGAGGTGGATACCGCCTACGGCGTGCGCCCGGAGGGCTCGGAGAGCAAGCTCAGTACCTGGCGCGACGGCTGGCGGATCCTGCGCACCATCGCCAAGCTGTTCAAGAGCGAGCGGCCGCTGTTGTTCTTCTCCATCGGCGGCATCGCCAGCATGGTGCTCTCGGTGGTACTGGCGGTGCCGCTGCTGGTGACGTACCTGGAGACCGGGCTGGTGCCGCGCTTCCCGACCGCTGTCCTGTGCGCGGCGCTGGCGCTGATGGGTTTCCTGCTGCTGGCCTGCGGGCTGATCCTGGACACGGTGACCCGTGGCCGCATCGAAGCCAAGCACATGGCCTACCTGGCCGTAGCGGCGCCGGCGCGGGCCGGCGGGGACGGGCAATGAGCGCCGTCCGCGTGTCTGGCGCGCGACGGATCCGCGCGCCGCTGCGCCGCCTCGCCGCCGTGCTGGAACGCTGGTTCGCCTTCGATACGCCCGGCAACGTGGTCCGCGCCACCGCGGCGATCATGCTGGCCGGCGGCATCGTCTCGCTGCTGCTGGGGCAGGACGCCAACTGGGACCTGCGCAACTATCACCTCTACAACGGTTATGCGTTGCTGCATGGCCGGCTGCTGCAGGACCTGGCGCCCGCGCAGATGCAGAGCTACTTCAGCCCGTTGCTGGATGTGTTCCATTACCTGCTGATGGCGCGGTTGCCGGCACCGCTGGCGGGGTTCGCGCTGGGGGCGCTGCATGGCCTGGTGTTCCTGCCGGTTGCCGGTATCGCCTGGCTCGCGCTGCGCGGGCAGCCGCGACGGGCCCGGCTGGCGCCGCTGCTGGCAGTGGCGGGGCTGTGTACCAGCGCCTTCCTGTCCGAGTTCGGCGGCAGCATGGCCGACAACACCACCGCGCTGTTCGTGACCGCGGCGCTGTACATGGTGCTGCTGGCGCAACGACGCCAGGCCGACGGCGCGCGCCGCGCCGAGCTGCTGGCCTGGACGGTGGCGGGCGCGGTGCTCGGCGTCGCCGTGGCGCTCAAGCTGACCAACGCCATCTACGCCGTGGCGCTGGGGGTGGCGGCGGTGTGCGCGGGCGGCCCATGGTGGCGCCGGCTGGCCGGCGCGGGCGTGCTGACCCTGGCTGCGCTGGTGGTGGCCGCGGCACTGGCCGGCGGGTGGTACCTGCGGGTCTGGCAGGCATTCGGCAACCCGCTGTTCCCGCAGTTCAACGCGCTGTTCCAGGGGCCGCTGGCCGCGCCGATATCGGTGGCCGATGTGCGCTGGCTGCCGCGCGGCGCCTGGGAACACCTGACCTGGCCGCTGCAGTTCGCGGTCGATCCGCTGCGGGTGAGCGAGATCCGGCTGCTGCAGCTGGTCTGGCCGTTGCTGTACCTGGCGACCCTGGCGCTGCTGTTGCGCCGCTTCGCGCGCGGGACCCTGGCGCCACCGGCGTTCGCACCGGCGATGCGGGGCGTGCTGGTGTTCTTCGGCACCGGCTATGTGCTCTGGCAGGGCCTGTTCAGCATCCACCGCTACCTGGTCGTGCTGGAACTGCTGGCGCCGCTGGTGCTGTGGTTCCTGTGCCAGCGCCTGCTGCCGGGTGGACGCGCGGCCAGGGTGGGCGGCTGGGCCATCGGCGTGGTGGCGGTGGCCTCGCTGCTGGGCTGGAACACGTGGGGGCACGAACGTTGGGCGCGCCAGGGCTTCAGCGTGGAGGCGCCGCCGATGCCGGCGCCGGAGCGCAGCGTGGTGCTGCTGGTGGGCGGCGATCCGCAGGCCTGGCGCGTGCCGTGGTTGCCCGGCCAGGCGCGCTATGTGGGAGTGGCGACCAATTTCCCCGAGTCTGCCGCCTACCGCGCACGACTGGCCGCCATGGTGGAGGCGCGGGAACAGCGCTTCGCGATGCTGCCTGCCGCGCAGCGCCAGGATGGGGCGCGCTGGGCACGCCTGAACCGCTGGGCGCAGGTTTTCGGCCTGACCGCGGGGCGTGGCTGCGACCGCCTGCGCTGGCTGACCGGCAAGGCGCGGGGATTGCGCGCGGAGGTGGAGGTGCCCGACCCGGGGCAGTGCCGCCTCGGGCCGCGTCGCGGCGCCAGCCAGGAACCGGTGGATGCCTCGGTACAGGCACGGGGCCAGGCACGCCAGCAACTGGCCGGCTACGGGCTGCTGCTGGATGAAGGATCGTGCGTGACCCTGGACAGCCGCATCGGCCAGGGCCGTTACCCGTACCAGTGGTGCCGGGTCGGGCTGGCGCGCTGAGACGGGTTCAGGGCAGCGCCAGGCCGGCTTCGCGCAGCAGCCTGAACAGGCCGATCAGCGGCAGGCCGACCAGTGCGGTCGGGTCCTGCGAATGGATGGCCTCGAACAGGGTGATGCCCAGCCCCTCGCACTTGAAGCTGCCGGCGCAGTCCAGCGGCAGCTCCGCGTCGACATAGCGTTCGATCTCGTCCGCGTGCAGGGGGCGGAAGTCGACCCGGGTCAGGTCGACCGCCTGCAGGTGGCGCTCGCCATCACTCACGCAGACCGCGGTATGGAACAGCACCTGGCGGCCGGACATCGCGGCCAGCTGCGCGCGGGCGGCTTCGCCGGTGCCCGGCTTGCCGAGCGGCGCACCGTCCAGTTCCGCAACCTGGTCCGAGCCGATGACCCACGCGCCGGGGTGCGCAGCGGCCACCGCGGCGGCTTTCGCCCGCGCGAGCCGGGTGGCCAGTTGCCGCGGCGGTTCGGCCGCCAGCGGCGTCTCGTCCACCGCCGGCGCCACGCAGCTGAACGGGAGCCGCAGCCGCGATAGCAGGTCGGCCCGGTAGCGGGAAGTGGAGGCGAGGATCAGGGCAGGCATGCGACAATACCGGGGTGAAAGCGGCGCCGAGTCTGCGGCGCGGCCGCCGTGGTGGCAATGCCGGCACGATGGATTTGACAGCCGGCAGGCCTGTCCTTAACATTCTGCAGCTTATGTCCGCGAACGTGCCCGAATTGCTGGATGCTTGGCGGATGGTCGCAGCGCGCAGGCGCTTCGAAGGCCGGGTGTCGTTGTCCGCACTGGCACGCCTGCAGGGGCTGGTCGCCGATGCCGAGGGAGAGTGCAGTTATGCGCTGGAATTCGGCCGCGACGAGATCCTGCGGGTCGCCTATGTCGAGCTGACCATCGATGCCGCGCTGCCGCTGGTGTGCCAGCGCAGCATGCAGCGTTTCCTGTTGCCGGTGCACCTGGTGCAGCGGCTGGGCCTGGTACGCGACGAGGACGAGGAACAGGCGCTTCCGCCGGATTACGAAGCGCTGCTGGTGCCGGAAGACGGCAACCTGCGGCCGCTGGACCTGGTGGAAGACGAGCTGGTGATGGCGGTGCCGGTGGTGCCGGTGGCGCCGGGAAGCGAAGCGGTCGAGCGCGACTTCTCCGCGACCACCGAGGAACTGGGCAAGGCCAATCCGTTCGCGGCGTTGGCGGCGCTGAAGAAACAATAGCAGCCGGTTGTCGTCGGCGGCTGCGGCGAAAGTAAAACCAGTGCCGGATGCTCGCATCACGCGCACTGCAACGACGAAACGAACGAACCGAGTTTGGAGCAATCCCATGGCTGTGCAGAAATCCCGTGTTACCCCGTCCCGCCGCGGCCAGCGCCGTTCGCACGACTCGCTGAGCGCCAAGCAGCTGTCCACCGACCCGACCACCGGCGAAGTGCACCTGCGTCACCACATCACCGCTGACGGTTTCTACCGCGGCAAGAAGGTGATCACGACCAAGACCTCGGTCGTCGAAGAAGATTGATCCGCGTCGGGCCGCCACCGCGAGGTGGCGGCCCCCGCACCGATTTCTTCCGGGCCCGCCACATGGCGGACCCGCGCAACAGGAACCAGCATGAGCAAGCGGATCTACTCGAGGATCGCGGGCACCGGTAGTTATTTGCCCGAGAAGGTGTTGACCAATGATGATCTGGCCAAGATCGTCGACACCAGTGACGAGTGGATCCAGTCGCGAACCGGTATCCGCGAGCGGCACGTCGCCGCCGACGGACAGACCACGGGCGACCTCGGCTACAACGCCGCGCTGCGCGCGCTGGAAGCGGCCGGCATCGAGCCGTCGCAGCTGGACATGATCGTCGTGGGCACCACCACGCCGGACCTGATCTTCCCGTCCACCGCCTGCCTGATCCAGGCGCGCCTCGGCGCGGCCGGCGCGGCGGCGTTCGACGTCAACGCGGCATGTTCGGGCTTCCTGTTCGCCCTGAGCGTGGCCGACAAATTCATCCGCAGTGGCGATGCCCGGCATGTGCTGGTGATCGGCGCGGAAACCCTGACCCGCATCGTCGACTGGAACGACCGCACCACCTGCGTGCTGTTCGGCGATGGTGCCGGTGCCGTCGTGCTCAAGGCCGACGAGGAAACCGGCATCCTCAGCACCCATCTGCATGCCGATGGCAGCAAGAAGGAACTGCTGTGGCACCCGGCCGGCGTGTCGACCGGCCTGGACAAGCCCGGCAAGCTGACGATGAAGGGCAACGACGTGTTCAAGTACGCCGTCAAGGCGCTGGACTCGGTGGTTGATGAAACCCTGCAGGCCAACGGCCTGGACAGGTCCGACCTGGACTGGCTGATCCCGCACCAGGCCAACCTGCGCATCATCGAAGCCACGGCCAAGCGCCTGGAGATGTCGATGGACCAAGTGGTGGTGACCGTGGACAAGCATGGCAATACCTCGGCCGGCTCGGTGCCGCTGGCGCTGGACCACGCGATCCGCTCCGGCAAGGTCGCGCGCGGCCAGCTGCTGCTGCTGGAAGCCTTCGGCGGTGGCTTCACCTGGGGTTCGGCGCTGCTGCGCTATTGATATGCCGGATTGGCCGGGAGCATGAGGCTCCCGGTGCGGCCCCGCGGGCCGCCGTTTCCGGGAGGTACCGTCATGGCTGAACCCATTCTCATCGAAGGGCAGCGCGCATGGCTCAAGCATTATGGTGAAGGCAGCCGGGCAGTGGCCCTGGGGCTGCTGAATTTCGTTGCCCGTCGTTTCCGGCTCGATGCGCTGCGGCCGCCGCCGCACCGTGGCGGCGCGCAGGCGCGCGCCGTCGAGGCCCGGCGCCTGGTCGAGCTCAAGGCGCAGGGCGTCAATGTCCCCGAGGTCATCGGCCACGGTCGCGCCGCGCTGGTGCTGGAGCACACCGGGGCCTCGTTCAACGCCTGCCTGCGCGAAGCCGACGCCGCCGCGCGCGACCGCCTGGTGGCGGCCGCCGTCGACGCCATCGCCGAAGCCCACCGCGGCGGCGCCTATTTCGGCCAGCCGCTGCCGCGCAACATGACCTGGGACGGCAACCGCGTGGGCTTCATCGATTTCGAGGAAGATCCGCTGGAGGTCATGGAGCTGGAGCAGGCGCAGGCGCGCGACTGGCTGATGTTCGGCTACGGCGTGGCCCGGTACTACGAGGACCGCCCGCAGGTGCTCAAGGCGCTGCTGGCCGGTGCCATGGAAACGGCGGAGCGGCCGGTGGTCGCCCATGCCCACGACGTTACCGGCCGGCTGCGGCGGCTGGCCCGCGTGCTGCGGCGCGCGGGCAGGTCGGGACGGGCGCTGGCGCACGCCATCCTGGTCGTGCATGCGGCCACCACCTTTGGCTGCGTGGCACTGGCGGCGTTGTCGCTGGACTGGCTTGCCGACGGTGAACTGGACCTGCTGGCGCTGCTGACCTGAGCCGGCCGCCAGCGGGCTGCATACGCGCCAGTACAGACGGGCGGGGGCATTCACGCTTATGATGCGCCGCTTCGATTCATGCAGCAGATGACCGCGTGACTGACTCCCGACTCGCTTTCGTATTCCCCGGCCAGGGCTCCCAGTCGCTGGGCATGCTGGCCGAACTGGCCGAACTGCACCCGCAGGTCCGCGATACCTTCGCCGAAGCCTCCGAAGGCGCCGGCGTGGATCTGTGGGCGCTGTCGCAGGGCGGCCCGGAAGAGCAGCTCAACCGCACCGAGTACACCCAGCCGGCGCTGCTGGCCGCGGGCATCGCGGTGTGGCGGCTGTGGGGGGCGAACAACGGTGCCCTGCCGGCCGTGCTGGCCGGGCACAGCCTGGGCGAGTACACCGCGCTGGTCGCGGCCGGCGCGCTGTCGCTGCGCGATGGCGCGCACCTGGTGCGGCTGCGCGGCCAGCTGATGCAGGAGGCCGCGCCAACCGGCGTCGGCGCCATGGCCGCGGTGCTCGGCGCCGAGGACGCGCTGGTGCAGGAAATCTGCGAACAGGCCAGCGGCAGCCAGGTGGTGGTGCCGGCCAATTTCAATTCCCCGGGCCAGATCGTGATCGGCGGCGACGCCGCGGCGGTCGATCGCGCGCTGGCGTTGCTGGCGGAAAAGGGCGTGCGCAAGGCGGTCAAGCTGGCCGTGAGCGTGCCCTCGCACACGCCGCTGATGCGCGAGGCCGCCAACCGCCTGGCCGAGGCGATGGCCGGGCTGGACTGGCGCACGCCGTCGCTGCCGGTGGTGCAGAACGTCGATGCCCAGGCCCATGCGGGCGTGGACGCCATCCGCGACGCGCTGGTGCGCCAGCTCTACCTGCCGGTGCAGTGGACCGGTTGCGTGCAGGCGCTGGCCGCGCGCGGCGTGACCCGCGTGGCCGAATGCGGCCCGGGCAAGGTGCTGACCGGCCTGGTCAAGCGCATCGACAAGAGCATCGATGGCCGTTCGCTCGCCACCCCGGCCGATTTCGCCGGCGCGCTGGAAGAGTGGGCCGCCTGACCCCTACGATACGGCCGGCGTCCGCGCCCGGCCCCGACCTGCAGCCGCAACCTGCGGCGCACCAAGAGGAAACCGCATGAGCAAGCCATTGCAGGGTGAAATCGCGCTCGTCACCGGCGCCAGCCGTGGCATCGGCGCGGCCATCGCCGACGAACTGGCCGCGCAGGGCGCCACCGTCATCGGCACCGCCACCACCGAATCCGGCGCCGCCGCGATCGGCGCGCGCCTGGCCGCGCAGGGCGGCCACGGCCGCGCGCTGAACGTCACCGAGCCTGGCGCGGTCGACGCGCTGATCGATGCGGTCGGCAAGGAATTCGGCGCCATCAGCATCCTGGTCAACAACGCCGGCATCACCCGCGACAACCTGCTGATGCGGATGAAGGACGAGGACTGGCAGGCGATCCTGGACACCAACCTGACCAGCGTGTACCGCACCTCCAAGGCGGTGATGCGCGGCATGATGAAGGCGCGCAAGGGCCGCATCATCAACATCGCCTCGGTGATCGGCGTGACCGGCAATGCCGGCCAGGCCAACTACGCCGCGGCC
This sequence comes from Stenotrophomonas sp. Y-13, assembly GCF_046267925.1. Lineage (NCBI taxonomy): Bacteria > Pseudomonadati > Pseudomonadota > Gammaproteobacteria > Lysobacterales > Lysobacteraceae > Stenotrophomonas > Stenotrophomonas sp. Y-13. The sequence continues at coordinate 945,514 of NZ_CP176501.1, forward strand.
AAGGCCGGCATCATCGCGTTCTCCAAGTCGCTGGCCAAGGAAATCGGCAGCCGCGGGGTGACCGTGAACGTGGTCGCGCCGGGCTTCATCGATACCGACATGACCAAGGACCTGCCCGAGGACGCCAAGACCGCGATGCTCGGCCAGATCGCGCTGGGCCGCCTCGGCGAGCCGGCGGACATCGCCCGTGCGGTGGCGTTCCTGGCCGGCCCGTCCGCCAGCTACATCACCGGCGAAACCCTCCACGTGAACGGCGGCATGTACATGCCGTAAGCGTGCGGCGCATGGAATGCGCCCAAGTGGTTGATCGCCGTGGCATTTTGCCAGAATGCAAGGCTCCGGCGCTTTCCACTACACTATCCCACGGCCATCGCTTCCGATGGCGCCTTTTGAACCACTACTCCATCTGGAGCGATATCCAATGAGCACCATCGAAGAACGCGTCAAGAAAATCGTCGTCGAACAGCTTGGCGTCAAGGAAGAGGAAGTCACCAACAGCGCATCGTTCGTCGATGACCTGGGCGCTGACTCGCTGGACACCGTCGAACTGGTGATGGCGCTGGAAGAAGAGTTCGAGTGCGAGATCCCGGACGAAGAAGCCGAGAAGATCAGCACCGTGCAGGCCGCCATCGATTACATCAAGGCCCACGTCAAGGCCTGATGACCGGCGGCTGATGCGCGGCGGCGGCACGTCCGCATGCCGCGCACGGCAAGCCCATGGGGCCGCGACAGCGGCCCCATCCCATTCGGGCGCCGGCCGCGCAGCGGCCCGTCCGGTGGGCGTGGACGCCGCGCTAGCGGCGCGCCACGCAATCTGGAATCCGGCCGTGAACGGCCATGTGCATCCGCGTCCCCCGCGTCATACCCGCATCGAGCACCGGGTCAGGAGAAACCGCAATGAAGCGTCGCGTCGTCGTTACCGGCCTGGGCATGGTCTCGCCCCTGGGCAATGATCTGGCCAGCAGCTGGCAGGGCATCATCGAAGGCCGTTCCGGCATCGGTCCGCTGACCCACATCGCCGACGCCTACCTGGAACGCTTCACCACCAAGATCGCAGGTGAGGTCAAGGAGTTCGACATCACCGCCGACAACGAACAGTTCGGCAAGTACCGGGTCAGCGGCAAGGACGCCAAGAAGATGGACCCGTTCATCCATTACGGCCTCGGTGCCTCGTTCATGGCCCTGCACGATTCGGGCCTGGAGATCACCGAAGCCAACGCCGAGCGGGTCGGTGCCATCATCGGCGCCGGCATCGGCGGCCTGCTCGGCATCGAGGAACAGACCATCGAGTTCCACGAGGGCAAGAAGATCTCGCCCTTCTATGTGCCCAAGACCATCATCAACATGCTGCCGGGGCAGCTGAGCATCATCGCCGGCCTGAAGGGGCCATCGTTCTCGGCGGTTTCGGCCTGCGCCACGTCCAATCACTCCATCGGCACCGCGATGCGCATGATCCAGTACGGCGACGCGGACGTGATGGTGGTCGGCGGCGCCGAGCGCGGCTCCTCGCCGACCGCCGTGGGCGGCTTCTGCGCGATGAAGGCCATGTCCACCCGCAACGATGACCCGGCCCGCGCCTCGCGGCCGTGGGACAAGGACCGCGACGGCTTCGTGCTGGGCGACGGCGCCGGCATCCTGATCCTCGAGGAGTACGAGCACGCCAAGGCGCGCGGCGCGAAGATCTACTGCGAGCTGGCCGGTTTCGGCGCCAGCTCCGACGCGTACCACATGACCGCACCGAGCGAGAACGGCGAAGGCGCCGCGCGCTGCATGGTCGCGGCGATGAAGGACGCCGGCGTCACCCCGGAGCAGGTCGGTTACCTCAACGCGCACGGCACCTCGACGCCGCTGGGCGACGTGGGCGAGACCATGGCGATGAAGACCGCCTTCGGCGACCACGCCTACCGGATGATGGTCAGCTCCACCAAGTCGATGACCGGCCACCTGCTCGGCGCCGCCGGCGGTGTGGAAGCGATCTTCTCGGTGCTGGCGCTGCGCGACAACGTGATCCCGCCGACCATCAACCTGGACGAGCCGGGCGAAGGCTGCGACCTGGACTACGTGCCCAATGTCGCGCGCCAGGCCAAGGTCGACGTGGTGATGTCCAACGGCTTCGGCTTCGGCGGTACCAACGGCACGCTGGTGTTCAAGCGCGTCTGAGCCGCCGTCTGCTGCGCCCTCTCCCTGCCGGGAGAGGGGGCGGCGCGCGGGCGCACCGGGTCATGCCCGGGTCCACCCGCACCGGCGGCGCGGTTCCCGCACCCGCGCCGCAGGGAATCTTCCCCCGCCGGGCGCAGGCGCCGCCCTCCTGATCTCCGGGCCACCGATGCATCTTTTCCCCCTGCACGCCGACACCGACCTGCTGGCGCTGCATCGGCTGTCCCCACAGCGCTACCCGCTGCTGCTCGAATCCACCGCCGCCGGCCGCCAGGGCCGCTGGGACCTGCTGCTGGTCGCCGATGGCGGCCAACTGCGGCTCGATGCCGATGGCACGGTGCGGCGCGAAGACGGTACCCCGGTCGAAGGCGGCTTCCTGGACGCGCTGGACCGCGACTGGCAGGCGCTGCGCATCGCGCGCGATCCGGACGCTGCGGCGGTTCCGTTCCGGGGTGGCTGGGCGCTGCTGCTCGATTACGAACTGGCCGGGCAGATCGAACCGGTATTGCGGCTGCCGGCGCGCGCCGACGGCCTGCCCGCCGCGCTGGCCCTGCGCTGCCCGGCGGCGGTGCTGCGCGACCGTGACAGCGGGCGCTGCATGGCGCTGGCCGAGGACGGCCGCGACGCCGTGTTCGCGCAGCTGCGCCAGGACCTGCACGCGGCGCGGCAACTGCCGGAGCCGCCGGCCTGGCAGCCGCCGCTGGCACTGGACGAAGACGCCGACGCGCAGTTCATCGACGGTGTCCGCCGGGTGATCGATTACCTGCACGCCGGCGATGTTTTCCAGGTCAATCTCTCGCGCCGCTGGCAGGCGCGCTTCGCGCGGCCGCTGGCGCCGGCGGCGCTGTACGCGCGCCTGCGCCAGGCCAATCCGGCGCCGTTCGCCGGGCTGTTCGCTGCGGCCGGGCGCGCGGTGGTCAGTTCCTCGCCGGAGCGGCTGGTGTCGGTGCACGGCGACGTGGTGCAGACCCGGCCGATCGCCGGCACCCGCCCTCGCTTCGACGGCGACGACGATGCCGCGCGCATCCGCGAACTGGTCGGCCACCCCAAGGAGCGCGCCGAGCACGTGATGCTGATCGACCTGGAGCGCAACGACCTGGGCCGCATCGCGGCGCCGGGCAGCGTCGAGGTGGACGAGCTGATGACGGTCGAGAGCTACGCCCACGTGCACCACATCGTCAGCAACGTGCGCGCGCGGCTGCGCCCGGAGGTGAGCCCGGGGCAGGTGATCGCCGCGACCTTCCCCGGCGGCACCATCACCGGCTGCCCCAAGGTGCGCTGCATGGAAATCATCGCCGAGCTGGAGCAGACCGCGCGGGGCGCCTACACCGGCGCGTTCGGCTGGCTCAACCGCGATGGCGACATGGACCTGAACATCCTGATCCGTACCGCCGAGGTGCAGGGCGACACCGTGCGCTTCCGCACCGGCGCCGGCATCGTGGTCGATTCCGACCCGTCGCGCGAACTGGACGAGACCCGCGCCAAGGCGCGCGGCCTGCTGCGCGCGCTGTAGCGCCGCGGCCACCGTCATGGCGGGAAGCCCGCCGGGCCGTCAACGCCGGCAGCGGCGCCGGGCGATTGCTTGGCGGCCGCGACGCGGCGCGCGGTATCCTGCGCGGCAGGATCGGACTTCGAGGTAATCCATGGGGCTTGGCAAACGCGGCTGTCTGCTGACGGTGCTGATGCTGCTGCTGACGCTGGCCGGCATCGTCGTCGGCATCGGCGGCTGGTTCTACTACCGGCAGGTGCAGTTCGCCGAGGTGCGGCTCACGCCGAGCCAGGACAGCGTGGTGGTCGCCCGCGGCGATGGGCTCAATGCCGTGCTCGGCAAGCTGCGCCAGGCCGGCATCGGCGAAGGCCGCGATTACCAGTGGCAGTTGCTGGCACGCCAGCTCGACGCCGCCGGCAAGCTCAAGGTGGGCGAGTACGCGTTGGACGCCACGCTCACCCCGCGCGAACTGCTGCTGCGCATGCGCCAGGGCAGGGTGCTGCAGCACCGCGTGACCCTCGTCGAGGGCTGGAATATCCGCCAGCTGCGCGCCGCGCTGCGGCGGGCCGAGCCGCTGCTGCACGAAACCGATGCGCTGGACGATGCCGAGCTGATGCGCCGCCTGGGCTTTCCCGACCAGCACCCGGAAGGCCGGTTCCTGCCGGAGACCTATGTCTACCAGCGCGGCGACAGCGACCTGGACGTGCTCAGGCGCGCCCATGCGGCGATGGAAAAGGAACTGGCCGCGGCCTGGGCCGCGCGCAGCGACGACCTGCCGCTGGCCTCGCCCTACGAACTGTTGACCCTGGCCTCGATCGTCGAGAAGGAAACCGGCCTGGCCGCCGAGCGGCCGCAGATCGCCGGGGTGTTCGCGCGCCGCCTGAAAATGGGCATGCGCCTGCAGACCGACCCGACCGTGATCTACGGCATCGGCAGTGCCTATGACGGCAACATCCGCAAGGTCCACCTGACCACCGACACGCCGTACAACACCTATACCCGTGCCGGCCTGCCGCCCACGCCCATCGCCATGCCCGGCAAGGATGCGCTGGCCGCGGCCGCGCGCCCGGCGCCGGGCGACGCGCTGTATTTCGTGGCGGTCGGCGACGGCAGCGGTGCGCACGTGTTCTCGGCGACCTACGCCGAACACAACGCGGCCGTCGCGCGCTACCTGCGCCAACTGCGCGACAACCGCGCGGCGGAGGCGCAGCAGTGAGCGACGTTTTCGCCCCCTGGCAGCAGCGCGCCCATGACCAGACCGTGGCGGCGCTGGACGCCGGCCGCCTCGGCCATGGCCTGCTGCTGTGCGGGCCGGCCGGCATGGGCAAGCGCGCGGTGGCGATGGCGCTGGCCCGCCACGTGCTGGATACCGGCATGGACGCGGCCGGACGCGCGCGCAACGCGCAGCTGATCGCCGCCGGTACCCACCCGGACCTGCAGGTGGTGTCCTTCATCCCCAACAAGACCGGCGACAAGCTGCGTACCGAGATCGTGATCGAGCAGGTGCGCGAGATCTCGCAGAAGCTGGCGCTGACGCCGCAGTACGGCGCGGCCCAGGTGGTGATCGTCGACCCGGCCGATGCGATCAACCGTGCCGCCTGCAACGCGCTGCTCAAGACCCTGGAAGAGCCCGCGCCCGGCCGTTACCTGTGGCTGGTCAGCGCCGACCCCGCGCGCTTGCCGCAGACCATCCGCAGCCGTTGCCAGCGGCTGGAGTTCCGGCTGCCGCCGCGCGAGGAAGCGCTGGCCTGGCTGCAGCGCCAGGGGCATGCCGAAGGCGCCGCGCGCGAAGCGCTCGACGCCGCGCGCGGCCATCCCGGGCTGGCCGACCGCTGGCTGCAGGGCGAGGGCATGGCGCTGCGCCGGCAGGTGGCCGAGGAACTGGACAGGCTCGCCGGCGGGCGCGTCGGCGCGGTGGAGCTGGCCCAGCGCTGGAGCGGTGACGAACACGCCGACCTGCGCCTGCGGCATGCCGCCGACCTGGCCCTGCGCCGGGCCACGGACGGCTTGACCGATCCGGGCCGATTGCACAAGCTGGCCGCCTGGTTCGATGCCGCCAACCGCACCCGCGACCTGCTGCGCACCACGGTGCGCGCCGATCTGGCGATGGTGGAGCTGCTGCTGGGCTGGGCCGCGGCCAACCCGCCGCCATCCAAAGGAAACAACCGATGAGTGCGACGAACGCGCGCCAGGGCATTCTTTCCCTGGCGGTCAAGGACAAGGCCGCGCTGTACAGCGCCTACATGCCGTTCGTGAAGAACGGCGGCGTGTTCGTGCCCACGCCCAAGCGCTATTTCCTCGGCGACGAGGTGTTCGTGCTGCTGACCCTGCCCGACTCCAGCGAGCGCCTGCCGGTCGCCGGCAAGGTGGTCTGGGTCACGCCGCTGGGCGCGCAGGGCAACCGCCAGGCGGGTATCGGCGTGCAGCTGGCCGACGGTGCCGACGGCGAGGCCATCCGCGGCCGCATCGAGACCCTGCTGGCCGGCACCGCCGGCTCGGACAAGCCGACCCACACCATGTAGGTGGCGTGGGCGCCGCCGGCGCCCCGCAGGGGCAGGATGCACGCGCCAGGCCGCCTTGGCGGGCCCGTCGCGGTGCCGGGCCGGGCCTGCAAAAAAGTTGCATCGATCCGTTGACGTCTTCGCGATTCCCCCTATAATGAGCGGCTCGCAACACGGGCGGTTAGCTCAGCGGTAGAGCATTGCCTTCACACGGCAAGGGTCGCAGGTTCGAACCCTGCACCGCCCACCAAGACACTGTTGCAACGCATGAAGACCGGCCCCAGGCCGGTCTTTTGCGTTTTGCCTTCCGTGGTCTGGATCGCCCGCCGTCCGGGCTGCACCGCGGGTTGCGCGATGCGCCCGGTTGCGCTTACTGCGCGGGGTAGGGGCCGAACACCGCCTTGACCCGCATCCGCTCGTCGCCGTCATCGAGCACGAACACGCGGTAGCTGTCGCCGCCGGGAGCGGTGCGGATCACCACGTGGCCCTGGGTGCTGCGCGCCTGCCGCTCGATGCCGTAGGTGGTGCGCGCGGTGGCCTCGGACACGTGGGTGACGAAGATGTCGCGCTCACCGGGCCACAGCGCCTTCGAGGTGAGCCGGTGCCAGGTGTTTACCGCCGGGTGGCCTTCGGCGCGCGCGGTCACCACGATCACCCGCGGGCGCAGCGCCGCCAGGAACGCGGCGCTGTTGGCGTCCCAGCTGCCGTGGTGGTTGGCCTTCATCGCATCGACCGGGCCGGCGGCTTCGGCCACAGGCCGTTCCACCTGTTGCCACGCACCGTCGCCATCGGGGAGGGCGACGCGCTCGTCGCTGAGGTCACCGCCGCTGAAATAATCGAACCTGCCATAGCGGATGACGAAGGCACTGCTGAGGATGTTCTCGATCGGCTGCTGGTCCTTGCCCAGGGTATGCAGCGGCGGGAACAGGTCGCGGGTGGCGTTGCCCTGGCCAGTCCAGACACGGCCGTTGCCATACAGGTTGCGGATCTCGAAGCCCGGGTAGTTGCCGGCCGCATGCAGCAGGGCGATCTGGTCGTTGCGGCCGGGTGCGAAGCGTTCAACTTTCAGGCCGCGGTGCCGGATCTGCCAGTCGAGGAACCGGCGGTAGTTGTCGAGCGTGGCGTTGCGGATCGGCGCCGGGAAGTCGTAGTGCGGCCAGCCGCGATCCAAGATCGTGGCGATCGGCACGGATTCGGCGACCTGGGTGATGCCGCTGAGCCGGTAGGCGCCGTTGGCGGCGAGCGGGGAGTCGGCGGTGATCGCGCCCATGTGGTCGCCATGGAAATGCGAGAGCAGCGCGTAGTCGATGCCGCCGTGGCCGGACGGCAGCATCCGCTGGACGTAGCGCGCGACCCATTCCCCCGGCGGGCGCGAGGCATCGGGCCGGCTCGGCAGCGAGAACGGCGGCGCTTCGACCGTCTTGCCGCTGGCGTCCTCCAGCAGGGTGGTGCCGTCGGGAAGGATGAAGAACAGGGCGTCGCCGCGCCCGGTGTTGATGTGGTGGATGTCCAGTTCGCCGTCGCGCCATGGCGGCAGCGGCTGGCCGATTTCCGGTGGCCGTGCGAAGGCGCTGGCGGCCAGCGCCGGCAAGGCAAGCAACAGGATGCGTGTGTTCATGGGCGTGTAGGCGGGAGCGCGGCCGACGGGCAGCCGCGGAAATGCCGATGCGGAAGTGGACGTGGAAGTACCGGCGCGGGTGTCATGCGCGGTGCAGCTTGGGCACGTGCGGTTCGACGATGAAGCTGGCGCGGGTGGAGATCCGCCCGCCCTTGCGCTGCACCTGGTCCATCACCCTGATATCGGTGCGCCATTGCGTGGCGCTGATCTCGTGGACGTGGTAACCGCGCAGGTTGTCGATCAGCTTCAGGAACGGGTTGTCGGCCTGGTCGAAGCGGCGCACGCTCGGCGAATCGACGGCGCCGTCGCCATTGGACGAGATCGAAGTGGCGAGGAACTCGGTCGCCACCGCGGGACCGTCGCGCTCGTCGTCGCGCAGCGGCACTTCGGCCACGGCATTCATGTGCGCATCGCCGGTGGCGATGACCACGTTGCCGAGCTTGCGGTCGTGGATGCCCTGGAGCAGGCGTCGCCGCGAATCCGGGAAGCCGTCCCATTTGTCCTCGTACGCGCCATGCAGGCGGCCGTCGGGGTCGCGTCCCTGCAGCGGCATCACCCATACCTGCTGGGCGATGAGGTTCCAGCGGCTGCCGCCGCCCAGGCCTGCATGAAGCCAGGCTTCCTGTTCCGCGCCGAGGATGCTCGAGTCCTGGCCCTGCTCGAAGCGGCATTTGGCCAGCGACCTGGGATTCGGGCAGATCTGGTTGCTGCGGTGGCTGCGCGTGTCCAGTACGTGCATGCGCAGCAGGTTGCCGTAGTCCAGCCGCCGGAAATACGCGGTGCCGCCATCGGCACGCGGCAGCTGCGCGCGGCGTACCGGCGAGTTCTCGTACCAGGCCTGCATCGCGTGCAGCCTGCGCAGCGCGAACAGTTCCGGCGGGGTGCGGTCCTGGTCCCAGGGGCCGTTCCAGTCGTTGTCCACTTCGTGGTCGTCGAACGAGCAGATGAAGGCGACGGCGGCATGCGCGGCCTGCAGGTCGGTATCGCTCTTGTACTGCGCGTAGCGGCGGCGGTAGTCGTCCAGGGTGTACAGCTCGTCGCCATGGTGCAGCCGCTCGACCGGGTTGCCGGCCGCGTCGCGGATCGCGTACCCGGCCTTGCGCGACGCCGCTTCGCTGCCTTCGTAGATGTAGTCGCCGTAGTGGAACAGGGCGTCGAGCTCGGGTTCCTCGCCGAGATGGCGGTAGGCATCGAACCAGCCATGGAAGTAGGCCTGGCAGCCGGCCACGGCGATGCGCAGGCGCTGCGGGATGGCGCCGGCGCGCGGCGCGGTGCGTGCGCTGCCGGTGGCGCTGGCGTCGCCGCCGTCGATCATGAAGCGGTACCAGTACGGACGTGCCGGCTGCAGCCCGGCCACTTCCACGTGCACGCTGTGGCCGAGTTCGGGCCGTGCCAGGTACTCGCCGCTCTGCACGACGCGCGCGAAGTGCGCGTCCTCGGCCACCTGCCACTTCACCGGCACCGCGACCATCGGCATGCCGCCGTGCTCGTGCAGCGGCCTGGGCGCGAGCCGGGTCCAGATCACGAAGCCGTCCGGCCAGGGGTCGCCGGCGGCGACGCCGAGGGTGAAGGGGTAGCCGTCGAGCGGCGGTGCGGCGCGTACGCCGCATGCCGGCGCCAGGCCGGCGAACAGGGCCAGCGAGCTGGCGCCGAGCAGGAACCTGCGGCGGCTGAGTTCGGGAAACGTGCGCATGGTCATCCTCGATGTGCAGGAGGCGGCGCACCGCGCGGTGCGCGCGCCGGAGGGATGTGGACGGCCCGCTCAGAAGCGGGCGCGGATGCCGATCGATGCCTTCTGCCCGCTGTAGATGTCGATCTGGCTGTGGTGGCCGCTGCTGCCGGGCCAGATCTCGTCGTTGGCGTACCAGGTGCCGCGATGGCGCCTGAGCAGGTTGTTCACCGAGAAGAACGCCTCCAGCCCCAGAACGTTGTCGCGGGTCTTGCGGATGAAGGTGTAGCTGCCCGACAGGTTGACCTCGGCGTAGGGAATGAACGGCTGCGACTGGGTGATGGTCCCGCCCGGGGTGGCGATGTTGCCGGTCTGGCCACGGTCCTTCTCGTTGGAATAGACGCTGTTGAGGCTCAGCCGCACGCGCCCGTACTTCCAGCCGACGCCGAACTGCGCCACCTGCGAGGCCACCCGCGGCAGCGGCTCGGACGGATTGGCGTACATGTACGCGCCGCGCACGGTCAGGCCACGCAGCACGCCGGGCAGGTAGTCCATGGCATGGTTGAACTCCAGCTGCCAGGCATCGACGCTGATGGCGCGGTCGGACTGGTTGGCCGACGTGCTGAAGGTGGCGTCGGCATACTGGTCGCCGCTGTAGCCGAACTCCTGCGCGGACAGGTTGCGGGCGACGATGCCGTTGCGGATGCGGTTGTGGTAGTAGTTCAGCGCGACCAGGCCCACCGGTTCCCAGTACTTCACCGCGCGCAGCGCGAAGTTGTCCGAGTACTCCGGCTTGAGGTTGACGTTGGGCGCGGTCACCACGGTGCCGTCCTCGGTCTCGGCCACCGACCACACCCCGGCGATCACGCCCACGTCCGGGCGCTGGATGGCGCGGTTGTAGCCGGCGATCAGGTCCAGGCCGTTGTCGAAGGAGTATTTCAGCGAGGCGCTGGGGAAGAAGTCGTCGTAGCGGCTGCGGCGCTCGATCCGGTCGCGGGTCAGGTACTGGTACTTCAGTCCCTCGATGGTGGTGGCGCGGCCGCTGCCGGCGTCCACGGCATGGCCGGCGGCCGCCACGTCCTGCGCGCTGAGCGGGTCGAACTCATGGGCGGTGTTGCGGGTCTGCTCCCAGCGCACGCCGAACTGGCCCTTGAGGTGGGCGCTGAAATCGGCCGTCGCCATGACGTAGGCCGAACCGATCTGCTCGTCCAGCCGGCGCGAGTTGGCGATATGGGCGTCGTACCAGTTCGCCGCGGTCAGCGTGTTGCTCCATTGTTCCGGGTTGGCCTGCATCATCTGGTACAGCCTGGTCAGGCTGGGCATGTACAGGCTGCCGCCGTTCAACGTGGTCACGGTCATGCCGCCGCGGCCGAAGGTGAACACGTTGTCGCTGCGGATGTGTTCGAGCAGTTCGGCCTTGCCCATCGGCCCGGTGTAGGTCCACTTGTGCGCGGCGGAGGTGTTCTCGTAGGCGTAGCGGGTGGTGGACAGCTTCAGCCCGGTCTTCCAGGTCACCGGCACGCTGCCGATGTCCTGGAAGATGCTCAGGTCCAGGCTGCCGCCGCTGTTGCGCGCCTCGGCGGTCTTGCCGCTGCGGGTGGTGACCGTCGCCGGGCCGCTGAAGGTGTAGCTCGAGGGCAGGCTCCAGTCCGGTCCGCTGGTCTGGACGATGTTCCAGTCCTGCGCGTACTGGCTGCTGCGCGAGGCGCTGAAGTTGCCGGTCGAGGTGACCGGGTTGAAGGTCTGCACCTGGCCCTTGCGGGTGGAGTCGTACTGGCTGTCGGAGTTGGAGTAGAACAGGTTGCCGGCCAGGCGGAACTTCTCGGTGCTCCACTCGAAGCTCGGGATCAGGTTGCGGCTGTGGCCGAACTTGTAGTTGTAGGTGCTGGCCGTGCTCAGGGTGGTGGCGGTGGCGGTGGAGCGGGTGGTGAAATCCAGCGCGGGGTCGCCCTGGACGCCGCGCGAGCGCGCATTGGTGGTGAACGTGGGCGCGGGCTGCGCCGCTTCGATGTCGCCGCGGCTGGCCGAGGCCATCAGCGACAGGATCAGCTGGTCGGTGGCCTTGAAATCCACGCCGAGCGAGGCGGCCCGGCGGTTGTACTCGCGTTCGTAGTTGGTGCCGACGATCGAGGTGACCGCATACGGCTCCGGGCTCGCCGCGGTGGGAATGTAGTTGCGGTTGGCGGTGGTCTGCACATGCTCGACCAGGCTGGTGCTGTTGCTGATGCCGGCGGCGACGCCCAGGCGCCCGTCGAGGAACACGTCGGCGTAGCTGGCCTTGAAACCGGGCAGGAACCTGCGGTCGTAGCCGCCCTCGCGCGGGCCGCTGCGGTACTTGTCCCACAGCGCGGCGTGGGTGGCGCCGCTGACATCGACGGTGATGCGCCGGCCCTTGCCGTCGAACGCCTTGCGGGTGCGGATGTCGATGGTGCCGGCCGGGGCGTTGGCGTCCATGTCGGCGCCGCTGGTGGTGTAGACGGTGATCGAATCGACGCCGGTCAGGGCCGATTGCTCGAAACTGAAGGTGCGCGAGGCGGCGGCGCCGTCGTTGGCATCCACGCCGGCCAGCTTGACGCCGTTGATGGTCACCCCGGTGTACTGCTGCGGCAGGCCGTGCAGCGAGATGTTGCGCGGCACGTCGTCGGCGGTGACGTCGAAGTCCACGCCCGGCATGTTCTTCAGGAACTCGCCCGGGTTGCCGTCGATGATCTCGCCGTAGCTGTCGGCCGAGAGCGTGTTGGTGATGTTCATCGACGCGCGCTGTTCCATGATCGCGCGGGCGTCGCCTTCGCGCGCGCCGACCACCTGCAGCGTGTCCAGGGTGGTGTCGGCGCCATCGCCGCGCCCGGCGAGCGTGCTGTAGAGCTCGATGTCCACCCGTTCGCGGCCGTCGTCGTCCAGTCGCACGGTCTTCTCGACGTCGCCGAAGCCGGCGTAGCTGACGCTGATGGTGACTTCGCCGGCCGGCACATCGGCCAGCGCGAACTCGCCACGCTCGCCCGAGTACACCGTGCGGGTGCCGGCGGCGCTGGTGATGCGCACCGCGGCATTGCGCAGGAAGCCACCGGTGGCCGGGTCGAACACACTGCCGGTGATGTAGCCGGTGCCCTGTGCGGGCGTGCCGCCGGCGGCCTGCTTCCTGCGCAGGGTGATGATGCCGCCGTCGTCCGAACGGATCTCCAGTCCGGTGCCCTGCAGCAGTCTGCGCAGCGCATCGCGGGCATCCATTTCGCCGCGGATGGCCGGCGTGTGGATGTCCTTCAGTGAGCCGGCGGGCGCCACGATCTGCACGCCGGCCTGGCTGGCGAACTCGGGGATCGCATGCGCCGCCGGCTGCGCCGGTACGTTGAAGTGGCGCTGCTGCGCCATCGCCTGGGGCGTGGACGCCAGTGCCAATACCACGGCGCTGGCCAGTAGGAGCTTCTTCGGTTGGATCATTTCGCTGCTCTTGGTGTGGGGGTGCCCGACGGGGTCCCTCCATAGAGCTGCGGCACCGGGTGCTTCCTCCATCTGTCACGAAAAATTCATGGGCGTGCCGGCGCGGCGGCAGGCGCCGGCATCGGTCACGGCCGCCGGCTGAGCACGACCACGCCGTCGCGTTGATGGGCCTGCGCCCCGAACACCGCGGCCGCGGCACGCGCGAAGCCGACCGGGTTGCTGGCGGCGAACAGGCCGGTAATGGGTTCACCCGCGAGGTCCGGGTCGGCGATGACGATGCGCACGTCGCTGTAGCGCGAGAAGCTGTGCGCCGCGTCCGCCAGCGACTCGCCGCGGAAGGCGATCTTGCCGTCGCGCCATGCCAGCTCCTGCTGCAGGTCGGTGGCCGACAGCGGCGTGGGCGCGGCCGCCGCGCGCCCGGCCGGGAGCGACAGCCGCATGTTGGCGCCGATGCCGGCGCGCACCGCGCCGTTGTCCACCGCATCGAGCCAGCCGGTCTGCACCACGATCTGCGCCGGCTGGCCGGCCAGCCGGCGCACGGCGAACGCCGCCGTGCCCGCGTCGAAGCGGCGGCCATCGACCTCCACCCGCAATGGCGTGGCATTGGCCGCGGCCTCGAAGAACACTTCGCCGCACTCGACCTCCACCCGCAGGCGGCCGTCGTCGTCGTGGATGCTGACCCGGCTCTGGGTGTTGAGGGTGAGCGTGGAGCCACCGGCCAGCGGTACCCGGCGCATCTCGCCCTTGGCGGTGGCATAGGCGGTGGGTACCGGGACGCTGACGAACAACAGCGCGGCCAGCACCAGCGAGGCGGCCACCGCGCCGGACCAGCGCAGCAGTGCACGGTAGCGGCCATCGCCGCGGCGGTGGCGGGCGGGCGCCGTGGCGGTGGCGCTGGTGGCGGCCTGCAGGTGCGCGCGGTGCAGCGTGTTGCCGGCAGCGTGGGCCTGCTGCCACAGCGCCTGCGCGCGTACCAGCGCGCCGCGGCGGCGGATATCGCCCGCCAGCCACAGCCGCAGCCGCTGCTGGTCGGCCGCGTCCAGCGGCGCCCGGTCCATGCGTGCCACCCAGGCCGCGGCGGCCCGTGCGATCTCAGCGCTGCTTTCGGGTCCGTCCATGGGGCGATCTCGTGTCCGCATGTTGCGTGGAAGGGGAAGGGGCATGGGCCAGGCCGGCGCTGATCCAGTCGCCGAGCCAGCGGATGCCACGTGAGATGTGTTTTTCCACCGTGCTTTCGGACAGCCGCATGCGCCGGGCGATTTCCCGCTGCGGCAGGTCGTGCACCCGACGCAGCACGAACGCTTCGCGGGTCTGGCCGGGCATCGCGGCGATGGCCTGCGCCAGCTGCCGCAGTTCGTCGCGGTCGATGGCGCGCTCTTCCGGGGTGGCGGCGGCGTCGGCGAATTCGACGTGGCCGAAGTCCTCCATCGCCTGGATCGACACGATCCGCGCGCGGCGCAGGTTGCGTATCACCAGCGACTGCGCGACCTGGAACAGATAGGCGCGTGGATTGAGGATGTCGTCCAGCCGCGTGCGCTCGGCCAGCAGCGCGTAGCTTTCCTGCACGATGTCGTCGACATCGAAGCCGGCGCCGTGGCGGCGCCCGAGCCAGGCCCGCAGCGCCGGCTCGTGCGGCAGGATGTGGCGCACGAACCAGCGTGTCCTTGCGCCGTCGTCGAGCAGGGCATCGACGGCCCCGGTCTCTTCAATTGAAAGCGACAAGCGTTCTTCCCCGGCCCCGGCACCGCGCATGCAAGGGCGGGATCATGCCGTCGCCGCGGTTGCAGTCTGGTTACAGCCTCCGCGCCCGCAGCCACCGCGACGGACCACGCGGCGCACCCGGGCCGCCGCCACCGGGCGTCGATTGCCGCCGGCCGCCGGTGCCACGCATGCGCCGCGGTGCCAGTCGCGTTGCCGTTGCGGGCACATGTTTCACTCGGCTTTGCGCGGCCCGCACGCTATCGTTGCGCCGCCGGAGGATGGAACAGGATGGAGCGATCGTGGCGGCGGACGAAGGGACGGCCCGGCGGTGCGCAAGGCGTTGCGGGCATGGGGGCGTGGGTGGCCACAGGTAGGGCGACGGCCGCGGGCCGGGCATTGCACGCGCTGGGAGCGGCCGGGCTGGCGCTCGCCTGCCTGGTGGCAGGCGCATGGGGCGCGCTGGCGCTGTGGTTCCAGTTCCCCGGCGGTGCGCTGGCACGGGGCGTGGCCGTCGCGGCCTGGTGCGTTCCCTGGGGCTGGGCGCTGCGTGCCAGCTTCGCCCCCGCGCGGCGTTGGTGGCCGCTGGCGGTGTTCGCCGCGGGGCTGGTGCTGCTGCTCGGCTGGTGGACGACGATCCAGCCGCGGCAGGACCGGGCGTGGGCCGACGACGTCGCGCAGCCGCTGCGTGCGCGGATCGAGGGCGGGCGCCTGCTGCTGGACAACGTGCGCGATTTCCACTGGCGCACAGAGGACGACTACGACATCCGTTGGGAGCGGCGCGAGTACGACCTGGCGCAGGTGCGTTCGGTCGACCTGATCCTGTCCTACTGGATGGGGCCGGCGATCGCGCACACGCTGGTCTCGTTCGGCTTCGCCGATGGCCGGCAACTGGTGTTCTCGCTGGAGATCCGCAAGGAGCGCGGCGAATCGTTCTCGGCGCTGGGCGGCTTCTTCCGCCGCTTCGAGGCGGTGCTGGTGGCCGCCGACGAGCGCGATATCGTGCAGGTGCGTACCAGCGTGCGCGGCGAGGACGTCTATCTCTACCGCCTGCACGGCCTGGACCCGGACGCGATGCGCGCGCTGCTGCGCGATTACGTGGCGCTGGCGCAGGCGCTGCAGCGGACCCCGGTGTTCTACAACTCGCTGACCAGCAACTGCACCACCATCGTGTACGAGCTGATGCGGCGGGTGGTGCCGACGCTGCCGCTGGACTACCGGCTGCTGCTCTCGGGTTACCTGGCCGAATATGCCGCCGACGTGGGCGGGCTGACCCCGGGCGTGCCCTACGCGACGCTGCGCGCGCGCGGCCGCATCACCCTGCGCGCCCGCGAGGCGGGCGACGCGGCCGATTTTTCCCGCCGGATCCGCGAAGGCGTCCCCGGCATCGCCGAGGAACATGTTCCATGACGCACGGGCTGCAGGCGCGCATGCGCCGCTGGCTGTTCCCGCTGTTCGCCGCGGCGATGCTGCTGTGCAGTGGCTGCGCGATGGTGAAGGTCAAGCCGGTCACGCCGGCCGACTACACGATGCTCAAGCGCGACGACATCCTCAACAGCGGCCGGTTGAGCGCGCTGTCACAGGAAGCGCTGAGCGTGATCGGCCTGACCGCCGCGCAATGCGCGCGGGATCTGCCCGCCTGCCGGCAGACGGTGGCCACCACCGATGGGCTGCAGACCGAGCAGCGCCTGTCCACGCTGGCCGAGCTGTGGATGCAGCAGGCGCTGGCGCTGACGCCCAAGGCCAGGGCGGGCGAAGCGGCCACGCTGTCCGACGCCGCGCTCGACGCCTGGCTGGAAACCGCGCGCTATGCCTATGCG
Source organism: Stenotrophomonas sp. Y-13 (assembly GCF_046267925.1). NCBI lineage: Bacteria > Pseudomonadati > Pseudomonadota > Gammaproteobacteria > Lysobacterales > Lysobacteraceae > Stenotrophomonas > Stenotrophomonas sp. Y-13. Next base: position 961,904 of record NZ_CP176501.1, read on the forward strand.
TACCTGTTCTTCAGCGGGCGGACGCCGGCCGAGCGCGCGCTGGAGGACCGGCTCACCCAGGTGCGCGACTACTACAACTACGCCGCCGAACAGACCGCCGCGGTGGTGTTCCAGCAGACCCGCGCCCGCGCGCTGGAGGGCGCCGATTACCGCAGCCCGGTGCAGGTGGACCGCTGGACGATCCGCGCCGATTTCGACCGGCTGCGGCTCAATGGCGTCCCCCGGCAGCTGGTGCCGGCCGCGTCGCTGAGCTTCGCCGGCCTGCGCAGCACCTACCGTCGCGATGGCTTCGGTGCCGAACTGGTGGTGGTGATGGAGGCGCCGCCACTGGCGGTTCCGGTGGACGGCGCCGGCCCGGTCGCGGCACCGGTGTTCAGCGAGATGCCGGCGATCAACGCCACCGCGCTGCTGCGTTTCGGCGGCGGCACCCTGGACGAGGTGCTGGCCACGCGCGAGATCCGCCTGGAGGCGTGGTCGCCGGACACCACCAGCAGCTTCCGCCTGGAGGGCCAGGAGGTTCCGCTGGCGGCCAATTTCACTGCTGCCTACGGGCTGTGGATGGCGCAGTCCGGGTTCGCCACCGAGTCGCTGCGCACCCTGTTCGGCCGGGGCGAAGGTATCCGCGAACCGCATATCTACCTGATGCAGCCGTACGATCCGGACCGCCGCATCATCTTCATGCTGCATGGCCTGGCCAGCAGCCCGGAGGCATGGGTGAACCTGGCCAACGAGATCATGGGCGATCCGGAAATGCGCCGGCACTACCAGATCTGGTCGGTCTACTACCCGACCAATGCGCCGATCGCGTTGAACCGCTACACCATCAGCAACGCGTTCAACCGCACCCTGGACCACTTCGACCCGGGGCGCACCGCCGCGGCCAGCCACGACATGGTGTTCATCGGCCACAGCATGGGGGGGGTGATCGCGCGGCTGATGCTCAGCGAGTCGGGCGACACGCTGTGGAACGGTGCGGTGGAGCGCTTCAACCTGCGCGGCGAGCGCCTGCGCCGGGTGGAGGCCCGGCTGCGGCCGCTGGCGCGCTTCTCACCCCAGCCCGATGTCGGCCGCGCGATCTTCATCGCCTCGCCGCACCGTGGCACCGATATCGCCGGCAACCGGCTGGGGCGGCTGATCGGCAAGCTGGTGCGGCTGCCACTGACCATCCTGGGCAAGTTCGAGGACGTATTCCTGGCCATGCAGGATGGCGGGCCGTCCGCGGACACGTCCAAGCCGCCGCGCGTCGGCAACAGCATCGACAACCTCAAGGCGAGCGACCCGTTCATCAGCGCTTCGTCCGCGCTGCCGATGGCGCCGGGGCTGAAGTACCACTCGGTCATCGCCCGACGCAAGGCGGACGTGCCGCTGGAGGCATCCGACGACGGGCTGGTGCCGTACTGGAGCGCGCACCTGGACGGGGCGTTGTCGGAAAAGGTGATCCTGTCCGGGCACAGCGTGCAGGAAACCCCGGAAGCGGTGCTCGAGGTGCGCCGCATCCTGCGCCAGGACCTGCGCCTGCACGACGGCGGCACCGCCCGCTGAGCGGTCCCGCGCCGGCGGGCGGCGGCCGTCGGCGCCAGCGGGCCGAGCGGTCCGCGGTGATGCGCCGCGGCCGTGCCGCCGGCGGGTGGCCGGTGTCAGCCGGCCCCGGCCAGCTCCCGACCGCGCCGCGCCGCCGCGGCCACCGCGTCGCCCACCAGCGCGTGGAAGCCGCCGCCGGCCAGGGTTTCCAGCGCGGCCTGGGTGGTGCCGTTGGGCGAGGTGACGGCCTGGCGCAGGGATGCGGGGCTCTGCCCGCCCTCGGCGAGCATGCGCGCCGCGCCGAGGATGGTCTGCACCACCATCTGCCGCGCGGCGTCATCGGCCAGCCCCTGCGCGCGGGCCGCGTCCTCCATCGCTTCGGCGAGCGCGAACACATAGGCCGGGCCACTGCCGGACACGGCGGTGACCGCATCCATCAGCGCCTCGCGTTCGATCCAGCGGATCTGCCCGGCCCCGGCGAGGATGGCCTGGGCGAGCTGGCGTTCGGCATCGCCGACCTCGGCGCCGGCGTACAGCCCGGTCATGCCGGCGCCCAGCAGCGCCGGGGTGTTGGGCATGGCGCGCACCAGCACCGCGGCGTCTCCCAGCCACCCGCGCAGGGCGGCCAGGGGGATGCCGGCGGCGATCGACACCACCAGGGTGCCGGCGCGCAGCCGTGGCGCCAGTTCGGTGCACACCGCGGCCATGACCTGCGGCTTGACCGCCAGCACCACCACCTGGCCGTCCAGCGCCGCCGAGGCGACGGCGGCGGCGGTGCGCACCCCATGCTCGCGCTGCAGCGCCTGGCGCAGGGCGTCCTGGGGTTCCACCACCTCGATCGCGGCGGCCGGCACGCCGGCCCGGGCCACGCCCGCGATCAGGCTGCGGGCCATGTTGCCGCCGCCGACGAAGCTGATGCCGGTGGGAAGGGAAGACGTCGGGTGGTTGCCGCTCATGCAGGCCTCGTAACGATCGGGGGCGGGTCTCACCGGCCGCCACCACATGGCAGCGCCCGGGCGCACAGTGTAGCCAGCCACGCGGCGCGGGGTGCCCGGGCGGCGGCCGCACCCGGGCCGGGCGGCCCGGCGTCGGCGGTCGCGGCGGCGGCTGTGACGCGCTGCCTGCAATCGGCCGCCATGGATCGACCTCTTACGCCGGAGGGCTATACTGGACGGCAGGGGAAACACCTTCCAGCCATCCGCAACCTTGGGGAAACACAGCGCATGGACATCGCTGAACTTCTGGCGTTCTCGGTCAAGAACAAGGCCTCGGACCTGCACCTGTCCGCCGGCCTGCCACCGATGATCCGCGTCGACGGCGACGTGCGCCGCATCAACATCCCGGCACTGGACCACAAGCAGGTCCACGCGCTGGTGTACGACATCATGTCGGACAAGCAGCGCCGCGACTACGAGGAGTTCCTCGAGGTCGACTTCTCCTTCGAGATTCCCTCGCTGGCACGCTTCCGCGTCAACGCGTTCAACCAGAACCGCGGTGCCGGCGCGGTGTTCCGTACCATTCCCTCGGAAGTGCTGACCCTGGAAGACCTGGCGTGCCCGCCGGTGTTCCGGCAGCTGATCGAGCAGCCGCAGGGGCTGATCCTGGTTACCGGCCCGACCGGTTCGGGCAAGTCGACCACGCTGGCGGCGATGGTGGACCACATCAACAAGAACGAGTACGGCCACATCCTCACCGTCGAGGATCCGATCGAATTCGTGCACACCCCGCAGAAGTGCCTGATCAACCAGCGCGAAGTGCACCGCGACACCCACGGCTTCAACGAGGCGCTGCGTTCGGCGCTGCGCGAGGACCCGGACTACATCCTGGTGGGCGAACTGCGTGACCTGGAAACCATCCGCCTGGCGCTGACCGCCGCGGAGACCGGCCACCTGGTGTTCGGTACCCTGCATACCAGTTCGGCGGCCAAGACCATCGACCGCATCATCGACGTGTTCCCGGCCGGCGAGAAGCCGATGGTGCGCTCGATGCTGTCCGAATCGCTGCGCGCGGTGATCTCGCAGGCGCTGCTGAAGAAGGTCGGCGGCGGCCGCATCGCCTCGCACGAGATCATGGTGGCCACCCCGGCGATCCGCAACCTGATCCGCGAGGACAAGGTCGCGCAGATGTACTCGGCCATCCAGACCGGCCAGCAGGCGGGCATGCAGACCCTCGACCAGAACCTGCAGGACCTGGTCAAGCGCAGCCTGATCACCCGCAACCAGGCCCGTGAATACGCCAAGGACCGGCGCCTGTTCGAATAAGGCGCAAGGTGACGGCGCGGCACGCCGCGTCGCCGTTGCGCCGCGCAAGGCGTACAGTCGGTACCGGCAATGCCGTCGGCCCCGGGGGAGGGCGCCGGCGCCGGCCTGCAGATCAAGGTTCCACAGGAGCCCGTTATGAGCACCATTGATTTCACTTCATTCCTCAAGCTGATGGCGCACCAGAAGGCGTCGGACCTGTTCATCACCGCCGGCATGCCGCCGTCGATGAAGGTGCACGGCCGGATCAGCCCGATCACGCAGACGCCGCTGACCCCGCAGCAGAGCCGCGACATGGTGCTCAACGTGATGACGCCGGCGCAGCGCGAGGAGTTCGAGAAGACCCACGAGTGCAACTTCGCCATCGGCCTGTCCGGCGTGGGCCGCTTCCGCGTCAGCTGTTTCTACCAGCGCAACCAGGTGGGCATGGTGCTGCGCCGGATCGAGACGCGGATCCCGACGGTGGAAGAGCTGAACCTGCCGCCGGTGATCAAGACGCTGGCGATGACCAAGCGCGGCATCATCCTGTTCGTCGGCGCCACCGGTACCGGCAAGTCGACCTCGCTGGCGGCGATGATCGGCTACCGCAACCAGAACTCGACCGGGCACATCATCACCATCGAGGACCCGATCGAGTTCGTGCACAAGCACGAGGGCTGCATCATCACCCAGCGCGAGGTCGGCATCGATACCGACAGCTGGGACGCGGCGCTGAAGAACACCCTGCGCCAGGCGCCGGACGTGATCATGATCGGCGAGGTCCGCACCCGCGAGGGCATGGACCATGCCATCGCCTTCGCCGAGACCGGCCACCTGGTGCTGGCGACGCTGCATGCCAACAACGCCAACCAGGCGATGGACCGCATCATCAACTTCTTCCCCGAGGACCGCCGCAGCCAGCTGCTGATGGACCTGTCGCTCAACCTCAAGGGCGTGGTCGCGCAGCAGCTGGTGCCGACGCCCGATGGCAAGGGGCGCCGGGTGGCGATGGAGATCCTGCTGGGCACGCCGCTGGTGCAGGACTACATCCGCGACGGCGAGATCCACAAGCTCAAGGAAGTGATGAAGGAATCGGTGCAGCTGGGCATGAAGACCTTCGACCAGAGCCTGTTCGAGCTGTACCAGGCCGGCGAGATCAGCTACGACGACGCGCTGCGCTACGCCGACTCGCAGAACGAAGTACGCCTGCGCATCAAGCTCTCGCAGGGCGGCGATGCCAAGACCCTGTCGCAGGGGCTCGATGGCGTGGAGATCGCGGGTACGCGCTGAGCGATCGCCCGCTTGACCGCCCTGCCCGCACGGGCAGGGCGCGGGCCCGCCGTGCAGGCGCGGCCGCTCCCTGGCTTTTTGCCACCCCGGCGCAATGCGCCGCATCCGTCCGCGTGGCGCCGCCCGCGGGCACCTGTCTGCAGTGACCTTCCCGGGACTGTCGCCCGCGCCCGTGCGTGCCCGTCCGCGGTGGACGCATGCGCGCTGCATGCCCTCGCTGCCCGGCCCGCGGCGCCGCCGGCAGCGGCCGCGGCGCCGTCTGCGGAGTGGGGGCCGGGTCCGTAAGCAGTTGTTGTAATTTTGTGAAGTAAACGTGAAAATGTGACCCGTGTGGGAATTGTTCTGCGGTCTGCGGCCCAATTCCAGATCAGGGGGCTTCTGTCTTACATGCAACGCGTTGCTGCTGAATGGCGGCGACGGTGGATGCGTGCGCGGGTAGGGATGTCATCCCCTCCCGGCGGCGGATGGGGCACAGGGCAGTGCTTTGCAGATGGGGGCTGGATGGTTCAAGTGCTTGAAGATGCTGCCCGGGCCGCGTTCGCGTGCCTGCCGGGCATGCCGTTGCCGCGCCTGGCGCGCCGCTGGCCCAGGGTGGCCAGTCTGCTGCTGCTCCTGCTGCCGTGCGTGGTGTCCGCCGCACCGGTTGCCGGGGGCGCTTCGCCCGCCGCCGGGGCGACCCTGCCGGCCCGCAAGCCGGGACTGTGGGAAGTGACCCTGGCCGCGCACGCGGCGCAGGGTCCGGGGAGCGCGATGCAGCCCGAGGTGACGGTGCGCCAATGCACCAGCGCCGCCGTCGAGCCGGTCATGCTGCTGGCACTGTTGCCGGCGCACGAGAACTGCAGCCGTACCCAGGTCACCCGGCGCAGCGGGCAGGGCGGCGGCCATGAGATCGCCACGACCTGCAGCACCCACCAGAGCCCTGTGCAGGGACGCATGGAACTGTGGGGCGACCTGCGGTCGGTCTATGCCGGCACCTTCAGCGTCCGCTTCCCGCAGGCACCGCAGAACAACGTCGGCCCGGTGCGGTTCCAGGGGCGCTGGCTCGGGCCCTGCGGTGCCGGGCAGCGCGCCGGCGACATGCGCCTGCCCAACGGCATCACGGTGAACGTGGCCGACGATGCCGCGCGCGTCCAGGGCCATGCCCACTGAATGACCCCGCCTGTTCCGGCCCCGCGTCCCGCGGGCACCGCGAGCCGCGGCCACCGGGTGGCCGCTCTTCCAAATCTACATGCCGCATTCGAATCACGGGTACCGCCCATGAAGGCTTCAGCTCACCCCTTCGACACCACCGCACCCACCCTGCGCGAGGCAGGCGGCCTGCAAAGCCGGCGCGCCGGTGTCCTGCACTGGCGGCCGCGCATCGGCGCGGCACTGGCGGCACTGGGCCTGTTCTCGCTGCTGGCGCTGGCGCCCGCGGTGCAGGCGCAGATCAGGAACGGCGGTTTCGAGACCGGCAGCTTTTCCGACTGGACGCTGCGCGATTACAACCGCCCGAATGTCCTGGCCACGGATGCGCCGACCACTTCCGCGCAACTGGGGCTGGTAGCCACCGGGGCCACGACCACCGGCGGCAATGGCAGCGGCTACCGCGCGCAGATCCTCACCTCGCCGGGTACCGCGGCCAATACCAACGGCATCCTGCGGTTCCCGTTCTCGGGAACCGCATCGGCCCTGGTCGGCGGCAACGACGGGCAGGCGAGGAAGGCCACCTCGATCGAGCAGCAGGCCACGATGACGCTGGCCGATGTCGACCCCGTGGACGGCAAGGTGCATATCCGCTTCGCGATGGCGCCCGTGCTCTACGACGCCGGGCATACCGCGGTGCAACAGCCGTTCTTCTTCGTGGAAGTGGTCAACAAGACCAAGGGCGACACCCAGCTTTTCCAGACGTTCAACTTCGCCGGACAGGCCGGCATCCCGTGGACCCGGGTCGGCAACTACCGCTCCACCAACTGGCAGGGCTTCGACATCGCCCCCGGCAACGGCCGCCTGGATCCGGGTGACGTGGTGGTGCTGAAGGTGTTCGTCTCCAACTGCCAGCCAGGCGCCGCCGATCACACCGCGCAGGTCTACATGGACGTGTTCGGCTCGAAGATGCCGGGCCTGAGCGTGGCCGCGTCGGGGCCGTCCACCACCAAGCCCGGCGAACAGGTCACCTATACCTACAACTACATCAACAACAGCGGCGTGTATGCGCTGGGCTCGATGGTGCGCCTGGCCGCGCCGGTCACCGCGGACGGCAAGTACCTGGCCTTCGTTCCCGGCAGCTACCCCAACACCTGCACCGGCATCCACGATGGCATCCCGCCGCGCGCGGACTACATCGATTGTCCGGTGGGCGACCTGGTGAACGGCGCCGGCGGCAGTTTCCCGGTCACCTTCACGGTACCGGCCGACGCCGCGACCTCGGGCAGCGGTGCGGTCATCAACAATGGCGACTACGACGTCCGCGCCAACACCGTCAGTCCGTTCATCGGACCGCTGGTGAAGACCCGCATCGCCGGCGGCGCGACGGCGCTGGTGGACCTGGGCATCGCGATCAGCAACGGCAACGTGCCGTCCTACCTGGTGGGTGACGCGGTCACCTACGAAGTGACGGTGACCAACCACGGCCCGGTCGACGTGGCCGGCGCGCTCATCCGCCAGACCACGCTGAGCGGCGTGGCCAACACCGCCGCGGCCGCCTGGACCTGCAGCGCGCCGGGTACGGCCAGCTGCGGCGCGGCCAGCGGCAGCGGGCCGCTGGATACCACCGGCAACCTGCCGGTGGGGCAGAGCCTGGTCTATACGATCACCCAGCTCAATGCCGTGGTGGCCGGTGCGCCGGTCGTCACCGTGGTTGCGGTGACGCCGCCGTCGGGCATGACCGACAGCGTCTCCGCCAACGACTCCGCCGGCCTGAGCACCCCGGTCAGCGCGGACCAGTACACCCTGACCGTGAATACCGCCGGCACGGGCTCGGGCCGGGTCGATGCCGTGCCGGCCGCGCTGGCCTGCCCGGTGGCGTCGGTGCCCGCGGCGGCCTGCAGCCAGCAGCGGCTGGGCCAGGACGAAGACGCCTACCTGACCGCCGTCGCCGGCGCCGGCAGCATCTTCAAGCAGTGGGATGCGGCCGGCGACTGCGTGGCGGTCAACGGCAGCGAGTGCCACGTGAACATGGGCTCGGCCGACCGCAGCGTCACCGCCGTCTTCGCGCGTGCCTGGGTGGTATCGCCCACCGTCATCGGCGGCACCTGGACCGGTGAACCTTCGGTGGAGGAAGGGACGACCGGCACCTTCACGGTCACGCCCAACGTGGCCGGCAGCGCGCCCACCGTCGTTTCCGATACCTGTGCGGTCACCCAGAGCGGCCCGGCCGGCGGCAAGTACACCTACACGACGGGGTCGGTAACGGCGGACTGCGCGTTCCGCGTCGAGTTCCCCAGCCCGGTGCTGGCGGTCAGCAAGAGCGCCTCGGTAGCCAGCGCGGCGGTGGGCGCGACGTTCGACTATGTCATCGAGGTGCGCAACACCGGCGCCGTGGCTACCACCGCCGCGGTCCAGGTGAGCGATTCGATCCCCAACGGGCTGACGGTCGTGCCCGCATCGCTGCCCGCCGGCTGCGCGCAGAACCTGCAGGTGGTGTCCTGCACCATTGCCTCGCTCGCGCCCGCCGACACGGTGACCCGCACCATCAGCGTCACCGCCACGGCGGCCGCCACCGGCAGCACCAGCAATACCGCGACCGTGAGTGGCGGCGGCGATACCGCGTGCCCGGTGGCGACCCCCTGCCGCAGCAACACGGTGGTCGTGACGGTCGGCAACCGCCCGGACCTGGCCATCAGCAAGAGCGCCTCGGTGGCGACGGCGGTGGTTGGCACGGCGTTCGACTACACCCTCACCGTGACCAATACCGGTACCGGGGCCACGACCGCCGCCGCGACGGTGACCGACGTGATCCCGACGGGCCTGGCGATCGGCAGCCTGCCGACCGGCTGCGTGCTCGACCCGGCCGGCAGCCAGACCGTGGCCTGCACGATCGCCGCCGGCCTGTCCAACGTGGCGCCCGGCAACACCGCGACCTACGTGATCCCGGTGACGCCGATGGCCGCGGCCGCAGGCAGCGTGAGCAACACGGCCAGCGTGAGCGGCGGCGGCGATCCCGACTGCACCGCCGGCTGCGCCAGCAACGCGGTGACGACCACCATCACCACGCCGGCGCTGGCCATTGCCAAGCGCGCCTCGGTGGCGACCGCGGTGGTCGGCGTGGCGTTCGACTACACCCTCACCGTCAGCAACACCGGCACGGCGGACACGACGGCCGTGGCCACGGTCGTGGATGACGTGCCGGCGGGGCTGACCATCAACGCCGCCCCGGGCTGCGGGATCGCCGGACAGACCGTGACCTGTACGGTCGCGGCGGGGCTGACGGCCGCCACCCCGGTGGACTTCACCATCAACGTCACCCCGACGGCGGCCGCGGCCAGCAGCGTCGGCAACACCGCGCGGGTCAGCGGCGGCGGCGATCCGCTCTGCACCGCGCTGGCGCCGTGCGACAGCAATACCACGACCACCACGATCACCGCGCCGGCACTGGCGATCACCAAGAGCGGCCCGGCGAGCGCGATCGTGGGCGTGCCGTTCGACTACGTCATCACCGTGAGCAACACCGGCACGGCCGATGCGACCGCGGACGCCACGGTCACCGACGAGGTGCCGGCGGGCCTGCTGATCAACAGCGCCACCGGCTGTACCGTCAGCGGCCAGACGGTGACCTGCACCGTGCCCCGCGCCAGTCTCGCGATCAACGCCACGGCGACGATCACGATCAACGTGTCGCCGATCCTCCATGGCAGCAATGCGGTGAACAGCGCCCGCGTGGCGGGCGCTGGCGACCCGGCATGCCCGGCGGGCACGCCCTGCGCCAGTGCCGCGGTCACCACCGCGCTGATCGCGCAGAACCCGGTGCTGGACCTGGTCAAGAGCGCAAGCGTGCCGACCGGCTACGCCGCTGGCGAAACCCTGACCTACAGCTTCGTGCTGACCAATGCCGGCAACGTGGCGCTGAGCGGCATCACGTTGAACGACCCGCTGCTGGGCGGCCCGGTCGCCTGTCCGGGCAGCACGCTGGCCGTGGGCGCCTCGATGACCTGCGGCCCGCGCCTGTACGCGCTGACCCAGATGAACGTGGATGCCGGCGTGCTGGTCAACAGCGCCACTGCCCGTGGCCTGCCGCCCGCGCCCGCGCCCGGCGTGGCGCCGACGGCGGTCACCGGCAGCAGCACCACCAGCACGCCGATCACCCATGCGCTGGACCAGGAGCTGAGCAAGGCCGTGACCGCGGACAGCAGCGGCGGCGATGCGGCCGTGGGCGACGTGCTGACCTACACGGTGACGCTCACCAACCGGAGCAACGCGACCCTGGCCAACGTGGAGCTCAGCGATGCCCTGATCACGCCGCGCAGCATCGTCTGCGCCAGCGTGGCCCCGGGCGCGGCCTGCCAGCTGGTCGGCACCTACACCGTCACCCAGGCCGACGCCGACGCCGGCATGGTCCGCAACACCGCGCAGGCCGGCGGCCCGTTGTGCCCGGCCGGCACCGGCGACCCGCGCTGCACCACGACCCTCAGCACCCCGGTGGTGTCCATCCGCGCCAATGACGATGGCGCCACGACCAAGGCCGGCATGCCGGTGACCACCCCGGTGCTGGACAACGACACCCATGTCGGCGGCGCGATCGATCCGGCCAGCGTGACGCTGACCGCGACCTCGGCGGACGGCACCGTGAGCGTCGACCCGGCAACCGGCGCGATCACCTTCGTTCCCGCCCCCGGTTTCGCCGGCACCACCACCTACTCCTACCGGGTGTGCCTGGCCGCGCCCAACGCGACGGTGTGCGACACCGCCACGGTGACGGTGGTGGTGGCGTTGCGGGTGATCGTCGCGGTGGATGACCTGCCGCCGGCAACCGATGGCAGCACCGGCGCGCCTTCGCTGGGCAATGCCTACGACAATGACACCCTCGACGGGGCACCGGTCGACCCGGCAAAGATCACCGGCCGCGTGACCGCGCCGGCCACCTCGCCCAAGGGCGGCCCGGTGCCGGTGTTGGATCCGGCCACCGGCGAGGTCAGCGTGCCGCCGGCAACGCCGGCGGGTACCTACACCATCGGTTACCGCATCTGCGAGGTGCTGCATCCGGGCAACTGCGCCGATGCAGGCGTGACGGTGACGGTCACCGCGCCGGCGATCGAGCCGGTGGGCGACAGCGGCGAACCGCTGTCCGGCGATGGCGGCGGCACCACCCCGAGCGTGCTGGAAAAGCACACGCTCGGCGGGCGCCCGATCCGTCCCGGCGAGGTCACCGTGGTCCCCGGCGTGCCGTCGCACCCGGGCCTGAAGATGAACCCTGACGGCACCATCCGCATCGGTACCGCGATCCCGACCGGCACGTACACCTACCCGTACACGATCTGCGAGGTGCTGAACCCGGGCAACTGCGTTACCGCCACCGTGACCGTGGTCGTCGCCGGCCAGGTGCAGCTGCGGGTGAGCAAGGTTGCCGGCATGCGCGAGGTGCGCCTGGGCGACCTGGTGCGCTACACGCTGACCGTCGAGAACAGCGGCAATGTCGGCCTGGTGGCGGGCAGCGTCATCGACACCCCGCCGGCGGGCTTCAGCTACGTGGAAGGTTCGCTGCGGGTCGAGGATGGCGACAATGCCGCCACTGTGGCCGGCCAGCACCCGCTGCGCTTCGACGGGCTGGACGTGCGCGCCGGCGGCAAGGCGCGGCTGGTGTACCTGATGCGGGTGGGTGCGGGCGTACGCGCCGGGACCCTGGTCAACCAGGCGCAGGCGCGCTCGCTGGAGGGCGAACCGCTGTCCAACGTGGCCACCGCCGAGGTGACCCTGGCGGGCGATCCGCTGCTGGACGACAGCCTGGTGTTCGGCACGGTGTTCAACGACCGCGATGGCGATGGCTGGCAGGACAGTGCCGCGCTGACCGGCGTCACCGTGCAGGGCGGGTTCGCGCCGGATGCGTACGTGGCCCATTCCACCACGCTGGATCGTGGCGACGGCATGCAGCCGCAGGCCGATGCCAGCGCACCGCTGCTGCATGGCATCGTCGTGGGCGCGATCGGCGGACGCCAGTCCGAAGCCGATCCCGCCGATGCGCGCCAGGTGGTGGTCCGCCAGCGCCTGCGGGCACTGGATTTCAGCGACGACTTCGTGCTGACCAGCGACCAGGGCGTGAGCGTGCGCATGGACCGCGCGGGCGTGACCACGGTCCATCGCGACGGCGAGGCGGCCAAGGGCATGAACGCGGCGGCACCGACCGTGGAGCGGCGCATCGCCCGCGGTGCGGACGACTACGTGGTCGACTACGTGATCGGCAATGCCGGCATCGACGAGCGCGGCATTCCCGGCGTGCGCATCGCGTCGGTGGAAGGGCTGCTGGTCGAAACCGACCAGTACGGCCGCTACCACCTGGCCGGCATTCCCGGTGGCGCGTGGGAGCGCGGTCGCAACTTCATCCTGAAGGTCGATCCGTCCACCCTGCCGACCGGCGCGGCGTTCACCACCGACAATCCGCTGCTGCGCCGGGTCACCCCCGGCATGCCGGTCCGCTTCGACTGGGGCGTGAAGCTGCCGGAACGTGCGGTCGAGGGCGGCGCGCGCCAGGTGGAGATGGAAATGGGCGAAGTGTTCTTCGCGCCCGGCAGCGCCCAGGTACAGCCGCGCTACCAGCCGGCGGTGGAAGCCATGGCCGCGAAGGTGCGCGAGCACCCGGGCATGGAGGTGGTGATCCAGGCCGAGGCCAGCAACGAAGCGCTGGCGTTCGAACGCGCGGCGGCGGTCAAGGCCGCCCTGCTGGCGCAGCTCGACGAGGCCACGGCCAGGACCTTGCGCGTGGTTGCACGGGCCAAGGTGGGCGACACCGCGCCGCTGGTGGCCGGCATCGACGGCCAGGGCGTGCTGCTGGGCACGCTGCTGTTCGATACCGGCAAATCCGCCATCCGGCCGGGCTTCGACGCGTTGCTGGACACGGTGGCCGCCGCGCTGGAACGGCTGGGCAGCGGCCGCGTCTCCATCGTCGGCCACGCCGATATGCGCGGTTCCGACGCCTACAACACGGCGCTGGGCCTGGCGCGCGCCAGGGCGGTGTCCGATGCATTGGGCAAACGCCTGGGCGCCGAAGCGCGAAGCAGGCTGCGGGTGGACATCGCGGACGTGCCGGCGGTGCCGGCTGGCGTGCGCAAGTAAGGGGCCGGTCATGGACAAGCGTATGAAGATGAAGGTGCTGGACTACACCCTGCTGTGCCTGCTGGCCGGCGCGACCACCCCGCTGGCCACGGCCGCGGCGACGCCGGACGGCGTCGCATCCGCCGAGCCGGCCGAACCCCGCGCGGGCGCGCCGGAACCGGCGCCTGCGGCGCTGGACTGCGGCGCGGACGCCTGCACCGGCGACGACGGCCTGTTGTTCCAGCTGCGCACGCGCAGCCATGCCGCGCCGGTGACCCGGGGCACCCATGCCGGTTCGTCGTCCGACGCCCTGCAGCCCGATCGCCGGGTCGAGGTGTCGGCCGAACCGCAGGGCCGGGCGGTGGCGATGGGCAAGTACTCCATCGACCTGCCCGGTGGCGGGGTGGTGTGGGCGACCGAGGATCCGACCCTGGGGTCACCGGAGCTGTCGGTATCGGCGCCGTCGATGGTGGCCTTCGACGGCGAGCGCCTGCTCAAGCCGGTGCAGTTCTATGCGCGTGGCAACTATCCGGCCTTCATCGAACGCATGGAGGTGCGCCTGTACCGCGCCAGCGATGCCGACCTGATCGAGCCGCTGGCGAGCGTGCCGCTGGACGTGGCGGCGGTCAGCCATGGCGAGTGGGACGGCGCGTTGCCGGGCAAGTACCGCTTCCGCAAGGGCGATGAGCTGGTCTACGTGTTGCGTGCCACCGGCGCCAACGGCCAGTTCGACGAGACCTCGCCGCGCGTGCTGCAGCTGGTGTCGCCGGAAGATGCCGAGCGCGGCGCCAATGCGCTGCGCAACAGCACCGAGAAGCGGCTGGGCAATGCCCTGAGCGCCGAGCAGGCGCAGACCCAGAGCCTGATCGACGATGTCTTCGCCGGCAGCGGCCTGCGCCAGCAGAACATCCCGCTGTACGGTTCGCGCATCCGCATCCAGGGCCGCAACATCCCCACGGGCATGGCGCTGAGCATCAACGGCCAAAGCTATCCGGTGGACCTGGAGCGCAAGTTCGTCGCCGAGTACCTGATGCCGGTCGGCACGCACCGCTTCGACATCGGCGTGGGCGGCGAGGGCGGTCCTGCCCACCACCTGGACGTGGACGTCACCGGTCGCTACTTCTTCGGCGTCGCGCTGGCCGACGTGACCATCGCGCAGAACAAGGTCAGCGGTTCCAACGAGCCGTTCCGCGGCGACGCCAACTACCGGGACGATGTCATCAGCGACGGCCGCCTGGCGTTCTACGGCAAGGCCAAGCTGCGCGGCCGCTACCTGGTGACCGCGCAGGCCGATACCACCGAGCGCGACCTGGACCGGCTGTTCAACGGTTTCGGCAAGGCCGACCCGCAGGACATCTTCCGCCGCCTCGATCCGGACCTGTACTACCCGGTCTACGGCGACGATTCCAACACCCGTCGCGACGTGGACACGATGGGCCGGTTCTACCTGCGCATGGACTGGGACAAGAACCAGGCGCTGTGGGGCAACTACGCCACCGGCCTGACCGGGACCGAGTTCGGCCAGTACCAGCGCGCGCTGTATGGCGCGGCGCTCAACTGGCGCTCGAACGACAGCAACCGCTGGGGCGATGCCGGCAGCGAACTGCGCGTGTTCGGTTCGCAGGCCGAAACCGCGCCGGGCCACAGTGAATTCATCGGCACTGGTGGCAGCCTGTACTACCTGCGGCATACCGACCTGCTGCCGGGTTCGGACGTGGTGACCCTGGAGATCCGCGACCGCAGCAGCGGCCGTACCGAGAACCGGGTGGTGCTGCAGCGCGGGGCCGACTACGAGATCGACGAACTGCAGGGCCGCCTCCTGCTGACCCGCCCGTTGGCGCAGATCACCCGCGACAACAGCCCGACCCTGACCCGCGATGCGCCGCTGGACGGCTTCGAACAGCGCCTGCTGGTGGACTACGAGTGGGTGCCGGCCGGCTTCGATGCGGACGGCGTGACCGTGGGCTTCCGCGGCAAGCACTGGATCGGCGACCACGTCGGCCTCGGCGCGACCTGGGTCGACGAGAGCCGGGCCGGCGAGGACTACACGCTCAAGGGCGCCGACCTCACCCTGCAGGCCGGCAAGGGCACCTACCTGAAGGCCGAGTACGCGCATACCGAATCCTTCGGCGTGCCGGCGTTCTTCTCCGACAACGGCGGCCTGAGCTTCATCCAGCAGAACGACACCGCGTTGAACCGCAAGGGCGATGCCCGCTCGCTGGAAGCCCGCGCCAATTTCAGGGAGCTGGGCTGGACCGAACAGGACTGGGCCGCCGGAGCATGGTGGCGCCAGACCGACGCCGGCTATTCGGTGTCCCGCTACGACACGGGCCTGCCGGTGACCGAGTACGGTGCCGAGCTGCTGGGCCAGTTCACCCCGGACCTGGGCCTGTACACCCGCTACACCCGCGCCGAGCGCGGTGCCGATACCCTGGCCCAGGCCCAGGCCACGCTGCAGTGGCAGGCCAGCGAGGCGGGAACCCTGAGCGCCGAACTGCGCCGGGTCGACCAGCAGGGCAGCTACCTCGATGCCATCGGCACGCTGGCGGCGGTCAAGTACCTGCACCGCTTCGGCGCCACGATGGAGCTGTACGGCGTGGCCCAGCTGACCGTGGACGATGACGGTGGCAAGTATGCCGACAACGATGCCCTGACCCTCGGTGCCAAGCACCTGTTCGGCAACAACTCGTCGGTGGGCGCGGAAGTGACCGACGGCGACCGTGGCAACGCCGCCACCGTCAATGCCGAGTACCGCATCAGCCCGGAACACGCCTTCTACGGTGGCTACACCTATTCGGCCGACACCACCGAACGCGACCCGCTGTTCAATCCGGGCGGGCAGAACGGCTGGACCCTGGGGCAGCGCTGGCGGGTGTCCAGCCAGGTCAACGTGTTCAACGAAAGCCAGTTCCTGAAGGAGCGTGGCGAGGCCGGGCTGGCGCATACCTTCGGCATGGACTTTTACCCGGCGCAGGGCTGGAACACCGGTTTCACCCTGTCCAACGGCGAACTGGAAAGCACCGGTGGCGGCGTGGTCGAGCGGCGCGCGGCCAGCATTTCCGGCGGCCGCACCTCGCCCGATACCGATTGGCAGAGCAAGCTGGAATGGCGCCGCGACAGCGGTGCCGAGCGCCGCGAGCAGTGGGTCAGCACCACCCGCATGACCCACCGCATCAACGACAGTTGGCGCATCGCCGCGCGCTTCAACTACGCCGATACCGACGACCGGCTGGATCCGGCCGAGGGCGCCCGTTTCGTCGAAGGCAACTTCGGCTTCGCCTACCGCCCGTGGAACAGCACCCGCTGGGGCCTGTTCGGCCGCTACACCTACCTCTACGACCTGGCGTCGATGGGCCAGCTGGGCGGCGCGCAGTACGACCAGCGTTCGCAGATCGTTTCGTTCGAGGGCGTCTACCGCCACGACCAGCACTGGGAATTCGCCGGCAAGCTGGCCCGCCGCGAAGGCGAAGTGCGCATGGGCCGCGGCGGCGGTACGTGGCTGGATTCGGCCACCACCTTCGGTGCCCTCCAGGCGCGCTACGAACTGCGCGCGCAATGGCATGCGCTGGGCGAATACCGCCAGCTGCAGGTCAAGGACGGGGGCACCCGGCAGGGCTTCCTGGTGGGCGTGGACCGCGACCTGAGCGGGAACTTCCGCATCGGCGCCGGTTACAACTTCACCGAGTTCAGCGACGACCTGACCGACTTCGACTACGACCACAAGGGCTGGTTCGTGAACCTGAGCGGTCGCTACTGACCCTGCCCGCAGGTTGGCGCCAGGCACCCGCAGCGGGGCCTGGCGCGCCGCTGCAGCGGCGCCGGCCGGTGCCGCGCGCGATCAGCCGCCGGCGCCGCCCAGCCACGGTGGCGCCGCCGCGCGGATGTCGGCCATCACCGGGCAATCATCGCGGTGCGCGCCGGGCAAGTAGCCCAGGCTCATCAGGAACTCGCCGGTGATCTCGCCGCCGGTGAAGCGGAACGTCTTCTTGAACAGCTTCACCCAGTCGGCTTTGGGCCGCGGGTGGTGCGCGTCCAGCCACTGCGCGAAGCCGCCGTGCGAATCGCGCAGGCCGCGGATCACCCCGGCGTTGTGGATGGCGGCCAGGACCTTGAGCCGGTTGCGGATGATGCCGGCGTCACCCAGCAGGCGGGCGATGTCGGCTTCGCCGTAGGCGGCCACGGCATCCACGTCGAAGCCGTGGTAGGCGCGGCGGAAGCCCTCGCGCTTGCGCAGGATGGTTTCCCAGCTCAGCCCGGCCTGGTTGATCTCCAGCAGCAGGCGCTCGAACAGTTCCTGCTCCGCACGCTGCGGGAATCCGTATTCGCGGGCGTGGTAATGGGCGTGGACCGGATGACCGGGCGCGATATCGCAATAGGCGCTCATGGGCGGTGATGGACCCAGGGCGGGCCAGTATAGGCGCGCTGCTGGTGCGGCCGCGGCCGCGCATGGAGGCGCGCGCCGCGCCGCGGCTTCGACGCGGTGGGCCGGTACCGGGCATGGGCGGCGCGTGCGCGCCGGGCGCGGCTGCGTGGCTGACGGTAGAATGCGGCCATGTCCACGCATTTCGACAATCTGGCCAATCACCTGCTGGTCGCCTTGCCCTCGCTGACCGATTCGGGATTCGCGCGCAGCGTCGCGCTGATCTGCCAGCACGACGACAACGGCGCCATGGGCGTGGTGGTCAACCAGCCTTCGGAATACACCCTGGGCGAAGTGCTCTCGCAGATGGAGATCGACACCGGCGACGAGCGCCTGCGCGCGCTGCCGGTGCTCAATGGCGGCCCGGTGCATACCGGGCGCGGCTTCGTCATCCACGACGATGCACGCGACTGGGATTCCAGCCTGGCCGTGGGCCAGGGCCTGTACCTGACCACCTCGCGCGACATCCTCGAAGCCATGGCCCGGGGCGACGGCCCGCGCAACGCGCTGGTCACCCTGGGCTGCGCCGGCTGGGGCGCCGGGCAGCTGGAGCAGGAACTGGCCGAGGACAGCTGGCTGACCGTGCCGGCCGACCCGGTGGTGCTGTTCGAGGCGCCGCTGGACGAGCGCTGGCAGCTGGCCGCCTCGCGCATCGGCGTGGACCTGTTCCGCCTGGCCGGGTACAGCGGCCATGCCTGATCCGGCGCCGCTTTCGCCCGACAGCACGGTGCTGGGGTTCGACGTCGGCTCGCGCCGCATCGGCGTGGCCATCGGCAGTGCCTTCAGCGTCGGCGCGCGTGCGCTGGCGGTGGTCGAGGTGCGCGGCGACGGCCCCGACTGGGCCGCGCTCGACCGGCTGCAGCGCGAGTGGCGCCCGCACGGCCTGATCGTCGGCGACCCGCTGACCCTGGACGGCGACGACCAGCCCAACCGCAAGCGCGCGCAGGCCTTCGCCCGGCAACTGCGGCAGCGCTACCAGGTCCCCGTGCTGCTGGTGGACGAACGTTCCAGCTCGGTGGAAGCGGCGCGGCGTTTCGCCGCCGACCGCGCCGAGGGCCGCAAGCGCCGTCGCGACGCCGCCAACCTGGACGCGGTTGCCGCCGCGGTCATCATCGAACGCTGGCTGTCCGCCCCCGGCGACGCCACCCCCGTTTCCTGACCCCCAAGACCTGCCATGACCGCCTCCCAACTCGATGCCGACGGACGCCTGCGCCACCTGCTGACCCTGGAGGGCCTGCCGCGCGAACACCTGCTGCAGCTGCTGGACCGCGCCGGGCAGATCCGCGACGCGGCGGTGGGCCGTGTCGGCAACAAGCGCGGGGTGCTGGCCGGCACCGCGGTGTGCACGCTGTTCTTCGAACCGTCCACCCGCACCCGCAGTTCGTTCCAGCTGGCCGCGCAGCGGCTGGGCGCGGACGTGCTGAATTTCGACGCGTCCACCTCGTCCACGCGCAAGGGCGAGACCGCCTGCGACACGCTGCGCAACCTGGAAGCGATGGGCGTGCGCGGCTTCGTGGTACGCCACCCCGACGACGGCGCGGTGGCCGAGCTGGCTGCCGCCGCGGGCGAGGGCACCGCGCTGATCAACGCCGGTGACGGCCGCAGCGCGCACCCGACCCAGGGCCTGCTGGACATGCTGACCCTGCGCCAGGCCAAGGGCCCGGACTTCTCGAAACTGAAGGTGCTGATCGTCGGCGACGTGAAGCACTCGCGCGTGGCGCGCACCGACCTGCATGCGCTGCGCACGCTGGGCGTCGGTGAAATCCGCGTCTGCGGCCCGCAGTCGCTGTTGCCGGACGCAGACACGCTGCGCGGCTGCGTGGTCGGGCAGGATTTCGACGCCATGCTCGAAGGCGCCGACGCGCTGATGATGCTGCGCCTGCAGCGCGAGCGCATGGAAGAAGGCCTGGTGCCGTCGCTGGAGCAGTACCACGCCGAGTACGGCCTCACCGCCGCGCGCCTGCGGCGCGCCGCCAGCGACGCGGCGGTGCTGCATCCGGGCCCGATCAACCGCGGCGTGGAAGTCACCGACGAAGTGGCCGACGGCCCGCAGTCGTGGGTATTGCGCCAGGTCGCCAACGGCGTGGCCGTGCGCATGGCGGTGCTGGAAACGCTGCTGGGCTGAGCCCGGCCGTGACGCCGGCGCCGCGCCGGCGCACTGGCGGCGTCAGCGTTCCTGCGCGAACAGCCAGCGCCACATCGCCGGGTCGGCGTAGGTGGCGTCCCAGGCGTTGTGGTTGCCTTGCGGGTATTCGGTGTAACGCGCGTCGCGGGCAGCGACCGCCTGGAAGGCGGCATGCAGCCGGCGGTCGTCGTCCGGGCGCACCACGTCGTCGCGCGCGCCGTGGAAGATCCAGACCGGCGTGTCCTTCAGGCGCAGGGCCATGGCCTGGTAGGGGTCGGATTCCGCGGCGACGGCCTCCACCCGCAGGCCCGGCCGTTCGGCGCGCGGAGGGCGCACCGCGCCGCACACCGGCACCAGCGCGGCGAAGCGCCCCGGGTCGGCCAGGGCGATGTTCCAGCTGCCGTAGCCGCCCATCGACATGCCGGTCAGGTACTGGCGCCGCGGATCGGCGTCGAACTCGCGCATCGCCGCATCCAGCGCGGCGACCGCCAGGCGCGCGTTGCGCCCGCTCCATTCCCCGCCCCTGGCCACCTGCGGCAGCACCACCAGCGCCGGGAAGTCCGCCGCATGGGCACGCAGGTAGGGCCCCAGCCCGGCTTCGGTCTGGCGCCTGCCGTCGTCGCCGCGCTCGCCCGAGCCGTGCAGGAACAGCACCACCGGCAGCGCGCCGGGCGCGCGCGCGGACGTCGCGGGCACGAACACCTGGTAGGGTATGCGCACGCCATCGAACTCGATGCTGCGGGCGACGAACCGCCCTTCGTCGCTCGCGGGGAGCGCGGCACAGCCGCCGAGCACGGCCATCAGCACGAGCAGGGGCAGGTGATGCAGACGGGGCAAGGCCATGGGACGCTCCGCGCCGGGGGTGTGGCCATCGTAGCGGCGCTGGCGGCCTGCTGCCCGGTGCGGCGCATCATCGGCGGCGTGGCACGCTGGCGAGGATGGCCAGCTGTTCGCCGGCCTCGGCATTACCGGCCGCGGCGGCGGCCTGGACCTGCGCCAGGTCCGGGTGCAGCACCACCAGCAGCGGGAACTCGCATTGCGGACAGGCGTACTCGCTCTGCTCGTCGTGCAGTTCCAGCTCCATCTGCCAGGAACCGCCCTGCCATCCGCAGGCGGGGCAGGCGTGGTCGTGTTCGCGCCAGCCGGGCTGGTAGTAATCGGTAATGGTGGTGGTCATGGCGAAGTGTCCGGCGTGTCGCCCGCATGATAGCCGGCGGGCGCCGCCGTCCGTCGCCAAGGCCGTGGCCAGAGGCGTGGCTTCGGCTAGAATCGCGGCGCCCGTCCGGGCATCAATTCACACAGGAAGTGAACGCATGAAGAAGGAAATCAGGGCCGCCTGCGCCGGGGCCGCCGTGCTGGTGGCGATGGCCGGAATGCAGGACGCGCAGGCGCAGCGCGCGCCGTGGTGGGAGCGGCAGAAGGCGGCGCAGGCGGCCGCGCAGGCCGGCGGCGGCGAAACCGCCACGCAGGCTGACGCCGCGCGACCCGCCATACCCCAGCCTGCGTCGCAGGCGCCCCTCGTTAGGCGTGAGAAGATCGAAGGGCCGGGCTATACCTGGATCGAGGCCGGCGTGGCCCGGCTCGACGTGGACCTGTACGACGCCGGCGAGCACGGCAATGGCGGCTACGCGCGCGGCTCGGTGGCGGTAACTGACGGTCTCTACGTCTTCGGTGGCTACGACCGGGTTTCCAGGGACTGGAACATGGGCGTCCAGCAGCTGGAGGTCGCCATCGACCAGGCCGAGATCGGCCTTGGCACGAGCCTCTCCCTGTCCCCGCGCGCCGATTTCGTCAGCGAACTGTCGCTGCTGCGGCTGGGCGCAAGGCTGGACTACCGCGACGGGGACTACCCGCAGGACGGTTTCAGCGGCCGCGATCACCTGTATGCCGGCAAGCTGATGCTGGGCATCCGCGCCCGGCCGGTACGCAACCTGGAGCTGTGGGCCAAGGCCGGTTACCTGCGGGTGGACGACAACCTGCTGGTCGACCATTCGATGGTCGGCAATGTCGGCCTGCAGTACCGCTTCACCCCGGAATGGGGACTGGTGGGTGAAGCCGAGTTCTACGAGGACGTGCGCTTCTACCGCCTGGGCGTGCGCGCCAGCTTCTGAGCGCACGGCAGCATCCGTCGCCGGACCGGCGACGGTTCGGGCGCGCCGTGCTCAGCGCAGCAGTACCAGGGTCGCCAGTCCGAGGAAGGTGAAGAAACCCATCGAGTCGGTGATGGCGGTCAGGAAGATGCCGCTGGCCAGCGCCGGGTCGAACCCCAGCCGCTTGAGCGTCATCGGGATCAGCACGCCGGCCGACGCCGCCAGCAGCAGGTTGCAGGTCAGGGCGATGAAGATCACCAGCGACAACCCGGGGTTGTGGAACCAGACCAGCACGATCAGCCCCAGCACCGCGCCCATCAGCAGGCCGTTGAGCAGGGCCACGCGCAGTTCCTTCCACAGCAGCGCCTTCACGTTGGAGGCGCCCACCTGGCCCAGCGCCAGGCCGCGCACCATCAGCGCCAGCACCTGGGTGCCGGCGTTGCCGCCGAGGCCGGCGACCATCGGCATCAGCACCGCCAGCGCCACCAGCTTGTCGATGGTGCCTTCGAACTGGCCGACCACGTTGGCGGCGACGAACGCGGTGCACAGGTTGACGAACAGCCACACCAGGCGCCGCCGCATGGCGCGCCAGACCGGGCTGAACAGGTCCTCGTCCTCGTCCAGGCCGGCGGCGCCCAGCGCCTGGTGCTCGGCCTGGGCGCGGATGATGTCCACCACGTCGTCGATGGTGATGCGCCCGATCAGGATGTTGTTGTCGTCCACCACCGGCGCCGACACCCAGTCGTGGTCGGAGAATTGCCGCGCGACCTCGTCGGCGCTCTCGCCCACGTCGATCGCCGGCTGCTCGTCGTCGACCAGGCGGTTGATCGGGGTGCTGTCCTCGTGGGTGACCAGCGAGGCCAGCGACACCCGGCCCAGGTACTGGTGGCGGCGGCTGACCACGTACAGGTAGTCGGTGTGGTCGGGCAGTTCGCCGCGCAGGCGCAGGTAGCGCAGCACCACGTCGATGTTGACGTCGGCGCGCACGGTGACCACGTCCGGGTTCATCAGGCGCCCGGCGGTGTCCTCCGGATAGGACAGCACCTGCTCCAGCCGCTCGCGGTTTTCGCGGTCCATCGACTTGAGCACTTCGTCGATGACCGTGTCGGGCAGGTCCTCGACCAGATCGGCCAGGTCGTCGATGTCCAGGTCTTCGACCGCGGCGATGATCTCGTCCGGGTCCATGTCGGCCAGCAGGCTTTCGCGCACTTCCTCGCCGACGTGGACCAGTACCTCGCCGTCGTCTTCCTGGTCGACCAGGCCCCACACCACCTCGCGCTTGCCCGGCGGCAGCGATTCGAGCAGGTTGCCGATCTCCGCCGGCGCCAGCGTGTTGACCAGCCGTCGCACCGGCCCCAGCCGGCCACTGTCCAGCGCGTCGGAAAGCATGCGCAGCTGGCGCGCGGTCTTGTCGTGGCGTACGGCTTCGGCCATCGGGACTCCGGGAACGGGAGGGCCGCGATGCAGGATGCGGCAGGGAAGGTGTTGGGCGCGTCATTATCACGCGCCGGTGTTTCGGTGCACACCCTCCGCGCCGGTGCGTGGTGCCCGGGCGCCGGCGCTCAGGGCGGGCAGCTGCCGGCGAGCCAGCGCTCGATGCCGCGGCGGTCGCGCGCCTGCAGCAGCTTGCCGGCGCGTGCGCGTAGCTGGCCATGGTCGCAGTCGCGGATCGCCCGGCGTACTTCCAGCAGCGTCGCCGGGTGCAGGCTGAATTCGGTCAGGCCCAGGGCCAGCAGCAGCGGCGTCATGCGCGGGTCGCCGGCGATCTCGCCGCAGACCGCCAGCGGCGTGCCGTGCGCGCGCGCGGTGCCGATCACCTGTGCCAGCAGCTGCAGCACCGCCGGATGCAGCGGCGAATACAGCTCGCCCACCGCTTCGTTGTTGCGGTCGGCCGCCAACAGGTACTGCACCAGGTCGTTGGTGCCGACGGACAGGAAATCGACCTGGTCGATGAAGGTCGGCAGGGCGATGGCCGCGGCCGGCACCTCGATCATCGCGCCGACCGGCACGTGCTCGGCCAGCACGTGGCCTTCCTCGCGCAGCGCCGCCGCCTGCCGGGTCATGCGCCGCTTGAGCGCGAGGATTTCCTCGCGGGTGCTGACCATCGGTACCAGCACGCGCACCGGCCCGTAGCCGGAGGCACGCAGCAGCGCGCGCAGCTGGGTGTCGGCGACCCTGGGATTCGCCAGCAGCAGGCGGATGCCGCGCAGGCCCAGCGCCGGGTTGTCCTCGCGGCCCAGCACCAGCCCGCTGCGATCGGCCTTGTCCGCGCCCAGGTCGAGGATGCGGATGGTCACCGGCCGCCCGCTCATGCCGAGCACGGCGTCGCGGTAATGGTGGAACTGTTCTTCCTCGTCGGGCAGGCCGTTGCGCTGCAGGAACAGGAATTCGGTGCGGTACAGGCCCAGCCCATGCGCGCCCAGGGCGTGCGCGTGGGCCACGTCCTCGCGCGATTCGGCGTTGGCCAGCAGGGTGATGTCCACCCCGTCCACGGTGCGGCTGGGCTTGGAGCGCAGGTGGCCGAGCTCGCGCTGTTCGCGCGCCAGTTCGCGCAGGCGCTGGCGGTACTGGCGCAGGTCGTCGGCGGCCGGCTCCAGCACCACCTCGCCGCTGCCGCCGTCCAGGATCAGCACGTCGCCGTCGTTGATCCGGTTCAGCACGCCGCTGGCGCCGACCACCAGCGGCAGGTGCAGGCTGCGGGCGAGGATGGCGCTGTGCGACAGCGGGCTGCCGGCACTGGTGACGATGCCGACCACGCCCTGCGACTGCAGTTGCGCCAGCTCCGAGGGGGCGACGTTCTCGCACACCAGGATTTCGCCGGCCAGGCCCTTCATGCCGGCCGGGCGCTTGTGCAGGAAGGCGTTGATGCGGCCGATGACGTGGTCCAGGTCATCTAGGCGGCTGCGCAGGTAGTCGTCCTCCATGCCCTCGAACACCTGCGCCAGGGTGTCGCGCTGCAGGCGCAGCGCATAGGCCGCGCTGTAGCGCTGGCTGCGGATGCGTTCGTCCAGCGCCAGCAGCAGCTCCGGATCATCCAGCAGCATGGCGTGCAGATCGAGGAACTCGCCGACCTCGGCCGGCAGCGCGCCCTGCAGGCGCTGGCGCAGTTCGCGCATCTCGGCGCGGGCCGACTCGATGGCCTGGTGCAGGCGCTGCAGTTCGGCGTCGACCGCGCTGGCGGGGATGCGCTTTTCGGTGACGTCCTGCGCATGCGGCAGGCGTACGCGGGCGCGGCCAAGCGCGCTGCCGCGCGATGCGCCATGGCCATGCAGGCGCAGCGCGGTCATGCCGCCACGCCTCCCGGCGTGGTGCGGGCAGGAACCGACGCCGCGTCCGCCGCCGCCATCAGCTGTCCTCGTCGAAACGGCGCTCGAACAGATCCACGACCGCCGCCATGGCGTCGGCCTCGTCCTCGCCCTGTACCCGCACCGTGACCGGCGTGCCCTGGCCGGCGGCCAGCAGCATCACGCCCATGATGCTCTTGGCGTTGACCTCGCGGCCCTTGGCCACCAGCGTGGCATTGGCGCGGAAGCCGGACAGCAGCTGCACCAGCTTGGCGGTCGCGCGGGCATGCAGGCCCAGGCGGTTGGATACGGTGAGTTCGCGTTCAAGCATCGTCGATGATGGCTCCATTTCGGGCGCCCGCCGCGGCGGTGGCGGGCAGTTGGTCCAGTCCCTGTTCCGGATAGTTCATCACCCGCAGCAGCATCGGCAGGCTCAGTGCCGATACCCGCCGCACCGGCGTGCCCAGCCGCGCCAGCCGCGCCGCCAGGTTGCTGGGGCTGGCCCCGTACAGGTCGGTCAGCACCAGCACGCCGTCCTCGCCTTCCACCCGGCGCATGGCCGCCGAGGCCAGTGGCAGCTGCGCGTCCAGGTCCGCGTCGAACGGAACCTCGAAGGCCTCGGCATTGAGTGGCAGCTGGCGCAGCAGACGGGTGGCCACTTCCAGCAGGGAAGAGCCGACGCCGGGATGGGTCACGAGAAGGATGCCGCAGGTCATTACTGAACGTTAACAGGTCGGATGCAGTCCGCGATAGCGCCTGGATCGCGCTTTGCGCGCACCATTCAGTCCTGTTCGCGGTGGAAGGTGGCCACGTCCGGCCAGCCCTGCGCGCGCGCATGCCGGGCCAGGCGCTCGGCCAGGTACACCGAGCGGTGCTTGCCGCCGGTACAACCGAAGGCCACGGTCACGTAACTGCGGGTGTCATTGCCCAGCCTGGGCAGCCAGGTGTCGAGCAGGTCCTCGAGCTGGGCCGCGTAGCGCACCACTTCCGGCTGCGCGTCCAGGTACTCGCGGACCTCGCGGTCGCGGCCGCTCAGCGAGCGCAGTTCCGGGTCCCAGTGCGGGTTGGGCAGTACCCGCGCGTCGAACACGAAATCGGCCTCGGCCGGCACTCCGCGCTTGTAGGCGAAGGACTCGAACAGCAGCGACAGGCCGCTGCCGTGGCCGAGCGCGTATTCGGTGATCAGCTTGCGCCGCAGCTGGTGCACGTTGAGCCGGCTGGTGTCGATCACCGCGTTGGCCTCGCGGCGCAGCGGCGCGGTCAGTTCGCGCTCGCGCACGATCGCCTCGGGCAGGGACAGGCCGAGCTGGCTCAGCGGATGCCGCCGCCGGGTGTCGGCGAAGCGCGCCAGCAGGGTGTCGTCGTCGGCCTCGAAGAACAGCAGGGTGGCATCGATGTCATGGTCGCGCGCCCGCTGCCGCCAGCTGGCAAGCTGGCTCAGGTCGCTGCGGCCGCGCACGTCGATGCCCAGCGCCAGGCGCCGCGGCCGGTCGTCGGTGCGTTCGCCGAGCACCCCACGCACGAACTCCGGCAGCAGGTTGACCGGGATGTTGTCCGAACAGTAGTAGTCCAGGTCCTCGAAGGTCTTCAGCGCCACCGACTTGCCCGAACCGGACAGGCCGCTGACGATGACCAGCACCGGGGCCGGCGTGGCGTTCATGGGATGCGTTGCTCCAGCAGGTTGCTGTGGCGGGCGATGAACATCGCCGCCGGGTCGATGCCCTTGGTGCGCAGGATGTGCAGGCGCGTGGCCGCCTCGGTCAGCACCGCCAGGTTGCGCCCGGGCATCACCGGCAGGGTGATCAGCGGCACGTCCAGGTCGAGCACGTGGCGCTTGCCGGAGTCGCCGGTCAGGCGTTCGTAGCCGTAGCTGCCGGGTTCGGTCATCGGTTTGGTCAGGTGCACGATCAGCCGAAGGTACTTGTTCTTCTTTACAGATGTGTCACCGAACATCTGGCGCACGTTGAGCACGCCCAGGCCGCGCACCTCCAGCAGGTCCTGCAGCAGCTCGGGGCAGGTGCCGTCGAGCACGTCCGGGGCGATCTGGGTGAACTCGGGGGCATCGTCGGCCACCAGCCGGTGGCCGCGGCTGAGCAGTTCCAGGGCCAGCTCGCTCTTGCCCGAGCCGGCCTCGCCGGTGATCAGCACGCCGATCGAGTAAATCTCCATGAATACGCCATGCAGGATGATCCGCGGCGCCAGCGTGCGTGCCAGGTGGTAGGACAGGTGATTGAGCAGTTCGTGGCCGCGCCGCGGCGACACCCACAGCGGGGTCTGCGATTCGTCGGCGGCCGCGCGCAGGTCCTCTGGGCAGCCGTGGCTCTTGGTGATGACCAGCGCCAGCGGCCGCGCCTGGATGATGCGCTCGATCACTTCCCAGCGCTGGCGCGAATCCAGCGAGTCCAGCCAGGCCAGCTCCTCGGTGCCGAGGATCTGCACCTTGTTCGGGTAGATGGTGTTGAGGTAGCCGGCCAGCGACGGGCGCCGCGCGACGGTGTCGCCGGCATCCAGCTCGCGGTTGCCGCCGGCCTGGCCCGCGGCCCAGCGCAGGTCCAGTTTCTCGCGCTGCTGGTCGAACAGTTCGCGGGCGGTGATGCGGGTGTTCATGAGGGACGGATCCGCTGCGGATGGTCGAGGATCTGCTTCAGCGCGCTGCCGTCGTTGGCCGCGCGCAGGGCGTCGCGGACGTGGGCGTCGGAGAAGATCTCCGCCAGCTCGGACAGCAGCATCAGGTGCTGGTGGGTGTAGTGCTCGGGCACCGCCATGGCGAACACCAGGTCGACCGGTTCGGCGCCGCCGAAATCGATGGGTTGCAGCAGCCGCAGGAAGGCGCCGCGCGGGTGTTGCAGGGTGGGGGAGCGGCCATGCGGGATGGCGATGCCGTGGCCGATGGCGGTACTGCCGACGTTCTCGCGGTCGCACAGGCTGCGGAAGATGCTCTCGGCGCCGGCTTCGCGGCAGGCGAGCAGGCCGGCGGCGGCGCGCAGGGCGCTGTCGCGGTCGGCGGCCGCGAGTACCCGGGTACTCACGGCCGCCATCAGGTCATTCAGGGGCATGACTGCAACGGACGGTGACGGATGTCAGCCATTGTCGCGCAGTGCATGGGAGGCGTGGGGCAGATGCTTTTCCTTGTGCTTGATCACCAGCCGGTCGAGCTTGTCGGCCAGCACGTCGATCGCCGCGTACATGGTCTGTCCGCCGGCCTCGGCGTGCAGGGTCTGGCCGGGGAGATTGGCGCTGGCATCGACATGGTGCTCGTTCTTCTGCAGCGACAGGGTCACCCTGACTTCACAGTGCTGGTCGAAGTGCTTGCCCAGCCGTTGCAGCTTGGTCTCCACGTACTCCTTCAGGGCGGGGGTGACTTCCACGTCTTTGCCAAACGTTTCGATACGCATCGGATGCCTCCTGTGGTTCTTCGGTTGCCAATGAACCCTGCCGCCGGCCGCGAACGTTTCAGACAAGGCGTACGCGTTCGTGGGAGGCGGAGATGTTCATGGCTTCACGATACTTCGCCACGGTGCGGCGCGCCACCGGTATTCCGCTGCCCTTGAGCATGTCGGCCAGCTTGGCGTCAGAAAGCGGCTTGCGCGGGTTTTCGGCCTCGATCAGGCGCCGGATCATCGACTGGATCGCGGTGCTGGAGGCCTCGCCGCCGCCGTCGGTGTCGATGCCCGAGGCGAAGAACGCGCGCAGCGGCAGGGTGCCGCGCGGCGTGCGCACGTGCTTGCCGGCGATGGCGCGGGAGATGGTGGATTCGTGCAGCTCCAGCTCCGCGGCGATCTCGCGCAGGGTCAGTGGCCGCAGCGCCTGCGCGCCGAACTCCAGGAACCCGGCCTGGTGCCGCAGCAGGCTGTTGACCACGCGCAGCAGGGTCTCGCCGCGCGCCTCCAGGCCCTTGAGCAGCCAGCGCGCTTCCTGCAGCTGGCCGCGCAGGTAGCTGGCGTCGGCGTCGCCGCAGCGGCGGATCAGCTGCTCGTAGCCACGGTGGATCACCACCCGCGGGCCGGCATGGCCGGTGAGGGCGGCCTTCCACACGCCGCGCTGGCGCCAGACCACGCAGTCGGGCACCACATAGGCGTCCGCGGACACTTCGCCCAGCTGCCGGCCCGGGCGCGGGTCCAGCGTGCGCAGCAGCTGCACGGCCTGCTCGACGGCCTCGGCCGGTTGCCGCAGTTCGGCGGCGATACCGGGAATGCCGGCCCGCGGCAGGCGTTCCAGCGGCCCCGCGGCGATCTGCCGGGCCAGGCCCAGGCCCGGGGTGGCGGCGGGCAGGGCGTCGAGCTGCAGCCCC
The DNA here is from genome assembly GCF_046267925.1 of Stenotrophomonas sp. Y-13. NCBI lineage: Bacteria > Pseudomonadati > Pseudomonadota > Gammaproteobacteria > Lysobacterales > Lysobacteraceae > Stenotrophomonas > Stenotrophomonas sp. Y-13. Next base: position 991,385 of record NZ_CP176501.1, read on the forward strand.
AGGCATTCGCCCAGGGTACGGGCGCCGACGCCGGGCGGGTCGAAGCGCTGGATCCGGTGCAGCATGGTGAGGATCTCGTCCTCGCCGGCGGCGATGTCCGGGCGCAGCGTCTGGGCGATGGACAGAAGCGGTTCGCGCAGGTAACCGTCCTCGTCCAGCGCATCGACCAGGGCGACGCCGATGGCGCGGTCGCGTGCGCTCAGGTGGGACAGGTGCAGCTGCCACAGCAGGTGGTCGGCGAGGGTGTCGGCCCCGGCGACGCGGTCGCGGGCATCGCTGTCGTCGTCATCGAACGAGCCGCCCTGGCCGCCGCTCCACTGCTCGCCCTCGCCGGGCCAGTCCATGCCCGCGTCGGCGTGGCCGTCGCCGGCATCGGCCGCGGCGCTGGCGTCCCCCGGTTCGGAGCCCGGGTCGGGGCCCGGCTCGCCGGGCGCGGCTTCGTCGGCCCATTCCAGCAGCGGGTTGCTCTCCACCGCCCCGGCCAGTTCCAGCTCCAGCTCGGTGCTGGACATCTGCAGCAGGCGGATGGCCTGGCGCAGCTGCGGCGTCATGACCAGCTGCTGTCCCAGCGATGTCTGCAGCCGTGCTTTCATCCCGGTTCCAGGCAGAAGGGGAAACGGCCTGCCGCGGCTGGATCAGAGCGTGAAGCTGTCTCCAAGGTAGACACGGCGGACGTCGGGGTTGGACAGCAGCGCTTCCGGTGCGCCCTGCGCCAGCACGCTGCCCTCGTTGAGGATATACGCGCGGTCGCAGATTCCCAAGGTCTCGCGGACGTTGTGGTCGGTGATCAGCACGCCGATGCCGCGCTGCTTGAGGTGGGTGACGATGCGCTGGATCTCGCCGACCGAGATCGGGTCGACGCCGGCGAACGGTTCGTCGAGCAGGATCAGGCGCGGCTTGGCGGCCAGCGCGCGGGCGATCTCGCAGCGGCGGCGTTCGCCGCCGGACAGGCTGGCGCCGGCCTGGTCGGCGACGTGGCTGATCTGCAGTTCGTCCAGCAGCGCCGACAGTTCGCGTTCGCGGCCGTCGGCGTCCAGGTCCTCGCGCAGTTCCAGCACCAGGCGGATGTTGTCGGCCACGCTGAGCTTGCGGAACACCGACGGCTCCTGCGGCAGGTAGCCGACCCCCAGCCTGGCTCGCGCGTACATCGGCTCGCCGGTGATGTCGCGGCCGTCCAGCACGATGCGGCCGGCGTCGCTCTCGACCAGGCCAACGATCATGTAGAAGCAGGTGGTCTTGCCGGCGCCGTTGGGGCCGAGCAGGCCGACCACCTCGCCGGCATCCAGCGACAGGCCGAACTCGCGCACGACCTCGCGGTTTTTGTAGCGCTTGCGCAGGCCTTCGGCGACGAGCATTACTTCTTCTCTCCCGCCGCGGCCGGCGCCTTGTTCTTGGGCTGGATCACGGTGCGCACGCGGGTGCCGTCGCCGCCGCTCTGCATGTCGCCGCTGCGGGTGTTGTAGACCATGCGCTGGCCGGCGTTGGAACCCCGCTCGGAGTCGACCTTGTAGTTGCCGGTCAGCACGATCACCTCGCTGTTGACGTTGTAGTCCATGTTGTCGGCGCGGGCGTTCATCCAGGTGCCGTCGTCCATCTGCTGCTTGAGCGTGGCCTGCTTGCCGGTAAGCACGACGCGTTCGGTCTCGCCGTTCTTCTGGATCACGTCGGCGGTGTCGGCATGGATCTCCAGCGTGCCCTGGACGATGACCACGTTGCCGCTGAAACGGTACTTGCCGTTGCCGCCGGCCAGGTTGCCGCCGCTGTTGTCGGCGACGATGTCCATGGGCTGGTTGCGGTCCGATTCCCTGGCCGTGGCCACGCCGGGAACGAGCGTGGCGGCGAGCAGGACGGCCGGCGCGAGCTTAGCGAGCCTGGCGGGCAGCATTGGGTTCATAACGGGTCTTGACCTGGGAAAGAAGGGAATACTGCCGGGATTTCAGGTCGGCCTCGAAGCCGACGCCGCTCTGCCGCAGGCCCGGGCGGGCCATGGTGACGGGCTCGGCGGTACGGGCCAGGCTGCGTTCGGGGAACACGTCCAGCGCGGTGGTGCGGAAGGTCGTCGGCGGGGTGCCGCCCTGCTCGGGGCTGTCGCCGGCGACGTTGCCGCGCAGGCGCAGTTCGTCGCCCTTGGCGCTGACCCAGCCGGTGTCGGCGCGCAGCTGCCAGTGCCGGCCCTCGGCGTCGGGCAGCAGGAACAGCGGCCGCGCGATGACCGAGGTCTGGTCGGACGCATTGCGCTCCATGGACGGCGCGCGCAGCGTGGCTGCCTCCTTGCCGTCCTTGTCCAGGGTGACGATCTCGAAATCGCCCAGCACGTAATCGGCACGGACCTGCGAGGCGCCGGCCGGCGCCAGGGTCGCGCGGTGCCGCCAGGCCGACCAGCCGCTGGCCAGTGCCGCCAGCAGCAGGCCGGTGCCGATGAGCATGCGCCAGTTCATCGCGCGTACTCCGCCACGACCGCGTCCAGCCGGCCCTGCAGCGCCAGCAGCACGTCACACAGCTCGCGCGCGGCGCCGCGGCCGCCCTCGGCGCGGGTCTGCCAGTGCACGCGCCCGGCGATCAGCGGGTGCGCGTTGGCCGGCGCCACCGCCAGCCCGACCGCGCACAGCGGGGCCAGGTCCGGCAGGTCGTCGCCCATGAACGCCACTTGCGCCAGGCCGATGCCGAAGCGCTCGCACAGCGCGCGCACGCTGGCCAGCTTGTCGCCGACCGCGATCTGGGTGTCGATGCCCAGGTCGGCGCCGCGGCGCTGCGCCGACAGGCTGTTGCGCGCGGTGATCAGCACCGGGTGGATGCCGTGCTTCTGCAGCAGTTTCAGGCCCAGCCCGTCCTGCACGAAGAACGCCTTGCTCTCGTTGCCGGCGTGGTCGTAGTACAGGCGCCCGTCGGTCAGGGTCCCGTCCACGTCGAAGCACGCCAGCCGGATGGTGGCGGCGACGGCATGCAGCTCGGCGGGAAAGTGGGCGAGGGGAGACCAGGACATGGTGCGGGCGATCCGTTGCGGCGGGGGCGGGCCATCGGGCCCGGAAGCGTGATTGTGCGGGCTTTTAAACCACTTTTGCCCGCAACAGGTCATGAATGTTCAGGGCGCCGACGGCGCGGCCTTCGCCGTCGACGACGATCAGGCCGTTGATCTGGTACTGCTCCAGCATGCGCGCTGCCTCCACCGCCAGCTGGTCGGCGCCGATGGTGCGCGGCGCGCGGGTCATCACCTGGGCGATGCCGGCGGTGCGCACGTCCAGGTCGGTGTCCAGCGCGCGGCGCAGGTCGCCGTCGGTGAACAGCCCGACCAGGCGGCCATGCGCGTCGACCACGGCGGTCATGCCCAGGCGCTTGCGGCTCATCTCCACCAGCGCTTCGCTGAGACTGGCGTCCTCGCGCACGCTGGGCAGGTCGGCACCGCCGTGCATCACGTCGGTGATGTGCAGCAGCAGGCGCCGGCCGAGGCTGCCGGCCGGGTGCGAGCGGGCGAAGTCGTCGGCGGTGAAGCCGCGCGCGTCCAGCAGGGCCACGGCCAGGGCGTCGCCCATGGCCAGCGAGGTGGTGGTGCTGGAGGTCGGCGCCAGCGCCAGCGGGCAGGCCTCGTGGTCCACGTTCACGTCCAGGTGGATGTCGGCGGCGCTGGCCAGGCTGGACTGCGGGCGGCCGGTCATGGCGATCAGCGGGTTGCCCTGGCGCTTGAGCACCGGCAGCAGCATCAGCACCTCGTCCGATTCGCCGGAGTAGGACAGCGCCAGCACCACGTCGTCGGCGGTGATCATGCCCAGGTCGCCATGCCCGGCCTCGCCCGGGTGCACGTAGAACGCGGGGGTGCCGGTGGAGGCCAGGGTGGCGGCGATCTTGCGCGCGATGTGCCCGGATTTGCCCATGCCGGTGGCCACCACGCGGCCGCGCGAGCCGAGGATCAGCCGGCAGGCGGCCGCGAACGCGTCGCCGATGCGGCCGCCGACCCGTTCCAGTTCGGCGCGTTCGATCTCGAACACGCGGCGGCCGCTGGCGATCAGGTCGGCGTCGTGCAGCGAGTCCGGCGAAAGGGGGGAAGCAGCCATGCGGGCGCCACTCGGGGAGTAGAATGGGCGTTCATTTTATTAGGAAAGCGACTTGGACGCCGAGACCATCCAGAACCTGATCGAAGCCGGCCTGCCGGGCGCCCGCGCCCAGGTGAGTGGCGAGGACGGCGTGCACTTCGAGGCCACCGTGGTCTGCGAGGCCTTCGCCGGCAAGCTGCCGCTGGCCCGCCACCGCATGGTCTATGCGACGCTGGGCGAGCTGATGGGCGGCGCGATCCACGCGCTGGCCCTGAAAACCGTCACCCCCGGCGAAGCCGGCTGAGCCGGCCCCCTCCAACCTACTGGCCTCACACACATGGCGAAAATCGTGGTCACCGGCGGCAATGCGCTGAACGGTGAAGTCAATGTCTCCGGCGCCAAGAACGCCGTCCTGCCGATCCTCTGCGCGACCCTGCTGGCCGATGCGCCGGTGGAGATCACCAACGTGCCGCACCTGCACGACGTGATCACCACGGTGAAGCTGCTCGGCGAACTGGGCGCCAAGGTCACCATCGACCAGGGCACCCTGTCGCGCGGCAGCGCGATCGTGGTCGACCCGCGCAGCGTCAACCAGCACGTGGCGCCGTACGAGCTGGTCAAGACCATGCGCGCCTCGATCCTGGTGCTCGGCCCGCTGCTGGCCAAGTACGGCGCGGCGGAAGTGTCGTTGCCCGGCGGCTGCGCGATCGGCTCGCGCCCGGTGGACCAGCACATCAAGGGCCTGCAGGCGCTGGGCGCGGAAATCACCGTGGAGAACGGCTTCATCAAGGCGCGCGCGGAGCGCCTGAAGGGCGGTCGCTTCACCTTCGACATGGTCAGCGTCACCGGCACCGAGAACGTGCTGATGGCCGCGGTGCTGGCCGAAGGCACCACCGTGCTGGAAAACGCGGCGATGGAGCCGGAAGTCACCGACCTGGCGCACTGCCTCATCGCGCTGGGCGCGAAGATCGAAGGGCTGGGCACCGCGCGGCTGGTGATCGAGGGCGTCGAGCGCCTGGCCGGCGGCCGCCACGCGGTGCTGCCGGACCGCATCGAGACCGGCACCTTCCTGGTCGCCGCGGCAATGACCGGCGGCCGCGTGGTGATGCGCAACGCCCGCCCGGACACGCTCGACGCGGTGCTGGCCAAGCTGGCCGAGGCCGGCGCGACGATCGAGACCACGCAGGACACCATCACCCTGGACATGCACGGCCGACGGCCGAAGGCGGTCAACCTGACCACCGCGCCGTATCCGGCGTTCCCGACCGACATGCAGGCGCAGTTCATGGCGCTCAACTGCATCGCCGACGGCGTGGGCGTGGTCAACGAGACGATCTTCGAAAACCGTTTCATGCACGTCAACGAGCTGCTGCGCCTGGGCGCGGACATCCAGGTCGAGGGCCATACCGCCATCTGCCGCGGTGTCGAACGGCTCAGCGGGGCGCCGGTGATGGCCACCGACCTGCGCGCGTCGGCCAGCCTGATCCTGGCCGGGCTGGTGGCCGATGGCGATACCACCATCGACCGCATCTACCACCTGGACCGCGGCTACGAGAACATCGAGGAAAAGCTCGGTGCGCTCGGTGCCCGCATCCGGCGCGTGTCATGATCCTGCGCGGCCGATTCACTCCGCGCCGCCGCGCGCTGCTGGTACTGGTGCTGCTGGCGCTGGGCTGGCTGGGCTGGGCCTGGTACGCCGGCATCGCCATCACCCGTGGCGTGGAGAAGGAGCAGATGGACTGGAACGGCGACGGCCAGGTCAGCCGCGACGAGTTCTTCCAGGCGTTCTACGCGGTGAAGGTGGCCGATACCCAGGAGGGTAACCGCCACTGCCGCAGCTTCGCCTGGCGCCGCACCGGCGAGGAATTCCGCCGCGACTGCCGGACCGTGTTCAAGGCCGACGACGCGGCCGCCGCCAAGCCGTAACCGCCCGGTCGCGGCGCACTGCGCCGCGACGCGGCGTGCCCGCCCAGGCCTGGCGCCGCCCCGCGAACGCTGCGCGGGGCACCCGCCGCCGCCCGTGCCGGCCGCGCCCGGGCACCCGTGGCGCAGATGCCGGGGCTGTCCCGGCCGCTTTCCCGACCCTGCAACCGGGCACCGCGCCGGTGCCCGGCGTGCCCCTGACTGCCTGTGCGCCCGGGACTGTCGTGGCCGCCGGGGCGGGGCTTTGCCCTTCCCATGAACGCAAAACGCCCCTTGCGGGGCGTCGTACGTGCGACCGGGCTGTGGCCGGCGCGGATTACTTGCGGTTCATCCGCGCGTTGCGCTGGCCGGTGGCGGCGGATTTCTCGCCGGCGAACGGGTTGAGCTTGCGCGCGATCCACGGGTACTTCGGCCACTCGCCCTGCAGCCACGGGTGGCCGGGCTCGTTGAGCTCGAGCACGCGCCGGGCGTCGTCGGCCAGGGTCTTGTTGCCCAGGTGGACGTAGGACTCGCCGAGCAGCGCCACCGCGTCGTTCTGGAAGGCGCTCTGCGGGTAGGTTTCCAGCAGATAGGTGGCGCGACCGGCGGCCGAGACCCAGGCGCCGCGGCGGGCGTAGTACAGGGCGTTGTCCATCTCGTGCTGGGCGAACACGTCGCGCAGCTCGATCATGCGCTGGCGCGCGTCGGCGGCGTAGCGGCTGTTGGGGTAGCGCTCGGTGACGATGTTGAAGTCGGCGTAGGCCTGGCGCGGCGTGGAAAGGTCGCGACGGCTGGAGTCCAGCGACCACACCCGGCGCAGGAACACGGTGTCGCTGTTGCCGTTGGCCAGCCCGCGCAGGTAGTACAGGTAGGCGATGTTGCGGTGGGTCGGGTAGGTGCGGATGAAGCGGTCGATGCTGGACACCGCGTCGTCGTTCTTGCCGGCCTTGTACTGGGCGTAGGCGCTTTCGATCATCGCCTGCTCGGTGTACGGGCCATACGGGTACTGGGCGATCAGCCGCCGGAAGCTGGCCTCGGCGCCGGACCAGTTGCCGCCTTCCATCAGCTTGTGGCTCTTTTCGTAGAGCCTCTCGACCGGCATGCCCTCGTCGGCGTTCTTGCCCTTTGCGCCGCGGTGGCAGCCGGTGGCGGCGAAGACCAGGACCAGCAGCAGGGCGGTGATGCGGACGGGAGCGGACAGCAGCGGGGAGCGTCGGATCATGGGTCGGGGCGGGACGCGGCAGGAATACGAAGGGGCGATGATAGCCTAGTGGCCTGTCCTGCGACTGACTCCTGTCGCCGGGACCCCCCGAATTCCGCCGATACCCCTGCCATGTCCGACAACGCTTCCCTTCCTTCCCGCCAGGCGCGGGTGCCCGACGCCGCCGCCGGCCGCCGTTTCGACGCCGTGCTGGCCGAGCTGTTCCCCGAATTCTCCCGTTCCCGCCTGAGCGAATGGATCAAGTCCGGGGCAGTGCTGCTGGACGGCGTCCCGGCGCGCCCGCGCGATCCGGTGCGGGGCGGCGAGCTGGCCACCCTGAATGCGACGCTGGACACCGAGACCAACGCCCTGCCCGAGGACATCCCGCTGTCGGTGCTGTACGAGGACGAGCACGTCTTCGTGATCGACAAGCCGGCCGGGCTGGTGGTCCACCCGGGAGCCGGCAACCCCACCGGCACCCTGGTCAACGCGCTGCTGTTCCGCGACCCGGCGCTGGCGTCGGTGCCGCGCGCCGGCGTGGTCCACCGGCTGGACAAGGACACCAGCGGGGTGATGGTCGTGGCCCGCACCCTGCAGGCGCAGACCGCGCTGGTGGAGCAGTTGTCCGCGCGCGAAGTGCACCGCCAGTACCTGGCCGTGGTGAGCGGCGCGCTGGTGTCCGGCGGCACCGCCGACGCGCCGATCGACCGCCACCCGCGCGACCGCCTGCGCATGGCCGTGCGCGAGGATGGCCGCGACGCCGTCACCCATTACCGCCTGCGCGAACGCTTCCGCGCCCACACCGCGCTGGAATGCCGCCTGGAAACCGGCCGCACCCACCAGATCCGCGTGCACATGGCGCACCTGAAGCACCCGATCATCGGCGACCCGCTGTACGGCGGCGCGCTGAAGCTGCCCAAGGGCGCCACCGACGAACTGGTCGCGCAGCTGCGCGGCTTCAGGCGCCAGGCGCTGCACGCCGAGACGCTGGAATTCATGCACCCGATCACCGGCGAGGCGATCCGCAACAGCGCGCCGGTGCCGGCCGACATGCTGGCGCTGATGAAGGCGCTGCGCGAGGACAGCGTCCTGTTCGCCGAACGCGAGCGGCGCTGAATCATGGCCGCCGCGTTGCCGCTGCTGGCGGCGGACTGGCCCGCGCCCCCCGGGGTGCGGGCGTTCACCACGCTGCGTCATGGCGCGGGCGGCTCGCTGCCGCCATTCGACCGTTTCAACCTGGGCAACCGCAGCTCGGCCGAAGGCGACGACCCACAGCAGGTGCAGCGCAACCGCGATGAACTGCAGCGGCTGGCGGGCCTGCCTTCGGCGCCGCACTGGCTGCGCCAGGTGCACGGCACCGGCGTGCTGCGCTTCGACGCACCGCCGGTGGCGCAGGGCGTGGACGCCGAACCCGTCGCCGATGCCGCGGTGACCGCGGTGCCGGGGGTGGTGCTGGCGATCCTCACCGCCGACTGCCTGCCGGTGGTGTTCGCCGCCCGCGACGGCGGCGAGGTAGCCGCCGCGCACGCCGGGTGGCGCGGGCTCGCCGACGGCATGCTGGAGGCAACGCTCGCGGCCATGCGGGCGCCGGCGTCGGAGGTCATCGCCTGGCTCGGCCCCGCCGCCGGGCCGGCGCACTACGAGATCGGCGCCGACGTGCGCGACGCCTTCCTGGCACATGCGGCCGCTGCCGAAGCGGCCTTCACCGGCACCCGGCCCGGGCACTGGCGGGTGGATCTGTACGCGCTGGCACGGCAACGGCTGCAGGCCGCCGGCATGGACCCGGCGGCGATCCATGGCGGCGACCAGTGCACCATCGCCGATTCCGCGCGCTGGTTCTCGCACCGCCGCGATCGTCGCAGCGGACGCATGGCCACGCTGGTGTGGATGGCACGGTGACCGCGCCGCTGTTCGCGCGGGTGCTCGGCGCCGCCGCGTTCGCCCGGCTGCCGCCGACCCTGCAGGCATTGCATTCGGTGCAGGGCCGGCAGCGCTGGCGCGGCCAGGCCTGCGTGCGCCGCGGCGACCATTGGCTGGTCGCGCCCTGCGCGTGGCTGGCACGGCTGCCCGCGGCGGCGGACGCGGTGCCGGTGACGGTCGAGTTCGTGGCCGAGGGCGCCGGCGAGCGCTGGAACCGCCGTTTCGGCGACGCGCGCATGGCCTCGCGGCTGTGGTCGCGCCAGGGCCGCCTGTTCGAGCGCCTGGGCGCGGTACGCTTCCGTTTCGCGCTGGCGGCCGTGGATGGCGAAATCCACTGGCGGGTCGAGCGGGCCTGGGCGTTTGGCAGCGTACCGTTGCCGGCCGCCTGGTTCGCCCAGGTGCGTTGCCGCGAACGCGTCGATGGCGACCGCTACACGTTCCTGGTGGACGTGGCGATGCCGCTGCTCGGGCCGCTGATCCGCTACGAGGGCTGGCTGTTGCCGATCGGGAACCGGGAGGCAGAACCGGACGTTCCCGTCAGCGGCCGCATCGGCGGAGGCCGCGGCGATGGGTAAAGGGACGTCCGACTCCGCCTCCGGCCCTGCGCCGGTGATCGTGTTCGATGGCGTCTGCGCGCTGTGCAGTCGCTGGGTGCGCTTCCTGCTGCGTTTCGACCGCCACGGCCGCTATCGGTTCGCGGCGATGCAGGGCGCGCACGGGCGCCGGTTGATGCGCGCCCATGGCCTGGATCCGGATGACCCGCTGTCGTTCCTGCTGGTCGAGCAGGGCCGCGCGTATACCGATACCGACGCCATCGTGCGCGTGCTGGCCGGCCTGGGCGGCATCTGGCAGCTGGCCCGGCTGGCGCGCCTGCTGCCCCGTCCGCTGCGCGACCGCGGTTACCGCTGGCTGGCGCGCAACCGCTACCGCTGGTTCGGGCGCCACGACGCCTGCTACCTGCCTACCCCGGCGCAGGCGGCGCGTTTCCTGGATTGAGAAGCCTGTGCGGGCGTAGATGCGGGGCTTGCCCCGCACGGGGTTTTCCCGGTGAAGCTCTGTGCGGGGCGAGCCCCGCACCTACGGGGAATCGTGCGTTTGCAGGCAGGCCGGGATGGCGCGTTCGCGGGTTCGGCCGGGACAACGCCGCAGGCGCGTGGTTCATCCGGGACAACGCAGCGCGGACGTAGATGCGGGGCTTGCCCCGCATGGGGCTCTCTCAGTCGCCTTCCAGCGCCTGCAGGTAGTCGCGCCGCCAGCGGTTGATGTCGTGCTCGCGCAGGTGCTGCATCATTGCCTGCCAGCGCTCGATGCGTTCGCCGCGCGGCATGTTGGCTGCGGTGGCGATGGCGTCGGCGACGCCGTCCAGGTCGTGCGGATTGACCAGCAGCGCCTGCTTCAGTTCGTCGGCGGCGCCGGCCAGCAGCGACAGCACCAGCACGCCGGGATCGTCCGGGTCCTGTGACGCCACGTACTCCTTGGCCACCAGGTTCATGCCGTCGCGCAGCGGCGTCACCAGTCCCACCGCGGCCTCGCGGTAGAACCCGGTCAGGGTGCTGTGGGCGTAGTTCTGGTTGACGTAGCGCAACGGGGTCCAGTCGGCCTCGGCGTGGCCACCGTTGATGTGCCCGGCCAGCCGCTCCAGTTCGCTGCGCAGCGAACGGTACTCGGCCACGCTGCCGCGCGAGACCGGCGCGATCTGCAGGAAGGTCATGCTGCCCTTCTGCTGCGGGTAGCGGGTCAGGTAGCGCTCGAAGCCATGGAAGCGTTCGGGCAGCCCCTTGGAGTAGTCCAGCCGGTCCACGCCGATGGCCAGTTTGCGTTCCTGCAGGCTGTGCCGCAGCGCGCGCACCGCGCTGTTGCCGGTAGCCACCCGTGCCTGCCGGGCGATGTGCTCGGTATCGATGCCGATCGGGAACGCGGCGATGCGCACGCGGCGCCCGTCGGGCGACCGGATATGCCCGCTGTCGATGGCGCTGCCACCGCCGAACAGGCGCGCCCAGGAGCGGAAGCGGTCCACGTCGCGCCGGGTCTGGAAGCCGAGCAGGTCGCAGGCGTACAGCGCCGAGAACAGCGAACGATGCTCGGGCAGCGCCTGCACCAGGTCGGCCGACGGCACCGGCACGTGCAGGAAGAAGCCGATGCGGCAACCGATGCCGCGTTCGCGCAGCAGCGCCGCCAGCGGGATCAAGTGGTAGTCGTGGATCCACACCGTGTCGTCGTCGCGCAGCAGTGGCGCGAGCCGGTCGGCGAACAGCGTGTTGACCCGCCAGTAGCCTTCGCGCTTGCTGCGGTCGTAATCCACCAAATCCAGGCGGAAGTGCAGCAGTGGCCACAGCGCGCGGTTGGAGAAGCCGTTGTAGTAGCTGTCCAGGTCGGCCCTGGACAGGTCCAGGGTGGCATAGCGGATGGCGCCGTCGCTGTGTTCGTGCAGTTCCCCGCTGGGGCCGGACACGGCGCGCCCGCTCCAGCCGAACCACAGCCCGCCGCGTTCCTTCAATGCCGCCAGCAGCCCCACGGCGAGCCCGCCGGCGCGGCTTTCGCCGGGCAGCGCGACCCGGTTGGAGACCACCACCAGGCGGCTCACGAGGCCTCCTGCCAGCTGCGCGACAGCCGCATCGCGGCGGTGATCAGGCCCACGTGCGAATAGGTCTGCGGGAAGTTGCCCCACTGCTCGCCATCGCTGAACGCCAGGTCCTCGGACAGCAGCCCGAGGTGGTTGCGCCGTGCCAGCACGCTTTCGAACAGGACGCGGGCCTCGTCCATGCGGCCGATCGCGGCCAGCGCATCGATGTACCAGAACGTACAGATGGTGAAGCTGGTCTCGGGCGCGCCGAAGTCATCCGGGGCGATATAGCGGAACAGCGCGTCGCCGCGACGCAGGCCGTGGCCGATGGCCTCCACCGTGGCGACGTAGCGCGGGTCGCCCGCGTCGATGAAGCCGATGTCGGCCAGCAGCAGCAACGACGCGTCCAGGTGGCTGCCATCGAAGGTGTCGGTGAAGTGGCCCAGCCGTGGGTTCCAGCCGCGCTCCAGCACCCGCTGGTGGATGTGGTCGGCGCGCTCGCGCCACAGCGCGGCACGCTCGCCGAGCGCCAGGCGCGTGGCGATCTTGGCCAGGCGGTCGCAGGCCGCCCAGCACATCGCGGCGGTATAGGTATGCACCGCGGTGCGCCCGCGGAACTCCCACAGCCCGGCGTCGGGCACGTCGTGCAGGGCATAGGCGCGTTCGCCCAGCGGTTCGAGCCGGGCGAAGGTGTGCGCGTCGCCCGGGTCCTTCAGGCGCTGGTCGAAGAACAGCTGGGTCGAAGCCAGCACCACGGAGCCGTAGACATCGTGCTGCCGCTGCAGCCAGGCCAGGTTGCCGCGCCGCACCGGGCCCATGCCACGGTACCCCGCCAGCGACGGCACTTCATGCTCGTCGAGCCGTTCCTCCAGGCCGATGCCGTACAGCGGCTGCAGGCTGCCGTCGGTGGTGGCCAGGTTGAAGATGTAGCGCAGGAAATCCTCCATCGACCGGGTGGCGCCCAGCCGGTTGAGCGCGCGCACCACGAACGCGGCGTCGCGCAGCCAGCAGTAGCGGTAATCCCAGTTGCGGGCGCTGCCCGGGGCCTCGGGGATGGAGGTGGTCATCGCCGCGATGATCGCGCCGCTGTCCTCGTACTGGCACAGCTTCAGGGTGATGGCGCTGCGGATCACCGCGTCCTGCCATTCCAGCGGAATGGACAGGTAGCGGGTCCATTCGCGCCAGTAATCTTCGGTGCGCTGCTGCGCGTCCTGCGCGTAGCTGGCAAGCGCGCGGTCCAGCGGTTCGTCCACGCCCAGCACCAGCTCCATGGGGTGGGCGAGCACGAACGGCAGCGCGTCGCGGATGAAACGCACCGGTACGTCGGTGGTCAGGCGCAGGGTGAAGCCGGGCAGCAGCCAGCGCAGGTGGTTGCTGCCCCAGGTGCAGTCGGGCACGCGCGCGCCCCAGTTGGCCAGCGGCCGCGCCACTACCCGGATGCGCGGGTTGCCCGACAGCGGGCGGATGCGGCGTACCAGGCTCGGCGGCCGGTAGAAGCGGTCGTGGCGGCGCCAGCGCGGCGCGAAGTCGATCACCTCCACCTGGCCACCGTGGCTGTCGCGCAGCACCGTGCGCAGGATCGCGGTGTTGGTGATGTAGTGCTGCTCGCTGCCGGCATAATCCTCCAGCTCGATGGCGAAGTCGCCGCCGTCATGTTCGCGCGGCGACAACAGCGCGCAGAACGCCGGGTCGCCATCGAACGCGGGCAGGCAACTCCATACCACGCGCGCATGGCGGTCGATCAGGGCACCGAAACTGCCATTGCCGATGACGCCCATCTCGAGATTGGCTTGAAGCATCGCTTCCTCCTTGCTGGTGGGGCGGCCGTGCCGTCCCCGGGGTGCGACCGCGTCCGGATCGATGGCCCGGCACCGCGGTGTGGCATCAGGCCGCGCCCGCGCGCAGCCACGCGTGCATCGCGGCCACATCCGGCAGGGCATGGCGCGCCTGGCTGGGCGAGCGGTCGCCGACCAGGATTCCGTAGCCGCCGAGCCGTGTCGCCGCGGCGAAGCCGTACTCGTCGGTGAGGTCGTCGCCGACGAACACCGGGCGGCGCCCGGCGAAGGGCGGTGCGCGCATCAGCGTGCTCACCGCCGTGCCCTTGTCGTGGCTGGCGGACACCAGTTCGACCACATGGTTGCCCGGTTGCAGGCGGACGCCGGGCAGCCGCGGCAACTGCGCGCGCGCGAAGGCTTCGACCGCGGCTGCGGCATCCGGTGCATTGCGCCAATGCAGCGCCAGGGCCTGGCCCTTGGCTTCCACGCGTACGCCGGGGTGCGCGTGCGCCAGGCGCATTGCCTGCACATGCAGGTCATGCAGCCAGTGGGCGGGGTCGGCGTCTGCCGGCGCGTCGTCGTCGGTGCGGCGCAATTGCGCGCCATGCAGGCCCGCGGCGGGCAAGCGCAGTGGCGCGAACAACTGGTCAAGCTGTGCCAGCGGGCGTCCGCTGACCAGCGCCAGGGCGCCACCGAGGCGTTCGCCGATACGGGCTATCCAGTCGCGCACCTGTGGTGGCAGGCGGACATCTTCGGGTTGTGCCGCGAACCCGACCAGCGTGCCGTCCACGTCAAGGAACAGGGCACAAGCGGGATCCAGCGCGGGGGGCGGGCTGATGGACGCTTTGACCATTTCCCTACCATGCCACGCGGCACGTGAGAGGAAAGTTATCGTTCCGCCGCGGGCGCATGAAGGCGGATGCTGGAAACCGGGCACTGGCCCGGCTTCCAGCCGCCGGGTCAGAACGCGTAGCGCACGCGCCCGTACCAGTACGCGCCGTTGCTGCCGATCGGCGACAACACGTCGTAGGGCAGGTTGCCGAAGTAGTGGATGTCGTCGTTGGAGCGGTCCGGGTAGTTGTCGGTCAGGTTCTGCCCACCGACGGCCACGCTCCACTTCGCGGTGACGCGGTATTCCACTTCCGCATCGAGCTGCCATTCCGCGCCATAGGTCTGGGTCGGCACATAGCCGCCACCGAAATCGAACACGCGTCGCGCGCTGCCATGGCGGCTCAGGCGGCTGCCCAGCGACCAGCGCGCGTCGGCCCAGCTCGCCGCCAGCTGCGCGCGGGTGCGCGGCGCCGCGTCGGTGAGCGTATTGCTTTCCTCCACGCCGAACAGCACGTAGTCCGGGTCCAGCGCCAGCAGCTGCGGCGGCGTGGCCAGCACGTTCTTCAGCTCGGTCCTGGCGTAACTCCAGGTGCCGGTGAGCAGCAGGTCGCCGCCGCCCAGCGTCTGCCGCCAGTTGGCGACGAACTCGGCGCCGCGGGTGCGGGTATCGGCGGCATTGACGAAGTAGTGCGCGCTCTGCAGCCCGCTCACGCCGAAGCGCTGCTGCACGAAATCGGTGAGTGCGTCGCCGGTGATGCTCTCCGACAGCGCGATGCGGTCATCGATGTCGATCTGGAACAGGTCCAGCGACAGGTCCAGGTGGCTGCCGATCTGGCTGGTGAAACCAAGGCTGTAGTTGATCGACTTCTCCGGCTTCAGGTCGCGGGCACCCAGTGCGCGCGCGATCGGGTTGTTCACCGACAGCAGCCGGCCCTGCACCAGCTGGCCGCCGGCGGTGTAGCCGGTGGAGGTGGATTCGAAGCCGGTCTGGCTCAGCGACGGCGCGTGGAAGTTGTTGGAGATGGCGCCGCGCAGCGCGAACGCCGGTGCGAACGCGTAACGTGCGCCGAGCTTGCCGGTGAGCTCGCCGCCGAAGTCCTGGTAATGCTCGTAGCGCGCGGCGAGGTCGGTGGAGAACTTCTCGCCGAAGGTCGAGGACAGGCTGCCATAGGCGCTGAACACGTCGCGGGTGAGGTGGGCCTCGTCCTGTGGGGTCAGGCCGCCGCCGGCCTGCGAGCCGGTGGGGCGATCGGTGTACGCGCCGGCCGCATAGCTGGCCGGGTCGCCGGCGCCGGTCTCGTAGCGTTCGTGGCGCGCTTCCACGCCGAAGCCGAGGCTGTGGCTGTCGTCGGCGCGCACGAAGATGCGACCGACATCGAGGTTGGCCACGGTCTGCTCGAACGCGTAGTCGCCCGTCTTGAAGCGGGTGGGGCTGGCCGGGCCGAGCGAGGCGTTGAGCGAATCGCGCAGGCGGTAGGTGAATTCGTTGCGGCCGTGGTCGAGGCTGGCGTCGTAGTTCCAGTCGCCCCACTGGCCGCGCGCGCCGGCGACCAGCTGCAGGTCCAGGTTCTCGCCTTCGGAAACCGGGCGGTAGCCGTTGGGATACAGCTGCTTCCAGTTGGCTTCGCCGTCCGGGTAGCGGAAGTAATTGGCGCCTTCGGTATCGCGCTGGTTGTAGGTGCCGAACGCATAGGCCTTGGAGGTGGCGCCGAACGGGATTTCGGTGTTGAACCAGGCATTGAGGTCCTTGCTGGCACCGTCGCCCAGGGCGTAGTTGCGCTTGCCGGCCAGGGCCAGGTTGTCCGGGGTCTGCGCCTCCCACGGCGGGATCTGGTCGAAGCCGGCGCGGTTGGTGGCCTCGCGGTTCTTCAGCTCCAGGCCCACGCGCAGGAAGCCGCCCTGGTCGCTCAGCACGGTGCCGACCTTGGCGCTGAAATAGCTCGTCTGGCCATCGGTGAGGGTGCGGCCGATCGGCTTGAGGTCGGTGTGGTGCGCACCGAAGCTGGCCTCGATGGCGCCGCCCTGCGGGGCATCGTCGAGGATCACGTTGATCACCCCGGCCACGGCATCGGAGCCGTACAGCGCGCCGGCGCCGTCGCGCAGGACTTCGATGCGCTTGATCGCGCTGACCGGGATGGCGTTGAAGTCCACCGGCGTGGTGCCCTTGCCGATCTTGCTGTCGGTGTTGACCAGCGCCGAGTTGTGGCGGCGCTTGCCGTTGACCAGCACCAGCACCTGGTCCGGCGACAGCCCGCGCAGCTGCGCCGCGCGCACGTGGTCGGCACCGCCGGAGTTGGACTGCCGCGGGAAGTTGAACGACGGCAGCAGCGCCTGCAGCGCGCTGCCGAGTTCGCCATTGACCACGCCGGCCTTGCGGATGTCCTCGGCGGTGAGCACGTCCACCGGCGAGGTGGATTCCAGGACGGTGCGGTCGCTGGCGCGGGTGCCGGTGACGATCACGGTGTCGAGCGTGGTCGCCGGGGCGGACGCGTCCTGGGCGTAGGCGGGCGAGGACAGTGCCAGCACGACGGCCAGGCCGAGCGGTGCCGGGGAAATACGGGCCATGGGGGAAACTCCGGGGTGATGTGGGGAAGGGGTTTCGGATGCTTTGTTACATTCATCCGGATGGAGCGATATGTTATCTTCGCGTGATGCCGGCGCCCGGTGCAAGCCCCGCGTGGCATCAGCTCATCCGTAAACGTGATATGCCGCTGCAGCGACGGCCACGCCATCCTTGCAGGCTCCTTCCAGAGGTTATCCATGAAGTCGTCCGCTTTGCTGTTCCCGCTGCTGCTGTGCCTGGGCGGGGTTGCCACCGCCGCCGCTCTCGCCGACCCGCCGGCGGCCACCGCCGCGCTGCACGGCGACGCCGCGCGCCCGGCCGAGGGCGCGCACTGGGTGCGCAGCGAGCTGTATTTCGGCGTCGGCCGCGAGGACGGCGACTCCCGCCGCGAACAGACCGACGCCATCAGCGACGCGCAGTGGCGGGCGTTCCTCGACCGCGAGGTGACCCCGCGCTTCCCCGACGGCCTGACCGTGTTCGACGCCTACGGCCAGTGGCTGTTCCGTGGCGCCGCCGGGCCCGAGCGCCTGCGCACCAAGGTGCTGGTGGTGCTGCACGAGGACACGCCGCAGCGCCGCAATGACATCGAGGCGATCCGCCTGGCCTGGAAGCAGGCCACCCATCACCAGTCGGTGTTGTGGGCGCGCCAGGCGGTGGACGTCTCGTTCTGAGCAACGCGCGCCGGGGCAGGGCGTGGCGCCCGCGCCCCGGCGATGGTTTTCCCTTCCTTCCTCCCGGTTCCCGCATGGCTTCCCTTCCCGCTGCCCCGCGCCCACGCTGGTTCGTCGCCGGCGACCTCAACGGCTTCTTCGGCCTGGTGGTCGACAACCTGTCCATCCTCGGTTTCATCGCCATGGCGCTGGTGGGCATCTTCCAGTTCCCCGCCGAGGTGGTGTTCGGGCGCATGTTCCCGGGCACCGCCTTCGGCGTGCTGGTGGGCAACCTGCTGTACACGCTGATGGCGCGGCGCTTGGCCGCGCGCACGGGCCGCGACGACGTCACCGCGATGCCGCTGGGGCTGGATGCCCCGACCAGCATCGGCATGGCGCTGCTGGTGCTGGGGCCGGCGTTCGCCGGCTTCCGCCAGCAGGGCATGGACCCGCAGGCCGCGGCGATCGCCACCTGGCAGTTGGGCATGGCGGCGCTGGTGATCATGGGCCTGCTCAAGCTGGTGCTGTCGTTTTTCGGCGAGGCGGTGACCCGCGCGCTGCCGCGGGCCGCGCTGCTGGGCTCCATCGCCGGCATCGCGCTGGTGCTGATGGGCCTGCTGCCGCTGCTGGAAGCGCTGCGCTCGCCGGTGGCCGGCTTCGTCACCCTGGGGCTGCTGTTGTACGTGCTGGTCGCCAAGGGGCGGCTGCCGGTACGCGCGCCCGGGGTGCTGGTGGCGTTCGTGGTCGGTACCGCGCTGTACTACGGGCTGGGACTGGCGGGGCTGGGCGCGCCGGGCTTCGCCCTGCCGCAGTGGACGCCACCGCAGGTGGTGCTGCCGCTGCCGACGCTGGGCTTCATCGACGGCCTGCCGGCGGCGCTGGACTACCTGCCGCTGCTGCTGCCGTTCGGGCTGCTGATGGTGGTTGGCGGCATCAACGTGTCCGAAAGCGCGCGCGCGGCCGGCGACGACTACCGCACCCGCGACATCCTGCTGGTGGAAGCGGTGGCCACGCTGGTGGCCGGGTGCTGCGGCGGCGTCGCCCAGACCACGCCCTACATCGGCCAGCCGGCCTACAAGCACATGGGCGCGCGCAGCGGCTACACCCTGCTGACCGGACTGTTCGTCGGCATCGGCGGCATGCTCGGGGTGATTTCCGGCCTGGTGCAGTGGCTGCCGCTGGCGGTGCTGGCGCCGATCATCGTGTACGTGGCCATCGACATCACCACCCAGGCGTTCGAGGCCACGCCGAAGCGGCATGCCGCGGCGATGGTGCTCGGCTTCCTGCCCTCGGTGGCGTACCTGCTGGCGATCAAGGCACCGGGCTGGATCGCGCCGGAGCGGCTGGCCGAGCTGACCACCACGCTCGACGGCCACGGGCTGCCGGAGCTGGCGGTGATCTTCACCCTCGGCAACGGCTTCATCATCACCGCGATGCTGTGGATCGCCACGGTGGTGGCGATGATCGAACAGCGTCCGCGGCGCGCGTCGGTCCTGCTGCTGGTCGCCGCGCTGCTGACCCTGTTCGGCCTGATCCACTCGGTGGACCCGCGCGGCGGGGTGTACCTGCCGTGGGCACTGCAGGGGCTGCAGCGCAGCATCAGCTGGCAGTTCGCCGGCGCTTACGTGGCGCTGGCGGCGGTGCTGGCGCTGCTGTCGCTGCAGCGGCCACCGCGGCCCGGCTGAGCCGGCGGGGGAACCCCGCGCGATCGCCCGGGTCACACCCTGGGTGATCGCAACGACGGAGGTGGTTCCCGATGCAGGACAGGAAAGCGGTATGGCCCTGGGCCGTGGCCGGCGTGCTGGTGCTGGGCGGCGCGGGGTGGTGGCTGTTCCGCGATGAGCTGCGCACGGCCATGCCGGCTGCCCCGCCGCGCGCGCTGGCGACGGCCGCCGGCGGCGAGCGCAGCGTGCCGCCGGAGACGCCGCAGACGCCAGCGGCGGCAGCGGGCGCGAGCGCGGCACCGGCGCGATACCCGCTGCCGCGCGATGCGGCCATCGATGCGGCACTGCCGTCGCTGGCGGACAGCGATGCGCGGGTGCGCGAAGACCTCGCCGCGCTGTTCCCGGCGCCGGTGCTGGCGCTGCTGCTGCCCGACCACCGGCTGCAGCGGCTGGTCACCCACATCGACAATCTCGACCAGGCCCGGGTGCCGGCCAGCGCGCTGGCGCTGCGTCCGCTGCCGGGCGACCTGCAGGTCGAAGGCGACGCGGCGTCGGGCATCACCGTGGCCGGCGCCAACGCCGCCCGTTATGCGCCGTACGTGGCGGCCTTCACCGCGGTCGACGCCGATGCGCTGGCGGCGGCCTACATGCGCCTGTATCCGCTGGTGCAGCAGGCGTACCGCGAGCTGGGCCATCCCGGCGGCCAGTTCAACGACCGCGTGGTGGCGGTGATCGACCACCTGCTGCTGACGCCCGAGCCGGCGCGGCCGCCGCTGCTGGAGCGCGACGCGCGCGGCCGCTACCGGTTCGTCGATCCGCAGCTGCAGGCGCGCTCGATCGGACAGAAGGCGCTGTTGCGCCTGGAGGCGGACCAGGCACGCGCGGTGAAGCACCAGCTGCGCGCGATCCGGCGTGCGCTGACACGCGGTGGGCCGGGCTGATTGCGCCCGATCAAGGCGTGGCCGCGGCGTCCCGGGGATACTGCCGGGGCGGGGCGGCCGCGGCTGAACGGGCTCCGGGGGGCGGGCTTGAATCACACCGCCGCAACCGCATCTGAACGAGTATCGCCGGCGACGCCGGCCCCTGATTCGGGATGACCACCATGCGGATGGACAAGCTCACCTCCAACTTCCAGAAAGCCCTGGCCGATGCGCAGTCGCTGGCCGTGGGCCGCGACCACAACATCATCGAACCGGTGCACGTGCTGGCCGCGCTGCTCGACCAGGCCGGGGGCAGCAGCCGGCCGCTGCTGGCCCAGGCCGGGGTCAACGTGCCGCTGCTGCGCGAGCGCCTGGGCGAGGCGCTGGACGCGCTGCCCAAGGTGTCCGGCCAGGCCGGCAACCTGTCGATGGGCAACGACCTGAGCCGCCTGCTCAACGCCACCGACAAGCTGGCCCAGCAGCACAACGACCAGTTCATCGCCAGTGAATGGTTCCTGTTGGCCGCCACCGACGACGGCGGCGCGGCCGGCATGGCGCTGCGCGCGGCCGGTGCCGACCGCAAGAAGCTGGAAGCGGCGATCGACAAGCTGCGCGGCGGCGAGACCGTGCAGAGCGAGAACGCCGAGGAGCAGCGCCAGGCACTGGAGAAGTACACCATCGACCTGACCGCGCGCGCCGAGAGCGGCAAGCTCGACCCGGTGATCGGCCGCGACGAGGAGATCCGCCGCACCATCCAGGTGCTGCAGCGCCGGACCAAGAACAACCCGGTGCTGATCGGCGAACCCGGCGTGGGCAAGACCGCCATCGTCGAGGGCCTGGCCCAGCGCATCGTCAACGACGAGGTGCCCGAGGGCCTGCGCGGCAAGCGCGTGCTGTCGCTGGACATGGGCGCGCTGATCGCCGGCGCCAAGTTCCGCGGCGAGTTCGAGGAGCGCCTGAAGGGCGTGCTCAACGACCTGGCCAAGAACGAGGGCCAGATCATCCTGTTCATCGACGAACTGCACACCATGGTCGGCGCCGGCAAGGCCGACGGCGCCATGGACGCAGGCAACATGCTCAAGCCGGCGCTGGCGCGCGGCGAGCTGCACTGCATCGGCGCGACCACGCTGGACGAATACCGCCAGTACATCGAGAAGGACGCCGCGCTGGAGCGCCGCTTCCAGAAGGTGTTCGTCGGCGAGCCGACGGTGGAGGACACCATCGCCATCCTGCGCGGGCTGAAGGAGCGCTACGCCGTGCACCATGGGGTGGAGATCACCGACCCGGCGATCGTCGCCGCGGCCACGCTGTCCAACCGCTACATCACCGACCGCCAGCTGCCGGACAAGGCCATCGACCTGATGGACGAGGCCGCCTCGCGCATCCGCATGGAGATCGATTCCAAGCCGGAGGAGCTGGACCGCCTCGAGCGCCGCCTGATCCAGCTCAAGATCCAGCGCGAGATGCTGAAGAAGGAGAAGGACGAGGCGTCGCAGAAGCGCCTGGCCGACCTGGAAGCGGATATCGACGGGCTGGAGCGCGAGTTCTCCGATCTCAACGAGATCTGGAAGTCGGAGAAGGCCGCGCTGCAGGGCACCACCAAGATCAAGGAGCAGATCGAGCAGGCGCGGCTGGAGCTGGAAGCGGCGCAGCGCCGCCAGGATTTCGCGCGCATGAGCGAGATCCAGTACGGGCTGCTGCCCAACCTGGAAAAGCAGCTGGCGGCGGCGCAGGAAGTCGAACGCAAGGATTTCAAGCTGGTGCAGGACCGGGTGACCGACGAGGAGATCGCCGAGGTGGTCTCGCGCTGGACCGGCATCCCGGTCAGCAAGATGCTCGAGGGCGAGCGCGACAAGCTGCTGCGCATGGAGGAGATGCTGCACAACCGCGTGGTCGGCCAGGAAGAGGCGATCCGCGTGGTCGCCGATGCGGTGCGGCGTTCGCGCGCTGGGCTGTCCGACCCGAACCGCCCCAGCGGCTCGTTCCTGTTCCTGGGCCCCACCGGCGTGGGCAAGACCGAGCTGACCAAGGCGCTGGCCGATTTCCTGTTCGATTCGTCCGACGCGATGGTGCGCATCGACATGAGCGAGTTCATGGAGAAGCACTCCGTGGCCCGCCTGATCGGCGCGCCCCCGGGCTACGTCGGCTACGAGGAAGGCGGCTATCTCACTGAAGCGGTGCGCCGCCGCCCGTACAGCGTGATCCTGCTGGACGAGGTGGAGAAGGCGCACCCGGATGTGTTCAACATCCTGCTGCAGGTGCTCGACGACGGCCGCCTGACCGACGGCCAGGGCCGCACCGTGGACTTCCGCAACACCGTCATCGTGATGACCTCCAACCTGGGCTCGCACCAGATCCAGGAGTTGAGCGCGGACGATTCGCCGGAGGCGTACCTGCAGATGAAGGCGGCGGTGATGGGCGTGGTGCAGGCGCACTTCCGCCCGGAGTTCATCAACCGGCTGGACGACATCGTCGTGTTCCACCCGCTGGACAAGCAGCAGATCAAGCAGATCGCGCGGATCCAGATGCGCGGCCTGGAGAAGCGGCTGGGCGAGCGTGGCATCCGCATCGAGTTGTCGGACAAGGCCTACGAGTTGCTGGGCAATGTCGGTTTCGACCCGGTGTACGGCGCGCGACCGCTCAAGCGCGCGATCCAGCAGCAGATCGAGAACCCGCTGGCGCAGGAGATCCTGTCCGGCAGGTTCGTCAACGGCGATACGGTGAAGGTGGATGCCGAGGGTGGCCGGTTGGCGTTCGTGAAGTGAGCGCGGGCGGGCTGCGGCCCGCCATCGAGCAGGCGAAGAAGGCGGCCCATGGCCGCCTTCTTCGTTCCGGTGCCGGCACGCTGCGAGGGCGTTACGGCGTTACGGCGTTACGGAGTGACCGCGGCTCCGGCTCCGGCCGGCGCCGGTGCAGGTGCAGGTGCAGGTGCGGGTGCCGTGGGGCGCTTCGCGCCCGGCCGCGCCAGTGCGTACATCTGCCAGGCGATGTCCTTGAGCAGTGCCTGGCGGTCGTCGCCGTCGGCATACAGGTCGAAGTGGGTGCGATCCGGCACGAAGCGGAAATCCGAGCGGGCGCCCACCCCGTCCAGCGCCGCCTTCAGCCGCCGCGCGGCACCGTCCAGGTAGAAGTTGTCGGCGGTACCCACATAGACGTGCAGCTTGCCGTCCAGGTCGGGTTCCAGCCGCGGCCAGTCGCGGCGGATCCGCGCCGCGATGTCGTAGTGCTCGCGCCAGTACGCCACCACCTGCGGGTCGACCCGGCCGGTGCCGCGGTCGAACATCGGCATCGGCCGGCCGTCGGCGCCACGTGGCGAGAACACCCACTCGAACGAGGCCAGCTGGCCACCCACCGGGCCGGTCACTTCCTCCAGTTGCGCGAACTGCTGGAAGCTGGCCACCACCTTGCCCTGGTTGCGCACCAGGGGCCAGGGCTGGCCGTCGGCACGGCGGTAGACGTTGGCACCGGCCGCGTACAGGTCGATGCCGCTGAAGTCGTGGAAATCGCTGGAATCGGGCGCGGTGGCCCAGGCGCCGCCGAACAGCGCCGGGTAACGCACCTGCAGCCACAGCGCGGCCCAGCCGCCGGAGGAATGGCCGTTGAGAAAGCGCCCGGAGGCGTTGCCGTCCATCCGGTAGTCGCGCTCCAGCTGTGGGATCAGCTCCCCGGTCAGGGCCTGGCCCCAGGGGCCGTTGTTGACCGAATCGGCGAATTCGTGGGTGCCGGTCGCGCTGGATTGATCCAGCAGCACCAGGATCATCGGCGGCAGTTCGCCGGCGAGCATGCCCTGGTAGACGCTGGCCGCGGTGCCTACCAGCTTGCGCTGGTTGCCGGTGAAGCCATGGGTGTAATAGACCGCCGGATAGCGCGCCTGCGCGGCGGCATCGTAGCCGGGCGGCAGCACCGCCCAGCCACGCATGTGGATCGGCCGGCCCCAGAATGCGCTCAGCGCCGGGCTGGTGAAATCGATCTCCCGGGTGGCGGCCCTGGCCGCGGGCGCCGCCTGGCGGACGGCCTCGGGAAGGCGTCCGGACAGTTCCCAGGGGTCGCCGGCGGCGGCTTCCCGCTGGTCCAGCAGCAGCGTGACGGTGGCGGCCTCCCTGCCCAGCACCACCCGGGTCGGGGCGCTCAGCAGGTCGTCGTGGCCGCGGCCGGCGTAGTTGTTGTCGCGTTGGGTATCGAGCACCGCCTGCACGTAGTACGTGCCATCGGCCAGCTGCGGGAACGGCGCCGGCCAGGCCAGGGTTTCGGTGTCCACCGGCAGCGCCTGGCCGGGCGCGATGCGGGCAATGTCCATGCCCGCGACGGTGGCGTGGGTGCCGGCGAACAGGCTGGCCTCGACCGCAGGCACCTTGCCGTCCCTGGCGCGTGCTTCGGCGGTTGCGGCCGGCTCGGCGTACAGCAGCAGCCGGCCGGACGCGCCGGCCGTGGCGTCCGCGGGCAACTGCACGCGGATCTGGCCGGCGTGCGCCAGCGCGCACAACGACAGCAGGCCGATGGCATGGACCGCGCGCAGCGGCATCGGAACGGACATGGAGCGCATCGCAGACTCCCGCATCTGTGAGTCCGCAGTGTGCGGCATGCGGACGGCGGGGTAAAACCGGCGTTGGCCGGGCGCCGGCGTGCGCCACGGGATACCCGCTCATGCATCCGGGTTACCGGCTGATCACCACGGATCAGCAGTAACCGTTGCAACCAGCGGCCATGGCCGGCAGCGGCTCGGCTATGGTCATGGGCCACCCCTGCATCGAGCCTGTGATGTCCGCGCCGAACTGGAAGCCCGAAACCATCGCCGTGCACGGCGGCTACCGTCCCGACCCGACCACCCGCGCGGTGGCGGTGCCGATCTACCAGACCGTGGCCTATGCCTTCGACGACACCCAGCACGGTGCCGACCTGTTCGACCTCAAGGTGCAGGGCAACATCTACACCCGGATCATGAACCCCACCACCGACGTGCTGGAGCAGCGCATCGCCGCGCTCGAAGGCGGCGTCGGCGCGCTGGCACTGGCGTCCGGGCAGGCGGCCATCACCTACGCGATCCAGACCATCGCCGAGGCCGGCGACAACATCCTGGCCTCCAGCGCGCTGTATGGCGGTACCTACAACCTGTTCGCGCACACGCTGCCGCAGTTCGGCATCCAGACCCGTTTCGCCGACTACCGCGATCCGCAGGCGTTCGCGGCGCTGATCGATGAGCGCACCAAGGCGGTGTTCGTCGAGTCCATCGGCAACCCGCGCGGCAACATCACCGACATCGAGGCCATCGCCGCGATCGCGCATGCGCACGGCGTGCCGCTGATCGTCGACAACACCGTGGCCACGCCGTACCTGCTGCGCCCGTTCGATTTCGGCGCCGACATCGTGGTGCATTCGCTGACCAAGTACCTGGGCGGGCATGGCACCAGCCTGGGCGGGGCGATCGTCGATTCGGGGCGTTTTCCCTGGGCCGAACACAAGCAACGGTTCCCGCGCCTGAACACGCCGGACGTGAGCTATCACGGCGTGGTCTACACCGAGGCGCTGGGGCCGGCCGCCTACATCGGCCGCGCGCGCGTGGTGCCGCTGCGCAACACCGGCGCGGCGATCTCGCCGTTCAACGCCTTCCAGATCCTGCAGGGCATCGAGACCCTGGCGCTGCGCATGGACCGGATCAACAGCAACACGCTGGCGGTCGCGGCCTTCCTGCAGCGGCACCCGAAGGTGGCGTGGGTGAACTACGCGGCGCTGCCCGACCACCCCGAGCACGCGCTGGTGCGCAAGTACCTGCGCGGCCACGGCTCGGGGGTGCTGACCTTCGGCCTGCCGGGCGGCCGCGAGGCCGGCGCGCGGTTCCTCGACGCGCTGCTGCTGTTCACCCGGCTGGTCAACCTGGGCGACGCCAAGTCGCTGGCCACGCACCCGGCCTCCACCACCCACCGCCAGCTCGACGCGGCCGAGCTGGAAAAGGCCGGGGTGACGCTGGACACGGTGCGGCTGTCGGTCGGCATCGAGCACATCGACGACCTGCTGGCCGACCTGGAACAGGCGCTGGCGCAGGCCTGAGCGCGGTGATCCGCGCGGGCTCCGGCGGTGCCGAAGCGCGCCGGGCCCACCGGCGGCGTTGCCGCGCCGCCGTGCATCGCGCGGGCGGCCTTACCAGGCGATGGTGAAGCGCTGGCGCAGGTGCCGCGGCTGCTCCAGTTCGTCGACCACGGCCACGGCCAGGTCGGCCGGGCTGATGGTGCCGGGGCCGTCGGCGGCCATCAGCGGGGTGTCGCTGCCGGTGCGGTAGCGGCCGGTGCGCGCGGTCGGGCCACCGGCGTGGAAGCCCACCGGCGGGCTGAGGAAGGTCCAGTCCAGTGCGGATTCGCCCTTCAGGTCCTCCAGCGCGTCGCGCGCGGCGCGGGCGCCATCATGGAACGCCGGCGGGAAATCCGGCGTGTCCACCAGCTGCACGCCGTCGGCGGTGTACAGGCTGCCGGCGCCGCCCACCACCAGGTAGCGCTTGACCCCGGCGGCCTTGGTGCCGGCGACGATCGCGCGCGAGCCCTGCATGAAGTCGTGGTAGATGTCCGGGTTGTCCCAGCCGGCGTTGTAGGCGCTGAGCACCGCGTCGCTGCCGGCCACCGCGGCCTGCACCTGCGCGGGGTCCTGCACGTCGGCACGGACCACGCGCAGGTGGTCGCGCGCGGCGAGTTTTTCCGGGTGGCGGGCCAGCGCGGTGACCGCGTGGCCACGCGCCAGCAGTTCCTCGAGCAGGGCGCGGCCGACGAAGCCGGTGGCACCGATCAGGGCGACGTTCATGGCGATTCCTCGTGTGGATGGCAGGCCCACAGTGTCCTCCCGGCGTGGTGGCGGCGGCAGTCCCCGGGGCCCACAATCACCTTGAAGCCGCGCTTCACGATGGCGCGGCGGCAGGAGGGGCAGTGGAGAATCTCAGGCGCATGGCGCTGTTCGCGCAGGTGGTCCGGCACGGCTCGATGAGCGCCGCGGCGCGGGCGCTGGGCATGAGCACGTCGGCGATCAGCCAGCAGGTGCGCGCGCTCGAACAGGAGGCCGGCGTGGCGCTGCTGCACCGTTCGACCCGGCAGCTGTCGCTGACCGACGTCGGCGGCCGCTACTACGCGGCCTGCGCGCGCCTGCTGGATGCCGCCGGCGAGGCCGCGGCCGAGCTGTCGGCGGCGCGCCATGCGCCCAGCGGCGAACTGCGCCTGTCCGCGCCGCTGGGCATGGCCGACCATGTCGGGCCGGCACTGGGGGCGTGGCTGCGCGACCACCCGCAGCTGCGGCTGCACCTGCATTTCGAGGATGGCTGGACCGACCTGGTGCAGGCCCGCATCGACCTGGCGCTGCGCTTCGGCCGGTTGCCGGACAGCGACTGGATGGCGCAGCCGCTGGGGACCCTGCAGCGCTGGGCCTGCGCCGCACCGGACTGGCTGCGGCGGCATGGCCCGCCGGCCGACCCGCTGCAGGTGCCGGCCAGCGAATGGCTGGGCCTGGCCCAGGTGCCCGGGCTGGCGTGGCGGCACCGCGCCTCCGGCCAGGAGCGGCAGGTGCCGGCGCATCCGCGCCTGGTCAGCCACAACCAGCCGGCGGTGCGCCAACTGTGCGTGTCCGGACTGGGCGTGGCGGTGCTGACCAGCCTGGACGTCATGCCGCTGCTGGCCGACGGCCGGCTGCTGCGGCTGCTGCCCGACTGGGACATCCCTGCGCTGCCGGTGTGGGCGGTGACCCCGCACCGGCAGACCCAGCCGGCCAAGGTGCGCCAGGCGATCGAACGGCTGGGCGATTACCTGGCGCGCCTTCCCGGCGCCGTCGCTGGCGCGGCCTGAGCGCTCCCGGCGGCGCGGGGCCGTCAGTGGGCGGTGGCGCCCACGCGCAGCGCCCGGTACGGCGGCGTAGCCATGACCATTTCCGCCAGCGAGTGCGCCAGCTCGCGCTCGGCCAGCACCGTGCCGTCGGCGCCGTGCTCGAGCAGGTGCTTGACCTCGGCATCGCTGTGCGCGCGCGCCAGCAGGGTCAGGTTGGGGTTGATCGCGCGCAGCTTGGCCAGCGCTTCGCCGGCCTCCAGCGGCTGCGGGATGGCGAGGATGGCGATGCTGGCGCGTTCCGGATGGGCTTCGGCCAGCACCAGGTCGGCGGCGGCGCTGCCGCGGATGCCGGGAATGCCGGCGGCGTGCGCGCGCTCGACATGGTCGCGGTTGTCGTCGATCACCAGCACCGGCACGCCGCGGTCGCGCAGGACCTGCGCCAGGGTGCTGCCGACCCGGCCATAGCCGATGACGATGGCGTGGTCGTGCAGGTCCAGCGACGGCCCGGGCGGGATGTCCGGTGCTTCCGGCACCGGCAGGGCTTCCTTGTGCCGCGCCTGCCAGCGGTCGAGCAGGCCGAACACCAGCGGGTTGAGCATGATCGACACCAGCGCGCCGGCCAGCACCAGCGACTGCCCGGTGCCGGGCAGGATCTTCAGCGCGACGCCAAGCCCGGCGATGATGAAGGCGAACTCGCCGATCTGTGCCAGCGACGCGGAAATGGTCAGCGCGGTGGCCTTGGAATGGCCGAACGCGCGCACGATGAAGAACGCCGCGGCCGACTTGCCGAACATGATGATCGCCACCGTGGCCAGCACCTGCCACGGGTGCTCGACCACGATCATCGGGTCGAACAGCATGCCCACCGAGACGAAGAACAGCACCGCGAACGCATCGCGCAGCGGCAGCGAATCGTGCGCCGCCTTGTGGCTCAGCTCGGACTCGTTGAGCATCATGCCGGCGAAGAACGCGCCCAGCGCGAACGACACCCCGAACAGCGCGGCCGCGCCGAATGCCACGCCCAGCGCGATGGCCAGCACCGCCAGGGTGAACAGTTCGCGCGAACCGGTACCGGCGATGCGCTCCAGCACCCACGGGATCACCCGGCGCCCGACCAGCAGCATCACCGCCACGAACAGGCCCAGTTGCACGAAGGTCCAGCCGATCGACGCCAGCACGCTGCCGAGGCTGTGGCTGCGGCCCTGCGCCTCGGGGCCGAACACCCCGGCGATCACCGGCATCATCACCAGCGCCAGCACGCAGGCCAGGTCCTCGACGATCAGCCAGCCCACCGCGATCTTGCCGCGGGTGGTCTCCAGCAGGCGGCGTTCCTCCATGGCCCGCAACAGCACCACGGTCGAGGCGGTGGCCAGCGAGAAGCCGAAGATCACCCCGTGCAGCGGCGGCCAGCCCATCAGCGTGGCCACGCCCCAGCCGAGTACCGTGGCCACCGCGATCTGGCCGATGGCGCCGGGAATGGCGATGGCCTTCACCGCCATCAGGTCCTTGAGCGAGAAATGCAGGCCGACGCCGAACATCAGCAGCATCACCCCGATCTCGGCCAGCTGGTTGGCCAGCGCCTGGTCGGCGACGAAGCCCGGCGTGAACGGCCCGACCACCACCCCCGCGACCAGATAGCCCACCAGCGGCGACAGCCGCAGCCGGTTGGCCAGGGCGCCAAGCACGAAGGCCAGGCCCAGGCCGATGGCGATCATGTTGATCAGGGCGGTGTCATGGTGCATCGGAACTCGCAGGCAGGGGGGGTGGGACGATTCTACGGGTGCCTCCGGCGCAGACAAGGAAACCGCGCGGAAAACACGGTGTCGCGCGCGGAAAAGCAAATGCCCCGGTTTCCCGGGGCATTTGCCGACGCCTCAGGCGCGCGCGCCGCTTACCACTTGTAGCCGATGCGGCCGTAGACATAGGCGCCGTTGAAGCCGGCCGGCGCGTAGTTGCTGTACGGCATCTGGCCCCAGGCGTTGACGCTGGTGAACGCGGGGTTGACCTTGTCCGGGTGCGAATCGAGCACGTTGTCCGCGCCCACGGTCAGCGTCCACTGCGCGCTCGGCTTGAAGCTGGCCGACACGTCCAGCACCCACTGCGGGTCGTAGCTCTGGTCGAACGCCGGGTTGGTCTGGCGCACGGTGAAGCGGCCATAGCGGGTGGCGTTGAGGCCCACGCTCCAGCGGTCCGCGCTCCAGGTGCCGCCGACGATGGCCTTGTCACGCGGGAAGGCGTCCTCCAGCCGGCCGATCTCGTCGCGGCCCACCAGCGGCGTGGTCAGGCCCAGCCCGGTCAGCACGGCCGGCGATGGCGCCAGCCGCTTCACCTCGGTGGTGTTGTAGCTGTAGCTGGCGGTCAGGTCCAGGGCGCTGGCGGCCAGCGGGATGTTGTAGCTGCCGACCACGTCCACGCCGCGGGTGCGGGTATTGGCGGCGTTGTTGAAGTAGCGGAAGGCGGTGACGTTGTTGATCCCCAGCGAGGTCAGCAGGGCGTTGGTCGCCGGGTTGGTGTTGATGGTGGACGACAGCAGGATGCGGTCGTCGATGTCGATCTGGAACGCATCGACGGTCAGGTACAGGCGCTCGGCCGGCTGCAGCACCAGGCCCAGGCTGTAGGAGGTGGAGGTTTCCGCCTGCAGCGGCCTGGAACCCAGCGCCTGCGCCACGACGCTGGTGGCCGGGAAGGTGCCCGACTCGACGAACACGCCGTTGGAGTAGTTGCTGGTGATGACCTGGTAGCTCTGCTGCGCCAGCGACGGTGCGCGGAAGCCGTTGGAAACGGTGGCGCGCAGCGCCACGGTGTCGCTGAACGCATAGCGGGCCGACAGCTTGCCCGAGGTCTTGCTGCCGAAATCCGAGTAGTCCTCGTAGCGCACGGTGGCGCCGGCCGACAGCCTGTCGGTCAGGTCGGCTTCGAGGCCGGCGTACAGCGCGTAGTTGTGGCGGTCGGCGTGCACCGCGTTGATCGGGGTGAAGCCGCCGAAACCCTGCGCGCCGCTGCCGAAATAGGAGTTCGGTTCGCCCGGCGACTGGTTCCACTTCTCCTGCCGGTACTCGGCGCCGAAGGACAGCGTCACCGGGTAGGCCAGGCCCCAGTCCAGCGCCTGCGAGAAATCGGCATTGACGATGTTGTGGGTGTATTCCAGCGCGCCGTCACGGAAGCGGGTGGGGCTGGTGGCGCCCAGCGCGTAGTTCATCGTGTTGTCGGTGGCGAAATCGATGCGGCTGTAGCCGTAGTTGTAGCTCACGTCCCAGTTGAGCCCGCCTTCGCTGCTGCCCTTCAGGCCGGCGACCAGCGAACGGTCCTTGAGGTACTGGTTGATCTCCGGGACGAAGCCGTCCGGGTAGAGCAGCTTGGTCGCGGCGTTGTGGTTGCGCGAGCGGTAGAACGCGAACGAGGTGATGTCGCGGTTGCTGGCGATGGCCGTGGCGTAGCCATGCAGGCTGTCGCTGAAGTCGAAGCCGGCATTGGCCGACACGGCGCGGGTGTCCACTTCCGGGTCGCCGACCACGAACGCCTTCACGCCCACGCCCGGGTAGTTGCCGGTGTTCGGCGTCGGGTTGCCCGGCAGGCCGTAGGCGTTGAACGGGCCGGCGCGGTTGGTGCGGTCCTGGTGCGAGAGCTGGCCGGCGAAATGCACCGTGCCGCGGCCGTCGGCGAAGCTGACGCCGGTATCGCCGGAGAGCTGGTACTGGGTACCGTCGCCGGCCGAGTACTGGCCCAGGTCCAGCGCCAGGCTGCCGCCCTTGCCGGCGCCCTTGAGCACGATGTTGACCACCCCGGCGATGGCGTCCGAGCCGTACTGGGCCGAGGCGCCGTCGCGCAGCACTTCCACGCGCTCGATCGCCGCCACCGGGATGGTGTTCAGGTCCACGGCCGAGGAGCCGCGGCCCATGCTGCCGTTGACGTTGAGCTGGCCGGACAGGTGCCGGCGCTTGCCGTTGACCAGGATCAGCACCTGGTCCGGCGACAGCCCGCGCAGCTGCGCCGGACGCACGCCGCTGGTGCCGTCGGTCAGCGCCGGGCGCGGGAAGTTGAGCGAGGGCAGGGCGCGCGACAGCGCGGTGGCCAGCTCGGTCGAGCCGGTGGCCTGCAGGACCTCGGGGGTGATGATGTCGATCGGCGACTGCGATTCGGCCACGGTGCGGTCGGCCACGCGGGTGCCGGTGACGATCACGGTGTCGAGCGTCTGCGCGCCGGACTGGGCGAAGGCGGGGGCAACCGGGAGGCCGAGGGCGATGGCGACGGCAACGGCGAGCGTACTGGACTTGCGGTTCATCTGTTTGCAGCTCCGGTATGAAGGGGCGGCACCTGCGGCGACGGAAGGTCCGTCACGGTGGGGGTGGTGCGGTGCGCCATCATGGATTAATGGAATTTTTACGTTGTGTCAAATGCCGCGGCGCCTGCCTATATCGTTGCTTTTGAAAGCATTTCGACCGGAATGCGCGGCGCGGGCGGTGGCGGGGGAGGGCGACCCGCGGGGTGATCCGTGCGCGGGAAGCGTCAGTCAAGTATTCGTTAACGCTAGAATCGCGTCGCAGGAATGTTGCTTAGGTGCACATTCCGTTTCGTTATAACGGACCCCCTCATGATTTCCCTTCGTAATTTCGCCCTGCGCCGGGGCGAGCGCCTGCTGTTGTCCAACGTCGACCTCACCCTGCATGCCGGCTACCGCGTGGGCGTGGTGGGGCGCAACGGCGCCGGCAAGTCCAGCCTGTTCGCCGCGGTGCGCGGCGAGCTGGAAGCCGACAAGGGGGACGTGTCGCTGCCGGGGAAGATCCGCATCGCCGACGTGGCCCAGGAAACCCCGGCGCTGCCCGACCGCGCCATCGACTTCGTGCTCGGCGGCGACGACGTGGTGGCCGCGGTGCTGGCCGAGGAAGCCGCGGCGACCGCGCGCGAGGACTGGGAAGCGGTCGCCGACGCGCACCAGAAGATGGCCGAGCTGGGCGCGTACGACGCCGAGGCGCGCGCCGGCAGGCTGCTGCATGGCCTGGGCTTCCCGGCCGAGACCCACGCCCGCCCGGTGGCGGCGTTCTCCGGCGGCTGGCGCGCGCGCCTGAACCTGGCGCGCGCGCTGATGATGCCCAGCGACCTGCTGCTGCTCGACGAACCCACCAACCACCTCGACCTGGACGCGGTGTACTGGCTGGAACAGTGGCTGCTCAAGTACCCGGGCACGCTGCTGCTGATCTCGCACGACCGCGAATTCCTCGACAACGTCGCCACCCACACCCTGCACCTGCACGGCGGCAGCGCGCGGCTGTACACCGGCGGTTACACCGATTTCGAGCGCCAGCGCGCCGAACACCTGCGCCAGCAGCAGATCGCGCACGAAAAGGAACAGGCCGAGCGCGCCCACCTGCAGAGCTTCATCGACCGCTTCAAGGCGCAGGCCAGCAAGGCCACCCAGGCGCAGAGCCGGATGAAGCGCCTGGCCAAGATGACCGGTACCGAGGCGGTGCGCGCCGAGCGCGAATTCCGCATCGAGTTCTCCGAGCCGGCCAAGCTGCCCTTCTCGCTGATCCGCCTGAACCACGTCGCGGCCGGCTACGGCCAGGACGCGGTGATCCTGAAGGATGTCGGCTTCGGCCTGGAGGCGGGCCAGCGCGTGGGCCTGCTCGGCCCGAACGGCGCCGGCAAGACCACCCTGGTCAAGACCCTGGTGGGCGACCTGCCGCCGCTGGCCGGCGAGCGCAGCGCGCACCCGGACATGAAGATCGGCTACTTCGCCCAGCACACGGTGGAGTCGCTGCGCGAGGGCGCCACGCCGATGGACCACTTCCGCGAGATCGACCCGGACGGCGTCAACCAGAACTTCCGCGACTTCCTCGGCAAGTGGAACTTCCCCGGCGACCGCGCGTTCGAGCCGGTGGACGGTTTCTCCGGCGGCGAGCGCGCACGTCTGGCGCTGGCGCTGATCGCCTGGCAGCAGCCCAACGTGCTGCTGCTCGACGAGCCGACCAACCACCTCGATCTTGAAATGCGCGAGGCGCTGGCCGAGGCGCTGAGCGTGTTCGAGGGCGCCATCGTCATGGTCTCGCACGACCGCCACCTGATCGGCCTAGTCTGCGACACCTTCTGGCGCGTGGCCGACGGCGTGGTCGAGCCGTTCGCCGGCGACCTCGACGAGTACGCCGCGTGGCTGCGCACCCGCGCCAGCGCGCAGGGCGCGCGCAGCAAGGCCGACCGCGCCGACAAGGGCGCAAAGCCGGCCGAACCGGCGCCTGCGCCGGCGGCCGCGCCGCCGGTGCAGGCAAAGAAGCCGGTCAACCCGCACAAGCTGGAGGCGGCCGAGAAGAAGGTCGAGCAGCTGAGCGCGGCGCTGGCCGATATCGACCGCCAGCTGGCCGACCCGGGCAACTACGCCGATGCGGCGAAGATGGGCCGGCTCGGCAGCGAGCGCGAGGTGCTCGCGCAGCAGCTGGAGCAGGCCGAAGCGGCGTGGATGGAACTGCTCGACTAGGCGCCGCGGTCGGCCACCGGGTCGGCCGCTATGCCTGGCCCTGCGCCTGCAGCCACTGGCGGAAGCGCCGCAGTGGCTCGCGTTCTTCGCGCGAGCGCAGCCGCGTGAGCCAGTAACGGCCCAGCGACAGGGCCTGCGCGAAGGGCTGCAGCAGGCGCCCATCGGCCAGGTCCTGCTCGAACATGCGCAGCGGCAGCAGCGCCACCCCGGCACCCGCCGCGGCGGCGCTGGCCAGGGCCAGCGAGGAATCGAACACCGGTCCGCGCGCTTCCACCCCGGCCACCCCCGCGGCCTGCAGCCAGCACGGCCATTCGTCGTTGCGGTAGGAGCGCAGCAACGGCACCCCCGCCAGGTCGCGCGGCTGTCGCAGGCGCCGCGCCAGCGTGGGCGCGCAGACCGGCGCGAACGGCGCATCGAGGATCGGCGTGCAGGCCTGGCCCTGCCAGTCGCCGTTGCCGAAGCGGATCGCCAGGTCCAGCCCTTCGCCGGCCAGGTCGATGCGGTTGTTGTGGGTCTGCAGGCGCAGTTCGATATCCGGGTGCGCGGCCTCGAAATCGCCCAGCCGCGGCAGCAGCCAGCCGGTGGCGAAGGTGCCGACCACGCCCACCGTGAGTACTTCGCGGAAACGGCCGCCGGCGAAGCGGTCCAGGGCGATGGCGATGCGGTCGAACGCCTCGGTGAGCACCGGCTGCAGCGCCGCGCCCTCGTCGGTGAGCGCCACCCCGCGTGGCAACCGGTGGAACAGCGTGACCTGCAGGCGGTCTTCCAGGGTGCGGATCTGGTGGCTCAGCGCGGCCTGGCTGACGCACAGCTCCAGCGCCGCGCGGGTGAAGTTGAGGTGGCGCGCGGCCGCCTCGAAGGCGCGCAGGGCGTTGAGCGGCAGCTGGGGGCGGATCATGCCTGAGCCATGAAAGTGGGTGATGGGTGGCCCCATTATTCCCGCACGGAAGGCCGGAATTTCTGGCGTCGCCACAAATAAACCTGATGGCTGCCGATGGTTTTTCGTGCTGGTGGGCGACACGCGCGGCTTTCCATAATCGCGGCCACCCCGCAGGGAGCACCGCATGATCGCCCGCCGCCCGTTCATCGCCCTCGCCGGCGCCGCCCTTGCCGGGATCGTCGCCGGCCCCGTACTGGCACGCACCGCCAGGGCAGTGGCGCGCAGCCCCGCGACGCCCGGCTTCGACGCACTGGAGGCCGAAAGCGGCGGGCGCCTGGGCGTGTGCCTGTGGCATCCGGCCAGCGGGGCCCGCTTCGGCCAGCGCATGGACGAGCGTTTCCCGATGTGCAGCACCTTCAAGTTCCTGCTGGTCGCCGCGGTCCTGCACCGGGCCGCGCAGGGCCGTCTGTCGCTGGACCGGCGGGTACCGGTGCGGGCCTCGGACCTGCTCGCCCATTCGCCGGTGAGCGCGCGCCATGTCGACAAGGACCTGGGCGTGCGCGACCTGTGCCGGGCGACGCTGACCACCAGCGACAACGCCGCCGCCAACCTGCTGTTGCCGCTGGTCGACGGACCGGCCGGGTTGACCGCGTTCCTGCGCGCGCAGGGCGACGCGGTGACCATCGCCGCGCGTTACGAGCCCGACGCCAACCGCTTCGCCGCCGACGACCCGCGCGACACCACCAGCCCGGCGGCCATGGCCGGCAACCTGCAGCGTTTCGTATTCGGGCACGCGCTGGACGCGGCGTCGCGCCGGCAACTGGCCGATTGGCTGATCGACAACCAGACCGGCGACGCGCGCCTGCGCGCGGGGCTGCCGGCGGGCTGGCGGGTGGGCGACAAGACCGGCAGCAACGGCCGCGACACCAGCAACGACATCGCCGTGCTGTGGCCGCTGCGTGGTGGTAGCCCCTGGGTGCTGGCGGTTTTCCTGCAGGGTTCGGTGCTGGACGACGCGGGGCGCGACGCCATCGTGCGCCGGGTCGGCGAACAGGCGGCCACGTACCTGGGATGAGCCGTGGCGGTGTGCCGGCGTCAGCGCCGCGTGTACCCTGTGCGCCAGTTGGGGAAAGGAAACCGGGCGCATGAGCCGCGAGCTGGTCTACCTGTTGTTGATCTTCGCGCTGCTGGTGATTCCGCGCGCACTGCAGCGCTTCTGCGTACCGGCGCCGCTGACCTGCCTGGTGTTCGGCATCGGCGTGATGCTGTGGCTGGGCGATGGCGCGCACGACCCGGTGGTGGGGCTGCTGGCCACGCTGGGCATTTCCTCGCTGTTCCTGTTCGCCGGCCTCGAGGTGGACCTGAAGGACCTGCGGCGCGGCATGTGGCCTTTGCTGGTACACCTGCTGATCCGCAGCCTGACCCTGGCCGGGGTGGCCTGGCTGGGCTGGCGCTACGGCGGCCTGCAGTGGCAGGCGGCGGGGTTGCTGGCGCTGGCGCTGCTGACGCCATCGACCGGCTTCATCATGGATTCGCTCGCGCGCCTGGGGCTGGACGAGGCGGAACGGTTCTGGGTGAGCAGCAAGGCCATCGCCGGTGAACTGCTGGCGCTGGCGGCGCTGTTCGTGGTGCTGCAGGCCGGCGATCCCGCGCACATGGCGCTGTCCAGCTTGGTGCTGCTGGCGATGATGGTCGGCCTGCCGCTGCTGTTCGTCGGCCTCGGCCGCTGGGTGGCGCCGCATGCACCGGGCTCGGAGTTCTCGCTGCTGGTGATGGTCGGCCTGCTCGCGGCCTACATCACCTATTCGCTGGGCGTGTACTACCTGGTGGGCGCCTTCATCGCCGGGCTGGTCGCGCGCCTGCTGCAGCAGCGCATGCCACTGCTGGCCTCGCACGAGAACCTGCACGCGCTGCGCCTGTTCGCCTCCTTCTTCGTCCCGTTCTACTTCTTCAATGCCGGCACCAAGGTGCCCGGCGACGCGCTCAGCTTCGAGGCGCTGGGGCTGGGCGTGGTGATCACCCTGGTGGTGCTGCCGCTGCGCATCGCGGTGGTCTGGCTGCAGCGGCGGGTGCTGTTCGGCGAGAGCTTCATGTCCAGCCTGCGGGTGTCGCTGGCGTTGTCGCCGACCCTGATCTTCACCCTGGTGCTGGCCGGCATCATGCGCGAACGCTTCGACGCCCCGGCGGTGCTGTACGGCGCGCTGCTGCTGTATGCGGCGTTGAACACGCTGCTGCCGTCGCTGGTGCTGCGCGCGCCGCTGAGCGTGGATCCGCTGGGCAAGGACATCGCGCACGATGCCGACGTGGCGGGGCAGCCACCCGCGCCGCCGCCGGCAGGCACCGACCGGCCGGTGCTGATCGACGGCGCGCGGCCGCCCTCCGGCCGGGCGTGAGGTTTCATGGTCGTTCCCCGCTGGCCGGGGAAGGATGCTGATCCCGCCCGCCGCGGTTTCCATTCCCGCGAAGGCAACACCATGCACAGGAAGGTACGCCCGACCCGAAGGGGGGAGAGGTCGGGTCCGGGCAACGCGCCGACACGGTTGCCCGGGGGCCGCGGATTCCCGCGACGATGGTGCGCAAGGGGGGCATCAGGCCGGCGACGGCCCGCCGGATCGCCGCCGCCCGAACGTTGCCGCGCGCCCCGCCGCCGCGCCGGGCGGCCGCCACGGCTTGCCGCCGCCGGAGGCAACGGCTAGGGTCGGGGCATGAAGCGCTCTTTTCCTGCAGCCCTGCTGCCGCTGTTGCTCGTCCCGGTCGCGTCGATGGCGGCGTCGGCCGCGCCCGCCGCCGACACCGGCGCCGCCGGGTTCCTGGCTGCGCTGGCGCAGCATTGCGGGCAGGCGTTCGCCGGCCGCGTGGTGGCCAACCGGCCGGCAAGCGCCACGCCCGATCCCTTCGAAGGCCAGGCCCTGGTGATGCACGTGCGCGGGTGCGACGCACCGGCGCAGGAGCTGCGGGTGCCGTTCCATGTCGGTGAGGACCGGTCGCGGACCTGGGTGCTGACCCGCGTCGGCGATCGCCTGCGGCTCAAGCACGACCACCGCCATGCCGATGGCAGCCCGGACAAGGTCACCCTCTACGGCGGCGATACCCGTGAGCCGGGTACCGCGCTGCGGCAGGCGTTCCCGGTGGACGCCGCGTCCGTGGCGCTGTTCGGGCGCGAGGGCCTGGCCGGGTCGCTGCGCAACACCTGGGCGATGGAAATCGAGCCGGGGCGGCGCTTCCTGTATGAACTTTCGCGGCCGGACGGGCGCCTGTTCCAGGTCGAGTTCGACCTCACCCGGCCGCTGCCGGCGCCGCCGCCACCGTGGGGCGCCGCGGCCGCCGCCACGGAAAAGGGCGCCTGACCGGCGCCCTTCGTTCCGATCCGATGGCGGCCCTCAGCGTGCGCCGAAGCGCGCGCGGCAGCCGCCGTTCACCCAAACGCTGTTGCCGTTGTAGCCCCAGTTGCGGCCTTCCACGCACTGGGTCCGGGACAGCTGCTGGATCAGTACCGGACGGCCCTGGCGACGCTCCCAGGCGCAGGAACGCATGCGGTTGTCCTCGCTGCTGCACTCGATGCTGTAGTTGGAGCCGCCCCAGTTGCCACCGTTGCCACCGCCCCAGCCGCCACCGCGGCCCTCGGCGAACTCGGCGCGGCAGCCGTCGCTGACCCACACCGCGCCATTGCTGCTGCCCCAGCTGTGGCCTTCGATGCACTGCGACTTTGACAACTGCCGCACCAGCGTGGCGCGGCGCCAGTCGGTGCGGCACACGCGCTGGCGGTTGTCGTTGCTCTCGCAGCGGATGGTCTGGCCGTTGCCGGCATTGCCACCGCCCCAGCCGCCACCCCAGTTGCCGCCACGGCCTTCGGCGAACTCGGCGCGGCAGCCATTGTCGACCCACACGCTGCCGTTGCCGCTGCCCCAGTTGCGGCCTTCCACGCACTGGGTATTGGACAGCTGGCGCACCAGCACCGCGCCGCGCCAGCCGGTGTTGCACACCCGCTGGCGGTTGTCGTTGCTCTCGCAGCGGATGGTCTGGCCGTTGCCGGCATTGCCACCGCCCCAGCCGCCACCCCAGTTGCCGCCACGGCCTTCGGCGAACTCGGCGCGGCAGCCATTGTCGACCCACACGCTGCCGTTGCCGCTGCCCCAGTTGCGGCCTTCCACGCACTGGGTATTGGACAGCTGGCGCACCAGCACCGCGCCGCGCCAGCCGGTGTTGCACACGCGCTGGCGGTTGTCGTTGCTCTCGCAGCGGATGGTGTCGCCGTTGCCGCCCCAGTTGCCGTTGCCGCCGCCGTTGCTCCAGCCACCGCGGCCCGGGCCGAAGTCGGCGCGGCAGCCATTGCCGACCCATACCGTGCCGTCGCGGCTGCCCCAGTTCTGCCCCTCGATGCAGCGGGTGCTGGACAGCTGGCGCACGATGATGGCGTCGCGCCAGCCCGTATTGCAGACCTGCTGGCGGTTGTTGATGCTCTCGCAGCGCACCGCCGCCACGGTGCCCGGGCCGTTGCCATAGGGCGATTGCGCGGCGGCGCCGGGGGCGAGCAGGGCACCCGGCAGGAGGGCGGTGAGTCCGGCGAGCAGCAGCGGGCGGTTCATGGCGGCGTCCCTGTTCAGGTTTGGATGGGCGAACTATAGGAAGAGTCTGGCTTAAGCGGGCGTGACTGCGGCGCGGATTTGCTCCGCTCGCCGGCCGGCCGCAAAATAGCCGGCTCGCCGGCACCCTCCCGCGCCGGTATTCCCCTGCGGAGCTTTCCATGCGTACCCACTTCTGCGGCCTGGTCGACGAGACCCTGATCGGCCAAACCGTGACCCTTGCCGGCTGGACCGACGTTGCCCGCAACCAGGGCGGCGTGTGCTTCATCGATCTGCGCGACCACGAGGGCATCGTGCAGGTGACGGTGGAGATCGACAACGCCGAGGTGTTCGCGGTGGCCGCATCGCTGGGCTACGAAGACGTGCTGCAGGTCGAAGGCGTCGTGCGTGCCCGCCACGCGGTCAACGACAAGATGCGCACTGGCAGGGTGGAAGTGATCGCCAGCCGCATCACCGTGCTCAACAAGGCCGCGCCGCTGCCGTTCCACGCCCACGAGAACCCGGGCGAGGACACCCGCCTGAAGTACCGCTACCTGGATCTGCGCCGTCCGGAGATGCAGCGCATGCAGCGCACCCGCATCAAGCTGGTGCAGGCGCTGCGCCGGCACCTGGACGCGCGCGGCTTCCAGGACATCGAGACCCCGATCCTGACCAAGGCCACCCCGGAAGGCGCGCGCGACTTCCTGGTGCCGGCACGCATGCACCCGGGCGAGTTCTACGCGCTGCCGCAGAGCCCGCAGCTGTTCAAGCAGATCCTGATGGTGGCCGGCTTCGACCGCTACTACCAGATCGCGCGCTGCTTCCGCGACGAAGCGCTGCGCGCCGACCGCCAGCTGGAATTCACCCAGCTGGACATGGAGTTCGCCTTCGTGCGCGAGCGCGACGTGCAGGACTTCGTCGAGGACATGATCCGTTCGATCTTCAAGGAAGTGGTCGACGTCGAGCTCGACGCGCAGTTCCCGCGCATGACCTGGGCCGAGGCGATGCGCCGCTACGGCTCGGACAAGCCGGACCTGCGCATCGACCTGGAACTGGTCGACGTGGCCGCGCTGGTCAAGGACAGCGGGTTCGCGGTGTTCACCGCCGCGGCCAACGACGCCGACGGCCGCGTGGCCGCGCTGCGCATCCCCGGCGGCGCAGCGCTGAGCCGCAAGCAGATCGACGAGTACGCCGCGCACGCCGCCAAGTACGGCGCCAAGGGCCTGGCCTACATCAAGATCGCCGACAACGGCGAGGTCAGCTCGCCGATCCAGAAGTTCTTCAGCGATGACGCCTTCGCCGCGCTGCTCAAGCATGTCGGCGCCGGCAACGGCGACATCGTGTTCTTCGGCGCCGGTGGCTACAACAAGGTGTCCGACTTCATGGGCGCGCTGCGGCTGAAGGCCGGCAAGGACTTCGGCAGGGTCGCCGAGGGCTGGCGCCCGCTGTGGGTCACCGATTTCCCGATGTTCGAATGGGATGACGAGGAGCAGCGCTACGTCGCCCTGCATCACCCCTTCACCGCGCCGGCGGTGGACGACGTCGCCGACCTGCGCGCCAATGCCCGCACCGCGGTGTCGCGCGGCTACGACATGGTGCTCAACGGCAACGAGATCGGCGGCGGTTCGATCCGCATCCACCGCCCGGAGATGCAGAGCGCGGTGTTCGAACTGCTCGGCATCGGCGCCGAGGAAGCGCGCGCCAAGTTCGGCTTCCTGCTGGACGCGCTGAACTACGGCGCGCCGCCGCACGGTGGCATCGCTTTCGGCATCGACCGCATCGCCGCGCTGATGGCCGGCACCGAGTCGATCCGCGACGTGATCCCGTTCCCGAAGACCACCGGCGCGCAGTGCCTGATGACCGACGCGCCGTCGCCGATCGCCGACGCGCAGCTGGCCGAAGTGCACGTGCAGGTGCGTCCGCAGCCGGCCAAGGGCTGAGCGGCCGATGGCCGGCGTCATCCGTCGCGCATCGCCCGACGACGCCGGCGTGCTGTGCGCGCTGGCCGAGCGTACCTTCGTGGAGACGTTCGGCCACCTGTACCCGCCGCAGGACCTGGCCGATTACCTGGCCAACGCCTATCCGCCGGAGCTGCAGCGCCGCCAGCTGCAGTCGGGCGATTACGCCGCCTGGCTGCTGGAGGTGGGCGGCGAACCGGTCGGCTTCGCCTTCGCCGGCCCCTGCGGCCTGCCACATGCCGATGCCCGTCCCGGCGACGGCGAGCTCAAGCGTTTGTACGTGCTCCGCGGCCACCAGGGCGGCGGCTGGGGCGGCAAGCTGTTCGCGGCGGCCGAGCAATGGCTGCTGGGCGCCGGCCCGCGCACGCTGTGGATCGGGGTGTGGTCGGAGAACTTCGGTGCGCAGCGCTTCTACGCCCGCCACGGCTTCGACAAGGTCGGCGAGTACGACTTCCCGGTCGGCCGCACCCGCGACCGCGAGTTCATCCTGCGCCGTCCCGCGCCCGGCGCGTGATCCCGTAGCCCGGTGCCCGCTCAGCGGGCCTTGCCGAGCACATGCGCGCCGTCGGCGGTGTGGTGTTCGGGAATGCCGTAGACCTCGCCCAGCGCCTGGATGAAACCCTCCACGTCCTCGCCGCGGAACACGCCGCTGACGCGGTAGGACGCCAGTCCCGGATCGGCCAGCAGCACCGGTTTGAAGCTGTAGCGGCCGAACTCGGCCACCGCTTCCGGCAGCGGCGTGTCGTTGAACACCAGCCGCCCGGACAGCCAGCCCGGCGCCGAGCCCGCCGCCACCGCCGCGTCCGTCACCTGCAGGCGCTGCGCGGCCATGCGCGCGCGCTGTCCCGGGACCAGCACGCCCAGCCGCGTGGCCGGGTGCGCGGCGCCGTCGCCTCCACGCAACTCGACGCTGCCCTCGTACAGGGTCACGTCGGCGGCCGCGCCGAGCCGCGAGACCTCGAACTGGGTGCCCAGTGCGCGCACGCTGCCGGCGGCCGTCTGCACCACGAACGGGCGTTCGCTGTCGCGTGCCACGCGGAAAAACGCGCGGCCACCGTCCAGCCGCACCGAACGACCGCGCGGGTCATAGCGCACCTGCACCCGCGTGTCCGCGTCCAGGTCCACGCGGGTGCCGTCCTCGAGCTGCAGCGAACGGCGCTCGCCGATGGCGGTGCGGTAGCTGCTTTCGACAGCGCGCGGCGGCAGCAGCAGGGCCGCCAGGCCGGCGGCGCAGGCCAGCACCAGCGCCGCTGCCGCGGCGACCGGCCAGCGCCGCCGGCGCGGCGCGCGGCGCGCGGCCATGCGCGGGCGCGGCATCCGCACCGCGAGCTCGGGTGCGGTGGCGAACTCGCCCAGCGACGACCACAACGCCTCGATGCGGCCATACGCGCTGCGGTGCACCGGGTCGGCGTGCAGCCATTGCTGCCAGGCCTGGCGGTCGCGCTCGCTGGCGTCGTCGGCACGCATGCGGACGAACCAGGCGGTCGCCTGTTGCTCCACGAGGTTGCTGCCGTCGTGGGCGGAAGTGTCCGGTCTGCTCATGTGTCCGCCAGTCGCGACTGCAGGTGCAGCAGTGCGCGCATCATGTGTTTTTCCACCGCGCTCACGCTCACCTGCAGTTGCAGCGCGATGGCGGCATAGGTCATGCCTTCGTAGCGCTGCAGCAGGAATACCTCGCGGCAGCGCGGTGGCAGTTCGTCCAGCGCCGACAGGAACTGCTGCAGCCGCTCCCTGCCTGCGTAGACGTGATACCCGGCCGGCTCCTCACTGGGCAGCTCGTGCACGGTGGCATCGAGTGGCTCGTGCTGCCCGGCGTGGTGGCTGCGGTCGCGGCGGAAGCGGTCGCGCAGCAGGTTGGAGGCGATGCGCAGCACGTAGGCCTCGGCGTTGTCCACCCGCGTCGGCGAGCGCGCCAGGCGGATCAGCGCCTCCTGCGCCAGGTCCTCGGCATCGGCATCGTGCTGCAGATGGCGGCGGAAGTAGCGCAGCAGCATGGGACGGAAGTGGCGGACATGGTCCGGCTCCCAGCGCATGGCCAGTACCTGGTCTGCGGTGAACGGCGGCATCGCGAAGGAACCCCGGGCGGATGACCCGCCGACGGTAAGCGCTGGCGCGGCACCCGCGCAACCGTGCGGTGGCCGGGTGAGGTATGCGCATCGCGCTGCGTCTGCGGAGAGGGGAGCCTGGCACAGGCCGCCATCCGACATCGCTTGGGGGAAACCATAGATGAGAAATACCGCACGGGCGTCGAACCGCCCCGGCCGCACCATCGTCGCCAGCGCGCTGGCCACGGCACTGGGCCTCTCGCTGCTGGGCATGGCGCCGGCCTCCTTCGCGCAGCCGGCGGCCACGCACCAGTTCGCCGTCGCCAGCCAGCCGCTGGGCGACGCGCTCAACCGCCTGGCCGAAACCGCCGGCGTGCAGATCATGGTGCCGCCGGACCTGGTC
Organism: Stenotrophomonas sp. Y-13; assembly: GCF_046267925.1. Classification (NCBI taxonomy): domain Bacteria; kingdom Pseudomonadati; phylum Pseudomonadota; class Gammaproteobacteria; order Lysobacterales; family Lysobacteraceae; genus Stenotrophomonas; species Stenotrophomonas sp. Y-13. The sequence goes on from NZ_CP176501.1 coordinate 1,035,512, forward strand.
CGCGGCCACACCGCGCCGGCGCTGAGCGGCCAGTACACCGTGCAGCAGGCACTGGACCGGTTGCTGGCCGGGACCGGGCTGGTCCACCGCAGCACCCGCGGGGGCGTGATCACGCTCGTGCGCGCGCCGGCACCCGCCGCGCCGCCGCGGCCGTGGCCGCCGGCCGCGGCGGCCGCGGCGGCCAAGCCCGCCGACACCCAGGAACTGGCGGCGGTGCAGGTCACCGGCTCGCGGATCAAGCGCGCCGAGGTGGAAGGCCCTTCGCCGGTGATGGTGATCTCGGCCCAGCAGATCGAGAACGAAGGCCACGCCACCGTGTTCGAGGCGCTGGAAACCCTGGTCATGGCCGGCGGCGCGGTGGAGACGGAGCTGTCCGGGGGCTTTTCCGCCAACGCGCACCCGCTCAACCTGCGCGGCCTCGGGCCGGGACGCTCGCTGTTGCTGATCGATGGCCGTCGTGCCGCCGACTATCCGTTTCCCTACGGTGGCCGCAGCAACTTCCAGAACTTCGGCAACATCCCTTCCGGCGCGGTCGAGCGCATCGAGGTGCTGGCCGGCGGCGCATCCGCCATCTACGGTGCCGATGCCGTGTCCGGCGTGGTCAACGTGGTGCTCAAGCGGGGCTACGAGGGCGACGTCTTCAAGCTGCGCGGCGGTACCAGCACGATGGGCGGCCGCGATCGCGCCGACCTGCAGTGGACCGGTGGTCGCAGCGGCGACGACTGGAGCGTGACCTACGCATTGCAGTACTACGAACAGGAGCTGCTCTATGGCTTCCAGCGCGACGATTGGGACCTGCGCCGGAATCCGGCGGCGGATCCGCGCATCGGCCCCGAGCCGACGTCCATGCTGCGCATCCGCCGCGGTGGCACCAGCAGCAGCAACCCGCTGATCGCGCTGCCGGACGGAACCTGCCAGAAGTGGGGCGGCGAGTTCCTCGACTGGACCTACCGCCGCATCAGCAGTGGCAACGTGCAGACGCTGGGCAACGCGTGCGGCAGCTGGAACGACGAGCGCTACGTGCACCTGAGCAAGGGCAAGGAGGAGGCCGCCGCCTATGTGTTCGGCACCTACGATTTCAACAGCGCGCTGCAGGGCTGGGCGTCGCTGCAGGTGTGGGATTCCAGGGCCGAATCGCTGGGCGGCTTCGAGAGCATCACCGGGCCGCACACCGACGGCGTGGGGCGCCGTGGTGACTTCTACGATCCGCGGTTCGGCAGCGTGATCGCGCCGACCCGTTATCTGTCGCCGGTGGACCTGGGCGGCGTGGCGGCGATGAACCAGCACTACAAGGAGCGTTCGGTGGACCTGGCCATCGGCCTGCGCGGGCGCCTGGCCGAACGCTTCGACTGGGACGCCACCCTGAGCCGCGCCGAGTACGACTTCGAGCGCACCCGCCGGCGCATGGTCGGCAACCTGGTCAACGACTTCTTCTTCGGCCCGCAACTGGGCACCACGTCCAAGGGCGTGCCGATCCACCAGCTGAACCTGGAGCGCTGGCTGCGACCGCTGACACCGGACGAATATGCCTCGATTTCCACCCTGGCCCGCTACGAGGCCCGGTCGTGGGTGAGCACCGGCAGCTTCGTGCTCACCGGCGACCTGTTCCCGCTGCCGGCGGGGCCGCTGGGGATGGCGGTCGTGCTGGAGGCCAGCCGCCAGGGCTACGACCTGGACAGCGACCCACGGGTGCAGCCCGGCGTGGTGCAGCTGTACAACCTGACCGGGACCAACGGCGGTGGCGAGCGCGACCGCTACGCCGCCGGCGTCGAGTTCAGCATCCCCATCGTGGACACGCTGAAGGCGAGCCTGGCCGGCCGCTTCGACAAGTACGACGACATCACCGACGTCAACGACGCCAAGACCTGGAATGCCGGGCTGGAGTGGCGCCCGTTCGACGCGTTGCTGGTGCGCGCCAGCCACGCCACCAGCTTCAAGGCGCCGGACATGCACTGGGTGTTCAGCGAGGGCAGCGGCAGTTACGGCAACAGCGTCGATCCGTGGCGCTGCATCGCCGGCGGCGCCAACCCGGGATGCTCGGGCTACAGCTATTCCATGTTCTCGGTCACCCGCGGTGATCCGGCCCTGGAGGAAGAAACCGGCAAGTCGTGGAGCGCCGGCTTCGTGTGGGACATCGCCGACGGCCTGTCGGTCAACGCCGACTACTGGAACATCGAGTTGAACGGCGCGCTCGAGCGTCTTTCCAACGCCGCCATCCTCGAGGGCGAGGCCGGTTGCCGCACCGGGCGCAAGCTCAACGGCCGGCCCTTCGACTTCGCCGCCGACTCGGGCTACTGCCAGCTGATCACCAGCCTGGTCACGCGCACCCCGGAGGAGGGCCAGGCGATCGGCCGCGTCACCGAGATCCGCTCGCTGCCGATCAACCAGTCGTACCGGCGCGTGGCCGGCATCGACGCCGGGGTCAACTGGCGCCTGCAGACGGCGCGGCTGGGGCGCTACAACCTGCGCCTGAACTGGTCGCACACGCTGGCATCCGAACGCCAGGTGCAGGCCACCGACCCGGTCCAGGAGGACTGGCGCGACGACCCGGACAACCTGGATTTCCGCAGCCGCATCACCACCGGCGTGGACTGGCGGCTGGGCGACTGGTCGGCCGGCGTGTTCGGTACCCGCTACGGCAGCCTGCCCAAGTACGGCGGAGTAGGCCGCACCGGCGTGCACTTCCTGTGGAATGCCAACGTCGGCCGGCAGATCACCGACAAGGCGGCGCTGAAGCTGTACGTCAACAACGTGTTCAACAGCCTGCACCCGCACGACGAGACCAACAGCAGCTTCCCGTACTTCTACGAGGTCTACAGCCCGGTGGGCCGGGAGGTGGCGGTGCAGTTCGAGTACCGGCTGCACTGAGGCGGCGCCGTGCGCGGAGCGCCCCGTGCCGGGGTGTTCCGCGCACCATGCGTCGATGCGGGGTGATGACGTCCGCCGCAGCGATGCGGGACACTGGCGGCATGAGTACCGTGTCCGCAGACAAGTCCCGCGTGATCGTGCTGCACGGCATCTGGAACGCGCGGGCGTGGGTGGGGCCGCTGGCCTGGCGGCTGCGCGCGCGCGGGTTCCAGGTTGGCGTGTTCGGCTATCCCAGCGTGTTCGGCGGGCCCGACGTGGCGGTGCCGTCGCTGATCGAGCGGTTGCGCGGGCAGGGCCCGGTGTCGCTGGTCGGCCACAGCCTCGGCGGGCTGGTCGCACTCGAAGCGCTGCGCCGGGCGCCCGAACTGGACGTGCCGCGGGTGGTCTGCGTGGGCTCGCCGCTGTGTGGCAGCGAAACCGCGCGGGCGCTGGCCGGGCATGGCTGGGCGGTGGCGCTGGGACGCAGCGGCGGCCTGTTGCAGCACGGCCTGCCGGCCTGGCACGGGCGGGCGCAGGTCGGGCTGGTGGCCGGCAGCGTGCCGCATGGGCTGGGGGCGCTGATGGGCGCGCTGCACGGCGATTCCGACGGCACCGTGGCGCTGGCCGAAACCCGCCTGCCGGGCCTGGCCGACCACTGCGTGGTGGCGGCGAGCCACAGCGGGCTGGTGCTGTCGCCGCAGGTGGCGGCGCTGGTCGCCGCGTTCCTGCGCCATGGGCGCTTCGGCGCGGCCGCCGGGCAGCGGGCGGCCTGACGGGGCGGCCTGCGGGGATCGGGTAGAATCCGCCTCTTGTTCCCTACAGATGTACGGTAGATCCCCATGGGTAGAGGTCCCTCCATCGAAGCCCGCAAGAACGCGTCGGACGCGAAGCGCGGCAAGATTTTCACCAAGATCATCCGCGAGATCGGCGTGGCCGCGCGCGGCGGTGGAGGCGACCCCAACAACAACCCGCGGCTGCGCGTGGCCATGGACAAGGGCCTGGCCGCGAACATGTCCAAGGACGTGATCGAACGCGCCATCAAGAAGTCCACCGGCGAGCTGGAAGGCGTCGAGTACGAGGAAGTACGCTACGAGGGCTACGCCCCGGGCGGCGTGGCGGTCATCGTCGACTGCCTCACCGACAACCGCGTCCGCACCGTGGCCGACGTGCGCCATGCGTTTTCCAAGTGCGGCGGCAACATGGGCACCGAAGGCTCGGTGGCGTTCATGTTCAAGCGCCTGGGCGTGCTGACCTACGCGCCGGACGCCGGCGATGCAGCCGCGTTTGAAAGCCGCATCACCGAGGCGGCCATCGACGCTGGCGCCGACGATATCGTCGTGTACCCGGACGACGGCTCGATCGACGTGGTCACCGCGCCGGAGAATTTCCAGCAGGTGAAGGCGGCGATGGAGGCGGCCGGGCTGGCGCCCGACCACGCCGAGATCACCTTCCGCGCCGACAACGACATCGCCGTGGCCGGCGATACCGCGCTGCAGGTGAAGAAGCTGCTGGACATGCTCGAGGACCTGGACGACGTGCAGGACGTGTACTCCAACGTCGACCAGGCCGGGCTGGAGCGGGCCTGACGGCGCGCCCGCGTCCCGTCACGTGAGACGGCGGCCGGCGAAGATGGCCGCCGTTTCCTCCTTCCGGCCGCCATGGCAATGACCCGCATCCTCGGCATCGACCCCGGCTCGCAGCGCACCGGCATCGGCATCATCGAAATCGATGCCGGCGGCCGCGCGCGCCATGTCCACCACCAGCCGCTGGTACTGCTGGGCGCGGCCGATTTCGCCCAGCGCCTGAAGCGGCTGGTGCACGGGGTGCATGCGCTGATCGACGAGTACCGGCCACAGGAAGTGGCCATCGAAAGGGTGTTCATGGCCAAGAACGCCGATTCGGCGCTCAAGCTCGGCCAGGCGCGCGGCGCGGCGCTGTGCGCGGTGGTGCTGCGCGACCTGCCGGTCAGCGAGTACGCTGCCACCGAGATCAAGCTGGCGGTGGTGGGCCGCGGCGGTGCCGAGAAACAGCAGGTGCAGCACATGGTGGGGTTGATGCTGGGCCTGCAGGGCAGGTTGCAGGCCGACGCCGCCGACGCGCTGGCCGTGGCCATCACCCATGCGCACGTGCGCGCCACGGCCGGACGGCTGGGCGTGGACGTGCGCTCTGCCTGGAGTCGCAAATGACGGTTTTTGTTGGCCATGCTGGTGCATGCCGCGGGCTCCGGCCCCGGGCCCCCGGTTCGCGGAGGGCGTTGCCGTGATCGGTCGCCTGCGTGGCATCCTGGCGCACAAGGCCCCGCCGTGGCTGGTGATCGACGTGGGCGGCGTCGGCTATGAGCTGGAGGCGCCGATGAGCACCTTCTACGACCTGCCCGACATCGGCCGCGAGGTGGTGCTGTTCACCCACTACGCGCAGAAGGAGGACAGCGTGTCGCTGTACGGCTTCCTGCGCGAGGGCGAGCGGCGCCTGTTCCGCGACGTGCAGAAGGTCACCGGCATCGGCGCGAAGATCGCGCTGGCGGTGCTGTCCGGTGCCAGCGTGGATGAGTTCGGCCGGCTGATCCAGGCCGGTGACATCACCGCGCTGACCCGCATTCCCGGCATCGGCAAGAAGACCGCCGAGCGCATGATCGTGGAACTGCGCGACAAGGCCGCCGACTTTGCTGGTGGCGGTGCGCCGGTGGCCGGGCCGCTGGCCACCGACCCGGTGTCCGAGGCGACCGTGGCCCTGCAGCAGCTGGGCTACAAGCCGGCCGAGGCGGCGAAGATGGCGCGCGACGCGGCAACCGACGGCGACGATGTCGCCATGGTGATCCGCAAGGCGCTGCAATCGGCGCTGCGCTGACCCCACTCCCCTTCATTACCGGGCGACCGAAACCACCATGTCCCACGCTGCTTCCCAGCCCGCCACCCCGGGCCACCCCGGCAAGCCCGGCACCGCCGCCGGCCTGGCGCTGATCGTCGGCGCCATCGGCGTCGTGTTCGGCGACATCGGCACCAGCCCGCTGTACACGCTCAAGGAGGCGTTCTCGCCGCACTACGGGCTCAGCAGCGACCACGACACCGTGCTGGGCGTGCTGTCGCTGGCGTTCTGGGCGCTGATCATGGTGGTCACGCTCAAGTACGTGACCATCATCATGCGCGCCGACAACGATGGCGAGGGCGGCATCATGGCGCTGATGGCGCTGGCCCAGCGCACCCTGCGCAACGGCTCGCGCTCGGCCTACGTGGTCGGCATCCTCGGCATCTTCGGTGCCTCGCTGTTCTTCGGCGACGGCGTGATCACCCCGGCGATCTCGGTGCTGGGCGCGGTCGAGGGCCTGGAGGTGGCCGCGCCGGGGCTTGGCCGGTTCGTGGTGCCGATCGCCCTTGTGGTGCTGGCCGTCCTGTTCGCCGCGCAGCGCTTCGGCACCGAGAAGGTGGGCAAGGTGTTCGGCCCGGTGATGCTGACCTGGTTCCTGGCGCTGGCCGCGGTCGGCATCTGGAACGTGATCGCCGCGCCCGAAGTGCTCAAGGCGTTCAATCCGTGGTGGGCGGTGCGCTTCTTCCTGGAGCACGGCTGGCACGGCGTGTTCATCCTCGGCGCGGTGGTGCTGGCGGTGACCGGTGGCGAGGCGCTGTATGCGGACATGGGCCACTTCGGCGCGCCGCCGATCCGCCACGCCTGGTATTTCTTCGTGCTGCCGTGCCTGATGCTGAACTACCTGGGGCAGGGCGCGCTGGTGCTGCAGCGGCCGGACGCGGTGGCCAACCCGTTCTTCGAGGCGGTGCCGGAGTGGGCGCTGTACCCGATGATCATCCTGGCGACCATGGCCGCGGTGATCGCCAGCCAGTCGGTGATCACCGGCGCGTTCTCGGTCGCGCGCCAGGCCATGCAGCTGGGTTACATCCCGCGCATGCGCATCCTGCATACCTCGCACGACACCATCGGCCAGATCTACATCCCCGGCATCAACTGGGGGCTGGCGCTGATGGTATTCGGGCTGGTGCTGGCGTTCCGCAGCTCCAGCAACCTGGCCGTGGCCTACGGCATCTCGGTCTCCGGGACGATGCTGATCGACACCCTGCTGCTGGCGCTGGTGGCGCGCACCCTGTGGCCGCGCGCGCGCCATGGCATCGTCGCGCTGTGCGCGGTGTTCTTCGTCATCGACCTGGGCTTCGTCGTCGCCAATGGCGCCAAGCTGATGCAGGGCGCCTGGTTCCCGGTGGTGCTGGGCATCGCGCTGTTCACCATGATGCGCACCTGGCGCCGCGGCCGCGAACTGCTGCGCGACGAGGTACGCAAGGACGGCATCCGCATCGACAGCTTCCTGCCCGGGCTGATGCTGGCGCCGCCGGTTCGGGTGCCGGGCACGGCGGTGTTCCTGACCGCCGACCCGACCGTGGTGCCGCACGCGCTGATGCACAACCTCAAGCACAACAAGGTGCTGCACGAGCGCAACGTGTTCCTGCACGTGGAGACCCTGCCGGTGCCGTACGCGGCGGCCGGCCAGCGGCTGAAGATCGAGCCGGTCGGCGACGAGTTCTACCGCATCCAGGTCCGTTTCGGCTTCATGGAGACACCGGACGTGCCGTTGGCGCTGATGCGCTCGTGCGACCACGGCGGGGTCTACTTCGACCCGATGGACACGACCTTCTTCGCCAGCCGCGAGACCATCGTCGCCACCGCCAACCGCGGCATGCCGGTATGGCGCGACAAGCTGTTCGCCTTCATGCACCGCAACGCCGCCCCGGCCAGCAACTTCTTCCGCATCCCCGGCAACCGGCTGGTGGAACTGGGCGCGCAGGTGGAGATCTGATGGGCGCGCGGCCTGCGGCCAGGGCCCGGAAAACACGGGCAGTCCTGGCCGCTTGTGCCTACAATCGCCGTTGATGAACATGCCCGAACGCTTGTCCGCCTTTTCCCGGCCTCCGGCCTCCGGCCCCTGGTCCCCATGACCGACAACCGCATCATCGCCGCCGGCGCCACCCGCGAGGACGACGCCGCCGACGCCAGCATCCGCCCGCGCCGCCTGGCCGACTACCTCGGCCAGGCGCCGGTGCGCGAACAGCTGGACATCTACATCCAGGCGGCCAAGTCGCGCCGCGAGGCGCTGGACCACGTGCTGATCTTCGGCCCCCCGGGGCTGGGCAAGACCACCCTGAGCCACGTGATCGCCAACGAGCTGGGGGTGGGGCTGCGGGTGACGTCCGGCCCGGTGATCGAGAAGGGCGGCGACCTGGCCGCGCTGCTGACCAACCTGCAGCCGTACGACGTGCTGTTCGTGGACGAGATCCACCGCCTGTCGCCGGTGGTCGAGGAAGTGCTGTACCCGGCGATGGAGGACTTCCAGATCGACATCATGATCGGCGAGGGCCCGGCCGCGCGCTCGATCAAGCTCGACCTGCCGCCGTTCACCCTGATCGGCGCCACCACCCGTGCCGGCCTGCTGACCGCGCCGCTGCGCGACCGCTTCGGCATCGTGCAGCGGCTGGAGTTCTACTCGGCCGATGAGCTGACCCGCATCGTGCGCCGCTCGGCGACGATCCTCGGCATCGACTGCAGCGCGGAGGGCGCCGGCGAGATCGCGCGCCGCTCGCGCGGCACCCCGCGTATCGCCAACCGGCTGCTGCGGCGCGTGCGCGACTATGCCCAGGTCAAGGCCGGCGGCCATATCGACCAGGCCGTGGCGCAGGCGGCGATGCAGATGCTCAAGGTCGACCCGGAAGGTTTCGACGAGCTGGACCGGCGCCTGCTGCGCACCCTCGTGGAGTACTTCGACGGTGGCCCGGTCGGCATCGAATCGCTGGCCGCGGCGCTGTCCGAGGAACGCGGCACGCTCGAGGACGTGGTCGAGCCCTACCTGATCCAGCAGGGCTTCCTGGTGCGTACCGCGCGCGGCCGCATGGCCACCCACAAGGCCTACCGGCACATGGGCCTGAAACCGCGCACGGCGCCGGCCGACCTGTTCGTGGAACAGCCGGACGATGAGTGAGTCCCGGTTCAGTTGGCCGACACGCATCTACTGGGAAGATACCGACGCCGGCGGCGTGGTCTACCACGCGCGCTACGTGGCCTTCATGGAACGTGCGCGCACCGAGTGGATGCGGGCGATGGGCTATGGCCAGGAAGCCATGCGCAGCGGCGACGGGCAGGTGTTCGTGGTCCGCGCGATGGCCCTGGATTTCCTCAGGCCGGCGCGGCTGGACGACGCACTGGAAACCACGGTGGAACTGCTGCAGTGCCGCCGCGCCAGCCTGGTGATGCGCCAGGCGGTGCTGCGCGACGGCCAGCCGCTGGTGACCGCGCAGGTGCGGCTGGCCGCGGTCGGCGCCCGCGATTTCCGCCCGCAGGCCATGGACGACACGCTGTACGCCACGCTCAAACAATTCGAAACCCAACACGCGCAAGACTGAGGAACATCGGATGATCGCTTTGCTTCTGGCCCTGCAGGCCACCGTGACCGAGGCGCTGCCGGCGGATGTCAGCGCCGCCGCGGCGCAGACCGTGGCCGGCGCCAGCCATGGCGGCATCAACTACCTGGACCTGATGCTCAAGGCCAGCATCCCGGTCAAGCTGATCGTGCTGCTGCTGCTGGCCGGCTCGTTCATCAGCTGGGTGATCATTTTCCGCAAGGCGCGCGTGTTCAAGGCCGCCGACCGCGCCGCCGACGACTTCGAGAACCGGTTCTGGTCCGGCGCCGACCTGGCCAAGCTGTATGCCGCGGCCGCCGACCGCAACCGCTCGGTGGACGGGCTGGAGGCGATCTTCGAGTCCGGCTTCCGCGAGTACAGCCGCCTGAACGGCCGCCGCGGGCTGGACAGCCGTACCCAGCTGGAAGGCACCCAGCGCGCCATGCGCACCACCTTCGCCCGCGAGGTCGACGGCCTGGAGCGCAATCTCGAGCTGCTGGCCAATATCGGCTCCAACGCCCCCTACGTGGGCCTGGTCGGTACCGTGTTCGGCATCATGGTGACCATGCACGACATGATCAGCAGCGGCGAGCAGGCCGGCATCGCCTCGGTCGCGCCGGGCATTTCCGAGGCGCTGTTCGCCACCGCCATCGGCCTGTTCGTGGCGATCCCGGCGACCTGGGCCTACAACCGCTTCACCACCCGCGTGGAACGGCTGTCGGTGCGCTACGAGACCTTCGCCGAGGAGTTCAGCTCGATCCTGCAGCGCCAGTCCGGCGCCGACGAATGATGCGCGCCACGCGCACCCGCCCGCACAGGAACCGCCCATGATTTCCGGCATTTCCCGGCGCAAGCGCCGCAAGCTCAAATCCGAGATCAACGTCGTGCCGTACATCGACGTGATGCTGGTGCTGCTGATCATCTTCATGGTGACCGCGCCGCTGTTGACGCTCAGTTTCGAGGTCGACCTGCCCACCTCCAACGCCAAGGCGCTGGAAGGCAAGCAGGACCCGGTCATCGTCTCGGTGCTGGGCGATGGCCAGCTCAGCCTGAAGCTGCCCGATGCCAAGAGCCCCGAGCGCATCGACGCGGCCACGCTGCAGGCGCAGCTCGGCGCGATGGCCGCGCAGGACAAGGGCCTGCGCGTGATCGTCGCGGCCGACCGCGCGGTGGCCTATGAGAAGGTCGTCGCGGCGATGGACGTGATCAAGGCGGCGAAGATCGAGAAGGTGGGCCTGGCGACCGATGCACGCTGACGCTCTGCCGCCGCCGCGCGACCCCGGCAACGAATGGGGCATGCCCGTCGTACTGGCGTTGCTGGTGCACGTGCTGGTCGCGCTGGTGTTCATCATCGCCTGGGTGTGGTCGCCGTCGCGCAGCACCGAGGCCGCCGCCGGCGACCCGGTGGTGGAGGCCAGCCTGCAGCTGTCGGCGGCCGAAGCCGCGGCCGCGCGCAGCGCCCTGCGCGCGTCGGAGAAACTGCCGCCGCCGCCCGAGCCGGCGCCGGACGCGCAGCCCCAGCCGGTCCCGGAAGACACCGTCCCGCCGCCGCAGCCGATCCCCGAGCCGCGGCCGCAGGACGCGCCCACCCCGCAGCAGCACAATGCCCAGGAGCGCATCGCGCAGCCGGACACCGTCGACCAGGAGCGGGTCAGTGCGCTGGCCATCTCCCAGGAGAAGGCCCGCCAGGAGCAGGAAGCCAAGCGCCGCCAGGAGCAGATCGACCTGACCGAGCGCAAGCGCGTGGAGGAGGCCGAGCAGAAGCTGCGGCTGGCCAAACAGCAGGAAGAAGCCGACCGCCAGAAGAAACTGGCCGAGGAACAGCGCAAGGCCAACGAGGCCAAGGCCGAGCAGGAGCGCCAGCAGAAGATCGCCGAGATCCGCCGCAAGCGCGAGCAGGCCGAGCGCGAGCTCAAGCTGGCCGAGCAGCGCCAGCGCCAGGTGGCCGATGCCCGCGCCCGCGCGCAGGCGGCCGCGTCCAGCGCCTCGCCGGCCAGCGGCACGCCGCAGGCGTCGCCGGGGCAGGGTGGCACCAGCACCGACCTGACCGCCAAGTACGCCGCGGCGATCCAGCAGGCGGTGCTCAACCAGTGGGTGCGCCCGGACACGATCCCGCGCGGCCAGCGCTGCCGGCTGACCATCCGCCAGCTGCCCGGCGGCGAGGTGGTCGACGTGCAGTTCGCCGCCGGTTGCCCCTATGACGACGCCGGCCGGCGTTCGGTGGAGGCCGCGGTGCTGCGCGCCCAGCCGCTGCCGTACCGCGGTTTCGAGTCGGTGTTCCAGCGCACGCTGAACTTCACGTTCGAGGCGCAGGACCGCTGAATCGCGGGGGCTTCACGCGGCCCCCGGCACCCTTGGCGGCGCGCTTGCCCATCGACGGGGATGGATTTCACGGGATTTTCGTTCACGATTGCGAAAATGTTCATCCGCCTGCTGCTATCCCTTTCCCCCCTGTTCATCCATCGTTGAGCACCCCATGAAGAAACCGCTTCGCTGGCTGGCCGCCCTGACCGTACTGTTGTTGCCCCTGGTGGCGATGGCACAGCAACGGGGGCTGGAGATCGACATCATCGGCGGCAACGCGTCGGCCCTGCCGATCACCGTGGTGCCGATGCCGTACCAGGGCAGCGCCGCGGCGCCGGCCACCGATGTCGCCGCGGTGGTGCGCTCGGACCTGGACCGTTCCGGCCAGTTCCGCACCCTGCCCGAGGCGCAGATCGTGCAGCGCCCGACCCGCGGCAGCGAGGTGCAATACCCGACCTGGCGCGCGCTCAAGCAGGACTACCTGGTCGTCGGCCGCGTGCTCGACGCCGGCGCGGGCGCCTACCGCGTCGAGTACGAGCTGTTCGACGTGGCCAAGGGCGAGCGCATGCTCGGCCTGGCGATGACCGCCCGCTCCAACGCGATGCGCGACGTCGCCCACCAGATGGCCGACGCCATCTACGAGAAGATCACCGGCGTGCGCGGCGCCTTCTGGACCCGCATCGCCTACGTCACCGCCAGCGGCCGCGGCGACGCCATGCGCTATGCGCTGATGGTGGCTGATGCCGACGGCTACAACCCGCAGACCATCGTGCGCTCGGCCGAGCCGCTGCTGTCGCCGTCGTGGAGCCCAGACGGCAACCGCCTGGCCTATGTCAGCTTCGAGCGCGGCAACTCGGCCATCTACGTCCAGAACATCTCCACCGGCGCGCGCGACCTGGTCGCCAGCTTCCGCGGCATCAACAGCGCACCGGCGTTCTCGCCGGACGGCCGCCGCCTGGCGCTGACCCTGTCGCGCAGCGGCAACCCGGAGATCTACGTGATGGACCTGGGCAGCAAGCAGCTGACCCAGCTGACCAACCACTTCGCCATCGACACCGAACCGACCTGGAGCGCCGACGGCAACACCATCTATTTCACCTCCGACCGCGGTGGCCGCCCGCAGATCTACCAGGTGCCGGCGTCCGGCGGCAGCGCCAGCCGCGTGACCTTCCAGGGCAATTACAACGCCAAGGTGTCCGTGTCCTATGACGGCAAGAAGCTGGCCATGGCACAGGGCAGCGGCAACAGCTACCGGATCGCGCTGATGGACAGCAGCCTGGGTTCGCCGCGCTGGAGCACGCTGTCGCCGGGCTCGCTGGACGAATCGCCCAGCTTCGCGCCGAACGCGAGCATGGTGTTGTATGCCGCCCGCGAGGGTGGTCGTGGAGTGCTGTATGCCGTTTCGGCCGACGCGCGGGTCCGCCAGCGCCTGGTCCTGGCGGACGGTGATGTGCGCGAGCCCGCATGGGGTCCGTACCGCACCGCGCGTTGATAAAATGTTAATATCCCATCCGCATTAAACCCCATCATTGGCTCAGGAGCCTTTAGGTATCGCCATGAACAAGTCCACTCGCGTTCTGCTTGTTTCGCTTCTGTCGGTTGCCGCGCTGGCCGGCTGCTCGAAGAAGGTGAAGGAACAGCCGGCCCAGCCGCCGGTCGACACCACCCCGACCACCCCGTCGACCGGTCCGTCGACCTCCGGCCTGTATGGCCCGGGCGACCTGGACACCGACGCCTGCCTGCGCCAGCGCGTGGTCTACTTCGACTTCGACAAGGAAGAAGTGAAGTCCGAGTTCCAGGCCATCATGGCCTGCCATGCCAAGTACCTGCGTGACCGTCCGTCCTCGCGCATCACCCTGCAGGGCCACACCGACGAGCGCGGCAGCCGCGCCTACAACCAGGCCCTGGGCGAGCGTCGTGGCAATGCCGTGAACTCGGCGCTGCAGGCCAACGGTGGTTCGGCTTCGCAGCTGACCGTCGTGTCCTACGGCGAAGAGCGTCCGGTCTGCACCGAGTCGGCCGAGTCCTGCTGGTCGCAGAACCGTCGCGTCGAAATCGTCTACACCGCGCAGTAATCGATGCGTACCGGCATCAAGGCGATGATGCTCGTGGTTGCGGCAGCCCTCGTGGCTGCCGCACCCGCTCATGCGCAGCGGCAGAGCCTGGCCGACCGCGTCGGCGCACTCGAGCAGCAGGTCCAGAACAACCAGGCCAACACCGACATGCTCAACCAGCTGCAGCAGTTGCGCAGCGGGATGCAGGCGCTGCAGGCAACGGTCGAGCAGCTCCAGCACGAGAATGAACAGCTCAAGCAGCGCAGCCGGGACCAGTACCTGGACCTGGACGGGCGCCTGAACCGGTTGGAAGGCGGTGCCGCGCCGGCGCCGGTTGCGCCGACGCCTTCAGCGGGCAACCCGACGGCGGCGGAAAAGCCGCCCACCGTGCGGGGTGATGCCGGCGCGGTGGCCGCGGCCGGTGACGAGCGCAGCGCCTACAACGTGGCTTTCGACGCGCTCAAGGCTGGCCGATACGACGAATCGGCGCGTCTTTTCCAGGGGTTCCTGGAGCAGTATCCCAGTGGCGTCTACGCCCCCAATGCGCTGTACTGGCTGGGCGAGAGTTACTACGCCACCCGCAATTTCCAGCTGGCCGAGGCGCAGTTCCGCGACCTGGTCGCGCGCTATCCGACCCATGACAAGGCCGCCGGCGGCCTGTTGAAGCTGGGCCTGTCGCAGTTCGGCCAGGGTGATGCGGCCAAGGCCGAGCAGACGCTGGCGCAGGTCGTGACCCGGTTCCCGGGCAGCGATGCGGCGCGCACCGCGCAGGACCGCCTGCAGTCGATCCGGCTCGGCCAGCAGATCCGCTGAGTCCGGGCGGCAGTGTTTCCAGGGAGCCGGGCCATGCCCGGCTGCCGTCGTTTACGGCATGGCCGACGCCATCCGCCCCTCCAGAAGTTCCCGCCATGACCGCCGTTTCCCTTTCCAGCGCCGCCGCCACGCCCAGCGAGATCGTGCAGTCGCCGCTGCCGCGGCTGAAGATCACCGAGATCTTCCTGTCCCTGCAGGGCGAGGCCGACACCGCCGGCTGGCCGACCGTGTTCGTGCGCCTGACCGGCTGCCCGCTGCGCTGCGGCTACTGCGATACCGAATACGCCTTCCACGGCGGGCAGTGGCGCGATATCGACGACATCGTCGCCGAGGTGCGCGGCCACGGCGTGCGCCATGTCTGCGTGACCGGCGGCGAGCCGTTGGCGCAGAAGCGCTGCCTGGTGCTGCTGCGCGCGCTGTGCGACGCCGGCCTGGAGGTTTCGCTGGAGACCTCGGGCGCGCTGGACATCGGCGGCGTCGATCCGCGGGTGTCGCGCGTGATCGATCTGAAGACGCCCGGGTCGGGCGAGATGCCGCGCAACCGGCTGGAGAACCTGCCGCTGCTGACCGCGCGCGACCAGCTCAAGTTCGTGCTGTGCGACCGCGCCGACTACGACTGGGCCCGGGACATGGTTGCCGCGCAGCGCCTACACGAGCGCTGCATGGTGCTGTTCTCGCCCTGCAAGGACCGGCTCGGCGCGCGCGAGCTGGCCGACTGGATCGTCGCCGACCGCCTGCCGGTGCGCTTCCAGATGCAGCTGCACAAGATCCTCTGGAACGACGAGCCGGGCAGGTAGCCGCGCGCTTCGTTCCCACTTGCGTACCGGCGCGGGACAGCGTGCTGGCGTTCCTTCCCCCCAACCGGACTATCACTCCATGAAGAAGGCAGTCGTGCTTCTTTCCGGCGGCATGGATTCGGCCGCCGTCGTCGCCATGGCCCAGGAACAGGGCTTCACCGTGCATGCGCTCAGCGTGCGGTACGGCCAGCGCCATACCTCCGAGCTGGATGCCGCCGCGCGCGTGGCGCAGGCGCTGGGCGTGGCCGCGCACAAGGTGGTGGATGTCGACCTGCGCAGCATCGGCGGCTCGGCCCTGACCGACGACATCGACGTGCCCGACGCCGGTGGCGAGGGCATCCCGGTCACCTACGTGCCCGCGCGCAACACCATCATGCTTTCGCTTGCGCTGGGCTGGGCCGAGGTGCTGGGCGCCAACGACATCTTCTGCGGCGTCAACGCGGTCGATTACTCCGGCTACCCGGATTGCCGCCCCGCGTTCGTCGCCGCCTTCCAGGCGCTGGCCAACCTGGCGACCAAGGCCGGGGTGGAAGGCGCGGGCATCCGCGTCCACGCGCCGCTGCAGTACCTGAGCAAGGCGCAGATCGCCAGCGAAGGCGCACGCCTGGGCGTGGATTTCGGGTTGACGGTGTCCTGCTACCGCGCCGACGCGCAGGGACGCGCCTGTGGTCATTGCGACGCCTGCCGGCTGCGCGCGGACGGTTTCGCCGCCGCCGGCCTGCCCGATCCGACCCACTACGCCTGAGCGTCCCCGCGGCGCGACGCGGCCGGCGTCATGCCGGCCGCCGGCGCTGCGCAACGTCCGCTCGCGCATTCTGTTTTCAGGCATCTTGCGCTAGAATGCCCACCCCGGCGCCATGCCGGGTCTTTGTTTGGGCCGTTAGCTCAGTCGGTAGAGCAGAAGACTTTTAATCTTTTGGTCGAAGGTTCGAATCCTTCACGGCCCACCATGATCAGACAACGGTCCCGCCGTGCGGGACTGCGTTCTTGCAGTGGGCGGTACGCGGTTTCTGTGAACTGTGCCAGGTCGCAGTGGCGGGCGCCGGTCCTACCATGGGCTTGGTCGGTTTCACGGTAGCAGTGGGGGACGCTTGAGTACCCAGATCACGCAACTCCTGCATCGCTGGCAAGGAGGCGACGCGCAGGCGCGCGAGCAGTTGTTCGAAGCCCTGTATTCGGACCTGATGGTGGTCGCCCGCAACCGGCTGTTCAACGATACCGGCGGCACCCTGCAACCGGCAGCGCTGGTCAACGAGTCGCTGCTGCGGCTGCTGGGTTCGGAAGTGGATTTCAAGGACCGCGCCCATTTCATCGCCGTGGCGGCGCTGAAGATGCGCTCGGTACTGGTGGACCACCTGCGCGCGCGGGCCGCCGACAAGCGTGGCGGGAATCTTGTCCAGCTGACCCTGTCCCACGCCAGCGACGTCCCCAACGACGACGGCGATGCCTACGACGTGATGGCGCTGCACCAGGCCCTGAGCCAGCTGGCCGAACTCGAGCCGCGCGCGGCGAGCATGGTCGAGTTGACCTATTTCGGCGGCATGAGCCGCGATGAGATCGCCATGGTGATGGGGGTTTCGGCACCCACCGTGGACCGCGACCTGCGTTTCGCCAGGGCCTGGCTCAACCGACAGCTGGCCTGATGTCCACCGCGGAGGAGGCGGCGCGCTGGCGCCAGACCCGCGAGCTGTTCGATGCCGTCTGCGACCTGCCACGCACGCAGTGGCGGCAGCAGGTACAGCAGCACTGCGGTGATCCCGCCCTGGCCGAGGACGTGCTGCAGCTGCTGCATGCGCAGACCCAGGGCCTGAGCCGGATCAGCAGCCGGCTGGATGCCGCGCTGGCGCGCGCACTGACCCCGGAGCTGGCGGTGGGCCAGCGGCTGGGACCGTGGCGGCTGACCGCGCGCATCGCCGGCGGCGGCATGGGTACCGTGTTCAAGGCCGAACGCGACGACGGCGTGTATCGGCGCACGGTTGCGATCAAGCTGCTGCACGGCATGCCGGGCGCGGGCGAGGTGGAGCGGCTGCAGGCCGAGCGCCAGGTGCTGGCCGGGTTGAACCTGCCCGACGTGGCCCGGCTCTACGATGGTGGCACCACGCCCGATGGCTATCCCTACCTGGTGATGGAATACATCGAGGGCCTGCCGCTGGACCGCCACTGCGCCACCCATGCGCTCGGGCTCGCGGCGCGGCTGCGGCTGTTCCTGGATGTCTGCGCGGTCGTGCGCTCGGCGCATGAGCGCCTGGTACTGCACTGCGACCTCAAGCCGGGCAACGTGCTGGTGCGGCCCGACGGCAGGCCGGTACTGCTCGATTTCGGCCTGGCCCGGGTACTCAACGACGCGCGCGAGCGTGGCGAGGCCGGTTACTGCACCCCGGGCTATGCCAGCCCGGAGCTGGTGAACGGCGAGCCGGTGGGCGTGGCCAGCGATGTCTACAGCCTCGGCGTGCTGCTGGTGGAACTGCTGTCCACGCGCCGCTGCGCGCAGGCGCTGCAGCTCGGCGAGGCGCCGGTGATCCTGCCCTCGGCCAATGCGCCACCGGGCCTGCGCTGGCGCCGTGCGCTGCGCGGCGACCTCGACGCCATCGCCGCGCGGGCGTGCGCCCGCGATGTCGCCGCGCGCTACCGCTCGGTGGAAACGCTGATGGCCGACGTGACGCGCTATCTGGAGCGGCGGCCGGTGGCCGCGCGGCAGTCCGGGCGCCTGTACCGGCTGGTGCGCGGCGTGCAGCGCAATGGACGGGGGCTGGCGGCCGCCGCGGGCGCGCTGTCGTTGGCGCTGATCTTCGTGGCCGGGCTGGTGCAGGCGCGCCGGCACGCCGAAGAGGAGGCCGCCATCGCCCACCAGGTGGGCGACTTCATGGTGGGCGTGTTCGAGACCGCCGATCCGTACCTGCGCACCGAGCGCGGACAGCAGGAACTGTCCGCGCGGCAACTGCTGGACAAGGCGGCGCTGCGCGTCTCCCAGGACCTGGCCGACGCGCCGGCGCAACTGGCCCGGATGCGCGCGGTGCTGGGGACGGCGTACCGCAACTCCGGGGTGCCGCGGCAGGCCGACGTGCTGCTGCAGCAGGCCTACGACGGCTTCATCGACCCGCGGGTGAACCGCCCGGCGGATGCGGCGGCGGTACTGGTGGAGTTGTCGCTGCAGAAGACCCAGGGCGGCAACGGTGCGTTGGGCCAGGCGCTGGCCGAGCGCGGCCTGGCGCTGTTGCCGTCGAGCGCGGCCATGGCCACCCGGGCCCGGCTGCATGGTGCGCGCGGCATGGCGCTGGTGAACCAGCAGCAGTTCGACCGTGCCGAGGCCGCCTTCGACACCGCAATGGAGCTGTACGCGAAGCTGCCGCACTCCGGCGTCGCCAGCGAGAAGCTGGCGCTGTCCTACAACAAGGGCCTGATGTACCTGCGCTGGGGGCGGCTGGCCTCGGCCGAGCGCGAGCTGCGCCAGGTGCTTGGCGGCAGCCCGCCGCGCCGCACCAGCATGGCGCTGGCCGCGGAAATGCGGCTGGCGCAGATCCTGCGCGAGCAGGGGCGTTTCGCCCAGGCGTTGCCGCTGCTGCAGGCGGGCCTGCGCCACGCGCAGGAGCTGTACGGGCCGGAAAGCAGCTTCGTGCTGATGCAGCACGACGGGCTTGCCGATCTGTACCGCGACTGGGGCGATTACGCCGCCGCGGAGCGGCAGTACCAGCTGCGGCAGCATCTGAGCGGGCTCATCGACGGCACCGGCTCGGTGGAATACTCGATGGGGCTGTTCAACTACGGGGACCTGCAGGAACTGCGCGGCGACCTGGCCCAGGCCGAACAGTTGTACCGGCAGGCCCTGGCGATCCGCCGCGAGCGGCTGGGCGCGCAATCGCCCACCAGCCTGCGCGCCGAGTCGGGGTTGGGCGCGCTGCTGATGCGCCAGGCGCGCATGCAGGAAGCGGGCACGCTGCTGCTGCATGCCGACGCCGGCCTGGACGCGGCGCTGCCGGCGGACGCGCCGGGGCGGATCGAGGCCCGGCTCAACCGCATCGACTGGCACATCCGCCAGGATGACACCGCCCAGGCGCAGGTGTTGCTGCGGCAACTGGGGGCGCGGATACCGGCGACCCAGCAGCTGCGCCTGCTGCGCATCCGCGCGGACCTGGCCGAGCGCAGCGGCGAGGGCGCGGCGGCGCTGGCACTGCGCCGCACCGCGCTGGAGCATGCGCGTTCGCTGCATGGCGACGGCAAGCTGGAGACCGCGACCTGCCGCATCGACCTGGCCGAAACCCTGCTGCGCCTCGGTCACCGGCAGCCGGCACTGGAAGCGCTGCTGCAGGCGCTGCCGACCATCGAGCGGCTGCAGGTCGATGACGCCCCCGCGCGGCGCCGGCTCGACGGGCTGCTGCTGCTGGCCCGCGGCGGGCGGGGGCGCGCGGGCTAACCCTGCTCGCGCACGATCTCCACCAGCCGCTGCCCGTAGCGCGCCAGCTTGCTGCCGCCGATGCCACCGACCCGGCCCAGTGCATCGAGGCTGGTCGGGCGCTGTTCGGCGATGTTGCGCAGGGTGCTGTCGTGGAAGATGACGAAGGCCGGCACGTTCTGTTCGCGCGCCAGTTCGGCGCGCAGGCCGCGCAGTGCGTTGAACAGCGCCAGGTCCTCCGGCTGCACCGCCACGCCGGTGCGCGGGGTGCTGCTGCGGTCGCGTTCGCCGCGGGCGGCAGGCGGTTCGCGGCGCATCATCACCTGGCGGCGGCCCTTGAGCACGTCGCGGCTGGCGTCGGTCAGACGCAGCCCGCCATGCGCCTCCGGGTCCACCTCCAGCAGGCTGGCGGCGACCAGTTGCCGGAACACCCCCCGCCAGGTGCGCGCGTCCAGGTCGCTGCCGATGCCGAAGGTGCTGAGCTGGTCGTGGCCCAGCTGGCGGATGCGTTCGCTGTCGCTGCCGCGCAGGATGTCGATCAGGTGGCCGACGCCGAAGCGCTGGCCGCTGCGATACACGCAGCTCAGCGCCTTCTGCGCGGGGATGGTGGCGTCCCAGGCGGCCGGCGGCGACAGGCAGTTGTCGCAGTTGCCGCAGGGCTGGCCCGGCACGCCCTTGGGCGTGCCGACAGGCACGTAGGTCTCGCCGAAGCCGGCCAGCAGCACCTGGCGGCGGCACTGCATGGATTCGCAGTAGCCGAGCAGGTGGTCGAGCTTGGCGCGCTCGAGCTGCTTGCGTTCCTCGCTGGCCTCGCCCTGTTCGATCATCTGCTTGAGCAGCACCACGTCGCCCAGCCCGTAGCACAGCCAGGCCTCGGCCGGCTCGCCGTCACGGCCGGCGCGGCCGGTCTCCTGGTAGTAGCCTTCCATCGACTTGGGCAGGTCGGTATGCGCCACGAAGCGCACGTCCGGCTTGTCGATGCCCATGCCGAAGGCGATGGTGGCGCACATCACGATCCCGTCCTCGCGCAGGAAGCGGCGCTGGTTGGCCGCGCGTACCTCGGCCGGCAGGCCGGCGTGGTAGGGCAGCGCGTCCAGGCCCTCGCCGCGCAGCATGTCGGCGGTTTCCTCGACCTTGCGCCGCGACATGCAGTAGACGATGCCGGCCTCGCCGCGGTGGCCGCGCAGGAACGCCAGCAGCTGGCGCCGGGCGTTGTCCTTCTGCACTACCGTGTAGCGGATGTTGGGGCGGTCGAAGGAGCTGATGAAGTGCTCGGCCTGGGCCAGGTCCAGGCGCTCGGCGATCTCGCGCTGGGTCGGCGGGTCGGCGGTGGCGGTCAGGGCGATGCGCGGCACCTGCGGCCAACGCTCGTGCAGCACCGTGAGTTGCCGGTACTCGGGACGGAAATCGTGGCCCCACTGCGACACGCAGTGCGCCTCGTCGATCGCGAACAGGGCGATGCGACTGCGTTCGAGCAGCGACAGGAAGCGCCCGGTCAGCAGCCGCTCCGGCGCCACGTAGAGCAGGTCCAGGGTGCCGGCCAGCAGTTCGCGCTCGACCCGGCCGGCGGTCTCCGCGTCAAGCGTGGAGTTGAGGAACTCGGCGCGCACACCGAGCTGGCGCAGCGCCTCCACCTGGTCCTGCATCAGCGCGATCAGCGGCGACACCACGATGCCGCAGCCCTCGCGCAACAGCGCCGGCACCTGGTAGCACAGCGACTTGCCGCCACCGGTGGGCATCAGCACCAGGGCGTCGTTGCCGGCGGTGACGTGTTCGACGATGGCCTGCTGGTTGCCGCGGAAGGCGTCGTAGCCGAAGACGCGCTTCAGCAGTTCATGGGCGGGGGAAGACATGCCGCCTAGGATAACTGCCCGGTCAAGCCCGCCCGTCCGCCGCCGTCCCGTCCACGCGTCGGGAAAGCCGAGGGCATGGTTCTGTTCCGCACAGGACCGCAGGCCGCGGACCGGCCCGCAGTGCGCGCGGCCGCTGGATCCCGCCCCTCCCGCGTGCCCACCGATCCTGCGCAGGCCGCTGGGCATGGGCGTGGCGGGCAGGTGAGGCAGGCTCCCGGGTTCCGCCGCGCGCAACCCTGCAAGACCGCAGGGCAAACGCCGAAGGTCTACTGCAACGATGCACACGATCCCTCTGGAGAACAGCCCCCTTGAGTAAAGGGGGCGCGCCGAAGGCGGGGGGATCCGGCAGGCAGGTGAAGCAGGGTCCAGGGTTGCGCCGCGCGCAACCCTGAAAGACCAGGGCAAACGCTGAAGGTTTACTGCAACCACACACGATCCCTCTGGAGAGCAGCCCCCTTGAGTAAAGGGGGCGCGCCGAAGGCGGGGAGATCCGGCAGGCAGGTGAAGCAGGGTCCAGAGTTGCGCCGCGCGCAACCCCGGAAAACCGCAGGGCGAACGCCCGAAGGTCAGCAGCCACGCATCCATCCTTCTGGAGAAGAGCCCCCTTTAGTAAAGGGGGCGCGCCGAAGGCGGGGGGATCTGGCAGGCAGGTGAAGCAGGGTCCAGGGTTGCGCGCGGCGCAACCCTGGAAAACCGCAGGGCAAACGCCCGAAGGTCAGCAGCCACGCATCCATCCTTCTGGAGAAGAGCCCCCTTTAGTAAAGGGGGCGCGCCGAAGGCGGGGGGATCTGGCAGGCAGGTGAAGCAGGGTCCAGGGTTGCGCGCGGCGCAACCCTGGAAAACCGCAGGGCAAACGCCCGAAGGTTTACTGCAGCAGCGAGCGCAGCATCCAGGCGTACTTCTCGTGGGTCTGCAGGCGCTGGGTCAGCAGGTCTTCGCTGGGCGCGTCGCCGGCCTTCTCCGCCTGTTCCAGCACCTTGCGCGCGGTGCGGCACACCGCCTCGTTGCCCTGCACCAGCTGGCGCACCATTTCGCGCCAGTCGGCGCTGTCGGTCAGCCCCGGTTCCTCGGCGATGGAGGTCAGGGCGACGAATTCGCGGTACGAGCCGGGGGCGTTGAAGCCCAGTGCGCGGATGCGTTCGGCGATCTCGTCCAGTGCCGTCCACTGCTCGGTGTACTGCGCCTCGAACATGGTGTGCAGCGAATTGAACATCGACCCGGTGACGTTCCAGTGGAAGTTGTGGGTCTTCAGGTACAGCGTGTAGGCATCGGCGAGGAAGTGCGACAGCCCATCGGCGACCTTCTTGCGATCGGCATCCTTGATCCCGATATCGATGCCCGGCGCCGAGGGCGCGGAGGCGGCCAGCTGCTTCTTGCCGGCGTCGGGTTTGCTGCTGTTCTTGGCCTTGGCCATGACGCGTTGCTCCTTGTCGGGTTGAATGGCTTCACAATAGCGCCATCGGGACCATACCGGTATTTCACGTTTTCTCGTTGAACGATTGATGAGCGCTATCGAAAAGGACACTGCCGCGCGCCTGCGCCAAGCCCGTACAGCCATCGACGGGGCGATGAGCCGCGACCGCGGGCGCCTGCTCGGGCTGTGGTCACGCTGGCAGGGGCGGCCGGCCGATGCCGCCGCCGAGGCGGCGTTCCGCGGGCTGCTGGAGCAGTCCCGGGAGCAGCGTCGGCAGCGCGCGGCGCGGCCGCTTGCGATCAGCATGGACGACGCGCTGCCGATCGCGCGTGAAGCCGAGCGCATCACCGCGTTGATCCGCGACCACCAGGTGGTGGTGATCGCCGGCGAGACCGGTTCGGGCAAGACCACCCAGCTGCCCAAGCTGTGCCTGGCCGCCGGGCGCGGCGAGGCCGGGATGATCGGCTGCACCCAGCCGCGGCGCATCGCCGCGCGCGCGGTGGCCACGCGCGTGGCCGAGGAGCTGGGCAGCGAACTGGGCACGGTGGTCGGCTACCAGGTGCGCTTCACCGACAAGGTCGGCGAGGACAGCCGCATCAAGTTCATGACCGACGGCATCCTGCTGGCCGAGATCGCCTCGGACCGCTGGCTGTCGCGCTACGACACGCTGATCATCGACGAGGCGCACGAGCGCAGCCTCAACATCGACTTCCTGCTCGGTTACCTCAAGCAGCTGCTGCGCCGGCGCCCGGACCTGAAGCTGGTGGTGACCTCGGCCACCATCGACACCGAGCGCTTCTCGCGTCATTTCGACGATGCGCCGGTGGTCAGCGTCGAGGGCCGCACCTACCCGGTGGAGGTGCGCTACCGGCCGCTGGACCAGGCGCGGCCGGCGCCGGTCGCCGAGGGCAGGGGCGGGCGCGGCCGCGGCGATGATGCCGACGCGGACCCGGTGTCGGTCAACGAGGCGATCGTCGCGGCGGTGGACGAGATCACCCGCCTGGATCCGCGCGGCGATGTGCTGGTGTTCCTGCCCGGCGAGCGCGAGATCCGCGACGCGCACCAGGCGCTGGAACGGCGCAAGTACCGCGAGACCGAGGTGCTGCCGCTGTATGCGCGGCTCTCGGCCAAGGACCAGGACCGGGTGTTCAACCCGGGGCCGAAGCGGCGCCTGGTGCTCACCACCAACGTCGCCGAGACCTCGCTGACGGTGCCGCGCATCCGCTACGTGGTCGATCCCGGCTACGCCCGGGTCAAGCGCTACAGTCCGCGGCAGAAGCTGGACCGGCTGCACATCGAACCGGTGTCGCAGGCCAGCGCCAACCAGCGCAAGGGCCGCTGCGGGCGCATCGCCGAGGGCGTGTGCTACCGCCTGTACGCCGAGGCCGATTTCCAGGCGCGCCCGGAATTCACCGATCCGGAGATCCGCCGTTCCTCGCTGGCCGGGGTGATCCTGCGCATGCTGCAGCTGGGCCTGGGGCGGATCGAGGATTTCCCGTTCCTCGAGCCGCCGGACGAACGCGCGGTCGCCGACGGCTGGCAGCAGCTGGCCGAGCTGGGCGCGATCGACGGCGAGCGCAGGCTCACCGCCATCGGCCGGCAGATGGCGCGGTTGCCGGTGGACGTGAAGCTGGCGCGCATGCTGGTGGCCGCGCAGCAGGCCGGCTGCCTGCACGAGATGCTGGTGATCGCCTCGTTCCTGGGCATCCAGGACCCGCGCGAACGGCCGCCGGAAGCGCGCGAGGCCGCCGACAACGCGCATGCGGCCTTCGCCGACCCGCGTTCGGAATTCCTCGGCATCCTGCGCCTGTGGGAAGGCTACCGGGCCGCGCACGAAGACCTGACCCAATCCAAACTGCGCGACTGGTGCGGCCGGCATTTCCTTGGCTTCCTGCGCATGCGCGAATGGCGCGAACTGCACCGTCAGCTGCGCCTGCTGTGCGAAGAACTCGGGTGGGAAAGCGGCAGCGACGGCGTCTTCGGCAAGGCGCTGCTTGCCGCGCCGGCCGCGCTGCCGGCAGGCGGCGATGGCGACGCCAGGCGCAAGGCCACGCGCGGCGAACTGCACAAGGCGGCGCGGCTGGCACGCGAAGGCGCGAAGCCGGCGAAATCGGTGGCTGCGCCGGATGTCCCCGGGGCCGGCGCCGCCGCCCGGCCAGGCAAGGCAAAAACCGACTCCGAGCCCGGTTCCGCCCTGGTGCCGGAGAAGGTGCGGGCCGCGGCCTACCAGGCGCTGCACCGGGCGATCCTCGCCGGGCTGCCGACGCAGATCGGCCACCGCACCGAGAAGGGCGACTTCCAGGCGCCGCGCCAGCGCCGCTTCCACCTGTTCCCCGGCTCGGCGCTGGCCAAGCGGCCGCCGCCGTGGGTGCTGAGCGCGACCCTGCTCGATACCCAGCGCGTGTGGGGCCTGACCAACGCCGCCATCGAGCCGGACTGGGCCATCGCCGAACTGCCGCACCTGCTGGCGCGCAAGCATTTCGATCCGCACTGGTCGCGTGCCCAGGGCCAGGTGCTGGCGGCCGAGCAGATCAGCCTGTTCGGGCTGGTGCTGGCGCCGCGCAAGCCGGTGCATTACGGCCGCATCAACCCCGGCGAAGCGCACGACATCTTCGTGCGCCAGGCGCTGGTCACCGGCGAGATCAACACCCGTGCCGGCTTCGTCGCCGACAACCTCAAGGTGCTGGAGCAGGCGCGCGAGGAAGAGGCCAAGCTGCGCCGCGCCGGCATCGTCGCCGACGAGGACTGGCAGGCGCGCTGGTACCTGGACCGGGTCCCGGCCGAGATCCATTCGGCCAATGGGCTGGATGCCTGGTGGAAGGCACTGCCGCCCGCGCAGCAGCGCACGCTGCGCTGGTCGCTGGCCGACCTGCTGCCGGGCGAAGGCAGCGAGCAGGAGCGCTATCCGAAATATTTCGCGCTGGGCGACGCACGGCTGGCGATGCATTACCGCTTCGAGCCCAGCGCGGCGGACGACGGCGTCACCCTGGACGTGCCGCTGCACCTGCTCAACGCGCTGGACCCGGCGCGGCTGTCGTGGCTGGCGCCGGGGTTCGTCGCCGACAAGGCCGCGGCGCTGATCCGCAGCCTGCCCAAGGCGATGCGCCGCAACTACGTGCCGGCGCCGGACTTCGGCCGCGCCTTCTTCGAAGCCTGGCCGCAGCCCTCGGCCGACGACATCCGCGGCGAACTGGCGCGGTTCCTGTCCAAAGCCACCGGCGCGGTGGTGGCGGCCACCGATTTCGACGAGGCCGCGCTGGAGCCGCACCTGCGCATGAACCTGCGCCTGGCCGATGGCGAGGGCCGGCTGCTGGCGATGTCGCGCGATCTCGATGCGCTGCGCGCACGCTTCGGCGAGCGCGCCGGGCAGGCGTTCGCGGCGCGCGCCGGCAAGGCGCTGGCGGCCGAGGGGCTGCGCGAATTCCCGGCCGGCGTCATTCCCGAGCAGGTGCCCGGCGAAGCCGGCGTGCCGGCGTACCCGGCGCTGGTCGATACCGGCGAGACGGCGGCGCTGCGCATCTTCGCCGACCGCAACGCCGCGCGGCTGGCGCATCCGGGTGGGGTGCGGCGGCTGCTGGAGATCGCCCTGGCCGACAAGGTCAAGCAGGCCCGCAAGCAGCTGCCGGTATCGCCCAAGACCGGGCTGCTGTATGCGGCCATCGAATCGCAGGAAAGGCTGCGCGGCGACCTGGTCGATGCGGCCATGAACGCGGTGCTGGCCGATGGCCTGGGCGAAATCCGCTCGGCGGAGGCGTTCGAGCTGCGCCGTGCCGATGCCGGCAAGCGCCTGTTCGGCGAAGCGATGGAGCGGTTGCGCCTGGCCGAGACGATCCTCGGCCTGGTGGGCGAGCTCAAACCGCTGCTGGAGGCGCCGTTGATGGGCTGGGCGCGCGGCAACCTCGACGACATGGAACGGCAGCTGGCGTCGCTGGTGCATGCCGGCTTCCTGCGGCAGACCCCCGCCGACGCGCTGGCGCAGTTCCCGCGTTACCTGAAGGCGATGATCCTGCGCAGCGAACGCGCCAAGCGCGACCCACCCCGCGACCAGGCGCGCATGCTCGAGCTCAAGCCCTTCGTCGACGCATTGGAGGAGGCGCGGGCGCAGGGGCTGGCGGCGCGGCCGGAGTGGTCGGCGCTGCGCTGGGACATCGAGGAACTGCGGGTATCGCTGTTCGCCCAGGAACTGGGCTTCCGTTCCGGCATCTCGCCGAAGAAGCTGGCGCAGCGGGTCGCCGCGCTGCGCGGCTGACCCGCGCCGCCGGCGGGGCTCGCCCGGCAGGCGGCGTCACCGCAACGGCGGTGCGGGCAAGGCCCGCCGCTAGGGCGTGGGGCGGTACTGCTCCACGCAGCGCCGGCGTGCGGCGTTGACCTGGTCGTGGGCGTAGGCATGCTCGCGGCTGATCGCGCGGCGCAGGTTGTCCATGCGCGCCTGCAGGGCCTGGCTGCGCTTGGCGTCGGCGGCGTTGTCCAGCTGCTCGCCGAGCATCGCCATCTGCTGCTGGTAGGTCGCCACGCGGTCGTTGGAGGGGCCGTAGATCGACGCGGTCGCCGTGGCGATGCACCCGCGTTCGGCGCTGCGGTCCTGTTCCGCCGGCGCTGGCGGCGGGCTGCCGCTCTCGCGCAGCGGCGATTGCTCCGGCTCGCCTGCCTCCGCCGGGGGCGGCGGTAGCGCCACCGGCGCCGGCAGGCGCTCGCTGCGCAGCTTCATCGGCTGCGCGTTGGCGTCGCAGGGATGCTCGGAATAAGCGGTTTCCCCGGATTTCCCCTTGCACTTGTAGACCTGGGCCGACGCACTGGCCGGCAGCAGGAACAGCAGCAGGAGCAACAGCGTGGCGGGCAGGAAGGGCATGGCGGACCAGGGCAGGGCGGGCGCCGCGGTGCGCGGCGCGGGAACGCCCGCCAGGCGGGCGCGGGAACGGGCACAGGTTACTTGGTGCGGCGCACCTTGGCGCGGGTATTGAGCCCGTCGATCTGCAGGTACCACACCCCCATCAGCCCCGGGGTGATCTGCACCGCCGGCGCCTGCTTGCGGACGCCGGCGGCCCGCGCATCGTCGGTCTGTTCCCAGACCTGGCCATTGTCCAGGGTGTACTGGCGGCCCTTGCCGAAGCCGCTGAACTCGCCCACCAGCGTGGCCTTGATCGGCTCGCTGGAGCCGAAGTCGAAGAAGCCGCGGTTCTTCACGATCACTTCCTGGCGGCCTTCCTCGCGCGCCTGCTCCAGCGCGGTGGCGGTGGCATTGCGCACCTTGCCCTGCAGCCAGGCGTTGAGCGCGGCCAGCTCCTCGGGCGAGAGCTTTTCCAGGCCGGCGGCCTTGAACTCGGCGGCGGACATCTGCTGCTGCAGGTCGCCTTCGACGACGCGCTGCGCGTGCACGGCGAACGCCGGTGCGAGCAGCAGGGTGGTGGTGAGCAGGAGGCAAAGGCGCGACGGCTGCATGGGCGATTGTTCCCGTGGATGGTTGGGCGCTAGTGTAGGCGCATCCGCCCGCCATCAACCGCTGTGAACCGTTCTTCCCTCTCCGGCCTGGATGCCCTGCTGCACCGCCCGTCCTGCGGCGCCCTTTCCGATCCGTTGCGGGAGGCGCTGCTGGGCGCCTGGCGGCAGCCCGGGACCGACACCCAACCGCGGTTGCCGTGGCCGGTGCTGGCCGACACGCTCGATGCGCTGGCCCTGCTGTCCGCCGACGAGGCGGTGATCGCCGCCGCGCTGCTGTTCGATCTGCCGGGCCTGCGCGCGCGCCTGGCGGAGCTGCCGCTGGGCAACGCGGCGGCCGCGGTGCGCGGGCTGCTCGATGGGCAGGATGCCGCCGACCAGGTGTGGGCGCTGCACGCCGGGCGCGAGGCCGGCCGCAACAGTGAAGGCCTGCGCCGCCTGCTGCTGTCCATCGTCCACGACCTGCGCGTGGTGCCGGTGCTGCTGGCGCGGCAACTGGCCTGTATGCGCGCGGCCGACCGCAGCCCGGAGGAGCAGCGCCGCGCGCTGGCGCAGCTGACCCGCGACATCCACGCGCCGCTGGCCAACCGCCTGGGCATCTGGCAGTTGAAATGGGAACTGGAAGACCTGGCGTTCCGCTTCCTGGAGCCGGATACGTACCGCCACATCGCGCGCGAGGTGGACGAAACCCGGCTGGCGCGCGAGCGCTACGTCGAAGCGGTCAAGCGCCGCCTGTCCGCGGCGCTGGGCGAGCACGGCATCCGCGCCGAGGTCAGCGGCCGGCCCAAGCACATCTACAGCATCTGGCGGAAGATGCAGAAGAAGAAGCTGGCCTTCGAGCAGCTCTACGACCTGCGCGCGGTGCGGGTCATGGTGGACGACGTGGCTGCCTGCTACGCCGCGCTGGGCGTGGTGCACGCGTTGTGGACGCCGATCCCCAGCGAGTTCGACGACTACATCGCCCGGCCCAAGGCCAACGACTACCGCTCGCTGCACACCGCGGTGATCGGCCCGGAAGGGCGCACCGTGGAAGTGCAGATCCGCACCCATGAAATGCATGCGCAGGCCGAACTGGGCGTGGCCGCGCACTGGAAGTACAAGGAAGGCGGCAAGGGCGCGGAGAAGGCGTTCGACCGCAAGATCACCTGGATGCGGCAGTTGCTGGAGCAGGCGCAGGATGCGGCCAATCCGGAGGACCTGGCCGGCGCGCTGGATGCCGAGCTGATCGAGGACCGGGTCTACGCGCTCAGCCCCAAGGGCGAGGTGATGGACCTGCCGGCCGGCGCCACGCCGCTGGACTTCGCCTACCACGTGCACACCATGGTCGGGCACCGTTGCCGCGGCGCCAAGGTCAACGGCCGCATCGTGCCGCTGACCTACCGCCTGCGCAGCGGCGACCGGGTCGAGATCATGACCGCGCGCGACGCCGACCCGCGCCGCGACTGGCTGCTGCCGGCCAACGGCTTCCTGGCCAGCAACCGTTCGCGCGAGAAGGTACGCACCTGGTTCCACAAGCTCGACCGCGCGCGCAACGTGCAGGCCGGGCGCGAACTGCTGGACCGCGAGCTCAAGCGGCTGGGCCTGCAGCAGGCCGACCTGATGCTCGCCGCCCGGCGTTTCCACGCCGACAGCGTCGACGACCTGTACATCCAGGTCGCGCTTGGCGACACCGGCCCCAGCCAGGTCAGCCGCGCGCTGCTGGAGGCGGAGAAGGAGAAGAACCAGCCCGCGCCGGCCACCCCGGCGCTGCCGCGGCCGACCGCGCGCCGCGACGGCATCGGCCGCTCCGACTTCACCGTGCAGGGCGTGGGCAACCTGCTGGTGCAGCTGGCGCGCTGCTGCCAGCCGGTGGCCGGCGAGCCGATCGCCGGTTACCTCACCCGGACCCGCGGGGTCACCGTGCACCGTGCCGATTGCCCGGCGCTGGCGCGGCTGTCGGCCGCGCACCCCGAGCGCGTGCTGCCGGTGGAGTGGGGCCGCGCCGGCGCGGGGTACGAGGTGGACGTGATGGTCCGTGCCATGGACCGGCGCTGGCTGCTCAAGGACATCACCAACCTGATCGCGCAGGAGGATGCCTACGTGCTCAACATCAACAGCGATCCGCTGCGCGACAGCGGCCGCATGCAGCTGCGGCTGCGGCTGAAGGTGAGCGACTACGGCCAGCTGTCCACCCTGCTGGGCAAGCTCGACGCGCTGCCGGGCGTGGACGAAGCGCGACGCATGGGCTGAGCCCGGCGTTGCCGGCGGCGTCATCGCGGGCTGCTAGGCTGGCCGCATGCACAAGACCCGTTCCCGCCTGCCAGGATGGCTGTCGCCGCTCGTCGGGCGCGTGCACCTGTACGCGCGCTGGTGGGTGGCGCGTGGCTGGGACAGCCCGCGCGCGTGGCGCTCGATCGCCATCGGGGTGCTGCTGCTGGCGGTGCTGCTGAGCGTGTTCCGGCAGCCGCTGGCGAACCTGTTGTGGCCGGAGACCAAGATCCAGCGCCTGCTCGACGACGGCCACCGCGCGCTGCGCCAGGGCCATCTGTCCGCGGCCGATGGCAGCGGCGCGCGCGAACTGTTCGAAGCCGCCGCGGCGCTGGATCCGGACCGCGGCGACGTGCGCGACGCGCTGGCCGATACCGGGCGCGCGGCGCTGGAACAGGCGCGGCGGCAGCTGGCCGCCGGCGATGTGCCCGCCACCCGCGCGGCGCTGGCGCTGGCGCGGCAGCTGCAGGTGCCGCAGGGGGAGCTCGACGCCATCGCTGCGCACCTGCAGCGCCAGGCGCGGGAACCCGAGCGCGTCGACGACCTGCTGCGCCGCGCCGAGGCGGCACAGGCGCAGGGACGGCTGGACCAGGGCGCCGACAGCGCGCTGCCGTTGTACCAGCGGGTGCTGGCGGTACGCCCGGATCACCTGCAGGCGCTGCAGGGGCGCGACGACGCGCTGTCCGACCTGCTGGCCGCGGCGCTCGACGCGGCGCGGCGGGACGATATCCAGGCGACGGCCGGCCTGCTGCGGCGGGTGGAAGGCTACGACCCGGGGCACGCCGAACTGCCCGCGGCCCGCGCCGCGCTGAACACCGCGCTGGAGCGGCGCCGCGGCCAGGCCGCGCGCGACCTGGCGCGGGGGCGCCTGCGCCAGGCCGCGGACGGATACAGCCGGGTGCTCGCGCTCGGTGACGACCCGGTGGCGCGCCGCGGATTGCAGCAGGTCGCGCGGGCCTGGGCCGGCGAGGCCGTGCGGCTGGCCGGCGACTTCCATTTCGAGCAGGCGCGGCAGGCGCTGGAGCAGGCGCGTGCATGGGCGCCGGGCAGTGCCGACGTGGCCGCCGCCGAGCAGGCGCTGCAGCGTGCGCAGGGCGCGCACCGGGCGCTGGAGACGCGGATGCCGGCCGCCGAGCGCGAGCGCCGGGTACGCGCACTGCTGGCGCAAATGGACGCCGCGGCGGCGCAGGGGCAGTGGCTGCTGCCGCCCGGCGCCAGTGCCTACGACCGTTTCAAGGCCGCGCAGGCGCTGGCCCCCGGCGACGCGCGGGTGAAGCAGGCCGGTGCCCGCATCCTGCCCGCCGCCCGCGACTGCATGGAGCACCACCTGCAGGGCAACCGCCTGCAGGCGGCGCGCACCTGCCTGGATGCCTGGCAGGCGCTGGCGCCGGGCGATCCGCGGTTGCCCGCGGCGCGGCGGCGGCTGGCGCAGCGCTGGCTGGCGGTCGGCAGCGAACGGCTGGGCGCCGGCGACGTGGCCTTCGCCGGCCGTGCGCTGGACCAGGCGCGCGCGCTGGACCCGGCGACCCCGGAGCTGCCGGCCTTCGCCGAACGGCTGGGCAACGCCCGGCGTTAGTCCAGGAACACCCGCGTCACCACGTCGCGCGCGGCGTCCATCGAGAAATGCCGGGCAATGTTGTCCAGGCCGTTGCCGGACAGCCGCCGCCACAGGGCTTCGTCGTCGTGCAGCCGCACCACCGCGTCGGCGAACGCCGCGGCGCCGTCGGCGACCAGCACGTCCTCGCCGTCGCGCAGGTGCATGCCCTCGGCGGCGCAGCCGGTGGCCACCACCGGCTGGCCGTGGGCCATGCTCAGGTTGATCTTGCCCTTGACCCCGGCGCCGAAGCGCAGCGGGGCCACCGCGACCCGGCCACCGGCCATCCACGGCACCACGTCGGGCACGTAGCCATGCACCTGCACGCCGGGCTGCGTGGCCGCCAGCGCGCGCAGGCTGTCGGGTACGTCGGCACCGATGCAGTGGAAGTCGATGCCCGGCAGG
Organism: Stenotrophomonas sp. Y-13; assembly: GCF_046267925.1. Classification (NCBI taxonomy): domain Bacteria; kingdom Pseudomonadati; phylum Pseudomonadota; class Gammaproteobacteria; order Lysobacterales; family Lysobacteraceae; genus Stenotrophomonas; species Stenotrophomonas sp. Y-13. The sequence continues at coordinate 1,068,061 of NZ_CP176501.1, forward strand.
CGTTGCCGGATCAGCGGGAACACCTCGCCGATGAACCACTGCATCGCATCCAGGTTCGGCGGGTGGTTGAAGCCGCCGACGAACACCAGCCCCTGCCGCTGCGCCCAGTCCAGCCCCTGGCCGGCGACCTCGTGCAGGTTGGACAGCAGCTCGACCCGCACGCCGGGGGCATCGACCGCCAGCTGCGCCTTCTCGGCGGCGCTGACCAGCAGGGTGACGTCGGTCGCGGCCATCACCGCCAGCTCGCTGGCCCGGGTGCGCTCGGCACTGCGCGCCAGCCGCGGGTCGCCGCTGAGCTCGGCGCCGCGGCGTTCGCGCAGGTAGTGCAGGTCGACGGTGTCGAACACGGTGCGCGCCTGCGGCGCATGGCGCCGCAGCAGCGGCAGGCATTGGCTGGCGACGTGGTGGCGCACCAGCAGCACCACCTGGAAGCGCTGGCCATGCGTGCGCAGCCACGCGCCGACGCCGTCCAGCCACGGCGCGTGCCAGACCTCCACGCCCAGCGCCTGCAGGGCGTGGGTGGCGGCGCCGCCGTGTTCGCCGCGGGTCGGCAGGAACACCACGTGGGCGCCGCCGGCCAGCAGCATGCGGATCAGGTTGAACTGGCGCAGCGAGGCCGAATCGCGGTCCGGGCGCGGCACCGCTTCGTCGATGATCAGCACCTGGCGCTGGCCCCGGTGCAGCAGCGCCGGGCCCGGCACGCTGCCCGCCGGCAGCTGCCGCGCCAGCGCGGTGCGCCAGGCGTCGGCGAACACCTGCTGGTTGCGCACCTGCCAGGCCTTGACCCCGCTGCCGGTGTCGGTGCCGTTGCTGGTGCCTTCGTCGTGCACCACGCGGCTGGCCGGCTGCACCAGCACGCGGTGGCCGGCGGCGCGCACCTTGAACGCCAGGTCGGTGTCCTCGTAGTAGGCCGGCGCATAGCGCGCATCCAGCCCGCCGAACCGCGCCAGCAGCGCACGCGGAATGGCCAGCGCCGCGCCGGAACAGTAATCGGCGTCGCGCAGGCTGGCGTAGCGCGGGTCCTCCGGCGATTCGAAACGACCGTAGCTCCAGCAACTGCCGTCGTCGAACACCACGCCGCCCGATTCCTGCAGGCGACCATCCGGATACAGCAACTGGGCACCGACCAGGCCGGCCTGCGGAATCTGCACGAAGGTGTCGAGCAGGGCGTCCAGCCAGCCCGGTTGCGGCACGGTGTCATTGTTCAGCAGCACCACGTACTGGCCGCGGGCCAACCGCAGGCCGTCGTTGCAGGCGGCGATGAAGCCACCGTTCTCCGCGCGGCGGTGGTAGCGCAGGCCGTCGATCCGCGCCATCCAGCCAGCGGTCTCGTCGCTGCTGCCGTCGTCGACCACCAGGATCTCGCAGGCCGCCGCCGGCGGATGCGCGGCCAGTGCGCGCAGGCACGCCAGGGTATGCGCGGCATGGTTGTAGACCGGGATCACGATGTTGGCCAGCGGCTCGGCGCTGCTGGGCACGGCGAATGGCGCGAAGGCGGCCGCGGCCGGCGCGTACAACGGCGCGCGCCGCGGTGGCGGCTGCCGCCGCAGGCGCACGCCGACGCGCTGCAGGGTGGTGCGCCAGCCGCGGGTGCGCAGGCTGGCCAGGCCGCGGCGGATCAGGCCGACGATGCGGGCGAGGTGGTAGCGCGCATCGGCCGGGGACATCGACATTCGGTTGCAACTCCAGCTTAAGCAGGTGGGGGCCGGCAGCGGTGCGGTGGCGCGAGGCTGCGTTAGACTCGCCTGAACCTACATTCTCGCATCCCCGTGCCGCGACGCTACGATACCGACGAACTGGACGACGATACCGACGAGCCGGGCACGCCCTGGCGCAACCGGTTGATCACCTGGGGCCTGGCCGCCGCCGCCCTTGGCCTCGGTTTCCTGATCCCGTATACGCTGTACCTGAACTCGCAGGTGACCCAGCGCTTCGGCGAGCTGCGCTGGCAGATCCCGACCCGGGTCTATGCCAGGCCGCTGGTGCTGGCGCCGGGCGTGGCGATGAACGCCGGCACGCTCAAGACCGAGCTGGCGGCGTCGGCCTATCGCGATGACGGCATCGGCCAGAGCCCGGGCACTTACCGGCTGCAGGACGGCCGGTTCACCATTTCCAGCCGTGGCTATGTCGATGTCGACGGGCGCGTGGCGCCGCGCCGGATCGACGTGGTGATCTCCGGTGGCCAGGTCGCCTCGCTGCGCGATGCCGCGCAGCGCAAGCCGCTCAAGGCCGCGCGGCTGGACCCGGCGCGCATCGCCACCCTCTACGGGCAGAAGCAGGAGGAACGGCGGCTGGTGCGCATCGCCGAAGCGCCGGAGCTGCTGGTCACCGGCCTGCAGGCGGTGGAGGACAAGGATTTCAACAGCCACCACGGCATCGACCTGAGCGGCATCGTGCGCGCGGTCTGGGTGACGGTGCGCTCCGGCGGCAAGGTGCGCCAGGGCGCCAGCACGCTGACCCAGCAGCTGGCGCGCAGCGGCCTGCTCGGCATCGGCAAGGAACAGACCCTCACCCGCAAGTTCAACGAGGTGCTGTACGCGCTGATCATGGAAGCGCGCTACGACAAGCAGGTGATCCTGGAGGCCTACCTCAACCAGGTCTACCTGGGGCAGCGCGGCAGCCAGGCGATCCACGGCGTGGCGTCGGGCGCCGAGTTCTGGTTCGGGCGCGATCTGAATTCGCTGACCACCGAGCAGGTGGCGCTGCTGATCGGGCTGGTGAAGGGGCCGTCCTACTACGATCCGCGGCGCAACCCCGAGCGCGCGCTGGACCGCCGCAACTTCGTGCTGGGCAAGCTGCACGAGAACGACCTGATCGACGCGGCCGAGTACCAGCGCGCGCTGAAGGCGCCGCTGGGGGTGCCGAAGGTGCCGGGGCTGGCGGCGGCCAACCGCTTCCCGGCCTATATCGACCTGGTGCGCCGCCAGCTTGGCCATGACTACCCGGAAAGCACCCTGCAGGGCGCGGGCCTCAACGTCCTCACCGGCATGTCGCCCTCGGCCCAGGCCTACGCCGAAGGCGCGGTGGCGCATACGGTCAAGTCGCTGGAGAACAAGCGCCGCCCCGAGCTGCAGGCGGGGCTGGTGCTGACCGACGTGCACAACGGCGACGTGCTGGCGGTGGTCGGCAGCCGCGATGTCGCCGAGCCGGGCTTCAACCGCGCCATCGACGCGCAGCGGCCGGTCGGTTCGCTGCTCAAGCCGTTCGTGTACCTGCTGGCGCTGGCGCAGCCGGACCGCTGGTCGCTGGCGACCTGGGTCGAGGACACCCCGGTGACCGTGCAGCTCAGCCGCGGGCGCAACTGGACCCCGGGCAACGCCGACAACCGCAGCCACGGCACGGTGCGCCTGATCGACGCGCTGGCCCGCTCCTATAACCAAGCCACGGTGCGGGTCGGCATGCAGGTCGGGCCCGAGCGCATCACCCAGCTGATCCACGTCCTGGCCGGGCTCAAGGCCGAAGCCAACCCGGCAGTGATCCTGGGCTCCACCGACCAGAGCCCCTACGGCATGGCGCAGCTGTACCAGTTCCTGGCCTCCGGCGGCGAGATCCAGCCGCTGCACGCCGTGCGCGGGGTGGTCGACGCGCAGGGCACGCTGCTCAAGCGTTACGACAAGAGCCCGGCGCCGGCCCAGGAGGGCGATTCCATCGCCGCCAACCTGATCAGCGTGGCGCTGCAGCAGGTGGTGTCCAGCGGTACCGCCTCCGGGCTCAACGCCGACGGCCTCGGCCGGCTGCAGCCGGCCGGCAAGACCGGCACCACCAACGACGGCCGCGACAGCTGGTACGCCGGCTACACCGGCGACCACCTGGCGGTGGTGTGGATGGGCAACGACCAGAACGAGCAGGCCGGCCTGTTCGGCGCCACCGGCGCGATGCGGGTGTGGTCGGGCATCTTCCGCAACCTGCCGAGCCGGCCGCTGCGGGTGAACAGCAAGGGCCTGGACTGGCAGTACGTGGCCGCCGAAGGCACCAACAGCACCGACGAAGGCTGCCCGGGCGCACGCCGGCTGCCGTTCGTGGCCGGCTTCGCCCCGGCCTACGCGCCGTGCGCGCCGCAGGCGGTGCCGGAAGAGGAGACCCAGGAAGGCGGGGGCTGGCGCAGCTGGTTCGGGCTGGACCGCAAGGAACCGGCCGCGGCGTCAAGCACGCCTTCAGACGCGCCTGCGCGATAATGGCGGCATGAACCACACGCTCCCGATCCACCGCGCACTGGCCGTCCTGGCCGCCTCCCTGGCCCTGGCCGCCTGCACCAGCACGCCACCCCCGCCGCCGCCCCCGGTCGATACCACCACGCCTGCCCAGCGCATGGCCGCGGTACAGGCTGCCGCCGGCGCCGACGACAAGGAAGTGACCGTGCAGCCGCTGCGCGACCCGCAGGTGGACGACCTGCGCCAGATCGCCGGTGAACGCCGCGGGGCCGGCGACCTGGCCGGTGCCGCCGATGCGCTGAACCAGGCCCTGCTGCTGGTCGAGGACGACCCGGCGATCCTGCAGGAACGCGCCGAGATCGCGCTGCTGCAGGGCGACTGGGCGCGCGCCGAGACGCTGGCGCGCAAGGCGCTCGCGCTGGGCTCGCGCACCGGGCCGCTGTGCCGCCGCCACTGGGCCACCATCGAGCAGACGCACCTGGCGCGCGTGGAGAAGGAAAACGCCGCGTCGGCGCATGCGCAGATCGAAGCCTGCACCGTGCCGGGGATCATCCGCTATTGAGGGGCCGGGGATCGCAGGCCTGCGGCCCGTGGGCGCCGGCTTCCCGCTGATTCCTGGCCTCCGGCCCCGGACCTCCGATGCTTAGAACCGCCAGCCGTGAAGCCCTCAGCGCCGACGGCGCGCTCGCGCGGCAGCTCGACGCCTTCACCCCGCGCGCGGCGCAACTGCGCCTGGCCGAGGCCATCGCCGATGCCTTCCAGCAGCGCGACGTACTGCTGGCCGAGGCCGGCACCGGCACCGGCAAGACCTTTGCCTACCTGGTGCCGGCGCTGCTGTCCGGGCTGAAGACCATCGTCAGCACCGGCACCCGCGCGCTGCAGGACCAGCTCTACCACCGCGACCTGCCACGGGTGCGCGCCGCGCTCGGCGTCGGCCACCGCAGCGCGCTGCTCAAGGGCCGCGCCAACTACCTGTGCCGCTACCGGCTGGACCAGGCGCGCGGGGAACCGCGCCTGGCCTCGCCCGAACAGGCCGCGCAGTTCCAGCGCATCGTCGCCTGGGCCGGGCGCACGCAGTTCGGCGACGTGGCCGAACTCGACGGGCTGGCCGACGACTCGCCGCTGCTGCCGATGGTCACGTCCACCGTCGACAACTGCCTGGGCAGCGACTGCCCGTTCTGGAGCGAGTGCTTCGTGGTGCAGGCGCGGCAGCGCGCGCAGGAGGCCGACCTGGTGGTGGTCAACCACCACCTGCTGCTGGCCGACCTGGCGCTCAAGCAGGAAGGTTTCGGCGAGATCCTGCCGGGCGCGCAGGCGTTCGTGATCGACGAGGCGCACCAGCTGCCGGAACTGGCGGCCGGGTTCTTCGGCGAAGGCTTCGGCATGCGCCCGTGGCAGGAGCTGGCGCGCGACTGCCTGGCCGAATGCCGCGGCGTGGCCGGCGCGCAGCCGGTGCTGCAGCCGCCGGTGGCGGCGCTGGAAATGGCATTGCGGCAACTGCGCGCGGCGATGGAGCCGTTGCCGCCGCGCGGCACCCAGTGGCGTGCGCTGGCGGTGCCGGCGGTGGCCGAGGGCTTCGACGTGCTGGCCACGGCGCTGGCCGGGTTGCGCGATGCGCTGGCCGGCGTGCGCGAGGCGTCGCCGGGGCTGGACGCGTGCCATGCACGCGCGCTCGAAGGCGCGGCGCGGCTGGCGCGCTGGCTGGGCGAGGATGCGCCGCTGCCCGATTTCGAAAGCGATGACGCCGACATCGGCGCCGCCGGCAACGACGTGCTCTGGTACGAGCTGACGCCGCGCGGTTTCCGCTGCCAGCGCACCCCGCTGGACGTATCCGGGCCGCTGCGCGAACACCGCCTGCGCTCGCACGCGGCCTGGGTGTTCACCTCGGCCACGCTGACCGTCGATGGCGACTTCGGCCACCTGGCCGCGCGCCTGGGGCTGGACGACCCGCACACCCTGGTCCAGCCCAGCCCGTTCGACTGGCCGGTGCAGGCGCTGTGCTACCTGCCGCCGCAGCTGCCCGATCCGGCCGCGCGCGGCTTCGGTGCCGCGCTGATCGCCACCCTGCGCCCGGTGCTGGAGGCTTCGCAGGGGCGTGCGTTCCTGCTGTTCGCCTCGCACCGCGCGCTGCGCGAGGCCGCCGATGCGCTGCGCGGCGGGCCGTGGCCGCTGTTCGTGCAGGGCGAGGCGCCCCGCGCCAGCCTGCTGCAGCGTTTCCGCGAATCGGGCAACGGCGTGCTGCTGGGCTCGGCCAGTTTCCGCGAAGGCGTGGACGTGGCCGGCGACGCGCTGAGCGTGGTGGTGATCGACAAGCTGCCCTTCGCCGCGCCGGACGACCCGGTATACGAGGCGCGGCTGGACGCGATCCGCCGCACCGGTGGCAACCCGTTCCGCGACGAACAGCTGCCGCAGGCGGTGATCGCGCTCAAGCAGGGCGTGGGCCGGCTGATCCGCAGCGAGAGCGACCGCGGCGTGCTGGTGCTGTGCGACCCGCGCCTGCTCAGCCGCGGCTACGGGCGCGTGTTCCTGGATTCGCTGCCGCCGTTCCGCCGCACCCGCGAACTGGCCGATGTGCAGGCGTTCTTTGCGCGACAATGGCAGCCCGATGCCGACGCGCCGGGCATGGAAACCGCCATGCCGCCCCTTCCCGATCCCGATGTGACCCCATGAAGCTGCTCGCCCTGGAAACCGCCACCGAAGCCTGTTCCGTCGCCCTGCATGTGGACGGGCAGGTACTGGAACGCTTCGAGATCGCGCCGCGCCGGCATGCGGAACTGACCCTGCCGTGGGCGGAACAGCTGCTGGCCGAAGCCGGCATCGCCCGCGCGCAGCTGGACGCCATCGCCCTGGGCCGCGGCCCCGGCGCGTTCACCGGCGTGCGCCTGGCCATCGCCATCGCCCAGGGCATCGCCCTGGCGCTGGACCGGCCGCTGCTGCCGGTGTCCACGTTGCAGGTGCTGGCGATGCAGGCGCCCGCCGACGCCAGCCACGTGCTGGCCAGCATCGATGCGCGCATGGGCGAGGTCTACGCCGCGCGCTGCGTGCGCCGTGGCGATGGCCTGTGGGACGAACAGGGCGCGGAAGTGGTGATTGCCCCGGAAGCGCTGCAGCTGCCCGACGATGGCAGCCGCTGGGCCGGGGTCGGCACCGGTTTCGCCGCCGCCGAGGGGCTGCTGGCCACGCGCCTGCAGGCGCGGCTGTTGTCGGTCGATGCGCAGGCGCTGCCGCGCGCATCGGACGTGTTGAAGCTCGCCGTGCCGGCCTTCGCCCGCGGCGAGGGCATCGCCCCCGAACGGGTGCAGCCGGCCTACCTGCGCGACAACGTCGCGCTCACCCTGGTCGAACAGCAGGCGCTGCGCGCTTCGCGCTGAACTACCCGCACGGGCCCTGCCGGGAAGGCGCCAGGCGCGGTGAGCCCCGCACCTACCGGGGCCGGTTGCCGCCGGCATCCAGCAGCGCATTGAGTTGTCCGATCATCGCGTCGTCGTAGCCGATGCCCTGCGCTGTCTGCGGCCGTGGCGCCGGCGCATCGGCATCGCGCAGTTCGGCGCGCAATCCGCTGCTGGCGCCGTAGATCGGCGCCGCGACCGTGAAACCCCGCACGGGGTGCGTGTCGAACAGCGCCCGGTACAGCTGCACCGCATCGAGCAGCGTCAGTGCCGGCCCGGGATGCATGCCGTCGGCGTCGTACCAGGCGAGCGTGCCGGCACCGGTGGAGAGCCGGCGCAGGCTTTCGGAAATCTCCACGTAGCCGATGCCGGCCTGCGTGGCGGCGGCGCGTTCGGCCTGGACAATCGCCGCCGACGCGCGGGGATGGGGCTGGTAGCTGCCCAGCAGCAACACCCGTGCGCCGGCCTGGCGGCCCGCCACGGCCAGTGCCTGCACCGCCTCCCGCGACGCCCGGCAGGCATCCTCGCCGGCGCCACAGAGCAGCTCGCCGCCGCGTTCCTGCAGCACTAGCACCGCCGGCCGGTAGCGGGCCAGCGCCCGCAGCACGCTGCCGTCGGCCACCCGCTGTTCGAGCGTGGCGCCGCCCTGCACGAGCATCGCGGCGTGCATGTGCTGCCCGTTGGCATTGGCCAGTGCGGCGAACGTGGCCGGCAGGTTGCCGACATAGGTCAGGCTGTTGCCGACGAACAGCACGCGCTGCGGCGCTGCCGGTTGCGTGGCACCGGCAGGCATCTGCATGCCGGCCAACAGCAGCGACAACGCCAGCATCCATCGACGCATGCGGACGACCTCTCCTTGGACTGTCGGTACGACCGCGCTACCAGTCGATGGTTCCGCGGATCACCGTCTGCACCTGGCCGCCGGACCACACGTCGCCGTGCGCGTCGATGCGCAGTTCCAGCAGTGCGTCGTGGCCGACCTCGCGGCCCTGGCTGACGCTGTAGCGGCCGCCGTGGCCGGGCAGCGCGCCGCGTTCGTCCAGCCACGCGGCGAGCACCGCATTGGCGGCGCCGGAGGCGGCGTCCTCGAAGCGGCGGCCGTTGCCGACGAAGGCGCGCACCGCCAGGTCGTGCGCCTGGCCATGGCTGCGGGCGTAGGCGAACACGCCCATCGCGCCGCTGGCCTCGGCCAGGGTGGCGATGGCGTCCCAGTCGGGGGCGAGGGCGCGCAGGGCGGCCTCGTCGGCCAGTTCCAGCAGCCACCAGCGGCGGCCGCCGTCCATCAGCACCGGCGGCAGCGCGCCCAGCGCCCAGCCGGCGATGGCCGGGCGCAGCCGCGCATCGGCGGCGTCCACGATCTCCGCCACCGATGCGCGCGGGGTGCGGATGGCGATGCGGCGGACGCCGTCGATCGTGTCCACCCGCAGCGGCAGCTGCCCGGCGATGCCGTCCTGCACCAGCAGGCCGTCGACCGGCGTGGCCAGGCCGCATTCCAGCACCGCATGCGCGCTGCCGACGCTGGGGTGGCCGGCGAACGGCACTTCCTTCTGTGGCGCGAACATGCGGATGCGGTAGCTGCTGCCCGGCGTGGTGGGCGGGAATACGAAGGTGGTCTCGGGAAGGCGGGTCCAGCGGGCGATGGCCTGCATGGCAGTATCGTCCAGGCCGTCGGCGTCGAGCACCACGGCCAGCGGGTTGCCGGTGCCGGGGCGCGGGGCGAAGACGTCCAGTTGCAGGAAGCGGCGGGTAGTCATGGGGATTCCGTGGGGTAGGGGAGATATCCGCAGGCGCGGCGTGGCGCGCGATCGGCCTCACCGGGAAGGTTCCCGCGCACGCAAGTGCGCACCTGCGGGCAGGGGGGCGGCGGTTACCAGTCGAGGTGGCCGCCGATGACCGGCTGCACCTCGCCGCCGATCCAGACATGGCCCTCGTCGTCCACCTGCACATGGACCTCGCCGTTGCGGCCGCGCTCGCGGCCCTGGCTGGCGCGGTAGTGCTGCCCGGGCGTGAGCCGGCCCTGGGCCAGCAGGTGCGCGGCGACCAGTGCGTTGGCGCTGCCGGTCACCGGGTCTTCGTCGATGCCGACGCCGGGGGCGAAGGCGCGCACCACGTACTGGTAGCCGACGTCGGGCCGCGCCGCGGCGGCGAACACGGCGAGCTTGCCGTTGCCGGGCAGGGCGGCGATGGCCGCCAGTTCCGGCCGGTAGCGGCGCAGCGCGGCTTCGTCGCCGGCCTCCAGCAGCCACCAGTCCGGGCCGTTGTTCCACAGCGCCGGCGCCACGCCCGGGTGTGCCAGTGCGGCCAGCCCCGGCGGCAGCGCGGGCGTGGCCGCGTCGCGCTGTTCCGCGCGCGGGCTGCGCACGTGCAGCAGGCGGAAACGGCTACTGCCCTGCACCCGCACCGGCAGCAGGCCGGCGGCGCACTGCTGCAGCAGCCGGCCGTGGTCGTCGGCCGTCGCCAGGCCATGCTCCAGCGCGGCCCAGGCCGCGCCCACGCTGGGGTGGCCGGCGAAGGGCAGCTCCATCCTCGGGGTGAAGATGCGGATGCGGTAACCGGCGCCGGCGTCGGGCGGCAGGAAGAACACCGTCTCGGACAGGTTCAGCCAGGCGGCGATGGCCTGCATGGCGGCATCGTCCAGGCCGTCGGCATCGAGCACGACGCCCAGCGGGTTGCCGGCGCCCGGGCGCGCGGCGAAGACGTCCAGTTGCAGATAGCGGCGTGCGGTCATGGCAGGGGTCCAGGCGGGGGCCGGCCAGCATAGGCCGCGCGCGCCGGCATCGCGAGCCCGGACGCCCTCCGCGCGCGCCGCCGTGGCCACCGGCGCAACGCGGTCGCCCGCAACCGGCGGCGGCGCGGGGCGGGGCATGGCTATAGAATCGACGGTTCCGCCCGCCTGTCGGGTCTTTCCCCACCGTGAACCCCCACGCCAATGTCCTCTTCCCCCCTCGTCGATCGCTGGATCGTCCTCAAGTTCGGTGGCACCTCGGTGTCGCGTCGTCATCGTTGGAACACGATCGGGGAACTGGCGAAAAAACGTGCGGACGAGACCGGTGGCCGCGTGCTGGTGGTGGTGTCCGCGCTGTCGGGCGTGACCAATGAGCTGACCGCGATCGCCGACGGCGCCGCCGACAGCCGCGAGCGGGTCGTCGCGCTGGTCGCGCGCCACAACGCGTTCCTGGCCGAGCTGGAGCTGGGCCAGGAGGTGCTGGCCGCGCGGCTGGCGGCACTGCAGGCGCTGCTCGACGACCCGCGCGCGGCCCACCGCCCGCTGGACTGGCAGGCCGAGGTGCTGGGCCAGGGCGAACTGCTGTCCTCCACCATCGGCGCGGCCTACCTGCGCGGCAACGGCCTGGATTTCGGCTGGATGGACGCGCGCGACTGGCTGCATGCGCAGCCGCCGGCGCCCAACCAGAGCGCCTGGTCGCAGCGGCTGTCGGTGAACTGCCAGTGGCAGGGCGACGCCGGGTTCCGCCAGCGCTTCGCGGCGCAGCCCACGCGCATGCTGATCACCCAGGGCTTCATTTCCCGCCACGGCGACGGCGGCACCGCGATCCTCGGCCGCGGCGGCTCGGATACCTCGGCCGCGTACTTCGGCGCGCTGCTGGGCGCCAGCCGGGTGGAGATCTGGACCGACGTGCCGGGCATGTTCAGCGCCAACCCGAAGGACGTGCCCGACGCGCGCCTGCTCACCCGGCTGGATTATTACGAGGCGCAGGAAATCGCCACCACCGGCGCCAAGGTGCTGCACCCGCGCTCGATCAAGCCGTGCCGCGACGCCGGGGTGCCGATGGCGATCCTGGATACCGAGCGCCCGCACATGCCCGGCACCAGCATCGACGGCAGCGCCGAGCCGGTGCCGGGGGTCAAGGCGATCAGCCGCCGCAACGGCATCGTGCTGGTGTCGATGGAAGGCATCGGCATGTGGCAGCAGGTCGGCTTCCTCGCCGACGTGTTCGACCTGTTCCGCCGGCATGGCCTGTCGGTGGACCTGATCGGCTCGGCCGAGACCAACGTCACCGTCTCGCTGGATCCGTCCGAGAACCTGGTCAGCACCGACGTGCTGGCCGCGCTGTCGGCCGACCTGTCGCGGATCTGCAAGGTCAAGGTGATCGTGCCGTGCGCGGCCATCACCCTGGTCGGCCGCGGCATGCGCTCGCTGCTGTACAAGCTCTCGGACGTGTGGGCCACGTTCGGCAAGGAGCGCGTGCACATGATCTCGCAGTCGTCCAACGACCTGAACCTGACCTTCGTGATCGACGAGGCCGACGCCGACGGGCTGTTGCCGATCCTGCACGATGAACTGATCGACAGCGGCGCCATGCCGGTCTACGAGGAGCAGGTGTTCGGCCCGCGCTGGCGCGAGATCACCGGCAGCGTGCGCCCGCGGCCGACGCCGTGGTGGCGCGCGCCGCGCGCGCGCGGGCAGCTGCTGGAACTGGCCGCGCAGGGCACGCCGCGCTACGTGTACCACCTGCCCACGGTGCGCGCGCGCGCGCGCCAGCTGCAGGCGGTGGCGGCGCTGGACCGCCGCTACTACGCGATCAAGGCCAACCCGCACCCGGCCATCCTGCGCGCGCTGGCCGACGAAGGCTTCGGCCTGGAGTGCGTTTCGCTGGGCGAGGTCGAGCACGTGTTCGAGGTGTTGCCGGAGCTGGCGCCGGCGCGGGTGCTGTTCACCCCCAGTTTCGCCCCGATCGGCGAGTACGCCGCGGCGCTGGCGCGCGGGGTCAACGTCACCGTGGACAACGTCGAGCTGCTGCGGCGCTGGCCGGAGGTGTTCGGCGACCGCACGCTGTGGCTGCGGATCGACCTGGGCCATGGCGACGGCCACCACCGCAAGGTCAATACCGGTGGCAAGGAGGCCAAGTTCGGCCTGTCGGCGCAGCGGGTGGACGAATTCATGGACGTGGCGCGCGGCCTCGGCGTGCGCGTCACCGGCATCCACGCCCACCTGGGCAGCGGCGTGGAGAGCAGCGGCCACTGGCAGCAGGTGGTGGACGAGCTGGCCGGCTTCGCGCGCCGCATCGGCAGCGTGGAGATCCTCGACATCGGCGGTGGCCTGCCGGTGCCGTACAGCGACGACGACGAACCGTTCGACCTGGACGCCTGGGCCGCCGGCCTGGCCGCGGTCAAGGCGGTGCACCCGGCGTTCCAGCTGGCGGTCGAGCCGGGCCGCTTCCTGGTCGCCGAGGCCGGCGTGCTGCTGGCCCATGCCACCCAGGTGGTGGAAAAGGATGGCGTGCGCCGGGTCGGCCTGGACGCCGGCATGAACGCGCTGCTGCGCCCGGCGCTGTACGACGCCTGGCACGACATCGCCAACCTGTCGCGGCTGGAAGACGCGCGCGACCTCGACTTCAGCGTGGTCGGGCCGATCTGCGAATCCAGCGACGTGTTCGCGCAGCGGGTGAAGCTGCCGTCCACCACCGCCCCCGGCGACGTCATGCTGATCGCCGACGCCGGCGCCTACGGCTTCAGCATGGCCAGCCGCTACAACCAGCGCGCGCTGCCGTGCGAGGACATCATCGACGATGCGTCCTGACCTCCGCGCCGCCCTTGCCCCCTCGTTCCGCCGCGCCCACGCAGCACCGCGCGCGGCACCCCGCTTGATTCCGGATACGCCATGACAGCTTTCGACAAAGACCAGGTTTCCCGCTTCCGTTTCGTCCGCTGCGAGTTCGCCGCGGACACCGGCGTGGCGCGGCTGGTGTACGCCTTCGACGACGGCCCGGAGATGACCGAGACCGTCACCGTGCCGGGCGCGCCGTTCCACCTGGACCCGGCGCGTGCGGCGGCGGTGCAGCGCGCGCTGCGGCTGCTGCACCTGGTCGCCGGGGTGAGTTACTACAAGGCGGCGGTGCCGGCGCAGGTGGCCATCGACAGCTACGCCATCGACGCCGCGACCGCGGCGCTGGTGGAAACGGTCTACCTCAACGGCCTGGGCGAGTTCGCCTACCGCAACGGGCTGAACCTGCGTGGCCGCTTCCGGTTGCCGGTGGAGGCGCAGGCCGAACCGGCGGCGCAGCCGCTGGGCCTGCGCGAACACGCCCTGGTCGCCATCGGCGGCGGCAAGGATTCGCTGGTCAGCATCGAGGCGCTGCGCCACGCCGGCGTGGCCGCGACCGTCACCTGGATCGGCGGCTCGCAGCTGATCCGCGCCTGCGCCGAGCGCACCGGCCTGCCGATGCTCAACATCGGCCGCGCGCTGGCGCCGGAGCTGTTCGAACTCAACCGCCAGGGCGCGTGGAACGGCCACATTCCGGTGACCGCGGTGAACTCGGCGATCATGCTGCTGGCGGCGCTGGTGCAGGGCGTGGACCAGGTGGTGTTCTCCAACGAGCGCTCGGCCAGCTACGGCAGCCAGATCGCCGGCACCGGCGAGGTCAATCACCAGTGGTCCAAGGGCTGGGCGTTCGAGAAGGCGTTCGGCGAACACGTGCAGCGGCACGTCGCCGCCGACCTGCATTACTACTCGCTGCTGCGGCCGCTGTCCGAGCTGGCGGTGGCGCGGCAGTTCGCCAGGACCGACTACTACGACGCGCATTTCTCCAGCTGCAACCGCAATTTCCACATCCTCGGCGAGCGCCCGGTGAACCGCTGGTGCGGGGTCTGCCCGAAGTGCCACTTCGTGTTCCTGGCGCTGGCGCCGTTCATGCCCAAGACCCGGTTGGTGCGCATCTTCGGCCGCAACCTGCTCGACGACGGCGACCAGGCCGGCGGCTTCGACGCGCTGCTGGAATTCCAGGACCACAAGCCGTTCGAGTGCGTGGGCGAAGGCAGGGAGTCGCGCGCGGCGATGGCGGCCCTGGCCGCGCGCCCGGAATGGAAGGAAGACGTGCTGGTCAAGCGGTTCGCCCAGGTGATCCAGCCGACCCTGGCGGCCGACGAACTGAAGATCGAGCCGCTGCTGGTGATCGACGGCGAGCACCGCATCCCCGCCGGCCTGTGGGAGCGCCTGCGTGCGGATTTCGCAGCTTGAGGGGCAGCGCGTCGCGCTGTGGGGCTGGGGCCGCGAGGGCCGCGCCGCCTTCCACGCGCTGCGCGAACGGCTGCCCGGCCTGGCGTTGACACTGTTCTGCCCCGAGGCCGAAGCCGCGGCCGCGCGCGCCGAAACCGCCGGTGCGCTGCAGGTGCGAAGCGCGGTCAGCGGCGAGGCGCTGGCAGGCTTCGACGTGGTGGTGAAATCGCCCGGGATCAGCCCGTACCGGCCCGAGGCATTGGCCGCCGCGGCAAGTGGCACGCAGTTCATCGGCGGCACCTCGCTGTGGTTCAGCGAGCACGCGCGCGCCGACGGCACGCTGCCGGACACCGTGTGCGTGACCGGCACCAAGGGCAAGAGCACCACCACCTCGCTGCTGGCGCACCTGCTGCGCGCGGCCGGGCACCGCACCGGGCTGGCCGGCAACATCGGCCTGCCGCTGCTGGAAGTGCTCGACCCGCAACCGGCGCCGGCGTACTGGGCGGTGGAACTGTCCAGCTACCAGACCGGCGAGGTCGCGCGCAGCGGTACGCGGCCGGACGTGGCCATCGTGCTCAACCTGTTTCCCGAGCACCTGGACTGGCACGGCAGCGAGCAGCGCTACATCGACGACAAGCTGTCGCTGGTGACCGGTGGCCACCCGCGGGTGGCGGTACTCAACGCCGCCGATCCGCACCTGCGCGCGCTGCAGCTGCCGCACAGCCAGGTGGTGTGGTTCAACCAGGCCGAAGGCTGGCACATGGTCGGCGAGGTGGTGCACCGCGGCGCGCAGCCGGTCTTCGATACCTCCGACACGCCGCTGCCGGGCCGCCACAACCGCGGCAACCTGTGCGCGGTGCTGGCGGCGCTGGAGGCGCTGGGGCTGGACGCGGTGGCGCTGGCGCCGGCGGTGCGCGGCTTCCGCCCGCTGCCCAACCGCCTGCAGCTGCTGGGCGAGCGCGACGGCCTGCGCTGGGTCAACGACTCGATCAGCACCACGCCGCATGCCTCGCTGGCGGCGCTGGACTGCTTCGCCGGGCAGCGCATCGCATTGCTGGTCGGTGGCCACGACCGCGGCCTGGACTGGCACGACTTCGCCGCGCACATGCGCGACCATGCGCCGCTGGAAATCATCACCATGGGCGGCAACGGGCCGCGCATTCATGCGCTGCTGCAGCCGCTGGCCGGCGAAGGCCGCTTCGGCCTGCATGCCGCCGCCGACCTGCCGCACGCGGTCGCGCTGGCGCGGGCCGCGCTCGGGGAGCAGGGCGGGGTGGTGCTGCTGTCGCCGGGCGCGCCGAGCTTCGGGGCCTACCGCGACTACGTGGCGCGCGGCCGCCACTTCGCCGAACTGGCCGGCTTCGACCCGGACAGCATCAGCGCGATCCCGGGGCTGGGGGTCGGCTGACGGCGCGTATCCGGGCGGTCGGGGTTGCCGGGTGCCGGCCCATGGGCGTGGGCCGGGCCCGTGCTTTCGCTGAGTGGCGCCTTGCGCGGCGAGCCCCGCCCCCGGGGAGGCCGGAGTACAGGGCAAAGGGGGCGGCACGCGCCGTTCATGCCGCATCAGGCATAGACTCGCCGCATTCCCCGGACGGAGTGACTCCCATGCGAACCGTGCGCAAGTGGCAGGTGGCGTTGCTGGTGGCGTGTGCGTCGGCGGCACTGCCGGCGCTGGCGAAGATGCAGCAGCGGCCGGTGGAGTGGCAGCTGGACGGCGCCCGCTACAGCGGCGTGCTGGTCTTCGATGACGACGGCGACGCGCGTCGCCCGGGCGTGGTGATGGTGCCGAACTGGCGCGGGGTGAACGCATCGGCGATCGAGAAGGCCGGGCGCATCGCCGGCGACGACTATGTGGTACTGGTGGCCGACGTCTACGGCAGCGCGGTGCGGCCGAAGGACGACGCCGAAGCCGCCGCGGCCTCCAGGCCGCTGCGCGAAAACCGCGGGCTGTTGCGTGCGCGCGCCCGCGCCGCGCTGGACGCGCTCAAGGCCCAGGCCGGCAAGGCGCCGCTGGACGCCTCGCGCATCGCCGCGGTGGGCTTCTGCTTTGGCGGCAGCACGGTGCTGGAAATGGCGCGTGCGGGCATGCCGCTGGCGGGCGTGGTGAGCCTGCACGGCGGCCTGTCCACCCCCAGCCCGGCCGCCGCCGGCAGCGGCAAGGTGCCGATGCTGGTGCTCAACGGCGCCGCCGACCGCGGGGTGACGGCCGGCGATATCGCCGCGTTCGGCGCGGAAATGGATGCCGCCGGCGCCGACTGGCAGTTCGTCAATTTCAGCGGTGCGGTGCACTGCTTCGCCGAGGCCGACGCCAACAGCCCGCCGGGCTGCGTGTACGACCCGCGCGCGGCCAGGCGCGCGTGGAAGATGATGGACGTCTTCCTGGAAGAGCGCCTGGGCGATTGAGCGCCGGGGCCGGCGCGGGCGCGGCTTCCGTTGCAGGTGGGGGCGGATGCCGCGCCCGGAACCGGCAACGCATCGCGCCTGCCGCTGGCGGTCGCCGGCCTGCAGCCGCGCGGCCGCCTAGGACCGGGGGGCGTGGCTGCGTGCGGCCGCGATGGCGCCGGCGATCGCCGCGCGCGCCTGCGGGCTGTTGCGCCAGCAGCTGCTGCCCAGCATCGCCGCGGCCTGGCCGACGATGTCGCCGGGCTCGGCCTGCGCCAGTTGCCGCAGGGTGTGGAAACCCAGTTGTTCCAGCCGTGCCACCACGGTGGCGCCGACGCCCTTCACCGCCAGCAGCGCGGCGCGCTCCTCGTCGTTGAAATGCCGCGCGGACGTCATCGGCTCAGTGGCGGCGTTCGACCGCGTAGCGGGCCAGGCCGCGCAGGGCGGCGACGGCATCGCTCTCGGGCAGGCCATCGAGCGCGCGCTCTGCGGCGTCGGCGTACTCGACCGCGCGCTGGCGGCTGTATTCCAGGCCGCCGGTGGCGCGGATGGCGGCCAGCACCTCGGGCATGGCGTCGGCATCGCCCTCCTGCACGATCGCGCGCAGGCGCTCGCGCACGGCCGCGTCCGAATGCGCCATGGCATGGATCAGCGGCAGCGTGGCCTTGCCCTCGGCCAGGTCGTCGCCCAGGTTCTTGCCCAGTTCCTCGGCGTTGGCCGAGTAATCCAGCACGTCGTCGGCGATCTGGAACGCATAGCCCAGCGCCATGCCGTAGTCGTACAGCTGCCGCTGCACCGCCTCGCCGGCACCGCTGGCCAGCGCGCCCAGGCGGGTACCGGCGGCGAACAGCACCGCGGTCTTGCGCTCGATCACCCGCAGGTAGGCCGCTTCGTCGGTATCCGGGTTGTGGACATGCAGCAGCTGCAGCACCTCGCCTTCGGCGATGCGGTTGGTGGTATCGGCCAGGATGCGCATGACCGGCATGCGGTCCAGCTCGACCATCAGCTGGAAGCTGCGCGAATACAGGAAGTCGCCGACCAGCACGCTGGGCGCGTTGCCCCACAGCGCGTTGGCGGTGCTGCGGCCACGGCGCAGGTCCGACTCGTCGACCACGTCGTCGTGCAGCAGGGTCGAGGTGTGGATGAACTCGATGATCGCCGCCAGCTGGTGGTGCTCGGGCCCGGCGCCGCCGGCGGCATGCCCGGCCAGCATCACCAGCATCGGCCGCAGGCGCTTGCCGCCGGCGGAAATGATGTGGTCGGCGATCTGGTTGATCAGCACCACATCGGACGCCAGGCGGTGGCGGATCAGGGCATCGACGGCGGCCATGTCCGGGGCGGCGAGGGTCTGGATGGCGGGCAGGCCCAGCGCGGGGCGGAGGTCTTCGGCGATGCTCATGCGATGGCGTCGGGGGGCGTGGGGCGATTATAGGCGGTGCCGCCGGTGACCGGGCGCCGCCGCCGGCACGCGCGTGAATACGTATGCACTGCGCGCCATGGCTCCGGTGCCGCCGCTAAGCTGGCGTGGTTCATCCATGCCCGGCCGCGGGCACGCACAAGCCCGGAGGGGCGCTCGATGTCGAACACTCCCTGGTGGCGGGGCGCCGTCATCTACCAGATCTATCCGCGCAGCTTCCTGGACACCAACGGCGATGGCGTCGGTGACCTGCCGGGCATCATCGACCGGCTCGACTACATCGCCTCGCTGGGCGTGGATGCGATCTGGGTATCGCCGTTCTTCCGCTCGCCGATGGCCGATTTCGGCTACGACATCGCCGACCAGCGCGACGTCGACCCGCTGTTCGGCACGCTGGACGACTTCGACCGGCTGCTGGCCAGGGCGCATGCGCTGGGCCTGAAGGTGATGATCGACCAGGTGTTCAGCCACACCTCCGACCAGCACCCGTGGTTCCGCGAGAGCCGGCAGAGCCGCGACAACCCCAGGGCCGACTGGTACGTGTGGGCCGATGCGCGCGAGGACGGCACCCCGCCCAACAACTGGCTGTCGATCTTCGGCGGGGTGGCCTGGAAGTGGGAGCCGCGCCGGCGCCAGTACTACCTGCACAACTTCCTGTCGTCGCAGCCGGACCTGAATTTCCACAACCCGGCGGTGCAGCAGGCCACGCTGGACTACGTGAAGTTCTGGCTGGACCGCGGCGTCGACGGCTTCCGCCTGGATTCGATCAATTTCTGTTTCCACGACGCGCAGCTGCGCGACAACCCGGCCAAGCCGGAGAGCGAGCGCGTGGGCCGCGGCTTCAGCCCGGACAACCCGTACGCCTTCCAGTACCACTACTACAACAACACCCGGCCGGAGAACGTCGGCTTCCTCGAGCGCCTGCGCGCGCTGCTGGACCAGTACCCGGGCGCGGTGGCGCTGGGCGAGATTTCCTCGGAGGATTCGCTGGCGACCACCGCCGAGTACACCGCGCCGGGCCGCCTGCACATGGGCTACAGCTTCGAGCTGCTGGTGGACGACTACAGTGCCGGCTACATCCGCGCCACGGTGGAGAAGCTGGAGGCGACCATGCGCGACGGCTGGCCGTGCTGGGCGGTGTCCAACCACGACGTGCAGCGCGCGGTGACCCGCTGGGGGGGCCACCCGGCCGACCCGGCGATGGCCAGGATGCTGGTCGCGCTGGTGTGCTCGCTGCGCGGCTCGGTGTGCATCTACCAGGGCGAGGAACTGGGCCTGGGCGAGGCCGACGTGCCGTTCGAGGCATTGCGCGACCCCTATGGCATCACCTTCTGGCCGAACTTCAAGGGCCGCGACGGCTGCCGTACGCCGATGCCGTGGACCGGCGGCGAGCTGGCCGGCTTCAGCACGGCCAGGCCATGGCTGCCGATCCCGGCCGAGCACCGCGCGTTGTCGGTGCAGGCGCAGGAGGCCGCGCCCGATTCGGTGCTCAATGCGTTCCGCGCGTTCCTGGCCTGGCGTCATGCCCAGCCGGCGCTGACCGGCGGTGCGATCCGCTTCCTCGACAGCGCCGAGCCGGTGCTGATGTTCGAGCGCACGCGGGATGGGCAGACGCTGCTGCTGGCCTTCAACCTGTCGGCGGCGCCGGTGCGGCACCCGCTGCCCGCTGGCTCGTGGCAGCCGCTGGCGATGCCCGGCCCGGATGCAGGACGCGCCGAGGCCGGCGAACTGCTGTTGCCCGCGCACGCGGTGTACTGCGCACGGCGCGGCTGAGCGTTGCAACCCGCGACGCGGCCTGCAGGGGCGGAGAGCGATCTCCGCCCCTGCTGCGTTGTGCGTCGCCTGCGCGCGCAACGCAGTGTGTGCCGCCCGGCACCGGCCATCGTGCGCCGCATGCGCTCCGGCGCCGCGGAGCGGCGAGGAACCATGGCGGGGCGCTGGCCCGCTGCGGCGTGCAACGCGCGTCCCGGTGCCGATGGACCGCGATGCCCTCGCGCATGGGCGGCGTGCCGGCACGTCCCCGGCCGCGGGCGTCATCGGCCCGTGGGAAACAGTACGGTGTCGACCACATCGCGATGCGACGACCGGTTGCCAGCGCCACCGGACAGGGACGCGGCGTGACCCCTCCGGCCGTTGCCAGGGTGGGGCGTCGCGGGTGCAGCCGCGGGCGGCCGCGGGGCGGCCTCGAGCGCCGGGATGGTGGCCGGGGCGCCGGCCGCGCGCATGAAAAAACCCGCTGCCGGGGCAGCGGGTCCGGTGTGCGGCTGAAACCGATGGCTCAGAACTTGTAGTTCACCCCGATCTGGTAGCTGCGGCCCCATTCCACGGTCTCCAGTGGACGATCCTTGCTGCCGGCATAGGTTTCGTACCTGGAGTTGGTCAGGTTGCTGGCCTGCAGGTACAGGCTCAACCCGCTGAACATCGTGTCGCTGCCGAAGCTGTAGCCCAGCTGCGCGTCCAGCACGTTCTCGCCCTTGACGTAGCGCAGGGTGCGGTTGCCGTTGAAGTTGCCGATCTCGCCGATGAAGTCCGAGCGCTTGCGCTGGTTCAGGCGTACTTCGAAACCGTCGTTCTCGTAGTAGGCGGTGAAGTTGTACACGCGCTTGGACAGGCCCGGCAGCATGATCGGGGCGCTGCCGACGCTGGAGACGGCGCCCGGATCCGGCGGGATGGTGATGCTGCTGTCGTTGAAGCTGGCGCTGGCGACCACGCCGAAGCCGCGCAGCGCGTCGGCGAACAGGTCCAGCGGCAGCGAGGCGGTCAGTTCCATGCCGCGCAGGCTGCCACCACTGCCGTTGAACGGCGCGGTGTAGGTGCCGGTCTTGTCGACGACGACGCCGGGCGGCAGCGAAATGGCGTTGGCTTCCAGCCAGGCATCGACCTGTTGGGTGAAGTCGTAGCCATCGCGCTTCTCGGTGTAGATGTAGGTCTTCAGGTCCTTGTAGAACACCGCGGCGGCCACGTAGGCCTTGTTGCCGAAGTACTTCTCCCACGACAGGTCCACCGCATTGGCCAGCCACGGGTCCAGCCGCGGATTGCCGCCGCTGGCGCCGGGCCTGCCGGTGTTGGTGTCCACGCCGAACTCCATCGATGCACGCATCTCGTCCACCCGTGGGCGCGCGGCCTGGCGGGCCAGGGCGAAGCGCACGGTGTTCTCGGCCGGCAGTTCGAACGCCAGGTTCATGCTCGGCAGGAACTTGAAGTACTTGCTGCCTTCGCTGATCGGGATCACCCGGTTGCCGACCGGCTGCGAACCGTCCCAGTAGTTGGAGTGCGAGGACTGGTCCACGCGCTGGCCCTGGATGCCGATGTTGCCGCGCACCGGGATCGAGCCGATCTGGGTGCTGATGTTGGCGCGCAGGAACAGCGTGGCGATCTCCTCGTCCACCGTCCACTGCTTGGGAATCAGGTAGCTCTCGGTGGTAGTGGGCTTGAACACCATGTACCTGGCGACCGCGGCCGGGACGTTCCAGGCCGGGATGCGGCCGGCGCCGGCGAAGCCCAGGTCGACCGGCGCGTACTGCAGGTCGGCGGCGATGCTGGTGATGCCCTGCGCGCCCAGGTTGATGTTGCCTTCGGCCTGGGTCTTGTCCTTGCTGCGGTCGGCGTAGTTGAGGCCGACGTCGATGTCGCTGAACCAGCTGAAGCCTTCCGGTGCCGGGACGTTCACGGCCAGCTTGAAGCCCTTCAGTTCGTCATCCACGTGCGGGGTCTTGCCGTAGCCCGAGCCGTAGATGGTGTTGGTCAGGAACAGCTTGCTGGCATCGGAATAATCCCGCCCCGGGGTGAACCGCGGGAAGTTGCCGCCGGCGAAATCCAGGCGCACCGAATCCAGCTGTGGAGCCGGCAGCAGCTGCAGGTTGTTCTCCAGGTTGGTCTCGTCGCGCACCGCCTTGGACCAGCTGACGTCCGCGACCAGGCGCACCTCGCCGAAGGTGAATTCGTTGTTCCAGCCGAAAGCCTTGATGCTGTCCTCGCGGTAGTTGTACATGCCGCGCACCAGCGGGTAGACGTTGTGCGCCACGCCGCTGACGAAGCTGCCGTCGCGGGTCACCACGTCGGTCAGGTACAGCGGGTCGTAGCCACCGTTGTAGCCACCCAGGTGGATTTCCAGCTGGTTGGCGGTGTCGTATTCCTTGGCCTTGGTGTAGAACGCATCGAGCGTGCTGGTCCAGGCGTTGTTGGGGCGGAACTGCACGGTGGCCATCACGCCGTCGCGCTTGGCGTTGCCGGTGCGGCGCAGCGCCTTGATGCCGTCGGAGTAGAACGTGCCGGCGGGAACGCCGGGGCGCCAGTCGTTGCCGCCCAGTGCCTGCCATGGCTCGTACAGGCCGACCTGGTTCTCCTGCTTGGGCATGTCCGAGTGCGAGTAGCCGATGGCCAGGCCGACGGTGTCGTCGGCGAACTTGTCCACGAAGCTGACGTTGAAGCGGTTGCCGTAGGGGTCGACGCCGGCGGCTTCGCCCAGCGAGTTCTTCTGGTAGCGGCCGCTGACGGCGATCACCCGGTCGCCATAGCTGAGCGGGCGCACGGTCTGCATGTCCAGGGTGCCGGACAGGCCCTGGCCGACCAGGCCGGCGTCGGGGGTCTTGTACACGGTCACGCCGCTGATCAGCTCGGACGGATACTGGTCGAATTCCACGCTGCGGTTATCACCGGTGCTGACCATCTCGCGGCCGTTGAGCAGGGTGGTGGCGAAGTCGGGCGACAGTCCGCGCACGCTGATCACCTGGGCGCGGCCGGCCACGCGCTGCGCGGCCAGGCCGGGCAGGCGGGCGATCGATTCGGCGATGCTCACGTCCGGCAGCTTGCCGATGTCCTCGGCCGAGACCGCTTCGACGATCGAGGTGGCATCGCGCTTGACCGAGATCGCGCTCTCGATGCCACGGCGGATGCCGGTGACGGTGACCGTGTCCAGGTTCACGGCGTCGGCTTTCTTCTGGCCGTCGTCGGCGGTGCTCTGCGCGTAGGCGCCACTGGCCTGCAGCGCCAGCGCGGACGCGAGCGCCACGCTCAACAGGTTGCGCTTGGTGTTCAACATTCTCCCCTCTCCCAGGTGATGTCGTTTGGTTGTTCGGTGCCTGCACCGGAGCGGTTTGCGGGCGTTCGTCGCCGTTGCGATGCGCTCGGGTTGCGACTGCCATGCATGGTAATCAGCGGGCAACGTCGTGGAATCGGCCTGCATACGTATTCAATGCGCCGACAAGCGGCGCGTCCGCCGGGATTGCGCATGACAACGATGGCAACGGCGCCACGAGGCGCCGTCGGCCATGCGCAGTCGCGGTAGGAGATGCCGCGCGTGCCCAGCATGAGGCGGCCGAACAGCCATGCGGCGCAGGCACCGCACCCACGGCGCAATCAATCCAGCGGCACGAAGCGGATCGCGGCGCCGCCGCCGGGTGCGAGCTTCAGCACGATGCGGTCGCCGCTGCCGACCTCCCGGGTCTCGCGGGCGAAGGCGAAGGGCTGGTCGCGCCAGTTGGCGCCGTCGCCATCGCGGTAGATCTCGGCGCGGTAGCGGCGGCCCGGCTCCAGGAACGACAACGGTGTATCCAGTTCGCGCGGCCGGTCGTCGCCGACGCTGCCCAGGAACCACTCGCCGCTGCCGCGCGCCTTGCGCGCGATGGTCGCGAACTGCCCGACCTCGCCGTCCAGCACCCGGCTCTGCTCCCAGTCCACCGCCACGTCGCGGATGAACTGGAAGGCATCGGGATGCTGCGCGTAGTGTTCGGGCAGGTCGGCCACCATCTGGATCGGGCTGTACAGCACCACGTACAGCGCCAGCTGCTTGGCCAGGGTGCTGCGCAGCGGCAGGCCGTTGCGGCCCTTCAGGCTGACGATGCCCGGGGTGAAGTCCATCGGCCCGGCCAGCATGCGCGTGAACACCAGCGTGGCTTCGTGTTCCGGCGGGTTCGGCGGCGCGCCCCAGGCGTTGTACTCCATGCCGCGCGCGCCCTCGCGCGAGACCCAGTTGGGCCAGGTGCGGCGCAGGCCGGTGTCCTTGATCGGTTCGTGCGCGTTGACCGCGATGTGCCGCCGCGCCGCCTGCTGGACCACGCGCAGGTGGTGGTTGCTCATCCACTGGCCCTCGTGCCACTCGCGCACCACCGGGCCACCGGCGTGGTCCTGGCGCTGGATGTCGCCGGCGTCGCAGACGTAACCGGTCTTGACCACCTTCACGCCGTTGCGCGCGTACAGGTCGAGCGCGGCCGGCAACTGCCGCTCGTAATGGCTGACCGCGCAGGCGGTCTCATGGTGGCCGACCAGGTGCACGCCCTTGCCGGCGGCGTAGCTGGCCAGCCCCGGCAGGTCGAAATCGGCGGTGGCACGGGTGAAGTCGAAGCCCCAGCCGTTGGCGAACCAGTTGCCGTCCCAGCCGGGGTTCCAGCCTTCCACCAGCACCCCGCGGAAACCGTTGGCGGCGGCGAAGTCGATGTAGCGCCGGGTGTTGGCGGTGGTGGCGCCGTGCCGGGGGCCGGTGGCCCAGGTCTCGGTCTCCAGGTGCAGCGACCACCACACGCCGACGTACTTGGCCGGCGTGAACCAGCTCACGTCGCCGATGGCATTGGGCTCGTTGAGGTTGAGCACCAGGCTGGATTCGGCCAGGTCGCCGGCGCGCTCGCCGACCTGGATCGTGCGCCACGGCGTACTGAACGGCAGCGCGCGCACCACCGCCGCGTCGCCACTGCCGGGGGTAAGCGCGGCGCGCAGCACGTCGCCGTCGCCGCGGGCCAGGTTCATGCCCGCGTAGTCCAGCAGCGCGGCCTCGTGGATGGCCACATGCAGGCCGCTGTCATCGCGCAGGGTCAGCGGAGTCTGCGCGGTGCCGATCTCGCGCAGCGGGGTGTGGCGGTACAGGTATTCCTCGCGGTTCCATTCGAACGCCGGGATCCACCAGGCGCTCGCGGCGCGGGCGAGCGCGAACTCGGTCAGCTCGGCGCGGATGCGCGCCTCGCCCATCGCCGCCTGCCGCGGGAACTCGTAGCGGAAGCCGACGCCGTCGTCGTAGACGCGGAACACCACGTCGAAACGGCGCCCGGGAAGGGCCGCGTCCACCGGCTTCTCGGCGAAGCGGGCGCGCAGTTCGTTGTAGTGGTTGCGGGTCAGGCGGCGCTCGCCCCACGGCTGCTCCCAGGTCTCGTCGAAACTGCGGCGCGACTGCCCGACCAGTTCGAGGTTGCGTTCCAGGCGCCCGTCGCCGAGCAGGAAGCCCAGCCGCGACGGGGCGATCACCGCCTGGCCCCGGCGTTCCACCCGGTAGGCGATGCGTCCTTCGTGCTGCGCTTCAAGGACGACGGCGAGCACGTCGCCGGGCGAGGCGATGCGCGCCAGGTCCGCCGCCCGGGCGACGGGCAGGCAGGCCAGCAGCAGGAGCAAGGCGAGGGTGATGCGGTGCGGGAACGGGCAGGGGCGTGGCAGGACCATGACGGGTATCGGCTCCGGAGCACGGGGGCGGCAGGCAGGTGCCACCACTATTCCAGTTGGTGCACAGCGTCATCGGCGGCAGCGGCATTGAATACGTATGCACCGGCGGTGCGCATCGCGCGGGTGGCCTCTACCATGGCCCGGCCGCCGTGGCGGCGTACATCGCATCCGTGATTCCCGGAGGGGGGAAGCGCTTGATGAAAAGCAAACCGCAGCTGTCGTTCTGGCAGATCTGGAACATGTGTTTCGGGTTCCTCGGCATCCAGTTCGGCTTCGCGCTGCAGAACGCCAATGCCAGCCGCATCTTCGAGACGCTGGGTGCGTCGATGGAGGCGGTGCCGGGGCTGTGGATCGCCGCGCCGCTGACCGGCCTGCTGGTGCAGCCGGTGGTGGGCTACCTGTCCGACCGCACCTGGACGCGCTGGGGCCGGCGGCGGCCGTTCTTCATGCTCGGTGCGGTGTTGACCACGCTGGCGCTGCTGGTGATGCCGAATTCGCCGACGCTGTGGATCGCCGCCGGCACGCTGTGGGTGCTGGATGCCTCGATCAACGTGTCGATGGAGCCGTTCCGCGCCTTCGTCGGTGACCAGCTGGCGCCGCGCCAGCGCCCGGCCGGCTATGCGATGCAGAGCTTCTTCATCGGCGTCGGCGCGATCATCGCCAGTCTGCTGCCGTATCTGCTGGCGCGCTGGGGCGTAGCCAACACCGCCGCGCCGGGCGAGGTGCCGGACACGGTGCGCTATGCGTTCTACTTCGGTGCGGTGGTGCTGCTGGCGGCGATCGCGTGGACGGTGTTCAGTACCCGCGAGTACCCGCCGGCGGAGCTGGCCGCGTTCGACGATGCCGAGCCGCCCGCCGCGCACCGGGTGGCCGCGCCCGGCGGCGCGCCGCCATGGGCGCAGGTCGCCACGTGGCTGCTGCTCGGTACCGCGCTCGCGCTGTTGATCGGCTGGCGCCAGGGCGACCGCATGCTGTACGTGCTGGCCGGCCTGTGCATCGCCTACGGCGTGCTGCTGGCGCTGGCGCGGCTGCTGCCCGGCACCCACATGCTGGCGGCCATCGTCGGCGACCTGCGCGCGATGCCGGCCACCATGCGGCGGCTGGCGTGGGTGCAGTTCTTCTCGTGGTTCGCGCTGTTCGCGATGTGGATCTACACCACCGCGGCGGTGGCCGGCACCCATTTCGGTTCCACCGATCCGCAGTCGGCCGCCTACAACGAAGGCGCCAACTGGGTCGGCGTGCTGTTCGGCGCCTACAACGGCTTCGCCGCGCTGGCGGCGCTGGCCATCCCGGCCATGGTGCGGGTGCTGGGCCTGCGCTGGAGCCACCTGCTCAACCTGTGGCTGGGCGGCGCCGGGCTGGTGTCGCTGATGTTCATCGGCGACCCGAAGTGGCTGCTGCTGTCGATGGTCGGGGTCGGCTTCGCCTGGGCCTCGATCCTGTCGCTGCCGTACGCGCTGCTGTCCGACAGCGTGCCGGCGTCGAAGATGGGCGTGTACATGGGTATCTTCAATTTCTTCATCGTGATCCCGCAGCTGGTGGCCGCCAGCGCGCTCGGCTTCGCCCTGCGCACCTGGCTGGGCGGCATGCCGATGCACGTGCTGGTGCTGGGCGGCTGCAGCCTGTTCGTGGCCGGCCTGTGCGTGCTGCGGGTGCCGTCCCGTCCGGAGGTGGTGTGATGCGCGTGCGTCTGTCGATGGCCGGCCTGGCGCCGGCGCTTTCCCTTGCCCTGCTGGCCGGCGGTGCCGCGGCCGCGCCGCGCCCGGACTACGTCGGCACCACCGAGCCGTTCGCCGGCGACGCGGTGTACTTCGTGGTCACCGACCGCTTCGTCAATGGCGACCCGGCCAACGACCAGCGCGAGCAGGGCGGCGCGCACCCGACCTTCGACATCCCGGTGCATTGCGCGGACGGTATCGACGGCAACATCGGCTACCTCGGCGGCGATTTCCGCGGCGTGCTCGACAATGCGCGGTACATCCGCAACCTCGGCTTCGGCGCGGTGTGGATCACGCCGATCGTCGACAACCCCGACCAGGCGTTCACCGGCAGCCGCCCGGTCACCTGCAACAGCAGCCTGACCGACCGTGGCAAGACCGGCTACCACGGCTACTGGGGCATCAATTTCTACCGGCTGGACGAACACCTGCCCAGCGCGGACCTGGATTTTTCCGGCCTCACCCGCGGCCTGCACGATGCCGGCCTGAAGGTGGTGCTGGACATCGTCGGCAACCACGGCTCGCCGGCCTGGACCATGCCGGTGCGGCAGCCGCAGTTCGGCCAGATCTTCGACCGGGACGGAAAGCTGATTGCCGACCACCAGAACCTGCCGCCGCCGCAACTGGACCCGAAGCACAATCCGCTGCATGCCTTCTACAACGCCATCGGCCCGGTCGACGGCGAAAAGGGGTCGATCTTCGACGGCAACCTGGCCGAGCTGTCCGATTTCAACCAGGACAACCCGGCGGTGATGGACTACCTGGTCGGCGCCTACCTGCAGTGGACCGCGCAGGGCGTGGACGCGCTGCGCATCGACACCATCGGCTGGCTGCCGCACCGGTGGTGGCATGCGTTCGTGCAGCGCATCCGCGCCGCGCACCCGGGCATGTTCATGTTCGGCGAGGCCTTCGACTACGACGCCGCGCGCATCGCCGAACACACCTGGCCGGCCAACGCCAACGTCAGCGTGCTCGATTTCCCGCTGCGCGGCGCGCTGGCGGCGGTGTTCGGCAGGGAAGGCCAGGGCTACGAAGCGCTGGCCGGACCGCTGCATCTGGACGGCGGCCCGTATGCCAACCCGTACGCGCTGATGACGTTCTACGACAACCACGACATGGCGCGGCTGGACGCCAGCGATGCCGGTTTCATCGACGCGCACAACTGGCTGTTCACCGCGCGTGGCATCCCGGTGCTCTACTACGGCTCGGAAACCGGTTTCATGCGCGGCCGCGCCGAACATGCCGGCAACCGCGCCTACTTCGGCCAGGAGCGCATCGACGCGGCGCCGCGCAGTCCCATCTTCGCCCCGCTGCAGCGCATCGCGCGCCTGCGCCAGGCCACCCCGGCGCTGCAGCGCGGCCTGCAGGTCAACGAACGCCTGCAGGGCGACCAGGCGGTGTTCTACCGCGTGCTGCAGCACGGCGGCACCGCGCAGACCGCACTGGTGCTGCTCAACAAGGGCGACACCGCGCAGGCCTTCGAAGTGCGCCGCTATCTGCAGGCCGGCACCTGGCGTGACGCACTCGAGGGTGGCACCCAGGCGGTGCGCGACGTGCTGCGGGCGACGGTGACGGCGCACGGGGTCAAGGTGTTCGTGCTCGACGCCGAGGTGCGACAGCCGGCACTGCAGGCGCGGCTGGACGCGGCGATGGCCGACCAGGCCGCACGCGACGCACGCCTGGCGCGCTGACACCGTGCGCAGGGATGTCGCGCGCGCCGGCGCGCACGCCCTGGTCGATGGCGCCGCGGCGGTACAATCCCCGGCCCCTCCGATGCCGCACGCCATGGACACGCTTGCCCCGCAGAACCCGCTCGAAACGCTGCTCAAGGCCGCCATGGACGGGACGTTGCCGATCAGGGCGTTCATGCAGGCGTTCGTCGCCTCGGAGGTGGTGCTGCTCACCGGCAGCCTGGTCACCCCCGATGGCAGCGGCTTCGATCCGCTGCTGTTCGACAAGCAGGGCGTGCTGCACGTGGCGGTGTTCACCGACATGGCGCGGGTCGGCATCCATACCCAGCAGGCGCCGCACACGCTGCGCTGGCTGATGCTGGACGTGCTGCGCCGGGTGCCGGGCGGCTACGGCGTGGTGGTGAACCCGGGCACGCCGCTGGGCTTCGAAGTGGCGCCATCGGGCGTGGGCGAACTGCTGCGGGATTTCGGCTGACCCCATGCATGTGGGGCTGGCCCCGCCTCGGGCGTCAGCGGGAAAGCGCCCTGCGCGGCAAGGCCCGCAGCTACATGCGCGAGGATTCGCGCACCGCCAGCCTGACCGCGATGCTCTGGCTGTCCACCGGCGCGCCGGCGATCAGCGCCAGCAGCTTCTCCACCAGCAGGTGCCCGGCCAGCTTGGTGTCCTGCTGCACCGTGGTCAGCGCCGGCGATACCGAGGCCGCCAGCGGAATGTCGTCGAAGCCGGTGACCGCCACGTCCTGCGGTATGCGCAGGCCGTGCTCGCGCAGCGCGCGCAGTGCGCCGATGGCGATCAGGTCGCTGGCCGCGCACACCGCGTCGAAACGCTGCCCGCCGGCCAGCAGCGCGGCGCAGGCGGCGTGGCCGGACTCTTCGGTGGTGATGGCGTCGTGCTGCAGGCCCGGCTCCGGTTCCAGGCCGCGCGCGCGCAGCGCCTGCGCATGGCCGCGGTAGCGTTCCTGGAATTCCGGGTAATGGCTGGAGGCGTGGCCGAGGAAGGCGATGCGGCGCCGGCCCTGGTCGAGCAGGTGCGCGGTGATGTCGAAGCCGCCCTGGAAGTTGTCGCTGCCCACCGATACCCCGGGCTGGCCGGGCAGGGCCGCGCCCCAGCGCACGAAATGGGTGCCCTGTTCGACCAGGCGCCGCAGCCGTTCGACCGATTGGTGGTAGTCGCCATAGCCGAGCAGGATGATGCCGTCGGCCTTGTTGCTGTCCTCGAAATCGGCGTGCCAGTCGCTGGACAGCTGCTGGAACGACACCAGCAGGTCCTGTCCCTTCAACGCGCAGGCGCGGGTGATCGAGCCCAGCATCGAGTGGAAGAACGGGTTGATCAGCGAGTCGTCCGGGGTCGGGTCCTCGAAGAACAGCAGTGCCAGCGTGCCGGACTGCTGGCAGCGCAGGCTGGACGCGTTCTTGTCCACCTTGTAGTTGAGCTGGCGGGCGATCTCCAGGATGCGCCGGCGGGTGTCGGCGTTGACCATCGGGCTGCCGCGCAGGGCGCGCGACACGGTCGGTTGCGAAACGCCGGCCATGTGCGCGATATCCAGTGACGTGGCTTTGCCCTTGATGACCATCATGACCGGCAAGGTGAAGGTGCCGGCCATCATGCCACGTGGCGGCGGCAACCGTGCCGCCGCCACGGATCAACGCAGCGCCGTGGCGCCGGTCCGCCGGCAGACCTCGGCCAACGCGTCCTGCAGCCGCCGCGCGCGTTCGAAGTCGTGCAGGTCGGGGTCGTGTTCCAGCACGTGCGCGTCGTGCCACTGGAACGCTTCGGCGCCGTGCAGGTTCCAGGCCTGCTGCAGGCGCCGGTGCGGGTGGTTGCCCAGGCGCAGGGTGAACAACAGCCGGTTGCCGATGGTGGACAGGTCGTTGGCCGGTCCGGCCCAGCTTTCGCCGCTGGCGGTGCAGCGCACGTGGTAGATGCCGCTGCGGGGCGCGCGGCGTTTGTAGTCGGCGATCTGCTGCCGGCGCTGGTGCTTGTCCATGGGGGCTGGGGTCTGGCGGGAGGTCTGATATTGCCCGGGTAAAAATGAAATGGCAATATTACCCGGGTCAAATATGGAGCCGTTGCATGAACGATCCCCTGAAGGCGCCCCACGCCCTGTTCGACGGCAGCCGGCTGCTGGTCCGCGGCGCGCTGCGCGACGTGGCGCGGGAGGCTGCCGCGCGCGCGGGCACTGGTGCGCACGGGCGCCCGCTGCTGGTGCTGGACGACCGCACCGGGCAGAGCGTGGACCTGGACCTGCGCGGCGATGCCGCGCAGGTGCTGGAACGGCTGCCCGTGCGCTTCGCGGTTGCGGACGGGAGCGGAAAACCCCTGCCCAGGGAGCGCGGGCGCCCGCGGCTGGGCGTGGTGGCGCGCGAAGTCACCCTGCTGCCGCGCCACTGGGAATGGCTGGCGGCGCAGCCCGGCGGGGCCTCGGCGGCCCTGCGCCGGCTGGTCGAGCAGGCGCGCCGGGAGGACGAGGGGGCGGGCGACCTGCGCCAGCGCCGCGAGGCGCAGTACCAGGCGATGCGGGTGCTGGCCGGGGACCTGCCAGGCTTCGAGGAGGCCAGCCGCGCGCTGTTCGCGGGCGACACCGCCGCCCTTGCCATGCACTTCCGGCAATGGCCCGCCGATGTAGGCAACTACCTCGCCAGCCTGTCGGTGCACGACGCCGGCTGAGCCGGCAGGGTGGGCGGGAACGGGATGGGTTGCTACCATCCCATGTCCCGTTCCGTCCCGGCACCTGCACCGGGACCCACGGATGCCGGCTGCAGCCGGCACATACCCCGGCACACAACGCAAAGAGCGAATCCCATGGCCCGCGGCATCAACAAAGTCATCCTGGTCGGCAACCTCGGCAACGACCCGGACGTGAAGTACACCCAGAGCGGCATGGCCGTGACCCGCATCAGCCTGGCCACCACCAGCGTGCGCAAGGACCGCGACGGCAACAACCAGGAACGCACCGAATGGCACCGCGTGGTGTTCTTCGGCAAGCTCGGCGAGATCGCCGGCGAGTACCTGCGCAAGGGCTCGCAGGTCTACGTCGAAGGCGAGATCCGCTACGACAAGTTCACCGGGCAGGACGGCGTGGAGAAGTACACCACCGACATCGTCGCCAACGAGATGCAGATGCTCGGCGGCCGTGGCGAGGGTGGCGGCGGTGGTGGCGGTTACGGCGGCGGTGAACGCCCGCAGCGCCAGTCGGCCCCGCGCCCGCAGGGCGGTGGCTATGGCAACCAGGACCAGGGCGGCGGCGGTTACGGCCAGCGCCCGCAGCGGCAGGCGCCCGCGCAGCAGCCGGCCCCGCCGCCGATGGACGACTTCGCCGACGACGACATTCCGTTCTGATGCCGCGGCGGTAGATCGCCTGGTACTCCTGGAAAAGCCCTCGCTGCCGAGGGCTTTTTCTTTTTCACCTGCCCTGTGCCGTGCGCTGCGGCGCGGCGCGATACGCGGGGGGCGGTCGGCGTGCCGCCGGAGCGCGGCGTCATTCCGTCATTCCGTCACCGCGGCCGCCCGCGCGATGCGTCGCGCCTGCTCCGCGCCCTTGCGCTCGCTGTAGCGGTCCACCAGATGCTCGCCGTGGCCGCGCACCAGCAGGGTGAACTTCATCAGTTCCTCCATCACGTCCACCACCCGGTCGTAGTACGGCGAGGGCTTCATGCGGCCGTCGTCGTCGAACTCCTGCCAGGCCTTGGCCACCGAGGACTGGTTGGGGATGGTGAGCATGCGCATCCAGCGGCCCAGCACGCGCAGGGTGTTGACCACGTTGAACGACTGCGAGCCGCCGCTGACCTGCATCACCGCCAGGGTATTGCCCTGGGTCGGCCGCACGCTGCCGTCTTCCAGTGGCAGCCAGTCGATCTGGTTCTTGAACACGCCGGTGACGGTGCCGTGGCGCTCGGGCGACACCCAGACCTGGCCTTCGGACCACTGCGACCACTCGCGCAGTTGCTGCACCTTCGGATGCTGCCGGTCCACGCTGTCCAGCATGGGCAGGTCGTGCGGATCGAACACCCGGGTCTCGGCACCGAGGTACTGCAGGATGCGCTCGGCTTCCCGTGCCAGCTTGCGGCTGAACGACTGCGGCCGCAGCGAGCCGTACAGCAACAGGATGCGGGGCCGATGCCGGTCGTCGGAACCCGCGGGTTGGTGCATGGGCGCGGGAAGCAGGCCGGTATCCAGATGGGTGGGGAGGTCGAAGGAGGATTGTTCGGGCTTAATCATTCGATTATTCTAGAAAAATGGAAACGAATGGTGCAATCGCTACCCTGACCGCGCTGGGACATGCGACCCGGCTGGCGGCCTTCCGTCTGCTGGTCGAGGCCGGCCCCGACGGACGCGTGGCCGGCGACATCGGCGAGGCGCTGGGTGTTCCCGGTGCAACGTTGTCCTTCCACCTGAAGGAACTGGTGCTTGCCGGCCTGGTGGTGAGCGAAAGCCAGGGCCGATACGTCTGCTACCGCGCCAACTTCCAGGCGATGAACGGCCTGATCCAGTACCTCACCCATAACTGCTGTGCCGGTTCGCCCGGTGCCGCATGCGCGCCGGCGAACGCGCCCGCCTGCGCCTGCTGAGCGCGCGGCCGGTCACTGCCGCGCCCTGTCTTTCCCCACACGACACCCCCGCCCATGACCCACAACGTGCTTTTCCTGTGTACCGGCAACAGTGCCCGCAGCGTCCTGGCCGAAGCCACGCTGCGGGCGTGGGCCGGGGACCGTTTCATGGCATTCAGCGCCGGCAGCCGGCCCACTGGCACGGTGAACCCGTTCGCGCTGGCCCAGCTGCGGGCCGAGGGAATTTCCACTGCCGGGCTGCGCAGCAAGTCCTGGGACGAATTCACCATGGCGGACGCGCCGCGCATGGACCTGGTGGTGACCGTGTGCGACGCGGCCGCGGCGGAGACCTGTCCGGTGGTCTTCGGCGATTTCCTGCGCACCCATTGGGGGTTGCCCGACCCGGCAGCGGCCGATGGCAGCGATGACCACAAGCGTGCCGCGTTCAAGCAGGCCCATCGTGTCATCCAGGCCCGGCTGAAGGCCTTGCTCGCACTTCCGGCTGCGCTTTGGCACGACCGTGCCGGGCTCCAGGCCGCGCTCGACGGCATCGGCGCGATCGGCGCCGGGGACGGCGCCGGTGAGTGACGCGGCGCCACGCATGGGCTTCTTTGAGCGCTACCTGACCCTGTGGGTGGCGCTCTGCATCGTGGTGGGCACGTTGCTGGGCCACCAGTTGCCTTCCGTTTTCGTGCGCCTGGGCAGCATCGAATGGGCGCAGGTGAACCTGCCGGTGGCCGCGCTCATCTGGGTGATGATCGTGCCCATGCTGATGAAGGTGGATTTCGGCGCGCTGCGCCAGGTCGGCCGGCACTGGCGCGGCATCGGCACCACGCTGTTCATCAACTGGGCGGTGAAGCCGTTTTCGATGGCCCTGCTGGGCTGGTTGTTCCTGCGCCACGTGTTCGGACCGTGGTTGCCGGCCGACCAGGTGGATTCCTACATCGCCGGCCTGATCCTGCTGGCGGCCGCGCCATGCACCGCGATGGTGTTCGTGTGGAGCAACCTGTGCCGCGGCGACGCGGCGTTCACCCTCAGCCAGGTGGCCTTGAACGACGCGATCATGGTGGTGGCGTTCGCGCCGCTGGTCGCGCTGTTGCTCGGCATTTCCTCGATCACCGTGCCATGGGCCACGCTGGCCATCTCCGTGGGGCTGTACATCGTGGTGCCGGTGATCATCGCCACGTGCCTGCGTGCCTGGGGGATGCGCAAGGGCGGACAGGCCCGGCTCGACCGCTGGCTGGCCCGGCTCGGCCCGCTGTCACTGGCGGCGCTGCTGCTGATGCTGGTGCTGCTGTTCGGCTTCCAGGGCCGGCAGATCCTGGCGCAGCCGCTGGTCATCGCGATGCTGGCGGTGCCCATCCTGATCCAGGTCTACTTCAATTCGGGGCTGGCGTACCTGCTGAACCGCAAGCTGGGCGTGGCCCATTGCGTGGCCGGTCCGTCGGCGCTGATCGGCGCCAGCAACTTCTTCGAACTGGCGGTGGCCACCGCGGTGAGCGTGTTTGGCGTGCATTCGGGGGCGGCGCTGGCAACAGTGGTCGGCGTGCTGGTCGAGGTGCCGGTGATGCTGTCGGTGGTCCACATCGTCAACCGGTCGCGGGGCTGGTACGAACGACCGGCCGCGCACTGAGGCGCAGCCCAGGCCGTGGCCCGGGGCGCGCGCCGCCGCGCCCAGAATGGGGATTTCCCCCGATGCGCCGGCCCCGTTCCAGCGCCAGCATCACAGGCGTCGTGGCCGCCGGAGCGGGCCGCGGCCGGGACGCGTGACCGCAGCCGCAGGGCTTGCTGTACCGTGCCGCCATGTCCCCGTGTCCTGCTGGAGATAGTCGAATGATGAAGCGCTGGTCCCTCCTGCTGCTCGCCCTGGCCGCCGCCGGCGCCACATCCGCCACGCCCGCCGCCGAACAGCGGCCGCGTGCGCGCGAGGCGGGCGTGGTGATCGGCACGCTGCCGGTCGGGCCGCGCAACGCGATCACCGACGTGGCCGGGGTCGGGGTCGGCCATGCCACGCTGCGCGAGGGCACGCGCCTGCATACCGGGGTCACCGCGATCCTGCCGCACGCCGGCAACCCGTACCGGCAGCGGGTGCCGGCGGCGATCGTGGTCGGCAACGGCTACGGCAAGCTGGCCGGCATCACCCAGGTGCAGGAACTGGGCGAACTGGAAACCCCGATCCTGCTGACCGGCACGCTGAGCACCTGGAAGGTCGCCGACGCGGCGGTGGACTGGCTGCTGCGCCAGCCGGGCATGGAGCAGGTGCGCTCGATCAACCCGGTGGTGGGCGAAACCAACGATGGTTACCTCAGCGACATCCGCGCGCGCCCGCTGACCCCGGCGCTGGTGGAGCGCGCGCTGACCACGGTGTCGCGTACCGAGGTCGAGGAGGGCGATGTCGGCGCCGGCGCCGGCACGGTCGCGTTCGGCTGGAAGGGTGGCATCGGCACCAGTTCGCGGCGGCTGCCCGCGGCCGATGGCGGCTACACGGTCGGGGTGCTGGTGCAGAGCAATTTCGGCGGCGAACTCACCATCGCCGGGGTGCCGGTGTGGAAGGTGCTGCCGGATCCGGCGGCGCATGCGCGCAGCGTCGCGGTGCCGCCGCCGAGCACCGGCGACGGCAGCATCATGATGGTGGTGGCCACCGATGCCCCGCTGGACGCGGCGCAGCTGCAGCGGCTGGCGAAGCGGGCGCTGGTCGGGCTGGCGCGCACCGGCTCGGTCATGTCCAACGGCTCGGGCGATTACGTCATCGCGTTCTCGACCGCCAGCGAGAACCTGCGCGACCCGGAGGTGGCGGCGCAGCCGGCGCGCAGCGTGGCCGGCGAAGCCATGTCGCCGCTGTTCCAGGCCGCCGCCGAGGCGACCGAGGAAGCCATCGTCAACTCGCTGTTCCGCGCGCACACCGTGCACGGGCACCGCGGCACCGCCGCGGCGCTGCCGCTGGCGCCGGTGCTGGAAGCGGTACGACGCGCGCAGGCGGCAGCGGCGCCGCGCTGAAGCATGCACCGGGGCCCGCCGCAGCATGCGGCGGCGGGTGGTCGCGACGGTGCCGCCGCCACCGCGGCCACGCTGACCAGACAGCCCTGCCTGCCCGTTGAATGGCGTCATCCCGCCGCCGGCACGGCGCCGGTGGTCCGGCGATGCGCACCGCGCGCGCCGGGTCCGTCGAGGCCGGTCGGGGGTGGTGATCGCGCCATGCGCCGGGCGCGCGCGGAGTGCGCCCGGTCCGGGCGCGGGTTGTTCAGTCCGTCGGCCGCGGCTCGAATGGCCGCATGCGTCGGCGGCTCAGTTCAGCAGCCGCGCCAACTGCGTGCGGTTGCTCACGTTCAACTTGCGGAAGATCGAGCTGATCTGCGATTCGATGGTCTTGCGCGAACGGCACAGGCGCTCGGCGATGGCGTCGTTGCGCAGCCCCGAGGCAACCAGCCCGGCGACCTTGCGCTCGCTCGGCGACAGGCACGTGAGCAGGGGCAGGCTGCGCGCGGAAGCGGCGTCACCAGCGTCGTCGCCCTCGCCATCGGCAGCCAGGATCAGCAGGTGCTGGGCGTGGCGGAGTGAATTGCCGGGCGCCGAACTGATCTCCACGCGCAGGGACTGCGTCGGGCGCTGCGGATGCGCCACGGTGAAAGTGGCGCGCTGGCCGGCTGCCGCCGCCGTGCCGGCGGCGCCCTCCATCCAGCGCCGCAGCGGCAGTTCGATCGCACGCGGCAGGCAACCGTCGCGTTCCGTATCGGTGCTCCAGCGCCGGCAGATGCGCTTGGCCTCGCGCGACATGTACGACGGCACCAGGTTGCCGTCCACCAGCAACGCGGCCAGCGGCAGCGCGTACAGCAGGTCCTCCACGGCCTTGTGCCGCAGCCGGTCGGATTCGAGCATGCGCACCCGCTGCAGGCTGGCGTCCAGCAACGGATACAGCTCGGCCAGGAACGCCAGCTCGGCGTCGGACAGCTCGGTATGGGCGGTGAGGATGCGGATGCTCAGTACCGCTTCCAGCCGGGTGCCGTCCCAGAACGCCAGGTGGATGAACTCGCGCCAGCCCGGCGCCGGGTTCTGCGCCTTGAGCCGCTCCGGCGCCAGCGCGTCCTGCGAGGCGATCTGCGAGAACGTGTACCAGCGGATCCGCGGATTGGCGTCCAGGTAGGGCGCGGCGACTTCCAGGCTGGTCACCAGGCGCGCCCCGTCGTCGCCGGCGGTGGCCAGGTGATGCCGGCCCTGCAGCGGCTGGTAGCCGTCGATGTCGAACAGCAGGCTGCACGAATGGCACGGCAGGGCGGCGTTGATCAGTGTCGCGCACGCCTGCCACAGCGACGCCATGTCCAGCGCCTTCACCAGCGCCGCGCGCGCGGACGCCAGGCCATCGGCGCGCGCGCAGGGTGGGGCATCGAGCATCAGCATGGCGTCTCCGGAAGGGCGCGGGCGGCGCGCGGCATCGTGGCTATGTAGCAGTGGCCCGTAGCGCTGGCAAGCGCCGCGCACCGGCCGCGGCCGGCCGTGGCAGCTGGCCGGGAATATGCGGGTTTTTCCCGATTCGGGGCGTTCCCCGGTATGGTCGAATGGCGACGATCAGTTCCAGCCCGGGCAAAGGTGGCGACCATGCATTACACGAACGAACGGCAACAGGTGGGAAGCGAGGCCAGGCCATGAGCGCGGCCGCCGGCAGGGTGATCCTGCACATGCCCTACCTGTTGTTCCTGGGCGAGGAAACCAACCCGCTGAAGGCCAAGACCGCCTTCGGCCTGCGCGACTGGAGCGCACCGGACTGCATCGGCCAGACGCGGTTGCCCGGCGGCACCATCGACCTCGGCCTGGCGGAGCTGGACCCGGCCGCCGCGGCCGCGGCCGGCGCACGCTCGCTGGTGATCGGCGTGACCCCGGTCGGCGGGCGCATTCCCGCGCATTGGAGCCCGCTGTTGATCGCCGCGGTGGAGGCGGGCCTGGACATCGTCAGCGGCCTGCACA
The DNA here is from genome assembly GCF_046267925.1 of Stenotrophomonas sp. Y-13. NCBI lineage: Bacteria > Pseudomonadati > Pseudomonadota > Gammaproteobacteria > Lysobacterales > Lysobacteraceae > Stenotrophomonas > Stenotrophomonas sp. Y-13. The sequence continues at coordinate 1,106,696 of NZ_CP176501.1, forward strand.
CGCCGCTGGAATCGGTGCCCGGCCTGGCACAGGCGGCGCTGCGTTCGGGCGTGCGCCTGGTGGACGTGCGCCGGCCGCCGGACAACCTGCCGCGCGCCACCGGCAAGCGGCGCAGCGGCAAGCGCGTGGCCATGGTCGGTACCGACTGCGCGCTGGGCAAGAAATACACCGCGCTGGCGCTGGCGCGGGCGATGCGCGGGCAGGGCATCGATGCCGATTTCCGCGCCACCGGCCAGACCGGCATCATGATCGCCGGCGCCGGCATCGCGGTGGACGCGGTGATCGCCGATTTCATCGCCGGCGCGGCCGAGTGCATTTCGCCCGACGCCGCGCCCGACCACTGGGACCTGATCGAAGGCCAGGGCTCGCTGTTCCACCCGGCCTATGCCGGGGTGACCCTGGGCCTGCTGCACGGTTCGCAGGCCGACGGCCTGGTGCTGTGCCACGACCCGCTGCGCACGCACCTGGTCAGCTGGCCGGACTACCCGGTGCCGGGGCTGGCGGTGGCGCGCGACCTGTACCTGCAGGCCGCGCGCCTGACCAACCCCGCTGCGCGCCTGGTCGGGGTGAGCCTGAATACCTCGGCGCTGGATGCCGCCGCTGCGCAGGAGGCCCTGGCGCGTGCCGAGCGCGAGCTGGGCGTGCCCGCTTTCGACCCGATGCGCAGCGACCTGGACCGGGTGCTCGCCTCGATCATGGGTTGAGGGCATGGCCATGCGCACGCTGCATGCCAGGCCGCATGCCTGGAAACTGAGGGAGCCGTTCGCGATCGCCCGCGGCGTGCGCAGCGAGGCGCGCGTGGTCATCGTCGAGCTGCACGAGGACGGCCGGGTCGGCCGCGGCGAGGCCGGTGGCGTCGGCTATCACGGCGAGACCCCGGAAAGCATGCTCGCGCAGATCGAACAGGTGCGCCCGGCACTGGAGCGCGGCTGCGACCGCCACGCGCTGCTGCGGCTGCTGCCGGCCGGCGGCGCCCGGCATGCGCTGGACGCCGCGCTGTGGGACCTGGAGGCCAGGCAAAGCGGGGTGCCGGCCTGGACCCGGGCCGGCATCGCCCATTGGCGGCCGGTCGACAGCGCGGTGACCATCGGCATCCGCGACATCGCCGCCTACGAGGCCGCCGCGCGGGCGCATGCCGCTTATCCCTGGCTCAAGGTCAAGGTCGGCAAGGGCTCGCCGGTGGATGCGGTGGCCGCGGTGCGCCGCGGCGCGCCGCGGGCGCGGCTGATCGTCGATGCCAACCAGTCGTGGAGCGTGGAGGAACTGCGGGCCTACGTGCCGGCGCTGCAGCCATTCGCGGTGGACCTGCTCGAACAGCCGGTCGCGGTGGCCGACAGTGACGGGCTGCTGGGCTACGACGGCGCGATCCCGGTCTGCGCCGACGAGGCGCTGTCGACGCGCGAGGATCTGCCCGCGCTGGCCGGACGCTACCAGTTCGTCAACATCAAGCTGGACAAGACCGGGGGCCTCACCGCCGCGCTGGAACTGGCCAGCGCCGCGCGCGCGGCCGGGTTCCGGCTGATGGTCGGCTGCATGCTGGGCGGCTCGGTATCGGTCGCGCCGGGCATGGTGCTGGCGCAGCTGTGTGAGGTCTGCGACCTGGATGGCCCCTGGCTGCAGGCCGAGGACTGGCCGGGCGGCATCGTGTACCAGCAGGGCCGCATGTCGATGCCACAACCGGCGGTATGGGGCTGAGCGCGGGGTGACCGCGACGACCGCGCCGGTTGCGGCATGCCCGCAACCGGCCTTTGCCGTGCCGCCTCAATGCCGCCTCAATCCTGCGCGCTGGACCAGTCGACCGCCGGGTAGCTGCCCGGCCCCATGAACGTGCGCAGCACCTGCTTGTAGGCGGCCGGTCCGTTCTCGCTGTTGGTGAACAGCACCAGGCTTTCACCGCTGGCCGGGTCGAGCATGAAGAACGCCTTGAAGCCGGGGTTGTCGCCCCAGTGCCAGGCCAGGCGCCGGCCATCGGCGTCCTGCAGTCCGACGCCCAGGCCCCAGGTGATGAACGCATCGGCCGGGCTGGGCGCCGCCGGGTCGTCGGCATCGCTGGACGGCGCGAACATCAACGCATGCGTGTCCGGGCGCAGGCCTTCGCCGCGGTACAACGCCCGCTGGATGAAGTTGTCGTAGTCATGGGCGTTGGTGACCAGCGTCCAGGCGGTGTTCTCCCAGGCGAATATGCGCTCGGGTTCGGCGCTGCCATTCCCTGCGTGGCCATTGGCGTTGCGCGCGTGCAGGGCCGGGTCGGTAAGGTAGCTGCTGCTGGGCATGTCGAACCGCGAGAACACTTCGCGCGCGGCCAGCGCATTCCAGCTGCTGCCGGTGAGGTGCTCAAGCGTGCGCTGCAGCAGGTAGAAGCCTTCGCCGGAGTAAGCATAGTGCCCGCCCGGTGCGAACTTGCTTTGCAGCGGCGTGTGGTCGATCGCCGGGTTCGACGGCGATATCTGCCAGTTGGGCAGGCCGCTGGTGTGGTCGAGCACCATGCGCGTGGTGATCCGCCGCGCCAACGGGTTGTCCCGGGTCCTGGGCGATTGCCAGTAGTCCCACAGCGGCTTGTCGAGGTCCAGCTGTCCGGCGTCGACCAGACGCAGCGCGATGTAGGCGGCGACGACCTTGGACAACGAGGCAGCCTGGAACACGGTGTCGTCGCCGACCGTGGCCGCCGCGCGGGCGTCGAGCACGCCATGGCAGTACGCCTCGGAGATGCCGTCGCGGGTATGGATCAACTGTGCGCCGGGAATGCCATGCGCGCGCATCGCTGCGTCGAACGCATCGCGCCTGGCCTGCGCGCTGGCCGATGCCGGCGGCGCGCCACAACCGGGCCGGTCGCCGGCGCCGGGCGCGGCGCGCAGCGCCGGCGCGATGCCGACGGAAACCAGTGCGAGTGCAAGAACGGCCATGCGTGGTGCCTGGATCTTCATCTTTTCCCCGGTCTGTTCGAGAAGGTGGTGTCGGTCATGCGCGGCGATGTCCGCGGATGCGATCGGCATGGCCAGACGCAAAGTGCAGCGACGGCGCGCGTGCTGTCGCGGCCTGCGTCGACCGCGGCAACGATACCGCATACACGCGCGCCTGGAGCCACTGCGCAGGCGTCATTTTCAAAGCGGTTTCGTCGTCGCCTCGAACGCGCCGGTACCACGCCGGCGGACGCCGCCACGGCATGCGAACAATCGGGGTTTCTCCCGATGCGTGACCGCGGGCGACGCGCCTAGGATCGCCGTCATGTTCCGGGGAAGCGTGCCCGCAGGGCCGCCATACGACCGGAACGTGCCCGGGCCTGGTGCCGCTTATTCCGGTGTTGCGATGCGCAGCGCCGGAGCCCGCCGTCGCGCCCGGAAAAGGGACAACGCCGTCCTTCGCGACAGATCGCCATCGCCGCAGTGCCTTCCAGCCGAACCACGCCGAGCAACGGGGAGACGAACCATGATGTCCAAACGCCCGCAACAACCGCAGCATCGCCGCCTTGCAGTCGCGGTCTTCATGGGCCTGGCGGTGCCGGCCGCGGCACTGGCCGCCAGCGCCGCGCATGCGCAGCAGGCGGCACCGGACGCGGCCAGCGGACAGGTCGATGCGGGCGATGTCGCGCGCACCCTGGACAAGGTCGAGGTCACCGGCTCGCGGATCAAGCGCACCGCGGTCGAAGGGCCATCGCCGGTGGTGGTGATCACCAGCGAGGACATCCGCAAGCAGGGCTACAGCACCGTGGCCGAGACGCTGCAGACGCTGACCCAGTTCAACGGCGACGTGGTCGGCGGCGAGTTCAACGCCAGCTCCACCCAGCCCGATGCCGCGTTCCTCAATCTGCGCGGGCTGGGTGTCGGTTACCAGCTGATCCTGCTCAACGGCAAGCGCATGACCGAGTACGCGGCCAGCTCCGGCGCCGCCTCCACCGGCGTCAGCGTCGGCAGCATTCCCGCGGTGGTGGTGGAGCGCATCGAAGTCCTCAACGGCGGCGCGTCGGCCATCTACGGTTACGATGCCGTCGCCGGCGTGGTCAACATCGTCACCCGCGACAACTGGGAAGGAAACCACCTGCGCGTGCGCGGCGGCACCACCACGCGTGGCGGCGGCGATATCGGGCAGTTCCAGTTCAGTGGCGGCAAGGCATGGGACCGCGGCAGCGTCACCTATGCGTTCGAACAGCTGAACCGCGAGCCGATCTTCTCCTGGCAGCGCGGCAACATCATCCGCACCGGCATGAACGCGCCGGGCAATGCGGGCAGCAACCGCCCCACCTTCGGCCTGGACACGGCGCTGATGGACGCCGGTTACAACGATTACTACTGGCTCGGCAGCGACGGGCGGCTGCTCTACGCCGGCGATGTCGATCCGGCGACGGCCACCGCGGCGCTGGAGCACACCTGCCGCAGCCTCGGGCGCAACTACTTCCCGATGTACGGCTCGGCCAGCGCTGCGCGGCCGTATGCCTGTGGCAACGCCAACTACTACGACGGCGACACCCTGGCCAACAAGCACGACAAGACCTCGGCTTACGTGTCCGGCCATTTCCGTTTCAACGACGCGCTGGAAGGGTATGGGCAGCTGCTGGTGCAGCGCTCGCGCAGCGAGGCCGCGCACCGCACCAGCATGTACCTGTATAACGCCGGCAGCGCGCATGATGTGGACATCGGCCAGTTCGAGTACTGGCGCGCGCTCGACCCCAACGACATCGGCGGCGCGCCGATGCGGGTGTGGGACGAGACCACGATCAGCGCCAACGCCGGCGTGCGCGGCACCTTGGGCGCGCGCTTGGACTGGGACGCCAGCGTCAGCCTGTCGCGCGACGAGATGAAGAGCAGCTGGAAGCAGCTGATGACCGACCGCGTGCACCGCTACCTGTTCGGCGAGGCGCTGGGCGAGGTCGATGGTGCGCCGCTGTACCGCATCGATCCGTCGGTGCTGTTCGGGCCCATCAACCCGCAACAATACGCGTCGATGGTGGATACCATCCGCAACCGCAACCTGTCGCAGACCCTGCAGGCGCAGTTCGTCCTCGACGGTGCGCTGTTCGCGCTGCCGGCCGGCGACGTGGAGATGGCCTCGGTGTTCGAGGCCTCGCATTCGAAGTACGAACTGCGTCCGGATCGACGCAGCCTCGGGACGTATACAGGCGCCGACAGGACCTTCAACCACACCGGCGTGTCCGGTGGCGGGCCACGCGACCGCTACGGTGCCGGCGTCGAGTTCCGCATCCCGCTGCTGCAGCGTGTGGTCGCCAACGTGGCCGGGCGCTGGGACACGTACGACGACATCTCCGACGTCGGCGACGCGATCACCTGGCAGGCCAGCCTCGAATGGCGGCCGTTCGACAACCTGCTGCTGCGCGCCAGCCGGCAGACCAGCTTCATGGCGCCCAACATCATGTGGCTCTACGGCGAGCCGGTGACCAACTATGACGACTACATCACCAATTACTACCTGTGCCGCCGCGACGGCCTGGACCTGACCACGACGGCCGGGCTCGCCCAGTGCGGGGCCGACCACCACGAAAGTGCCTGGTACGTGGAAGGCGGAAACAACCGCCGACTGCATGAGGAAACCGCCACCTCCAACGGCCTGGGCATCGTCTGGGACGTGACCGACCGGCTGTCGCTCAGTGCCGACTACTGGGAGATCACGCTCAAGGGCAAGAGCCAGTACCTGGATACCGCCACGCTGATGAGCGAGAACGCCAGCTGCCTGCTCGGCAAGCGCGTGGATGGCACGCCGGTCGATCCCAATTCCGGTGCCTGCGCGGTGTACCTGGCCTATGTGCAGCGCGACGCGGCGGGCAAGGTGACCGGGTACTTCCTGGACGCCATCAACCAGGCGGGCGTGCGTACCAAGGGCGTGGACGCGAGCCTGAATTACGCCTGGAGCGGGGGCAGGTTCGGCGACTTCAGCCTGAACGCCGGCTACAGCCGCACGCTGGGCTACGACGTGCAGGTCGCCGCCGGCGACCCGTGGCAGGACTACATGGGCTGCTCCTATTCGGCCACCTACAGCTGCGGCAACCAGCCGCTGGCTTTCCGCTCGCGCAGCAACTGGACGCTGGGCTGGAACCGCGGCGAATGGTCGGCCAGCGTCTATGGTTACCGCAACGGCGCGCGGGTGAACTACCAGGCCAGCGCGCAGCTGCGGTCCTACGTGCAGTGGAACGCCAGCCTGTCGAAGAAGATCACCGGCAACGTGCGCCTGGGCGTGGACGTGACCAACCTGTTCGACCGCTACGGGCCCCGGGACACGAGCATGACCTGGTATCCGTTCTACCAGAACATCTACGGCATCCAGGGGCGCGCGGTGTACGTGAATCTGGACGTCGATTTCTGAGCCGCGCAGGCGGCCGCTCCCGTGCACATGGGCTTGCCGCGTGGCGAGAATCGGCCTCCATGGACGAGGCGATCAGGGAGGGGCAGGGAAGGTGAAGGTGCGTCGTTCCTGTCGCGGCACCTGGGGGGCGACACCGCGAAGTAGGGGGCGCATGCCCGCCATGACCCCAGCGGCGCCGACTGGCGCCGTTGGGGTTCCGGCCAGGGCGCGCCCTCAGCGCACCCCGTGCATCATCCGCTTCAGCAGCGGCGCGGCGAGCAGGGCGAGCACGGCGCAGCCCAGGCCGATCCACATCAGCAGCCAGAACAGGTGTTCGTAGCGGGCCGCGGCCTGCGCGATGTCCATCACTTCGCCTTCGGGCACGTCGATGGCGGCGAGCTTGCCGAACAGTGCGGCCAGGGTTTCGGAAAAGGCGGTGGCCAGGAACCAGGTGCCCATCATCAGGCTGACCACGCGCGGGGCCGCCAGTTGGGTGACGGCCGACAGTCCCACCGGCGACAGGCACATCTCGCCGATCTCCAGGACCAGGTAGGCCAGTACCAGCCACCACACGCTGGCCATCTGCCCGCTGGCACCGACCTGCTGCGCGGCCAGTGCCAGCGGCACGAACGACAGCGCCCCGAACAGCAGCCCGAACGAGGATTTCACCGGCTTGGACGGATCCAGCCCGCGCCGGTCCAGCCACGCCCACAACGCGGCGAACAGTGGCGCCAGCAGCACCAGGAACAGCGCGCCCAGGTAGGTCAGCGAACCGGCGGTCTGCGGCAGCACCAGGCAGTCGCGCAGCAGCAGCACCAGCATCGCCGCGACGATCATGGTGAACAGCAGGCGCGGCGCGCCCGAGCCGGGGGTGCGTTCGGACAGGCGCGCGGCGACCACGAAACCCAGTGGCGCCAGCAGCAGCGAAGCGATCGACCACGGCAGCGGGGTGCCGTCGCGGATCACCAGCGACGGCACCAGGTCCTTGCTCAGCAGGCGGTCGGTGAAGGTGACCCACGAACCGTAGGTCTGTTCGTACAGGGTGAAGAACACCAGTGCCATGAAGATCAGCGCCATCAGCGCGATCATCTGCTGGCGCTGCACCGGGGTGCAGCGGGTACCGGTGAACCAGGCGAACCACAGCAGCACGCCGCCCAGCACCACGACCATCAGCATCAGCGCCAGGCTGATCTCGCCGCCCAGGGCGAAGGCGCCGTTGGCCGCGGCCCACATCAGCGCCGCCACCGGCACCACCCCGGCGATGGCGACGGCGTAGATCAGCCATTCGCGCGGCAGTCCGGCCACCCGCTCGCGCAGCGCCTGCGGCCGTGGCGGCTCGGCGTGGCCCTGCAGGTATTTCTGCCCCCACAGGAACATGGCCAGGCCGACCAGCATGCCGATGCCGGCGGCACCGAAGCCGTATTTCCAGCCGTAGGCCTCGCCGAGGAAGCCGCAGACCAGCGAGGCGAACAGCGCGCCGAGGTTGATGCCGGCGTAGAACAGCGAGAAGCCCGAATCGCGGCGTGGGTCGTTGTCCGGGTACAGCTTGCCGACGATGGTGGAGATGTTGGGCTTGAGGAAGCCCACGCCCATCACGATCAGTGCCAGCGACAGGTAGGTCGCGCCCAGCGCGGCGTCGTCGCGCACCACCTCGCCGCCGACGCGGTGCGCGGCGTGGCCCTCGAAGGCCATGCCCAGGTGGCCGAGCACCAGCAGGATGCCGCCGAACACCACCGCCTTGCGCATGCCCAGCCAGCGGTCGGCGAGCAGGCCGCCGAACACCGGCACGCAGTACACCAGCCCGCCGTAGGCGCCCAGCAGGTCCAGCCCGGCCTTGTCGCCGAACAGGTGGTACTTGGTCAGGTACAGCAGCAGCAGCGCCTTCATCCCGTAGAACGAAAAGCGCTCCCACATTTCGGTGAAGAAGCAGACGTAGACCCCCTTGGGGTGGCCGAGGAAGTCGCTGGACGGGGAGGCGGGGATTGCGTGCATCGGGGCGCCGGCTGCGGAGTCGGCGGCAAGTATAGGAGCCGTGCGCGGGACGGGCCCGGCGGTGCCCGCCGGCGCATGTGCTGGCCCGGCCGCCGGGCGGACGCGGATGCGGGTGTCGCCGTGGCCCGGTGCCGGGGTGCGACAGGCCGCATGGCACGTCGCGCATGCTGCGGTACGGCTGGACTTGCCGTTAAGCGGACGTTAGCGTGGCAACGTTTTTTGCCAGCCGGAAATTTCCATGAACAATGCTGCACCCCCGCAGCTCACCTTCCGCGCGGTGGTCCTGGCCATCGTGCTGGCGGTGGTGCTGTCCGCCGCCAACGCCTACCTGGGCCTGTTCGCGGGCCTGACCGTGGCCACGGCCATTCCCGCCGCGGTCGTCTCGATGGGCGTGCTGCGCCTGCTCGGCGGCGGCACCATCCTCGAGAACAACATCGTCCAGACCGGCGCCTCGGCCGGTTCGTCGATCGCCGCGGGCGTGATCTTCACCATCCCGGCGCTGATCCTGATGGGCTACTGGCCCGACTTCAAATACTGGTGGGTGCTGGGCATCGCCGGCCTCGGCGGCCTGCTCGGCGTGCTGTTCTCGGTGCCGCTGCGGCGCTCGATGATCGTCGAGGAACCGCTGCCGTTCCCCGAAGGCAAGGCCGCGGCCGAAGTGCTCAAGGCCGGCGAGAACCCCGGGCCGGGGCTGAAGATCCTCGGCCTGTCGGCCGCCATCGGCGGCGTGGTCAAGCTGGCCGCGGCCAATGGCCTGAAGGTGATTCCCGACAGCTGGGCGGTCGCCGGCTACTTCGCCAACAACAAGGTGATCGGCTACCTCGGCACCGGGCTGTCGCCGGCGCTGCTGGGCGTGGGCTACATCGTCGGCCTCAATGTCGGCATCGTGGTGCTGTCCGGCGCGATCCTGTCCTGGCACATCGCCATCCCGCTGTACCACGCGCTGTTCCTGGGCAGTGATCCGCAACTGGCCGCCGGCATCGCCGGCGCGCCGGCGGCCGATGCGGCGTTCGCCATCTGGTCGTCCAAGATCCGCTTCCTCGGCGTCGGCGCGATGCTGGTGGGCGGGGTGTGGACGCTGTTCTCGCTGCGCAAGTCGCTGCTGGCCGGGATCAAGAGCGGCTTCGCCGCCGCGCGCAAGAGTGCCGGCGCGGTGCCGCTGGCCGAGACCGAGCGCGACCTGCCGATGAAGTGGATGCTGGTGGCGCTGGTGCTGTTCGTGCTGCCGCTGCTGGCGCTGTACCAGGCCATCGTCGGCCAGTGGCTGGTCAGCGTGCCGATGACGATCATCATGATCGTGGCCGGCTTCCTGTTCGTCTCGGTGTCCGGCTACCTGGCCGGCCTGGTGGGCTCGTCCAACAACCCGGTCTCGGGCATCACCATCGCCACCATCCTGTTCGCCTCGGTGGTGCTGCTGATGCTGCTGGGCGACGACGGCAAGGTGCAGGTCGGCGGCGCGCCGCTGGGCGCGGTGGCGGCGATCATGATCGGCGCGGTGGTGTGCTGCGCGGCCGCGGTCGGCGGCGACAACCTGCAGGACCTCAAGACCGGTTACCTGGTCGGTGCCACGCCGTGGAAGCAGCAGCTGATGCTGGGCATCGGCGCGTTCTCCTGCGCGCTGATCATGGCGCCGGTGCTGAACCTGCTGCAGGAGGCCTATGGCATCGGCTCCAAGACGCTGCCGGCGCCGCAGGCCAACCTGATGGCCTCGGTCGCCAAGGGCCTGTTCGGCGGCGACCTGCCCTGGACCATGATCATCATCGGCGGCGTGATCGGCGCGGTGGTGATCGCCATCGACGGCTGGCTGAAGAAGACCGGCAAGCGCTTCCGCGTGCCGGTGCTGGCCGCGGCCATCGGCATCTACCTGCCGCTGGAGCTGATGGTGCCGATCTTCCTCGGCGGCCTGCTGGCCCACCTGGTCGCGCGCTTCCACAAGGTGCGCGCCGACGACGAAGAGGCGCTGGACCGCGTGCATCGCCCCGGCGTGCTGTTCTCCGCCGGCCTGATCACCGGCGAGGCGCTGATGGGCATCGCCATCGCCCTGCCGATCGTGATCACCCAGAACCCGGACGTGCTGGCGCTGCCGCTAAGCCTCGGCGCCGCGGCGCAGTGGGTGGGCCTGGCGGTGCTGTTCCTGGTCGGCTGGCTGCTGTACCGGGTCGGCCGCAAGGGCGAGCAGGCGACGCCGGCCAAGGGCTGATGTCCGCACCCGGGCGATGATCCACCGCGCAAGGCCCCGCTCCGGCGGGGCCTTGTCGTTGCGGGGGGCCAGGCATGACTTCAAGCCTTTGCGCGCGACGCCCGGCCGCGCCTACCATCCATGGTTTGCCTGCCTTGTTCCGGGAGAATCCCATGAAGCTCCGTCACGCCCTGTTGCCGTTGTGCCTGCTTGCCGCGCTGCCCTCGCTGGCCAGCGCCCGCGGCTTCGAAGTCCGCGACATGGTGAAGCTGGACCGCGTGTCCGCGCCGCTGCTCACCGCCGATGGCGCGCAGGTGATCTTCGCCAAGCGCGTGGTCGACGCCGACCTGAAGGCCAGCAGCAGCCTGTGGATCCGCGACCTGCGCACCCGCGACCTGGCACCGCCGAAGCGGCTCTCGCCGGAGGGCTGGAACGTCAACTCGGCCGCACTGTCGGCCGATGGCCGCACCGTGTACTTCCTCAGCGCCAAGAACGGCAGCCAGCAGCTGTACGCGATGCCGGTGGCCGGCGGCGCGCCGCGCCAGCTGACCGACTTCGCACTGGACGTGGACAGCTACCGGGTCTCGCCGCAGGGCGACCGCGTGCTGTTCAGCGCCGGCGCGTTCCAGGAGTGCGCTTCGGACCTGGCCTGCACCGCCACCCGGCTCAAGCAGCGCGAACAATCCAGGAGCAGCGGCGTCGTGTTCGACAGCATGTTCGTGCGCCACTGGGATACCTGGGCCGACGGCCGCCGCAACACCCTGTTCGTGGCGCCGCTGCCGGCCGCCGGCGCGGCCGCGGGCAAGACCGCCACGGCGATCAGTGCCGGCCTGGCCGGCGACGCGCCGTCCAAGCCGTTCGGCGGCAACGAGGACTTCGTGTGGTCGCCGGATGGAACCTCGGTGGTCGCCAGCATCCGCGTGCAGGGCCGGCAGGAGCCGTGGTCGACCAACTTCGACCTGTACAAGCTCGACGCCAGCGGCAAGGCCGCACCGGTCAACCTGACCGCCGCCAACCCGGCGTGGGACGCCGGCCCGGTGTTCAGCGCCGACGGCAAGACCCTGTACTACCGCGCGATGAAGCGCCCGGGCTTCGAAGCCGACCGCTTCGGCTTGATGGCGCTGGACCTGGCCAGCGGCAAGACCCGCGAGATCGCCCCGCAGTGGGACCGCTCGGCCGACGGCATCACCCTGTCGGCCGATGGCGCTACCCTGTACACCACCGCGCAGGACATGGGCGAGCACCCGCTGTTCGCGGTGCAGGTGGCCGATGGCGCGGTCAGCAAGGTGGTCGGCGAGGGCAGCATTTCGTCCTTCGACGTGGCCGGGCAGACGCTGGCCTTCACCCGCAACTCGCTCAAGAGCGGCGACCAGGTGTTCACCGGCACCCCCGCTGCCGGCGCGCCGCTGCGCGCGATCACCCCCAGCGCCGGCGAGATGCTGCCGGAGGTGGCTTTCGGTGATTTCGAGCAGTTCTCGTTCAAGGGCTGGAACGACGAGACCGTGCACGGCTACGTGGTCAAGCCGCACGACTACCAGGCCGGCCGCAAGTACCCGGTCGCGTTCCTGATCCACGGTGGCCCGCAGGGCAGCTTCGGCAACGGCTGGAGCTACCGCTGGAACCCGCAGACTTACGCCGGCCAGGGCTATGCGGTGGTGATGATCGATTTCCATGGCTCCACCGGCTATGGCCAGGCGTTCACCGACGCGATCAGCCAGCACTGGGGCGACCGCCCGCTGGAAGACCTGCAGAAGGGCTGGGCCGCGGCGCAGCAGAAGTACGGCTTCCTCGACGGCGACAAGGCGTGTGCGCTGGGCGCCAGCTACGGCGGCTTCATGGTCAACTGGATCGCCGGCAACTGGAACGAGCCGTGGAAGTGCCTGGTCAACCATGACGGCGTGTTCGACCAGCGCGCGATGGGCTATGCCACCGAGGAGCTGTGGTTCACCGAGTGGGAGCAGGGCGGCACCCCGTACGACGTCCCGCAGAACTACGAGAAGTTCAACCCGGTCAACCACGTCGCCAACTGGCGCAAGCCGATGCTGGTGGTGCAGGGCCAGCTGGATTACCGCATCCCGGTGGAGCAGGGCCTGGCCACCTTCACCGCGCTGCAGCGCAAGGGCATCGAATCCAGGTTCCTGTACTTCCCGGACGAGAACCACTGGGTGCTCAAGCCGCACAACAGCGTGCAGTGGCACGACACGGTCAACGCCTGGCTGAAGCAGCACATCGGGCAATGACCCCGTGCGGGGAGGGGCGCGCCATCGGCGCGCCCTTTTGTTCCGGGGGCCGCCACCCGGGCGCGCCGGCACGCGCTCGCCCGTGGCCGGGCCGCGGGGAAAGTGGCGCGGCCTCTCCCAGCCTCAGGCATCCGCCGCGCATGCCGCGGTTGCCGGGCCGCCGGCGATGGGGGGCCGGGTGCCGGCACGCCGCACCCGCCCGCCCGCGGCGCCGGCCCGATTCGCCCAAGGCCCGTTGGCTGGGCATGCCGGGCATGCGCGGCAGTGCGCGGCCATCGCCCGCGGCAACCCGCGCCGGGGTGACGCCCGGGCGGGACACGCCGCCGGTCCGGCGGTGAAGTGACGTGGTGCCCGGCGCGTGGACGCGCGGGATGGGGGCGAGGGAGTCGCCGTGGTGATGGGTCCTGCGCAATCCCTGTCTCCTGCACGGAGCGGCCGCGCTGCAGGCTTTCTTGATCGGGCAGGGGCGTTGCCCCGCTCATGCAACCAGGGGAACAGACGATGACGGCAGCCGCATCCGGCGCACTCATCAGCAACGACATCATCGTGTTCGGCCTGATCGCCGCCACGCTGGGCGCGATTTTCTGGACATCGACCAGCAGCAACCGGCTGCTCAGGAAGTTCTACGGCGTCGTGCCGGCGCTGCTGCTGTGCTACTTCATTCCCGGGGTCTACAACACCTTCGGGCTGATCGACGGCGAGACCACCCGGCTCTACAACCCGATCGCGCGCGACGTGTTCCTGCCGGCGGCGCTGGTGCTGCTCACGCTGTCCATCGACCTGAAGGGCATCCTCGGCCTGGGCTGGAAGATGCTGGCCATGTACGTGGCGGCGGTGCTGAGCATCATGCTCGGCGCGCTGGTGGCGTTCTGGCTGATGGGCGTGGTCCATCCCGAGACGGTGGCCGGCAGCACCTGGGGCGGCATGGCCGCGCTGGCCGGCAGCTGGATCGGCGGCGGCGCCAACATGCTGGCGATGAAGGAGATCTTCGAGGTCGACGCGACCACCTTCGGCCAGTTCGCGGTGGTCGACGTCGGCGTCGGCTACGTGTGGATGGCGGTGCTGATCTTCTTCGCCTCGCGCGCCCCGGCGCTGGACCGGCGCAGCGGCGCGGACACCACCGCCCTGGACGACCTGCGCGACCGCGTCGCCAGCTACCAGGCGCAACACGCGCGGATTCCCGCGCTGGGCGACCTGATGGTGATGGCGGGCGTGGCGTTCGGCGCGGTGGCGATCTCGCACGCGGTGGCCGGGCCGCTGTCGGCCTGGTTCGCGGCGCATGTCGGCTGGTCGGCCTCGGTGAGCCTGGACAAGCCGTTCGTCTGGGTGGTGCTGCTGGCCACGCTCATCGGCCTGGGCCTGAGCTTCACCCGCGCGCGCGAGCTCGAAGGCGTGGGCGCCTCCAAGTGGGGCTCGATGTTTCTGTACTTCCTGATCGCCTGCATCGGCATGCAGATGGACCTGCTGGCGCTGCTGGAGAAGCCGTGGCTGTTCGCCCTGGGCGTGCTGTGGATCGGCGTGCACATCGTGCTGCTGTGGCTGGCCGGCAAGCTGCTGCGGGTGCCGTTCTTCTATTTCGCCATCGCCTCGCAGAGCAACATCGGCGGCCCGGCCTCGGCGCCGGTGCTGGCCTCGGCGTTCCATCCGGCGCTGGCCCCGGTGGGCGTGCTGCTCGGCACCCTGGGCTACGCGGTGGGTACCGGCGCGGCCTACGTGGTCGGCATCACCCTGCGCGCGATGGCGGGAGCGGGCTGAGCGCTTGGCCCGGTTCCCCGCCACCGCGTGGTGGCGCCCGCACCGGCATCGCCCCGCGCGGCGGCAGGCAGGGCCTCCCGCCGCCGGGCCCAAGGCCACCGCCGGCATGCTAGGCTTCGCTCCCCCACGCCACGTCATCAACGTGGCGTTTTTGTTTCCCTTCGATCGACAGGAACAGGCCGTATGCCGACCGAAAGCACCCCCGCCCTCATCAGCAACGACATCGTCGGACTGGGACTCATCGCCGCGACCCTGGCGCTGATCTTCTGGCTGGCCAGCGGGCCGACCCCGTTCTGGCGCAAAGTCTTCACCTGGGTGCCCGGCCTGCTGCTGTGCTACTTCGTGCCGGCGATCTACAACACCGCCGGCCTGATCGACGGCCATGGCACCAAGCTCTACAACCCGATCGCCCGCGACGTGCTGCTGCCGGCGGCACTGGTGCTGCTGACCCTGTCGATCGACCTGAAGGGCATCGCCCGGCTCGGCCCGAAGCTGCTGGTGATGTTCGTCACCGGCACCGTGGGCATCATGCTGGGCGCGCTGGTTTCCTTCCAGGCGATGAAGCTGATCCACCCGCCCACCGTGGCCGGGGATACCTGGGCCGGCATGGCCGCGCTGGCCGGCAGCTGGATCGGCGGCGGCGCCAACATGGCCGCGATGCGCGAGACCTTCAATGTCGATGCCACCACCTTCGGCCAGTTCGCGGTGGTGGACGTGGTCTGCGCCAGCATCCTGCTGATGCCGGCGCTGATCTGGCTGGCCGGGCGAGCCCAGTCCATCGATGCGCGCAACGGCGCCGATACCTCGGCCATCGACGACATGAAGCGGCGCATCGCCGACTACCAGGCCCGCAGCGCGCGGATTCCCACCCTGACCGACCTGATGATCATCGTCGGCGTCGGCCTGGGCGTGGTGGGCGCGGCGCATGCGCTGGCCGCGCCGCTGGCGGCGTGGTGTTCGGCCAACCTCAGCTTCGCCAGGCAGGCGTCGCTGGACAACCAGTTCGTGTGGGTGGTGATGCTGTCCACCTTCGCCGGCCTGGCGCTGAGCTTCACCCGCGCGCGCGAACTGGAAGCGGTCGGCGCCTCGCGGATCGGCACCCTGTTCCTGTACTTCCTGATCGCCTGCATCGGCATGCAGATGGACCTGCTGTCGCTGCTGGAACGGCCGTGGCTGTTCCTGCTGGGGGTGATCTGGATGGGCACCCACGTGCTGCTGCTGTACGTGGTCGGGCGCCTGCTCAAGGCGCCGATGTTCTTCCTGGCCATCGGTTCGCAGGGCAATGTCGGCGCGGCCGCGTCGGCACCGGTGGTGGCGGCGGCGTTCCATCCCAGCCTGGCGCCGGTGGGCGTGCTGCTGGGTACGGTGGGCTATGCCACCGGCACGGTGCTGGCCTACATCACCGGCTTGATGCTCAAGTGGATGGCCGGCGCCTGACGCCCATCACTTAGTATCCGGCGCTGCCACCCCGGGCATGACGAAGGCCGCCTCACGGCGGCCTTCGTTCTTCCGGGCCCGGCACCGCGGCTTCAGCAGCAGCGGAAGCCCTTGCCGCCGCCGAAGCGCGCTTCCTGGCGCTCGCGGAAGAAGGTTTTGTAGTCCATGACCTCGCGCTCGGGGTGTTTCTCGCGCATGTGCCGCACGTAGTTGTCGTAGTCCGGCACGCCGCAGCACAGGCGCGCGGTCTGCACCAGGCGCCGCCAGGTGCGGCGGAACGCCTGGTGCTGGCCGGCCGGGACCAGCGCGGTGCCCATTACAGGTCCACCTCGTGCGGCTTCAGTGCCACGTACGGCGTTTCATGGTCGGTGCGCACCGGCGAGCGGCGCGCGGCGGCGATGGTCCTGACCGAATACACCAGCACCGCGAACACCACGAACAGGAACAGCGCGGTGAGGCCGGCGTTGATGTAGTTGTTGACCATCACCTGCTGCATCTGCCCGAAGTCCTTGGACGGCGGCAGCAGGTTGCCGGCGGCGATGGCGTCTCGGTACTTGTGCGCCTGCGCCAGGAAGCCCACCGCCGGCTCGGCGGAGAAGATCTTGATGAAGCCGGCGGCGGTGGTGCACACCAGCAGCCAGATCGCCGGGATGATCGGCACCCAGGCGTACTTTTCCTTCTTGGCCTTGAACAGCACCACCGCGCACAGCATCAGCGCGACGCCGGCCAGCATCTGGTTGGCGATGCCGAACAGCGGCCACAGCATGTTGATGCCGCCCAGCGGGTCGGTCACGCCCTGGTACAGGAAGTAGCCCCACAGCGCGACGCAGCCGCCGGTGGCGATGAAGCTGGCCACCCACGAGTCGGTGCGGCGCAGCGCCGGCACGAAGTTGCCCAGCAGGTCCTGCAGCATGAAGCGGCCCGAGCGGGTGCCGGCGTCCACCGCGGTGAGGATGAACAGCGCTTCGAACAGGATCGCGAAGTGGTACCAGAACGCCATCATGCCGTCGCCCGGCAGCACCGCGTGCAGGATCTGGGCGATGCCCACCGCCAGGGTCGGCGCACCGCCGGCGCGCGAGAGGATGGTGTTCTCGCCGATCTCGGCGGCGGTGGCGGTCAACTGTTCGGGCGAGATGGTGAAGCCCCAGCTGCTGACCACCTGCGCGGCGTTGGCCACATCGGTGCCGATCACCGCCGCCGGGCTGTTCATGGCGAAGTAGATGCCCGGCTCGATGATCGAGGCCGCGACCATCGCCATGATCGCCACGAACGATTCCATCAGCATGCCGCCGTAGCCGATGTAGGCGGCGTGGCCTTCGTTGGCCAGCAGCTTGGGCGTGGTGCCGGAGGAAATCAGCGCATGGAAGCCGGACACCGCACCGCAGGCGATGGTGATGAACAGGAACGGGAACATGCCGCCCTTCCATACCGGGCCGCTGCCGTCGGTGAACTGGGTCAGCGCCGGCATCTTCAGTTCCGGCATCACGATCAGGATGCCGATCGCCAGGCCGACGATGGTGCCGATCTTGAGGAAGGTGGACAGGTAGTCGCGCGGCGCCAGCAGCAGCCACACCGGCAACACCGCGGCGACGAAACCATAGCCGATCAGCATCCAGGTGATCTGCACGCCGGTGAAGGTGAACATCGGCCCCAGCACCGGGTCGGCGGCGACCTTGCCGCCGTACCAGATCGCCGCCAGCAGCAGGACCAGGCCGACGAGGGAGATCTCGCCGATCTTGCCCGGGCGGATGTAGCGCATGTACAGCCCCATCAGGATGGCGATGGGCATCGTGGCCATGACCGTGAACATGCCCCAGGGGCTGTCGGCCAGCGCCTTGACCACGATCATCGCCAGCACCGCGAGGATGATGATCATGATCATGAACACGCCGAACAGGGCGATGGTGCCGGGCACCGGCCCCATTTCCTCGCGCACCAGGTCACCGAGCGAACGGCCATTGCGGCGGCTGGAGATGAACAGGATCATGAAATCCTGCACCGCGCCGGCCAGCACCACGCCGGCGATCAGCCACAGCGTGCCCGGCAGGTAGCCCATCTGCGCGGCGAGCACCGGGCCCACCAGCGGGCCGGCGCCGGCGATCGCGGCGAAGTGGTGGCCGAACAGCACGTGCTTGTTGGTCGGCACGTAATCCAGGCCGTCGTTGTGGATCACCGCCGGGGTGGCGCGGGTCGGGTCCACGCCCAGCACCTTGTTGGCGATGAACAGCCCGTAGTAGCGGAACGCGACCAGGTACAGCGACACCGCCGCGGCCACGATCCACAATGCGTTGATGTGTTCGCCGCGGCGCAGCGCCACGACACCCAGGCAGAATGCGCCGATCAGGGACAGCAGCGCCCAGCCGGCCTTGGAGAAACCTTTCATCGAGTCACCTCGCGGGAAGACCGTTGCAAGAGTCCTCCCGCCGCGGCCGGGGGTCAACGCTCCGGCGCCCCGGCGGCGTGCGACTTTGGTCTTAGCCGGCGCGGCCGCCGGGGTGGGATCGCCCGGCAACGCGACACCGACGCCGGTGCTGGAACAATCGGTTGCGGAGATGGCGATTGGCGCGGCCATGGCCGGCGCCCATTGTCGGGAGATCACAAGGGAGGCTTGACCATGAGCGACCACAACCTCGCGCGGGTGCTGCGCAGCATCCGCGGGATGCCCACCTCCGACGGTGCCGGCGTGCGCCTGACCCGGGTGATCGGCACCCCGGCGCTGCCCGATCTGGACCCGTTCCTGATGCTCGACGAGTTCGGCACCGACCGCCCGGAGGACTATATCGCCGGCTTTCCGGAGCACCCGCACCGCGGCTTCGAGACCGTTACCTACATGCTCGACGGGCGCATGCGCCATCGCGACAACCACGGCAACGAAGGCCTGCTCACGCCCGGCAGCGTGCAGTGGATGACCGCCGGCCGCGGCCTGGTGCATTCGGAAATGCCCGAGCAGGAATCCGGGCGCATGCGCGGTTTCCAGCTATGGGTGAACCTGCCCGCGCGCGACAAGATGACCGAGCCGAAGTACCAGGAGTTCGCCCCGGACCGCATTCCGCAGGTGGCACCGGCCGAGGGCGTCACGGTCAAGGTGATCGCCGGGCAGGTGGGCGAGGTGCATGGCCCGATCGTGCAGCCGGCCACCGATCCGCTGTATCTGGACGTGGAGCTGGCGCCGGGGCGTGACTGGGCCTACGACCTGCCGGACGGGCACAACGCCTTCGCCTACGTGTTCGAGGGCGGGCTGACCCTGGGCGACGGCGAGGCCGCGCGCGAAGTGGCGCGGCACGAGCTGGCGGTGCTCGGCGGCGGTCGCGGGCTGCGCCTGCGCGCCGGCACCGACGGTGCGCGCCTGATCGTGGTGGCCGGGCGCCCGCTGCGCGAACCGGTGGCGCGCCACGGGCCGTTCGTGATGAACACCCGCGAGCAGTTGATGCAGGCCTTCATCGACTACCAGGAAGGGCGCTTCTGAGCGCCGCGCGCGGCCCGGCATGACCGCCGGGACCGCGCCGGCGGGGCGTTACTTGCCGGCGAAGTTGGCCGTGGCGTCGCCGAGGCTGCCGGTCAACTGCTGCAGGCTGGCGAGCTCGGCGGCGTCGCCGGCGTCGATCCAGATCTGCGCGTAGCGGTTGCGGTCGAGCTTGACCGCGGTGATGCGCCGCGTCTCCAGCCCGGGCATGTCGCGCCCGCCCATGTCCAGCCGGTACCAGTACAGTTCCTCGCCGGCGAAACGGCCCTTTTCGGCGCGCAGCGCACGCACCAGGCTCAGCCCCGGGTCGCGCCCGGTCAGCATCACGTTCAGTACCGTGCGGCCATCGCCGGTGGTGGCCTTGCAGACGATGAAATCGCTCTGCGCCTGCTCCTGCCACTGCAGGCCGCTGCCGGACGGCAGCAGCGGGCATTGCCCGGCCTGCTGGGCGGAAACAGCGGCGCTGCCGGCCAGCAGCAGCGCGCAAGCAACGATACGAGCGTGTTTGAGCATGCGTTGTCCCCCGGACGCCGGCCACCGCGGGCGCGGCGGCAATGTTGTCTGTCTGCAATCGGATACACCCGCGGGCGCTGTTGCCCCTGCCCGATGCGCGCGTCCCCGTTGCGCGCCAAGTGTGTTTCCACGGTATTACAAAAACGCCGGGCGCCGCAAACCGGCCGCTGGCCGACACGACGACGGCCCCGCGCGGGGGCCGTCGCCGGTGCAGGCCGCGGGCGGCGTCAGCGCGTGTCGCTGCCCACCCACTTGTAGGCCAGGCCGCCGATCAGCGCCCCGAGCAGCGGCGCCACCCAGAACAGCCACAGCTGGCCGATCGCCCCGGGCCCGGCGAACACCGCCACGGCGGTGGAGCGCGCCGGGTTCACCGAGGTATTGGTGACCGGGATGCTGATCAGGTGGATCAGGGTCAGCGCCAGGCCGATGGCGATCGGCGCGAAGCCCGCCGGCGCCTTGCCGTGGGTGGCGCCCATGATCACCACCAGGAACATGGCGGTCATCACCACCTCGCACAGGAACGCGGCGGCCACGCCGTAGCCGCCCGGCGACAGGCTGCCGTAGCCGTTGCTGGCGAAGGCGCCGGCCTGGGTGCCGTCAATGGCGAACCCGGCCTGGCCCTGCGCGATCTGCAGCAGGATGAAGGCCGCCAGCAGGCCGCCCAGCACCTGGGCGACCATGTAGGGCACCAGGTCCTTGCCGGCGAAACGGCCCCCGGCCCACAGGCCGAGGCTGACCGCCGGATTGAAGTGCGCGCCGGAGACGTGCCCGAACGCATACGCGCCGGTCAGCACGGTCAGGCCGAACGCCAGCGCCACGCCATGGAAACCAATCCCCAGTGGATTGCCGTCACCGCCGAACTTGGCCGCCAGCACCGCGCTGCCGCAGCCGCCCAGCACCAGCCAGAAGGTGCCGAGGAACTCGGCCGCCAGTCGTTTCCCCATGCTCATCGTCCGCTCCCCCGCAATGACCCGGAATGGGCACCGCGAACATACCCAAGAACCGGCGGGGCGGCGTATCCAAAGCGTTAACCCGGCCCTCAGCCCGGCAGCGGGATGAACTCCTTGTCGTCGCCGGGGATGGTGCCGAAGCGGCCCTCGCGCCAGTCGTCCTTGGCCTGTTCGATGCGTTCCTTCGAGCTGGAAACGAAGTTCCACCACAGGTGGCGCGGGCCGTCGAGCGGCTCGCCGCCCATCAGCATCGCCTTGAGCGGGGTCCTGGCGCGCAGGCGCCCGCGCGCGCCCGGCTCCGGGATCACCAGGTGCTGCACCGGGATATCCACGCCGTCGAGCTGGGCCTGGCCCTCCAGCACGTAGAGCGCGCGTTCCACGTGCGAAGCGTCCAGGTCGATCTCCGCGCCCGGTTCCAGGTCGATGGCGACATTGAGGGTGTCGGCGAACACCCGCACCGGCGATTCCTCGCCGTAGGCGCGGCCGGCGATCACCCGCAGCCAGGCGCCGTCGCGGTGCTGCTGCGGCAGCTGCGCCGCGCTGAAGTGATGGAACTCAGGCGCGGTTTCCTCGTGTTCCTTGGGCAACGCCACCCAGGTCTGCATGCCGTGCAGCGGGTGGTCGTGCGCGCGCTCGGGCGGCGGCGTGCGTTCGGAATGGGCGATGCCGCGGCCGGCGGTCATCCAGTTGACGTCGCCGGGGCGGATGACCTGCTCCGAACCGAGCGTGTCGCGGTGGCCGATGGCCCCGGACCACAGGAAGGTGACCGTCGCCAGGCCGATATGCGGATGCGGGCGCACGTCGATGCCCTGGCCGGGCGCGAACACCGCCGGGCCCATGTGGTCGACGAACACGAACGGCCCGACGCTGCGCGCCTGCAGCGTGGGCACGGCGCGGCGCACCTGGAAACCGCCGAGGTCATGGACGCGGGGGCTGATGATCGTGGTCATGGGCGGGCTCCGGTACGGGGACGGGCAGGATGGCATGCGCCGCACGCGGTTGTCGGCGGCGGGACCGTAACGGACCGTTGCCGCGGTGGGCTCAGGCCGCGCCGCGGTCGCGGCGCGAGGCCAGGCGGTCGGCCAGGCGGGTGGGTTCGGGCAGCCGGTAGCGGGTGAGGCAGGCCAGCACCAGCGGCAGGCAGGCCTCCACCGAGACGTGGTTGCCCGGGGAGATGAACAGCGGGTTGCAGCGCGGCTTGCTGCGCAGCACCCAGCCGACCTGGCGGCCCTTGTGCGACAGCGGCGCATGGTCGCCCCGCTGCGGACCGGGTTCGCTGTATTCGCCGACCAGCCGGCTTTTGCCCACGCCGATGCTGGGCAGGCCGGTCAGCACCCCCAGGTGCGCGGCGATGCCGAGCCCGCGCGGGTGGGCGATGCCGTGGCCGTCGACCAGCACCAGCTCCGGCGCTTCGCGCAGTTGCGCCAGCGCCTGCAGCACCGCCGGCAGCTCGCGGAAGCTGAGCAGGCCGGGGATGTAGGGCAGGGCGGTGGGCAGCCGCGCCAGGGTCGATTCGAGCGGCTGCAGGCTGCCGCCATCGACCCGCACCGCCACCGAACGGGTGGTGCGGCCCTCGTCCTCGAAGCCGCTGTCCACCCCGGCCACGCGCGACGGCAGTGCCGACAGGCGGTCGTCCAGCCGCACCTGCGCGGCCAGTTCGACCTGCTGGCGGCGCAGCGCGGCCAGGGCGGCGGGGGCGATGTCGGCGGGGGGCTGGAAGCGCATGCGGCAAGCCTGCCATGCGCGCCGTGTCGGTGCAGTGCAGGCGGGGCGGGGCGCTGGGAGCGATGCGGCTACAATCAGCGCGTTGCCTTCCCCCGACCGGAGACTTTCGCAGTGACCCGCAAACTCGTGCTGTTGCGCCATGGCCAGAGCCAGTGGAACCTCGACAACCGCTTCACCGGCTGGGTGGACGTGGACCTGACCGAGCAGGGCCGCCGCGAAGCCGCCGCCGCCGGCCGGCTGATGAAGGAGGAAGGGCTGCAGTTCGACGTCGCCCACACCTCGGTGCTCAAGCGCGCCATCCACACCCTGCAGGGGGCACTGGCCGAGCTGGGCCAGGACTGGCTGCCGGTGAACAAGTCCTGGCGTCTCAACGAGCGCCACTACGGCGGCCTGCAGGGCCTGGACAAGGCCGAGACCGCCGCGAAACACGGCGAGGAACAGGTCAAGGTGTGGCGCCGTTCCTACGACATCCCGCCGCCGCCGATGGACCTGGAAGACCCGGGCCACCCGATCCACGACCGCCGCTACGCCGGCCTGGACCGCAATGCGCTGCCGGGTACCGAATCGCTGGCCACCACCCTGGAGCGGGTGCTGCCGTACTGGCACGATGCCATCGCCCCGCAGCTGAAGGACGGCAGGACCGTGCTGGTCACCGCCCACGGCAACTCGCTGCGCGCGCTGTACAAGTACCTCAACAATGTCAGCCGCGAGGAGATCCTCGAGCTCAACATTCCCACCGGCATCCCGCTGCTGTTCGAACTGAACGATGACCTGGGCGTGCAGTCGTTCCGCTACCTGGGCGACCCGGAAGCGGCCAAGAAGGCGGCCGAGGCGGTGGCCAACCAGGGCAAGGCGAAGTAGCCCCGGCTTGCTTGAAGCATCGAGACACCCGGCTGCGGCCGGGTGTTCTCGTTTGTGTCCCCGCCGCTGCCGGTTACCCGACGCCCCCACTGCCCAGCGATGCACCTTCAGTACCGATACGGGACGGGTGCGGTCGCGAGGCGGCTCAGCGTGTGCACTGGACGGGATCGTCGGCGCAGCGCGCGTTGTCGCGCAGGGCGAGATCCTTGCCGACGCCGTAGCCGAACCAGGCCAATGCCAGCAGAAAGAGCATTGCCCAGGGAATGATCTTTTCAAGGTGATCCGGGTTCTGCATTGAAGCGGACGCTGCGTGCGGCGGCGTGTCGGCTTCGAGCAATCGTTCCGGTTCCACAGCCAGCGCGGCAGCCACCGCCATCCGCGATTCGTGCGCGGCCCTGCCCCCGGCTTCCAGCCGCTGCACGGTGCGCGGGCTCAGCCCGGCCACGGCCGCCAGATGCTCCTGCGACCAGCCGCGCGCCTCGCGCAGTGTCCTGATCCGGTTGCTGTCGATCTTCATCGGCTCCTGGTCCATGTGACCGCATCCATGCTGCCAAAGCAGCGGGCACACTGCCGCAGCGTCGTGGCGGCCGGCCACGACAGCCACACGCCGGATCCACGACAGCCCTTTCCGATCAACGGTTTGTGGAAAGACCGGGCGCCCGGGCTATGCTGCGGCCGGTTGTTCCATCCAACGCACGGGGGAGCGCATGAACACGTCCACGGAACGGCGCCACTTCTGGCGCGCACCCTTCCATTCCCCGGCCTGGCTGGTGCGCGCCGATGGCAGCATCCATGGCGGGCAGGTGCACGATGTGTCGCTCAAGGGGGCGTTGTTCGAGACCGAACCCGGTGGCGACTGCCGGCTGCACGAGCGCTGCCAGCTGCAGGTAGAACTGTCGCAGGACACGCCGATCCGCATGCAGGCCACCGTGGTGCACGTGGAAGGGCGCCATGTCGGCCTGCGCTGCGACGAGATCGACCTGGACAGCATCACCGCGCTGCGCCGCCTGATCGAACTCAATGCCGCCGATCCGGCGCTGCTGGAGCGCGAACTGGGCGCGCTGGTGCGGTACGGCTGAGCCACGCCGGCCCCGGGGCCGCGCGATGTGCGGGTTGCCGGTTGCGAAGGGTCCCGGGGTACTGCCCGCGTCGGCTCGCCGGACCATGACGGCAGGACGCGTGATGCTGCGCTAGGCTCCACCTGGCCGGTGCGGTGGCGCGTGCGCGTTGCCCGGCCGGCAGGCCTTTCCCGACGAGGAGCAGCGCGATGACCGGCAAGAACACGATCTGCCTGTGGTACGACGGTACCGCCCTGGATGCCGCCACGTTTTATGCGGCGACGTTTCCCGACAGCCGCGTGGGTGCCGTGCATCGCGCGCCCGCCGATTACCCCGCCGGCCGCCAGGGCGATGTGCTCACGGTCGAGTTCACGGTGCTCGGCATCCCGTGCCTGGGCCTCAACGGCGGCCCTGCGTTCCGTCACAGCGAGGCGTTCTCGTTCCAGGTTGCTACCGACGACCAGGCCGAAACCGACCGCCTGTGGAACGCGATCGTCGGCAATGGCGGGCAGGAGAGTGCCTGCGGCTGGTGCCGCGACAGGTGGGGCCTGTCCTGGCAGATCACGCCGCGCGCGCTGACCGCCGCCATCAGCGATCCCGACCCGGCCGCGGCCAGGCGCGCGTTCGAGGCGATGATGGGCATGCGCAGGATCGACATCGCCGCGATCGAGGCCGCGCGTCGCGGCTGAGCCGCGCATCGGCGCGGCATGACCTTCGGCCTATCCGCGGGCGGGCGCCATCGCCTACGCTCGCGGATTGGCCGCGCGCAGGCGCGGCGTTCCCTGCAAGGCCGGAGATCCGCATGACCCTTTCCAAGCTCGTCCCGTTGTCCCTGACCGTCGCCATCGCCGCCTCGCTGGCCGCCTGCGGCGGCAACAGCGACGCCGCACCGCCCGCCGCCGACGCGGCCGCCAAGCCGGCGTTCGACCTGTCGCAGATCAAGACCCCGTCGGTGGCGTTCAACGTCGCCGACCTGGACCCGGCGGTGTCGGCCTGCGCCGACCTCAATGGCTTCGTCAACGGCAAGTGGCTCAAGGCCAACCCGGTGCCGGGCGACCAGGTGACCTGGGGCAGCTTCGAGATCCTGCGCGAGCGCTCGCTGGAGGTGCAGCACGCGCTGGTGCAGCAGGCCGCCGCGGCCAACGCCAAGGCCGGCACCGTGCAGGCGCAGATCGGCGACATCTGGAAGACCGGCTCGGACGAGGCCGCGATCGAGGCCGCCGGCATCACCCCGCTGCAGCCGGAGCTGGACAAGATCGCCGCGCTCAACGACAGCGCCGCCATCGCCGGCTACCTGCGCCAGGCCTACGCCCAGGGCCAGGGTTTCCTGTTCTCGCTGTATGCCAGCCCGGACTTCAAGGACTCGGGCAATGTCATCGCCTATGTCGGCCAGGGCGGCCTGGGCCTGCCGGAAAAGGGCTACTACTTCGACGAATCGCAGGCCGGGATCCGCGAGGCCTATGTCGCCTACATCGAACGGATGCTGGTGCTGTCGGGCGTGGAGGCCGCGCAGGCCAAGGAACAGGCCCAGGCGGTCATGGCGTTCGAAACCCGGCTGGCCAAGGCGTCGCTGTCGCGCATCGAACTGCGCGACCCGGCCAAGCGCTACAACCCGGTCAGTGCCGCCGACGCCGACCGGCAGACGCCGAACTTCAGCTGGACCGCGCTGTTCGACACCCTGAAGGTGCCGGCCAAGGACAAGTTCTCGCTGGCGCAGCCGGGCTTCTTCGCCGAGCTCGACAAGATGCTGGCCGAGGTGCCGGCCAGCACCTGGCAGGCCTACCTGCGCTTCCACACCGTGGACAACGCGGCGCCGTACCTGAGCAAGGCCTTCGAGCAGGCCAATTTCGATTTCTTCAGCAAGACCCTGCGCGGCCAGCAGGAGATGCAGCCGCGCTGGAAGCGCGTGCTGGAGTCGGTCAACGGCGCGATGGGCGAGGCGCTCGGCCAGCTGTACGTGGACGCGGTGTTCCCGGCCGAGTCCAAGGTGGCCATGCAGCACCTGGTGGAGAACCTGTCGGCCGCGCTCAAGGCGCGCCTGGAGACCCTGCCGTGGATGGGCGAGGAAACCAGGAAGAAGGCGCTGGAGAAGTGGGCCAGCTTCACCCCCAAGATCGGCTATCCGGACAAGTGGCGTGACTGGTCGGGCCTGGCCACCCGCGGCGACAGTTACCTGGGCAACATGCAGGCCGCGCGCGCGTTCAACTACCGCTACATGCTGGACAAGATCGGCAAGCCGGTGGACAAGACCGAGTGGGGCATGACCCCGCAGACGGTCAACGCCTACTACAACGCGACCAAGAACGAGATCGTGTTCCCGGCCGCGATCCTGCAGCCGCCGTTCTTCGACGCCAAGGCGGACCCGGCGCTGAACTACGGCGGCATCGGCGCGGTGATCGGCCACGAAATGATGCACGGCTACGACGACTCGGGCAGCCAGTTCGCCGCCAACGGCAACTTCGACAACTGGTGGACCGACGCCGACCGCAGCGCCTTCAACGGCCGCACCGACCAGCTGGTCGCGCAGTTCGATGGCTACGAGGCGCTGCCCGGGGTGAACGTGAAGGGCAAGCTGACCCTGGGCGAGAACATCGGCGACCTCGGTGGCCTGACCGTGGCCTACGACGCGCTGCAGATGGCGCTCAAGGAAGACCCGTCGAAGAACGTGGCCGTCGACGGCTACAGCCAGGACCAGCGTTTCTTCATGAACTGGGCCACGGTGTGGCGCCGCAACTTCACCGAGGGCGAGCTGCGCGTGCGCCTGAACACCGATCCGCACGCACCGGCCAACTTCCGCGCCAACGGCGCGCCGTCGAACATGCCGTCCTTCGCCGCGGCGTTCCAGTGCAAGGCGGGTGATGCGATGGTGCGTGGCGACGACAAGCGCGTGGTCATCTGGTAAACCGCCGGTAGTCCGGCTGGCAACCGACGCAGGGCCCGGCGCATGCCGGGCCTTTGCGTTCTGGCGCCTGCTGCCGCGTACGCCCGCGTGGCGGGCCCGCTGCGGCGATGGCGGTGTCCTGCCGACGGTGGCCGCAGCGCCGGCCTGCGGCCCGCGCTGGCGTCCGTCGCGGGCGACTCAGTGCGCCCGGCGAAGCGGCGCCGCCGCGCGATGCCGTTCGCGCAGATACAGGAACAGCGGCAACGCCAGCGACGGGCCGACCAGCAGGCACGACAGCGGCAGCCACAGCCGCGGCATCGCCAGCCTGCGGCCTTCGGCGACCACCAGCACGGCCACGGCGATGCCCGAGACCAGCACGTCCGCCCAGGCAAAGGCGGCGATGCGGCCGGAGGTGGCCTGCTGCACCAGCAGCGGCAGGTCGAGGCCATGCGCGGACAGCCACGGAACGAACTGCGACAGCGGCAATGCCGTGCCGGCGATGCACAGAAGCAGGTAGAGGAACTTCACGGTGTCTCCTGACGTGGGGAATGTGCCATGCGGCTGGGCGTTGCCGGCATGGAGGGGCGGTGGGACGGCGCGCGCGCCGGTGCGCCACACCGGTAGCGGTAGCGCACGCATTGCTGGCCGGTGCGGGTGGCGACGCGCCGGCGCCGGTCCGCGGAACGCTGGAAGCCCGCGCCGGCGCGCCAGGTCGCACCCTCGCCGGACAGCCCGGCGCTCAGCGCCAGCCCGGTGTCGCCGCGGACCACGACGGCCTTTGTCGGACCGTCGCTTTCCCGGCAGGCGAGGGGGCGGGGCGCGATACGCAGGGCAGGCTTGTCCGCGTCCGACGCGCACGCGTCGGGGCTTCCGGCCCAATGCCCGGTGAAACGCGCCGGTACGGCCCCCCCTGCCAGCGCCCGCCAAAGCCGGCAGTGGCGGCAGCCACAGGGTCAACCACAGCAGGTTATCCATTGCTCTCCCTGGCGATCCCGCGCGGCGAGCCGCAGGGCCGGTCGGCCGGCCGCGCTCACCGTGGCGCGTATTGTGCGGCATGCAGCCGGTCACCGGGGCCGCCGCTGCGGCGCTGCCGCGGAGATGCCGGCCGCGGTCGGTCGTGGTATTGATCGGCCACGCCACGGGATGGCGGATCATCGATCAACGGGAGGCACGCATGGTGCCGGAAGCAGGCGGGGCGCACGCGCCGCTGCAGTGGACAATCGCCGCGCTGGCATTCGCCGCGCACCTGCTGGTCGCCGCGCGTGCGCTGACCCGCGCCAACCGCACCCCGGCCTCGCGCGCGGCCTGGGTGGCGGTGGTGATGCTCGCCCCCGGGGTGGGGATGCTTGCCTACCTGCTGCTGGGCGAGACCAGCATCGGCCGCGCGCGGTTCCGCCGGGTGGAACAGGTGCTGCGGCGGATGACGGCGGCCGCGGCCCTGGCCCCGCCACCCGCAGCGGTTGCGGTGGTGGACGGCGCGGTGCCGCTGCTGGAACTGGCGCGCACCATCAACGGCCTGCCGGCGGTGGGCGGCAACCGGGTGGAGCTGCTGGGCGAGGAGGACAGCCCGGCCGATGCGCCCGAGCGCGATTGCCGCCGCGCGCTGGACGCGCTGGTCGCCGATATCGAACAGGCCCGCGAGAGCGTGCACATCGCCGTCTACATCTGGCTCGACGACGGCGCCGGCGGCCGCCTGGCCGACGCGGTGGCCGCCGCCGCACGGCGCGGGGTGGCGTGCCGGGTGATGGTCGACGCGCTGGGTTCGCGCGCCTTCATCGACGGGCCGCGCTGGCAACAACTGGCCCAGGCCGGGGTCCGGCAGCTCAAGACGCTGGACGACATCCATCGCCTGCAGCACGTGGCGTTCAGCCGCATGGACCTGCGCGACCACCGCAAGATCGTGGTCATCGACAACCGCATCGGCTACTGCGGCAGCCAGAACCTTGCCGATCCCGAGTTCCGGATAAAGCCGGCGCAGGCGCCGTGGATCGACCTGCTGCTGCGCTGCCAGGGGCCGGTGGTGGCGCAACTCCAGTTCCTGTTCCTCAGCGGCTGGATCCCGGAAAGCGGCGAAGCCGGGCTGGATGGCTACGCCGCGGCGGCGGCCCCGGCGTGGCACGACGACGGCTGCGTGGCGATGGCCTTCGAGACCGGGCCGGTCGCGCGCCACAACGTCATGGCCGACGTGTACGTGGCCTGCATCTACGCGGCGCGGCACGAGCTGGTGATCACCACGCCGTACTTCGTGCCCGACGAGTCGATCCTGCGCGCGATCTGCGCGGCGCCGCGGCGTGGCGTGCGCACCACGCTGGTGCTGCCGCGGCGCAACGACTCGTGGCTGGTCGGGCAGGCCAGCCGCAGCACCTACGGCGACCTGCTGCGCAGCGGGGTCGAGCTCCACGAGTACCCGCTCGGCCTGCTGCATGCCAAATCCATGACCGTCGACGGACAGGTCAGCCTGGTCGGCTCGGCCAACATGGACCGGCGCAGCCTGGAGCTGAATTTCGAGAACAGCCTGCTGGTCGCCGACCCGCGGGTGACCGCGGCGATCCGCCAGCGCCAGCAGCGCTACCTGTCGGTGTCGGTGCAGGTGACCGTGGAGCAGGTCCAGCGCTGGTCCTTCGCCACGCGGCTGGTGCAGAACGCGGTGGCGATGATGTCGCCGGTGCTGTGAGCGCGCCGGCCCGGCCAGTCAGCCGGCCGGGCGCGTGTGCGCGCGGGCGCGCAGCAGGCCACGGAACTCGCCGAGCAGGCGCGCGTCGACCAGCCGGTTCTTCTCGCGGTTGAGGATGGCCAGCGCGTCGTCGGTGTGCATCGGGCCCCGGTAGGGACGGCGCGAGGTCAGCGCGTCGTAGCCGTCGGCGATGGTCAGGATGCGCGCCTCCAGCGGGATTTCCTCGCCCTGCAGGCCGTGCGGATAGCCGCTGCCGTCCCAGGCTTCGTGGTGGTGCAGGATCAGCCGCGCCACGGCGGCGGCGTCGTCGCGGCCGGTGGCCGCGAACAGGCGCGCGCCGCGCTCGGGATGGGTGCGCATCTTCTCCATCCGCGGCTCGTCCAGGCGGCCCGGATGCA
Organism: Stenotrophomonas sp. Y-13; assembly: GCF_046267925.1. Lineage (NCBI taxonomy): Bacteria > Pseudomonadati > Pseudomonadota > Gammaproteobacteria > Lysobacterales > Lysobacteraceae > Stenotrophomonas > Stenotrophomonas sp. Y-13. The sequence continues at coordinate 1,137,113 of NZ_CP176501.1, forward strand.
GCAGCACGTCGTCGCGGATGCCGATCTTGCCGACGTCGTGGAAGCGCGCCGCCAGCGCCAGTTGCTCCAGCTGCGCGCCGGACAGGCCGCAGCGTTCGCCCAGGCCATGGGCGAGCAGCGAAACCCGGTCGCAGTGCTGGTCGGTGTAGCTGTCGCGCTCGTCCAGCGCGGCGGCCAGCACGGAGATGCCGCAGCTGTCGTTTTCAAGGGGAATGGACAGGCCCGGGGCCGAGAAGGTCGAAGACATGGAGCGCCGCACCGCAGTGGGAAAACGGCCTGGCCGGGAGGAGGGCGGCTATTGTCCTCGCCGCCCCCGTTCCTGGCAAACCTCTCATCCGCTCACGCCGGGCGCAGGGTGGCCAGCAGCGCGCGGGCGGCGTTGAAGCGGTCCGCGCCTTCCGGCAACGGGTGGCGGATGCGCAGCTTGTCCGGGCCATCCATCTGGTAGAGCCTGGGCTGCTTCTGGATCAGCTGGATCACCGCCATCGGGTCGATGTCGGGCTTGGCCTCGAACACGATGCGGCCGCCGTTCTCGCCCAGTTCCAGCTTGCGGATGCCCAGCGCATTGGCCTGCAGCTTGAGCTCGGCAATGGCGAACAGGTGCTTGACCGCATCCGGCAGCAGGCCGAAGCGGTCGATCATCTCCACCTGCAGTTCGCGCAGAGCGGCGCTGTCGCGCGCGCTGGAAATGCGCTTGTACAGGGTCAGGCGGGTATGCACGTCGGGCAGGTAATCCTCCGGGATCAACGCCGGCACGTGCAGCTCGACCTCGGCACCGCGCACTTCCTCGCCGGCGTCCAGGTCGGGCAGCTTGCCGGAGCGGATCGAACGCACCGCGCGTTCCAGCAGTTCGGTGTAGAGGCTGAAACCGACTTCGGCCATCTGCCCGCTCTGGTCCTCGCCGAGCAGCTCGCCGGCGCCGCGGATCTCCAGATCGTGGGTGGCCAGGGTGAAGCCGGCGCCGAGCTCGTCCATCGAGGCGATGGCGTCCAGCCGTTTCTGCGCGTCGGGGGTGATCGAGCGCTTGTCCGGTACCACCAGGTACGCGTAGGCGCGGTGGTGCGAGCGGCCGACGCGGCCACGCAGCTGGTGCAGCTGGGCAAGGCCGAAGCGGTCGGCGCGGTTGATGATGATGGTGTTGGCGTTGGGGATGTCGATGCCCGACTCGATGATGGTGCTGGCCAGCAGCACGTTGAAGCGCTGCTTCTGGAAATCCAGCATCACCTTTTCCAGCTCGCGCTCGGGCATCTGCCCGTGGGCCATGCCGATGCGCGCTTCGGGCACCAGCTCGGACAGCTCGCGCTGCATCCGTCCCATGCTCTCCACGTCGTTGTGCAGGAAGTACAGCTGGCCGCCGCGCGACAGTTCGCGCTGGAACGCCTCGCGCAGCTGCGCGTTGTCCCATTGGGTGACGAAGGTCTGCACCGCCAGCCGGTTCGGCGGCGGGGTGGCGATGATCGACAGGTCGCGCAGTCCGGCCATGGCCATGTTCAGCGTGCGCGGGATCGGCGTGGCGGTGAGCGTGAGCAGGTGCACGTTGGCGCGCATCGCCTTGAGCGCTTCTTTCTGGCGCACGCCGAAGCGCTGTTCCTCGTCGACGATGACCAGGCCCAGGTCCTTGAACTTCACGTCCGGCTGCAGCAGCCGGTGGGTGCCGACGATCACGTCGATGCTGCCGTCGGCCACCTTGTCCAGCTCGGCCTTGATCTCCTTGGTGCTCTTGAAGCGCGACAGCACTTCGACCTTGAGCGGGTAATCGGCGAAGCGGTCGCGGAAATTGCGGTAGTGCTGTTCGGCCAGCAGCGTGGTGGGCACCAGCACCGCCACCTGCTTGCCGCCGCTGGCGGCGGCGAAGGCGGCGCGTACGGCCACCTCGGTCTTGCCGAAGCCGACGTCGCCGCAGACCACGCGGTCCATCGGCTGCGACGACTGCAGGTCGCGCAGGGTGGCCTCGATCGCGGCCAGCTGGTCCGGGGTTTCCTCGAACGGGAAGCCGGCGGCGAACGGCTCGTACATGGCGCGGTCGATGTCCAGCGCCAGGCCGGCGCGGGCCTGGCGCCGGGCCTGGATCTCCAGCAGCTCGGCGGCGACGTCGCGCACCTTCTCGGCGGCCTTGCGCTTGGCCTTGGCCCACTGCTCGCCGCCGAGCGAATGCAGCGGCGCGGTTTCCGGCGAGGCGCCGGAGTAGCGGCTGATCAGATGCAGCTGCGCGACCGGCACGTACAGGCGGTCGCCCTTGGCGTACTCGATCTCCAGGAATTCGCCGGGCATGCCGCCCACGTCCATCGCGATCAGCCCGCGGTAGCGGCCGACGCCATGGTCCTCATGGACGATGGGCGCGCCCTCGGTCAGTTCGCCGAGGTCGCGGATGATCGCCTCCGGCTCGCGCCCGGCGCGGCGGCTGCGGCGCGGCTGGCCGGCGCGCTCGGGGAACAGCTGGCGCTCGGTGAGCACCGCCAGCGGTGGCTCGGCCAGGGCGAAGCCGTCGTCCAGCGGCGCCACGGTGATCGCGAAGCGCGGCGTGTCGGCGGCCAGGAACGCCGGCAGCCCGGGCACCACCGGCGGCCGCAGGTCGGCGGCCTGCAGCACTTCCAGCAGCGCCTCGCGGCGGCCCGGCGAGTCGGCCGCCACCAGCACCCGGCCGGGGTAGTGCTCGAGGAAGGACTTCAGCGCCTGGCCGGCGGGGGCGTCCTTGGCCGCCACCGGCAGCGGCGGCAGCGGCTGGTCGCCCAGCGCCTGCGCCTCGGCGATGCGCGGGTGGTCGGCCGGCCACACGTCCACCCGCGGCTGCCGGTTGAACTGCTCGCGCAGGCTGTCCGGCGACTGGTAGATCTCCTCCGGCGGCAGCAGCGGCCGTTCGATGTCGTGGCGGCGCTGCTCGTAGCGGCTGCCGGTCTGCGCCCAGAACGCGTCGGCGGCCTCGCCCACGCCGGGCGCGACCACGGTCAGGAAGCCGCTGGGCAGGTAATCGAACAGGGTGGCGGTGCGCTCGAAGAACAGCGGCAGGAAGTATTCGATGCCCGACGGCAGCACGCCGGCCTTGAGGTCCTGGTAGAGCGGGCTGCGGCGGGTGTCCACGTCGAAGCGCTCGCGCAGCGTGGCCAGCACCTTCGCCAGGCTGGCCTCGTCCATCGGCACTTCGCGGCCGGGCAGCATCTTCACCGCTGCGACCTTGTCCAGCGAACGCTGCGATTCGGGGTCGAATTCGCGGATCGAGTCGATGTCCTCGTCCAGCAGCTCGATCCGCAGCGGCGCGTCGGCGCCCATCGGGTAGACGTCGAGCAGGCCGCCGCGCACGGCGAAATCGCCCGGATCCATCACCTGCGGCACGTTGCGGTAGCCCGCGCTCTCCAGGCGGCGCTTTTCCGCGTCCATGTCCAGGCGCTGGCCGACCCGCAGGTCGAAGCTGCCGCCCACGATGTAGCTCAGCGGCGCCAGCCGCTGCAGCAGGGTCTGCACCGGCACCACCACGATGCCATGGGTGAGCCCCGGCAGCCGGTGCAGCGCGGCCAGGCGCTGGGAAATGATGTCCGGGTGCGGGCTGAACTGGTCGTAGGGCAGGGTTTCCCAGTCCGGGAACGGCACCACCGGCAGCGTGGCGTCGTCGCCCAGCAGGGTCTGCAGGTCGGCCACGGCCTGGTGCGCGCCGTGGTTGTCGCGGGTGACCAGCAACAGCGGCTTGCCATGCGCCTGCGCGGCACGGGCCACGTGCCAGGCCAGCGCGCTGGTCGATGCGGGGGCGCGCCACCAGGCGCGGAGCTGGCCCGCGCGGGGCAGCGGCGGAACGGGATAGGAGGTGGGGAGCGACATGACGTCGCTGATTTTATAGGAGTGAGTGGAGAGGAGTGAGGAGTGAGAAAAAGCAGGGGCAAAAGCCGTCATCTCCGCGAAGGCAGAGCTCGCTCTTGCCCCACAGGTGGCTGAAGAGCGGGAGTGAGCGAGAAGGAGCGAGAAGAGGCAGGAGCGGGAAGCAAGAGCGATTTCCGCCTTCGCGGGAATGACGGCTTTGGCTTTCAACCCCGGCTTTGGCCGTTGCCGTTGCCCCTTCTCACTACTCACTCATCTTCACTTGCCCCTGCTTTTTCTCACTCCTCACTCCTCTTCACTCACTCCTGGCCCTCAGTTGGCCAGCTCCAGCACCATCCGCACCAGGCCCGGGGTGCCGGACGGGTGCGGTACCTGCTTGAAGCCCAGCGAGGCGGCCAGCTGCAGCATCGGTTCGTTGTCCTGGGCGATATCGCCGTACATGCGGTCCAGGTACTTGCCGCGCGCCCACTTGACCAGCTTGCGCATCAATTGCCGGCCCAGGCCCTGGCCGGCCAGGAAGCGGCTGACGAGGATGGCGTACTCGGCGTCGCGGGTGCCGGGGATGATCGAGGCGCGGGCCACCGCGCCGACCACGGCCTCACCCGGCGGCAGCGGCTCGGCCGCGACCAGCGAGATTTCGGTCTTGGGATTGGGATGGGTCAGGCGCTGGGCGGTTTCGTCCGACAGCACGTCAACGGCCTGCAGGAATCGGTCGCGGACTTCCTCCGGCCCGAACAGCGCGAATGCGCCCTGCAGCGGGGCACCGTCCTCGGGGCGGATGGGACGGATGAGCAGTTCCCGGCCGCTGGGTGCCTTGAAGTTTTCATGCCACGGGGGCATGCGGTTGCGGGTAGCCATGACTGCGGTTCCTCCAGAGTCCACCGATTCTTGCACCTGTGGCGTGAGGTTCTGTGAACGTGATTCAACCGTGGCGAGCGGGGCCGCCCAGGGGCCACGCGCCATGCCGGCAGGTCCGCCGCGGCCACCGCCGTCGCGCGCTGGCCCGGCTCAATCGCCGATTTTTATCCATTCCAGCCGGGTCGAGGCGCCGGCTTCGCCCAGTTCGCGCTGCAGCACCGGCAAGGCCGGCGCCAACGCCTGGTCGAACTGCCAGGGCGGATTGAGCAGCAGCATGCCGCTGCCGTTCAGGCGCAGCGGCGAATCGTCCGGGCGCACCATCAGTTCGGCCACCAGCGCCGATTTCGCCGGCAGCGCGGCGGCCTTGCGGAAGAACGGCAGCAGGCTGCGGCGCTGCTTGATCGGGTACCACACCGCGCACTGCGCCTGCGGCATGCGCGCCAGGATCTCGCGCACGGTGGCGATGATCTGCGGGTATTCGGCGTCCTGCGCCTCGTAGGGCGGGTCGATCAGCACCAGCGCGCGGCCGATCTTCGTGGCGCCGGCTTTGGGCGGCAGCAGGGCGCGGATGCTGTCGTAGCCGTTGCCGGCCAGCACCTGCACGCGGCGGTCGCGCGCGAACAGCTCCCTCAGCGCCGCGGCTTCCTCCGGCTGCAGCTCGCAGGCGGCCAGCCGGTCCTGTTCGCGCAGGGCCTGGGCGGCCAGCAGCGGCGAGCCGGGGTAGGCGACCAGGCCACCCACCGGGTTGTTGGCCTGGATCGCGCGCAGGTAACGCTCGACCACTTCCGGCAGGGCCGGCGCGGCCATCAGCCGGCTGATGCCGACGTCGGCCTCGGCGGTCTTGCGGCTTTCCTCGGCCGACAACAGGTAACGGCCGCGGCCGGCATGGGTGTCGAGCACGAAGAACGGCGCGTCCTTGCGCTTGAGCGCATCGATCAGGGCGAGCAGGACGATGTGCTTGAGCACGTCGGCATGGTTGCCGGCATGGAAGGCGTGGCGGTAGTTCATCGGTGCAGTGTACGGGCGCCGCCCCGGGGCGGCTATGCTGGCGCCATGTCCGAACAGCCTGCCCGGGTGCTCGTCGTCGAAGACGAGGCCGCCATCGCCGATACCGTCCTGTATGCGCTGCGCAGCGAGGGCCACGCGGCCGAGCACTGCGCGCTGGGACGGCTGGCGCTGGAGCGGGTGCGCGCCGGCGGCATCGACGTGGTGGTACTGGACGTGGGCCTGCCCGACCTGGGCGGCTTCGAGGTCTGCCGCCAGCTGCGCACGTTCAGCCAGGTGCCGGTGATCTTCCTCACCGCGCGCAACGACGAGTTCGACCGGGTGCTGGGGCTGGAGCTGGGCGCCGACGACTACGTCGGCAAGCCGTTCTCGCCGCGCGAACTGGTGGCGCGGGTGCGCGCGCGGCTGCGGCGGCCGGCGCAGCCGCTGGCCGCGGACGCCGAGCCCGGCTGGGTGCGGCAGGGGGTGTTCGCGATCGACCGCGAGGGTCGGCGGGTGCGCTACCGCGACGTGCCGCTGGACCTGACCCGCTACGAATACGCGCTGTTGGCGGCGCTGCTGCAGCGGCCGGGGGCGATCCTCAGCCGCGCGCAGCTGATGGAGCGCGGCTGGGACCATGCCAGCGACAGCGCCGACCGCACGGTGGATACGCACGTGAAGACCCTGCGCGCCAAGCTGCGCGCGGCGGGGGCGCAGGACGATCCGATCCGCACGCACCGGGGCGTGGGATATGCGCTGGATGTCTGACTGCGGAAGATCCAAGGCTTTCGCCGCCCTTCGGAGCGCGGGCTGTTTCTCTTTGCCCGTGCAAAGGGAAGCCGCCAGGGCAAAGCACGGGCCGGACGCGAGCCGATGCGATCAAGCCGCATCGGTTCCCCGTGCTCCTCGCGGGCCAGGGAGACGACGCACCGCGCGCTTCATTCAGATGTGTGCGCATGTCCACTCCTCGGGTCGCGGCGGTACTCGGCCCGCTTTACGGCCATGGGACGTCAGCATCCAGGAGCAAAAGCACAGTCGCGGCACCGGCCGGATGGCAATCCTGGACGCTGGCGGCCAAGAGCGGCGGAATGGCGTCGGCTGCTCTTGCCTTTCAGAATCCCCTTCCGCAGCGACGGAGCCGGCGGGAAAAACCCGAAGGGCGACGTGCATGGATGCACGTCGTTTTTCCACGCGACAGGGATGCCGTGTAGGAAAATCCCGCCGGCGGAGTGGACCCGATGCGCTTGCGCAGCGGGCGCGGAGGCAGGGGCGTGCTTTCTGTTGGTTGCTTCTCTTCGCACGAGCAAAGAGAACCAACTCGCTCGCCGAAGGGGACAAAAAGCCTTTGCTCCAGAAACGAAGGCGGCGATAAATGCGCCTGGGCCTGAAACTCTTCCTCGGTTTCTTCCTGATCGTCGGCATCGCCGCGTTCTTCGTGATGCGGGTGTTCGTCGACGAGGTCAAGCCGGGCGTGCGCCAGGCGATGGAGTCCACCCTGGTCGACTCGGCCAACGTGCTGGCGGTGATGGCCGCGCCGGACCTGAAGGCCGGGCACATCGCCGACGGCCGCTTCGCCGCGCACATGGCGACCGCGCAGCGGCGCGACCCGCGGGCGATGGTGTGGCGGTTCCCCAAGCGCAGCATCGACTACCGGGTCACCGTGACCGATGCCCGCGGCATCGTCGTCTACGACTCGCGCGGGCAGGACGTGGGCCGCGACAACTCGCGCTGGAACGATGTCTACCGCACCCTGCGCGGCCAGTACGGCGCGCGCTCGAGCCCGGGGACCCCGGGCGACGCCGACAGCACCGTCATGCACGTGGCCGCGCCGGTCTACGATCCGGACGATGGCCGCACCCTGATCGGGGTACTGACCCTGGCCCAGCCCAATGACAGCATCGATCCGTTCATCACTGCCAGCCAGCGCGCCATCGTCGCGCGCGGCGCGTGGCTGATCGGCTCGGCGGCGCTGATCGGGCTGTTGATGACCTGGTGGCTGGCGCGCGGCATCGGCAGCCTGAGCCGCTATGCGAAGGCGGTCAGCGCCGGCGAACCGGTGCCGCCGCCGAGGCCGCGCGGCGACGAGATCGGCGACCTCGGCCAGGCGCTGGAGACCATGCGCCGCAAGCTCGAGGGCAAGGCCTATGTCGAGCAGTACGTGCAGTCGCTCACGCACGAGATGAAGAGCCCGCTGGCGGCGATCCGCGGTGCCGCCGAGCTGTTGCAGGAACCGCTGCCCGAGGCCGACCGCCAGCGTTTCGCCGCCAACATCGCGCAGCAGGAGCGGCGCCTGACCGAGACCATCGACCAGCTGCTGCGGCTGGCCGAGGTGGAACAGCACGGCTGGCTGCAGCGGCGCAGCGCGGTGGACCTGTCGGCGCTGTGCCGGCAGCTCGCCGAGGACGCGGCGCCGCGCCTGCAGGCCGCCCGCCTGGCGCTGCACTGCGAACTGCCCGCGCACGCCAGCGTGCAGGGCGATGCGTTCCTGCTGCGGCAGGCGCTGGACAACCTGCTGGACAACGCCATCGCGTTCTCGCCGGAAGGCGGGCGGATCGGGCTGCGGCTGGCGGCCGCGCAGGGCGGCTGGGAGGTGGCGCTGTCCGACCAGGGGCCCGGGGTGCCGGACTACGCGCTGGAACGGGTGTTCGAGCGCTTCTATTCGCTGGCCCGCCCCGGCAGCGGCCAGCGCAGTTCCGGGCTGGGCCTGCCGTTCGTGGCCGAAGTCGCGCGCCTGCACGGCGGCCACGCGTACCTGCGCAACCGCGTGGAGGGCGGTGCGGAGGCGAGCCTGTGGTTGCCAATGACGTAGGTGCCGGGCTTGCCCGGCACGGGGCTGCGCCGGGAAAGCTTCATGCGGGGCAAGCCCCGCAGCTACGCCGGCGGTGATGCGTCATCGCCCAGCGGAGCAGGTTCCGGCGCAGGGCGGTCGGCGAAGACCGGATGGTCGGCGCGCGGCCGGTCCAGGTGGTAGCCCTGCACCATGTCCACGCCCAGCGCGCGCAGCATCTGCAGCGTCGCCTCGTCCTCGACGAACTCGGCCACGGTCAGCTTGCCCATGCCGTGCGCCACTTCGATGATGGCGCGCACGAACACCTGGTTGTCGCGCTCGCTGGGCAGGTCGCGGATGAACATGCCATCGATCTTGAGCACGTCGGCCTGCAGGTTCTTGAGGTAGGCGAACGAGGAAAACCCGGTGCCGAAGTCGTCCAGGCAGATCGGGCAGCCGGTGTCGCGCAGGGCGGCGATGAAGCGCGCCGCGTCGCCCATGTCCGAGACCGCCGAGGTTTCGGTCAGTTCCACCAGCAGCCGCCGCGGCGCGACCTGCCGCTGGCGCAACTGGCCGCCGATCCATGCCGGCAGCTCGGGGTCGTCGAACGAGCGCCCGGAAATATTGACGGCGATGGCCGGCAGGTTCGGGTGGCTGGCCAGCAGTTCGATGCTGCGGCCGATCACCCAGCGGTCGATCTGCAGGATCTTGCCGCTCTTCTCGGCGGGTTCGATGAACTGCGCGGGCATGATGAGCTGGCCGGGGTTGGCCTCGTCCTCCATCCGGATCAGCGCCTCCAGGTGCGCCAGGCGGCCGTCGGCGGCGTGGTGCACGCCCTGGAAATGCAGGCGCAGCAGGTCGTGCTCCAGCGCGCGCGCGATGCGGTCGTTCCATGCCAGGCGGGTGGCCATCTCGCGCGAACTGTCGCGGTCGGGGCGGTAGACGTTCCAGCGGTTCTTGCCGGTGTGCTTGGCCTGGTACATCGCCGCGTCGGCATGGGCGACCAGGTCCTCGGCATTGTCGGCGTGGGTGGGGAAGTGGGCGATGCCCAGGCTGGTGGTCAGGCGCACGGTGTGTTCGTGCAGGCGCAGCGGCGTCTGCGAGATCCGCGCCACGATGCGTTCGGCCAGGTGCTGGGCGTCGTCCAGGCTCGCATGCGGCATCAGTACCGCGAACTCGTCGCCGCCGAGCCGGAACAGGGTCTCGCCGCTGCGCACCAGGGTACGGATCTCGACCGCCATGCGGTTCAGCACCGAATCGCCGGCGCGGTGGCCGAAGGTGTCGTTGATGTACTTGAACTCGTCCAGGTCGAAGAACAGCAGCGCGGCCTGGCTGGGGATGCGTTCGGCGGCGTGGAAGAAGCGCGCCAGCTCGTCCTCGAAGCGGCGCCGGTTGTACAGGCTGGTCAACGGGTCATGCTGGGCCAGCCGTACCAGCTGTTCGGCGGTCTGGCGCTCGTGGGTGATGTCCTCCTGCACCCACAGCCGGCCGAGGAAGTGTTCCTGCGCGTCGCGCACCGGGTAGGCGTCGTGCATGACGATGCGGCCGTCGTGCAGGCGGATTTCCAGCCGCTTGTGCAGTTCGGGCGAGACCTTGGCCTCGTCCATGTGCCGGCGGAACTCCAGCGGGTCGATCATCAGCCGCTGCGACGCTTCCAGCCACTGGTCGGTGGTGTTGCCGACCACGGTGATGCCTTCGGGGAAATCCCACATGGCCAGGAACGCGGCGTTGCAGTAGGTGGCGCGGTTCTCGTGGCTGACGAACAGGATCCCCAGGTTCATCGCGCCGAGCAGCGCCAGCAGGCGCGCGCGCTCCTCCTCCAGCCGGGTCATGAACTGGCGGCGTTCGTCGATCTCGGTCTGCAGCGCCTGGGCGTGCGCGAACTGCAGGGCGCGCTGCTGCACCAGTTCCTCGACCATGTCGTCGAACGCGTCGGCCAGGTGCCCCAGCTCGTCGTTGCCCTGCATCGCGATCGGCCTGGGTTCGCGGCCCTGGCTGAGCTCGTCCACCGCCTGGGTCAGGCGGGTGAGCGGGGCCCCGAACAGCAGGCCGACCCGCCGCCGCAGCAGCCACATCGCCGGCAGCAGGCCGAGGATGCCGAACGCGGACACCGCCAGCAGGCCCCACATCAACACGTGGTCCACCCGTGCCTGCGGCAGCAGGAACACTTGGTACCAGCCGGGGCCGTGGATCCTGGACCATGCGACCCAGTGGCTGCCGTCCGGGGAGCGGCCCACGCCGTGGTCGCCGCGGCCATGGGCGATCATCCCGTGCACCTGGGCCAGCAGCGGGTCGTCGAGCGCGGACAGCTTCAGTTGCCCGTCGGCGGCGGCGATGCGGCGGCTGAACTGCGGGTGCGCGATGAGCGCGCCGTCGGCGGCCATGACCAGCTGCACGCCCGCGCTGTCGTGGTCGGTGGCGTGGTCGATCAGGCTCTGCACAAGCACATCGTGGCCGAGCGTGCCGACCCAGCGCCCCTCCCAGTCCAGCGGCTTGATCACCGACACCATCCAGGTATTGGCCTGCCGGTCCAGGTAGACCGGCGTCCAGAACACCCTGCGCTGCGGGTTGCGTCGCGGGTCCGAGCCCTGCATGGTCGGGTAGCCGGCGTTGGTGGCGCTGGCGTCGGCGTTGCTGCCCCAGTCCATGCCATGCGCATAGACCATCAGCCCGTCCTCGACGAAGTCCATGTAGACCGAGAAGAACGGCGGCACCAGCGCCGGGCCCTGTTCGCGCAGCAGGTCGTAGGCGACCACCGCGCGCAGGCGCGCCGAAGCGTCCAGGCCGTGCGCGGGCTGGTGCAGGTACAGGGTGGGCGCGCGCTCCGGGTCCACCTGCCCGGGCTGCAGCCGCCACAGGCCGTCGGGGCTGCGCGCGAACAGGGTGTCGAAGCGGGCCAGCGCGGCCTGCCGGTCGGCGTGGTCCAGCCGCCACAGCAGTTCCCGCTGCAGCCGCTGCACGCTCTGTTCGGCCTGCAGGAACTGGCCTTCGCTGGCCCGGGCGCGCAGGTCGACGCTGCGCTGCGCGACCATCGGCACCACCCGGTCGGTGATTACCCGCATGGCCAGGTAGCCGAATGCGCAGAGCAGCACGAGGAGGGCGAGGAACAGGCCCCAGATGCTCAGGGACAGCCGGTGGATCAGCGACGTACGCGACCTGGCATGCAGCACGTAGGGTTCCTTCGGGGAATGGCGGCGCAGCCAGAGAGTGCCGGGCGGCGGGACAGCGCGGATTCATACTATGTTGCGGCAGGTGTCCGCAACCGGCCGCTGCCGCCGCTGCGCGGCGCTCACCGCCAGCGGCTTCACCTCCACTTCAAATTCGCCACAAACCGCGCCCATCCGGGGCGGCCACGCTGTGCCCGTTTCCACACGAGGACGGGCCATGACTTCCCTGAAACTGCTGTTGCGCTTCGCCGTGGTCGGCGGGCTGGCGTTGCTGCTGCTGATTCCCCTGCTGCTGATCCGCGGCACCATCGCCGAGCGCGAGCGTTACCGCGACCAGGCCATCGAACGGGTGGCGCAGAGCCGCGCCGGGGCGCAGTCGCTGATCGGCCCGGTGCGGGTACTGCCGTGGACCCAGCAGCGCGAGGTCGAGGTGGTCGAGGCGGGCGTGCTCAAGAGCGAGCTGCGGACCGAGCACGGCTATGACCTGCAGATGCCGCGGCAGTTGCGGATACAGGGCGAGCTGCGCCCGGACGAGCGCCGGGTGGGCCTGTTCCGGGTGCCGGTGTACAGCTGGCACGCGCGGGTGCAGGCCGAGTTCGCCGATGCCGCCTATGCCGCCGTGCCGGGCCGCGTCTACGGCCGGCCCTACCTGGCGCTGGGCATCGCCGACGTGCGCGGCCTGGTGGGTACGCCCAACCTGCGGGTGGACGGGCGCGCGCTGCCGCTGCACGCCGGTTCGCTGGCGCTGGAGGGCGCGTCCAAGGGGCTGCACGCCATGCTGTCGCCGCTGGGCCAGCCGCAACAGGGCACCCTGGCCGAGGGCCGCAGGGTGGAGCTGGAGTTCGTGCTCGACGGCACCCGCTCGCTGTCGGTGGTGCCGGTGGGCGACGACACCCGCGTGTCGCTGGCCTCGACCTGGCCGCATCCGCTGTTCGGCGGCAGCTTCGCGCCCAACGAGCGCCACATCGACGATGCCGGGTTCAAGGCCGACTGGGCGGTGTCCTCGCTGGCCTCGGCCGCGCAGGAACAGCTGCGCCGCGACCTGCGCAGCGATGGCGGCGCGGTCGAGGCGCTGGAGGTGGCGCTGGTGGACCCGGTCGACGTGTACACGCAGGTCGACCGCGCCAGCAAGTACGGCATCCTGTTCGTGCTGCTGACCTTCGTCGGTTTCGCCCTGTTCGAGCTGATCAGGCGGCTGCGGATCCATCCGCTGCAATACCTGCTGGTCGGGCTGGCGCTGGCGATCTTCTTCCTGCTGCTGCTGAGCCTGTCCGAGCACATCGTCTTCTGGCAGGCGTACCTGGTGTCGGCGCTGGCGTGCATCGGCCTGCAGGGTTTCTACCTCAGCGGGGTGTTGCGCAGCTGGCGGCACGGGCTGGGCTTTGCCACCCTGCTGACCCTGCTGTACGGGGTCCTGTACCTGCTGCTGGCGTCGGAGAACAATGCGCTGCTGATGGGCTCGCTGCTGCTGTTCGGGATCCTCGCGGCGATCATGTGGCTGACCCGCAAGGTGGACTGGTACGACCTCGGCGGCGGTCTGCGGTGAACCCGATGCGGTTGAGCACACGGTTGCTCCGGCGGCTGCGGCAAGGGCTGCCGCCGGGGCTGGCGGCAGCGGTGCTGCGGGTGGAGCAGGGCGCTGGCTGGGCCGCTTCGCCGCTGGCGGCACTGGGACTGGGGACGGCCCCGCGCCACGGCTGCCTGTGCCTGCAACTGGACGCAACGCTGGTCGAGCGGATCCGCCAGCGCGGCGCCGCAGGCCTGCCCGCGCTGGACGGCGCAGGCCGCTGGCAGGCGCTGGGTCGTCGTGGCCTGCGCTTCAGGGCGGTGCTGCGGGAACGCCAGGTGGTGGTGTGCGATGCCGTGCACCGGCGGGTGTGGCTGTTGTGGCGCGAACCGGGAGCGGCCCGGTGCGCACGCGGCTACTGAAGCTGGAACGGGGGCGCGATGCGTTTCCATCATGCACTGGCACTGCTCGCGATCGTCGCGCTGCCGCTGCTGGCCGGCGTGGCGGTGGCCATCGAGGCGGGGTACAGGAGGGTTCCGGCCGTCGGCGTGGTGTTGTCGGCGTTGCCCGCGATGGGGCTCGCTTTGATCGTCATCGTGCCGGTGGCATCCCGGTGCTCGGCGTCATGGGATGTCAGCCTGGCGATGCCACGGCTGCTCGCGCCGGAAGAACGCCGGACCCTGTGGCGCACGAGCGTGCTTTGCCCCACGGTCTACCGGTTCAGGCGCGATGGCCGCGGCGGATGCCTTGTCTCCGACGGGGATGGCGGTGCCCTGGTCGGCTGCGGTTGAGGCGCTGCTGCGCGGCAAACGCGCGGCGCTAGAATTCCGCCATGGACGCCTCTCCCTCCATCGCCGCCCTGCGCGGCACCGACCTGCTGCCGGTACTCGACGACGTGGCGCGCCTGCGCATCCGGGTATTCAAGGACTGGCCGTATCTGTACCGGGGCAGCCTGGACTACGAGCGCGACTACCTGGCCGCCTATGCGGCCACGCCGGATGCGGTGTGCGTGGTGGCGCGGGCCGGCGATGAGGTGGTGGGCGCCTCCACCGGCCTGCCGTTGCTCGATGACGGCCCGGCGTTCCGCGCGCCGTTCGAGGCGGCCGGCATCGATCCGGCGCAGGTGTTCTATTTCGGCGAGTCGGTGCTGCTGCCGGCCTGGCGCGGGCGTGGCATCGGCCATGCCTTCTTCGACGCCCGCGAGGCGCATGCGCGCGCGCTCGGGCGCTTCGCGATGACCGCGTTCTGCGCGGTGGACCGTGACCATGACGACCCGCGCCGGCCTGCCGGCCACCGCGACAACGACGGGTTCTGGCGCAGGCGCGGCTATGCGCGGCAGCCGGGCATGACCCTGCACCTGTGCTGGGACGAGGTCGGTCGCGGCGAGCTGTCGCACGCGCTCACTGTCTGGACCCGTGCCTTGGAGCCGGCCGCATGAAGATCGCCGTTGCCCGTTACCGGATCGGCGCTCCGGCCGGTTTCGACGCCTTCGCCGCGCGCCAGCGCCAGGAACTGGAGGCCGCCGCCGCGGCCGGCGCGCGCATCGCGGTGCTGCCCGAATACCTGTCGCTGGAACTGGCGGCCACCTTCGACGCGGGCATCCAGCGCGACCTGGCGGCGTCGCTGGCGGCGATCCAGCGTTACCGGCAACCCTGGCTGCAGCTGTTCGCCGGCCTCGCCCGCGACCTGGACATGCACGTGGTCGCCGGCACGTTCCTGCTCGACACCGGTCATGGCCGCTACCGCAACCGCTGCGACTGGCTGACGCCGCAGGGCACGCACCTGTGGCAGGACAAGCTGCAGCTGACCGGCTTCGAGCAGGCCACCGGGCTGATCGACGGCGGCGACGTACTGAAGGTGTTCGAGATCGACGGCATCCGCGCCGGCGTGGCGGTCTGTTACGACAGCGAGTTCCCGCTGCCGGTGCGCGCGCAGTACGAGGCGGGTGCGCGGCTGCTGGTGGTGCCCAGTTGCACCGACACCGAGGCCGGCGCCACCCGCGTGCGCGTGGGCTGCCTGGCGCGGGCATTGGAGAACCGCATGTTCGTGGCGCAGTCGGTGACCGCGGGCGAGGCCGGCTGGAGTCCGGCGCTGGACGTCAATACCGGCGAAGCGGCGGTGTATGCGCCGATGGACCGCGGCTTCCCCGACGACGGCATGCTGGCGCGCACCGCTGACGGCCAGCCCTGGACGGTCGCGGAACTGGATTTTGCCGCCTTCCAGGCCAGCCGCGCGCAGGCGCAGGTGGCCAACGACCGCGACTGGCCGGGGCAGTGGCGAGCGGCGCTGCAATGCGCCGTGGTGTCGCCGGGCTGAGCCCGCGCCGGCGCTGCGCAGGCCCGCTGCGGCGGCAACGCGCCGCTGCCCATGCGCGACCATGACCATTGGCCGGCTCGGCCGCCGGCGGCGCTGGCTAGACTCGGGCCTTTGTCGTGATCGGCCGCGGGCCGGGGGAAATGATGATCAAGCGGTGCTTGCTGGTACTGGGCATGGGGCTGGCGTTCGCTGGTGGCGCGGGCGCGGCCGAACAGGTCGATCTGGACATGGTGGGCAAGATCCGCCAGGAAGCGTTCCACCGTTCGCAGGTCATGGATACCTTTTCCTATCTCACCGAAAGCATCGGCCCGCGCCTGACCAACTCGCCGGCCATGACCCGGGCCAATGCCTGGACCCGGCAGAAGTTCGGCGAATGGGGGCTGACCAGCGCGCATGACGAGGCCTTCGACGACTTCGGCCGCGGCTGGGAGTTCGAGTCGGCCAGCGTGGAGATGCTGGAGCCACGCCTGACCCAGCTGTATGCGCTGCCCAAGGCCTGGACGCCGGGCACCAACGGCACCGTCGAAGGCGAAGTGGTCAAGGTCGACATCAAGAAGCTGGCCGACCTGGAAAAATACAAGGGCACGCTGCGCGGCAAGATCCTGCTGCTGGGCGACGCGCGCGAGTACAAGCGCGGCACCGAGGCCGACTCGCACCGGCACGACGCCACCTCGCTGGAGGGGCTGCAGGAGTTCACCATTCCCAAATCCGCGGACAAGGACCGCGCCAAGCGGGTCAAGGAGTACGCCGAACGCCAGGAACTGGTGCGTGCGACCAATGCCTTCTTCGCCGCGGAGGGCGCGCTGGCGTCGATCAGCATCAGCGGCTGGGACAACGGCATCATCCGCGTCGGTGGCGGCGGTTCGCGCAAGGCCGGCGAACCGGTGGGCATCCCCGAGCTGGCGATGATCGCCGAGCACTACAACCAGCTGGCGCGCGCGCTGGAGCGCAAGCAGCCGGTGAAGCTGCGGGTCAACGTCGATGCGCGTTTCACCGACGAGACCGACCAGCCGGGCCACAACACCATCGCCGAGATCCGCGGCACCAGCAAGGCCGACGAGATCGTGATGCTGGGTGCGCACATGGACTCCTGGCACACCGGCACCGGCGCGGCCGACAACGCCGCCGGCGTCGCGGTGATGATGGAGGCCATGCGCATCCTCAAGGCGGTGGGCGCCAAGCCCCGGCGCACCATCCGCGTGGCGCTGTGGAGCGGCGAGGAGCAGGGCCTGATTGGCTCGCAGGCCTACGTGGCCAGGCACTTCGCGCATTACCCCGAGCCCACCGACCCGGCGCAGAAGGCGCTGCCGGCCTCGCTGCGCGAGCCGACCGGTCCGCTGCAGAAGCTGCGCGACTACGACAAGTTCTCGGTGTACTTCAACATGGACAACGGCTCGGGCCGCTTCCGTGGCATCTATGCGCAGGAGAACATCGCCGCGATGCCGATTTTCGAGGCCTGGCTGAAGCCGTTCAACGACGTCGGCGCCGCCACCGTGGCCAGCCGCAACACCGGCAGCACCGACCACATCAGCTTCGACCGGGTCGGCCTGCCGGGCTTCCAGTTCATCCAGGACCGGCTGGACTACTTCAGCAACGTCCACCACAGCAACCTGGATACCTGGGACCACGCCGAGCCGGAAGACCTGAAGCAGGCCGCGGCGATCGTCGCCGCGTTCGCCTACAACGCCGCCATGCGCGAAGAGAAGATGCCGCGCAAGCCGCTGCTGGAAGACTGACGCCACGCACCGCTGGCGGAAACGACAAGGGGCCGCATCGCGGCCCCTTCGTGTTCCGGCGGTCCTTCGCTGCCGCCGGCAGCGGCCATGGCTCAGCTCGACGCCGCGCGCACGGCCTCGGGCAGTGGCGCGCTGCGGCCGGTCTGGGTGTCCATCCACACCACCACCACGTTGCCGTCGGAGTACAGCTTGCCCGGGTCCTTCTGGTCGACGATGCGGTGGCCGATGGTCACGCTGCTGTTGCCGAGGCGCTCGACGAACAGCTCGACCACGATGTCGTCGGGCCACACGATCGGCAGCCGGTAGTTGATGTTGGTGTTGGCCACCACCGGGGCGATGCGGTCGTTCATCGACACGCCTTCCACGCCCAGCATCCAGCGCACGCGCGCCTCTTCCAGGTAGGAGACGTACTTGGCGTTGTTGACGTGGCCCATCGAGTCCATGTCGCGCCAGCGCACGCTGATCGGCACGCGGGCCAGCTGCTTGTGTGCGGTGCTCATCACGAAACCTTCTTCTTGCTGGTGGCGGATTTCTTCGCGGCCGCCTTCTTTGCGGGCTTTTCCTTGCGCGGCGGCCGCGCGTCGGGCTTGTTGGCCACGGCCGCGGGCTGCTCCGGGCGCGCGCCGGTGGAGGGCAGCAGCTTGGCCAGGAACTGGCCGGTGTACGACTGCGGGCAGGCCGCGACGTCTTCCGGCGTGCCGGTGACCAGCACGGTGCCGCCGCGGTGGCCGCCCTCGGGGCCGAGGTCGACGATCCAGTCCGCGGTCTTGATCACGTCCAGGTTGTGCTCGATCACCACCACCGTGTTGCCTTCGTCGCGCAGCTTGTGCAGCACCCCCAGCAGTGCCTCGATATCGTGGAAGTGCAGGCCGGTGGTCGGCTCGTCGAGGATGTACAGGGTGCGGCCGGTATCGCGCCGCGACAGTTCCTTGGACAGCTTCACGCGCTGCGCCTCGCCACCGGACAACGTGGTCGCGCTCTGCCCCAGCTTGATGTAGCTCAGGCCCACGTCGACCAGGGTTTCCAGCTTGCGGGCGATGGCCGGCACCGGCTCGAACAGCTTCAGCGCATCCTCGACGGTCATTTCCAGCACGTCGTTGATGTTGTAGCCCTTGTACAGGATCTCCAGCGTCTCGCGGTTGTAGCGCTTGCCGTGGCAGACGTCGCAGGGCACGTACACGTCCGGCAGGAAGTGCATCTCCACCTTGATCAGGCCGTCGCCCTGGCAGGCCTCGCAGCGCCCGCCGCGCACGTTGAAGCTGAAGCGCCCCGGCGAATAGCCGCGCGCGCGCGCTTCCGGCACCTGGGCGTACAGTTCGCGCAGCGGGGTGAACAGGCCGGTGTAGGTGGCCGGGTTCGAGCGCGGGGTGCGGCCGATCGGCGACTGGTCGATGTCCACCACCTTGTCGAACAGGTCCAGGCCCTCGACCTCGCGGTACGGCGCGACCGGGTGCGAGGCGCCGTTGATCTCGTTGGCCGCCAGCGAGAACAGGGTGTCGTTGATCAGGGTGGACTTGCCCGAGCCGGACACGCCGGTGATGCAGGTCAGCAGCCCGGCCGGGATGTCCAGGTCCACGCCCTTGAGGTTGTTGCCGCTGGCCCCGCGCAGGTGCAGCGTCATCTTCGGGTTGGGCCTGTGGCGCCGCGCCGGGATCTCGATCGAGCGCTTGCCCGACAGGTACTGGCCGGTCAGCGAGCGCGGCGCGGCCAGGATGTCCTCCAGCCGGCCTTCGCCGACCACCTCGCCGCCGTGCACGCCGGCGCCGGGACCGATGTCCACCACGTGGTCGGCCAGGCGGATGGCGTCCTCGTCATGCTCGACCACGATCACCGTGTTGCCGAGGTCGCGCAGCCGGGTGAGGGTGCCGAGCAGGCGCTCGTTGTCGCGCTGGTGCAGGCCGATGGACGGCTCGTCGAGCACGTACATCACCCCGACCAGGCCGGCGCCGATCTGCGAGGCCAGGCGGATGCGCTGCGCCTCGCCGCCGGACAGCGTGTCGGCCTTGCGCTCCAGGGTGAGGTAGTCCAGGCCGACATCGACCAGGAAGCCGAGCCGCTCGCTGATCTCCTTGACGATCTTGGCGGCGATCTCGCCGCGCCAGCCCGGCAGGCTGAGTTCGCCGAAGAAGCGCTTGGCCTCGTCGATCGGCAGCACCGCCAGTTCCGGCAGCGGACGGTCGGCGACGAACACGTTGCGCGCGGCCTTGTTCAGGCGCGCGCCGCCGCACTCGGGGCAGGGCCGTTCGCTGATGAACTTGGCCAGTTCCTCGCGCACCGCCGGCGATTCGGTCTCGCGGTAGCGGCGCTCCAGGTTGGGGATGATGCCCTCGAAGCGGTGCTTGCGCTGGCTGCGGCCGCCGTTCTCGGTGAAGTAGGTGAAGGTGATCTGGTCCTCGCCGCTGCCGTACAGCACGGCCTGGCGCACGTCCGCGGGCAGCGACTGCCACGGCGCGTCGACATCGAACCGGTAGTGCTTGGCGAGCGAGGCGATCAGCTGGAAATAGTAGGCGTTGCGGCGGTCCCAGCCGCGCACCGCGCCGGCGGCCAGCGACAGCTCCGGGTGCACCACCACGCGCGCCGGGTCGAAGAACTCGGCCATGCCCAGGCCGTCGCAGCCGGGGCAGGCGCCGACCGGCGAGTTGAACGAGAACAGGCGCGGCTCCAGCTCCGGCAGCGCGTAGTCGCAGACCGGGCAGGAGTACTTGGACGAGAACAGCTGCGGCGGCGCCTGTGCGTCGTCCAGCGACTGCACGGTGGCCATGCCGTCGCCCAGCTTGAGCGCGGTCTCGAAGCTCTCGGCCAGGCGCTGCTTGAGGTCCTCGCGCGGGCGGAAGCGGTCGATCACCGCCTCGATGGTGTGCTTCTGGCGCAGCGCCAGCGGCGGCACCGCGTCGATCTCGTGCAGTTCTCCGTCCACGCGCACGCGCACGAAGCCCTGCGCGCGCAGCTGGTCGAACACCTGTACGTGCTCGCCCTTGCGCTCGCGGATCACCGGTGCCAGCAGCATGTAGCGCTGTTCCGGGTCCAGCGCCAGCACCTGGTCGACCATCTGGCTGACGGTCTGCGCTTCCAGCGGGTAGCCGTGGTCGGGGCAGCGCGGGCTGCCGACGCGGGCGTAGAGCAGGCGCAGGTAGTCGTAGATCTCGGTGATGGTGCCCACGGTCGAGCGCGGGTTGTGGCTGGTGGACTTCTGCTCGATCGAGATCGCCGGCGACAGGCCCTCGATGTGGTCCAGGTCGGGCTTCTCCATCACGCTCAGGAACTGCCGCGCGTAGGCCGACAGCGACTCGACGTAGCGGCGCTGGCCCTCGGCGTAGATGGTGTCGAACGCCAGCGACGACTTGCCCGAGCCGGACAGGCCGGTGATCACGATCAGCTTGTCGCGGGGCAGGTCGAGGTCGATGTTCTTGAGGTTGTGCGTCCGCGCGCCGCGGATGCGGATGAAATCCATCGCCATGGGAGGTCCGTTCTGGGCCGCGCGGCGGAAACCGGGCGCGGTGGGGGCAGGGGATGCAGCTGACGGCAGTCGATCAGCCTAGCGAGCTTGGGATTTGGGGGCAATTGCCGGAATTGCCAGCGCGCACGCCTGCGCCCGGGCCGGGTGCAGGCCGTTGTTCAGGCACGGGTTTTCCGCCCCGGGGGCGACTTGACCCGGGCGGCTTGGTGCCGGTAAAATCCCGCTTCTGTCCGCCCTCGATGGTGGGCAGATCCCAAGAATAACTACAGAAGAGACATCCCATGTATGCAGTCCTGGTAACTGGCGGCAAGCAGTACCGCGTCGCGCAGGGTGAGACCCTCCGCGTTGAGAAGCTCGAAGCCGAAGCCGGCAGCGAGATCAAGTTCGACACCGTCCTGATGCTCGGCGACGCCGACGGCATCAAGATCGGCGATGCCCTGAAGGGCGCTTCGGTGACCGCCAAGGTCGTGGCCCACGGCCGCGCCGACAAGGTGAAGATCATCAAGTTCCGCCGGCGCAAGCACCACATGAAGCGCCAGGGCCATCGCCAGTACTACACCGAAATCGAAATCACCGGCATCGCCGGCTAATCCAAGGAGAATCCGTCATGGCACATAAAAAGGGCGTAGGCTCCTCGCGCAACGGCCGCGACTCCAACCCGAAGTACCTGGGCGTCAAGATCTTCGGCGGCCAGGCCATCGAAGCCGGCAACATCATCGTGCGTCAGCGCGGCACCCAGTTCCACCCGGGCGCCGGCGTCGGCCTGGGCCGTGACCACACGCTGTTCGCGCTGGTCGACGGCAAGGTCGAGTTCACGGTGAAGGGCCCGAAGAAGCGCCGCACCGTCAGCGTCGTCGCGGAAGCCTGATCTTCCGCACGTGCAGGCGCCCGGGCCACGGCGTGGGCGCCGCCGACGAAAGCCCCGCTTCGGCGGGGCTTCTCGTTTGCAGGTGATCCCGCGGGCCGCGCATGGCAGGAGGCAGGGAAGGTGATCCGTTACCGGGCTGTGGCCCTGCTGTGCGGCCTGCTGGCCTGCGCGGGATGCGCGGCCGACATTCCCAGCGACCGTGACACCCTGGCCGTGACCGGGCCGCTGGCATCGCTGCAGGCTGATACCCTGGCCCTTCCGCCGGGTTCGCCGCAGTTGCCGGCGTTGTTGGCCGATCCGCAGGGCTGGCGGCCGGCGCCCGGCGCCGGGGGCGTGGAGCGCAGCAGTGCCCGTGGCGATTTCGATGCCGACGGCTGGCTGCGCACCACGGTATTCAGCTGGGACGGGAGTCGCGGCTGGGAAGTCCACATGGCGTACGGCGAGGACGGGCCCGCGCCGCCGGCCGCGGTGCGGATCTGGCTGCGGGCGCCTCAGGGCAGCGGGCAGCCGGACTGGCCGATGGGCGAGGGCACGGTCCGCTATGCTGGCGCCACGCGCACCCTGCGCTATAAAGGCCAGCGTCCGGGCATCGAAGGTCGCGAGGACTTTGAAAGAACCCTGACCCTTGGCGCGTCCAACCGGGTCGAGCTGGAAGAGTCCACCAGCGTCGCGCCCGATGGCGCCCCCGTGCGCAAGCGCCGCCAGGTCCTGGCGCGCGATGCGCAGGGGCGTCCACTGGACGACGCGGAGCTGCTAGAAGGTGCGCAATACCGCGTCTCCAATCACTATTTCCTGCCCGACGGGCGGGGCAACCCCCGCCGCATCGTGCGCCTGTACCGCGCCGCCGGCGCGGCGCAGGACGCGCCGGTGCTGCGGGCCGAAGTAATTCTGAGAACCTTGCGATACCAAGATGAAACTCGTTGATGAAGCCGAAATCTCTGTAATCGCCGGCAACGGCGGCAATGGCTGCGTCGGTTTCCGCCGCGAGAAGTTCATTCCGCTTGGCGGGCCGGACGGTGGCGACGGCGGCGACGGCGGCAGCGTCTGGCTGCGCGCCGACGAAAACCTGAACACCCTGGTCGACTTCCGCCACGAGCGCATCTTCAAGGCGCAGCGCGGCGAGAACGGCATGGGCCGCCAGGCCTACGGCAAGGGCGGCGAAGACCTGGTCATCACCGTGCCGGTCGGCACCGTGGTCATCAATGTCGACACCGACGAGGTGATCGGCGACATGACCCGCCATGGCGACCGCCTGCTGGTGGCCAAGGGCGGCAAGGGCGGCCTGGGCAACATGCACTTCAAGAGCTCCACCAACCGTGCGCCGCGCCAGGCGCTGCCGGGCGAGGAGGGCGAGCAGCGCCTGCTCAAGCTGGAGCTGAAGCTGCTGGCCGACGTCGGCCTGCTGGGCTTTCCCAATGCCGGCAAGAGCACCCTGATCCGCGCGGTCTCGGCGGCGACGCCGAAGGTGGCCGACTACCCGTTCACCACGCTGTACCCGAACCTGGGCGTGGTCAAGGTGGAGAACTACCGCAGCTTCGTGATCGCCGATATCCCCGGCCTGATCGAGGGTGCGGCCGATGGCGCCGGGCTGGGCGCGCAGTTCCTGCGCCACCTGCAGCGCACCCGGTTGCTGCTGCACCTGGTCGACATCTCGCCGATGGAGGGGGGCGTGGAAGGCGTTTCCCCGGTCGAGCAGGTGCGCGCGATCGAGCGCGAGCTGGGCAAGCACGACCCGGCGCTGCTGGAGAAGCCGCGCTGGCTGGTGCTGAACAAGGCCGACCTGATGTTCGAGGACGAGGCGCGGGCCGCGGCCGAGCAGGTGGTCAAGGAGCTGGGCTGGACCGGTCCGTGGTATCTGGTCTCGGCGCTGGGCCGCGAGGGCACCTGGCCGATCATGAAGGACATCATGGCCTTCTTCGACCAGCAGAAGCTGCTCGAGGCCGAGGCGCGCGAAGCGCAGGGCTGAGAGGCGGCGTTCGCCCCGGAACACGCGAAAAACCCGGCCGCGGTCGGGTTTTTCGTTCCTGTCCGCGCCCGCGGCGCCCGCTCGTGGGGCGCGGTTGCGGCCGCGATGCCCTTTTCCGATGGGCTCCGCCCATGCCGTGACGGCAGCTGCCGGATGCCTCGCGGCGCCGGGCGGCAGAAATCCGCAGGGGGAGGGGCTTCCCAGGTCTTCGGTCGGCGGCCCGGCTGGTGATCGGTGGAGGGGCAGTGCCCGGAAGCCGCCGGGAGCGGCTTTCGACATGCCCTGTCGCCATGGCCCGCAGCGGGTCGGCGATGGAAGGCAGGCACAGGGAAGCTGCCTGGAGCGGTTCCCGGCATTGCCTGTCGATGGTCCGGAGGGTCGTCGTTACCGGATGGCGGGCACAAGGAAACCGCCGGGAGCGGTTTCCGGCATCGCCTGTCGATGGCCCGCTGGATGGCGGACACAAAAAACCCGGCCGGAGCCGGGCTTTTCGCGTCGGGAGCCGGGCGGCTCCCGGTGATCGCGCCGATCAGGCGGCCTTGAGGGCCTTGATGCGGGCGGTCAGGCGGCTCTTGTGACGGGCGGCCTTGTTCTTGTGGATCAGGCCACGGGCGCTGAAACGGTCGAGGATCGGCTGGGCGACAGCAAAGGCAGCCTCGGCGCCGGCGGCGTCATTGGCATCCAGAGCCTTGATCACCTTCTTGACGGCGGTGCGCAGCATCGAACGCTGAGCCGTGTTACGCGCGTTGCGCACAACGGTCTGCTTGGCGCGCTTCTTGGCGGACTTGATATTGGCCACGGTGGTGGTTTCCTGAAAATCGGTATGGTGGGAACAGCAAGCACGCAAGTATGATGGTTGGCCGAATGAACGTCAAGTCAAGTTGTCAAGGGGGCCGTGGGTGAGTTCACCGCGCATGTTGCGGGGGCTGCTGTCGTTCAGCAGCATGACGATGATCTCGCGGGTGCTGGGCCTGGTCCGCGACCAGGCGATTTCCATCACCTTCGGTGCCAATGCCACCACCGACGCGTTCTGGGTGGCGTTCCGCGTGCCCAACTTCCTGCGCCGGCTGTTTGCCGAGGGTTCGTTCGCCACCGCCTTCGTGCCGGTGTTCACCGAAGTGAAGGAGACCCGTCCGCACGCCGACCTGCGCGAACTGATGGCGCGGGTGTCCGGCACCCTGGGCGGGGTGCTGCTGGTGCTGACCGCGCTGGGCCTGATCTTCACCCCGCAGGTCGCCTGGCTGTTCGCCGATGCCGACGCCGCCGACCCGGTCAAGTACGGCCTGCTGGTGGACCTGCTGCGGCTGACCTTCCCGTTCCTGCTGTTCGTGTCGCTGACCGCGCTGGCCGGCGGGGCGTTGAACAGCTTCCAGAAGTTCGCGATGCCGGCGCTGACCCCGGTGATCCTCAACCTGTGCATGATCGCCGGCGCGCTGTGGCTGGCGCCGCGGCTGGAGGTGCCGATCCTGGCCCTGGGCTGGGCGGTGCTGGTGGCCGGCGTGCTGCAGCTGTTGTTCCAGCTGCCGTCGTTGAAGGGCATCAACCTGCTGACCCTGCCGCGTTGGGGCTGGAACCATCCCGACGTGCGCAAGGTGCTGACCCTGATGGTGCCGACCCTGTTCGGCTCGTCGGTGGCGCAGATCAACCTGATGCTGGACACGGTGATCGCGGCCCGGCTCAGCGACGGTTCGCAGTCCTGGCTGTCGCTGGCCGACCGCTTCCTGGAGCTGCCGCTGGGGGTGTTCGGGGTGGCGCTGGGCACGGTGATCCTGCCGGCGCTGGCCCGGCACCACGTCAAGACCGATGGCGAGGGCTTCTCCAACGCGCTGGACTGGGGCCTGCGCATGACCCTGCTGATCGCGGTGCCGTCCATGCTCGGCCTGCTGCTGCTGGCCCAGCCGCTGATCGCCACCCTGTTCCAGTACCGAGAATTCACCGATTTCGATACCCGCATGACCGCGTTGTCGGTCTACGGGCTGAGCTTCGGCCTGCCGGCGTTCGCGCTGCTGAAGGTGGTGCTGCCGGCGTTCTATTCGCGCCAGGACACCAGGACCCCGGTGCGCGCCGGCGTGGCCGCGCTGGTGGCCAACATGGTGTTCAACTTCGTCCTGCTGGCGGTGCTGTACCAGGTGATGGTGCCCGAGGCACTGAAGGCGCAGGGCGTGATGGCGGCGCTGGCGGCGCAACCGGGCCTGCACCTGGCGCTGGGCATCGCCAGCGCATTGTCCAGCTACCTGAACCTGGCACTGCTGTGGTACTGGCTGGGCAGGACCGGGGTTTACCAGCGCCGCCCGGGCTGGGGCGGCTACGTGCTGCGTCTGGTCGTGGCGTGCGCGGCCATGAGCGCGGTGCTGCTGGGGCTGCTGCATTGGCTGCCCGGCTTCGGCGGCATGGACAAGTGGCAGCGCATCGGCAGCCTGGCGCTGCTGGTGGGCGGCGGCGGCCTGACCTACCTGCTGGCGATGCTCGCCATGGGCTTCCGCCCGCGCGACCTGCGCGGGCAGTGAGGCGGCCGTGCCCGCGCCGCCGCTATACTTCCCGGCTACACATGGCAAAGCGCCGGCCCGCCAGGGCCGGATCCGGGTTTGAATGAGCAGGCTGTTTAGAGACGTCGAGGGCGGGGTGTTGTTCCCGCAGGGAAGCGTGGTCTGCATCGGTGCCTTCGATGGCCTGCACAGGGGCCACCGGGTGCTGGTGCGCCACGCGGTCGAGCGCGCGCGCGCGCTCGGCGTGCCGGCGGTGGCGCTGGCCTTCGAGCCGCTGCCGCGCGAGTTCTTCGCCCGCGACACCCCGCCGCCGCGGCTGATGCTGGCCCGCGACAAGGTGGCCACGCTGCGCGGGCTGGGCATCGACAGCGTCGGCCTGCTGCGCTTCGACGCGAAGATGGCGGCCATCACCGCCGAGGATTTCGTGCGCGGCATGCTGGTGCGTCGGCTGGGCGCACGCGAGGTCTGGATCGGCCCGAAGTTCCACTTCGGCCATCGCCGCGGCGGCGACCTGGCGCTGCTGCAGGCCATGGGCGCCGAGCTGGGCTTCGCCGCCGGCGAGATCGCGCCGGTGCACCTGAACGGCGAGCGCATTTCCAGCACCCGCATCCGCGAACTGCTGGTGGCCGGTGAATTCGGGCAGGCCGCCGACCTGCTGGGCCGCCCGTACACGATCGGCGGCCGGGTGGTGCGCGGGCAGCAGCTCGGACGCACCCTGGGCTTCCCGACCGCCAACTTGCGTTTCCCGCGGACGCCCGCACTTTCAGGGATCTACGCTACCTGGGTGCACGGCGTCTTCGAGCAACCGTGGCCGTCGGTGTCGAGCTTCGGCACGCGCCCGACCGTGCAGGGCGTGGAGCCGCTGCTGGAAGCCCACCTGTTCGATTTCCAGGGCGACCTGTACGGCCGCCACATCGAGGTCGAGTTCGTCGCCAAGCTGCGTGACGAAGAGAAGTTCAACGATCTGCCGGCGTTGACCGCGCAGATGCACCGCGATGCCGAACAGGCGCGCACCCTCCTCAACGAACATGCGAGTCCCTCGCAACAGCCCGCACATCCCTGTGCGGACGCCGGAAATGCGAGTCCCCCGCAACAGCCCGCACATCCCTGTGCGGACTCTTCAATAACCGCCGCGCAAGGGTAAGTACCCGTGACCCAAGACTACAAAGCTACCCTCCACCTGCCGGCGACGGAATTCCCGATGCGCGGCGACCTGCCCAAGCGCGAGCCGGGCATCCTGGCGCGTTGGGAAGAGCAGGGCATCTACGCGCAGTTGCGCGAAAACGCCAAGGGCCGGCCGCTGTTCGTGCTGCACGACGGCCCGCCGTACGCCAACGGCCAGATCCACCTCGGCCACGCGGTCAACAAGATCCTCAAGGACATCATCGTCAAGTCGCGCTACCTGGACGGCTACGACGCGCCCTACGTGCCGGGCTGGGATTGCCATGGCCTGCCGATCGAGATCGCGGTCGAGAAGAAGTGGGGCAAGGTCGGTACCAAGCTCGATGCCGGGCAGTTCCGGCAGAAGTGCCGCGAGTACGCCGAGGAGCAGATCAACCTGCAGCGCGCCGACTTCAAGCGCCTGGGCGTGATCGGCGACTGGGACAACCCGTACAAGACGCTGAGCTTCGATTTCGAGGCCAACGAGATCCGCGCGCTGGCCAAGATCGTCGCCAACGGCCACCTGGTGCGCGGCGCCAAGCCGGTGCACTGGTGCTTCGATTGCGGCTCGGCGCTGGCCGAGGCCGAGATCGAATACCAGGACAAGACCTCGCCGGCGATCGACGTGGCCTACACCGCGCGCGATCCGCAGCAGCTCGCCGCCCGTTTCGGCGTCGCGCTGCCGGCCGGGGTGGAGGTGGCGGTGCCGATCTGGACCACCACCCCGTGGACCCTGCCGGCCTCGCTGGCGGTGTCGCTGGGCGCGGACATCGAGTACGCGCTGGTCGAAGGCCCGGCCCACGACGGCCGGCCGCGCTGGCTGGTGCTGGCCGCGGCGCTGGCCGAGCGTTCGCTGGCCCGCTACGGCGTGGCCGAGGTGGTCGTGCACGGCCATGCCAGGGGCGCGGCGCTGGAGAACCAGCTGCTGGCCCACCCGTTCTACGCCGGGCGCGACCTGCCGCTGCTCAACGGCGAACATGTCTCCGATACCGACGGTACCGGTGCGGTGCACACCGCGCCCGGCCACGGCCAGGAGGACTTCGCGGTCAGCCAGCAGTACGGGGTGATGGATGCGTACACCGCCGCCCAGATCAATCCGGTCGATGGCCGTGGCGTCTACCTGCCGTCCACGCCGCCGGCCGGCGACGTCGAACTGGCCGGCGTGCACCTGTGGAAGGCGCAGCCGCTGATCGTCGACGTGCTGCGCGGCAACGGCGCGCTGCTGGCGTTCGCCGAGATCCAGCACAGCTACCCGCACTGCTGGCGCCACAAGACGCCGGTGGTGTTCCGTGCCACCCCGCAGTGGTTCATCTCGATGGACAAGGCCGGGCTGCGCGCCGATGCCATGGCCGCCATCGACAACGTCGGCTGGTTCCCCGGCTGGGGCAAGGCGCGCATCGCCAGCATGGTCGATGGCCGTCCGGACTGGTGCATCAGCCGCCAGCGCACCTGGGGCGTGCCGATCGCGCTGTTCACCCACCGCGAGACCGGGCAGCCGCACCCGCGCACGGTCGAACTGATGCAGCAGGTGGCCGACCGCGTGCAGGACGGCGGCATCGACGTGTGGTACTCGCTGGACCCGGCCGAGCTGCTCGGCGACGAGGCCGCGCAGTACGAGAAGGTCACCGACATCCTCGACGTCTGGTTCGACTCGGGCGTCACCCATGAAGGGGTGCTGCTGGCGCGCGGTTTCGGCAAGCCGGCCGACCTGTACCTGGAAGGCTCGGACCAGCACCGCGGCTGGTTCCAGTCCTCGCTGCTGACCGGCGTGGCCATCGACAAGGCGGCGCCGTACAGGCAGTGCCTGACCCATGGTTTCACCGTGGACGAGCACGGCCGCAAGATGTCCAAGTCGCTGGGCAACGGCATCGAGCCGCAGGAAATCATGCGCACGCTGGGCGCGGACATCCTGCGCCTGTGGATCGCCTCGGCCGACTACAGCAACGAGATGTCGCTGTCGCAGGAGATCCTCAAGCGCAATGCCGACGCCTACCGGCGCCTGCGCAACACCGCGCGCTTCCTGCTAGGCAACCTGGACGGCTTCGATCCGTCGCGGCACCTGCGCCCGCTCGAGGACATGGTGGCGCTGGACCGCTGGATCGTGCACCGCGCGTTCGAGCTGCAGGAGAAGATCAAGGCCGCCTACGCCAGCTACAACATGGCCGAGATCGTGCAGCTGCTGCTGAATTTCTGCAGCGTGGACCTGGGCTCGCTGTACCTGGACGTGACCAAGGACCGCCTGTACACGATGCCGGCCGATTCGCGCGGGCGCCGTTCGGCGCAGAGCGCGATGTACCGCATCGCCGAGGCGTTCGTGCGCTGGGTCGCGCCGATCCTGACCTTCACCGCCGACGAGCTGTGGGGCTACCTGCCGGGCGAGCATGCCGGCAACGTGCTGTTCACCACCTGGTACGACGGCCTGGCGCCGCTGCCGGCCGACGCGCAGCTGTCGGCCGCCGACTTCGAGCAGTTGCTGGCGCTGCGCGAGCAGGTGGCCAAGGTGCTGGAGCCGATGCGCGCCAATGGCGCCATCGGTGCCGCGCTGGAAGCGGAGATCACCGTGGCCGCCAGCCAGGAGCAGGCGGTGCTCTGGCAGCCGCTGGCCGATGAGCTGCGTTTCCTGTTCATCAGCGGCGACGTGAGCGTGCGCCCGGCGACCACCGACGAGGTGTTCGTCAGCGCCCAGCCGACCGAGAAGGCCAAGTGCGTGCGCTGCTGGCACCATCGCGGCGACGTCGGCGCCAACGCCGACCACCCGGAGCTGTGCGGCCGCTGCGTCGGCAACATCGACGGCGCCGGCGAAGACCGCCGCTGGTTCTGACCCGGGCGTTACCCGGGACGGAGGCCGCGCGATGGCGCCGCCTCCGTCCCATGCCACTCCACTACAGGCGCATTACATGCAAGCAAAGGCTGTCAAACCCAACGCATTGATCTGGCTGCTGGTGTCGGCAGCGGTCATCGGCCTGGACCAGTGGAGCAAGGCCTGGGTGCTGGCCAGCCTGCCCGAATTCACGCCGGTGCCGGTGATCGACGGCTTCTGGAACTGGTACCGCACCTACAACACCGGCGCGGCATTCAGCTTCCTCAGCGACGCCGGCGGCTGGCAGCTGTGGTTCTTCACCGCGCTGGCGGTGGCCATCAGCGGCCTGATGGCGTTCTGGCTGTCGCGCACCGCGCGCGGCAACTGGCGCGCGGCGCTGCCGTACGCGCTGGTGATCGGCGGTGCCATCGGCAACGTCATCGACCGCCAGCTCCATGGCCACGTGGTGGACTTCATCCAGTGGTATGTCGGCGACCACTACTGGCCGTCGTTCAACATCGCCGATTCGGCGATCGTGGCCGGCGCCATCGGCATCGCCCTGTCCGGGCTGTTCGACGGGAAGAAGCGCGAACAGGGCGCCGGGAGCGGGCAATGACGCGGCGCGGTTTCGCTCCGGTTCCCCTTGTTTCCCGTTGCCGCCGTTAGAATCGCCGCATGGACGTATTGCTTGCCAACCCCCGCGGCTTCTGCGCCGGCGTCGACCGCGCCATCGAGATCGTCAAGCGCGCGATCGAGACGCTGGGCGCCCCCATCTACGTGCGCCACGAAGTCGTGCACAACCGCTTCGTGGTCGACGACCTGAAGCAGCGCGGCGCGATCTTCGTCGAGGAGCTGCACGAGGTGCCGGACGGCAACACGGTGATCTTCAGCGCCCACGGCGTGTCGCAGGCGGTGCGCGACGAGGCCGACCGGCGCGGGCTCAAGGTGTTCGACGCGACCTGTCCGCTGGTGACCAAGGTGCATTTCGAGGTCGCGCGGCATTGCCGCGCCGGCCGCGACGTGGTGCTGATCGGCCACGAGGGCCATCCCGAGGTCGAGGGCACGATGGGGCAGTGGCGCAATGAAGCCGGGGCCGGTGCGATCTACCTGGTCGAAGACGAGGACGACGTGGCCGCGCTGGTCGTTGGCCAGCCCGAGAACCTTGCCTACACCACCCAGACCACGCTGTCGGTGGACGACACCCGCAGCGTGATCGCCGCGCTGCGGGCCAAGTTCCCCGCCATCCAGGGGCCGAAGAACGACGACATCTGCTACGCCACGCAGAACCGCCAGGACGCGGTGCGCGAACTGGCGCAGCAGTGCGACCTGGTGCTGGTGGTCGGTTCGCCGAACAGTTCCAACTCCAACCGCCTGGCCGAACTGGCCCGCCGCGAGGGCGTGGAGTCGTACCTGATCGACGGCGCGCACGAGATCGACCCGCAGTGGGTGGCCGGCAAGCAGCGCGTCGGCCTGACCGCCGGCGCCTCGGCGCCGCAGGTGCTGGTCGACGGTGTGATCGAACGCCTGCGCGAACTCGGTGCCGGCGGCGTCGCCGAGCTGGCCGGCGAGCCGGAGTCGATGGTGTTCGCGCTGCCCAAGGAACTGCGCCTGCGTCTGGTCGATTGACCACATCGCCGGCCAGCCCCTACAATTCGCGGCTCCGCCGGAATAGCTCAGTTGGTAGAGCGGCGCATTCGTAATGCGTAGGTCGCAGGTTCGACTCCTGTTTCCGGCACCAGCATCGAACCAGAGGCCAGGCGTCCGCGCCTGGCCTTTTGTTTTGCCGCGCGTGCCGGCCGGCGGCGGTCAGTGGAACTGCAGGGTGAGCTGGAAATAGCGCCCCAGCGGATCGTCCAGGCCGGCGGACAGGCCGCCGTTGCCGGGCAGGTAGTTCACCGGCTGGGTGTCGAGCAGGTTGAGGACGTCCAGCGCCGCGGTCATGCGCGTGCCGATGCGGCGATCCAGGTGCAGGTTCCAGCGCAGCTGCGACGGGTTGCTGCACTGGTTGTTGCCGCGCTGCGCCGCCGGGCAGCTGCCTGCGGCCGGCCAGGCGCGGGTGCTGCCGGCATAGCGCGCATGCAGTGCACTGCCCCAGCGCGCGCCCTGCCAGTGCAGTGAGGCATTGGCCGCCGTGCCCGGGGTGGCGTGGCCACGCAGGTCGATCCAGCGGTTGCCGGCGCGCTCGCGACGGCGCAGCGTCTGCTGGTGGACCGCGTCCAGTGACAGGCGCCACTGGCCGGCGGCGGAGCTGCGCAGGTAGTCGCCGTGCAGCACCCAGTTGCGCGACACGGTGCGCCCGATGTTGTCGAAATACAGGCGCAGCGACTGCAACCGGCCGCGCTCGTCGAGCAACCAGGTATCCGCGTTCCAGCCGGCATCGGCCGGGCGCAGCGCCAGGATCTCGTTGCGCAGTTCGACGCGGTTGTGGGTGAGCGACAGGCTGAGTGCGGGCGTTGGGCTCCAGATGGCGCCCAGGCTCTGGTTGCGCGAGGTTTCGGCGCGCACGCCGGTGTTCTCCACCACCTGCACGTCCACCAGGCAGGCGCCATCGACGGGGTGCGCGCAGGCTGGCAGCGTGGGCGACCACGGCACGGCTTCGGCGCCGAAGTAGCCCGGTGGGCGGCGTCGTTCGAACAGGCTCGGCGCGCGGTAGCCGCGGCCGCCCGAGAACAGCAGCGACCACGCCGGCGAGGGGTTCCAGCGCAGCCCGGCGCGCGGCGAGAACGAGAATTCGCCGGCGTCGTGGTCCAGCCTTGCGGCCAGGTCCAGGCGCAGTGGCTCGGCCAGCGGCAGGCCCAGTTCGACGTAGCCGGCGTTGCTCTGGCTGGAAAGGCGCCGGCGGTCGGTGGGCAGGCCCAGCGCCAGTTCGCCGTCCTCGAGCAGCCGGTCCGGGCGCGAGGTCCAGGTTTCGTGCCGCAGGTCGATGCCCGTCGCCAGTTGCGCGGTACCGCCTGCCAGCGTGCCCAGGGCGTGGCGCACGCCCCACCACGCCAGCCACTGGTCGGTGCGGCCGCGGTTGCGGCTGCGCGGGAACAACTGCGCGCGCAGGGCCGGGTCCAGCGCGGTGAAGCCCGGGATGTAGCCGTCTGCCATGGCATCGAACAACCGCGCGGTGCGCACCGCGCCCTCGGTCGAGAGCGTGGTTTCGCTGCGCTGCCGGCCCAGCCCGGCTTCCCAGCCGCCATCGCCGCGGTCGCGGCCGATGCCGGCGGCAAGGTCCAGTTCGAGGCTGCGGACCGCCGGGCGCACGCTGCCGCCTTCCTGGAACACATGGTTGATCAGGC
The DNA here is from genome assembly GCF_046267925.1 of Stenotrophomonas sp. Y-13. NCBI lineage: Bacteria > Pseudomonadati > Pseudomonadota > Gammaproteobacteria > Lysobacterales > Lysobacteraceae > Stenotrophomonas > Stenotrophomonas sp. Y-13. The sequence goes on from NZ_CP176501.1 coordinate 1,170,277, forward strand.
TGCCGTCGGCCAGGCGCAGGGCCGCCGCCGTCGGCCCCAGTTCGTAGCGCTGGCGGGCAAGGCTGGCGCGCAGTTCGGCATGGGCGTGCAGGCCGTTGCCCGCGTCGTGCCGCCAATGGCCGTAGGCGGCGGCGGTGGAGGCGGCGGGCTGCAGCGAGCGCGGGCGCGAACTGTCGTACCAGCAGCCGCTGTCCTCGCGCATGCCCGACGGGCACAGGTAGGCCGGCAGGTAATACCCGTCGCGGGTCAGCAGGCCGATCGGATAGCGCTGCCGTTCGCGGTGCCAGCCACGGCGGTCGCCGGCGACATGGTCGGTCCGTTGCAGGTCGATGCCGAGGAACCAGTCGTCGCCGGCAGCGCCATTGCCGGTGGCGGCCTGCACCCGGTACTGGGCGCCGTCGCCCTGGTTGCTGGTGCCGGTCTGCAGCATGGCCTCCGGGCCATCGGCGTGGTCGCGCAGCACGATGTTGACCACGCCGGCCATGGCATCGGCACCGTAGATGGCCGAGGCGCCGCCGCGCACCAGTTCGATGCGTTCGACAAAGCTCAGCGGCAGGCCGCCCAGGTCGGTGAGGGCGCCCTGCTGCAGCGACACCATGGGGTAGCGCGGCAGGCGCCTGCCGTTGACCAGGAACAGGGTGGCGCGCGGCCCCATCCCGTCCAGGCTGGTGGCCGCCGCGGCGCCGCCGGGCAGGTAGGGCGAATCGCCATCGCGCGCGCCTTCCACCGGCGGCCGCCCGTTCATGCCGGGCAGGTGGCGCAGCAGGTCGAACAGCGAGCCGTAGCCACTGCGTCGAATGTCGTCGCGCTCGATCACCTCCACGTTCATCGTGGTCTGCAGCGAGGTGCGCGGCAGGCGGCTGCCGGTGACGTGCAGCGGCGCCAGCTCGACCTCCGGCGCCGTCACCACTGGCGCGGCCGCCGCCGCAGGCGCAGCGGTGGGTTTGGGGACGGGGCGGGGCGCTGCCTGCTGGCGGCGTACGGTGAAGATGCCCGCCGGCGAGCGCGCCAGCCTGACCGGCAGTCCCTGCAGCAGGTGTTCCAGTGCGGCCACTGGCGGCAGCGTGCCCTCGACCCCGACGCTGTCCAGCCCGGCCAGTTCGCGGGCGTCGAACAGCAGCGGGGTGTCACCCTGTCGCGACCATTCGCGCAGGGCCTGCACCAATGGACCGCGCGCGACCCGGTACTCCACCTTCTCGCCCGCCGGCGCGGCCATGGCCGGCGACACGGCCAGCAACGCCAGGTACAACAGGGTCGGGCGCAGACGGTCGATCAGCGTACCCATTGCGCGGTTCAGCGCTCGCCGCGCAGCTCGAGCGCACCGTCGGCGCGCGTGCGCGCGCTGACCGACCAGCCCAGTTCCAGCGCGGACAGCAGCGCGGCCTGGTCGCCGGCGGCGAAGCTGCCGCTCACGGCCAGCGGCGCCAGTGCCGGATCGCCAATGACCAGCGGCGTGGTGGTGTAGCGGTTCATCCGCGCGATCACCACCGGCAACGGCGTGGCGTCGAACAGCAGCCGGCCCTGCGGCCAGGCCTCGGCCTGTGGCTGCACAAGCGCGCGGGCCGGCTCGATCCGGCCCGAGCGCAGCACCCGCAGCTGCTGCCCCGGGCGCAGCGCCGCGTGCATGCCCTGGGCACCGTGGCTGTCGACCTCCAGGGCGCCGTCGAGCAGGGCGATGTCGATGCGTCCATCGTCCAGCAGCTCGACCTGGAAGGTGGTGCCGATATCGCGCAGCACGCTGTTGCCCGCCTGCACCCGCATCGGTCGGGACGACGCCGCCACCTGCAGTTGCATCCGGCCCTGCTGCAGTTCGATGCCGCGCCTGCGCCAGCCGAACCGGGCGGTCAGGGTGGTGCGGGCATCGAGCACCACGACGCTGCCGTCGCCGAGCACCTGGCGTTGCGGGGCCAGGCCGCTGTTGACGTAGGTGTGCGGGGTGGGGCTGCCGTCGGTGGCCAGTACCCAGGCGGTTCCCACCGCCAGGCACAGCGCCGCGGCCGCGGCCAGCCCGAACAGCGGGCGCCGGTAGAGAGGGCGCCGGACCACGGCGCGCGCGCCGGCGCGCAGCCAGGGGTCATCGCGCAGCGTGGCCGCGCGCGCGTGCAGCCGTTCGGCCTCGGCCCAGGCGTGTACGCGCGCCGGATCGGCCGCCAGCCACTCCTCGAACGCCGCGCGTTCGGCGCGCGTGCAGTCGGCGGCATCCAGCCGTGCCACCCAGGCCGCGGCGCGCGCGAACAGCGCGTCGCCGGCCGCTGCATCGCGCCCGCTCATTCATCCCCGCCCATGCCGAACGCGTCGGCACCCAGTTCCCGGCGCAGCCCCTGCAGGGCCCGCGCGACATGCTTTTCCACGGTCTTGGCGGTGATGCCGCGGTGGCGCGCGATCTGGCTGTAGCTCATGCCGGTGATGCGGTTGAGCAGGTAGACCTCGCGGCAGCGCTCGGGCAGTTTCAGCAGCGCCTGGCGCAGCGCATTGAGCATCTGCCCGGATTCGGCCTGGCGCAGCGGCCCCGGCGTGGCGAACGGCGCCTCGGTCGGCAGGTCCTGTTCGGCCAGTGGCAGGTGTGGCGCGGCGAGCGGCGAACGGCCACGGTCGGCCAGGCGGTTGCGCGCGATCCGGTACAGCAGCAGCTTCAACTCCGTGTGTGGATGCCCGCGGTAACGGATCAGCCGCTCCATGCAGTCCTGCACGATGTCCTCGGCGTCCTCCTCGCCGGCGCCGCGCGCGCGCAGGAAGGCGCGCAGCGGCTCGCGCTGTTCGCGCAGAAACAGCGCAAAGCCATCGCCGGCGGGGGCGGCACCATCGACCGGGGCACGGGAAGCGGACAGTCGGGGGATCCGATGCGGAAGATGGCGGAGAGTGTACGCAGCGCGGCGCCGGTGGGCAGCCCGGGGGAATTCCGGGCGCCTTGATGAACGTGTTCATGTCCGGCGGACCGGGCGGCTGGGGGTAATGGGTGCCTCGTCGCGTTCTGCTGGGGTCCCGCAGGCGCGGGATGAGCGGGAATACCGCTGCAACCATGGAGAGAGAAGTGCGAATGAAACGATCGGTATTGAGTATGGCGCTGTCCGGACTGCTGGCCACCGCCGCTGTCGGTGTGGCCGGCGACGCGAGCGCGATGACGGTCCACGTCAACGGTGACCGCATCTTCCTGAGCGGCGACGTCACCCTGGCCGACATCGTGGCGCTGCCGGCGATGCTGGCCAAGGCCGAGGCCGAAGGGCGGCCGTTCCGCGAGGTGGTGCTGCGCACGTCCAACGGCGGCGCGCTGATCAGCGGCGAATGGCTGCAGGCGGTGATCCGCACCGCCGGCCTGAACACCATCGTTTCCGGCCGCTGCATCTCTTCCTGCTCGATCATGCAGTCCGGTGGCGTCGAGCGTTACATGGCCGGCGACCTGCCGACCGAAGTGGACTCGGTGCAGATCCACGCCGCCAGCTCCGGCGGCCGCGTGACCTACGGGCCGTCGCCGCGCATGTTCGGCATCTACACCGGCAACTACGGCGGCGGCATGGACGAGGGGCTGCTGTACAAGGCGCTGTTCGAGGTGACCCAGCCCAACGGCCTGCTGGTGTTCGCCGACCCGGCGCGCACCAACGGCGACTCGGTCAGCTTCGATCCGGACGGTACCGGCCGCGCGGAAGAGACCTTCCCCGGCCAGGACATGTTCAACAACAACATCATGACCTCGGCCGACTACCGCAACCCGGGCGACACCCTGCGGGTGACGTCCAACGTGACCGGCGACATCAATCCCGGCTACCTGCGTACCGGCCGGCTGCTGCAGGCGCTGGTGGACGACGATTTCGCCCGCTGGACCGACGCCGATTACGGCACCACCTACATCAACCTGGCCGTCACGATCTACAACCTGGCGCAGAACGGCCCCAACGGCATCGGCCAGTTCTCGCTCCAGGATTACCTGAGCGATCCGGGGATCCAGGCGCTGCTGGGCTCCAAGCTGCGGCTTGACCAGCTCGATGCCTCGGCCCTGGCCGACTCGGCCGGCGTGATCAGCATCGGCAACGGTGCGGTATGGCGGACCGCGGCCACCACCGGCGCCGACCTGATGCGCGTGGAGAACGGCACGATCGCACTGGAGGGCGGTGCCCTACGCACCACCGAGCTGCGCGTGCAGCGCGCCGGCGCGCTGGTCGGCCATGGCGACATCGGTTCGGCGACCATCGACTCGGACGCCATGCTCGGCATCACCGGGCCGTCGTGGCGCGAGGACGGCTTCAGCCGCGTGGTCGTCAATGGCCTGCTGATGCCGCGTGGCGGCGACCTCACCACCCATGGCTACGTCAACATCCAGCCGGGCTCGCTGGTGGCCTTCGACGTGACCGAGGCCGGCGGCGCGACCGCGGGCCGCCTGCGCGTGGGCGGGTTCTTCGACGGTGGCATGAACGAGGGCGCGCTGGTCGTGGCACCGGGCGCGCAGCTGGCGCTGAACGTGGCCGAGGGCTTCTATGGCGCCGACTACACCCGCGAGCTGATCGACGGCCCGATCTACATGGCCGGGGCCTACAAGGGCTTCCAGCAGGTCGCGCGCCTGGGCGATGACGCGTACAGCGCCAGCATCGTCGACGGCGAGGTGTTCCGCCCGCGCGCCAACTCGCTGCTGAGCTTCAACGTGCACCAGAGCGCCGATGGCCTGTGGCTGACCGCCAACACCGGCTTCGAGCAGACCGGGCTGTTCGCCAACACCCAGTCCGGCGATGGCCTGGGCCGCGCGCTGGCCGCGGCCGCCAACAGCGGTCGCGCCGGCATGAAGCCGCTGCTGGGCGCGCTGCAGTTCTCCGACCGCGACGTGATCCGGCAGCAGGCCGGTGCGCTGCGCGGCGACGCGCACGCCACCCTGCAGCTGGCCGACGCCGCGCTGGTCGACAGCATCGGCAACGTCATCCAGCGCCACCAGTTCGACATGCGCAGCAACGGTGGCGATGCCGATGGCCTGGCCGCGCGTGCGGCGCAGGCGGCGTCGGCGCAGCCGGGCATGGGCAGCAGCAGCCTGTTCAGCCAGCTGGCCATGCACCTGGTCGAGCCGGCCGCCAATGGCGAAGGCGAGGGCGGCATGCAGGGCGGCGACAGCCGTCGTGGCGTCGGTATCTGGGGCCGCGGCTTCAGCACCCAGGGCCGGATCAAGGCGCAGGGCGACGTTGCCGGGATGAAGCAGAACATCGGCGGCATCGTGGTCGGCGCCGACACTCGGGTGGCCGACGACAAGGTGGCGCTGGGCGTGAGCGTGGCCGCGGCCGACATGTCGGCCAAGGGCCGCGATGGTTCGGATTTCCACGGCGACGTGCGTGCCCTGGACATCGGCGGCTACCTGGACGCGGCCTATGCCAAGGGCTACGTGACCGCCTCGGTGCGCTATACCGACCTGCGCCACGACACCCGCCGCGGCATTGCCGGCATCGCCGGCCTGGACGCCCCGCTGCGCGCCAAGTACGACAGCGACGCGCTGTCGGCGCGCGTGGAGCACGGGCTGTCGTTCACCACCGCCGGCGGCACCGTGGTGCAGCCGCTGCTGCCGGTGGTCGACTACACCCGCCTGTCCAACGCCCGCTTCGACGAAGGCCAGGCCGTGGGCGCGCTGAGCGGCCGCAGCGGCAGCCTGGAGAGCCTGCGCGTCGGCGCCGGCCTGCAGCTGTTCAAGAGCTTCCATGGCAGCAACGGCGAGCGCATCACCCCGCACGCGCGGGTGCTGTGGCAGCAGGAGCTGGGCGATTCGCAGGCCCGCTTCACCTCGGCCTTCGCCGCGGCGCCGGACCTGACCTTCGGTGCGGCCAGCCAGGCCGTGGGCGAGCAGCTGCTGTCGTGGAACCTGGGCGTCAGCAGCCGCGCCAGCGAACGCCTGTCGGTGATGTTCGACTACGTCGGCGAGCGCCGCGACGGCCAGACCGTGAACGGCGTCATGCTGGGCGTCGGTTACCGCTTCTGACCCCGCAAGCCCCCCCGGTGGCCGGCGCCGGCCACCGGGAGGCGGCATGAATCCGCGCCCTGCGCGCGGGTGCGACAACATGTCGCATGCTGAATCGGGCTCCAGCTGCGCTGGATCATTGTCAATGCCTTTCTAAAGTGATGGGCGAAGCCTAGAATTGCCGCGCTGAATCCGGCAGTCCCGTATACGTTTTCCCCGGTGGTCCATCACCGGGTGGTCGTTTCGCGCAAGCGTGCAAGGGAGTGCCGGACCAGGCCCCCCCTCGCAATTGGATCGACCGATGATTCCGTTGAAATCACTTGGACGCAGCCTGCGTCCGGGCATGCTGCTTGTCCTGTCCGCGCTGTTGGCGGGCTGCGACGCGGCCATCCTCAACCCCAAAGGCCAGATCGGCCAGGACGAGAAGACCCTGCTGATCACCGCCACGGTGCTGATGCTGCTGGTCGTCGTCCCCGTGATCGTGATGACCCTGGCGTTCGCGTGGAAGTACCGCGCGTCCAATACCAAGGCCCGCTACGAGCCCAAGTGGTCGCATTCCACCGCCATCGAAGTGGTGGTGTGGTCGATCCCGTGCATGATCGTGCTGGTGCTGGCGGTGCTGACCTGGCGGTCCTCGCATGCGCTGGACCCGTACCGGCCGATCGAATCCGAGCGCGCCCCGGTGGTGGTCGAGGCGATCTCGATGGACTGGAAGTGGCTGTTCGTCTACCCGGAAGAGAAGGTGGCCGTGGTCAACGAGCTGACCTTCCCGGTCGATGCGCCGCTGAACCTGAAGATCACCTCCGACACGGTGATGAGCGCGTTCTTCATCCCCAGCCTGGGCAGCATGGTCTATTCGATGGCGGGCATGCAGACCAAGCTGCACCTGATCGCCAACGAGGCCGGTGCGTTCGAGGGCATGGCCTCGCATTACAGCGGCTCGGGCTTCAACAAGATGCATTTCACCGCGCATGCGGTGAGCGAGGAGCAGTACCGCGCCTGGCTGGACAAGGTCCGCGCCAGCGACAGGCTGCTGGACAAGGCCGCGTTCACCGACCTGGGCGCCGAGAAGAACCATGACTGGTATCCGGTGACCTATTACGGCCGCACCGAAGCCGGCCTGTTCGACTGGATCCTGGCCCGCCACATGGGCGACAACCACCACTTCGGCATGAAGAAGCACGACTCTGCGGCCGCGCCGCATGACGCCGCTGCGCACGCGGGCCATGAGGGCCACGAGGGCCACGACGCGGGCGACAGCCGGCCGAACGCTGCCGATGCCGCTGGACACAACGCTGACGAGCACGCCGCCCACGCCGGGCACGGCGCCTCGGGAGAATGACAATGCTGGGCAAACTGACTATCGAAGCGGTCCCGTACCACGAGCCGATCATCATGGTCACGCTCGGTGCCGCCGGGCTGATCGGCCTGCTGGTGCTGGGCCTGATCACCCGCGCCAGGCTGTGGGGCTACCTGTGGAACGAGTGGTTCACCTCGGTGGACCACAAGAAGATCGGCGCGATGTACCTGATCGTCGCCTTCATCATGATGCTGCGCGGCTTCGCCGACGCGATCATGATGCGCCTGCAGCAGGCCGTCGCCGCCGGCGGCGCCGAGGGCTACCTGCCACCGCATCACTACGACCAGATCTTCACCGCCCACGGCGTGATCATGATCTTCTTCGTGGCGATGCCGCTGATCACCGGCCTGATGAACCTGGTCGTGCCGCTGCAGATCGGCGCGCGCGACGTCGCCTTCCCGTTCCTGAACTCGCTCAGCTTCTGGCTGTTCGTGGCCGGCGCGGGCCTGGTGATGATCTCGCTGGGCGTGGGTGAGTTTGCGCAGACCGGCTGGCTGGCGTTCCCGCCCCTGTCGGGCAAGGAATACAGTCCCGGCGTCGGCGTGGATTACTACATCTGGGGCCTGCAGGTCTCCGGCCTGGGTACCACGCTGAGCGGCATCAACTTCTTCATCACCATCCTCAAGATGCGCACCCCGGGCATGAAGCTGATGCACATGCCGGTGTTCAGCTGGACCGCGCTGGTGACCAACGTGCTGATCATCGCCGCGTTCCCGGTGCTGACCGTCACCCTGGTGCTGCTGACCCTGGACCGCTACCTGGGCATGCACTTCTTCACCAACGACGGTGGCGGCAACGCCATGCTGTACATCAACCTGATCTGGATCTGGGGCCACCCCGAGGTCTACATCCTGGTGCTGCCGGCGTTCGGCGTGTTCTCCGAAGTCATCGCCACCTTCTCGCGCAAGACCCTGTTCGGCTACAAGGGCATGGTCTACGCCACCGCCTGCATCGGCGTGCTGTCGTTCATCGTGTGGCTGCACCACTTCTTCACCATGGGTTCGGGCGCCAACGTCAATGCCTTCTTCGGCATCACGACGATGATCATCTCGATCCCGACCGGCGTGAAGATCTTCAACTGGCTGTTCACGATGTACCGCGGCCGCGTGCACTTCACCTCGCCGGTGCTGTGGACCATCGGCTTCATGGTCACTTTCGTCATCGGCGGCATGACCGGCGTGATGCTGGCGATCCCGGCCATCGACTTCGTGCTGCACAACTCGCTGTTCCTGATCGCCCACTTCCACAACGTGATCATCGGCGGCGTGGTGTTCGGCATGTTCGCCGGCATCACCTACTGGTTCCCGAAGATGTTCGGCTTCAAGCTGGACGAGACCTGGGGCAAGCGCGCGTTCTGGTGCTGGTTCATCGGCTTCTACGTGGCCTTCATGCCGCTGTACGTGCTGGGCTTCATGGGCGTCACCCGCCGCCTGCAGAGCTATCCGAACGCCGACTACCAGCCGTACTTCGTGGTCGCCGCGATCGGTGCGTTCATCATCGGCGCCGGCATCCTGTGCCAGGTCATCCAGATCATCGTGTCCATCCGCGACCGCAAGAAGAACGTGGACCTGACCGGCGACCCGTGGGATGCGCGCACGCTGGAGTGGGAAACCGCTTCGCCGGTGCAGTTCTACAACTTCGCCGTGCTGCCCAAGGGCGAGGAACTGGATGACTTCTGGGAGCGCAAGCAGCGTGGCGAAGCCTGGCCGAAGCCGGCCCGCTACAGCGACATCCACATGCCGCGCAACACCGGCACCGGCGTGGTGATCGGCGCCTTCAGCCTGGTGTTCGGCTTCGCGATGATCTGGCACATCTGGTGGCTGGCCATCGTCGGCCTGGTCGGCATGATCGGCACCTTCATCTACCGCACGTTCGACAACGACGTGGATTACTGGGTGCCGGCCGCCGAAGTGGAACGCATCGAAAACGAACATCGCCGCCACCTGGAAGCGCAGGGGCTGGTGAAGACCGAGGTGAAGGCATGAGCACGACCGCCCACACGCTGAACCATGGCCACGCCGCGCACGCGGCGGACCATGGCCACGACCACGAGCACCACCACGACACCGGCGAGAAGACCATCTTCGGTTTCTGGGTGTACCTGATGAGCGACCTGCTCATCTTCGCCTCGCTGTTCGTCACCTACGTGGTGCTGGCCGGCGGTACCAACGGCGGCCCGGGCGCCAAGGAGCTGTTCGACCTGAAGTTCGTGGCCGGCGAGACCGCGCTGCTGCTGATCTCGTCGCTGACCTTCGGCCTGGGCATGATCGCCATGCACCAGAAGAAGGTCGGCCTGATGTTCACCTGGCTGGTCATCACCTGGCTGCTGGGTGCCGGCTTCATGGCCATGGAAATCTGGGAGTTCAACCACCTGGTGCACCAGGGCTACGGCCCGGACCACAGCGCCTTCCTGTCGGCGTTCTTCGCCCTGGTCGGTACCCACGGCCTGCACGTCAGCGCCGGCCTGCTGTGGCTGCTGGTGATGTTCATCCAGCTCAAGCGCAACGGCCTGACCCAGACCAACAAGACCCGCATGGCGTGCCTGAGCCTGTTCTGGCACTTCCTGGACCTGGTCTGGATCGGCGTGTTCTCTGTCGTCTACCTGTCGGGAGCCCTCTGATGTCCGCACATGACAACCACGCCCACGGTGCCGGCGGCGAGAGCCACGGCAGCGTCAAGTCCTACCTGATCGGCTTCGTGCTGGCGGCCATCCTGACCATCATCCCGTTCTGGGTGGTGATGAGCGGCGGCCTGTCCTCGACCTTCGCCACGGCGATGGTGATCCTGGTCTCCGGCCTGCTGCAGCTGCTGGTCCACCTGGTGTTCTTCCTGCACCTGGACCGCTCCTCGGCCGCGCGCTGGAACGTCAACGCCGGCCTGTTCACCGTGGTGGTGATCGGCATCATCGTCGCCGGCACGCTGTGGGTCATGTGGAACATGAACTACCACATGATGCACTGACGCCTGACGACGCCGTGACCGAAAAAGGCCGCCCCCCGGGGCGGCCTTTTCCTTTGCCGGGTGGCGGACGCCCGCGCCGCGCTGCGCGCGCAGTGCGGCAGCCGTTCGCGGCCTGTGCGGCTCGCGGGGGCGGCACCCCGACCCGGGCGTGCGTGGAAGGCGGGCCGCGGCGCCGGGCCCGCGCCGTGGACGACCCGCGCGCTCAGCCGGCCTGGCGCAGGAACGTCTCCGGGTCCATCGGCCGGCCGAGGTGGTAACCCTGCAGCAGGTCGCAGCCCAGCTGGTCGAGGAAGTCGCGCTGGGCCTCGGTCTCCACGCCCTCGGCCACCACCTGCAGCTGCAGCGAGCGGCCCAGCGCGACGATCGAGGACACGATGGCCGCGTCCTCGGTGTTGTGCTCCAGGTCGCGCACGAAGGCGCGGTCGATCTTCAACTCCGTGGCCGGCATGCGCTTGAGGTACAGCAGGCTGGAATAGCCGGTGCCGAAATCGTCGATGGCGATCTTCACGCCCATCGCGGTCAGCGTGTTGAGCCGTTGCAGGCTGTCCTCCACGTCCCTCATCGCCGTGGTCTCGGTCACCTCCAGGGTCAGGTGGCCGGGGGCCAGCGCATGGCGCTGGAGCGTGTCGCGCACCGTCTCCACCAGCCCCGGCGAGGCGAACTGCAGCGGCGACAGGTTCACCGCCATCGACCAGCCACCGTGGCCGGCATCGTGCCACGCGCGCAGCTGCGCGCAGGCGCAGTCGAGCACCCAGTCGCCGATCGGCAGGATCAGCCCGCTGCGCTCGGCGATCGGGATGAAGGTGTCCGGGCCGAGCAGGCCCAGTTCGGGGTGCTGCCAGCGCAGCAGTGCCTCGGCGCCGATCACCGGGTGGCCGCTGGCCGGGAACTTGGGCTGGTAATGCAGCACCAGTTCGTCGCGGGCGAGCGCGCGGCGCAGGTCCTGCAGCAGGCGCAGGCGGCGGCTGGCGCTGGCCTGCATGGCGGGGGTGAAGAAGGTGTAGCCGTTCCGGCCCGACTGCTTGGTGTGATACATCGCCGCGTCGGCGTGCGCCATCAGTTCGCGCTCGCTGGTGGCATCGTCCGGGTACAGGGCGATGCCGAGGCTGGCGCTGAGCTGCAGTTCGGCCGCCTCGATCACGAACGGCTCGGCCACGGCCGCGGTGATGCGCTCGGCCACCACCACCGCGTCGTCGGTGGTCTCCACGTCCAGCACCACGACGAACTCGTCGCCGCCCAGCCGCGCCAGGGTGTCCTGCGGCCGCAGCAGCCCGCGCACGCGCTCGGCCATGCGCACCAGCAGGCGGTCGCCGAACTGGTGGCCGTAGGCATCGTTGACCAGCTTGAACCCGTCCAGGTCGCAGAACACCACCGCCACCGCGGTGCCGCGCCGCTGCGCCTTCTCGATCGCCTGCTCGATGCGGTCCTGCAGCAGCATGCGGTTGGGCAGCCGGGTCAGCGGGTCGTGCAGCGCCGCCTCCACCAGTTCCTGGTTGGCGCGCGCCAGCGAGTCGGCCAGGCTGCCGGTACGCCGGTGCAGGCGCTTGTCGAACAGCGAGGCGATCAGGGTGATGCCGATGATGCCCAGGGTGGTGACCACCACCAGCACCGCCAGCCAGCGGGTCTCCAGCCCGCCGTCGACCACCGCGCCGCAGATGCTGCCGGGCGGGAAGTCGGCAGCGGCCATCCCGGTGTAGTGCATGCCGACGATCGCCAGCCCCATCACCAGCGAAGCGGCCAGCCGCAGCGGCCGCGTGTGGCGGCCTTCGCGGCGCAGGCGCAGGGCGATCCACAGCGCCGCGCCCGAGGCGCCGATGGCGACCAGGATCGACGCGCTGAACCACAGCGGGTCGTAGTCGATGCCCGGCTGCATGCGCATCGCCGCCATGCCCAGGTAATGCATGGCGGCGATGCCGCTGCCCATCAGCACGGCGCCGGCCAGCAGCCGCGGCCACGGCAGCTGCGGCCGCGACGCCAGCCACAGGGCATAGGCCGACGCCCCCACCGACGCGGCCATCGAATACAGGGTGATGGCCAGGTCGTAGCCGACCGGGATCGGCAGGTGGAAGGCCAGCATGGCGATGAAGTGCATCGACCAGATGCCCAGGCCCATGGCCAGGGCGCCGCCGGCCATCCAGCCATGCAGGCTGCGGCCGCTGGCCGTGGCCAGGCGCCCGGCCATGTCCAGGGCCGTGTACGAAGCCAGGATGGCGACCAGCAGCGAAATGACCACCAGGGTCGGGTTGTAGGTGCCAACCATGCGCGCAGCGTCCGCCGATTCGTGGCCAAAGAATGCACCAGACAACGGCATGCCGCCGTGCTTCTTTAGTCGTGCCGGTCGCATCGGCTGCGACGGCCGGCGGGTATCCTGTGCGCGCATCCACTCGAGGACCCCCGATGGCGAAGAACCGCACCGCCTATGTCTGCAGCGAATGCGGCGCCGAATACAGCAAGTGGCAGGGCCAGTGCACCGAATGCGGCGCCTGGAACGTGCTCGGCGAGGTCGTGCTGGAGAGCGCGGCCGCGGTGAAGGCGCCGGCCGCGCGTCGTGGCGGCTGGGCCGGCAAGGTCGAATCGCCGAAGATCACCGCGCTCAAGGACGTGCGCCAGAGCGAGCACGCGCGGGTGTCCACCGGCATCGGCGAGTTCGACCGGGTGCTGGGCGGCGGCCTGGTCGAGGGCGCGGTGGTGCTGGTCGGCGGCGACCCGGGCATCGGCAAGTCGACCCTGTTGCTGCAGGCGCTGGCGAAAATGGCCGGCACCCTGCCGGTGCTGTACGTGACCGGCGAGGAATCGCTGGCGCAGGTGGCCGGGCGCGCGGTGCGCCTGGACCTGCCGCTGGACGGCCTGGACGCATTGGCCGAGACCGGCATCGAACTGATCCTGCAGCATGCCGCCGCGGCGCGCCCGAAGCTGATCGTTGCCGACTCGGTGCAGACCCTGTGGACCGAGACGCTCACCGCCGCGCCCGGCTCGGTCAGCCAGGTGCGCGAGAGCGCCGCGCGGCTGGTGCGCTTCGCCAAGGAGACCGGCACCGCGGTGTTCCTGGTCGGCCATGTCACCAAGGAGGGCGGCATCGCCGGCCCGCGGGTGCTGGAGCACATGGTCGACGCGGTGCTGTATTTCGAGGGCGAAAGCGGCAGTCGCTTCCGCGTGCTGCGCGCGTTCAAGAACCGCTTCGGCGCGGTCAACGAACTGGGCGTGTTCGCCATGGGCGAGAAGGGCCTGAAGGAAGTGCCCAACCCCTCGGCGATCTTCCTGTCCGGCGGCAGCACCCGCCAGCCCGGCAGCTGCGTGATGGTCACCCGCGAGGGCACCCGGCCGCTGCTGGTGGAGGTCCAGGCGCTGGTCGATTCCTCGCCGCTGTCCAACCCGCGCCGGGTCGCGGTGGGGCTGGAGCAGAACCGGCTGGCGATGCTGCTGGCGGTGCTGCACCGCCATGGCGGGGTGATGGTCGGCGACCAGGACGTGTTCATCAACGTGGTCGGCGGCATCCGCGTGCAGGAGACCGCGGTCGACCTGCCGGTGCTGCTGGCGGTGCTGTCGTCGCTGCGCGACCAGCCGCTGGCGGACAAGACCATCGCTTTCGGCGAGGTCGGCCTGTCCGGCGAGATCCGGCCGGTGCCCAACGGCGAGGAGCGCCTGCGCGAGGCGGCCACGCATGGTTTCAAGCGCGCCATCGTGCCCCGTGCCAATGCGCCCAAGGCCGGGTCGGTGAAGGGCATGGAAGTGATCGCGGTCGAGCGCCTGGCCGAAGCGATCGAGGCGGCCTGAGTGGCGCGCGCTGGATCGGTGATGCGCCGCCGGGACAGGGCATCGATGCACATGGCCCGGGCCATGACCGGCGTCGGGTTGCTGGGGCTGCTGCTGGCGCCGGTGGCGCAGGCCGCACCCGCCTGCGCGGCGCCGCTGGCGGTGGCGCGGGCGTTGTTCCAGGCCGGGACGTCCGCGCGCTTCCTCGACACGCCCGATGCCCTGCTGGCCCCGGGATTCGCACGGCTGATCGCGGCCGAGCGCGATTGCCAGCAGCGCGAGCAGGGCATCTGCCGGCTCGACCATGACCCGTGGCTGGACGGGCAGGATGGCGAGGTGGATGCCGGACCCGGCTACCAGTGGGTGGCGCGGTCGCCGGCAGCCGGAACGGTGGAAGTGCGTTTTGCGGTATGGGGCGAGCCGCGCCTGGCGCGGTTGGTGATGCGCCGCCAGGCCGATGGCTGCTGGCGGGCCGAAGACCTGATCACCGATCGCGGGCAATCCCTGCGCGCGCTGCTGGTGCGGCCGTTTCCCTGAGTCGCCGGCGCGGCGCCGGGGCGTGGGTCAGCGCGCGTGCCCGAACACCAGTTCGATCACGAACTGGCTGCCGAAGAAGGCCAGCAACAGCAGCACCATCGCGCTGAGCGTCCAGTGCACCGCCTTCACCCCGCGCCAGCCATGCCGGCGGCGGCCGATCATCAGCGTGCCGAACACCAGCCACGACAGCACGCTGAGCACGGTCTTGTGCACCAGCTTCTGCGCCAGCAGGTCGTCCACGAACAGCACCCCGGTGACCAGGGTCAGGGTCAGCAGGCAGAAACCGACGGTGATGGTGCGGAACAGCAGCGTTTCCAGGTCGTTCAACGGCGGCAGGGCGCGCAGCCACGGCCGGAAATCACGCCGGCGCAGCGCCCGTTCCTGCAGCCACAGCATGATCGCCAGCAGCGCGGCGATGCTCAGCGTCGCGTAGGCCAGCAGCGCCAGCCAGGCGTGGGTGGCCAGGCGCCAGCCCAGCACCCGGCTCGGTTCATGGCCATAGCCGTGGTAGGCCAGCAGCAACAGCGCGGCCATCGGGAACACCAGTACCCCCAGCGCCGCCATGCGCCCGCGCGCGCCCACCACGGTGGTAAGCGAGGCCATGCCCAGCGCCACCAGCGACAGTGCGGCGAAGAAATGCATGTCCGGCCCGCCACTGGTGCGCATCGCCACCAGCAGGTGGTAGCTGGCGTGCAGCACCACCGCCGCGGACGCCGGCCACAGCCAGCTGCGCGAGCCGCTGGCGCGTTCGGCGGCCAGGCCATGGACGAGCAGGCCGGTGGACAGCAGGTAGAGCGCGGTCGCGATGAGAACGATTGTCATCGCCACAGTTTCGCACACGCGCCCGCCGCTGGCGATGCGCGCGGCGCCAGGGCGGCGGCAAGCGCCGGCGGCCGCTATAATTTAGCTTCTTTGCCAACGTTCCCGCAGGTTGCACCGCATGTTCGAGTCCCTGACCCAGCGCCTTTCCGGCACCATCGAGCGCCTGCGCGGCCGTGGCCGCCTGACCGAGGAGAACATCCGCGAGGCGACCCGCGAGGTGCGCATCGCGCTGCTGGAGGCCGATGTCGCGCTGCCGGTGGTGCAGGCGCTGATCGAGAAGATCAAGGTGCGCGCGGTCGGCCAGGAGGTGCTCAAGTCGCTGACCCCGGGCCAGGCGCTGATCAAGGTCGTGCGCGACGAACTCACCGCGGTGATGGGCTCGCAGGCCACCGACCTGAACCTCAATGTACCGGCGCCGGCGATCATCCTGATGGCCGGCCTGCAGGGCGCGGGCAAGACCACCACGGTCGGCAAGCTCGCCAAGCACCTGAAGGAAAAGCGCAAGAAGAAGGTGATGGTGGTCTCGGCCGACGTCTACCGCCCGGCCGCGATCGAGCAGCTGAAGACGCTGGCCGAGCAGGTCGGCGTGCTGTTCTTCCCGTCGTCGGCCGCACAGAAGCCGGTGGACATCGTGCGCGCGGCCATCGACGACGCCCGCAGGTCGTTCGTCGACGTGCTGCTGGTCGATACCGCCGGCCGCCTGGCCATCGACGAAGCGATGATGGCCGAGATCAAGGCCCTGCACGCGGCGGTCAACCCGGCCGAAACCCTGTTCGTGGTCGATTCGATGACCGGCCAGGACGCGGCCAACACCGCCAAGGCGTTCGGCGAGGCGCTGCCGCTGACCGGCGTGGTGCTGACCAAGACCGACGGCGACGCCCGCGGCGGCGCCGCGCTGAGCGTGCGCTACATCACCGGCAAGCCGATCAAGTTCACCGGCACCGGCGAAAAGGTCGATGGCCTGGACGTGTTCCATCCCGAGCGCGTGGCCAGCCGCATCCTGGATATGGGCGACGTGCTGTCGCTGGTGGAGCAGGTCGAGCAGCAGGTCGACAAGGACAAGGCGCAGAAGCTGGCCGAGAAGGTCGCCAAGGGCAAGAAGTTCGACCTCAACGACATGCGCGACCAGCTCGAACAGATGCAGAACATGGGCGGCATCGGCGGGCTGATGGACAAGCTGCCGGGGCTGGGGCAGATCCCCGAGCACCTCAAGCAGCAGGTGCAGCAGAGCAAGGAAGTGCCGCGCATGATCGCCATCATCAACTCGATGACCAAGAAGGAGCGGCGCAACCCGGGCCTGCTCAACGGCTCGCGCCGCGCCCGCATCGCCCGCGGCTCCGGCACCCAGCCGGCCGACGTCAACAAGCTGATGAAGCAGTACATGCAGATGGAAAAGATGATGGGCAAGCTGTCCGGCGGCGGCATGAAGGGCATGCTGCGCAACATGAAGGGCATGCTCGGCGCGATGGGCGGCAAGGGCGGGCTGCCGTTCCGCTGAGCCGCGCAGGCGCCGGTGGCGGCGCTTGCGCGGGTGCGGCCGAACCCGGCACCCGCCATCGCGTCGCCGTCGGGCGGGCCACCGTTGGCGGCGCCGCACGGCTCGGCGATGATGGCGGCTCCCGGTTGGAGTGCGGCATGAACCCGGACATCCGTCAACGCACCGAGCGTTTCTGCCGGCGTTTCGGCCTCGAACTGCCGGTGCTGCTGGCGCCGATGGCCGGCAGCTGCCCGGTGGCCCTGTCCGCCGCCGTGGCCAATGCCGGCGGCATGGGCGCGATGGGCGCGGTGCTGTCCACGCCGGAACAGATCGGGCAGTGGATGGACGACTTCCGCCGGCAGTCGCGCGGCCCGGCCCAGGTCAACGTCTGGGTGCCGGACCCGGCGCCGGTGCGCGATGCCGCCGCCGAGGCCGCGACCCGCGCCTTCCTCGAGCGCTGGGGGCCGGCGGTGCCGGCCAGCGCCGGCGATGCCGGCCCGGCCGATTTCGACGCGCAGTTCGACGCCCTGGTCGCGGCGCGGCCGGCGGTGGCCTCGACCATCATGGGCGTGTTCTCCGCCGCGCAGGCCGCAAGGCTGAAGGCCGCCGGCATTGCCTGGTTGGCCTGTGCCACCACGCTGGACGAGGCGTTGCAGGCGCAGGCCGCCGGCGCCGACGCGGTGGTCGCGCAGGGGATGGAGGCCGGTGGCCACCGCGGCGCGTTCGTGGACGCGCGCGCCGAGGCACAGATGAGCGGCCTGTTCGCGCTGCTGCCGCGCCTGGCCGACCGGCTCGAGGTGCCGGTGATCGCGGCGGGCGGCATCGGCGACGGTCGCGGCGTGGCCGCGGCGCTGCTGCTGGGCGCCAGCGCGGTGCAGGTGGGCACGGCGTTGCTGGCCGCCGACGAATCCACGATCGCCGAGGCCTGGAAACAGGCGCTGCCCGGGGCGGAACCGGAACATACCCGCGCCACCCGCGCTTTCAGCGGCCGCCTGGGCCGCGCGCTGGACACCGCCTACGTGCGCGCTGCCGAGGCCGCCGATGCGCCACCGCCGCGGCCGTACCCGGTGCAGCGCGGGCTCACCGCCGGCATGCGCCGGCAGGCCCAGGCCGACGACCGCCTGGACGCGATGCAGGCCTGGGCCGGGCAGTCGGCGTGGATGGCGCGGCGCGGCCCCGCCGCCGGCTTGGTGCAGGGGATGTGGCAGCAGGCGCAGGCGCTGCTGTGACGGCCGTGTCCTGCAATGGCCAACCGGTCGATGCCGGGCTGCTCGACGCGGCCCTGGTCAACTATGGGCATTTCACTTCGCTGCAGGTGCGCGACGGCGCGGTCCAGGGCTGGGCGCTGCACCTGCGGCGCCTGCAGCAGGGCACGCGCGAACTGTTCGACGCCGAACTGGACGAAGCGCGCCTGCTGGGCTGGCTGCGCCAGGCGCTGCAACGCAGCGGCATGACGGACGCCTCGCTGCGCATCACCGTGTTCTCGCGCGCGTTCGACTTCCGCCAGCCGTTGCGGGCGGTGCCGGTGGACGTGCTGGCAAGCGTCGCGGCGCCGGCCACGGTGCCCGCCGACGCCCGCGCGGTGCTGCCGGTGCGCTACCAGCGCGACTCGCCGCAGCTCAAGCACGTCGGCACCTTCCCGTTGTTCCGGCAGCGGCGCCTGGCCATGCGCCAGGGCTTCGACGATGCGCTGTTCGTCGATGCGGCCGGGCGGGTCAGCGAGGGCAGTACCTGGAACATCGCCTTCCTGGCTGGCGAAGAGGTGGTGTGGCCGCAGGCGGCAGCGCTGCGCGGCACCGCCGAACAACTGCTGGTGGCCGGACTGCAACGGCTGGGGCGGGCGCAGGCGTGGCGCGAGGTGCCGCTGGAGGCCCTGCCGGGCTTCTCCGGGGCCGTGGCCTGCAACGCCACCGGGCTGTGGCCGCTGGCGCGCGTCGGCGACTGCCGGTTCGCGGAGTCGGCGGCATTGCTGGAACGGCTGCGGCAGGCGCTGGCGCAGGAATCCTGGCGGCCGCTCTGAACCGGCCCGTTCAGGCAGGGCAGGGGGCGGGCTTGGAATGGGCCGGGGGCGCGGCTATAATCGCCGGCTTACCGCGCCATCCTGGCGACTGGGCTACAAAGGAAAAACCACCATGGTCAAGATTCGACTGACCCGCGGCGGCGCCAAGAAGCGTCCGTTCTACCACATCATCGTCACCGACGTCCGTAGCGCCCGCGACGGCCGCAACATCGAGCGCGTCGGCTACTACAACCCGGTCGCCCAGGGCGCCGAGCAGCGCGTGGTGCTGGACATCGCCGCGGTCGACAAGTGGGTCGCCAACGGCGCCCAGCTGACCGACAAGGTTCGCAACCTGTACAAGGAAGCGACCAAGGCCCAGGCCGCAGCGGCCTGATCCTGGCGGGCCGCGCGCAAGCGCGGCCCGACTGCTTTATGAAGAAAGATTCCGAGCGCCGGATCCTGCTGGGCAGGGTGACCGGCGCTTTTGGTGTGCGCGGCGAGCTCAAGCTCGAGTCCTGGACCGAGCCGCGGCTGGCCATCTTCAACTATCAGCCCTGGATCCTGCGCAGCCCCTCGGGGCAGGAGTCGCAGATCTCCGGCGTGCGTGGCCGCGAGGCCGGCAAGACGCTGGTGGCGACCTTCCCCGGGGTGGACGACCGCAACGTGGTCGAGGCCATGCGCGGCACCGAGATCCATATCCCGCGCAGCGCGCTGCCGCCGCCGAAGCCGGACGAGTATTACTGGGTCGACCTGGAAGGCCTGGACGTGCGGACCGTGGACGGCGTCAGCCTGGGCCGCGCCTCGCACCTGTTCAATACCGGCGCCAACGACGTGCTGGTGGTGCGTGGCGACCGCGAGCGCATGGTGCCGTTCGTGATGGACGACTTCGTCAAGTCGGTCGACTTCGACGCCAACCTGATCGTGGTCGACTGGGACCCGGAGTTCTGAGCCCGGTGCGCATCGACGTCATCACCCTGTTCCCGGAGTTCATCGCGCAGTCGGCCGCGCTGGGCGTGGTCGGCCGCGCCCGGGAGCGCGGCCTGCTCGACCTGCACGGCTGGAACCCGCGCGACCATGCCGAGGGCAACTACCGCCGCGTGGACGACCGCCCGTTCGGCGGCGGCCCGGGGATGGTGATGCTGATCGAGCCGCTGCGCGCGGCGCTGGCCGCCGCCCGTGCCGCCGACCCGGCCCCGGCGCCGCTGATCTACCTGAGCCCGCAGGGCCGGCCGCTGACCCAGGCCCGGGTGCGTGAACTGGCGGCGCTGCCGCGGATGATCCTGCTGTGCGGCCGCTACGAGGGCGTGGACGAGCGCTTCCTGGCCGCCGAGGTGGACGAGGAAATCTCCCTGGGCGACTACGTGCTGTCCGGCGGCGAGCTGGGCGCGGCGGTCATCATCGACGCGGTGACCCGGCTGCAGGAGGGGGCGCTGAACGACGCCGAATCCGCGGTCCAGGACAGTTTCGAGGGCGACGGCCTGCTGGACTGCCCGCACTACAGCCAGCCGGCCAGTCACGCGCTGGGCGACGTGCCGGAGGTGCTGCGCTCGGGCAACCATGCCGCGATCGCGCGCTGGCGCCGGCAGCAGTCGCTGCTGCGCACCGCCCTGCGCCGTCCCGACCTGCTGGACGAGGCCCGCCTGGGCAAGGCCGACCGCAGGCTGCTGGACGAGGCGCGGCAGGCCCTCGCCGGCGAAGGTGATGCCCCCACTGGCGCCGGCGGCGGCGCATAGGCTAGAATTGCGGATTCCCATGGCCCCCGGGCCCTGCGGACCGCCAGAACAACAATCGTGCAGCGCAATCCGGCGACTGCATCAGCCCAAGTTGTCGAAACGACACGTCCACCCGAATACATCGGTGCAATCATGAGCAAGCTGAACAAATCCATCGTCGCGGACTTCGAATCCGCCCAGATCACCCGCGAACTGCCGAAGTTCAGCCAGGGCGACACCGTTGTCGTCAACGTCAAGGTCAAGGAAGGCAACCGCGAGCGCGTGCAGGCCTACGAAGGCGTCGTGATCGGCACCAAGAACGCCGGCCTGAACTCCTCGTTCACCGTGCGCAAGATCTCGCACGGCTACGGCGTCGAGCGCGTGTTCCAGACCCACAGCGCGCTGATCGACTCGGTCGAAGTCAAGCGCCGCGGCAAGGTCCGTGCCGGCAAGCTGTACTACCTGCGTGGCCTGGAAGGCAAGGCCGCCCGCATCAAGGAAGACCTGGCCGCCGCTGCGCAGGCCAAGGCTGCCCGCCAGGCCGCCAAGTCCGCCGAGTAATTCCCGCCGCGCGGGCCGCGTGCCCGCCGTCGCGCAACGGCCGCCTCCGGGCGGCCGTTTGCGTTTGCGCCTTCCACGCGGGGGAAGTGCGGCATCCAACGACGGCGCACCTGCGCTGCGGCGCCTCGGGCGTGGAGACGCCGGTTGCTTGCGGTTGCGGGTGCAGGTGCCCGGATGAGGGCACGGCGAAGCCGCACGGCATGTCTGCCGCTCGTGTTTCGCGTAACGCGCGGGGCGGTGCGGTTGCCGCCGCGCCGCCGGGGAGGGGGTTGCGGCACGACGGGTTCCCGCGTGCGCCGCCCGGGTTCTGGGCCACGCCTGCGGCGCGCAGCCGCGCGTTGCCGATCCGGGTGAGTACCGGGTTGCGGGGGCCGTCCGGTTCCGGCCTATGCCGCCGCTTCGGCGACCACGACCTCGATGCCGCGGCGCTGCAGCCCCTCACGGGTGGCCTCGTCGATGCCGGCGTCGGTGATCACCACGTGGATCTGGTCCAGGTAGGCGATGCGGTGCAGGCTGACGCGGCCGAACTTGGAGGCGTCGGTCAGCACCACGATGCGCCGCGCGCGCTCGACCATGCGGTGGTTCAGGCGTGCCTCGGCCTCGTCGTGGGTGGTCAGCCCGAACTGCAGGTCCAGCCCGTCCACGCCGAGGAACAGGGTGTCGAAGCTGTAGGGGTTGAGGCTGGCCTCGGCCTGGCTGCCCTGCAGCGACAGCGACTGCTTGCGCAGCTGGCCGCCGGTGAGCAGCACGTTGACGCCGGTGGCGTTGGCCAGCTCCCAGGCGATGTTCAGGCCGTTGGTCATCACCGTCACGTCGCGGTGCCCGCGCAGGTGGCGGGCCAGGGTCATGGTGGTCGAGCCGGAGTCGATGATGATGTTGTCGCCGGGCTGCACCAGCTGCGCGGCGCGCGCGCCGATGGACTCCTTGAGCGGCAGGTTCAGCGCATCCTTTTCGTGGATGTCCTGTTCCTCGGGCGGGGTGCGCACCAGGGTGGCGCCGCCATGGGTGCGGGTGGCCAGGCCCTGCTCCTCGAAATGGCCCAGGTCGGTACGGATGGTCACTGCCGACACTGCGTAGCGCGCGACCAGTTCGGCGACCTGCACCGAGCCCTGCTCGATCAGTTGCTGCAGGATCTGCTGGCGGCGGGAGCGGGTGTTGCGCATGGCCATTGCGTGCTTTCTCCGGGAAAGGGCGAGCTTAGCCGTTCGCAAGGTTTGCCGGGGCGGAACTTGCGTTGTGCCTGCGCGGGCCGGCGCTGTTGGCGGCGCAGGCGCGCGCGTACGCGTCCAGGCACAGGCCGATGCGGTGCCGCACCAGCGCGTCGGGCGTGTTCGCCAGGCTGCCCTCGCGCACCGCGCGGAACTGCTCCGGCAGGTATTGGCTGAGCAGTGGCAGCGGCGGCGCGTGCCGCTCCAGGTTGGCGAACAGCGTGCGTACCGCCTCGCGCAGCGCCGGCTCGCCCCAGTAGTAGCGGCAGCGGTCGCTGAAGGCGAACGCGCGCAGCCGCCGCAGCGTGTCCGCGTCGCCGTGGTAGTGCGCCTGCCAGTGCCGGGGCTGCGCGGTCATTACCTCTTCCAGCACCTGCGGCAGCCGCGAGCATTGCGCCGCCGGCAGCAGCTCGGCTTCGATCGCCGCCAGCGCGAACAGCGCCTCGCGGTAGGCGAAGGTCGCGGCCGGGCCGACCTTGAGGATGGCGAAATGGTCGCGCACCAGCGCGTGCAGGCCGCTCTCGCGCTGGTAGTCGGTGGAGTGCGCCTCGAACACGATGCGCGGCTGCCGCTCCAGGAACGCGGCCAGCGCGTCCGCGGCGGCCGGGTCGTAGTCGTGCACACTGCTGTGGTCGAAGTCCACGCCCGGCTGCACCACCATCGCGATCACCCGCTGCCAGGCGTCGCGCAGGTGCGGGGTGTCGAACGCCTGGCGGTGGATTTCCAGCGTCTGCGCGGCCGCGGCCGGCGTGGTCACCTGCAGGCCCCCGGCCAGCGAGGCTTCGCCACCGGGAACCGGCACCTCTGTGCCGATCACGTAGACCGGCGGCGGCAGGCCGTGTTCGGCGGCGGTGCGCTCGGCGATGGCGGCCAGCTCGGCCGAGCGCGCGGCGACGATGGCGTCCGGCAGCGGCACCGGATCGTCGGCGCAGGACATGCTGCAATCGAGGTGGATCTTGTGGAAGCCGGCGGCGACGTAGGCTTCGATCAGCACGCGCGCATGGGTCATCGCTTCGGCGGCCGGGCGCTTCTGCCAGGCATTCGGGCCGAGGTGGTCACCGCCCAGGATCAACCGCTCGCGCGGGAAGCCTTCCCCATCGGCCAGCGCGCACACGTAATCGCGGTACTGCGCCGGGGTCATGCCGGTGTAGCCGCCGAACTGGTCGACCTGGTTGGAGGTGGCTTCGACCAGCAGCACGGTGGCGTGGCGCGCGGCCACGTCCAGCGCCGCGCGCAGCACCTGTTCATGGCTGCAGCAGACGCTGTACAGGCCGACGTTGTGGCCGGCGCGATGCGCGGCGAGCAGGGATTGCAGCGGGGACATGTACCAACTCCCGGGGTCAGGAAAAAGTGGGCTGGCAGGCGAGCAGGGCGGCGCCACGCGCGCCACCGGCATCGCCGAAGCGGGGCGGCACGATCGGCGGCACCTGCACGCCGGCGAAAAGGTGCGCGGCGATCGCCGCCGGCAGCTGCTGGTACAGCGGCGCGTACTGCGACAGGCCGCCGCCGAGCACGATCACATGCGGGTCCAGCGCCAGTACCAGCGCCGCCAGGCTGTGACCGAGCAGGTCGCGGTGGATGTCCAGCGCCTGCCGCGCGCGCGCGTCGCCGGCCGCGGCCAGGGCGATGACGTCGCTGGCGTTGCCGGCGCTGCCGCCGAGGTGGCGCTCGATCATCGCCACGCCGCTGCCGGAGACATAGCGCTCCACGCAGCCGCGCAGGCCGCAGCCGCAGTCGAGCAGCGGCAGGCCGTGGCGCTGCAGCAGGTTGGCGGGCACGCTCCAGTGGCCCCATTCGCCGGCCAGGCCGTTGAAGCCGCCGATCAGCCGGCCCTGCACGCAGTAGCCGCCGCCGGCACCGGTGCCGAGGATCGCGCCGAACATGCTGGGGTAGCCATCGGCGGCCCCGCCATGCGCTTCGGACAGTGCGAAGCACTGCAGGTCATTGCCGAAATGCAGGGGACGCTGCAGCAGCGCCTGCAGGTCGCGGGCGACGTACTGGCCGGTGAGGGCCGGTACGTTGGCACTGAGCTGACGGCCGCTGGCGCGCTCGCGCACCCCGGGCAGGGCGATGCCGATGGCCCGTGCGCCCCGGCCCAGTGCCGCATCGGCATCGGCGACCAGTTGCTGGACGGCCAGCAGGAAGCCGGCATAGTCGCCCTGCGGGGTGGCGATGCGCTTGCGCCAGGCCACCTGCAGCGCCGCATCGCACGCCACCAGTTCGATCTTGGTGCCGCCGATATCGATGCCGTAGCAGGCGTTGGCGATGGACTCAGCCATGGTGGATGGTGACGCCCTTGACCACGCGGTTGACGGTGCCGTCGGGGAACGGGTTGTCCGGCGTCAGCCCCAGCGCGGCCGAGCGGCGCAGCGCGTAGAGCTGGGCGAACGGCAGCCACGCCGGCGCCAGCCAGGCATCGGCCAGCGCCGGCACCTGCAGGGTGAAGTCGTCGCCGGCGCCGATGTC
Organism: Stenotrophomonas sp. Y-13; assembly: GCF_046267925.1. Taxonomy (NCBI): domain Bacteria; kingdom Pseudomonadati; phylum Pseudomonadota; class Gammaproteobacteria; order Lysobacterales; family Lysobacteraceae; genus Stenotrophomonas; species Stenotrophomonas sp. Y-13. Next base: position 1,195,056 of record NZ_CP176501.1, read on the forward strand.
CGAATGCGGGCCGAGCGACAGCACCCTGCCGGCCACGCCGTCGCCGCGCAGTTCTTCCAGCAGGTCCTGCTCGTAGCGGCGCGCCAGCGGTTGCACGCTGCGCAGCATCACCACCAGGGTGCGCGGGTCGAGGGTGGATTTGGGGCCATGGCGGAAGCCCAGCGGGGTGTTGGCCATCGCCAGCACGCGGCCGGCGGTGAGCTCCAGCACCTTCAGCGCGGCTTCGCGCGCCAGTGCCTCCAGCGGGCCGCTGGCCAGGTAGATCACCCGCTCGAACGGCTGCGTGGCGAGCGCGGCCACCGGCGCGTCCCATGCGCGCAGGCCCTGCCGCGCCAGCGCGGCGACCTGGCCGATGCGCGCGCCGCGTTCGTTCCATGGGGCGCGCTCGAACACCGCCAGCGCCGCCAGCAGCATGCAGCTCAGGCTGCTGGTCATGGCGAAGGCGCGGTCGCAGCTGGCCGCCGGCATCAGCAGGGTGCAGGTGTCGGCGCGGCCGGCGCCACGCCGCGCCAGTTCGCCGTCCGCATTGCAGGTGATATCCAGGAAACAGGCATCGTCCACGTCGGCACGCACGCGCTCGACCGCGGCCACGCTTTCCGGGCTCGAGCCGCTGCGCCCGAAGGACACCAGCAGGGTCGGGCGTTCGCGCTGCAGATACAGCGCCGGATGGGTCAGCAGGCTGGTGGTATGCACCGCGCGCACGTCCGCCGGCCACTGCGCGTTGATGTGGTCGGCGACCATCTCGGCGATGAAGCCAGAGCTGCCGGCGCCGGTGAACAGCACGCGCTGCGCCGGGTCGGACAGGCGCTGGCCGAGGAACGCCTGCAGGCGTTCGCGGTCGCGCCCCAGGTCTGCGGCCAGGGCGTCCCACAACGCCGGCTGCTGGGCGATTTCGGCGGCGGTATCGGCTCCGCCCAGGCGCTGCCAGGCGGATAGATCGGTAAGCAGGGTGGCGTCCATTCTTGGTTCCTGTTGGGCCAGCGCACGATCTGCTTTTTCTTTCGAAATGTCAAACATCGAAAGAAAAAGGAAAGATAACTTTCGGCGCACGAGCCTGTGCGGGTCATGACGCCGAACGAAAGTTCTGTGCGCCCTATCTTTCGTTGCCGCGATACGGCAGGTGAATGCCGATAAAGAAAGTGCTGCTTTGCACAAACTTTCGATTTATCAAAAAATTCTTATCTTTTGCTTTCATTTTGTTGACATCTTTCGAATTGCTGCCCTAGAGTCGGCGCAACGTCATCGGATGCCCGATCGGGCCTGGGGAGCAAGGGTGCACAACCGCGTACGACGTCTGCCACTGCCGGTGGCGCTGCTTTCCGTCCTGCTGCTGCCGGCGCTGCCGGCGCAGGCTGAGCCGGTGGGCAACCTGCGCGCGGTCAGCGCCGGCGATGGCCGCGACGGCGTGCGTGGCTGGGACCTGCTCACCGACACCGGCACGCGCGTGCGCATCGAACTGCCGGCCGCCGATATCGTCCGCGTGCAGGCCGGGCGCAAGGGCAGGCTGAGTGGTGCCGGCGACAAGGCCGCGCCCATCGTGCTGCCGCAGCCCACGGCCGGCGTGCAGGCGCAACTGGAACAGGACGCGCAGGAAATCCGCGTGCGCACCGATGCCCTGGTGCTGCACGTGCAGCGGCAGCCGCTGCGGCTGCGCCTGGAGCGGCTGGACGCTGGCCGGCCCACCGCCCTGTGGCAGGAAGTGCAGCCGCTGGACCTGGATGCCGCGCAGAGCGTGCAGGTGCTGTCCTCGCAGGCCGACGAGGCGTTCTTCGGCGGCGGCCAGCAGAACGGCCGCTTCCAGTTCAAGGGCCGCGAGCTGGAGATTTCCTATTCCGGCGGCTGGGAGGAGGGCGACCGCCCCAGTCCGGCGCCGATGCTGCTCAGCTCGCGCGGCTGGGGCATGCTGCGCAACACCTGGAGCGATGGCAGCTACGACCTGCGCCAGCCCGACCAGGCCACGCTGCTGCACCGCGAGGACCGCTTCGACGCCTACTACTTCGTCGGCGCCGACCTGCCGCGGCTGATCGAGCGCTACACGCAGCTGACCGGCCGCCCGAACATGGTCGCGCGCTGGGCGCTGTCCTACGGCGATGCCGACTGCTACAACGACGGCGACAACGTCAAGAAGCCCGGCAGCGTGCCCGAAGGCTGGAGCGATGGCCCCACCGGGACCACGCCGGACGTGGTCGACAGCGTCGCCAGGCAGTACCGCGAGCACGACATGCCCGGCGGCTGGATCCTGCCCAACGACGGTTACGGCTGCGGCTACAAACAACTGCCCGAGACCGTGCAGGGGCTGGCGAAGTACGGCTTCAGGACCGGCCTGTGGACCGAGAACGGGGTGGACAAGATCGCCTGGGAAGTGGGCAAGGCCGGCAGCCGCGTGCAGAAGCTGGACGTGGCCTGGACCGGCCAGGGCTACCAGTTCGCGATGGACGCCAACCGCCAGGCGTTCAACGGCATCCTCGACAATTCCGACTCGCGCCCGTTCCTGTGGACGGTGATGGGCTGGGCCGGGATCCAGCGCTACGCCGTGGCCTGGACCGGCGACCAGAGCAGCAGCTGGGACTACATCCGCTGGCATGTGCCGACCCTGGTCGGCTCGGGCCTGTCCGGCATGGCCTACGCCAGCGGCGACGTCGACGCGATCTTCGGCGGCAGCGCCGAGACCTTCACCCGCGACCTGCAGTGGAAGGCGTTCACCCCGGTGCTGATGGGCATGTCGGGCTGGTCGTCCAACGCGCGCAAGCACCCGTGGTGGTTCGACGAACCCTATCGCTCGATCAACCGCGACTACCTCAAGCTGAAGATGCGCCTGACCCCGTACATGTACGGGCTGGTGCACGAGGCCGCGCAGACCGGCGCGCCGCCGGTGCGCGGGCTGATGTGGGACTACCCACGCGATCCGCACGCGCGCGACGAAACCTACAAGTACCAGTTCCTGCTCGGCCGCGACCTGCTGGTGGCGCCGGTGTACCGCAGCCAGGCCGCCAGCCGTGGCTGGCGCCGCGACATCCACCTGCCGGCCGGCGGCTGGATCGACTACTGGGACGGCCGCCGCGTGCAGGCCGGCGCCGACGGCCGCCAGCTCGACCGCCAGGTGGACCTGGCGACGCTGCCGGTGTTCGTGCGCGCCGGCGCGATCCTGCCGATGTACCCGGCCATGCTGTTCGACGGCGAGAAGCCGCTGGATGAGGTGACCTTCGACCTGTATCCGCAGGGCGATTCTCAGTACACCCTGTACGAGGACGACGGCAACACGCGCCGCTACCAGCAGGGCGAATCGAGCACCCAGCAGATCCGCGTGCAGGCGCCGGCGCAGGGCAGTGGCCCGGTGCAGGTGCGCATCGAGGCGGTGCAGGGCGAATACCGCGGCCAGCTGGCGCAGCGCCGCTACGGCCTGCGCGTGCTCAACCGGCAGGCACCGGCCGCGGTGCGGCTGGACGGCCGCGCGCTGCCCGCGCTCGCCGATGCCACCGCTTTCGATGCGGCCGGCGAAGGCTGGTACTTCGACGCCGGCGAGCGCCGCGGCACCCTGCACGTGCGCACCGCGGCGGTGGACATCCGCCAGCCGCTGCAGCTGCAGCTGGACTTCCCGGTGGCCGCCGCGGCAGCCGACGACGCGTTCCCGGCCGCCCCGGAACAGGGTCGGGCGCTGCCGCCGGACAGCCTGCTGGTGGTCAACCGCCCGGCCGAGGAAAACGGCTACCCGCTGGAGAACGCCTTCGACGACGATCCGGCCACCTGGTTCCGCACCGTGCGCAACCAGGCCATCCGCACCGGCGCCCACGAATGGGTGATCGGCTTCGGCGAGCGCAGGATGATCGACGGCATCGAACTGGCGCCGCGCAACGACCAGCACTGGAAGCACGGCCAGGTACGCGACTACGAGGTCTACCTGGCCGACAGCAACGGCGAATGGGGCGAGCCGGTCGCACGCGGCCGCCTGCCGCTGAAAGAAGGCCTGCAGCGCATCGATTTCCCGGCCCATGCCGGCCGTCTGCTGCGCTTCCGCGTGCTGGGCGTGCAGAACCCGGACGGCGACGGTGCCGCGGCCAGCGACCCGATGGTCAGCGCCGCGCAGGGCGCCACGGCACGCGCCGTCGATGCGCTGCGGCCGCGCGACGTCGGTCCGATCGCACTGTCCACTTTCCGCATCCTCGAGCAACGCCGACCGGAGCGGCCGGCACGGCAGCAATACCTCTCCCGGCTGCCGCTGCCGGCCGCGCTGGCCGGCCAGGTGCGGGCCGACCGCGCGTTCCGCGGCGATGCCGGCATGCGCATGAACGGCCTGCAGTTCCGCAGCGGGCTGGGCGTGGGTGCCGACAGCCGCATCGACCTGGCACTCACCGGCCACTGGCAGCTGCTGCGCGCCGACCTCGGCATCGACGATGCCTGCCGCGCCGCCGGCGGCCTGCAGTTCCAGGTCTGGGGCGATGGCCGCCTGCTCTACGACAGTGGCCTGGTGAAGGCGCCCGGCGTGGTCAAGCCGGAGCTGGACATCCGCGGCCTGTCCGCGCTGAGCCTGCGCACGCTGGGTGCGCAGGGCAGCCAACCCACCCAGGTCTGTGGCAACTGGGCCAATGCCGTGCTGATCGGCGAGGAGGGCGACTCCGCCGAACTCGTCGCCCCATGACCCCCGCGTAACACCGCTGCTCCCCCAACACACCGCCCACGGCCGTCGCGGCCGTGGAACGGGATCGCCATGCCCGCCATCCGCTGTTCCGTGCGTCACCGCCAGGAGAGAACCCCGATGTTGCCAGCCCGCCGCAATCCCACCCGTTGCCTGTCCACGCCGCTGTCGCTGGCCGTGGCCAGCGCCCTGATCGCCATCGCCGCGCCGGCCCTCGCGCAGGATGCCGGCAAGGACAAGGAAAAGGAAAAGACCACCGAACTGGCCCGCGTCGAGGTCACCGGTTCCAACATCCGCCGCACCGACGTGGAAACCGCCTCGCCGGTACAGGTGATCAGCAAGCAGGACATCCAGAACATGGGCGCCCGCACCCTGCTGCAGGTGCTGGACAACCTGCCGGCCGCGCGCCCGGCCCAGGTCGATTCCAAGTCGCTGTTCACCGGTTCCGACGGCGCCTCGCAGGCCAACCTGCGCGGCCTCGGCCCGCAGGGCACGCTGGTGCTGCTCAATGGCCGTCGGCTGTCGTACTACGGCGCGCCGTCGGGCTTCCAGACCCAGTTCGTGAACATCGACGCCATTCCCGCGGCCGCGATCGAACGCATGGAAGTGCTGACCGACGGCGCCTCGGCGGTGTACGGCACCGATGCGGTGGCCGGCGTGATCAACGTCATCACCAAGCGCAGCTACCAGGGCCTGGAGGTCAGTGGCACCTGGGACACCGCGCCGCGCTTCGACTCCTACGGCGAGAAGCAGGCCAGCATCACCGGTGGCTTCGGCGACCTGTCCCGCGACCGCTACAACGTCTACGCCAGCGTCAACCTGTACGAGCGCGACGGCATCCCCGACAGCGAGTGGTACGACAAGAACCCGGCCCAGTTCTACGTCAACAATCCGGACTACATCAAGAACCTGCGGCTGGGCACGGGCAGTGCGCCGGGGGTGTTCAACCCGGGGTACTACTTCGCCTTCGACCCGGTCACCAAGGCGCGCGTGGACGAGGCCGCGCCGGGCTGCAAGAACGTGCTGCAGGTGAGCAGCGGCACCCGCTGCATCTGGCAGACCTGGATGAACCGCCAGATCAACGGCGGCGCCGACTCCCGCCGGGTCACCGCCTACGTCAACGGCCACTTCGTGGTGAACGATGCCACCGAGGCGTTCGCCGAGGTCACCTATACCGACATCGACCTGCGCGCCAATGGCGGCACCCCGCGCGCCTACGGCACCACCACCGGCAACCCGCAGAGCTGGTTCTCGCGCAATACCGGCAACACGGTCAACCAGTTCCTGTATCCGTTCCTGGGCCCGAACAACGAGTACAACCACGCCAGCCCCGAGCTGAAGGCGCTGATGGGCGGCGTGGTCGGCCTGGGCTACCTGCTGCAGGACGTGGGCGGCAACCACTTCGGCCAGCGCAATACCGACAAGAGCTACCGCGCGGTGGCCGGCCTGCGCGGCAGCATCGGCGACTGGAACTGGGAAACCGCCTTCGCCACCGCCGGCTCGCATTCGGTCACCTACCAGACCACCAACGTCAACCTGCGCGGCTTCGAGAAGGCCTTCGGCCCGTACACGGTCGACCCGGGCACCGGCCGGGTGATCATTTCCGACCACCCGGCCTACAAGTTCGGCGAGCTGAGCGAAGCCAATGCCGCGCTGATCCGCGAGGCATTCCCGACCTTCGACATCCAGTCGTGGACGCGGCTGCATACCCTGGACGGCAAGATCGAAGGCCCGCTGTTCAACCTGCCGGCCGGCGAAGTGCGCGCCGCGTTCGGCTTCAACGCCACCCGCGAGACCTTCTATACCCCCGGCAACCCGGACGCCGCCAACGGCCTGATCACCCAGCAGGGCGGCTCGTGGTTCGACGGCAAGCGCAACACCTACGCGCTGTTCTCCGAAGCGGTGGCGCCGATCACCGACAAGCTGGAGCTGGACGCCGCGCTGCGCGTGGACAAGTACCCGGGCTTCAGCGCCAACCTGGCGCCGAAGATCGGCCTGAAGTACCAGGCGCTGCCGCAGCTGATGCTGCGCGGTACCTATTCCGAAGGCTTCCGCGCGCCCAGCCTGGCCGAGTCCGGCAGCGGCGGCGTGTACGCGCAGATCGGCGGCTACCGCGACGAGACCCGCTGCGCCGAGACCAATGCCATCGCCGGCCTGCTGCGCCAGTCCGCGCGCGGCGTCGACAAGGACCTGGGCAACAGCCTGTGGAACAGCGACTGCAGCCGCAATGTGGCGCGCATGACCCAGCCCAACCCGGACCTGAAGCCGGAGAAGGCCAAGATCGCCACCGTCGGCTTCGTGCTCGAGCCGACCGACTGGCTGTCGCTGTCGGCCGACTACTGGTTCGTGTACCGCCGCAACGAGATCGTCGCGCCGGACTACAGCAAGCCGGAAGAAATCAGCGCGATGACCCGCTTCCCGATCACCGAGACCGACCTGGCCAACCTGGCCGCGCTGGCCCGCATGTGCGCCGACCCGGCCAGCGGCGTGGCCTGTCCGGCGACCCTGCCGGGCTACAGCACCGGCAACGTGGCCAGCGTGATCGGCCAGTACAAGAACCGCGGTCGCACCCTGGTCGACGGCCTGGACGTGGACGCCCGCGGCCGCTTCGAGCTGGGCGAGTGGGGCCGGCTGAACGTCGGCGTGGCCGCGACCATCACCAACCGCAACATGTACAACGCCGATGATGCCGACGGCTGGTACTACGGCAACTTCGTCGGCTACTACAACAACCCGCGGCTGCGCGCCACGTTCAACACCAACTGGACCTACGGCAACTGGGACACCGGCTTCTACATCAACTATGTCGGCGGCACCAAGTGGGCGTATGACCGCATCGACGCGGAAGACAACAACGCCGAAACCTGCACCGGCAGCTACGTCGACGTGTCGCCCAGCCAGTGCGAGGGCGCGCCGTCGTGGTGGACGGCCAACCTGAGCGTGAACTGGCGGCCGGTCGAGAAGCTGAGCGTGGGTGTGACGGTGAAGAACCTGTTCAACCGCCTGCCGTTCTACGACCCGAACGACTGGATGAACTTCCCGGGCTACACCAACAACTTCGGCCGCATCTACAGCGTGACCGCCACCTACCGGTTCTGATGCCGCACCGTTGCGTGCTCCCCTGCGTGCATGGCATGAAGGGGAGCACGCCTGCTTCGCCCGCCCGGGGCGTGCCATGGCGGCCGCCACGGGCGTGATTCCAAGCCAAAGAGGACATGCAATGAAACGCAGGGAATTCATCCTGGCCGGCGCCGCGCTGGCCGCCACCAGCCTGTTGCCGGAGACCCCGGCCTGGGCGCGCGGACGCAGGCTGCGGCTGGGCATGATCGGCACCGGCATGCGCGGCCAGGTGCTGCTCAAGGAACTGCTGCGCCGTGACGACGTGGACATGGTGGCGCTGTGCGACATCGAGCCGATCATGCTCGGCCGCGCCACCGCCATGGCAACCAGGGCCGGCAAGCCGGTGCCGCGGACCTACGGCGCCGATGGCGATGCCAACGCCTGGAAACGCCTGCTGGAGCAGCGTGGCCTGGACGGGGTGATCATCGCCACGCCATGGGAACTGCACGCGCCGATGGCGATCGCGGCGATGCAGGCCAGGGTCGCGGTGGGCTGCGAAGTGGTGGCCGGCATCACCCTGCAGGACCACTGGGACGTGCTCAACACCCAGCTGCAGACCGGCACCCCGTACATGCTGCTGGAGAACGTGTGCTACCGCCGCGACGTGATGGCGGCGCTGCAGATGGTGCGCGAAGGCCTGTTCGGCGAGCTGGTGCACCTGCAGGGCGGCTACCAGCATGACCTGCGCGGGGTGAAGTTCAACGACGGCAATCCCGACCATCCCTACGGCAGCGGGGTCGAGTTCGGGCCCAAGGGCTGGTCCGAGGCGCGCTGGCGCACCGAACACTCGGTCACCCGCAACGGCGAGCTGTACCCGAGCCATGGCATCGGCCCCTGCGCGATGTACACCGGCATCAACCGCGGCAACCGCTTCACCCACATCAATGCCTTCGCCAGCAAGGCGCGCGGGCTGCACGAATACACCGTGGCCAGGAGTGGCGGCACCACGCATCCGAGCACCCGGGTGCAGTTCAAGCTCGGCGACATCGTCACCACCACCCTGGCCTGCGCCAACGGCGAGACCATCCTGCTGCAGCACGACACGTCGCTGCCGCGTCCGTACTCGCTGGGCTTCCGCGTGCAGGGCACCAAGGGCCTGTGGATGGATCTCAACCACGGCATCCATATCGAGGGCCGCAGCCCGCCGCACGAGTGGGAGGACTTCAAGGCCTACCAGGACCAGTACGAGCACCCGCTGTGGAAGCACCATGCCGATACCGCCGCCGGCGCCGGCCACGGCGGCATGGACTGGTTCGTGATCCACGCCTTCGTCGAGGCGCTCAAGGCGCAGGCGCCGATGCCGATCGACATCTTCGACGCGGTGACCTGGAGCGCGATCACGCCGCTGTCCGAGCAGTCCATCGGCAACGGCTTCCAGACCCTGGAGTTCCCGGATTTCACCGGCGGCCTGTGGCGCCAGCGCAAGCCGATCTTCGCGTTCGACGGGCGCTATTGAGCCCGCAGCAGCGCACCCCGGTACGCGAGGGGGCTTTGCCCTGATACCCCGCACCTGGGTGTGCCGGCAATGCGAAGGGCCTGCGTGCAGGCCCTTCGCGCACTGAAGTGGGGTCCTGCCGCCTGCCGGTTCTCAGCGGGTGGCGGTTTCCGCATCGGCGTCGGCCACCGGCGAGGGCGGGCACGCCGGCACTTCGGCCGGCGTCGCCAGTTCCCCGGCATGCGCCGGCGGCGCCAGCATCCTGGCCCTGCGCCAGCCGCCCCAGCGGTAGTAGGCCAGCGACAGCAGCATCGAGACCAGCGAACTGACCGGGAAGCTCCACCAGATCGCATCGGCGCCCCAGTAAGGCTGCAGCAGTTCGGCAAACGGCACGCGCACGCCCCACAGCGCGGCGGCCAGGATCAGCAGCGGGGCCATCACCGCACCGGTGGAGCGGACCACGCCGGAAATCACGAAGCTCACGCCGAAGAACAGGAACGACCACACCGCGATGTGGTTCAGGTGCCGCGCGACCGCCAGCGCCTGGCTGCCGTCGGGCAGGAACAGGGCCAGCGAGTGCCGGTCCAGCAGGACCAGCGGCAGGATCAGCACCCCGGTGAGCACGAAGTTGTACAGCACGCCCTTGCGCGCGGTGCCGCGGACCCGGTTCCAGTGGCCGGCGCCCACGTTCTGCGCGGCCATGGACGAGCATGCCGCGCCGATCGCCATCGCCGGCATCTGCACGTAGGTCCACAACTGCAGCGACGCGCCATAGGCGGCGGCGGTATCGGTGCCGTAATCGTTGACCATGGTCATCAGCATGATCATCGACAGCGAGATCAGCACCATCTGCAGGCCCATCGGCACGCCCTTGACCACCAGTGCGCGCAGGATCGCCAGGTCGATGCGCAGCAGCCCCAGGTCCTTGCGCCCCAGCCACAGCACATGGCCGCGCTGGCGCATGTAGGCCAGCAGGCCGAGCAGCGACAGCGACTGCGCCAGCAGCGTGGCCCACGCCGCACCGGCGATGCCCAGCCGCGGGAACGGGCCGATGCCGAAGATCAGCAGCGGGTTGAGCGCGATGTCCAGCGCCACCGACAGCAGCAGGAAGCGGAACGGCGTGCGCGAGTCGCCGGCACCGCGCAGCGCCGCGCTGAGGAAGGCGAAGGCGTACAGCGTCGGCGTGGCCAGGAAGATGATCCGCAGGTAGGCCTCGGCCAGCGGCAGCGACGCGGCCGGGGTACCCATCGCGCGCAGCAGCGGATGCACCATGAACCAGCCGGCGATGGCGATCAGCACTGAAATGCCGATGAAGAAGGTGGCGCTGGTGCCCATCACCCGCCGTGCCTGGACCACGTCGCGCGCGCCCATCGCCTGGCCGATCAGGATGGTGGCGGCCATGCCGATGCCGAACACCGAGCCGATCAGGAAGAACATGATGTTGTTGGCGTTGGCCGTGGCGGTCAGCGCCGCTTCGCCGAGGAACCGGCCGACCCAGATCGCGTTGACCGAGCCGTTGAGCGACTGGGCGATGTTGCCCGCCAGGATCGGCAGGGCGAACAGCAGCAGGTTGCGCCCGATGGGGCCTTCGGTCAGCGAGCGGGCGGCAGGGGCGGGGGCGGTCATGGGCGGCGGTCGGCGACTGAATGCGGACACTAGCATTGCCGGTGTGACGGTGGCCGCAGGTCTCGCTACGATGGCGCCCGGGTATGTCCAGTGGAGGAACGGGAGTGCGCAGACAGCTGTGCGGCGCAATGGCGGTGCTGGCCCTGTCGGGCTGCGCCAACAGCGAGCGCCTGATGGACGCCGGCGTGCGCCCGTCCGACCATGCCGACTGCCTGGTCGGCGCCGGGCCCGCCGAGCCGGTGCCCAGGGGGGCCGCGCCATCGATGCGCAGCCGGCGCTGCAACCCCGACGAGGGCCTGAACTGGACCATCGGTTCGTCGCGCAGCGAGACGATGGACGTGGACTTCAAGAAAAAGCATGACTGAAACGCAACAGGTACCGGCGACCATCCGCCTGGACGTGTGGCTGTGGGCCGCGCGTTTCTTCAAGACCCGCAGCCTGGCCAAGCACGCGGTGGAGACCGGCAAGGTCGAGGTGGACGGGCAGCGCCCGAAATCCTCGCGTGCGGTCCGCGTCGGCGACGCCCTGCGCGTGCAGCGCGGCGATGAGGTTTTCGAGATCGGCGTGCGCGGTCTCAGCGACACGCGCGGGCCGGCACCGGTGGCGCAGGCGCTGTACCAGGAGACCGAGGCCTCGCGCAGGGCGCGCGAGGAACAGCGGCTGCAGCGCGCCGCCGCCCGCGACGGCTACCTGCCCCCGGAACACAAGCCGGACAAACGCGCGCGGCGGCTGATCCGCGCGCTGGGCGACATCGACGCGCTGTAGGCGCGGCCGCGCCCTGGCGGCGCGTGGCAACGGCCGCCTGCGGCACGGGCGGGGCCGCTCCCCGCCGCCAGCGGGTGCCGTTCAGACCGCGTGGGCGCCGGCTCAGCGCTTGCCGCTGCCGAGCAGGCCGCTGCCAAGCCGGATCAGGTCGGATACGCCGAGCTGGCCATCGCCGTCCTGGTCGAGCAGGCTGCCGAGCAGGCCGCCGGCGACACCGCCCTGCTGCACCACCTGTTGTCTTTCCTCGCCAAGCAGGCGGCCCAGGCCACCGGCGTCGACCTGGTCGGCCGCGGACAGGCGCTGGGCCAGGTAGGCCATCACCACCGGTGCCAGGATCCGGAGCAGTTGCCCGGCGCGCTCGCCGCCCAGGCCGGTGGCCTGCGCCAGCCCGGCCTCGGCGCGGCCCTGGTTGCCGCCGAAGATGTGGCCGAGGATGCCCGCGCCGTTGGTGGCCGGGCTGCTGCCGCCGCCCAGCACCGCGCCGAGCACGCCGCCGATGTCCAGGCCGCTGTGGTTGTCCTGCAGCGCGCCGAACAGCGCCTCGGCACCCTGCGGCCGCGCGGCGTTGTTGCCCAGGGCGCCCAGCAGCAGCGGCAGTGCCGCGCTGACCGCGCCGGCGGCCTGTCGGCTGTCCAGTCCCAACTGCTGGGAGACCTGTTGCAGCGGCGCGCCCTGCAATTGGGAAAGAAGCTCGTCGGTAAGGCTCATCGGGCGGATCCTTGCGGTGGGTATGCCCGGCCATGGTAGCGCCGGCGGACGCCATGCGCGGCCGCCGGCACACGGGGCACGCGGCAGTGGGGCGCGCTGGATGCGGCCGGTACGCCGGTGCGGTGCGCGCCCGGCGGCCATGCGGCGGGGGCGCGGACCGCCAGCGCAGCGCCACCCCGGCGCCGGTCTCGGCCGGCGCGGCGCCGGCATGTCCGCCCTGGCGGGGAGCGGGCGGTGGGGCGGCAATCGCCCGCTCCGCGTGGGGGCGCAGGCGCCGCTTGCAGGTGTCCGCGGCCCCGCCGCGCAGGGCGGGGCCAAGGGCGTCACAGCGTGATGTCTTCCGCGCCCGGCGTGGCCCTGGGGAACGTCGCTTCCGGCTGTGCCGGCGCGAACGGGTCGGCCGGCCCCGCCTCCGCCAGCTTCTTCAGTGCCGCCGCGACGCCGGCGCCATAGGCCGGGTCGGCCTTGCTGCAGTTGTCCACGTGGCGCTGCTTGATGAAGTCCGGGGCGTCGCCCAGGGCGCGCGCGGTGTTGTCGAACAGGCGCTGCTTCTGCGCGTCGTCGTAGCTGCGGAACAGCGCGCCGGGCTGGCTGAAATAGTCGCTGTCGTCCTCGCGGAAGTTCCAGAAGTCGGCATCGCCGCGGATGCGCAGCGGCGGCTCGCGGTACTGCGGCTGCTCCTGCCACTGGCCGTAGCTGTTGGGCTCGTAGTGCGGCAACCCGCCGTAGTTGCCGTCCACCCGCATGGCACCGTCGCGGTGGTTGCTGTGTACCGGGCAGCGCGCCGCGTTCACCGGGATCTGGTGGTGGTTGACGCCCAGCCGGTAGCGCTGCGCGTCGGAATAGGCGAACAGCCGCGCCTGCAGCATCTTGTCCGGCGAAGGACCGATGCCCGGCACCAGGTTGCTCGGCGCGAACGCCGACTGCTCCACGTCCTGGTACCAGTTCGCCGGGTTGCGGTTGAGCTCGAACTCGCCCACCTCGATCAGCGGGTAGTCGCTCTTGGGCCACACCTTGGTCAGGTCGAACGGGTGGATGCGGTAGGTCTCGGCCTCCAGCTCCGGCATGACCTGCACGAACAGCTTCCACCGGGGGAAGTCGCCGCGCTCGATCGCCTGGAACAGGTCGCGGCCGTGGCTTTCGCGGTCGTGCCCGACCAGCACCTGCGCCTGCGCGTCGGTCAGCGCTTCGATGCCCTGCTGGCTGTGGAAGTGGAACTTCACCCAGAAGCGCTCGCCGTCGGCGTTGGTGAAGCTGTAGGTATGCGAGCCGAAGCCGTGCATGTGGCGGAACGTGCGCGGGATGCCGCGGTCGCTCATCACCACGGTGACTTGCAGCAGCGCCTCCGGCAGCAGGGTCCAGAAATCCCAGTTGTTGCGCGCGCTGCGCAGGTTGGTGTGCGGGTCGCGCTTGACCGCCTTGTTGAGGTCGGCGAACTTGCGCGGGTCGCGCAGGAAGAACACCGGGGTGTTGTTGCCCACTAGGTCCCAGTTGCCTTCCTCGGTGTAGAACTTCAGCGCGAAGCCGCGGATGTCGCGCTCGGCATCGGCCGCGCCGCGTTCGCCGGCCACGGTGGTGAAGCGGGCGAACATCTCCGTCTTCTTGCCGACCTCGGAGAAGAGCCTGGCGCGGGTATAGCGGGTGATGTCGTGGGTGACGGTGAAGGTGCCGAACGCGCCGGAACCCTTGGCGTGCATGCGCCGCTCGGGGATCACTTCGCGGTTGAGGTTGGCCAGCTTCTCCAGCAGCCACACGTCTTCCATCAGCAGCGGTCCGCGCGGCCCGGCGGTGCGGCTGTTCTGGTTGTCCACCACCGGTGCGCCGAACGCCGTGGTCATCGGCGTGGTCGGCGCGTCGCCGTGCTTCTGGGCCGGGGTGGTACTGGTGTCGCGCTGCGACTGCGCGGCCTGCGCCGGCGTGGGCGCGGCATGGTACGGGCAGGTGGGTTTGCTGTCGTTGCTGCTCATGGCGGGCTCCTGGCTGGCATCGGGGAACATCGTGCGACGACGATAGCGACGGGACGGTGAAATGAAAAATCGAATGATCCGCTCGGAACCATAGGTTCGGCCTATGGCGTTGCAGACCGGTCGAGCCCGCCGCCTGCGCTCAGTCGCGGTCCGGCGCGCCCAGCGGGAACAGCGCGCGATAGGGCCGCGCCGCGGCGACCGCGCGGGCGAACGAAGGGCGGGCGAGCAGCCGCGCCCGGTAGTCGCGCAGCACCGGGTAGCGGGCGTCGATGCGGTGGGTCCAGTCGGCATAGAACAGCGCCGGCGCGGCGGCGCAGTCGGCCAGGGTGAAGTCCGCCCCGGTCGCCCACGGCCTGCCGGCCAGCGTGTCCTCGAGCCAGCCGTAGGCCAGCTCCAGCCGTTCCACCGCGTTGGCCAGGGCATCGCCGGCCTTGCCGGCGTCGCCGCTGAGCGCGCCGCCGACCGCGTGCTGCACAGGGCTCATCACGTGCAGGTCGAAGAAGCGGTCGAGGAAGCGCACCTCCAGCGCGGCGCCGGCATCGTCCGGCAGCAGCGGCACCGGTCCGCGGTGCCGCTGCTGCAGGTATTCGATGATGATGCTGCTCTCCACCACGCTGCGCCCGTCGTCCACCAGCAGCGGGAACCTGCGCAGCGGCCAGCGCTGCAGCCATTCGGCCGCGTTGAGCGGCGCATCCGGGCCGAGCATGCGGAACTCGAACGCGGTGGCGTTCTCGTACAGGGCGATGAGCACCTTCTGGGTGTACGAGGAGAACGGGTGGCCATACAGCAGCAGCGACATGGAAGCCCTCCGCGGCGGATGCCGATGCCGGCAATGTGGGCGCAATGCCGGCGCCGCGCAAGGTGGCCCGGCCGGTGCCGGATGTCGGCGGTGGCCGGCATCTGCCAGACTGCGCCTGCCCCCGGACCGCCCTGGATTGTCCCGCATGAGCGAACGCGCCACCCGCCTGCTGCACCTGCTGGACGAACTGCGGCGGCGGCGCAAGCCGGTGCGCGGCGCGCACCTGGCCGAGTACCTGGGGGTGAGCCTGCGTACGCTGTACCGTGACATCGACGCGCTGCGCGGGCAGGGCGCGGACATCGGCGGCGACCCCGGCGTCGGCTACCAGCTGCGGGGCGGATTCCTGCTGCCGCCGATGATGTTCTCGGCAGAGGAACTGGAGGCGATCGTGCTGGGCGTGCGCTGGGTGGCTTCGCATGCCGATCCGGACCTGGCCGTTGCCGCCGGCGCCGCGCTGGACCGGGTGACCGGGGTGCTGCCGGAGAACCTGCGCCTGCAGGTCGAAACCAGCGGCCTGTACGCGCCGCAGTGGCACCCGACCGAGCCCGAACCCTGGTTGCCGGCGCTGCGCCGCGCGATCCGCGCCGGGCATGCGGTGCGCATCCATTACCGCGATGCCGAAGACCGCGCCAGCGAGCGGGTGATCTGGCCGTTCGCGATGGCCTTCCTGGCCGAGGTCCGGCTGTTGGCGGCCTGGTGCGAGATGCGCGGCGACTTCCGCCATTTCCGCGCCGACCGCGTGCTGGCCCTGCACGACACCGGCCAGTGCTACCCGGAGCAGCGGCACCGCCTGCTCAAGCGCTGGGGCGAGCAGCGGCGGCAGCGCCAGGCACTGGCGGCTGACTGCTGACAGCGGCTGTCAGCAGGCCCCGCGCACACTGCCGGCTCCTTCCCGTACCGGAGCCCGCCATGACCACGCTGACCTTCTACACCCATCCGTTCTCCCGCGGCCGCATCGCGCGCTGGATGCTGGAAGAGGCCGGCCTGCCCTACGAGGAGGTCATCCTCGATTACGGCACCACGATGAAGGCGCCGGCGTACCTGGCGATCAACCCGATGGGCAAGGTGCCCGCGCTGCGCCACGACGACACCGTGGTGACCGAGAACGCGGCCATCTGCCTGCACCTGGCCGACCTGGTGCCGGAAAAGGCGCTGCTGCCGCCGCCCGGCACCGCGGCGCGCGGTGCGTGCTATCGCTGGGTGCTGTTCGCCGCCGGTCCGCTGGAGTCGTTCATCACCGCGCGCCGGCACGGCGCGCTGGCGCCGGCGAGGGAGGCCGGTTATGGCAACGAGGCCGACCTGATGCGCACCGTGGAAGGCGCGCTGGCGGGCAGGCGGTATCTGGTGGGTGACCGGTTCAGCGTCGCCGATCTGTACATGGCGGCGTTGCTTGGCTACTACATGCGTATCGGCGAGCTGGAATCGCGGCCGGTGTTCGAGGCGTATGCGGCCGCGCATCTGCAGCGGCCGGCGGCGCAGCGGGCCAATGCGCGCGACGATGCGCTGGTGGCGGAACGGGCGGAGAGTGCCTGAGTGCGGCACGCTGCCCACCGTTGCCGTTGCTGTTGCTGTTGGTTTTTGCTTTCAGGGCCCCCTTCCGCAGCGACGGAGCCGGCGGGAAAAACCCGAAGGGCGGCGTGCAGGGACGCACGCCGTTTTTCGACGAGACAGGGGCGAACCGGAAATAGGCGAAGCACTGCTTCGCCCCGGTGAGCGGGCTGGCGCCGTGAGGCGACTGCCCCGGCCCCAGCTGCATTGCAGCTGGGTCTCGTCGAAAAATCCCGCCGGCGGAGTGGACCTGGCGCGTGCAGCGCGTCGGGCGCGTAGACAGGGGCGTGTTGACCAGCCATTCGGCTGTTGAAAAGCGCCTCTTTGGGCCACGTTTCCTTGCACGAGCAAAGATGCGTTTTTCAACAGCCGGATGGCTGGTCAAGGTGGCTCGCGCACCCAAGGGGAGCGAAAGCCTTTGATCCTGTTTCTGCCCTTGCTCTGGCTTCTCTTGGAGGCGTGTGTCAAAGCGAAGAGGCCAAGCCAGTGCCAGAGGAAAGGATAGAGCCCAAGGCTAAGCGCAAGGCAGAGGTCAAGCATGAAGCGGAAGCTTGAAAGCAGAGCTTTCGCCCCTGCTTCGCAGGAGCGAGTTACTTCTCTTTGCTCGTGCAAAGAGAAGTAACCAAGAGAAAGCACGGGCCGGGCCGCGATCCGATGCGGCTGCGCCGCATCGGTCCCCTGTGCTCCTCGCGTGCCGAGGGGACGGCGCACAACTCGCTACGCTCAGACACGTGCGCCTCTTCGCCCCTCGTCACGCTGCGGTGCTCGGCTCGCTCTACGGCCGGGGTGATTCAGAAGCGAAGGGCAAGAGCAAAATCACCGGCAACCGCAACCGCAACCGCAACCGCAACCGCAACCGCAACCGCAACCGCAACCGCAACCGCAATCGCAACCGCAATTGCAGGTGCGTGCGATCTGCGGGCGTGCGCTCACAGCAGCGATTTCATCCGGTACAGCGCCTCCAGCGCCTGCTTCGGCGTCAGCTCGTCCGGATCGATCGCCTGCAATGCCTCCAGCGCCGCCGAGGACACCGGCGCGAACAGGCCGAACTGCTGCGGCGCGTCCAGCGCCTGTGGCGCCATCTGCGCCGCGTGGGTCTCGCCGCCACGCTGTTCCAGCTCGGCCAGGCGGCGCCGCGCCTGCGCCACGGTGGCGCGCGGCAACCCGGCCAGCGCCGCCACCTGCAGGCCGAAGCTGCGGTTGGCCGGGCCGTCCTTGACCGCGTGCATGAACACCAGTGTCTCGCCGCCGCTTTTATCGTGATGTTCCACCGCGTCCAGGTGCACGTTGGCGATACCACTGGGGCCGCCCTCGTGGGTTTCATCGGCCAGCGCGGTCAGTTCGAAGTAGTGGGTGGCGAACAGGGTGTAGCAGCGGTTGACGTGGGCCAGGTGGCGCGCGACCGCGTCGGCCAGGGCCAGGCCGTCGTAGGTGGAGGTGCCGCGGCCGATCTCGTCCATCAGCACCAGCGAATGCGCGGTGGCGTGGTGCAGGATGTAACTGGTCTCGGCCATTTCCACCATGAAGGTCGACTGGCCCTTGGCCAGGTCGTCGCCGGCACCGATGCGGGTGAGGATGCGGTCGATCGGGCCGATCACCGCGCGGCTGGCCGGCACGAAGCTGCCGATGTGGGCCAGCAGCACGATCAGTGCGTTCTGCCGCATGTAGGTCGATTTGCCGCCCATGTTCGGGCCGGTGATGACCAGCATGCGCCGCTGTGGGTGCAGGTCCAGGTCGTTGGGCTCGAACGGCGCCTCGCGCACCGCTTCCACCACCGGGTGGCGGCCGCGCTCGATCTTCAGGCACGGCGCGGTGTCCAGTTCCGGTCGCGCCCAGTCCTGCGCCTGCGCGCGCTCGGCGAAGCAGGCCAGCACGTCCAGTTCGCTCAGCGCGGCGGCGCAGCGCCGGAGCGGTTCCAGGCGCTCGCCGATGCTGTCCAGCAGGCCTTCGTACAACAATTTCTCGCGCGACAGCGAGCGCTCGCGCGCCGACAGCACCTTGTCCTCGAAGTTCTTGAGTTCCTCGGTGATGTAGCGCTCGGCGTTGGCCAGGGTCTGCCGCCGGGTGTAGTGCACCGGCGCCTTGTCGGCCTGGCCCTTGCTGATCTCGATGTAGTAGCCGTGCACCCGGTTGTAGCCGACCTTCAGGGTCGGGATGCCGCTGCTCTCGCGCTCGCGCAGCTCCAGGTCGATCAGGAACTGGTCGGCGTGGGTGGACAGTCGCCGCAGTTCGTCCAGTTCGGCATCGAAGCCCTCGGCGATCACCCCGCCGTCGGACAGCTTGAGCGGCGGTTGCGTGGCGATGGCGCCGGCCAGCAGCTGCGCGCTGTCGTCATGCGAGCCGAGCTCGGCGCGCAGTTGCTGCAGGCGCGGCGAATCCAGCGCCTGCAGCTGCGTGGCGATCGCCGGCAGCATGCCCAGGCCGTCGCGCAGGGTGGAGAAATCGCGCGGGCGCGCCGAGCGCAGCGCCATGCGGGTGAGGATGCGCTCGATGTCGCCAAGCGCGCGGAACGACTCGCGCAGGTCGGCATCGACGCCGCGGTCGATCAACGTCGCCACCGCGTGGTGGCGCTGCTGCAGCACCTCGCGCAGGCGCAGCGGGCGGTGCAGCCAGCGTCGCAGCAGGCGCCCGCCCATCGGCGTCACCGTACTGTCGAGCACGCCCAGCAGGGTGTTGCGGGTGTCGCCGTCCACGCGCGTGTCCAGCTCCAGGTGGCGGCGGGTGGCGGCATTCATCGCGATCGCCTCGCCGGCGGTTTCCACCGCGATCGAGGTCAGGTGCGGCAGCCGCTGCTTCTGGGTTTCCTCGACATAGCCGAGCAGCGCGCCGGCGGCGGCGGTGGCGCGCGGCTTGTCGTCAATGCCGAAGCCGGAAAGGTCGTGCAGCTTGAAGAAGGCCAGCAGCTGCCGGCGGCCGCTGTCGGCGTCGAACAGCCACGGCGCGCGGCGCCGCACGCCACTGCGCTGGCGCAGGAATTCCGGCCAGTTCTCCTCGTCCGGCACCAGCAGCTCGGCCGGCTCCAGCCGTGCCAGCTCCGCTTCCAGCGCGTCCTCGGTCTCGACCTCGTTGACCAGGAAGCGGCCGCCGGCCAGGTCGGCCCAGGCCAGGCCGTAGCCCTGCTTGCTGCGCGACAGCGCCATCAGCAGGGTGTCGCGGCGTTCGTCCAGCAGGGCTTCGTCGGTGACCGTGCCGGGGGTGACGATGCGCACCACCTTGCGTTCGACCAGGCCCTTGGCCAGCGCCGGGTCGCCGATCTGCTCGCAGATCGCCACCGACTCGCCCAGCGCCACCAGCCGTGCCAGGTAGCCCTCGTAGGCATGTACCGGCACCCCGGCCATCGGGATCGGCGCGCCGCCGGAGCTGCCGCGCTGGGTCAGGGTGATGTCCAGCAGCCGCGCGGCCTTGCGCGCGTCGTCATAGAACAGCTCGTAGAAATCGCCCATCCGGAAGAACAGCAGCAGGTCCGGGTAATCGGCCTTGGCTGCGAAGAACTGCTTCATCAACGGGGTGTGTTCGGGCTTTTTCTCGGTCACGCGCATTCCACTTCGATAGCCGGACAGGGGCTGCGGCCATTGTAGTGGCTGGGCATGGGCAGCACGAATCGCGGTGCGCCGGTACCGGCGCCGATGTCGCGGCCAGCGCGCGCGGCACGCATCCGCGGCTTGACCGCGCCGGTCACGCCCGGCGCCTCCCGGAAGTCCTGCGCGCATCTGCCGGGCAGGCGCCCGCCGCCGGCCGCGAGGGAGACGCTCAGGTCCAGGCCGGGTCGGAGGTGAAGTCGATGGTCAGCCAGAAACGGCCCGAACGCGCATCCAGGCGTTCGGCGATGCCATCGCGCAGGCGGTCGACATCGCCGATGCTGCCCAGCCGCGCATCGGGCCGGGTGAGCACATGGATCTCGATGAACTGCATCCGGCCGATCTTGGCGACGTGGCTGGTGAAGCCCTCGAAGCCGTGTTCGGCGACGAACGCCCGCATGACCTCGCGTACCTGCCGGTCCAGGTCGTCCGGGGCCACCTGCAGTACCTCGCGCGCGGCCTTCCACGCCGCGCGCAGCGGCACCGGCAGCGCCGCCAGGCTGATGCCGGCCAGCACCAGCGGGTCGATGTAGGGGATCCAGTGCGCATGCGCGCCGCCGCGCAGGGCCAGGGCGATCAGGAACGACAGGACCACCGCCAGGCTCATCAGCCCGGTCAGCAGCCAGGCGCGGGCGTCGAGCGCCAGCAGCCCGGACTGCAGCCGGCGCGCATGGCGGCCGATCCACAGCGCCATGACCAGGTCGACCGCGGCCAGCAGCGCGGCCCAGGCCAGGCCGGGGCCGAGCCGGGGCTCATGGCCGCCATCGCTAAAGCCGATGACGGCGTTGGCCAGCGCGTAGATGCAGGCGAGGCTGAGGATCGCCCCGCCCAGCGCCTCGACCATCGGCTCCAGGTGCCAGAACCCGTACTGGAAGCGCGGGCTCTGCTCGCTGGCCATCAGCCGCAGCACCGCCAGCGCGACCAGGGTGAGGGCGACGTCGACCAGGCTGTAGACGCCGTCGAACAGGATCGCCTGCGAGCGCGCCAGCAGGCCGCCGAAAAAACCGATCGCGGCGACCAGCACGGTGGCCGCGATCGAGCGCTGCAGTACGCGTTGTTCCTGTCGGGTACCGGTCATCGGGCTGTCGGCTGGCGGTTGCGGCGCACCCGACCGCATGCCGGGCTCACAGTTTCAATACCTCCACCTTATAGCCGGGCTGCGCGCCGCTGTCATCGATGATCAGGCCGTGCACGTCGGACTCGAAGCCGGGGAAGCGCGCGTTCTGCTCGCGGGCGATGCGCAGCGACTGGATGATCGGCTCGTCCTGCGCACCGAAGCGCTCGCCGGGCATGATGGTCGGGATGCCCGGCGGATACGGCACCAGCATGGTGCCGGCGACGCGGCCGCTGATGTGGTCGATGTCGACCCGCTCGATCTCGCCGCGCACCAGGTGGTCGTACGCCTGCGCCGGGGTCATGACCGGCTCGGGCAGGTCCACGTACATCTCGCGCATGACCTCGGCCACGCGGAACTCGCGGTTGAAGTCGTGCAGCGCCTCGCACAGGTCGCGCAGGCCCCAGTCGGCGTAGGCGGCCGGATGTTCCCGGGCCAGGCCCGGCAGCGCCTGGGCCAGCGGCGCATTGGCGTCGTACAGGTCCTTGAACGCCAGCAGCTCGGTGACCAGCGTGCTCCACTTGCCCTTGGTGACGCCCATCGAGAACAGGAACAGCACCGAGTACAGGTTGGTCTTCTCCACGGTGATGCCGCGGGTCCACAGGAACTTGCTCAGCACCGCGGCGGGGATGCCGCGCCGGCCCATCTCGCCGTCCATGGACAGCCCCGGGGTGAGCAGGGTGACCTTGACCGGGTCGATCAGCACGTAGTCGTCGGCCAGGTTGTCGAAGCCATGCCAGTGCGCGTCGGGGCGCAGGTACCAGTCCGGGCGCGAGGTGGCCATCGGCCGGGCGGCGTCCTCGCGCGCAAGCGCACGTTCCACGCCATCGGGTTGCCACACCTTGAACCACCAGTCGTCGCGACCGAGGTCGCGGCTGACATGCAGCATCGCACGGCGGAACGCCACCGCCTCGTCGTGCATCTCCTGCACCAGCGAGCGGCCGGCTTCGCCTTCCATCATCTTCGAGGCGACATCGCAGGAGGCGATGATCCCGTAGTGCGGGCTGGTGGAGGTGTGCATCATGAACGATTCGTTGAACCGCTCCGCATCCAGCGCGCGGGTGGCGGCATTGCGCACGTGGATCATCGATGCCTGCGAGAACGCGGCCAGCAGCTTGTGCGTGGACTGGGTGGTGAAGATGATCGCGTCCTGCTCGCGCGGCTTGCCCTTGGCCATGCCGTAGTGGTTCTCGTAGAACGGGTGGAACGCGGCGTAGCCATACCAGGCTTCGTCGAAGTGCAGGAAGTCGACCGCGGTGCCGAGGTTGTCGGCGATCTTCTCCGCGTTGTAACAGAGCCCGTCATAGGTGGAGTTGGTGACCACCGCGATGCGCGGCCGGGCGCCGGGGCGGGCGACCTTGCTGGCCAGCGGGTTGGCCTGGATCATCCGCTGCATCGCCTCGCCGGAGAACTGCTCCAGGCTGATCGGCCCGATGATGCCGTGGGCGTTGCGGCTGGGGGTGAAGTACACCGGAATGCCGCCGGTCATGATCAGCGAGTGCAGCAGCGATTTGTGGCAGTTGCGGTCCACGAACACGATGTCGCCGCGGGCCACGGTGCCGTGCCAGACGATCTTGTTGGCGGTGGAGGTGCCGTTGGTGACGAAGAAGGTGTGGTCGGCGCCGAAGTTGCGCGCGGCCTCGGCCTCGGCCGCGCGGATCGGGCCGGTGTGGTCCAGCAGCGAGCCCAGCTCCGGCACCGAGATCGACAGGTCGCTGCGCAGCGTGTTCTCGCCGTAGAACTGGTGCAGCGCACGGCCCACCGGCGATTTAGTGAAGGCCACGCCGCCGGCGTGGCCCGGGGTATGCCAGGAGTAGTTGGACTCGGCGGCATGGTGGATCAGCGCCTTGAAGAACGGCGGCAGCAGCCGGGCCATGTAGTCCTCGGCCGCGCGCATCACCTGGCGGGCGATGAAGCTCTTGGTGTCCTCGAACAGGAAGATGTAGCCGTGCACGAACTTGAGCAGCTTGCTCGGCACTTTCTCGATGGTGCGGCGGTCGCCGTACAGGAACACCGGCAGGTCGGCGCGGCGCTTGCTCTGTTCGCGCAGGAACGCCAGCAGCTGCTGGAACTGCTCGTCGTTTTCCTCGGTGCCATCGATGGAAATCAGCACCGCCGAAGCGGCCACGTAGGTGCGGGCGCCGGCGCGCGCGTCGTCCAGGGTCAGCCCGCACAGCACGCGCTGGTCGTTGTGGCGCAGCTCGTCGGCCAGGGCGCGGATCAGGATGCCGTTGATGCGCGGCGAGTCATAGTCCGCGTCGATGATGACGATGGGATAGTCCAGGGATTTGAAGTACATGGCGGTTTCCTTGTGCAGCCGGGCGGGGGGATTCAGTTCGACCCGGCACGCGGGGCGCCGGCGGGGGTGAGCCGGGCAAGCCGCTGCCTGCGACGCTCTTCGCTGAAGAACGGATAGAAGACGGTGATGAACAGCACGAACAGGAAGGCGTACTGCACGATCGCGCCGGACGAGCCGAAGATCGCCCACAGGCAATAGACCACGGTGATGCTGGTCAGTACCCAGAACGCGCCGGTGTGCACCAGCGTGTGCGAGCGCTCCACCACGAAGTAGCAGGCCACGCAGGAGTAGATGTAGGGCAGCAGGGTCAGCACCACGGCGGCGGAGGTGATGACGTCGAACTGTGCCGATGCGGTCTTCGAGGTGGAGGTGATCAACACCGCCACGGTCATCAGCACCGCGACGATCAGCACCCCCTTGACCGGCACGTCATCCTGGTTGGTGCGGCTGAACACGCCGGGGAACAGGCCGTCGTCCGAGGCCGCCTTGGCGCTCTGCGCGGTCAGCAGGATCCACCCGCCCAGCGAGCCGGCCGCGCCCAGGAACGCGCACAGGCTCACCAGCGCGCCGCCCCAGCCGCCGACCGCATTGGCCGCCGCCAGCGCGAACGGCGCGTCGGAGACCTGCAGCTGCGCGTTCGGCACCATGCCCATGATCACCGAGGAACTGGCGATGTAGGCGATGGCGGCCAGGAACACGCCGGCCAGGGTGGCGCGGGCGACGTTCTTCTCCGGGTTCTCGACCACGCCGGCGGTCACCGAGGCCGATTCCACGCCGATGAACGCCCACAGGGTCAGTGCCGCAGCGCTGGACACCGCGCCGAAGTTGGACTGGCCCGAGACGTTGTAGGCGCCCCTGAAGATGGCCGGGTCGAAGAAGAACCAGCCGAACACCGCGATGCCCAGGATCGGCACCAGCGCGAAGCTGGTGGTGACCGTCTGCACGCGGCTGACGAAGGCCGGGCCGACGACGTTGGCCAGGCTCAGCGCCCACACCAGCAGCAGCACCGCGATGCAGCGCGGCAGCGGCTCGGACAGGATCGGGAAGAAATAGCTGAAGTAGCCCACCGCCGCGATCGGGATGGCCACGTTGCCGATCCAGTTGGCGAACCAGTAGATGGTGTTGGTCTGGAAGCCCATGTACGGGCCGAACCAGTCGCGCGCATAGGCGTAGGGGCCGCCGGCCTTGGGCGCGAGCTTGCCGAGCTTGGCGAACACGAACGCCAGCAGCAGCGCGCCGGCGGTGGTGATCAGCCAGCCCCAGATCGAGGCGGTGCCGATCTTGGCCAGGCTGGAGGGCAGCAGGAACACACCCGAGCCCATCATGTTGCCGGCAACCAGGAAGGTTGCTCCAACCACGCCGATCTTCTTCTGGCCTGCCATGGGGTTCTCCTTTCAACGGGTATGCCGGTGTGACTCCAGTGGAAACGGTGCTGGCGCCCGCGCGGGCGCGGGCTATTTGATGAAGCTGTACTGCAGGCTGCCCTGCACGCGCAGGGTGTCGGCGCTGCGGCCGTCCTGCAGCCGCTGCTGGCCGTAGAGCACTTCCATGCCCATCGTCCACGACGGCGCCGGGCTCCAGATCAGGTTCAATGCGGCGTACTGGCTGCGGCGGAAGGCGTCGCCGGCCAGCGCCCCGGCATCGCCCAGGTACAGGCGGCCGTAGACCAGGTTCGAGCGCCACATGTCCGACCAGTAGTGGGTGTAGCCGAAGAAGCCGCCGTGCAGCGGCAACGCCCTGAGCCGGCCGTCGGCATCGATCGCCGCGTCCAGCCCCGAGCCGGTGAGGTCGGCGGTATAGCGGGCGATACCCTTGCCGCCGATCAGCCCGAACAGCAGCAGGTCGCGTTCGGCCACGGTGTAGGAGCCGCTGAGCTGCAATCCGCCGCCGAAGGTCCGGTCGGCGCGTCCATCACCGTCGTAGCCCAGGCTGCGGGCGACCGCTCCCAACTGCAGGTGGCCCCACTCGCGCTCCATGCGCGCCACCAGGCTGATGTCGGGCAGGCGTTCGGTGCTGATGTCGGCATCGCCGGCAGCGGCCAGCTGCGAATCGGGGTCCTCGGCGGCCAGGGTCAGCGTGTTGCCCTTGCCCAGTGCGAAACTGTGGTGGATGCCGGCCACCAGCAGGTAGCCGGCGGCGCCGGGGCCGGCGAAATCCAGCGTGTCGGGCAGCGAATCGGCATCCATGAACGTGGCGTAGCCGTAACCGGCGTAGGTGTTGCCCAGCTGCCCGTAGGCATGCCGCAGACGGAACTGGTAGCCATCGCTGCTGCCGAAGAAGTCGTTCTCAAGGTAGAAGCGCAGCGCGCCATGGGTGGTCGGCCGGCGCGCCTCGAAGCTGAAACGGGTCTGCTTGGCGTGCATGCCGAAATGCGCGACATCCCGGTGCGGGCCGCCGACCGGGATGGACGAGGGAATGAACTGCTCGTTGTCGCCGGCTGCATGGTTGTCGGCGATGGCGTCGAGCTTGGCATAGCCGCCGAGGCGGATCCGGGTCTGGGTGCCGGGGATGGCGAAGAAGCCCTTGAGTTCCGGGTCGGTGGGCGAGGCCGCGCTGTCCGGGCGCGATGCCGCGGTGGACGGGTCGGCGACCGAATCGCGGGGCGGGAGGATGGACGCCGCGGCCACCGCAGTCCGTGCGCTGGCGGGCGCTGCCGGTGCGGGTGCCGGGGGTGTCGTGGCCTGCGCGCCGGTTGCCGCTGGAGTGTCGGGCGACGCGTGGCCCTGCTGGCGTTCCAGCGCGTCCAGGCGCGCGGTCAGGGCCTGCAGGTGCGCCTGGGCCTGGCTGATTTCCTGCCGCAGTGCGCTGACCGAGTCCTGCGCGAGCGCGGTTCCCGGGGCCAGCAACAACGGCAGCATCGCAAGTGCGCGTGGTTTCATCGCCTGTCCCAAGCTCTGCAAACACCACGTCGCGCCGGGCGCTTGCCCGTGCGCGGCTTCTGTCGGTCGTGGCGGGCGCCCCGGCGATTCCCGATGTCCGGCGACGCCCCGCTTGGTCAGGCTGGCGCGGGTTTCATGACGGGGGCGTGAAACCTGCGCGGAGGCGGCCGTTTCTGGAACGCCAGTCACGCGGCGACCGCGCGTTCATGGGCGGCGCGGGCAGGACCGGCGCGGCAGGACGGCGCGTGCGGCGCGCGCCGGCCAGCCGCATAGTGCGGCGAGGGCGGCGCGAGGCGCCGTGCGGCGGCTCAGCCGTCCGCGTCGGGCGTCCCCTCGGCCAGCGGTGCCCGGGTGCCGTCGAGCAGGCCGCGGCTGAGCTTGCCGTTTTCGATGAACAGCAGTTCGCCGTTGTCGCCGTTCTTGATGCTGCTGTCGATGGCGATGACGCGGCCGCCGTGGAAGGTGCTCACGTGCGCCATCGAGGTATGGCCGACGACGATGCGCTCCAGCCCCAGCCGCTCGAGCAGGGCCTGCACGCCGGCGGTATCCAGGCGGCCGTCGAAGTAGCCGCGGTACCAGATCGGGCTGGTCTTGCCGTCGTACAGCGGCGCGGTGGCCGGATCGGCCTTGACCTCCGCCTTGGGGCGCCCGAGCGATGCCTGGTAGGCGGCATTGGTGGCGGCCGGGTCCAGGGCCAGCTGCAGCGCCTCGGGCGAGATGCCGCCGTGCAGGAACAGCGTGTCGCCGACCCGCAGCAGCACCGGGCGGGTGCGCAGCCACTGCCCGATCACCGAATCGGCGCCGTACAGCTGCGGGTAGCTGCGACCGAGCAGCCGCGCGCTGCGCAGGTACTTGGGGTTGACGTAGCGCAGGTCGTCGTACAGCACCATGGTCTCGTGGTTGCCGAGCACGAAATGCACCGCACCGCCGGCCGCGGTGGCCTGCTGCTGCAGGCCGTACAGCAGCCAGAACACGTCGGTGACCTGCGGCCCGCGGTCGAACACGTCGCCGGCGATCACCAGCGTGTCGCGGCCCAGGGTCCAGCGGTCCTGTTCGTCGATGACGCCGTGGGCGCGCAGCAGCTTCACCAGCAGGCCGTACTGGCCGTGGATGTCGGACACCGCGACGATGCGTGCGGCCTGCGGCAGTACCGCCGTGGCCACCGGCAGCGGCGGCGCCACCGCGACCGGGTGCGGATAGCCGCAGCGTGCCGCAACCGTCGCCTGCGCGTCGTCCCATACCTGCTCCTGCACCGCGTCGTCGCAGATCCAGCGGGCGCGCAGATGGCCGTTTTCCCGGAACACGTAGGGACCGTCGGCATCGACATGCGCGGGCTCGGCCAGCGGCGGGGCGGCCAGCGCGGCGGTGCTGGCGAGCAGCACCCAGCAGGCCAGGAGCAGGCGGCGGAACGACGGGCGGCAAGTCGGCATCGGGCTTTCCTGAGGCGGTGGCAGCCCGATCATGCCACGTGCCCGGTGCGCTGGCCCGCGTCCGCTCAGCCGCGCTGCAGCGCGATCCGTCCCGGCGCTTCCGGCAGCGAGCCGTCGGCCAGCACCACGCGGTTGCGGCCGCGCTTCTTGGCCTGGTACATCGCCGCGTCGGCACGGGCCATGACCCGCTCGTAGTCCGGGTGGCCGTCATGCACGGCCACGCCGATGCTGGTGGTGATCGCCAGCGCATCGCCATTGGCCAGCGCCACCGGCGACTCGGCCACGCGCCGGCACAGGCTGTTGGCGATCACCAGCGCCTGCGGCTCGTCCACCGCCACCAGCACCACCACGAATTCCTCGCCGCCGTAGCGGAACACGTAGTCGCTGCCGCGGGTGAACTGGCCGAGGATGGTGGCCACGTGCTGCAGCGCGCGGTCGCCCACTTCGTGGCCGTGTTCGTCATTGATCGCCTTGAAGTGGTCCAGGTCCAGCAGCAGCACCGCGAAGCTGCTCTGCGATTTGGCCGCCAGTTCGATTTCGCGGCGCAGCACGGTGGGCAGGAAGCGCCGGTTGAGCAGGTTGGTCAGCGTGTCGCAGCCGGCGTCGAGTTCGCCGATGCGTTCGAAC
The DNA here is from genome assembly GCF_046267925.1 of Stenotrophomonas sp. Y-13. Taxonomy (NCBI): domain Bacteria; kingdom Pseudomonadati; phylum Pseudomonadota; class Gammaproteobacteria; order Lysobacterales; family Lysobacteraceae; genus Stenotrophomonas; species Stenotrophomonas sp. Y-13. Next base: position 1,223,584 of record NZ_CP176501.1, read on the forward strand.
AGCATGCCCAGCAGGCTGCGGACCTGGCTGACGCGGCTGCGGATGTCCTGCAGCTGGATGGCGCGCACGCGCGCATCGTTCTCGCCGTGCAGGGTCTGCTGCAGGGCGTTGTCGATCTCGCCGATGAGTTCGCAGATCTGCCGGGTTTCGGCGCTTTCGCCAAAGCTGGGCACGCCCTTGTGGGTGAACCACAGCCCGAACTCCGAGCCGGCCAGCGACGGGAAGCCGGCGGTGTCGCACTGGCTCGCCAGGGCGTAGAGCAGGGTGTTTTCCCAGTCCAGCAGCAGCGCGCGCTGGCGCTCGCGCTCGGTGCCGACGTTCTGCACCAGCGAGAACAGGCGGTAGGCGGCATCGGTACGCGAGGAGCGTTCGCGCGCGTTGGAATAAGCCAGGGTCATGCCTTCCAGCGCGATGTCGAACGAGGCGGTGAGGCTGGCCACGGCCGCGTGCGCGACCTGGCCATGGCCGGCCAGTGCGGCGATGGACTGGAACAGGCGCTGCTTGAGCACGCGGGTGCCGCGCGTCACCAGGTCCACCGGGATGCCGACGCGGGCATGCACGTCGCCGATCACCCGCTGCGCGGCGATCAGCCCCTCGACGTCGTCCGGCGTGGCGCGCAGCAGGCCGTTCACCCAGCGTTGCATCGCCGGCTGCAGGCGCGTGCGCACCTGCTCGTGCGACAGCAGGCGCGAGGCGCGCGGGTCGCCCATCATCACCTGGTAGAAATGCACCGCCATCGCCGCCGCGTCGGTTTCCGCCAGCGCCGCCAGCACCTGCGTGGCTTCGGGGCCGGCCTCGACCAGGTTCCTGCGCCAGTCCGCGGCAAGGCTGTTGTCGTCGTGGTCGGCGCGGGCAGGAGCGGTGTTGGGCATGGCGATGGCGGGGGGACGTGTCGGGGGCGAAGAGACATTATCGGCCGTAGCGGCTACTGTTTGAGGGCTTATCCGCAACGGTCCATGCCAACGTGTCGTCCAGCGCTTTTGCCCCTGTTTTTCCGCCGGCGCGTCCGCAGCCGCTGCACATGATCCGGCTCGTCCCCGTTCAGCTTTGCCCGCCGCTCGGAGGCGCGCCATGTCCGTGATCAGCGCCGGGCCGTTTCCGCTGATGGCGGTGCTGGGCCTGGTCGCGGCCCTGATCGCCTGGTTGTTCGCGCGTGGCGTCGCCAGCGCCACCGATGGCGGACGCCGCCGCGCCGGCGCGGTGGTGCTCGACGCGTTCCTGCTCGGGGTGCTGGGCGCGCGCGTGGCGCATGTGCTGTGGCATGCCACGGACTACCTGCCGCAGCCGCTGTCGATCATCCGCCTGGGCGATGGCGGGTACTCGGTGTGGGCCGGCGTGGTCGTGGCCGCGGTGTACGCGCTGTGGCGCACCCGGCGCCAGGCGCCACGCAGGCCGGTGCTGCTCGGGTTGGCCGCGGGCGCCGTGTTCTGGCTGGTCGGCGGCATGGCGCTGTTCGCGGTGCAGCGCTCCACCATCGTCCTGCCCGACATCGTGCTCACCGACATGCAGGGCGCCGCGGTGCCGCTGTCCACGCATGCCGGCAGACCGCTGGTGATCAACCTGTGGGCGAGCTGGTGCGGCCCGTGCCGGCGTGAGATGCCGACCCTGGCGCGCGCGCAGGCGGAGCATCCGCAGGTGGCCTTCGTGTTCGCCAACCAGGGCGAGGACGCCGGCGAGGTGGCCGACTACCTGCGCGCCGAAATGCTGGCGCCGGGGAACATCCTGCTGGATCCGGAGTCGGAGCTGATGCGCCTGACCGGCGCGCGCGCGCTGCCGACCACGCTGTTCTTCGACGCCGATGGCCGGCTGCGCCGCGCGCACATGGGCGAACTGTCGCGGGCCACGCTGGAGGCGCGCCTGCGCGAGCTGCAATGACTTCCCGATTCCTTCCATGAGATATGCGATGACCCGTTCCCGTCCGCTCCTGTTCCTGCTCTCGGCCACATTGCTGGCGCCGGTTGCCTGTGCCCGCGACGGCGGTGCCACGCCACAGGCATCCCCGCCTGCAGGCACCCCCGCCGCCGAGCCGGAGGTGGTCAAGACCCTGCGCGGGCAGGGCGTGGAGTTCATGGGCACGTTCGATACGCCGGTGGGATTGACCGGCTACGCCGGCGTCGCCGGGCAGCGGCCGTTGGCGGTGTACGTGCCCAGCGACGGGCAGCATGCGATCATCGGCACCCTGGTCAATGCCAAGGGCGAGGACGTCGGTGCGGCCAAGCTCAAGGCGCTGGTGTCCGGGCCGATGGGCGCCAAGCTGTGGCAGCGGGTCGAGGCCAGCCACTGGGTGGCCGACGGCAAGGCCGACGCGCCGCGCATCGTGTACGCCTTCAGCGACCCCAACTGCCCGTACTGCAACCGCTTCTGGGAAGCGGCGCGGCCGTGGGTGGAATCGGGCAAGGTGCAGATCCGGCAGATCCTGGTGGGCGTGATCCGCGAGGACAGCGCCAACAAGGCCGCGGCGATCCTCGGCGCGGCGTCGCCGGAGCAGGCGCTGCAGCAGAACGAACGCGACTTTTCCCGCGGCGGGATCAAGGGCGTGGCCAAGGTGCCGGCCGCGATCGAGGCCAAGCTGCGCGACAACGAACTGGCGATGCTGGAGCTCGGGTTCCAGGGCACGCCGGGCATCGTGTTCAAGGACGCCGACGGCAGCGTGCAGACGCGCTCGGGCCTGCCGCAGGGCGATGACCTGCAGGCGGTGCTGGGGCCGCGCTGATCGCGGCGCCCGCGGGCACCGCGCCATGGAGGCCGGCGGCGATGTAATAGTCTCCGCCGCGCCGGGCTGACTAAGCTGGCGGGGTCCTGCACGGAGCCCGCCATGAGCCACGACCACAACCACGTCCCCAGCGAGATAAGCCACGAAAAGCCCCTGTGGTGGGCGCTGGCGCTGACCTCGTCCTACCTGGTGGTGGAGGTGGTCGGTGCGTTCATGACCAACAGCCTGGCGCTGTTGTCCGATGCCGCGCACATGGCCACCGACGCGCTGGCGCTGGTGATCGCGCTGACCGCGGTGCGGCTCAGCCGGCGCCCGGCCGATGCGCGCCGCACCTATGGCTACGCGCGGCTGGAAGCGCTGGGCGCGCTGGCCAACGGCGGCCTGCTGTTCGCGGTCGGCCTGTACATCCTGTGGGAGGCCGTGGGCCGCTTCCGCGCGCCGCAGCCCATCGCCTCCACCGGCATGCTGTGGGTGGCCGGCTTCGGCCTGCTGGTCAACCTGATCGCCATGCGCCTGCTCAGCGCCGGCAGCGGCGAGAGCCTGAACGTCAAGGGCGCCTACCTGGAAGTGTGGAGCGACATGCTCGGCTCGGTGGCGGTGATCATCGCCGCGCTGATCATCCGCTTCACCGGCTGGACCCTGGTCGACCCGATCCTCGCCGTGCTGATCGGCCTGTGGGTGCTGCCGCGCACCTGGGTGCTGCTGCGCGACGCGCTGAACGTGCTGCTCGAAGGCGTGCCCAAGGGCATCGCGCTGGCCGAGGTCGAGCAGGCGCTGCGCGGCCATGCCGGCGTCACCGACATCCACGACCTGCATGTCTGGGCGCTGGGCTCGAGCACGCCGGCGTTGACCGCGCACGTGGTGACGGCGGCCACCGGCCAGGACGCGGACACGCTGCGGCGCACCCTAGCCGCCATGCTGCACGAGCGCTTCGGCATCGACCACGTGACCCTGCAGGTGGAGGCCGACCATTGTGGCGATGCCTGCGCCGTGCACGCGCGGCAGGGCGCGCACGCCGATGGCGACCACGACGGCCACGATCACGGGCATTGAGCGGCGTTGCCGGCGGCTGGCCGGAAACGGCGTATCCTCGCGGCAGGACACCGGGCAGCGGAGGCCATGCATGAAAACCGCGCAGGAAATCGTCGATTCGCGCCTCGTGCTGCGTTCGCTCTGTGCCGCGCTGGCGCTGATGGGCATGGCGGCGATGGCGTATCGGGTGCATCAGGTCGCCATCGGCCGCATCCCGTTCGATTACTGGCTGCCGGTGTCCCTGCTCGGCGCCCTGTATGCCGTATGCCTGTTCGGCCATGTCGCGCTGAGGGGCCGGCTGCCCTCGTTCATGGCCAGGGCCGGCGGTCCGGCAGGGGATTGATCAGCGCGGTCACCACCGCCGGCCTTGCCACGGTAGGTGCGCGGCTTGCCTCGTACGCTGTTGCCACAACGGAAAGGCCCATGCGGGGCAAGCCCCGCATCTACGCAGGTGGGCGCCTGCCTGCGCCGTGCGCGGATCGTACGAGGTCCCGACCACCGATCATCGACAGCATCCAACCACCGCCTGCATTGACGCGGTAGGTGCGAGGCTTGCCTCGCACGCTGTTGCCCCAACGGAAAAAGCCCCATGCGGGACAAGCCCGCATCTCCGCGCAGGTGCCGGTGGGGCCATCCGGCAAGTCGTCAATGCCGGGGCATGCAGCCCAGCGCGCTGAGTACGCCATGCAGGGCCGGTACCTGCATCAGCCATGGGGCGGCGATGGTCAGCAGACCGGCGGCGAGGATGAAACCGGCCAGCGCCATGCGCAGGCCCGGGCGTTGCAGCCCACGGCCGATGCGCGCGCCGGACCAGGTCAGCGGCACCATCACCGGCAGGGTGGCCAGGCCGAATACCGCCATCACCAGCGCGCCGCCCAGTGCGTTGGCCTGCAGCCAGGCCACGCTCAGCAGGCTCAGGCTCAGGCCGCACGGCATCCAGCCCCACAGCGCACCCAGCGCCAGGCGGCGCCAGGCGCGGTCCGCCGGCAGCAGGTGCTGGTGCAGGGGCCGCAGCCATTGCCACAGCTGCTGGCCGGGACGGGCCAGCAGGTCCAGGCGGCCGCCGCGACCGAGCAGGCGCAGCGCCAGCAGCACCAGGGCGAGGCCGGCGGCGACGCGCACGCCCAGCGCCAGGGTGTCGCTGCGTGCCAGCCGCAGGATGCCGCCGCCCAGTCCGCCGGCCAGCGCGCCGGCCACGGTGTAGCCGCTGACGCGGCCGAGATTGGCCTGCCAGGCCACGCCCAGGGCACGGCCCGGGGCCATCGCCGGGAAGCCGGTGGCGATGCCGCCACACATCACCGCGCAGTGCAGCCCGCCGAGCAGGCCGGCGACGAACGCGGCGGTCAGGACCGGGATGTCCAGTGGCAACACGGTCAGTCTTCGCGGGCCGGGTCCGCGCTGCCGCGGCGGTCGTCGCCCGCCTGGGCCGGGGGCGGCGCGGGGCGGTCGTTGTCTTCCAGGATGTCCAGCGCGGGGGTGTCGAGGTCATCGAACTGGCCGCGCTTGACCGCCCAGACAAAGGCGCCCACGGCCGCGCCCAGCAGCACCAGGCTGATCGGGATCAACATCAGCAGGATGGCCATCAGGGTGCCTCCGTGGGGGTCTTGAGCCGCGCCAGGCGCAGCGCGTTGAGGGTGACGATCAGCGACGACAGCGCCATGCCCAGCGCCGCCAGCCACGGCGTGACCCAGCCGGCCGCGGCCAGCGGCAGCGCCAGCAGGTTGTAGCCGGTGGCCCAGGCCAGATTCTGGCGGATGATGCGCTGGGTGGCACGCGCCAGGGTGACCGCGGCCGGAATCCGGCGCAGGCCGCCGCCGGTGGTGACCAGGTCGGCGGCGCGGTGCGCCAGCGACGCGCCTTCGCCCATGGCGATGGAAACGTCGGCGCCCGCCAGCACCGGCGCGTCGTTGAGGCCGTCGCCGACCATCGCCACCACCCGGCCTTCGGCCTGCAGGCGCCGCACCAGCGCCAGCTTGTCCTCCGGCGACTGCCGCGCGTGGGCATCGTCCAGCCCCAGCGCCGCGGCCATGCGCCGCACCGCCGCTTCGCCGTCGCCGCTGGCCAGGTGCACGCGCAGGCCCTGCGCGCGCAGCGCGGCGAGCGCCTGCGCGGCGTCGTCGCGGGCGCGTTCTTCCAGCACGAAGCGGGCAACGGCGCGTTGGCCGTCGCCGAGCCACAGCGCACCGTCGTCAGGCTGCGCGGCGGCGAAATCGGCCCGGCCCAGGCGCCAGTGGCGGCCATCGACCGTGCCCTGCACGCCGCGCCCGGGAACCGCCTGGACCTGCGTGGCGGGCAGCGCGGCGGCATTGCCGCGGGTGAAGGCGGCGGCCAGCGGGTGGCCGCTGTCGCGCTCCAGCGCGGCGGCGATATCCAGCGCGGCGGCCGCATCCAGCGACGCATCCAGCACCTGGGTGGCGGCCAGCACCGGGCGGCCGTCGCTGAGCGTGCCGGTCTTGTCGAACACGATGTCGGTGGCGCGTGCCAGCGTATCCATCGCGTCCGCGCGTACCGCCAGCAGGCCGATGCGCGCCAGCGCGCCATGCGCGGTGGCCAGCGCCGCCGGCACCGACAGCGACAGCGCGCAGGGGCAGCTGATCACCAGCAGGGCGAGGGTGACTTCCAGCGCGCGTTCGGGCTGGTAGTGCCACCAGCCGGCGAACACGACCAGCGCCACCGGCAGCAGCGCCAGCACGAAGCGGCTGCCGATGCGGTCGGCCAGCCGCGCCAGCGCCGGCCGGTGCGCCTGCGCCTGTTCGACCAGCCGCGCCAGCTGCGACAGGCGGGTGGCGGTGCCGGTGAGGGTGACGCGCAGCCGCGCCGGACGCTCGCGGCATACGGTGCCGGCATAGACCGGCTCGCCGGGTTGCTTGCGTACGGGTTCGGATTCGCCGGTCAACAGCGCTTCCTCGAACCAGGCCTCGTCGCCGTCGCCGCCGAGCAGCACGCCGTCGGCCGGCACCGCCTCGCCGGCGGCCACGCAGGCCACGTCGCCGACGCTCAGTGCCGCCAGCGGTACCGCCTCGCGCTGGCCGTCGGCGCGCTCGCGGGTGGCGAACGCCGGGCGCGCGCGGGCCAGCGCGTCGACCTGGGCGCTGGCCACCGCGCGCGCGCGCTGCTCCAGCATGCGCGCGGCCAGCAGCAGGAACACGAACATCACCGCCGCGTCGTACCAGACATGCGGGCCGCCGCGGAGGGTCTCGAACAGGCTGGCGAAGTAGGCGAGCAGGGTCGAGCTGGCGATCAGCACATCCATGCCCAGGCGGCGTTCGCGCAGTTCGCGCATCGCCCCGGACAGGAACGGCCAGCCGGAATAGAACACCACCGGCGTGCACAGCAGGAACGTCAGCCAGCGGAAGAAATCGCGGGTGGGCACCGGCATGGTGCTGTTGAAGTCCAGGTACAGCGCCTCGGCCAGCATCATCGCCTGCAGCATGCCCAGGCCGGCGATGCCCAGCCGCAGCAGCCAGCGCCGGCGTTCGCGGGTGCGCTGCCGCTCGGCGGCCTCGCTGCCGGCCAGGTACGGGCGGTAGCCGAGCATCGCCAGCCGCCGCAGCGGCGCCGACAGCGCGGTCCGCGCCGGGTCCCAGGCGATGCGGATGCGGCCGGTGACGGCGTTGGCGCCGCAGTCGATCACGCCCGGCTCGCGCGCCAGCGCGCGATCGATCAGCCACGCGCAGGCCGCGCAGCGCATGCCGTCGGTGAGCAGGGTGATCTCGCGGCCGCCGTCGACCGGGCGGCTGTGCTCGGCCTGCACGTCGGCGCGGTCCCAGACCGCAAGGTCGGGCAGGTCCTCGCCGACGCGCGCGGCATTGGCGCTGCGCAGGCGGTAGTACCCGTCCAGGTCGGCGCTGGCGATCCACTCGGCGGCGGCGGCGCAGCCATGGCAGCAGAACGCGTGCGTGCCGCCGCCCAGCGCCGCCATGTGGGGCTGGGCCGGCAGTGCTTCGCCGCAGTGGTGGCAGGTGCCGGTGGCCGCCATGACGGCGGGCGACCGCGCCGGATCGGCGATCACGTCCGGGCTCAGTGTGCCCCGCCCAGCGAGGGGGACAGGCGTGCGGCGTGCTGCTGTTTCGGCAGCCGGCCGTGCAGGCGCCAGCGGCCGTCGGCGTCGCGCAGCTGCACGACCCAGTCGTGCTCGCCGTCCACCGCCTGCTCGACGCGCCAGCCCGGGCCCTGCGGCAGCAGTTCCAGGCGCAGGTCGTCGGACTGCCGGGTGGGGTGTTCCAGCACCAGCTGCAGCGCCGCCGCGCTGGCGAACCTGCCGGTGGCCGGCAGCACTTCGACCACGCCGTCCTCGACCCGCAGCACCGCGCTCAGGCCCAGCTTGGCGGCCGCTTCATCCGGCCCCAGGTCGGTGGTCTGGATCTGCGACACGCGCTGTACCGGGTCGGACACGACATCGGCGCCGCCGGAACGCACGGCAACGATCACCAGTCCGACACCGGCCACGATCGACAGCAGCGGCAGGCCGACCACCAGCCAGAACACGGGGACCCGCCAGGGGGATTTCGGACGTTCGTTCATTGCACCGGACCAAAGAAACTGCTTTCGACGACGCGCTTCTCGTCGCCCCCCTCGCGCTCGACCACGAAGCGCAGCGCGCGGCGGCCGCTGACCTGGCCGTCGGCGACCACGTTCAGTGCCACCGGCAGCACCTGCTCGGGGCCGGCCTGGACCTCGGTCTGGCCCTGCAGGCGCAGGCCGGCGTCGGCAGGCTCCAGGGTAATGCGGTAACGCCGCGTCTCCTGGCTCTTGTTGATCAGCTTGAGCGTGTAGTCGTTGGCGATAGTGCCGTCGGCGGACTGCCGGTACAGCGCATTGCGGTCGCGCAGCACTTCGGCGATCAGCTCGCTGCGGTGGCCCACGCCCCACACCCAGGCGCTGCACAGGCCCAGCAGCAGCAGGCCGTAGACGAAGATGCGCGGGCGCAGCACGCGGGTCGGCTTGCCGTCGATGGCGTTCTGCGTGGAGTAGCGGATCAGGCCATGCGGGTAGCCCATCTTGTCCATGACTTCGTCGCAGGCGTCGATGCAGGCGCCGCAGGCGATGCATTCGTACTGCAGGCCGTTGCGGATGTCGATGCCGGTCGGGCAGACCTGCACGCAGATGGTGCAGTCGATGCAGTCGCCCAGTTCCTCGGGCGCGAATTTCGGCAGCGGCGCGACTTCGGCCAGGTCGCCGTCCCAGGTGATCGTGCCCTTGGCGTGGGCGGCCTGGGTGGCGGCGGACGGATGGCGGCCGGCACGGAACACGTAGTCATAGGCGACCGACGGGATCAGCAGGCCGCGTGCGCGCTCCAGCACGCTGCCGAGGCCGCGCTTGCGCGGGCCGCGCGGTTCGCCGCGCATCGGGTCGTAGGCGATCAGCAGCGTGTTGCGGTCGAACATCGCGCTCTGGAAGCGCGCATACGGGCACATGTACTTGCACACCTGCTCGCGCAGGACGCCGGCGTTGCCCCAGGTGGCCAGCGCGTAGAACAGTACCCAGAAGGTCTCCCAGCCGCCCCATTCGAACGGCAGCAGGCGTGCGCCCAGGTCCTTGATCGGGGTGAAGAAGCCGACGAAGGTGAAGCCGGTCCACAGCGCGAACAGCAGCCACAGCAGGTGCTTGCTGCCCTTGCGCAGCACCTTTTCGCGGTTCCACGGGCCGGCGTCGAGTTTCATCCGCCGCGGGCGGTCGCCCTCGGTCCAGCGCTCCATCCACAGGAAGGTCTCGGTCCACACCGTCTGCGGGCAGGCATAGCCGCACCACAGCCGGCCGGACAGCGCGGTCGAGAAGAACAGGGTCATGGCCGCGATGATCAGCAGCAGCGCCAGGAACAGGAAGTCCTGCGGCCAGAACACCAGCCCGAAGATGTAGAACTTGCGCGCGGGCAGGTCGAACAGCACCGCCTGGCGGCCGTCCCACGACAGCCACGGGAACACGTAGTACATGCCCAGCAGCCACACCACCGCGGCCACCCGCAGGCGGTTGAAGCGGCCCGAGACATCGCGCGGGTAGACCTTGCGCTCGCTGACGTAGAACGAATTGCCCTGTTCGTCCACGACATCCAGCGGAATGCGCTTGCTCATGGCGTGCGTTCCATGCGGGCTGGCGGGGGAGGGAGCGGGAACGGGCGGTAAGCGGTCATGGGGTCTGCGGGGCGTGTTGCTGCGCGGGAGCGCTCAGTATCGGGCCGTAACGGAGGCAAGGAAGCGACGGATTGTCGCAGCCGCCGCTCAGCGATCCGGCGGCAGGGCGCGGTTGAAGCGGCTGGCGGGCCGCAGCAGGATCCAGGTGAACAGGCTGGAGGACGCGGTGGCCAGCCAGAACATGGCGAAGCCCAGCGTATAGCCGAGCTCGCGTGAAATGGGCAGGTCGGGGAAGGTCATGTCGCGCAGCGTCAGCGGGTCGACGAAGGCGAAGAACACCATCGTCGCCACGCCGGCGGCAAAGAAGCTGGGCCAGGCGATGGCCCCCACGCGCTGGGCCAGCGGACGTGGGGGGTGGTCGAAGCGTGGCTCGCTGAAGTCGGTCACTTTGCGCTCGTGCCTGCCGGGGTGTCCGCCTGATTATGCGACAACGACCAGACATAGGCAGCGACCAGCCGGACCCGGGTCTCGCCGAGCAGTTCGCGGTGCGCCGGCATGCTGCCGTGGCGGCCTTCGGTGATCGTCTTGTACAGGCTTTCGCGGCTGTTGCCGTAGAGCCAGTAGTTGTCGGTCAGGTCCGGCGCGCCGATGTCCTGGTTGCCCTTGCCGTCGACCCCATGGCAGGCCACGCAGACGCCCTCGTAGAGCTTCTTGCCGCGGGCGGCCATGTAGTTGTTCTGCAGGGTCTCCGGGGCCGACAGGGTGCGCACGTAGGCGATGGTGTAGTCGATCGCCTCCGGGCCGCCCATGCCGGTGAGCACGGTGCCCCACTCGGGCATGATGCCTTCGCGGCCGTCCAGCACCGTTTCCAGGATGCGCTCGGGCGAGCCGCCCCAGTGCCAGATGTCGTCGGTCAGGTTCGGGTAGCCGATGGCACCCTGGCCCGAGGAGCCGTGGCAGGTGGCGCAGGTGTTGCCGAAGATCGAGCGGCCCAGCGCCAGCGCCTTGGGATCCCTGGCCAGCTGGTCGATCGGCTTGCCGGCATACGGCTTGAAGGTCTGCTCGAGCTTGGCGTCCTCGATGGCCTTCTCCTTGGCGTGCTCGCCCTTGGAGGTCCAGCCGCTGTAACCGGGGATGTTGCCCAGCCCGCCGTACCAGAACAGGTAGCCGATGCTGAAGAAGATGGTCAGGTAGAACAGGTTGATCCACCAGCGCGGCAGCGGCTTGTTGTACTCGGTGATGTCACCGTCCCAGGTGTGCAGCGTGTCCTCGGGCTTCGGGTCGCCCGGGCGGCGGCGTGCGGTCCACCACAGCAGCCACACGCAGCCCAGGATGTTCAGCGCAACCAGGGCGATGACGTACCACGTCCATCCCATGCTCATCATCCGCGCTCTCCCCCGTTGCCGTATTGCACGTTGTCATCTTCCAGCGGCAGGCGTGCCGCATCCTCGAACTCACGCTTGCGCTTCGGGCTCCAGGCCCAGATCCAGCCGCCGACGAACAGCACCAGCAGCAGCGCGGTCACGATGCCGGAGATCATGGCTGGCCTCCCCGCGGCGCATGCCGGCCCAGTCCCTGCAGGTAGGCCACGACCGCGTCCAGCTCGGTCTTGCCCTTGACGTCCTCGGCGGCGCTGGCGATCTGCTCGTCGCTGTACGGGTCGCCCAGCGCCTTGAGCGCGCTCATGTGCCGGGCCACGGTGGCGCCGTCGACCTGGTTCTTCTCCAGCCACGGGAAGCTGGGCATGTTCGACTCCGGCACCACGTCGCGCGGATTGATCAGGTGCACGCGGTGCCAGGCGTCGGAATAACGGCCGCCGACACGCGCCAGGTCCGGGCCGGTGCGCTTGCTGCCCCACTGGAAGGGGCGGTCGTAGACCGATTCGCCGGCCAGCGAGTAGTGGCCGTAGCGCTCGGTCTCGAAGCGCAGGGTGCGCACCATCTGCGAATGGCAGTTGTAGCAGCCCTCGCGGACGTAGACGTCACGGCCGGCCAGTTCCAGCGCCGGGTAGGGCTCGACGCCCTCCAGCGGCTTGATCGCCTCGGCCTGGAACATCAGCGGCACGATCTCGGCCAGGCCGCCGAACGACACGGCGACCGCGATCAGCACCGCCATCAGGCCGACGTTCTTCTCGACTTTCTCGTGGGGATTCTTGTTCTCGCTCATGGGGTTCCTTCCTCCTCAGGCACGCACTTCGGAGGCGTCGACGGGCAGCAGCGGCTGCGGTTCGATCGCGGGGGCGGTACGCCAGGTACGCCAGACGTTCCAGGCCATCAGGCACATGCCGCTCAGCACCACCAGGCCGCCGCCGAGGCGGATCAGGTAGTACGGATAGGTGAACGTCAGCGATTCGACGAAGGTGTAGGTCAGGGTGCCGTCGTCATTGGTCGCGCGCCACATCAGGCCCTGCATCACGCCGGCGATCCACATCGAGGCGATGTACAGCACCACGCCGATGGTGTGCAGCCAGAAGTGCGTGTCGATGGCCTTGACCGAATACATCTGCTCGCGGCCCAGCAGCTTGGGCATCAGCGCGTAGATCGAGCCGATCGAGATCATCGCCACCCAGCCCAGCGCGCCGGCGTGGACGTGGCCCACGGTCCAGTCGGTGTAGTGGGACAGCGAGTTGACCGTCTTGATCGACATCATCGGGCCTTCGAAGGTGGCGATCATGTAGAACGACACGGCCACGATCAGGAACTTCAGGATCGGGTCGGTGCGCAGCTTGTGCCACACGCCGGACAGGGTCAGCACGCCGTTGATCGCGCCACCCCACGACGGGGCCAGCAGGATCAGCGAGAACACCATGCCCAGCGACTGCGCCCAGTCGGGCAGGGCCGTGTACTGCAGGTGGTGCGGGCCGGCCCACATGTAGACCGCGATCAGCGCCCAGAAGTGCACGATCGACAGCCGGTAGGAGTACACCGGGCGGCCGGCCTGCTTGGGCACGAAGTAGTACATCATTCCCAGGAAGCCGGCGGTCAGGAAGAATCCCACCGCGTTATGGCCGTACCACCACTGCACCATCGCGTCCACCGCGCCGCTGTAGACCGAGTAGGACTTGGTCGCGCCGGCCGGCATGGAGATGTTGTTGACGATGTGCAGCAGCGCGATGGCGATGATGAAGCTGGCGTAGAACCAGTTCGCCACGTAGATGTGCTTGACCCGGCGCTTGGCGATGGTGCCGATGAACAGCACCGCGTAGGCCACCCACACCGCGGCGATCAGGATGTCGATCGGCCATTCCAGCTCGGCGTATTCCTTGCCCTGGGTGTAACCCAGTGGCAGGGTGATGGCCGCGGCCACGATCACCAGCTGCCAGCCCCAGAACACGAAGGCCGCCAGCTTGTCCGATATCAGCCGGACGTGGCAGGTACGCTGCACCACGTGCAGGCTGGTGGCGAACAGCGCGCAGCCACCGAAGGCGAAGATCACCGCATTGGTGTGCAGCGGTCGCAGCCGCCCGTAGCCCAGCCACGGTATGCCTTCGCCGAGCGTCGGCCAGTAAAGCTGGGCGGCGATGATCACGCCCACCAGCATCCCCACGATGCCCCAGACCACGGTCATCACCGCGAACTGGCGCACCACCTTGTCGTTATACGTCCCCTGCACGCTTTGCATGCGGCCTGATCCTCGGTCTGAACGGGGAAAATCATCCCCCGTGTGGAGCACTCCGGGCATTGACTTGAATCAATCCGTGTCCCGGGCGGTTGCGGCCATCCATGGATCCTTCCCCGTGGATGCCATCCTGAACAGTATATGACGGAGGCCCGGGCGACAGGGTCGCCCGGGCCTCGGTCCAGGTGCAGCGGAATCAGCGGGTTACGACCAGCTTGCCCTTCATCATGGCCGAGTGGCCGGGGAACGAGCAGTAGAAGCTGTAGTCGCCGCCGGCGGTGAGCTTGTTGCCCGGGAAGCGCACCTGGGTCTTCTGGCCGCCGCCGATCAGGCTGGTGTGGGCGATCACGCGGGCGTCCTTGGCCGGCACGTAGTTGTTGGCCACGCCGGCGCGGATCGCGTCACGGTTGACGCCGGCCATGTCGGCGGTGGTGGAGACGACCACGTTGTGGCCCATGGCGGTGGCCGGGAGCTTGCCGGTGTGGGTCAGTTCGAGGGTGATCGTGGCGCAGCCGGCCGAGACGGTGGCTTCCTTGAGATCGAACTGCATCGCGTCGTTGCCCTTGAGCGAAACGGTGCAGTTGCCGGCAGCCTGGGCCGCGCCCGCGGCACCGACGAGGGCCAGGGCGAGGAGAAGACGGCGCGAGGTTTTCATGGGTGTTGCTCCTGTGGGATATGCGTGGACGCAGCGTGCGGCCTGACCGTCACGGCCCGGCGCAGGCGTGTGCCGGGCGACGCGCATAGGGTCGGTCCAGACGCGCCGGATTTCCTTGATCTGGGTCAATCAAGCCGGCGGTGGCCGGCATCGGCGCGTTCGGCGTGCTTCCCCCGGATGCGCGGTCGACGCCGCGGAAGCCGCGGCGAACGCATGAGGGAGCAAAGGAGCAAAAAAGCAAAAGCGCAAAAGCGGCGCCCCCCGGGGGCATGGCGCGGCCCGGGGAGGGCGACCGCCGCCAGCGGTCAGGCCACGGGCGTGCGCAGTACCGGCATGTCCCAGCCCGGGCGCGGCGCGAAACGGTCGCCGTGGCGGGCCTGCAGGGTCCTGAGTTTTTCCACCAGAGCGTCGGCGCCGGTGGCGCGGATGTGCTGGATCGGGCCACCGCGGAACGGCGCGAAGCCGGTGCCGAAGATCACCCCGGCATCGAGCAGGTCGGCATCGGCGACCACGCCGTCGTGCAGGCAGGCGACCGCCTCGTTGAGCAGCGGCAGGATCAGGCGGTCCTCCAGGTCCGACGGCGCCTGGTAGTCCTTGGCCACCTCCGGCTTCACCGCGCGCCCGTTCTCCCATTTGTAGATGCCCTGGCCGTCCTTCTTGCCGCGCTTGCCGGCGTCCACGGACGCCAGCGCGGCCGGGATCTGCAGGCCCAGGAACGGCGCCAGCTCGCGGCCGACACTGGCGGCCACGTCCAGGCCGACGGTGTCGAGCAGTTCGATCGGGCCCATCGGCATGCCGAACTTCACCGCGGCGCGGTCGATCACCGGGCCGGGGATGCCTTCGGCATAGGCGGTGGCCGCTTCCAGCATGTACGGGAACAGCACCCGGTTGACCAGGAACCCTGGGGTGCCGGCCACCGGCACCGGGAACTTGCCCAGCGCCTTGCAGAACGCGGCCAGCCGCTGTCCGGTCTGCGGCGCCATGCGGTCGTGGTGGATGATCTCCACCAGCGGCATCTGCGCCACCGGGTTGAAGTAGTGCAGGCCAGCGAACCGGGCCGGCTGCGCGATGTGTTCGCGCAGTTCGTCCAGCGGGATCGAGGAGGTGTTGGTGGTCAGCAGCGCGTCGGGCTTCAGCCGCGGCTCCAGCGCCTGGTACAGCGCGCGCTTGGCTTCCGGGTTCTCGATGATCGCCTCGATCACCAGGTCGGCCTGGGCCACGCCGTCGCCGGCCAGATCGGCCTTCAACCGGGCGGCGACATCCGCGCGCCTGGCCGGGTCCTTCACCTTTTTCTCGAACAGCACCTGGGCACGGGCCATGGCCGGGTCGATGAAGCGCTGTTCGCGGTCCTGCAGGGTCACGTCGAACCCCTTGTAGGCCGCCCACGCGGCGATGTCGCCGCCCATCACCCCGGCGCCGACCACGTGCACGTGGCGGATGTCCGATTCCTTGCCGCCCAGGGCCTTGAGCCGTTCGGTCAGGAAGAAGATGCGGATCAGGTTGCGCGCGGTCGGGCCGCCGGCCAGCTTGACCACCGCGCGGCGCTCGGCGTCCAGCCGCGCCTGGATGCCGCTGCCGCCGCTGCGTTCCCAGGTCGAGATCAGCGCGTACGGCGCCGGGTAATGCTCCTTCCTGGCCTTGCGCGCGACCTGCCTGGCCATCTGCGGGGCCAGGATCCTGCGCGCCAGCCAGGTATTGGTGGCCCAGGCGGTGGCGCGTTGCCTGAACGGCCGGGTCACGCCTGACTGCAGCAGCGCGACCGCCGCGTCGACCAGTACCGCCGGGGCGGCGACCTTGTCGACCAGGCCGATGCCACGGGCGGCCGACGCCGACAGGGTGCGTCCAGTCAGCATCATGTCCATCGCCGCCGGTGCGCCGACCAGGCGCGGCAGGCGCGCGCTGCCGCCCCAGCCCGGGAAGATGCCCAGCTGGGTCTCGGGCAGGCCGATGCGGGTGGATGGATCGCTGGAGGCCACGCGGTAGCGGCAGGCCAGGGCCAGCTCGGTGCCGCCGCCCAGGCAGTGGCCGTGGATCGCGGCCACGGTGGGGCAGGGCAGCTCGGCCAGCTTCTGGTAGGTGGACTGGCCGCGGCGGATGGCGTCATTGACGGTGCCGCGGCGGTCGAACTCCTGGAACTCCTTCAGGTCCGCCCCGGCAATGAAGCCGGCGGCCTTGGCCGAGCGGATCACCACCCCCCTGGGCGGGTCGATCGCCAGCCGTTCGACGATGTCGCCCAGTTCCAGCAGCACGTCCTGGGACATCGCGTTGACCGGACTGTCGCGGCGGTCCAGGGCCAGCACGACGACGCCGTCGTCGCGGATTTCGGCCTGCCAGTGAGTGAAGCGGAGCCCATCGAAACCTGAAAGCATGGGACGTTCCATCCGGTTGTGTATGGAGAAGATCGCTATGATCCAGAGGTTGTTTCCCCGGCGTCAAATCCCAATGCTGGGGAGGCAGGCGCGTTCGCGCCGGCCGGTCGCCAGCGACAGGCTATCCGAACGCGGGTTGCAGCATGTCTACATCCCGTTCGCGCGCGTCACGGCGGCGCGCGCAGGGCAGCCGCTATGCTCGGGCGCAGTGCGCGCCGGCCCGGGCCTGGCGGCCGCAAGGTAAACATGCTCTGAAGGACGGCGCGGCGCTCCGGGGACGGGACGCTGAACTTTTTCCGCCCCAGGCGGTCTCATTGCCCGACGTCGGTTGGGCTGACAGGAGTGCGGCCCCGCATGGCCGAGGTTGAAACACCGCAGGAGCTGGATCTGGAGCTGGTCCGGCGCGTGCAGCGCGGCGAGAGCGCGGCGTTCGATGTCCTGGTGCGCAAGTACCAGCACCGCATCGTCGCGCTGATCGGGCGCTACATCGCCGACTGGAGTGAATGTCAGGACGTGGCCCAGGACACTTTCGTCCGCGCCTATCGCGCGATCGGGAATTTCCGTGGCGACGCCCAGTTCTATACCTGGTTGCATCGAATCGCAGTGAATACCGCCAAGAACTACCTTGCCGCGCACAACCGGCGCCCGCCCACCGACGACGTCGAGATCGGCGATGCCGAACAGTTCGACGCCGGCGCGCGCCTGCGCGACACCGACACGCCCGAGCGCGAACTGATGCGGCAGGAACTGGAACAGACCGTGATGAAGGCGGTCGACGCGCTCCCCGAGGAGCTGCGTTCGGCCATCACGTTGCGAGAGGTGGAAGGCATGAGCTACGAGGAAATCGCACAGAAAATGGGGTGCCCGATCGGCACCGTGCGCTCGCGGATATTCCGTGCCCGCGAAGCCATCGACGCGCAGTTGCGTCCCCTGCTGGACACCGCCAGCGCCACCCGCGAGAGGAGCCGCGCATGAATGTTTCCGGCCGCGTCGATGCGGCGGCGGGCAATGCCGCCGACAAATTCGAACTGCACTACCGGCAGCAGCTGTCGGCGCTGGTCGATGGCGAGCTGGCCACCGACGAGGCGCGCTTCCTGCTGCGCCGACTCGAGCACGACGACGAGTTGTCCGGCTGCCAGGAACGCTGGCAGCTGTTGGGCGACGTACTGCGCGGCCAGGCCTGCGCGCCGGCACCGGCCGGGTTCGACCGCCGGATCCGTGCGGCGATCGCCGCCGACGCGGAGCAGGGGGGCACGGCCTCCGTGCGCCCGTCGCGTCGCGCGGGCTGGCGGCGCTGGGGCGGCGGTGCTGCCCTGGCCGCGTCGGTCGCGGCCGTGGCGCTGTTCATGGCGCGCGGACAGCTGCCGGCGCCGGGCGTGCCCGAAACCGTGATCGCCACCGCGGCGCAGGTCCCGGCGACCCCCGTCGTCGCCGATGCCGACCCGGCCACGGCCTCCGATGCCGAAGCCGGGCTGGCCGCCGCGGCGCCCGCCGTGGCCGCCGTCGCACTGCGGCGGGCAGATGCCGCCGCACGCCGCGGCAGCGCCACCCGCAACCAGCAGGTGGCACGCGGCGTCGCCGCGCGGCAGGCCGAGCCGGCACGCGCGGTGGCCGTGCAGGCGCCGCTGCCGGTCGTGCGCCATGACCCGTTCGCCGACCCCGGCAGCGTGCTGCAGGCGCGGCCATGGCCGCGCTCGAGCCTGGCGCCGGCGCTGTCGTCGGGCAATGCCCTGAATGCCAGCGCGTCTGCCGAAGGCGGTGCGACCTTCTACCCGTTCGAGCCGCGCCTGCCCCCGCAGGGGGCGCCGGCGCAGCCGGACGCGCAGCCGGCGCGGCCCTGAGCCGGCGTTTGTCCAGGTGCCCGCGGCGCTGTGCGGCGGGTACCGTTTCCCGGGATTTCCCCGTCTGGCGGCCACTGCCGGGCGGAGCGTGTTTCTTCATTTTCCAATCGGAGGCTCGAGTCTGATGACCCACCGTATCCCCACGCGGCTGTTCGGCCTGCTGGCAATGACCCTGCCGCTGGTCGCCTGTGCCCAGAGCAATGCCCCCACCGCCCCCGCCGAACAGGCGGTCGCCGCGCGCCCGGCCACGCCGGCCCCGCAGCTGGTCAGCGGCCTGCCCGACTTCACCCAGCTGGTGGACCGGGTCGGGCCCGGCGTGGTCAACGTCGAGACCGTCATCGGCGCGCGGCGCGGGCCGCGCATGGCTGGCGGAGGACGACCGGACATGGACCAGATGCCGGAATTCTTCCGGCGCTTCTTCGGGCCGGATTTCCAGATGCCGCGCGAGGCGCCTGAGGACGGGCCGCGCGGCCGCGGCATGGGCTCGGGCTTCATCATTTCCGCCGACGGCTACGTGCTCACCAACCACCACGTGATCGACGGCGCCGAGACGGTCAAGGTCAAGCTCAGCGACCGCCGCGAGTTCGACGCCAAGGTCGTCGGCAGCGACCAGCAGTACGACGTGGCGCTGCTGAAGATCGACGCCAAGGGCCTGCCGACCGTGCGCGTGGGCGATTCCAACACGCTCAAGCCCGGCCAGTGGGTGGTGGCGATCGGCTCGCCGTTCGGCCTGGATCACTCGGTGACCGCCGGCATCGTCAGCGCCACCGGCCGCAGCAACCCCTACGCCGAACAGCGCTACGTGCCGTTCATCCAGACCGACGTGGCGATCAACCAGGGCAACTCCGGCGGCCCGCTGCTCAACACCCGCGGCGAGGTGGTCGGCATCAACTCGCAGATCTTCTCCGCCTCCGGCGGCTACATGGGCATCAGCTTCGCCATCCCGATCGACCTGGCGATGAGCGCGGTGGAGCAGATCAAGAAGACCGGCAAGGTCAGCCGCGGCCAGCTGGGCGTGATGGTTGGCGCGGTGACCGCCGACATCGCGCAGGGCTTCAAGCTGCCGGACAGCCGTGGCGCGCTGGTCAACCAGATGGTCGAGGACTCGGCTGCGGCGAAGGCCGGTGTGCAGCTGGGTGACGTCATCCGCTCGGTCAACGGCACCGAGATCGCCGCCTCCAGCGACCTGCCGCCGCTGATCGGCGCCATGCCGCCGGGCAGCAAGGTGCGGCTGGGCATCCTGCGCGACGGCAAGCCGCGCGAGATCACCGTGACCCTGACCGAACTGGCCGAGGACGCCGCGCGCACGGCCAATGCCCCGGCCACGGCCGGCGAGGACAAGCCGCAGGCCGGTGCCAACGCGCTGCTGGGGCTGGAAGTGGCCGACCTGACCGCCGCCGAGCGCCGCCAGCTGGGCCTGGATGCCGGCGAGGGCGTGCGCATCACCGCCGTGAACAGCCAGGCCGCGCGCGAGGCACGGCTGGCGCCGGGCATGGTGGTGCTGCAGGTCGGGCGTACCCCGGTCGGCAGCGTGGCCGCGCTCAACCGCGAGCTGGCCGGCTACAAGAAGGGCGACGTGGTGATGCTGCTGGTGCGCGCGGGCGGCAACAGCGCCTTCGTCGCGGTCCGTGCCGGCGGCTGAACCCGCTCTTCATCAAGCTGTACGCAGGGGCCGCCTCCGGGCGGCCCCTGCCGTTGCGGCGGCCGCCCTGTGCGGGCTGCCCGCCGGCCGTGCGATAATGCCGCGTTATCCTGACGACGCGACGCGCCGCCGCCACCTTATGTCTGCCGATTCGATGCGGAACATCCGCAATTTCTCCATCATCGCCCACGTCGACCATGGCAAGTCCACCCTGGCCGACCGCATCATCCAGATCTGCGGCGGCCTGACCGCGCGCGAGATGGAAGCGCAGGTCCTGGACAACAACCCGATCGAGCGCGAGCGTGGCATCACCATCAAGGCGCAGTCGGTGTCGTTGCCGTACACCGCGCGCAACGGCGAAACCTACTACCTGAACTTCATCGACACCCCCGGCCACGTCGACTTCTCCTATGAGGTCAGCCGTTCGCTGGCCGCCTGCGAGGGCGCGCTGCTGGTGGTGGACGCGGCGCAGGGCGTGGAAGCCCAGTCCGTGGCCAACTGCTATACCGCGGTGGAGATGGGCCTGGAAGTGGTGCCGGTGCTGAACAAGATCGACCTGCCCACCGCCGACACCGAGCGCGCCAAGGCCGAAATCGAGGCGGTGATCGGCATCGACGCCACCGACGCGGTGCCGGTATCGGCCAAGACCGGGCTGAACGTGGAAGAGGTGCTGGAGGCCATCGTCCACCGCATCCCGCCGCCGGCCCCGCGCGATACCGACAAGCTGCAGGCGCTGATCATCGACTCCTGGTTCGACAACTACCTGGGCGTGGTCTCGCTGGTGCGGGTGATGCAGGGCGAGGTCAAGACCGGCGACAAGCTGCTGGTGATGTCCACCGGCCGCAACCACCAGGTCGACGCGGTGGGCGTGTTCACGCCCAAGCGCAAGGTCACCGGCAAGCTGTCGGCCGGCGAGGTGGGCTGGATCACCGCGTCGATCAAGGACGTGCACGGCGCGCCGGTCGGCGACACCCTGACCCTGGCCGCCGACCCGGCGCCGGCGCCGCTGCCCGGCTTCCAGGAAATGCAGCCGCGCGTGTTCGCCGGCCTGTTCCCGGTCGACGCCGAGGACTACCCGGACCTGCGCGAGGCGCTGGACAAGCTGCGCCTGAACGACGCCGCGCTGCGCTTCGAGCCGGAAAGCTCCGAGGCGATGGGCTTCGGCTTCCGCTGCGGCTTCCTCGGCATGCTGCACATGGAGATCGTGCAGGAGCGCCTGGAGCGCGAGTACGACCTGGACCTGATCAGCACCGCGCCGACCGTGGTCTACGAGGTGCTCAAGAGCGACGGCTCCATCGTGATGATGGACAACCCGGCCAAGCTGCCCCCGGTCAACCAGGTCGAGGAGATCCGCGAGCCGATCATCCGCGCCAACGTGCTCACCCCCGAGGAGTACATCGGCAACATCATCAAGCTGTGCGAAGAGAAGCGCGGCACCCAGATCGGCATCAATTACCTGGGCAGCCAGGTGCAGATCAGCTACGAACTGCCGATGGCCGAGGTGGTGCTGGACTTCTTCGACAAGCTCAAGTCGGTCAGCCGCGGCTATGCGTCGCTGGACTACCACTTCGTGCGCTTCGAGGCCGGTCCGTTCGTGCGCGTGGACGTGCTGATCAACGGCGACAAGGTCGACGCGCTGTCGCTGATCGTGCACCGCAGCCATGCCGACCGCCGCGGCCGCGAGCTGTGCGAGAAGATGAAGGACCTGATCCCGCGGCAGATGTTCGACGTCGCCATCCAGGCCGCCGTCGGCTCGCAGATCATCGCCCGCACCACGGTCAAGGCGATGCGCAAGAACGTGCTGGCCAAGTGCTATGGTGGCGACGTTTCGCGCAAGAAGAAGCTGCTGGAGAAGCAGAAGGAAGGCAAGAAGCGCATGAAGCAGGTCGGCCGCGTGGAGATCCCGCAGGAAGCCTTCCTGGCCGTGCTGCAGATGGACAACAAGTAAGCGGCCAGGGGCCTCCGGCCCCCGGTCCCCGCACTCAAGGACTCTGGAATGAAATGGTTTGAAATCGCCCTGGTGGTGCTGACCCTGGGATCGGGCCTGGTCCTGCTGCTGGACAAACTGTTCCTGGCCAAGCGCCGCGCGACCAAGGGCGGCCTGCTGGACAGCGAGGAACCGGCGCTCGTCGATTACTCGCGCGCGTTCTTCCCGGTGCTGGCGGTGGTGCTGGTGCTGCGCAGCTTCATCGCCGAGCCGTACAAGATCCCGTCCAGCTCGATGATGCCCAACCTGCTGATCGGCGACTTCATCCTGGTCAACAAGTTCGCCTACGGCATCCGCCTGCCGATCACCAACACCAAGGTGATCCCGACCGGCGAGCCCAAGCGCGGCGACGTGGTGGTGTTCCAGTTCCCCGGCCACCCGGACATGCCCGGCGACCCGCAGCGCGGCGAGAATTTCATCAAGCGCGTCATCGGTCTGCCGGGCGACCGCATCGGCTTCCATGGCGACACCCTGTCGATCAACGGGCAGCCGCTGGCCTACGAGATCAAGGGCGAGTACGTGGGCAAGGGCCGCGGTGCCGAAATGAATGGCGCCACCCTGCTCAGCGAGGCATTGCCGGGCCGTCCGCACACCGTGCTGGAGTATCTGGGCCGCGCCAATCCGGCCGGCCAGGGCGACTGGCAGGTGCCGCAGGGCCAGTACCTGGTCATGGGCGACAACCGCGACAACAGCGACGACGGCCGTTTCTGGGGCTTCCTGCCGGAGCAGAACCTGCGCGGCAAGGCGTTCCTGATCTGGCTCAACTGCAGCGGCTGGTTCTGCAAGGACGGCTTCGAGCCGTCGCGGATCGGCTCGGGCATCCAGTAACCTAGGCGCAAACCGGGGGAGAATGCTATGAATCGCAA
The DNA here is from genome assembly GCF_046267925.1 of Stenotrophomonas sp. Y-13. Lineage (NCBI taxonomy): Bacteria > Pseudomonadati > Pseudomonadota > Gammaproteobacteria > Lysobacterales > Lysobacteraceae > Stenotrophomonas > Stenotrophomonas sp. Y-13. The sequence goes on from NZ_CP176501.1 coordinate 1,246,378, forward strand.
GCAAGGCGGCATGACGCTGACGTCGTTCCTGATGGTGCTGGCCGTGGTCGGTTTCGCGCTCTACGTGGGCATGAAGCTGTTCCCGATGTACCAGGAGTTCTACGCGGTAAAGACCTCGATGAAGGCCCTGGCCAAGGAGCCGGGCACGTCGGATCCGGCCAAGGCGCAGGAGCTGTTCTTCAAGCGCATGGACATGAACTACTCGGACAGCGTCAAGCGCGACAACATCAAGTTCGACCGCATCGACGGTGGCGTGCGCATGAACGTGAGTTATGAAGTGCGCCGCCCACTGGTCGGCAACCTCGACATCGTCGGCCGCTTCGAGAACTCCCAGGACCTGACCTCGCACGGTGAGTAGGACGGTGACGCGGGGTGACCGCATCGGCCACCCGTTCCGGGATCCGGGCCTGCTGCGGCAGGCCCTGACCCATCGCAGCGCGGGCGCGCCGCACAACGAGCGCCTGGAGTTCCTCGGCGACAGCATCGTCAACCTGATCGTGGCCGAGGCGCTGTTCGCGCGCTGGCCCAAGGCCGACGAAGGCGCGTTGACCCGGGCGCGGGCGGCGCTGGTGTGCGAAGCCGCACTGGCGGCCATGGCGCGTACCCTGGACCTGGGCGAGCGCCTGACCCTGGGCCCCGGCGAGATGAAATCCGGTGGCCACCGCCGCGATTCGATCCTGGCCGACGCCTTCGAGGCGGTGGTGGCGGCGATCTACCTGGATGCCGGGTTCGAGGCCTGCCGTGCGCGGGTGTTGCCCTGGTTCGAGGCACCGATGGCCGCGGTGCCGGTCGGCAAGCCCGAGAAAGACCCCAAGACCCGGCTGCAGGAATGGCTGCAGGCGCGGCAGAAGCCGCTGCCGGTGTATGAACTGGTATCGGAAACCGGCGATGACCATGCCCGGCATTTCCGGGTACGCTGCCGCCTGACCGACCCGGATGTGACCACCGCGGGCGAGGGCAGCTCCCGGCGGCTGGCCGAACAACAGGCGGCTGCGGCCGCGATCGAGCAACTGGATTCCAAGTGAACGACACCTCCTCCCACCGCTGTGGCAGCGTCGCCGTCATCGGCCGCCCCAATGTCGGCAAATCGACCCTCACCAACGCCCTGGTGGGCGCCAAGGTCAGCATCGTCTCCAACCGGCCGCAGACCACCCGCCACCGCCTGCTGGGCATCGCCACCTTCCCCGAGGGGCAGCTGGTGCTGGTCGACACCCCCGGGCTGCACCGCCAGCAGAAGCGGGCGATGAACCGGGTGATGAACCGCGCCGCGCGCGGGTCGCTGGAAGGCGTGGACGCCGGCCTGCTGGTGATCGAGGCCGGGCGCTGGGACGAGGAGGACACGCTGGCCTTCAACGTGCTGCGCGACGCCGGCATCCCGGTGCTGCTGGTGGTCAACAAGGTCGACCGGCTGAAGGACAAGGGCGCGCTGCTGCCGTTCCTGCAGGAAATCACCGAAGGCCGCGACTTCGCCGGCGTGCACCCGATCTCGGCGCAGAAGCGCAATGGCCTGGAAGCACTGGTGCGCGACGTGCTCAAACTGCTGCCGGAGGCCCCGCCGATGTTCGGCGAGGACGAGATCACCGACCGCAGCCAGCGCTTCCTGGCCGGCGAACTGGTGCGCGAGCAGTTGATGCGCCAGCTCGGCGAGGAGTTGCCGTATGCGACCACGGTGGAGATCGAACGCTTCGCCGAGGACGGCAACCTGCTGCGCATCGGCGCGGTGATCTGGGTCGAGCGCGAGGGCCAGAAGGCCATCGTGATCGGCAAGGGCGGCGCGCGGCTGAAGGAAATCGGCGCCAAGGCCCGCCTGCAGATGGAGCGCCTGTTCGGCGCCAAGGTGTTCCTGGAAACCTGGGTGCGCGTACGCGAAGGCTGGTCCGACGACGAGGCCGCGCTCAAGGCGTTCGGTTACGAGTGAGGCCGGTAACGGGGGCGGGCGGCCAGGAATGAGGGCGCGCGTAGTCGGCTCCGCCCTGTCGTGCCCCGGCCTGCGGGTGGCAGGTGGCCGGCGCTCTGCCAGACTGCGGACGCGGCACGGTTGCATCCCCCGACCCCTGCCTCCCACTCCCGGCTCCAGCGCATGCGCATCGACGACGAACCCGCTTACGTGCTGCATGCGCGCCCCTGGCGCGAAACCAGCCTGTTGGTCGAGGCGCTGACCCGCGGGCATGGCCGCATCGGCCTGCTGGCGCGTGGCGTGCATGGCCCGAAAAAGCAGCTCCTGCGCGCCGCGCTGCAGCCGTTGCAGTCGATCCGCCTGGATGCGGTGATGCGCGGCGAACTGGCGCAGCTGCGGCGCGCCGAGAGCCAGGACGCGGCACCGCGGCTGCATGGGCAGGCGATGCTGGCCGCCTTCTACGTCAACGAACTGGTGCTGCGGCTGGCGCCGCGCCACGACCCCTTGCCCGAGCTGCACCATGCCTATGGCCAGGTCCGCGGCCGGCTGGCCGACGCGGCGGGGCTGGCGTGGGCGCTGCGGTGTTTCGAGCGCGACCTGCTCGAGGCGCTGGGGTTCGGTTTCGACTGGACCTGCACCGCGGACGGGCAGCCCATCGATCCGGCGGCCCGCTACCGGCTGGACCCGCAGGAGGGGCCGCTGCGGCTGCTCAGCGAGCGCAACGCCAGCGAACGCCGGGGCCTGGCCACCGGCGCGGCGCTGCTGGCACTGGCCGCGGACCAGCCGCCGGCGGCGGCCGACCTCGCCAGCCTGCGGCCGCAGATGCGCGCGGTGCTGCTGCACCACCTGGGGGGGCGCGGGCTCAAGTCCTGGGAAATGCTGGGGGATTTGAAAGGCAGGAGTGAGTGAAGAGGAGTGAGGAGTGAGGAGTGAGAAAAGGCAGGAGCAAAAGCCGTCATCTCCACGAAGGCGGAGATCGCTCTTGCTTCTTCTCACTCCTCACTCCTCTTCACTCACTCCTGGCTTCAATGCAGTAGCGCACTCACGGCCGCATCGAACTGGCGCCGCGCCATGTCCGACTCCGGCGCCTGGTGCAGTTGCCGCACCGCGCGGCCGAGCCGCGAGGCACCGACGAAACCGCAGCTGGCCTGCAGCCGGTGCAGCTGCCGGCGGAGGGCGCCATCGTCATGCTGCCGCAGCGCCACCGACACCGCGTCGCGGGCCACCGGCAATTCGGACAGGAACAATTCGCGCAACGCCACGACATGCGCCTGCTGGCCATTGAGCGCGCTCAGCGCCGCGCCTTCGTCCCAGTCGGGCGCGGCCGCATCCTCGCTGGCCGGGGCCTCGCCGGCGGTGGCCTGGCCGAGGCCCTCACGCACCGCGGCCTGCAGTTCGGCGCGGGTCATCGGCTTGACCAGTACCCGCTTGAAACCGGCCTCGTGCAGCGACCGCCGGATGTCCGCGCCATTGTCGGCGGTGTGCGCCAGCGCGGGCACCTGCGGGTGCAGCGCGCGCAGCTGCCGCAGCAGCGCGTGGCCGCTGCCATCGGGGAGATGGACGTCCACCAGCCACAGGTCGTGGCGGACGGCGCTGCCCATCCGCAATGCCTGCGCGACCGAGCCGGCGATGTCGACCGTGGCCGGCAACGCTTCCAGCGCGGCGCGGAAAAAGCCCTGGCTGGTCGCGTCGTCCTCGACCAGCAGCAGGCGCGGTGGATGCCCCTGGGCGTGCGTATTCATATGCTGCCTCCATGTCAGCCGTGCCCGGCATCATTGGCGATGTGGCCGTGCCGCGCAAGCGGCGGAAGTCAGGCCGATGTGCATCTGCGACAATGGCGCCCCGCAACCCGCAGCCTTTCGCCACGTGGCCCGATCCAGATCCCGCATCGACAAGACCCCGTTCCAGACCGACATCCTCGACCTCAGCCATGACGGACGCGGCGTTGCCCGCCGTGAAGGCGAGGGCGGCAAGGTGACCTTCGTGGCCGGTGCGCTGCCTGGCGAGACGGTGATGGCCGAACAGACCGGCAAGAGCCGCCATTTCGACGAGGCGCGGACCGTGGAGGTGCTCACGGCCTCGCCGCACCGGGTGCAGCCCCGCTGCCCGCATTTCGGCGTCTGCGCCGGCTGCGTGCTGCAGCACCTGGACGAGGGCCAGCAGATCGTGGCCAAGCAGCAGGTGCTGATGGACAACCTGACCCGCATCGGCCATGTCAGCCCGGGCACGGTGCTGCCGCCGCTGGTCGGCGACAACTGGGGGTACCGGCGCAAGGGCCGGTTCTCGGTGCGCCGGGTCGAGAAGAAGGACAAGACCCTGGTGGGCTTCCGCGAGCAGGACCCGCGCTTCGTCGCCGACCTGTCGCAGTGCCTGACCGTGATTCCCGAGATCGGTACCCGGGTGGCGGCACTGTCGGCCTTCATCGAGGGCCTGGACGGCAAGCGCGACATTCCGCAGATCGAGTTCATCGGCGGCGATGCCGCCATCGCCCTGACCGTGCGCCACCTGCAGCCGCTGTCCGACGCGGACCGCCAGGCCTGGCAGGCGTTCGGCCAGCAGCATGGCTTCGCCATCTACCTGCAGCCCGGCGGGCTGGAGTCGGTGCATCCCTTGTGGCCGGCCGACGGCGTGCCGCTGTCCTTCGTGCTGCCGCAGTGGGACGTGGAGCTGGCGTTCCGTCCGCTGGACTTCATCCAGGTCAACGCCAAGCTCAACCAGCAGATGATCGCGCATGCGCTGGCCCTGCTGGACGCACAGCCGGACGAGCGCGTGCTCGACCTGTTCTGCGGCCTGGGCAATTTCACCTTGCCGCTGGCGCGCACCGTGCGCGAGGTGGTGGGCGTGGAGGGCGAGGCCGGGCTGGTGGCGCGGGCGAGGGAGAACGCGCAGCGCAACGGCCTGGACAACGCGCAGTTCTTTGCCGCCGACCTCACCCAGGACCAGCGCGCCGCGCCGTGGATGCGGCAGGGCTTCGACAAGCTGCTGCTCGACCCGCCGCGCTCGGGCGCGATCGACGTGCTGCAGCAGCTGCCGCTCAAGCAGTTCAAGCGCATCGTCTACGTCAGCTGCCACCCCGGTTCGCTGGCGCGCGATGCCGGTTACCTGGTCAACGAACAGGGCTTCACCCTGGTCTCGGCCGGCGCGATGGACATGTTCCCGCACACCGCGCACGTGGAAAGCATCGCGGTGTTCGAGAAGAAAAAATGATATCCGCGCACAGGGATGTGCGCTGCTCCTGCGAAGGAATCGCACAAATGAAATCCGCGCACAGGCATGTGCAGCCGCTCCTGCGGGGGATTGGCACCGGTTGAATCCGCGCGCACGGACGTGCGCTGCTTCGGCATCAACGAATCGCACGCGCAGCGACGCGCGGGGTCATGCGGGAAACGCGCACCAACGAGGTTGTGATGGGTATCGAGATCGAACGCAAATTCCTGGTCACCGGCGACGGCTGGCGCGCTGCCGCGCATGCCGTCATCCCGATGGCGCAGGGCTACATCAATGACATGGCGGCGATGGACAGCGGCGCGCAGAAGGCGTCGGTGCGGGTGCGCATCCAGGGCGATGCGGCGTACCTGAACATCAAATCGCGCGAGCTGGGCCATACCCGCCAGGAGTTCGACTACCCGGTGCCGGTGGACGAGGCCCGCGAACTGCTGGCGCTGTGCGTCGGTGGCCTGGTCGACAAGCGCCGCCACCTGGTCAGGCACGCCGGCCTGCTGTGGGAAGTGGACGAGTTCCTCGGCGACAACGCCGGGCTGGTGGTGGCCGAGGTGGAGCTGGAAAGCGCCGACCAGCCATTCGACAAGCCGGACTGGGCCGGTGCCGAAGTGACCGACGCGCCGCGCTACTACAATCTCGCCCTGGCCTCGCACCCCTACACCCGTTGGAGCGCCGCCGAGCGCGGCTGAGCCCCCGGGAGAACAGAAGGAACCCCCATGCGCATCGACATCTGGTCCGACGTGGTCTGCCCCTGGTGCTGGATCGGCAAGCACCGCTTCCAGCGCGCGCTGGCGCTGATGGGCGACAAGGCGCCGCCGGTGGAGGTGCGCTGGCATCCGTTCCTGCTCGACCCCGGCGCCGACGCCACGCCGGTACCGCTGCGCGAGGCCTACGCGGCCAAGTTCGGCGGCGCCGAGCGTACCGCGCAGATGCTGGCGCAGACCCAGTCCACCGCCCGCGCCGAAGGCCTGCCGATGGATTTCGACCGCGGCCAGGTCCGGGTGACCACGCTGCCGGCGCACCGCCTGCTGTGGCTGGCCGGGCGCGAGGGCGAGCAGGACGCGGTCGGCGAGGCGCTGTTCCGCGCCCATTTCGAGCAGGGCCGCAACCTGGCCGACCCGCAGGTGCTGGCGGAGGCCGCGGCCGCCGGCGGCATTCCGGCCGCGCGCGTCGAGGCCCTGCTGGCCTCGGACGAAGGCCTGGCCGAGGTCCGTGCCGGGCTGGGACAGGCGCAGGCGCTGGGCATCCAGTCGGTGCCGACCTTCGTCATCAACGGCCGCTACGCGGTGCAGGGCGCGCAACCGCCGGAGGTGTTCATGCAGGTGCTGGAGAAGGTGGCCGCCGAGCTGGCGCCGGCGCCGGTGGCCGGGAACCATGAACCGGGCTGCGGCGCGGACGGCTGCAGCGTCTGACGCGGCGGGCGCCATCTGCGACAATGCCGGGCTTGGCCGTATGGGAATCCGCACATGCTTCTGATCGGCGTCGCCGGCACCACACTGACCGCACGGGAACGCGACTGGCTGCAGCATGACGCCGTGGCCGGCGTGGTGCTGTTCAAGCGCAATTTCGCTTCGCGCGACCAGGTGGTCGAGCTGACCGCTGCGATCCGTGCCGCCACCGCGCGTCCGCTGCTGGTGGCGGTGGACCAGGAAGGCGGCCGCGTGCAGCGCTTCCACGCCGGCTTCACCGAACTGCCGCCGCTGGACGGCTTTGGCCGGCTGCACGCCACCGACCCGGACGCCGCGCTGGCGCTGGCCGAGCAGCATGCCTGGCTGATGGCCAGCGAGATCCGCGCGACCGGGCTGGACCTGAGCTTCGCCCCGGTGGTGGACCTGGGGCGCGGCAACCTGGCCATCGGCAACCGCGCCTTCGCCGGGGACCCACAGGTCGTGGCGGCGCTGGCCCAGGCCTATGTGCGCGGCATGCACGCGGCCGGCATGGCCGCCACGCTCAAGCACTTCCCGGGCCACGGCACGGTGCGCGAGGACACCCACCACGACACCGCCATCGACCCGCGCCCGCTGCACGCGCTGGAAGCGGAGGATCTGCTACCGTTCCGCGCCGGCATCGACGCCGGCGCCGATGCGGTGATGATGGCCCACGTCATCTACCCGCAGGTGGCGCCGGAACCGGCCGGCTACTCGCCGCGCTGGATCAACCAGATCCTGCGCGGACAGATGGGCTTCCGCGGCGTGGTGTTCTCCGACGACATCGGCATGGCGGCCTCGTCCGCCGCCGGTGGGGTCAAGGCCCGGGTCGAAGCCCACCTGGATGCCGGCTGCGACGTGGTGCTGGTCTGCCACCCGGAGCTGGTTGAAGAATCGCTGCAGGCCGTGGCCGGCCGCAGCCTCAACACCGCCGCGCTGCTGGGCCTGATCGCCCACGGTGCCATGGGCTGGGGCGGCCTGCTGGCCGATGCCCGCCACGGCGATACCCGAACCCGTCTGCTCGAAACTCTTGGAAGAACCGCCTGATGTCCAAACTCACTCTTGCACAAGCCGTGGCCCAGGCCGACCTGCTGGTCGATCGTCCCGCCATCGACCAGGCCATCGCCGGCATCGCCGACGCCATCGCGCGCGATTACAAGGGCGAGGTGCCGGTGTTCCTGTCGATCATGAATGGCGCGCTGCCGTTCGCCGGCCAGCTTGCGCTGGAACTGGGCGCGCGCGGCCAGGATGCGCAGTTCGACTACATGCAGGCCTCGCGCTACCACGGCGAGAGCGGTGGCGAGCTGGTCTGGAAGCACCGCCCGGTGTCCTCGCTGTTCGGCCGCCGCGTGCTGCTGGTGGATGACATCCTCGACGAGGGGTTCACCCTGCAGGGCGTGCGCGACTGGTGCCTGGAACAGGGCGCCACCGATGTCCGCATCGCGGTGCTGACGGTCAAGAAGCACGACCGCTGCCTGGACGGCGTCAAGGCCGACTACGCGGGCATCGAGCTGCCGGACCGTTTCGTCTTCGGTTTCGGCATGGACGTGAGCGAATCGCTGCGCTCGCTGCCGGCGATCTACGCGATGAAGCAGTAACGGCCGGGTAGCCGGTCCGCGTGATCGCGCTGCCGCCTCCCGCGCAACGCGCGCCGACCCGCAGCGGCCGGGTTGCCGGCGGTGTCCCGGGCCGCGGCGCGCTGGTGGGCGCCGGCGCGCGGCCGCTACGATGACGGGGCCACGCCCCGTGTCGCCCCCGACTGCGAACAGAAACCAGGAAACCACGATGGACGATATCGCACTGGCCGTGATCGGCGGCACCGGTGTCTACAAGCTCGCCGCGCTGGACGATGTCCAGGCCCATGAGGTCCCGACCCGCTACGGTGCGCCGTCGGGCCCGGTGCGGGTCGGACGGCTGGATGGCCGTCGGGTGGCGTTTCTCGCCCGCCATGGCGAAGGGCATTCGATCCCGCCGCACAAGGTCAACTACCGCGCCAACCTGGCCGCGTTGAAGCAGCTGGGCGCCACCCGCGTGCTCGCCCTGAACACGGTCGGTGGCATCACCGGCGATTTCGGTCCGCGCGTGCTGGCCTGCCCGGACCAGCTGATCGACTACACCTGGGGCCGCGTTTCCACGCTGTGCGAGGAGGAGGGCAGCGAGGTGCTGCACGTGGATTTCGGCCATCCCTATACGCCTGCGCTGCGCGCGCAGGTGCTGGCCGCGGCACGTGCGCGCGGCGTCGCGGTGCATGACGGCGGCTGCTATGGCGCCACCCAGGGCCCGCGCCTGGAGACCATCGCCGAAATCGCGCGGATGCGCCGCGACGGCTGCGACCTGGTCGGCATGACCGGCATGCCGGAGGCCGGGCTGGCACGCGAGCTGGGGCTGGATTACGCCTGCCTGGCCATCGTCGCCAACTGGGCGGCGGGCTGCGGTGACGCGGCCGAGATCACCATGGAAGAAGTACTGGCCAACGTCGCCGCCGCCTCGGCTGGGCTGCCCGCGCTGGTGGGGGAGCTGGCCCGGGGGTGATTGTCATCGCGGCCCAAGCTTTGCATACTCCGCGAGCGCGCTTCATTCAGCGTGCATCAATCCATTCATCGAACAAGGTCTCGCATCACCATGCCGAACGGTACCGTCAAGTGGTTCAACGACGCCAAGGGATTTGGCTTCATCTCACCGGAGGACGGCAGCGCCGATGTCTTCGCGCACTTCTCCGCGATCAATTCCAAGGGTTTCCGCAGCCTGCAGGAAGGACAGCGCGTCAGCTATGACGTGACCCAGGGCCCGAAGGGCGCCCAGGCTTCCAATATCACGCCGGTCGAGTGATCCACTCGGCTGTGCCGGAAAAACCCCGCCGAGGCGGGGTTTTTTTTTAGCCGGCCGCCTCCGGGAAACGCAATGAACAGGTCATTGGATATCGCCATCGTCGGTTACGGCACCGCCGGCCAGTCGCTGGCCGTGCTGCTGTCGCGCGACGGCCACCGCGTGCAGGTATTCGAACGCGCGCCGCGGCCCGGGCCGGTGGGCGCCGGCTTCCTGCTGCAGCCCAGCGGGCTGCAGGTGCTGTGGCGGATGGGCCTGTTGCCGCAGGTGCTGGCCCATGGCGCGGCGGTACGCCGCCTGTACGGCGAGACCCCGTGCGGGCGCGCGGTGATGGACATGCGCTATGCCGGGCTGGATGCGCGCCTGCACGGGGTGGGCATGCAGCGCGGGGCGCTGTTCTCGCTGCTGGACGCGGCATGGGAGCCTGGCGACGCACTGCACGTGGACTGCTGCATCGGCGCCATCGACGACGGCCTGCGCCGGGTACGCGACCAGCACGGGCAGTGGCACGGCCCCTTCGACCTGGTGGTCGCCACCGACGGCGCGGCGTCGGCGTTGCGCGCGCAGGTGCGCGGCACGCGGCTGGACCGCCCGTACCCGTGGGGCGCGCTGTGGTGCCTGCTGCCCGCCGGCGACTGGCCGTTCGTCGACGAACTGCGGCAGCGCTACGTGGCCGCGCGGCGGATGATCGGCCTGTTGCCGGTGGGCACGCGCCCCGGCGACGCGGTGCCGCGGCTGAGTTTCTTCTGGAGCCTGCCGGGCGATGGCTTCGAGGCCTGGGAGCGGGCCGGGCTCGCGCCCTGGCTCGACGAGATCGCGCAGCTGTGGCCGGAGGCACGGCTGCGGATGCAGGACATCGGCATGCCGTCGCAGCTGGCGCGGGCCAGCTACCGCGACGCGGTGCTGGACCGCTGGTACCGCGGCCGCCTGGTGCTGGCCGGCGACGCCGCGCATTCGATGAGCCCGCAGCTCGGGCAGGGCGTGAACATGGCGCTGCTCGACGCCCTGGCCCTGCGTGATGCACTGCGCGGGCAGCCCGACCTCGATGCGGCATTGGCGCATTACCAGGCAACCCGCCAGGCGCATGTGCGCCTGTACCAGTTCTGGAGCCGCTGGCTGACGCCGCTGTTCCAGTCCGACCGCGACTGGATCGCGCATGCGCGCGATCTCCTGTTCGGGCCGCTGGGGCGCATGCCGGGCGGGCGCGGGCACATGCTGCGCGTGCTCAGCGGCACCCAGCAGGGGGTGTTCGGCACGTTGCCGCTGGCGCCCGGGTTCGTACAGGCGCTGGCCACCGGCGGCTGAGCCGGCCGCCCGGCGCCGCACGGCGCGGTACCGGCGTGCGGCAGAATGGACGGCATCCTCCCGTGCGCAGGGGCCGGCCATGAACACCGAAGCAGCGCCGTTCGAAACCCACGTGGTATTCAACCAGCCGCCGCCGTTTCCCGAATGCAACCTGTGGCGCGACGACCGGGTGCTGCGCGAGGCGGTCGCACGCGAAGGCGGCGGCGCGTTCGCCACGGCGCTGGACGACTACGGCGCGCTGGCTGGCGGCGAACTGTACCGGCTCGGCTTCGACGCCAACCGCAACCGGCCGCTGCTGCGCACCCATGACGCGCAGGGCCAGCGCATCGACGCCGTGGATTTCCACCCCGCCTGGCACCGCTTGATGGACGCGGCCAAGGCGCACGGCGTGGCCGGGCTGTCGTGGCGGCAGCCGCAACCGGGCGCGCACGTCGCGCGCGCCGCGTTGAGCTTCCTGCACCACCAGGCGGAGGCGGGCAGCAGCTGCCCGTTGACCATGACCCATGCCGCGGTGCCGGTGCTGCGCCGCGAACCGGCGCTGGCCGAGTGGGCGGCCAAAGCCGCCGCGCCGCACTACGACCCGCGCGACCTGCCCATCGCGCAGAAGCCCGGCATCACCGTAGGCATGGGCATGACCGAGAAGCAGGGCGGCTCGGACGTGCGCAGCAACCGCACCTGCGCGACGCCGCTGGCCGGCGAGGGCGAGTACTCGCTGGTCGGGCACAAGTGGTTCCTGTCCGCGCCCATGTCCGACGGCTGGCTGGTGCTGGCGCAGGCGCCGGGCGGATTGAGCTGCTTGCTGATGCCGCGGCGCCTGCCCGACGGTGCGCGCAACGGCTTCCGGCTGATGCGGCTGAAGGACAAGCTCGGCGACTGGGCCAACGCCTCGAGCGAGGTCGAGTTCTGCGGCGCGTGGGCAAGGCGCATCGGCGCCGAAGGGTGCGGCGTGGCGACCATCATCGAGATGGTGATGCTGACGCGGCTGGACTGCATGCTCGGCGCGGCCGCGGAAATGCGCATGGCGCTTGCCCAGGCGCTGCACCATGCACGGCACCGCCGCGCCTTCGGCCGGCGCCTGGTCGAGCAGCCGCTGATGGCCAACGTGCTGGCCGACCTGGCGCTGGAATCGGAGGCCTCCACCGCGCTGGCGCTGCGGGTCGCGCGCGCGGTGGATGCGGCCGCGCGCGATCCCGCCGAAGCGGCGTTAGCACGCGTCGCCACGGCCCTCGGCAAATTCTGGGTCTGCCGGCGCGCGGCGGGCTTCGTCAACGAGGCGCAGGAATGCCTGGGCGGTGCAGGCTACATCGAGGAGTCGATGCTGCCGCGGCTGTACCGGCAGGCGCCGCTCAATTCGATCTGGGAAGGCAGCGGCAACGTGCAATGCCTGGACGTGCTGCGCGCGCTGTCACGCGAACCGCAGTCGCGGCACGCGCTGCTGCGCGAACTGGAGCAGGCGCGTGGGCGCGAGGCGGCTTACGACGCGGCGCTGGAGGCCTTGCCGCCCTTGCTGGACGGGGCAACGGTGGCCGAAGCCGCGGCACGGCGCGTGGCCGCTTCGCTGGCGCTGCTGCTGCAGGCGGCCACGCTGCTGCGGGCCGGCAGCCCGGTGGCGGGCCTGTTCGTGGCCGCGCGGCTGGCGTCGCCGCCGCCGCCCGCCTACGGCATGCTGGAGGCGTCGGTGGCGTTCGCGGACATCCTGGAGCGGGCCGTGCCGGCAGCCTGAGCGCGCTGGCCTCGGCAACCGGCATCCACGGCGCCGGACAGGTCGCTGGACGGCGTCGCCGCCGTCGCAGGGATCGCGCAGCCGCCCGCCGGGGACGGCTGCGCGATGGGGTGGGGACGATCAGTGCTTGGCGTCGTCCGCCTTCTGGCGCGCCTTCTCGGCCGCGTCGTGCGCTTCGTCGGCGACCTTCTGCGCGGCGTTGGCGGTGGCGGCGCTGGCATCGGCCGCGGCCTCCTTGGCGGCCACCGACGCATCTTCGGCCGCGGCACTGGTGGCGTTGGCCGCGCGGTCCAGCGCATGCTCCGACTTGGCGGCGGCCTCGCGGGTGGCGTCGGCGGCACGGTCGGCAGCGCTGCGGGCGGCGTCGGCCGCCGATTCACCGGCGTTGCGCGCGGCATCGGCGGCGTGGTCGGCCGCGGCTTCGGCATCGCGCTTGGCCTGTTCGGCATTGGGGTCGTTGCAGGCGGACAGGGCCAGCATCAGGCTGCCGGCCAGCAGCGGTACAAACAGCTTCATCGCGTTCTCCTGGGTTTGGGGGACGACGCGCGCAGCGTAGGCGGACGCGGATTCAGATTGCGTCAACGCCGACCCGGCACCGCCGGCTGCGCCGGCCATCGGCGCCCTGGACGATCCGCGGCTGGGTGGCGCGCGCGACTGGCCCCTGCGGCCGCGGGGGACAGGCGGGAGAAGGCAAAAAAAAGCCGCTGGCGAACCAGCGGCTTTTCCGACTTGCGTCGAAGCAGAAGTTATTACTTCTTGGCTTCTTCGGCAGCGTCCTTGGCCTTGTCGGCCACGTCTTCAGCAGCCTTGGCGGTGTCGGCAGCGGCGCCGGCAGCGGCGTCGGTGGCGGCGCCGGCAGCGGCGGCAGCGGCGTCACCAGCGGCGTCAGCAGCGGTGGCGGCGGTGTCGGCAGCAGCCTGGGCGGCGTCGGCGGTTTCGGCGCCGGCGGCAGCAGCCTGGTCAGCGGCGGCCTGGGCGTCGGTGGCGGCTTCGTTGGCCGAAGCAGCGGCGTCCTGGGCAGCTTCCTGCTTCGAGCAGGCGGCCAGGGCCAGGCCCAGGGCCATCGCGATCAGCAGCTTGTTGATGCTCATTGTGTGAATCCTCGTCGTTAGATTAGGCAACGCGCCATTGCGCGCCTTAAACATGATGACAAGCCCGTTTGGGCTGTCAAGCGACCGCGCATTCATTTTTGTAAAAAAGGCATTAAGTCCAATCAAATCAATTCGATGGCGATGGCCGTTGCTTCGCCGCCGCCGATGCAGAGGGAGGCGACGCCACGCTTGAGGCCACGGCTGCGCAAGGCGTGGATCAGCGTGACCACCAGGCGCGCGCCCGAAGCGCCGATCGGATGGCCCAGCGCGCAGGCGCCGCCGTTGACGTTGAGCTTGTCATGCGGGATGCCGAGTTCGCGGATCGGCGCCATCGCCACCACCGCGAAGGCTTCGTTGATCTCGAACAGATCCACGTCGCCGACCTGCCAGCCGGCCTTGTCCAGCACCTGCCTGACCGCACCGATCGGCGCGGTGGTGAACCACTCCGGCTCCTGCGCGTAGGTGGCGTGGGCGACGATGCGGGCCAGCGGCTGCACCCCGCGGCGCGCGGCGTCGCCGGCGTCCATCAGCACCACCGCGGCGGCACCGTCGGAGATGCTGGAGGAACTGGCCGCGGTGACGCTGCCGTCCTTCTTGAAGGCCGGCTTCAGGGTCGGGATCTTGGCGATGTCGGACCTGCCCGGCTGTTCGTCCTGGTCGACCTCGACCTCGCCCTTGCGGGTGGCCACCTTCACCGCGACGATCTCGTCCTTGAACGCGCCGGTGGCCTGCGCGGCCTGCGCGCGCTTGACCGATTCGATGGCGTAGGCGTCCTGCTCCTCGCGGGTGAAGCCGAACCTGGAGACGGTGCCTTCGGCGAACACGCCCATGGCCTGGCCGTCGTAGGGGTTGGTCAGGCCGTCCCAGGCCATGTGGTCCACCGCCTGGAAGTTGCCGTAGCGGTTGCCGGTGCGCGAGTTCGGGATCATGTGCGGCGCGTTGGACATGGACTCCATGCCGCCGGCGACGACGATGCTGGCCGAGCCGGCCTTGATCAGGTCATGGCCCAGCATGATCGCTTTCATGCCCGAGCCGCACACCTTGTTGAGCGTGGTGCAGCCGGTGCTGGCCGGCAGGCCGGCGGCGAGCGATGCCTGGCGCGCCGGCGCCTGGCCGAGGTTGGCCGGCAGTACGCAGCCCATGATCACTTCGGACACATCGGCGGCGGCAACGCCGGACTGCTCCATGGCCGCGCGGATCGCGGTGGCGCCGAGGGTCGGGGTGGGGACGCCGTTGAACTGGCCGAGGAAGGAGCCGATGGCGGTGCGCTTTGCGGCGGCGATGACGATGTCGGACATGTGCGGTCTCGGTTGTATCCTGCAACGATTATCGAAAGCCGCCGGCGGGGTGCCCATTGGACCAACGGCACATCCCGGCAGACAGCGGTTTGTCGTTGCAGTATAGAAGGTGAGCCACCGCATGGCCGGCCGGTGGCCCCGTCCGCAGGGATACCGGTGTCCGGCCAGTCATGGGGGAGAGGGCATGCGCAGCACGTTCAGGGGCCACACCGCACTGGCCGCTTCGATGGCACTGGCGCTGGCCGCCTGCGGCGGCGGCGGTGGCAGCAAATCGACCCCGCCACCGCCGCCCAGTCCGCCGCCGACCTCGCCGCCGCCCACTTCGACCACGCCGCAGCCGGCGATGGACGCGCATCTGGCGCTGACCAACGCCCGCGCCGCGCAGGCCGCCGGCTTCACCGGTGCCGGCGTCCGCATCGGCGTGGTCGATTCGGGCGTGATGCGCAACCATCCCACGCTGGCCGGGCGGGTGGTGGCCAATTTCAGCTACGTGGATCCGCGCCGCAACAACCTGGCGGTGGACGACGTGGTCGGTCATGGCACCACGGTGGCGCAGCTGGCCGCCGGTGCGGCCACCGGGCAATGGCCCGGGGGCATCGCGCCGGGCGCGCAGATTGTCTCGGCGCGCATCATCAACGACGAGCGGCCCAAGGACGATGGCTCCGGGCAGGGCAACGAGGTCACCGGTGGCCTGGGCATGGGCGGCGTCCATGACGACCTGATCCGCGCCGGCGTGCGCATCATGAACAACTCCTGGGGCGGGCTGTACTGGACGCGGCCGACGGTGACGGCGCAGATCGCCGCCGAGTACCGCCCGTTCATCGCCGGCAACGACGGGCTGGTGGTGTTCGCCACCGGCAACGAATCGCGCGGCAATCCCAGCGACATGGCCGCGCTGCCCAGCCAGCCGGGCGAGAATGGCTCGCGCCCGGCGGCCGACCTGGAGCGTGGCTGGCTGGCGGTGGCGGCGCTGGACACGGCCAACCCGGGGCGCCTGGCCGATTACTCCAACGCCTGCGGCGTGGCCCGCAACTACTGCCTGGTGGCGCCGGGCACGTCCGCCTTCGTGGGGCCCAGCGCCACGGCGTCGAACCTGTCCTACTACTACGGCAGCGGCACCTCCTACGCCGCGCCGCTGGTATCGGGCGCGGCGGCGCTGGTGTGGCAGGCGTTCCCGTATTTCGACAACAACCTGGTGCGGCAGACCCTGCTGGGCACCGCCACCGACCTGGGCGATCCCGGCCCGGATGCGGTGTTCGGCTATGGCCTGCTCAACGTCGGCAAGGCGGTGAAGGGCCCGGCCCGGTTCGACTGGGGCGACGTGACGGTGGACGTCAACCAGTTGGGGCTGGGATCGGTCTGGAGCAATGACATCAGCGGCGCCGGCGGGCTGGTCAAGCGCGGCGCAGGGGCGCTGACCCTGGCTGGTGCCAATACCTACGGCGGCGCCACCCGCATCGAACAGGGCACGCTGGCCCTGCGCGATGGCGCCTCGATACGCTCCAGCGTCACCCTCGTGCCGCGGTCCGATCCGACGCAGGCAGCCCTGCAGTTCCTGGGCGGTGCCACCCGGGTGACCGGCAATGTCGACAACGGTGCCAGCATCGTGATGCTTGGCGGTGGCAACAGCAGCATCATCGACGGCGATTACCTGCAGCGCAGCGGTTCCCGCCTGCTGATCGCGCTGGGCGTCAATGCGCTGCAGGTCACCGGCAGCGCAACCCTGCAGGGCGGCGGGGTGCTGATCAACGGGGTGGTGCCTGGTTACGTGCCACAGGACGGCACGCGGCAGGGCCTGATCCGCGCCGATGGCGGTGTCAGCGGCCAGTTCGACGCGGCCCCTGCCGCCACCCAGAATGCCGGCGTTGCACTGCTGCAGGCCGGCTACGGTTATGACAGCCACAATGCCTGGCTGGACCTGCAGCGGGTCAACGTGACCGCGGCCGCGCGGGTGGCGGGCGCGGATGCCGCGGCAATGGCCGCGGCGCAGCGGGTGGAGCAGGCCTTCGAACTGCTCGATGGCGATGTGACCCTGCAGTCAGGTGCGTTTGCGGCCGGTGCCAGCGCCCTGCAGCGTGGCGGTGGCGGCTTCGACGGGCTGGGCGCGAGCCTGCGCAGCCTCACCGGCCAGGCGCATGCGCTGGCGCTGGCGATGACCTTCGACAGCATCGACATGAACCGGCGGGCCTTGTCCACCCAGTTCGGCGAGGGCGGCAGCCGCGCCGACGGGGCCTGGTCGCGTTCGCTGGGGGAGGGCGGCCAGGGCGGCCTTGCCGGCGGCGACTACCGCCTGGGCGGCTGGATGCTGGGCCGCGAGACCGGCATGGGCGATGCCCGGGTGGGCTTCGCATTCGGGCAGGTGCAGGCGCAGCTGGCCGGCGGCGAGGCCGGTGACCGCGGCCGCGACCGCCAGACCCAGGCCCGGTTCTATGCCGGGCGCCAGTGGGGCCAGGCATACGCGCTCGGGCAGCTCGGTGTGGGTGGCTACCAGCGCGAGCTGGATCGCGGCCTGCTGCTGGGCGGCGAACGTGCCGGGGTGATGGCGCGTTACGCCGGCCGCTTCCTGTCCGGCAGCGCCGAGGCCGGTTACCGCTTCGAGCTGGGACGGGGCGCGTTCACCCCGTACCTGGGCGCCGACTACGCCCGCATCGACAGCGACGCGTTCCAGGAACAGGGCGGCTACGGGTTCGGCCTGAGCGCCGGCGGCTGGCAGGCCAGCCAGGTGCGCGGCCTGGCCGGCCTGCGCGCCGACTACCGCTGGCGCGGGCTGCAGCTGGGCGGCTACGCCGAGTGGCAGCAGGCGCTGTCCGCCGGCGCCGGGCCGCTGCAGGCACGCTTCACCGGTATCGATGCCTGGGCGCCGCTGTATGGCCTGCAGCCCGCGCGCGCCGCCGGATTGTTCGGCGTGTCGCTCGATGCCTGGGTCGCGCGCGATGCGCAGCTGTCGCTGGGCTACGACCAGCGCCTGGGCGGACGCGGCGACAACCGGCAGCTGTCGCTGCGGTTCATGCGCGGGTTCTGAGCCAGCGGCGGCGGACATGCAAAAGGCGGGCGACCGGGTCGCCCGCCTTTTTTTGTGCCGGCCGGGTGCGGTGGCTATTCGCCGCGCAGGCGGCTCATGCGCGGAGTGGCGCGGCCCAGCGGCATCTTCAGCTTGCCGATGGCTTCGATGCGGGCCTCGGCGATGCGGTCGGCCGCACGCTGCGGCGAGATCCCGTCGCGTTCGGACGCGTCGAAGATGCGGCCGAGGTTGTGGTAGATGCTGCGGATCAGGCGCATGGCGCGCTCGCGGTTGTAGCCGTCGATCTCCAGCGACACGTTCATCACGCCGCCGGCGTTTACCGCGTAATCCGGTGCCCACAGCACCCCGCGCCGATGCAGTTCGTCGCCCACCGCATGGCTGGCCAGCTGGTTGTTGGCGGTGCCGCAGATGACCTTGGCCTTGAGCCGGTCCAGCTCCTCCATGCCGATGGCGCCTTCCATCGCGCAGGGCGCGAACACGTCGGCGGCGACGTCGTAGATGGCATCGGGCTTGATCGCCTCGCAGCCGTACTCGGTGACCGCGCGCTGCACCAGCACCGGGTCCAGGTCGGTCACGTAGAGCTTGGCGCCGCGCTCGCGCAGCAGCTTCACCAGTTCCATGCCGATGTGGCCCAGGCCCTGCACGGCGATGCTGACCTTGCCCACTTCCTCGTGGCCGAACTTGCGGTTGATCGAGGCCATCAGCGCCTGCAGCGCACCGTAGGCGGTGAACGGGGCCGGGTCGCCGGAGCCGCCATGGACCTGGTGCACGCCGGTGACATAGCCGGTCTCCAGGTAGATCTGCTCCATGTCGTTGACGTCGCTGCCGACGTCCTCGGCGGTGATGTAGCGCCCGCCCAGCGCTTCGACCTGGCGGCCGAAGGCGCGGAACAGCACCTCGCTCTTGTCGGTGCGCGGGTCGCCGATGATCACCGCCTTGCCGCCGCCCACGTTGAGCCCGGCCAGCGCGTTCTTGTAGGTCATGGTGCGGCTCAGCCGCAGCACGTCGCGCAGGGCGTCGTCGCTGTTGGCGTAGGGACGCATGCGCACCCCGCCCAGGGCAGGGCCCAGGGTGGTGTTGTGGATGGCGATGATCGCTTTCAGGCCGGCATCGCGGTTGTGGCAGAACACGACCTGTTCATGGCCGGAAGTGGCGAGGGTTTCGAAAAGCATGGAAGCTCCGATGGGCGTTACTGCGACAACGTCCGTGATCCTGCAGACAACTGGTGGGCCAGAAAACAAAAATGCGACTTCGTCGTGGCGGTGACGGGTCGCGGGCGGCCATTCTAAAGCATTCGGCGGTCCGCGCATGTTCAGGCTGCCGCCAGCCGCGAGGGGGCGGGCGCCGCCGGGGGCGGGGCGGTACGGCGGCCGGGTCACGCTGCGCTGCAACCTGACCTGCGCGGCGCGCGGCTCTATCATCGGTTTCAACAGAAACCGAGATGTCGCACGGCCCATGAGTACTCCCGCCCCCCACCTCCCGCAGACGCAGACGGAAACCAGCCCGCTGCGTTTCGTCACCGCCGCCAGCCTGTTCGACGGCCATGACGCGGCCATCAACATCATGCGCCGGCTGATCCAGGCGCAGGGCGCGGAAGTGATCCACCTGGGCCACAACCGCTCGGTGGAAGACGTGGTCCGCGCGGCGCTGCAGGAAGACGCCGACGCCATCGCGCTGTCGTCCTACCAGGGCGGCCATGTCGAGTACTTCAAGTACATGGTGGACATGCTGCGCGAGCGCGGCGCCGGCCACATCCGCGTGTTCGGTGGCGGCGGCGGCACCATCACCCCGGAGGAGATCCGCGAACTGCAGGCCTACGGCGTGGAGCGCATCTACCACCCCAATGACGGCATGAAGATGGGGCTGGTGGAGATGATCGAGGACGTGGTCCGGCGCGCCGGCGACGCCCGCGACACGGCACCGGCGGCGGACGACGCCAGCGTGCCCGGCATCGGCGACGAGATCGCCATCGGCCGCATGCTGTCGCGGCTGGAGGACGGCGCCTTCGGCGACGCGGAGCTGGCGCACCTGCGCCGGCAGTGGCAGCTGGCCGGCGGCAGGACCCCGGTCATCGGCATCACCGGTACCGGTGGCGCCGGCAAGTCCAGCGTCACCGACGAACTGCTCAACCGCTTCCTGGCCAGCTTCCCGCAGATGCGCATCGCGGTGGTCTCGGTCGACCCGACCCGCCGCCGCACCGGTGGCGCGCTGCTGGGCGACCGCATCCGCATGAACTCGCTGCGCAGCCCGCGCGTGTACATGCGTTCGATGGCCACGCGCCGCCAGCACGCGGCGATCAATACCGTGCTGCGCGACTGCATCGGTTTCCTCAAGTCGCTGGCCTACGACCTGGTGATCGTCGAGACCGCCGGCATCGGCCAGAGCGACTCGGAGATCGTCGATCTGGTCGATTTCCCGATGTACGTGATGACCAGCGACTTCGGCGCGCCCAGCCAGCTGGAAAAGATCGACATGCTCGACTATGCCGAGCTGGTGGTGCTCAACAAGTTCGACAAGCGCGGCGCCGAGGACGCGCTGCGCGACGTGCGCAAGCAGTGGAAGCGCAACCGCGTGGCGTTCGCGATGAAGGACGAGGACGTGCCGGTGTACCCGACCATCGCCTCGCAGTTCAACGACCCGGGCATCAGCTGGATGTTCGCCAACCTGTGCCGGCTGCTGCGCGACAAGCGCGGCGCCGGGAACGCGGAGGCCGCCGCGCAGGGCGGCTGCGACTGGATGCCGGCCATCGACACCACGCTGAAGGAGCCGCGCGCGACCGTGCTGATTCCCGGCAGCCGGGTGCGTTACCTGGCCGAGATCGCCGAACAGGGCCGCGCCATCAATGCCCGCATCGAATCGCAGGCCGAAGTGGCCGAGCGCGCCCAGGGCTGCTGGCAGGCGCTGAAGGAACTGGACGACGCCGCGCTGCCGGCGGCGCTGGACCTGTACCCGGCCGACGCCCTGACCGACGCGGCCGCCGACACCAGCCTGCGCACCCTGCGCCAGCGCTACAACGACGCGGTGCAGTCGCTGGATTCGGAAGCCCTGCGCCTGCTGCGCGAATGGCCGGCGCGGCTGAAGTCGATCACCGACGAGGTCAACGAATACCAGGTGCGCGGCAAGACCATCCGCGTGGAGAACTACCGCGAGTCGCTGAGCCACCAGCAGATTCCCAAGATCGCCGCGCCCACTTACCGCAGCTGGGGCGAACTGCTGGTGTTCCTGCAGAAGGAGAACCTGCCCGGTTCCTACCCGTACACCGGCGGCGTGTACCCGTACCGCCGCAGCGGCGAGGACCCGATCCGCATGTTCGCCGGCGAGGGCACCCCCGAGCGCACCAACCGCCGCTTCCATTACCTGAGCGTCGGTCAGCCGGCCGCGCGCCTGTCCACCGCCTTCGACAGCGTGACCCTGTACGGCGAGGACCCGGCGCCGCGCCCGGACATCTACGGCAAGATCGGCAACTCCGGGGTCAACATCCCCACCCTGGACGACATGAAGAAGCTGTATTCCGGCTTCGACCTGTGCGCGCCGACCACCTCGGTGTCGATGACCATCAACGGCCCGGCGCCGATGATCCTGGCGATGTTCATGAACACCGCCATCGACCAGCAGGTGGAGAAGTACCTGAAGGCCGACCCGGCGCGCTGGGCCGAGGCCGAGAAGAAGATCGCGGCGATGTTCGAAGGTCGTGCCCGCCCGCAGTACCACGGCGAGCTGCCGCCGACCAACAACGGCCTCGGCCTGGGCCTGCTCGGCGTCACCGGCGACCAGCTGGTGGACGCCGACACCTACGCGCGGATCAAGGCCGAGACGCTGTCCACGGTGCGCGGCACGGTGCAGGCCGACATCCTCAAGGAAGACCAGGCGCAGAACACCTGCATCTTCTCCACCGAGTTCGCGCTGCGCATGATGGGCGACATCCAGCAGTATTTCGTCGACCACGGCGTGCGCAACTTCTACTCGGTGTCGATCTCCGGCTACCACATCGCCGAGGCCGGCGCGAACCCGATCAGCCAGCTGGCCTTCACCCTGTCCAACGGCTTCACCATCGTCGAGTATTACCTGGCGCGCGGGATGAAGATCGACGACTTCGCGCCCAACCTGTCGTTCTTCTTCTCCAACGGCATGGACCCGGAATACACCGTCATCGGCCGTGTCGCCCGGCGCATCTGGGCGCGCGCGATGCGTGAGCGCTACGGCGCCAACGAGCGCAGCCAGATGATGAAGTACCACATCCAGACCTCGGGCCGTTCGCTGCACGCGCAGGAGATCCAGTTCAACGACATCCGCACCACGCTGCAGGCGCTGTACGCCCTGTTCGACAACTGCAACAGCCTGCACACCAACGCCTACGACGAGGCCATCACCACGCCCACCGAGGAAAGCGTGCGCCGCGCGGTGGCGATCCAGATGATCATCAACAAGGAGTTGGGGCTGAACTTCTGCGAGAACCCGTGGCAGGGCAGCTTCATCGTCGACAAGCTCACCGACATCGTCGAGGAAGCGGTCTACAAGGAATTCGAGGCGATCAGCGAACGCGGCGGCGTGCTCGGCGCGATGGACACCATGTACCAGCGCGGCAAGATCCAGGAAGAGAGCCTGTACTACGAGCACAAGAAGCACGATGGCAGCCTGCCGCTGGTCGGCGTCAACATGTTCCTGCCGAAGGAGCATGCCGGCGAAGTGGCGACCGAGATCGAGCTGATCCGTTCGACCGAGGAGGAGAAGGGGCAGCAGATCGAGAACGTGCGCAACTGGCAGCGCAACCGCAATGCCCTGGCCCCTGCCGGCGAGACCTCGCACAGCCACGAGGTGGCTGGCAGCGCCTGCAGCGACGCCGGTGTCCACGATGGCCA
This sequence comes from Stenotrophomonas sp. Y-13, assembly GCF_046267925.1. Classification (NCBI taxonomy): domain Bacteria; kingdom Pseudomonadati; phylum Pseudomonadota; class Gammaproteobacteria; order Lysobacterales; family Lysobacteraceae; genus Stenotrophomonas; species Stenotrophomonas sp. Y-13. The sequence goes on from NZ_CP176501.1 coordinate 1,269,048, forward strand.
CGGCCTGGCCTACCTGCAGAACACCGCGCGCGAGCGCCGCAATGTGTTCGCGGCGTTGATCGAGGCGGTCAAGACCCACAGCCTCGGCCAGATCAGCCACGCGCTGTACGACGTGGGCGGGGAGTACCGGCGGAACATGTAAGCCGTCGAGGCATCCAGGGCCGCGATGGTGCCTGGGTGCCGCCCCCGATCCCACCCGGGGCAGCAGCGGGCGCCCGGCACGCTGGCGTGCCGACGCGGGACTGTCTGTGCGCTGCGGCGTGCGGGGCGCCCACGGCAGGCGCACAGCGTCAATCAGGCGCTGTTGCGGTCGGGGGACGCGTGGTTCGGCGCCGGCCCCGTTTCACCGGCATCTGCCGCGCCGGGTTCCGGCGCGCGCGAATGCCCGGGCGAAGAAGGGCAGCAGGTGCTGCTCGAAGCGATCGCGCACGTGGTCCACGTGGTCGCCGTCGTACAGGGTGAAGGCATGCGGCACGCCGCCGCGGGTGAGCGCGGCGGCGAATGCGGCCGCGCCCAGCGGCACGCTGCGTATCTGGTCCTGGCGGCCGGCATCCAGCGCCAGGCTGCACAGCTGCCGGTAGGGCGCCGGGTCGCGGGCCAGGCGCGCCAGCGGCAGCTCGCGCTGCCACCGGGCCATCACCGTGGGTACGGCGTGCATGCTGCCATCGGCTCCCGGGGCGAACGGCAGTGGCGGCGCGGCATCCTCGCTGGCACCGCGCGGGTCGGGGTCGAATGCCATCGCCATGGCGCGCAGCCAGCCGCCCAGCGGCCGTTGCCAGCGTTCGCCGTCCCGGGCCAGGTCGCCGACCAGCGCCAGGCAGCAGGGGCTGGCCGCATACACGTGGCCGAATACGCCCGGATGGCGGCCCGCCACCGACAACGCGCCGAAGCCGCCCATGGAATGCCCCGCCAGGCCACGGTATCGGCGCAGGGGCAGGGTGCGGAAGCGGCGGTCGATGAAATCCACCAGCTCGCGCGCCACGAACGTGTCCCAGTGCCCGAACGCCGGCGAGTCCACGTAGAAGCTGCCGCCGAAGCGGTTGTCGGCCATCGGCATGACCACCAGGAATTCCCCCTGCGCCGCCTGTTGGTCCAGCGCGGCGCGCAGGTCCATGCCCTGGTAGGTGCCGTCCAGCCACTCCGCCGGCACCGAGGTGGCGCCGTGCAGCAGGTAGAGCACCGGATAGCGCCGGGAGGGGGCCTTGTCATAGCTGGGCGGCAGGTAGACGGTTATCGGCCGGTCCACGCTGTCGCCGATGCGGTTGCCCAGCAGCGCCTGCGAAGGCAGGGTCGCGGTCACGATGCGCCCCTGCGCGCCCGCGGCCGGAACACCGCCGGCCAGCCAGAGCAGGCAGAGCAACGCCAGGCTGCGGATCATGCGGTCTTCTCCTTGCCGGCCTGCCGGCACCCGCCCGGAGTATAGGAAACCCGGGCGATGTACCGGGCCGAGGCGCCCGCATCCGGGCACCGCGGCGGGCGCGCAGCTGCCACACTCTGCGACCCTGCCTGGCCGCGCGCCAGGCCTTCTCCAGGAGCTGCGGCATGTTCAGTCACGTGATGGTGGGATCCAACGATATCGAGCGCTCCAGGCATTTCTACGATGCGGTGCTGGGCGTGCTCGGTGTTGGCAGGCCGCTGCGCAACGTGGCCGGCAGCGGGCATGTGCGCCTGTTCTACCCGCACGATGGCGGCATGTTCTGCGTCACCCAGCCCATCAACGGCGAACCGGCCAGCGCCGCCAATGGCGGCACGGTGGGCTTCAGGTGCAGCTCGCCCGAGCAGGTGCGGCAGTTCCACGATGTGGCGGTGGCCCACGGCGGCGCTTCGATCGAGGAAGCCCCGGGCCTGCGCCAGGGATCGCTCGGCGCCATGCACGTGGCCTATGTGCGCGATCCGGACGGCAACAAGCTCTGCGCCCTGTACCGCGGGACCTGAGCCGTCCGGCGCCGGTCGGCGCATGCCGGTGGGCGCGCGCATTGACGGCAGGGAGCAGTGGCCGGCGGCGCAGCGCGAGAACGGCGCGATTGCGGTAGCCGCGCCACGCGTCTGCTGGTGCCGCGGCAACGGCGCTGGACGTGGGCAAAGCGCTCGGTGACCATGGAGCCCCATGTCCGCCGTGCCCACGCCCTCCGCAAGCCTGCTGCACCTGCTGCCCGAGGCGGTGGTGCAGACCGATGCGCTGTGGGCGATCACCTACCTCAATCCGGCCTGGCACACGCTCACCGGGCACCCGCTGGAAGCGGCGCTGGGCCGCTCGTTGCTGGAGTTCGTGCACCCCGACGACACCGGCACCCTGCGCTCGGGCATGCCGGTGTTCCGGTTGCGGTTCGCTGACGGGGATTACCGCTGGGTGCGGCTGCAGCTGCAGCCGGAGACCGACGAGGCCGAGCGGGTGCTCAGCCGCCAGGGCGTGCTGATCGAGGTCACCGAGGTCACCGAGCAGGTGCTGGTGGAAGTCCGCCAGCGCTTCCTGCGGTTGCTGGAAACCATCGACGGCGTGGTCTGGGAGGCCGAGCGCGGGGTGGGCAATACCTTCCTCAGCCCGCAGGTGGAGCGGCTGTTCGGCTACACGGTGGAGGAATGGCGCGCCGATCCGGGCTTCTGGCGCTCGCGCGTGCATCCCGACGACCTGGCCGAGGCGCTGGTCATCGACGAGGCCGCGTACAACGCCACGCACAGCTACGCCTACGAGATGAGCTACCGGCTGATCGCCAAGTGCGGCAAGGTGGTGTGGGTGCGCGACCTGTGCCGGGCGGTGGTCGAGCCGGGGCGGCCGAACCGCATGATCGGGCTGATGATCGACGTGACCCGCCAGAAGCATACCGAGCTGGAGCTGCTGCGCTCGGACAACCGTTATGCGCTGGCCACCCTTGGCTCCAATGACGGCATCTGGGACTGGGACCTGCGCAGCGATGTCATGCACGTGTCCGAGCGCTTCCGCCGGATCGTGGGGATGGACGACGGCGAGCCGGTGCATCACGGTGGCTGGCACTTCCTGCAGCAGCTCATCGACCCCGACGACCGTGCGCGCGTGCAGCTGGCCTACCGCCGCCACCTGTCGGGGAACAGCCCGAATTTCTCGGTGGATTTCCGCGCCTTCCATGGTTCCGGGCGGCTGGTGTGGGTGAACTGGCGCGGCGTGGCCCAGTTCGACGACGGCGTTGCCGTGCGCATGGCCGGCTCGCTCAGCGACCTGGCCGAACGCGGCAGCTCCTACGACGCGCTCACCAACCTGCCGGGCCGGCCGTTGTTCCGGGCCCGCCTGGCGCATGCCATCGCCGTGCACCGCGGCGAATCCGCGGCCGGGGCCGACGGGCCGGCGCGTGGTGGCACCACCATGTTCGCGGTGCTGCTGCTGGACCTCAACCGGTTCAAGGCGGTCAATGACAGCCTGGGCCACCATGTCGGCGACCAGTTGCTGCAGCAGGTGGCGCGGCGTCTTGAATCGTGCGTGCGCAACGCCGACCTGGTCGCGCGCATGAGTGGCGACGAGTTCAACCTGCTGCTCGAATCGATCGATCCCGGCGAAGCGGCCGAGCGTGCGCGGCAGATCGTCGCGGCGCTGGAGGTGCCGTACCTGATCGGCCCGCATACGGTGAGCAGCAGCGCCAGCATCGGCCTGGTCAGCAGCCAGTCCGGGCTGAAGACGATCGATGACTACCTGCGCACCGCCGATGCGGCCATGTACCGCGCCAAGAGCCGCTCGCTGGGCGTGTGCATCGCTTCATGACCGGCGTGCCGTGCAGCGGCACCGGCCGGCGTTGCCGTCGGACGGCGCCTTGCGTGGCGCTTTCTCCGGTGCCGGGACACTGAGCGCCCGGCGGGCAGGCGTGGTGCCTTTGCTGGCGGGGCATGACAGTTCGTATGCCACCCATGCCGCGTGGTTATGGATGCGCCGCGACAAGCGCTGCATGAAACGCGCCGGGTGCCTTGCGCCAGGCGTGTTTCCGCTGCGCGCACGCGGCTGTGCATGAAGCCGGCGGCGCACTGTCGGGCAGGCGGGCCCGTTGCTACCCTCGGCCGCACTTTCTGCAGACAGGCGGTGGCATGGACAGGCGGCGATTCCTTGGTGGTACGGCATTGGCGGGGGCGCTGTTGCCGCTGATGGGCACGGGCAGCGTGCTGGCGGCGCAACGTGGCGGGCGGTTGCTGCCGCTGCCGCTGGAGAAGGGCGATACGGTGGCGCTGGTCAGCCCGTCGGCGGCCAGCAGCGACCCGCTCAGCCTGCAGCTGGCGCGCGAGGCGATGGAAGCGCTGGGCTTCAAGGTCAAGACCGGCGCCCATTACGATGCGCGGCATGGGCACCTGGCCGGTACCGATGCCGAGCGCGCCGGCGACCTGAACGCCATGTTCGCCGACCGCCAGGTCAAGGCCATCGTCTGCGTGCGCGGCGGCTCCGGTGCGGCGCGGCTGCTGCCGCTGCTGGACTATGCCGCCATCCGCGCCAATCCCAAGGTGCTGCTCGGCTACTCGGACATCACCGCGCTGCATTGCGCGATCCAGGCCAGGACCGGGCTGGTGACCTTCCACGGCCCGATCGGCTCGGGCAGCTGGAACCGGTTCAACGTGGACCAGTTCGAGCGCCTGTTCTTCAAGCGCGAACTGATGCAGTACCGCAACAGCGTCGATACCGACGACGAACTGGTGCCGCGCAGGAACCGCACCCGCACCATCACCGGCGGCACCGCGCGCGGCGAGCTGGTGGGCGGCAACCTGACCGTACTGACCGCGCTGGCCGGTTCGCCGTACCTGCCCGATTTCAACGGCAAGATCCTGTTTCTGGAAGACGTGGACGAAGCGCCGTACCGCATCGACCGCATGCTCAGCACGCTGAAGCTGATGGGCGCGCTGGACCGGATCGCCGGCTTCATCTTCGGCGAATGCACCGGCTGCACGCCCGGCGACGGCTATGGCTCGCTGACCCTGGACCAGCTGTTCGCCGACTACATCGCGCCGCTGAAGATCCCGGCCTTCCGCGGGGCGATGATCGGCCACATCCGCGAACAGTTCATCGTGCCGGTCGGCGGCCGCGTGGATATGGATGCCGACGCCGGTACCTTCCGCCTGCTGGAACCGGTGTTCGCCGGGGGCTGAGCGGCGCCGGCGGCTGCCTGCGCGCGGCCGCCATGGCGATGCCGTCGCGGCCGCCGCCTATACTGGCGCGGCCGCCGGCTGGCGGTACCGGCATGCCACAGGGAGAAACGTCATGTCCATGGTCTGGCTGATGCGAACGCTGTCGTTGTCGTGGGCGCTGCTGCTGGCCGCCCCCGTGTCCGCGCAGGCCGCGGCGGAGGAAAGCGAACTGCTGTTCCGCGGGGTCCGGGTGCTGGACACCGTGCGCGGCACGCTGGGCGCGCCCACCGACGTGCTGGTGCGCGGCCGGCATATCGCCGCGATCGGCGCGGCGGCGACACCGGCGGCCACGGCCACGGTGATCGAAGGCCGCGGCCGCACGCTGATGCCGGGGCTGATCGACGCGCACTGGCACAGCACGTTCACCGCGCTCTCGCAGGCGGACATGCTGGCCCTGGCGGACACGCCGGACCAGCTGGCCGCGCGGGTGGCGGCCGAATCCGAACGCACCCTGCTGCGTGGCTTCACCAGCGTGCGCGACGTCGGCGGGCCGATCTTCGAACTGAAGGCGGCGATCGACGCCGGCCATGCGCGCGGCCCGCGCATCTGGCCGTCCGGCGCCACCATCAGCCAGACCGCCGGGCATGGCGACATGCGCCTGCCGCACGAGCGCTCGCGGCGCTTCTTCGGCAAGCCGGCGCTGGCCGAGGAAATGGGCGCCACCTTCATCGCCGACGGCCGCGACGAGGTACTCACCGCGGTGCGCGAGAACCTGCGCCGGGGCGCCAGCCAGATCAAGCTGATGGCCGGCGGCGGCACGTCCTCGGCCTACGACCCGGTGGACGTCACCCAGTACACGCTCGACGAGATGCGCGCCGCGGTCGAGGCCGCCGAGGACTGGGGCACCTACGTCACCGTGCATGCCTATACCGTGCGTGCGGTGCGCCGCGCCATCGAAGCCGGGGTGAAGAGCATCGAACACGGGCAAATGCTGGACGAGGACACGCTGCGGCTGATGGCGCGCCGTGGCGTGTGGCTGTCCAGCCAGACCCTGCGCGCGAGCACCGAGAACATGGATCCGCTGCGCCGCGAGAAGCGCAAGCCGGTGATCGACGGGCAGGCGCGCATGTGGGCCATGGCCAAGCGCGCCGGGGTGCGCATGGCGTGGGGCACCGACTTCCTGTTCGAGCCGGCGCTCAATGTCGAGCAGAACGCTTTCATCCTCGGCCTGCGGGAGTGGTTCACCCCGGCGGAGATCCTGCGCATGGTCACCCACGACAACGCCGAACTGCTGGCGCTGTCCGGCCTGCGCAGCCCCTATCCGGGGCGCCTGGGGGTGGTCGAGGAAGGCGCGCTGGCGGACCTGCTGCTGGTCGAGGGCAATCCGCTGGAGGACCTGCAGGTGATCGCCGATCCGGCGCGCCGCTTCGCGGTGATCGTCAAGGACGGGCGCATCGTCAAGGGCGGCGACTGACCACGCCGGGCCGGGCGGGCATCGCGCCCGCCCGCCGGGGCGCCGCCGCGGCGCCGGCAGACTGCCGCTGCTCGACCGCCGGCAGGGGAGGACCCGATGAGACTGCAGTTCAGGCCCGGGATCGTGCTGTCCTGCATGGCGCTGGCGGTGCTGGCCGGTTGCGCGCACCGGCGGCCGACGGTGGCCATGGAACCGACGCCGGTGGCGCACATCGTGCCGCTGCCGGGCGCCATCCAGACCGCTCCCGGCGTGCTGCGGATTTCCTCGGCGGTGGTCGTGGAGGACGCGGGTGCCGCGCCCATGGCCCGGCGTGCGCTGGACGAACTGCTGGCGGCGCTGCACATCGCCAGCGCGGACGCGGGCACGCCGCTGCGGCTGCAGCGGGTCGACGACCCGGCACTGGGCGAGGAGGGCTACCGGCTGCTGGTGGACGATGCGATCCATCTGAGCGCGCGCACCGATGCCGGGCTGCTGCATGCGGTGCAGACCCTGCGGCAGCTGCTGCCGGCGCGCGCCGGCACGGATTACCGGCTGCCGCGGCTGGCGATCACCGACGTGCCCGCCTACCGCTGGCGCGGGCTGTCGCTGGACGTGGCGCGCAGTTTCCTGCCGGTTGATTACCTGGAAAGGCACATCGACCGCATGGCCCTGTTCAAATTGAACCGGCTGCACCTGCACCTGACCGACGACCAGGGCTGGCGGATCGAGATCAAGCGCTATCCCCGGCTGGCGGAAATCGGCGGCGCCAGCGCGGTGCAGGGCGGGCGCGCTGGTTACTACACCCAGGCGCAGCTCAGGCACCTGGTGGCGTACGCGCAGGCGCGCGGCGTCACCCTGGTGCCGGAGATCGACATGCCCGGGCACGTGCAGGCGGCGCTGGCCTCGTACAACGCGCTGGCCTGCGACGACGTGGCCAACCGCGGCACCTACGCCGGCGTGGAAGTGGGCTTCAGCGTGTTGTGCCTGGACAAGCCCGAGGTGGTGTATCCCTTCGTGCGCGACGTGCTGGAGGAGGTGGCGGCGATCTTTCCGTCCAATGAAATCCACATCGGCGGCGATGAGATCAGGCACCCGCTGTACGCCGATTTCGTCGCCCGCACCGCGGCGATGGTGGACGCGATGGGGCGTACTCCGGTGGTCTGGGAGGAAGGATCGGTGGCCGCGATGAAGCCCACCGCGCTGGTGCAGCTGTGGAACGACGGCTATGCCATCGAGGCCGCGGTCGCCCGCGGCCACCGCTTGATCCTGTCGCCGTGCTCCTACCTGTACATCGACCACGGCAACCGTGCCGGCCAGCCCGGCGCCGACTGGTGCCGCGCCGAGGGCGTGCCGCTGGCCCGGGTCTATGCCTTCGACCCGACCCCTTACCGGACCGCGGTGGGCGTGGAAGCGGCGCTGTGGAGCGAGTTCGTGCATACCGACGCCGCCGCCGATGCGCGCCTGTGGCCACGCCTGGCGGCCGTGGCCGAGGTGGCATGGAGCCCGGCCACGCGGCGCGGCTATCCGGGGTTCGTGCGGCGCATGGCAGGGCTGCGCGCGCACCTGGACGCGCTGGGCGTCCACTACTACCCCGAGCCGGACCTGGGCTGGGGCGACGCCGCCGACACGCGCTGAGGCGTGCGCAGCGGCGGCGTCGCCCGCTCGCCGGGGCCGCACGGGATGCGCGTCCGGCTCGGTTAGCATTGCGCATCCCACCAAGGAACACCGCCCCATGCACCGCCTGCTGGTGGTCGACGACGACAGCGACATCCGCGGACTGCTGGCCGAGCAGCTCGGCCGCGCCGGCTATACGGTGAGCACCGCCGCCGATGGCGCCGGCATGCGCCACGCGCTGGCGCGCGAAGCCATCGACCTGGTCGTGCTCGACCTCAACCTGCCGCGCGAGGACGGGCTGGCGTTGTGCCGCGAGCTGCGCGCGCGCGCCAGCACCCCGGTGATCATGCTCACCGCCCGCGCCGAGCCGATCGACCGCGTGCTTGGGCTGGAAATGGGCGCCGACGACTACCTGGCCAAGCCGTTCGAGCCGCGCGAACTGCTGGCGCGGATCCGCAACGTGCTGCGCCGGACCGAGGCGCTGCCGGCCAACCTGGAGCCGTTGGCGATGCGCCGGGCGACGTTCGCCGACTGGCTGTTCGACCTGGAGCGGCGCCACCTGGTGGATCCGGCCGGGCGCGTGGTGATGCTGTCCGGCGCCGAGTTCCGCCTGCTGCGGGTATTCGTCGGCCATGCCAACAAGGTGCTCTCGCGCGAGCAGCTGGCCGCGCTGGGCGGCGGCCGCAGCCATGAGGCCCAGGACCGCGCCATCGACCTGCAGGTCAGCCGCCTGCGCCAGAAGCTCGGCAGCGCCGGCAGCCTGATCAGGACCGTGCGCAGCGAGGGCTATGTGTTCGCCGGCGTGGTGACGCTGGCATGATGGCCCGGCTGCGGCGGTTCCTGGCCTCGATGACGGGGCGGCTGTTCGTCATCCTGCTGGTCGGCATGCTGTCTGCGGCGATCGGCGCCACCCTGCTGGCCGAGGCGCACCGCCGCCAGGAGTTCGAGCAGCAGAACCTGATGCGCATGGCCGATCGCCTGCAGGGCTTCGTGGCCCTGCTTGAGAGCAACCCCGAGCTGCGCGCGCGGCTGCTGGAAACCGGCGGCGCGAGCGTGCATCCGGCCCGCGGCGAGGTCCATGCCGGCAAGCAGGACGTGGCGCTGATGGCGGTCCTGGACGACCGCGAGGGGCCGGTGGCCGATGCGCGGGTGTATGTCACCGGCTTCCGCGCCTGCCTGCCACCGCTGCCGGAGCTGCTGCCGCAGCGCACGCGCATCCCGCACCACCTGCGCAAGCGCTATCCGGCGGTGGTGCCGCCGCGCTGCCGGCTGGTGGAGCTGACCCTGGGCGATGGCACCCCGCTGCGGCTGACATTGCAGTACCCGGCGACGGCGCGCATCCGCATCTTCGCCTTCGATCCGCTGTTCCTGTCGCTGCTGTCGCTGGCCATCGCCGTGCTCGCCTACGTGGTGGCGCGCATCGCCAGTTCGCCGCTGCAGCGGCTCGCCGACGCCGCCACCGAGCTGGGCCAGGACCTGCAGCGCGATCCATTGCCGGTGACCGGGCCGCAGGAGGTGCGGCGCGCGGCCGAAGCCTTCAACGCCATGCAGCAGCGCCTGCAGCGGCATATCGGCGAGCGCACGCAGATGCTCGCGGCCATCACCCACGACCTGCAGACGCCGCTCACCCGGCTGCGGCTGCGGCTGGAGAACGTGGCCGACGAACCGCTGCGCGAACGGCTGATCGCCGACCTGGCGGCGATGCAGGCGCTGGTGCGCGAGGGGCTGGAACTGGCCCGCAGCGCCGAAAGCGCCGAGCAGCGCGTGGTGCTGGACCTGGATTCGCTGTTGCAGAGCGTGGCCGGGGACGCGGCCGACGCCGGGCACCCGGTCGAGTTCGAGCAGGGCTGTGGCGCCGTGCTGCGGGTGCGCCCGCTGGCCATGCACCGGCTGTTCTCCAACCTGGTGGACAATGCCGTCAAGTACGGGCACTCGGCGTCCATCCGCGCGCAGGCGCGCGACGGCCAGGTCCAGGTGTGCATCCGCGACCACGGCCCGGGCCTGGCGGCGGACGAACTGGAGGCGGTGTTCACCCCGTTCCTGCGCCTGGAGACCTCGCGTTCGCGCGAGACCGGCGGTGTCGGCCTGGGCCTGACCATCGCCCGCACGCTGGCCGAGAAGAACGGCGCCACCCTGGTGCTGCGCAACCATCCCGACGGTGGCCTGGAAGCGGTGGTCACCTGGCCGGCGTCCGCCGCGGCGCCCGCCCGCCGCGGCTGAGCGGCAACGCGCCGGCCGGCGTCGCTGGCCGGTTCCGGTGGGGCGGGGGCTGCATGGGGCCGGCAATCCCCCTACCATGTGCGCACTCTCTCCCTGTCCGTGCACATGACGTTGCCGCAGCCGTCCGCACCGCTCGACCGCCCGGCCCCGTCGTTTGAGCGACGCCGCCAATCGCGTCCCGGCCGCATGCGCGGCGGTCGCTGGGTCCGGCGCCTCATGCGGCTTTGGCTGTGCCTGCTGCTGGTGGCCGGGGGCGCGGCCGCGGCCGAACACACGCCGCCGCTGCGCGATTACGCGGTGGACATGTGGACCTCGCGCAACGGCCTGCCGCACAACTCGCTGCGCGGCATCGCGCAGACGCCGGAAGGACACCTGTGGTTCGCCACCTGGGAAGGGGTGGCGCGCTACAACGGGCTCGATTTCGACCTCTATGACCGCAGCACCCGGCCCGGGCTGCTCGACAACGGCATCGGTGCGCTGTACGTGGATCGCGATGGCGCGCTGTGGGTGACCGATTCACGCGGCAACGTCCTGCGGCGCACGCTCGACGGGCGCTGGCGGCAGTGGCCGCAGCACCCGCCGGCGCCGAAGGTGCTGATCCAGGCGATGCAGAAGGACAGCAAGGGCCGGCTGTGGCTGCTCTACGAGGGCCGCGGGCTGGGCTACCTGGCTCCCGACGGACGCGTGGTCTACGAGCCGCCGGCGCCGGGCGCGCCGGTGAACATGACGTTGTCCAACTGGCTGGCCGTGGATGACCAGGACCGGGTCTGGGTCGGCACCATGGATGGCCTGAAGCTGCGCGGCGACGATGGCGTGCTGGGCAACGCGCCGGCCGCGCTGGACCTGCCGCCGGGCCCGGCCTGGCCCTACCGCGCGCCGGACGGCGCGGTGTGGATCGTCACCGATGGCGCGCTGTACCGGATGCACCCGGGCGGCGCGCGCCGGGTGCACGTGCTGCCCGGGGTTTCGCACACCACCGCGATGCTGCAGGACCGCCACGGCGACCTGTGGCTGGGCACCGAGAACCAGGGGCTGTTCCGCATCGGCAGCCATGGCGTGGAGCGCCTGCCGGACAGCCGGCAGATGCAGAACGGGCGCATCACCAGCCTGATGGAGGATGCCGAAGGCAGCATCTGGGTGGGCGGCAACGGTGGCCTGTACCGGCTGCGCGAAACCCTGTTCAGCAGCTACACCACCCGCGATGGGCTGAGCGGGGACTACGTGCGCGCGGTGATCGAGGACGACCAGCGACGCCTGTGGATCGGTGGTGCCGCCGGCCTGGACCGGATGGAGCGCGACGGCCGCATCGTGCCGGTGCCGCTGCGCAACAGCGTCGGCAAGGCGCCGTCGGTGTTGAGCGTGATCCAGAGCCGCGATGGCGCGACGTGGGTCGGCACTTTCGGCGACGGCATCTACCGCATCGACCGCGAGGGCCGCAGCCGCCATTACGGCACCGCCGACGGCCTGGCGGCAGGCAACGTGCGGGTGATGGCCGCCGACCGCGATGGCGACGGCATCTGGGCCGGCACCCAGCGCGGCGTGGTGCGGCTGGGCGCCGACGGCGTGCAGGTGCCCACGGTGGCCGGGTTGCCGGGCGGGCTGGTGACCGCGCTGCGCCACACCGAGGACGGCCTGTGGATAGGCACCATCGAAGGCATCCGCGTGCTGCGCGGGAATACCGTGCAGCGGCTGGACGTGGACGGGCTCGGCGGTGGCCGCAGCATCTTCGGCTTCACCCCGGTCGGCGACGCCATGTGGGCCACCTCCGACCGCGGCCTGTACCGCTACCGCGACGGCCGCCTGGCGCGGGTGGGGCTGGAACAGGGCATGCCGGTGGACACCGTGTTCGAAATGGTGCCCGACCGCCTGGGCAATGTCTGGATCAGCAGCAACCGCGGCATCCTGCGCACCACGATGGCGGCGCTGGACGCGGTGGCCGATGGCCGCAGCCCGCGGATCGAGGTCGAGCGCTACAACGAGATCGACGGCATGTACAACGCCCAGGCCAACGGCAGCACCGGGCCGTCCGCGGTACTGCGCGCCGACGGCACCTACTGGGTGGCCACCGCCGGCGGCCTGAGCATGGTCGACCCGTTGCGGCTGCAGCGCTTCCGCGAACGGTTGCCGCCGCCGGTGGTGGTGGAAAGCGTGCAGCTGGACGGGGTGCCGCTGCATTGGCAGGCGCACGGCGTCACCGCCGTGCCCGGCGGGCGCCGGCTGACGGTGGGTTACGTCGGCCTGAGCTACCTGATGTCCGACCGGATCCGTTACCGCACCCGGCTGGAAGGGCTGGACCACGACTGGATCGAGCGCGGCAACCAGCGCAGCGTCGAGTTCATGGGGCTGCCGCCGGGCGACTACACCCTGCATGTCTCGGCGATGCACCCGGGCGGCCGCTGGAGCGAAAGCGAGGCGGCCTGGAAGTTCACCGTCGAGCCGTTGCCGTGGCAGCGCCGCAGCGTGCAGGCCGCGGCCGGCATCGCGCTGCTGCTGGCGCTGGTGGCGCTGTACCGGTACCTGATCCACCGCTACAAGACCAGCAACATGCGGCTGGCGCGCCAGGTTGCCGAGCGCACCGCCGACCTGCAGTTGCAGGCCGAGCGCCTGCTGGCGGCCAACCAGGAGAAGACCGCGCTGGCCGAGCGCCTGCGCCAGCAGGCCGTGGCGTTCGAGCGCCAGGCCCACGAGGACCCGTTGACCGGCCTGCCCAACCGCCGTGCCTTCGACGAGGCGCTGGCGCGCGATTTCGCCCGTTCCCAGCGCAGCGGCCACCCGCTGAGCCTGCTGGTGCTGGACATCGACCATTTCAAGACCGTCAACGACAGCTGGTCGCACAGTGTCGGCGACCAGGTGCTGTGCGAGGTGGCGCGGCTGCTGGCCGCCAGTTGCCGGGATTCCGACCTGCCGGCGCGGCTGGGCGGCGAGGAATTCGCGCTGCTGCTCAACGACACCCCGCTGGAGGAGGCGCAAGGGGTGTGCACGCGCCTGCAGGGGCTGTTCCATGCGCAGCGCAACTGGGCCGGGATCGAGGGCCTGCGGGTGACGTTCAGTGCCGGGCTGGTGCAGCTGGCGGCCGGCGACCGCACCCCGCTGCTGTTGTTCCAGCGCGCCGACAAGGCCCTGTACCAGGCCAAGAGCGACGGCCGCGACCGGATCTGCCTGGGGTGACGACCCCGGCAACGGGGGGGACGGGAACCGGGAACGCGTGCGGGCAGCCGCGCCGCGCCGGTTTCCGCCGTTACCCGTTGCCGGTTCCCTGTTCCTGGCTGCGGAAGCCGTTGACGATCTGGCAGAACAGGCGCGCGGTCTGCTCGGTGTCGTACACCGCGCTGTGCGCCTGGCTGGCATCCCACTCGAAACCGGCGGCCTGCAGCGCCCGCGCCAGCACGGTCTGGCCGTAGGCCACGCCGGCCAAGGTCACCGTGTCGAACACGCTGAACGGGTGGAATGGATTGCGCTTGTGGCCGCTGCGGGCAACCGCGGCATTGAGGAAGTTCAGGTCGAAGTGGGCGTTGTGCCCGACCAGGATCGCGCGCTGGCAGCCATGCTTCTTCAGCGCCGCGCGCACCGGCGCGAACACGTGTTCCAGTGCCTCGCGCTCGGGCTTGGCCAGGCGGAACGGGTGGTCCAGCACGATGCCGGTGACCTCGAGCGACTTGGGGTCGATCTCGGTGCTTTCGGCCGGCACCACGTGCGCGCAACTGGTCTGGCCGGGCCGCAGCAGGCCGTTCTCGTCCATGTCCAGCGGAATGGCGGCGATTTCCAGCAGCGCGTGCCGGTTCCAGTCGAAGCCGCCGGTCTCCACGTCCACCACCACCGGCAGGAAGCCGCGGAAGCGTTGCGCCATCGGCGTGAAAACAGGAGCGGTGGCCGGGCGGTCAGCGGTTTGGTTCATCGCGATAGGGTAGCAGAGGCCCGTGCCGGCCCCGCGGCTCAGGCACCGGCGGCCCGCCCGCGGCCGTGCTTGGCCGCGTACATGTCGGCATCGGCGTGGCGCAGCAGGGTTTCCGCGTCGCGGCCGTCGGCCGGGCAGCAGGCCACGCCGATGCTGACGCCGATGCGCGCGAACGACGGCTGCGCCTGGCGTTGGTCCAGCGCCGCCTGCAGCATGCCGGCCACCGCGCGGGCGTCGTCCGCGTGACCGCAGTCCGGCAGCAGCGCCACGAACTCGTCGCCGCCGACGCGGGCGATGAAGTCGCCGTGGCGCAGCGCCTGGCGCAGGCCAGCGGCGGTCTCGCGCAGCACCTGGTCGCCCAGCGCGTGGCCATGGCGGTCGTTGATCGCCTTGAAGCCGTCCAGGTCCAGGTACAGCACGGCCAGCGGCCGGGTGCCGTCGGCCAGCAGCCGGTCCAGTTCCTCGCGCAGCCGGTGGCGGTTGGGCAGCCGGGTGAGCGGGTCGTGCGCGGCCATGAACTCCAGCCGCCGCTCCAGGTCGCGCAGTTCGGTGACCGGGTGGCCCACGGCGATGCGCACGCCGTAGTCGGGCAGCCACCTGGCCGACCACTGCATGTCCACCAGCCCGCCGTCGCGGCGGACGTAGCGGTTGCGGAAGTGCGGCAGCGGCCGGCCCTCCATCACCCGCTGCACCGCCTGCGCGGTGGTGGCGTGGTCATCCGGGTGGATGAGTTCGGTCATGCGCCGCCCCAGCACCTCCTCGGGGCGATAGCCGATCAGCCGCTCGAAGGCGGCGTTGACCGCCAGGTAATGGCCTTGCGGGTCGACCACGCACACCACGTCGGGCAACAGGTCGAGGATCTCGCCCGGGGGCGGCAGCGTCGGGGGCATGCGGGGACGGCGGGGCAGGGGCGGGAAGGGGATTATCGCGCCGCCATGCGGGGCCGGCGGAAGACCGGCGGGCGTCGGCCACCGCCCGCGGCGTTTGCTACCCTGTGCCGCTTTTGGATGGCGGCCCCGGCCCGAACCGCGCGAGATAGTCCCCCATGAAATGGTTCCGCATCGTCCCGATCCTGCTGCTGATCGCGCTCAACACCCTGCTGCACTGCCTGCCGCTGTTCGCGGTGGCGCTGTTCAAGGCGTTGCTGCCGCTGGCCGCGGTGCGCCGCGCCTGCAACCCGCTGCTGACCGGGCTGGCCGAGAGCTGGATCGGGGTGAACAGCGCGATGATGCAGGCGTTCACCCGCACCCGCTTCACGGTCGACGTCCCGGCCACGCTGGCGCGCGACGGCCACTACCTGGTGCTGGCCAACCACCAGAGCTGGGTGGACATCCTGGTGCTGCAGAAGGTGTTCAACCGGCGCATTCCGCTGCTGCGCTTCTTCCTCAAGCGCTCGCTGTTCTGGGTGCCGGTGCTGGGGCTGGCGTGGTGGGCGCTGGATTTCCCGTTCATGGGCCGCTACAGCCGCAAGCAGATCGCCCGCAACCCGGAGCTGGGCCGGCGCGACATGGAGGCGACGCGGCGCGCCTGCGCGCGCTTCCGCGACATCCCGGTGGCGGTGATGAACTTCGTCGAAGGCACCCGCTTCACCCGTGCCAAGCACGACGGCCAGGGCTCGCCGTTCCGGCACCTGCTCAAGCCCAAGTCCGGTGGCGTGGCCTTCGTGCTCGATGCGATGGGGCAGGGCCTGCATGCGCTGCTGGACGTCACCATCGTCTACCCCGGCGGCATCCCGTCGATGCTGGACCTGATGGCCAACCGCGTCCCGGAAGTGAAGGTGCTGGTGCGACAGCGGCCGATCCCGGCCGATCTGGTTGCCGGCGATTACCAGGGCGACCGCGCTTTCCGCGCACGCTTCCAGCAGTGGATGAACGGGCTGTGGCAGCAGAAGGACGCGGACATCGCCGGCCTGCTTGCCGACCCCGCCCGCCCGGGGTGACCGGCGCCGGCGTGGCCTCGCCGCCGCGCCGGGCGGTGTAGAGTGCGCGCCTGTCCGTCATCACCAGGAGCCGCCATGACCACCGCTTTTTATCCCATCGGGACCCCCGGCCAGGCCTGGGGCGCGGCGGAAAGGGCGCAATGGCTGGCGCGGCAGCGCGTGCAGCGCAGCTATGCCGACGACGTGCTGGCCCGGATCGACGCGCTGCGCGACCGCTTCGACGTGGCCGGATACGGCGAACTGGACTATCCCTCCGGCCGCTATCCGCTGCTGGCGATCCGCAGCCGCGGCTGGGACGACGCGCTGCCGGTGGCGCTGGTGACCGGTGGCGTGCACGGCTACGAAACCAGCGGCGTGCTGGGCGCGCTGAAGTTCGTCGAGCGGCACGGCGCCGACTACGCCGGCCGCTGCAACCTGCTGGTCGCGCCCTGCGTGAGCCCGTGGGGCTATGAGCGCATCCAGCGCTGGAACGCGCTGGCGCTGGACCCCAACCGCAACTTCACCGCCGCCAGCCCGGCGCCCGAGTCGGCGGCGCTGATGGCACTGGTGCAGCCGCTGGCGGGGCGCTTCGTGATGCACATCGACCTGCACGAGACCACCGACAGCGACGAAGGCGAGTTCCGCCCGGCGCTGGCCGCGCGCGATGGCAAGCCGTTCGAGGCGGACAGCGTCCCCGACGGCTTCTACCTGTGTGCCGACGCGCTCAACCCGCAACCGGCGTTCCAGCAGGCGGTGATCGCCGCGGTAGCCGCGGTCACCCACATCGCGCCGGCGGACGCGCAGGGGCGGATCATCGGCTCGCCGGTGGTCGCGCACGGGGTGATCGAGTACCCGTACAGGGCACTGGGCCTGTGCGCGGGCATCACCGACGCGCGCTACACCACCACCACCGAGGTCTACCCCGACAGCCCGCGCGCCACGCCCGTGCAGTGCGACGACGCCCAGGTGGCCGCGGTGCGCGGCGGGCTGGAGTACGCGCTGGCTTGACCCGCGCCCAGGACCGGCCTGCCCGGCACCGCTGCGCGGCGGCGGGCCCGGGCACGCGCGCAGCGGCGCTAGCGGCGCCTGCGGATCAGGGTGGAGGACGCCTGCAGCACGGCGCGGGTGAGCAGCGCCATCGACGCGACTTCGCCCTTCCAGTGCTGCCAGTACAGCGGGATGTCCTCCCAGGCGCGCGCCTTGACGTAGACCAGGCGCCCGCTGTCCAGGTGGCGGCGAACCAGCGGCAGCGGGTTCATGGTCCAGCCCAGGCCGCCGAGGTTGGCATGGACGAAGGCGCGGGTGGAGGGGATCCACCAGGTCGGCGCCTGCAGCGGTTGCTGCGAGCCGGTCAGGCGCTGGGCATAGCGCGCCTGCAGGTCGTCCTTGCGGTTGAACACCAGTACCGGGGCCTGCGCCAGCGCCTGCGCGGTGACGCCCCTGGGGAAGTGCCGCGCATGGAACTCGGGGGTGCAGGTGGCGGCGTAGCGCATGCTGCCCAGCGCGTGGATCTGGCAGCCCTGCACCGGCTCGGACAGGGTGGTGACCGCGCCCAGCACCGCGCCCTGGCGCAACAGCGCGGCGGTGTGGTCCTGGTCCTCGGTATGCAGGTCCAGGGTGGTGCTGCCGAGCCGGGCGAACGCCAGCGCGGCCTCGGGAAACCAGGTTTCCATGCTGTCGTGGTTCACCGCCACCGGGATGCTGGCGCGTGGCAGGTCGGCGTCTGACAGGCCGATGCGCTCGAACGCATCGCGCTCCAGCAGCGCGGTCTGCTCGGCCAGGCGCACCAGCACCTGGCCCTCGGCGGTGGCCTCGGTGGGCGTGGTGCGCCGGACCAGCAGCTTGCCGACCCGCTCCTCCAGCGCCTTGATCCGCTGCGATACCGCCGAGGCGGTGACGTTCAACGCCAGCGCGGCGCGCTCGAAGCTGCCTTCGCGGATCACCGCCGCCAGCGCCCGCAACTGGGCATGGTCGATGCGCATGATTAAGTTCTGCTAATGAGGGTTTAAGAAGTTTAGCTCCACTTCTGGATGCTGCACTGCGACAATCGCCGCCGTCGACACATCCCCGGTGTGTCCTCCCCACCCGCAGACAGGCAGTTTCCCCCCATGTTTTCCGTCGTAACCGCCCAGGCCACCAGCGCCGCCTGGCTCAGCGGTGCCGGTACCGGCATCGGTCTTTTCGCTGTGGTCGGCGCGCAGAGCGCCTTCATCCTGCGCCAGGGCATCCTGCGCCAGCACGTGATCCCGGTGATCGCCACCTGCTTCGCCATCGACGCGGCCTTCATCTTCGCCAGCGTGGCGGGCCTGCGCACGCTCACCAGCCAGTTGCCGTGGCTGACGACCGTGCTGCTGTGGGGCGGCGTCGCCTTCCTGGTCTGGTATGCGCTGCAGTCGGCGCGGCGGGCCGTGGCCGGCGGTGGCGGCATGCAGCTGGACGACAGCGCGCAATCCTCGCGCCGGGCGGCGATGATGGCCGCGGCCGGGTTCTCGGTGATCAACCCGCATTTCTGGCTGGACATGGTGGTGATCGGTTCGATCGCCGACAACTTCGGCCACGCGCGCATGGCGTTCGCCGCCGGCGTGGTCACCGCCAGCGCGCTGTGGCTGACCGCGCAGGGCCTGGGCGCGCGCCTGCTGACGCCGCTGTTCCACAAGCCCGGCACCTGGCGGGTGCTGGACGGCACGATCGCGGTGATCCTGAGCGTGCTGGCGCTGACCCTGGCGCTGCGCGGCGTCGGTTGATGGCGCGGGCGTTGCCCAGGCGCATCCGCGCGGGCGCCAGTGCACTACCGGGGCGCGCACCTCGCGGCGGCGCATGAGCCAGCCGCGGCCCGCGCTGTGGACCCCGGGGTTCGTGTTGGCGTGCATCGCCAACTTCCTGATGGGCATGTCGTTCTACGTGCTGATGCCGACGCTGCCGTTCCATCTCGTGGAGCAGCTGCGGATCGGCGAGGCCACGGTGGGGCTGGTGTTGTCCAGCTACGTGATCGCCGCGCTGCTGGTGCGGCCGTTCTCCGGCTTCATCGTCGATCGCTTCAACGCCAAGCACGCCTACCTGCTGGCGCTGGCGGCCTACGTGCTGTTCACCTCCGGCTACCTGCTGGCGCACACCGTGCTGGTGTTCGTGCTGGTGCGGCTGGGCATCGGCGTGACCTTCGCGGTGATGAGCACCGCGGCCAACACCCAGGCCATCGACATCATCCCGTCGGCGCGCCGCGGCGAGGGCATCGGCCTGTTCGGGTTGATGAGCAGCCTGGCGATGGCGCTGGGGCCGATGGCCGGGTTGTGGCTGATGGACCACCATCCGTTCCAGGTGATCTTCGAGGCGGCGGTGGCCGCCGGCATCGCTGGCCTGCTGGTGGCGTCGCGGGTGCATGCGCCGCGCAAGCGGCGCGACGGTGCCGCGGCGGTGTTGTCGCTGGATCGTTTCCTGCTGGTACGCGGCCTCCCGCTGGCATTGAACCTGGCCGTGATCGGCCTGGGCTACGGCATGCTGCTGGCCTTTGCCGCGCTCCACGGCAAACAGTTGGGCGCGGGCAATACCGGCATCTTCTTCACCCTGATGGCGGTGGGCATGATGATCTCGCGCGGCTTTTCCGGGCGCCTGATCGACGGCGGCCGGGTGGTGCTGGCGACCAACGGCGGCAGCCTGGCGATCGTCGCCGGGCTCGGGCTGATGGCGTATGCGGCCGCACCGGCGACGTACTACCTGTCCGGGCTGCTGGCCGGCTTCGGCTTCGGCGTGGTCTACCCGGCCTACCAGACGATGATGGTCAATCTCGGCGGCCATGCCCGCCGCGGCACCGCGGTGGCCACCTATTTCTGCGCGCTGGACGTGGGCATCGGCGCCGGCATGGTGCTGGCCGGCCTGGTCGCCGCCCGCTTCGGGCTGGCCGCCGCGTTCGCCAGCGGCGCCGGCCTGGCGCTGCTCGCCGGCCTGGTCTATGCGCTGCGGTTGTCGGCGCGCTTCGTGCGCGCGCCGTTGCCGCAGGCCGCGCTCGCCAGCGGCGCACCGGCGGGCGCAGACGACTGACGATCGGCGGCTTGGCCGGCGCCGGCCTGTGGCAGAATCAATCCGCATGCGGCGGCCGTGGATGGCCGCGCCATTACCTCCGGGGGAAGCAATGAAGAAGTACCTGCCCGTCATCGCCGTGCTGTGCCTGCTGTCGGCCTGCAGCCAGGGGATCAAGGGCGTCTATGCCGATGCGATGGGCGTCACCCGGTACAGCTTCACGCCCGGCGGCACGGTCACCATCGAGGCGATGGGCATCTCCCAGGAAACCACCTACGTGCGCGAGGGCGATACCTTGAAGGTGGCGTTGCCGCAGAAGGGCGCGTCGCTGAATTTCACCATCAACGAAGACGGTTCGCTGGGCGGTCCGCTCGGCATCCGCCTGGAAAAAGCCGACAGGTAACGGGGCGCGGCATGCGGCCTTCAGCTCCCGCCCGCCCAGGGTACCAGCCATGCAACCGGTGATCGTCCCGGCGCTGCTGGCCGCACTGCTGGCCGGCGTGGGCGCGGCCTGGTGGTTCGGCCGGCGGCGTCCGCAGGCGGCCTGGAGCTTCGTCCCCGAGGCCGCCGATGCCGACCACGCTGCCGCCCCGGCAATGGACCCGACGCTGCTGCCGCGGATGCGCCGGCAGTTCCTGCGCGCCGCGCTCGGCATCGAAGACGACGCGGCGGAGCCGCCCGCTGCGGCCGAGCACCGCCAGATCGCCGATACGGTGATGGCGGTGCTGGAGCGCGCGGACCTGTCGCAACGCTACATCCCGCGGCGCCCGCACCTGCTGCCGCAGCTGATCCAGAGCGTCAACGACAGCACCGCCTCGGCGCGTTCCATCGGCCGCATCATCGGCAGTGACCCGTTGCTGACGGTGAACCTGCTGCGCATCGCCAACAGCGCCCTGTACCGCTTCCAGCAACAGGAAGTACGCAGCATCGAGCGGGCGGTGACCGTGGTCGGCAACGAAGGCATCCGCCAGATCATTTCCGCGGCGCTGGTGCAGCCGGTGATGAACCCTCCCGACGGCGATGGCGGCCGGTTCTCGCAGCGGGTGTGGGATTACACCCTGCGCATGTCGCTGGCCGCGGCCGACCATGCCCGCAGCGTGGAGCGCGAAGACGGCTTCTCCGCGCAGCTGGCCGGCCTGCTGCGCGGGCTGGCGATGGTGATGGTGGTGCGCGCCACCGCCGACGCCTATTCGCGCCGGCAGACGCTGGCGCCGTCGCCGGCCCTGCTGCTGTCGCTGCTGGAACGCTGCACCCCGCTGCTGGCGGCGCGGATCGCGCGCGCATGGCAGCTTTCCGCCGATGTTGCCGCGGCGCTGGAGGCCGGCGGGCAGGGCGCGCCATCGACGCCATTGGCGCGTTCGCTGGAGGTCGGCGAACTGGCCGCGGCGTTGTCGATGCTGTGCCGCGAAGGACTGCTGGAGGAAGCGCAGGCACTGGAGACGCTGTCCGCCTGCGTTCCCGGCCATGTCGGTGGCTGGCTGTGGAAGCGGGTCAGCCCGGACGCGCCGGGCGAGGGCTGAGCCGCGCCTCGCGGCGCGGCATCACAGTTGTGATTCCAGCGGCAGCCAACTGATCACCCGGGCGGTGGCGCGCTGCAGCCAGGTGGTGTCCGGTTCGGCGACGTAGTCGGCCGGTGGCGTCCGCGCGCGGTCCAGCCAGCGCAGGTTCCCGTCGCTGTCCAGATACAGGTAGTAGCTCAGCTCGGCGCCGGACAGGCGCAGGTATTCCTCGCGCAGCTGTGCGGCCAGCACCGGATCGTCGAACAGCACGCCCATTTCGGTATTGAGGTAAGCCGAGCGCGGGTCCAGGTTGAACGAGCCGACGAAGCCGCGCCGGTCGTCGACGACGATGGCCTTGGTGTGCAGGCTGGCGCCGCTGCTGCCGAAGGCCGAGCCGCGGCCGCTGTCGCTGCCGCGTGATTTGAGTTCGTACACGTTGGCGCCGCCGCGCAGCAGCGGCAGCCGGTAGTGCATGTAGCCGCTGTGCACCGCGGCCACGTCATTGGCCGCCAGCGAATTGGTGACGATGCCCACCTGCACGCCGTCGGCCAGCTGCCGCAGCAGTTCACCGGTGCCGCTGTCGCCGGGGACGAAATAGGGCGATATCAGCAGGGTCTTGTGCCGCGCCTGCCCCAGTTCCTGGCCCAGGCGCGTCACCAGCCAGTCGCCGCGGTCGTTGTCACGGTGCTTGAGCGGCGGGTCGGAATGGACCTGGAGGCGCCCGGTCCAGTGCAGCGGCAGGCGCCCGCCGACATAGGGGCCGGCCAGCCGCTCGCGCAGCCGTTGCAGGTAGGGCAGCGCCTCTTCCCGGCGCGCGTCCAGCGCCGCGCGGGAAACCAGCTGGTCGAGCTGGCGCTCCGAATGCGCGGCGAGGGCGGCGATCGGTACGGCGGCGGGGCTGTTCCAGAATGCGTCGAAGATGGCGCTGGCCTCGCCGGCGGCCGGGCCGGCGAGCAGCAGGTCCAGGTCGCGGAAATTGACGTCCTCGCGGGCATCGAAGTACTCGGCGCCGATGTTGCGGCCGCCGACGATGGCCACGCGGCCGTCGGCGATCCAGGCCTTGTTGTGCATGCGGTGGTTGATGCTGAAGACCCGCTGCACCATCTCCACCAGCCGCCACAGGCCCTCGCGGTTGCGGAACGGGTTGTACAGGCGCACTTCGATGCGCGGGTGCGCGTCGAGCGCCAGCAGCTGCGCATCCAGCCCCTTGGCGTTCATGTCGTCCAGCAGCAGCCGCACGCGCACCCCGCGCGCGGCCGCGGCGTATACGTCGTTCACCAGCAGGTGGCCGACCATGTCGTCGTGCCATATGTAGTACTGCAGGTCGAGGCTGCGGCCGGCCTGGCGGGTGACCACCGAGCGCGCGGCGAAGGCTTCCAGGCCGTCGACCAGGTAGGCCGCGCCGCTGCGGCCCGGGTGTGCGGCCAGCTGCGGCTCGAGCGCGCGGTCCAGCGCGGTCTGCCCGGCGCGTGGCGGCAGCGCCGTGGAGGGCTCGCCGACGGCGCGCGGGGTGAGCCAGTCGCCCAGCAGCAGGCCGCTGGCGACCAGCAGCAGGAGCGCGGCAAGGATGCGGCCGCACAGGCGCAGCAGGCGCCTGCCGCGGGAAGGGGAAGGTTCCATGGGCGCATCCTAGCGGTGTCCGGGTGATGCCGGTGCGTCGGCCATGACGTTCCGGGGGTGTGGGCGCGGCGGGGTCTGGGCGAGAATCGCGCTTTGCCCTGCCCGAGCCCGCCGATGCGCAACCGTTCCCGTTCCTTCCGTGCCCCCAGCCTGGTGGTCCAGATCATCATCGGCCTGCTCGCCGGCATCGTGCTGGCGCTGGCCTGGCCGCAGGGCGCGCACGCCGCCGGCCTGCTCGGCACGGTGTTCGTGGCCGCGCTCAAGGCGGTCGCCCCGGTGCTGGTGCTGGTCCTGGTGACGGCCTCCATCGCCAACCACCAGCAGGGGCAGAAGACCCACATCCGCACGATCCTGCTGCTGTACGTGGCCGGCACCCTGGCCGCGGCGCTGGTCGGCGTGCTGGCCAGTTACCTGTTTCCCAGCACACTGCTGCTGAAGGCCCCCACCGACGCCGGGCTGAGCGCGCCGGGGGGCATCGGCGAGGTGCTGCGCGCCCTGCTGATGCAGGTGGTGGACAACCCGGTCAACGCGCTGGCCCGCGCCAACTACATCGGCCTGCTGGCCTGGGCCATCGGCCTGGGGCTGGCGCTGCGCCATGCCGGCGCCGGCACGCGCGCGCTGGTCGGCGATCTGTCCGCCGCGATCACCTGGATCGTGCGCATGGTGATCCGTCTGGCGCCGCTGGGCGTGTTCGGCATCGTCGCCTCGCTGCTGGCCGAATCCGGTCTCGGCGCGCTGAAGGTCTACCTGCACGTGCTGTGCGTGCTGGTGGGGGCGATGCTGTTCATGGCCTTCGTCGGCAACCCGCTGATCGTGGCGCTGACCACCCGCCGCAACCCGTACCCGCTGGTGCTGCGGTGCCTGCGCGAGAGCGGCATCACCGCGTTCTTCACCCGCTCCTCGGCGGCCAACATCCCGGTCAACATGGAGCTGTGCCGCAAGCTGGGCCTGCACGAGGAGACCTATTCGGTGGCGATCCCGCTGGGCGCGACCATCAACATGGCCGGCGCGGCGATCACCATCTCGGTGCTGACGCTGGCGGCGGTCAACACCCTGGGCATCGCCGTGGACCTGCCCACCGCGCTGCTGCTGAGCGTGGTGGCGGCGATCGGTGCCTGCGGTGCCTCCGGCGTGCCGGGCGGCTCGCTGCTGCTGATCCCGCTGGCCTGCGGCCTGTTCGGCATCTCCAACGACGTGGCGATGCAGGTGGTGGCGGTGGGCTTCATCGTCGGCGTGGTGCAGGACTCGGCCGAGACCGCGCTCAACTCCTCCACCGACGTGGTGTTCGTGGCCGCCGCCGAACAGGCACGCGGGCGCGGCTGAACATGGCGCCGCGCCTCACCCCCGCGGTCCGCATCGGCCTGTCCATCGCCGTGGCCACCGGCCTGTACGGCATTTCCTTCGGGGCACTGGCGGTGGCATCGGGCTTCAGCGTCGGCCAGACCGCGGCGCTCAGCCTGCTGATGTTCACCGGCGGCTCGCAGTTCGCCTTCATCGGCGTGATCGGTGCCGGTGGCGGCGGCCCGGCCGCGTTTAGCGCGGCCACCCTGCTGGGCATCCGCAACGCGGTGTACGGCGCGCAGATCAACCACCTGCTGCGGCCGCGCGGCTGGCTGCGCCCGCTGGCGGCGCAGGTCACCATCGACGAATCGGCGGCCACCGCCGCCGGCCAGGACGCGCCGGCCGAGCAGCGCCGCGGGTTCTGGGTCGCCGGTGTCGGCGTATACGTGCTGTGGAACCTGTGCACCCTGCTGGGCGCGCTGCTCGGCGATGCACTGGGCGACCCGCGCCGCTGGGGGCTGGACGGCGCCGCGGTGGCGGCCTTCCTGGGGCTGCTGTGGCCGCGCCTGCGCGCGCGCGAAGCGGTGGCCATCGCCGTGGCCTGCGCGCTGGTCACGGTGCTGGCGCTGCCGTGGGCGCCACCGGGCGTGCCGATCCTGCTGGCGGCTGCGGTTGCCGCGCTGTGGGGCGGGTTCGGGCGCGGGCCGGCCGATGAAGGGCTGGAGCCGGACGTGGCGCCCGGCCACGATGCGGGAGACGCCCGGTGACGCTGTGGGGTTGGGTGCTGCTGGCCAGCCTGGCGGCCTGGGCGATCAAGTTCTGCGGCTATCTGGTGCCGGTGCGCTGGATGCAGTCGCCGCGCATGACCCGCGTGACCGGTGCGCTGACCATCGGCCTGCTGGCGTCGCTGACCACGATGAACGCGGTGTCCGCCGGGCAGGGCGTGGTGCTGGACGCGCGCATCGGCGCGCTGTTGGTGGCCGCGCTGGCCCTGGCGCTGCGGCTGCCGTTCCTGGGGGTGGTGCTGGTGGGTGCGGTGGCGGCGGCTGTGCTGCGCTTGCTGGCGTAAGTGCGTGCAGGGCAAGCCCTGCACCTACGGAAGGGCTTTGCTCAGAAGCGCTGGCCGGAGCCGAGATAGCGCCACTGCCCGTCCGGCATCCGGCTCAGGCCGATGCGGCCGATACGCAGCCGCCGCACCCGGGTGGCGCGCAGGCCGACCGCGGCGCACATGTGCTGCAGCTGGCCCGGCCGCACGTCCTTGATCGCGAAGCGCAGGCGCTGCTCGCTCTGCCAGCTGACCTTGCAGGCGGGCAGTGCGCGGCCCTGGTACTCCAGGCCGTGGGTCAGCCGCGGCAGCGCCCAGGGGCTGCCTTCGCCGTCCACGTCCACCATGAATTCCTGTTCCAGCGTCGCGCCGGTCTCGAGCAGGTGGCGGCGCACACGCCAGTCCTGGGTGAGCACCACCAGCCCGCAGGCATCGTCGTCCAGCGGCATCGGCGTTTCCAGGCGCAGGAAGTGGCGGTGCAGCAGGCGGATGCCGGACGCATCGTCGGCGAAGCGCGCGTCCTCGCGCAGCAGCGCGGACATTTCTTCGGTTGTGCAGCCGGCGGGCTTGTTCAGCAGCAGCGTCGCCGGTTCGGCCGGCTCGCTGCTGGCGCCGGCGGTGAGGGTGACGGTCTGCGCGCCCACCATCGCCTGCGGCGCCTCCACCACCACCCCGTCGACGCGGACCCAGCCACCCTCGATGTAGTGCCGGGCCTGGGCGCGGGAACAGTTCAGCTGCGCGGCGAGGCGCTTGTCGAGGCGGATCGGGCTGGTCATGGGGGCGGACAGTACGGCAGGCGGGGAGTGTAGCGCCGTGACGACCGTAGGTGCCGGGCTTGCCCGGCACGAGGCTTTCCCGGCGAGGCGGCATGCGGGGCAAGCCCCCGCCTTACGGGACGTCAGGAGAGCTGGCGGTTTCGTGCTCCAGCGCGGTCAGGTACAGGCGCAGGTCGAATTCCAGCTGGTGGTAGTCCGGTTCCATGTGCAGGCACAGCTGGTAGAAGGCCTTGTTGTGCTCGGCCTCCTTCAGGTGCGCCAGCTCGTGTACCACGATCATGCGCAGGAACGGCGCCGGGGCATCGCGGAACACGCTGGCGATGCGGATCTCGCGGCTGGCCCTGAGCCGGCCGCCGTGGTTGCGCGACACCGCCGTGTGCAGTCCCAGTGCATGCTTGAGTACCTGCAGCTTGCCGTCGTACAGCACCTTGCCCAGCGGCACCGACTGGCGCAGGTGGCGCTCCTTCAGCGCCTGCACGTAGTCGTAGAGCTGGCGGTCGCTGCGCACCGCGTGCGGCTCCGGGTAGCGGCGGCGCACGGCCTCGCCCAGGGCTCCCTGCGCCAGCAGCGCGCGGGCGTGCTGCTGCAGGTGTTCGGGGTAGCCGGCGAGGTAGGTCAGGGGCTGCATCGGCAGGCGCGGGCGGGGACGGGTCGGTATCATGCAGCATCGTTCCGATCACGTAGTACGAAGATGGCAAAGGCGAATCCCCTGCAGGAGCAACTGCTCAAGGCCGGCCTGGTGAAGAAATCGCAGGTGGCCCAGGTCGCGCGCGAGCAGAACAAGGCGCGGCACGCCAAGGGGGCGCCCGCCGGCCCCAGCGACAGCCAGCGCGAGGCCGAGCGCGTGCGTGCGGAAAAGGCCGAGCGCGACCGCCTGCTGGCTGCCGAGCGCAACGCCCAGCGCCGCGCCGAGGAACTGCGCGCGCAGGCGCGGCAGATCATCGCCGACCGCCGGGTACCGCGCCGCGGCGAGCTGGAGTACCGCTTCAGCGATGGCGCCGCGATCCGCACCCTGCTGGTGGACGAGGCGCTGCGCAAGCAGCTGGCCGCCGGCACCCTGGTGATCGCGCGCCACGGCGAGGGCTTCGAGCTGCTGCCACGGCTGGCCGCCGAGAAGGTGCGCGAGCGCGACGCCAGCCTGATCGTGCTCGACCACGGCCAGCCCGGCGACGCGCCGGCGTCCAGCGGCAACGCCGAGGACGACGCCTATTACGCGCAGTTCGTGGTGCCCGACGACCTGGTGTGGTGACACCGCGGCGGCGCGTTGGCCCGGGGTACAGGCGTTTGCGCTAGGCTGGCCCCCGGTCACTACGGAGCAGCCAGCCATGGCCACCGGTTGGGCGGGAGATACCGCCGTTCAGGATCAGATCGACGCCACTGTCGAGGACGCCATCAAGCGTGCCCGCAGCCGCCTGCCCAGCGGGCCGGGGCTGGAGCGCTGCGAGGAATGCGATGCGCCGATTCCCGAGGCGCGGCGCAGGGCCATTCCCGGCGTACGCCTGTGCGTGGCCTGCCAGCAGGCGCTGGACGCGGAGGAGTCGGCGCACAGCGGCTACAACCGCCGTGGCAGCAAGGACAGCCAGCTGCGCTGAGGTCAGTGGTCACTGCCGCCGGCGCTGAAGCCGGTGGCCCAGCGCTGCATCGCGAACAGCCACCACACGCCGCCGGCGACGGCGACCAGCCCGCCGACCAGGCCGATGTGCTGCATGCCCAGGCGCAGCCCGACCTGGCTGCCGATCAGCGCGCCGGCGCCGATGCCGATGTTGAAGATGCCCGAGAACAGCGCCATCGCCACGTCGGTGGCGTCGGCCGCCAGCCGCAGCACCTTGGACTGCATCGACAACGCGAAACAGATCATCGCCACGCCCCACACCGAGGCCAGTGCGTAGAGCATCCACGCGCCGCCGGTGGCCGGGCGCAGGCCCAGCAGGCACAGCGCCAGGGTGCCGACGGCGGCGAGCAGGAAGCCACGCGGCCAGCGGGTGCCCAGGCGCGCGAACAGCACGCTGCCGAACAGGCCCGTGCCGCCGAACAGCAGCAGCACCCAGGTGGTCACGTGCGTGTCGAAGCCGCCGACCTGCTGCACGAACGGTTCGATGTAGCTGTAGCCGGTGAACTGCGCCGCCACCACCACCATCACCAGCAGGTACAGCGCCAGCAGCGCCGGCCGGCGCAGCAGCAGCGGCAGGCTGCGGACCGACCCGCTGTTCTGGCTGGGCAGCGGCGGCAGCAGCCGCGCCAGCACCGCCATCGCCAGCAGGGCGACACCGCCGATGGCCAGGAAGGTGATGCGCCAGCCCAGCAGTTCGCCGATGACCCGGCCCAGCGGGATGCCCAGCACCATCGCCACCGAGGTGCCCGTGGCCAGCAGCCCCAGCGCCTGCGGGCGCTTGTCCGCCGGCGCGATGCGCACCGCCAGCGAGGCGGTGATCGCCCAGAACACCGCGTGTGCCAGGGCAATGCCGATGCGGCTGAGCATCAACACGCCGAAACTCCAGGCCAGTGCCGACAGCAGGTGACTGGCCACGAACAGCGCGAACACGCCCAGCAGCAGGCGGCGGCGGTCGACATCGCGGGTGAGCAGCATGCCGGGCAGCGACGCCAGCGCGACCACCCAGGCGTAGGCGGTGAGCATCAGCCCGACATGCTCGATGGGCATGCCGAAACTGCCGCCGATGTCGCTCAGCAGCCCGACCGGAACGAATTCGCTGGTGTTGAACACGAAGGCGGCCATCGCCAGCGCGACCACGCCCAGCCAGCGCTGGCGGTCGCTGCGGACGACGGCAACGGGCGAGGCGGCGTCCGCAGCGGGAGCGGAGCACGGGGAGAGGGGAGAGCGGGACATTGCGGAAAGGGAGCCGGTGGGGGGCGGCTCTGCTGCGGTGCTGCGGGCGGAATTTTCGCACGCAGCGGCCGTACGCGGACGGAACGCTGTGGTACGCGATGGGCGCAGGCAGCCGGGGATGCTGCTGCCTTCGGCAGAGACTCAGCCGTCGCCCTGGATCGCCTGCGCCTGCGTGGCGGCGGCCATCCAGCGGCGCAGTCCGCGCTGGAAGAACAGGCTGTTGGGTATCTGCATCAGCGTGCCCTCGGCCGGGCCGCCGATCTCCTGCAGCGTGGTGTAGATCAGGTTGATGTCGATCACCTGGCCCTTCAGCCCGGGCCTCTCGCCGTTCTCCAGCAGTTCGATGCGGTCGCCGAGGCGGAACGGCCGGGTGGTGAAGATCAGCAGCGCGCAGAAGATGTTGGACAGCACGCTCCAGGCGGCGAAGAACGCCACCGCGCCGACCGCGGCGAAACCGGTGAACGCGGTCCACAAAATGGTCGGCGATACCCCGAGCTGGTCGAGGATGGCCACCAGCGCGGCGCTGCCGATCACGAAGTTGGACAGCCGCCGGGCGGCGGTTTCCACCTGCGGCGGCAGTGTGTAGTGCATGCCCAGGCGCGCCAGCAGGCGCCGGGTGAGCAGGCGCAGCAGCCACGCCACCAGCAGGATCAGGATGACCACCAGCGCGGTGTCGAGCAGGTTGATCCATCCATGCATCCATTCGGGCAGGTAGTTCTTCATCGGGTTGTCTCCTTGCGGCGCCGCGCCCGCTCGCGGGCAGCTGCGTTGCAACGTTCGGGTAAGCGGTGCGTGGCCATGCCGCCGGTACTGCCGCGCCACGGCCCGGGCACGGGCCGGCGCGGGGCCGCCGTGCGTACCGCGCACGCCGGGCGCCAGCGGCCGCGGTGGGCTTGCCGACGGGGCGCGGCGCCGGCGTCGGTGCGGGCAGCGGTGGACAGGGACATGGTTGGCAGGCGGGGGGCGAGGCGGGATTGTCGGCCAGCCGGCGCGGCCTTGTCAGCCCATATCGGCGTGGCCGCTGCGCCGCCCCGGCAAAAAGATCGCCGCCGGCTTTAAACCTTTCCGCTGGCCGCCGCATCCAACGGATATGCTCGACGCCACCGTGACCGTCACCGCTCCTTTCCCGCAGGCCGCCGACGATGCCGCGCTGGCGCGTGCCGCCGCCGGTGGCGACCGCCACGCCTACGAGCGCATCTACCGCCGCCACGCCCCGCGCCTGTATGCGCTGCTGTGGCGGCTGTGTGGCGGCAACGCGGCGCGTGCCGACGACGCGCTGCAGGAGACCTTCATCCAGGCCTGGCGCACGTTGCCGCAGTTCCGTTTCGAGAGCGCGCTGGGCACCTGGCTGCACCGCATGGCGGTGAACACGGCGCTGATGGAACTGCGCGCCAGCGCCGCGTTCGAGGCGCTGGATATCGGCGAGGAGGGCATGGACCTGCTGGCGCGGATGCCGGCGTCCAGTCGTTGCCAGGCCACCGGGCTGGACCTGGAGCGCGCGCTGGAAACGCTGCCGCCCCGCGCCCGTGCGGTGCTGGTACTGCACGACATCGAGGGCTGGAAGCACCACGAAATCGCCGAGGAACTGCAGATGGCCGTCGGCAGTTCCAAGGCACAGCTGCATCGTGCGCGCGGGTTGTTGCGCGCACGCCTGGGAGAAACACAATGAACGAACACGATTCCGACCACGACCACGACCACGACCACGACCACGACCACGATGACCTGGCCGCGCGCCTGCGCCGGCTTCCCAGCGAGCGCGTGCCGCCGGCCGCGGCCTGGCAGCACATCGCCGCACGGCTGCACGAGGCGCCACGCGAGCGGCCCGCCGCGGTGACCCCGCGCTCACGCCCGCGCCCGCGCCATCGGCGCTGGACCTCCGTCGCCGCGGCCGCCGCGGTGGCGGCGCTGGCATTGCTGGGCACCGGCCGCTGGTGGGCCGGGTCCCCGCCGCAGGCCACCCAGGCGACACGGATGACGCAGGCATCGTCGCTGGCGGCGCAGGCCGACGCGCTGGCCGCGACCTATCGCCAGGCACTGGCGGCGATCCCGCAGGACAGCGTGCCGGCCGAACTCGCGCCGGCGCTGCACGAGCTCGATGCCAGCGCCGGCAGCATCCGCTCGGCGATCGCGCAGAGCCCCGATGCCGGGTTCCTGCTCGGCCAGCTGCGGCGCACCTACGCGCTGCGGCTTGAACTTACCCGGCAGGGCCTGGATGGCGCCGGTCTTTCCACCTGAAGGAGAATCCCCGTGAATGTTTCCCTGCGACACCTGCTGGCCGCCGTCGTGCTGCTGGCCCCCCTGGCACCGGCGCTGGCGCAGACGCCGGTCAACGAACACCACCCACTGTCCAGCGGCGGGCGGGTGGAGATCAGCAACATCGCCGGCTCGGTGAACGTGCGCGGCTGGGACCGCAACGAGGTGCAGCTGACCGGCACCCTGGGCGAAGGCCAGCGCCTGGAGGTCCAGAACAGCGCCAACCGCGTGCAGCTGAAGGTGGTGTACCCGCGCAACAGCCGCAACAGCCGGGGCGCGGTGCTGGAACTGCGGGTGCCGCGCGGCAGCGAACTGCAGGCCGGTACCGTCAGCGCCACGCTGGACGTGGCCGATGTCGATCTGCGCAGGTTGCAGGCCAACACCGTCAGCGGCGGCATCACCGTGCGCGGGCAGGCCGGGCAGGCCACGCTCAATACCGTCAGCGGCGCGATCCGCTCGCAGCTGCGTACCCCGCGGCTGGAGCTGCGCACGGTCAGCGGCGCGATCAACGCCAGCGGTGGCAGCGGCGGCGAGGTGGCGGCCAACTCGGTGTCCGGGCCGGTCGACCTGGACCTGTCGGCGGTGCAGCGGCTCGACGCCGAAACCGTGTCCGGCGGGCTCGGCGTGCGCAGCGCCGGGTTGCAGCCGGGCGGGCGCATCAGCCTGCAGACGGTGAGCGCGCCGATCGCGCTGGCGCTGCCGGCGCGCACCTCCGCGCAGCTGAAGGTCAGCAGCTTCAGCGGCGCCATCCGCTCGGACGTGGGCCAGGTCGAGCACCCGCGCTACGGTCCGGGAAGCAGCCTGGACGCGCGCCTCGGCGGCGGCGACGGCGACATCTCCATCACCTCGCATTCGGGCAATGTGCGGGTGGACCTCGGCGCGCGCTGAGCATCCCCGCCAGGCCCGCCCCGGCGAACCCGGGGCGGGCGGCTACAATAGCGGGCTTGCAACGTCATCGTCTGGAGTCGCCATGCCCGTTTCTTCCTGCCCGCAGTGTTCGTCGCAGAACGTCTATCCCGACGGCGCGCTGTGGATCTGCGCCGATTGCGGCCACGAATGGACCCCGGGCGAGGCGGGCGAAGCGGCGCTGGTGGTGCGCGACAGCAACGGCAACGTACTGGTCGCCGGCGACACCGTCACCGTCATCAAGGACCTGAAGGTCAAGGGTTCGTCGATCCCGCTCAAGCAGGGCACGGTGATCCGCAACATCCGCCTGGTCGAGGACGACGCCGAGCACATCGAAGGCAACTCGGACAAGATCAAGGGCCTGGTGCTCAAGACTTGCTTCCTGCGCAAGGCCTGAGCCCGCGCGTGGCGGCCGCCGGGCGCGTCAATGCCCGGCGTGCCGGGCGGTGAGCCGGCGCAGCGCCTCCAGTTTGGCCTGGTAGATCGCACGCAGGTGGTCGGAGCTGCCCAGCTCGCGGGCCCGCTCCAGTTCGCGCACCGCGCGGCGGTCGTCGCCGCTGAGCGAGTAGGCGCGCGCCAGCCCGAAGTGGAACTGGTGCGCGCTGCCATACAGCCGCACCGCATGCCGGTAGTAGTGGATGGCGGCGGCGTAATCGGCACGGCGTTCGGCTTCCACGCCCTGGATGAACTGGTAGAACGGGTCGCGCTCGTGTTCGCGCCGCAGCCGCGCGTCCAGCCGCGCGGCACGCGCGTTGTCGCCGATCCGCAGGTACAGCGCGCTGGCGTTGGCGAGCGTGGAGGGCAGGTCGGGGTCGATGGCCAGGGCCCGGTCGAACGCGGCCGCCGCGGCGGCGGTGTCGCCCGCGCGGGTTTCCAGCACGCCCAGGTTGTTCCATGCCGGCGCGAAGCGCGCCTCCTGCTGCAGCGCCACCCGGAAATGCTCGCGGGCCGCCGCGACCTGCCCCTCGGCCAGCAGCTCGGCACCGCGGTTGTTGTAGAAATGGGCCAGTGCGTGCTGGTCGGAAACCGGGCGCGGGCCACGACGGTCGTACAGCACGTCCTGGTCCAGGTCCAGGGTGCCGCGGCGACCATTCACGCGCAGCCCGACGTTGACGTGCCCCGCGTTGTAGACCACGCCCTGCTCCTGGTACCAGGTGACGACCCGTCCGACCTCCTGGACGTCGGCCTCGATACCCGCTTCGCGCGCCAGGGCCATGAACAGCAGGGTGAAGGAAAGGCAATTGGCGCGGCGCTGGCGCCAGGCCTCGGCGACG
Organism: Stenotrophomonas sp. Y-13; assembly: GCF_046267925.1. NCBI lineage: Bacteria > Pseudomonadati > Pseudomonadota > Gammaproteobacteria > Lysobacterales > Lysobacteraceae > Stenotrophomonas > Stenotrophomonas sp. Y-13. The sequence goes on from NZ_CP176501.1 coordinate 1,302,737, forward strand.
GTCAGGGTCGCGGCGGTGTCGTACCGCAGCGCTGCATCCGGGGCCTCCGCCGCGGCCGGCGCGCGGGGCTGGAAGACCAGTTCCATCAGCCGCTGCAGGCGCTGTTCCGGCGAGCGGCTGGGCGCGATGACCTCCTCGCGCACCCGTTGTTCCAGCGCGGGAGGAATGGCCATGATCTGTTCGGGCGTCGGTGGCGCCAGCCGCGCGTCCGCCGCGTCCGGCGGGGCGACGCTGATGGCGGCGAGCAGGGCGAAAGCACTCCAGGCGATCATGGCGACCCCGGTGGGTTGCGGCGGCGGCACCAGTGTAAGCCTGTCGCCGCCGCCTGGCGCGGCATCCACAGAAGGTGTGGACCGGGGCTTGGCAAAGATGTGGATAACTCGCGGCAGCCCTTGTGCCGTCGGCGTCGCACGCGGCTGGTCATATTTTCGCCATGCGCGTTGCGGGCAGCGGCGGCGCACGGCCCGGCACCGCGCCGGGTCTGCTAGTATCCGCGCCCCAGACCAGGCCGGCCGCCGTACCCCGGCGCGCTCCGCCGGCCGGCGTTTCCATTCGACCATGACGAAGTTCATTCCCTCCGCCGAGGCGCAACTGTCGCTGGGTCTCGGCAGCGACATCCCCACCGAGCGCCTGTTCTTCGCGGTGATGCCGGACCCGGCCACCGCCTGGCGCATCGCCGAACTGGCCGAGGGACTGCGTGCCGAACACGGCCTGGACGGACGGCCGCTGGCGCGCGAGCGGCTGCATGTCACCCTGCATCACCTGGGCGATTACGCCGGTCTGCCGCCGAGCCTGCTGGCCAAGGTGCAGCAGGCCGCGGCGCGGGTGCGGATGCCGGAATTCGAGGTGTGCTTCGATGAAGTCGGCAGCTTTGCCGGTGGCCGCCAGCATCCGTTCGTGCTGCGCAGCGCGCATGGTGCCGACCTGCTGCAGGGCCTGCACCAGGAGCTGGCGCGCTGCCTGCAGGCCATCGGCAGCCGCCCCGATCCGGGGTTCACGCCGCACCTGACCCTGCTCTACGACAAGCGGCGCCTGCCGGTGCAGCCGGTGCAGCCGATGCGCTGGCTGGTGCGTGAGTTCGTGCTGATCCGCAGCTTCCTCGGGCAGACCCGCTATCAGCTGGAAGGGCGCTGGACGCTGGGCTGAGGGCCGTCGCCGGGCGCCGCCGCCGCGCGGTGCCGGCCAGCAGGGCGCGGGCAGGGCACGCGTTGGCGTGAGGCCCGCAACCGGCGTCGCCGCCGCCGCGGCCGTTGCCTAGAATGGCGCATGGACCTGATTCCGATGCCGCTGCCGGCAGGCCAACTGGCCGAGATCGAAGCCGCGCACGCGCAGCCCCCGCGTGCGTACCACAACCTTGGCCACGTGCAGGCGTTGCTGCACCACCATCGCGACGTCGCCGCCGGCCCGGGCTGGCGGCAGCCGCGCGAGGTGGCGCTGGCGATGCTGTACCACGATGCGGTGTACGAGGCCGGGCGCGGCGACAACGAAGCGCGCTCGGCGGCGATGGCGCGGGCCGCGATCGCGCGCTGGCTGCCCGATGCCGGCGTGGATGCGGAGCGGGTGGCGGCGCTGATCGCGCTCACCGCGCGCCACGGCCAGGTACGTGGCGATGAGCTGGACGCGGACGCGGCGCTGTTCCTGGACAGCGACATGGCCATTCTTGGCGCGCCGCCGGACGTGTTCGATGCCTATGACCGTGGCATTGCCGAGGAGTACCGGGGCAAGGTGCCGGGTTTCCTGTTCCGGCTCAATCGTCGGCGTTTCCTGAAGGGGGTGCTGGCGCAGCCGCGCATTTTCTTCAGTGATTTCTTCCATGCGCGGTATGACGCGCAGGCGCGCGAGAATCTGCGGCGGGTGACGGGCTGAGGCGTGTTGGATGCCTATGACCGTGGCATCGCCGAGGAGTACCGGGACAAGGTGCCGGGTTTCCTGTTCCGGCTCAACCGCCGGCGTTTCCTGAAAGGGCTGCTGGCGCAGCCACGCATTTTCTTCAGCGATTTCTTCCATGCGCGGTATGACGTGCAGGCGCGGGAGACTCTGCGGCGGGTGACGGGCTGAGGCCTGCTTTGGCTTTGGCTTTGGCTGTTGCTCATTGCTTTTGACTTTCAGGGTCCCCTTCCGCAGCGACGGAGCCGGTGGGAATAACCCGAAGGGCGACGTGCATGGATGCACGTCGTTTTTCGACGCGACAGGGGCGAACCGGAAATAGGCGAAGCACTGCTTCGCCCCGGTGAGCGGGCTGGCGCCGTGAGGCGACTGCCCCGGCCCCAGCTGCATCGCAGCTGGGTCGCGTAGAAAAATCCCTCCGGCGGAGTGGACCCGGAGTGCCGACGGCACGGAGGGCGCGGAGGCAGGGGCGTGTTTCTCTTGGTTACTTCTCTTTGCACGAGCAAAGAGAAGTAACTCGCTCCTGCGAAGCAGGGGCGAAAGCTCTGCTTTCAAGCTTCCGCTTTCATACTTGCCCCAAGCCCATTGAACTTCTTGGCTATCACCTTGGCCTTCGCTCCTGTCGGTTTGAGAGGCCAAGCAAAGGCTGGAGCAGGAGCAGGAGCAGAAGCTTTCGCTCCCCTTCGGGGCGCGAGCCACCTTTCTTTGCTCGTGCAAAGAAAGGTGGCCCAAAGAAACACGCCCTGCCTCCGCGCCCGTCGCGCTACGCGCGCCGGGTTCACTCCGCCGGCGGGATTTTTCGACGAGACATCCTTGTCTCGTCGAAAAACGACGTGCATCCCTGCACGTCGCCCTTCGGGTTATTCCCGCCGGCTCCGTCGCTGCGGAAGGGGACCCGGAAGTCAAAAGCAGTGCAAGATCACGAGCAACAGCAACAGCAACAGCAACAGCAACGGCAACAGCAACGGCAGCCACAGCCACAGCCATAGCCACAGCCACAGCCACAGCCACAGCCACAGCCACAGCCCACGCCGCGCCGCGCCGGAACCCATGGCCTAGAATTGCTCCATCCTGTTTTGACGACGGCCACACCGGCCGAAGCGATGAACCCGATTCCCATCCCCACGCCCGACCCGGACCCGCGGCCCACGCCGCCGGAGGAGCCGGGGCCCAACGAATGCTGCGGCAGCGGCTGTCCGCTGTGCGTGCTGGACCTGTATGCCGACGAACTGGCGCGCTACCGGCAGGCGCTGGCGGCGTGGAAGCTGCGGCATCCGGACGCGCAGGACTGACACCGCGTTTCCACCCCGTTCCCGCATTGGCAGGCGTAGGCTTGCCGTTTCCCTGGTCAAGGAAGCTCTCATGGCACATGCGTCGCTCGCTCTGGTGGTGGTGATGGCGTCGGGCCTGCTGGCGGCGCCGGCACTGGCGCTGGAGCCGGTCAGCCATGGCCGTTTCGAACGGGTGCCGGTGCTGTTGCCCGATGGACCGGTGCAGCGGGTGGTGGTCTGGTTCGCCGGTGACGGCGACGCCGCGCCGCGGCAGGTACGGCTGCAGGCGCTGCGCCGCGATGGCGCGCTGGTGGTAGACGTCGATACCCGCCACCTGGCCGGGGTGCTGGCGAAGGAAGGCGGCAGCTGCGGGTTCTCCGCCGGCGACGTGGAGAACTTCTCGCGCTATGTGCAGGCCTATCTGCGGGTGCCGACTTACCACCTGCCGATCCTGGGCGGCGATGGCGCCGGGGCCGCGCTGGCCTACGCGGTGTCCGCGCAGTCCGGCCCGGACGTGTTCGCCGGCCTGCTTACCGAGGATTTCTGCCCGCGCCTGGGCGATGCGCGGATGATCTGCGGCGACGGTATCCACGGTGGCACGCTGCTGCCGGTGGCGCTGGGCTTCCCGTGGCTGGAGGCCGTGCCGGGGCACGCCCCGCGCTGTCCGGCGGGCGAGGTCGAGGCCTTCGCGCGGGCGGTGCCGCTGGCGCGGCGCTTTCAGCGCACTGCCGCCGGCAGCGCGCTGCCCGGCGAGGTTGCCGCGGCGCGGGTACTGGGCGCGCAGCGCGGGGTGAGCCTGCCGCCGGTGCCACATGAGCTGGACGGCCTGCCGCTGGTCGAAGTGCCGGCCGCCGGCAATGGCGACACCTTTGCCGTGTTCGTGTCCGGCGACGGTGGCTGGGCCGGGCTGGACAAGGAGGTCGCCGGCGCGCTGGCGCAGGCCGGCATCCCGGTGGTGGGCGTGGATTCGCTGCGCTATTTCTGGAGTGCGCGCACGCCGGCCGGCTTCGCCGCCGACCTGGACCGCATTGCCCGCCATTACGCGCGGCAGTGGCAGCGCCCGAAGCTGCTGCTGCTCGGCTTCTCGCAGGGCGCCGACGTGCTGCCGGCGGCGATCAACCGGCTGTCCGCCGATACCGCCTCGATGCTGGCGATGACCGCGTTGCTGTCGGTGGGCACGCACGCCGACTACGAGTTCCACGTCAGCAACTGGCTGGGCGGCGATGGCGACGGGCTGCCGATCGCCCCGGAGATGCGTCGGCTGCCGGCGGCACGCACCGTCTGCGTCTACGGCCAGGACGACGACGATGCGCTGTGCCCGCGGCTGCCGGCCGGGTCGGCGCAGGTCGTGCGCCTGCCCGGCGACCATCATTTCCAGGGCGATTATGCCGGGCTGGCGCGGGTGATCCTGCAGCGGCTGCGTGGGCTCAGTTCGACTGCCGGCGCGGATCCAGCGAAATGAGCCGGGTCACGTCCAGCAGCGCGGCGGGCAGGTGCATGCCGCCCGGCGCGGCCAGGTAGCGCGGGCGCCATTCCGGCGCGAACTTGGACTTGAAGCGGCGCAGGCCGCCGAAGCCATAGAAGCGCTCGCCGTGGCGCGCGACCAGGTTGGCGAAGCGGTTCCAGCGCCCGGCCAGGCGGTGTTCGGCCAGCCCCGTCAGCGGTGCCATGCCCAGCGAGAAACGGGTATGGCCGTTGGCCGCGCCCCACAGGAACAGTTCGATGAACAGAAAGTCCATGGTGCCCTTGGGAGCGTCGGCGGCGTGCCGCATCAGGTCCACCGACAACTCGCGCGCGAGCGGCGCCTGCCACAGGTTGGCGAACGCCACGATCCGGCCCTCGGCCTCGACCAGGGCCAGTGGGAAGCGGCACAGGTAGTCGGGGTCGAAGCTGCCCAGCGAGAACCCCTTCTCGTCGCCGGCCTTCTCCTCCAGCCAGGCGTCGGAGATCGCCTCCAGCGCCGGCAACAGCGGCGCGACATCCGCGGCCGGCACCACCCGGAACGCCAGGCCGCTGCGGCGGCCCTTGTTCCACGCCTGGCGCAGTTCCGCGCGCGCGCTGCCTTCCAGGCTGAAGCCGGCCAGCGACACCATCGCTTCCTCGCCGAGCTTGACCAGGGTCAGGCCCAGGTCGAGGTAGGTCTGCCAGTGCTGGTCCCCGGTCTGGTAGAACACCGGGCGCAGGCCGAGCCGGTCGGCTTCCTCGCGGAATTTCCAGATCAGCATGCGCGCGGTGTCCGGCGGGCCGACCGGGTCGCCCATCGACACCAGCGAGCCGCCGTAGCGCTGCATCATCACGAAGCCATTGCCGTCGTCGCTGCGCAGGATCGCCTTGTCGCCGGTCATCGCCAGGCAGGCCTGGGTGTCGTGCGCCTGCGCCAGCAGCGGCCGCAGCTGCTCGAGCTGCGCGGCGTCGGGTAGCGGCAACGGCGCGCGGGTGCTGTGCAGCAGCCGCGCCACCCCGAACACGATCACCACGATGCTGACCAGCAGCAGCGCGCGCAGCGCGCGTGGCGCGTTGCCGGACGTGGCGAACTGCCACCACAGCTCGTTCTGGTACTCGACGTGGCTGTAGACGAAGAACAGCAGCCACACCGTGGCCACCAGCACCAGCGCCACGTTGCGCAGCCACGGCCACGACCAGGCCTCGTCGAGCAGCGCGCCCTGGCGGTAGAACTCGCGCCGTGCGGCCCACAGCGCCACCGCCACCAGCGGCAGGGTCAGCGCCACCAGCGCATGGCCGCCGCGCAGCCAGGCCGGAATCGGCAACAGCACGCTCACTGCCAACGCGATCAGCCACGCCGCATGGCTGCGCCGCTGCAGCCCCTGGCCGATCAGCAACAGCAGCACGCCGCCGAGGCTGCCCAGCAGGTGCGAGGTCTCCACGATCGGCAGCGGCGCATGCAATGCGCGATGCCGCGGCGCCGGCAGGGTGCCGTCGATCACCAGCAGCGCACCGACCGCGAACACCGCCAGCGCGATCACCTGCGGCAGCCAGGGGCGCAGGACGTTCCAGGCGGTGCTGGCGCCGCTGCGCAGCGGCCGGCGGACGGCGGCCAGCCCGGCCAGCAGGGTGGAGAGGAACAGCGGCACCAGGTAATAGGTGACGCGGTAGGCCACCGCCGCGGCCAGGATCGCCGCCGGCGCCAGCTGCGGCAGCAGCTTGAGCAGGCTCCACTCGAACACGCCCAGCCCGGCCGGCACCGTGGAGACCAGCCCGGCGACCACCGCCACCAGGTACAACCCGACAAAGCCGATGTAGCCCACGCCATCCTGCGCCGGCAGCAGCACGTAGAACGCGGCCGACGCCAGGCCCAGTTCCACCAGGCTCAGTGCGGTGACCTCCAGCACCGTGCGCCGGTCCGGTATCCATACCCGGTGCCGGCGCCAGCCGATGCTGCGGCCGTCGGCGCCGACCAGCAGCCACATCGCAGCGAAGCCGAGCAGCAGGGCGATGCCCAGCAGGCGCACCGCCGACGCGTCCAGCGGCAGCGCCAATGCCGCCGCGCCCGGCTCCAGCCACAACGCCAGGCCCAGCAGCACCCAGGCGCCGAACACGAAGCCCAGGGTGCTCATCAGCACCACCTGGCCGATCTCGGCCAGTCCCAACCCGGCGCTGCCATAGCTGCGCACCCGGATCGCGCCGCCGGTGAGCGCGGCGAAGCCCAGGGTCTGCCCGGCGGCATGCGCGAGGAAGGCGGTGATCGCCACCCGGCCCGGCGGCAGGCGCCGGTTGGCGCGGCGCAGCCCGATCGCATCGAACCCGATCAGGCAGGCGTAACTGGCCATGCCCAGCAGCAGCGCCAGCCCCAGCTGCGACCACGACAGCGCATGCATGGCGCCGCGGATCTGCCGGTAGCCGTGCTCGCTGAACTCACCGGCCAGCGCATGCAGGGCCATGCCCATGATCGCCAGGGTCACGGCGACGGCGGCGAACCGGCGCCAGCCGGCGGTCGGGGGAGCGGTGGTTACGGCGGGGTCGGCCATGCGCGGCAACGGGCAGGGCGCCATGCAGGCGCGGGAGTGCAGAGACTATCGGCATGGCGTGACGGTGCTGGCAAGTGGGCGCGTGGCCTTCAGCGGGCGGACGGCTGGCGGCGCGGCTAAGCTGGTGTCCCGCCCCTGCGCAAGGAACAGGCCGTGGCCGCCGGCCGCCACCGTCCACATCGCGATCCCGCGCGCCTGGCCGCGCTGCCGGTGCTGGCCGCGCTGCTGCTGTTCGCCGTTGTCGCGACCTGGCTGCAGGTGGCGCGTACCGACCTGGACTGGACGCGTGCCACGCTCAGCCTGTACCTGCACGGCCCGTACGCGCCGTGGCTGCGCAGCGCCTACTGCGTGCTGGCCGCGGCGATCGTGGCGCTCGCCATCGCACTGCACCTGCGCTTGCGCGGACCGGCGCGGCGCGGACTGCCGCTGGCCCTGTTCTGCGCGGCCGGCACCGGCCTGGCCACGGTGGCCGTGGGCGACAGCTGGCTGCCGCAGCACGCGCCGGCGCTGGCGCCGCTGGTGCATGCGCTGGCCGCGCAGACCGCATTCCTGTGCGTCACCACGGCGATGCTGCTGCAGGCCTGGTGCTTCGGTCGCGACCGCCGCTGGCGTGGTGCCTATCCGCTGGCGTGGGGATGGGCGTGGCTGGCCTTCGCCGGGCTGTGGCTGCACGTGCTCTGGCGCGACACGCCGCGCGGGCTGGGGCAGAAGGCGGTGATCGCGCTGGTGCTCGGCTGGCTGGCGCTGGCCGCCGTGCAGTTGTGGCGGCTGCCCCGTCTCCGCTGAAACCATCGGTTGCGGGCACAATGGGCCCACATCCACCCACGGGAAAGCCCATGATCGAACGTTTCGATACCGGTCCGCGCATGTCGGAAATGACCATCCACCACGGCGTGGCCTACCTCGCCGGGCAGGTGCCCGAAGACACCAGCGCCGACATCGTCGGCCAGACCGAACAGGTGCTGAAAGCCATCGACGACCTGCTGCGGCTGGCGCCGACCGACAAGCACCACATCCTGCGCGCGGAAATCTTCCTGGCCGACATGGCCGATTTCGCCGGCATGAACCAGGCCTGGGACAAGTGGGTGCCGGAAGGCGCCACGCCGGCGCGCGCCACCGTGCAGGCCAAGCTCGCCAACCCGGCGTGGAAGATCGAGATCGTCGTCACCGCGGCGGTGCCGTAAGCGCGGCGGGTGCCGTTCCCGGAGGGTCGATCCGGGAACGGGGCAGCGCCCGTCACCCGGCGTCGCGGCGCATGCGCCGCCGCCGTCAGCTAAGCGCGACCAGCAGTCCGGCGAGCGGCAGCGTCCACGCCAGCGGCACCACCCAGCGCGGCCGGTATGGATGCAGCGCGAGCGCCAGCACCAGTCCGGCGGCGGTCAGCGCGCCGAGCCAGATGACCGGCCCCAGCGCCCAGCCGTGCGCGCGTACGCACAGGCCGGTACCCAGCGCCAGCACCGCCCAGCCCAGCCCGCGCCACAGCCGCCTGCGCGCCGGGCTGGCGGCAGCCTTGCCGTACAGGTCCTGCTGGTGTTTTTCCATGGCCAGCGACAGCGTGGCGAACGCCGAAAACGACAGCCCCAGGGCAAGCGCCATCATGCGCGGGCCTCCTCGCCGGCGCCGTGCTGCCGGCGTTTCCTTTGCGCCGCGCTGGGCGGTGGTTGCCAGTGCTGCACGCGCCAGGCGCAGCACGCCAGCATCGCGCCGAAGCCGATCATGGCCAGGTCGAAGCCGGCCAGCGCCCAGTCGCCGTCGGCGATGGCCGCGACCAGGTGGGTCCGGGTGGTCAGCGCGTTGAGCAGCGGCAGCAGCGCGAACGCGGCCGCGCCCAGGTACAGCTGCGCGGCCCACATCGCCCGCCGCGGCCACGCCAGGGCGGCCAGCAGCGCCGCGCCCCAGGCGCAGAAGAACACGTCGGCCTCGGCCGCCGGGCGCCCGGCCAGCTGCAGCGGCAGCAGGCGGTTGCCCCAGAAGTAGGCGGCGAAGGCGATGGGCAGGCCGGCCACCGTGCCGATGTTGAGCGCATCGACCAGGCGCAGGCCGACGCCGGTCTTGCCGGCCCTGGCATGCTTCGGCCGCTCCTTGACCGCCCACAGCACCACGCCGCTGGCCACCATCAGGCAACCGGCCAGCCCGGACAGGAAGAACAGCGCGCGCAGGCCGGGCTCGGCGAAGCGGGCCAGGTGCAGGCCGTACAACACCCCGCGGGTGCGGGTGGCGCCACCGGCATCCGGGCTGGCGCCGAGCAGCGCGCCACTGACCGCGTCGTAGCGCAGCGACGGCGTGTCGATGCTCAACCGCCGGCCGTCGCGCTGCTGGATGTCGACCACCGCGTTGGCGGCGCCGGGGCGGTGCACCACGAAGCCGGCGATCTGCGCCCCATTCCAGTGCCGCCGCGCGCTGTCCAGCAGCTGCTGGATCGGCAGCGGCGCCGCGCGGCCCGCTGCCGGCCCCTGGACCTCGGCCAGGCGCGCGAAGGCGTCGTTGAAGAACGCGTCCTCGTCGTCCGGGTAAGCCGCCTTCACGCCCCACGGCAGGTACAGGAACATCAGCGTCACGATGCCGGTATAGGTGATCATCGCGTGGTAGGGCAGCGCCATCACCGCGCTGACGTTGTGGAAATCCAGCCACGAGCGCAGGCCTTTTCCCGGGCGGAAGGTGAAGAAGTCCCGGAAGATCTTCTTGTGGGTGATGACGCCGGTGACGATGGCCACCAGCATGAACATCGCGCAGAAGCCGACGATCCAGCGCGCCCATAGCACCGGCAGGTAGTGCAGGTCGAAGTGCAGGCGGTAGAAGAAGTCGCCGCCGCGGGTGTCGCGCGCGCTCACCTCGCGCCCGGTGTTGGGGTCCAGGGTGGCGTCGCCGAAGCGCCCGCCGCGGCGGCGTCGTTCCCCGCCGTCGGCCGGCGGCGGGGCCATCGACTCGGGGTTGCGCCAGAACGTGCGCATGGCCGGGTTGCGCGGGTCGGGCAGGCTTACGTTCCAGCTCTCGGCGTGCGGCGCCCGTTCGCGCAGGAAGGCGAGCGCATTGGCCGCGGCCTGGTCGGCGTCGACCGTGTTGCGCGGCAGCTCCGGGCGCATCCAGCGGCTGATCTCCTCGCGGTAGTAGCTGGCGGTGCCGGCCATGAAGATCAGCAGCAGCACCCAGCCCACCAGCAACCCGGTCCAGGTGTGCAGCCAGGCCATCGACTGGCGGAACCCCTGCTTCATGCCGGCGCTCCCAGCCACTGCACGCCCAGCCAGAGCAGGAGGGCGGGGGTGGCGATGCCGGCCCAGGCGCGCAGCGCGCTGCCGCTGGCGAAGGCCCACAACGCGGCGCAGGCGTACACCACGATGGCCAGCAGCATGCCGGTCAGCACCGCCTGGCTGCGCGCCATCGGCAGCGCCACGGCGAGGAATGCGGCCGACGCGGCGGCCAGGGCGTAGCCGCCGAGGATCGCCGCCAGCGTGCGCGACAACACGCCCGGCCAGGGGCGGGCGAGGAAGGCACCGAGCCGGCGGTGCCACGGGTGGGGCATGTGTGTCGGGTTGTCCACGGAGTCTGCGGTATCGGATCGGACGGGCGCCGCGCGCTGCGCGCGGCGGAAGGTGGCCATCCATGGCCGGCGCTGCATCCGGCAGCGTTTCCCTGGAGGGCTTACAGCTTCCAGCGCAGGGTCAGGCGCACGTTGCGTGGCTCGCCCCAGTACACGCCGTCGTAGAAGCCGACGTTGTTGTAGTACTTCCTGTCCAGCAGGTTGCTGATGTTCAGTTGCGCGGAGAGGTTGTCGTTGAAACGGTAGCTGGCGAAGGCGTTGAGCAGGAAGTACGCGTCCTGGGTGATCGGCGACCGGTAGGTCCTGCCGCTGGTCGCGTAGTCGGCGGCCGGGCGGTTGCTCATGCGCCAGATCGCGCTCTGCCAGGTCGCGCCGCCGCCCAGCGACAGCCGGCTCCAGGCGCCGTCGGGACGCCAGCTGGCATTGAGGCGGAAGGTGTCCACCGGCGTGGTGGTGTTCTGGCGCACGCCCTGCTGGTTGCGCACGGTGGTGTGGGCATAGCCGGCCGACAGGTTCCAGCGCTCGCCCAGGCGGCCCTGGGCTTCGACTTCCCAGCCCTTGACCCGGTTGCCCTTGCCGGTGGAACGGTAGGCGCTGGCGCCGTCGGGCAGCGAGCCTTCAGGCACCGAATCGTCCAGCTCGGCGACGTTGTCCTTCGCGCCCCTGAACAGCGCCGCGGAGGCGTTCAGCAGGCCATCGAAGAATTCGCCCTTGAGGCCGGCCTCCCACATGTCGCCCACCACCGGCTTCAGATAACGGTTGTCCTTGTCGCGGTAGTTCTGCGGCTGGAAGATGTCGGTGTAGCTGGCATAGGCGCTGAAGTGCGCGCCGAGGTCATACACCAGGCCCGCGTACGGGGTCAGCGAATCGTCGGGCCGGTAGCCGCCGCGGCGGGTGCCGAGCAGCTTGCCGGCGCTGTCGCGGGTGTAGTTCCAGCTGCGCGTCTCCCAGCTGCCGTAGCGCGCGCCCAGCACCGCCAGCAGCGGGTCGGCCAGCTGCAGGCGCGTGGCCAGGTAGGCGGCGCGCTGCTTCAGTTCGTCCTGCGCGGCCAGCCAGCCGGGGCGGGTGACGCGCAGCGGCGCGACGTTGCCGTCCCAGTGGCGCCAGTCGGCGACCTGGTCGTAGCCGTCGGGATAGGCGTAGTCGGTCGCCGGCACTTCGCCCTTGCGCAGCGACTGGCCGACGCCGACCACCAGTTCGTGTTCGCGCCCGAACAGGCGGAACGGGCCGCCGGCGTTGAGGTCCAGCACCTGCATGTCGCCGCGCTCGCCGAACACGCCCACGTAGGCCCGCACGCCGCTGCCGTCCGGGCGTGGATAGCCGGCGGCGCCGTACCAGACTTCGCCCTGCGTATCGCGCCGGGAGCGGGTATAGCTGGCCCTGGCCGACCAGTCGTGGCCCAGGCTCTGCTCCAGCCGCGCGAACGCGGTCTTCTCCACGATCGGCCACTGGCTCCAGCGCGCCGACAGGTTGGTCGAACGCGGCAGGTTGGCCGGCTGGCCGTCCACGCCCCAGTACGGCACCACGCCCCAGGTCACGCCGGAGGTCTCCGGCGACTGGTATTCGTAGCCGGCCTCGAGCAGGGTGCTGCTGGTGAGGTCGGCCTCGACGATGCCGTAGAACACGTCCTTGTCCAGCCGGTACACGTCGCGGAACGAATCGCTCTGCTGCCTGGCCGCGACCATGCGCGCGCGGACGCGGCCGTCCAGCGCGAGCGGGCCGCCGATGTCGGCCTCCAGGCGCTGGTTGCCCCAGCGCCCGGCCGTCACGCTGGCGCTCATCGCGAACTGGTCGGTGGGGCGTTTGCGCACGTAGTTGATGGTGCCCGACGGATCACCGGCGCCGGTGGTCAGGCCGGTGGCGCCGCGGACCACCTCGATGCGCTCGTAGAGGGCGCTGTCGTTGTTGGTCTTGATGTAGCCGCTGAAGGTGTTGAGCATGCCGTCGACCTGGAAGTTGCTGATGTTGTAGCCGCGCGAGACGTAGTTGATGCGCTCGCTGTCGGTCACCGAGACGTGCACGCCGGTCACCTGGCCCATCACGTCGGACATCGCGTGCAGGCCCATGTCGTCCAGCTGCTGGCGGGTCAGCACGGTGACCGACTGCGGGGTGTGGCGCAGCGACAGGTCGAGCCGGGTCGCGGTGCGCGCGTGTCGCACCGTGTACGCGTCGTCGGCTTCGGCCACGACCTTGACCGCATCGAGCGTGGTGGCGTCGCCCGGCGCGGTCTGGGCCAGTGCGGCGGGCGCGGACAGGGTGGCGCTCAGGGCGAGGGCCAGCAGTGTGGGCCGTGGCGGCGGGAGCAAGCGTGGGGACTGCATCGTGGATTCCTGGTGGGCGGTGGGAGGGCCGACCCGCGGAATCGCCCATGGCAGCGCGCCACGCCCCGCGTGACCGTGCGCTGCACGTCGCCTCTCCCGTAGCCGGCCCACATGCACGGCACGACGCAGGAAGCGTCGCGCCGCATCGGTTTGGTTGGGGGGTACACGGGGCGGGCGGCGGGGGATGCGATGCATCGCGCCGCGCAGGGCTGGGCGTACTGCCTACGTATTAACGATAACCATTCTCAATTAATCGGGCAAGCGGTTGCACGCTGCGCCCGGGCACGGCCGCAGCGGCTCGGGCCGCGATCAGAAGCGCAGCCAGACGGTCAGCGCATGCAGCAGCAGGCCGATCAGGCCGCCGACCAGGGTGCCGTTGAAGCGGATGTACTGCAGGTCGCGGCCCACGCTCAGCTCCAGTTGCTCGACCAGCTTGCGCTCGTCCCAGGCCTTGAGCGTCTGCGCGATGTGCGTGGTCACGCCGCTGCGCAGCCGCGTGGTGAGCCGCTCGGCGCCGGCCAGCATGTGCTGGTTGAGCGCGTCGCGCAGCGCCGGGTCGCGGCCGATGCTGGCGCCGAGCTTGCCGAGGTTGCGTTCCAGGTGCGCGGCCAGCACCGAATCCTCGCGCGACAGGTCATCGCGCAGCTGCTGGTGGATGCGCTGCCACAGGCCCTGCACGTAATCCTGCACGGCCGGGTGGTCGATCAGTTGCTGCTTGAGCGCGTCCACCCGCGCGGCCAGCGCGGGGTCCTCGCGCAACCGCTGCAGGTAGCCGCCCAGCCAGCGTGCGTAGTCCTGGCGCAGCGGATGCGCGGGTTCGGACAGGATCGCCTGCAATTCGTCCAGCCCGGCGCGGGCCATGCGCCCGGCGAGCGAATCACCGATCTCGTCGATCGGCTTGACCCAGTCCACGGTGCTGGCCAGCTTCGGCCATTCCTTGCGGATGTAGCGCACGATCAGCGCCGAGGCACGCTGGCGCACGGTCTCGCTGTCGAGCCAGCCGGCAATGCGGGTCAGGCCCTCGTCCAGCACCCGCTGGTGGCGGTCGTCGGCGGTCAGCAGGCCGAGCAGGTCGCCGGCGGTGGCCGCGGCGTTCCACTGCCGCAGCTGTTCGACCACGAAGCCCTGGATGGCCCGGCGCACGGCCGATTCATCCAGCAGGTCCAGTGCCTGCAGCGCCCAGCCGCGGGCCATGCCGGCCAGCATCCGCGCCTGCGGCGGCTGCGCCAGCCAGTGGCCCAGGCGGGTGGCCGGGTCGAACACCCTGAGCTTGACCAGCAGGGCCTCGGGCTCGAGGAAGTGGTCGCGCACGAACAGCGCCAGGCTGTCGGCGATGCGCGCCTTGCTGCGCGGAATGATGGCGGTATGCGGGATGGGCAGGTTCAGCGGGCGCCGGAACAGCGCCACCACCGCGAACCAGTCGGCCAATGCGCCGACCATGGCCGCCTCGCAGAACGCGCCCACCCACGCCCAGGCGCCGTGTTCGCCGTTGAGGTGGCTGAGCACGAAGCCGGCCAGCATCGCCAGCAGCATCGCCAGCGCGTACAGCTTGAGCCGGCGCAACTGGGCGCGGCGCGGATCGGCCGGCGCCACGCTCAATCCTTGTCGCCCGCGCGGCGGCGGAAACAGTGCGGTCCGGCCGGATGCGCCCATTGCCCGGCCTGCGGCAGGCGCCAGCGCGCGCGGCGCTGGCCACTGTCGGTGGCGAAGTCCGCGCACAGTTCGTAGTGGCTATCGTCGATGCGGCGGTAGCGGTAATCCGCGCCGCCGGCCGGATCGCGCCGCGGCAGGTTCACGCCCGGCTGCGCGGCCAGCGCATCCATGTCCGGCGGCAGCGCGTCGTGTTCGCCGCGCCATGCGGCGATGGCCGACTCCAGGGTCTGCAGATCGCCGATGCGGGCTTCGTCCAGCCGCAGCTGCCGCTGCTGCATCGGCGAATCCATGGTCCATACGCCGGCAGCGACCGCCAGCGCCGTGGCGATGCCGGTCGCCCACAGCACGCCGCGACCGGAGCCGGCGTGGCCGCCGTCGGCGACTTCCTCGCGGCGCAGGTCGCGCAGGTAGTGGCCGAATACGGTGCCGGCGATCGCCGCCACCACCGCGACCTTGAGCACGAAGCGCAGGCTCAGTTCGCCGCCGAGCAGGTTGAACACCAGCGTGGTCAGGTCGCCGATGAGCACGCTGGCGGCGACGAACAGGGTCAGGTAGGTCAGCCAGCGGCGGACCGGCGACAGCCGCTTGATCGGATTGCGCGCCACGTCGTGGGCAAGGTGGCGGGCGAGCAGGGCGAACACCGGGAAGGCGATGACCAGCGCCGAGATCGACCAGCGGATCGAACCGGTCAGCCGCGCCACCTGCCACTGCGCGTCGGCCGGGTCGGGCAGGGCGTGCTCGAGCAGGGCGAACAGCAGGCTGCCCAGGTTCCAGGCGAAGAAATACAGGGTGCTGAACAGCACCAGGTAGAGGAACGCTTCGCGCGCCGACAGCGAAGCGCGCGGGCGCGGCACCGGCAGCGCGAAGTCCACCTCGGCCCAGCCGTCGAGCACGTCGCGTATCTGTTCGGCGCTCCAGCCGGCGGCGAGCAGCGCCTGCCGCACCTGTTCGCGGTCATGGCCGCGCATCAAGGCGTCGCGGACGAACTGTTCCAGTTCCGGGGATGCCGAGGCCATGGCCGACTCCTGTGGGGACGGGCGCATGGTGACCGCCCGCCCGGCCGTCTTGCAATCGCGCGGCGTCGTGCGCGCAGGACCGGCGCGCGCCGCCTGCGCCCTGGCGGCAGTGCGCGGTGCGCCGGGGCGCGGCCGGTCAGGCCTCCGCGGCGTCCGCTGGCGCGGCACCGGCCAGGCGCGCGCGCAGTGCCTCGAGCTCCATGCGCAGCGCCTGGTTCTCGGCCGTCAGCGAGGCCACGCGCTGGCGCAGCGCTTCCACTTCGCCGGCGTCGCCACTGGCCTGCGCGGGCAGGTCCCGTGGCGGCTGCGCGGCGTCCTCCGCCGCCGCCGGCCGCGGCTTGCGGCGCGACTCGCGCACCCGCCGCGCGGCTTCCTTCAGCTGGCTCTTGCCGCCCTGCGCGGCCAAGCGCTGTTCCTCCTCCGGCAGGCTGGCGACCACCGCCGCGGCGCTGAGCGAGATCTCGCCGGCCTTCACCGCCTCGATCACCTCCTGCGCGGCCTGCGCGCTGATCTTCTCGATCAGCGTCACCTGGCTGGCGCTGAGCTTGGCTTCGCGGGCGAGTTCGGCCCTGGACAGCTTCGGCGCCGGCTCCCACGGCGGCAGGTCGGCATCGGCCGGGCCGTCGGTGGCCGCCGCCAGCGGCGCCTCGCCCTCGCTCTCGCGGCGCAGCTGTTCCTGCTCGGCGCGGTGCCGGGCCTCGACGATCGCACGCTTGCGCAGGGCCAGCACGCCGCGCTGGAAATCGGACACGCTGCGCCGCCCCAGGTGCTGCTCGATCATCCACAGGTGCACGTCCTGCATCGACTGGAAACGGGTGTTCTGCACCGTCTGGAACGGGATGCCGTGCTTGCGGCAGATGCCGTAGCGGTTGTGGCCGTCGACCAGCACGTTGCCCCACAGCACCAGCGCGTCGCGGCAGCCCTCGGCCAGCAGGCTGCGCTCCAGCGCGTCATGCTCGTCCGCGGTCAGCGGATCGATGTAGGCCTTGAGTTCTTCGTTGACGATGATGTCCATGCGCATGCCGGTGGAACAGGGGGGCGGCATTGTAAGTGAGGCCGGGGACGCCGCGGCCGCCGTGCTTGCCGGCCTGCGGGAAGTCGCGCATGCTCGCCTGCCGCGACTGGACGAGGCGGTCATGCTGCTCATTGCCGATATCGCGACCGCCCTGGTCGCGCTGATCCATGCCGGCATCCTTGTGCTGGAGATGTTCCTGTGGACGCGGCCGGCGGGGCGCAGGGCCTTTGGCCTGAGCCGTGAGTTCGCCGAACAGACGCGGGTGCTGGCGGCGAACCAGGGGCTCTACAACGGCTTCCTGGCCGCCGGCCTGGTCTATGCCCTGGCGCTGGACGCGGCCGGATACGGCGTGCGCACGTTCTTCCTGTCCTGCGTGCTGGTGGCCGGCCTGTACGGCGCCGCCACCGCCAGCCGCGCCATCCTGTTCGTGCAGGCGCTGCCGGCCGCCGTCGCGCTGGCGCTGGTGCTGGCGGCCCGCTAGTCCACGCCGCACGCAGCCGCTCCCCTCGAAACGCAACGCGCCGCTCATGATTCCCCTGTTCCTGAAATCCCTGCTGGGCGCGCTGGCGGTACTGGCCATCGCGCTGCTGGCCAGGTCGAAGAGCTTCTTCATCGCCGGCCTGGTGCCGCTGTTCCCGACGTTCGCGCTGATCGCGCACTACATCGTCGGCAGCCAGCGCACCGGTGCCGACCTGCAGAAGACCGCCCTGTTCGGGCTGTGGTCGCTGTTTCCCTATGCCGGCTACCTGGTGGCGGTCTACTTCGGCAGCGTGCGCTGGCCGCTGGCGGTCACGCTGGGCGTGGCCACCGCGGCCTGGGTGCTCCTGGCGCTGGCGATGATCGTGCTGTGGGCGCGGCTGCATCCGGCGGTGGCCGGCGCCTGAGCCGCCCGCTGCCGTGCGTGGTCGCCGTGTCCGCCGAGCCGGTCGCCGCGGCGGGCGACGGCGCGCGCTGGCCGCCGGCGGCACCTGCCGGCGCGGGAGTGCCCGCGCGATCTGGTTGGGGTTGAAACCAACGTGCGCGGCACCGGACGGACAGGGCCGCGTGCCCGGCTTCACGATTAGAATCGACGGTTCCTTCTCCCCGACGCCCCCGGATACCGCGATGACCTCCTCCCACGTCCCCCTGCGCGGCAGCATCGTCGCGCTCGTCACGCCCATGCACGAAGACGGCAGCGTGGATTACCCGGCGCTGCGCCGGCTGGTGGACTGGCACGTGGCCGAGGGCACCGACTGCATCGGCGTGGTCGGCACCACCGGCGAGTCGCCGACGGTCACCGTGGAAGAGCATTGCGAGATCATCCGCGTGGCGGTGGAGCAGGCGGCCGGGCGGGTGCCGGTGATGGCCGGCTGCGGCGGCAATTCCACCGCCGAGGCCATCGCGCTGGCGCAGTACGCGCGCCACGTCGGCGCCGACAGCCAGCTGCAGGTGGTGCCGTACTACAACAAGCCGGGGCAGGAAGGGCAGTACCGCCATTTCCGCGCCATCGCCGAGGCCACCGGTGACCTGCCGATCGTGCTCTACAACGTGCCCGGCCGCAGTGTCGCCGACCTGCAGCACGACACCGTGCTGCGGCTGGCGCAGGTGCCGGGGGTGATCGGCATCAAGGAAGCCACCGGCAACCTGGAGCGCGCGCAGTGGCTGATCCGCGACGTGCCGGACGGGTTCGCGGTGTACTCGGGCGACGATGCCACCGCGGTGGCGCTGATGCTGTGCGGTGGGCATGGCAACGTGAGCGTGACCGCCAACGTGGCGCCACGGCTGATGCACGAGCTCTGCGTGGCCGCGCTGGCCGGGCAGGTGCCGGCGGCGATGGCGATCCAGCGGCGGCTGCTGCCGCTGCACCGGCAGCTGTTCGTCGAGGCCAACCCGATCCCGGTGAAGTGGGCGATGCAGCGGCTGGGCCTGTGCGGCGGCACCCTGCGCCTGCCGATGACCGAACTGGAGCCGGGCAACCAGCCGCGGGTGGAAGCGGCGCTGCGCGAGGCCGGCGTGCTGGCCTGACGCGATCCAGGCACGCCGCGGGCCCGTCGTCTGGGCCGGCCCGCGGCGGCCACCGCTGCGTCATGCGCCCGGCATGGCGGCGGTCAGTCCTTTTCCAGTGCGATCACTTCACCCGTCGCCGGATCCAGCCGCACCTTCACCTTCTCGCCCGCGGCGGTCGTGCCCTTGGCCTGCCACAGGCCATCGTCGAGCTTGACGTCATGCACCCCGCTGTAACCGGCGGTGGCCAGCTGGGCGCGGATATCGGCCTCGCCCAGCGGCGACACCGCCTTGTCCGGGTACACCTTGCCAGTACGCGGATCCAGGCGCACATCCACGTGCTTGCCGTTGGCGCTGGTGGCATCGGCCTTCCACATGCCGTCCTTGAACTCCAGGTCCTTGACCTTGGTATAGCCCTGCGCCTCCAGCTGCGCGCGTACCTGCGGCGCGGTGAGCGCGTCCTGCGCGTGGGCGGCGCCGGACCCGGCCAGCGCCAGCGCGGCGGCGAGGAGGGCGGTCTGTAGCGGTCGATCGTTCATGGCTGCTCCTGTCGTTTCGGCGCGTCGATATGCGCACGGCCGAACCTAGCCGAGCGCCCGTGCATGCGACCGTGAACCGGCAGCGTGGCGCGGCTCGCCGCTGCGCCGCGGTTAACCGCGGTGGAGGGCGCGCCAAGGCCGCGTTCAATTCCCGTTGCGGGGACGTCGCGCGGGCGTGAACGCACGCCGTCGTGGCCGGGCCCGGGGCAACGTGCCGGCGGACCGCGGTGGGTCGCTTCGCGCAGCGCCGGGCAGCGTGCCGGGCAGGCCGGGACGGGGCGATGCAGGGGGCGGTGGACGCGCTGGCGTGTCGCCGTCGGCGGCCGGCAGTGGCTGCCCGCGGCGTGGCAGACTGCGCGGACATCTCCCCGCCCTGGCGCCCATGCCCTCGATCGCGACTCCCGCCAATTCCCCGCGCCGCGTGCTCGCCGCCAGTCTGGTCGGCACCACCATCGAGTTCTTCGATTTCTACATCTATGCCACCGCGGCGGTGCTGGTGTTTCCCACGCTGTTCTTTCCCGAGAGCAGCGCCAACGCGGCGCTGCTGCAGTCGCTGGCGACCTTCGCGGTGGCCTTCATCGCGCGGCCGGTGGGTTCGGCACTGTTCGGCCACTACGGCGACCGCATCGGCCGCAAGGCCACGCTGGTGGCGGCGCTGCTGACCATGGGCCTGTCCACGGTCGCCATCGGCCTGTTGCCCACCCATGCCGATATCGGCCTGCTGGCGCCGGCGCTGCTGGCGCTGTGCCGCTTCGGCCAGGGCCTGGGCCTGGGCGGCGAATGGGGCGGGGCGGTGCTGCTGGCCACCGAGAACGCGCCGCCGGGCAAGCGCGCCTGGTACGGCATGTTCCCGCAACTGGGCGCGCCGCTGGGCTTCCTGATGTCGGCCGGCATCTTCCTGCTGCTGGGCCGGCTGCTGGACGATGCCGCGTTCCTGGCCTGGGGCTGGCGCGTGCCGTTCCTGGCCAGTGCGCTGCTGGTGATCGTCGGCCTGTGGGTGCGCCTGAACATCCACGAGACCCCGGATTTCCGCCGCGCGGTCGCGCACGGGCAGCGGGTGCGGCTGCCGATGCGCGAGGTGGTCGCCGGCCATGGCTTCGCGCTGGTGGCCGGGACCCTGGCGGCGTTCGCGACCTTCGTGCTGTTCTACCTGATGACGGTGTTCACCCTGGGCTACGGCACCTCGGCGCTGGGCTATACGCGCGAGCAGTTCCTGCTGCTGCAGATGGTCGGCATCCTGTTCTTCGCCGCGGGCATCCCGCTGGCGGCGCTGCACGGCGACCGCCACGGCACGATCCGCACGATGCTGTGGGCGACCCTGGCGATCTTCGTGTTCGGGCTGCTGTTCCAGCCGCTGTTCCAGGCCGCGCACCCGTGGCAGGTGCTGGGCTTCCTGTCGCTGGGGCTGTTCCTGATGGGCCTGACCTACGGCCCCTGCGGCACCATGCTGGCCAGCCTGTATCCGGTGCAGGTGCGTTATACCGGCGCCTCGCTGTCGTTCAACCTGGCCGGCATCCTCGGCGCCGCGCCGGCGCCCTACGCGGCGACCTGGCTGGCCGGGAAGTTCGGGGTCGGTGCGGTCGGCGGTTACCTGTGCGCCACCGCGCTGGCCACCGCGCTGGCGTTATGGGCGATCCAGCGCCGCGCCGCGCCGCGGCGCTGATCCGTGCCGCGCGTGGCGGGCAAGGGGGGCCGACATCCCTGGCGGCCATCGGCCGTTCATGGCCGGGTGCCGGGCATCGCTCCCGGCGGTTCCATGGTGCACGAACCGCCGCCATGCGCCGCGCGGCGCCGGCAGGCGTGCGCTGCGCTCAGCGGAACAGGCGCTTGAGCGTGCGCCCGAGCCAGCCGCCTTCCTCGTGTTCGCGGGCGAACTTGTTGAGGTGGCGCTTGACGTGCTCGGCGTAGGCCTTGTCGTCGCCGCGGATGTGGTTGAACAGCCAGCGCGAGAGCATGTTGCGCAGGTCGTCGGTGATGTCCTCGCCCGACTCGAAACGCATGCGGTACTCGGAGACGCGCTTGATGAACACCTCGTGCACGCGCTTGTGCGCGGCGCAGAACGGGTAGCCCGCCTCCTCCATGAGCTCTTCCTCGAAGGCGAAGTGCGACAGGGTGTAGTCGATCAGCTCGTCGATCACCTCGCCCACGGCGACGCGCTCCATGCTCTTCTGGGTCACGTGCAGGTGGTTGAGCATCTCCACGATGCGCATGTGCTGGTGGTCGATGACCTCCACGCCCGTGTTGAGATCGTCCTGCCAGACCAAAAGTGCCACCGCCGCTTCTCCAAGTAGATGCTGTCGGGCGCACTCTAGGCAGGGCGGCGGCGCGCTGCGTTGATCTGGATCAAAGCACGCAGGCGGTTTCGTCCAGGGTAATGCCGTGCACGCGGTTGCGGCCGCCGGCCTTGGCCAGGTAGAGCTGGCGGTCGGCCTCGGCGATCAGCGCGTGCAGCGTGCAGCTGTGCGCCGGCATGCGGCACACGCCGATGCTCACGGTCATGCGCAGCGTGCTGCCGCCCAGGGTCAGCTCCAGCGCGGCCACGGCCGCGCGCAGCTGTTCGAAATGGCGCGCGCAGGCGTCCTCGTCCTCCACGGTGACCAGCAGGCAGAACTCCTCGCCGCCGAAACGGGCGCTCAGGTCCTGCGGCCGGGTGTGGGCGTGCAGGACCCCGGCCACCGCGCGCAGCGCCTGGTCGCCGGCCTCGTGGCCGAGGCTGTCGTTGATGTGCTTGAAATGGTCGATGTCGACCATCGCCACCGCCACGCTGCCGGCATCGGCGGCGCGCCGCTCCAGCTGGCGCTGGCTGCGCTCCAGGAAGCTGCGGCGGTTGGGCAGGCCGGTGAGGAAGTCGCGGGTGGCCAGGTCCTGCAGGGTGCCGATCAGCTCCAGCTGGTCGACGTTCTGCGACACCCGGCAGAAGAACTCCTCGCGCGAGAAGGGTTTGCGCAGGAAGTCGTTGGCGCCGTTCTTCAGGAAGCGCGGGATCAGCGACGGGTCGGAGTTGCCGGAGATGCCGATCACCGCCACCCGGTCACGCGCGCGCAGGGCGCGCAGCCGGCGGGTCAGCTCGACCCCGTCCATCCCCGGCATTTCCTGGTCGACGATGGCCAGGCGGATCGCCGGGTCCGCTTCCAGCGCCTGCAGCGCGGCCGGGCCGTCGCCGGCCTGGGCGACGCGGTAGCCGTACATGGCCAGCAGCGAGGCGGCGTAGCCGCGCGCCGACGGCGAGTCGTCCACCACCAGCGCCGAGATGCGGCGGTTGCGCTCCAGCCGCTGCACCAGCCACACCAGGTAATCCAGGCTGCCGGGCGTGTTCTTCAGGACGTAGTCGATGATGTCCTGCTGCAGCACCCGCCGGCGCAGGTCTTCGTCGTAGACGCTGCTGACCACGATGGTCGGCAGCCCGCGTTCGACGAAGTAGGCCACCACGCCGTCGCGGTCGCCGTCGGCAAGCACCAGCCCGGTCAGCACCAGGAACCAGTCGTCCTCGGCGTCGAGCAGGGCACCGGCCTCGGCCAGCGAGGACGCAACGCTCACCGGCAGCTCCAGGCGCTGTTCGATGGCCTCGCGCAGCATCGTGGTGAACGTACGCGAGTTCTCGACCAGCAGGATGCGCTGTGGCAGCGGGGTGATCGGTCGGCTGTCGAAGCCGGCCGGCGGCGACACTGTCATGGGTGGGGGAATCCGGTGGCGGGTCGTCGCAAGCAGTTAGCGGCCGGCGTGCGGCGGACTTTAGCCCGGCGCCGGCGACGGCGGCATGACCGGCCCGCGGTGCATTGGCCGGACGGACAGGGCATGATGCCGCGGTCTCCGGTGATGTCGTCTGCCCCATGCGGTTGTTGCTTGTCGAGGATTCCACCGCCCTGCGCGAGAGCCTGGCCATCGCCCTGGCCGCGGAGGGCCACGCGGTCGACGCCGCCGCCGATGGCAGCCAGGCGCTGGGGTTCCTGGCGCATTACGACTATGACCTGATGGTGCTGGACCTGGCGCTGCCGGGCATCGACGGGCTGGGGGTGCTCGACGGCCTGCGCGCGCAGCGGCGCGCCACCCGCGTGCTGGTGCTGTCCGCGCGCGACCAGGTCAGCGACCGGGTCGAGGCGCTCAACCGCGGCGCCGACGACTACCTGGTCAAGCCCTTCGCCATCGACGAACTGCTGGCGCGGCTGAAGGCGCTGGCGCGGCGCCGCTTCGACGACGCGTCGCCGCGGCTGGTCGCCGGCGCGCTGAGCGTGGATACCGCGACCTGCCTGGTGACCGGTCCGCACGGGGCGATCGCGCTGTCGCCCAAGGAGTACGCGCTGCTGGAACTGCTGCTGCGCGAGCGCGGCCGCGTGCATACCCGCGGCGGCCTGTTCGAGCGGCTGTATGCCGGCAGCAGCACCGCCTCGGACAAGGTGATCGAGGTACTGGTCAGCACCCTGCGCGCCAAGCTCGCGCGTGCCGGCGTCGATGGCCTGATCGAGACCCGCCGCGGGTTCGGCTATGTGGTCGTCTGAGCGGCGCTGGCTGAGGTCGATCCGGCGGCGCCTGATCGTGGCGCTGGTCGGCGGGCTGGGCAGCCTGCTGGTGGTGCTGTTCCTGCTGCTGGACCAGGTGCTGGACCACCACCTGTACGCGCGGCTGGACGCGCAGCTGCTCGACCGCGCGCGCGCGGTCGGCGCCATGCTTGCCAGCGGTACCCCGGTGGATGCGCTGATGCCCGAGTTCCGCGAGCACGGGCATACCGATTTTTACACCATCTGGGACCGCACCGGCGCGGTGCTCGCGCGCTCGTCCTCCAGCGGCGCGCAGGCACTGGCGCGCCCGCCGCGGCTGCCCGCCGCCGAGCCGTTGTATTACGACCTGGTGCTTCCCGACGGCCACCGCGGCCGCGCGGTGGCACAGCAGGTGGCCCCGGGCCCGGCCGGCGACCCGCGCGCGGCGCTGCTCACCGTCGCCATTGAACGCACCGACGTGGACCTGCTGGAACGGCGCATCCACCTGTCGCTGCTGCTGGTCAGCCTGCTGGCGGCGCTGGGCGCGGCGGCGCTGGCGATCGTGGTGGTCAACCGTGGCCTGCGGCCGCTGCTGCGGCTGGGCGGCCGGGTGGGGTCGCTGTCGCCGGAAACCGCGCAGGTGCCGCTGCTCGACGCGACGCTGCCGACCGAGCTGGCGCCGCTGGCCGCGGCGCTGGACAGCGCGTTCGGCCGCCTCTACGACGCGCTGGAACGCGAACGCCGGTTCGCGCGCGACGTCGCCCACGAACTGCGCACGCCGCTGGCCGAGATCCGCACCAGCGCCGAGCTGGCGCTGCGCGGCGGCGACCCCGGTCGCGCGGCGGCGGCGCTGGCGATATCGCTGGCGGCGGTGGAGCGCATGCAGCGCAGCGTCGATGGCCTGCTGGCGTTGTCGCGCTACGAGTCCGGCCAGGCCGAGCCGCAGCCGGAGCCGCTGGACCTGCGCGCGCTGCTCGAGCAGCAGCGCCAGGTATTGGCGCGGGCCACGTCCGCGGGCGCGCGCATCCAGCTCGATGGCGCGGTGGAGTGGTGGACGTCGAGCGACGTCGCGCTGCTCGAGCGCATCGTCGCCAACCTGCTGCAGAACGCCGCCGAATACGCCCCGCCCGGCAGCCGCATCGTGGCCGGGGTGCGGGTGCTGGCGGAGGGCGCCTGGCTCGAGGTCCACAATCCCGCGCCCGATCTGCACGACAGCGACCTGCCGCGGCTGGGCGAGCGCTTCTGGCGCAAGCGCCCGGAGCATGCGCCCGACACCCACGGCGGCCTCGGCCTGGCCCTGGCGCGGACCCTGGCGCGGATACTGGCGCTGGACCTGCAGTTCCGCCTCGAAGCGGGCGAACTGGTCGCCCGCCTGGGCCCGTTCCCGGCGCTGCCGGAGGCCTGACCGCGGTCGCCACGGCCGTGCCGGTGCGACCCAGCACGGCCGCTCCATCGTGCACGGCAGCCACTGGCCCGGCGCTCGCAACCGGCGTGCACGGGGGCGGTGCCGCCGTGTGCAGGCACGCCGCCGGCGGCAACCCGCCGGATGCCGGCAGCGGGACGCAAACGCAACTGCTTCGCACTCGAGCGCCTTAAGCGTTTCCAAAGCCACGCCCGGCAGACTCCCGGCACCCCGTACCCCACGTCGAGGTTGTTCGATGTCCTGCCGTCCCCGTTTCCTTCCGGCGCTGCCGTTCGGCCTGGCGCTGCTGCTGGCCAGTTGCACCGCGGTGGCTGCCGCGGCGCCGGCGGCGATCCGCCTGCCGGCCGAGCAGGCGCGCGCGCTGGGCGTGCGCAACGCGGCGGCGGTCGCGGCCACCGGCATTCCGCTGGAACACCTGCCGGCGACGGTGGAGCCGGCGCTGGAGCGCAGCGCGGTGGTGACCGCGCCGTACGCCGGTACGGTGACCCGGGTGCTGGCGGTCGAGGGCAGCCAGGTCGCGGTGGGTGCGCCGCTGGCGCGGGTGCAGAGCCGCGAACGGATGATGCTCGAGGCCGACGCCGGGCGCGCGGCCAGCGAAGCACGCCTGGCGGCGCGGCAGGCGCGGCGCGATGCCGAGCTGCTGGCCGAGGGCATCGTGCCCGCCGCGCGTGCCGAGAGCAGCCGCGCGCTGCAGGAGCAGACCGGGGCCACCCAGGCGCAGTTCGCGCGGGCGCTGGCGCTGGCGCCGGCGGCCAGGGGCGGGCTGCCGGGCGAATACGAACTGCGCGCGCCGCTGGCCGGGCGCGTGCTCGAGCGCAAGGTGGCGCCGGGGCAGGCGCTGGAGGCCATGGCCGCCGCGTTCGTGGTGGCCGATACCGCGCAGCTGGACGTGGCCATCCGCGCGCCGGTGGCAGCACGCATGCGCCTGGCGGCCGGGCAGGTGGCGCGCATCGACGGCACCGACGCGCGCGGCCGGATCACCGCCGTGGGCAGCGCGGTCGATGGCGCCAGCCAGACCGTGCCGGTGCGCGCGCGCTTCGCGGCCGCCAGCGCACTGGTGCCGGGCCAGCCGGTGGCGGTGACGCTGGAACTGCCGGCACCGCAGGGAGCGCTGGCGCTGCCGCGCGGTGCGTTGGCACGGGTGGGCCGCGACAGCGTGGTGTTCGCCGCCACGCAGGGCGGCTACCGGGTGGTGACCGTCGAAGTGCTGGGCGAATCGGCGACCCAGGTGGTGGTGCGCGGGCCGCTCGCGGCCGGTAGCGCGGTGGCGGTGGCCGGTACCAGCGCATTGAAGGCGCTGCTGGCGGCCGGGGAGTAAGCCGATGCTCGGACGCCTGGTCGAATTCTCCCTGACCCAGCGGGTGCTGGTGCTGGTAGCCGCCGCGGGGCTGGCGCTGGCCGGCGCGCTGGCGTTCCTGGAACTGCCGGTGGATGCCTACCCGGACATCGCGCCGACCCAGGTCAAGCTGATCCTGAAGGCGCCGGGGATGACCCCGGAGGAAGTGGAGAGCCGCGTCGTCGCGCCGCTGGAGCTGGAGCTGCTCGGCCTGCCCAACGGCACCATGCTGCGCTCCACCGCCAAGTACGCCATCGCCGACATCACCCTGGACTTCGCCGAAGGCACCGACATCTACTGGGCGCGGCAGCAGGTCGCCGAGCGCTTCGGCAACGTCGCGCTGCCGGACGGCGTCGGCGGCGGGCTGGCGCCGATCGCCACGCCGCTGTCCGATCTTTTCATGTTCACCATCGAGGGCGGCGACCTGCCGCTGGCCGAGCGCCGCGCGCTGCTGGACTGGGTGATCCGCCCGGCGCTGCGCACCATCCCCGGCGTGGCCGACGTGAACGCGCTCGGTGGCGAGGTGAGCAGCTACGTGGTGGTGCCCGACCGCGCCGCGCTGTCGGCCGCCGGCCTGCATTTCCGCGACCTGGCCGACGCGCTGGAGCGCAACAACCGCAACGACGGCTCCGGCCGCCTCGGCGACGGCGGGGAAGCGCTGGTGGTCCGCGCCGAGGGCGCGGTGCGCGGGCTGGAGGACCTGCGCAACATCGTGTTGCGGGTGCAGGACGGCATCCCCCTGCGGGTCGGCGATGTGGCCCAGGTGCGCATGGCCGGAATGACCCGCTATGGCGCGGTCACCCGCGACGGCCAGGGCGAGGCGGTGCAGGGCATCGTGGTCGGCCTGCGCGGCGCCGATGCCGGCGCGGTGGTCGGCGCGGTGCGCGCGCGCCTGGCCGAACTGGCGCCGCAGTTGCCGGCCGGGGTGCGGGTGGAGCCGTTCTACGACCGCAGCGCGCTGATCGACCGCGCGGTCGGCACCGTGACCAAGGCCCTGCTCGAGGCCACCGTGCTGGTGGTGGTGCTGCTGCTGCTGTTCCTGGGCGAGCTGCGCGCGGCGCTGGTGGTGGCGCTGACCCTGCCGTTCGCGGCGCTGCTCACCTTCCTGATGATGCGCGCGTTCGGCATGAGCGCGAACCTGATGAGCCTGGGCGGGCTGGCGATCGCCATCGGCATGCTGGTCGATGCGGCGGTGGTGGTGGTGGAGAACACTGTCAGCCGGCTCGACCCGGCTGCGTCCGGCGCGGGCCTGCCGCGCCTGCACCGGGTGTTCGCGGCGGTGCGCGAAGTGGCCGCGCCGGTGGCCTCGGGCATTCTCATCATCTGCCTGGTGTTCCTGCCGCTGCTGGCGCTGGAAGGCCTGGAGGGCAAGCTGTTCGGCCCGGTGGCGCTGACCATCGTGTTCGCGCTGGCCGGCTCGCTGCTGCTGTCGCTGACGGTGATCCCGGTGCTGGCGTCGCTGCTGCTGCGCGAACGCGCCCACGCCGAGCCGTGGCTGATGCGCAGGCTCGACGCCCTGTACATGCCGCTGCTCGACGGTGCGCTGGCGCGGCCGCGGCGCGTGGCGATCGGCGCCGGCGCGGCCTTGCTGCTGGGCGTGGCGGCGTGGTTCGGGGTCGGCAAGACCTTCCTGCCGACCATGGACGAGGGCGACCTGCTGGTGCAGCTGGCCAAACTGCCGTCGATCGGCATCGAAAGCAGCGTCGAACAGGACCTGGCGGTGGAACGGGCGCTCAAGGCGCGGGTGCCGGAGATCCTGCACGTGATCGCGCGGGTGGGCTCGGACGAACTGGGCCTGGACCCGATGGGCCTGAACGAGAGCGACGTGTTCCTGGAGCTCAAGCCCAAGGCGCAGTGGCGCAGGCCGGACAAGGAATGGCTGGCCGACCAGATCCGCACCGTGCTGGAGGATTTCCCCGGCATCGACTACGGCTTCACCCAGCCGATCGAGATGCGGGTCAGCGAGATGCTCACCGGCAGCCGTGGCGACGTCGCGGTCAAGGTGTTCGGGCCGGAGCTGGCCACCGTCAACCAGCTCGGCACGCGCATCGCGCAGGTGCTGCAGGACGTGGCCGGCGCGCAGGACGTGCTGGCGCAGACCGCCGAAGGCGTGGAATACCTGCGCCTGCAGATCGATGCCCAGGCCGCCGGCCGCGCCGGCCTGGCCGTGGCCGACGTGCAGGACGAACTGCGCGCGCAGATCGAAGGTCTGCCGGCCGGCACGGTGATCGCACCAGACCGGCGCATCCCGGTGCTGGTGCGCGGGGATGCCGGCGTGCAGCAGGATCCGGCGCGCTTCGAGCGGCTGCTGCTGGCGCGCGGCGATGGCACCGGCGAGGTGCCGTTGTCGGCGCTGGCGCAGATCGAGCGCAGCACCGGCCCGGTGGCGGTGCGCCGCGAGAACGGCTCGCGCTTCGCCCTGGTACAGGCCAACGTCGACGGCCGCGACCTGGTCGGCTTCGTCGAGGAGGCGCGTGCCCGGGTCGCCGGCGAGGTGCCGTTGCCCGAAGGCTACCGCATCGTCTGGGGCGGCCAGTTCGAGAACCAGCAGCGCGCCGCTGCGCGCCTGGGCATGGTGGTGCCGGTGGCCATCGGCCTGATCTTCCTGGTGCTGTTCTCCACCTTCGGTTCGATGCGGCAGGCGCTGCTGGTGCTGGGCAACGTGCCGTTCGCGATGGTCGGCGGCGTGCTCGCGCTGTGGCTGACCGGCCAATACCTGTCGGTGCCGGCCTCGATCGGCTTCATCGCCCTGCTCGGCATCGCGGTGCTCAACGGGCTGGTGCTGGTCGAGCACTTCAACCAGTTGTCCGCCACCGGCATGGCCATGGCGAGCGTGGTGCGCGAAGGCGCGCGGCGGCGCCTGCGCCCGGTGCTGATGACCGCCAGCATCACCGGCCTGGGGCTGGTGCCACTGCTGTTCGCCAGCGGCCCCGGCTCGGAGATCCAGCGCCCGCTGGCGATCGTGGTGATCGGCGGGCTGGTCAGTTCGACCGCACTGACGCTGTTGCTGCTGCCGGTCCTGTTCCGCCGCTTCGGAGCCCGTTGATGGAACTGCGTCGCCTGAACCTGGTTTTCTCCCCCGTACTGGAGGACGCGGTGATCGCCGCGCTGCTCGACATGCCCGACCTGCCCGGTTTCACCACGCTGCACGGCGAAGGCCATGGCAGCAGCTTCGATACCGCCAGCGTGCGCGAGCGCGTACGTGGCCGCGTCGCCCGCGACCTGGCCTGGCTGGTGCTGCCGGCCGAGCGCGTGGACGAGGTGCTGGACGGACTGCGCCAGCGCCTGCCCGGTGCCGACATCCGCTGGTGGAGCGAGATCGTCGAACGCTTCGGGAGGCTGGCATGAAGCCGCTGCGGCTGACCCTGGCGCTGGCCGCGTGGCTGGCCGCCCCCGGCCTGGCGCTGGCCGCGCCCGATGCCGCCTACCTGCCGCCCGAGCCGCTGGTCCTGCAGGCCATCGCCGTGCACCCGGACGTGCAGGCGGCCGCCGCGCGCGCCAGCCGCGCCGAGGCCGAGGCGCGCGGGCTGGCCGCCGGGCCGCACGAACCCACCCTGAGCCTGATGTCGCAGCAGCGGCGCGTGCAGGGCGGCCTGGACTATCGCGAATACGAAGCCCAGCTCAGCCGCGGCGTGCGGCTGCCGGGCAAGGCACGGCTGGACCGCGAGATCGGCCGGCTGGGGCGCGAGGTCGCCGGCCTGCAGCTGGCCGACGCCGAGCACCAGGCCGCGCGCCTGCTGCTGGCGCAATGGATGGAATGGTTGCGGGCCGAAGCCGGGGTGGCCCAGGCGCAGGCGCAGCTGGCGCTGGTGCAGCGCGACCGCGATGCCATCGCCCGCCGCGTCGCTGCCGGCGATGCCGCCCGGCGCGACCTCGACAGCGCGCAGGCCGCGGCGGCGCAGGTCCGCGCGCAGGCGACCGCGGCGGCGGCGCGCTGCGAGGCCGCGCGCATCGCCCTGCGCACCACGTTCCCCTCGATCCCGCTGCCCGAACGTGCGCCGGCGCTGCCCGAGCCGGTCGCCGACGACACCGGCGCGCAACGCCACATCGACCACATCGTCAGCCGCAGCCATGAGATCGGCGCCGCCGAGCGCGAGGCCGAACGGCTGGAGCGCGCGGCCCTGCGCGCCCGCGCCGAGCGCCGCCCGGATCTCAGCGTGGCCCTGCGCTGGCTGGACGAGCGCGGCGGCGAGGAACGTTCGCTCGGAGTGGTGGTCAGCATTCCGTTCGGCGGCGCGCTGCGTTCGGCCAATGCCGATGCGCAACGCGCCAGTGCCGAGGCCGGCAGCGCCGTGGCCGAGGGCATGCGTCGGCTGATCCAGCGCGAGGCCGAGCAGACCGTGCGCCAGGCCGATGCCGCCTGGCGGCTGTGGCGCGACAGCTGGCAGGCGCTGGAGGCGGTGCGCGCCAGCACCGGCAAGGTCCGCCGCGCCTATGCGCTGGGCGAAGCCGGGATCGCCGAACTGATCGCCGCGCAGCGCCAGGAACAGGACAGCGCGCTGGCCGAAGCCGAGGCCCGTGCCAATGCACTGGAGGCGGCCCTGCGCATCCGCGTCGACGCGCACGAGCTGTGGCACGACGCCGGGGACAACGACGCCTGAGCGCAGCGCCGGGCGCGGGACACGGCCCGACCGCATGCGGCCGGCGATTCACCACAGCAGGTCGCGCAGCTTGTACCAGGCCATCGCCGCCACCAGCAGCGGGCGGCGCAGGGCGCTGCCGCCGGGAAAGCGGTGGTGCGCGATCCGTTCGAATACGTCCAGCCGCTGGGCCTGGCCGGCGATGGCCTCGGCGATGACATCGCCGGCCAGGCCGCTGCTGGCCACGCCGTGGCCGGAAAAGCCCTGCGCGAAATAGATGTTCGGCCCGAGCCGGCCCCAGTGCGGGGCGCGGTTGCGGGTGATGTCGATGTAGCCGCCCCAGACGTACTCCAGCTCCACGTCGGCCAGCTGCGGGAACACCGCGCGCATGCGCCGGGTCATCACCCCGCGCAGGCCCGGCGGCGGCAGCGCCGAATAGCTGGCCTGGCCGCCGAACAGCAGCCGGTGGTCGCGGCTGAGGCGGAAATAGTCCAGCGCCCAGTTCACGTCGGCCACGGCCATGTCGTTGCCGATCAGCGCACGCGCGCGTTCGGCGCCGAGCGGCGTGGTCGCGCCGATGTAGGTGCCGACCGGCATCATCCGGGTCTCCAGTTCCGGGGCGATGCCCTGCAGCCAGGCGTTGCCGGCCAGCACCACGAAGTCGGCCTCGAGCCTGCCCTGCGCGGTCTGCAGGACCGGGCGCGCACCACGTTGCAGGCGCTGCACCGGCGAATGTTCGTGCAGCGTGGCACCGGCCGCCTCGGCCGCGCGCGCCAGCCCCTGCGCATACGCCAACGGGTGCAGGTGGCCGCTGCCCGGGTCGTACAGCGCGCCGCGGTAGCGGTCGCTGGCCAGCACCTGGCGCAACTGCGCGCGGTCCCACCATTGCAGCGGGTAATCGTAGCGCCGTGCGAGGGTGTCCATGTCCGCGCGCAGCGCCCGTTCCTGGCGGCGGCGGATCGGCACGCTGGCATGGCCATCGCGCCAGTCGCAGTCGATGCCGTGGCGCGCGATGCGCTGCCTGAGCCGGTGCAGGCCCTCGCGCGAGAACTCGAACAGCAGCCGCGCATCGCGCTCGCCGAGCAGCGATTCCAGCGTCTGCGCGTCGCAGCCGTAGCCCACCAGCGCCTGCCCGCCATTGCGGCCGGAGGCGCCCCAGCCGACCCGCTCGGCCTCCAGGACGCTCACCCGGTAACCCTTCTCGGCCAGCGCCAGGGCGGCGGTCAGCCCGGTGTAGCCGGCGCCCAGTACCGCCACGTCGGCGCGCGCGTGGCCACGCAGCGGCGCGCGCGGCGGCAGCGGCGGCAGGCTCGCCGCATACCAGCTGGGCGGATAGTCGGGCCGGGCGGCGGCGTCGGGCATCGGGCGCATCGAAGCGGGCGGGCAGTGCAGTCTACGTGTCCGGGCTGCCCCGGGCACGGTGGCGGGCGGTTGCCTAAACGCCGGGGCGGCAGTAGCGTGCCAGCACGCCTGTCCACCGGGGCAGGGCCTGCATACCGGTGGCGGGCGCCTGTCATGCCACCGAAGCCGAACCGTCATGAGCTCCCGTCCCCGTTCCCGCCCCCGCAAGCCCGCCGCCGTGCAGGAAGACAGCACCCTGCTGCGCTGGCTCAAGCAGCGCAACATCACCGAGGTCGAATGCCTGGTGCCGGACATCACCGGCAATGCGCGCGGCAAGATCATCCCGGCCGACAAGTTCTCGCACGACTACGGCACGCGCCTGCCCGAGGGCATCTTCGCCACCACCGTCACCGGCGACTCGCCCGACGACTACTACGAACTGGTGGCGCCGGCCGATTCGGACATGGTGCTGCGCCCGGACCCGGACACGGTGCGCATGGTGCCGTGGGCGACCGACCCGACCGCGCAGGTCATCCATGACTGCTACACCCGCAGCGGGCAGCCGCACGAGCTGGCGCCGCGCAACGTGCTGCGGCGGGTGCTGGCCGCCTACGAGGAACTGGGGCTCAAGCCGATCGTCGCGCCGGAGGTGGAGTTCTTCCTGGTGCAGAAGAACACCGACCCGGACTTTCCGCTGCTGCCGCCCGCCGGCCGCTCCGGGCGCCCGGAAACCGCGCGCCAGTCGTATTCGATCGACGCGGTCAATGAATTCGACCCGATCCTCGACCTGATGTACGACTACTGCGACGCGATGCAGCTGGACGTGGACACGCTGATCCACGAATCCGGCGCGGCGCAGCTGGAGGTGAACTTCACCCACGCCGACGCCATGGCGCTGGCCGACCAGGTGTTCCTGTTCAAGCGCACCATGCGCGAGGCGGCGCTGCGCCACGGCGTGTACGCCACTTTCCTGGCCAAGCCGATGGAGAACGAGCCGGGCAGCGCCATGCACATCCACCAGAGCCTGCTGCGCACCCGTGACGGCGCCAATGTGTTCGCCGGCGAAGGCGAGGGCGAGTACAGCGCACTGTTCATGCAGTACCTGGCCGGGCTGCAGAAGTACGTGCCGATGGCGATGGCGTTCTTCGCCCCGAACGTGAACTCCTACCGCCGCCTGGTGTTCGGCGAGGTGTCGCCGAGCAACGTGGAATGGGGCTTCGACAACCGCACCTGCGGGCTGCGGGTGCCGATCGACAGCCTGGAGAACAGCCGCGTGGAAAGCCGCTTCGCCGGCTCCGACGCCAACCCCTACCTGGCGATCGCCGCGACCCTGGCCTGCGGCCTGCTCGGCATCCGCGAGAAGCTCACCCCGACCGCGCCGGTGGCCGGCAATGCCAAGGCGCCGGGCTATGCGCTGCCGCGCTCGCTGGGCGAGGCGCTGGACGGGCTGGAAGGCTGCGCGCCGCTGCAGGCGCTGCTCGGCCCCCGCTTCTGCCGGGCCTATGTGTCGGTCAAGCGCAAGGAATACGAGACCTTCTTCCGCGTCATCAGCTCCTGGGAGCGCGAATTCCTGCTGCTCAACGTGTGAACGCGCGGCGGCCGCAGCCGGCGCTCCGGGGGGGGGGGAAGGCGGGGGCGGGCGGGGGCGGGCGGCGTCGCCCCGGCCGGTGCTTCGTGGGACAATGGCCGGCCACGCCGGTTCAGCCGGCCCCTCCCGGATCACACTGGACAACCCATGAATCTGCGCATCCTGACCGCTGGCGTCGCCCTGTCCCTGCTTGCCGCCTGTGGTGGCAAGGAGCAGGGCGCCCCGACCGCCGACGCTGGCGGCGAGGCCAAGGTCCTCAACGTCTACAACTACTCGGATTACATCGCCGAGGACACCATCCCGAACTTCGAGAAGGCGACCGGCATCAAGGTCACCTACGACGTGTTCGACAGCGACGAGATGGTCGAGACCAAGCTGCTGACCGGCGACAGCGGCTACGACATCGTGGTGCCGACGCTGAACTTCTTCGGCCGCCAGATCCAGGCCGGCGTGTTCCTGCCGCTGGACAAGAGCAAGATCCCGAACCTGGCCAACCTCGACCCGGAGGTGATGGCGCGCATCGCCGGCCAGGACCCGGAGAACAAGTACGGCGTGCCGTACATGATGGGCACCACCGGCATCGGCTACAACGTGGCCAAGCTCAAGGAGCGCTTCGGCGGCAGCACCGACATCGCCGGCAGCTGGGACCTGGTGTTCAAGCCGGAGAACATCGCCAGGATGAAGGATTGCGGGGTCACCCTTCTCGACACCCCGGCGGACATGATCCCGATCGCGCTGCACTACCTGGGCCAAGACCCGCACAGCACCGACCCGGCCACCATCCAGAAGGCCGCGGACCTGCTCAAGAGCATCCGCCCGTACGTGCAGAACTTCCACTCCAGCCAGTACGTCGGTTCGCTGGCCAATGGCAGCACCTGCTTGGTGGTGGGCTGGTCGGGCGACATCATCCAGGCCCGCGACCGCGCCGAGGAGGCCGGCAACGGCGTGGAAGTGGCCTATTCGATCCCGAAGGAAGGCGCGCCGCAGTGGTTCGACATGCTGGCCATCCCGAAGGACGCCAAGCACCCGCAGAACGCCTATGCGTTCATCAACTACCTGCTCGAGCCGCAGGTGGCCGCCAACAACACCAACGTCACCCACTACGCCAACCCGGTGAAGCCGGCCACGCCGCTGGTGGACGCGGCGATCCGCGAGGACCGCACCATCTATCCGCCACAGGACGTGGCGGCGAAGATGTTCACCTACGCGATCAATCCACCGGAAGTGGACAAGCTCTATACCCGGCTCTGGACCGAGATCAAGACCGGGCGCTGAACCACGCATTCGCGTAGTTCCCCAAGGTTTGCAAGGCAAACCTTGGGCCCCGGCGCATCTTCATCCACATCCCCCGCGCCTATGGCGCGCCCCCCTTGGACTCCAAGGGGGGCTTCTCCTTCGGCCGGCATTTCTGGCGCGCCACCCGGTCCATACAGCGTCGAACAGGGCATTCCTGCGTGGAACGGCAGGGTGTCGCCGGCAAAACGCCAGCACTACACTACGCGCGCCCGTCCGTCCCGCCCGTTCCCGGAACCCTTCATGCCCGTTGATGCCAAGCCCGACATCCGGCCCGACGCCATCGCCCTGAACAGCGAGCCCGGCTACCTGTCCATCCGCGACCTGCGCAAGGAGTTCGATGGCTTCGTCGCCGTCGACGACGTCAACCTGGACGTGCGCAAGGGCGAGATCTTCGCGCTGCTGGGCGGCTCGGGCAGCGGCAAGTCCACGCTGCTGCGCTGCCTGGCCGGCTTCGAGACCCCGACCCGCGGCCGGATCCTGCTCGACGGCCAGGAGATCAACGCGCTGCCGCCCTACGAGCGGCCGATCAACATGATGTTCCAGTCCTACGCGCTGTTCCCGCACATGACCGTGGAGCAGAACATCGCCTTCGGCCTGAAGCAGGACGGCATGGCCCGCGACGCCATCGCCCGCCGCGTCGGCGAGATGCTGGAACTGGTGCAGCTGCAGAAGCTGGGCAAGCGCAAGCCGCACCAGCTCTCCGGCGGCCAGCAGCAGCGCGTGGCACTGGCGCGCTCGCTGGCCAAGAGCCCCAAGCTGCTGCTGCTGGACGAGCCGATGGGCGCGCTGGACAAAAAGCTGCGCTCGAAGATGCAGCTGGAGCTGGTCAACATCATCGAACAGCTCGGCGTGACCTGCGTGATGGTCACCCACGACCAGGAAGAGGCCATGACCATGGCCACCCGCATCGCGGTGATGGACCAGGGCTGGATCCAGCAGATCGGCAAGCCGGACGACATCTACGAGCAGCCGGCCAACCGCTTCGTCGCCGGCTTCATCGGCTCGGTCAACCTGTTCGAGGGCGTGATCGACGAGGACCTGCCCGAGTACGTCACCGTGCGCACCGCCGACTTCCCGGCGCCGATCTACGTCGGCCACGGAATCACCGGTTATGAAGGGCAGCCGGTGGCGTTCGCGCTGCGCCCGGAAAAGGTGCACATCGCCAAGGACGAGCCCGCCGGCGACACCAACAAGGCGTTCGGGGTGGTCGAGGACATCGCCTACTTCGGCAGCCACTCGGTCTACCACGTGCGCCTGCCCAGCGGCGCCAAGATCCTGTCCAACTTCGCCAACATGAAGCGCTGGGACAGCGACGGCATCACCTGGAACGACGAGGTCTGGGTGAGCTGGGACGACAACGACGGCGTGGTGCTGACCTCATGAGCGCGCGCGGGCCGAACCCTGGCGGTTGGCGGCGCTGGCTGCCGGGCGTCCGCGCCGGCGTGATCGGCGTGCCCTACCTGTGGCTGCTGCTGTTCTTCGCGATCCCGTTCCTGATCGTGATGAAGATCTCGTTCGCGAAGATGGCGGTGGCGATGCCGCCGTATACGTCCATCGTGGCGTACGTGGACAACGCCTTCACCGTCAACCTCAACCTGGGCAACTACACCCAGCTGTTCGCCGACAGCCAGTACGTGGTCGCCTACCTCAGTTCGATCCGGATCGCGGTCATCGCCACCGTGTTCACCCTGCTGATCGGCTACCCGATGGCCTACGTCATTTCGCGCCTGTCGCCGTCGGCGCGCAATATCGCGATGATGCTGGTGGTGCTGCCGTCGTGGACCTCGTTCCTGATCCGCGTCTATGCCTGGATCGGCATCCTCGACAGCAACGGCCTGGTCAACCGCACGCTGCTGGGCATGGGCCTGATCGACCAGCCGCTGCAGATCCTGTACACGCCGCTGGCGGCCTATATCGGCATCGTCTACTGCTACCTGCCGTTCATGGTGCTGCCGCTGTACGCCAACCTGGTCAAGCTCGACCACCGCCTGCTGGAGGCGGCCTACGACCTTGGCGCCAGGCCATGGCAGGCGTTCATGCGCATCACCCTGCCGCTGTCGCGCAGCGGCATCGTCGCCGGCTGCATGCTGGTGATGATCCCGGCGGTGGGCGAATTCGTCATCCCGGAAATGCTCGGCGGGCCGGACACGCTGATGATCGGCCGCGTGCTGTGGGGCGAATTCTTCAACAACCGCGACTGGCCGCTGGCCTCGGCGGTGGCGATCGTGATGCTGCTCCTGCTGCTGGTCCCGATCCTCATCTTCAACCGCTCCCAGCAACGCACGCTGGAAGGGAAGCTGGCATGAACGGCGTCCGTGGCCATCGCTGGCTGGGCTGGGGCGTGCTGCTGCTCGGCTTCGCCTTCCTGTACCTGCCGATCCTGCTGCTGATGCTGTACTCGTTCAACGCCTCGCGGCTGGCGACGGTGTGGGCGGGCTTTTCCACGCAGTGGTACGACGAGCTGCTGCGCGACCGGCAGCTGCTGGACGCGGCCTGGGTCAGCGTCAAGGTCGCGTTCTGGACCGCGAGCGCGTCGATGGTGCTCGGCACCATGGCGGCGATGGCGATGACCCGCTTCCGCCGCTTCCCCGGCAAGACCGTGTTCGGCGCGCTGGTGACCGCGCCGCTGGTGATGCCGGAGGTGATCATCGGCCTGTCGATCCTGCTGATGCTGGTGTCGATGGGCGGCCTGTTCGGGCTGCCGTCCAAGGGCGTGGTGGCGATCTGGATCGCGCACGTCACCTTCACCCTGTCGTT
This sequence comes from Stenotrophomonas sp. Y-13, assembly GCF_046267925.1. Lineage (NCBI taxonomy): Bacteria > Pseudomonadati > Pseudomonadota > Gammaproteobacteria > Lysobacterales > Lysobacteraceae > Stenotrophomonas > Stenotrophomonas sp. Y-13. The sequence continues at coordinate 1,340,742 of NZ_CP176501.1, forward strand.
CGTGACCGTGGTGGTGTCCTCGCGCCTGCAGGAGCTGGACCGCTCGCTGGAGGAGGCGGCCATGGACCTGGGCGCCAACCGGCTCAAGGTGTTCTTCCTGATCACCCTGCCGATCATCGCCCCGGCGCTGCTGTCCGGCTGGCTGCTGGCCTTCACCCTGTCGCTGGACGACGTGGTGATCGCCAGCTTCGTCGCCGGGCCCAGCTCGACCACGCTGCCGATGAAGATCTTCGCCTCGGTGCGCATGGGCGTGAGCCCCAAGATCAACGCGCTGGCCACGCTGCTGGTGCTGGCGGTGTCGACCGTGGCGGTCCTCGGCTGGTGGATCTCCGCCCGCGCCGACCGGCGGCGCCAGCGCGACATGCAGCTGGCGCTGCAGGACAACGGTTGAGCCGCCTCGACGGCCATGCGGGCCAGCCCCGCATCCGCGGTGCCTGCGGCGGCCCTGCGCCGTAAGCGCCGGCTTGCTCGGCACCAAACCCGTCAACGCGAACGCAACGTCACCGGCGCTATCCTGCGGGCCTTCGTTGGATGCAGGTGCAGCGCAATGACTTCGTACCAGACCCTCAACCCCTTCGACGGCCGCGTTGTGCGCACGGTCGAGCTGATGAGCGCCGTCGCCGTCGAACAGCGGCTGGCCGCCGCGCAGGCGGCGTTCCCGGCGTGGTCGGGCCTGCCGCTGGCGCAGCGCGGCGCGCTGCTGCGCCAGGTGGCCGCGGCGCTGCGCGCGCGCCGCGACGAGATCCAGCACGCGATGACCCGGGAAATGGGCAAGCTGCGCGGCGAGGCGCTGGCCGAGATCGAGAAGAGCGCGGCGGCCTGCGAGTACTACGCCGACCACGCCGCCGCTTACCTCAGCCCGCAGCCGATCGCGACCGAGGCGCAGCGCAGTTACGTGGTGTACCCGCCGATCGGCTGCGTGCTGGCGGTGATGCCATGGAATTTCCCGATATGGCAGGTGTTCCGCTTCTTGGCGCCGTCGCTGATGGCCGGCAACGTGGCGCTGCTCAAGCACGCCAGCAACGTGCCCGGCTGCGCCGACCTGATCGCCGCGGTGCTGGCCGATGCCGGCATGCCGGCCGGGGTGTTCGGCGTGCTGCACATCGACAACGAGCAGGCGGCCGCCGTGCTGCGCGATGGCCGGGTCAAGGCGGTCACCCTGACCGGCAGCGAGCGCGCCGGGCGCTCGATCGCCGCCAACGCCGGCGACCAGTTGAAGAAGTGCGTGATGGAGCTGGGCGGCAGCGACGCCTTCGTGGTGCTGGACGACGCCGACCTCGACGCCGCCGTCGCCGCGGCGGTGAAGTCGCGCTTCGACAATGCCGGGCAGACCTGCATCGCCGCCAAGCGCTTCGTGCTGGTGGATGCCATCGCCGATGGCTTCGTGCAGCGTTTCGTCGAGGCGGCGAAGGCACGGGTGTACGGCGACCCGCAGGACGAGGCCACCACGCTGGCGCCGCTGGCGCGCGCCGACCTGCGCGACGGCCTGCACCGGCAGGTGCGCCAGAGCATCGACCAGGGCGCCCGGGCGTTGCTGGGCTGCGAGCCGCTGGCCGGTACCCATGCCGGCTACCCGGCGTCGATCCTCGACCACGTCGCGCCGGGCATGCCGGCCTACGAGGAGGAGCTGTTCGGGCCGGTGGCGGCGATCCTGCGGGTCAAGGACGAAGCCGAGGCGGTGCGGGTGGCCAACGACACCGCGTTCGGGCTCGGCGGCAGCGTGTGGAGCGGCGATGCCGCGCGCGGCGAGCGGGTCGCCGCGCAGCTGCAGTGCGGCGCGGCGTTCGTCAATGCCGTGGTCAGGAGCGACGCGCGGCTGCCGTTCGGCGGCACCAAGCGCTCGGGTTTCGGCCGCGAACTGGCCGAGCACGGCATCCGCGAGTTCACCAACATCAAGACCGTCTACGTGGCGTAGGTACGGGGCTTGCCCCGTACAGGGGGCTTCCCGGTGAAGCCGCATGCGGGGCAAGCCCCGCCTCTACGGTTCAACCGAACGGCTGGTCGATCGACGGGCTCTGCGGGGTCAGCAGTTCGGCGCCGTCGGCGGTGATGTGCAGGATGTCCTCCAGGCGCACGCCGAACCTGCCGGGCAGGTAGATCCCGGGTTCGTTGCTGAAGGTCATGCCGGGTTCGAGCAGGCGGGTGTTGCCGCGGACCAGGTAATCCCACTCGTGCATGTCCATGCCGATGCCGTGGCCGAGGCGGTGGCTGAAGTAGGTGTAGTCCGGCCCGTAGCCGGCATCGACGATGCCCCTGCGCGCGGCCGCGTCCAGCGCTTCCATCGCCACCCCGGGGCGCGCTGCCCGCAGCGCGCTGGTCTGCGCCTTGAGCACCACGTCGAACACGCGGCGGACGTCATCGCCGGGCTTGCCCAGCACCACGGTGCGGGTGATGTCGCTGGTGTAGCCGTCGGCCCGGCAGCCGCCGTCGAAGATGACCGGCGTGCCCTCGGTCAGCCGCTGCGGTGCATCCGAGCCGTGCGGCGAGGCGGCGGCGGGGCCGATGTTGACGTCGGCGCTGCCGCGCAGGCCGGTGCGCGCATACGCCAGGGTCACCAGCGCGGCGATGTCGTCCCCGGTCATGCCCGGCGCCAGCGCCTTCCACACCGCTTCGTACACCGCCAGGGTGGTCTGGTTGGCCAGCCGCATCAGCGCCAGTTCGGCCGCGCTCTTGATGCGCCGGCAGCCGGCGGTGACCGGCCAGGCATCCACGAACGTGGCATGGGGCAGGGCGTTCATGATCCCGCGGCTGCGGAAGAACGGCACCGTTTCCTCGATGCCGACCGTGCCGCTGGCGGCGCCGAAACCGCGCAGCACCTGCGCGACCAGCGCGTAGGGGTCCTCGTCTTCCTGCCAGCCGCGTACGTCGCTGCCGAGTTTGATCTGCTCCAGCGTGCGGCTGCGCTCGAACGCCGGGGTCACATAGACCGGCTCGCCGGTGCGCGGCAGGATCACCCCGGTCAGGCGCTCGCTGTTCCACCAGTGCATGCCGGTGAAATAGGCCAGCGAAGTGCCGGCGCCGATGAACACCGCGTCGATCCGCTGCTGGTCCATCAGCGCCTGCGCGCGTGCCAGGCGCTGCACGCGCTCGTCGACGCTGATCGGTACCACCCGCTGCGCCACCGGCTGCAGCGCGCGGATCGACGCGGGCAGCGTCGGCGCATCGCCCTGGCCATCGGCGGCCAGCGCGCCGCCGGACTGGCCCAGCAGTGGCAGGGCCACCGCGCCGGCAGCCAGCGAGCCGCGCAGGAAACGCCGGCGGCGGTGGTCGGAAAGGGTGTCGTCGCGCATGCTGTTCCCCGCAGGGCAATGAAGGATGGGAAGGGCCGCGGGCGGCCCGGGCCTACAGCCAGCCCGAGCGCTTGAACAGCCGGTACAGCACCGCGCAGACGGCGCCGACCAGCAGCACCAGCAGCGGGTAGGCGAAGCGTCCGGCCAGCTCCGGCATGTGGGTGAAGTTCATGCCGTACCAGCTGGTGATCAGGGTCGGCGCGGCCAGCAGTGCCGCCCACGCGCCGAGCCGCTTGACGGTCTCGCCCTGCGCCAGGGTGACCAGCGACAGGTTCACGCTCAGCGCGGTGCCGAGCATCTCGCGCAGGGTGTCGATGGCGTCGTTGACCCGCGCGGCATGGTCCTGCACGTCGCGCAGGTACAGCCGTGCCTCGTCGTTGAGCAGCTGCGCCGGATTGCGCTGCAGCTGCGACAGCGCGTCCTGCAGCGGGGTGACCGCCAGCCGCATCTTGTTGAGTTCGCGCTTGAGGTCGTACAGGCGGATGACGGTGCGGCGCCGGTAGTTCTCGGCGAAGATGTCCTTCTCCAGCGAATCCAGCGTATCGCCGAAGCTGTCGGTGATCGGCAGGTAGTTGTCCACCACCGCGTCGAGCACCGCATACAGGCAGAACGACGGCCCCCGGGCCACCAGGTCGTGCTCGCGCTCCAGCCGCGCGCGTACCGGCGCGTACGACAGCGAGGCGCCATGGCGCACGGTCACCAGGTAGCGCGGGCCGAGGAAGGCATGGGTCTCGCCATAGCGGATGCGCTCCTCGACCACCTGCGCGGTGTGCACCACCACGAACAGCGAGTCGCCGTAGGTCTCCACCTTGGGCCGCTGGTGCGCCTTGCGCGTGTCCTCGATGGCCAGGTCGTGCAGCCCGAACTCGGCCTGCACCTTGTCCAGCACCGCGTCGTCGGGTTCGTACAGGCCGACCCAGACGAAGCCGCGGCTGCTGGCTTCGAGCACGTCGCTGATCGAATCCAGCGCCAGGTTGCGCAGCGTGCCGTCCTCGCCGTACCAGGTGCAGTTGATGACGCAGGGCGGGTTGGCCGCCGCCATGGGGGAAATACCGAGGTCCATGGGCTGCATCGTGCCTCAGCCCGGCACAGGCGCCAAGCCGCGCCGGCCCAGCACCAGGGCCAGCGCCAGGTGGACCGGCAGCAGCAGCACGATCCACTGCATGTTGAACTGGGCCTGCAGCGACAGCCAATGCAGCGGCAGCGACAGCGCGGCGATGCCGGCCAGCGTCCACAGCAGCGCGCCGAACGCGCGGCCCGGCAGGCGCCCGCGCAGCAGTTGCCAGGCGCCCGGCAGCAGGGCCAGCGCCAGCGGATTGAGCAGCAGCAGGTTGCGGTTGCCCCAGGCGGCGCGGTGTTCGCTGGCGCCCCACAGGTAGGCCAGCAGTACCCCGGCCACGCCGCAGAACAGCCAGAACGGCAGCGCGACGCCGCCGAGCACGCGCCGGTGGCCGCGCGCGGCGAAGATCCCGCCGGCCAGGACCAGCCCGGTCAGCAGCCACGGCCACCAGGCGCGGTCATGCTCGCCCGGTTCGGGCGCCAGCCGTTGCGGCAGCAGTTCCTGTTCGGCCTGCACCAGCGGGCGTCCCTGGCTGTTGCGGGCCTCGCGCAGGCCGTCGGCCAGGCGCATCGGCACGAACGCCTCCTGCCAGCGCGACAGTGGCTGGTCGGCCCATGGGCCCAGGCCCAGGTCGAAGCCCAGCCACATCCACGGCGACGGCGAGGCCAGCCGCACCGCTTCGCTGCGGTAGGTGTTGCCGCGCGAACGCCCGGCCAGCTGCGACCGCAGGCCGCCGCCCATGGCGCGGTCGAGCGCGTCGCGCACCATCGTCGAGCAGTTGGCGGTGAAGTAGTCGTAGCGGTAGCGCGCGTTCTCCGGGCGGGAGCGCTCGGCCAGGTCGTCGGCCAGCGCCCGCGCCTGCTGCGGCGGCAGGTCCAGCCACTGGATGGAGGCGCCGCGCCCGGCGTCGCGGTACTGCGCCAGGTCCTCGTCCAGCGGCAGTGCGACCAGGTAGTACATCATCCGCCCGCGCACGAAGTTGCCGATGAAGTCCGGCTCGGACGGGTCGAAGAAACCGAAATTGTAGGAAATGGCCGGGCCGCCGCCGGGCTCGGCGACCACCAGCGCGTCGTGGCCGAAGCGCTCGAAGAACACCTCGCCCGGCTGCATCGTCACCACGCCGATGCGCGGCGCGCTGCCCGCGGCATCGGCGGCGGGCGCGGCTGCGGCCGATGCCACGCCGGCCACCAGCAGCCAGAGCAGTGCGCACGCCAGCAGGCGCGCGAGCGGCAGGGCGGGACGCGGCCGCCGGAAAAGACCCGCGGCGATCAAGCGTCGTCCTGCGGGTCGGGCGGCAGCACGCTGACGTGGAAGGCCTGCACCCGCCGCGCGTTGGCGCGCGCCACCCGGAACACGAAACGGTCCAGGGTGAGTTCGTCGCCGATCTCGGGCAGGTGGCCGATGGCCTCGGTGACCAGCCCGCCGATGGTGTCGTAGTCGTCGTCGGAGAACCCCGCGCCGAAGCGTTCGTTGAAGTCCTCGATCGCGGTCAGCGCGTCGACCACGTAGCGGCCGTCGGCCTGGATGGCGATCTGCGCGGTGTGGTCCTCGGCCTCGTCATGCTCGTCGTCGATCTGGCCGACGATCTGCTCCAGCACGTCCTCGATGGTGACCAGCCCGGCGACGCCGCCGTACTCGTCCACCACGATCGCCATGTGGTTGCGCGAGAGCCGGAACTCCTTGAGCAGCACGTTGAGCTTCTTGGACTCGGGGATCAGCACCGCCGGGCGCAGCAGCTCGCGGATGCTGGCGTGGCTGTTGTCGGCGACGACGCCGCGCAGCAGGTCCTTGGCCAGCAGGATGCCGAGCACGTCGTCCTTGTTCTCGCCGTGCACGGGGAAGCGCGAATGGCCGGACTCGACCACCTGCTTCATCAGTTCCAGGAACGGCTGCTCGACCGGAAGGGACACCATCTGCGAGCGCGGGATCATCACGTCGCCGACGGTCAGCTCGGCCACCGCGATGGCGCCTTCCATCATGCGCAGGGTGTCGGCGGCGATCAGGCCGTCCTGCTCGGCCGTCTGCAGCACGGCCACCAGTTCGTCGCGGGTATGGGGTTCGCCGGAGAAGGCCGCGCTCAGGCGTTCAAGCCAGCCGCGCTTCTTTTCGCCCAGCTCCGGGGGGGTACTACTGTCGTCTTCGGACATCTCTTCGTTCAGGGCACCCGGCGGACCGGGCGGTGCGGAAAGTCTAGCAGGATGTCCGCGCGCGCCCGCTCAGCCCGGCGGCGTGTCCGCCTTGGCGCCCGCGGCGGGGGCCGGCAGCTCGTTCTCGGCCGGCAGATCCAGGCTGTAGGTGCAGCCGGCCAAGGTCTTCCCAGGGTGCGATTTGACGTTGGACACGCTCAGGATCACCGACTCGATCAGCGCCTCGCCGGTGCTGGCGTCGTTGACGTCGCGGCTGACCAGTTCGCGGCCGGCCATGAACTTGCCGTCGGCGTCGTAGCCGGTTTCCAGCTCCAGCGCCGTGGCCAGCGGCCGCGGATCGGCCAGGTCGAGGATCGCCATGATGCTGGAGCCGGCCATGGCGATATGGTCGGACGTATGTCCGAACACGGTCACCGGCGTGTTCAGCATGTACTCGTTCATGAACAGGTTGCTCTGCGGCAGCGGCCGCCAGCCCAGGGCCACCGCCTTGAGCGGATCGGCGGCGATCGGCGCCAGCGCGACGAACTCGCTCACGCTCTGGCGGCACTCGATCAGGGCGGGCAGGTCGATGGCCGGGGCGGCGGATGCGGTGGCCGGCAGCGCGGCGGCGAGCAGCAGTGGCAGCGGGCGGATCGTGGGCACGAGGGGCAGGGGGGTCGCAGGGGCCCCCACGTTATCAGTGCGCGCTCATCCGCCGCCACAGCCAGCCGCCGCCCCAACCCAGCAGGCGCCCCAGCAGGATCAGCGGAACCGCCAGCAGCGTGCACAGCGCCAGCAGCGTTGCCGCCGCGCCGATCGCCTGCAGGACCAGCGCCGTGTTGATGGAAAGGGTGAATGCCGCCTGGGCCGCATCGAGCCGCGGAGCCAGGGCGAAGTACGCCGCCGCCAGCGCGAACGCCAGGCCCAGCGTCAGCGGCGATGCACGGAAGAACCGCAGCGTTGCCACCGGGCGCCCGGTGAACAGGCGGGCGATCGCGCGCCAGCCCAGCGGCGCCGTCAACAGCGCCACTACCACCACGGCCAGCGCCCATGTGTCGGGAATCGTGCGCGGACCGATGACAGGCGCAAGCAGCGACAGATAACAGGTGGCCACGAACGACACCAGGAACACCGTGGCGGACAGCAGGCGCACGACCTGCCCGATGCGATGGCGTGGAGCGGATGGAAGCGGGGCCTGCGTGTGGTCGTTCATCCTGAATGACTCCGTGGCGGTGGCTGACGCGATTGAATGATGGATCGCCGCCGGTTTCAACCCGGGGGGTGGCGGTCAGCGCTCGCCGGCGTAGGGGTCGGCGATGCCCAGCTCGGCCAGGATCTCGCGCTCGAGCTGTTCCATCGCCTCGGCTTCCTTGTCGTCCTCGTGGTCCCAGCCGAGCAGGTGCAGTACGCCGTGCACGGTCAGGTGCGCGTAGTGCGCGTTGAGCGCCTTGCGCTGCTCACCGGCTTCGCGCGCCACCACCGGCGCGCAGATCACCAGGTCGCCGAGCAGCGGGAACTTGACGCCCTTGGGCAGTCCTTCGGGAATCTCGGCCGGAAAGCTGAGCACGTTAGTGGCGTAATCCTTGCCGCGGTAGTGGCGGTTCAGCGAGCGGCCTTCGCGGGCATCGACCAGGCGGATCGCCAGGTCGGCCTCGCGGATCCGCCCCTCCAGTGCCGCGGCGACCCAGCGCCGGAAACTCACCGCGGCCGGCAACCCGGCGCGGGGCAGGGCGTAGCTGACGGCGACATCGAGACGGACGGGGCCCTTGGTCATGGCAGGTTCCAGCGATCAGGCAGTGCGGAGACGCACAGTATCGCGCGCATGCCGTTTCACCGCGACTTCCACGGGGCCGCGTCGAGGGCGATTCCCGCGCACGCGGCGCTGTCGCACCGGTCGACGATGCCGGCTTCTCCGGCAGCGCGGTGATCCGGTGCCCCGGTGTGGCGCTTCCGGCGCCGCCACGGTGGAGTCATGCAGGGTGTCGTCGGCGTGGTCGTTGGCGACCTGCAACGCCGGGGCCCGCGCGCGCGGCCGGGTCGGCCAGCACGTTGGATTCACCCGGCCGAATACGCGCCTGCGCGGCCGAGGCGCGCAGCGTGAATCAATTGAACTGCTTGTAGAACCGGTAGCCGTAGGAATCCGGCAGCCAGTCCGGCGGCGGCAGGCGCATGCCCAGCTGCGGTTTGTGCCCAGCGGGTTGCCCGGCCTCGGCCTTGGCCGTGAGCACCGCCGGGTCGATGGTGCGGCGAGTGGCGTGTCGCCCGTCTCCGGCTGCGGCGCGGAAGCGGGGCCGCACCGCAGTCCGCGCAACCGCGTTGGCTGCCCTGCGTGCCGGTCACCGTCGTAGGTGCTGGCGGAAGGCTTGCCATGCCGCCCCCGGTCGCGGCGGCCTGCGCCATCGGGCCGGATCGACCTGCATGTCGACGCGGACCTGCGGGTGATTCTGCAGCGCATGGCGGAATCCCGCGCGCGCATGTTCCCGTTGCAGGTTGAAGCGGCTTCCTTCGCGCTCGAAATCGCCGGCCCGCCCGGGCGCGACCGTCGCAGCCGCTTGGCAGGCAGGTGTACGCATCGCCGGGGGCCTTCCGGTGGCAACGGCCAACAGCCCCCCCGGTGACAACGCACGCGGAAGGGCCATGGCACCTCCCGTGCGGGTCGGTGCCGGGCATGCTGGCCGTTACCCGGCCGCGGGGTTGACCCGCTGCAGGTCGCGGCGGTCGTAGGCGCTGACGATGCGCGCCACCAGCGGGTGGCGGACCACGTCGCGCGATTCGAAGAAGGTGAAGCTCACGCCCTCGACGTCGCGCAGCACCTCGATGGCGTCGCGCAGCCCGGATTTGACGTGCTTGGGCAGGTCGGTCTGGGTGAGGTCGCCGGTGACCACCGCGGTCGAGCCGAAGCCCAGCCGGGTCAGGAACATCTTCATCTGCTCGATGGTGGTGTTCTGGGCTTCGTCCAGGATCACGAAGGCGTCGTTGAGCGTGCGCCCGCGCATGTACGCCAGCGGCGCGATCTCGATGACGTTCTTCTCCAGCAGCTTGGCGACCTTTTCCACGCCCAGCATCTCGTACAGCGCGTCGTACAGCGGGCGCAGGTAGGGGTCGACCTTCTGGGTGAGGTCGCCGGGCAGGAAGCCCAGCTTCTCGCCGGCCTCCACCGCCGGGCGCACCAGGATCAGCCGCTGCACGCGCGATTCGTTCAGCGCCTCCACCGCCATGGCCACCGCCAGGAAGGTCTTGCCGGTGCCGGCCGGGCCGATGCCGAAGTTGATGTCGTGGGTGGCGATCTGGTGCAGGTAGCGCGACTGGTTCTGGCCGCGGCCGCGCACGGTGCCGCGCTTGACCTTGATCGCCACGTCCTGCGCCTCATAGGCGTGCTCGGCCACCTGTTCGACATTGGCGCGGCTCAGCAGCAGGTGGATGGCGTGGCTGTCCAGGGTGGTGCCGGCGGCCTCGTCGTAGAGCGCCTTGAGCAGGCGCTCGGCTTCGCCGGCGGCCTTGCCCGGGCCGCTGACGCGGAACACGTTGCCACGGTTGGCGATCTGCACGCCCAGGCGCAGCTCGATCTGGCGCAGGTTCTCGTCGAACGGGCCGGCGAGGTTGGCCAGCCGCTCGTTGTCGGCCGGGTCGAGGGTGAAATCGTGGTGGATGGTCGCAGTCATGGGTCCAGAAATGGTGCCGGAGCGCCCGGTATCAATGCCGCCGGGGCGAGGGTGGGCATCTTCTCACTTCCGGTCCGCGCGCTGTCCGGGGCGGTGGCGGGCTTTCCGATGGCTGGGGGGTGTGGCGCGAAGGTGACCGACCGGGAGGACCGCACCGGATCATCATTGAAATTTAATTGTTCGTTGAATTAAATGTGGCGATGAAACGTTCCCGGTCCACGACACCCACCGCTACCGCCAAGCCCGCCGCGCCTGCGCGCACGCCGCGCCGGCGCGCACCGGGGCGGCGGCCCGGCGCCGATGCCGTCGACCTGCGGGAACGGCTGCTGGACGCGGCGCTGGCCTGTTTCGTCGCGCAGGGCATCGGCGCCACCTCGCTGCGCGACATCGCCCGTCGCGCCGGCGTGACGCCGGCGCTGCTCCACTATTACTTCGGCGACAAGCTGCAACTGCGCCAGGCGGTGGTGGCCGAACGGCTGTGGCCGGTGATGGCCGAGGTCCATGCCGGGGTGGGCGGGGCGGGCGACGACGTGGCGGCGATGGTGGCCGCCTTCGTCGCCGGCATCACCCGCGCGGTGGCGGCCAATCCGTGGTTGCCGACGCTGTGGGTAAGGGAAATCCTCTGCGAAGGTGGTGCCCTGCGCGGGATGATGCTGGAGCAGGCCGGGCCGTTGCTGCCGCGCCTGCTGATGCAGCGGTTGAGCGCCGCGCAACAGGCCGGGCGGCTCGCCCCGGCGCTGGATCCGCGGCTGCTGGTGGTGTCGATGGTGGGGCTGACGATGTTCCCGCTGGCCAGTGCGCCGATCTGGCAGCAGCTGTTCGGCGCCGGGGAGCTGGGGGCCGATGCGGTGCAGCGGCATGCGATGGCGGTGTTGACGCGCGTTCTGGAGCCGGAACATGAATGACCGGGGCAACCCCGTGGCATGGCTGTTGGTGCTGGCGCTGGCGGGCTGTTCGCAGCAGGCGCCGCAGGCGCTGGGCACGCTGGAATGGGACCGGGTGACGGTGCCGGCGCCGGTGTCCGAGCGCATCGTGCGCCTGGATGTGCGCGAAGGCCAACGGGTCGCCGCCGGGGCGCCGCTGCTGCAGCTGGAACCGGCGCAGACCCGGGCGCAGCTGGATGCGCTGCAGGCGCGGGTGCAACAGAGCGACGCCGCACTGCTGGAACTGCGCCATGGCCCGCGCAGCGAAGACATCGATCAGGCCCGCGCGGCGCTGGCCGCCGCGCAGGCGCAGGCGCGCCAAGCGCAGGCGTACCTTGCGCGACTGCGGCCCCTGGCGCAGCGCCAGTTGGTGGCGCCGGCGGAGCTGGATCGCGCGCTGGCCGCCGCGCGCAGCGCACAGGCGCAGGTGCGGCAGGCCGCGGCGGCGCTGGACGAACGCCTGCACGGCAGCCGCAGCGAGCAACTGGCGCAGGGCGAGGCCGCACTGGCGGCGGCCCAGGCCACGGCCGCGACGCAATCGCTGCTGCTGGACAAGCTGACCCTGGTGGCCCCGCGTGCCGGCCGCGTCGACAGCCTTCCCTACAAGCTCGGCGACCAGCCGGCGGCGGGCGCGCCGCTGGCGGTGCTGCTGGTGGGAGAGGCGCCTTACGCGCGCGTCTACCTGCCGCAGGCGCTGCGCAACCGGCTGCAGGTAGGCGATCCGCTGCGGGTGCAACTGCAGCCGGCCGGTCCGGTGTTCGCCGGCCGGGTGCGCATGATCCGCAGCGACCCGGTGTTCACCCCGTACTTCGCGCTGACCGGGCAGGACGCCGAGCGCCTGAGTTACCTGGCTGAGATCAGCCTGGGCAGCGACGCGGCGGCGCTGCCGGTGGGGGCCCCGGTACGGGTGCTGGCCGACGCCGCGGTGGGCGCGCGCTGATGGACGGCGCCGGCGTCGCGATCCGCGCGCGCGGCCTGAGCCGGCGCTTCGGCGCGCTGCGGGCGGTGGACGGCATCGACCTGGACGTGCCGCGCCGGCAGGTGTACGGCTTCCTGGGCCCGAACGGTTCGGGCAAGTCCACCACCATCCGCATGCTGTGCGGCCTGCTCACGCCCAGCGCCGGCGAGATCGAGGTGCTGGGCCTGCGCATTCCCGCGCAGGCCGAGGCGCTGCGCAGCCGCATCGGCTACATGACGCAGAAGTTCTCGCTGTTCGACGACCTGGGCGTGCGCGAGAACCTGGAGTTCATGGCGGCCGTGCACGACCTGCCGGGAGCGCAGGCGCGGCGGCGCATCGATACGCTGGTCGAGCAATACCGTTTCCAGGACCGGCAGAAGCAGCTGGCCGGTACCCTGAGCGGTGGCCAGAAACAGCGCCTGGCGCTGGCCGCGGCGGTCATCCACCAACCGGAACTGCTGTTCCTGGACGAACCCACCAGCGCGGTGGACCCGGAATCGCGCCGCGATTTCTGGGAAAAGCTGTTCGAGCTGGCCGATGCTGGCACCACCCTGCTGGTCTCCACCCATTACATGGACGAGGCCGAGCGCTGCCACCGCATCGCCATCCTCGACCGTGGCGTGCTGGTGGCCGACGGCACCCCGGCCGAGCTCACCGCGCGGCTGGCCGGGCGCACGCTCGTGGTCGACGCCGATCCGCCGCGGCAGGCCGCGCGGGTGCTGGCGGCCTGCGCCGGCGTGGCCAGCGTGGCGCAGATCGGCAACCGCCTGCGCGTGCTGCTGGATCCCGGTGCCGCGCAGGCGCCACTGGCCGAAGCGCTGCAGGCGGCGGGCATCGCCGCGCGCATGCAGCCCCAGCCCGCCAGCCTGGAAGACGTGTTCGTCGCCGCGACCCGCCAGCGGCCGGCTGCCGCCCGGGACGAGGCATGAAGCTGCGCCGCCTGCTGGGGGTGATGCGCAAGGAGCTGCGGCAGATGCGGCGCGACCGCATCACCCTGGCGATGATCATCGGCATCCCGGTGATGCAGCTGCTGCTGTTCGGCTACGCCATCAACACCAACCTGCGCGATCTGTCCGCGGGCATCGCCGACCAGGCCCGTACCTCGGCCTCGCGGATGCTGGCGCGTGACATCGTGGCCAGTGGCGTGGTGGCGCCGGCGCTGGAGGTGGCGACGCCGCAGCAACTGGTGGACGCGATGCGCCGCGGCGAGATCAGCATCGGCATCGTCATCCCGCCCGACTACGAGCGCCGCCGCGCCGAAGGCCGCGAAGCGCTGCAGATCCTGGTCGACGGCAGCGACAACGCGGTGCAGAGCGCGGCCGCGCAGCTGGCGCGGATGCCGCTGGACGGCATGGCGTTCGACCCGCTCGCGCCGACCCCGGTCAGCGTGGTCGCCTTCTACAACCCGCAGCGCAGTTCGGCGACCAACATCGTACCGGGGCTGGTGGGCGTGATCCTGACCATGACCATGGTGCTGTTCACCGCGGTGGCGATCGTGCGCGAACGCGAACGCGGCAACATGGAACTGCTGATCGCCACGCCGCTGACCAGCGCCGAGCTGATGGTCGGCAAGGTCGTTCCCTACGTGGTGGTCGGGCTGGTGCAGACCAGCATGGTGCTTGCACTGGGCGCGTGGTGCTTCCACGTGCCCATTGGGGGCAGCCTGTGGCATGTGTTCATCGCCGCCAGCCTGCTGATCGTCGCCAACCTGGCGCTGGGGCTGCTGATATCGACCCGCGCGCAGTCGCAGTTCCAGGCGATGCAGATGACCTTCTTCCTGTTCCTGCCATCGATCCTGCTGTCCGGCTTCATGTTCCCGTTCGCGGGCATGCCGCGTCCGGTGCAATGGCTGGTGGAGCTGCTGCCGCTGACCCATTTCCTGCGCCTGGTGCGCGGGGTGATGCTGCGTGGCGCCAGCCTGTGGGAGCTGTGGCCCGATGCGCTGGCGCTGCTGGTCTTCAGTGCGGTGATGATGGCAGGCGCGATCCTGCGCTTCCGCAAGCGGCTGGACTGAGCATGCGGCGCGGTTGTCCACCGTGGGTGTGGATGCGCGCGCGATGAACCTGTGGATAGCTGCGCGCGCGCCTTGCGTGGCAAGCGGTTGCCGGTGGTGGTGAAAATCTGTCCACGTGGCGCGGGGTTGTCCACAGCGGATGTGGATGAGGCCCGGGCGAACATGTGGATAAGCCGCGGCGGCCGTTGCCGCACAAGACGGCGCACGGGCTGGCCAGGAACTGGCCAGCGGCCGCGCGCACCGGCAGCCCGGGGTGGCAACCGGCTGCGGCTCAGTCCGGGGTGACGATGCGTCCGCGCAGCGAGTTGGTCAGCGCCTCGGTGATGACCACGTCCACGAACTGGCCGATCAGCCGCTTCGGGCCCGGGAAATTGACCGAGCGCATGTTCTCGGTCTTGCCGGTCAGCTCGTTGTCGTCCTTGCGCGAGGTGCCCTCCACCAGCACGGTCTGCACGCTGCCGACCATGTTCCTGGAGATGCCGGCGGCATATGCGTTGATGTGCGCCTGCAGGCGCGACAGGCGCGCGTGCTTCTCCGCCTCGGGGGTGGTGTCCTCCAGGTCGGCGGCCGGGGTGCCGGGGCGGCGCGAGTAGATGAAGGAGAAGCTCTGGTCGAAGCCCACGTCCTCGATCAGCTTCATGGTCTTCTCGAAGTCGGCCTCGGTCTCGCCGGGAAAGCCGACGATGAAATCCGAACTGATCGAGATGTCCGGGCGTACCGCGCGCAGCTTGCGGATCTTGGCCTTGAACTCGAGCGCGGTGTAACCGCGCTTCATGGCGCTGAGCACGCGGTCGCTGCCGGCCTGTACCGGCAGGTGCAGGTAATTGGCCAGCTTGGGCACGTCGCGGTAGGCGTCCACCAGCGAGTCGCTGAACTCCAGCGGGTGCGAGGTGGTGAAGCGGATGCGGCCGATGCCGTCGATCTCGGCGATGGTGCGGATCAGCAGGCCGAGGTCGGCGATCTCGCCGTCGCCGTACGGGCCCCGGTAGGCATTGACGTTCTGGCCGAGCAGGTTGATCTCGCGCACGCCCTGCGCGGCCAGCTGCGCGCACTCCACCACCACGTCCTCGAACGGGCGGCTGACCTCGGTGCCGCGGGTATAGGGCACCACGCAGAACGAGCAGTACTTGGAACAGCCTTCCATGATCGACACGAACGCCGAAGGGCCTTCGGCGCGCGGCTCGGGCAGGCGGTCGAACTTTTCGATCTCGGGGAAGCTGATGTCCACCTGCGGGCGGTTCTGCTCGCGGCGGGCACGGATCAGCTCCGGCAGCCGGTGCAGGGTCTGCGGGCCGAACACCAGGTCCACGTACGGCGCGCGCTTGACGATGGCCTCGCCCTCCTGCGACGCCACGCAGCCACCGACGCCGATGATCACGTCACGGCCGCCGGCCTTGAGTTCCTTCCAGCGGCCGAGCTGGCTGAACACCTTCTCCTGCGCCTTCTCGCGGATGGAACAGGTATTGACCAGCACCACGTCCGCCTCCTCGGGGTTGTCGGTCAGCTCCAGGCCCTCGGCCTGCGCCAGCACGTCGGCCATCTTGGCCGAGTCGTACTCGTTCATCTGGCAACCGTGGGTCTTGATGTAGAGCTTGCCGCGCGCCGGCGTGCCGGCGGCCGCACCGCGGGCACCGGGCAGGGGGATCAATTCGGGGGTGTTCATGTCGACGGAAGACACGGCGGAAACCGCCGTGTTCGGCAGGGGGGAGGCGGGCGTCCCGGGCATGGCGCTTATTCCAGACGGGTGGGCGGGCAGGCGGCGCTGGCGCCGCGGCGGGGGGCGATTGTACCGGGGTTGCCGGTACCGGGCGTACCGGCGGCGGCCGGCAGTTGGCATTCCGGGCGCGAAACTGGGACACTTCCGCCCGCAATGAAGACCGGACTGGGGATTGCTGGGGTATTGATCGCCGCGCTGACGGCTATGCCGGCCAGTGCCGGTACCCTGTACAAGTGCCTCGGCGCCGATGGCGTCTCCAACTACGTCAGCAAGCGCATCCGCGGAGCCAGCTGCAGCGTGGTCGGCAGCTACCGGCCGTCGGCCCGGCCGGCCAGCCGGCCACCGGCCGCCGCGCCCGCGGCCAGTGCCGGGGGCGCCGCCACCGCGGACCGCCCCGCGCCCACCACGGTGACCGCCAGCGCCGCGCCCGCCACACCGGCGCCAGCGCCGGCGCCCGTCAGCCGCGCGCAGCGGGTGGTCAGCGGGCAGGTCTATACCTACATGAAGGACGGCGTGCGCCACTACACCAGCGCCCGTCCGGCGCAGGTCGCCAGCCTGGGCGAAGTACGCACCATCCGCTACAGCTACATCGAGCGCTGCTATGCCTGCGGCGCCAATCCCGGCGTCAACTTCGGCACGGTGCGGCTCAACACCCAGGCCTATCGCGCCGAAATCGCCGCCGCGGCGCGCGAGTTCGGGGTCGAGGAAGCGGTGGTGCGCGCGGTGATCCATGCCGAGTCGGCGTTCAATCCCACTGCCTTGAGCCGCGCCGGCGCGCAGGGGCTGATGCAGCTGATGCCGGCCACCGCGCGCCGCTTCGGCGTGAGCGATGCCTACGACGCCAGCCAGAACATCCGCGGCGGCGTGCGCTACCTGTCATGGCTGCTGCGCCGCTTCAACGGTGACCTGACGCTGGCCGCGGCCGGTTACAACGCCGGCGAGGGCGCGGTGGATCGGCACGGGGGCGTGCCGCCCTACAACGAAACCCAGTATTACGTAAAGCGCGTGGCGCAGTTGGCCGACCGCTACCGTGGCGAGCTGGGTTCGCGCCAATGAGTGCTGTTCTTTTTTTATTCCAGGAGCGCGTGACAAAAGTCATGGACTCGTGTTTCATCGCGTTGTGCGGCCGCTGAGCGTTCAGCTAAACTCGGGGGAGATTCGATTCTGAGCGGTCCGGTTCCACCGGTCGCAGGCAGCCGCAAGCCACCTAATCAATATCGGAGGGCCGGATGGCCAACGATGGGGTAAACGATCCAGTCAATGCCGGACGCCGGCGCTTCCTGACCGCGACCACCGCCGTGGTCGGCGCAGTCGGGGCAGGTTTCGCAGCAGTTCCTTTCATCAAGTCATGGAATCCCAGTGCCAAGGCCCAGCTGGCCGGCGCACCGGTGAATGCCGACATCAGCGCGTTGCAGGAGGGGCAGCGCCTGGTCCTGGAGTGGCGAGGCCAGCCGATCTGGATCGTCAAGCGCTCCAAGGCGGTGCTCGAGGCGTTGCCGACGCTCGATGGCCGCCTGCGCGACCCCAAGTCCGAGAATGCGGACCAGCAGCCGGATTATGTGCGCAAGGCCAACCCGGAGCTGCGCTCGATCAAGCCGGAAATCTCGGTGCTGGTCGGCCTGTGCACCCACCTGGGCTGCTCGCCGGAAATGGCCGCCGAGATCAAGCCCGAGCCGTATGACCCGGAATGGAAGGGTGGCTACTTCTGCCCCTGCCACAAGTCGCGCTTCGACATGGCCGGACGCGTGTTCCAGGGCGTGCCGGCGCCGACCAACCTGGTCGTGCCACCACACCACTACGCCGACGACAACACCATCGTCATCGGCGTCGATCCGAAGGGGGCGGCGTAATCATGGCTGACAACATCCTCGTCCGCGCCGCCAATGGCGTGATGGGCTGGGTCAACGACCGCGCCCCGGCGCTGATGCCGATGTACCGGAAGCACATGTCCGAGTACTACGCGCCGAAGAACTTCAACATCTGGTACATCTTCGGCGTGCTGTCGATGGTGGTGCTGATCAACCAGATCGTCACCGGCATCTTCCTCACCATGCATTACAAGACCAGCGCGGCGGAAGCCTTTGCCTCGGTCGAGTACATCATGCGCGACGTGGAGTGGGGCTGGCTGATCCGCTACATGCACAGCACCGGCGCCTCGCTGTTCTTCATCGTCGTCTACCTGCACATGTTCCGCGGGCTGATGTACGGCTCCTACAAGAAGCCGCGTGAGCTGGTCTGGATCCTGGGCATGCTGATCTACCTGGCGCTGATGGCCGAAGCCTTCATGGGCTACGTGCTGCCGTGGGGCCAGATGTCGTTCTGGGGCGCGAAGGTCATCATCTCGCTGTTCGGCGCGATCCCGGTGATCGGCAACGGCCTGACCGAGTGGATCATGGGCGACTACCTGCCGTCCGACGCCACCTTGAACCGCTTCTTCGCCCTGCACGTGATCGCGGTGCCGCTGGTGCTGCTGCTGCTGGTGGTGCTGCACCTGGGGGCGCTGCACGAGGTGGGCTCCAACAATCCCGACGGCGTGGAGATCAAGAAGGGCCCGAAGGGCAACCGCTGGTCGCCGACCGCGCCGGCCGATGGCGTGCCGTTCCATCCGTACTACACGGTGAAGGACACCTTCTACGTGTTCGCGATGATGGTCATCGCCGCCTTCATCATCTTCTTCGCCCCGGCGTTCGGCGGCTGGTTCCTCGAGCACGACAACTTCACCGAGGCCAACAGCCTGGTGACCCCGGCGCACATCAAGCCGGTGTGGTACTACACGCCGTACTACGCGATGCTGCGGGTGATCCCGCACAAGCTCAGCGGCGTGCTGGTGATGTTCGGTGCCATCGCGATCCTGTTCCTGGTGCCGTGGCTGGACCGCGCCAAGGTCAAGTCCTACCGCTACCGCGGCCTGCTGTCCAAGCTGCTGCTGTTCGGCTTCGCCATCAGCTTCGTGTGGCTGGGCAAGATCGGCGCGGGCCCGGGTACCGACCCGGTGGAGACCATCATCGGCCGTTTCCTGACCGCGTATTACTTCCTCTTCTTCCTGACCATGCCAGTGTGGACCAAGCTGGACAAGACCAAGCCGGTGCCGGAGCGGGTGACGACGCATGACTAAGAAATGGATTGCCTTGCTGGCATCGGCCGCTGCCGCGCTCCTGTTCTCGGCCACTACCTTCGCCGCCACCGAAGGCGCGCTGCAGCAGGCCGGCAACGACCTGTCCGACCAGGCATCGCTGCAGCGTGGTGCGCAGGCCTACATGAACTACTGCTCGGGCTGCCATTCGCTGAAGTACCTGCGTTACTCGCGCATGGCGTCGGACCTTGGCCTGACCGAGCAGCAGGTCATGGACAACCTGAATTTCACCGGTGCCAAGTTCGGTGAGCAGATCCATGTCGCCATGACCAAGGCGCAGGGCGAGAAGTGGTTCGGCAAGATGCCGCCGGACCTGAGCCTGATCGCACGCGTGCGCCAGAGCGATTGGGTCTACACCTATCTCAAGTCGTTCTACCTGGACGAGTCGCGGCCGCTGGGCTGGAACAACAAGCTGTTCCCGAACGCCTCCATGCCCAACCCGCTGTGGGAGCTGCAGGGCCTGCAGCACGCCGAGTTCGGCGAGCCCGACGCGGCCGGCGAGCGGCACCCGGAGCGGTTGGTGGTGACCAGTCCGGGCAAGGTGACGCCGCAGGAGTACGACCAGACCGTGCGCGACATCACCAATTTCCTGGAGTACGCGGGCGAGCCGGCCGCACTCAAGCGCCAGAGCCTGGGCGTGTGGGTGGTGCTGTTCCTGGCGCTGCTCTCCTTCCTGGCTTACCTGCTCAAGAACGAGTACTGGACCGACGTGCATTGACGTGAGGGTGGGTCCCGGACCGGTGCGGGGGCAGGTTCCCCGGCACTTGGCATCGGCACCGGCTGACTGCACACTCAGGGAAGGTGGCGACCGCGGGCGCTGGGCCCGCGGCGCCGTAAGGCTGGCGGATGCCGGCCCTTGGAGAGCCCTTGATGGCGGCGAGTGTGCGCATGCGAAATACCCTGACGTTGTTCTCGGCCAATGACGATGTCTTGTGCCATCGGGTGCGGCTGGTACTGGCCGCGAAGGGCGTCACCTACGATCTGGTCCCGGTCGATCCACAGAATCCGCCGGAAGACCTCATCGACCTCAATCCCTACCATTCGGTGCCGACCTTGGTCGAGCGCGAGCTGGTGCTCTATGCGGCCTCGGTGGTCAGCGAATACCTGGACGAGCGCTACCCGCATCCACCGCTGATGCCGGTGGACCCGTTGTCGCGGGCGCGCCTGCGCCTGGCGATGTTGC
The DNA here is from genome assembly GCF_046267925.1 of Stenotrophomonas sp. Y-13. Taxonomy (NCBI): domain Bacteria; kingdom Pseudomonadati; phylum Pseudomonadota; class Gammaproteobacteria; order Lysobacterales; family Lysobacteraceae; genus Stenotrophomonas; species Stenotrophomonas sp. Y-13. The sequence continues at coordinate 1,360,808 of NZ_CP176501.1, forward strand.
GCATCGAGCACGACTGGGTGCCCCAGGTGCAGGCGATCCAGCTGGGCAACAAGAGCCAGGCCGAAGCCGCCCGCAAGCGGCTGAAGGAGCTGGTGGCGCAGTCGGTGCCGTTGTTCAAGGCATCCAAGTTCTTCCTCAATCCGGAAATGAGCCTTGCCGACTGCGCGATGGCGCCGATCATCTGGCGGCTCGAGGCACTGGGCATCGCGCTGCCCAAGGACGGCAAGGCCATCGAGGACTACGGCAACCGCATCTTCCGCAACCCGGGTTTCATCCGCAGCCTCACCGAACAGGAAAAGAAGCTGCGCGACCTGCCGGCCTGACGCATCTGCTGTATGCAGACTTATCGATCACCGCCGCAGGGCGGTGACGGCACCCGATGCCGCGTACACTTGCCCCATGAGTGAAGAATCTTTCCGCATGAGCAGCCATCGCCCCTACCTGTTGCGGGCGCTGGTGGAGTGGATCAACGACAACGGCATGACCCCGCACATCATGGTCGACGCCGGCGTGCCCGGCGTGCAGGTGCCGGCCAGCGCCGTAAAGGACGAGCGGGTCGTGCTGAACATCGCCGAGCGCGCGGTGATGCGGCTGCACATCGACAACGATGCGGTGAGTTTCACCGCGCGTTTTTCCGGCGTCAGCTTCCCGGTGAACGTGCCGATCGCCGCGGTGCTGGCGGTGTATGCGCGCGAAACCGGGCAGGGCATGGCTTTGCCCGATGACATTCCGGGCAATGATGGGCCGGAACCGCACGACGACGATACGCCGCCGCCCACGCCACCGGATCCGCCGCAGCCCTCGGGCAAGCGCCCGTTCCTGCGGGTCGTGAAATGAACCCACCGCCGCCGCCAGGCGGCGGTTTCGTTTGCATGGCAGTGCGGATCGCGCCGCGTGCCGGCGTCAGATGTCCTCCGCCTCGTCGCGCGGCTGCAGCATGCTGACCCGGGCGCTGGCCGGGCCGACGAAGGACACCAGCTGCCTGCCGCGCAGCACCATGCGCCCGCTATGGCGCTCGACGCCATCGTAGGAATAATCGAAGCGGAAACTGCGCTCGAAGCCCAGCCAGCCGCTGGGCAGCCGGCACAGCCGCAGCCCGGTGGCATGCACGCTCTGGTCCAGCCACTGCACGTCCGCCGCCTGGCAGGCGTTGCGGCCGAGTTCGGTCGCGCGTTCGGCCGCGGCCCGGGACGCATCCCAGAAGGCATAGCCGATGGCGCCGAGGATCATCAGGATCAACAAGGTAGGCATGGCGCCACTTTAGGCGGCCGCGCGCAAAAGCGGAACCACGCCCGATGCGATGGGTGGCGCGTGCCAGGCGACGATCGCGGCGCGGAGCCGGGCGTGCGCCGGGCTGTTCAGCGCTCGCTGGCCGCCGCATCCACCGGCGTCGGTGCCGGTGCTTCCACCAGCTTCAGCAGTGCCGCCCAGTCCTGGCGGTTGAAGTCGCACTCCTCCTCGCGGCCGGGCGAGCACGCGGGCTCCAGCGTCAACGGCTGCGGGTCGGCCGGCGCCGGCATGAGCAGGCGTCCGGTCCGGTCCAGCGGCAGCTTGCGCATCACCACCGTGTTGGCGACGTTGCCGCCTACCAGGTACAGGGTCTGGTCGCCGCCGGCATTGGCGGCCACGACCACTTCGCAGTGCGACTTCCAGCGGTCGGCGCCGCCGCCGTCCAGGGCCTGCGCCAGGCCCGCGTAGCTGAGCGGCCTGCTGCGTTCGCGCAGGAAGCACAGCAGGTCGCCGGGCGCCGGTTTTTCCTGCATCGGATCGGTGAGCCGGTAGGGCCGGGCGGCGGCGCCACCGCGGCGGGCGGCACGGATGTAGTCGATATGCCGGGGCGAGCGGGCGAAGCCCGGCACGCCGGCACGCGTCATTACCCAGGAAACGAACGCGCCCGACCAGGGATTGTCGACCAGGAACGCACGGCAATCGTTATCGGTGGTGCGCTCGCCGGGCAGTGCCATGCAACTGCGGGCGCCGGGCAGGGCGGCCATCGGCGACAGCGTGCCGCTCTCGCGCCAGTAGCCGGCCACCCGCTGCCACGCGACCAGGCCATCGTCGGCCAGGCTGCCGCTCTCGGCCTCGGTGATGGCGAGGCTGGCGATGCGCCCGTCGCGATCGATGAAAGGGCGGTACCAGAGACGGTGTTCGTCGCACGCGGCGCGGATGACCGCCTTGGCGGTTTCGCCCACGCCATAGCGCGGCGGGATGTCACAGACTTCCACCGCCGCGGCTGGCAGGGCGGGCAATGACAGCGCACAGCAGAGCAGGAAGCGGTGGGCCACGGCGGGTTTCCTTCGGGCATGCATGCGAGCCTTGCAGAGCCGAGCGTGGCGGTGCCGTGAAATCAGCGCGGCGGTGGGCCCAGCTTCAGCGACAGGTCGATCGCCTGCACATGCTTGGTCAGTCCACCGATGGAAACATAGTCGACCCCGTCCTCGGCGATCGCGCGCAGCCCGTCCAGGCCGACGCTGCCGGAAACCTCCAGTGGAATGCGCTTCGCGGGCGCCTGGCTGGCGGCGATGCGTACCGCATCGCGGCGCATGGCCGGGCTGAAGTCGTCGATCAGGATGCGGTCGCAACCGGCGGCCAGCGCCTCTTCCAGCTGCGCCAGGTCCTCCACCTCGACCACCAGCGGCAGCGCCGGTTGCTGCGCGCGCGCGGCGCGTACCGCGGCGGTCAACGAGCCGGCGGCGCGGATGTGGTTCTCCTTCAGCATCACCATGTCGAACAGGCCGATGCGGTGGTTGTCGCCGCCGCCGCAGCGCACCGCGTACTTCTGCGCCAGGCGCAGGCCGGGCAGGGTCTTGCGGGTGTCGAGGATGCGTGTCCCGGTGCCGGCCACGGCCGCGACATGGCGCGCGGTGGTGGTGGCGGTGGCCGACAGCGTCTGCATGAAATTCAGCGACGTGCGCTCGGCGCTGACCAGGGCGCGGCTGCGGCCCTGCAGCGTGGCCAGCACGGTGCCGGCGGCGACCTGCTCGCCCTCCCGCACCCGCCAGTCGATCCTGACCTGCGGATCGAGCGCGCGGTGGGTGGCGTCGAACCAGGGGCGGCCGGCGATCACCGCGTCCTGCTTGCACAGCAGGTAGGCGCAGTCGGCGGTATCGGGCAGCAGCGCGGCGGTGACGTCGCCGCTGCCGATGTCCTCGGCCAGGGCGCGGGCGACGTCGGCGTCGATCTGCTCCTGCGGCGGAGCGGCCGGCGGCTGCGGCAGCATCACTTGCCCGGGAAACCGTCGATCTGCGCGGTGGCGATGGCCTCCTCGGGCAGCAGCACCGGGATGCCGTCCTCGACCCGGAACACCTGCCTGCGGTCGCGGGTGACCAGCGCCTCGCGCAGCGGTTCTGCCTGCGCGCTGCCGTCGGCGCGGCTGACGCCGCCGGCGGCGATGGCGCGGTTCAGCGCTTCCAGTCCGGCACTGTCCAGCAGGGCCAGCGGCTGGCGGGTGTCGGGCGAGACGAGCAGGTCGAGCAGTTTGCGGTCCATCGGGTCGTGGTCTTGCGTGGAAGATGGCTAGAATACGTCTTTGCAGCAGGTGACGGCCAATGACCCCCAATTCCTCCGCGCCGCTCGTCGGCATCGTGATGGGTTCCCGTTCCGACTGGGAAACCATGCAGCACGCGGCCCAGAAGCTCGACGCGCTGGGTGTGCCCTATGAAGTGAAGGTGGTTTCGGCGCATCGCACGCCGGACGTGCTGTTCACCTATGCCGAACAGGCCGGCCCGCGCGGGCTGCGCGCGATCATCGCCGGCGCCGGCGGCGCCGCCCACCTGCCGGGGATGATCGCGGCCAAGACCGCGGTGCCGGTGCTCGGCGTTCCGGTGCAGTCCAAGGCACTGAACGGCATGGATTCGCTGCTGTCGATCGTGCAGATGCCGGCCGGGATCCCGGTGGCGACATTCGCCATCGGCAATGCCGGCGCGTCGAACGCGGCGCTGTTCGCGGCGGCGATGCTGGCGCCGGCGCAACCGGCCATCGGCCAGGCGCTGGAGGCATTCCGCGCGCGCCAGACCGCCGACGTGATGGCCGCCGACGATCCGCGCCAATGACCACGGTCGGCATCCTCGGCGGCGGGCAGCTGGCCCGCATGATGGTCCTGGCCGGTGCGCCGCTCGGCCTGCGCTTCGTGGTGTTCGATCCCGCCGCCGACGCCTGCGCCGGGCAGCTGGCGCCGCTGCAGGTGGGGGCGTTCGACGACACCGCCGCGCTGGCCGAGTTCGCCGCACGGGTGGACGTGGTCACCTTCGATTTCGAGAACGTGCCGGCCGCCAGCGCGCGCTGGCTGGCCGAGCGCAGGCCGGTGTTTCCCAACCCCGCCGCGCTGGCGGTGGCGCAGGACCGGCTCAGCGAGAAATCCCTGTTCCAGGAGCTGGGCATTCCGCTGCCGCCGTTCGCCGATATCCGCAGCCGCGACGAGCTGGCGGCGAAGGCCGCCGAGTTCGGCATGCCCTGCATCCTCAAGACGCGCCGGCTCGGGTACGACGGCAAGGGCCAGTTCCGCATCCGCGGCGAGGCCGACATCGATGCCGCCTGGCAGGCGCTGGGCGCCCAGGTGGACACGACCGGCCTGATCCTGGAGGGCTTCGTCGCCTTCGACCGCGAGGTCAGCGTGGTGGCCGTGCGTGGCCGCGATGGCGAGTTCCGCGCCTGGCCGCTGACCGGCAACTGGCATGTCGATGGCGTGCTGTCGGCGAGCCTGGCGCCGGCCCCCGCGGGCGCGGCCCAGCACGAAGCGGCCATCGGCTATGCGCGCCGGGTGGCCGAGCGGCTCGACTACGTCGGCGTGTTCGCGCTCGAACTGTTCTGCCGCGGCGACGAGCTGCTGGCCAACGAGATGGCACCGCGCGTGCACAACTCCGGCCACTGGACCAGTGACGGCGCGGAAACCTCGCAGTTCGAGAACCATCTGCGCGCGGTGCTGGGCCTGCCGCTGGGCGACACCCGGGTGCTGGGCCACGCCTGCATGCTCAACTGGCTCGGCCGGATGCCGGATGCGCGTGCGGTACTCGCCGAGCCCGCCGGCCACTGGCACGACTACGGCAAGCAGCCGCGCGAAGGCCGCAAGGTGGGCCATGCCAACCTGCGCGACGACGATGCCGCGGCATTGGCCGACGCGCTGGAGCGGGTGGGGCAGGCGCTTGCCCGGCCGGCGCAGGTCGAACCGGTGGTGCGCGCGCTGCGCGGCCGCTGACCGCGCCAGCGCCGGGATCCACGGCGTGGCGGTGCGCTCCCATGCGCACCGCCGCGACCGGCCGGGTGGTAGCGTGGCGGCTCCTTCCCTCGGAGTGGCCGCCATGCTGGACTGGAATGCATACCGTCGCGAGCTGAAGGGGCGTATCGGCGAGCTGGGCAAGCTCTCGCCCGATACGCTCAAGGGCTACATGACGCTGAGCGGTGCCGGCGCGCAGACCGCGCACCTGGATGCCCGGACCCGCGAGCTGATCGCCCTGGCGGTGGCGGTGACGACCCGCTGCGACGGCTGCATCACCACCCATGTCGACGCGGCGCTGAAACAGGGCGCGAGCCGCGAGGAGATCGCCGAGGCGCTGGGCGTGGCGGTCGCGCTCAATGCCGGTGCCGCGCTGGTGTTCTCGGCGCGGGTGCTGGACGCGGTGGACGCCCACGGCTGAGGCGGCCCGGGCCGCGGCCGGGTCGGTCGCGGGCGGTGACGCCCGCGCAGGCCCGCCGGCGCGCTCAGCGCAGCCGGGCGCCGACGAAATCCCAGTTCACCAGCTTCCAGAACGCCTGCAGGTAGCGCCCGCGGTCGTCCTGGAAGTCGGTGTAATAGGCATGCTCCCACAGGTCGCAGCCCAGCAGGGGCGTGCTGTCGCCGGTCAGCGGCGTGTTGGCGTTGCGGGTGGTGACGATGGCCAGGCGGCCGTCCGGATGCTGTACCAGCCACGCCCAGCCGGAACCGGCCAGGGCCAGTGCCGCGCGGTTGAATTCCTCGCGCAGTTTCTGGGTGTCGCCGAACTGGCGGGCGATCAGGTCGGCCAGCGCGCCGTGCGGCTCGCCGCCGGCCCGCGGGTGCAGGCACTGCCAGTAGAAAGCGTGGTTCCAGGCCTGCGCGGCGGCTTCGAACAGGCTGCCCTGGCTGGCGCGGACGATCTCCTCCAGTGCCAGGCCCTCCAGTTCGGTGCCGGCGATGCGGGCGTTGACGGCTTCGATCTCGGCGCGCTGGTGGTGGCCGTGGTGCAGGTCCAGGGTCGCCGCGGTGAGATGCGGCTGCAGGGCGTCGCGGGGATAGGGCAGGTCGGGCAGTTCGACGGGCATGGTCCGTTTCTTTTCGGTCTGGGGCGCCGGCAGCCGGCTGGCTCGGCTTACAATCGGCAGCCACGGGGGAAGAGTCTATCCGACCGGACAGGCCGTTCCTTCGCAGCAGCTGGGAGATTGCAATGGCGGTGATGGAGCAAATCCAGGCGGAGGTGGAGCAGCATCCCCTCGTCCTGTTCATGAAAGGGACGCCGCAGTATCCGATGTGCGGGTTCTCCAGCCGGGCCGTACAGGCGCTGCTGGCGGCGGGCGCGGTCAACCTGCGCACCGTCAACGTGCTCGAGCTGCCCGAAGTGCGCGCCAACCTGCCGCGCTATTCCAACTGGCCGACGTTTCCGCAGTTCTTCATGCATGGCGAACTGATCGGCGGCTGCGACATCATCCTGGAACTGCTGGAGTCGGGCGAGCTCAAGCGCATCGTCGCCGAGGCGGGCCAGGCATGAGCGCGCAATCGATCGACGCCGGCAACGCGCCGGTCCCGGGTTCGCGCCTGGACGGGCGCGTCGTGCTGGTTGCCGGTGCCGCCGGCGGCCTCGGTGCGGCGGCGTCGCGGGCCTGCGCCGCAGCCGGCGCCACCGTGGTCCTGCTCGGGCGCAAGGTCGCCAAGCTCAACCGCGTCTACGACAGCGCCGCGCAGCTCGGTCCCGAGCCGTTGTTGTATCCGCTGGACATGGAGGGCGCCTCGCCGGACGACTATGCCGAACTGGCCACGCGGCTGGAGTCGGAGGTCGGCCGGCTCGATGGCCTGCTGCACTGTGCGGCCGATTTCGCCGGGCTCACGCCCTTCGCGCTCGCGGACCCGGCGGCATTCGCGCGCGCCATCCATGTCAATCTCACCGCCCGCGCCTGGCTCACCCAGGCCTGCCTGCCGCTGCTGCGCCAGCGCGAGGATGCGGCGGTGGTGTTCGCCCTGGACGATCAGCAGCGGGTCGGCCAGGCCTACTGGGGCGGCTATGGCGTGGCCCAGTATGGCCTGCGTGGCCTGCTCGATACCCTGCACCACGAACTGCGCAGCGGTCCGGTGCGGGTCAGCGGCCTGCAGCCGCGGCCGATGCGCACGCCGCTGCGGGCGCGCGCCTTCACCCACGAAACCGACTACGCGCCGGTCGACCCGGCGGCCTGCGCCGATGCCTGCGTACAGCTGCTGGCCGCCGATGGCGCGGCCTGGCGCGGCAAGGTGCTGGAACTGCGCGGGTGACGATCCTCTCCGCCGCGCTGCTGCTGTTCCTGATCCTGGATCCGCTGGGCAACATCCCGGTGTTCCTCAGCCTGCTCAAGCCGCTGGCGCCCCGCCGCCAGCGCGTGGTCCTGGTGCGCGAGCTGCTGATCGCGCTGGCCGTGCTGATGGCCTTCCTGTGGGGCGGCAAGTACGCGCTGGAGCTGATGCACCTGCGCCAGGAGTCGGTGGCCATCGCCGGTGGCATCGTGCTGTTCCTGATCGGCATCCGCATGATCTTCCCGCGGCCGGAAGGGCTGATGGGGGCGGTGCCGGATGGCGAGCCGTTCATCGTGCCGATGGCGATCCCGCTGGTGGCCGGGCCGTCGGGCATGGCGGCGGTCATGCTGATGGGCAGCAACGAGCCTGACCGGCTCGGTGAATGGAGCCTGGCACTGCTGCTGGCGTGGGGCGCCACGGCGGCGATCCTGATGTCGGCGACGCTGCTCTACAAGCTGCTCGGGGCGCGGGCGCTGACCGCGCTGGAGCGCCTCATGGGCATGCTGCTCGTCGCCATTTCCGTGCAGATGTTGCTAGACGGTGTCGCCACCTACCTGGCGTCCATACCGTAAGTCTTTGATTCGATTGTGTCGCATTTGCTGCAATGCAAGATGGCTGTCTTGCTGCGGTCATATTTGGCGCTTACCGTGTTAACCTTATCTTAACCGTTGCGCATGTAACCGCCGCGGAAGGTACCCCCAGATTCAAGCCGATCAGGCGCCCGGTGGCCCCGGGGCTGATGGATCGCGTTTTTTCCCAATCGCCAACTCGTATCGAGGCTACCCAGAATGAACCACCCTCGCATCCGGATGTCCAAGCTTGCCCTTGGTCTCGTTGCCGCTCTCGCGGCCGCGCCGGCTTTCGCACAGAGCACCTCCGCCGGCGTCGGCGGCCAGGTCGTTACCTCCGGCGGCCAGCCGGTGAACGGCGCTGAAGTCACCATCACCCACGTCGAGTCGGGTACGGTCAGCCGTGTGACCACTGATGCGGCTGGCCGCTACAACGCCCGGGGTCTGCGCGTTGGCGGTCCGTATACCATCACCATCACCAAGCCGGGCGAAGGCACCAAGACCGAAGATGGTGTCTATCTGGGCGTGAACCAGACCGGCACCGTCAATGCCACGCTGACCGGCGATCTGGCTGCGACCAACCTGGCAGCCGTGCAGGTCATGGCAGTTGCGGGTGGTTCGCAGGTGTTCAGCGCTACCAAGACCGGCGCCGGCACCAACCTGAGCAAGGTTGAGATGGAGGCGCTGCCGTCAATCGGCGGCAACATCCAGGACTACATGCGCCTCGATCCGCGCGTGGCATTCGTCGACCGCGCTTCGGGCGCGATCTCGGCCGGTGGCCTGAACCCGCGCTACAACTCGATCAACATCGACGGTGTGTCGGCCAGCGATACCTTCGGCCTGGAAGGCAACAACATGACCACCCGGCGCCAGCCGGTGTCGATGGAAGCGATCGAAGCGCTGGACATCAACCTGTCCAACTACGATGTCTCCATTGCCAGCGCTGCCGGTGCGACCGTCAATGCCGTGACCAAGTCCGGTACCAACGAATTCCACGGTTCGGTGTACGGCACCTATCGTGATGGCGACTGGTTCGGCAACAACCCGGACGGCAAGAAGTTCAACGGCTTCAACAAGGAAGAAACCTACGGTGCCACCTTCGGCGGCCCGATTGTCCAGGACAAGCTGTTCTTCTTTGCTAACTACGAGAAGTTCAAGCAGGCGGCCCCGGGTGCGGACATCGGCAGCAGCGTGCTGGGCAAGGCTGGTGCCAAGTACGGCATGGCAGAGGTCGAGAAGGCACGGCAGATCGCCAAGGACAAGTACGGTATCGATGCCGGTGGCCTGTCCAGCAACGGTGATACCGAACTGGAAGAGTATGCGCTGAAGATCGACTGGAACATCAACGACGATCACCGCGCCAGCATCCGCTACAGCAAGCTGGATCAGAGCAAGCTGCGCATCAACGGCATGGGCAACTCGAGCCAGGCTTCGCTGAGCTCATACTGGTATCAGCAGAACAAGACGGTCGAGAGCTATGTCGGCCAACTGTTCAGCGACTGGAGTGATAACTTCTCCACTGAGTTCAAGGTCTCGTACCGCGATTTCTCCTCCGTGCGTGTGGTGCCGACCAATGCGCCGAGCATTGCCATCTACTTTGACGGCACCCAGGCCCGCCCGTCCGGCGACGTGTTGTACATGGGTACCGAACTGAACTCGCAGGGCAACATCCTGCAGACCAAGACCTGGAACTACTACGGTGCCGGCACCTACATCCTTGGTGACCACACGCTGAAGTTCGGCGTCGACTACAGCGACAACGACATCTACAACCTGTTCGGTCGCAGCAGCTGGGGCGTGTACACGTTCTTCGGCCTGGACAACTTCGCCAATGGCAACTGGGCGAACTACCAGTACAACAAGGAACGAACCCCGGGTTCGATCGCCGCCAACTACAAGAACAGCAATCTTGGTCTGTTCGTGCAGGACACCTGGTACGTCAACAATAACCTGACGCTGACCCTGGGTCTGCGTGGCGACCGCCCGAAGGTCAGCCCGGCGCCGCAGTACAACGCACCGGCCGAAGCTTATTTTGGTTATGACAACAGCAATATCTTCGGTGGCGGCTTCCTGATTCAGCCGCGTGTTGGCTTCAACTACACCTTCGACTCGGATCGCCCGACGCAGCTGCGTGGTGGCGTTGGCCTTTTCCAGGGCGATGCGCCGCAGGTGTGGATCAGCAACAGCTATTCCAACACCGGCTTCAACTACGATTCGTACAACATCACCAACACCAATCCCACCACGCCGCCGCTGCCCTTCAGCCCGGATGGCAGCAAGCAGCCGGTGCCGAGTGCGATCCCGGCAGCACAAGGCGTGAGCTTCGTCGGCAAGGATTTCAAGCTGCCGTCGCTTTACAAGGCCAATCTGGCGTTCGACCATGAACTGCCGTGGTATGGCATCGTGGCCTCGGCAGAACTGTTGGTCACCAAGGTCAAGGATGGCCTGTACTACAAGTCCCTGAACATCGGCAAGGTGGTCGATGGCGAGCTCGTGCCGTCCTTCATTGGGCCGGATGGCCGCGACATGTACTGGAACCCGGCCAAGAGCGTCAACGGTGCTTGGACTACCGCGGACAATCGCGCCAATCGCAACACGAAGTACAGCGACGTCTACCTGATCGACAACACCGACAAGGGGCGTACCAACCAGTTCACTGTGTCGCTGAGCAAGCCGTTCAGCGAGAGCAGTGACTGGTCCTGGAGCCTGGGCTATACCTATACCGACGCGACTGAAGTGGGATCGCTGACCAGTTCCACGGCCAGCTCGGGCTGGGGCAATCAGTATTCTTTTGACGTCAACTCGAATACCGAGACGACGTCGCGCTACGAGATCAAGGACCGCATCTCCGGCTCGCTGGACTGGAAGCATAAGTTCTTCGGTGACTACGAGACCCGCGTCGGCCTGGTGTACGAAGGTCGCAGCGGCCGCCCGTACAGCTACATCTACAACGGCGATGCGAACGGTGACGGCCGCACTTCCAATGACCTGTTCTACGTGCCCAAGGGACCGGGCGACGTGCTGTTCGGCAGCTTTGACACGGCTGGCAAATTCAAGGCCGACCCGAAGCTCGAGGAGCAATTCTTCGCTTGGTTGGCGGACAACCCGCAGTTGGCCAAGTATGCCGGTACCTATGCGCCGGCCAACGGCTTCCGTACCGGCTGGATCAATACCTTCGACATCCGCCTGTCGCAGCAGCTGCCTGGCTTCATGAAGGGCCACAAGTCGGAACTGTGGGTGGACATCCAGAACGTCGGCAACATGCTGAACAAGAAGTGGGGTCGCATCTACGACTATGGCTTCTATGCGAACGCACGCGTGGCCAACCTGGCCGGCATGGTTGACGGCAAGTACGTGTACGACAAGCTGTACACCGATGCGCCGACCCCGGCCAACTCGGACGCCGACGGCTTCAATATGGGCGTGTCGCAGTGGTCGCTGCAGGTAGGCTTCCGCTACCAGTTCTGATAGGTCTGGTTGATGGTGTAAACCGAGAACGGCCGGGGCAACCCGGCCGTTTTCCTTTTCATGGGGGCAGCGCTACATTCGACCAACTGTGAAGACGGAACCGACGATGGAAATGACGAAAGAAGCGGTGGCGCGGGCGCTGCCGGTGCAGGATGCGCGGATCTACCCGCGCGGCGGTCTGGACGTGTTGTCGCGGGCGGAGGTCGCGCGCCTGCGCGATGCATCCAGCGGCGGCATGCACGAGCTGCTGCGGCGCTGCGCGCTGGCGGTGCTCACCAGCGGCAGCGCGTCGGACGACCCGCGTGCGGCGCGCGACCTGTACCCCGATTTCGACATCCAGGTGGCGCAGCAGGACCGCGGCGTCCGCATCGACCTCACCAATGCGCCGGCGATGGCGTTCGTCGACGGCGAGATCATCCGCGGCATCGCCGAGCTGCTGTTCTCGGTGGTGCGCGACCTGGCCTACATGGCCATCGAGCTGGGGCCGGAGTATGCCTCGGACCTGGAGACATCCGAGGGCATCACCAACGCGGTGTTCGGCGTGCTGCGCAACGCCCGCATCCTGCAGCCGAGCGAACCGAACCTGGTGGTGTGCTGGGGCGGTCACTCGATTTCCCGTGACGAGTACCTGTACACCAAGCAGGTCGGCTACGAGCTGGGGCTGCGCGGGCTGGACATCTGCACCGGCTGCGGCCCAGGTGCGATGAAGGGGCCGATGAAGGGCGCGACGATCGCCCATGCCAAGCAGCGCAGGACCAATACCCGCTACATCGGCATCACCGAGCCGGGCATCATCGCCGCCGAGTCGCCGAACCCGATCGTCAACCACCTGGTGATCATGCCGGACATCGAGAAGCGCCTGGAGGCGTTCGTGCGCATGGGCCACGGCATCATCGTGTTCCCGGGCGGCGTCGGCACCGCCGAGGAGATCCTGTACCTGCTGGGCATCCTGCTGCGCGAGGAGAACAAGGCGCTGCCGTTCCCGCTGATCCTCAGCGGCCCGACCATTGCCGCGCCGTACTTCGAGCAGATCGACCGGTTCATACGCATGACCCTCGGCGAAGAGGCCGCCAGCCGCTACGAGATCATCGTCGGCGACCCGGTCGCGGTGTCGCGGCGCATGACCCAGGGCATCAAGCGGGTGCGCGAGTACCGCCTGGCGCACAAGGATTCGTTCTTCTTCAACTGGTCGGTGGAGATTCCGCACGAGTACCAGCAGCCGTTCGTGCCGACGCACGAGGCGATGGCCGCGCTGGACCTGCACCACGGCCGCCCCGCGCCCGAACTGGCGGCGGATCTGCGGCGCGCGTTCTCCGGCATCGTTGCCGGCAACGTCAAGGAGGACAGCATGCAGCGGATCGAACGCTTCGGTCCGTTCAAGATCCACGGCGATCCGGACATGATGCAGGCGCTGGACGAGCTGCTGCGCGCCTTCGTCGAACAGCGCCGCATGAAGATCTCCGGCGAGTATCACCCCTGCTACCAGGTCGTGACCTGAGCCGGCGCGCCGCTGTGGCACGGGCCCGATGCCGCTGGGCATCGGGCCTGGTCCGCCACCGCTGCCGGCCCGCTGCCCGCACTCAGCCGGCCGGTACCCGCAACGAGGCCAGGTAGCGCCGGTCGGCGATCTCCGTGTGGACGTCGCCGCCCATCATCTGCACCCGCGCGCGCAACGCCTGCAACCCCACGCTGTGGCCGCGGTGGATGCTGCTCGTGGCGGCGGGCAGGTCATTGCTGACCGTGATCCTGGCGCCCCCGGCTTCGGCCTGGATGGCGATCCGCAGCCTGCACGGCCCGGCGGAGGGTTCCACGCCATGGTGGATGGCGTTCTCCACCAGCGGCTGGATCGACAGGATCGGCACCTGCAGGTCGGGCAGCGCGTCCGGCAACGCCCATTCCACCTGCATCCGCGCGCCGAAGCGCAGCTGCTCGATGGCGATGTAGCGACGGGCCAGTTCCAGCTCCTCGCGCAGCGGGACCTGGCGCGAGTCGGTCAGGGCCGCGCGGAACAGATCGGCCAGGTCCAGCAGCAGCTGCTCGGCCTTCTGCGGTTGCTGATGCACGAGCGCGGCCCCGGTATTGAGCGTGTTGAACAGGAAGTGCGGATGGATGCGCGCCTGCAGGGCCTCCAGTTCCGCCTGTTTTGCTCGCAACGCCAGTTGCCGGACGCGCCAGTGGTTCTGGAATGCAAGCAATACCAGCAGCCCGGCGACCAGCGCCAATGCCAGCGCGCGCAGCACGAACAGGGCGCCTTCGTGATCCCCCTCGACGTGGCGGAAGCTCATCAGCGTCCAGGCGGCCAGTGCCATCAACAGGGTGGTGACCAGCAGCACGCCCAGGCAGGCCCATGCCAGCGGCTGGGGACCGAGCCGGCCCAGCACCGGGCGAAGCAGGTGGACCAGGGCCAGGGTGCCGAGGGTCGCCCACTGGATGCCCAGCGATGCCAGCCCGAACAGCACCAGCCGGTCGTCCACCGGTGCCGGCGACAGGGCAAGCAGCGCGGCCAGTGCCTCGCCGGCGAGGACCACCGCGATCAAGGTCGAGGGGCTGAGCAGGATGTCGATCGGGCGATGGGGATGCGGCACGGCACCAGCCTGGGCGGGGAACCGAGATCATAGCCAGCGCGGGCTACCGCTGGCGCCCGTGATCGGTCCGCTCGTCGCCTTTGTATGGAACGGAGCGCTTGCAGGGCTTACTGTCGGGCCGGACAATCATGGGGAGTGTCATGTCGCGACGGGATGCTGGAACTCCGCGGCCATCGGCAGGGGCGGGGTTCACCTTGATCGAACTGATGGTGACGGTCGCCGTGCTGGCGATCATCGCCGCGATCGCCGTGCCTGCCATGCAGGGGCTGATCGCCGCCAATCGCCTCAGCGCCGCATCCACCGAGCTGGTCACCGCCCTGCAGTTGGCGCGTTCGGAGGCCATCCGCCGCAATGCGGCGGTCACGGTATGCGGCAGCGACAATGGTACGAGCTGCGCCAACACGACCGACTGGAGCCGGTGGATCGTGACCGGTCGCGACACTACCAGTGGCAGCGACGAGGTGATCCGCGATTCGTCGGTCACGGGCGGCATGCAGGTCGCCGGGCCGGCCGCCGGCATCCGTTTCCGCCCGACGGGCCTGCTCGATGCGCAGGCCAGCATGACGGTCTGCCTGCCGGTCAGCAGCGTCGGCGACAACCAGCGCGTCGTGACCATGATGGTCGGCGGCGGAGTCACCACCAGCAAGCATAACGGAGCTGGAGCATGTCCATGAACAGCGCTGTTCGCGGTCCGGTCCACGGTCCACGCCGATCGCCAGGGCGGCGGTTTCCCCGCCAGCAGCGTGGCGTCAGCCTGCTGGAAGTCATGATCTCGGTGCTGATCCTCGGCGTCGGCCTGCTCGGCATCGCCGCGATGCAGGCACTCGCGCTGCGCGGCGGGCAGGGCTCGCTGGAGAGCAGCCAGGCGGTCATGCAGACCACGTCGATCGCCGAGGCGATGCGCGCCAACCGGCTCAATGCGGGCAACTATGCGATGGCCATGACCTGTACCGCAGGGTCCGGCGGAAGCCTGGCACAGAACGATCTGGCGGCCTGGATCAACGCGCTCAAGCGCACCATCGGCACGGTCGGCGATAGCAGCACCTGCGGCAGGATCGAGGCGCTGGGCAATAATCGTTTCCGGATCACGGTGCAGTGGGACGACCAGCGCGCCGGCGGCAGCAGTACCCGCCAGGTGGCCACCGAGGTGCGCATATGAGCCGCTTTGCTTACCGTGCGGGTCGCCGGCATTCGGGCGGCTTCAGCCTGATCGAACTGATGATCGCGCTGGTGCTGGGGTTGCTGGTGCTGGGTGCGGCATTCGTCGTGTTCCAGTCCAATCAGAACTCGTACCGTGCCAATGAAGGGCTGAACCGCATCCAGGAGAGCGCGCGGGTTGCCTTCGAGGTGATGTCGCAGGACATCCGCTCGGCCGGCGGTTCGGCGTGTTCCACGGCCTCGGTTGTGGAAACCTCCGGCGCCCAGTCCAACGCGTTCCGCGACACTCCGATTACCGGTAACGCCACCCAGTTGACCGTGGTCTCGGGCGAGGATGCGGCCTACAAGGTCACCGCTTCCACCGCCACCTCGGTCACCCTGGATTCAACGCAGGTGTCCGATGCCACGGACAAGTTCAAGGTGGGCGACTGGCTGCTGCTGTGCAACGCGCGCAAGAGCTTCGTGGTGCAGGCCACGAGCGTCAGCAGCAGCACCCTCGGGTTCGCCGCGCTGCCGGGCGGCTACAACCCGGGCAATGACCGATACGCGCCACCCTCGTCCGTGGTGGTGGGGCGGTTGCGCAGCGCGCGCTGGTTCGTGGCCGCCAATGGTCGTGGTGGCAATTCGCTCTACGTCTCGCGCTTCGGCGGTGCCGCTGAGGAAGTCACCGATGGCGTGCAGTCGATCGCCTTCTCGTACCTGCAGCAAGGGGGCACCAGCTATACGGCCACGCCCGCCGACTGGTCCTCCGTGATCAGTGTGCGTGCGGACATGGTGCTCAAAGGGCGTGACGTGGATGGCAGTGCGCTGACCCGCAATTCCTCCAATATCTTCAGTCTCCGGAGTCGTACGCTATGAGTCCTTCCATCGGCGCGGGCGGCCCCGGCCTGGCGGCGAGCCGGGCGCAGCAGGGCATCACCTTGCTGGTGGTGATGATATTGCTGCTGATACTTTCGGTGCTGGGTATCGCGATCCTGCGCAGTTCGGCCATGCAGGAGCGCATGAGCGCCAACATGCGCGACCGCAGCCTCGCCTTCCAGGGCGCCGAAACGGCCTTGCGCTATGCGCAGGACGTCGTGCTGGCCGGAAATTCCGCCTGGGAGGCGGGAACGATCCCGGCCGCTGCCGATTGCACCGGCACCAGCGTCTGTCCGACCGGCGCCAGCCCGGTCTGGGCGAACCTGCCCGCGGGCACATACGACACCCGGCTGGCTGCGCCGCCGCAGTACTGGATCGAGTACCTGGGCGTCGGCCCCGGCTACAAGGGGAACTGCGACAGCATCCCGCTGCCGCCGGACTGCAAGAGCCCGCTTTTCCGTATCACCGCACGCAGTCGTTCCGCCGGGCGGGCGGATGTACTGCTGCAGGCCACTGTCGCCAGTCGTACTCCATCGCCGGGGCAATGATCATGAAGCGCAAGCATTTCAAGCATGGGACGTCGCAGCCGGCCGTGCGCCAGTGGTGGGCGGGTCCTGCCGCGTTCCTGGCCAGCATGCTGGCCCTGCCGGTCAACGCCGGCATCGTAATTCCCGATGACCCGCTGACCACGGCGGCGCGCGTCGCCCCCAACATCCTGTTCATCCTGGATGACTCGGGGTCGATGGCCTGGCGCAACATGAACAATCAGGATGTCACCCAGATCACTGGCCCTGGCTCGTTCAGCAGCCGGCCCGATGCCGACGGTGTGTCCACGGGTACCAGCGTCACCAGCGAGACGCTGGACAACTCCAAGTTGTACATGCAGAGCTATGCGACCAACACGCTGTATTACAACCCGGCGGTGACCTACAAGCCGTGGATGGATGCCGATGGCAATCGGCTGACGGGCGGCATGAGCTATACGGGTGTCTACAGCGATGGCCTCGTGGTGACGCATTCCGGCGCCGGGACCAATGGCGGTTCGAAGGATCTGTCGGCCAACATCCAGACGTTCTACGTGCCGCAGAACACCGCCAATACCAGTGCGTCCTATCTCTCCAGCGTGTCCAATTACTACCGCTACCAGATCCTGCCCGGCAACGGGGGGATCCGGCGTGGCGTCTATGGCGCGGTGGTGACCACCGCCAGGCAGACGGTACAGGTGGGGGGCAGCAATACGGCCACCGGCACCCTTTCCAACAACACGGTCGTCGACAACCGGCTGGCCTCCATAGCTGCTGGCGTGGTGCTCGAGATCACCATTGGCAATACCAGCTCCAAAAATTCCCAGACCATTGATTACTGGGTTTATGATCCCTCTGGCAACACTGTGTGCACGGGCGTTTCATCGCCCAATAGTTCCGGATTCTGCCGAGTACCAAGCGCTGTCGCAGGTCAATATAAGGTAAGCGTACAGCGCGCCACAAAGAATGACGCCAGCTACCAGATTTCTGCTCAGCGCTACACCACTAACAGTTGTGATGGTCAGAATAGCGGTTACGGCTGGGTTGACTGTACCGATGGGCTGCCTGCATCGCGCACCAGCTCATCTAATACGGTGGCGGACGAGAAGGCCAACTTCGCCACGTGGTATTCCTATCACCGCACCCGCACCAAGGCGGCCAAGGCTGGTGCCGCCGAAGCCTTCAGCCCCTTGAACAGCAAGGTGCGCGTCGGGTTCCGCACCATCTGGGGGCGCAACACGTTCGACATCCCGGTCCGCGATGGCAACGACGGGCGCTTCGTCAACAACGTGGCCGATCCCAGCGTGGCCGGCAGCACCAACACCACCTCCCGTTCCACCTGGTACAACCGCCTGTTCGCCGCCGGCGCCCAGAGCGGCACGCCACTGCAGCAGGCGCTGGACGACGCCGGCACCTACTTCAGCCGCTCCGATTCGAGCGGTCCGTATGGCCCGGAGGCGGGCAGCGACCAGCTTTCCTGCCGGCAGAACTTCGCGATCCTGACCACCGACGGGTACTGGAACAACTCCACGGTCGACAGCGGCAACGCCGACGGCACCAGTGGCAGCACGATCAAGGGGCCAAAGGGCAAGACCTATACCTACACGCCGGCCGCGCCGTTCAGCGACAGCTATTCCAGGACCCTGGCCGACGTGGCGATGAGGTACTGGAGGACGGACTTGCGCACCGAAGACTACATGGGGAACACGACCCGGCCGGACAACAACAATGTGCCGACGACCGACGCCGATCCCGCGTTCTGGCAGCACATGGTCACGTTCGGTATCTCCATCGGCCTGAAGACCACCATGGGCTGGTCCAGTGTTGAGAGCGTACCCGCCAACCCGGCCTGGCCGGACCCGGATACCTCCAACCCGGGCACGGACAACGCACGACGCATCGACGATCTGCTGCACGCCGCGGTCAACGGCCATGGCCAGTTCGTGTCCGCGTCCAGCCCGTCCGAGTTCACCGCCGGCCTGGGCAAGGCGCTTGCGGCGATCGCCCAGCGCACCGGGTCGTTCTCCAACGTCGCCACCAACTCCGCATCGCTCAATGCAGGCTCCAGGGTGTTCAGCGCCAGCTACGTCTCCGGCACCTGGACCGGCACCGTGAAGGGGCAGCCGGTAACGCGTGATGGCCTCGGTGCGGGCTGGACGTCCAGCATCCCGTCGCTGGCGGCCCGCAAGGTATTTACTTCCACCACGACGGATGCAGGTGCGACTTTTCCCACGGCCAGTCAGCAGACGGCATTGGCCCGCGTGGGTGGGCCGGCCGACTACGCGGTGACCGGGGCGGACAACGCCGCATACATCAAGGGAGACACCAGTCGAGAGGAGCGCAATGGTGGCCTGCTGCGCAACCGGCCCAGTACCGTGTTGGGTGACATCGTCGGCTCCTCCCCGTTCTACGTCCCGGAGACGAATACCCTGTACGTGGGCGCCAACGACGGCATGCTGCATGCTTTCGATGGCACCAGCGGCCAGGAGCTGTTCGCCTATGTGCCCCGCATCATCAATTTCACCCAGCTCGCCACCCTGAGCCGGGGTGATTATTCGCACAAGTTCTTCGTTGATGGTCCGGTGGTCGTCACCGAGCGCGCGTTGACGCCCAACAAGAACATTCTGGTGGGCAGCCTGGGCAGGGGAGGCAAGGGCCTCTTTGCGCTTGATGTATCCGCACCGGCGTCGGCCACCGCGACGAGCGTGGCTCTGTGGGAACGTCAGGACACCCCCGGTGGCAACATGGGCCAGGTGCTGGGCAGGCCCATCCTGTCCAATGTCCAGGGCACAAGCGCTGCGGCGGTGGTTTTCGGCAATGGCGTCAACAGCAGTCACGACCGTGCCGTGCTCGTGGTGATGAACGCGCAGACCGGCGCCGTCATCCGCGAGATCGACACCGGCGCGGGTTCGTCAGCCGCGCCCAACGGCCTTTCCGCGCCGACCGGCGTCTATGGTCCCGATGGCAAGACCCTGGCGTACGTGTATGCCGGTGACATGCTCGGCAACGTGTGGAAGTTCGACCTGACCGATACCTCGTCTGCTGCCTGGACCGCGACCCGGCTGTTCACGGCCCAGGACGCGACCGGCAAGGCGCAGCCGATCAGTGCCGGCGTCACTGTCGCGACGCACCCGTGGACCAACAAGCGCTGGATATTCTTCGGTACCGGCCGCTACCTCACCACCGAAGACGCGGATTCCAGCAACGTCAGCGTGCAGAGCATGTACGGTTTCATCGACTCGGGCGCTGCAGTCAGTCGTTCCGACCTGACCCGGCGCACCGTCCAGGTGACGTCGGGCACATCGAGTGGGTACCCGGTGCGCGCCTTCGAAGGCAGGACCAGCCTGCCCATCAGCTCCAAGGGCTGGTATATCGACCTGCCCGATGCGGGGGAGCGGATCGTGCAGGATGCCCAGGTGGTTTCCACCTACCTGATCACCGCCAGCATGATACCCACCGGCAATGCCTGTGACGCCGATGGTCGCGGTTACGTCAATGCGCTGGATGCCTTCACCGGCACCAGCGCCGCCAGCTCGTATTTCGATCTGGACAAAAACGCGGGCACCGACGATACGGTAAGTGGCCTGCCGGTCGGCTCGGTTGATGCAGGCGTGGGCATGCCTACCCTGCCGAACGTGATGCGTGGCGTCATGCTGGTGGCGGGCAGCAATGGTGAGATCCAGGCCCTGCCGGTTAAACCACCGCGTTGGGAGCGGGTGTCGTGGCGCGACCTGAAGGGAGATTGAGAATGAAGAGTGAACGATATGCCCGGGAATCCGGCTTCAGCCTGATCGAATTGATGGTGGTGGTGGCGATACTGGCGATACTGGCCAGCATCGTGCTGCCCAGCTACAACAACCACGTGCGCAAGACGCGCCGGGCGGCCGGTGCGGCATGTGCGGCGGCGGTGGCGCAGAGGCTGGAGCGCGTATACACGACCGACCTGAGCTACGCGGCTGCACCGAATATCGCCGCGTTGACCGCTTCGTGCGATAGCGACGCGCTGCGTTACTACAGCCTGCAAAGGCAGGTCCAGGCACGGACATACACAGTGTCCGCCGCCCCGAAGGGCGCCCAGTCGGGTGATTCGTGCGGGACGTTGAGCATCAACCAGCTGGGCGTGAAATCCCCCAGCAGCCCTGGCTGCTGGTAATCCGGCAGCGTGGCACGTGCGGGGGAGTGTGGGCCGACAGGGAAGTCGGCCAGATAAATAAAAAAGCCTGCGAGTGATCGCAGGCTTTTTTATTTATCTGGCGCCCGAAGTTGGACTCGAACCAACGACCCCCTGATTAACAGTCAAGTGCTCTAACCGGCTGAGCTATTCGGGCGGGGAGGCGCATTCTACGCAGCGCCGCAGGGGCATGCAAGTCCCCGGTGCCCGTATCGGGCCGCTTTCGGCGGAGCACGCTTCAGCCTGGACAGGCCCGCGGCGTCTTCGGGCGTTCGCTTCGTGCGCGGCCGGCGTTGTTGACGATGACCGCTGCCAGCAACTGCCCTTTGGCATTGCAGAGCGAAAACGTCAGGTTGCTGCCGGCGCTGCGGCCGTCGGGCAGGTAGCGGACCTGCCTGCGTCCGGCGGAGCTGACCACCCGCAGGTGGTGCGACGCCGGGGGAATGTCCTGCCGCACGATGTCGCCCGGGGTATCGGGCTGGCGGTTGCCGTCGCGATCGAGGAACAACAGCCAGCCACTGCTCCAGTCGGTCGAGCGCGCACAGGTGATGCCATCCGTGGAGGGGCAGAGCGCGGCGGTGCTGCGCCTGCTGACCGCGGTGAGGCGGGCCAGGGCGAGGTTGTTGAGCAGCGCGTAGGTCGCCGCGCGGGTGCGTTGCCGTTCGATCAGGCCGTCCATGGACGGCAAGGCGATGAGGGCAAGGGTCGCCAGGATGAAGGCGCCGACCAGCATTTCCACCAGGCTCATGCCCCGCGGGTGCGGGTGCGGGCGCGATGGGGCAGGGGGTGGGATGAGGGGCGTCCAGGCCATGTCCGGCTTTCCCATGGAGCGGCGCGCGGCGCGCCTGCAGCCAGACTGGATGGTGGCGACGATGTCGGGAATCGGCCGCAGGGGCCAGCTGGCATGGGAAACATCCTCAGCCGGCCGTCATCCGTGCGCTGGCTATACTTGGCGGTCCATACCGCCGGCGCCGCCATGTCCGACCGCTTCCAGCTCGTATCGCCCTATTCGCCGGCAGGCGACCAGCCGGCCGCCATCGCCAGGCTCGTCGCCAACTTCGAGGCGGGCATCGCCAAGCAGACCCTGCTGGGCGTGACCGGCTCGGGCAAGACCTACACCATCGCCAACGTGGTGCAGCAGATCCAGCGGCCGACCCTGGTGATGGCGCCGAACAAGACGCTGGCGGCGCAGCTGTACGGCGAGTTCAAGTCGTTCTTCCCGCACAACGCGGTCGAGTACTTCGTCAGCTACTACGACTACTACCAGCCCGAAGCCTACGTGCCGGCCTCGGACACCTTCATCGAGAAGGACAGCTCGATCAACGAGCATATCGAGCAGATGCGGCTCGCCGCCACCAAGACCCTGCTGTCGCGGCCCGATGCGCTGGTGGTGGCAACGGTGTCGGCGATCTACGGCCTCGGCGCGCCCGAGGACTACCTGTCGCTGCGGCTGATCCTGTCCAAGGGCGAGCGCATCGACCAGCGCGACCTCATCAACCACCTGACCCAGCTGCAGTACACCCGCAACGAGTACGAGCTGCAGCGCGGTACCTTCCGCGTGCGTGGCGAGGTCATCGACGTGTTCCCCGCCGAATCGGACAGCGAGGCGGTGCGCATCGAGCTGTTCGACGGCGAGGTCGAGCAGCTGAGCATGTTCGACCCGCTCACCGGGGAAGGCCTGCGCCGGATGCAGCGCTACACGATCTATCCCAAGACCCATTACGCCACCACCCGTGAACGGGTGCTGGCGGCGATCGAGACGATCAAGCTCGAGCTGAAGGAGCGGCTGGAGCAGCTGTATGCGCAGAACAAGCTGGTCGAGGCGCAGCGCCTGGCGCAGCGCACCCAGTTCGACCTGGAGATGATGGCCGAGGTCGGCTACTGCAGCGGCATCGAGAACTACTCCCGGCACCTGACCGGCAAGGCCGCCGGCGAGCCGCCGCCGACCCTGTTCGACTACCTGCCGCCGGACGCGTTGCTGGTGATCGACGAATCGCACGTGACCATTCCGCAGATCGGCGCGATGTACAAGGGCGACCGTTCGCGCAAGGAGACGCTGGTGGAGTTCGGCTTCCGCCTGCCGTCGGCGCTGGACAACCGCCCGCTGCGGTTCGAGGAGTGGGAGGCGCGCTCGCCGCGCAGCATCTATGTATCGGCCACCCCCGGGCCCTACGAGCTGCGTGAATCCGGCGACGAGATCACCGAGCTGGTGGTGCGCCCGACCGGTCTGGTCGACCCGCAGGTCGAGATCCGGCCTGTGGCCACCCAGGTCGACGACCTGATGTCCGAGTGCCACGAGCGCATCCGCATGGGCGACCGCGTGCTGGTCACCACCCTGACCAAGCGCATGGCCGAGAACCTCACCGAGTACCTGGGTGAGCACGGCATCCGCGTGCGCTACCTGCACTCGGACGTGGATACGGTGGAGCGGGTGGAGATCATCCGCGACCTGCGCCTGGGCAAGTTCGACGTGCTGGTCGGCATCAACCTGCTGCGCGAAGGCCTGGACATGCCGGAAGTCTCGCTGGTGGCGATCCTGGACGCGGACAAGGAGGGCTTCCTGCGTTCGACCGGCTCGCTGATCCAGACCATCGGCCGCGCCGCCCGCAACCTGCGCGGCAAGGCGATCCTCTATGCCGACAGGATCACCCGCTCGATGCAGGCGGCGATCGACGAGACCGACCGTCGCCGCCAGAAGCAGGTGGAGCACAACGAGGCGCACGGCATCGTGCCCAGGTCGGTGGCGCGGCCGATCACCGACATCCTCGAGGGCGCGCACGAGGAGGGGGCGGCCAAGTCCGGTGGCAAGGGCAAGGCCCGCCGCGTGGCCGAGCCGGACGCCGAGTACGGGGCGCTCGATCCAGCCCAGGCGGCGGCCCGCATCAAGGTGCTGGAGCAGCAGATGTACCAGCACGCGCGCGACCTGGAGTTCGAGGACGCGGCGCGGGTGCGCGACCAGATCCGCCGCTTGAAGGAAGCGAGCCTGGGGTGAGCGGATGCGGCGCTGCCATGGCGCGGCGGCTGCGGAAAACGGCGCGGGCAGGGCGATGTGAAAATTTTTCCGGAAACCTGTTGCTCTCCCCGCATCGCTGGCATAAGATACGCGCCCTCGCAGCAAGCAATTGATTGCGACGCGAAGGGCGGTTAGCTCAGCGGTAGAGCACTACCTTGACATGGTAGGGGTCACAGGTTCGAACCCTGTACCGCCCACCACTCCGGTAAGGGGTGGATCAATGACCCGGCAGATGCCGGGTTTTTTGTGGCCGTCGTCCGCTCGCGTGGTGCGCCGGCAGCCGGTCTCCCGGCCTGCCTTGCCCGGTTCTCCTGCTGCTCGTCGCGAGGGCGTGTGGCGTCCTGCCGGCGCCGTTGCGCGCGGGTGAGCGGGATGAGGCGAAATGGCCGCGATTGGTTTACCATCGTGCCCGACCTCCTTCCGGAAAAGGTGGCCCGCGGAAACGCCGGCCGAGCGTGCGACATGAGCACTACCGACTCCTGACGCCAGATTCCGCCACGGCCCTGCAGCAGGCGCCTTCGTGGCGCTTTTTTATTGCCCCGGTTTTCCGCAGGCGCGTTCCCGCATCGCGTGCTCCGCGATCCGCCGCGACCGGCGGGCCCCCACCCAGGTGAAGCCATGATCAACATCACTCTCCCCGACGGCAGCATCCGTCAGTTCGAAAATCCGGTCAGCGTCATGGACGTGGCCCAGTCCATCGGCGCCGGCCTGGCCAAGGCCACCATCGCCGGCGCGGTCGACGGCGTGCTGGTCGATGCCAGCGACGTCATCGACCACGACGCCGCGCTGCGCATCATTACCGCCAAGGACGAGGAGGGCGTGGAGATCATCCGCCACTCCTGCGCGCACCTGGTCGGCCACGCGGTCAAGCAGCTGTACCCGGACGTGAAGATGGTGATCGGCCCGGTCATCGCCGAGGGCTTCTATTACGACATCTATTCCGAGCGCCCGTTCACGCCCGAGGACATGGCTGCGATCGAGAAGCGCATGGGCGAGCTGATCGCGCAGGACTATGACGTGATCAAGAAGATGACGCCGCGCGCGGAAGTCGTCGAGATCTTCAGGGCCCGCGGCGAGGACTACAAGCTGCGCCTGATCGAGGACATGCCCGCCGACATCCAGGCCATGGGCATGTACTACCACCAGGAATACGTGGACATGTGCCGCGGCCCGCACGTGCCCAACACGCGCTTCCTCAAGGCGTTCAAGCTGACCCGCATCTCCGGCGCCTACTGGCGCGGCGACGCCAAGAACGAGCAGCTGCAGCGCATCTACGGCACGGCCTGGGCCGACAAGAAGCAGCTCGAGGCCTACATCAAGCGCATCGAGGAAGCCGAGATGCGCGACCACCGCCGCATCGGCAGGCAGCAGGAGCTGTTCCACCTGCAGGAAGAGGCGCCGGGCTTGGTTTTCTGGCACCCGAAGGGCTGGGCGCTGTGGCAGGTGGTCGAGCAGTACGTGCGTCGCGTCTACCGCAGCAGCGGATACGGTGAGGTGCGCTGCCCGCAGATCCTGGACGTGAGCCTGTGGAAGAAGTCCGGCCACTGGGACAACTACCAGGACAACATGTTCTTCACCGAGTCGGAGAAGCGCACCTACGCGGTCAAGCCGATGAACTGCCCGGGTCACATCCAGGTGTTCAACCAGGGCCTGCACAGCTACCGCGACCTGCCGATCCGCTACGGCGAGTTCGGCGCCTGCCACCGCAACGAGCCGTCCGGCGCGCTGCACGGCATCCTGCGCGTGCGCGGCTTCACCCAGGACGACGGCCACGTGTTCTGCACCGAGGAGCAGGTGGAGTCCGAGGTCCGCGCGTTCCACGCCCAGGCACTGAAGGTTTATGCCGATTTCGGCTTCGAGGACATCCAGATCAAGATCGCGCTGCGCCCGGAATCGCGCCTGGGTGACGACGCCACCTGGGACAAGGCCGAAGACGCCCTGCGTTCGGCGCTGTCCAGCTGTGGCGTGGAGTGGCAGGAACTGCCGGGCGAGGGTGCCTTCTACGGCCCGAAGATCGAGTATCACCTGAAGGACGCCATCGGCCGGACCTGGCAGCTGGGCACCATGCAGGTGGACTTCATGATGCCGGGCCGCCTCGGTGCCGAATACGTCGACGAAAACAGCCAGAAACGGCACCCGGTGATGCTGCACCGGGCCATCGTGGGCTCGATGGAGCGCTTCATCGGCATCCTCATCGAGCACCATGCCGGTGCGTTCCCGACCTGGCTGGCGCCGGTGCAGGTGGTGGTGGCGAACATCACCGACGCCCAGGCTGAATACGTTCAGCAGGTTCGCAAAACCCTTGCGGAGCAAGGGTTCCGGGTCACCGCCGATTTGCGGAACGAGAAGATCGGCTATAAGATTCGCGAGCATACGCTGCAGCGTGTGCCGTATCTGCTGGTGGTCGGCGACCGCGAGAAGGAGAACGGCGCGGTGGCGGTACGCACCCGTTCGGGCGAGGATCTGGGCAGCATGTCGCTCCAGGCCTTCATCGAACGCCTGCAGGCGGAACACAGGCAGTAAGCATCCAGCCCCGGTCCCCGCGGACGCTCCGCCGGGGCCGGTTCGATTCCATCCGGAGATTGCAATATCAGTACCCCTGACAACAAGCAGAATCGTCGCAACCACGAAATCCGCGTGCCGCGCGTGCGCGTGATCGGCAGCGACGGTGAGATGATCGGCGTGTTGACGCGCGACGAAGCGCTGTCGATGGCCGAGGATGAGGGCCTGGACCTGGTCGAGATCCAGCCGCAGGCCGATCCGCCGGTCTGCAAGATCATGGACTTCGGCAAGTTCAAGTTCGAGCAGCAGAAAAAGGCCAACGAGGCCAAGAAGAAGAGCCGCCAGGTCGAGATCAAGGAAGTCAAGTTCCGTCCGGTCACGGACGAGGGCGACTACCAGATCAAGCTGCGCAAGATGCGCGGTTTCCTCGAGGAAGGCGACAAGGTCAAGGTCAACATCCGCTTCCGTGGCCGTGAAATGAGCCACCAGGAACTGGGTCGCGAAATGGCCGGCCGCATCGAGGCGGACCTGGGCGAGGACATCGTGATCGAATCGCGCCCGCGCCTGGAAGGCCGGCAGATGGTCATGATGATCGCGCCGAAGAAGAAGTAACGGCGCCGCGGCCTGGCCGCCGCCGTGCCGGTGGATGGGGAGGGGGTAATCCCGGTTTCCCGTCCCGCGTTCATGTGCCTGGGTCCTCGGTCGCCTGCGATTGCATGTGCGCCGGCTCCGGGGCATAATGGGCGGCCCGGTTCGCCGGGTTTGTTGTTTGCAGCACCCAACAGGACCTGCCTGCCTCCATCGGGAGCGCGGGCTTCAAGCAGGCAAGGGCAAGGATGGAAAGCGTGGTCCAGACCACCGCCCGGCCAGTAAAAAGAGACCATCAAGGACATAGCAATGCCCAAGATCAAGACCAACCGGGCGGCGGCCAAGCGTTTCCGCAAGACCGCTTCCGGCAAGTACAAGGCTGGCCACGCCAACCGTAGCCACATCCTCACCAAGAAGGCGACCAAGCGGAAGCGTAACCTGCGTCAGACGAACCACGTCCGCGCGGAAGACGCAGGCCGTCTGGACCGCATGCTGCCCTACCTCTGAGGAACTGAACCATGGCACGAGTTAAGCGTGGTGTGCAGGCGCGCCGCCGCCACAAGAAGATCATCAGCCAGGCGAAGGGCTACTACAATGCCCGCCGCAAGGTTTTCCGCGTCGCCAAGCAGGCGGTCATCAAGGCGCAGCAGTACGCCTACATCGGCCGCAAGCAGAAGAAGCGCAATTTCCGTTCGCTGTGGATCACCCGCATCAATGCGGCTGCCCGCATCAACGGCATGAGCTACAGCCGTTTCATGAACGGCCTGCTCAAGGCCGGCATCACCCTGGACCGCAAGGTGCTGGCGGACATCGCCGTGCACGACGCGGCGGGTTTTGCCGCGCTGGCCGAGAAGGCCAAGAGCGCGCTGGCGGCATAAGTCCTTCTCCTGCCGGCGCGGTCCACCCGCGGCGGTGGTGAATGAGGCAATGCATGGGGAAGGGCGCAAGTCCTTCCCCATTTCTTTTTCCAGCTTGGCCGTTCCCTTCTCCCGTGGGAGGAGGCGCCCCGAGGGGCGGATGAGGGCGCGCCGCAGGAGCCCGCGGCAGTCGCGGGGTTGAACGCGTCGCCGCGCCGGATTGGAATGCAATCCGGCGTCGGCGTCCGGGCAATCCGACTACGCTAGGATGCGCTCGTGCCCTCACCTCAGTCTTCTTCCGCCGGGAGAGGGCCGGGAGCTCCGGGATGTCCCCCGGTGCGGAACGCGTGAGGCGACCATCCGAGATCCGTCGATCCATGAGTGACATCCAATCCCTGACCGCCCAGGCGCTGGCCGACGTGGCCGCGGCGCAGAATCCGGAAACCCTGGAAAACCTGCGTGTCGCCCTGCTGGGCAAGAGCGGCAGCATCACCGCGCAGCTCAAGCAGCTGGGTGCATTGCCGGCCGACGAACGCAAGGCGGCGGGCGAGGCGATCAACCGGGCGCGCGACGCGGTGTCGGCGGCGCTGGGCGAGCGCAAGGCGCTGCTGGAGAACGCGGCGCTGGACGCGCGCCTGGCCTCCGAGCGCATCGATGTCACCCTGCCGGGGCGCGATGGCGGGCGCGGTGGCCTGCATCCGGTCACGCGCACCCTGGAGCGCATCACCGGGATCTTCGGCCGGCTGGGCTACGAACTCTCCGAAGGCCCGGAGATCGAGGACGACTGGCACAACTTCGAGGCGCTGAACTTCCCGCCGCACCACCCGGCGCGCGCCATGCACGATACCTTCTACTTCGGCGACGGCCGCCTGCTGCGCACGCACACCTCCGGGGTGCAGGTGCGCTACATGGGCGACCACCGCCCGCCGCTGCGCATGATCGCCGCCGGCAAGGTCTACCGCAGCGACAGCGACCAGACCCACTCGCCGATGTTCCACCAGGTCGAGGGCCTGCTGGTGGACGAGCATTCCACCTTCGCCGACCTCAAGGGCACGCTGAGCGAGTTCGTGCGCGCGTTCTTCGAGCGCGATTTCGAAATGCGCTTCCGCCCCAGCTATTTCCCGTTCGTGGAGCCCGGCGCGGAAGTGGACATCGCCTGGCAGCAGCCCGACGGCAGCACCCGCTGGCTGGAAGTGCTGGGCTGCGGCATGGTGCACCCGAACGTGCTGCGCAACTGCGGCATCGATCCGGAGCGCTACACCGGCTTCGCCTTCGGGCTGGGCGTGGAGCGCTTCGCGATGCTGCGCTATGGCGTGAACGACCTGCGCGCGTTCTTCGACAACGACGTGCGTTTCCTGCGCCAGTTCGCCTGAGGCGCGGCAGCAGGTTCCCACAGGCATACACGGCGGGCGATGGCCCGCACAACGGATCGAGCAACGATGAAATTCTCCGAAAACTGGCTGCGCAGCCATGTCCCCACCGACGCCTCGCGCGACGCGCTGAGCGCGGTGCTGACCGCCATCGGCCTGGAGGTCGAGGAAGTGACGGCGTTGGGCCAGGGCCTGGACCACGTGGTGGTGGCACGCATCGTCGAGGCGGTGCGCCATCCGGAGGCCGACCGCCTGCAGGTGTGCAAGGTCGATGCGGGCCAGGGCGAACTGCTGCAGATCGTCTGCGGTGCGCCGAACGCGCGCCCGGGCCTGGTCGCGCCGCTGGCCCTGGTCGGCGCGCAGATCGGCGAACTCCGGATCAAGCCGGCCAAGCTGCGTGGCGTGGAATCCAACGGCATGCTGTGCTCGGCCAGGGAGCTGGGCCTGGACAGCGACGCCTCCGGGCTGCTGGAGCTGCCGGATGACGCGCCGGTGGGTGCGGCGCTGGTCGACTACCTCGGCCTGCCCGATGCCAGCATCGAGATCAAGCTCACGCCGAACCGCGCCGACTGCTTCAGCGTGCGTGGCATCGCCTTCGACGTCGCCGCCGCCACCCGCAGCGAAGTGAAGCCGTTCACCGCCGACGCGGTGCCGGCGCAGGCCACGCGCGAGCTGGCCATCACGCTGCAGGCCGGCGCCGAGGCGCCGCGCTATCTGGGCCGCGTGATCGAAGGCGTCGATGCGCGCGCGGCCACGCCTTCGTGGATGGCCGAGCGCCTGCGCCGCAGTGGCGTGCGCCCGGTGTCGCTGCTGGTGGACATCACCCAGTACGTGATGCTGGAGCTGGGCCAGCCGATGCATGCCTACGATCTGGATACGCTCAAGGGCGGCATCGGCGTGCGCCGCTCGCGCGCCGGCGAAACCCTGAAGCTGCTCGATGGCCGTGACGCGACCCTGGACGACAGCTTCCTGGTGATCACCGATGCCGACCGCCCGGTCGGCCTGGCCGGAATGATGGGCGGCTTCGATACCCGGGTCACCGACGCCACCGGCAACGTGTTCCTCGAGGCCGCGCACTTCGCCCCGGCGGCAATCATGGGCCGCGGCCGCAAGCTGGGCCTGCACACCGATGCCGGGCACCGTTTCGAGCGCGGCGTCGATCCGCAGCTGCCGCGCATCGCGATCGAATACGCCACCCGCCTGGTGCTGGACCTGGCCGGTGGCGTGCCGGCGCCGGTCACCGAGGCGGTGCGCGAAGCCGACCTGCCGGTGGCAGCCACGATCCTGCTGCGCCGCGAGCGCATCGCGCGGGTGCTGGGTATCCGCATCGATGATGCCGAGGTCGAGCGCATCCTGCGCGCGCTGGGCATGGGGGTGGCGCCAGCAGCCGACGGCTGGAGCGTCACCGCGCCGAGCCGGCGCTTCGATATCGCCATCGAGGAGGACCTGATCGAGGAGCTTGCGCGCATCCACGGCTATGAGCAGATCCCGACCACGCTGCCCGCCGGCGCGGCGCGCATCGCCATGCCCAGCGAAACCCGCCTGGACGAGCTGAGCGTGCGTCGCCAGCTGCTGGCGCGCGACATGCTGGAAACCATCAACTACGCCTTCGTCGATGCACAGCTGCTGGACAATTGGTCGCTGCGGGACGGCCGCGTGGCGCTGGCCAATCCGCTGTCGGCGGAGCTGGCGGTGATGCGGCCGATGCTGCTGCCGGGCCTGGTGGCCACGCTGGGTCGCAATGTCGCGCGCCAGGCCGGCCGCGTACGCCTGTTCGAGCTGGGGCGCGTGTTCGCGCAGCAGTCCGGCGACGCCGGGCAGGCACCGCGCGAGACCGTGCGCGTCGCCGCCGCGGTCTGCGGCGACGCCGCGGCGCTGCAGTGGGGCGAGAAGGCGCGCAAGGTGGATTTCCACGACCTCAAGGGCGACCTGGAATCGCTGGCGGCCGCTGCCGGTGCACGCCTCGAGTTCC
Organism: Stenotrophomonas sp. Y-13; assembly: GCF_046267925.1. Lineage (NCBI taxonomy): Bacteria > Pseudomonadati > Pseudomonadota > Gammaproteobacteria > Lysobacterales > Lysobacteraceae > Stenotrophomonas > Stenotrophomonas sp. Y-13. The sequence goes on from NZ_CP176501.1 coordinate 1,391,935, forward strand.
GGGTCGCGCAGCACCCGTTCGCGCACCCGGCGCGATCGGCCGACGTCTACCGCGACGGCCGCCGCATCGGCTGGATCGGCCAGCTGCACCCGCGCCTGGCCGCGGCGATGGAGATCGACGTCGAGGTGCTGGCGTTCGAACTGGACCTGGAGCCGCTGGCGGCGCGTGCGCTGCCGCGCGCCGGCGAGCTGTCGCGGTTCCCGGCGGTGCGCCGCGACCTGGCGGTGGTAGCGGCCGAAGCAGTCGAGTGGGAGGCGCTGTCGTCGACCATCCGCCAAGCCGCGGGCAGCCTGCTGCGGGAGGTGGTGCTGTTCGACCGCTATGTCGGCCAGGGCGTCGAACCCGGATTCAAGAGTCTGGCTATGGGCTTGATTTTGCAGGACACCTCGCGCACTCTGACGGACCGCGACGTGGACGCCGTGGTCGCCTCCGTGGTGGCCGCCGTCGAGCGTGAACACGGCGCCAGGATCCGGGGTTGAAGCACAGGTAGCAGGGAACAGGCATGGCATTGACCAAGGCGGAGATGGCCGACCGGTTGTTCGACGAGGTCGGCTTGAACAAGCGCGAGGCCAAGGAGTTCGTCGATGCGTTCTTCGACGTGCTGCGCGATGCATTGGAACAGGGACGCCAGGTGAAGCTGTCCGGCTTCGGTAATTTCGACCTGCGGCGCAAGAACCAGCGCCCGGGCCGCAATCCCAAGACCGGGGAGGAGATTCCGATTTCCGCCCGCACGGTGGTCACCTTCCGTCCGGGCCAGAAGCTCAAGGAGCGGGTGGAGGCATATGCTGGATCCGGGCAGTAACCGCGAACTTCCGCCGATTCCGGCCAAGCGCTACTTCACCATCGGTGAGGTGAGCGAGCTGTGTGACGTCAAGCCGCACGTGCTGCGCTACTGGGAAACCGAGTTTCCCAGCCTGGAGCCGGCCAAGCGCCGCGGCAACCGCCGCTACTACCAGCGCCATGACGTGCTGATGGTGCGGCAGATCCGCGGCCTGCTGTACGAACAGGGCTACACCATCGGCGGTGCCCGCCTGCGCCTGGAAGGCGAGGGCGCGCGGCAGGAGTCGGCACTGAGCAACCAGATCATCCGCCAGGTGCGCATGGAGCTGGAGGAAGTGCTGCAACTGCTGCGACGTTGACCGCTTCGGCGGCAATACGCGTATAATCGCCGGCTCGCCACCACGGTGGCGGCATGCAGTAACGATCGGGGCGTAGCGCAGCCTGGTAGCGCATCTGCCTGGGGGGCAGAGGGTCGTCGGTTCGAATCCGGCCGTCCCGACCAATTACTGTTTGTGGATCAACGGCTTGCACTTCACAGTGCAGGCCGTTTTTCGTTGTGCCCTCCAGTGCATCTCCGTGGGGCGACACACGATGCACGCTGCCTGGTAGCACATGTGCCGGCCGGCTCGACCGCAAGCGGTCGTGTGGCGCGCCGCTGCGTCGCCAGCCACGGCCCGTTCGTGCGCGTGGCCCGCGGTGTACGACGCGCCGCGCCATCACCGCGCGCACGCGCGGTGCCCTGAGCGCGCCTGCCGGCGGCTGGACGTACGTCGCAACGCGCTCGTGCCGGGCCGGGCGCCAGCGCCCGCCGGCTTAACGCGCGGGTGCATGGAACCGGCTAAGGTCGCGCCTTTCCCGGAGGCCAGGAACGGACATGCGCGTTGCCCGATGGAGTGTGCTGGTGGGGCTGTGGCTGTTTTCGCTGCCGCCCGTGCATGCCGCGCAGTCCGCGGAGCCTGGCAGCGCGCCGGCCACCGCACCGATCCGCGACCTGGACACTTTGGTGGTGCACGGCGTGCAGCCCGGGCCGGGGTTGTGGAAGGTCAGCAAGGACGACCACGTGTTGTGGATCCTGGGCACCGCGTCGCCGCTGCCCGACCGGATCCAGTGGCAGTCGGGCGAGGTGGAAGCGATCATCGCGCGTTCGCAGCAGGTACTGCTGTCACCGTCGCTGTCGTTCAATGCCGACGTCGGCTTCTTCGGCATGCTGGCGTTGGCGCCCGCCGCGTGGAAGGCGATGCGCAACGAGGATGGCGCGACGCTGGAGGATGTGCTGCCGCCGGCGCTGCATGCCCGCTGGCAGGCGCAGAAGCGCCGCTACCTGGGGCGCGACGGTGGCGTCGAGCGCAAGCGGCCGATGATCGCCGCCAACGAACTGTACGCGGCAGCGATCAAGTCGGCCGGGCTGGGGCAGAAGCCGGTGATCTGGCCGGTGGTGCAGAAGGCGGCCAAGGCCGCCGGCATCAAGCCGACCTCGACGACGCTGAAGTTCGAGATCGACGACCCGAAGGCGGCCATCCGCGAGTTCCGCGCCGGCGGTTTCGATGACCTGGCCTGCTTCGAGCGCAAGCTGGTGTCGGTCGAGCGCGACCTGCCACGGCTGGTGGAACGCGCCAATGCCTGGGCGGTCGGCGACATCGAGGCATTGCGCCAGCTGCCGCTGGAAGACGCCGACGGTGCCTGCCTGCGCGCCGTGGCCGATTCCGGGTTCGCCCGCAACCGGGGTTATGGCGACCTGCGCGAGCGTGGATACCGGCACTGGATGACGATCGCCGAGGACGCGCTGCGCCGGAACAACGAAACCTTCGCGATGTTGCCGGTCGACAGCCTGCTGGCGGCCGATGGCTACCTGGCCCGGTTGCAGGCGCGTGGGTATGAAGTGGAGACGCCCTGACCCGGCGCGGCGTCAGCTGGCCGCCAGCAGCCCGGTGACCGCCAGCACCAGGAACAGCACCGTCAACGCGCCGAACAGCAGCGGGCGGGCGCGGAAAGGGGCGGCGGGGCGCTGTTCGATGCGGGCAATGCTGGCGCGCAGGATGAGCCCGGCGGGGAAACCATTGCGGGCCATGGTGCCGTCACAGGCGTCGGTGCAGGCATTGCATTCGATGCATGAGTCGTTGCGGCCATTGCGGATGTCCAGCCCGATCGGGCAGGCGCGGACGCAGGCGTCACAGTCGGTGCAGTCGCCCAGATGGACGTCGCTGAAGGTCGCGCGCGGGCCGGCGCTGGCCGGGTGCGCGGCGCGGAACACGTAATCGCGCGCGGTTACCGGATCCAGCAGGCCGCGCGCGCGCTGCATCACGCTGCCGCCGCCGGCGGGACGCGCGCCGCGCGGTTCGCCGCGCCGCGCGTCGTAATGGATCGAAGGGGTGAAGGCGTCGGTCAGCCACGGCTGCACGCGGCCATACGGGCACAGGTAGGTGCAGACCTGTTCGTGCAGGAACAGTACGTTGGCCCAGGTGGCCGCAGCGTAGAAGGCGATCCAGAATGCCTTCCAGCCGCCGATCGCGAAGGCGGGCAGGCCACTGACAAGTTCGCCGATCGGCGAGAAATAGCCGACGAAGGTAATGCCGGTCCACAGCGATACCGCGGCCCACAGCGTATGCCGCAGCACCGCTTCGGCGCGTGCGCCGGCCCATCCGTTGAGCGCGGTGACGCGCCGCAGTGCGCGGTGCAGGCGGGTCAGCACGGTCTGCGGGCAGGCATACGCGCACCACAGCCGGCCATACAGGCTGGTGACCAGGCACAGCGCGGCCAGCCCGGCCAGTGCCAGCCACAGCAGCGGCACGACGGCGTCGGTACGCAGGCCCAGGCCGAAGAAGTGGATGCGGCGGGCCTCGACGTCGAACAGCAGCAGCGGCGCATCGTGCCAGCGCAGCCACGGCATGCCGTAGAACAGGCCCAGCATCAGCGCCAGTACCACCCATTGCGCGACATGGCGCCGTTGCACCGGTGCCCCGCGCGCGGGCGCGGCCGGGTGCACGGCGGCGGAGTAGCCGGGGCGCTGGACGCTGTTCATTCCAGCGGCAGCTCGTCATCGCCCGCGGGCGGGCGCAGCAGCAGGGCGGTCACGCTGCAGGCGCTGAACGTACCCAGCCACGCCAGGAAAAAGCCGGCGGTATAGCCGAGGCCACGGCTGATCACGCGGTCCGGGAAGCCGATGCGCTGCAGCTCCAGCGGGTCGAAGAAGGCGAAGAACAGCACCGATGCGACCACCGCGACGAAAAAGCTCGGCCACAGCACCGCGCCCAGCTTCTGTACCGGGGAGGGGCGCGGAGGGGGCGAGGTGTCGGGGTCGATCATGGTGACATCGGACGCGGGGCCTGGCGGGCGTACAATCGGCGTTCGCCGCTTCGCCGGCGCGGCGCCAAAGGCGGGGGTGGAGATGCCGTCAGCCTAGGCAGCCCGGCGCCGGGCAGCCTTGATCTGGATCAAGCCGTGCCCGGAAGCCGTTCAGCACAATGGCCGCCAGGCGAGGAGTTCTGCAGCGATGAACGATGGGCGCGTGCCGCAACCGGCAGCGGATCTGTGCAGCGAGGAAGAGATCGACCGCCTGGTGCGCGCGTTCTACGGCCGGGTGCGCCAGGACGATCTGCTGGGCCCGGTGTTCGAGGCCCATGTCCACGACTGGGAGGCGCACATGCGGCACCTGGTCGATTTCTGGTCGGCGCTGCTGCGTGGCACCCGCCGTTTCCAGGGCGCGCCGATGCAGAAGCACATGGTGGTCGACGAGCTGCGCGAGGAGCTGTTCGCGCGTTGGCTGCAGCTGTTCCGGCAGACCACGGCCGAGCTGGGCAACGTGCCGATGCAACGGCTGGCCGACGATGCCGCCGAGCGCATCGCCGGCAATTTCTGGCGCCGCTTCCAGATGTCGCGCTGGCCGACGCTGCAGGTGCTGGGCAGTAGCGGGGAGTAAGTGAAGAGGAGTGAGTAGTGAGAGGGATCAAGAGCGATCTCTGCCTGCGCGGAGATGATGGCTCTGCCTTCTCTCATTTCTCACTCCTCTTCACTCACTCATGCCCCATTGATCTGGCTCAAAGCGTCAGCCGGTGACACGGCGCATGCTGCGCCGCATGGACACGACCACCGCATTTCCCGAGCCGCTGGGCTGGACCTTCGACCCGGATATCCTGCGCCGCCATGATCGTCCGGGGCCGCGCTATACCTCCTATCCCACCGCGCCGCACTTCCACGACGGCTACGGCACCGGGCAGTTCCGCGAGGCGATCGCGCGCAGCAATGCATCGGCGCGGCCGCTGTCGCTGTACGTGCACGTGCCGTACTGCACCAGTCCGTGCTTTTACTGCGGCTGCAACCGGGTCATCAGCCGCGACCGCGACAAGGGCGCACCGTACGTGGGCCGCGTGCTGACCGAGGCGGACCGGGTGGCGCCGCTGTTCGCGGCCGGGCGCGAGGTCACCCAGCTGCACTTCGGCGGCGGCACCCCGAACTTCCTCGAGCCGGAACAGCTGTCGCGCCTGGTCGAGGGGCTGCGCCAGCGCTTCCGCTTCAGCAGTGATGCCGGCCGCGATTTCTCCATCGAACTGGACCCGCGCTCGGTCAGTCCGGACGACATCGCCGTGCTGGCGCAACTGGGCTTCAACCGCGCCAGCCTCGGCGTGCAGGACTTCGACCCGGCGGTGCAGCAGGCGATCAACCGCGTGCAGGGGGTGGACGAAACGCTGGCGATCATCGACGCCTGCCGCCGCCATGGCCTGCGCTCGGTCAACGTCGACCTGATCTACGGCCTGCCGAAGCAGACCCTGGAAGGCTTCGCGCGCACGCTGCAAACCGTGCTGGCGGTGCGCCCGGACCGGCTGGCGATCTACGGCTACGCGCACATGCCGCACCTGTTCAAGGCGCAGCGGCAGATCGTCGATGCGGACCTGCCCGACGCCGAACGCAAGCTGGCGCTGCTGGGGCTGGCGGTGGAGCGGCTCTCGGCCGCCGGCTACCAGTACATCGGCATGGACCATTTCGCGCTGCCGGAAGAAGACCTGTCACGCGCGCAACGCGCCGGCAGCCTGCACCGCAATTTCATGGGTTACACCACCCATGCCGAGACCGACCTGCTGGGCCTGGGGGTCAGCGCCATCAGCCGGATCGACAACAGCTACAGCCAGAACCCGCGCGACCTGAAGGACTGGGAGGCGCGGATCGATGCCGGCGGGCTGCCGGTGTGGCGCGGGCTGGAGCTGGATGCCGACGATGTACTGCGCGCCGAGCTGATCCAGCAGCTGATGTGCCATGGGCGCGTGGATGGTCACGCCCTGGCGGCGCGCCACGGCATTGATTTCGAGCAGTACTTCGCCAGTGAACTGGCGGCGCTGCAGCGCCTGGCCGCCGACGGGCTGGCGCGGTACCACGACGGCGTCGTCGCCGCGACCCGGCAGGGGCGGCCGCTGCTGCGCCTGATCGCCATGTGCTTCGACCGTTACCTGCAGGCGCCGCAGCAGCCGGCGCGCTATTCGCGGGCGATCTGAACGCGGCCGCGGCGCGCGGCTGGCGTGCGACGGCCACGCCCGCGGCGGGATCGGCCGCGGCAGCCCTGCCGCGATGGCGCGGACCACCCGCGCGGCGGCATCGGATTCACAAGCGCGGCTCGATCAGGCACGCTATCGCGATGCCCGGATGGCGAAACTGGTAGACGCATCGGACTTAAAATCCGCCGGGGGCAACCCCATGCCGGTTCGATTCCGGCTCCGGGCACCAGCCATGCAACCTCGAGGGATGGGATGAGCGCCGACATTTCCGCAGCCAGTGCGCCGCGCATCGCCGTCATTGGCCTGGGCTATGTCGGCCTGCCGCTGGCGGTCGAGTTCGGGCGGACGCTGGACACGCTTGGCTACGATATCGACGCCGCGCGCGTGGCCGAACTCCGCCAGGGCCATGACCGCACGCTGGAGCTGGATGCCGCCGAACTGGCGGCGGCCACCTGCCTGCGCTATTGCGCCGACGCCGCCGAACTGGCCCGGTGCAACGTGTTCATCGTCACCGTGCCCACGCCCATCGATGCCTGGGAGCAGCCCGACCTGGAGCCGTTGCGCGGCGCCAGCCAGCTGATCGCGGGGGTGCTCAAGCGCGGCGACCTGGTGATCTACGAATCCACGGTCTACCCCGGTACCACCGAGGAAGTCTGCGTGCCGTTGCTGGAGCAGGGCTCGGGCCTGCGCTTCAACCAGGATTTCTGGTGCGGCTACAGCCCGGAGCGGATCAATCCGGGCGACCGCCAGCGGCGCCTGCCGGACATCCGCAAGATCACCTCCGGCTCCACGCCGGAAGCGGCCGAGGTGGTGGACGCGCTGTACCGGCGCATCATCGCCGCCGGCACCTGGCGCGCGCCCTCGCTGCGCGTGGCCGAAGCGGCCAAGGTGGTGGAGAACATCCAGCGCGACGTCAACATCGCCCTGGTCAACGAACTGGCCCTGATCTTCGACCGGCTCGGCATCGATACGCTGGACGTGCTGGAAGCGGCCGGCACCAAGTGGAACTTCCTGCCGTTCCGGCCGGGCATGGTCGGCGGCCACTGCATCGGCGTGGACCCGTATTACCTGCTGCACAAGTCCGAGAGCGTGGGTTACCACCCGGACCTGATCCACACCGCGCGCCAGGTCAACAACCGGGTGGTCGCACACGTGGTGGCGCGGGTGGACGCGCTGCTAGCCGGCAAGGGCAAGGCACTGCGCGGGGCGCGGGTGCTGGTGCTGGGCGTGACGTTCAAGGAGGACTGCCCGGACCTGCGCAACAGCCGGGCGCTGGACCTGGCGCGCCTGCTGGCCGGGCAGGGCGCACGGGTGGATGCGTTCGATCCATGGGCCGACGCGGACGAGGCCGAACGCGAGTCCGGCCTGAAGCTGGTCGACGCTCCTGCGCACGGCCAGTACGACGCGGTGGTGCTCGCGGTGGCGCACCGCCAGTTCCGCGAACTCGATGCCGCGCGTATTCGCGCGCTGGGCGTGGTCGACATGGTGGTGTACGACGTCAAGTCGGCGTGGCCGCGGCACGTGGTGGACGACCGGTTGTAGAATCCGCCATCCCCGGTCACGAGGACGGCCATGCACCGTTATCTGGTTTACGTACTGGCGCTGGTCCTGCTGCCGGTATCGCTGGCGCTGGCGCAACACTGGCCCGCTTGGTACTGGGGCGTGGGCCTGTTCGGCGCGATGGCGCTGCTCGGCACCTGGGACGTGCTGCAGCGGCGCAGCGTGCTGCGGCGCAATTACCCGGTGCTGGCGCACTTCCGTTACGGCTTCGAATCCATCGGCCCGGAAATCCGCCAGTACTTCGTGCAGAGCGACCTGGAGGACGTGCCGTTCTCGCGCCAGCAGCGGCAGCTGGTCTACCAGCGTGCGCGCAACGTGATGGACGTGGTGCCGTTCGGTACGCTGCGCAGTACCTATGCGGTGGACTACGAGTGGATCAACCACTCGATGGCGCCCACCAGCATTCCGCACCATGACTTCCGCGTGGTGATCGGCGCCGGCTGCGCGCGGCCGTATTCGGCCAGCGTGTTCAACATCTCGGCGATGAGCTTCGGTTCGTTGTCGGCCAACGCCATCCGCGCGCTGAACAAGGGCGCGAAGATGGGCGGCTTCTACCATGACACCGGCGAAGGCTCGATTTCGCCCTACCACCGCGAGAACGGCGGCGACCTGGTGTGGGAGATCGGCTCCGGTTACTTCGGGTGCCGTGACGAACACGGCCGTTTCAGCGAGGAGCGCTTCGTCGAGAACGCCAACCACGACCAGGTCAAGATGATCGAGATCAAGCTGTCGCAGGGCGCCAAGCCCGGCCACGGCGGGGTGCTGCCCGCGGCCAAGGTCAGTGCCGAGATCTCAGTGACCCGTGGCGTGCCGATGGGCGTGGACTGCGTGTCGCCGTCGCGGCACTCGGCGTTCTCCACCCCGGTGGAACTGCTGCAGTTCGTCGCGCGCCTGCGCGAGCTGTCCGGCGGCAAGCCGACCGGCTTCAAGCTGGCCATCGGCCATCCATGGGAATGGTTCGGCATCGCCAAGGCCATGCACGAGACCGGGTTGCTGCCCGACTTCATCGTGGTCGACGGTGCCGAGGGCGGCACCGGCGCATCGCCGGCGGAGTTCATCGACCATGTCGGCGTACCGATGAACGAGGCGCTGATCCTGGTGCACAACACGCTGGTGGGCCTGGACCTGCGCGACCGCATCCGCATCGGCGCGGCCGGCAAAGTGACCAGCGCCTTCGACATCGCGCGGACCATCGCGCTGGGCGCGGACTGGTGCAACGCCGGGCGTGGCTTCATGTTCGCGCTGGGCTGCATCCAATCGTTGAGCTGCCACAACGACAAGTGTCCCACCGGCATCGCCACCCAGGACCCCAGCCGCTGGCGCCACCTGGACCCGACCGACAAGGCCGAGCGGGTACGCAATTTCCACGAGAACACCCTGCGTGCGCTGCGCGACCTGCTGGGCGCGGCCGGCCTGAACGACCCGTCGGAACTGGGCCCCGAGCACATCCTGCGGCGGGTGTCGCCGATCGAGATCCGCTCGATGGCGACCCTGTACCGCTACCTGTCGCCGGGCGAACTGCTCGACCGCGTGCCGGGGCATGCGGTGTTCCGCGAATACTGGGCGGACGCGCGCAGCGATTCGTTCGACCCGCCGGCACGGATCGCGGCGCTGCGCGGGACCAAGCTGCACTGAGGGCGGGGCAGGCGGTGCTGCATGTCCTGCCTCGACCGTAGTGGCGTGCGGAGCAGGCTGCGTACCTGCGGAAATGTGCTTAGCGTAGCCAGGCGATTACGCCGTCTGCCGCGCGCAGGGCGCTGGCATAGCACGCGGTGAGCAGGTAACCACCGGTCGGTGCTTCCCAGTCCAGCATCTCGCCGGCGCAGAACACCCCGGGCAGCGCCTGCAGCATCAGTCCCGCGTTCGTCGCCTCCAGGCATACGCCGCCGGCGCTGCTGATGGCTTCGGCCATCGGCCGCGGCCGCAGCAGGCGCAGCGGCAGGCGCTTGAGCGTGCGTGCCACGGCGTCAGGGTCGTTGCCGGCGTCCTTGCCGAGCCGTTCGAACACCAGTGCGGCCTTGGCGGCGTCGATGCCCGTGGTGCGCCGCAGGTGCTCGCCGAAGCTGCGCCCCCTGCGCGGGCGCGACAGCTCGGCATGCAGGCGCGCCGCGTCGCGGCCCGGCACCAGGTCCAGTTCCAGCAGCGCATGGCCATCGCGGTTGATCGTCTCGCGCAGGTCGGCGGCGATGGCATAGACCAGGCTGCCTTCGATGCCGTACTCGCTGGCGACGCATTCGCCCTGCAGCTGCCGGGGGTCGCCGTGCAGGTCGCGCCAGTGCGCGATGACCGGCTTGAGCGGGCTGCCGGCATGGCGCTGGCGGAAATGTCCGCTCCAGTCGATGTCGAAGCCGCAGTTGGCCGCCTGCAGCGGCGCCACGTCCACGCCGCGCGCGCGCAGCGTGTCCACCCAGGCGCCATCGGAACCGAGTTCGGGCCAGCTGCCGCCGCCCAGCGCCAGCACGGTGGCGTCGACGCTCACGGCGACGTCGCCGTCGCTGGTCTGCATGCGCAGTGCGCCATCGTCGTTCCAGCCCAGCCAGCGATGCTGCACGTGGAAGCGCACACCCTGTTCCTTCAGCCGCCGCACCCAGCCGCGCAGCAGCGGCGCGGCCTTGCGGTCGAGCGGGAACACCCGCCCGGAACTGCCGACATAGGTGTCCACGCCCAGGCCACGCGCCCACCCGCGCAGCGCCTCGGCATCGAAGCCGTCCAACCAGCCGGCGACGTCCGCTTGGCGCTCGCGGTAGCGCTGGTCGAACTGCGGGCGCGGTTCGGAATGGGTGAGGTTCAGTCCGCCCTTGCCGGCGATCAGGAACTTGCGCCCGGGCGAACCCTTGGCCTCGTACAGGTCGACCGACAGGCCGGCCGCGCGCAGGCGTTCGGCGGCGAACAGCCCGGCGGGGCCGCCGCCGACCACCGCCACCCGCTTGCCGGCGCCGGCCGGATCAGCGGGGCTGGACATCGAGCAGTTCGACATCGAACACCAGCGAGGAACCCGGCGCGATCGGGCCGGCACGGCGGTTGCCGTAGCCGTAGTCCGCCGGAATCATCAGCGTGCGCTTGCCGCCGACCTTCATCCCGGCCACGCCTTCGTCCCAGCCGCGGATGACCTGCTTCTCGCCGAGATCGAAGGTGAACGGTTCGCCGCGGTCGAGCGAGCTGTCGAACTTGTCGCCATGCTTGTCGGCGCGGCGCTCGTCGTAGATCCAGCCGGTGTAGTGCACGGTGACCCGGGTCCCCGGTACCGCTTCGGCGCCGCTGCCCGGCACCGTGTCGATGCGCTCGAAGGCGGCGATGCTGCCCCCGGGCGGCGGCCCGGGCGGGGTGCAACCGGCGGCAAGCAGGGACAACAGCAACGGCACGAACAGGCGACGCATGGGGGACTCCAGGTTGAAGGCGGCCGCGCGGGATGCGCGGCAGGCCGGGGCAGGGGGCTGCGGCACCGCCCCCGCGCTCGCACGGGCGCGTGCGGCAAGGGGGCGCCAGGGCCACGGCGCGCAAGGGTAGCGCATCGCCAGCGGGTATCATGGCGCGATGGCCAAACTGCTGCTCAATCTGCGCAATGTCGACGACGACGAGAGCCGCGAGGTCTGCGAACTGCTCGACCGTCACGGTATTGCCTGGTACCGCACCGAACCCAGCCCCTGGGGCATTTCCAGTGGCGGGCTGTGGCTGCGTGACCGGCAGGACCACGCACGCGCGAAGGAATTGATGGACGGCTACCAGGCCGCGCGTGCGCGGCGCGTGCGCGCCGAGCGCGAGGCCGCGCTGCGCGACGGCACCGCCGAGACCTTCGGCTCGCTGCTGCGGCGGCGGCCGCTGTACGTGGTCGCGGTGCTGCTGGGCATGCTGGCCGCTGCCGCGCTGGTGCTGCTGCCGTTCATGCTGCTGCGTGGCTGACGCCCGCGTGCGCCGTAAAATATGCCGATGATCGTCAATACCGCCGCCTACCACTTCGTTTCCATCGCCGATGCGGACGCCCTGGCCGCCACCCTGCTGGAGCGGGCGCAGGCACGCGCACTGCGCGGGACGATCCTGGTGGCGGACGAGGGCCTCAACCTGTTCCTGGCCGGCGACTGCGACGGCATCGACGCGTTCTACGCCGCGCTGAAGGCCGACCCGCGCTTTGCCGCCATGCGGGTCAAGTACAGCTACAGCCGCATGCAGCCGTTCGCGCGGCTCAAGGCCAAGGTCAAGCCGGAGATCATCAGCTTCCGCCGCGACGACGGCCAGCCGCTGGATTACCCGCGCGCGCCGTCCGTGGCCCCGGCCACGCTGCGGCGCTGGCTGCGGCAGGGCCATGACGATGAAGGCAGGCGCGTGGTGATGCTCGACACCCGCAACGCGCAGGAGTTCGCGCACGGCACCTTCGCCGGCGCCCTGACCCTGCCCATCGCCCGTTTCACCGACCTGCCGGCGGCACTGGCGCCGCACCGCGCCGACCTGGCCGACGCCACCGTGGTCAGTTTCTGCACCGGCGGCATCCGCTGCGAGAAAGCCGCGCTGTGGATGCGCAATGACGGCATGGACAACGTGCTGCAGCTGGACGGCGGCATCCTGGGGTATTTCGAGGAAGTGGGCGGCGAGGGCTACGAAGGCCGCTGCTTCGTGTTCGACGAGCGCGTGGCGCTGGACCCGCAGCTGCAGCCGCTGGTGGACGAAGCCACCCCGTAGGCGCGGGCCCGCCCCGCATGCGGCCTGCCCGCCGAGGCTCCCGGCCGCTGCGTGCGCGCGTGCGACGGGCCGGAAAACAGTGTTCGGTCGCCGGCGCCGCGCGCAGGGATGGGAAACCGCCCCGCGCGCCCCATGTTGCAGGGACCACCTGCCGGAAGCCGCCGCATGATTCCCCTTTCCGTCCTCGACCTCGCCCCCGTCTGCGAAGGCGCCACGCCGGGCCAGGCGTTCGCCAACATGCTCGACCTCGCGCGCCATGCCGAGCGCTGGGGCTATCGCCGCTACTGGCTGGCCGAGCACCACAATATGCCGGGCATCGCCAGTGCGGCCACCTCGGTGCTGATCGGGCACGTTGCCGGCGGCACCTCGACCATCCGCGTCGGCGCCGGCGGCATCATGCTGCCCAACCACTCGCCGCTGCAGGTGGCCGAACAGTTCGGCACCCTGGCTTCGCTGTATCCGGGGCGCATCGACCTGGGACTGGGCCGCGCGCCGGGTACCGACCAGGCCACCGCCCGCGCGCTGCGCCGCTACTTCGACAGCGCCGACCAGTTCCCGCAGGACGTGGCCGAGCTGCTGCATTACTTCGAACCGGTGCAGCCGGGGCAGGGCGTGCAGGCGGTGCCGGGCGCGGGCATCGACGTGCCGGTGTGGCTGCTGGGCTCCAGCCTGTTCAGCGCGCGGCTGGCGGCGGCGATGGGCCTGCCGTTCGCGTTCGCCTCGCATTTCGCCCCGGACGCGATGGACGAGGCCGTGGCGCTGTACCGCCGCGATTTCCGCCCGTCCGCCCGCTTGCAGGCGCCCTGGGCGATCCTGGCGCTGAACGTGGTGGCCAGCGCGTCGGAGGCCGAGTCCCGGCGGCTGTTCACGACCCAGCAGCAGAGCTTCGTCAACCTGCGGCGCGGCCGTCCGGGACGGATCCCGCCGCCGGTGGACGACATCGAGGCGTTCTGGGAGCCGCACGAGAAGGCCGGGGTGGAGCGGGCGCTGGCCTGCACCGTGCTCGGCGACCCGCAGCAGGTGGGCGAGGGGCTGGCGGCCTTTGCCGCGCGCCATCGGCCCGACGAAATGATGCTCACCGCCAACATCTTCGACCATGCCGCGCGGCTGCGCTCGTTCGAACTGGCGATGCAGGCCTGGCAGGCGCGGCACTGAGCCGTCGGCCGGGACCGCGGTGGTTGCGGGCGCCGCGTGCGGCGCCCGGGACGGCCCGCGCGGCAGGGCTCAGCTGGTCCAGCGCTGGAACAGTTCGACGGTGTGGCCGACCAGTTGCCCCGAGCCGAGACCGAAGAACAGGCCGGCGGCGAGCGCCGCGACCCAGTTGAACAGCATCAGCGCGCCATCGCGCTCGATCAGCGCCAGCGCGAACAGCAGCAGCTGGAAGCCGAACAGATAGTTGGTCAGCGGGATCGGCAGCGACAGCAGCACCCCGGTCATGACCAGCAGCAGCCCCGTGAACACCCGCGCCGGAAGCGGCCCCACCAGGGCTGGCAGGCGCGGCTTGAGCATCCGGTCCAGGCGCCGCAGCGGGCGATCGATGCGGCCCAGGAAGCGATGCATGGTGCCGCGCCTGGGCCCGCGCCGGGCGATGAACCCGGGCACCCAGGGCCGCGCCAGGCCGGCCATCATCTGCAGGCCGATCAGCAGCACCAGCGGGCCGCTGACCGCGCCGCCGATGCCGGGCACCGGAATGAACGCCGGCAGGATGGCGACGAACAGGAACACGCCGAACGCGCTTTCCTGCAGGCCCTGCAGGATCCTGCCCAGGGGCTGCTGTTCCCCGGGGTCGCCGTGCTCGAACATCGACAGCAGGGTGCGGATGCCCTCGTTGCGGTAGCCGCCCGCCGCGGCCGGGCCGGCGCCTGGCCCGCCGTCCTGCGGCTCAGCCGGTGGTGTCATCTTCGTCTTCTTCCGGCAGCCGGCGCAGCAGCAGCTTGTCGATGCGGGCACCGTCCAGATCGACGATCTCGATGCGCCAGCCGGCCCAGTCGAAGTACTCGCTGGCGTGCGGGATGCGGCCGAAGAAGTGCATGCACATGCCGGCCAGGGTGTAGTAGTCGCCTTCCTCGGCATCGGGCAGCTCGACCCCGCCCATCAGCTCGCGCAGGTCGTCCACCGGCAGCGAACCGTCCACCAGCAGCGAACCGTCCTCGCGGGTGACCACCAGAGCGTCCTCGTCGGTGTTCTCCGGCGCCTGCAGGCGGCCGACCACCGCGCCCATCAGGTCGCTGATGGTCACCAGCCCCTGGATCTCGCCGTACTCGTCCACCACCAGCGCCATCGACTGGTGCTCCTCGCGGAAGATCTCCAGCAGCTTCATCGCATGGGTGGATTCGGAGACATAGAGCGTCTCGCGCAGGTTCTCGAACAGCGCATGGGTGTCGCCCTGCAGGCGGCGCGTGACCAGCGACTTGACCTCGAGGATGCCGGCGATGTCCTGGTCGTTGCCGCGGTACACCGGGTAACGCGAGAACGCATGCTCGTGCATGGTCTCCAGGTTCTTCTCGACATCGGCGTTGGTATCCAGCCAGGCGATGCGGTTGCGCGGGGTCATCAGGCTGTCGGCGGTGCGGTCGCCCAGGCGCATGACCCGGTTCATCATGTCGCGCTCGTGGATGTCGATCACCCCGGCCTCGTGGCTTTCGGCCACCAACATGCGGATCTCTTCTTCGGTCACCGACGCCGAATCGGTGTTGCCCAGCCCCAGCAGGCGCAGCACCAGCCGGGTGGTGCGCGACAGCAGCCACACGAACGGGAAAGCCAGCGTGGCCAGCCAGCCCATCGGCACCGCGACCAGCCCGGCGATGTCCTCCGAACGGGTCAGCGCCAGCCGCTTGGGCACCAATTCGCCGAAGATCAGCGTGACGAAGGTGATCAGGGTGACCGCCAGCGCCTTGCCGACCGCGCCGGCGTAGTCGAAGCCCGGCATCAGCCCCTGGATCCAGGCGGCGATGGCTTCGCCCAGCGCTTCGCCACCGAGGAAGCCGGTCAGCACGCCGATCACGGTGATGCCGATCTGCACGGTGGACAGGAAGTTCTCGGGCTTCTCGGCCAGCGCCAGGGCGCGCTCTGCGCGCTTGCTGGTGGCGGACATCTGCTTGAGCCGGCTCTTGCGCGAGGTCATGACCGACATCTCGGACATGGCGAAGAAGCCGTTGAGCAGGATCAGGGCGAAAACGATGAGGATCAGTTCAAACACGGGTCGCTCCCCGGGTCGTTGGCAGGGAGGGAGGGTGCTTGCGGTGGCGGCAGGGGCTCAGGGGCGTGCCCGGGCGCTGCGGCGGGGGGTAAGGGTCGTCGTCCATAGGGTGCGCCCGCGGAGGGCGCCGGCGCATCTTAGCAAACCGGCATGCGGTGCCGGCAACCGCCTGTTCATTTTCGTGGGCGGGAACCGGCCGGGAATACCCGAGACGTCATCCAGCCGTCATAATTCGCCCCGGTGCCGTCCCTTCCGCGACGGCGGACAGGCATTTCCAATGTTTTCATTGCAGACCATTTTCGGCTCCGGCAAGCAGTTCTACACCTATCTCGACGAGGCCGCCCAGGCCGCCGCCGACAGCGCCAAGGCGCTGCACGCGATGATGCGCGAAGCCGACCGCGAGCCCGCCCTGGATGCATTCAAGCTGGCGCGCCTGCGCGAGCGCGCGGCCTCGGACAAGATCAGCCAGGCGCTGGTGGACAGCTTCATGACCCCGATCGAGCGCGAGGACATCGAGGCGCTGGGCTCGGCGCTGTACAAGATTCCCAAGCAGATCGAGAAGTTCGCCGACCGCTATGCGCTGGCCACCCAGCACCTGGCGCACATCGATTTCGCCCCGCGCGCGGCGATGCTGGAGCAGGCCGCCGGGGTGGTGGTGGACATGGTCAAGGACCTGCGCCACATGAACATCGACCGCATGACGGCGATGAACGAGAAGCTGCGCGCGCTGGAGAACGAGGCCGACCGGCTGATGCTCGAGCTGTACCGGGAAATCTATTCCGGGCGCCTGGACAACCTGCAGATGTTCCTGCTCAAGGAATTCTTCGAGATCCTGGAAAAAGCCATCGACCGCTGCCGCGAGGCCGGGGTGGTGGTCTACCAGATCGTGTTGAAGAACTCGTGATCGCCATGATGCGGATCCCGTGCATTTCCGGCTTCGGAAGCGGGGGCGTCGGCTGTGCCGATGCCCGCGAGCCGCGCTTCCACACCCCCCGTCCCGCCACGGCGCGGCGGGACTTCCCGCTTGACCCGAGGGGGCAGCTGCGATGCTGACCCTTGTCCTCGTCGTGATCCTGGCGGCGCTCGTGTTCGAGTTCATCAATGGCTTCCACGACACCGCCAACTCCATCGCCACCGTGGTGGCCACCAAAGTGCTCTCGCCCGGCTGGGCGGTGATGCTGGCCGCGGGCATGAACCTGATCGGCGCGCTGACCGGCACCGCGGTGGCGCTGACCATCGCCAACGGCCTGCTCAACACCAGCGTGGTCGAGGTCACCCCGCAGGTGATCCTGTGCGCGCTGCTCGGCGGCATCGTCTGGAACCTGATCACCTGGTGGAAAGGGCTGCCGTCCTCGTCCTCGCACGCGCTGATCGGCGGCCTGTGCGGCGCCGGCCTGGCCGCCGCGCACAACAACTGGGACGCGCTGATCTGGTCGCAGAACCTCGGCAACTGGGCGCAGAACAAGGGCCTGCTGTGGAAGGTGTTCGTGCCGATGATCACCTCGCCGATCGCCGGCTTCCTGCTCGGCATCGTGGTGATGTGCCTGCTGTGGGCGATCATCGCCGGCATGGCGCGGGCCGGTGGCGTGCTGCGGCGGCTGGCGCGTCCGCGCTGGGTCAATGCGTTCTTCGGCAAGGCGCAGATCGTCTCGGCCGCTTACATGGGCTTCGCCCATGGCCACAACGACGCGCAGAAGACCATGGGCATCATCGCCATGACCCTGATCGGCGCCGAGGCCACCGGCGCGCTGGACAACCTGCCGTCGTGGCTGGCGTTCATGCACCCGGACGCGCATGCCGGCGATGGCATTGCCATGTGGATCGTGCTCACCTGCGCGGTGGTGATGGCCGCCGGTACCGCCTCGGGCGGCTGGAAGATCATCAAGACCCTGGGCCACAAGATGGTCAAGCTGCACCCGATCCACGGCTTCGCCGCGGAGACCAGCTCGGCCACCATCCTGACCCTGGCCGCGCACTTCGGCATGCCGGTCTCGACCACCCACAGCATCTCCACCGCGATCATGGGCGTTGGCTTCGCCAAGAACCCGAAGTCGCTGCGCATCGGGGTGATCGAGCGCATCATCTGGGCCTGGATCCTGACCATCCCGGCGGCCGGCGGCTGCGCCTACCTGATCCTGAAGCTGTTCGAGCTCGCCGGCTGGAACTGAGCCCGTCGAGCCGACCGCCGGCCCGTTGGCCGCTGCATGCAGAAAGGCCCGCCTTCCCGGCGGGCCTTTCGTTGTGCGCCGGCGTGGGCGTCAGTTGCGTTGGTACATGGCGCGCACGTCGCGGCGGAACGCGGCCTGGCTGTCGGCGCGGCTGTAGAACATGTGCCCGCCCGGATAGCTGCGCACCTGCACGCGTTGCGGGTCGCTGCCCATGGCCGGCATCTGGTCCACGGTCAGGATCGAACCCATGAACGGGCACGACAGGTCGTTCCAGCCATGCGCGATCAGCACCTGCAGGCGCGGGTCGATGGCCACCGCCTGGCGCAGCTGGGTGACCGCGCCGGCACGCAGGTCGCCATTGCGGTCCCACTGGCGGTTCACCTCGTAGCTCAGCGCGTGGTAGCGCGCATCCACCTTCCAGCCGACCACGCGGGTGACGAAGTCCACCATGGCGGTGGTGGTCGGGGCGATGATGCTGTCCAGCAGCGGGTCGTTGGCACGCTGCTCGGGATCGGTGGGGAAGGGGTCGAAGGCGGTGACGTTGGAATCGTAGCGGCTGCCCAGCGTGCCCTTGTCGCGGAACACCTCGCGCAGGTAGGACTGGGTTTCCAGGCGGCCGCCGGCGCGGCGCACGAACACCGGATCCAGGCCGGTCAGCTCGGTGACCCGGCGCAGCATGGCCTCGGTCGCCTGCGGGTCGGAGCGGCCCTTCATCAGCGCGCTGGCGTAGTCGCTGCGGGCGTACTCGACCACCTCGCGCATCGCCGCATCGGTGAGCCGGCCCTGGCGCTCCAGGTGCGCGGCGGCGATCGACGGCAGTGTCTGGATCCAGGCCATCGGCGAGACGTCGCTGTTGTCCTCCAGGGTCGGGCTCAGGTAGGGCGAGACCAGCACCAGTCCGTTCATCGCCACCCCCAGCCGGGTCTGCAGGTAGTGGGTGATGCGCGGGCCGCGGTAGCCGCCATAGCTTTCGCCGGCCAGGTACTTGCGCGAGGTCATGCGCTGGTTCTTCAGCAGCCAGTCGTAGACCACCCGCGACAGGTACTCGATGTCGGCGGACGGGTTGAAGAACTGCTTCTTCGCTTCCTCGTCGGGAATCCGCGAGCGGCTGAAGCCGGTGCCGACCGGGTCGATGAACACCAGGTCGGTGAAATCCAGCCAGGTGCCGGGGTTGTCGCGCAGCGTGGCCGGCGCCGAGGCGCTGTCGCCCTCGCTGCCGAACGCCACCACCTTCGGCCCCACCGCGCCCAGGTTCAGGTACACCGACGAGGCGCCGGGGCCGCCATTGAGCGCGAAGGTGACCGGGCGGTCCTTGCCGGGCACGGTGTAGGCGGTGAACACCACCTCGCCAATGGTCTTGCCCTGCGCATCGCGCACCGGCAGCGAGCCGACGGTGGCGGTGTAGTCCAGGGTGCGGCCTTCCAGGCGCATGCTCTGGCGGACCGAGGCATCGGCCGGCAACGGTGCCGGCGCGGTCGATGCGGCCTTGTCGTCGCCGGCGTCGGCGGCGGGCCTGGCCGGCGCGGGCGCGGCGAACAGCAGGCCGGCGCCGAGCGCGGCCACGTACAGCAGGTGTTTCATGCGGATGACCTGGGGATCGGGAAACGCACGATCCTAGGCCCGTGGCGGGAGTGGCAAATGTGCCCAAAGCCATGCGGCGCCGGCCCGGATGGGCAATCCCGGGCACGGAGCGATGCCGGTGCGCGGCTGCTGCGCGCATCCGCGGCGCGACGGCGGCCACGCACCGTGCGTGGCAGGCCTACTCGCGTCCGCCGCGCGCTGCGCCCATGGCATCGGTCGCCTGGGCGGGCACGGGCGCAGTGCCGGGTTAGACCTCCAGGGAGGCGAGGTCGCCCTTGCTTTCCAGCCAGCCCTTGCGGTCGCCGGCGCGCTTCTTGGCCAGCAGCATGTCCATCAGCGAGCGGGTCTGCTCCTCGTCGTCCACGGTCAGCTGCACCAGGCGGCGGGTATCGGGGTGGATGGTGGATTCGCGCAGCTGCTGCGGGTTCATCTCGCCCAGGCCCTTGAAGCGGGTGACGCTGACCTGGCCGCGGATCTTCTCGCGCTCGACCTTTTCCAGCAGCGAGCGCTTCTCTTCCTCGTCCAGCGCGTAGAACACCTGCTTGCCCACGTCCACGCGGAACAGCGGCGGCATCGCCACGAACACGTGGCCGGCGGCGACCAGCGCCGGGAAGTGCTTCAGGAACAGCGCGGTCAGCAGGGTGGCGATGTGCAGGCCGTCGGAGTCGGCGTCGGCCAGGATCACCACCTTGCCGTAGCGCAGGCCGGACAGGTCGTCCTTGCCCGGGTCGCAGCCGATGGCCACGGCCAGGTTGTGCACTTCCTCCGAGGCCAGCACGCTGCCCGAGGCCACTTCCCAGGTGTTGAGGATCTTGCCGCGCAGCGGCAGGATCGCCTGGAAATCCTTGTCGCGGGCCTGCTTGGCGCTGCCGCCGGCCGAGTCGCCTTCCACCAGGAACAGCTCGGTGCGCGACAGGTCCTGGCTGATGCAGTCGGCCAGCTTGCCGGGCAGCGCCGGGCCCTGGGTGACCTTCTTGCGGACCACCAGCTTCTCGGTCTTCAGCCGCGCGCTGGCGCGCTCGATGGCGATCTGCGCGATCTTCTCGCCGATCTCCACGTTCTGGTTCAGGGCCAGGCTGAAGGCATCGTGGGCGGCGCCCTCGACGAAGCCGGCGGCCTGGCGCGAGGACAGGCGTTCCTTGGTCTGGCCGCTGAACTGCGGATCGGTCATCTTCAGCGAGAGCACGAACGACACCCGGTCCCACACGTCTTCCGGCGCCAGCTTGACCCCGCGCGGCAGCAGGTTGCGGAAATCGCAGAACTCGCGCAGCGCCTCGGTCAGGCCGGTGCGCAGGCCGTTGACATGGGTGCCGTGCTGGGCGGTCGGGATCAGGTTGACGTAGCTTTCCTGCACCAGTTCGCCTTCCGGCAGCCAGGCCACGGCCCAGTCCACCGCCTCGGTTTCCTTCTTCAGGACGCCGACGAACAGGTCGGCAGGCAGCATCTCGCGTTCGCCCAGCTCGGCCTTGAGGTAGTCGCGCAGGCCGTCCTCGTAATGCCAGGTCTCGGTCTCGCCGGTCGCCTCGTCGGTCAGCCGGACGGTCAGGCCCGGGCACAGCACCGCCTTGGCGCGCAGCAGGTGGCGCAGCGCGCGCACGTTGAACTTCGGGGTGTCGAAATACTTCGGGTCCGGCCAGAAACGCAGCCGGGTGCCGGTGTTCCTGCGGCCGACGGAGCCGACCACTTCCAGCGGGCTGGCACGGTCGCCGTCGCGGAAGCTGATGCGGTGCTCGCTGCCTTCGCGCCTGATGTGGATCTCCACCAGCGTGGACAGCGCATTGACCACCGACACGCCGACGCCGTGCAGGCCGCCGGAGAAGGTGTAGTTGCGGTTGCTGAACTTGCCGCCGGCGTGCAGCCGGGTCAGGATCAGTTCGACGCCGGGGATCTTCTCCTCCGGGTGGATGTCGACCGGCATGCCGCGGCCGTCGTCGCTCACCTCGCAGCTGCCGTCCTTGAACAGCACGACCTCCACGGTCTTCGCGTGCCCGGCCAGCGCCTCGTCCACCGAATTGTCGATGACTTCCTGCGCCAGGTGGTTCGGGCGCGCGGTGTCGGTGTACATGCCGGGGCGGCGTTTGACCGGGTCCAGGCCGGAGAGGACTTCGATGTCGGCGGCGTTGTAGCGGGCGTTCATGTATCTCGATAAGGCGCTGATGCGACGGGCAAGTTTGCGGTCTGCCGGGGAAATTTGCACGCCGGTGTTCAGTGCGGGGAGAGGCGCGGGGCGGTATCCTGTGCGCCCTGGAACGTACGCAGCCGATCCCCCTGAATCGGCGGAGACTCCGGAGGATGACAATGAAATCGTCGAAATTGCTGGTTCTGGCCGTGGCTGCCGCCGCCGTCGTGGCGGTGCCGCTGGTGATGGCGCAGAGCGTGGACAAGGCCAAGACGGGCGAGGCCGCCCAGGCCGCCGCCGACAAGGCGCAGAGCGAGGCCGAGCAGAAGGCCAAGCGCCGCGCCGCCGCCGCCGCCCAGGAAAAGGCCCGGGGCGAGCAGCCGGCCCCGCGCGAAGAGGAAGAGGAAGAAGCCCGCAAGCGTCGCTGACGCGGGTTTCCCGATGAACGTGGACGCCCCGGCGCAGGCCGGGGCGTCTTTTTTTGTTACCGCCCCGTGGCGGCCGGGCCGCAAGGCCGGCGCGTCGCGGGCAGGATTTTCCGCGGTCGCCGCATCCGGTGCTTGGGTGTTCGCGCGACAACCTTTAAACTAGGGCTTTCCGGGAGGCAAGTGAGCCATGACCCCCCTTATTTTCGTTACCGGCGGCGTGGTGTCCTCGCTTGGCAAGGGCATTGCCGCCGCGTCGCTGGCCTCGATCCTCGAGGCGCGTGGCCTGAAGGTCACGATGATGAAGCTGGATCCGTACATCAACGTCGATCCGGGCACCATGAGTCCCTTCCAGCACGGCGAGGTCTATGTCACCGATGACGGTGCCGAGACCGACCTGGACCTGGGCCACTACGAGCGCTTCGTCCATACCCGGCTGAGCCGCAAGAACTCGGTGACCACCGGGCGCATCTACGAGAACGTGATCCGCAAGGAGCGCCGCGGCGACTACCTCGGTGCGACCGTGCAGGTGATCCCGCACATCACCGACGAGATCCGCCGCTGCATCGACGAGGCCACCGAGGGCTACGACGTGGCGCTGGTGGAGATCGGCGGCACCGTCGGCGACATCGAGTCGCTGCCGTTCCTGGAGGCGATCCGCCAGGTGCGCACCGAGCGCGGCCCGGAGAAGGCGCTGTTCATGCACCTGACGCTGGTGCCGTACATCGGCGCCGCCGGCGAACTGAAGACCAAGCCTACCCAGCACTCGGTCAAGGAACTGCGTTCGATCGGCATCCAGCCCGACGTGCTGCTGTGCCGCTCCGAGCAGGCCATCCCGGATTCGGAGCGGCGCAAGATCTCGCTGTTCACCAACGTCTCCGAGCGCGCGGTGATCAGCGTGCCGGACGTGGACGTGCTGTACCGCGTGCCGATGGGGCTGCACGCGCAGGGCCTGGACGAGATCGTGGTCAACCAGCTCAAGCTTGCCGACAAGGCCGGCCCGGCCGACCTGTCCGAGTGGGAGGCGGTGCTGGATGCGGCCCTGCACCCGCTGGACGAGGTGACCATCGCCGTGGTCGGCAAGTACGTGGACCACCAGGACGCCTACAAGTCGGTCGGCGAGGCGCTCAAGCACGGCGGCCTGCGCCAGCGCACCCGGGTCAACCTCAAGTGGCTGGAAGCGCAGGACCTGGAAGAAGGCGGCATGGTCGCGCTCGAGGGCGTGGACGGCATCCTGGTGCCGGGCGGCTTCGGCGACCGCGGCTTCGAGGGCAAGGTGCTGACCTCCAGGTATGCCCGCGAGCACAAGCTGCCGTACTTCGGCATCTGCTACGGCATGCAGGCGGCGGTGGTCGACTATGCCCGCCACGTGGCCGGTCTGGACGGCGCCAACAGCACCGAGAACGACCGCCAGTCGCCGAACCCGGTGATCGGCCTGATCACCGAATGGCGCACCGCCAGCGGCGAGGTCGAGAAGCGCGACGAGAAGTCTGACCTGGGCGGCACCATGCGCCTGGGCCTGCAGGAGCAGCGGCTGAAGCCGGGCACGCTGGCGCGCGAGCTGTACGGCAAGGACGTGGTGGCCGAGCGCCACCGCCACCGCTACGAGTTCAACAACCGCTACCGCACCCAGCTGGAGGACGCCGGGCTGGTGATCTCCGGCAAGTCGATGGACGACACCCTGGTGGAAGTGGTGGAGCTGCCGCGCGACGTGCATCCGTGGTTCCTGGCCTGCCAGGCGCACCCGGAGTTCCTGTCCACGCCGCGCAGCGGGCACCCGCTGTTCATTGGTTTCATCCGCGCCGCGCGCGAGAAGAAGGCCGGCGGCAAGCTGTTGAAGGAAGCGCGGGCCTGACGCTCGTTTCCGCCTTCTCCCGCGGGGGAGGGGGCACCGTAGGGGCGGGCGGGAGGCCGGCGCAGGCCTGGATTCCCGGATCCGCAAGGGCCTGCCCACGGCCCCTCATCCAACCCCTTTCCCGTCGGGAGAGGGGCTACAAACACGAGGTAGTTGAATGAAGCTCTGCGGATTCGAAGTCGGCCTGGACCAGCCGCTGTTCCTGATCGCCGGCCCGTGCGTGATCGAGTCGATGCAGCTGCAGCTCGATACCGCCGGCAAGCTCAAGGAAATCACCGGCAAGCTGGGGATGAACTTCATCTTCAAGTCCAGCTTCGACAAGGCCAACCGCACCTCCGGCACCAGCTTCCGCGGCCCGGGGCTGGAAGAGGGCCTGAAGGTGCTGGCCGAGGTGAAGAAGCAGATCGGCGTGCCGGTGCTGACCGACGTGCACGAGTACACGCCGATGGACGAGGTGGCCTCGGTCGTCGACGTGCTGCAGACCCCGGCATTCCTGGTGCGGCAGACCGATTTCATCAGGAAGGTGTGCAGCGCCGGCAAGCCGGTGAACATCAAGAAGGGCCAGTTCCTGTCGCCGTGGGACATGAAGCCGGTGGTGGAAAAGGCGCGCTCCACCGGCAACAACGACATCATGGTCTGCGAGCGCGGCGCCAGCTTCGGCTACAACAACCTGGTCAGCGACATGCGCTCGCTGAGCGTGATGCGCGACACCGGCTGCCCGGTGGTGTTCGACGCCACCCATTCGGTGCAGCTGCCGGGCGGGCAGGGCAGCAGTTCCGGCGGACAGCGCGAGTTCGTGCCGGTGCTGGCGCGCGCGGCGGTGGCGGTGGGCGTGGCCGGGTTGTTCGCCGAGACCCATCCCGATCCGTCCAAGGCGCTGTCCGACGGCCCCAACGCGTGGCCGCTGGACAAGATGGAAGCGCTGCTGGAAACACTGCTGGCGCTGGATTCGATCACCAAGAAGCACGGGTTCCTCGAGTCCATCGTGTGAGGCGACGGATGGCCCGCTCGATGCGGGCCATCATCGTTTCAGGGCCTGCCGGCGTGCCTGCGTTTTCAGCCGCAAGCATCGCGCCGCGCCGGCCCCGGCTTCGTTTAAACTGCGGCCGGTTTCCCATTCCCAGACCTACCCAAACGAGTCCATCCCCCAGACCATGACCACTATCGCCAAGATCCACGCCCGTGAAATCCTCGACAGCCGTGGCAACCCCACGCTGGAAGCCGAAGTCACCCTGGCCGACGGCTCGTTCGGTCGTGCCGCCGTGCCCTCGGGTGCTTCGACCGGCACCAAGGAGGCGGTGGAACTGCGCGATGGCGACAAGACCCGCTACCTGGGCAAGGGCGTGCGCGATGCGGTGGCCAACGTCAACGGCCCGATCGCCGCGGCGCTGAAGGATTTCGATGCGCAGGACCAGGCCGGGCTGGACCGCCGCCTGATCGACCTGGACGGCACCGAGAACAAGGGCCGCCTGGGCGCCAACGCGCTGCTGGGCGTTTCCATGGCCGCCGCGCACGCCGCCGCCGCCTCCAACAAGCAGGCGCTGTGGCAGTACCTGGCCGGCAAGACCGGCGCCACGCCGTCGCTGCCGGTGCCGATGATGAACATCATCAACGGCGGCGCGCACGCCGACAACAACGTCGACTTCCAGGAGTTCATGGTGCTGCCGGTCGGCTTCACCTCGTTCGGTGAATCGCTGCGCGCCGGCACCGAGATCTTCCATGCGCTGAAGTCGGTGCTCAAGGGCCACGGCCTGAGCACGGCAGTGGGCGACGAAGGCGGCTTCGCGCCGGACTTCCGCAGCAACGTCGAGGCACTGGACACCATCCTGGAAGCCATCGGCAAGGCCGGCTACACCGCCGGCGAGGACATCCTGCTGGGCCTGGACGTGGCTTCCAGCGAGTTCTACGAGAACGGCAAGTACAACCTGGTCGGCGAGAACAAGCGCCTGACCTCCGAGCAGTTCGTCGATTTCCTGGCCGACTGGACCACGCAGTACCCGATCATCACCATCGAGGACGGCCTGGCCGAGAACGACTGGGCCGGCTGGAAGCTGCTGACCCAGCGCATCGGCGGCAAGGTGCAGCTGGTCGGCGACGACCTGTTCGTCACCAACCCGAAGATCTTCGCCGAGGGCATCGAGTCGGGCACCGCCAACGCCATCCTGATCAAGGTCAACCAGATCGGCACCCTGAGCGAGACCCTGGAGGCGATCGCCATGGCTGACAAGGCGCATTACGCGGCGATCGTCTCGCACCGCTCCGGCGAAACCGAGGACACCACCATCGCCGACATCGCCGTGGCCACCACCGCCACCCAGATCAAGACCGGCTCGCTGTGCCGCAGCGACCGCGTGGCCAAGTACAACCAGTTGCTGCGCATCGAGGAAGCCCTCGGTGGCAACGCGCGCTACGCCGGGCGTGACGCGTTCGTCTCGCTCAAGCGCTGACGCCGATGCGTGACTGGCGCTGGCTGCTGCTGGTGCTCGCGGTACTGCTGGCGCTGCTGCAGTACCGCTTCTGGTTCGGGCCGGGCAATTCGGGCGAGGTGATGATGCTCGAGGCCCAGGTCGCCAACCAGAAGCGCGACAACGAGGGCCTGCAGCAGCGCAACGATGCGCTCGCCGCCGAGGTCAAGGATCTCAAGGAAGGCGAGGCCGCCATCGAGGAGCGAGCACGCAGCGAGCTGGGCATGATCAAGCCCGGCGAGAAGTTCTACCGCGTGGTCGAGGACGCCCCGGTGGCGCGGCCGGGCGTGGCCCAGCCCGGCGCGCACGACGCCGCCACCCAGGAGGTCGTGCCATGACCACCCAGGTGTGGGCGGTGGTGCCGGCTGCCGGTCGCGGCACCCGCTTCGGTGGCCCGGTGCCCAAGCAGTACCTGCTCGCCGCCGGCGAACCGCTGCTCGCGCATACGCTGGCGGCGCTGCTGGCGCACCCCGGCGTGGCCGGGGTGATGGTGGCCATCGCCGAGCACGATGCCGACTGGCCGGGCTGGAATGACTTCGCCGGCAAGTCGGTGCTGACCTGCACCGGCGGCGATACCCGCGCTGCCTCGGTGCTGGCCGGGTTGCAGGCGCTGCCGGAAAGCGTGCGTGCCGACGACTTCGTGCTGGTGCACGACGCCGCGCGCCCGAACCTGCCGGCCGCCGACCTGGGCCGGCTGCTGGAGGTGGGGCGCGCCGATCCGGTCGGCGCGATCCTCGCTGCCCCGGTGCGCGACACCCTCAAGCGTGCCGGCGACGATGGCGGCATCGACCGCACCGAGCCGCGCGAGCGGTTGTGGCGCGCGCTCACGCCGCAGCTGTTCCGCCGCCACCAGTTGACCCGCGCGCTGCTGGAAGCGACCGGCGCCGGTGTCGAGGTGACCGACGAGGCCATGGCCATGGAGCGCCAGGGCGCGCGGCCGCTGCTGGTCGAAGGCGACGAGTGCAACTTCAAGGTCACCACCCCGGCCGACCTGGCCCGCTTCGAGTTCGAGCTGTCGCGGCGTGGCTGACGCCCGTCCGGCGCCGCCCGCGCGGGCCTGAACCACAACCTGATCCGACGCCATGAATCCTTCTGCTTTCCCCCCCATCCGCATCGGCCAGGGCTATGACGTGCACGCCTTCGGCGAAGGCGACCACGTCATGCTGGGCGGCGTGCGCGTGCCGCACCGTTGCGGGGTGCTCGCCCACAGCGACGGCGACGTGATCCTGCATGCCCTGTGCGACGCCATGCTGGGGGCACTGGCGCTGGGCGACATCGGCCAGCACTTCCCGCCCAGCGACGACCGCTGGAAGGGCGCGGACAGCAGTGATTTCGTGCGCCACTGCAACGGCCTGCTGCGCGCGCGCGGGTGGCAGGTGGGCAACACCGACATCACCGTGATCTGCGAGCGGCCCAAGGTCGGCCCGCATGCGACTGCGATGCGCGAAACGGTGGCGCAGCTGCTGGGCGTGGCGCCGGACCGGGTCAGCATCAAGGCCACCACCAGCGAGAAGCTGGGTTTTACCGGCCGCGAGGAAGGCATCGCCGCGCAGGCGGTGGTGCTGCTGCTTCCCGCATGATTCCCATTCCGCAGGCGTGTCGCCGGCCGCGACCGGGCGTCGCCCGGCGCTGCGCCGGCAGCAGCGCCGCCCTCCGCACGGGTTGCCCCGGCAGGCCCGCCATCACCGGCGCGCCCGCGGCGGGCAGGCCGGGCCATTGTTCAGGACCGACATGATGGATCTTCCCCTTGCCTATGGCGCCCCGGTATTGAGCGCGTCGATGCGCAGCGTGCCCGAGGACTTCCAGGTCGATGAACTGCCTGCCTTCGAGGCGAGCGGCGAGGGCGAGCACCTGTTGCTGGACATCCGCAAGCGCGGCGCCAACACCGTGGCCGTGGCCAGGCAGCTGGCGCAGTGGGCCGGGGTGCCGGAAATGGGCGTCAGCTACGCCGGGCAGAAGGACCGGCATGCGGTGACCACGCAGCGTTTCAGCGTGCACCTGCCCAGGCGGGTCGCGCCGGACCTGGCGCTGCTGGAATCGGACGAGGTGCATGTGCTCGCCTCCACCTGGCACAACCGCAAGCTGCAGCGCGGTGCGCTGGCCGGCAACCGCTTCACCCTGGTGCTGCGCGGGGTGCAGGGCGGGCGGGACGCGATCGAGCAGCGGCTGCAGGCCATCGCCACGCGCGGCCTGCCCAACTGGTTCGGCGAACAGCGCTTCGGTCGCGATGGTGGCAACGTGCCGGCGGCGCTGGCGATGTTCGGCGGCCGCCGGGTGCGCAAGGACCAGCGCTCCATGCTGCTGTCGGCGGCGCGCTCGGCCCTGTTCAACCGGGTGCTCACCGCGCGGGTGGAGCAGGGCAACTGGGACGCTGCGCTGGACGGCGAGGTGTGGATGCTCGACGGCAGTCGTTCGGTGTTCGGTCCCGAGCCGATGAGCGAGGCGCTGGCCGAACGCCTGGCGCGGTTCGACATCCACCCCAGCGGGCCGTTGTGGGGCGCGGGTGAGCTGCGCACCGCCGGTGCCGCGCTGGCCCTGGAGCAGGCCGCGCTGGCCGATGAGCAGGCGCTGGCGCTGCGCGCCGGCCTGGAGCAGGCCGGCCTCAAGCAGGAGCGCCGCGCGCTGCGGCTGCGGCCGGCGCTGATGCGCCATGCCTGGCTGCAGGACGACGTACTGGAGCTTGCCTTCGCGTTGCCGCCAGGGTGCTACGCCACCGCGGTGCTGCATGAACTGGGACCCGTGGCCGACGCCAGCCGCGCCGATACCGTCGCCCCCGCGTAAGCCGGAGGTTCTCCGCGTGGCGCCTCCCGGCGTGCGGGGCGGCGCGCGCGCAGCCGCTACGCGCGCCCGCGGAAGGAGAAGGGGCCGTGGCGCATCGCCTGGCGGGAGGCGGACGCATTGCGCCTGGCGGCCGCGCCGCGACTGCCGCCGGCGCGCGATGGATCGCTGGCGGGCTGGCGCCGCTCAGCGCCGCGCCAGCAGCACCAGCACCGCGCCGGTGCCGCCCTGCGCCGGCGGCGCGGAGTGGAACGCGAGCACGTCGTTGCGCTGGCGCAGCAGACGGTCCACCAGGTTCTTGAGTACCGGCGCGCCGCCATCGGACTGCAGGCCCTTGCCGTGGATGATGCGCACGCAGCCGTGGTCGTGCGCGTGCGCCTCCAGCAGGAACTCGCGCAGCAGGTGCTCGGCCTGGGCGACGCTGGCGCCGTGCAGGTCCAGTTCGTCCTGCACCGAGTACTGGCCGCGCCTGAGCCGCTGGAACATGCGCGCCGGCAGGGTGTCGCGGCGGTAGCTGGCCACGTCGCCGGCTTCCAATGGCGCGGTGGAATGCAGCAGCCGGGCGAACTCGCCCAGCGCCTGGGCCTCGTCCTGCTCGGCCATGCGCGCGCGCGGCTTCGGCCGTGGCCGGCTGATCGCCGGCGCATCCACCTTGCGCAGTGGCGTTACCTCGCCGATCGCCGAGCGGAACAGGGCGCCGTCGTCTTCGTCTTCTGGGTGCGACATGTGCATAGCGTAACGGCTGCGGCAATGGGGAGAGCGTCACGGGAAGGCGGTGGGCGCATTCCGGTATCATGCCGGATCGGGCCATGCCGGCCGGCGTGCAGCACGCCGGCGGGGATGGCGGTAGACGGCGGGGCTGCGGGAGCGCCGTCATGGATTCAGCGATTCAGGTCTTCAATGCGCGTACTTGTAAGCAACGACGACGGCGTGGACGCCCCCGGCATCAGGATGCTCGCCGAGGAGCTGCGCAATGCCGGCCACGAGGTCACCGTGGTGGCGCCGGACCGCGACCGCTCCGGCGCCAGCAATTCCCTTACCCTGGACCAGCCGGTGCGGCTGCGCCGGATCGACCACTACACCTGCGCGGTCAGCGGAACGCCGACCGACTGCGTGCACCTGGCGCTGACCGGCATGCTGGAACACGAGCCGGACATCGTGGTCTCGGGCATCAACAACGCCGCCAACCTCGGCGACGACGTGATCTATTCCGGGACCGTGTCCGCGGCGATGGAAGGGCGCTTCCTCGGCCTGCCGTCGGTGGCGGTGTCGCTGGTGACCCAGCGCCACGAGGCGAGGAATTTCCTCAGCGCCGCGCGCGCGGCCATCGAGATCGTGGCGCGGCTGAAGGCCGACCCGCTGCCCGCCGACACCATCCTCAATGTCAACGTGCCGGACCTGCCGTGGGACGAGATCCGCGGGTTCGAGGTCACCCGGCTGGGCAACCGCCACCGCGCCGAGGCCTGCATCCCGGCCACCGATCCGCGCGGCAATACCGTGTACTGGATAGGTCCGGCCGGTTCCGAGCAGGATGCCGGCCCCGGTACCGATTTCCATGCGGTGCGCACCGGCCATATCTCGATCACCCCGATCCAGGTCGACCTGACCCGCTACGAGGCGCTGGAAAAGGTGGCCAGCTGGGTGGGCGGGTTGTCGGCGACGCTGGAGCGCCCGGCATGACGCCACGCCTGCGCCTGTCCCCGGAGGCGGTCGGCAGCGGCATGACCTCGCAGCGGGTGCGCGACCGCCTGGTCGATCGCCTGCGCGAGGTGGGCATCGGCGACGAACGCGTGCTCAACGCGGTGCGGGTGGTGCCGCGGCACCTGTTCATCGACGAGGCGCTGGCCTCGCGCGCCTACGAGGACACCGCATTGCCGATCGGCCACGGCCAGACCATCTCCCAGCCCTGGGTGGTGGCGCGCATGACCGAGGCGGTGCTGCAGGTGGCGCCCAGGACGGTACTGGAAGTGGGTACCGGCTCGGGTTACCAGGCGGCGATCCTGGCCGCGGTCGGGCTGGAGGTGTTCACCGTCGAGCGGATCGGCGACCTGCTGCGCCAGGCCCGCAAGCGCCTGCGCCAACTGGGCATGAACGTCCGCAGCAAGCATGACGACGGCCGCATCGGCTGGCCCGAGCACGGCCCCTACGACGCCATCGTCGTCACCGCCGCGGCACCGGCGCTGGTGGACGCATTGATCGAACAGCTGGCCGTGGGTGGCCGCCTGGTGGCGCCGGTCGGCGGCCCCGGCGGGCAGGTGCTGCTGCAACTTACCCGCCAGGCGGACGGCATCGTGCAGGAGGAACTGGCGCCGGTCAGCTTCGTGCCGTTGCTCTCGGGCCTGCTGGACTGACACGGGAAACCCGCGACGATGAAGATATTCGGGCCGCTGTACGACCGCGCGCTGTACTGGGCCAGCCACAAGCGCGCGCCCACCTACCTGACCGTGCTGAGCTTCATCGAGGCCATCATTTTCCCGGTGATGCCGGAAGTGATGCTGATGCCGATGTGCGTGGCGCAGCCGCGCAAGGGCTGGCGCTTCGCCACCCTGAGCCTGGCCGGCTCGATGGTCGGGGCGATGGTCGGCTATGCGCTGGGCCACTATGCGTTCGAGGCGATCAAGCCGCTGTTCGCCGCGCTGGGCATGCTGCCGGCCATCGAGTCGGGCATCGCCACGCTGCAGGCGAAGATGGTCGAATCGCCGTGGGCGGTGTTCACCTTCCTGGTGCTGGGCGGCTTCATGCCGATCCCGATGAAGGTGTTCACCTGGGCGTCCGGTATCGTCGGGGTGCCGCTGCCACAGTACGTGTTGAGCATGCTGGTCGGGCGCGGCAAGCGCGTATACGTGCTGGCGGCGGTGATCCGCTTCGGCGGCGCGCGCGCGGCCGATGCGCTGCGGCGCTGGATCGAACCGCTGGGCTGGATCGCGACCGCGCTGGTCGCCGGCCTGGTGGGCTGGCTGGTATGGAGGGCGAAATTCGCATGAATGCAGAGGTAGGGATCAAGGGCGCTTCCAGGGCGGTCGCCGGCATGGCGGTACTGCTGCTGGTGGCGATGGCGGCGGGCTGCGGTACCGCCACGGTGGTCAAGCCTTCCGGCAGCAGCGCGTCCCGGGCCGCGGCCACGCCGCGCACATCCGTGCCCAAGCCGGGCCAGACCGCGGTGGTGCGCCGGGGCGACACGCTGTACGCGCTGGCGCGCATCCACAACATCACCCCGGGCGACCTGGCGGCGTGGAATGGCCTGTCCAATCCCAACGCGATCTACCCGGGGCAGACGCTGCGGTTGTATCCGGGCGGCGCCACCGCCACGCGCCCGGCGGCCGGCAGCGGCAGTGCGACTGCCACGCGGCCATCGGCGCCGCCGCCCGCGGCGACGCCGGCGCCGGCCAACAGCGGCATCGGCTGGCGCTGGCCGGCCGACGGCGTGCTGGTCGGCCGCTTCGTCGCCGGCGAGACCACCAAGCAGGGCATCGACATCGCCGGCAGCAGCGGCCAGCCGGTACGCGCGGCCGGCCCGGGCGTGGTGGTCTATTCCGGTGCCGGCCTGGTCGGCTACGGCGAGCTGATCATCATCAAGCACAACGAGCAGTGGCTGTCGGCCTACGGCCACAACCGCAAGCGCCTGGTCAACGAGGGGCAGAACGTCAAGGCCGGCGACCAGATCGCGGAAATGGGCCGCACCGGCACCTCGCGCGACATGCTGCACTTCGAGATCCGCTACAACGGCAAGCCGGTGGATCCGCTGCAGTACCTGCCGCAGAAGTAGCCGGCCGAATGCGGGTTGCCGCAGGCGGCTCCATGACGGCACGCGGAGGAACCGGGGTGCGTTGGCCGGCGGCATGAAGCACCCGTGTTCCGCCCTGCTTCCGTTGCATGTCGTGCTGGCGGCGTTCGACCCGCGCCGTCAGCGGTGGCAGGATGCGTGGCCGGCGCCGCGCTGCGCACTGTTGACGCTTTGGCCGGGGCAGGCCCGCTCCTGTCCGGGCTGTTGCAGCGCAGGGCGCGGCATCCGGCCGAAACGCCGCCTGCCGCCGGTGTCAGGGCGGATTCCGCGGCCAGCGGCCCCGGGCCGCGCCGCGGTCAGGGATATTTGCGTCGGTCGGGTGCCGGGTGATGGAGAAGCGCATGGGCAAATCGCGTTACTGGTTCGCCGCCAAGGAGCATGGATGGGGCTGGGGCTGGCCGCTGGCGTGGCAGGGATGGCTCGCCTATGCCAGTGCGGCCGCGCTGCTGGTGGCCGGTTTCGTGATCTTTCCGCCGGCCGCTGCTCCGGCCCGCTTCGTCGCCTGCAATGCGGGCGTGGTCGTGGCGCTGTTGTTCGTCTGCTGGCTCAAGGGCGAGCCATTGCGCTGAACGCCGGCCTGTAGATGCGGGGCTTGCCCCGCATGAGAAAACAGGAAGGTGCGTACGCGAGCAGTCCCAGGCCGCGTGACGCCAGGCGTCACTCCAGGATGAAGGCCGCGACCACGCGGCGGTTTTCGCCGGCCAGCACGTTGAAGGTACGCGCGGCCGAGGCGTTGTTCATCACTTCGATGCCGATGCCGCGGGTCAGGCAGGCGGCCATGACCTCCACCGGCGGAAACACCTGGCGCTCGCCCGTGCCGAGGATGAACACGGCCGGGTTCTGTTCCAGCGCGGGCGCCAGGTCGGCCACGCTCAGCTGGCCGACCGCGCTCACCGCCCAGTCTTCGATCAGGCGGTCGGGGGACAGGATGAAGCTGCGTGCCAGCGTCTGGTCGTTGACCCGGGCCTGGCGGCCGTCGGCCGAGCGCAGGGCATAGATGTAGTCGGGCAGTTCGCGGCTCAGTTGCATCTTGGCTTCTCGGCGGGTCAGCCGCGGGGCAGCACGATCTGGCGCTTTTCCCGGGCCGGGCGGTACAGGACGGCGACATGGCCGATGCGCTGGACCAGCGCGCCGCCGCTGGCCTGGACCAGCTCGGCGACCATCGCCTCGCGCGCCTCGCGGTCCTCGGCGGCGATCTTCACCTTGATCAGTTCATGGCGTTCCAGCACCTCGTCCAGTTCCGCCAGGAAGGCGGGGGTGACCCCCTTGCCGCCGATCTGCAGCAGTGCTTTCAGATCGTGGGCCATGCCGCGCAGGAATCGGTTCTGGGCCGGGGTGAGAACGATGGACATGCAGTGATTACGGGTTATCAAGGGGGTTCAGGGTATCAT
The DNA here is from genome assembly GCF_046267925.1 of Stenotrophomonas sp. Y-13. Classification (NCBI taxonomy): domain Bacteria; kingdom Pseudomonadati; phylum Pseudomonadota; class Gammaproteobacteria; order Lysobacterales; family Lysobacteraceae; genus Stenotrophomonas; species Stenotrophomonas sp. Y-13. The sequence goes on from NZ_CP176501.1 coordinate 1,426,197, forward strand.
GACCACCCCTACAGGCCGCATTCCGATGTCCCGCAGCAAGAGCAGTCAACGCTGGTTGAAGGAGCATTTCTCCGACCCCTTCGTTAAGAAGGCGCAGGCCGAGGGCATGCGCTCGCGCGCCGCCTACAAGCTGGAGGAGCTGCTCCAGCGCGACCGGCTGCTGAAGCCGAACATGGTGGTGGTCGACCTCGGCGCCGCGCCGGGCGGCTGGTCGCAGCAGGTGCGGAGACAGCTGGGCGACAGCGGCCGCGTACTGGCGCTGGACATCCTGGAGATGCCGCCGCTGGCCGGCGTGGAGTTCCTTCATGGTGACTTCAGGGAAGAAACCGTCCTATCCCAGTTCGAGGCCATGCTTGGCGGCCAGCCAGTAGACCTTGTCCTGTCGGATATGGCCCCCAATAAGAGTGGCATGGATGCGGTGGACCAGCCGCGGATGATGCACCTGGCGGAGCTGGCGATGGATTTCGCCGATCACCATCTCAAGCCGGGTGGGGCGTTCCTGATCAAGCTGTTCCAGGGCGTCGGCTTTGACGACTACGTGCGGGAAATGCGCCGCCGTTACGACAAGGTCGTGATCCGCAAGCCGGAAGCCTCGCGCAAGCGCTCGCCCGAGGTCTATGCGCTCGGGCAGGGCAAGCGCACGCAGATCAAGTAAGCTCGACACCATACGAATCGCGTCAGAAATTAGAGGAACACCGGAGCCGATGAGGATGAACGACCTGACCAAGAACCTCCTGCTATGGGTGGTTGTCGCCGTCGTGCTGATGGTGGTGTTCCAGAGCTTCGCCCCGCGCGGCGGCACGCCCGTGGCCAGCGATGCCAGCAACTACACCCAGTTCCTGCAGGAAGTGGACGCGGGCCGGATCAAGTCGGTGGAGTTCACCGACGACACCACCCTGACCACCAATGCCATCCGCTTCAAGCGCAGCGACGGCAGCGAGGGTTCGCTGTACGCGCCGCGCGACGAGAAGCTGATCGACCAGCTCTACACCAAGAAGGTCGACATCGTGCGCATGAAGCCGGCCAGCGGCCCGAGCTTCTGGTCGATCCTGCTGCAGTTCCTGCCGGTGCTGCTGCTGATCGGCTTCTGGATCTTCATGATGCGGCAGATGCAGGGCGGTGGCGGCGGCGCCAAGGGCGCGATGTCCTTCGGCAAGTCGCGCGCCAAGCTGCAGGGCGAGGACCAGATCAAGGTGACCTTCGCCGACGTGGCCGGTTGCGACGAGGCCAAGGAAGAGGTCGGCGAACTGGTCGACTTCCTGCGTGACCCGTCCAAGTTCACCAAACTCGGCGGCAAGATCCCGCGCGGCGTGCTGATGGTCGGCCCGCCCGGCACCGGCAAGACCCTGCTGGCGCGCGCCATCGCCGGCGAGGCCAAGGTGCCGTTCTTCAGCATTTCCGGCTCGGACTTCGTCGAGATGTTCGTCGGCGTCGGCGCCAGCCGCGTGCGCGACATGTTCGAGCAGGCCAAGAAGCATGCCCCGTGCATCATCTTCATCGACGAGATCGACGCGGTCGGCCGCCATCGTGGCTCCGGCATGGGCGGTGGCCATGACGAGCGCGAGCAGACCCTGAACCAGATGCTGGTCGAGATGGACGGCTTCGAGGGCGGCGAGGGCGTGATCGTGATCGCCGCCACCAACCGCCCGGACGTGCTCGACAAAGCGCTGCTGCGCCCGGGCCGCTTCGACCGCCAGGTCATGGTCGGCCTGCCCGACATCAAGGGCCGCGAGCAGATCCTGCGCGTGCACCTGCGCAAGGTGCCGGCCGCCGACGACGTCAAGCCGGAAGTGCTGGCGCGCGGCACCCCGGGCTTCTCCGGCGCCGACCTGGCCAACCTGGTCAACGAGGGCGCCCTGTTCGCCGCGCGCCGCGGCAAGCAGGAAGTGAGCATGCAGGACTTCGAGGACGCCAAGGACAAGATCTACATGGGTCCGGAGCGCCGCAGCATGGTCATGCGCGAGGACGAGCGCCGCAACACCGCCTACCACGAGTCGGGCCACGCGGTGGTCGCCATGTCGCTGCCCAAGGCCGACCCGGTGCACAAGGTCACCATCATGCCGCGCGGCTGGGCGCTGGGCGTGACCTGGCAGCTGCCCGAGCACGACCACATCAGCAAGTACAAGGACCGCATGCTGGAAGAGCTGGCGATCCTGTTCGGCGGCCGCATCGCCGAGGAGATCTTCGTCGGCGAGATGTCCACCGGCGCCTCCAACGACTTCGAGCGCGCCACCAAGCTGGCCCGTGGCATGGTCACCAAGTACGGCATGTCCGACGTGCTCGGCACCATGGTCTATGCCGACGAGGAAGCCGGCTACGGCATGCACAGCAAGACCATTTCCGAGGCCACCCAGCAGAAGGTGGACGCGGAAATCCGCCGCATCCTCGACGAGCAGTACAACGTGGCGCGCCGCATCCTGGAAGAGAAGCGCGACATCGTCGAAGCGATGACCGCGGCGCTGCTGGACTGGGAAACCATCGACGCCGAGCAGGTCAAGGCGATCATGGAAGGCCGCAAGCCTTCGCCGCCGGCCGGCTGGGTGGACAAGGGCAAGAGCGACCCGTCCGACGGCGACAAGGGCGGCGACGAGCGCCCGGTGGCGCCGATCACCGACCCGGCCGGCCAGCACTGAGCCACCGCCGTTGCCATGCACGCACGACGGGCCGGGTTTTCCCGGCCCGTTGCTTTTATGCCCGGCCTGGCGCGGGTGTACCGCGGCCCCCCGCCCTGGGGGCGCATCGGTCGCTGCCACGGCCGGTCGGATGACGACCGGGGTATTTTCCTCCCATCCTCCGCTACCCTTCGCAGCATGAACGAACCTTCTCCCAAGACGTCCACCCACATCCCGGAAATGGTGATCGCCACCGTGGCCGGCGTCGCCTTCGGGGTGAAGACCGGCCATTACCTGGCGGGCATCTTCATCGGCATCGTGCTGGGCGTGGCGCTCAGCGTGCTCGGCAGCGTGGTCCGGGCCAGGAGCCGGCGCTGATGTTCGATATCGCACCTGTGCTGGATTGTGCCGGGCGGCCGCTGCGGCTGGACCGTCCGCGGGTGATGGGCATTGTCAACGTCACCCCGGATTCGTTCTCCGACGGCGGCCGGCATTTCAGTGCCGAGGCGGCCGTCGCCCACGCGCTGGCGCTGGTCGAGCAGGGCGCGGATGTCCTCGACATCGGCGGCGAGTCCACCCGGCCCGGCGCCGAACAGGTGTCGGCGCAGCAGGAGATCGAGCGCGTGGTGCCGGTGATCGAGGCACTGGTGGCGCGCACGCCCGTGCCGGTCAGCGTCGATACCTTCAAGCCCGACGTGATGCGCGCGGCGCTGGCGGCCGGCGCCGGCATGGTCAACGACGTGCAGGCGCTGCGCCAGCCGGGCGCGCTGGAAGCGGTGGCCGACGCGGGCGCGGCGGTGGTGCTGATGCATGCGGTGGGCGGCCCGTACGATGCCGGGGTGGCATGGGCCAGCGACGATGTCGCCGGCGACGTGCAGCGTTTCCTGGCCGAGCGGCTGTTCGCCGCGGAGATGGCCGGCATCGCCCGCAACCGGCTGGTGGTTGATCCCGGGTACGGCTTCAACAAGGACACCACGCAGAATTTCGCACTGCTGGCCGCGCAGGAAAAACTTCTGGCGCTGGGCGTGCCGTTGCTGGCCGGGCTGTCGCGCAAGCGCTGCATCGGCGACGTCACCGGCCGCGCCGTCGCCGCCGAACGCGTGGCCGGCTCGGTCGCCGCGCACCTGCTGGCGGTGCAGCGCGGTGCGCGCCTCGTGCGCGTGCACGATGTCGCGGCCACGGTCGACGCGCTCAAGGTACTGGCCGCGCTCGATGCGGTACCGGCCGGGCGCAGCGAGCGTGCGCCGCCGCCGCGCTGGCCGGACGAGGACTGATGGCGGTCGACACGCGGCCGCTGGCGATCGCGCTGATGGGCCCCACCGCGTCGGGCAAGACCGCCGCGGCGATCGAACTGGCCCGGCGCCACGGTGGCGAGATCGTCAGCGTCGATTCGGCGCTGGTGTACCGCGGCCTGGAGATCGGCGCGGCCAAGCCCGACCAGGCCGAGCGTGCCGGCATTCCCCATCACCTGCTGGACCTGCGCGACCCCTGGCAGAGCTACTCGGCGGCCGAGTTCGCCGCCGATGCCGCCGCCGCGGTACGCGACATCGTCGCGCGCGGCCGGCTGCCGATCCTGGCCGGCGGCACCGGGCTGTACTTCCGGGCGCTGCTGCAGGGGTTGTCGCCGATGCCCGAAGCCGACCCGGCGCTGCGCGCGCAGATCGCCGCCGACGCCGACGCCCTGGGCTGGCCGGCGCTGCATGCGCAGCTGGCCCGGGTCGATCCGGCCGCGGCCCGGCGCATCCACGCGACCGACCCGCAGCGCATCCAGCGTGCGCTGGAGGTGTACCGGCTCACCGGCAAGCCGATCAGCCACTGGCAGGCACAGCCCGGTGTGGCCCGGCTGCCGGCGCGCGTGCTCAAGCTGGTGCTGGCACCGGCCGAGCGTGCGCTGCTGCACGCCCGCATCGAGCGCCGCTTCGACCTGATGCTCGCGGCCGGTTTCCTCGACGAGGTGCGGCGCCTGCGCGCGTTGCCGCAGATGGCCGGGGTGGCGGCGCCGTTCGACCTGCCGGCGATCCGCGCGGTGGGTTACCGCCAGGCCTGGCAGTTCCTGGACGGGCAGGACACGGCCGCCGGCTTCCGCGACAAGGCGATCTTCGCCACCCGCCAGCTGGCCAAGCGCCAGCTGACCTGGCTGCGCGGCGAACTGGATGCGCGCTGGTTCGATCCGGCCACCGACGACGGCCGCCTGCAGGGCGCGGTTTCCCTGTTTTTGGGGCGATGAAGCGCGCCGGGCGGTGTAACATCCCGGTTCCGGGCAGGCAGGGGAAGCCGCATGGCCCGGGTCGATAAGAACAATAATGAGGAGTTGAAGATGTCCAAGGGGCAATCCTTGCAGGACCCGTTCCTGAACGCACTGCGCCGCGAGCGCGTGCCGGTTTCGGTCTACCTGGTCAATGGCATCAAGCTGCAGGGCACGATCGAGTCGTTCGACCAGTTCGTGGTGCTGCTGCGCAATACGGTCAGCCAGATGGTCTACAAGCACGCCATTTCCACCGTGGTGCCGGCGCGCAACGTGCGCGTGGGGCCGGGCGGCGGCTACGTGCAATCGGCCGACAGCAGTCAGGCAGGCGATGACGACAACGAATAAGCAGGACGTGGCGCGTGTTTGACCGCTCCAAACGAGGCGAACACGCGCTGTTGATCCAGCCGCACGCAGGGCGGCTGGAAGAGGATGTGCTGGAAGAGTTCACCGACCTGGCCCGCTCGGCCGGTGCCAGTATCGCGGCCACCGTGACCGCGCGCATCGACCGCCCCAATCCCTCCACCCTGATCGGCAGCGGCAAGCTGGACGAGGTCAAGGCCATGGCCGACGCCACCGGTGCCGACCTGGTGCTGGTCAACCATGCCTTGACCCCGGTGCAGGAACGCAACCTGGAGCGGTTCCTGGAGCGGCGCGTGATCGACCGCACCGGGCTGATCCTGGACATTTTCGCCCAGCGCGCGCACAGCCACGAAGGCAAGCTGCAGGTGGAACTGGCGCAGCTGCGCCACCTGGCCACGCGCCTGGTGCGCGGCTGGACCCACCTGGAGCGCCAGCGCGGCGGTTCCATCGGCCTGCGCGGCCCCGGCGAAACCCAGCTGGAAACCGACCGCCGCCTGCTGCAGAAGCGGGTGGAGCAGTTGCAGAAGCGCCTTGAAAAAGTCGAGGTGCAGCGCACCCAGATGCGCCGCGCACGCGTGCGCAGCGAAATGCCGCGCGTGGCCCTGGTGGGCTACACCAATGCCGGCAAGTCGACCCTGTTCAATGCGCTGACCGGTGCCGGCGCCTACGCCGCCGACCAGCTGTTCGCCACGCTCGACCCGACCGTGCGGCGTATCGCGCTGCCCGGCGGCAACGCGATGCTGGCCGACACCGTGGGGTTCGTCCGCGACCTGCCGCACGAACTCGTGGCGGCGTTCCGCTCGACCCTGAGTGAAGCACGCGAGGCCGATTTCCTGCTGCATCTGGTGGACGCCGCCGATCCGCTGCGCGAGGAACGCATCGCCCAGGTGGACGAAGTGCTGGAGGCGGTGGGCGCGGGTGAGCTGCCGCAACTGCTGGTGTTCAACAAGATCGACCGCATCGAGGGTGCCGAGGTGCGCCACGACGCGCAGGACGGCGTGCCGGACGAGGCGCGCCGTGAGCGGGTGTGGATCTCCGCGCGCGACGGCCGCGGCCTGGAGCTGTTGCAGTCGGTGCTGGGCAAGCGCCTGGGCCTGCAGCACGTCACCGGCCGCGTGCGCCTGCCGCCGGGCGCTGGCCGGCTGCGCTCGCGGCTGCACCAGCTCGAGGTCATCCGCAGCGAGCAGGCCGACGAGGAGGGCTGGCTGATCGACGTGGACATTCCCATCGCCGAGGCCGAGAAGCTGGCCGCAGGCGCCGACGGCGCGGTGATCCGCGCGCTGCTGCCGGAGCGCGAACCGGAGTGGTGAGTCGTTTGCGATGGACTTGCATGGGAAACGAAACAGGAGCGACGTGAGTCGCTCCTGTTTCGTCATTGTGCTGGCGGTTTCCGCTGGCGGCGCGTCGTCCGCCTGGGGAGATGTCACTTCAACCGCGCCAGCGCCTGCCCCAGCCGCACCGGGCTTTCGGCTTTCAGCGCGGGATCGAACCGCGCCACGCCCGGCGACGGCAGCACGATCACGGTGGAGCCATGGTTGAAGCGGGCCGCGCCTCACTGACGCCAGGGCGCCAGCGGGGTGGGCGCGTCGCCACGCGTCGCGATGTGGCCGCGCCGGAACAGGCCATTACGTCAACCGTGCCAGTGCCTGCCCCAGCCGCACCGGGCTTTCGGCTTTCAGTGCGGGATCGAACCGCGCCACGCCCGGCGGCAGCAGCACGATCACGGTGGAGCCGTAGTTGAAACGGGCCATCTCCGCGAACCGTTCCAGCGTGATCCCCTTGCCGCGCCAGTCCTTGCGGGTGATGCGGTCGCCGTAGGCGGGGATTTCCTCGCCGCTCCAGACCGTTTCCACGCCGCTGACCAGCAGCGCGCCGACCATCACCTGCACCATCGGGCCGAAGTCGGTGTCGAAGTGGCACACCAGCCGCTCGTTGCGGGCGAACAGGCGTGGCACGTGGGCCACCGCGGCCGGGCCGACGCTGAACAGGCGCCCGGGCACGTGCACGGTTTCGCGCAGGGTGCCGGTCCAGGGCATGTGCACGCGGTGGTAGTCGCGCGGCGACAGGTACACGGTGGCGAACAGGCCGTTGGCGAAGGGTTCGGCAGCGCTGGCGTCGCCGAGCAGTTCGGCGGCGGTGAACGACTGGCCCTTGGCCTGGAAGATGCGACCGTCCTCGATCGCGCCAAGCTGGCTGATGCGCCCGTCGGCCGGCATCAGCAGCGCACGCGGGTCGGCATCGGCCACGCGCGCGCCGGGGGCCAGCGCGCGGGTGAAGAAGGCATTGAAGCTGGGATAGCTGCGCGGGTCCGGGTCGGCCGCCTCAGCCAGGTTGACGTCGAACTTCCGGGTCACCGTGTCGATCAGCCAGCGCGACACGCGCGGGCTGCGCGAATAGGCCAGCGAGCGCGCCATCGACGACAGCAGGCGATGGGGCAGGGCATGGGTGAGCGTGGTCAACAGACTCATGGTGCGGTGGTTCCGGTGAGCTTGGTCAGGTCGCTGGCGATCAGCTTCGGGTCGAACGGCGGGCGCATCAGCCCGGCCAGCCGGCCCTCGGGGTCGAGCACCGCGATGCTGGCCGAGTGGTCCATGCTGTAGTCGTTCGGGTTGGTCTTGTAGTTCTTTCCCGGGGCCTTCTGGAACACCAGGCCCAGCGGCGTGGCGAAGCGCTCCAGCGACGGTACGTCGGCGGTGGCGGCCAGGGTGTCCTTGTGGAAGGCATGGGCGTATTCGCCCAGCCGTGCCGGGGTGTCGCGCTCGGGATCGACCGACACGAATACCACGCGCGGGCGCAGGCTTTCGGGAATGCGCTCCCACTGCTTCTGCGCCAGGGCCAGTTCGGACAGGGTGGTCGGGCACACGTCCGGGCAGGAGGTGAAGCCCAGGAACACCAGAGTCCAGTGCCCGCGCAGCTCACCGGGAATCAGGCGGGTACCGTCGGACTGGCTGAGGCTGAAATCGGGCAGCGGCCGTGGCGTGGGGTAGAAAATGATCGAGCCGGCCTGGTGGCCGCCGTTGCCGGCCGGGCCGAATACCTTCTGCGCCAGCAACAGGCCCAGCCCTGCCGCCAGCGCGATGGCCAGGACGATGCCGGTATTGCGGTTGAACATGGACCGTTTCTCCGTAGGGGTGGTGGCGGCCCCGCCAGGGCGGGGCGCGGGTCTGCGGGGGCGGTGGCCGTGCGCGCTGGCGGCTGCTTGCCGGGGCGTTGCGGCCCGATGCCGGGACATCGCCGCAGTTTCGGCTGCAACCGGGCGCTCAATATACCGGGTGCACGCCTATAATCGCAGACCACTCTTGCCCCCCGTATTGCCATGACAGCCCAGGCGGCCGCCGAACTCCACACGATCATCGACCTGATCCGCTACGGCGCCAGCCGTTTCAATGCCGCGGGCCTGACCTTCGGGCACAGCTACGACAATGCGCTGGACGAGGCCACCAGCCTGGTGCTGCATACCCTGCACCTGCCGCCGGACCTGGGCCCGGCCTACGGCCAGGCGCGGCTGCTGGCCGAGGAGAAGCAGCAGGTGCTGGCGCTGTTCGAGCGCCGCATCGCCGAGCGCGTGCCCGCCGCCTACCTGACCGGCGAGGCGTGGTTCGCCGGGCTGAGCTTCAAGAGCGACGCGCGCGCGCTGGTGCCGCGCTCGCCGATCGCCGAGCTGATTCTCAATGGTTTCGAACCGTGGCTGGCCGGGCGCGAGGTCACCCGCGCGCTGGACCTGTGCACCGGTTCGGGCTGCATCGCCATCGCCATGGGCCACTATTACCCGAACTGGCAGGTGGACGGCAGCGACATCAACGACGCCGCGCTGTCGCTGGCGGCCGAGAACAAGGAGCGCCTGCTCGCGCACAACGTCGAACTGGTCAAAAGTGACCTGTTCGCCGGCCTGCAGGGCCGGGTCTACGACCTGATCGTCACCAACCCGCCCTACGTCACCAACGACGAGACCGATGCGCTGCCGCGCGAGTACGCGCACGAGCCGGAACTGGCGCTGCGCGCCGGCGACGACGGCCTGGACCTGGTGCTGAAGATCCTGCGCGACGCCCCGGACCACCTGAGCGAGGACGGCCTGCTGATCTGCGAGGTGGGGGATTCGGAGCAGCACCTGGTCAAGCTGCTGCCGGAAGTGTTCATGTCCTGGATCGAGTTCAAGGTCGGGCAGATGGGCATCTTCGCGGTCGAGGCCGCCGAGCTGCGCGCGCACCACGCGCGCATCGCCGAGCTGGCGGCGCAGCGATGAGTTCCAACGCCTTCGGCAAGCTGCTGACGGTCACCACCTTCGGCGAGTCGCACGGGCCGGCGATCGGCTGCGTGATCGATGGTTGCCCGCCGGGGCTGGAGATCGCGCCGGAGGAGTTCACCCACGACCTGCAGCGCCGCGCCACCGGCAGGAGCCGGCACACCTCGGCGCGGCGCGAGGCCGACGAGGTGGAGATCCTGTCCGGGGTGTATGAAGGCCGCACCACCGGTACCCCGATCGCGCTGCTGATCCGCAACACCGACCAGCGCAGCAAGGACTACAGCAATATCGCCGCGCAGTTCCGCCCGGGCCATGCCGACTACAGCTACTGGCAGAAGTACGGCATCCGCGACCCGCGCGGCGGCGGCCGCTCCTCGGCGCGCGAGACCACCATGCGCGTGGCCGCCGGGGTGATCGCCAAGAAATGGCTGCTGCAGCGCCACGGGGTGACCGTGCGCGGCTGGTTGTCGCAGCTGGGCGGGATCACGCCGACGGGCTTCGACTGGAACGCGGTGGAGGACAACCCGTTCTTCTGGCCCGACGCCGCCCAGGTGCCGGCGCTGGAGGCGTACATGGACGCGCTGCGCAAGTCCGGCGATTCGGTCGGCGCGCGGGTCAACGTGGTCGCCGACGGCGTGCCGCCGGGCTGGGGCGAGCCGATCTACGGCAAGCTCGACGGTGAGATCGCCGCGGCATTGATGAGCATCAACGCGGTCAAGGGCGTGGAGATCGGCGACGGTTTTGCCAGCGCCGCGCAGAAGGGCACCGAACACCGCGACCTGATCACGCCGGACGGCTTCCAGTCCAACCATGCCGGCGGCATCCTCGGCGGCATCGCCACCGGCCAGCAGATCGTCGCCTCGATGGTGCTCAAGCCGACTTCCAGCCTGCGCCTGCCGGGCGCCACGGTGGACGTGCACGGCAATGCGGTGGACGTGGTCACCACCGGCCGCCACGACCCCTGCGTCGGCATCCGCGCCACCCCCATCGCCGAGGCGATGCTGGCGCTGGTGCTGATGGACCAGGCGCTGCGCCACCGCGCGCAGTGCGGCGACGTGGGCACGATGGCGCCGCGCATCCCCGGCAGCCTCGATGGCTGAGCGGCGGCCCCGCGTCTGGGTGGCGCAGCCGCTGTTCGACGACACCGTCGCGCAGCTGGCCGCGTACTGCGACGTGGACGCCACGACGGCCATCACCGCCCATGACAGTGCGGCGCTGGCCGCGCGCCTGGCCGGGGTCGATGGCGCCCTGGTCACGCTCAACGAGCGCATCGGCGCGGCCGAGATCGCCGCTGCCCGGTCGCTGAAGGTCATCGCCAACGTCGGCGTCGGCTACAACAACCTGGACATCGCGGCGTTGGGCGCGGCCGGCATCATCGCCACCAACACCCCCGACGTGCTCACCGAGACCACCGCCGATCTCGGTTTCGCGCTGCTGATGGCCGCGGCGCGGCGCATCGTCGAGTCCGACCGCTGGCTGCGCGATGGCCACTGGGGGCAGTGGTCGTTCACCACCATGCTCGGCGCCGACCTGCACGGCAGCACCCTGGGCATCGTCGGCATGGGCCGCATCGGCCAGGCCATCGCCCGCCGTGGCCACCACGGCTTCGGCATGACGGTGCTGTACCACAACCGCACGCGCCTGCCCGCGGACGTGGAGCAGGCGGCCGGTGCGCGCTACGTTGGCTTCGAGGAACTGCTGGGCCGCGTCGACCACCTGCTGCTGGCGCTGCCCTACAGCGCGCAGAACCACCACCTCATCGACGCCGCCGCGCTGGCGAGGATGAAACCCACCGCCACCCTGGTGAACATCGCCCGCGGCGGTCTGGTCGACGAGCTCGCGCTGGCCGACGCGCTGGCCCATGGCCGCCTGGCCGCGGCCGCGCTGGACGTGTACGAGAACGAGCCCGACGTGCGTCCGGAACTGCTGGCGCTGCGCAACATCGTACTGACCCCGCATATCGGCAGCGCCTCGCTGGCCACGCGCCGGGCGATGGTGCAGCGGGCGCTGGACAACCTGCTCGCCGGCCTTGGCCTGGGCGCGCACGCCGGGCGCCCGGCCAACGTGGTCAATGCCGGGCTGCTGGCCGGCGCCGCCGGCGTGGGCGATGCCGGCGGCAGGATCGACATCAACAAACGATAGGGAGCCTCCGCGGCTGTCGCCGGAGGTTCCCCGAACCTGGCTCGACGTGTGTTCCCCCTCCCCATTTTTCGAGTACACCCCCCATGAGCAATGAAGCCCGTCGTTTCCATATAGCCGTCGTCGGCGCCACCGGCGCGGTCGGCCAGACCATGTTGGCCATCCTCGCCGAGCGCGGTTTCCCGGTGGGCACGCTGAGCCTGCTCGCCTCCGAGCGCTCGGCCGGCCAGCAGGTCGAGTTCAACGGTGGAAAGGTCACCATCCAGGACCTGGCCACGTTCGATCCGACCGGCGTCGAGATCGCCCTGTTCTCCGCCGGTGGCGGCATTTCCAGGGAATACGCGCCGAAGTTCGCCGCCGCCGGCGCGGTCGTCATCGACAATTCGTCCTGCTTCCGCTACGACGACGACGTGCCGCTGGTGGTGTCCGAGGTCAACCCGGAAGCGGCGAAGAACCGCCCGCGCGGCATCATCGCCAACCCCAACTGCTCGACCATGCAGCTGATGCCGGTGCTGGCGCCGATCCACCGCGAGTACGGCATCGAGCGCATCAACGTGGCCACCTACCAGTCCGTGTCCGGCGCCGGCCAGACCGGCATGGAGGAGCTGGGCAAGCAGACCGCGCAGCTGCTCGGGTTCCAGGAGATCGAGCCGGCCAAGTTCCCGGTGCAGATCGCCTTCAACCTGATCCCGCATATCGACGAGTTCCTGGACAACGGCTTCACCAAGGAAGAGATGAAGCTGGTGTGGGAGACCCGCAAGATCCTCGGCGACGACAGCATCCAGGTGAACCCCACGGCGGTGCGGGTGCCGGTGTTCTATGGCCACTCCGAGGCGGTGAACATCGAAACCCGCAGGAAGATCAGCGTCGAGCAGGCGCGCGAACTGCTGGCCGCCGCGCCCGGGGTGAAGGTGGTCGACGAGCGCCGGGCCGGTGGTTACCCGACCCCGGTCACCCATGCCTCGGGCACCGACCCGGTCTACGTGGGTCGTATCCGCGAGGATCTTTCGCACCCGCGTGGGCTGAACCTGTGGGTGGTGGCCGACAACATCCGCAAGGGCGCCGCGCTCAACGCGGTGCAGCTGGCCGAGCTGGTCGCCAACGGCGGCTGAGAGACCAGGCCGGCACAACGCCGGGTCCGCTGTACCGCAACCCTCGGATCGCATCTGGAACACAGCTCCCTGCGTCAGGGGGCGCGCCGAAGGCGGGGGGGGAGCGAGAGACGGGGCCCGCGGTTTGCGCAGCAGACCGTGGGACGCCAGCGCGCCGCGCGGGGTGTCGTCCCCGCGGTATTCGGAACCCGGCTGTGCCGGTATATTTGCCGGCATGAAACCAAGGGGCAGGGGCGCGACGCGCTCGATACAAGGCATGCTGGTGCTCGCGCTGGGGCTGTACAGCAGCGCCGCGCTTGCCCTCGGCCTGGGCAACATCCGCGTCCTGTCCAGGCCGGGGCAGCCGCTGGTGGCCGAGATTCCGGTGATCTCCAGCGACCCGGGCGAGCTGGAGCGCGCCACGGTGGGGCTGGCGTCGGCGGCGACCTTCGAGCGCGTCGGCCTGTCGCGCCCGGAGGGGCTGGTCGGCGAACTGCAGTTCCAGTTCGCCCAGGATGCGCAGGGGCGGGCGGTGGTCCGGGTGACCAGCGCGACGCCGGTACAGGTGCCGGCGCTGAGCTTCCTGATCGAGGTCGACTGGGGGCAGGGGCGGCTGGTGCGCGAATACTCCGCGCTGGTCGCCGCGCCGGAGGCCGCCACCGCGGTCGCCGAGCCGGTGATCGAGGCGCCGGCGGCGGCCCCGTCCAACCTGATCGTGCGCGAGCCGGCACCTTTGCCGGCATCGGCACCCATGCCAACCGCAACGCCGAAGCCCGCGCCGGCCACGGCCGCGGTCGCCCCGGCCGCTGCGCCGCGTCCGGCGCCCGTGGCGCAGGCGCCGACGCCGGATGGCACCCTGGCGCCGGTACGCAGCGGCCAGACCCTGTCGGGCATCGCCGGCCAGCTGGCCCGTGACAACGGCGTTTCCCTGGACCAGGCGATGGTCGCGCTGCTGCGCGCCAACCCCGAGGCGTTCATCCGCGGCAACGTCAACCTGCTCCGCCAGGGGGCCGTGCTGCGCGTGCCGGAAAGCGGCGAGCTGCAACGCATCGACAGCGCCGCCGCGCGCGTGCTGGTGCGCGAGCATGTCGCGCAGTGGCGCCAGGCGCGTGCGCCGATTCCGCAGCCTGCGCTGGCCGGTGCGGCGGCCAGCGTGGCCAGGCCGGCGACGGCGCCGGCGCCGGCGGCAGCAAACGATGCGCGGCTGGAAATCGCGCCGGCAGTGGCCGGTGCGCAACAGGCGGCAGGAACGACGACCGGGCTCGAGGCCGGTGGCGAGGGCGACATGGCGGCGAACGAACAACTGCGGCAGGCCAGGGAAGACCTCGCCACGCGCGATGCGGAATTGCAGGAACTGCGCGAGCGCGTGGCCGAGCTGGAGAAGCTGCAGGCACAGCAGCAGTCGCTGATCGCGATGAAGGACAGCAACCTGGCCGCGGCGCAGCAGCGCCTGGCCGAGGTCGGGAAGAAGGAGCCGGCAGGTACGGCGCCATGGGCGTGGTTGGGGGTGTTGCTGCTGGTAGTGGCCGCGGCGGGCTGGTGGCTGTCGCGCCGGCGCCGGCCTTCACCGCTGCCGCCGGCGCCGGGCGCCGGCCATGCTGCCGCTATGGAGTTGTCCGCGCTGGCCGCGGCAATGCCCGCGGTGGAGGCGCAGGCCGCGGCCCGGGACCTGCCTGCCATGCAGGAACATGCGCCCGTTGTCGAAGTCGAGCTCGAGGCCGAGGCCGAGGCCGAAGCCGAAGCCGAAGCCGTGCCGTTCTGGTCGAGGCCATCCGCTGGCACCCCCGCATCGCGTCCGCCGCGACAGGCACCGGTGCTGTCGCCCGACGCGGCACCGGTGCCGGGCGCTGAGGGCGCACCGGCGGAACCCGCCGCACAGGACACCGACACCTGGCCGGCCGCCGACATGGCCAGCCTGGCGCCGCTCAATCCGGCCCCGGCCGGGCGCGAACGGCTCGAACTGGCGATCGCCTATCTGGACCTGGGCGATGCGGAAACCGCGCGCACGCTGCTGAACGAGGTGGCGGCGGGCGAGGACGTGCAGGCGCGTGCCGAAGCAATGGAACTACTGGGACGGCTGCGATGAGCGGACAACAGGCGGCGGTGAAGCATGAGCGGCGCATCGACTACGTGGAGTTCGCCTCGCGCGATCCCGCGGCGAGCCGGCGCTTTTTCGAAGCGGTGTTCGGCTGGAGTTTCGAGGATTACGGCCCGGACTACACCGCGTTCGACGATGGCGGCCTGCAGGGCGGCTTTTTCCGCGGCGAACCGGTGACCAGCGCCGCCGGTGCGCCCCTGGTGGTGTTGCACGCCACCCAGTTGTCGCCGTTGCAGGCGGCGGTACTGGCGCATGGCGGGCGGCTGAGCAGATCCGAATTCACCTTTCCCGGTGGCCGCCGTTTCCAGTTCATCGAGCCCGGCGGCAACGAGCTGGCGGTGTGGTCCCAGCGCGACGCGGATTGAACAGGCGCCCGCCGGGGATTCCAGCCCCGGCCGCGGCTGGCGACAGGAGAAGTTTGACGATGCGCTATGCGCTGGGCGTGGAATACGACGGCAGCGATTTCAAGGGCTGGCAGCAGCTGGGTGAGAGCGGCTGCGCCAGCGTGCAGGCCACGCTGCAGGCGGCCCTGTCCTCGGTGGCCGATGCCCCGGTGGGCGTGGTCTGCGCCGGGCGTACCGACGCCGGCGTGCACGGCGAATGCCAGGTGGTGCATTTCGACAGCGACGTGGCGCGCACGCCGCGCGGCTGGGTGCTGGGCACGACCACGCGGTTGCCGCCGTCGGTGTGCGTGCGCTGGTGCGTGCCGGTGGCCGACGATTTCCATGCGCGTTTCTCCGCGCGTGCGCGGCGCTACCGCTATCGCCTGCTCAACCGCCAGGTGCGGCCGGCGCTGTACCGGCAGACGCTGAGCTGGGAGCGGCGCCCGCTGGACGCCGGTGCGATGCACCGCGCGGCGCAGGCATTGCTGGGCGAGAACGACTTCAGTTCGTTCCGCAGCGTGCAGTGCCAGGCGCTGCATGCCCGCCGCGAACTGCAGGCGATCTCGGTCGTGCGCCAGGGCGAGGTGGTCGAGGTGCAGGTGCAGGCCAACGCCTTCCTGCACCACATGGTGCGCAACATCGTCGGCTCGCTGCTGCTGGTTGGTGCCGGCGAGCAGCCCGAATCGTGGATCGGCGAGCTGTTGGCGCTGCGCGACCGCACGCAGGCCGGGCCGACCGCGCCGCCGCAGGGGCTGGTGTTCGTGGGCCCGCTGTATCCTGACCAGTGGCAATTGCCGGCCGAGGTGACGCTATGACCCGCACGCAGTTCCGCACCCGCATCAAGTTCTGTGGCATGACCCGCGCCGGCGACATCCGCCTGGCCAGCGAGTTGGGCGTGGACGCCATCGGCTTCGTGTTCGCCCGTGGCAGCACGCGCCGGGTGGCGCCGGTCGAAGCCCGCGCCATGCGCCAGGCGATCTCGCCGATGGTCGACGTGGTGGCGCTGTTCCGCGACAACAGCCGCGAGGAAGTGCGCGAGGTGATGCGCACGGTGCGGCCCAGCCTGCTGCAGTTCCACGGCGACGAGGACGACACCTTCTGCCGCGCCTTCAACATGCCGTACCTGAAGGCGGTGGCGATGGGCGGCGCCCAGGCCGTCACCGCGCGCGGGCTGCAGCAGTCCCACCCGCATGCGGCCGGTTTCCTGCTGGACAGCCACGCGCCGGGCGGCAGTGGCGGCAGCGGCGTGGCGTTCGACTGGTCGCAGGTGCCGGCCGGCCTGCACCGGCCGTTCCTGCTGGCCGGCGGCATCCGCCCGGACAATGTGTTCGACGCGATCACCACGGTGCAGCCGTGGGGGGTGGATGTCTCCAGCGGCATCGAGTCGGCGCCGGGCATCAAGGATGGCGAGCGCATGCGCCGTTTCGTCGAGGAAGTGCGCCGCGCGGACCTGCACGACGTGCCCGCGTAAACGCGGGCCTGCCGCGGCGCCCGCGCGGTGCCCGCCTACGCGGCCAGTTGCCGCCGCAGCCAGTCCGCCAGCGCGTCGACCCGCGGGTGCCGGTCGCCGCCGGCAGTGCACAGCGCCCACTGTCCCTCGGTGTCGACGAACCCCCACGGCGCGACCAGGCGGCCATTGACCAGGTCGTCGGCCACCAGCGGCTCGGGGGCGATGGCGATGCCGAGTCCGGCGACCGCCGCTTCAAGCAGGTAGTACAGGTGTTCGAAGCCAGTGCCCTGGCGCAGCGCCGCAGGGTCCAAGTCGTTGAGCGTGGCCCAGGTGGGCCAGGCCTGGGGCCGCGAACGGGTGTGCAGCAGCGCGTGCTCGAGCAGCGCCTCCGGCGGCTGGTGCACGAGCCGCTGCGCGCCATGCATGGACGGGCTGAACACCGGGCCGATGCGCTCGCTGCCCAGGCCATGCACGCTCCACCCGGCCGGCCACGGCGCCTGGCCGAGCAGCAGGGCGGCATCCAGTCCGGCCAGCCGTGGCGCGAAATCGCCGTCCTGCGCGGCCAGGTGCAGGGTCAGGCCCGGCAGGTCGCGCTGCAGCTGCTGCAGGCGCGGGATCATCCAGCGCGCCAGCACGCTGCCCGGGCAGCCGAGCACGAAGGCGTCGTTGCGTTTGCCACGGCGCAGTGCGGCCACGCAGTCGCGCAGCTGCGAGAACGCCCCGGAGGTGGCTTCCTGCAGGCGCCTGCCGGCGGCGGTGGGGCGGATGCCGCGGCCGTCGCGTTCGATCAGCGCCACTCCCAGTTCCTCCTCCAGGGCCCGCACCTGGCGGCTGACCGCGCCATGGGTCACGTGCAGTTCGTCGGCGGCAAGGCTGACGCTGCGCAGCCGGGCAGCGGCCTCGAAGGCGCGCAAGGCGTTGAGCGAGGGCAGGGCGTGATCGTCTTTCATGGCGCACATCCCTGTGCGCCACCCTGCGGGCGGCTTCGCCGTGAATAACGGCTGTCCTGCCGTTCTTTCATGGCGCACCCCAGACCGCCCTGGATGGCGGGAATGCCGGTTTTGCAGGAGCAAAAGCCGGCCCCGCGCCACCCTGCGGGCGGTGTTGCCAAGAAGAACAGCTGCCCGGTTGTTTTTTCATGTGAGTTTTTCTAACACATTACAGCGCATATATCGATTTTCACGGACGCGCGCGTGCGCTACGGTGCAGGCCTGTCCCGCCCCGCGTGATGCCATGACCGCTGCACCCATCCCCGATTTCCATGCCTTCCCCGACGCCCACGGGCATTTCGGCCGCTACGGCGGCAGTTTCGTCGCCGAGACCCTGGTCGGGCCGCTGCAGGAGCTGGCTGCCGCCTACGACCAGGCGCGGGTCGATCCGGCGTTCATCGCCGCCTATGACAAGGACCTGAAGCACTACGTCGGCCGGCCCAGCCCGATCTACCACGCCGAGCGCCTGAGCCGTGATGTCGGCGGCGCGCAGATCCTGCTCAAGCGCGAAGACCTCAACCATACCGGCGCGCACAAGGTGAACAACACCATCGGCCAGGCGCTGCTGGCCGCGCGCATGGGCAAGACCCGCATCATCGCCGAGACCGGTGCCGGCCAGCATGGCGTGGCCAGTGCCACCGTGGCTGCGCGCCTGGGCCTGGAGTGCGTGGTCTACATGGGCGCCACCGACATCGAGCGGCAGAAGATCAACGTCTACCGGATGAAGCTGCTGGGCGCCACGGTGGTGCCGGTGAGCAGCGGCTCGGCCACGCTCAAGGACGCGCTCAACGAGGCGATGCGCGACTGGGTGACCAACGTGCGCGACACCTTCTACATCATCGGCACCGTCGCCGGCCCGGACCCGTATCCGCGCATGGTGCGCGACTTCAACGCCATCGTCGGCCGCGAGGCGCGCGCGCAGATGCTGGAAGACTACGGCCGCCTGCCCGATGCGATCACCGCCTGCGTCGGCGGCGGCTCCAACGCGATCGGCCTGTTCCATGCCTTCCTCAACGACCGCGGGGTGAAGATCTACGGCGCCGAGGCGGCCGGCGACGGCATCGCCAGCGGGCGTCACGCGGCTTCCATCTCGGCCGGTCGCCCCGGCGTGCTGCATGGCAACCGCACCTACGTGCTGTGCGACGACGACGGCCAGATCACCGAGACTCATTCCATCTCCGCCGGCCTGGATTACCCGGGCGTCGGCCCCGAGCATGCGTTCCTGGCCGACAGCGGCCGCGCGCAGTACGTGGGCATCACCGACGACGAGGCGCTGGCGGCATTCCACCGCCTGACCCGCACCGAGGGCATCCTGCCGGCGCTGGAATCCAGCCACGCGGTGGCGCAGGCGATCAAGCTGGCGCGCGACCTGCCGAAGGACGCGCTGGTGCTGTGCAATCTGTCCGGCCGCGGCGACAAGGACGTGCATACCATCGCCGCGCGCGAAGGGCTGTCGCTGTGAGTGCCTGCCCACGCGCCCGCTGCGCCCAGCGCGGGTCCGCCACGTGCTGCCCGCAGTGCCCGCGCATCGCCTGTGCGCCGCGCCTGATCCGATCCGCCACCGACGGCAGGCAGGCGCCGCGCGCGCCGGTCATGCGCGGCGTCGCGCTGGCCTGCCTCGCGCTGGCGCTGGCGGCGTGCACGCCGGCGCCGCCCGCGGCCACGCCGGCACCGACCGCCGCGCCCGCCGCACCCGCACCGGCCGCCGCACCGGAAGCGAGGGATGCAGCGGCGCAGCTGGCCGCCGTGGGCGACCTGCGGATCGGCGCCGCGTTCGGCAAGGCGCCGGGCGACGCGGCCTTCGTAGCGGCCGGCATGCGCGAGGCGATGGAGGGCGACTGCGAGTACTACGACCGCGGCTCGCTGCCCGAAGGCATGTCGATGATGGTGATCGCCGACCACATCGTGCGTTTCGACGTGGATGGCGAAGGCGACCCGGGAGTGCGCGTGCACACGCGGCCGGCGGGTGCGCCCGTCGTGCCGTTCGGGCTGTGGGTGGGCATGGACGTGGCCGAGGCGAAGAAGCGCCTGCCGGCCGGCGTCGTGGTCAGCCCGCACGCCTACGTATCGCCCAACGGCGACTACCTGACCTGGACCGACGCGCAGGCCGACCTGGCGCTGCGCCTGGAAACCCTCGACGGCGTGGTGACCTCGATCTACTGGGGCCGGCCGGATGCGGTGGAACTGATTGAAGGATGTGCCTGAGATGACCGTGAACCGTATCGACGCGTGCTTTGCCCGCCTGCGCGCCTCCGGGCGCAAGGTGTTGATCCCGTTCATCACCGCCGGTGATCCTTCGCTGGAAGCCACCGTGCCGGTGATGCACGCGCTGGTCGCCGCCGGCGCCGACGTGATCGAGCTGGGCGTGCCGTTTTCCGACCCGATGGCCGACGGCCCGACGATCCAGCGCAGTTCCGAGCGCGCGCTGGCGCGCGGTGCCGGCCGCCGTTACGTGCTCGACAGCGTGGCCCGGTTCCGCATGCAGGACGCGCTCACTCCGGTGGTGCTGATGGGCTATCTCAACCCGGTGGAAATCCGCGGTGCCGCCCGGTTCGCCAGCGAGGCGGTGGAGGCCGGCGTCGACGGCGTGCTGCTGGTCGACCTGCCGCCGGAAGAAGCCGCCGAGATCCGCGCCGCGTTCAGCGCCGCCGGGCTGGCGCTGATCCTGCTGGCCTCGCCGACCAGCAGCCAGGCGCGGCTCGATGGCCTGTGCGACGCCGCGCAGGGCTACCTTTACTACGTCAGTTTCGCCGGCGTCACCGGCGCTTCGGAGCGGTTGGACAGTGCCGCCGCCGGCGAACGCCTGCGGCTGCTGCGCAGCCGCTCGAAGGTGCCGGTGGTGGCGGGGTTCGGGATCAAGGACGCCGCCAGCGCGGCGGCGATGGCGGCCGATGCCGATGGCGTGGTGGTGGGCAGCGCGCTGGTCGCGGCGATGGCCTCAGCCGACGCCGTGGAAGCGGCGGTGCACGGCGCCGGCGCTTTCCTGGCGCCGCTGCGGCAGGCGCTGGACGCCTGAGCGACGCACCCGCCACGCGCGGGTGCCGGGCATGGATAATGCGGACCGGCCCGGGTCCGCAGGATGGCGCTTGAACGGTTCAATGATGCAGGCCGGTGGCCGCAACCCCGGCATCGACGCCTTGCGTGGTGTCTCGATCGTGATGGTGGTGCTGCACCACCTGGCGCTGCGCATCCCGTTGCGCGATACCGCACTGGGCGACGTGCTGCCGCGGCGCGTGCTCGACGCGCTGAGCTACAACGGCTACGAGGCGGTCTTCGTGTTCTTCGTCGTGTCCGGCTTCCTGATCGCGTCGCATTCGTTGCGGCGCTGGGGCGCGCTGTCGTCCATCGACCTGCGCGCCTTCTACGTGCGCCGTGCCGCGCGCATCCTGCCGTGCCTGTTGCTGCTGCTGGCGGTGTTGAGTGTGCTGCACCTGGCCGGCGTGCCGTCCTACGTGATCGACGGCGAAGGCCAGTCGCTGGGCGGCGCGCTGTTCTCGGCCCTGGGCCTGCACCTGAACTGGTACGAGGGCCGCACCGGCTGGTTGCCCGGTGGCTGGGACGTGCTGTGGTCGCTGTCGATCGAGGAAGTGTTCTACCTGGGCTTCCCGCTGCTGTGCCTGCTGCTGCGCCGGCGCACGCCGCTGCTCGTGCTGCTGGCGCTGGCGGCGCTGTCGCTGCCGTTCACCCGCGCCGCCCTGGCGGGCAACGCGATATGGCAGGAGAAGGCCTATCTGCCGGGAATGGCGGCCATCGCCACCGGCGTGCTGGCCGCGTTGCTCATCGAGCGCTGGCCGCCACCGCCGCGGACCGCGCGGCTGCTGCGCGTGGCGGGCGTGCTGGGCCTGTTGGCGGTGCCGCTGTATGGGCGCGAGCTGTGGGCGTCGCTCGGCAACGGCTACATGCTGGTGCTGACCGGGTCGGCGGCGATGCTCATTGCCGGCCTGCACGGCGGCGGTACGGGCGCGCCGATGCGCGGACTGGGCTGGCTGCGTGCCTGCGGCCGGCTCAGCTACGAAATCTACCTGACCCACATGTTCGTGGTGTTCGGTCTGGTGGCGCTGTACCGCCACGGTGGCAGCGATATCCGTTCCGGGTTCTGGTGGTACCTGCCGTTGCTGGGCCTGTGCTGGGCGCTCGGGGCGCTGCTGGCGCGGTTCTATTCGGACCCCTGCGACCGCGCCGTGCGGCGGCGCTGGCTGGGGGCGCACGACGCACCGGGCAGCGGCCTGACGGGCGCGGTGCCAGCGCCCCTGGGCGGCGCCCGCCCCTAGGCCCGCGCGGACCTGTCCGCGGCGGACGCCGGCGCGTCCCGCGGCTGGCCGGCGGGACGACCCGGGAGGGAGGTCGATCGGGCAGGGCGGGGTGCCATCGCGTTTCCGCGCGATGCTGCCGGCCCGGGCTCTGTACGCTACCGTCGGTTTGCCGCCGCGCGCTAGACTGTCGGCCCTGTCGCGGCCCCCGGGCCGCCTAGAACGGAACCGTCATCCCGCATGAGCTGGCTCAGCAAATTGATGCCTTCGGGCATCCGCACCGACAACACGCCCAACCGGAAACGCAGCGTCCCCGAGGGGCTTTGGGAAAAGTGCAGCAGTTGCGGTGCCGCCCTGTACCGGCCGGAGCTGGAGGAGAACCTGGAGGTCTGCCCCAAGTGCGGCCACCACATGGCGATCCGCGCCCGGGCCCGCCTGGCGTCGCTGTTCGATGCCGACAGCACCACCGAGATCGCCGCGCGCCTCGGGCCGACCGACCTGCTCAAGTTCAAGGACCAGAAGAAGTACGCCGAACGCATCAAGGCCTCGCAGAAGAACACCGGCGAGTACGACGCGCTGGTGGCGATGCGCGGCACCGTGAAGGGACACCCGCTGGTCGCGGCCTCGTTCGATTTTGCCTTCATGGGCGGCTCGATGGGCTCGGTGGTCGGCGAGCGCTTCGCACTGGCGGCCGAGACCGCCCTGGAAATCGGCGCGCCGTTCGTGTGCTTCTCCGCCAGCGGCGGCGCGCGCATGCAGGAAGGCCTGTTCTCGCTGATGCAGATGGCCAAGACTTCGGCCGCGCTGGGCAAGCTGCGCGAAGCCGGCCTGCCGTACATCTCGGTGCTGACCCATCCCACCACCGGTGGCGTGTCCGCCTCGTTCGCGATGCTGGGCGACATCAACATCGCCGAGCCGCAGGCGCTGATCGGCTTCGCCGGCCCGCGGGTGATCGAGCAGACCGTGCGCGAGAAGCTGCCCGAAGGCTTCCAGCGTTCCGAGTTCCTGCTCGAGCACGGCGCCATCGACCAGATCTGCGACCGCCGCGAGATGCGCGAGCGCCTGGCCGACCTGCTGGCGATGCTGATGCGCCGCGAGCGCCCGGCCGACGACGTGGCCGCCGCCTGATGGTGGCGCGCAGGTATTTCGGCACCGACGGCATCCGCGGCCGGGTCGGTGAAGGCGCGATTTCCGCCGATTTCGTGCTGCGCCTGGGCAATGCCTACGGCCAGGCGCTGGTGCGCGCCACCCAGGCGCGCGTCGCCGGCCGCAAGCCGCTGGTGGTGATCGGCAAGGACACGCGCATCTCCAACTACATGTTCGAGGCCGCGCTGGAGGCCGGGCTGGTGGCGGCCGGGGTGCACGTGCAGCTGATGGGGCCGATGCCGACCCCGGCGGTGGCGCACCTGACCCGCTCGCTGCGCGCCGACGGTGGCATCGTCATCTCCGCCTCGCACAACCCGCACCACGACAACGGCATCAAGTTCTTCTCCGCGCAGGGCGAGAAGCTCGACGACGCCACCGAGCTGTCGATCGAGGCCGCGCTTGAGCAGCCGTTCGCGACCGTGGCGTCCGAACACCTGGGTAAGGCGGTGCGCACGCGCGATGCGATCGGCCGCTATGTCGAGGCCTGCAAGAATTCGGTGCCGCGCGACTTCGACCTGCAGGGCATGCGCATCGTGGTCGATTGCGCCAATGGCGCGACCTACCAGGTGGCGCCGCTGGTGCTGCGCGAACTGGGTGCCAGCGTCGAGGCGATGGGCGTCGAGCCCAACGGCGTGAACATCAACGACGGGGTCGGCTCGATGTACCCGCAGGCGCTGGCCGCCCGGGTGCGCGCCAGCGGGGCCCACCTGGGCATCGCCTTCGACGGCGATGGCGACCGCCTGCTGTTCGTGGACAGCGATGGCGTGGTGCACGATGGCGACGACCTGCTGTACCTGCTGGCGCTGGACTGGAAGGCCAGTGGCCGCCTGCACGGGCCGGTGGTGGGCACGCTGATGACCAACTACGGGTTCGAGCAGGCGCTGGCGCAGGCCGGCATCGGTTTCCTGCGCGCCGACGTCGGCGACCGCTACGTGCACAAGGCGCTGCTGGAACACCATGGCGTGCTCGGCGGCGAAGCCTCGGGCCACCTGCTGTGCCTGGACCGGGCCACCACCGGCGACGGCATCATCAGCGCGCTGCAGGTGCTGGAGGTGCTCCGGCGCCGCGGCATCACCCTGCAGCAGGCGCTGGCCGGGCTCAGCCGGGTGCCGCAGCAGACCATCAATGTCCGGGTCGGGCAGGGCATGTCCGCCAAGGAGATCGTCCGCTCACCCGCGGTGGCCGCGGCACTGGCCGGCGCGCAGGTCGCGATCGTCGGGCGCGGACGCGCGTTTCTGCGTCCGTCCGGCACCGAGCCGGTGGTGCGGGTGACGGTGGAGGCCGACGACGCCGGGCTGATGCAGGCCACGCTTGAGCGCCTGGCCGACGCGGTCAAGGCCGCCGCGGCATGACCAAACGCCCCGGATCCCGGGGCGTTTTGCTTTGTCTTCCCGCCATCCCTGAAGGCAGCCTGGCGTGCCGGCGGCATGCGCTGCCCCGCGGCGGTGCCGGGCGCCCGGCGCCGGTCACGGCCCGGCGACCATGCCCCGGCGCTGCGCCTTGAAGCGGTTGAACAGCGGCGCGATCAACGGGTGGTAGCTGCTGGCGATGCGCTTGCGCAGCCACTTCGCCGGCCGGTTGCGGATGGCGAAACGGTAGATGTGCTCCGGGTCCCCGCCCACCAGGTTGCGGCCGAACGGATGGGTGGTATGCAGGTAGCGGAAGCCGAGTTCGCGCGCGATCCGCACGTAGTCCTCGTCGAAATCGCCATAGGGCCAGCACAGGGTGTCGGAGGCCTCGCCCAGTTCCCTGCGCAGTTCATCGCGTGCGCGCACCAGGTCCTCGCGGATGCCCGCGCACTTCGCCTCGCGGCTGATTTCCATGCGCAGCCAGCGGGTATGCGTATGGGTATGGCAGTGCATCTCGAAGGTGCCGGCGGCGATGGCCGCGCGTGCTTCGCTCCAGCGCATCATCACCTCGTCGGCGCGGTCCAGGCGGAAGATCGCGTCCTCGCAGCCGCGGTGGTCCGGCGTGGACGGCAGCGCCATGCCGGCTTGGCCCGCGTGCGGGCGTACCTCGCCCTGGCCCATCCAGCCGGTGACCAGGAACACGACCGCGTGCATGCCGTACTTCTGCAGGACAGGGTGGGCGTAGACCCAGTTGTCCAGGTAGCCGTCGTCGAAGGTGATGAGGATGGATTTGCGCGGCACCGGCGCGCCGGCCAGGAAGCCGGCGTACTGCTGCATGGTCAGCGAGGTCCAGCCGTCGGCGGCCAGCCAGGCGATCTGGCTTTCAAAGTTTTCCGGTGAGACGGTGATCATGCCCGGCGACGGGCTGACGTGGTGGTGCATCAGCACCGGTACCGACTTGGCGTGGGCCATGTCCCAATTCCTCGAGCCACTGGTGGTAAAGGTGTTCGGTGGCTTCGCAATGCCCCGCCGCCGTGAAGCGGTGTTCGCCGCGGATCCAGTCCAGGCCGGCGCGGCCCATCGCCTGGCGGAGTTCGCCGCAGGCCGCCAGCGTACGCAGCGCGGCGGTCAACGCGGCCGGATCCCCGGGCGCGACGAGAATAGCATTGGCCTGCTCGACCACCATTTCCGGAATGCCGCCCACGCGCGTGGCGACGATCGGCACGCCGGCCTGGGCGGCCTCCAGGAACACGGTCCCGGCGGCCTCCTTGTGGCTGGGCAGGGCGAACACGTCGAAGCCGGCCATCAGTCGCGCCGCGTCGGCGCGGTAGCCGGGCAGGTGCACCTGGCTCTCGATGCC
The DNA here is from genome assembly GCF_046267925.1 of Stenotrophomonas sp. Y-13. Classification (NCBI taxonomy): domain Bacteria; kingdom Pseudomonadati; phylum Pseudomonadota; class Gammaproteobacteria; order Lysobacterales; family Lysobacteraceae; genus Stenotrophomonas; species Stenotrophomonas sp. Y-13. The sequence goes on from NZ_CP176501.1 coordinate 1,451,915, forward strand.
GTACTGCGCGCGCATGGCCTTAAGCCGGGCCATGACCGGCTCGCCGTCGCCGACGATCAGCAGGTGCAGTTTCGGGTCCGCCCGGCACAGCGGCGCGATCGCGTCGAGCAGGTCGAGGTGGCCCTTGGGCTCGCGCAGCACCGCCACGCACCCGACCACGACGTCGTCCTCGCCGAAACCCAGTCCGGCGCGGATCTCGGCGCGCAGTTGCCGCAGCTCCGCCCAGGAGCGCGCCGGCGGTTCATCGCCGCTGGGCAGCGGCGATTGCGCCATCGGCGGCACCACGCCGATCCGCCCCGGGGCGATGCCGCGTTCCTGCAGCAGGCGCTTGACGAACTGGCTGACGGTGATGACCCGCTGCGGCAGCCAGGTGTAGGTCAGCAGCGAGTGCACCGGGCTCATCAGGTGGCGCGAGCGCACCACCAGCGGAGCGCCCGCCAGGCGTGCCCCGGCGGCGGCGATCAGCGCATCGCGGCGGCTGGTGACGTTGACCACGTCATAGCGGTGCGTGCGCACCAGGTGGCGTACCGCGGGGATGCCCCGCAGCAGCCGCGGCAGCCCGCCCATCTCCAGCGTGTGCACGACGAAGCCGTGGTCGCGCGCGGCCTCGGCCAGGCGCGCGCCGGGCTGGCACAGCAGGGACATGTCGTGTCCACGCGCGCGCATGGCCAGCAGGTGGCGCAGCAGGTAGATCTCCTGGCCACCCATGCCGCGCGCGGCTTCGGTATGCAGGATCTTCAGCGGGCGGTCCGTCAGCGGGGCGGGTTCCATGCAGGCCACGGGGTGGGGAAGGGACCGGGGCGGGGTGCCGGTCCGGCGCCCGCCGCGGGCGCTCGAATTGTATCCTTTTGTATCAATGTGTCAGCGACCGGCCACAAGGGCGATCTGTCACAATATTCAGACGGGCGACAGGGTGCTGCCGGCCCGGATATCCATGACAAGCCAGGAACCGCTGTGAGCAAGATCCCAACCCTCGACATCACCCGCTTCGACAGCGACCGCGAGGCCTTCGTGGCCGAGCTGGGTGCGGCCTATCGCCAGTGGGGGTTCGCGGGCATCCGCAACCACGGCATCCCGCAGGCCGACATCGACGCGGCCTACGATGCCTTCAAGGCGTTCTTCGCCCTGCCCGAAGAGGTCAAGCGCAAGTACCACGTGGCCGGCGGCGGCGGCGCCCGCGGCTACACCCCGTTCGGCGTGGAGACCGCCAAGGGCTCCAAGCACTTCGACCTGAAGGAGTTCTGGCACATCGGCCGGGAAATCCCCGACGACTCGCCGTACCGCGAGGTGATGCCGCCGAACCTGTGGCCCAGTGAGGTGCCCGGGTTCCGCGAGCGCGGCTATGGCCTGTACCAGGCGCTGGACAACCTGGGGTCGCGCGTGTTGTCGGCGCTGGCCCTGCACATCGGGCTGCCGCATGATTTCTTCGCCGACAAGACCAACAACGGCAACTCGATCCTGCGTCCGATCCACTACCCGCCGATCACCACCGACGACATCCCGAACGTGCGTGCCGGCGCCCACGGCGACATCAATTTCATCACCCTGCTGGTCGGCGCCAGCGCCGCGGGGCTGGAAGTGCAGTCGCACGATGGCGAGTGGGTGCCGTTCACGTCCGATGCGGACACCATCGTGGTCAACATCGGCGACATGCTGCAGCGCCTGACCAACCATGTGTACCCGTCGACCATCCACCGCGTGGTCAACCCCCCGGGCGAGCTGGCCCGCCAGCCGCGTTACTCGGTGCCGTTCTTCCTGCACCCGAACCCGGATTTCCTGATCGACGTGCTGCCCTCGTGCATCACCGCGGACAACCCGAGCCGGTACCCGGAGGCGATCACCGCCCATGGCTTCCTCGAGGAGCGCCTGCGCGAGATCAAGCTGAAGTAAGCAACGAAGGCCGCCGCGAGGCGGCCTTCGCCGTCATGCCGCCTGCGCGCGGCGCGCGGCGGGCGGTGCCGTGGCGGGTGTCCCGTATTGTCCGCCGGTTGTCCTGCGGCTGTCCGGAGTGGGCTATCCTTCGCCCACTTTTCACCTTGGAGTCGCTCCTGAATGCGCCGCACCATCGTTGCCGGTAACTGGAAGCTGCATGGCAGCCGTCAATTCGCCACCGAACTGGTGGGGCAGGTGGCTGCCGGCCTGCCGCTGCAGGGGGTCGAGCTGGTGATCCTGCCGCCGCTGCCCTACCTGGGGGATCTGGTCGAGGACTTCGAGGGCACCGCGCTGGCCTTCGGCTCGCAGGACGTCAGCAGCAACGAGAAGGGCGCCTACACCGGCGAGGTCTCGGCCGCGATGCTGGTGGACGTGGGGGCCAGGTACGGCCTGGTCGGCCACTCCGAGCGTCGCCAGTACCATCATGAAAGCAGCGCGCTGGTCGCGCGCAAGTTCGTGGCCGCGGTGCATGCCGGCCTGGTGCCGGTCTTGTGCGTCGGTGAGACGCTGGAGCAGCGCGAAGCCGGGCAGACCGAGCAGGTCATCGCCGCGCAGCTGGCACCGGTGCTGGAGCTGGCCGGGGTCGATGCCTTCGCCGGGGCGGTGGTGGCGTATGAGCCGGTCTGGGCCATCGGCACCGGCCGTACCGCCAGTCCGGAGCAGGCGCAGGCCGTGCACGCCTTCATCCGTGGCGAAGTCGCCGGGCGCGATGCTAGAATCGCTGATTCGCTGCCGATCCTGTATGGCGGCAGCGTGAAGCCCGACAATGCTGCAGAGCTGTTCTCACAGCCTGACGTCGATGGCGGGCTGGTAGGCGGCGCTTCGCTGGTGGCGGCAGATTTCCTGGCCATCGCGAGGGCGGCAGCCGGTCGCTAACGGTGGAACTGTCCGGGACGGATTTCAAATGCTGATGTTGATCCTCAATGTGGTCTATGTGCTGGTGGCGGTCGCGATGATCGCGCTGATCCTGATGCAGCGCGGCTCCGGCGCGGCGGCGGGCTCGGGCTTCGGCGCCGGTGCTTCGGGTACGGTGTTCGGCGCCCGTGGCGCGTCCAACTTCCTGTCCAAGTCCACCAAGTGGCTGGCCGTGGTGTTCTTCGGCATCAGCCTGTTCATGGCCTGGTACGCCAGCCATGGCGCGCGCCCGGCCGAGCAGGGGCTGGGCGTCATGTCCCAGGCCCAGGCGCCGGCCGCCCCGGCGGGCGAGCTGCAGTCCGTTCCGCAGGCCGCGGCCGCGGGCGAAGTGCCGCAGGCGGCGCCTGCGGCAAATAATCCGGCGCAGAGCGAAGAAAAGCCCGCCGAGGGCTCGCATAAAGACTGAAGACGGTTACAATACGCGCCGCACTGCAGAGCCGGTGCGCTGACGTAAGTAAGCCCAGGTGGCGGAATTGGTAGACGCACTACCTTGAGGTGGTAGCGACGCAAGTCGTAGGGGTTCGAGTCCCCTCTTGGGCACCATGAGTTTGTTATGCGGGTATGCGGGATGCGGCAGCTCCCGCCGAGGCAAGTCCCGTCAATCCCCATGCGCGGGCGCCTGCAGGTGCCCGGGCAGAGGCAAGAGAGAATCGCTGTGCTGGCCGAATATTTGCCGTCCCTGCTGTTTCTGATCGTCGCCACCGGCATCGGCGTCGCCCTGATGCTGATCGGTCGTTTCCTTGGCCCCCGCAGCCCCGACGAGCAGAAACTGTCGCCGTACGAGTGCGGCTTCGAGGCGTTCGAGAACGCGCGCATGAAGTTCGACGTGCGCTACTACCTCATCGCCATCCAGTTCATCGTCTTTGACCTGGAAATCATCTTCATCGTGCCCTGGACCCAGGTGTTCATGGAGCTGGGCGCCCGCTCGCTCGTCACCATGGGCCTGTTCGTGGGCATGCTGTTCCTCGGCTTTATCTACGTGTGGAAGAAGGGAGCGCTGGAATGGGAGTGATTCAGACTCTCGATGGCCTGATGAACAACCCCATCCCGGAAGGGCGGGTTGACGACATCCTCCGGCCCGAAGGCGACAATCCGCTGCTCGAGAAGGGCTACGTCACCACCAGCGTCGACGCCCTGCTGAACTGGGCGCGCACCGGCTCGATGTGGCCGATGACCTTCGGCCTGGCCTGCTGCGCGGTCGAGATGATGCACGCCGGCGCCTCGCGCCTGGACCTGGACCGCTATGGCGTGGTGTTCCGCCCGTCGCCGCGCCAGTCCGACGTGATGATCGTCGCCGGCACCCTGGTCAACAAGATGGCCCCGGCGCTGCGCAAGGTCTATGACCAGATGCCCGACCCGAAGTGGGTCATCTCGATGGGCAGCTGCGCCAACGGCGGTGGCTACTACCACTACTCGTACGCGGTGGTGCGTGGCTGCGACCGCGTGGTGCCGGTGGACGTGTACGTCCCGGGCTGCCCGCCGACCGCCGAGGCGCTGGTGTACGGCATCCTGCAGCTGCAGAAGAAGATCTGGCGCACCCAGACCATCGCCCGCTGATTCCCTTTCAAGTCAAGAGCACGCCAGCCCCCATGGCCCAGCAAGCACCTTCACTCATCGACCGACTTCGCGCGCGTTTCGCCGGTGCGCAGGTCTCCGTGGTCGAACCGCGCGGCGAAGTGACGCTGGAGGTTCCGTCGGCCGACTGGCATGCCGTGGCCGTCGCCCTGCGCGACGAGTTCGGCTTCGAGCACGCCACCGACCTGTGCGGCGTCGACTATCTCGGCTACGGCAGCGACGAGTGGGATACGTCCGACGTTTCCTCGCACGGCTTCAGTCGTGGCGTCGAAGGCAAGAGTGCCGGCCGCTTCGCCTGGGGTGAGTTCCCCAGCCACGAAACCGCCAATGGCGCGCAGCCCGACGCGCTGCCGAAGCAGCGCTTCGCCGTGGTCGTGCAGCTGCGTTCCTACCAGCACAACCAGCTGCTGCGCATGCGCTGCTTCGCCCCGGACGAGGCGCTGCCGGTGGTCGCGTCGCTGACCAGCGTATGGCCGGGCCTGAACTGGTTCGAGCGCGAGGCGTTCGACCTGTACGGGGTGATCTTCGAAGGCCACCCGGACCTGCGCCGCATCCTGACCGACTACGGTTTCGTCGGCCATCCGTTCCGCAAGGATTTCCCGCTGATCGGCAACGTCGAAGTGCGTTACGACGAAGAAAAGAAGCGCGTGGTCTACGAGCCGGTGACTTCGGTCGAACCGCGCGTGGGCGTGCCGCGCGTGATCCGCGACGACGCCCGCTTCCAGACCGCCGAAGGCGAGCGCGCGCAGACGGAGGCAAGCAAGTGAGCGAGTTCCACCAGGCCACCGGGGCCTTTGCCAGCAATCCCGCCGAAGCCCGGCAGGAGATCCGCAACTACACCATGAACTTCGGCCCGCAGCATCCGGCCGCGCATGGCGTGCTGCGCCTGATCCTGGAGATGGACGGCGAGACCATCATGCGCGCCGACCCGCACGTGGGCCTGCTGCATCGCGCCACCGAGAAGCTGGCCGAGTCCAAGCCGTTCAACCAGTCGATCGGCTACATGGATCGCCTGGACTACTGCTCGATGATGTGCAACGAGCACGCCTACGTGCGTGCGATCGAGACCCTGGCGGGTATCGAGGTGCCGGAACGCGCGCAGTACATCCGCACGATGTTCGACGAGATCACCCGCATCCTCAACCACCTGATGTGGCTGGGTTCGAACGGGCTCGACCTCGGTGCGATGGCGGTGATGCTGTATGCGTTCCGCGAGCGCGAGGAGCTGATGGACTGCTACGAGGCGGTGTCCGGTGCGCGCATGCACGCGGCCTACTACCGTCCGGGCGGCGTCTACCGCGACCTGCCGGACACGATGCCGAAGTACAAGGAATCGCGCTGGCACAAGGGCAATGCGCTCAAGCGCCTGAACGCGGCCCGCGAAGGCTCGCTGCTGGACTTCCTGGAGAACTTCACCAACGAGTTCCCCAAGCGCGTCGACGAGTACGAGACCCTGCTCACCGACAACCGCATCTGGAAGCAGCGCACCGTCGGCATCGGCGTGGTCAGCCCGGAGCACGCGCTGGCGTGGGGCATGACCGGCGCCATGCTGCGCGGCTCGGGCATCGCCTGGGACCTGCGCAAGAAGCAGCCGTACGCCAAGTACGACGCGGTCGATTTCGACATCCCGCTGGGCACCAACGGCGACTGCTACGACCGTTACCTGGTCCGCGTCGCCGAGATGCGCCAGTCCAACCGGATCATCCAGCAGTGCGTGCGCTGGCTGAAGGCCAACCCCGGCCCGGTCATGGTCCGCAATTTCAAGGTCGCCCCTCCGTCGCGTGCGGAGATGAAGGACGACATGGAAGCGCTGATCCACCACTTCAAGCTGTTCAGCGAAGGCTACTGCGTGCCGGCCGGCGAGACCTACGCCGCGGTCGAGGCGCCCAAGGGCGAGTTCGGCTGCTACCTGGTCTCCGACGGCGCCAACAAGCCGTTCCGCGTGCACCTGCGTGCGCCGGGCTTCGCCCACCTGTCCTCGATCGACTCGATCGTGCGCGGCCACATGCTGGCCGACGTGGTGGCGATGATCGGCACCTACGACCTCGTGTTCGGCGAGGTCGACCGGTAATGCCGGGCAAGCGCACAACGCCCGGTGCCAGCGCGGCCATGCTGCTGCAGGCACCGGTTTCCCAGGATCTGCTATTGGTTGAGGTCGGCCGATGAAGGCGACAGGTAATTTCGAGGCGGCGCGCGACGTCGACCCGATGGTGGTGTTGAGCGACAAGACCCGTGCTCACATCGATCACTGGCTGACGAAGTTCCCGCCGGAGCGCAAGCGCTCGGCGGTGCTGCAGGGCCTGCACGCCGCGCAGGAGCAGAACCAGGGCTGGCTGAGCGACGAACTGATCGCCGCGGTGGCCAAGTACCTGGACCTGCCGTTCGTGTGGGCCTACGAGGTCGCCACCTTCTATTCGATGTTCGAAACCCAGAAGGTCGGCCGCAACAATGTCGCCATCTGCACCAACATCAGCTGCTGGCTCAATGGCGCCGAGGACATCGTGCGCCATTGCGAGAAGAAGCTGGGCATCAAGCACGGCGAATCGACCCCGGACGGCCGCGTCTACCTCAAGCGCGAGGAAGAGTGCCTGGCCGGCTGCGCGGGCGCGCCGATGATGGTCATCAACGGTCACTACCACGAGCGCCTGACGCTGGACCAGGTCGACGCGCTGCTGGACGGGCTGGAGTAAGGCATGGCACACCACGAATCCAGGGGCCCGGTCGGTCCGGCGCCGCTTCCGCACAACGTGGTCTACACCACGCTGCACTACGACACCCCGTGGTCGTACGAAAACTACCTCAAGACCGGTGGTTACGCCGCGCTGCGCAAGATCCTCGAAGAGAAGATCGCGCCGGCCGACGTGATCGAGATGGTCAAGCAGTCCGGCCTGCGCGGCCGTGGCGGCGCGGGCTTCCCGACCGGCCTGAAGTGGTCGTTCATGCCCAAGGACGCGCCGCAGAAGTACATCCTGTGCAACTCGGACGAGTCCGAGCCGGGCACCTGCAAGGACCGCGACATCCTGCGCTACAACCCGCACTCGGTGGTGGAGGGCATGGCCATCGCCTGTTACGCCACCGGCTCGACCGTGGGCTACAACTACCTGCGCGGCGAGTTCCACCACGAGCCGTTCGAGCACTTCGAGCAGGCCCTGGCCGATGCCTACAAGCATGGCTGGCTGGGCAAGAACGTGCTGGGCAGCGGCGTGGACATCGACATCTACGCGGCGCTGGGCGCCGGCGCCTACATCTGCGGCGAAGAGACCGCGCTGATGGAGTCGCTGGAAGGCAAGAAGGGCCAGCCGCGCTACAAGCCGCCGTTCCCGGCCAACTTCGGCCTGTACGGCAAGCCGTCGACGATCAACAACACCGAGACCTACGGCTCGGTGCCGGCGATCATCCGCAACGGCCCGGAGTGGTTCAAGGGCCTGAGCAAGACCGCCAACGGCGGCCCCAAGTGCTTCTCGGTGTCCGGCTGCGTGCAGAAGGGCGGCAACTTCGAGGTGCCGCTGGGCACCACCTTCGACGAACTGCTGGAAATGGCCGGTGGCCTGCGCCCGGGCCGCAAGCTGAAGGGCGCGATTCCGGGCGGCGTGTCGATGCCGGTGCTGACCGCCGAGCAGCTCAAGGGCCTGCCGATGGACTACGACACCATCCGCGCGCTGGGCTCGGGCCTGGGCTCCGGTGCCATCGTGGTGCTGGACGACAGCGTGTGCTGCGTCAAGTTCGCCTGCCGCATCAGCCAGTTCTTCCACAAGGAATCCTGCGGCCAGTGCACCCCGTGCCGCGAGGGCACCGGCTGGATGCACCGCGTGCTGGAGCGCATCGTCGCCGGCAAGGCCACGATGGAAGACCTGCACCAGCTGCGCACCGTCGCCGGGCAGATCGAAGGCCACACCATCTGCGCCTTCGGCGAAGCGGCGGCATGGCCGATCCAGGGGTTCCTGCGCCAGTTCTGGGACGAATTCGAGTACTACATCGTCAACGGTCATTCGATGGTTGACGGCAAGAAGGTGGAGGCTGCTGCCGCATGAGCGCGCAACCTGTAAATCCGAGCGAGGCGCCGGTGGTGCCGGAAGGGCACGTCACCATCGAGATCGATGGGCAGACGCTGTTCGCGCCCAAGGGGTCGATGATCATCCAGGCCGCCGACAAGGCCGGCATCCCGATCCCGCGCTTCTGCTACCACGAGAAGCTGCCGATCGCGGCCAACTGCCGCATGTGCCTGGTCGACGTCGAGAAGTCGCCCAAGCCGTCGCCGGCATGTGCCACGCCGGTCATGGATGGCATGAAGATCCAGACCCGCAACGAGAAGGCGCTCAAGTACCAGCGTTCGGTCATGGAGTTCCTGCTGATCAACCACCCGCTGGACTGCCCGATCTGCGACCAGGGCGGCGAGTGCGAGCTGCAGGACGTGTCGCTGGGCTATGGCCGCTCGGTCAGCCGCTTCAACGAGCGCAAGCGCGTGGTGGCCGACGAGGACATGGGCCCGCTGGTCGCCACCGAGATGACCCGCTGCATCCAGTGCACCCGCTGCGTGCGCTTCACCGCGGAAATCGCCGGCACCTACGAGCTGGGCGGCATGTACCGTGGCGAGAACCTGCAGATCGGCACCTATGACGGCAAGCCGCTGACCACCGAGCTGTCCGGCAACGTGATCGACGTGTGCCCGGTGGGCGCGCTGACCAACAAGGTGTTCCAGTTCCGCGCCCGCCCGTGGGAACTGACCGCGCGCGAATCGCTCGGCTACCACGACGCGATGGGCTCGAACCTGTTCCTGCACGTGCGTCGCGGCGAAGTGCTGCGCGCGGTGCCGCGTGACAACGAACTGGTCAACGAGTGCTGGCTGTCCGACCGCGACCGTTATTCGCACCAGGGCCTGTACGCCGCCGACCGCGCGCTCAAGCCGCTGCAGAAGGTCAACGGCGAGTGGAAGGAAGTGAGCTGGGCCGAAGGTCTGGCCGCCGCCCGCGAGATCCTGGACGGCAACCGTGGCGACGACCTCGGCGTGCTGGTGCACCCGTCGACCTCCAACGAGGAGGGCGCGCTGCTGGCCCGCCTGGCCGCCGGCCTGGGCTGCACCAACATCGACCACCGCATCGACAACCGCGACTTCTCCGACGCCGCGTCCGCCGAAGTGTTCGGCGCCACGCTGGCCGAGATCGAAGGCGCCGACCGCATCGTGCTGCTGGGCAGCAACATCCGCCACGAGCTGCCGCTGCTGCACGCACGCCTGCGCAAGGCGCAGACCAAGCATGGCGCGCAGGTGTTCGCGATCAACCCGGTCGACTTCGACTTCGCGTTCACCCTGGCCGGCAAGCAGATCGTCGCCCCGTCGAAGTTCGCCGACGCGCTGGCCAGTGCCGAGCTGCGCGCGGCGGTGCAGGGCGGTGGCAACACCGTGCTGATCGTCGGTGGCATCGCCGAGAACCATCCGCAGGCCGCCGCGATCCGTGCCGCCGCGCGCGAATTCGCCGCCGCCACCGGCGCCCGGCTGTGCCGCATCCCGCAGGGCGCCAATGCCGTCGGCCTGTCCCGCGCCGGCGTGTTGCCGGCCGGCAAGGACGTCGCCACGATGCTGGCGCAGCCGCGCAAGGCGTACGTGCTGTACGGCATCGAGCCGGGCCTGGACTTCGCCGACAGCGCCGCCGCGCGCAAGGCGCTGGCCGCTGCCGGGGTGGTGGCGTTCAGCCAGTTCGCCTGCGCTTCGACCCGCGACGTGGCCGACGTGATCCTGCCGATCGGCGCGCTGCCGGAAATCGACGCGACCCTGACCAACCTCGATGGCCGCGAGCAGCAGGCCCGTGCCGGCGGCAAGCTGCCGGGCGAGGCCCGCGAGGGCTGGCGCGTGCTGCGCGCCCTGGGCGGCGATCTGCAGCTGGCCGGTTTCGGCTTCACCGACCTGGCAGGCCTGCGTGCCGGCCTGCAGCCGGTGCAGGTGAAGGTGGCCGCGTCCGCGCAGCCGCAGGTGGCGGGCGAGGGCCTGGAAGTGGCGTCGACCGCCGCGATCTACCGCACCGACGCGGTGGTCCGCCGCGCCGCGGCGCTGCAGGAGCACCCGCTGAACAACGCGCCGCGCATCGTGCTCAACAGCGATGACGCCGCGCGCCTGCAGCTGGTGGAAGGGCAGATGGCCAAGGTCGGCACCGATGCCGGCAAGGCGACCCTGCCGGTCGTGGTCGACGCGCGCGTCGCCGCCGGTGCGGTCTGGATTGAATCGGGCCACGGCGCCACCGCGCCGCTGGGCGCCGCTCGGGTAACGGTGGTGGCTGCATGAACGAGTTGCTGTTGAACGCGGTCGATCCGCTGCACCAGTGGTTGCTGGCGCTGGGCGACATCGGCATCGTGCTGTGGACGGTGCTGAAGATCCTGGTGATCGCCATGCCGATCATCGTGTCGGTGGCGTTCTACGTGTTGTGGGAGCGCAAACTGATCGGCTGGATGCACGTCCGCCACGGGCCGATGTACGTCGGCCTCGGTGGCCTGCTGCAGGCCTTCGCCGACGTCACCAAGCTGCTGTTCAAGGAAATCGTGCGCCCGGCCAACGCGCACAAGGCGATGTACGTGCTGGCGCCGCTGATCGTGCTGGCGCCATCGTTCGCCGCCTGGTCGGTGGTGCCGTTCGACTACAAGCTGGTGCTGTCCAACGCCAACGTCGGCCTGCTGTACCTGCTGGCGATGACCTCGCTGGGCATCTACGGCGTGATCCTGGCCGGCTGGGCGTCCAACTCCAAGTACGCCTTCCTCGGCGCGATGCGTTCGGCCGCGCAGATGGTCAGCTACGAGATCGCCATGGGCTTCGCGCTGGTCGGGGTGATGATCGCCGCCGGCAGCCTGAACCTGACCGAGATCGTGCTGGCGCAGAAGGGCAGCTCGGGCCTGTTCGACTGGTTCCTGCTGCCGCTGCTGCCGCTGTTCGTCGTGTACTGGGTGTCCGGCGTGGCCGAGACCAACCGCGCCCCGTTCGACGTGGTGGAAGGCGAGTCGGAAATCGTCGCCGGCCACATGGTCGAATATTCCGGCGGTGCGTTCGCGCTGTTCTTCCTGGCCGAGTACGCCAACATGATCCTGATCAGCTTCCTGATCTCGATCTTCTTCCTGGGCGGCTGGCTGAGCCCGATCCAGGGCTGGGTCACGGCGGACGTGTCGCCGTGGGTCGACTGGATCTGGAACGGTGGCTGGCCGTGGCTGCTGGCCAAGGTGTTCTTCTTCGCCAGTTCCTACATCTGGTTCCGCGCCACGTTCCCGCGCTTCCGCTACGACCAGATCATGCGTCTGGGCTGGAAGGTGTTCATCCCGTTGACCATCGCGTGGATCGCGGTGACCGCACTGCTCGTGTTCTACGGCGTGATCCAGAGAGGCGTTTGATTCATGAAAAAGATCACCCACTATTTCAAGAGCCTGCTGCTGCTGGAGCTCGTCTCCGGCATGTGGCTGACGCTGAAGTACGCGTTCAAGCCCAAGTACACCGTGCTGTATCCGATGGAGAAGTTCCCGCAGTCGCCGCGTTTCCGCGGCCTGCACGCGCTGCGCCGTTACCCGAACGGCGAGGAACGCTGCATCGCCTGCAAGCTGTGCGAAGCGGTGTGCCCGGCGCTGGCCATCACCATCGACTCGGCCAAGCGCGAGGACGGTACCCGCCGCACCACGCGTTACGAGATCGACCTGTTCAAGTGCATCTTCTGCGGTTTCTGCGAGGAGAGCTGCCCGGTGGATTCGATCGTGGAAACCCACATCCTCGAGTACCACTTCGAGAACCGTGGCGAGAACATCGTCACCAAGCCGCAGCTGCTGGCCATCGGTGATCGGCTGGAAGCCGAGATCGCCGAACGCCGCGCCGCCGACGCCGCCTTCCGCTGAGGACCGAAAGATGGATTGGGTAAATATCGCCTTCTGGTTCTTCTCGGTCGTGGCGGGGCTGTCGGCCCTGTCGGTGATCAGCGTGCGCAACCCGGTGTATGCCGTGCTGTGCCTGATCCTGACCTTCTTCTCCGTCGCCTGCGTCTGGCTGCTGGTCGGCGCCGAGTTCCTCGGCGTTACCCTGGTGCTGGTGTACGTCGGCGCGGTGATGGTGCTGTTCCTGTTCGTGGTGATGATGCTGGACGTCGAAACCGACAGCCTGCGCGAGGGCTGGGTACGCTACCTGCCGGTCGGGCTGGTGGTGGCGGTGGTGATGCTGCTGCAGATGCTGACCCTGATCGGCATCAAGGCCCGTGCGGCCGCCCCGTTCCCGGCGGACAACGCCGCCGCCGCGGCCGCCGACAGCTCCAACATCACCTGGCTGGCGCGCAGCCTGTTCACCGAGTACCTGCTGCCGTTCGAGTTCGCCGCGGTGATCCTGACCGTGGCGGTGATCGCCGCGGTGATGCTGACCCTGCGCCGCCGCACCGGCGTGAAGACGCAGAATCCCTCGGAGCAGACCCGTGTCCGCGCCAGCGACCGCCTGCGCATCGTGAAGATGGCGGCCGAGAAGCCGGTGCCGCTGACCGATACCCTGCACAACGAAGGCGGCGAGGAGGCCAAGCCATGATTTCCCTGGGCCACATGCTCGCGCTCGGCGCGGTGATGTTCTGCATCTCCGTCGCCGGCATCTTCCTCAACCGCAAGAACATCATCGTGCTGCTGATGTCGATCGAGTTGATGCTGCTGTCGGTGAACATCAACTTCGTCGCCTTCTCGCGGCAGCTCGGCGACACCGCCGGCCAGCTGTTCGTGTTCTTCATCCTGACCGTGGCCGCGGCGGAAGCCGCCATCGGCCTCGCGATCCTGGTGACCCTGTTCCGTACCCGCCACACCATCAACGTTGGCGAAGTCGATTCGTTGAAGGGCTGACCCACAGATGGAAATCACTCTCTCCAAGAGTCTGTTGATCGCGGTGGTGCTCGCACCGCTGTTCGGCAGCATCATCGCCGGCCTGTTCGGTCGCCAGGTGGGGCGCAAGGGCGCCCAGTACGCCACCATCCTGGGCGTGGCGGTCAGCTGCGCACTGTCGCTGCATACCCTGTACCAGCTGCTGTGGGGCGGTGCGCAGCCGTTCAACCAGAACATCTACACCTTCTTCGAAGTCGGCCAGTACACCGCGCATGTCGGTTTCATGGTCGACCGCCTGACCGCGATGATGATGGTGGTGGTGACCTTCGTGTCGCTGCTGGTGCACATCTACTCGATCGGCTACATGGCCGATGACGATGGCTACCAGCGCTTCTTCAGCTACATCTCGCTGTTCACCTTCTCGATGCTCACCCTGGTGATGAGCAACAACTTCCTGCAGCTGTTCTTCGGCTGGGAAGCGGTGGGCCTGGTGTCGTACCTGCTGATCGGCTTCTACTTCAAGAAGCCCAGCGCGATCTTCGCCAACATGAAGGCGTTCCTGGTCAACCGCGTGGGCGACTTCGGCTTCCTGCTCGGCATCGCCGGCGTGCTGTGGGTGTTCGGCACCCTGGACTACGCCACCGTGTTCGCCAATGCGCCGCTGCTGAACGACCCCAACGCGCTGATCCAGGTGTGGTCGGGTTCGATCAACCTGTTCGGCCATCCGGTGCAGGTGCTGAGCGAGCCGGTGATCTGGTCGATCGCCACCCTGATCTGCATCTGCCTGTTCATCGGTGCGATGGGCAAGTCGGCGCAGGTGCCGCTGCACGTGTGGCTGCCCGATTCGATGGAAGGCCCGACCCCGATCTCGGCGCTGATCCATGCCGCGACCATGGTCACCGCCGGCATCTTCATGGTGACCCGCATGTCGCCGCTGTTCGAGCTGTCGCAGACCGCGCTGAACTTCGTGCTGTTCATCGGTGCCACCACGGCCTTCTTCACCGGCCTGATCGGCATCGTGCAGAACGACATCAAGCGCGTGGTCGCCTACTCGACGCTGTCGCAGCTGGGCTACATGACCGTCGCCATGGGTGTGTCGGCCTATTCGGGCGCGGTGTTCCACCTGATGACCCACGCCTTCTTCAAGGCGCTGCTGTTCCTGGGCGCCGGCTCGGTCATCATCGGCATGCACCACGAGCAGAACATGATGAAGATGGGCGGCCTGCGCAAGTACATGCCCATCACCCACATCACCATGTGGATCGGCACCCTGGCGCTGGTGGGCACGCCGTTCTTCGCCGGCTTCTACTCGAAGGACACCATCATCGAGGCGGCCGCGCTGCATGCCCACACCTCGGACAACTGGGTGGCGACCTACGGCTACTGGGCGGTGCTGGGCGGCGTGATCGTCACCAGCTTCTACAGCTTCCGCCTGCTGTTCCTGACCTTCTTCGGCAAGGAACGCTTCCGTGACGCGCACGACGACCACGGCCACGACGCCCACCACCATGGCGACGCGCATGGCCACGGCGCGCACGAGCCGCACGAGTCGCCGTGGGTGGTGACCCTGCCGCTGATCCTGCTGGCGATCCCGTCCATCCTGATCGGCTTCTTCACCATCGGCCCGATGCTGTTCGGTACCGGCTGGGACGGCCACGCCGCCGCCACCGGGATCCCCGGCCAGACCCTGTCGTTCTTCACCGGCATCGTCGATTTCTACGATCCGGCGCGCGACACCATCGCCGCGGTGGGCAGGGAGTTCTGGCACGGTTCGGTGGCCTACGCCCTGCACGGCATGATGATGCCGGCGTTCTGGCTGACGGTGGCCGGTTTCATCCTGGCTTGGGTGTTCTACATCTGGAAGCCCGAGCTGGCAGGCAAGTCCCGCAAGGCCCTGGCGCCGGTGGTATCGGTGCTGGAGAACAAGTACGGCTTCGACAAGCTGTGGATCGATGGTTTCGCCGGTGGCAGCGTCAAGCTTGGCAAGGCCGCCCGTGCCGTGGACAGCAACGTGGTGGATGGTGTGGTCAACGGCGCGGCCCGCGTGGTCGAGCTTGCCGCCAACCTGCTGCGCCGCACCCAATCCGGTTTCCTCTACCACTACGCCTTCGTGATGATCATCGGCCTGATCGCCCTGCTGGGCCTGCTGATGCATTTCTCGCGTTGACCTGTACGGAATAAGAAGACGTGTCGAACTGGCCCCTACTCAGTATCCTCATCTGGCTGCCGATCCTCGGCGGTGCGTTGATTCTTGCCGTGCGCAACGCCCAGGCTGCCCGTTGGGCGTCCCTGGCGGTGGCACTGCTCACCTTCCTGTTGAGCCTCGGCCTGCTCACCGGCTATGACCGCACCGCCGCCGAGGTGATGCAGTTCGTCGAGCAGCATCCGTGGATTCCCGCCTACGGCATCGGCTACAACCTGGCGGTGGACGGCATCGCCATCGCGCTGGTGCTGCTGACCACCCTGGTGGGCGTGCTGGCGCTGGTCGGCGCCTGGGGCGTGATCGACAAGCGCGTCAACCAGTACGTGGCCGCCTTCCTGATCCTGGAAGGCGTGACGGTGGGCATCTTCGCCGCCACCGACGCGATGCTGTTCTACGTGTTCTTCGAAGCCATGCTGATCCCGATGTTCCTGATCATCGGTGTCTGGGGTGGCCCGCGCCGCATCTATGCCGCGCTGAAGTTCTTCCTCTACACCTTCCTCGGCTCGGTGTTGATGCTGGTGGCGCTGATCTACCTGTACATCAAGGGCGGCAGCTTCCAGCTGGCCGACCTGTACCAGCTGCAGCTGTCGGCCAGGGAGCAGACCTGGGTGTTCTTCGCGTTCCTGATCGCCTTCGCGGTCAAGGTGCCGATGTTCCCGGTGCACACCTGGCTGCCGGACGCCCACGTGGAAGCGCCGACCGCCGGTTCGGTGATCCTTGCGGCGATCGCGCTGAAGATCGGTGGCTACGGCTTCCTGCGCTTCAACCTGCCGATCGTGCCCGATGCCAGCCACGAGTGGGCCTGGCTGGTGATCGCGCTGTCGCTGGTGGCGGTGATCTACGTCGGCCTGGTGGCGCTGGTGCAGGACGACATGAAGAAGCTGGTGGCCTATTCCTCGGTCGCGCACATGGGCTTCGTGACCCTGGGTACGTTCACCGCGCTGTGGCTGGTGCGCGAGGCCGGCAACGCCGATGCCGCCCGCCTCGGCCTGCAGGGTGCGATGGTGCAGATGGTCTCGCACGGCTTCGTGTCCGGCGCGATGTTCTCCTGCATCGGCGTGCTCTACGACCGCCTGCACACCCGTCGCATCGCCGACTACGGCGGCGTGGCCAACGTGATGCCGTGGTTCGCTGCATTCGCGCTGCTGTTCTTCATGGCCAACTCCGGCCTGCCGGGCACCAGTGGTTTCGTCGGCGAGTTCATGGTGGTGCTGGCCAGCTTCCAGTGGGAGCCGCTGGTGGCGCTGGCTGCGGCCACCACGCTGATCATCGGCGCGGCGTATTCGCTGTGGCTGTACAAGCGCGTGTTCTTCGGCGAGGTGGGCAACGCCCACGTGGCCGAGATGAAGGACATCAACGGGCGCGAATGGCTGGTGCTGGGCGTGTTCGCGGTCGGTACGCTGGCGCTTGGCGTGTATCCGCGTCCGCTGACCGAACTGATGGAGCCCTCCATCGCCAAGCTGGCGATGCAGATCGCATCGAGCAAGCTGCTGTAAGCGGCCCCGTCGAGAGTATTGATTCCAGGATTTGATGATGACAACGCCGACGCTACTGCCGTTGACCGCCGCCGACCTCCCGCCGTTGCTGCCAGAACTGGTGGTGATCGGCGGGGCCTTCGCCCTGCTGATCCTCGACCTGTTCATCAGCAACCGCCACAAGGTCTGGACCCACTTCCTGTCGGTCGCCATCCTTGCCGTTGCTTTCGCCATGCTGCTTGGCGGCGTGGGCGGGCAGGGCGAGGTGTTCCATGGCATGTTCATCCGCGACAACGCCGCCGACGTCATGAAGACGGTGGTGGTGCTGGTCAGCGGCCTGACCCTGATCTATGGCTGGAGCTACCTGCGCGAGCGCAACCTGTACCAGGGCGAGATCGCGGTGCTGGTGCTGTTCGCCACCGCGGGCATGATGCTGCTGGTCTCCGCCGGCAGCCTGCTGATGGTCTATCTGGGCCTGGAGCTGCTGGCGCTGTGTTCCTATGCGCTGGTGGCCAGCAACCGCGACAACAAGCTGGCCGCCGAAGCGGGCATGAAGTACATCGTGCTCGGCTCGCTGGCCTCTGGCCTGCTGCTGTACGGCATGTCGCTGGTGTATGGCGCCACCGGTTCGCTGCACCTGGACGTGATCCATGCCGCCGCCACCCAGTCGGACGAGCGTGTGCTGCTGCTGACCGGCGCGGTGTTCATGGTCGCCGGCGTCGCCTTCAAGCTGGGTGCCGCGCCGTTCCACATGTGGCTGCCGGACGTCTACCAGGGTGCGCCGGCGCCGATCGCCCTGTTCATCAGTTCGGCCCCGAAGCTGGCGGCGTTCGGCATGGCCTATCGCCTGCTCGAAGCCGGCGTCGGCCCGTTGTCGAGCGAGCTGCAGTACGTGCTCGCCGGCCTTGCCGCGCTGTCGCTGGTGGTGGGTAACCTGATGGCCATCGCCCAGGTCAACCTCAAGCGCATGCTGGCCTATTCGACGGTCTCGCACATCGGCTTCCTGCTGATGGGCGTGGCCGGCGGCGGCGCCGCCGGCTATTCGTCGGCGATGTTCTACGCCGTGGCCTACGCGATCATGTCCACCGCCGCTTTCGGCGTGATCGTCGCGCTGTCGCGCTCGGGCTTCGAGGCCGAGAGCATCGACGACTTCAAGGGCCTGAATGCGCGCAATCCGTGGATGGCCGGGCTCATGCTGTGCGCCATGTTCTCGCTGGCCGGCATCCCGCCGTTCCTGGGCTTCTGGGCCAAGCTGGCGGTGCTGGGCGCGGCGGTCAACGGTGGCCTGCTGTGGCTGGTGATCCTGGGCGTGATCAGCGCGGTGGTGGGCTGCTTCTACTACCTGCGCGTGGTCAAGGTCATGTACTTCGACGAGCCGGTGGGCGAGCCGCTGCCGCGCAACAATGACCGTCTGCTGGGCATCGTGCTGGGCGTGAACTGCGTGGCGCTGCTGGTGCTGCCGGTTGCGCTGGGGCCGCTGCTGGCCTGGATGCGCAACGCATTTGCTCATTTGTCATAAAAAGCGATACAAAACGGCGCGATTCATGTAATATGCGCGCACTGAGTTGAGGGCGGTGCCAGCAAGCCGGTATCGCCAGGCCATCGCAGGATGGTCAGCCGGAACGTGGAGCGTTCCGGGTTTCAGCGGAATCCCCGGATTCCCTGAAACAATGAAGTAAAAAAGACTTGCGGTAACGGTCCAATTACTTCATAATTCCGCTTCTGCTGCGGGGTGGAGCAGTCTGGCAGCTCGTCGGGCTCATAACCCGAAGGTCGCAGGTTCAAATCCTGCCCCCGCTACCAGTTCCGGCCTTCTTCAACATCTGTTGTGGAAGGCTGAATCTGGGCTCGCAGGAACGATTGCTTCCGTTCCTGCAACCGGAATCCAGTCACCGGATTCATACCGGACAAAGGGCCCAGTCGGGCCCTTTGTTGTTTCCGCAAAACGAAAAGTCCGGCCGGTTCTTCCCGTTTCCCATTACCCAAATCAAGGCAGGCTGTGAGCGACAAGGCTACTGAAATCGCGAATCTGCTGGGTCCCACCGTGCAGGCGTTGGGCCTGGATCTGCTGGGCGCCGAGTATCTGCCGGCGCCGGGCGGCGCCACGCTGCGTCTGTACATCGACGTGCCGCTGGCCGAGCAGCCCGAACGTGTGGTCAACATCGACGACTGCGAGCGGGTGAGCCGCGAGGTCTCCGCGCAGCTGGACGTCGAGGATCCGATCAGCGGCAACTACACGCTGGAGGTGTCTTCCCCGGGCGTGGACCGGCCGCTGTTCACCCTGGAGCAGTTCGAGCGCCACCTGGGCGAGTCGGCCAAGGTCGGGCTGAAGCTGCCGCAGGAGAACCGGCGCCGCCTGCAGGGCGAGATCGCCGCGGTGGATGCCGATGCCGGCACCGTGACCTTCGTGGTCGATGGCAAGCCGTTCGTGGCGGCTTTCGACAATATCGACAAGGCGCGCATCATTCCGGACTGGGCCGCGCTTGGCCTGGCTCCGACCAAACCGACCGGCCCGGCCCCCAGGCAGGGGAGCGCGGCCAGGAACAAATCCAATAACGAAACCGCGGCCCGCAAGCCGCGCGCGGAGTAAGCCGATGAGCAAGGAACTTCTGCTGGTAGTCGACGCGGTCGCCAATGAGAAAGGCGTGCCGCGCGAAGTGATCTTCGATGCGATCGAGGCGGCGCTCGCCTCCGCGGCCAAGAAGCGCTATGTGGACCAGGACGTGCTCGCGCGCGTTTCGATCGACCACAAGGACGGCAGCTACGAGACTTTCCGCCGCTGGGAAGTCGTGGCCGACGACGTGGTGATGGAGTCGCCGGACCGCCAGATCCGCCTGATGGACGCGATCGAGGAGGCCGACGGCGTCGAGGTCGGCGACTATATCGAGGAGCAGATCGAGAACCCGGACTTCGGGCGCATCGCCGCGCAGGCCGCCAAGCAGGTGATCGTGCAGCGCGTGCGCGAGGCCGAGCGCCAGCAGGTCGTGGACGCGTGGAAGGACCGTGTCGGCGAGCTGGTGACCGGCGTGGTCAAGCGTGCCGAGCGCGGCAACATCTACGTCGACCTGGGCGGCAACGCCGAGGCGTTCATCCCCAAGGACAAGGGCATTCCGCGCGACGTGCTGCGCGCCGGCGACCGCGTGCGCGGTTACCTGGCCGAGGTGCGTTCGGAGCCGCGCGGCCCGCAGCTGTTCATCAGCCGCGCCGCCCCCGAGTTCATGATCGAGCTGTTCAAGCTGGAAGTGCCGGAAGTCGGCCAGGGGCTGGTCGAGATCAAGGCCTGCGCCCGCGACCCGGGTGACCGCGCCAAGATCGCGGTCATCGCCCACGACAGCCGCACCGATCCGATCGGCGCCTGCATCGGCATGCGCGGTTCGCGCGTGCAGGCGGTGAGCAACGAGCTCAACGGCGAGCGCGTGGACATCGTGCTGTGGAACGAGAACCCGGCTAATTTCGTCATCAACGCGATGGCGCCGGCCGAGGTGCAGTCCATCATCGTCGATGAGGAAAAGCACTCGATGGACCTGGCCGTGGCCGAAGAGCGCCTGGCCCAGGCGATCGGCAAGGGCGGCCAGAACGTGCGCCTGGCCAGCCGCCTGACCGGCTGGCAGCTCAACGTCATGACCCAGGACCAGGTCGCCGCCAAGTCGGAGGCCGAGCAGGCCGTCGCCCGCCAGCTGTTCATGGACAAGCTGGAAGTGGACGAGGAAATCGCCGGCATCCTGGTCAGCGAGGGCTTCAGCACCGTCGAGGAAATCGCCTACGTGCCGATCGGCGAGCTGCTGGCGGTGGAGGGCTTCGACGAGGACATCGTCGAGGAACTGCGCGCCCGTGCCCGCGACGCACTGCTCAACGAGGCGCTGGCGGTGGAAGAGGGCGCCGAGGAAGGCGTGCCGGCGGCGGACCTGCTGGCGCTGCCGGGCATGGACGAGGCCACGGCCTATGCGCTGGCCGGGAACGGCGTGCGCACCAGCGAGGACCTGTCGGACCTGGCGGCCGACGAAGTCCTGGAGTTCGGCATCGAGGGCATGGACCTGGAGCGCGCCGCGGCGCTGGTCCTGGCAGCCCGCGCCGAGGAGATCGCCCGTCTGGAGCGCGGCGAATGAGCCAGCGATGAACAGGGCCCTGAGCCGCTCAGGGCGTAGACTCCGCGCTGCCTTCGTCCGTATCGAGGGGGCGCCAACAAGATCATAGGATCCGAATGTCGCAGCAAACCACCATCCGCAAGCTCGCCCAACTGGTCAACACGCCGGTGGAGAAACTGCTGGAACAGCTGGCCCAGGCCGGCATGAAGTTCAGCGGTCCCGACCAGGTCGTGACCAGCGCCGAGAAAGTGAAGCTGCTCGGTTTCCTTCGCCGTTCCCACGGCAAGGACGAGCAGGTCGCCGACGAGGCTGACGCCGCGCCGAAGAAGATCACCCTGAGCCGCCGTACGCAGCAGGAAGTGACCGTCAACGCCGGCCGCAGCAAGACCACGGTCAACGTCGAGGTGCGCCAGAAGCGTACCTACGTCAAGCCGGCCGCCGGCGCGCCGATGGATGCGGATGCCGAGCGCGCCGAGATCCTGCGCAAGCTCGAGGAGTCGCGCCAGCGCAATCTCGAGGAGCAGCGCATGCTCGCCGAGAAGGACCGCGCGCGCGCCGAGCAGATCGCCCAGCAGAAGGCGGCCGAAGAGGCCGAGCGACTGCGTGCCGAGGCCGAGCGCAAGGCCGCCGAGGAGGCCGCGCAGGCCGCCAAGGCGCCGCCGCGCGCCGCCGAGGACGAGGATGACGAGCCGGTGGTGAAGAACGTGCGCCATGCGCCTTCGCCGAGCCGTCCGCACGCCGTGCGCGACGATCGCGCCGCGCATGCCAAGCCGGGCAGCAAGGCGCGTGGCCCGCAGTCGTCCGACGACAATGGCGGCAACCGCTTCGGCGGCCAGCTGCACCTGTCGCCGTCCGACCGCGCGCGCCGCGGCGGCAACAACAGCAATTCCCGCGGCCGTCCGGGCGCGCGCGCGCCGCAGGGCCGCCGTGGCGCCGAGCAGTCGCGCGGCGGTGGTGGCAACCATGGCTTCGAGCGTCCGACCGCGCCGGTCGTGCGCGAGGTCGCCATCGGCGACACCATCACCGTGGCCGACCTGGCGCAGAAGCTCGCGCTGAAGGGTGGCGAGGTGGTCAAGGCGCTGTTCAAGATGGGCGTGATGGCCACCATCACCCAGTCCATCGACCATGACACCGCGGCGCTGGTGACCGAGGAGCTCGGGCACAAGGCGGTACGTGCCGGCAACAACGATGCCGAGGACGCGCTGCTGGCCATCACCGATGCCGACCAGGGCGACGCCGTGCCGCGTCCGCCGGTGGTCACCATCATGGGCCACGTCGACCACGGCAAGACCTCGCTGCTGGATTACATCCGCCGCACCAAGGTCGCCAACGGCGAAGCCGGCGGCATCACCCAGCACATCGGCGCGTACCACGTGGAAACGCCCAAGGGCGTCATCAGCTTCCTCGACACCCCCGGCCATGCCGCGTTCACCTCGATGCGTGCCCGCGGTGCGCAGCTGACCGACGTGGT
Organism: Stenotrophomonas sp. Y-13; assembly: GCF_046267925.1. Classification (NCBI taxonomy): domain Bacteria; kingdom Pseudomonadati; phylum Pseudomonadota; class Gammaproteobacteria; order Lysobacterales; family Lysobacteraceae; genus Stenotrophomonas; species Stenotrophomonas sp. Y-13. The sequence continues at coordinate 1,474,379 of NZ_CP176501.1, forward strand.
GGTGGTGGTGGTGGCGGCCGACGACGGCGTCATGCCGCAGACCCGCGAAGCCATCCAGCACGCCCGCGCGGCCAACGCGCCGATCGTGGTGGCGATCAACAAGATCGACAAGTCGTACGCCGATCCGATGCGGGTCAAGAACGAACTGCTCGCCGAGCAGGTCGTGGCCGAGGACTTCGGTGGCGACACCCAGATGGTGGAGATCTCGGCCAAGACCGGCCAGGGTATCGACGACCTGCTGGATGCGATTTCGCTGCAGGCCGAAGTGCTGGAGCTGAAGGCCGTGGCCGAAGGCCGCGCCAGCGGCGTGGTCATCGAATCCTCGCTGGACAAGGGCCGTGGCCCGGTCGCGACGGTGCTGGTGCAGCAGGGTCAGCTCAAGAAGGGCGACTACCTGGTGTGCGGCATCCAGTACGGCCGCGTGCGTGCGCTGTTCGACGAGACCGGCCGCCAGGTGGCCGAGGCCGGTCCGTCGATCCCGGTGCAGGTGCTGGGCCTGTCCGGCGTGCCGGATGCCGGCGACGACTTCGTGGTCGTCGACGACGAGCGCCTGGCCAAGGACGTGGCGCAGCAGCGTGAGACCAAGCGTCGCGAGTCGCGCCTGGTCGCCAGTGCCGGCAGCCGCATGGAAGACATCATGGCGCAGATGGGCAAGGGCGAAGGCCAGCAGGTGCTGAACCTGCTGATCAAGGCCGACGTCCAGGGTTCGGTGCAGGCGCTGAGCCAGTCGCTGGTGGGGCTGTCCAACGACGAGATCCGGATCAACGTGATCCACTCCGGCGTGGGCGGCATCACCGAATCGGACGCCAACTCGGCGGTGGCCTCCAAGGCCACGGTCATCGGCTTCAACGTGCGTGCGGACGCTTCGGCCCGTCGCATCATCGAATCCAACGGCGTCGACCTGCGCTACTTCTCGATCATCTATGACGTGATCGACCAGGTGAAGCAGGTGGCTTCGGGCCTGCTGGGCGTGGAAATCCGCGAAGAGATCATCGGTATCGCCGAGGTCCGCGACGTGTTCCGCAGCTCCAAGTTCGGCGCGGTCGCCGGCTGCATGGTGGTCGAGGGCGTGGTCAAGCGGAACAAGCCGATCCGCGTGCTGCGCGACAGCGTGGTGGTGTTCGAGGGCGAACTGGAATCGCTGCGCCGCTTCAAGGAGAACGTGGACGAGGTCCGCAACGGTACCGAGTGCGGTATCGGCGTGAAGGCCTACAACGACGTCAAGGCGGGCGACCAGATCGAGTGCTTCGAGCGCATCGAAGTGCCGCGCACCCTGTAATGACGCCGTACCGGCCGGCCCGCGCGACGCGGGCCGGCCGCGTTTTCCCCGCAACAACCAGACGAGCGAGATTCCGTGCCCAAGACTTTCCACCGTACCGACCGAGTTTCCGCGCAGATCCGCCGTGATCTGGGCACGCTGGTGCATGCCGCCGTGCGCGAGCATGGCCTGCCATCGGTCAGTGTCTCGGACGTGGAGGTCACCCGCGACATGGCCCATGCCAAGGTGTTCGTCACCGCGCTGATGCCGGAGCGTTCGGTCGAGGCGGTCAAGGGCCTGCGCGAACTGGCCGGCGAGCTGCGCATGGGCCTGGCCCGGGCGATGAAGCTGCGCCACGTGCCCGAGCTGCATTTCCATTACGACGATTCGGTGGACCGCGGCGAACGCATCGACAACCTGCTGCGCGACCTGCCGGATGTGCAGTCGGCGCAGCCCGGCACCGATGGCGAGGAAGGCGAGAAGGCCTGAGCGTTCGAGCGTGTGTCTTCTCCCGGCGGTAAGTGTCCTCCGAGGGATGGATGCGAGCGAGGCGGGCGGGGGGCGGACCGCCGTGTTTCGCGGCCGCGGCAGCCCATGGCGCAAGCGGCTGGTTCCGTTCACGCGCAAGGAGCGGGTAGCTTTTCTTCGCCAGTGCAGAGACAGAGGGTCCAGAGCGGTGCTCTGCCATTGCTGGCTGGCAAGCACGCCCTGCCAGCGCGCCCGGCGTGTTGCGCGCCACGGGCCGCTGCGCCAAATGGGATTGCCCGCCGGGACATCCGTGTCTCTTCCAGAACCGGCGCCATCCCTGCGTGCCGGCCAGCGGGTTTGTCCGCGGCTGGGCTGCTGCGGAAGGACGCCCCAAGATCCAAGGCCGCAAGGCCACTGCAACCGCAGCAACAAGGCAGACCGAGGCAGAACTAATGCGTCCCCGTATCCAATTCCGCCGCCTGGATGGCATCGTCCTGCTCGACAAGCCTGCCGGCATGAGCTCCAACATCGCGCTGCAGGTGGCACGGCGGCTGTTCCGTACCGAGAAGGGCGGGCATACCGGCAGTCTCGACCCGCTGGCCACCGGGCTGCTGCCGTTGTGCTTCGGCGAGGCGACCAAGATCGCCGGCCTGCTGCTGGGCTCGGCCAAGGCCTATGACGCGCAGATCGCGCTGGGCACGACCACCGATACCGACGATGCCGACGGTGCGGTGTTGCGGCAGCGTCCGGTCCCGGCGCTCGACCCGCAGGCGCTGCGCCAGGCGCTGGCGCCGCTGATCGGGCACATCCGCCAGCGCGCCCCGATCTACTCGGCGCTGAAGCAGGGCGGCGAGCCGCTGTATGTGAAGGCGCGCCGCGGCGAGGCCATCGAAGCGCCCGAACGCGAGGTCCACGTGCAGGCGATCGAGGTCCTGGACCAGCAACCTGAATGGCTGCGGCTGCGGGTGACCTGCGGTTCGGGCACCTATATCCGCAGCATCGCCCGTGACCTGGGCGAAGCGTTGGGCTGCGGCGCCCACATCACCGCACTGCGGCGGCTGTGGGTGGAGCCGTTCCTGGCGCCGCGCATGATCGGCCTGGACGCGCTGCGCGAGCTGGCCGAAGCCGGTGACGACGCGGCGCTGTTGGAATGGCTGCTGCCGCTGGAGGCGGGGCTGGGCCATTTCGGCCGGGTCGAGCTGGATGCCCCGCGTGCGCAGCGCTTCTGCATGGGCCAGCGCCTGCGGGATCCGGCGTGGCCGCGCGGACAGGTGGCGGTGTTCGCCGACGACGGCAAGGCCCTGGGGCTGGGGCAGGTGGATGCGGCCGGCATGCTGGCGCCGCAACGCCGTTTCAACCTCTGACCCGTCGCGCCCGGCAGGGGCGCCGATACAGGTTGCGCCTTGTGGCCGCAGGCGCGGATCGTTACAATTCTGCGGCCCTTTGCCGGGCACCGGTCCGCCGTCGGCGGGCCGCCTTCCTTAAACGGCGAGCTGCGCGGTGCGTCATCAGCACGTTCCTGCCGGCCACGCATCCAGAGAAAACAATCATGTCGATCGACACCCAGAAAGTTATTGAAGACAACAAGCGCGGCGCCAACGACACCGGTTCGCCGGAAGTCCAGGTGGCCCTGCTGACCGCCCGCATCGAGCAGCTGACCGAACACTTCAAGGTCCACAAGAAGGACCACCACAGCCGCCGCGGCCTGCTGCAGCTGGTCAACCGCCGCCGCAGCCTGCTCGACTACCTGAAGAAGAAGGACGTCGAGCGCTACAAGGGCCTGATCGAAAAGCTTGGCCTGCGTCGCTAAGCAACAATCCCCCCGCGGCGCAGCGATGCGCCGCGGTTTTGTTTTTGCAGTTCAGCAACATCTCCAGGGCCGGAACTCCGGCCGCCCGCCGGTGACAAGGGTCGCCGACGGTCCATTCGCAGACAGCATCCCCAAGGACACCCTCCGTGGCAAAAATCACCAAAACCTTCCAGTACGGCAAGCACACCGTCACGCTTGAGACCGGCGAAGTCGCCCGCCAGGCCAGCGGCGCCGTCATCGTCAAGATGGACGACACCGTGCTGCTGGTCACTGCCGTCGCCGCCAAGAGCGCGCGCGAAGGCCAGGACTTCTTCCCGCTGACCGTTGATTACCAGGAAAAGTTCTACGCCGGTGGCCGCATCCCGGGTGGCTTCTTCAAGCGCGAAGGCCGCGCCACGGAGAAGGAAACGCTGATCTCGCGCCTGATCGACCGTCCGATCCGCCCGCTGTTCCCGGAAGACTACAAGAACGAAGTGCAGATCATCGCCACGGTGATGTCGCTGAACCCGGAAGTGGACGGTGACATCCCGGCCCTGATCGGCGCCTCGGCGGCGCTGGCACTGGCCGGCACCCCGTTCAAGGGCCCGATCGGCGCCGCCAAGGTCGGCTACAAGAACGGCGAGTACATCCTCAACCCGACCGTGTCGGAGCTGAAGGAATCGCAGCTGGAACTGGTCGTTGCCGGTACCGCCAACGCCGTGCTGATGGTCGAGTCCGAGGCCGCGCTGCTGTCCGAGGACGTGATGCTGGGCGCGGTGACCTTCGGCCACCGCGAGATGCAGAAGGTCATCAACGCGATCAACGAACTGACCGTCGAAGCCGGCACGAAGCCGAGCGACTGGGTCGCCCCGGCCAAGAACGAGGCGCTGATCTCGGCGCTGAAGGAAGCCATCGGCGGCAAGCTGGCCGACGCCTTCCAGGTGCGCGACAAGCTGCAGCGCCGCGACGCCATCGCCGCGATCAAGAAGGACGTGACCGAGCAGCTGGCCGGCCGCGTCGCCGCCGAGGGCTGGAACCCGGCCGAACTGGCCAAGGAGTTCGGCGAGCTCGAGTACCGCACCATGCGTGATTCGGTGCTGGACACCAAGGTCCGCATCGACGGCCGTGCCCTGGACACCGTGCGCCCGATCACCGTCAAGGCCGGCGTGCTGCCGCGTACCCACGGTTCGGCGCTGTTCACCCGCGGCGAGACCCAGGCCATCGTGGTCACCACCCTGGGCACCGCCCGCGACGGCCAGATCATCGATGCCGTCTCCGGCGAGTACAAGGAAAACTTCCTGTTCCATTACAACTTCCCGCCGTACTCGGTGGGTGAGTGCGGCCGTTTCGGCGCGCCGAAGCGTCGCGAGATCGGCCACGGCCGCCTGGCCAAGCGCGGCGTGCTGGCGGTGATGCCGACCATCGAGGAATTCCCGTACACCATCCGCGTGGTGTCGGAGATCACCGAATCCAATGGTTCCTCGTCGATGGCCTCGGTGTGCGGCTCCTCGCTGGCGCTGATGGATGCCGGCGTGCCGGTCAAGGCGCCGGTGGCGGGTATCGCCATGGGCCTGGTGAAGGAAGACGACCGTTTCGTCGTGCTGAGCGACATCCTGGGTGACGAAGACCACCTGGGCGACATGGACTTCAAGGTCGCCGGTACCTCCGAAGGCGTGTCCGCGCTGCAGATGGACATCAAGATCGAAGGCATCACCGAAGAGATCATGAAGCAGGCGCTGGAGCAGGCCAAGGCCGGCCGCCTGCACATCCTCGGCGAGATGGCCAAGGCGCTGACCGCGCCGCGCGAGGAGCTGAGCGATTACGCGCCGCGCCTGCTGACCATCAAGATCCACCCGGACAAGATCCGCGAAGTGATCGGCAAGGGCGGTTCGGTGATCCAGGCGATCACCAAGGAAACCGGCACCCAGATCGACATCCAGGACGACGGCACCATCACCATCGCCTCGGTGAACAACGCCGCCGCGCAGGAAGCCAAGCGCCGCATCGAGCAGATCACCTCGGACGTCGAGCCGGGCCGCATCTACGAAGGCAAGGTCGCCAAGATCATGGACTTCGGTGCGTTCGTCACCATCCTGCCGGGCAAGGACGGCCTGGTGCACGTCTCGCAGATTTCCAGCGAGCGCGTGGAGAAGGTCGGCGACAAGCTGAAGGAAGGCGACGTGGTCAAGGTCAAGGTGCTGGAAGTGGACAAGCAGGGCCGCATCCGCCTGTCGATGAAGGCCGTCGAGGAAGGCGAGGGCACCCCGGCCGAATAAGCCCGGGTACCTGTGCTGCATCCGGAAAAGCGGGCCTCTGGCCCGCTTTTCTTTTGCGTGGTTTCCGCGGCGGCGTTCTCCTGCAGGGCCGGCGCTGCGGGCTGGCCCAAGCCACGGCACGGCATTTCCTGCATCGTGGATGCGTGACCGGCCTACGGCGGGCGCGCCATCGCCCGGGCAGCATGGGGGCGGGCTGGCGGAAGGGGGGGTGGGCCGTGTGCAAGCGACGCCGCGACTGGATTCGGGCGCTGCGCCCTGCCACCGGTACGCGGGCTTGCCCGCGCTTGGGCAAGGCTGCCGCGGCCTGCTTCCTGGCCGGCGTCGGCATGGTGCTGTGGATGCCGGGGTTGCCGCCGCCCGGGGTGCGCTGGAGCGTGCTGCTGGCCGGGCTGGCACTCTGGGCGGCGGGCCGTGCACCGTGCTGTGGGGCGTTGCTGGCAGGGGCCGGCTGGGCGGCGCTGCAGGCCGGCTGGGCGCTGCAGGCGCAGTTGCCGCCGGCGCTGGAGCGCAGCGTGGTGTCCGTCGCCGGCACCGTGGCGTCGCTGCCGGAAGTGGAGTCCAGGCGGACGCGCTTCCGGTTCCGGGTCGATGGCGACGCGGCCCAGCCTGACGCACTGCGCGGACGGCTGCTGCAGTTGGCCTGGTACGACGATTTCGGGAGCACCCAACCGGGCCCCCGGTTGGCGCTGCAGGCCGGCGCCCGCTGGCGGTTCCAGGTGCGGGTGCGGGCCCCCCGCGGGCTCGCCAACCCCGGCGGGTTCGACGCCGAGCGCAATGCATTGGCGCGGCGGATCGCCGCTACCGGGCTGGTGGTGAGCGGCAGCGGGCGGCGACTGGCGCCCCCGCGTGGGATCGATGCCTGGCGCGAACGCATCGCCGGGCGGATCGACGCCGCCATCGAAACCCCGGCCTCGCGCTACGTACGGGCCCTGGCCGTGGGCGATACCCGGGCGCTGGACGAGGGCGATTGGCACATGCTGCGCGCCACCGGCCTGACCCACCTGATCGCGATTTCAGGCTTCCACGTCGGCATGGTCGCCGGCTTCGTCGCCCTGGCCGCCTCCGCGGCCTGGTGGTTGCTTCCCTGGCTGGGGCGGTATTGCCCGCGTTCCCATGCCGCGGCCCTCGCCGCGGTGGCCGGGGCCGTCGGCTACGCGGCCGTGGCCGGTTTCGCCCTGCCCACGGTGCGCACGGTGCTGATGGTGGCGGTGGTGGCACTGGCCAGGCTGTGGCGCCGCCCGGCCAGCGTTTTCGGTGCGCTGGCGCTCGCCGCGCTGCTGGTGCTCGGCTGGGATCCGCTGGCGATGCTGACCGCCGGGTTCTGGCTGAGCTTCGCCGGCGTGGCCTGGCTGGCCTGGTGCCTTCCGGAACGCATGCACTGGCTGGGTGGCTTCCTGTCCGCGCAGTCGGTGGCAACGATAGGGCTGTTGCCGCTGACCGCGGTGCTGTTCGACCAGGCCTCGCTTGCCGGCCCGCTGGCGAATCTGCTGGCGATCCCGTGGTGGAGTCTGGTGGTGGTGCCGTTGGCACTGTTGGGGACGGGGCTGGAGGCGCTGCTGGCGGGGGCCGGCAGCGGGCCGTGGCGCGCCTCGGCCTGGTGCTTCGAGCTGAGCTGGTCCGCGCTGTCGTGGCTGGGGGGCAGCCGCTTCGCCCTGTGGTGGCTGCCGGAGGCGGCCGGTCCCGCGCTGCCGCTCGCGCTGGCCGGCGCGGGCTGGCTGCTGCTGCCGCGTGCGATCCCGGGCAAATCACTGGCACTGCTGCTGTGGTTGCCGCTGCTGTGGCCGGGGCGTGAGCTTCCGCGGCATGGCGAGGTCGAGCTGGTGCTGCTCGACGTCGGCCAGGGGCTGTCGGTGCTGGTGCGTACCCGCGGCCACCGCCTGCTCTATGACGCCGGGCCGGCGGTGCGCGACGGTTTCGACGCCGGCGCGCGGGTGGTGGTGCCGGCGCTGCGCGCCCTGGGCGTGGGGCGGCTCGATGCGGTGGTCGTCAGCCATGGCGACAACGATCACGCCGGCGGCATCGCCGCCGTCCGCGCGGCGCTACCGGTCATGGCCTGGCATGCGCCGCCGGGCATGCAGCCGTCGATACCGTCACGTGATTGCGTCGCCGGCCTGCGCTGGCAGTGGGATGGCGTGCAGTTCGAATACCTGCATCCGCCTGCCGGCTTTCCCTACCTGCGCAACGAATCCAGTTGCGTGCTGCGGATACGTTCCGCTCATGGCGCGATGCTGCTGGCAGGGGATATCGGCGAGGTCATCGAGGCCGGCCTGGTGCGTCGGCAGCGCCCGGCGCTGCGGGCCGAGGTGGTCGTGGCCCCGCACCATGGCAGCGCCGGCTCGTCCCGGCCGGGATTCGTGGCGGCCACCGGGGCGCGCCTGGTGCTGCTGTCGGCCGGGCACGGCAACCGTTTCGGCCATCCGCGGGCGGAGGTGGTCGAGCGCTGGCGGGGGGCGGGGGCCGAGGTGCTGGCGACGCCGGCGAGCGGCGCGGTCAGGGTCTGGCTGGGGGCGCAGGGCCTGCAGGTGCGCGAGCGCCGGCCGTGGCGTCGTCGCCTGTGGGATGCTGCTGGGCGGGCGCGGGCGGCTGTTATCCTATCGGCGGATGAAAAGACGGCTGTCGTGCCGGAGGGTTGAAACGTGTGGGAACTGGTCAAGGCCGGCGGTTGGCCGATGGTGCCGCTGCTGCTGTTGGGCGTACTGGCTTTGGCGATTGTCCTGGAGCGCTTCTGGAGCCTGCGGCGTAACGAGGTGCTGCCGCCGGGGCTGGGGCAGGAGGTGCGCAACTGGGCCGCGCGCGGCAAGCTGGACGCTTCCCACATCGAATCGCTGCGCGCGAACTCGCCGCTGGGCGCGCTGCTGGCCGCGGCGCTGGAAGCCCGCAACCGCCCGCGCGACCAGATCCGCGAGCGCATCGAGGACACCGGCCGCCACCTGGTGCACCGGATGGGGCGTTACCTCAACGCGCTGGGTACCATCGCATCGGCCGGCCCGCTGCTTGGCCTGCTCGGCACGGTGATCGGCATGATCCAGATGTTCCTGGGCATCCTCGACCATGGCGTGGGCGACGTGAACCAGCTGGCCGGCGGTATCGGCAAGGCCCTGGTGTGCACCGCCACCGGCATGATCGTGGCCATCCCCGCGCTGATGTTCCACCGCTATTTCCGCGCGCGCGTGGACGGTTACGTGATCGAGATGGAACACGAAGCCGGCGCGCTGCTGGATACCCTGGACGGCCGCCCTGCGGTGATGGCCGCGGCCAAGCCGGCCGCGCAGGCAGCGGCAGTGGCCAAGGCCTGACCCCGCATGCGCATCCGCAACGACCGGGCCCAGGAAGAGCCGCATATCGATCTGGTGCCGCTGATCGACGTGATCCTGGTGCTGATCATCTTCTTCGTGGTCACCACCACCTTCGACGCACGCTCCACCCTGCAGGTGCAGCTGCCGACCGCCAGCGACCAGCGCAATGCCGAGCCGCCGCGCTCGCTCAGCGTGCTGGTCAATGCCGATGGCCGTTATTTCATCAACGACCGCGAGGTGCTGCGCACCGACGTGGAATCGGTGAAGCGGACCATCGTCCAGGTCGCCGGCGATGACCGCGGGCAGACCGTGCTGCTGCGTGCCGACGCGCGCACGCCGTACCAGGCGGTGGTCACCGTGCAGGACGCCCTGGGGCAGCTCGGCTTCCGCCGCATCGCCATCGCCACGGCACCGGAGGTGCAGCGATGAGCCTCAGCGAAACACCCTGGCAGACCTACCGGCGCCTGTTGGGGTTCGCGCAGCCCTACCGCGGGCTGCTGATGATGGCCGCACTGGGCATGCTGATCGAGGCCGCGGCCGGTGGTGGCTTCCTCATGCTGATGAGCCCCATCACCAACAACCTGGTGAATCCGAAGGACATCAACGGGTGGATGCCGCTGGCCATCATCGGCCTGTTCTTGCTGCGCGGCATCGCCGGTTACCTGACCGACATCGGCATGGGCAGGGCCGCGCGCAGCATCGCCCGCGACCTGCGCGTGCGGGTGCTGGACAAATACCTGCACCTGCCCGGACTGCAGTTCGATACCGAGCCGGTGCCGTCGATGCTGGTGCGGCTCGGCTCGGACAGCGACCAGGTGGCGCAGGCCGCGGTCGACGCCATGAAGGTGGTGCTGCAGCAATCCCTGCAGGTGCTGGTCTCGCTGGCGGCGATGCTGTGGTACAGCTGGCAGGTGACGCTGGCGATCTTCGTGCTGGCGCCGCCGCTGGCGTGGGTGATGAACAAGGTGGCCAAGCGCTACCGGCGCATCAGCCACCGCATCCAGGAAAGTGGCGCGGAACTGCTGCAGGCCGCGGACCAGACCCTGTCCAGCCACCAGGAGGTGAAGATCTACGGTGCGCAGCGCAGCGAGCTGGCGCGCTACGGCGGCCTGGCCGACACCAACCTGAAGCTGGCGATGAAGGTGGAAGCCACGCGCAGCATCTCCTCGGCGATGGTGCAGTTGATCGGTGCGGTCGGCCTGGCGTCGCTGCTGCTGATCGCCGGCCACGAGGCCGCCGCCGGGCGCCTGTCGGTGGGCAACTTCGTGTCGATGATGCTGGCGATGATGACGATCATCCCCGCGCTCAAGCAGCTGACCAACGTGCAGAACATGACCCAGCGCGGCATCGCCTCGGCGCAGCGCCTGTTCGTGGTGCTCGATGCCCAGGATGAGCCGGACGCGGGCACGCGCGGGCTGCAGCGGGCCGAGGGCCTGCTGGAATTCCGCGACGTCACCGCGCGCTACCCGGGCCAGGCCCGGCCGGCGATGGAGGGCGTCAGTTTCGTCGCCCGTCCCGGTACCGTGACGGCGATCGTCGGCCGCTCGGGCAGCGGCAAGTCGACCCTGATCAAGTTGATTCCGCGTTTCTACGAGCCCGAGTCCGGGCAGATCCTGCTCGATGGACATCCCGTGCAGGAGTACCGCCTGGCCGACCTGCGCCGGCAGATCGCGCTGGTCGGGCAGCAGGTTGTGCTGTTCGATGGCAGCATCGCCCAGAACATCGCCTACGGCGAACTGCAGGGCCGCAGCGCCGAGCAGCTGGAACAGGCCATCGCCGGCGCCAACGCGCGCGAATTCGTCGACCAGCTGCCGCAGGGCGTGGATGCCCAGGTCGGCGCCAAGGGCGGGCGCCTGTCCGGCGGCCAGCGCCAGCGCCTGGCGATCGCCCGCGCCATGCTCAAGGATGCGCCGATCCTGATCCTGGACGAGGCCACCGCGGCACTGGACAACGAGTCCGAACGGCTGGTGCAGGATGCGCTGCAGCGGTTGATGCCCGACCGCACCACGCTGGTGATCGCGCACCGCCTTTCCACCATCGAACACGCCGACCAGGTGCTGGTGATGGACCAGGGGCGGATCGTCGAGCGCGGCACCCACCAGGAGCTGCTGGCGCTGGGCGGGCTGTACGAACACCTCTACCGGATGCAGTTCCGGGAAAGGCAGGTCTGATGGCCGGCAAGGGAACGCAGACGCCGCCATGGTGGTATGACGGCGCCCCGGTGCCGTGGACGGCCCGCCTGCTGGCGCCGCTGTACGCCGCGGTTGCCGGCCTGCGCCGCGGGCTATACCGCCGCGGCTGGCTGCGCGGCCGCCAGGTGCCGGTGCCGGTGATCGTGGTCGGCAACATCACCGCCGGCGGCACCGGCAAGACGCCGCTGACCATCGCACTGGTCGAGCGCCTGCGCGAGGCGGGCTGGAAGCCGGGCGTGGCCAGCCGCGGTTACGGCCGCGACGACGCCGGCAGCGCCCGCTGGATCACCCCGGAACTGGCGCCGGAACTGGCCGGCGACGAGCCGCTGCTGATCGCCTGGAAGACGGGCGTGCCGGTACGCGTGGACCGGGATCGCGTCGCCGCGGCGCGGGCGCTGCTCGAGGCCGGCTGCGACGTGGTGGTCTGCGACGACGGCCTGCAGCACTACCGGCTGGCGCGCGACATCGAGATCGAAGTGGTCGATGCGCAGCGGCGCTACGGCAACGGCCTGCTGATGCCGGCCGGCCCGCTGCGTGAACCGGTGGCGCGGGCGCGCGACTGCGATTTCCGGGTGGTCAACCTGGGCCAGGCCAGCGATGCCGGTGAGGTCCAGCCGGGCGCCGGGTTCGGTGAATGGACGATGCGCCTGCGCATCGACAGCGCCCGCCCGCTGCGTGGCGGGCGCGAGCGTTCGCTGCAGGGTTTCGCCGGGCAGCGGGTGCATGCCGTGGCCGGCATCGCCCATCCGCAGCGCTTCTTCCAGATGCTGCGCACCCGCGGCATCGGCGTGGTGCCGCATGCGTTCGCCGACCACCACCGCTACCAGGCATCGGACCTGTCCTTCGGCAGCGAGCTGCCGGTGCTGATGACCGAGAAGGACGCGGTGAAGTGCAAGGCGTTCGCCACCGACTGGCACTATGCGGTGCCGTTGCAGGCCGAACTGCCCGCGGCGTTCTGGGTCGCGCTGCTGGACCGCCTGGGCAAGCTGGCGCGGGCGTGATGCGTGCGCCGCGCGCGGCGGCGCCGGTGCAGGCCGCCGGCGGGCAGGGCTGGCGTGCGCGGCAAATGCGAACCCGGTCGAAGCCTGGCCATGCGGGCGTACGCCGCGGCGGTGGCAACCCTTATCCTCAGCGGCGATCTCCGTCCCCGCGCGGGCATGCGCGTCGCGCCGTGCGGGGCCATCCAGTGCAGCCCGGAGCGGGCAAGGAGTACAGATGAACGTGGTTCCTGAATTCGTCGTGGCGATCCCGGCGCGCCATGCGTCCACCCGCCTGCCCGGCAAGCCGCTGGCCCTGCTGGCCGGGCAGCCGATGGTCGTGCACGTGGCGCGGCGCGCCCTGGACGCCGGCGCGCGCGAAGTGTGGGTGGCCACCGACGACCGGCGGATCGCCGACGCGCTCGATGGCCTGGACGGCATCCGCGTGGCGATGACCCGCGATGACCATGCTTCGGGCACGGACCGGCTGGCCGAATGCGCGCGCCGCGCCGGCTGGGACGAGCAGGCCATCGTGGTCAACCTGCAGGGCGACGAGCCGTTCGCGCCGGCGGCCGGCATCCGCGCGGTGGCGGCGACGCTGGCGGCCAGCGAGGCGCCGATGGCGACCCTGGCCACGCCGGTGGAGGACGCCGCGACCCTGTTCGACCCCAACGTGGTCAAGCTGGTGCGCAACGCGCGGGGCGATGCGCTGTACTTCAGCCGCGCGCCCATTCCCTGGCACCGCGACGCCTTCGCCCGCTCGACCGCGCAGTTGCCGCAGGCGCAATGGCTGCGCCATATCGGCATCTACGGCTACCGCGCCGGCTTCCTGCAGCAGTTCGCGGCGATGCCACCGGGAACACTGGAGCAGATCGAGTCGCTGGAACAGCTGCGGGTGCTGGAGGCGGGCTTCCGTATCGCCGTGGCGCTGTCGCCGGAGCCGTTCCCGCCGGGCATCGATACCCCGGAAGACCTGGCGCGTGCCGTCGCACGGCTGGAGGGCGCGCGTTGAAGCTGCTGGTGGTGTGCCTGGGCAACATCTGCCGCTCGCCGATGGGCGAGGGCGCCCTGCGCGCGCGGATCGCGCGTTCGCCGCTGGCCGGGCGGGTCGAGGTGGACTCGGCGGGGACCGCCGGCTGGCACCGCGGCAAGGCGCCGGATCCGCGGGCGGTGGCCTGCGCGCGCCGCCACGGGGTGGACATCTCCGGGCTGCGCGCGCGCCAGCTGCAGCCCGCCGACTTCCTCCGTTTCGACCACATCCTGTGCGCGGACCCGGACAACCTGGAGCAGGCCCGGGCGCTGGCGCCGCCGCAGGCGCGCGCCAGGGCCGCCTTGCTGCTGCCCTGGGCCGGGGTCACCAGCGCCAGCGCGGTACCCGATCCCTATTACGGCGGCGAGGCGGATTTCGAGCACAGCTGGGCGCTGCTGGAGGCGGCGGCCGAGGCGGTGGTCAGGCGCCTGTCGGCCGTGCCCGACTCCGGCATAATCGGCCCATGAACGCTCAGCCTGCGATGGATATTCCCAAGTCCGGCATCTGGCTCAATGCGGCGCCGTCCACGTTGCAGGACCACGCCGGCCGCCCGTTGGTGCTGGCCTTCGTCAACGCCGCCTCGGTCTGGTGCGTGCAGCGGCTGCTCGAGGTGCTGCAGTGGCAGGCGCGCAACCCCGGGCGCGTGCAACTGCTGGTGGTGCAGGTGCCGCGCTTCGATTTCGAACGTGAGCCGCAGCCGGCGCTGAAGCTGCTGCGCCGGCATGGCGTCGGCGCACCGATCCTGCTCGACGCGCAGTGGGAAACATGGCGCCGTTTCGGCATCGAGGCATGGCCGACGCTGCTGCTGATCGATGCCCAGGGCCAGGAACGCGAGCGCCTGGTGGGCGCCGCCGGCGACCTGGAGCGCAGCCTCAACGCGCTGTGCGAAGGACTGGCGCGGCCTGCCGACGAGGACCTGCGCGCGGTTGCGGAAACCAACGTGGAACCACGCCTGCCACTGCGCTTCCCCGCTGGCCTGGCGGCCAGCGCCGACCGGCTCTATGTCGCCGATACCGGCCACCACCGCATCCTCGAATGCACCCATGGCGGGCGCGTGCTGCGCCAGTTCGGCGTCGGCAGCGCGGACCTGGTCAACGGGCCGGCAGCCGAGGCGGCGTTCAACCGGCCGCATGGGTTGGCGCTCGAGCGCGAGATGCTCTACGTCGCCGATACCGGCAACCATGCCGTGCGCCGCATCCACCTGCCGAGCGGGCAGGTCGACACCCTGTGCGGCACCGGCCGCGCCGGCGATCCGGTGGCCGGCGTGCTGGCGCAGCCCTGGGACAGTCCGCTGAGCCACCCGCTGGACATCGCCATCGCCGACAACCAGCTGCATATCGCCATGGCCGGTGACAACCACATCTGGAGCTACGACCTGGGCATCCGCGCGCTGCGCTGGCGCGCCGGCGCCGGTGCGCTGGAAGTGCGCGACGGCGGTGGGCATCTGGCCGCGTTCGCCCAGCCCTGCGGCGTGGTGGCGGTGCAGCAGGTGCTGTATGTCTGCGACGCGCTGGGGTCGGCGATCCGCTCGGTGCAGCTGCGCGGCGACGTGGTGCAGACCCTGGTGGGGCAGGGGCCGTGGGAGTTCGGCAATACCGACGGACCGCGCGCCCGCGCGCACCTGCAGTATCCGCAGGCCATCGCGATGGGCAGCGAATCGCCGCTGCTGTGGATCGCCGACGCCGGCAACGGCTGCCTGCGCATGCTGCGCCTGGGGGGCGGTGACCTGACCACCGTCAACCTGCCGCGGCGCCTGCACGGCCCGGCCGCGCTGGCAGTGGCCGCCGGCGCGGTGTGGATCGCCGAGACCGATGCCCATGCGATCCTGCGGTTCGACCCGGTCAGCGGCGAACTGGGCCACGTGCCGATCGAGGAATGAGCGGCACGGTGACAAGCGGGTTCGACGGCCGGGCGTACGCGGCGGCGCTGAGCACCGCGCCGGGCGTGTACCGCATGTACGCGGCCGACGACACGCTGTTGTACGTGGGCAAGGCCGGCGCGCTGCGCAAGCGCGTGGGCAGCTATTTCAACGGCTCGCCGAAGAGCCGGCGCATCATGATGATGCTTGCGCAGGTGGCGCGGATGGACGTGACCGTCACCCGCACCGAGGCCGAGGCGCTGCTGCTCGAGAACCAGCTGATCAAGTCGCTGGCACCGCGCTACAACGTCTCCCTGCGCGACGACAAGACCTATCCGCAGGTGCTGCTCACCCGCGAGCAGTGGCCGCGCATCGCCCTGCATCGCGGTCCGCGCTCGGTGCCGGGACGCTATTACGGGCCTTATCCGGGCGTGGGTGCGGTGCGCGAGACGCTGAACCTGATGCACAAGCTGTTCAAGCTGCGCAGCTGCGAGGACAGCGTGTTCCGCAACCGCTCGCGGCCCTGCCTGCAGTACCAGATAGGCCGCTGCAGCGCGCCGTGCGTGGAGCTGGTGGCGCAGGCGGAGTACGACGAATCGGTACGCCGCGCGGCGTTGTTCCTCGAAGGCCGCAGCGACCAGCTGGCCGATGAACTGGTGCAGGCGATGCAGCAGGCCAGCGACGCCCTGGAGTTCGAGCGCGCCGCGCGCCTGCGCGACCTGGTCGCCTCGCTGCGCAGCATGCAGAACCGGCAGTACGTGGACGGCCGCGCCGCCGACCTGGACGTGCTGGCCTGCGCGATGCAGGGCGCCAGCGCGTGCGTGCTGCTGCTGGCCTTCCGCGATGGCCGCAACCTCGGCACGCGCGCGTTCTTCCCGCGCACCAACGGCGAGGACAGCGCCGAGGAGGTGCTGGGCGCATTCGTGTCGCAGTACTACGCCGAGCACGCGCCACCACCGGAAGTGCTGCTGGACCGCGAGATTCCCGACGCCGGGATGATCGAGGCGGCACTGGCCAGCGCCGCCGAGCGCAAGGTGGTTCTGAAATGGAACGTGCGCGGCGAGCGTGCCGGCTATGTCGAACTCGCCAGCCGCAACGCGCAGATCAGCCTGGTCAGCGAGCTCGACAGCCGTGGTGCGCAGCATGCGCGCAGCGAGGCGTTGCGGCAGATGCTGGGCCTGGCCGAACCGGTCCGGCGCGTGGAGTGTTTCGACATCAGCCACACCATGGGCGAGGCCACGGTGGCGTCGTGCGTGGTGTTCGACGCGGCCGGCCCGGTGCGCGCGCAGTACCGGCGCTACAACATCAGCGGCATCGAGCCCGGCGACGATTACGCGGCGATGCGCCAGGCCATCGACCGCCGCTTCCGGCGCGCGCTGGAGGCCGCGGAGATGGCGGCGCCGGACGCCGATGCCAGCGATGGCGGGCGTTCCCGCGCCGCGTCGCGCAGTGGCGACCTGCCGGCCTTGCCGGACGTGCTGCTGATCGATGGTGGCGCCGGGCAGCTCGCGCAGGCGCAGGCCGCGCTGGCCGACCTGGGGGTCGAGGGCGTGCTGCTGCTGGGGGTCGCCAAGGGCGTCGAGCGCCGCGCGGGCCACGAGGCGCTGGTGTTGCCCGACGGGCGCGAGATCCGCCCGGGCGCGGCGTCGCCGGCGCTGCAGTTCATCCAGCAGGTGCGTGACGAAGCGCACCGTTTCGCGATCACCGGGCACCGTGGACGCCGGCAGAAGGCGCGCATGACCAGTCGGCTGGAGGATATTCCCGGCATCGGCCCGCGGCGCCGCGCCAGCCTGCTCAAGCATTTCGGTGGACTGGCCGGGCTGAAAGCGGCCGGCGAAGCCGAGATCGCGCGCGTGGAAGGCATCAATGCCGCCCTTGCAACGCGCATCTACGCTAACCTTCACGGACTGTCGATCCCGGATCCGGCAGCGGAGTAAAGCTGTAATGACCCTGACCGTACCCACCTGGCTGACGTTGCTGCGGATCGTGATGATCCCGGTGCTGGTGCTGGTGTTCTACCTGCCGTACACGTGGACGAACTTCGCGTCGGCCGCGGTGTTCGGCCTGGCGGCGATCACCGACTGGCTCGATGGCTGGGTCGCGCGCCGCTACCAGATGCATTCGGCGTTCGGCGCCTTCCTCGACCCGGTGGCCGACAAGCTGATGGTGGCCGTGGCGCTGTTCCTGATCGTGCAGGGCCACCCGACCGCATGGATGGCGTTCTGGGCCGCGGTGATCGTCGGTCGCGAGATCGCGGTATCCGCGCTGCGCGAGTGGATGGCCGAGATCGGCCAGCGCGCCAAGGTGCGGGTGGCGATGATCGGCAAGATCAAGACCACCGCGCAGATGATCGCGCTGCTGTGCCTGCTGTACTCGGTATCGCCCAACACGCCGGTGACCGACATCTGGCTGGGCGGGCCGATATTCCACATCGGCGACTGGATGCTGGCGATCGCCGCGCTGCTCACGCTGGTGTCCGCCGTGCAGTACCTGCGCGCGGCCTGGCCGAGCCTGCGCGAGGACGAAATCGCCGCGCGCTCGCAGTCGAAAAAAAGATGAAACAGGGCTGTTGACAGGTAGGCGATTGCATGTAGAATTTCGCCTCCCAAGCGGGAATAGCTCAGTTGGTAGAGCGCAACCTTGCCAAGGTTGAGGTCGCGAGTTCGAGTCTCGTTTCCCGCTCCAGATCGATGAAGCTTCCGGGTTTTCAACGGAGCTGAATCAGGGAATTCACCTCATGTATATCGACGCGATCAGCTGATTGCAGGCGGTATGCGGGGAAGCCGGAAAGCTTCCCGGAAGCGTGAAGAAAGTTGTTAAAAAGGCTGGCGCAATTCCTACGAAGTCTGTAGAATGCACGGCTCCCAAGCGGGAATAGCTCAGTTGGTAGAGCGCAACCTTGCCAAGGTTGAGGTCGCGAGTTCGAGTCTCGTTTCCCGCTCCAGATTACGAAAAGGCCCCGCGAGCGGGGTTTTTTCATATCGGGAAGAGGTTTTTCTTCCTGTACGATCGACAAGATTGTGGCCTGGTAGCAGAGTGGTTATGCAGCGGATTGCAAATCCGCGTACGCCGGTTCGATTCCGACCCAGGCCTCCATTTGAAGCCCTGATGATTCAGGGCTTTTTCTTTTTCTGGATTGCGCAGCGCGCCGGGTGCCGGAAGTGTGCGCCGGTGGCGCGCGCGGTCGGCAGCTCGCGATCAGTGCCATTTGCCGTGCCGGCGCCGGGCGCGTGTGCCGCCGTCATCCACGGCGCACAGGATCGCGCGCGGGCGGCGCCAGGCGGCCCTTGTGGCGCCGCGCGGCGCCTGTTGCCCGCGCATGCGCTGAAGCGCCCGCTGGATGCGTCCCGACGAACGTGAGTGGCGGTGGTTTCAGTGCCGCGCGCGCTCCGCGATTGCGCCCGCGGCGACAGTCAGCGTCGTGATCCTGGTGTTGACGGCCGCGCACAACGTGCCAACGGTGCCGGCGGGATGCTCGTCCCACCACGGCAACCGGCCGCGGCAATCAGGAGACCGTCATGACCCAGCAGCGCGACCAGAACCCGAAGCAGAACGTCGGGCAGCAGAACCCGGACAACCCCAACCAGAAACAGCAACCCGGGCAGCAGGACCAGGGCCAGCAGCGCAAGGCGCCGGGCCAGGGCAACGACGAAGAAGAGTAAGCCGCGGCGTTGCGCCAGCGCGCATGCAGCCCAGGCCCGGCCATCATCCTGATGGCCGGGCCTATTCGCGGTGTGCTTGGCGCCAGGCCGGTACTCGCGCCGGCAGGAGGCAGTCGGGAAACACGGGAAACGGCGGTGCCTGTGCACCCGTGGAGGGCCGCGACGGAACGCCGGGGGCCCGCCACCTGCGCATGCACCGGGTCGTCCCGCTGCCGGCAAGGCAACGGGTGCACGCATCCAGAGGCCGTCAGTCAGCCGGCTACGCTCAGCGGCGCGGTGGTGCCGCGCACGTCCGGCCAGCGCCGCAGGATAGCGTCGCGGATGCCGGCCGCATCGATGCCGGCTTCGGCCAGCAGGTCTTCGCGGCTGGCATGGTGCTGGAAGCTGTCCGGCAGGCCCAGGTGCAGCACCGGCAGCACCACGGCCTCGGCGTTGAGCAGTTCGGACACGCCCGAGCCGGCACCGCCGGCGACCACGTTGTCCTCGACGGTGACGAAGCCCTGGTGGGTGCGGGCGAGGTCGAGTAGCAGGGCGCGGTCCAGCGGTTTGACGAAGCGCATGTTGACCACGCTCAGGCCCAGTTCGCGTCCCACCTGCTCGGCGGCCGCGACGGTGGAGCCGAAGGCCAGGATGGCCAGGCGCTGGCCCTGTGCGCGCAGCTGCGCCTTGCCGATCGGCAGGGTGGACAGATCCACGCCGGGCGCGACCCCCGGGCCGGTGCCACGCGGGTAGCGCACCGCCGCCGGTCCACGGTACTGCAGGCCGGTGCTGAGCATCTGCCGGCACTCGGCCTCGTCGGCCGGCGCCATCACCAGCATGTTCGGCACGCAGCGCAGGAAACTCAGGTCCAGGTTGCCGGCATGGGTGGCGCCGTCCGGGCCGACCACGCCGGCGCGGTCGATGGCGAACAGCACGTCCAGGTCCTGGATGGCGACGTCGTGCACCAGCTGGTCGTAGGCGCGCTGCAGGAAGGTGGAATAGATCGCCACCACCGGCTTTGCGCCCTGGGTGGCCATGCCCGCGGCCAGGGTCACCGCGTGCTGCTCGGCGATGGCCACGTCGAAGTAGCGCTGCGGGTACTCCCTGCTGAAACGTACCAGGCCCGAGCCCTCGCGCATGGCCGGGGTGATGCCCATCAGCTGCGGCTCGGCGGCGGCGGCATCGCACAGCCAGTCGCCGAACACGTCGGTGTAGGTCGGCTTCTTCGGCGCGCTCTTGGCCGGCAGGCCCTTGCTCGGGTCGAACGGGCCGACGGCGTGATAGCCGATCTGGTCGCCCTCGGCCGGCTCGTAGCCCTTGCCCTTGGTGGTCATGATGTGCAGCAGGTGCGGCCCCTTCTTGCCCTTGAGGGTCTTGAGGGTGGACAGCAGCAGCGGCAGGTCGTGGCCGTCGATCGGGCCGGTGTAGTGGAAGCCCATCTGCTCGAACGCGGTGGACGGCACGAACATGCCCTTCCACTGTTCCTCCCAGCGCTTGACGAAGCGCGCCGGCGGGCTGTGGCGCTTGTCGCCGAGGATCTTCTTGCCGCCCTCGCGCAGCGCGTTGAGGGTGCGGCTGGCGGTGGCGCGGCCGAGCATCTTGGTCAGCCCGCCCACCGCCTCGGAGATGGACATGTTGTTGTCGTTGAGGATGACCAGGATATTGGGCTCCTCGTCCATGCCGCCGGCATGCGCCAGCGCCTCGAACGCCATGCCCGCGGTCATCGCGCCGTCGCCGATCACCGCCACCATGCGGCGCTCGTCGCCCTGGCGCTGGCGCGCGATGGCCATGCCCAGCGCCGCCGAGATCGAGGTCGAGGAATGGCCGACGCCGAACGCGTCGTACTCGCTTTCCTCGCGCTTGGGGAACGGCGCCACGCCGTCCTTCTGCTTGACCGTGTGGATGGTGTCGCGGCGGCCGGTCAGGATCTTGTGCGGGTAGGTCTGGTGGCCGACGTCCCACACCAGCTGGTCGACCGGGGTGTCGTAGAGGTAGTGCAGGGCGACGGTGAGTTCGATCACGCCCAGCCCGGCGGCGAAGTGGCCGCCGCTCCGGCCCACGGATTCGATCAGGTAATCGCGCAGCTCGCCGGCGACCGCGGTCAGTTCGGTTTCCTCGAACGTGCGCAGATCGTGCGGGGTCTGGATGCGCGACAGGCGCGGATAGCGGACGGAGTCGATCATGTTCTTCGCGTTTCAGCTGGACCGGTATTTTCGCCCCCATTCCGGGGTGGGGCAAGCAAACCACCGGTGGCGTGGGCCGCCGATGACGGCTTCCGCGGCAGGAGTGCGGGTGGGGTTCAGCTTGCGCCGTGGCGGCGCTCGCCCGATGCGCGTCCGCTGGGTGCTTGGGCCTGGTGAAGGCACGCCGGGGTGCGCAGGTGGTGGCCGGTTCAGGCGCCGGGACCGCGATGGGGGCATGCGTTCGGTGCCTGCCCGGGCCTGCGGCAACGGCGTCGGGTCGGCCGGGAACTGGGTGCAGTCGTGACATGCGCGGGTGGGATCGCGCGTCCATGTATGCCCGCGCGACACGCGGGCCGTGCATCAGTCAGAGCGCAAGGCGCCGGCGCTGCGTCGCGGTGCCTGCCCGGGGCGCCTCTGCCAGCGGCAACGCCCTCGGGCGCGGCGCGGGTGAACGGACGCTGGCGCGCGTCGCGGGCGGGCGAACGCGTCGATGAATGCCCGCACGATGGGCGTGCCCGGCAGTCGCGCACCGGCACCGCGCCGGCTCAGGCGCTGCGGCGCGGGGCCTTCTTGGGCAGCTGTGCCTGCAGGAATGCCATCTGGTCGGCCAGGATGTTGCGGTTGGACAGGATCAGGTGCTCGATCCAGCTCGGCCGGTACGGCACCGCCAACAGCGGCATGTTGGCCTGCTGCGGGGTGCGGTTGCTCTTGCGCGAATTGCACTGGAAGCAGGCGCTGACCACGTTCTCCCAGATGTCGCGGCCACCCTTGGACAGCGGCATCACGTGGTCGCGGGTCAGGTGCGGGCGGCTGAACTGCTGGCCGCAGTACAGGCACAGCTGCGCGTCGCGGGCGAACAGCGCGGTGTTGGTGAGGTTGGGGGTCGGGTCGATGGCGCGCGAACGGGCATGGCCGCGCGAGGCGATGATCGGGTGCAGGTCCAGGCCGCTGCGCAGGCCGCTGGCGCGGTTGATGGCGCCGTGCACATGCAGGCAGGGGTCGCCCAGGGTCCAGGCCACCGCGCCGCGCGCGTAGAGGCAGGACGCTTCCTGCCAGTTGATCCAGTCGAGCACGCGGCCGTGCGCGTCCAGCGACAGCAGGCGCACGGAACCAAGGCGGTGCAGGGAGGGCGGGAGCGAAAACTCCACGTCCGGAGCGGATGCGGCGACTCCGGTATCGATCAGACCACGCGGTGTAGTGTCTGTCTCCATCGGGAAAACAGCTTATACACGAAGCGTGACAATTTGTGTAAACCCGGCCGCCATCGACGATGGCGGCCGGGCCGGGCTCACTCGCCGAAGCGCGCGGCGTCCATGGCCATCAGCGGCGCGGCACCGCTTTCCATGCTGGCGGCATGGGCCAGGGTGCGCGGCAGGATGCGCGCGTAGTAGAAGCGCGCGGTTTCCAGCTTGGCCTGCTTGAAGGCGTCGGGGTGGGCCGATGCCTGCGCCGCGGCTACCGCGCGCGCCCACCAGTAGGCCAGGGCGACGTAGCCGCTGTAGAACAGATAGTCCCAGCTGGCCGCGCCCAGCTCCTCGGGATTGGCCGCAGCGCGCTGCAGGACGCTGCGGGTCAGCGTGCCCCATTCGTTGGCCCGGGCGCCGAGCACCGGCAGGAATTCGGCGACGGCGGGATTGTCGCCGTTGGCAGCGATGAACGCCTGGATCTCGGCCAGGAACAGTTTCAGCCCCGCGCCCTGCGACAGGGCGGTCTTGCGCCCGATCAGGTCCAGCGCCTGGATGCCGGTGGTGCCTTCGTACAGGGTGGTGATGCGGGCGTCGCGGGCCAGTTGCTCGATGCCGTGTTCGGCGATATAGCCGTGGCCGCCGAAGCACTGCTGGGCGTTGTAGGTGCACTCGATGCTCCACTCGGTCAGGCAGGCCTTGACGATGGGCGTGAGGAAACTGACCAGGGTCTCGGCATCGGCGCGCACCTGTGCGTCGCCGGCGCTCTGCGCGGCGTCGAGCTGGGTGTAGGCGTGGGCGGCCAGCAGCCGCCCGCCTTCGGTCAGCGCCTTGATCGACAGCAGCATGCGCCGCACGTCCGGCTGGGCGATGATCGGGTCGGCCGGCTTGTCGGCCAGCTGCGCGCCCTTCGGCGCGCGCGACTGCAGGCGCTCGCGGGCGTAGGCCAGGGCGCCCTGGTAGGCGCGCTCGGACTGCGCCAGGCCCTGGATGCCGACGCCGAGGCGGGCGGAGTTCATCATCACGAACATCGCCTGCAGGCCCTTGTGCGGCTGGCCCACGAGGTAGCCCTGGGCGCCGTCGAAGTTCATCACGCAGGTGGACGAGCCGTGGATGCCCATCTTGTGTTCCAGCGCGCCGCAGCGCAGGGCATTGCGCTCGCCCATCGTGCCGTCGCGGCCGACCTTGTACTTGGGGGTGACGAACAGCGAGATGCCCTTCGGCCCGGGCGGGGCGTCGGGCAGCTTGGCCAGCACCAGGTGGACGATGTTCTCGCTCAGGTCGTGCTCGCCGGCGGTGATGAAGATCTTGGTGCCGGTGATGGCATGGCTGCCATCGGCGTTGGGCTCGGCGCGGGTCTTGAGCAGGCCCAGGTCGGTGCCGGCATGCGGCTCGGTCAGGCACATGGTGCCGGTCCAGTTGCCGGCCACCAGCGGCTTCAGGAAGGCTTCCTTCTGCCAGTCCTCGCCGTAGTGCTTGAGTGCCTCGACCGCGCCGTGCGACAGCATCGGGAACAGGCTCCAGGCCAGGTTGGCCGAGGACACCATCTCGCTCAGCGCCATGCCCAGGGTTTCGGGCATGCCCTGGCCGCCGAACTCCGGCGCGGCGGTCAGGCCGGTCCAGCCGCCGTCGACGAACTGCGCGTACGCTTCCTTGAAACCGGGCGCGGTGGTGACCTCGCCGGTGGCCTTGTCCAGCGTGCAGCCGTTCTGGTCGCCCACTGCGTTGAGCGGCGCCAGCACGCTGGCGCTGAAGCGGCCGGCTTCCTCCAGCACGGCGTCGATGACGTCGGCGCTGGCGTCGGCGTGGCCCATCGCGGCGAACAGAGACTCGGCCTTGAGCACGTCGTGCAGGGCGAAGCGGAGGTCGGTAACGGGTGCCTTGTAGTTGCTCATCGGTGCGATCTCGGATGAAACGGAAAGGGGAGGCGGATCAGCGCAGCACGCCGGGCAGGCCCGGCGCCTGGTTCAGGGTGTTGCGTGCGCTCACCTCGAAGCTGCGCTGCTTTTTTTCTTCCGGGGTGGCCTTGACCGTGCCCTCCAGCTCGTAGAACAGCGAGCGGCCGCCGGCCAGGGCGTCGGCCACGACGATGCGCGCCGGCGAGGCCGGCTGCAGGCGGACCTTGATCACGTCGGCCGATTCCGGGCCGATCGACAGCCCCGGGGTGGCGGCCAGGGTGCCGGCGGCCTGGTCACCGACCTTGATCCGCAGGGCGACGTCGTCGAAGCGCATCGGCATCGAACTGTAGTTGCGCAGCCGCAGCTCGACTTCCCAGCTGCCGTCGTTGGCGACGGTGAGCTGCTGGATGCCGGCGGCGGGTTCGGAAACCCGCTTCACCATGCCGCCGCCGCACGCGGCCAGGGCGAGGCTGAGAACTGCGGTCAGGACGTACTGTGGGCGAAAACGCATACTGCTCGGTCCTCGGGATCCGGAGGGGTTGGCCAAAGGATACTACGCCGTATGGCGGGCATGGCCGGGGGGCGAAGGTGCGGCCGATGGCGGAACTTCCGCGCAGGCTCATCTAGGCAGGTGAGGAGACGGACAACGTCGCCGCATTCGCATATACCGGAGAGGGGTTCATCAATGCGTTCATTCAAGTTGTTGCCGCTGGCCAGCGCCATCCGTGGCGGCCTGACCGCCGCGGCGCTGTGCGTGGCCATGCCGGCGCTCGCCGCACCGCCGCAGTTCGATATCGAAGGCGGTCGCATCGAGGAAGTGCTGCCTGAATTCGCCCGCCAGGCGGGCCTGCAGATCATCGCGCCGGCCGCCATGGGCGACGAGGGGCGGATCGAGGTCGGGCAGCTGAAGGGGCAGATGGACCCGCGGCAGGCGTTGAACCGCCTGCTCAATGGCACCGGGCTGGCCATCGCCTCGGACGACGGCCGTACGATCACCCTGCGCGCCGCCGCGCCGATGCTGGCCTCGCTCGGTGGCCTGGGCGGGCTGGCGGTGGCGCAGGCCGCCGAACCCGAACCGGTGGCCCCGGCGCCGCAGCCGGCGCCGGCCAGCGGCCCGGTCAATACGCTGGACCAGGTCACCGTGGTCGGCAGCCAGATCAAGGGCAGCAAGTCGGCGGCGATCCTGCCGGTGGCGACGCTGCAGGCCGAGCAGATCGAAGCCACCGGCGCGGTCTCCGGCGACGACCTGTACCGCTCCATCCCGCAGATGGGCAATGTCTCCTTCAGCGGCACCAACGGCGGCAACAGCTCCAACTACGCACGCGGCGACATCGCCTCGGTCAACCTGCGCGGGCTCGGCGTGGGCAACACGCTGCTGCTGATCAACGGCCGCCGCACCGTGGTGCACCCGACTAGCCAGGCCGACGGCAACCTGGTGCCGGTGCTGACCTACAACGCCAACACCGTGCCGGTGGCCAACCTGCGCCGGGTCGAGGTGCTGCTGGACGGCGCCGCCGCGATCTACGGCACCGACGCGGTGGCCGGCGTGGTCAACAACGTGCTGCGCGACGACATGGACGGCGGCACGCTGAGCGTGCAGAAGGGCGTGGGCGAGGGCACCCACCTGAGCGATGTGTCGGTCAACGGCATGTGGGGCCGCAATTCGCAGGACCTGCGCTCCAACGTCACCGTGGCCTTCAATTACTACAACACCACCGGCCTGAATTCGCTGGACCAGGACTGGACCCGCAGCGGCAACCGCATCGACGACTTCGCCGGTACCCCGTACGCAGGCCTGGCCGGGGTGGACAACCGCAACACCAACAGTCCGTGGGGCAATTTCACCGCCAATGGCGCGCGCGTGTCGCAGAACGGCAAGTGGTTGACCACCGCCGCCGGCGCCTTCCACGTCAAGCCGACCAGCAACGGCAACTGCGCCGCGACCCTCGGCGAAGGCCTGTGCGTGCAGTCCGGCAGCAAGGCCACCTCGGGTGCCGACGCCAACCTGCGCGACAACCACCAGTCGTTGTACCCGGTGTCGATCGCGCCGGACGTGCGCCGCATCAACCTGTTCGCCACCGGCAAGCATGATTTCGAGAACGGCATCTCGCTGTTCAGCGAGGCCGGCCTGTACGACTCGCGCGCCTACAGCCTGCAGAATGGCGTGAACACCATTTCCTCGCTGCCGATGACGGTCGCCGCCAGCAACTACTGGAACCCGTTCGGCGCGATGTACCTGCCCGACGGCACGCTCAACCCGAACCGGCTGCAGGGCCTGAACATCGGTCCCAACGGCCTGCCGGTGACGATCACCAGCTACCGCTTCGAGCGCCCGACCCGGATCGAGGTCAAGAACACCCAGGTGCGCGCGCTGGCCGGCCTGCGCGGCTACCACTTCGGTTTCGACTGGGAAAGCGCGGCGCTGTACTCCAAGGCCAGGGTCGAGGACACCCAGGACGCGGTGAGCATGACCCTGTTCCAGCAGGCGCTGGCCGATTCGACCGCGGCGGCCTACAACCCGTTCTGCGGCGGCTGCAACGACTGGAGCAAGCTCGACCGGTTCTTCTACAAGGCCAAGCGCCAGAGCGAGACCGAACTGTACCTGTGGGACGTCAAGGCTTCGCGCCCGGACCTGTTCCGCACCTGGGCCGGCGACGTCGGCATGGCGGCCGGCATGGAGGTGCGCCATGAGACCCAGCGCGACGACCGCGACGCCCACGTCGACGGTTCGTTGACCTTCACCGACGCGATCACCGGGGTCCAGTACCCGAGCGACATGTATGGCGTCAGCCCGACCCCGGACACCTACGGGTCGCGCACCGTCGCCGGTGTGTTCGCCGAGTTCTCGGTGCCGCTGGTCGCGCCGGGGATGGACATCCCGCTGGTGCGTTCGCTGGACCTGCAGGTGGCCGGCCGCGCCGAGCGCTACAACGACTTCGGCAGCGTGGCCAAGCCGAAGCTGGCGCTGGGCTGGCAGATCATCGACGGCCTGACCGTGCGCTCGTCCTGGGCCAAGGGCTTCCGCGCGCCCAACCTGGAGCAGGTCAACGCCACCATGGTCAGCCGCTCCAACAACCGCACCGACTGGGTCCAGTGCCTGGCCGACGTGCGCAGCGGCGCGCAGGCCTCGATGGCGGCCTGCAAGGGCTACACCGCCTCGACCACCGCGCGCCGTTCGGGCAACCCGGACCTGAAGCCGGAAACCTCGACCAACACCAGCGCCGGCATCGTGTTCCAGCCGCAGTTCATTCCCGAGGACTTCGGCCGCTTCACCTTCGCGGTGGATTACTACAAGTACGCGCAGGAAGGCATCATCGGCCTGTTCGGCGAGGGCAACGCGCTGATCCTGGACTACGTGCTGCGCCAGCAGGGCGGCAGCAACGCCGACGTGGTGCGCGCCGACCCCACCGCCGACGACATCGCGCGCTACGCCGGTACCGGCCTGGAGGCCGCGGGCAAGGTGCTGTACGTCAAGGACCAGTACGTCAACCTTGAACCGCAGACCGTGCGCGGCGTGGATTACAGCTTCAGCTGGGCCTCGCCGGAAACCCGCGCCGGTCGTTTCGACGTGTCGCTCAACGGCACCCGCCTGATCGAGTTCTACCGCCAGCGCTCGCCGGCGCTGCAGGCGCTGGAAGACGCCAAGGGCAGCGGCCTGGTCGATCCGTCGATCCGGGTCACCGGCGGCGGCAACCTGATCGGCAACGGCGGCAATCCGCAGTGGAAGTGGTCCGGCACCCTCACCTGGCGTTACCAGCAGCTGTCGGTCGGCGCCAGCGCGCGCTACAGCAGTGCGTTCGTCGAGAACGGCCTGGTGCTGGCCGACGGCACGCCATGGACGGTGAAGTCGCAGACCCTGGCCAATGCCTTCGTCAAGTACGACTTCCGCGGCGACGGCTGGATGGACGGGCTGTCGCTGAAGGTCGGCGCCAACAACCTGGCCGACAAGCGGCCGCCGGTGTCCAGCGACGCGTTCGGCTATTCCTCGGCGGTGTACCAGGCGTATCCGCGCTACTGGTACGTCAACGTGACCAAGGCGTTCTGATGATTCCAGACGTTGTCCGTGAAAGCGCCCGGCACGCGCCGGGCACCGCGGGGGTGCGGCGATGAGCGCGGCACTGGGCGCGGCGCGTGCGTTGTGGCTCGCCGAGCACGTGCTGCCGTGCGAGCCGGCGCTGCGCGACTGGCTGCAGCGGCGACTGCCGGTGCGCCAGGACGTGGATGACGTGATCCAGGAGACCTACGCCATCCTGGCGGCGCTGGCGGACGTGTCCCACGTACGCCAGCCGCGCGCCTACGTGTACTCGGTGGCGCAGTCGGTGGTGCTGCAGCAGCTGCGGCGTGCGCAGGTGGTGTCGATCGAGGCCGTGGCCGAGATCGAGCGGGTGGCCATCGGCGGCGAGGAGGCGTGCCCGGAGCGGACCGCGTCCTCGCGGCAGGAACTGGCGCGGATCGGCGCGTTGATCGACAGCCTGCCGGACAAGTGCCGGCAGGCCTTCGTCCTGCGCCGGATCGAGGGGTACTCGCAGCGCGAGATCGCCCAGCGGATGCAGATCAGCGAGAACACCGTGGAGAAACACATCTGCAAGGGAATCCGGGTATTGATGGATTCGATGAAGCGTGACGGGAAAGACGCGGACGAGGGCAGGGAACGGCCTGCGGCAGGAGGAACACGCCATGCGCGCACGCGATGAGCACAGCATCGACGATATCGCCGCGGCCTGGGTCGCGCGCGAGGACCGGGCCCCGCTGACGGCCGCCGACGCGGTCGCGCGCGATGCCTGGCTGCAGGCCGATGTGCGTCACTTCGGCGCCTATGCGCGGGCGCATGCGGTGCTGGCGCGCACCGCACGTGCGCGCGCGCTGTCCAATGGCACGGCCGCGATCGCCGCGGCTCCCGTGCCGCCGCGTTTCCGGCGGTCGCGGCGGGTGCTGCGCTGGGCGGCCGGCATGGCCGCGGCACTGAGCCTGCTGGTGATCGGCGTGCACCGCCAGCAGGATGATGCCGAGTACTACGCCACGCGCCGCGGCGAAATCCTGCGGGTGCCGCTGGAGGACGGTTCGGCGATCACCCTGGACTCGGATTCGCAGGTACGCGTGCGCTACGACGACGCGCGCCGCAGCATCACCCTGCTGCAGGGCGAGGCGCTGTTCGACGTGGCCAAGAACCCCGGCCGCCCGTTCGTGGTGCGTGCGCAGGAAACCGACGTGACCGCGGTCGGCACCAGTTTCGCGGTCAGCCTCACCGAGCGTCGCAGCGGCGGTGTCGAGGTGCTGGTGCGCGAAGGGGTGGTGGACGTGGCCGACACCCAGGGCGCGGTGGCGCCGGCGCGCCTGCTGGCCAACTACCGCGCGCTGGCCAACCGCAGCCACGGCATCCGCATCGAGGCCGTGCCTGCGGAAGACCTGGAGCAGCAGCTGGCCTGGCGCGAGGGCATGCTGTCGTTCAACGGCGACACCCTGTCGGCGGCGGCGGCGCAGTTCCTGCGCTACAGCGACACCCGCATCGTCATCGACGATCCGCTGGTCGGCAGCCGCCGCATCGTCGGCCTGTACTCGGCCAGCGACCCGCTGGGCTTCGCCCGCAGCGTCGCCCTGAGCCTGGGGCTGGTGGTCGAACAGCAGGGCAAGGTGGTGCGCCTGCGCACCCCGCAGAGCGCGCCGCAGGCGGCGCATTCCATGCAATGACTCTGGATTGAATACATGAACATCACTCCCCGCCGCGCCCGCGCGCTCGCCCTGCTCACCGCGTTGCTGCTGTCCTCCGGGCAGGCCAGCGTGGCCGCCACGTCCGCCGATACGGCGCTGCTGATCCGCGATGCCATGGTGTTCGATGGCACCGGGCGCCCCGCGTATCCGGGCAGCGTGCTGGTGCTGGACGGCCGCATCGCGGCGGTCGCCGGTGCCGGCCAGGCCCTGGCCGCGCCCCGCGGTGCGCGGGTGATCGACGCCCGTGGCCAGGCGCTGCTGCCGGGGCTGTTCGACCTGCACACCCACTGGACGCCCAATGCGCGCCCGGCCGAGCTGCCGCAGATCGCCAACCTGTACATGGCCGCCGGCGTCACCACCGTCAGCGATTTCCACGAGCCGCCCGAGGCCTATGCGCCGCGCCGCGCCTGGCTGGCCGACATCGCCGCGCCTGACGTGAAATTCGCCGCGCGCATGAGCACGCCGCTCGGCCACGGTGCCGACTGGGGCGACGAGAACACCACCCGCTGGGTGAATTCGCCGGAGGCCGCGCGCGCCGGCGTGCGTGCGGTGGCGGCCTACAAGCCGGACTTCATCAAGGCCTTCACCGACGGTTGGCGCTATTCCAACGCTGCCGACAACAGCAGCATGGACGAGGAGACCCTGGCCGCGCTGGTGGACGAGGCGCACCGGCACGGGCTGAAGGTGTTCTCGCACACGGTGATGGTCAAACGCGGCAAGGTCGCCGCGCGCGCCGGCGTGGACGTGATCGCGCACAGCGTGCAGGACATGCCCGTGGACGCCGAACTGGTGCAGCTGATGCGTGAGCATGGCACCGCCTACGCGCCGTCGCTGGCGGTGTACCTGCCCGCGCGCGTGGATGGCAGCGGTGCCGCCGGTACCCGCCCGGAGGTGCTGCGGCAGCGCGAGCGCAATTTCGCCGATGCCCTGCGCAACGTGAAGACGCTGCACGATGCCGGCATCCCGGTGGTGGTCGGCACCGACGCCGGCATGACCGGCACGCCGCACGGGGCCTCGACCCTGCGTGAACTGGAGCTGCTGGTCGACGCCGGGCTGACCCCGGCCGAGGCGCTGGTCGCCGGCACCGCCAACAGCGCCCGCGCGCTGGGCGTGGACGACCGCGGCACCGTCGAGGTCGGCAAGCGTGCCGACCTGCTGCTGGTGAAGGGGCGGCCCTGGGAGCGCATCGCCGATATCCGCAACACCCAGCGGGTCTACGTCGCCGGCCGCCAGGTGCACGGGCCGGGCACGGTGTTGCCGGCCGGCAACCGCGCGCTGGCGCTGCCGGCGCAGGCGGTGGCGCCGCTGGTCGACGACTTCGAGCGCGCCGACGGGCGCACCGCGCTGGATACGCTGCGCATCGACGAGGCCGATGGTGGCAACGACCGCACGCTGCAGGTCAGCGAGACCGTCGCCCGCGAGAGCGGCGGCCACGCGCTGTCGGTCCAGGCGCGGCTGTCCATCAAGCCCAACGCCTATGCCGCGGCGATCCTGCCGCTGAGCCGCGGTTCGGTCGCGCCGGTGGACCTGCGCGGCTACCGCAGCATCCGCTTCGACGTACGCGGCGGCACGCCGGCGCTGCGGCTGGAGGTGCGGGCACTGGGCGACCGCCGTTTCATCGCCCCGGTCCAGGCCGCGCCGCAGTGGCGCACCGTGGAGATCCCGTTCTCCGCGCTGCAGGGACAGCCGCCCTACCGCGGCAAGGGCCCGGTGGCCGCATGGCAGGGCGACGACGTCCAGCAGCTGGTGTTCTCTGCCGGCGGCGAGGCCGGCTGCAAGGTGTGGTTCGAGATCGACAACGTGGGCTTCTACTGAGGGTGCGGGCGATGGACATGCGGCGGGCGCGGTTCGGGATCCGGCTGGGCGCCGGGCTGGTGGCCTGCGCGGCCGGCGTGGCCTGGGGGGCCGAGCCCGGGGTGCTGGCGGCGTTGGACGCCTATGCACCACGCCAGGCGCAGGTCGCCCAGGCGCTGTGGCGGCAGCCCGAGCTGGGCTACCTGGAAGAGCGCTCCTCGCGCCTGTTGCAGCAGGAACTGCACCAGGCCGGCTTCCGCATCGAAGCCGGCGTGGCCGGCATGCCGACCGCGTTCGTCGCCTCGTACGGCACGCGCGGCAGCGGACCGGTGATCGCGCTGCTGGCCGAGATGGACGCGCTGCCGGGCATGGCGCAGGCGGCCGGGCCGGTGCGCATGCCGATCGACGGCCAGGACGCGGGCCAGGCCTGCGGCCACAACCTGTTCGGCGCGGCGTCGGTGGGCGCCGCGCGCGCCATCGCGCAATGGCTGCAGGCCAGCGGCACGCCGGGCCAAGTACGCCTGTACGGCACGCCGGCCGAAGAGGGCGGCTCCGGCAAGGTCTACATGACCCGCGCCGGGCTGTTCGACGATGTGGACGTGGTGCTGCACTGGCATCCGGCGGCCGAGAACTCGGCCGCGCAGGGCACCAGCCTGGCCAACATCAGCGGCAAGTTCCGCTTCCACGGCGTCGCCGCGCACGCGGCCATCGCGCCGGACCGCGGACGCTCCGCGCTCGACGCGGTCGAGGCGTTCAACCACATGGCCAACCTGATGCGCGAACACGTGCCCGACGGCACCCGCATCCACTACGTGATCAGCAACGGCGGCAGCGCGCCGAACGTGGTGCCGGATTTCGCCGAGGCCTACTACTACGTGCGCCATGTCGATCCGGCGGTGGTGCGCGAGGTGTTTGCGCGCCTGCGCAGGGCCGCCGACGGCGCGGCCATGGGCACCGGTACCACGGTCGAGTTCGAGCAGACCGGCGGGGTGTTCTCGCTGCTGCCCAACGACACCCTGGGCCAGGTGATGCAGGCGGCGCTGGAGCAGGTCGGCGGCGTGCGCTACGACGCCGCCGAGCAGGCCTTCGCCGAAGCGCTGCAACAGAGCCTGGAGCGGCGGCCGCCGCTGGCGGTGGCGATGCAGCTGCAGCCCTATCGCGCGGACCTGGCCGGCAGCGCATCGACCGATGTCGGCGACGTCAGCTGGAACGTCCCGACCGCCGGCCTGGGCACCGCCACCTGGGTGCCGGGCACGCCGGCGCACAGCTGGCAGGCGGTGGCCGCGTCGGGTGCCCCGCTGGGCGCCAAGGGCGCGCTCAATGCAGCCAAGGCGCTGGCGCTGGCGGCGGTGCGGCTGTTCCAGTCGCCGGACATCGTCGGCAGGGCCAGGGAGGAATTCAGCCGGCGCCGCGGCGCGGACTTCCGCTACGTGCCGCTGCTGCAGCGCGACGCGCCGCCGCTGGATTACCGGCGCGGGCCCGGCGCGCCATGAGCGCGAGCGCTCAGTCGACCGGCGCCATCACCTTCAGTGGCGCCAGGTCGTAGCCCATGTCGGCGGCCTGGCGCTTGAGCCGCTCGAGCAGGGCGGCGTCCATCGACGGCGTGCGCGACAGAATCCACAGGTATCTGCGCCCGGGTTCGCCGACCATCGCCCACTGGTAATCCGGATCCAGCGCGATCACCCAGTAGTCGGCCCACGCCCACGGCAACCACGACAGCCAGTCGGGGGCGAAGCGAACCTGCAGGCGCCCCGGGTGGCCGCTGACCGGGCGCGCGACCCCCTCGGCTTCGATCATGCCGCCATCGCCGGTGCGGCAGCGGTTGAGCACGCTGATCCGGCCATCGGCGCGCAGCCGGTAGCTGGCGGTGATGTCGGCCACGCACTTCTTCTGGAACGACACCGGCAGGTGCGCGATCTCGTGCCACTGGCCGGCGTAACGGTCCAGCTCGAAACGTCCGACCGATTCCACCGGCGCCGCCGCCTGTGCGGTGCAGGCGAGCAGCAACGACAGCGGCAACGACAACAGCAGGCGAGGGTGCATGGTTTCTGGCCTCCCGGGATGGAGTGCAGGCTATGCAAAGCCGGGCGCGGCGAAGTAAAGGTTTTGTTGGGGCGCATGCCGCGCGGCCGATGCGTGTCATGCCAGGGCATCGGCCGCGAACGCATGCGGCCATGCGCGGATGGCCGCGCTCGGTCCGCCGTGTTGCCGGCATCGAAAAAAACTTGCCGATAACGCTTGCCGAAACAGCAAGACCTCCGTATCATGCGCGTCCTCGCCGGCGGGAACGTCGCGAAAACAAAGTGGCCGGGTAGCTCAGTTGGTAGAGCAGGGGATTGAAAATCCCCGTGTCGGGGGTTCGATTCCCTCCCCGGCCACCAAAATTCAGCGCCCAACTGTTCTCAGTTGGGCGTTTTCATTTGTGCTTCCCGCGTGCCACGCGGGGTTCCCGCACATTCTGCGTGTGCGACCCGGGTCCTGTGGTCTGGCAGGAACATCCCCGGTTGCCCTCCGTTCCGCCCTATCTTCTCTCGAAATCGGCGCTAACTTCTTCGCCGTGGCACACGCAGACGGCGTTGTTCGTCAACCACTTATGCGTGCGCCGACGGGAATGGTTGGCTCGCGGGTTTGCACGAGCAAAGCAGAACGGCAAACCCGCGAGGCCAGCCTCCACGTCAACCCTTGGGCGGGAACGGATCGTCACCGTAGCTGTTGCGCTCACGGATCTGGCCGTTCCGCCCTTGGATGAGCATTTCGCTCTGCTGGTTGATGGCGATGCCCCGCGCACGGTCAATCGCCTGTTGCTGCGTGCCATGGATGGATGTGAGGCGGTCGTTGCCTTCTCCCCGCACACCCCACTGATCACCGCCGTTGATGGGTACGACCCATTGGTTCTTTCCGCTCATTTCAATCTCTCCAAAAAATGAAAAAGTCAGGCTCTTGAAGTCGGCGCGAGCCAGGCGCTTCGGTGCTGAATTCATGTCATGACGTTCGCCCCCTTTCCAGTTGCCGAACACGGCATCGCATACAGTCCAGCGCGTTGCTGTGTGACGACGAGTGCCCCGTAGGCTGCCAGTCGAGCCTCATGCTCCGGCTTGCCCTTGTCCTTCGACTTGATCTTGAACAGGTCAATCGGCTTGTCGCTCTTCTGGCCAGCGCGCTGCATGATCCTTTCGCCGTCCACCTCGGCCCCCTTGAACGACCAGAGCGCTTCGAACACCTTGGCCTGACCTTGGGTGAATCGGATTGGTGTGGACTGCACATCCGGCAGCGTTGCCCACTTGAAGTCGGCCGAGAATGGCCCGTTCACAGGTGCGGCTGGATCGGCCACTACTGGCGCTGCAGACGGTGCCGATGGGATGAACGAGATCCCGCCGCCATAGAACGTGAATCGTTCTTCCAGCGCCAGCCATTCCACACCGGAGCCGAAGGGCGATCCACGGGTCGTGCGCGGCCTGGGGGTGATTACCCGGATGTTGCTTCCCGCCACCCGAACACGATCCAGCAAGGACGGCTCATGCAGCACTCTCGTCAGCTCTCGGGCCAGCACGACCGGAGAGCTGCGTGCGTTACCGAGCCGCCAAACACCGTCGCCCAAGTCATCGATGTCGTCGCGGCTCTCGATGTCGAGCGCGAGGCGCATTTTCTGCCGCAGCCAGTCTTCATCCAGGGCCAACGCCGCACCGTCGATTGCCTCGACAGGAACCTGGCCACACTCCGGGCACCGGCAGATCCGACCGCCTCGTCCATCGCCCCAGACCTGTGCCCGATGCTGCTGACAGTGGGGGCAGAGCACAAAAGATTGATCCACCACTGTTGGCCTGACGGCTTTGCCGAGCACAGACAAAGCAGATACCTCGCGTGGCGAGAGCGTGGCCCGCAGCACCGGCGTGCCGCCTGCGAACAGGCGGCAAACCAGGACCCAGGCATCGTGCGTCGCCATTGGTCAGTCCTCGAAGGCCGATGATGAACTGACCGCGTCGGTCTCTGGCGGCAATTCCTGGGCACTGAGTGTCTGGCCCTTCTGCAAGATGCCCACCGCGACCAGATAACCCTCCAGTTGCGCCTGCATCTTGGCGTCGAACTTGTGCAGGTTCAGCCGCCCTTTGCTGGTCACTTCGATGGTGACCACCTTGGGGCGAGTCCTGCCCGGCTCGGGTGGGTAGTAGAGATTTACCTGTGCCGCAGTCACCGCCCACTGCCCCTCCAGCGGGCCCGGCAGCTTCTCCTTCAGCAAATCGTGCACCGAGCGTTGCTGGCTGGATTGCATCGCCGTGCATTCGATCTTCAGCGCCGTGTCAGGGCTGAGCAGGGTGAGTGCCTTCAACTGAACCATCGAGAAGCCGTCCTCAAAGGCCTCCGGCACATCGAATCCGGTGCGCAGCATCGACAAATCCAGCGTCGGCGACTTGATTTTGTGAGCGCTCGCTTTCACGCCCAGCACATGCTCCGCGAAGGCCTCGACCAACATCTGTTGGTACTTTGCTCCGCCGCGCACCAGCGTGCGCACCACGCCGGTGGACTTGGCGTACTCCAGCACCATGTGGATGTTTGGGTTGCCGACCCGGCGCTTCAGGGTTGCGCCCTCGAACTCCAGACGCAGCATCGCCATGTCCTTGACATGGACCGACAGCAGGAACACGCCCGGGCTACGCTCGACCAAGTGCGCCACGCTGCCGTCACCACATTGCAGTTCACGCTTGTAGAAGGCAGAGATGGCGTGACGCAACGCAGTCAGATTGGCATCCGAACCGTTCGGCTGGCGCTTCAAGCCGAGATCGTATTGCTGCGTCTGTTGCCCATGCTGCTCCCAAAAGCTGAAGTCATAGGCACGCTCGAACAGTGCCGGGTGGTGGACGTAGAGCCAGAAGGAACGGTGGATGTCACTTGCGCACAGCGCCAAACCCGCAAGCGCAGCACCTTCGGCCACGGCCGCCTCAAACATCGCCTGCTTACCTGCCGCATCGCCCAACTGAACGCTGGCCATGAGGTTGGCCGTCATCCGGTCGCGGGCAGCAATGTCGGGCCAGACTTTGACCGCTTCGACCAGAAACTGGCTGGTCTCCGGTGTGTCATCCCAGGCAAAGCCATCGGGCACAGGCAGGCTGTGGGTGGTCAGGAAGTCGCGCAGCGTGGCGTCCACCGGCAGCTCGAGCATCACGTCGACAAAGGTCTTCTTCATCTTGATCGTCCTTTCTGGATCGGCGTCGAAGGTCTGCGACCGATGTACGGACTGCACTGGCCAGCGACTAGGTTACTGAACACGAACCTCGAATAAGTAAAGTAGCGAGATACAAGCGCGATTCTGAACCTCAGATTTCCGCTTGTCAATCAAAGCGGCACATCTAGACCTCATTTGTATCTCACGGCTATACTGGCGGTCTTGTTTTTGTTAACTGACTGTTTTTCCCTACAGGAGCATCGCTATGGCTTCAGCGTTCGGAGCACGCCTGCGACGCTTACGCGAGGCAAAGAAATTGACCTTGCAACAGGTCGCCGACGAAGTCGGCTGTACCAAGGCGTACATATGGGAACTGGAAATGAAGGACGGCCAGCGCCCCTCTGCTGAACGGGTCCAGGCCTTGGCCAGGGTGCTGGGCGTGACGATGGAGGACATCATGGGCGAGCCCCTTGAACAGGTGCCTCAGGCCAGTCCAGAAGATGTAGCCTTCTTCCGCGAGTACGCTGGAATGACGGACGAGGAGAAGGATCGCTACCGTCAGGCACTCAAAATCATGTTCCCTGACAAGAACTAAGGCGGTCTGACAATTGAGCTCATCCCAGCCCCTAACCGGTTCCATCGCAGCCAGCACCGTCTTGAGATGGTTGCGGGCGTGGCACGCCGACGGCATGCCGGATGCCGTGGATCTGGAAGTCGTCCGGCAAATGCTTCCAGAGACGCCTTACGGCAAAGGGGTGCGGGAGATCAAAGCCCCGATGGTGCTGGACATCAATAGCTGCGAAGGCATGCTGGTGCGCAACCCACACGATACCGCTGAGTGGGGCATCTTCTATAACGGCAAGGCAAACCCCGAGCGCCAGCGTTTCACCATCGCTCACGAACTGGGCCACTTTATTCTCCACCGCGATCAGCGGCAAAGCTTCAACTGCGACAAGGAAAGCGTGTACTCTGGCGCTGACACTATCCGTCTCATCGAACGTGAGGCGGACGACTTTGCCAGCAACCTGCTGATGCCTGGCGACTTACTGCGCGAGTGGATCTCGAACCAGCGCATCGACTTGCATGTCCTGAGCGCCCTTGCCAAACGGTTCCAGGTGTCGTTCGAGGCGCTGTGCATTCGGTTCATCAAATTCACCACGCAGCGGGCAATCCTTGTCTATTGGGACAACGGTTTCGTGAAGTACGAATGGCGCAGCAGCAGCGCGGTCAAGACGCGCGCCCGCATTCGGCGCACTGACGATCCGCAGGAACCATTACCCGGCACCCTGGCTGCTGATTCCACCGTTGAGCAGGAGTGGGATGGCACGGAGATGTCTGCCGCGATCTGGTGCCCGGAGGAGGCACCACACATGAAGTTGCGCGAGTTCAAGCACAGCTACACCACAGGAGATCGCGTCCTGACCCTTCTGCTACTGGAAAGTGCTGAACCACGGTCATGGGATCGGTCTTGGCAAGACGGCGAGAGCTTTGACAGCTTCGATCAGTTCGTCTCGAACGGGCAATTGCCAGTACGGTGAGTCCCTCGATGACAGGCTTGCCGATCCAACCCATAGATGAAGAACTGCAGACCTTGCAACGCGAGGTGCAACGAATGCTGGGCCGTTGTCTCTTGCGTCTGCAGCAGTACGAACAATTGATGAAGGCCATCGTGGCCCACCACGAAATCTCCGCGTCAGGATCACCCCTCGAATCGAACCAGGCGGAGCGCGTTGCGGATGCCGCAAACAAAACTCTGGGTACGTTGGTTGGCACGCTGCTCGGAACGTATGTCACCAGCGGCGACCAAGACGATGTCGCCGAACCAGATGCGCCCGACAACATCATCTCGTTCAAGATGAAGATGAGCTTGCGGATGTCTGCCGAGGATTTCGATACGACGCAAAACGATCTGAAGGAACTCGTTCTGCTGCGGAACAACCTGGTGCACCACTTTATCGACCAGCACGACCTTTGGAGTCTGGACGGATGCCGTGGTGCGCAAGAGTCCTTGGTGGCGGCCTACAGTCGCGTCGACCAACACTTTGAGCAACTGCGAGGCTGGGCGGAGCACATGGATCAGGCCCGTCGTCTGGCGGCGGAGTTTGCCCAGTCCGATGCCTTCCGCGATCTGGTGATCAACGGCATAGCGCCGGATGGCTCGGTGGATTGGCCCGCAGCCGGAATTGTTCGCACATTGCGTGAAGCGGCAGATCAGTTGGCTGTCGACGAGTGGACACCGGTCGCCACTGCTGGACGATGGATTGCAGAAAGGTATCCTGATCAACTTCCGGCCAAGTATGGGTGCAGCAGTTGGCGGCAGGTCGTGCACGAATCCCGCCTTTTCGAGCTTCGGTATCGGGAAGTGAATGGCCAGCGCGCGGCTTGGTATAGGCCCAAAGAGACATAGCGCAAAACCCGCGCACTCACGCTAAATCACGTTACGCGAAGTGCCCTTGGTTTCTAGCATGAGCAGCGTTTTCCATCGGAACGCTTGCCATGACAGAAATCGAACCTATCTCCATTTGCACATCACCCGACCGGCCACGGCACGGGCATCAAGAAATCGCTGATCTATTGGCTGCCGCGCTACTGCGCCTCCGTGTCCGCCAATCGCGCGACATCCCCAAAAACAGCGAGCAGGTTTGCCTTGGCTTCCCCGGCCAACAGCGCGTGAATGCGAACCCCGATCACAACAACGGAGTTCGCCCATGACAGCACACGCAACCTCACCAACGCCCGCCTCAGTCGCCGCCCGCGTCGCGGCTATTCCCCATCTTTCGATGGATGATCTTTGGGCTCTCTGGGACGACCATTTCGATGAACGGCCGAATCACCACCATCGGGTCTGGTTGGAAAGTCGCCTGGCCTACCGGATGCAAGAGCGCGCGTTTGGCGGTTTGAAACCGTCACTGCGCAAGAAGCTTGAGGAGGTTGGCGAAACCGGCATCTTGCCCAAGCAACTACGCGGCGATAGCCAACGCCTACTGCACGGTACCGTCCTGACACGCATCTACGACGACATTGAACATCGTGTGCTGGTGCGCGGATCGAATGATTTCGAGTACCAGGGGCAACGCTTCAAGAGCCTGTCCGCTGTGGCCAAGCGCATCACAGGCAGCCATTGGTCAGGCCCGGTGTTCTTTGGCTTGAAGGCACCAGCTTCGAAGAAGGGGGCGGCATGAGCTCAGTACGTCGAAACCAGATTCCCGCAGTCACGCCAAAGAAGCGCTGCGCCGTCTACACCCGTAAGTCCACTGACGAAGGCCTCGATCAGGAATACAACAGCCTCGAGGCACAGCGTGATGCAGGCTTGGCCTTCATTGCAAGCCAACGGCATGAGGGCTGGATAGCCGTCGACGACGGATACGACGACGGCGGCTACTCGGGCGGCAACATGGAACGGCCAGGGTTGCGCCGACTGATGATCGACATCGAGGCGGGGAAGATCGATACCGTGGTCGTCTACAAAATCGACCGCCTCACGCGCAGCCTGCCGGACTTCGCAAAGCTGGTCGAGGTTTTCGACCGCAACGGCGTCTCCTTTGTCGCGGTCACGCAGCAGTTCAACACCACCACATCGATGGGGCGATTGACGCTCAACATCCTTTTGTCATTCGCGCAGTTCGAACGCGAAGTCACCGGCGAACGCATCCGCGACAAGATCGCCGCCAGCAAGGCCAAAGGCATGTGGATGGGCGGAGTCCCGCCCCTCGGATACGACGTGGTCGAACGCAAGCTCGTTATCAACGACCGTGAAGCTGCGCTGGTACGTGACATCTTCCGCCGCTACGCCGAGCATGGCTCGGCTGCGCGACTCGTCCGCGAACTGGATATCGAAGGGCATACCACCAAGGCATGGGTCACCCAGTCCGGCCGGGAGCGATTGGGGCGCAGCATCGATCAGCAGTACCTCTTTACCTTGCTGCGTAACCGCATTTACCTCGGTGAAATCTGCAATCACGAGACGTGGTACTCGGCCCAGCACGACCCCATCATTTCTCAAGAATTGTGGGACGCGGCACACGCCTTCATTGAGAGGCGAAAGCAGGCTCCGCGCGAACACCGAGCCAAGCATCCGGCACTGCTGGCGGGACTTCTGTTTGCACCGGATGGCCAACGCATGTTGCACTCCTTCGTAAAAAAGAAAAATGGTCGGCAGTACCGCTACTACGTGCCTTACCTGCACAAGCGGCGCAACGCCGGTGCCAGCCTGGCTCCGCATACGCCGGACGTGGGCCACCTGCCAGCCGCCGAGATCGAAGATGCCGTGTTGGCGCAAATCCATGCTGCGCTCTCATCGCCGCAAATGCTGATCGCAGTGTGGAGATCCTGCCAGCAGCATCCGGCGGGGGCGACACTGGACGAGGCACGGGTGGTGGTCGCCATGCAGCGCATCGGTGACGTGTGGTCGCAACTGTTCCCTGCCGAGCAGCAACGGATCACACGGCTGTTGATCGAACGCGTGCAACTACACGGGCACGGCCTGGATATCGTTTGGCGAGAGGACGGTTGGATCGGATTCGGTGCGGACATCAGCACGCATCCCTTGATCGAAGAGTCCCAAGAGCGTGTCGAGGAGGCTTTGGCATGAATGCCACGACCCACCAGCGCCAGCGCGCCGTCCGCATCGAGATTGGAGCCGAGGCGCGCAGTTATGTCAGCGAGGGGCAGCGGGTTACCTTGGTGCCACTGACGATCAAGCGCCGCCAGAACCGGAAGCTGCTGATACCGCCAGCCCCCGAGATCGCGGACCGAATCGGTGGCTTCGATGTGCCGATGATCAAAACGCTGGGCAAGGCCTTTTACTGGAAGCGCTTGATCGACGATGGCACCTACTCCACGACAACGGACTTGGCGCACGCCTTCAAAGTGGAACCGGGCTGGGCTGCCGAGGTCCTGCGCATGACCATGTTGGCCCCCGATATCGTGGAGGCGATATTCGAAGGACGTCAGCCACGCCACCTGAATCTGCACACCTTGCGTGGCCGCCAAGAGCAACTGCCGCGCGATTGGGCTGCGCAGCGTCGATTGCTCGGTTTCTCCGACGCCTGATCTGCTTCCAGACACATCCGATGACGGCGAGCCATGTGCTCGCCGTTTGCTTTTCTGCACTGGGCCATTGGCGAACCTGGAGTTCCGTCGTGGTTCGCCATTGCGTCCCTTAAAGGTTCGCCACCCGAAGTTTGGAATGACACCTGTTACTCAACAACGTCACAGGAGCATTCCATGCAGACACCAACCAGCGGTATCCCCCGGTCGCCACAGCAGGCGATCAACACCATGTCACCCGGTGATCGCCGCGTGCTCAACGAAAACGAGCTCGCGCAACGCTGGGGCGTTAGCCCCAAGACTTTGCAGCGCTGGCGCAGTGAGGGTCGCGGTCCACGCTACCTGAAGCTGTCCAAGCGTGTCGGCTACCCGGTCGACGCGATCCTCGAGTTTGAGCGCGAAGCGCTGCACGACTCGACATCCGAACGCGCGGCGGTTTGAGGAGAGATGCGATGAATGACATCACCATCTTCCCTGCCGACATCGCCGAGATGTCGGTCAGCCAACTGGCCGCATTGCCGCCAGCGCAGAAACACGAGATCGACAAGAACCTCGATGCAGCCATCGACTGGCTGAAGAAGGCGCGCACCAAGTTCGATGCGGCACTGGATCAGTGCTACGGCGAGCAGGCACGCACCGCGCTGCGCGAATCCGGCCGTGACTTCGGCACCGCACACATCAGCGATGGCCCGCTGCACCTGAAGTTCGAGCTGCCCAAGAAGGTCAGCTGGGATCAGAAGCAACTGGCTGAGATCGCTGAACGCATCGTCGCCTCAGGCGAGAAGGTCGAGGGTTACCTCGACATCAAGTTGTCCGTCTCCGAATCCCGCTTCACGAACTGGCCGCCTGCTTTGCAACAGCAGTTCGCCGCTGCTCGCACCGTGGATTCCGGCAAGCCGTCTTTCA
The DNA here is from genome assembly GCF_046267925.1 of Stenotrophomonas sp. Y-13. Classification (NCBI taxonomy): domain Bacteria; kingdom Pseudomonadati; phylum Pseudomonadota; class Gammaproteobacteria; order Lysobacterales; family Lysobacteraceae; genus Stenotrophomonas; species Stenotrophomonas sp. Y-13. The sequence continues at coordinate 1,517,048 of NZ_CP176501.1, forward strand.
CCCTTTCCATCGATTCGGAGTAATGACCATGAGCACCAATCTCATCGCCTCGCTGCGTCAACAGCTGCCGTCCATCTACGGCGAACACCTCCCTGACGAAATCCGGTATCGCCGCGCGGACGGTCAGGACGTCGTTGTCCCGCTTGATGTCGCCACTGTGGACGAGCTGGCTTTTGCCATCCAGACAGCCAACGCGGAATCGCTGGCGCTCGGCCGCCGCCGCACCGCGCTGGAAGAACTCCACACCGAGGTGCGCAAACGTGCCGCGCGTGGAGTCGACCGTATCGCCGACGTGTCGTGGGAGGGCTGATCATGAGCGCGATCATTCCCTTCCAGTTCGAAGCGCACGCCGTGCGCGTCCAGGTCGATGAACTCGGTCTGCCGTGGTTCAACGCCACCGATGTCTGCGACGCCCTGGAGATGGGCAATCCGTCTCAGGCGATCAAGTCCCACGTCGATGCCGAGGATCTCCAGAAATTGGAGACCCTTACGGCGGGTGGCCGTCAACGCCAAAACCACGTCAACGAGTCGGGGCTTTACGCCCTGATCCTCGGTAGCACCAAGGATGCCGCCAAGCGCTTCAAGCGCTGGATCACCGGTGAAGTGCTGCCTGCAATCCGCAAGACAGGCGCGTATTCCGCCGCCACCACGATGGCTGCCTTGCCCGCGCCGACCCAAGATCGCGTCACCGCCATCCTGCTGATCGGCGAAGCGGTCGCCAAGGTACCGGGTGTCAAGACCGGCATTGCAATGGCTGCCACGTTGACCTGCATTCAGGAAAACACCGGCCTGACCACGGAGGTGCTGCGCCGCGCTTTGCCTGCCGCCAACGAGCCGATCTGCTCGCTCAACGCCACACAGCTTGGCAAATTGCTGAGTCGCTCAGCCAAGGCCACGAACCAGTTGCTGGCATCCGGCGGCCTTCAGTTCCGCAACGACCGAGACGAGTGGGAACTGACCGAGGCCGGTGAAGCATGGGCCGAAGCCATGCCGTACTCGCGCAACGGCCACAGCGGCTACCAGATCCTCTGGAATCCGGCGGTCGCGGAACAACTGAAGGAGGTGGCGTGATGTCCCTCCCGATCATTTCCGCACAGCAGCGCTTGGCCGAGCGCAAAGGTGTGAAGTTGCTGATGCTGGGCAAATCCGGCATCGGCAAGACCACCCGGCTCAAAGACCTCGACCCTGCCACCACCTTGTTCCTCGATATCGAGGCGGGCGATCTCGCCGTGGCCGACTGGCCAGGCGACACCATCCGCCCGGCCTCGTGGCCGGAAAGCCGCGACTTTTTCGTGTTCCTCGCAGGCCCGGACAGGTCACTGCCGCCGGAGAGCGCGTTTTCGCAGGCGCATTACGACCACGTCATCGAGAAATTTGGTAACCCGACGCAGCTCGACCGCTACCAGACCTTCTTTCTCGACTCGATCACGCAGCTGTCCCGGCAGTGCTTCGCATGGTGCAAGACGCAACCCGGTGCCACCAGCGACCGTAGCGGCAAACCCGATCTGCGCGCCGCATATGGCCTGCTTGGCCAGGAAATGATCGGCGCACTGACACATCTGCAGCACGCACGCGGCAAGAACGTGGTGTTCGTCGCCATCCTTGACGAACGTCTCGATGACTACAACCGCAAGGTGTTCGTGCCGCAGATCGAAGGCAGCAAGACCAGTCTGGAGCTGCCAGGCATCGTCGATGAGGTCGTGACGCTGGCCGAGATCAAGGCCGACGACGGCAGTGCCTACCGAGCCTTCATCACGCACACCGTCAATCCCTACGGCTTTCCTGCCAAAGACCGCAGCGGCCGCCTCGACCTGCTGGAGCCGCCGCATCTCGGCGCACTGATCGCCAAGTGTGCAGGCCTGTCGCCATTGCCCATGCCCGTTAGCACCGGCACCCCCACTACTGAAAACACCACCGAATCCAAGGAGTAATCGCCATGTCGTCCAGCTATTTTGATTTCCAAGATGCCGATCCCCAACAGTCGGGCTTTGACCTGATCCCCAAGGGCGCTGTCGTGCCAGTGCGTATGACCATCAAGCCCGGTGGCTATGACGATCCGGGACAAGGCTGGGGCGGCGGCTACGCCACCGAGTCCTTCGAAACCGGCTCCATCTATCTCGCCGCTGAATTCGTGGTCACGGCTGGCGACCATGCCAAGCGCAAGATGTGGAGCAACATCGGCCTGCACTCCAAGAAGGGGCCGACCTGGGGCCAGATGGGGCGCAGTTTCATCCGCGCCGCGCTCAACAGCGCCCGCAACGTCCACCCCCAGGACAACAGCCCGCAGGCCGCCGCCGCGCGCCGCATCCAGGGCTTTCATGAACTGGATGGCCTGGAGTTTCTGGCGCGCGTGGACATTGAGAAGGATGGCAAGGGCCAAGACCGGAACGTGGTCAAGATCGCCGTCGAACCCGATCACCCCGAATACGCAAAACTGATGGGCGTGCCGCCCAAGGCTCCAGGCAGTGGACATTCCGGCGCTCCGGCGCAGGCGGCTGCGCCTGCGTATCAGGCACAGGCACAGCAACGCGCACCCGTGACCGGCAAGCCGTCGTGGGCGCAGTGAGGGAGGCCGATGAAATGCTGGGTCTGCAAACGACAGGCCCGGGGATTCGGCCACACCGACAACCGTCACGGTGTCGGCAATCCCCGGCGCTATCCCATCGACTGGGTATTTTGCTCGCAACGTTGCCAAAACGCGTTTCACGCGCTGTACGGCAACTGGTTGCGGGTCAAGGAAGGTCGCATCGACAGCAAGGAGGTCGCCATGATCGATCCGTCTGATGTCGAACTGGCCGCGATGAAGAAGTGCCTCAAGGCCTTCGGCGAGGCTGCGGGCGAGATTGGCTTCACCAAGCCGCTGGGCGACTACTCCGAAGCCGAGGCGCTGCAAGTGATCGACGCCATCGTCACTTGCTACACCGAGGCAATGGTCACGCACCACGAGGCGAGCAAGTACCCACCGGTACGCGGCATGACGCCTGCGCCCGACCCTCTGGCCAACCCGTTCGCGGATCTGGAGGACGACCTGCCCTGGGAAGAGCCGAAGGGGAAGAAGCCATGATCGACTTCAACTCCTCATCGAGCATCTCGGGTCAGGTTACCACCCTGGTGGACACGGGCCTGCAGCAGGCTCGCGCCCGCCAGTCCGAGCGCCAGTACCTCGGGGCCTCGCGCCTCGGAGTGGCCTGCGAGCGAGCGCTGCAGTTCGAGTACGCCAAGGCACCCATCGACCACGGGCGTGACACCCCGGGCCGAATGCTGCGGATCTTCGAACGCGGTCACGTCATGGAGGACTGCATGGTCGCGTGGCTCCGGGACGCGGGCTTTGACCTGCGCACCCGCAAGGCCGACGGCGAGCAGTTCGGTTTCTCGGTGGCCGATGGCCGCCTGCAGGGCCACATCGACGGCGTCATCGTCGGCGGCCCCGAGGGCTTCGCCTATCCCGCGCTCTGGGAATGTAAGTGTCTCGGCAACAAGTCCTGGAGCGATCTGGACAAGAAGGGCCTGACTCTCTCCAAGCCCGTCTACGCCGCGCAAGTGGCGATCTACCAAGCCTATCTCGAACTGCACGAGCACCCGGCGATCTTCACGGCACTCAACGCCGACACGATGGAGATCTACACCGAGCTCGTGCCCTTTGACGCAGCACTGGCCCAACGCATGTCGGATCGGGCGGTCAAGGTCATCACGGCGACCGAGGCGGGCGACCTTCTGCCGCGCGCCTTCCATGACTCGACCCACTTTGAATGCCGAATGTGCGCGTGGCAAGACCGCTGCTGGAGGACACAAGCATGAATACCTCGAGTTTGAATCACGTACTTGGCGAGCAGCTGATCGACGTGCGCCAGGCTGCACTGATGTTCAACCTGCCGTCGTATTGGCTCTCACAAGCCAAGGAACGACAGGAGCGTCGCATTCCGCATTACCGCGTCGGCAAATTGGTTCGCTTCAAACCCAACGAGCTGGAAGCCTGGATCGCCGCGCAGCAGACGTCACACGAGGGTGGTGCCGATGCTTGATTTCAATGACACATCACCACCAGGAGAAACGCGCCAGCGCAACGTCAATGACAGCGAGCGGGACGAGATTCGCACTGAACTGATCGCACGCATGGAATCAGTCCTGACCACGATGTTTCCGGCAGGAAAGAAGCGTCGTGGCAAGTTTTTGATCGGGGACATCCTGGGCAGCCCGGGCGACAGCCTCGAGGTGGTACTCGAAGGCGAGAAGGCTGGTCTCTGGACGGATCGTGCCACGGGTGATGGCGGTGACATCTTTGCCTTGATCGCCGCCTACCTCGGGGCCAACGTCCACACCGACTTTCCCCGGGTGCTCGACGAGGCTGCTGATCTGCTCGGTCGTTCGCGATCAGTGCCGGTACGCCGCGCCAAGAAGGAAGCTCCGGTTGATGATCTCGGCCCGGCCACGGCAAAGTGGGACTACTTCGATGCCACCGGCAAACTGATTGCGGTCGTGTACCGCTACGACCCACCCGGGCGCAAGAAGGAGTTCCGGCCGTGGGATGCCAAGCGGCGCAAGATGACTCCGCCCGATCCGCGCCCGCTGTACAACCAGCCGGGGCTGGCTGCCGCTGGTCACGTTGTGCTGGTCGAGGGCGAGAAGTGTGCGCAGGCCCTGATCGCCATCGGCGTGGTGGCAACCACGGCCATGCATGGCGCAAATGCTCCCGTCGACAAGACCGACTGGTCGCCGCTGGCGGGCAAATCCGTGCTGATCTGGCCTGACCGGGACGCGCCGGGCTGGGATTACGCTGACCGTGCATCGCAAGCAATCCTGAACGCGGGTGCGACAACGGTCGCCATCCTGGTGCCTCCCGATGACAAGCCGGAAGGCTGGGATGCGGCTGACGCCATTCCGGAAGGCTTTGATGTGGGAGGCTTCCTCGCTGTCGGCGAGCGGATGCCGGTGATGCGCTCGGTCGAGGAGACGCCACCACCGGATCTGCTGACCGGTGTCGACTGGGCTACGGAGGACGGCTTGTCCTCGGCCTTCACACGCCGCTATGGCGAGGACTGGCGCTACTGCGCGCTTTGGGGCAAATGGCTGGTCTGGACCGGAGTGCGCTGGAATCCGGATCAGGTGCTCTACGTGTCTCACCTCGCACGCGGCATCTGCCGGATGGCGTCACTCAAGGCGGACAGCCCTCGGCTAAAAGGCAAGCTGGCCAGCTCCGCCACGATCTCGTCCGTCGAGAAAATCGCACGCTCCGATCCCAAGCACACTTCCACCGCCGAGGAGTGGGATGCCGACGTCTGGGCGCTCAACACACCAGGCGGCGTGGTTGATCTGCGTACGGGCCGCATGCGACCGCACCGGCGCGATGATCGGATGACCAAGGTGACCACGGCCACACCGCAGGGCGACAGTCCGACGTGGCGCGCATTCCTGGCCGACGTCACAGGCGGCGACGCTGAACTGATTGCCTACCTGCAACTGATGGTCGGCTACTGCCTGACGGGCGTGACCAGCGAGCATGCGCTGTTCTTCCTATACGGGACCGGCGCGAACGGTAAGTCGGTGTTCGTCAACGTCCTGACCACCATCTTGGGCGACTACGCGGCCAACGCGCCGATGGACACGTTCATGGAGGCTCGCACCGACCGGCATCCGACCGATCTGGCGGGCCTGCGCGGCGCACGCTTTGTGTCATCCATCGAAACCGAACAGGGGCGGCGCTGGAATGAATCCAAGGTCAAGGCCATCACCGGTGGCGACAAGGTTTCCGCGCGTTTCATGCGCCAGGACTTCTTCGAGTACGTGCCGCAGTTCAAGTTGGTGATCGCAGGCAACCACAAGCCATCGATCCGCAACGTGGATGAGGCGATGAAGCGGCGGCTTCACCTGATCCCGTTCACGGTGACGATCCCGCCCGAACGGCGTGACGGCAGGCTGACCGAAAAGCTGCTCAAGGAGCGGGACGGCATTCTGGCGTGGGCAGTCGAGGGCTGCAGCCTTTGGCAACGACAAGGACTGAAGCCGCCCGCCAGTGTGGTGTCGGCGACCGAGGAGTATTTCGAGGCCGAAGACGCGCTCGGGCAGTGGATCGAGGAGCGTTGCCTGCTGGCCAAGACCCACCGCGAAGGCGTTTCCGAATTGTTCGCCGACTGGCGTGAATGGGCTGAGCGCGCGGGTGAGTACGTGGGCTCGGTCAAGCGCTTCTCCGAACTGATGGCTGCCCGCAAGTTCGAGAAGTGTCGGCTGACCGGGGGCGCACGTGGGATCACGGGCATTGCCCTCAGGCCCAAGCCGTACAGCCATGGCTACCCCTACCGAGATGACTGAGCAATCCGGGCGAGTGACGGATTTGACGGGTTTCCTGATTGACGCGCTACGCGTGCGCGCACGTAAAGGCTGTTTTCCAATGAACCCGTCGCTTCCGTCACTCGCCCCCGAACTGGAGCACGACGATGAACACGACAATCTTGGCCCTTGATCTGGGCACACACACCGGGTGGGCTTTGCTGCACCTGGACGGCACTATCACCAGCGGCACGGAGCACTTCAAGCCGCAGCGATTTGAAGGGGGCGGCATGCGTTTCCTTCGTTTCAAACGCTGGCTCAACGAATTGCTCTCGGCCAGCAACCACATCAACGCGGTGTTCTTCGAGGAGGTTCGACGGCACGCTGGCGTTGATGCGGCGCACGCCTACGGTGGCTTCATGGGACACCTGACCGCGTGGTGTGAGCATCACAACATCCCTTACCAGGGTGTTCCGGTCGGCACGATCAAGAAGCACACGACCGGCAAGGGCAACGCGGGCAAGGACGACATGATCGCGTCCGTCCGCCTGCGTGGTCACACCCCAGTCGACGACAACGAAGCCGACGCCCTGGCCTTGCTGCACTGGGCTGTCGAGACGCAGGAGGTGTGACATGAAGGTGCCGACACCCCAATACCGCTGCCCCCTCGGTCGTCTGCAACCTCAGGCCACGGATCTGGATGCGATCAAGGAACGTGGCTGGCGTGACCAACACATCCTGGTGGTCAACGCATCCGACGAACGTCTGGACTTCATCGAGCGCGAGATCGTGCGACGCATCGGTGACCGGCTCTACGGAGGGCGACGCAATGACTAAGTGGACTATCGAGGACGTTGCTGCTCGGTTTGAAGAGGCCGCAAGCACCAGTCGACGGTTGCCTCCTGTTCGAGTGCAGGGTTACTTCAACTGCTGGCCCGCCATTGTCCGAAGCGAATGGGAGACCTTTGCAGCGGACGAGAGGGTGTACCGATCCTTTCCGCCGAGTCCAGAGGCAATTGAACGAATGCTGGAGGTTATGCGCTGGGTGCAGTGGCTCACCATCGAGCAACGTCATCTCGTATGGATGCGCGCGAAGCGCTATGGCTGGCGGGATATCACGATCCGCTTTGCCTGCGACCGCACGACGGCATGGCGGCATTGGCAGCGGGCATTGCAGACGGTCGCAGATCAACTCAATGGTGTGGTGGTCGCGTAGGGTTTTGGCGTGATTTGGCGCGTATGGTCGGGGATGTGCGCCATCACGCGGCAATAAGCGGTTTTTACCCCTGCAACAAAACGACCTGATCTTGCGTAGTATTCATCTATCGTCTGGACAGAGGTGACGGCAGAGGAAGCAGACCAGAAATCAACGGGTCCTTCCCGGCCAAAAGCCAATGCGGGGGGCGACAGCGCGGCGCTTTTTTAGCGTCAGGGTGCGAACCAAGGTTCGCACGGTTCGCAGTTCGCACCCCGTCAGCTCACACCAACCCCAAAACCCGCCCACGGTTGTCGTCGGCGGGTTTTCTATTTTCAGGACACCCTCTTTGAATACGCTCAACGTCGAGTACCGCAAGGTCGGGGCGCTGATTCCCTACGCCCGCAATCCGCGCACACATTCCGATGCGCAGATCACCAAGATCGCCGCCAGCATCGTCGAATATGGCTGGACGAACCCGGTCCTGGTTGATGGCGACAACGGCATCATCGCGGGCCACGGTCGTTTGGCTGCTGCACGCAAGCTGGGGCTGGATCAGGTGCCGGTGATCGAACTGGCCCATCTCACCACCGCGCAAAAGCGCGCCTTGGTCATCGCCGACAACCGGCTGGCGCTTGACGCTGGCTGGGATGAGGAGATGTTGGCGCTCGAACTGGCGGAGCTTTCCGAAGCGGGTTTCGAACTGGCGCTGACCGGCTTCGAAAACATCGAGATCGATGCGCTGCTGGCAGATGCCACGCCCACCGAAGCAGAACCTGCGGCGCAGGATGGTGTAGACGCCGATGAACCCGATACGACCGATAACGTACCTGACACGCCAGTGGTGGCGGTGTCGCGCGAGGGAGATGTCTGGGCCATCGGCTCGCACAGGTTGATCTGTGGCGACGCCACCGACCCAGCCGTGGTCGCCACGCTGATGCAGGGTGACACCGCGCAGCTTTGCTTCACCTCGCCACCGTATGGCAACCAGCGCGACTACACCTCCGGCGGCATTGCCGATTGGGATGTCCTGATGCGCGGTGTGTTCGCACATCTGCCGATGGCGGACGACGGACAGGTGCTGGTCAATCTTGGGCTGATCCACCGCGACAACGAAGTCATCCCCTATTGGGACGGCTGGCTGTCCTGGATGCGTCAGCTAGGGTGGCGGCGCTTCGCGTGGTACGTCTGGGATCAGGGGCCAGGCATGCCCGGCGACTGGCAGGGCCGATTGGCTCCCAGCTTCGAGTTTGTTTTCCACTTCAATCGCAGCACCCGCAAACCCAACAAGATTGTTCCTTGCAAGCACGCAGGCCAGGAATCGCACCTGCGCGCTGACGGGTCGTCCACGGCGATGCGCGGTAAGGATGGCGAGGTCGGCGGCTGGACGCACAAGGGTCAGCCGACGCAGGACACCCGAATCCCCGACTCGGTGATTCGCGTGATGCGCCACAAGGGCAAGATCGGTCAGGACATTGATCACCCCGCCGTCTTCCCGGTGGCGTTGCCGGAGTTCGCCATCGAGTCCTACACCGACGCCGGAGACATCGTGTTCGAGCCGTTCGGCGGCAGTGGCACGACGATGCTGGCCGCGCAGCGCACTGGCCGCATTTGTCGCAGCGTCGAGATTGCGCCGGAGTACGTGGACGTGGCCATCAAGCGCTTTCAGCAAAACCACCCCGGCGTGCCGGTCACGCTCATCGCCACCGGCCAATCTTTCGAGGAGATCGCCACTGAACGCGAAATGGAGGTGGCGGCATGAACTGGCTGGCCGACAAGATCGAGCAGTGGCCGACAGCCAAACTGCTGCCCTATGCCCGCAATGCGCGGACGCACTCGGATGATCAGGTGGCGCAGATCGCCGCATCGATTGCCGAGTTTGGTTTCACCAATCCGATCCTTGCAGGCAGTGACGGCATCATCGTCGCTGGGCATGGACGCTTGGCCGCTGCGCAAAAACTTGGGCTTGAGATCGTGCCCGTGGTCGTACTGGATCACCTGAGCCCGACCCAGCGCCGCGCCTTGGTCATCGCAGACAACCGCATCGCGGAGAACGCGGGCTGGGACGATGCGATGCTCCGGATCGAACTGGAAGCCTTGCAACTCGAAGGTTTCGATCTGGACATCACCGGCTTCGACGCCGACGCGCTGGCCGAACTGATCGCGGGCGACGAGCCGGACAATAAGGGACAGACCGATGAGGATGCGGTACCGGAGGTTGGCGAAATTCCAATATCGCGCCCGGGCGATGTCTGGATCATGGGCCAGCACCGCCTGCTGTGCGGCGACTCGACTGTGGCAGAGAGCTATGCCCGGCTGATGCAAGGCGACGTGGCAGACATGGTCTTCACCGACCCGCCGTACAACGTGAACTACGCCAACAGCGCCAAGGACAAGATGCGCGGCAAGGATCGCGCGATCCTCAATGACAACTTGGGCGATGGCTTCTACGACTTCCTGTTGGCAGCATTGACGCCCACCGTGGCGAACTGCCGGGGCGGCATCTATGTGGCGATGTCATCCAGCGAGCTGGATGTGCTGCAGGCCGCCTTTCGCGCCGCCGGTGGTAAGTGGTCGACGTTCATCATCTGGGCCAAGAACACCTTCACGCTGGGCCGTGCCGACTACCAGCGCCAGTACGAACCGATCTTGTACGGATGGCCCGAGGGTGCGCAACGCCACTGGTGTGGTGACCGCGATCAGGGCGATGTGTGGGCTATCAAGAAGCCGCAGAAGAACGATCTGCATCCGACGATGAAGCCAGTGGAGCTGGTTGAGCGAGCCATCCGCAATTCGAGCCGCCCGGGTAACGTGGTGCTCGATCCGTTCGGTGGTTCTGGCACAACGTTGATTGCGGCCCAAAAATCAGGTCGCGTCGCGCGACTGATCGAACTCGATCCGAAGTACGTGGATGTGATCGTGCGCCGGTGGGAGGACTTCACCGGCCAGACGGCCATCCGCGAGGCAGCAGACCAGGAAGTGTGCGCCAGTTGAATGGCTGGCCAGGCTGCTTGGCCTCTTCTTCCTCGGCGATGCGCCGCAGGATTTGCAGGGTAGTGAGATCGCGCGGCAGTGCCATGCACATGACGCGCACAGCCTGCTCGATGGAGACGTCTGGACGCCGGTTGGCAATCAGCCAACGCAGCGCCTGCTCCCGTTCGGTGGCGGGCGTTGTCATTAGGCAGCCATCTCTTCGCAGATTTCGCAGTGGATCACAAAGCCTGTCAGGTAAGGCAGGCCGCGCGGGATGCCGTACTGCTTGCTGGTCTGGCGGCCAATCGTCCAGCCCATCCAACGTTGGGTGGCGGCCTTGATCGCATCCTGCAAGGCTTGGCCTTGGTACAAGCCGTTCTGGACGTCGTCGGCAAAGTGGCGTCCGTGGCGACTGTCGAGGAAGGTCCGCACCGATTCGAGGGGCTGGTGGGTGGCGTCCGAAATGGCGTTCATGGCCAGGGGCCATGCGGCGCTGGCGTGTTCGTTCATCGTGCCCCAAAAACCCCAGGCTTCGTTCTGGGTGGTGGGGATCTGGTTGGTGGTCATGGTGTCTTCTCCGGGTTGATCGTTGCGACACCTGTAGTAACGCGCTGTTCGATTGAGAAGCCAAGCTGTTCCTGGCTTCTTTCTCGATCAATTTCGCTTACCCGAGACTGGCTACGTAGCGGGCGTAATCACCGCCCTCGGGATTGACGTAGAGGTAAGGGCGTCCGGGAGCAGTGACCTCGACGCAGAGGTAGCCGTCGCCAGTGCCGCCACCCTTGCCACGCAGCCAGTCGCGTGACACCAGCAGGCTGCGCCCAAAGGCGTCGAATTCGGCAGGGGTGAACTCCTTGGTCTCGGTGACGTAGACCTTGTGCTGGTCGCAACCGCCCAGTTCGCCGAGGTCGGCAGGTTTGCGTGCAAACGGCAGGCGGATGCTCAACTCTTCGACCTGGAGGCTTTGGCCTGCGAACTGCAGAGTGCGTGGGGTGCGTTCGATGGTGATGGTCATGGTGCTCATGGCGGTTCTCCTGGTGTGGCGTCGTCAATCACGACACCTGTATGAACGCGCTGGTGGGGAGAGAAGCCAAGCTATTCATGGCTCCTCTCGCCATCTTTTTGGCTTCGCCGAAACTCGCTGTGCTCGCTTTCAGGCGATGCGGTAGATCCGCTCGCCACCCTGCGGCTTGTCCGAGACGATGGTCAGGCCGAGCTTTTTCTTGAAGGCCCCGGCGAAGGTGCCGCGCACCGTGTGCGCCTGCCAACCGGTGGCGGTGCAGATCTGGCCGATGGTTGCGCCCTCGGGGCGTTGCAGCATCCGGATCACTTCGGCTTGCTTGCTGTTCTCGCGAGTGCGCGGCTTGACCCACGTGGCTTCGGCGGCGGTTACGGCAGCTTCCAGTTCGGGATCGCTCGCGGCCGCAGGCGCGCCTTCAGCGTTGGCGATGATCCGGTCGAGATTGGCTTCGAACTGACCGATGCCCTTCCTGTTCCCGTCGGGACGCGGAATGCCCAGGGCGTCGTAGCCCTCCGCTGCGACAAACCAGTCGGTGCCGTCGGTGGTGATCAGTGCGCGGTTGAAAAGTCCGTCGAGCACCTTCTTGCGTGCGCCGCCTTTGATGTTGTCGGGGAACCAGTCGATCTTGCCGCTGGTGTGTTCAACCGCGTGGGCCAGGATCGCGTGCTGGGCAGGGGTCAGTTGGGTGGTGGTCATGTTTTGCTCCTTCGATGTGGTGGACGGTGATGTGATGAACGCGCTGTTCTCAAGTGAAGCCAAGCGCTTTCTGCTTGGCTTCTTCGCTTCGCAATCAGGTGTTGGCCTTGTCTGACGGGTTGGCATTGCGCCCCTGCTCGAGACCCGCGTTGAAGGCGGCTTCAAGCGCATCGCGTAGGCACCAGACCGCTACATCGTGGAAATCGAGGCTGTCCGAGCGGCGGGTTTCCAGGGTTTCGATGCCCAGCTTGTTTTGCGCGATCTGGGTCAGGAGTTGTTCGAGCTTGCTCATGTCCGTGTCCTTTCATGGTGTTGATGACGAACGTATGAACGCGCTGTTCCAGATGGAAGCCAAGCTCAATCCGAAGGAATGACGAACAAATGATTGAAGGTGCCCCGAAGGGGAAATATGGGTATTTCGATTCGTGCCTACGCACGCCACCGAGGGGTGTCCGATGCAGCGGTGCGCAAGGCCATCGCTGCTGGGCGGATCACGCCAGAGGCAGACGGAACGATTGATGCCGAGCGCGTCGACCGCGAGTGGGCGCGCAATTCCGATGCACCGCGCAATGGCACGGCCACCCGCGCGGTCAAGGTCGCCGTCCAGGAATCCAGCGGGGCCACAGGAGACGGGCAAGCAGCCTCATTGGCAACATCCGCAGCAGGTGGCACGTCCTTGTTGCAAGCGCGGACGGTCAACGAAGTGGTCAAGGCGCAAACCAACAAGGTGCGTCTGGCCCGACTCAAGGGCGAGCTGGTGGATCGGCCGCAGGCCATCGCCCATGTCTTCAAGCTGGCGCGATCCGAACGCGATGCCTGGCTCAACTGGCCCGCACGCATCTCGGCACAGATGGCAGCCAAGCTCGGCGTCGATCCTCACACGATGCACATCTCCTTGGAGGCGGCGGTGCGTGAGCACCTGCAGGAACTGGGCGAGATGCGCCCGAGGGTGGATTGATGTACATGGACTACGAAGGCGCTGCCGAGATTGAACGCGCGTGGCGCGAAGGACTGACTCCCGACCCGCTGCTCACCGTGTCCGAATGGTCGGATCGCCATCGGATGCTCTCCAGCAAGGCATCTGCCGAACCCGGGCGCTGGCGTACCAGTCGCACGCCGTACCTGAAAGCAATCATGGACTGCCTGTCGCCGACCTCGCCGGTCGAGCGCGTGGTGTTCATGAAGGCGGCACAGCTTGGCGCGACCGAGATGGGATCGAACTGGATCGGCTATGTGATCCATCACGCACCCGGGCCAATGATGGCGGTGTGGCCGACAGTGGAGATGGCCAAGCGCAACTCCAAGCAGCGGATCGATCCGCTGATCGAGGAGTCGTCCGCACTGGCTGAACTGATTGCACCGGCGCGCAGCCGGGATTCCGGCAACACCATCCTGGCCAAGGAGTTCCGGGGTGGCGTGCTGGTGATGACCGGGGCCAACAGCGCCGTCGGGCTGCGCTCGATGCCGGTGCGGTATCTGTTCCTCGACGAGGTCGACGGCTATCCGTTGGACGTCGAGGGTGAAGGCGATGCGATCTCGCTGGCCGAAGCCCGTACACGCACGTTCGCGCGGCGCAAGATCTTCATCGTCTCGACGCCGACGATCTCAGGGGCATCGGCTATCGAGCGCGAGTACGAGGCCAGTGACCAACGTCGCTACTTTGTGCCGTGTCCGCATTGCTCCCACCGTCAGTGGCTGCGTTTCGAGCAGCTGCGTTGGGACAAAGGGCAACCGGAGACCGCCGCCTACATCTGCGAGTCATGTGACACCGCCATTGCCGAGCACCACAAGACGTGGATGCTGGAGCACGGCGAGTGGCGCGCGATGATCACAGATGGCGCGGGTAAGACGGCAGGCTTCCACCTGTCGTCGCTGTACAGCCCGGTGGGCTGGCGTTCGTGGCGGGAGATCGCCGCTGCGTGGGAAGCCGCCGTCAGTAAAGAGTCGGGATCGGCCGCCGCCATCAAGACCTTCAAGAACACCGAGCTAGGCGAAACCTGGGTCGAGGAAGGCGAAGCGCCGGACTGGCAACGACTGGTCGAACGCCGCGAGGACTACCGCGTCGGTACGGTGCCGCAAGGTGGTCTGCTCTTGGTCGGCGCGGCCGACGTGCAGAAAGATCGCATCGAGGCGTCGGTCTGGGCCTTTGGGCGCGGTAAGGAGTCCTGGCTGGTTGAGCACCGCGTGCTGATGGGTGACACCGCCCGCGACGCGGTGTGGAAGAGCCTCGCTGAAATGCTGGCCGAAACATGGACACATGCCTCGGGCGCGGCGATGCCGCTGGTGCGCTTTGCCTTGGATACCGGGTTTGCCACGCAGGAGGCCTACGCCTTTGTGAGGGCCTGCCGCGATTCGCGTGTGATGGCGGTCAAGGGGGTGCCTCGCGGTGCAGCCTTGATCGGCACGCCGACCGCCATCGATGTCTCGCAGGGTGGCAAGAAGCTGCGCCGGGGCATCAAGGTGTACACGGTGGCGGTCAGCATCGCCAAGCTCGAGTTCTACAACAACCTGCGCAAGAGCGCAGATGTTGGCGAGGACGGATTGACCACGGTGTTCCCGGCCGGGTTCGTCCATCTGCCCAAGATCGACGCTGAGTTCATCCAGCAACTCTGCGCGGAACAACTGATCACCCGCCGCGACCGCAACGGCTTCCCTGTGCGTGAGTGGCAAAAGATGCGTGAGCGCAATGAGGCGCTCGACTGCTACGTCTACGCCCGCGCGGCTGCATCGGCGGCGGGTCTGGATCGCTTCGAGGAACGTCACTGGCGGGAATTGGAGCGACAACTGGGGCTGGCCAGTCCGCCAGCCCTTGAAACACCTACCGAATCGATCAACGAGGCCACCCAACGCGGTGGCCTCGCTGTTTCTGGCAACCGTAACACCGGTCGGCGCGTGATCAAAAGCCGCTGGCTGTCCTGACACCTCAAGGAGAAAACATGAGTCTTGCTACCCGTATCGAAAGCCTGGTCATCCGCGTCGCGCAGGAATTCAACGACGTCCGCGCCAAGGCAGGCAACCTGGCCAACCTCACCACCACCGACAAGTCAAATCTGGTCGCGGCCATCAACGAACTGAAAGCCGCCGTGGTGTCGTCGGCGGTGATCGACGATGCGCACGTCGCGGCCACGACCACGTACTCGTCCAACAAGATCGTCTCGCTGCTCGATGCGCTCAAGACCGAAATCTTGGGCGGTGCCGATGCCGCCTACGACACGCTGGTGGAAATCCAGCAACTGCTGCAGAACGGCACCAGTGGCCTGGATGCGCTGCTCGCCGCCGTCAACAACCGTGTGCGCTTCGATGCGGCGCAGTCGCTGACCGTGGCCGAGCAACTTCAGGCACGCAGCAACATCGGTGCCGTCGCGGCCAGTGATGTCGGCAACACCGAGACTGACTTCGTCGCGGTCTTTGTGGGTGCGCTGGTCTGATGAGCCTCGCATCGCGCATCAGTGCGCTGGCCAGTCGTGTCGGGCTCGAGGTCAAGACCAAGATCGACGCCACTCACCCCGGCGTGGCCCGGGCGTGGGTGTGTTTCGGCTATGTCGGCACGCAGGTCGTCGTGCGCGCATCGCACAACGTGGCCAGCGTGACCCGGACGGCGGCGGGCCGCTACCGCGTGACCTTCGCCGTTGCCATGCCCGACGCCAACTATTGCTGGACGGCGCTTGCCCGCAGCAGCACCAACAGCGGCACGCAGCGCATTGCCATCGTGCGATCCAGCACCGACCAGAAGACAGCCCAGTACGTCGACGTCAGTTGCGCCACCACGTCCGCATCGTTCGACGACTCCTCCGAAATCAACCTTACGGTGTTCCGTTGATGGCCTACACACAAGCACACCTCGACGCACTGGAAGCGGCGCTGGTCAAGGGCGAAAAGCGCGTGACCTTTGGCGACAAGACCGTCGAGTACCGCAGCGTCGATGAACTCCAGGCCGCCATTGGGGCGGTCAAGCGCGACCTCTTCGAGCAGGCCGTGGATACCGGGCTGTGGCCCGGTGCGCCACGCCAGATCCGGGTCACCACCGGCAAAGGGTTCTGAACATGCAATGGTTTGACCGAATGCGTAGACGCGTCGGCATGAGTCTGCTTGGCGGCACCCCGTTCTATGACGGTATCGGTGGCGGCCGTCGCGCATTGGCGTGGCAGGTCGGCAATCCAGGCGCAGTCGCAGCACTGGCGTTCACCCAGAACGAATTGCGCGCCAAGAGCCGCGATCTTGTACGGCGCAATGCCTGGGCAGCGGCAGGCGTTGAAGCCTTTGTCTCGAACGCCATTGGCACCGGCATCAAGCCGCAGAGCATGCTGGCCGATCAGCCCCTGCGAGAAGCCATTCATAGCCTGTGGTGGGACTGGTGCGAGGAGGCCGATGCCGCCGGACTGACCGATTTCTACGGACTGCAGGCCTTGGCCTGTCGCGCCATGCTCGAAGGCGGGGAATGCCTGGTGCGGCTGCGCTATCGCCGCCCGGAGGATGGCCTGCCGGTGGGCCTGCAACTGCAGTTGCTCGAACCCGAACACCTGCCAGCCACGCTGAATCAGGAATTGGCTTCGGGAAATGTGATCCGTGCGGGCATCGAATTCGACAAGCTCGGACGGCGGGTGGCTTACCACCTGTATCGCTCACACCCGGGTGATGGCTCACTGGCTCCGATGTCGGGCACTGGTGGCGTGGTAGGCGGTCTCGACACAGTGCGTGTCCCGGCTAACGAAATCATCCACCTGTTTCGTCCCTTGCGACCCGGACAGATCCGGGGCGAACCGTGGCTGGCGCGCGCACTGGTCAAGCTCAACGAACTCGACCAGTACGACGACGCCGAGCTCGTGCGCAAGAAAACCGCCGCGATGTTCGCGGGCTTCATCACGCGCCTGTCCCCCGAGGACAACCTGATGGGTGAAGGCTTGCCGGATGCCAGCGGAGCGGCATTGGCCGGGCTGGAGCCGGGCACGATGCAGATCCTGGAGCCCGGCGAGGACGTGAAGTTCAGTCAGCCTGCCGACGTTGGCGCGAGCTACGCTGAATTCCTGCGCATGCAGTTCCGGGCGGTGGCAGCGGCGATGGGCATCACCTACGAGATGCTGACCGGCGATCTGACGCAAGTGAACTACTCGTCGATCCGGGCCGGGCTGCTGGAGTTTCGCCGCCGCTGTGAGGCCATCCAGCACGGCGTGATCGTCCACCAGCTGTGCCGCCCGATCTGGCGTGCCTGGATGGAGCAGGCGCTACTTGAAGGCGCACTGGCGCTGCCGCAGTTCACAGAGAAGAAGCGCGACTACTTCGCGGCCAAATGGATTCCACAGGGTTGGCAGTGGGTCGATCCCAAGAAGGAATTCGACGCGATGCTGACCGCCATTCGCGCCGGGCTGCTGTCTCGCTCGGAAGCCATCTCGGCCTTTGGCTACGACGCCGAGGACATCGACCGCGAGATCGCCGCCGACAACCAGCGTGCCGATGAGCTCGGTCTGGTCTTTGACTCCGACCCGCGCCACGACAAAGCGCCCCAACCATCGGCATCGGGTGCTCACATAAATGCGGCCGCCACGGTGGCCGTGCCGCAAGACCAACAGGACAACTGACATGCAACTCGTTCATCTGGCGTCCCGCCTCTACGGGACGCCGCTCCTTATTGCGCGACCCAAACTCGACGTGATCCTCTCCGTGCTGGGTTCCCGCATCGGCTTGCCGGATCTGGACATGGCGATGCCGCTGCCCATGCCGCGCCAGAACGCCACATCGGCTCAGGCTGGCATTGCCGTCATCCCGGTGGTCGGCACGCTGGTCAGACGTTCGATGGGTATCGAAGCCGCCTCTGGCCTGATGTCCTACGGCGAGATCGAAGCCCGACTGGACGCCGCGCTGGCCGACCCACAGGTGGCGGGCATCCTGCTCGATCTGGACTCGCCCGGCGGCGAGGCCTCGGGTGTGTTTGAGTTGGCCGAGCGCATCCGCGCTGCCAGCACCATCAAGCCGATCTGGGCGCACGCCAACGATGCCGCGTACTCGGCGGCTTTTGCCATCGCGGCTGCCTGCCAGCGCCTGACGCTGTCGCAGACCGCTGGCGTCGGGTCGATTGGCGTGATCGCGCTGCACGTCGACCAGTCGGTGAAGGACGCCAAGGACGGCCTGAACTACACCGCTGTCTTCGCGGGCAGTCACAAGAACGATTTCTCCCCGCACGAGCCACTCACCCCCCAGGCCACCACCGCGTTGCAGACTGAGGTGGATCGCCTGTACGACATCTTCGTGAATCAGGTCGGACAGATGCGCGGAATCGATCCGGATGCCGTGCGCGCCACCGAGGCGGGGCTGTTCTATGGCGAGCAGGCGGTGGCAGCGGGCCTCGCCGACGCGGTGATGCCGTTTGATGCGGTGATGACCGAGTTCACCGACGCGTTGGCTGCCAAGCAGCGGTTGGCGCAGCCTGGCGTGGCCCGCGCCTCGCCGCGAAGCCTGTCCACTCAATCCATTTCAAACCCGCCCCGAAGCAAACCTTTCACCCTGGAGAACACCATGACCGACCCCAAAGACGACCACGAAAACCCGAGCGATCCGGCCGAGACCGACCCACAGGGCGACCAGTCGCAGACCGACAGCGATCCGCAATCGACGCCTGCCGCCCAAGCCGCACTGGCGCAGTCCTTCGCCAGCGGGCGCGGCCAAGCTCAGGCCATTGCAGAGATGTGCCTGATCGCGGGCCAATCCCAACGCACGGCGGAATTCCTCGCGGCAGGCGTCTCGGAAGCGCAGGTGCGCCGCGCCTTGCTCGACGCCCGTGCCGACCAACCCGAAATCGCCTCGCGTATCACCGCCGAGGCAGGAACCAGCCAGCACCCTGAAAACAGTCCGGTGGTCGCTGCCGTCAAGAAACTCACCGCCAAGGAGTAAGCCATGCCCACTGTCTCTCAACCCAAGAATCTCGGCGACCTGTTGAAGTACGAAGCGCCGAATCTCTACTCGCGTGACCAGGACACCGTTGCGGCCGCGCAGAACCTGTCGCTGGGTACCGTGGTGGGCCGCGAAACGGCTACCGCCAAGCTCAAGGCCCTTGACCCGAGCGCCTCGGACGGCACGGAAACCGCCGTTGGCGTGCTCGGAAATGACGTCGATGCGACGCTGATTGACCGTGAGGACGCGATCCTGATCGCCCGCCACGCCATCGTCGCGCGCGGCGCATTGATCTGGCCGACCGGCATCAGCACTGCGCACAAAGTGGCTGCCATCAAGCAACTCGCGGAACGTGGAGTCCTGGCCCGCGATAGCGCCTGACCCACTTCCAACGCTCCGTTTCACTCCCCCCAAAACCCGCCGCTGGCGGGTTTCGTCATTTCTGGAGATCCCAAATGCAGAACCCTTTTGAAAACCCCGGTTTCTCGATGGCAAGCCTGACGGCCGCCATCAACCTCCTGCCCAACCGCTATGGGCGGCTGGAGCAACTCAACCTGTTCCCGGCCAAGCCGGTGCGCACCCGGCAGATCCTCGTTGAGGAGTACGCCGGTCGTCTGAACCTGCTGCCCACCCGCGCGCCCGGTTCGCCCGGCACAGTGGGAGAACGTGGCAAGCGCAACCTGCGCTCCTTCGTGATCCCGCACATCCCCCACGACGACGTGGTGCTGCCCGAGGAAGTGCAAGGACTGCGCGCCTTCGGTTCCGAAACCGAAATGGAAGCCATCGGCGGTGTCATGGCCCGCCATCTGGAGACCATGCGCAACAAGCACGCGATCACTCTGGAGCATCTGCGCATGGGTGCGCTCAAAGGCAAGATCCTCGACGCTGATGGCAGTGAGCTCGTCGATCTGTTCGACGAGTTCGACATCACTGCGCAATCGGTGTCCTTCGAGTTTTCGACGGCGGCCGACAACGGGCAAATCAAGACTGCCTGCCTCGAGTTGCTGGGCCTCATGGAAGATGGGCTCACTGGCGAGTTCTCGACCGGCGTGCATGTGCTGTGCTCGACCGAGTTCTTCCGGGCACTGACCACCCACAAGGAGGTCAAGACCGCCTACCAGAACTGGCAGCAGGGCGCAGTGCTGATCAACGACATGCGCTCGGGCTTTAGCTACAGCGGCATCACCTTCGAGGAATACCGTGGCCAGGCTTCCTTTGTGCAGGCCGACGGCACGCTGGGGTCGCGCCGCTTCATTGCCGCAGGGGAAGCCCATGCCTTCCCGGTCGGCACGGTGGATACCTTCGCGACCTACTTCGCGCCAGCGGACTTCAACGAGACCGTGAACACCATCGGCCAGCCGCTGTATGCCAAGCAGGAGCCACGCAAGTTCGACCGGGGCACCGATCTGCACACGCAGAGCAACCCGCTGCCGATGTGCCATCGCCCTGGCGTGCTGATCAAGCTCGTTGCTGCCTGATGGATGTCGCGACGTTGTACGAGGCAGCCCGCAGTTCAGGACTGCTGACCGCCGTCACGGTGGCGGGCACCACAGTCCACTGCGCCTTCCGTGCTCCGGACGAAACCGTGCTGGATGGTTTTGCGCTGTCGCGGGACTACCAGATCGACTACCCGGCGTCCTGGCTGACGCTGGCTGCCGGGGACACGGTCGAGGTGGCAGGCAACACCTATCAGGTGCGCGACGTGCGCGCCATCGGCGACGGCTCCGAGCGTCGCGCCTCGCTCTCCCAACTCTGAGGAACTCCCCATGAACTCCGTCCGCGAGCGCGTCTTGCGGGAGATCGTCACGCGCCTGGCATCTGCGATTGCCCCGACACCGGTGCTACGCATGCCTGCCGTACCGGTCACCCGCGAGGCCAGTCCAGCGCTGCTGCTGTTCGTCGATGGCGACAGCATCACCGCCCACGCCAACCACCTGGTCGACCGGCTGCTGATCGTCCGGCTTTCCGTGGTGGCACGCGGTGCGGATGCCTTCGACGTCGCCGACCAGGCGCTGGTCGCGGCCCACGCGGCAATGCTCGCCGAACCGAATCTGGGCGGTCTGGCCATCGCCGTGCGCGAGATCGACTGCGAATGGGAGTTCGACGACGCCGACGCCGGGGCCGTCGCGCTGCCCGCCCGTTACGAGATCCGTTACCGCACCCACGCTATCGACCTCACCCAAACAGGATGAACCCATGCAAATCGAACTGATTAAACCCCACACCCACGCAGGCAAGCGCCTCGCCGTGGGCGATCGCATTGACCTGAATGACGCCAGTGCCCGTTGGCTGATCGCACAAGGCACGGCCAAAGCGGCCACCCCCGCCACTGATTCCAAACCCGCCCGCCGTGATGCCACGTCCGGCACCACCACCCAAGGAGACTGACCATGGCTTACTTTTCCGGACAAGGCCGCGTCTACATCGGCGCACGTGATGAACTCGGCAACCCTGCTGGGCTGACCTTCGTTGGCAACGTGCCCGAGCTGAAGGTGTCGCTGTCGGTAGACACCATCGAGCACCAGGAAGCACAGTCGGGTCAGCGCTTGACCGACCTGCAACTCATTAAGACCAAGAAAGGCGAGTTCGCCTGCACGTTGGAAGAGCTGATCGCCACCAACTTGGCGCTCGCGCTCTATGGCACCACGACCACGATCACCCCCGGTACGGTGACTGGCGAACTACTGCCCAACCCGGTCACGCCGGGCAGTCTGTATCCGTTGGCCATGCAAAACGTGTCCGCCGTGCAGATCCAAGACTCGGATGCCACGCCCAAGACGCTCCCGGCCAGCCAGTACAGCGTCAATGCCAAGCACGGTTCACTGGTGGTGCTCGATGCCACGTCGGGCGGCCCGTACACCGAGCCGTTCACCGTCGATTACGCCTATGGCGCGGCGCAGAGCACAGCGATGTTCACCCAGCCCTTGCCCGAGCGCTGGATTCGCTTTGAGGGGCTCAACACCGCCGACGGCAACCGCGAGGTGGTGATCGACCTCTACCGCGTGGCCATCAACCCGGCGAAGGAACTCTCGATCATCACGGACGAACTGCTGAAGTTTGAGCTGTCGGGCCAGGTACTGGCGGATCTGACCAAGCCAGCCGGTGGTGATCTCGGTCAGTTCGGACGTCTGGTGCTGCTGTGATGGACGGCTTCAAGACCTTCCCCCCTGAGCCTGTGGTCGTGACGCTGTCCGGTACCGCGCTGGAACTGACGCCGATCCGGCTGGGTGAGTTGCCACGGCTGCTGGCCGTGGTGCGCCCGCTGGCCGAGGAAATCACCAGTGATCCGGACTGGATGGCGCTGCTGGGACGGCACGGCGATGCCGTGTTGGATTTGCTGGCGATCACCACCCGGCGTGAACGCGCGTGGATCAACGACCTGTCGCTGGAGGACGCCGTACAACTGGCCGCCGCCGTGTTCGAGGTGAACGCGGATTTTTTCGTGGCGCACGTCGTCCCGGCGATTCAGGGCGTGGCCCAGCGACTCGCGCCGACGTTGCGCTCACTGACGATCTCAGCTGGGACAGTGCGGTCGCCCGCCTGATCCGCGCCGGGCACCGGCTTGGCGACGTGATGGCCTACACGCTCACTCAGGCGCAAGCCTTTCTGGATGCCGACGGACAGATTGAACGGCAGCAACTTGCCCAGCTGCTCGGCATTCATGCGGTGGCAGCCCAGGGCGAGAAGCGTGGCATCGAACAACTGCAACGCGATCTGCTCAAGGACTGACCCATGCGTCTCTCGCTCACCACCACCGGCTTGCTGGACCCGCGCCAGTTGGCGGCGTGGAGCACCGAGCGGCGTCGCGCCATCCACACCGCTGTCGCCAAGGGCATGCAATCGGGCGGGCGTGAAGTGCGTGATGCGGCGCGATCCGAGATGCGCAGTGCCTTCACCGTCAAGCGCAACAGTTTCATCTCCTCGATGGGCGTGAAGGTGTTCGACAAGAAGCCAGAGCAGCTGCCCGCCTTGCTGGTGGGCAGCAAGATACCTTGGCTCGGTCTGCATGAAAAAGGCGGCACGGTGAGCGGCAACCTGCTGATCCCGCTGCTGCCCGGTCGCATCGGCCCCAAACGCTTCAAGGCGGTCATCGACGGCCTGATGCGTTCGGGCAATGCCTTCTTCATCGAGAAGAACGGTCGCGTGCTGCTGATGGCCGAGAACATCAAAGAGAACGCCGGGCAGCTGGGCCGCTTCAAGCGTGCCGAGCGCGGTCGTACTGGTGCGAAACAGATCAAGCGCGGTCAGGAGATTCCCATCGCCGTACTGGTCAAGCGCGTCGATCTCAAGCGGCGGCTGAATCTGGCGGGTGGGGTGCAGCGTGCTTTGCCAGCCTTGGCGCGGGCGATTCAACAAGAACTGGACAAAGTCTGATGGCAAGCAATCGTGCCCAAATCTTGATCAGTGCCGTCGACCAGACCAAGACCGCCTTCGACTCGATCAAGCGGGGTCTGGGTGGCCTCACAGATACGGCCAAGAGCGTCAATGGCGTGCTGGCCAACCTCGGCGTGGCAGTTTCGGTGGCGGGACTGGCCGCGATGGTGAAATCGGCCATCGACACTGGCGACGCGCTGGACGAGATGTCGCAGCGTGTCGGTGTCAGCGTCGAGACCCTGTCGGTGTGGAAACCGGCAGCCGAGCAGTCCGGTGTTTCGGGCGAATCGTTCGAGAAGGGTCTGCGCAAGCTCTCCACCACGATGCTGGAAGCTGCGACCGGATCGGAAGATGCCGCTCGCGGATTCTCCGCCGTCGGTGTCGAGTTCAAGAGCCAGGACGGCACCCTGCGTGCCACCGATCAGGTACTGCTCGATCTGGCCGAACGCTTCAAAGCCATGCCCGACGGCGCGAAAAAAACCGCGCTGGCAGTGCAACTGTTCGGCAAGTCGGGAGCCGAGCTGATCCCGTTCCTGAATCAGGGGCGCGACGGCATCAACGAGTTGGCTGCCGAGATGCAGGCGCTCGGCGTGCAGATGAGCAGCGAAACGGCGGCGCAGGCGGGCAACTTCAACGATGCCCTCGACAAGCTGAAACTGGCCACCACCAGCATCGGCAACCAGATCATCGCGTCCTTGCTGCCCGCCCTGAACGATATGGCCGGTGGCATGGTCGAGTCGGCCAAGCAAGGCGGCACACTGCGCGCGATCCTGGATGGCGTGGTGCTAGTGCTCAAGACCTTGGCACTGGGTGCCGCCACCGTTGGCAAGGCCTTCGTCGCTTTGGGCGAGGCCATTGGTGCCGGTGTGGCGGCGGCGGTCGAAGCCCTCAAAGGCAATACCGATGGGGCCAAGGCCATCATTGCCGACCTCAAGGGCAATCTGGTCAAACGGCTGGATGAACTGGCATCCTTTCGTGACAGCCTGTTCGACCCCAAGCCCATCGAGGTCAAGGCACCCAAGATCCAGGCCGATCCGGAACTGCTTCAGCGCCTGACCAAGCCCAAAGCCGTCAAGCCAGCGCAGGACACGACCGGCGCGCAGACCACGCTGATGAAAGCGCAGCTGGACGCCGAGTTCGCGCTGCTCAAGGACGGTCTGAACCGGCAACAAACTGCGCTGGATGCTGCGCTCGAAGACCGTCTGGTATCGGTGCGCGATTACTACACGCAGAAAACTGCCCTAGAGCAGCGCGAGGTCGATGCCGAGATTGCCCGCAAGCAGCAGGAGCTGGCCCGCAGTCAGCAAGTCGCCGCCACGGGCAAATCGGAAAACGACCGACTGAAAGCCAAGGCCGAGGTCGCCAAGGCGGAAGCCGACCTGATCACGCTCAACAACCGGCGCACGGACATCGAGCAGGCCAATGCGCGCAAGGCAGCGCAAGCCGAGCGTGAGCTGGCCGATGCCTTGGCGCAGGCGCGTGAGGAACTGGCCCAGATCACCGGCACCGCCACGGATGCCGACCGGCAAGCAGCCATTGAGCGCAGCTACCGCGATCTACGGGCGCGACTGGCGGCAGAAAGCGATGCCGACGGCGTGTCGCTCGTTGATCGGCTGATCAATGTGAAGACTGCACAGGCCAATCTGGCTGCGCTTGAAGCTCAGTGGCGACAAGTCACTGAGCGTCTGCGTAATGCGCAGGAGGCCATTCAGACCCAGCAGCAGGCTGGGCTGCTAACCGAAGCGCAGGCGCGTCAGCAGATCGTGGCCTTGCAACAGCAATCAGCCACCGAGATGGAGCGCCTGTTGCCGACCATGCAGCAAGCTGCGCAGGCCATCGGGCCGGATGCGGTGATTCGCGTGCAAGCGTGGCGCAACGAGCTGGATCGCACCAAGCTCACCGTCGATGAAATGGCCCCGCTGTGGAATCGCATCGGCGAGAGCTTTGGTGGTGCGCTCAACGGGATGATCACCGGCGCGCAGACCTGGCGCAGTGCCTTGGCGAGCATCTTTCAGCAGGTGGCCGATGCCTTCCTGCAGCAGATCGTGATCCAGCCGTTTCAGCAGTGGATCGCCATGCAGGCTCGGATGCTGGCGCTCAAGCTCGGTTTCATCCAGCAGGAGCAGACCGTCGATGCGGCGGCCAGCGCCGCCAAGGTCGCCCAAAAGACCACCGAAACCACCGCCGTGGTGTCGATGGATGCGGCCAAGGCGGGAGCTGGGGCGGCGGCGTCGCAGGCTTCCATTCCCTACGTTGGCCCGGCACTCGCGGTGGCCGCGATGGTAGCCATGGTCGCCGCTGTGATGGCGCTCTTGGGTGGAATCAAGAAGTTCGCGGGAGGCGGCCTTGTCTCCGGGCCGGGCAGCGCCACCTCGGATTCGATCCCGGCGCGTCTGTCCGCAGGCGAGTACGTGGTGCGGGCGGCCGCCGTGCGCCAAGTCGGCGTGGCCTTCCTCGACTCGCTCAACGGCTTGTCGGCCGGCCCACGTTTCAAGGGTGGCGAACTGGCCTTCGCAGCGGGCGGTCTGGTACCGGAGGTGAAAGTGCCGCCCGCGCAGCCGCAGGTTAGTCAGGCAGTACGCATCGTCAATGCGGTCGATCCGGGAGTCACCCACGACCATCTGCAGTCGCCTGCCGGAGAAAAAGTCATCGTCAACATCATCGGGCGCAATGCACGGGCCATCCGTGCGGCGCTGCAAGGCTGAATTTTCAGGGGAAAGTCCAATGGCACTACTGTTCATCGACGGCTTCGATCACTACGACCCGCAGGCCGTGGACAGCTTTGGCGATCCGTGGCTGGCACGCGGCAAGGCGGCGTATCTGTCACCGCAGGCCACGCGCATCAATGGTCGCCGTCCATCTTCTTATGCCCTGCGTCTGCCAGAGGGTTCGGGCGGCGGTTACGTCAAGAACCTTGATGCCACCAAGACCAGTCTGATCGTCGGTGCGGCGATTCGCGTGGTGTCGTACCAGAACACCTACACCGAACCTTTGCTGCTTGGCGTGCGCGATGCCAATTCGCAGGTCGCACACCTCGTCAAGATCGGCGAGGACGGTCGGCTCAAGCTCTATCGCTGGCAGTATGGCTATGACCAGCTGATCTCTGTGTCGGTGGCGAGCGCTCCCGCACGCGGTTGGCACTACATCGAACTGCAGGTCACGCAAGGCACCAGCAACGGTGTGCTGTCGGTGCGCATCAACGGCATCCTGGCCATCCAGATGACGGCGCAGAACACCACTCAGGGCGGCGGCCAGTTGCTCACGGCATTCGTAGGTGCGGTTCCGGGCCAGTCGTGCCCGCTGACCATCGACGTCGACGACTTCTACATCGCTGACACCACCGGCACGATCAACAACGCCTTCTTGGGCGATGTGCGCGTCGATGCTCTGCAAGCGCAGGCCGATGGCAGCCTGAACCAGTGGACTCCCAGTCCGGTCGGCACTGCTGCCTGGGAAGCCGTCAGCGACGAGGATGAAGCCACAGCGATCAGTGCGCCCAACGTGGGGCTGCGCCAGTCCTTCGATGTCGAGCCGCTGCCGGTAATGGCCACGCCCGCCATCTACGGTGTGCAACTGACCATGCTGGCGCGCAAGACCGACGCGGGGCTGGGCAAGGTCAAAGGACTCGTGGTCAGTGGCGCGCAGAGCGCCGTCAGCACCGACATCGTCCTGCAGGAGCAACTGGCGTGGCAGAGCACGCTGTTCGAGCGCAATCCGAACGGCAACGTGCAGTGGACGGAGGCCGCCTTCAATGCCGCTGAGTTCGGCCTGGAGTCGGCATGACGGAGCGTGTCGTCGTTCAAGACATTGCGGAGGTTTCTAGCAAGCCGAGGCCGGGGAGCGAACTGCCCGCCTTCCAGGGTGAAGTGCTCTCGCGCGCCACCTTCGGGGCGAGCGCAGCCAGCTTCACGCCGGAAACAGCTGTCGCTCCGCTGCCGCCCAATCTGACGGCCAGCCTGCTGGCGGAATCCTTGGCGGGCCCCTGGCCACCCATCGATGCGCCGATCTTTCTGGTCGAAGTGTTGCGCCGGGATACGGCCTCAAGCGCCATCGTCGCCACCGGTATGGATGCCTTCGGCGACCAGCCTTGGCCGGATGCGCAACGCGGCGTGTTTGCCTTCCGTCATGATTGGATGGAGCCCCTTGTGGAACGGCTGGAGTGGCAGACCAGCGTCACACGGCTGGCCAGTGGCAACGAATCCCGTCAGGCACGCCGACGCGTTCCTCGGCGCTGGCTCACCTACAAGGTGGGCAACGCCCGGCAGACCGATGCCCTGGTGGCCGACTGGCTGGCCGATCATCTTGGTCAAATGGCTCTGTGGCCGCTGCCGCAGTACGCGGTTCACCTGACCGAGTCCTGCGAACGTGGCGCACTGGCACTCAATGTGACCGAAGCTGATGGGCGACAGTTCGGGCCACTCTCGGCCAATGTGCATCTGACCTACGACGGAGTGCAGGGCTGGCAGGAGACAGAGAGCAATGGCCGTTGGGTGCTGATCATCGCCGCCGATGGATGGCAGATCGCCCAACTCAGCGATGTGGAAAGCGCTCTGCTGTGGCTGATGGAACCGTTGGCACGCGCCGCAGCCGTGGGCAGCACCATCATGCCCTTGGTGTGGGGCAAGGCCATCGATCCGGCGGATCTCACGCAGTGGGTACCTGGCATGGTCGGCGGCAACATCCCCACACAGATCCAACCTGCGCCACTGCCCGACCAGGATGTTCTCGATGACCCATGGCTCGACGAGATCCCGGTCTGGCCAGATGGCAACTGGCGTGACGATCCGACAGCAGCCGCGGCGGCCACGATCACCCGCCAAGACTTCTCGCCTGCAGATCCGTGGGCGCGCCGGGACGATCCGTGGGCGACGACAACTTTGCAGCGGCGCTATCTGGCCAGCTCACTCGATGAAATCGAGATCTGGCGGGCGCGGTTGTGGCGCACCCAAGGCCGTCTGGAGGCCTTCTGGCTGCCCGATGGCTTGGCTCCGATCCTGTGGGTGAACGTCGAAGCCGATCCCGAAAATGGCTTCCTGCGCGTGGATGGCAAAGACATCTCCGCGTTCTGGCATCGCCCCGCCGCCTCCTTGATCGTGCACCCAGACGGCTATCGACAGTACGCCCTGACGGCGACCTGCCATCTGGATCAAGGCGGTGTGCTGGTGCTGCGCTCGGGTCTCGACGACTGGGTGCCCGCAGGCAGCCGCGTCATTCGCCTCGTGCGCTGCCGCCTCGACCACGACGCCATCGATCTGTACTGGCACAGCCCGACGCTGCTGGAGATCACCTTGACCGCGCGCCAGTTGCCCGAACCGCGCGGAAATGACCGTCAAACCTACGAGGGAGAGTAAGCACGATGAGCCAGAACCCATTGCTGGAAGTCGAGCTATACGCCTTCGCCAGCAACAGCGCGCAGTTCTATCTGACGCCGCACGAATTCGACGTTTATCTCGACGGCAATCTTTACAAGAGCCTGGCCTTGGAACGCAACGAACTGGCGCTGGGTGCTGAAGCTGCGAAGGTTGGCTTAGATCTGAAACTGCCGCCGAACTGTGATTTGGTGCGCCACCTGCTCGCCAACTCGCTGACCGGCGACACCACCTCGATCACCCTGCGCATCGGACGGCGCGATACCTGGGGCGACTACTGGTGGATCTCTGGCACGCGCTGGATGGGCCGAGTGTTGGGCGTCGAAGTTGCTGACGATGTGGCTCGCGTTCGCTGCGAGTCGGCGCAAGTCAGTCTCAAGCGCATCGGGTTGCGGCGGCTCTACAGCCGCAAGTGTTCCCATGTGCTGTATTCGGCTGCCTGTGGTGCCTCACCGATTTCTGCCAGCGCCTTTGTGAGCAACAGCAATGGCCGCAACGTCGATCTCGACGGTGGCACGCCCGGCAGCGTCAGTGGTGGCTTGGCCGGTGGCTGGCTGCAAACCCCGGAAGGTGCCCGCCACATGATCCTCAATGACTACGGTGGCGGCGTGGAGTTGCTCTATCCCGTGGCCATTGAAGTCGGCACCGAGGTGCTGCTGACGGTCGGCTGCGACCACAGCACGGCAACGTGCGAGTCGCGCTTCGGCAACCTCGACAACTACGGCGGCTTTCCCGCCATCCCGAGCAAAAACCCGTTCTCGACGGGCGTGTTCTGAATCCCTGGAGAAATCGGCATGTGGTACCTCGTCGTCATCGTAGTGGCGGCGCTGGTTTCGGTCGCGCTCGCGCCGAAACCGCCCGAACCCAAACCGGCGTCCCTGTCTGACGTCGATGCCCCCACCGCAGAAGAAGGCCGACCGATCCCGGTCGTGTTCGGCACCGTGCTGCTGCGCGGCTCCAACGTCGTCTGGTATGGCGATCTCGAAGCCGATCCGATCAAGAAGAAAGGTGGCAAGAAATGACCACTCAGACCGTTATCACCATCGATCACGTGCGCGCCGTGGGCCTGTGCGTGAACGGCACGCGTACGTGGTTTGCGCGTCACGACCTGGATTTCCGCGCTTTCCTGCGTGAAGGCTGTGACGCCGAAACCTTGCTGGCCACCGGCGATGCAATGGCCCAACGTGTGGTCGAGCACGCCCGCAATCAATCCAGCCAGCGGGAGCAAGGCTGATGGGTGGCAGCAGCAAATCGCAAACCGTTGGCTACCGCTACCGGATGGGGCTGCATCTGGCCTTGTGCCAGGGGCCCGTCGATGCCGTGCAGGAAATCCAGATGGGCGACCGTACCGCGTGGGGTGATGCCGACCGCGCGCCGCTGTCCACCGGCCACGGGCTGACCAGCCTGAGCATCAACAAGCCAACCCTGTTTGGCGGCGACGAGCGCGAAGGCGGCGTGGTCGGCACCATCGATGTGCTTTCTGGTCATGCCGGGCAAGGACGTAACGACTATCTGATGAGTCGCCTTGGGCCAGCCATTCCGGCATTCCGAGGCGTGCTGTCCTTGGTGGCGCGCAAGATCCTGTTTGCGGCCAACAACCCTTACATCAAGCCATGGGCGGTACGGGTGCGTCGCTTCACGGCGGGTTGGTTCGATGCGCCGTGGATGGAGTGGAACGCTGAAGTCCGCACCTGGGATGAGGACGAAGGCCGGGAAATCAGCGTCGGCATGAACCCGGCGCACATCCTGGTGCAGTGCCTCACCGATCCGCATTGGGGCATGGGCTATCCGCAGAGCACCATCGGTTGGAGTTTCTGGAACGCAGCGTGGGCCCTGTCGAGCGAGGGCTTCGGCCTAAATCTGATCTGGACGCGCCAGCAGCCCATCGAGAGCTTCATCGGCCAGGTCATCGACCACATTGGCGGCATCCTCTACACCGACCCGGAGCAAGGCACGTTTGAGCTCAAGCTGCTGCGCGACGACTATTGGATCGACAGCCTACCGCAGTTGGGGCCTGACGAAATCGTGCGGCTGGAACGCTTCGAACGTGCCCAGTGGGGCGAGCTACCCAATGAACTGACCGTGGTCTACACCGACTGGCAGACCGGCGGTGATGCTGCCGTTACGGTCGAGAACCTGGCCGCCATCCAGTTGCAAGGCGGCGTGATCAATCAACGCCGCGACTACCCGGGCGTCAACTACGGGCCACTGGCCGCGCGGCTGGCCTTGCGTGACCTGCGTGCCTTGGGTTCACCCTTGGCCCGGATGAGTCTGACGGTGGCACGCGACACGCTGGAGCGTGCGCCGCTGCCGGGGGATGTATTTCTGCTGAACTGGCCGCGCTTGGGTGTGGATCAGATGGTGGTGCGCGTCACCGGCATCGACACCGGCACCTTGGGGGCGGCCGAGTGGCGCATCGAAGCCATGGAAGACGTGTTCGGGATGAGCAACACCGTGCTGTCGCCCCCGCCAACGCACGTCGAGGAGCCGACCATCGAACCTTTGCCGCCTGCCGTGGTGCTGGCCGTCGAGGTGCCGTATTGGGAACTGGCCAGGCGTTTGTCGCGTGCAGATCTGGCCTACCTGACCGATACGGACACCTATCTCGGTGCGCTGGCCGCCGCCGGTGGCAGCGGGCAGTTGAATTGGCAACTGGCTACCGGCGCTTCAGGCGGCGACCTCACTGCCGTGGTGGGCGAAGACTACGCACCACTGCTGACGCTTGATGTGGCCTTGCCTGCCAGCGAGGTCGATGCCATCGGCGTGCCGGTGACTGCCATCAGCCAGCCGGAGAGACTGGCCGAGGGCGACTACGCCTATCTGGTGGATGCCAGTGGGGCGATTGCAGAGGCCGTTGCCGTCCTGGCCTTCGATGCTGCCAACGCGACCATCGATCTCGCACGTGGCGTGCTCGATACCACACCCCAAGCACATGCCTCGGGGACTCGTTTGATCGGTGTCGGCGAATGGCTGGCATCCGAAGGTGCGGAGCGCGCCCCGGGCGAATCGGTGTTCGTGGGCGCGATTCCTCGCACGTCGACCGATCAGGGCGATCCTGTGTTGGCTGCCAATGGGCAGCCGATGGTGCTGGCCGGTCGGCAGGCTTTGCCGTATCCACCCGGTCGTATCCGCCTCAATGGCCAGACCGAGCCTGCCGTGGTGGCCGGTGATCTCACCGTCGCGTGGGCGCATCGCGACCGCACGCAGCAGACCGCCTATCTCGTGCAGCAAGACGAGGGCGACATCGGGTCGGAACTGGGCGTGACCTACACGCTACGCATCCGCAATCGCAATGGCGTGCAGGCGCACACCGAAACGGGACTGCTCGGCACAACCTTTATCTGGACGGCAGCAGTGGCCGCGCTGGATGCCGCTGCGCTGGGTGACCGCATCACGGTGGAGATCAGTGCCGAGCGCGATGGTTTGAGTAGCTGGCAGCCGCAGGTGCGGGTCATGGATCGCGCGGGCTTCGGCCTGCGCTGGGGACAGTATTGGGGAGGTGTGTGATGGAGCCGCGCATCGATGTTCATCTGCTCACCCTGAACGAGCCTGCCGAATGGCGTGAGGCCTGCATCGCCAGCCTCGAGGAAGCACCGATCAGTTTGCACGTTTTGCCCGGCATTCCGGGCCGTATCGGTGAGGCACGCGCGGCAGGCTATGCACAAGGCACGCTGCCGCTGGTGTCCTTTGTCGATCCCGACGATTTGTACGAAACCAGCGCCTTCACACAACTGGCCGACGCGCTGGATGCCTGCCCGCAGGCCGTGATGGCCTACACCGACGAGGCACTGACCGACGAAAACGGCCAGGACATTGCCGTGCGGCGTCTGGCCTACAGCCGTTGGCAGCACGCCAACAGCGCCAGCCACGTTCACGGCCTGATCGTGATGCGGCGCTCCGCCGTGGAAGCCGTACTCAAGGAAACCGCCGACCTCAACAACTTTGCCGACTGGCTACTGACCCTGCTCGTGGCCAAGCGTGGCGGCGTGCTGTACCTGCCCATCGTCGGGCGTCACTGGCGGCAGCACCCGCAGCAAAGTCATCGCACCGGCGACCCGGAAGCAGTCCGGCGCATTCGCCAAGCATCGAATCTCTGGAGATAGACCATGTCATCAACTGACCCGAACCTTGGACTCAACTATGGCTGGACGCTTGGCGAGAGCGGCTGGGACACCGGCATGGACGCCAACCTCAAGCGGCTCGGCGCGGTGGTCGGCCTGTCCGTGAAAGACCGCGACCTGACCACGCCACCGGCCAGTCCCGCCAACGGCGACCGCTACCTCATTCCTGCCGCCGCCACGGGCGTGTGGGCAGGCAAGACCAACCAGCTCGCCGTGCGCATCGCTGATACCTGGGAGTACCACACGCCCAAGATCGGCTGGCTTTGCTACATCGAGGACGAGGCCAAGCTCTCGGCCTACAAGTCCACCGGCTGGAGCGCAGGCATCGCCATCTGATTTCCCATCTTCGTACCCACCAGAAACCCGCCCACGAGGCGGGTTTCGCATTTCTGGAGACCGCAATGACCGAACCCGAACAACAACAGCCTGCTCTCGTCGAGAACATGCTCCTCTTGCGCCGCGAGGACTTTGACGAACTGCTGGACCGCGCCGCTGAACGCGGAGCCGAGCGTGTCCTGACCCACCTTGGCCTGGAAAACGGCCACGCCGCACGCGACATCCGCGAACTACGCGACCTGCTGGAAGCCTGGCGTGATGCCCGACGCACGGCCTGGCAGACCACCGTCAAGGTCATCACCACCGGCATCCTGGCCGCACTGCTCGTTGGCGCAGCCATCAAGTTGAAACTGATGGGAGGCCCGCAATGATCGAGACACTGCTTGGTGGCCTCCTCGGCGGGGCATTCCGTCTCGCACCTGAAATACTCAAATGGCTCGACCGCAAAGGCGAGCGCGGCCATGAACTGGCGATGCAGGACAAGGCGCTGGAGTTCGAGAAGATTCGCGGCGCGCAGCGAATGTCGGAAATTGGCGCGGGTGCCGATGCCGCGTGGAATGTCGGTGCCATCGAAACCTTGCGCGAAGCCGTTCGCACTCAGGGCGAGAAAACCGGGGTTCGCTGGGCCGATGCGTTGTCGATCAGTGTGCGCCCTGTCATCACCTACTGGTTCATGGCTCTGTACTGCGCCGCCAAGACGGCAGCATTTGCGGCAGCGGTGAATGCTGGCGCTGGCTGGGGCACCGCCATACTGCATGCCTGGACGGAGGCCGATCAGGCGCTATGGGCCGGGGTGCTCAACTTCTGGTTCCTCGGGCGCGTGTTTGATCGGGTGCGGCCGTGATCGAGGTACCCCAAGCAGCCATCGAACTGGCCAAGCGCTTTGAGGGATTCGAGCGCAGGGTGAAGCGTGGAATCGAGATCGCGGCCGTTCCCTACATCTGCCCAGCCGGTTTCTGGACGATTGGGTACGGTCATCTCTGCGATCCCAAGCACCCTCCGATCACAGAGGCGGAAGCGGAGGTCTATCTTGCGCGGGATCTGCAGACTGCACTGGTGGCGACGCTGCGCTACTGCCCTGTGCTAGCCACTGAGCCCGAGGGGAGGCTCGCGGCCATCGTGGACTTCACGTTCAACCTCGGCGCGGGGAGGTTGCAGATGTCGACGCTGCGGCGCCGCATAAATCAGCGCGACTGGACTGCCGCAGCGACAGAGCTGCGCCGGTGGGTTTATGGCGGTGGAAGGGTGCTGCCGGGGCTAGTGTTGCGGCGTCAACACGAGGTGCGGTGCTTATTGGAAACCAACAACTAGTGGAACGACAGCCGACGAACGCTCTTCCGAAACTTATGGTCGGCAGTTTGGGCTGCTCAGATTTGTAGCTCGAAAACACAATCAGCATTAAGATCTACGCTGTGCTGCAGCAAGAAAGGCAAAGTAGATCATGGAACAAGACAAAAAATGGCCCAAAGCAGGTGACAGGCTCACCCACAAGTTCAGAAAGAAATCTGGCCAGGTAGTCGCCGAAGTGCTTTCTGTCGACAAGAAGAATGGCTTGATCGAATTGCGCATTGAAGGACAAGTCTACCCATCACTTTCGGCTGCAGCACAAGCTTTATCTGGGTCTGCAACGAATGGGTGGACTTATTGGGGCCTTAAGAAGCAGAACCCAAAAAGATAAATGCACAAGTGACTATTTCGAGATCTAAAAGCTTCAGAACGGAATAGGTTTGCGTCATTTTGTCAGTCAGCTAATGACGCTCAGAAATTATTAAACGCCAAACCTAGGCGTCTGCTATGCAGGGGATGGAATGAGTTACTACAAAACCAATGCCGTATACAACGCACTAAGCGCAGAGCAAAGCCATCCGTTTGTATGGGTGTCAGGTAATGCATGGATGCTTATTTACGGCGATCAGTCTGCCACCCCAAGGGCTCTTGTTTTGGCATTCGGAAATTCGTGGTCTCTTCAGAAGGATGTCATTCAAACAGCAAAGAAGATATCCTCAAAATCTGGCATTCCCCTATTTTTTGTCAAATTTGACGACGGAGCAAACTCCATTGATAAAGTCGGCTTTGGCAGGCCAGGACAACAACCTTGTGAGCTCACTTTAGATCAGCTTAAAGATGAGTTCCAGAAAATAGGTCTACCGGTCAAAAGCGGAGCCTGCGGAAAAAGCGTCAACGACGCCACAAGTAGTGCTTACCATAACTGGCAGCGGAGCAGCCTGGGCTCCATCAAAGTGACTGACATTGACCTTATTCGATTGAGCACTGACGGGGAGCCAATTGAGGCTATCGAACTGAAACGGTCTTTTTCTCCTCTGCAGGAATGGAATCCCTATCCTGTTGATTACGTGAATTTTAATTTGCTTCTGGCTGTATGTAATCAGTCGGCGATGAGGATGACTCTCGCGTATAACGTAAGACAAACCAAGCCTGTATTCAATGATGATGCATCTCGGTTTGCGTTATTTTCCTATGTGACCACTAACTCACCCGTGAGGATTGGACAATTTAACTACAGTGATTTTTTGGCCGGAATTTATTGACTGGTTGGCGCAAGGCTAGATTGCGCCAACCCTCCACTAAGCAGACAGCATTTATTGCCGAACTACTTCCATCAGTCGGCCAAAGCTATCTACTACGTCGTACTTAACGTTCTCGGGAGCAAAGCGACGGTTCATTTCATCGAAGAACTTGCGAGCGCATTTGATCTTGGTTTTCTCTATTTCGCGCAGATCCATCGACGACATCGATCCCTTGGTTTCAGCCACGAAGTAGATGTGCTTCACCGATCCTTCCTTGAATGAGATAGCCCAGTCTGGGTTGTAGTCACCAACCGGTGTTGGTATCAGAAAACCACGTGGCAACTTAGCGTACACAACGACTTCAGCGCTGGCCTCCAGCGCTTCGGCAAATTCGCGCTCGGGCTTCGAGCCGGAGTCAGGCAACACGAAGTCATAGATATGGCGCTTGGGTGTCTTGACCGCGTTACTGAAGTCCTGCTTGGTTTGCCCGGCGGTGAAGATGTCAAGGTCGAACTTGTCTTCGACTGGGTCGTAGGTCAGATGCTCGATGATGACGGTAGCCTTCTGCTCGTTGATCAGACGAATCGCCTCAGCGATGAAGCTCTCCGGGTTGGTCTTGAACTGCGCGAATATGGCCGCGTTAAGTCCCTTCAGAATGTCGGTGACCGTGCGCCGTGTCAGTTGGGTACCTTCGGAAAGCTTACCGATCAGGTCGTACTTGACCGCTGAATGGATTGATACGTGGTTATTCTCCGTTTCAGAGTCCTTCAATTCGAATGCAGTGCCACCCTTAATTCCATCGTAGGTCACGGCGGCTGCCTGCTCACCGTGCTGGATGGTGTACTGCAACGGGGTCACACGAAGCCCAGCATCTTTGTCGTTGAGTGTCTTGACCGCTTTCTGCACCAATTCGTCGGAGTCGAAGTCGACGCTGTATGCCGCCTTGCGGTTGATCCGATTCCAAAGTTCTGTGAACTCCTGCTTCTCGAAGTTTGCGTTGAGTGGGTTCTTCTTGGGCTTGCGGTCGTCGCCAATTTCGGGCAACTGGCTCTCGCTGAAAACGCTGTCGATCAGCTTGAAGACCTGATCAGCGTGCGGTGCCAACTCGGGGGGCAACGCAGCTAGCGCACCGTCCTTCCTAGCCCCGTGGTAAGTGCTGGTGATGCGATCAGCGTCGTCGGTGTAGTCGTGCTTGAGCAGGTACTTGTAGATCTGCTTAGCGAGCTGCGGTGTGATTGCGACATCGCCAGACTCCGTCTTCAGCACCTTGCCGGTGAAGTAGGCCTCGTCCGCTACGCGCGGGCGCGCCGACAGCGACTCGCTGATATCCTTCTGCAGCGCCGCGACAAAGTCCTTGTAACTCTCGCTGGCTACCACGGTCAGCACGTTCACATCGTGTACCGTGGCTGGGTGATCCATCCGGTCACCGCTTTGGTTGACAGACAGCCGCAAGCCACGCCCCACCTCCTGACGGCGGGAAATAGTGTTGTCACTGTGCTTTAGAGCGCAAATCACGAAGACGTTCGGGTTGTCCCAGCCTTCGCGCAGTGCCGAGTGGGAGAAAATGAAGCGCACCGGTTCGGAGAATGACAGCAGCCGCTCCTTGTCTTTCAAGATCAGGTCGTAGGCATCCACGTCATCGGAAAGTCCAGCATTCTCGCCACGCGCAGCGACCGTGGGGTCAGCCAGTCGTTTGCTCTTCTTGTCGATGGAGAAATAGCCGCTGTGTGTCTTTTCGACAGAAATGCCTTTTAGGTATTTGACGTACGGCGTCTCATCGAGATCCAGCATCTCGTTGAGATAGAGCTGATACTCTTCCTCGAAGATGCGGGCGTAATCGCCTTTCTCGTCCGGCGCACTATAGTCGCGGTACTTGACCACTTCGTCGATGAAGTACAGCGTGAGTACCTTCACGCCCTGTTGGAATAGCGCTTGTTCCTTGTCGAAGTGCGCCTTGATGGCCTCGCGGATTTGAATACGGCGCAGCGCAGCCTCAGTCACATCACCGGTCGCATCCCCAACGATGAGTTCGGCCCCATTGGTGAAAATAAGTGTGTCGGAGTTGGCATTGATATCGGCAACGACAAAGCCATCTCGGTACTGATCGAGCCCGTTCGACAAATCGAACAGGTTGTCGCCTTTGGCGAGCTTCCTCACCACGCGCTTGATGTTCCCGCCCGCCAACTTCTGCTCGAATTCGACCCGCGCCTCGGGTGGCTTCTTGCTCGATATTTCGATGGACTGCAGGTACAGATAGCCCGCCGTGCCCGCCAACCCTTTCACCGCGATGCCGCGTACCGCGATCTTCTTCACCAGTCTCTGGTTGTAGGC
Organism: Stenotrophomonas sp. Y-13; assembly: GCF_046267925.1. Classification (NCBI taxonomy): domain Bacteria; kingdom Pseudomonadati; phylum Pseudomonadota; class Gammaproteobacteria; order Lysobacterales; family Lysobacteraceae; genus Stenotrophomonas; species Stenotrophomonas sp. Y-13. The sequence continues at coordinate 1,555,141 of NZ_CP176501.1, forward strand.
ATCTAGCGCATCGAGGCGGTGAATCTTGTTGTGCGTGGTCTTATGCGTGGCCGAGTAGCGCAACACCATCAACGCCTTGAACTCTTCCAATGACTTGAGCGTCGCCACGCCTTCCATCTTCTGAGGCTCATCCAGGATAAGGATTGGGCGGTTGGCGCTAATCACGTCGATGGGTTTGCGCGACTGGAAGTCATCGAGGACGTCATAAATGCGGCGATTGTCGGCTCCTCGTGCGGCAAAGGCCTGCACGTTGATCACCATCACGTTGATGCCTGCATCCGACGAGAAACTCTCCAGGTGGTGGAGCTGCTTTGAGTTGTAGATAAAGAAGCGTGCCTTCTTCTGATACGTCTCAAGGAAGTGTTCCGAGGTGATCTGCAGCGACTTGGCAACGCCTTCACGGATGGCGATGCTGGGCACGACAATGATGAACTTGCTCCATCCATACTGCTTGTTCAACTCAAAGATGGTTTTGATGTAGCAATAGGTTTTGCCAGTGCCCGTTTCCATCTCGATGTCGAGATTAACCTTAGCCACTTTGGTCTTGACCATTGCGTCCGACACCGGCAGGTTCTGGCCCTGCTGCACGGCTCTGATGTTTTCGAGCAGCGCCGTGTCCGACAAAGTGAAGTCGGCGTTGCGGAATGCCGCTTCCTTTTCCGCGGCGGTTTCATGCGAAGCGGCTTCCAGCGCGAGCGCTCCTTGCGGGCCTGCTGGGGCTGCTTTCTGGCTGCCGGGATCGAGCCGGTAGCGAACGCCTCCGTGATGCGGAACCTGTCCCTTAAAGCAGTCGATTACTGCTTGCACGGCCGCTGTCTGGTAGGTCTGCGTCTTGAATTTCAGCTTCATCGCAGCCTCCTCAAATGCACTTCACTTCGGTGGCAGGTGACAGAAGCTTGAAGATCTGCTCCACGTTGATCTTGATGGCGCTGTCCTTGAAGCCAGCATCGCGGAACACCACTCGCAGCGGCTGGCTCTTGGCAAGTTCCTTCACGAAGGCTTCGTCTACGCCGCCGTGTGCGTCAAAGCAGGCGGCCAGTGCGTTGTCATCGACAAAAAACACATCCTTGCCCTGAATGGACTTCCTGGCAATCGGCAGCGCAAGATCAACGCCCCAGTCCATCATCACCTGGAACAGCAAGTCTTCCGCCGTGCGGTCAGGCTTGATATTGTCAACAAACAAGTCGAGATTGGCTTTGTCCAGCGCATCGGGAGCGTAGTAGACGTCAGCCATGTTCGATGTATCGACTTTAAGTACGCGGAAACCTAAGTCAAGATCCGTATTTCTCGTAGGCAAGGTTTCCGAGAATTCTTCTCGAATTTTTTTTGCTGCTCTCCGAATGCGATTTTTTCCAATCTCAGAAACTACTGAGTATCCAAGTTTTCTAGCCTCGGATTTCTCGTCACACTCCTCGGACAATTGAACCATTATGAAACGGCGATTTGCCCCATCTTCTGCATTCAAAAGCATAAGTGCATGCGCCGCCGTGCACGAGCCAGCGAAGAAGTCGATCAATATATCGTCATTCTTGCAAATTGATTGAATTAGTCTCTTTGCTACTTGAACCGGTTTTGGTGTATCAAAAGGAATATTGAGGTCAGCAAGCAAGGCGTCATCACTGCCACCGTAGTAAAGCAGCGAAGGGATGTTTTCAAATAAATTATCTTTCAGCCGATATTTTCTCGTTGGCTGCGTCTTCTCGTCTGAGCCAAAAATAATCAATCCAGCCTTCAGGAGCTCTTGCATTGTTGCAGGAGGGTTACGCCACCCCCGCTCTGGAACAGGGCACTCCTTCCCTGTTACCGGATGAATTAGCGGGATGAAGTAATCTTCTGGGGCCTTTTTCTTATTTGGCCACGCCATCGATACAGGACGGAAGACGTCGCCGTTGTCATCGATTTGGTTATATGCCTTTTCGCCTCCGGTGAGATCTTGCTGATTTACCCAGTCCTTGTATTCTTTCCTCGCCTTTTCAGTGACTCCACCTTCTTTTCCAAGAATCTGCTTGGCCTTTGCAAGCATTTTCCCGGCGTTCTCTTTTGGCCGCTGGAAATCGCAGGCCTCCTTAAAGAATTCTCGATCTTTGCAGTAAATACAAATTAGTTCATGCTGTTGCGCGACTCCGGTGGCATCGCCTTTTGGATTTCTTTTATCCCATACAATCGTTCCGAGATTATTTTTCTCGCCATAGATTTCGGCCAGAAGCTTCTCCAGGTTGGGGTATTCGTTCTCATCGATATGAATTACGATGAGTCCATCATCTCGCAGTAAGTTGCGCGACAACTTTAGCCTCGAATACATCATGGACAACCAGTCCGAGTGAAAGCGCCCGCTTGTTTCCGGGTTGGCTGTCAAGCGGTTTCCTTTGCTATCCACTTGATTTGATCGGAGAAAGAACTCAGAGACTTCGTCTGCAAAGTCGTCGGCGTAAACAAAATCGTTCCCCGTGTTATATGGCGGATCGATATAGACCATCTTGATTCTGCCAAGATAAGTTTCCTGAAGTAGCTTCAGCGCGTCGAGATTATCGCCCTCGATAAAAAGGTTTTTGGTAGTGTCGAAATTGACACTCTCTTCAGTTTGTTCGCCTTTTGAATTCTTTTTCGTGCGTACTGGACGAAGCGTCTTTGCAATCGGTGCATTGGCCGTGAGCAGAGCCTCGCGCTTGCCCGGCCAATTAAGGTGGTAGCGTTCTTGCGGGCCCTCAACAATCGAATCGGCTAGTTCCTGTCGAAGCTGGTCAAAATCCACCGCCAGCTTCACGCCACCGTCTTCACCTTTGGCCTCGGTCACGCAACTCGGAAACAGATCGCGAATACGTGCAATGTTGTCTTGCGTGAGATTGGGTGAGTGCATTTTTAGTTTGTCCATGTTCATTCCTCTGGTCGCTGTGCTTTGATTTCAGAGTTCAGCAACTCAATTGTTCAAGCTCGGTTTTCAGTTGCCGCAAAGTCGCGTTGATCTCGACTTTGCGGTTGAATTGCTTTTCCTTGGCCAGCTTTGCCTGGGTCTTCTCGACTTCGCGGCGCTTTGCAGCCGCCAGTTCGACACGAGCGATCCAGTCGGGCAACGCCTCCTGCGGGCGTGCTGGCAGCGGCATTAGGCCTTGCAGCAGGGCGGAGTACAGGTGAGCCATGTCGAGGGCCAACGGCATGGCTGTGCGAGCAGTGGCTGCAGGTATCCAGTCGGTGGAGAAGTAGCCGGACAGCACCCAGCGACTGGCATCGGCTTCGCTCGGGCGCTTGAACGCCGCCGCCACCCGCGTTTTCGCCTGATTGCCCTGGCCCTGGTTCAGCTCGAACAGGATCGGGAACTGAACCGCGCCGTCAATGCAGCGCAGCACATCTTCATGCAGTTCTGTGGACTTGAGTTGGATGCTGAAAATCTGGATTTCCGGCACACCGGGCCGTGCAGGCAGGTTGATCGTCTCTGGGGCGAGCTTGTACTGCCAGACGATCTGCTCGACCTGCTCGACGAACAGCTCCTTTAGCCGGGTGTTGGCCCCGCTGTGCTCATATATTTTGTTCTTGGGTAGAACGCGCCCGAAAGCTGCTTGTTTGGGGTAGGCAATCAGCACTGGGTTTTGTGTAATCGCTCCTTGACTCATCCAGCCTCCTGAATCACGAGGAAGCTGATGAGTTCGAAGTCGTCCAGACCGGAGATGGTGTCTGTCAGTGCCGTGGTCTTGCCACCGCTGAACAGGCTATCCAAATCCTTTTCTTCCTTTACCTCGATCATCGAACGGATGGACTTGCCCAACAGATCGGAGTAGGGCTGCATCCGGCGGCCATCTTCAGTTTCCCGATTGAAGCGCTGGCACACGTCGACGATGGGTTTGTCCTGACCCTTGCAGCAGGTACGAACCAGATCGAGTAGGCGCTTAACCTCGGTATGGTCATGAATGACCTCGCCCTCGCGGTTAATGTAGACGAGGTAGTACGGATGCAGGCGGTTGTGCTGGTTGAGGTTGATCCCGGCGTTCCGATTGCGCAGCGTGAAGATCGCGCCCGGCCGCAGGCCCATCTCCGGTCTGGAGGGAACCACGGCGTGCATCCCGTTGGGCACATTGCTCAATTCGCCGTGGGCTTTGACGTAGTTGAGCAAATCCATGCGGAAGTCGTTGAGGCCCAGGTCGGTGATGGAGACACCAGTCTTCAAATCCTCCAGCTCGATGACTTCCTCCTGCAGGCGACGAAGTTGTTCCTTGCGGTACGACACGTCGTTGGCCTGCGCAGACAACACGTTGTCGTCACCTGTGGCGGTCACGTCAGCGATCATCATTCGGCTCTCGACGCGCTCTTTGAGGTTGATGTACTCGTCGAGCGAAATGTCGGGCCAGTAGTTAACCAGCTGGATGCTGCTATTGGGCGAGCCGATGCGATCAACCCGGCCAAAGCGCTGGATGATGCGTACTGGGTTCCAGTGGATGTCGTAGTTGATCAGGTAGTCGCAGTCCTGCAGGTTCTGGCCTTCGGAGATGCAATCGGTGCCGATCAGCAGATCCACCTCGTGCGGCTCGTCCGGCAGTACCACTGCCTTCTCTTTAGAGCGAGGGGAGAACAGGGTGAGCAGTTCCTGAAAGTCATAGCTGCGCTTCTGAGTTTTGCTCTTGATGGTGGACTGCGGCGCACCCTTGCCGGTGACCTTTGCGGTGTGGATGGCGAGCGTAGCCAGTAGCTCCGGCGCAAGGTTGGCGTACAGGTAATCAGCTGTGTCGGCAAAGGCGGTGAAGATCAGCACCTTTCTGTTGCCGGGGTTGATTGGTTTTGCAATCTTGCCGAGCAGTTGTGCCTTGAGGTGCTGCAACTTGGCGTCGTCCTGCGGCGTGATCTTGTTCATCGAAGCCAGCAAGGCGTCGATGACCTGCAAGTCCACCTTCAGTTCGTGCTCCCAGGACGGCAAGTCCATGTCGGCGAGGCTGATCTTGATCTTGCTGCCGATCTCGCCGCCCTCGTCGACGGGCATGGGCAGCTCATCCTCCTCTGCATCCAGCCCTTCCAGCACTTCCGTGAGGTCGCCCACCGTGACCGCGCCGCCGGATTGATTGAACGCGGCGATCTTGGCGAGGGTGGCTTCGTTGTTGGCCCGTAGTGATTGCAGCGTGAGCCTGAACGATTGCACCGAGCTTTCAAGCCGTTTGAGCAGGTTGACCGTCATCAGTGCCTGCAGGCTCTTTTCGCGGTCGGCTTGGCGCAGCGTGCCCTTGCCGCCGACCTTGGTGTCGTAGATCTCCTCGTATTTCTTCAGACGGCTGGGTAGGATGTAGCTGATGGGCGCATACACGGCCAGCTTTAGCAGGGAGAGTTGCTCGAAAATTTCGTTGAAGCCCAACACGTCCGACCGCTCGGTCAACGGGCAGTGAAACGACAGCGGTTTGCGGCGCTCCGGAAATTGACCGATGTCCTTGGTGTCGTAGAAGGTCTGGATGTGCTTGCGCGAGCGTGCAATGGTGACGCTGTCGAGCAGCTCGAAGAAGTCGAAGTCCAACGAGTCGAGGATCGCACGCGCGGTACGTTCTTCCGGAGGTAGCTTGGACCACGCATTGAAGGCTGCTTGTGCGCCTCGGAAAATCTCCTCGACACTTCTGTCCGTGCGCAGCTTTTTTGTGAGGTTTTCGGAGTTGCCTTCGTAGGCCAGGGCCAGTTGGTTGCGCAAGTCGGTAAAGCGGTTGTTGACTGGTGTGGCCGACAACATCAGCACCTTGGTCTTGACCCCTTCCTGGATCACCTTGCGCATCAGCTTCTGGTAGCGGGTTTCCTTTTCCTTGTAGGCGTCGTTGTTGCGGAAGTTGTGCGACTCGTCGATGACGACGAGGTCGTAGTTGCCCCAGTTGATGCGGTTCAGCGGTGTACCGAAGGACTCGCCGCTGGTGCGGGACAGATCCGTGTGGCAGAGGACGTCGTAGTTGAACCGGTCGCGGGCGAAGATGTTGGTCTTGAGGTTGCGGTTGTAGTTCAGCCAGTTGTCCGCCAGCTTCTTGGGGCAGAGCACCAGCACTGACCGGTTTCGCAACTCGTAATACTTGATGACGGCCAGTGCTGTGAAGGTCTTGCCCAAGCCTACGCTGTCGGCAAGGATGCAGCCGCTGTAGGTTTCCAGCTTGTTAATGATCCCGGTGGCGGCATCCTTCTGGTAGTTGAAGAGCTTGTTCCAGATCAGGGTGTCCTGGTAGCCCGTGCGGTCGTTGGGCAGGACGTCTTCGTCGATGTCGTCTAGGAACTCGTTGAAGATGTTGTAGAGCATCAGAAAGTAGATGCTCTCGGGTGCGTTCTCTTGGTAGACCGAGGCGATGTGCTCGCAAATCTGCGCTGTCACGTCCTCCAGCTTTTCGGGGTCGTTCCAGATCTGATCGAACAGGCTCAGGTAGGTGGCGGCAAAGGGTGCCTCGTCCATCTTGTTGACGAGGTTGGATACCGCGTTACCTTGCTGATACCCGAGGTCGACAGCAGTGAACCCGTGTAGGGGCATGTAAGCCGTGTCGGCACCTCCAGCCTGCACGCAGGCGAACTGCTGCATCGGCGCTTTGGTGCGGTTGCTCTTGAAGTTAGCCTTGCGCCGTATCCACTCGGCGCACTCCTTGGCCACCGCCCGCTGGGTGAGCTTGTTGCGCAGTTGGATTTCAAACTCGCTGCCGTAGAGGCTGCGCTCCCGGTCAAGCTTGGGAATGTGGAATTCCTTTCGCTCTTTGCGAATCTTGTCGGTGACCTCGTTGGCAACAAAGGTGGGCGAGGTGAAGATGAAATCCAGCTCGTCGATCTTTTCTAGCTCGGTTTTCAGCGCCTCGAAGGCGTACATCGAAAAGCACGAGGCCGCGACCTTCAGGCGCGCGCCTGGCCGGAGGGTCTGCTTGAGATCATCGCCAAGCAACCGGCTGATGTTGTCGATCAGTTCCATCAGTTGCTTGCCCCCGAATCCTTGTTTGTCAGATTGGCGGCAATCCACTCATCCAGGTCGCTGCGACGGAACCGCCAAGTACCGCCGAGCTTGAAAGCGGGAAGTTTGCCTTCGGCCGCGAGGCGGTAAACGGTGCGCTTGCCTGCCTTCAAGTAGGCGGCCACCTCGTCCAGGGTCAGGATTTCACCTTCCGGGTCTGCCATCGTCTCGCCTTTGCCGATGATGAGTAAAGATTGCCAAGAGTTGCCAATTCTCCCATAGGTGTGGGCACTAGACCAGAGGAAGAAAATGATTCCGTACTATGGTGTTGCAGCCGTGGCACTAGTCAGAAATCAGAATTGGAGCCGCTGTTCGCCCAGTCGCAGGCCCCGATGCGCGTGGGCAGGCCAGCGGCAAGCCTGTCGGTCACCGCCCTTGATCACGGAGGGAAGCAGAAACTCCGTTTTGGGGGCAATGACCCTGATGCATCCAGTTTGTTAAAGAACCGTGGCCGCCTGCGTGGACGCCGTCACGACCTTCCTATGGGAAAGATTTCGCTCACTGGGCCGATAGCGCGCCGCTTATTTGTCCAGCGCCACCATGCGGACGATGCTGTCGAACTCGTTCAGCAAGTCGGGGTGGTTCCTGGTCAGGTGACGCAAGATGGCTTCGTTCGCCATCAACTTGGCGAGATAGCCCTTGGCTAGCACCAGGTTGAGGATGTCCTGACCGTAGGTTTGCTCGGCAAGCTTGAACTGCTCTTGGAGGTTGCCCATCTCCCTCTCCATCTTGGCCATCTGGTCGGCGCTGACGCCGGTCATCTTCTTGGGCTTGGCCTCGCCGACGAGCAAGTTGCTGGGTGTCGCCGCAACCAAGGCCTGGGCATAGGCGACCGTGATGTTGTTGGCACTGACCATCAGTTCGACGCACTCAACCTGACGCGTCGGCTTGAGCTTACGCAGGACCGCACCAAGGTTTGCCGAAAACGTCTGGTCGCGCAGTAACTCGGCGGCCTCCGGGCAGATGCCTTCCAGCAGGTTTAGCTTCTTGATGATGTGGCTGATGTCCACGTCCAAGGCCTTCGCCAGCTTTTCCGGGGTGACACCCCGTTCGACAGCGCGACGGATCATGAGGTGCTCCTGAATGCTGGAGAGGCGATTGATCCGGTTGTTGTAGGTGTAGCTCTCGTCGTCGTTGGCCACGAGGCACGGTGCCTTGTCGAAGCCCAGCTGCTTCAGCGCCACCAGCCGTGTGTGCCCGTCCAGCAAGATGTGCTGCCCCTCGCGGTTGGGCTTTCCCACCGACAGGGGTTCAATCAGCCCGACCGCCTCGATAGATGCCGTGATCTGCTTGAATTTCCGTGAGGCAAGCAAGCCTTCTGGCGTCTTACGCGAGGGCAGGATGGACGAGAGGGGGAGAACCAATGGCTCCGGAACGAAGCCCAGGGGCGGTTTGCTCATGCGCCGCTCCCTCGAGTCCAAACCCGCTCCGCCAGATACTGGGGCAGTGTGTCCAGCCCCTCCGCGCGCAGCAGGGTGGTGAAATTCTCGTCGGCCAGCAGTTGGCGCAGGGCCCCTACAATGAACAGCAAGTTGCGTTGAGCGGTCTCTGCTTTCCTGACCAGCAGCTTTTGTCGCTCGACTTCACGCTGGTAGTTCCTCACCAGGCTGGACGTGGTGACATCCTCATTGGGCTTGCGGGAGGTCATCCTGCCGCCGATGGACTTGCCTTGGGTGCGGCGACGTTCGATCACACGACGGGCTTGGATCAACTGGCTGCCACGCAGCTTTCCGGTTTCGTAGGCATCTTGCAATGCGGCTTGAATGGCTTTCTCGTCGCTGCCCGCGCCAGCGATGGTGATCGCCGCGTTGAGAGGGATGCGCCCGCTGCCGACGGCCATCAGCAATCGCTGTTCACCGTTCTGCAGCAACTGCAGGATGCCCTGCACGTACTCCGGACTCAGGCCTGTCTTTTGGGCAATGGATTTCTTGTCATAGCCCTGATCCCGCAGCTGCTCGATGCCGGACAGCAATTCCAACGGGCTGAACTTTCGTCGGGCGATGTTCTCGGTGAGGCTCATGATGAAGGCCGATTCGTCATCGACGTTAATCACCATTGCCGGGATCTCTTGATGCCCGAGCGTCTTGAAGGCTTTGAACCGCCCCTCGCCGCAGATGAGGAGATAGTGCTCGCCATTGCTCCCTGGACGCGGCGTCACGATGATTGGCTTTTTCAGGCCAATGTTCTGGATGTTGCCGACGATCTGCTCGAAGACCCGGCTGTTGCGCTCGCGGGGGTTGAGAACCTCAATCCGGTTGAGCGGAATCATCCGTAACTCCGAATGCCGATGTTCTTTGTCTTGACTCATGCGGCCCTCCGTATGCGGATGCGCCGCGCCATGCCGTAGAGGTAGTCCAGGCTGTCGAAGCGATAGCACTCAAACTCGATGCCGTTGTGGTCGGCCAAATGGATGCGTGCCTGGCCGAAGTCCAGTCGCGGCAGCAGGTAGTAGTCGAAGGCAGCCTGGTTGCTGTCGTCCAGCCGCACGGCCACCGTGATGTCGGGCGCAAGGCTGGTGTCGAAGCGCACCTTCCATCGTCGTCGCCCGTTGTCGAGCAATTGGCACCGCGCCAGCACCAGTGAAACGGTGAACTCGCGATTCACGGTGAGAAGGTCGGTGGCCGGGTCACGTTCGACGTTGCCGCCCACCTCGGCAATCATGCGTTCGGTCTGGCTGACGATCTCTGGATGCAGTCTGCGCAGAAACTGATTCACCTCCAGATACTGGTAGTCGCGATCCGGAGTGAAGCCCACCGCCTGGTAGGCGCGAACCAAACTGCCGAATCGATGTGCATAGGCCGCCGCAGACGGCATGCCATCTGCCTCATCGATGATCAGGCCGGAGAGGTACCCGTGGCGCTGGTACAGATTGCGCAGCTTCTCGATCAACTCCTCGTCGCTGTAGCGATGTGCCCTTGCGCGCAAGATGCCCTGCGCCGTGTAGAAGAGCTCCGGCGGCACGATGCCCTCGAACGCACCTTCCTTCTTGATCCACATGTCGGGGCTGTTAACCACCCTGTGCTTCTTGAGCTTGAAAGACCGACGGTTGTAGATGTTGTTGCCGATGTATTTCTCGTTGGACAGCACCTCGCGGATGGTCGCTCGCGTCCAATCCCGCCCAAGGTCAGTACGCGTACCTTGTGCGTTCAGCCGTTCGGCGATGTCTAGCTCCGTCAGGTTGTCAGTGACAAACCAGCGGTAGATCTGGTTGACCACGGCGACCTCATCATCCGGTCCCGGCTGAAGAATGACGCGGTCGGTTTGCAGGCTCTTGTGCTCGCCGCGGGCCAATTCACCTTTGAGCGTGCCGGACTGATCGATCAGCACACGTCGCAGCCCATAGCCAGCCGGGCCACCCTGGCGGAAACCCAACTCAATCAGGCGGCACTGCCCGGCGAATACCTTGGCCGACAACTCGCGGCTGTACTCGCCAGCCATCGCGCGCTTGACGCCCTTGACGATGGTCGACACAGGCGAGCCGTCGTTTTCGAACTGCTCTGCGCAGTACGCGACCTGGATTCCGGCGCGACGGCAGATGTACTCGTAATAGGCGCTCTCATCGGCATCCTGGAACCGGCCCCAGCGGCTGACGTCGTAGACGAGAATGATCTGGAAGTCCGCGATGCCTGCCTCGACGTCCTTGATCAGCTGCTGCAGCGCCCGCCGCCCATCGATGCGCAAGCCGCTCTTGCCCTCGTCGGCATAGGTGCGAACGATTTCGATGTTGCGCCGAGCCGCGTACTCGCGGATTTTGTCGGCTTGGTTTTCCGTCGAATACTGCTGGTGCTCGGTCGACATCCGCACGTACTCGGCGGCCCGAAATGTCGGTGGCTGATCCGCCCCCGGAATGGAGAACTCTTCTGCCTGCATAGACCCGATCACTTTATGTTGTGTGAACTTGCTCTCGGGCCTGCCTTTCACCTCATTGGCATAACCGTGACCTGCACTGCGCGGCCGGAATGCACATGGTTGAAATTGTTGCCATCCAGGATGATCGAGAGCCCATTTGGGCTTGAAGTTAAGGCTGGATTCCCTGGGTGTCGATCAAGTCATCTCTTGACGCATCCATCTTGCATTCGCAGGTTTCGCACAGCAGCGTGATTTCAACTACCCAAGAGCCCGGTGTTCCATTGGGAAACTCCGGACGTCTTGTGATCCGGTAGATACCGGAAGGCAGCGCTGACACGTCCATCTTTACAGGATCGATGACTGCCTGCCGATGGGCGGCGGTAGGTTGTTCCCCTTGATCGCCATTGGCCTGTTGTTCGTCTCGGTGATTGCGCCAATAGTCGTGATTGCGCTGTGACCACGCGCGTTGGGCCGCCTGCTGATTGATGCGGTAGTCAGGATCGGATTGGAGTTTTGCCCGCTGCCAGTCGCGCTTGCGAGCCCGCTGGCATTCAGGGGCGGAGCAGAACGCTTGGTCGGGAACCTGTGGGCGGGGTTCGAAGGGGTGGCCGCAGTGTGCGCAAAGTCGAGTAGTCATCGTGGTCTCCATGCAAAGTCCGTATGGAGACCGCCACTGACCGTGGCGAAGGGCGCGAAGCGGCTGCCCTATGAAGGGATATTCAACGAGCGACGGTGTTCAACGCGGGTGCCAATGCCACGCTCAAGCGGCCAACGATGGCGGCCAAGGGTTCTGGCGGAAGTTCGTTCTTCTTGAGAAATGCCAGCCACAGCGCCTGGCGCGAAGCGTCGTGCGCAAACTCGTCCGTCAGTCCGACTGGCAGCGCATCAGGAACCGCCATGCCCCGTCTTTCGAATGTGGCCTTGATCGCTTGGGCCAGCAGATCAGTGTCCAGAGTTTCTCGTTCCAACAGCACCGACAGATCGAAGTAGTCCTTCAGGCGGCTGTTGGTCATGCCCAGCAATGCGATGGCGTGGAGCTTTTCCGCGATGACGGTGTACGTTGGGTAGGCCCGCAACCGTGGTGCGGGCATTTCCTCCAGCAGTACTGGGTAGACCGAATCAACAGGCGCCGGGGTGACGGCGTCGCCGAAGCCGACATCGATTTGGGTCTTGCAACGTGCTCTGGCCAGATCGCCTGCAATCATCACGCGAACGCCGCCGTAGCCAGCTTCCTTGCGGATCTCCTCGACTGTGACCGAGGCTGGGTCGAACACGATACCGTCGTCGACCGGTACAGCTGCGATGTCCCGGAATACTTGGGCCACTGACTCCAGATCACTGGCACCGAAACCCAACAGATCGGCGTCGCGTGTGGCCCGGTGTGGCATGTCGTACCAGAGCGTGAACAGCAGCGCACCCTTGAGCAGAAAACGGTCCGCGTGCGGCGACTGGGTCAGCCGATAGAGGATGCGCTCCAAGGCGAAGCGCACCAGCACCTGGTTGAAATCGACGCCTTGCGCCTTGGCGACATTGAGCAGACGCGCACGGACGGATGCCGCGACATTTGGGGTGGCAGTACTCATCCAACGCTCTCCAGATAGGGGCGCATCACATTGGCAACGCGGCATATCTTGGCGAAACGCCAGATGTCGTCGACGGATGCCTTGCTGCGCGCCCGAGCGTCCTTCAGCGCCTCCAGCGCCACATCCAGCCCGATCTTGTTGCGGTGCTTGAAGCAGTCCGCCACGGTCTTGGCCACGCCGTACACCCGAAGCCTGACACCGTCGCGTTCGACTTCCTCAATCCCTGCCGAGTAGGCATCACCCGTGAACTGCACCATCTTGACGGGCGGGTAGTCGACCCGGGGCGGGTGGCTGCCCCGAGGCATGGCGATCCAGATCTGACGCGGCAGCTGCGTGGTCAGCTCATGAAACTGCAGCGCCGTAAGCAGGCAGAACACCGCTTGAGGTACCTTGGTGGCGATGGTGCCAAGGCTCTCGAATTCCGAAACCTGTGCATCCGGCAGACGGTACAGGCCACGCCCCACCTTCTCTAGTAGACCCGCAGCGGTCAGGCGCGTCAGAACGACCCGAGGCGCACTGATGGCGTCCAGATCGCTGGCGCGCAGTAGCCCCTTCTGGCTGGCCAGATCGAGGACGCGTTGATTGTGGGTACTGGAGAGCATGGGTGGAGTATGTTCCGTTATTTCGTCGAATGCAACTTCTGGGAGATAAAACGAAACATTTAGCCCACGTTCTCCCGGTATCGCTGCTGGCAGACGATGCGCTGGGCGCGCTACAAATCGGGGGTGTTATCGCCTCAATCGCAGCATCTCCTACACGAAAACCTTTTAAGCGAAATTATTTTATGATAGAATCCGCTTGAACGAAATCCGATGACGGAGTTGCCAATGGCCCAGCCGAACCAAGAAACGATCCATGACCTGCTTGTGAGGAATATCCCGCGCGAGCTTGTCATGGGCCTCGAAGAAGCCAAGCTGGTCGGCGCTCAACGTGCCTATGCTGCAGCGCGAGGGATGGACGACGGGCACTTGCCCAGCGTGGTGGGGCAGTTGCGCCACTTCCATATGAACGAGTCCTTCCATCGCGCTCTCGCCGTTGCAGACGCATCTCCCTCACCGCTACGCGGCAATCAGATCGTCACAGGCCGGTCTGGGATCTTCACCTTGGCACGGTTCAACACCAAGTATGGGGTCTGGAACAGCGGGCGGCGTAGCGAAACCCGAAAACAGATGTCCCTGGCGAACGCAGCCATCGAACCACTGGTTCAACCCGGACTCTTTTCAGGCTACGTGGAGCCATCCCAAGCGGTTGTGTTCGTCGTGGCCTGCTTTGCAGGATCGCTGCACAGCCAGCCGGACACACCCGTCTCCATCGAAATCGCGGTTCCAGATCGCCACATGCAAGGCTGGCTTTTCCGGGAACCCATTGACGCATTCATCAAGCGCTACGACCAGCAGCCGACAGCGGGCCAGGACGATTTGGCTGTGCCGAAGCTGAAGAAGAACATTGGCAAACAACAAGACAAAGACGGAACAGGATCATGAGCAGGGGTGGTGTACAAGGATTTCAGAAAGATCGACTTAGCCAAATTCTTGCGGCCCGTCGTCTGACTCAAGTCCAGCTGGCCTCAATGGTCGACGTGTCTCCGGCGACCGTCAGTAAGTGGCGCGCAGGAACGCAAGCGCCCGAGCGTGACGCGCTTGAACGCCTTGCTGGCGTGGTCAACGTCACGCCGGAATGGTTTACGCGTGCGCCCGGGGCGAAGTTGTCGTTGCCGCTTTTTCGCAGCAACGCGTCAGCGCACGTCGCTGCACGAGCCATGCTGGAGGCCCGCCTTGAGTGGGCCCAGGACGTGGCGGCTGCCCTGATGGAGTACGTTGACTACCCCGATGTCAATTTGCCCTCTCGTGATTACACCGAGCCGGAGCAGATCACTAACGAGGACATCGAGAAGGCTGCCTGCGAATGCCGGGATCTGTGGCGTTTGGGTCGCTCGGCGATTCAAGACTTGGCACTGGCCGTGGAAGGCGCTGGGGTCATCCTCGTTCGGGAAGAAACCGGCGTTGCCCAGATTGAAGGACTGTCGGCTTGGAGCGAGGTATTGGGCCGACCGTTGATCCTCCTGTCCGCCGACAAGGACAATGGTTACCGCAGTCGCTTCGACCTTGCCCACGAAATCGGACATCTTGTTCTGCATCGTCACATTCAGCGCACGACTGACAACGCCCGCCACAAACTGATGGAGCAACAGGCACACCGCTTTGCAGGCGCATTTTTGCTGCCCGCCGAAACGTTCGCCAGCGAAGTTCGTGTGCCACCGACTCTGGATGACTTGTTGCTGCTGAAGCGCCGTTGGGGCGCGTCGGCGGCGGCGATCATCATGCGGCTCAAGGCACTTGAGATGCTGGATGAAGATGGTGCTCTGATGCTTTTCAAGCGTCGCTCTGCTCGGTGGGGTGCGAAATCGGAACCCGGAGACGAGGATCGTCGACCAGAGCAGCCACGCCTGCTTCGTCGCACCATTGATCTGTTGGTCGAAGAGAAGGTCATGCCCTTAGAAGCCATCCCGAGGCACATCGGACTGGCTGCGGGCGACGTGGAAGCACTCGCCGGATTGCCCGAAGGCTACTTCCAGGGCAAAACCAATGTCGTGGAGTTTGCGCGGCTGAAAGCAACCCAGAAGCAGGTTGATGACCAACCAGCCCAAGGCAATAAGGTGGTGCCATTCCGGCCCGTCTCCAAATCCTGATGTGAAAGGAACAGCGATGTCCAAGAACACAAAGCAGACGTCCTCACGAATTGGTCGGCTGGCGTCGGAAACGCTGCAAAGCAGCAGTTCGTCGCAAGTGGCTAAGAGTCTGGCCGCCTCGGCACTGTCTCAGCGCAGCGGCGACAAACAGACTGGTGCCCAGATGGAAGACAAGGCCGCACGCGTTTTGGCCAGCGACCGATACGCCAAAGAGACGAAAGAACTGGCGGCCTCGGTCCTGTCCCAAGCCAACAAGCAGCGCTGAGCCAGGGAGTCGAGTCCCTCATGTCACAGGATCTGAGCGACTCGCAACTGAAGGATCTCTGGCGTCAGGGAAAAATCCCGGTCATCTTCAAGCGCAATAAGCCCCTCCCGGTCTTGGCGCGCATTCCGTTTGCCGAAGGGAACATGGAGTGGCTGCGGGACGGCCGACGCTTGAAGCCCGATTGGTGTGCGCAGTTCAAGGCCTGGGAAATTCCGACGGCGTGGTTCGACAGCGTGATCAAACTTGCGCTGAGGCGACACCAAGAGGTCTACGTGATCCAGTTGTACCGGGAGCACCAGAAATGCGCTCCGGCATGCTGGAACGCTGAGGGCTTTCACTGCGAATGCTCCTGTATGGGGGAGAACCACGGCGGCGGTCATCCAGGCGGCAACTGGTACGAGGTTTCCGAAACCTTTGCCGTGTCCTGGGGGCAGCAGCGCTATTCATGCCGCCATCTGAAGGTCAAGACCCTCGGGCGCTGACCGTGGCAGCGCAAGCTATCGAAGGTCGGAAATGCGCGGAGACAGCCAAAGTTCACCCGGACCTCCGCATCGTATATAATCTCGCCTACGGTGTCCTCGCCGGTGAGGCAGGAAGGTTCTCTCTAGTAGGGGACTACACCACCACGAATACGAAAGGCCTGCAGTAATGCAGGTCTTTTTTTTTTGTACGCATGGCCGCCGGTTGTGCGAAAGCGGCGGCATGCGGCGCCGGAACCGTCACTGCAGGCGACGGTCCGGTGGATCGGGCATCCCGGCGCGGGAGGGCAACGACGGCGATGGACCTGCGCAAGCTGATACTGGCCCTGGCCCTGCTGGGTGCTTTCCTGCCGTTCGCCAAGACGCTGCATGCCAGCTACCAGGTGCAGCGACAGCAGCTGATCGACAGCACCCTTGAAAGCAACCTGGCGTACGCGACCAAGCTCGCCAAGAGCACCGACGACTTCGTCCAGTCCGCGCAGCTGCAGCTGGATTACACCGCCCAGTTGCTGGCCGGGCAGATGGACGATGCCGACCGGCTCGACAAGGAAGCCGCCCGCCTGCGGCTGATGAGCAAGAGCTTCAATTCCATCGTCATCTTCGACGATGCCGGCAAGGTGCTAGCGACCTCGCCGGAAACGCTGCAGCTGCAGGGCAAGACCCTCGCCAGCGCCGCGGTCCGTGAATCGATCCGGTCGCGCCAGCCGCTGATCAGCAAGCCCTATCTGTCGGCAGCCGGCAATTTCATCGTGCTCATGGTCAGCCCGATCCGCGACCCGCGCGGCGGCTTCCTCGGCGCGATCGGTGGCGCCATCCACCTGCAGAAGGAAAACATCCTCGACCGGCTGCTTGGCCAGCATTTCTACCGCGATGGTTCCTACCTGTACGTGGTCGACGGCGAGCGGCGGATCATCTACCACCCCGATCCCGACCGCATCGGCAAGGTGGTGACCGGCAACGCCGCGGTCGACGAGGTGACCCGCGGCGGCAGCGGCACGGCCACCCTCGTCAACAGCAAGGGCACGACCATGTTGGCCGGCTACGCGCCGGTCGCGGCGACCGGCTGGGGCGTGATCGCACAACGCCCGCGCGACGTCACCCTGGCGCCATTGGCCTCGCTGATGCGCACGGTGTTCGTCAAGACGCTGCCGCTGGCCGTCGCCACCATGCTGTTGCTGTGGTGGTGCGCGCGCATCATCGCCCACCCGCTGCGCATGCTGGCCGACGGCGCGCGCGACATGGACCAGCCCGGCACCCCGCAGCGCATCCGTTCGGTGCGCTCCTGGTATTTCGAATCGCGCGAGCTGAAAAAGGCCATGCTGCTGGGCATCGGCCTGTTCCAGAAGAGCATCAGCAAGCTGCGCGAGGACGTGAACACCGACCCGTTGACCGGGTTGGGCAACCGCCGCCATCTGCAGGCGCGGGTGCAGGAGCTGCAGGAGCGCGGCACGCCGTTCGCGGTGGTGTCGCTGGACATCGACCACTTCAAGCGGGTCAACGACACCTGGGGCCACGATGTCGGCGACCTGGTGCTGAAACAGCTGTCCATGCACATGCAGGACATCTCGCGGGTGGACGACACGCCCTGCCGCGTGGGCGGCGAGGAGTTCGTGCTGCTGCTGCCGGGCGCCTCGGTGGCCAGTGCCGCGCAGGTCGCCGAGCGGCTCCGGCTGCAGATCGAGCGGGCCAACATGGCGCCGGTCGACCGGGTCACGGTCTCGCTGGGCGTGGCCGCCTGGCCGGAGAGCAACGCCGACGTCGGCACCGTGTTCAAGAACGCCGATGACATGCTCTACGCAGCCAAGCGCGGCGGCCGCAACCGG
The DNA here is from genome assembly GCF_046267925.1 of Stenotrophomonas sp. Y-13. Lineage (NCBI taxonomy): Bacteria > Pseudomonadati > Pseudomonadota > Gammaproteobacteria > Lysobacterales > Lysobacteraceae > Stenotrophomonas > Stenotrophomonas sp. Y-13. Next base: position 1,572,763 of record NZ_CP176501.1, read on the forward strand.
GTGGAAGTGTACGTGCCGGGGAACTGAGCGGCAGCGCCGCCGGGCCGCACCGGTCGCCAGGCAAGAAAAAACCCCGGGGGATACCCGGGGTTTTTGTTTTGGTGGAGCCAGGGAGGATCGAACTCCCGACCTCGTCATTGCGAACGACGCGCTCTCCCAGCTGAGCTATGGCCCCGTACTTCCTGGTGGATGCAGTGCGCTGGAGGGGGCAGGGACCCCGTCCGCCATGTGACTGCTCCACATCGCCGGTGAATTCTAACGCGATGCCGGCGCCGCCGCCAAGAGGGGCAGCAACAGCGCCTGCAACTGGTCGCGGCGCCAGCCGCCGAGCGCGGCGGGCCAGTCGCCGCTTTCCAGCAGCGCTTCCAGGTGGCGTCGCGAGGCCAGCAGGCCGTCGGGCAGGCCGAGCTCGGCGCTACGGCGGGCCACCGCGTCCTGCAGGCGCTTGAGCGCGGCCTTGTTGCCGTCGCTGGCGGCCAGCGCCTGTGGTGCCTGGTCCTCGTCGGCCAGCGGCGTCTGCAGCGCCTGCCACACGGCCTGGGCCAGCTTGCGCGGGGCCTTCGGGAAGCGCTCGAACAGGCGCAGCAGCGCGTCGTAGTCGGCCGGCGGCGTGCGTGCCAGCAACGTGGCCAGTTCGTTGTCCAGGATCCAGCTGCGCGGCCGGTCACTTTGCCGGGCCTGCTGGTCGCGCCAGCGCAACAGGCGCAGCAGGCGGCGCTGCGCGTCGGCCTCGAGGAACTGCGCCGCGCGCATCGACAGGTGCGGCCAGCGCTCGCCTTCGTCGTGTTCGACCGACGCCAGCAGGCGCCGGGCGTCGTCCTGCAGCCACTCGCGACGGCCGAGTTCGCGCAGCCGCGCGTCGATCGCGTCGTGCAGCGCGAACAGGTACTCCACGTCGTCGGCGGCGTACTCGAGCTGGGCGTCGGACAGCGGCCGGCGCATCCAGTCAGAACGGGTCTCGCCCTTGGGCAGGACCACGCCGGTGACCTGCGCGACCAGCTTCTGGTAGCCCATGCCACCGCCGATGCCGGCCAGCGCGGCGCCGATCTGGGTATCGAACAGTGGCCGCGGCAGGACGCCGCAGGCGCACTTGAATGCCACCAGGTCCTCGCTGGCGCTGTGCATGATCTTGAGGATGGAGTCGTCCTCCAGCCACGGACGCAGGGCCTGGGTCATGCCAGGTACCAGCGGGTCGATCAGCAGGATCTCATCGCCCACCGCCATCTGCACCAGCGCCAGCTGCGGCCAGTAGGTGCGTTCGCGGATGAATTCGGTGTCCAGGCCGATGCGGTCGGGGCGCTGGCGAAGGCGTTCTTCAAGTTCGGCGGGGTGTCTGATCCAGTGAGCCACGTTCAATCCATCAACTGCAGGGTTTGCCCAGGCAGGCGAGAATAGCCTAACGTCGCAGCGCACCCGAGCGCGCAGAGCCTGTATGGGAGGAAGTTTGCGTACAACCGGCCCGTTGGCCTGCCTGGCCCTGTCCGTCGCGCTGGCGTGCGCCGCCTGCAGGCAGGAGCCGGCTGCGGCCACCGCGCCACAGCCGGTCGAGGCCGAGCCGGTGCCCGCGGTCGCGGCGGAGGCGCTGCCCCTGGCGGCCGCGCCGGATCCGGCCACGCTGCCGCTGCCGGTGTGGACACCGCCACCGGTGGAGCTGCAGCCGGAAGGGGTGCGCGACGCGCTCAAGCGCGCGGGCGCGGCATTGGCCGAGGGCCGGCTGTACCAGGAAGCGGACGATGCCATCCCCCTGTACCTGGCGGTGCTGGCGCTGCAGCCGCAGCAGCGCGAGGCGCGGCGCGGCCTGGACAAGGCCCGCGCGCGCCTGCTGGCTTCGGCCCGCGCGCTGCTGGAACAGCCGGACGACCAGCGCCGGGCGCTGGCCAGTGCGGCCACCCAGGCCGCGGTGCTCGCGCACCTGGCCCCGGAAGGCAAGGCGGAGCGCGAACTGCAGCAGCGCGTGCAGGTGGCGCGGCGCCTGCTGGCATTGAACCGCTCGGGCGAAGAGGCGCTGCGCACGGGCAGCCCGGCGCTGGCCGCCGGCGCCTTTGCCCAGGTACTGGAACTGGACCCCGGCAACCGCCGTGCCCGCCAGGGCCTGGCCGCGGTCGAGAGCGGATTGATCCGCCAGGCGGAGGACGCCGCCGCGCATGCCGATTTCAATGAGGCGCTGGAGTGGCTGCAACGCGCTTCGCGCATCCGTGAGGACGCGCCCACCGTGGCCGACGCGCGGGTGCGGATCGAGGCGATGCGCATGGCCCAGCTGGCCGCACTGCGCGACGGCGGCCTGCGCGACCTGACCACGCCCAGCGGGCTGAAGGCGGCGCGCGAGAAGCTCGAACAGGCGCTGCGGATCGCTGCGCCCGGCGACGCGGCGGTGGCGGTGCTGCGGCAGCGCATCGACCTGGTCGCCCATTACGGCAGTTTCCGCCCCGGCCAGGTGTTCAGCGACGCCCTGCAGGACGGCGGGCGCGGCCCGCAGATGATCGTGGTGCCGCACGGCGGCTTCCAGATGGGCGCCGGCTATGCCGAGCCGGGCGCCAGCGATGCCGAACGCCCGCAGCATTACGTGCGCTTCGACCGTGGCTTCGCCATGTCCATCACCGAGGTTACCGTGGCCGAGTTCGGCCGCTTCGTGGCGGCGACCAAGGCGCGCCCGCGTGCGACCCGGCGCGGGCATTCGATCGTCTACGACGAGCGCAGCGGCAATTTCGTCCGCCGCAACGGCGCCGACTGGCAGGCCGGCTACAACGGCGCCAAGGCACCGCCGGACAACCCGGTCATGCATGTCAGCGTGCGCGACGCCGAGGCGTACGCGGCCTGGCTGTCGGCGCAGACCGGCCGCCACTACCGGCTGCCGAGCGAAGCCGAGTTCGAATACGCGCTGCGCGCCGGCACCACCGGCCGTTATCCCTGGGGCGACGCCGGGGTGCCGCCGGAGGGCAGTGGCAACTTCACCGGCAGCCTGGATGTGTCGCCCAGCGGCCGCCACTGGAAGAACGCGTTCCTCGGGTACGGCGACGGCTACTGGGGTGAGGCACCGGCGGCCAGTTTCCGCGCCAACCCCTGGGGCCTGCACGACATGGCCGGCAACCTCAGCGAATGGGTCGCCGACTGCTGGCACGCCAGCTACCGGCGTGCGCCGCCGGATGGCGCCGCCTGGTACAACCCGGGTTGCCGCCAGCGCGTGGTCCGCGGCGGCAACTGGGCCAACGCGCCGGAGCAGACCCGCGCGGCGTGGCGGCTGTCGCAGGATTCGGACGTGACCAGCGCGCGCATCGGCTTCCGCCTGGTGCGCGGCATCTGAAGCGGCGCACGCGGGACGGCGGGCGGTGCCACGTTGATTCCCGGCGCGAAAGCCGCGGCTCGCGGGGCGGGGGGGGGCTTCGCCCGGCGGCTGGCCGCCCCGGCGGTTTCCCGGCCTGGCGCGGGCCGCCTGTTGTTCGCGGCGGTGCTGGGTATGCGGGCACGTTGGGTTGGCTGCCGGGTCGTGCCGCCCGGCGCCGCCGTTCTCCCGCAGCCCCGTGGCGTTGGCCGCCTGCAGCGATTTCGCCTGTTCATCACCGTGACCAGTGCGATGGTCTTGTCCGGTTACCGTGGCGGCGTGTTTCAGGCATGCTGCGGTCGGCGCCGGGGTGTGCTGTCCGGGCCGGCCCGCTTTCGCGCTCGGCCCCTTCCAGACGATGGAGACATGCAATGCGACAGGATCCGCTGGGCAACCAAGGCAACCCGCGCCGGCGCGGCATCGGCGGCGGCCTGCGCTGGCTGATCCTGATCGGCTTCGCGGTCTATGGCGGCTGCTACTACTTCGGCAACCGCACCGTGGACCCGTATACCGGCGAGAAGGTGCTGATCGACAAGACGCTCGACGCCGAGGGCGAGAAGGCGCTGGGCCTGCAGGCCTACCAGCAGATCATGGCGCAGGAGCGGCCGGTCGATCCCAATACGCAGGTGGCGCGGCAGATCCGCGAGATCGCCCAGCGCCTGATCGCCAAGGTCGACGCGGTGGAGACCGCGCTGGCCACCGAGCACGGCCAGCCGCCGAACCACTTCTCGCGCTCGTTCGACTGGGAAGTGAACGTGCTGCAGTCCGACCAGGCCAATGCGTTCTGCCTGCCGGGCGGCAAGATGGCGGTCTATACCGGGCTGGTGCCGGTGGCACGCAACGCCGATGCGATGGCGGTGGTGATGGGCCATGAGATCGCCCACGCGCTGCTGCGCCATGGCGCGCAGCGCATGGCCCAGCAGAAGCTGACCGAGATCGGGCAGATGGCCGGTGCCGCCGGTGGCATGGACGCGCAGCAGCAACAGATGCTGATGTCGGCGTTCGGCTACGGCTACCTGCTGCCGTACGCGCGCAGCCACGAAACCCAGGCCGACGAAGTCGGGCTGATGCTGGCCGCCGCGGCCTGCTTCAACCCGCAGGAAGCGGTGCCGCTGTGGGAGCGCATGGGCGCGGCCAGTGGCGGCCAGGCGCCGCCGGAGTTCGCCTCGACCCATCCCAATCCCGGCACCCGGATCCAGAACCTGCAGGCGTTGATGCCCAAGGCGATGGAATACCGCCAGCGGTTCTGCGAAAGCGCGCAGGCGCGCTGAGCGGCCCCTGCCTGTCCTGCGGCTTCACCGGTAAGGCCCCTGCGGGGCGAGCCGCGCATCTACGGGGTCTGCTCGGCGGCAACGACCCGCACGTCCACCACGCCGTCGCCGACGCTCATGCGGGCATCTGCATGGTTGCGTCGGCTGTCTGCTCGTCGATGCCGGGCTTGCCCGGCACCGGGCTTCATCGGCAAGGCCCATGCGGGGCGAGCCCCGCATCTACCGGATCTGCTCGGTGGCAACGACCCGCACGTCAACCACGCCGTCGCCGACGCTCATGCGGGCATCTGCATGGCTGCGTCGGCTGCCTGCTCGTCGATGCCGGCTTCATCGGCAAGGCCCCTGTGGGGCGAGCCCCGCATCTACGGGGTCTGCTCCGTGGCAACGACCCGTACGTCCACCACGCCGTCGCCCACGCGCGCGCGCAGTGCCTCGCCTTCACGCACCTGTGCGGTGGAGCGGACCAGCGCGCCGTCGTCGGCGTGGGTGAGGATCGCGTAACCGCGCGCCACGGTGGCCAGTGGGCTCACCGCTTCCAGCGACCGGGCGATGCCGCGCAGGTGCAGGGCATCGCGCTGCAGGTGCCGGGCCATGGCCGCCTGCGCGCGCGGAGCGAGCGCGTCCAGGCGCCGCCGCAACAGCGCCAGCCGCTGCGCGGGCTGCACCGCGCGTAGTACCGAGTGGCCATGCGCCAGCCGCGCGCGGCGCTGTTCCAGCTGCCGCTGCCACGCCGCGCGCAGCCGCGCATGCATCGCCTCCTGGCGCTGGCGCAGCAGCGCCAGCCGTGCCTGCGGGCCCTGTGCCTGCAGCCGCAGCGCGGCGCGGTCGGCGCGCTGCATCGCCTGGCCCAGCGCGTGCGCCTGCAGCTGTGCCAGCCGCCGCTGCAGGTTGCGCAGGCGCGCATCCAGGTCGCGCCGGTCCGGCACCAGCAGCTCGGCGGCCACCGACGGCGTCGGCGCGCGCAGGTCGGCGGCGAAATCGGACAGGCTGAAATCGGTCTCGTGGCCGACCGCGGAGACCACCGGCGTGGTGCTGGCGGCGATGGCCCGTGCCAGTTGTTCGTCGTTGAACGCCCACAGGTCTTCCAGCGAACCACCGCCGCGGGTCAGCAGGATCGCGTCGTAGCGGCCGCTGGCGTCGGCACGACGCAGCAGCGCGGTGATCTGCGCGGCCGCGGCCTCGCCCTGCACCAAGGTCGGCAGCAGTTCCACCTCGAGCAGCGGGAAGCGCCGCGCCAGCACGCTGAGCACGTCGCGCACCGCCGCGCCGCTGGGCGAGGTGATCACCGCCAGGCGGCGTACATGCGCCGGCAGCGGCCGCTTGCGTGCCGGGTCGAACAGACCTTCGCCCTGCAGCCGCGCCCGCAGCGCCTCGAACGCCCGGCGCAGCGCGCCTTCGCCGGCTTCCTCCATGTGGTCCAGCACCAGCTGGTACTCGCCGCGCGCCTCGTACAGGGTCAGGCGGCCGCGCGCCAGCACGCGCAGGCCCTCGCGCGGGACGAACTTCAGCCACTGGCTCTTGGGCCTGAACATCGCCGCGCGCACCTGCGCGCGTGCGTCCTTCAGGGTGAAGTACAGGTGCCCGGATGCGGGGCGGCTGACATTGCCGAGTTCGCCTTCCACCCACACCAGCGGGAACGCGCCCTCGAGCAGGTCGCGGGCGAGCGTGTTGAGCTGGCTGGGGCTGAGGACGTTGTCCATGGCAGGCGCGGGGGAACGGGACGCTATTGTTCCCGCGCGCGGGCGCTAAAGCCAATGTCGCCGGGGCCGGTGCCTGCGCCGCTAGCCGGGATACTGCCGCGGATCGTGGCGCCGCAGCGCCCAGGCGACATGTTCGCGCACCAGTTCGGACGGGTGGTCCAGGCGGCTGAGCAGCGCCTGCCGCGCGGCAGGCGAGGGCGCCGCGTTGCCCAGCGCCACGGCGATGTTGCGCAGCCAGCGTTCGTGGCCGCTGCGGCGGATCGGGCTGCCCTCGGTGCGGCGCAGGAACTCGTCTTCGTCCCATGCGAACAGCTCCGGCAGGGTCGCCGTGTCCAGGTCGTTGCGCGCGCGGAAGTCCGGCTCGTCGGTGCGCCGCGCGAACTTGTTCCAGGGGCACACCAGCTGGCAGTCGTCGCAGCCGTAGATGCGGTTGCCCATCAGTGGGCGCATTTCCAGCGGGATGGCGCCCTCGTGCTCGATGGTCAGGTAGGAAATGCAGCGGCGTGCGTCGAGCCGGTGCGGGGCGATGATCGCCGCGGTCGGGCAGATGTCGATGCAGCGCGTGCAGCTGCCGCAGTGCGCGCTGGCCGGGGCGTCCACCGGCAACGGCAGGTCGATGTAGATCTCGCCGAGGAAGAACCACGAGCCGCCGTCCTTGTCGATCAGGCAGGTGTGCTTGCCGATCCAGCCCAGCCCGGCGTTGCGCGCCAGCGCGCGTTCGAGCACCGGCGCCGAATCGACGAACACGCGGTACCCGAAGGGGCCGATCTCGGTGGCGATGCGCCCGGCCAGCTTCTGCAGGCGGTTGCGCATGAGCTTGTGGTAATCGCGGCCCAGCGCGTAACGCGCGACGTAGGCGCGCTCGGCGTCGTCCAGGGTGGCCCAGGCCGCGGCATCGTCCTTGTGGCCATAGTCCAGCCCCACCGAGATCACCCGCACCGTGCCCGGCAACAGCTCCTGCGGCCGCGCGCGCATCGCGCCGTGTCGCGCCATCCATTCCATGGTCCCGTACAGGCCCTTGCCCAGCCAGTCGGCCAGGTGCGCCTCGTCCTCGCCCAGGTCGACGCCACTGATGCCGCAGCGCTGGAAGCCGGCCTCGCGCGCGAGCTGGCGGATGCGCAGCGACAGCTGCGCCATGTCGGCGGTGGCAACGGCTCCAGGCATGGCGCAAGTATAGAATCGCGGGCATGAGCCAGCCCGATGGACTGTTCGATACCGCCGCCGCGCGCCGCATCGACGCGCAGGCCACCGCCGCGCTCGGTGGCGACGGCTACCTGTTGATGCAGCGCGCCGGCCAGGCCGCCTGGCAGTGCGCGCTGCAGTACTGGCCGCAGGCGCGGCGCATCGTGGTGGTGTGCGGCCCGGGCAACAACGGCGGCGACGGCTATGTGCTGGCGCGGCTTGCGCGCCAGTCCGGGCGCGCGGTGTGCGTGCTGCACCTGCCCGGGCACGCGCCACGCACCCCGCTGGCGCAGCGTGCCTGTACCGACTACCTGGCCGTTGGCGGCCGGGTGGAGCTTGCCGCCGATTGCCTGCGCGATGCCGACCTGGTGGTCGACGCGCTGTTCGGCATCGGCCTGGACCGTGCGCCCGATGCGGAGGCCGCGCGGCTGATCGCCGCGGTCAACGCCGCCGCCGCGCCGGTGCTGGCGCTGGACGTGCCCAGCGGCGTCGACGCCGACAGTGGCGCGGTGCCGGGCGCGGCGATCCATGCCGCGCGCGTGCTGCAGTTCATCGTGCCGCACCGTGGCCTGCACACCGGCGCCGCGCTGGAGTACGCCGGGCAGCGGCTGCTGGATGCGCTGGATGTTCCCGCGCAGGCGTTCGACGGCGTGGCGCCGGCCGCATCGCGCTGGAGCGCGGCGCGGCTGCCGGCGCAGTTGCCGCCGCGGCGCCTCAACACCCACAAGGGCGAGTCCGGCCACGTCCTGTGCGTCGGTGGCAACCATGGCAGCGGTGGCGCGCTGATGCTGTGCGTCGAGGCTGCGCTGCGCAGCGGTGCGGGGCTGGCCAGCGCGGCTACCCGCGCGGCGCACGTGGCGCCGCTGCTGGCACGTTGCCCGGAAGCGATGGTGCATGCGGTGGAGGACGCATTCGACCTGGCGCCGCTGCTGGCGCGTGCCGGTGTCGTCGCACTCGGGCCCGGGCTCGGCCAGGACGAGTGGGGGCGCCGGCTGTGGCTGGCGGCGGTGGACGGCGGCAGGCCGCTGGTGGTGGATGCCGACGCGCTGAACCTGCTGGCGCAGCAGCCGCGAGCGCTGCCCACAGCGGTGCTCACGCCGCACCCGGGAGAGGCGGCGCGCCTGCTTGGGGTCGACGCCGCCGCCATCCAGCGCGACCGTTTCGCCGCGGCACAGGCGCTGGCAGAACGGTTTTCGGCGGTGGTCGTGCTCAAGGGCGCGGGCACCGTGGTCGCCGCGCCGGGGCAGCGGCCGCGGGTGATCGCGGCGGGCAATCCGGGCATGGCGGTGGGCGGCATGGGCGACCTGCTGACCGGGGTGGTCGCCGCGCTGCTGGCGCAGGGCCTGTCGCCATTGGACGCAGCCAGCACCGGCGCGCTGCTGCATGGGCTGGCCGGTGACGCGGCGGCCGCGGAGGGCCAGCGCGGACTCCTGCCGCGTGACCTGCTGCCGCACCTGCGCGCCCGTGCCAATCCATAATGACGGCCATGATCGAACTGTTCCTTCCCGATGCCGCGGCCACCGACCAGCTGGGCGCGGCCCTGGCGGCGACCCGGCCGACGCCGGCGGTGGTCCACCTGCACGGCGACCTGGGTGCCGGCAAATCGACCTTGGCGCGCGCGCTGCTGCGGGCGCTCGGCGTGCAGGGGGCGATCCGCAGCCCCACCTATACCCTGGTCGAACGTTACCCGCTGCCGGCCGGCGAGGCCTGGCACCTGGACCTGTACCGGATCGCCGATGCCGGCGAACTGGATTTCCTGGGCCTGGACGAGGCCGAGGCCGACCTGTGGCTGGTCGAATGGCCGGAGCGGGGCGGCGCGGCACTGCCGCCCCTGGACCTGCGGGTGGCGCTGGACATGCACGGTGCGGGCCGCCGGGCGCGGCTGCAGGCCTGCTCCCCGGCCGGCCAGGCATGGCTGTCGCGCCTGGGGCAATCGGGCCACTTGCAGGGGTTTCCTGCCGCCTGATGGAAGGAAAGTGTGGCAGGTTGCGGATTATTAAGGGAAAAGGTGTTGCAATTACGCAATTCCGGTGATTGAATCCGCCCATGCTCAAGGGAAGCCGCCTGATCGCCCTGTCTGCCTGTGTCGCCGGACTCTGCCTGGCTGGCGCTTCGGCGTGGGCGGGTGAGATCCGCAGCGTCGCCGTGCAGGCCGGGAGCACCGGTACCCGTGCCGAGATCCAGCTGGCCGGCGGTGGCAGCTACAAGACCCTGTCGCTGGCCGGGCCGAACCGCCTGGTGGTGGATTTCCCGGATTCGACCGCCGTGCGCGGGCTCAAGTTGCCCGCCGCCGCCGGTGTCGTCACCGCCGTGCGCACCGGGACCCCGGCGCCGGGCACGTTCCGGGTGGTGTTCGACCTGGCCGAGTCGGTGGTGGCGTTCAAGCCGCAGCTGCAGGGGCAGGGCGCCGAGTCGCGGCTGCTGATCGAATGGCCCGGCGAGACCAGCGGCGCCAGTACCCGGCCGGTGGCGGCGAATGCGTCCGCGCCCCCGCTGCCGGCGCAGCCCGGCAGCGCCGAGGCGCGCCGCGAGGCCGCCCGTGCCACGGCGGCACTGACCGCGGCGGTGGTGCAGCAGGCGTCCGCCGCGCCTGCCCCGCCGGCTGCCGTCGTCAACACCCCTGTGCCCACCACGACGGCGGTGGCCACCACGAACACGCCTTCGCCGGCTGCCATCCTCAACGGACAGGCGACCGCGCCGGCCGTGGTCGCCTCGGCGACTGCGCCGACCCCGGCACCCGCGCCTGCACCGGTACCGGCCGACGAACAGCCGGCCCCGCGTCCGGTCATGCCCAGCGATGCTTCGCGCATCCGCATGCAGCCGGGCATGCGCACGCTGGTGGTCGCCATCGATCCCGGCCATGGCGGCCAGGACCCGGGGGCGATCGGCCCGACCGGCAAGCGCGAGAAGGACGTCACCCTGGCGGTGGCGCGTGAGCTGGCGCGGCAGGTCAATGCCACGCCCGGCCTGCGCGCCTACCTGACCCGCGACACCGACGTGTTCATCCCGCTGCCGCAGCGTGCCCAGCGCGCGCGTGCGGCCAAGGCCGACATTTTCATTTCGATCCATGCCGACGCGGCGGAGAACCGCGCCGCCACCGGCTCGTCGGTGTACGTGCTTTCCACCAAGGGCGCGTCCTCGCAGCGCGCGCGCTGGCTGGCGGACAAGGAAAACGCGGCCGACCTGATCGGCGGCGTCAGCCTGCAGCGGACCGAGGGCACCCTGGCCAACGTGCTGCTGGACCTGGCCCAGAGCGGCAACATGAAGGCCTCCGAAGATGCCGCCAGCCACGTGCTGGGTGGGCTGAAGCGGATCGGCAACAACCACAAGCCCAATCTGGAACGGGCGAACTTCGCGGTGCTGCGCACCTCGGACATGCCGGCGATGCTGGTGGAAACCGCCTTCATCTCCAACCCGGACGAGGAGCGCCGCCTTACCGACCCGGCCTACCAGCGCCGCGTCGCCGGTGCCGTGCTCGACGGCGTGCACACCTATTTCAGCCGGCAGCCGCCGCCGGGCACGCTGTTCGCCGCGCGCGCGCAGGCCGAGATGGAAGCCGCCGCGGGCACCGTGGCCGGCGGCAGCAAGTAAGCGCGGCGCGCGCCAGCGCCGCGCATCCTGTCCGGCGGCTGCAGTCATTCGGTTCGTACCTGTCATCGCCCCGCACCTACCGTGCCCCGGGCGCAGTGCCGCCACTGGCGGGCTGAGCGGCGACTGGCTGCTACACACGGCGGCGGGGCGGCTATCATCTAGCGATGCGAGATAGCGATTTCATTCCCCTGCTGCGCCCCGCTGGTTTCCCGGAACGCGCAGCATGAGCACCATCCGTCCGCTCCCCGAGATACTGATCAACCAGATCGCCGCCGGCGAAGTGGTCGAGCGCCCCGCGTCGGTGGTCAAGGAACTGGTCGAGAACGCACTCGATGCCGGCGCCACCCGTGTCGACATCGACCTCGAGGAAGGCGGCGTGCGCCTGATCCGCATCCGCGACAATGGCGGCGGCATCGCCGCGGCGCAGTTGCCGCTGGCGGTGTCGCGCCATGCCACCAGCAAGATCGCCTCGCTCGACGACCTGGAGTCGGTCGCCACGCTGGGCTTCCGCGGCGAGGCGCTGCCGTCGATCGCCTCGGTCAGCCGCTTCACCCTGGCGTCGCGCCAGCCGCAGGACGAACACGGCGCCGCGCTGCAGATCGAGGGCGGCAAGATCGGTGAAGTCACGCCGCGTGCGCATGCGCCGGGCACCACCGTGGAAGTGCGCGAGCTGTTCTACAACGTGCCGGCGCGGCGCAAGTTCCTGCGTGCCGAGCGCACCGAACTGGGCCATATCGAGGAATGGCTGCGTTCACTGGCGCTGGCGCGTCCGGACGTGGAACTGCGGGTGTCGCACAACGGCAAGCCGTCGCGCCGCTACAAGCCCGGCGACCTGTACTCCGATGCGCGCCTGGGCGAAACCCTGGGCGAGGACTTCGCGCGGCAATCGCTGCGCGTGGACCACAGCGCGGCCGGCCTGCGCCTGCACGGGTGGATCGCGCAGCCGCAGTATTCGCGCGCCAGCGCCGACCAGCAGTACCTGTACGTCAATGGCCGCTCGGTACGCGACCGCAGCGTCGCGCATGCGGTGAAGATGGCTTACGGCGACGTGCTCTACCACGGCCGCCAGCCGGCCTACGTGCTGTTCCTGGAACTGGACCCGGCGCGGGTGGACGTCAACGTGCATCCGGCCAAGCACGAAGTGCGTTTCCGCGATGCGCGGCTGATCCATGATTTCGTCTACCGCATGCTCAAGGATGCGCTGGCCGAAACCCGCGCGGGCCTGGAGCCGGCGACCGGGCTGGCGGCTGCACCGGCCCTGCCGCCGCAGGCGGCGGGCGGGCAGGCCGCCGGCTATCTGCTGTCGCGGCCGTCGGGCGGCGCCGGTGGTGGTGGCGGCTGGGCACCGCGGCAGTCGCCGTTGGGACTGCAGGTGGCCGAGGCGCCGTCGGCCTATGCCGCGCTGTATGCGACGCCGGCCGATGCCACGCCGCCGGGTACGCCTGCCGGCGGCACTTCGGGGCTGCCGGCGACCGCCGCCGACAGCGGCGTGCCGCCGTTGGGCTACGCCATCGCGCAGCTGCATGGCATCTACATCCTGGCCGAGAACGCCGACGGCCTGATCGTGGTGGACATGCATGCCGCGCACGAGCGCATCGGCTACGAGCGCCTGAAGACCGCGCACGATGGCATCGGCCTGCATGCGCAGCCGCTGCTGGTGCCGATCACCCTGGCGGTGGGCGAACGCGATGCCGACACCGCCGAGCGCGAGGCGGCGACGCTGGCCGAACTCGGCTTCGAGGTGACCCGCTCCGGCCCCGGTTCGCTGCACGTGCGCAGCATTCCGGCGCTGCTGGCCAACGCCGAACCGGAAGGGCTGCTGCGCGACGTGCTCACCGACCTGCGCGAACACGGCCAGAGCCGGCGCGTGGCCAGCGCGCGCGATGAACTGCTTTCGACCATGGCCTGCCACGGCGCGGTGCGCGCCAACCGGCGGCTGACGGTTCCGGAAATGAATGCCCTGCTGCGCGACATGGAAGCCACCGAGCGCTCCGGGCAATGCAACCACGGCCGCCCGACCTGGGCGCGCTTTTCGCTGGCGGAGATCGACCGCTGGTTCCTGCGGGGGCGTTGACGATGAAACGATGGGCGGGCATGGCGCTGCTGCTGGTGGCGATGGCCGGTTGCGGTGGCGGCGACCGGCCGGCGCCGGCTCCCGACGCGCCGCGCTTCGATCCGGCGTTCCTGATGAACAACGACATCTGGCGCGAACAGCGCCAGGCCGAACTGCTGCAGCCCGATGGCTGGACCAGCCTGGTCGGCCTGCACTGGCTGGAACTGAAGGCCCACTACATCGGCAGCGGCAGCACCAGCGGCATCCGCCTGGCGATGGGGCCGCCGCGGCTGGGCATGGTGACGCACGAGGCGGGGCGCTACTGGTTCACGCCCGAGCGCGGCGTCGCGGTACAGGTCGACGGCAAGCCGGTGAAAGGCCGCATCCCGTTCCATGCCGACGACGCGCCCAGCCCCACCACGATCACCTTCGACGGTGGCAAGGGCACGCTGAGCCTGATCCATCGCGGGCCGCGCCACGCGTTGCGGGTGCGGCACGCCGACGCTCCGGCCCGCACCGGTTTCGGCAGCCTGGAGTACTGGCCGGCCGATGCGTCCTGGCGCATCACCGCGCGCTTCGTGCCGCACGCCGCCGGCAAGACCCTGCCGGTGGTCGACATCACCGGCCTGACCACCGAACAGCCCAATGCCGGCGCCATCGAGTTCGAGCGCGATGGCCGCACCTGGCGGCTGCAGGCGCTGGGCGAGCCGGGCGGGGCGCTGTTCGTGATCTTCGCCGACCGCACCAGCGGCCACGGCAGCTATGCCGCCGGCCGCTACATCGACCTGGATGCGCCCGACGGCGACAGCCAGGTGGTGATCGATTTCAACCGCGCCTACAACCCGCCGTGCGCGTTCACCCCGTTCGCCACCTGCCCGTTGCCGCCGCCGGAGAACCGGCTGGACCTGCCGGTCGAGGCCGGCGAGAAAACCTACGTCAAACCCGCACAGGAACACGCGACATGAAATGGATGGCCCGCGCCGCGGCGCTGCTGCTGGGATCGGTGATGCTGCTGGGCGCGCCGGCGCCGTCGCTGGCGCGGCAGGCGCCGGCGGCCGCCACCCCGGCCAAGGCACCGCCGGTGCCGCTGTTGTGGAAGGCGAGCGGCCCCAGGGGCGCCGAACTCTACCTGCTGGGCTCGTTCCACCTGCTCAGGGCCGACGATTACCCGCTGTCGGCGGACGTGGACGCGGCCTTCGACGCGTCGAGCCAGCTGCTGTTCGAACTGGCGCCGGAAGAAATGAACTCGCCGGCGCTGGCCACGCAGATGGCGCAGGCCGCACTGCGCCGCGATGGCCGCCTGCTCAAGGACGAACTGGATGCCGATACCTGGCGGCGGCTGCAGGACTACGCCGCCGCCAACGGGCTGCCGATCGATCGCCTGGCCGGGCTCAAGCCCTGGTTCGTCGGGCTGACCATCAGCCTGGGGCAGATGGCACGGCAGGGGCTGGATGCGCAGGCGGGGCTGGACCGGCACCTGATGGCGCGCGCGGCCACCGCCGGCAAGCCGGCGCAGGGGCTGGAAAGCGCGGCGGCGCAGATCGCCATGCTCGACGGCATGAGTGGCGAGGAGCAGCGGCAGCTGCTGCGCGAGGCGCTGGAGCAGGTGGACAAGGGCGACGAACAGAGCCGGCGCCTGCACGACGCCTGGCGGCGTGGCGATGACGTGACCCTGTGGCGCGACATGGCCGCGCAGATGAAACGCGACTATCCGGCGCTGTACCGGCGCATCAACACCGAGCGCAACGATGCCTGGCTGGCGCCGCTGCAGGAGCGCCTGCAGGCCGGGCCGGGCGCGACCCTGGTGGTGGTCGGCGCGCTGCACCTGCTCGGCAGCGACGGCGTGGTCGAGAAGCTGCGCGCGCGCGGCTACAGGGTCGAGCGGATCTGTTCGGCCTGCACCCCGTCCACGCATCCGGCGCGGCGTGCTCCGGCGGCAACGGCGCAAGCGGCCCGCAGCCGCAACTGAGGCGCGCGCTGCCAGGCAGGGGGTGCGGCCGCGGCCACCCAAATGCGAAGGCCGACGCTTGCGTCGGCCTTCGTGCTTTCAGCGGTTGCCGCGGGTCTTGCCGGCCGGCGGTGGCGCGGGCGGCGGCCCGGGGGTCTTGCCGCCGGCAGCCGGCGGGCGGCCGAAGCCGGCGCCCATGCTGCGCTGGAATTCCTGCCACAGCTCCAGGTTGCGCTCGGTGAGCTGGTTCATCATCGCCCACGGCGTCTGCCCGAGCAGGTTGCCCATCTGCTGGCGGAACTGCTGCTGCTGGTCCAGGAACACCTGCATGCTGCGCTCCAGGTAGTTGCCCATGAAGCCCTGCAGCGAATCGCCGTAGAAACGGATCAACTGGCTCAGCAGCTGGGTGGACAGCATCGGCACGCCGTCCTGCTCCTTGTCGGCAATGATCTGCAGCAGCACCGAGCGGGTCAGGTCCTCGCCGCTCTTGGCGTCGCGGACCTCGAAGTCCTCCCCGTCCAGGATCAGCTGGCGGACGTCCTCGATGGTGATGTAGCTGGAGATCTCGGTGTCGTAGAGCCGCCGGTTGGGATACTTCTTGATGATGCGGGTCGCAGCCATTAAGCAGTCACTCTTCCTTCACGGTAGGGGCGCAGCATGGCGCAGTGCAACAGGCCTTGCAACCGCCAAAAGTACAGGGGGGCATGCCCCGGGGAAGGGGGCGCGGCGGCGTGCAGCATCGCTGCGATGCTGCGCAGCATAAGCCGCCGGCCGCGCCGTGGCGGGCGCGGCGGGCTCACCAGCCCATGTGGTGGCCGCCGTTGATGTCCAGGTTGGAGCCGGTGATCCAGGCGGCTTCCTCGGCCACCAGGAAGGCCACCGCGTAGGCGATCTCCTCGGGCTTGCCGAGGCGCCCGGTGGGAATGTCGGCAATGATCTTGGCGCGTACTTCCTCCGGCACCGCCATCACCATGTCGGTGGCGACATAGCCCGGGGAAATGGTGTTGACGGTGATGCCGAAGCCGGCGTTCTCGCGTGCCAGGGAGATGGTGAAACCGTGCATGCCGGCCTTGGCCGCGGCGTAGTTGGCCTGGCCGTACTGGCCCTTGAGGCCGTTGATCGAGCTGATCTGGATCACCCGGCCCCAGCCACGCCGGCGCATGCCTTCGATGACCGGGCGGGTCACGTTGAACACCGAGTTGAGGTTGGTGTTGATCACCTCGTGCCACTGCTCCGCGCTCATGCGGTGGAAGGTGGTGTCGCGGGTAATGCCGGCGTTGTTGACCAGGATCTCCACCGGTCCCATGCCGGCCTCGACCGCCTGCACCAGTTCGCGGCCGCCGTCGGGGCTGGAGACGTCGCCGCGGAACAGGGCGATGTCGTAGCCGCGGGCGCGCATCCGCTCCTGCCATAGCGCGGCCTTGTCGGCGTTGCGGAAATTGGTGGCGACACGATGGCCCTGGTCGGCCAGGCGCTGGCAGATCGCGGTGCCGATACCGCCGGTGCCGCCGGTGACCAGTGCAATACGGGATGTCGTCATGGGGTGCGCTCCAGGCGCAGGCGCTGGGGAACCTTCGATTCTATGTGAACCGGGCGCGCTCACGGCAACGGCGGCGAGGCGGGGATGGGATCGCGGCGCAGCCGGCCCGGCTGGAACGCGGCCACCGCGCGCTGCAGCAGCGCCGGCAGCGCGTCGATGCCCGCCAGTTCGGCGGGCTCCTGGCCGAGCGCGGCCCACAGCCAGCGCAGCGTCGGCACCGGGTCGGCGGCCTCCACCGGCCGCGCGGCCAGCGACTTGGACAGCTTGGCGCCGTGCGCGTCGAGCAGCAGCGGCAGGTGCAGGTAGCGCGGCGTGGGCAGGCCCAGCGCCCGTTGCAGCAGGATCTGGCGCGGCGTGGAGTCGAGCAGGTCGGCGCCGCGCACCACGTCGGTGATGCCCTGCGCGGCGTCGTCCACCACCACCGCCAGCTGGTAGGCCCAGCAACCGTCCGCACGCAGCAGCACGACATCGCCGACCGTGCGATCCACCCATTGTTCGAAGCGCCCCTGGAGCGCGTCATCGAAGCCGACGAGGCTGTCGTCGGCCACCCGCAGGCGGATCGCCGGGTGCGGCCGCTGGCGGCCGGCGACACAGTGGCGATGGACGCCCTGCTGGCCGCCCAGGTCGCTGCGGCTGCAGTGGCAGGGGAAGGCTTTGCCATCGGCCAGCAGGCGTTCGAGGGCGGCGCGGTAAAGGCCGTGGCGGCGGCTCTGGTACTGCACCGGTTCGTCCGGCTGCAGGCCGAACGCGGCCAGCGTCGCCAGCTGCGATGCGGCGGCGCCGGCCACCTCGCGTGGCGGGTCCACGTCCTCGATGCGCACCAGCCAGCGGCCGCCGGCCTGCCGCGCCAGCAGCCAGCTGCCGAAGGCGGCCAGCAGCGACCCCAGGTGCAGGGGCCCGGTGGGCGAGGGGGCGAAGCGGCCGCGGTAGGGGGAGGTGTACATCGAAGCTGAATCGTCGGTCAGAATCGCGCTTGAATTCAACCTGTCCGCACCGCAGATTTAGCGCGTTCATCCAACCCCAACCGGATCCTTCCGCATGTTTACCCGTATTGGCCTGTTCCTGTTGACCAACCTGGCCGTGCTGGTCCTCGCAGGCATCGTGATGTCGGTGCTGCGCGTCAACCCGGCGCAGATGAGCGGCCTGCTGGTCATGGCCGCGATCTTCGGCTTCGGCGGCTCCATCATCTCCCTGCTGCTGTCCAAGTTCATGGCCAAGCGCGGCACCGGCGCGGTGGTGATCGCCGAGCCGCGCAACGCGACCGAGCGCTGGCTGCTGGACACCGTGGCGCGCCAGGCCAAGGCGGCCGGCATCGGCATGCCGGAAGTGGCGGTGTACGACGGCCCCGAGATCAACGCCTTCGCTACCGGCGCCAACCGCAACAACGCGCTGGTGGCGGTGTCCACCGGCCTGCTGCACAACATGAGCGAGGACGAGGCCGAAGCGGTGCTGGGGCATGAGATCGCGCACGTCGCCAACGGCGACATGATCACCATGGCGCTGCTGCAGGGCGTGCTCAACACCTTCGTGATCGTGCTGGCGCGCGTGGTCGGCGGCATCATCGACAGCGCGCTGTCGGGCAACCGCGACGGCGGCCGTGGTTTCGCCTACTACATCATCGTGTTCGTGCTGGAGATGGTGTTCGGCCTGTTCGCGACGATGATCGCGATGTGGTTCTCGCGCCGCCGCGAGTTCCGCGCCGACGCCGGTGGCGCCAGCCTGGCCGGCCGCCAGAAGATGATCGCCGCGCTGGAGCGGTTGAAGCTCAACCACGGCCAGAGCACGCTGCCGACCCAGATCGCGGCGTTCGGCATCGCCGGGTCGACGGCGAAGAAGCTGTTCCTGAGTCATCCGCCGCTGGAGGAGCGCATCGCCGCGCTGCGCTCGTCGACGGTGGCGTAACCGGTTCGACAACCCGCGGTAGCCCAAGGACGCCCGGCGGATGCCGGGCGTTTTTCATTGGAGCAGCGTTTCCGCTCTCGCTCTCGCTCTCGCTTGTGCCTTGGCTCCTGAGCTTTTGACTTCAGATCCCCTTCCGCAGCGACGGAGCCGACGGGAAAAACCCGAAGGGCGGCGCACAGGGATGTGCGTCGTTTTTCTACGCGACAGGGATGTCGCGTAGAAAAATCCCGGCGGCGGAGTGGACCCGGAGTGCCGCAGGTACGGAGGGCGCGGAGGCAGGGGCGTGCTTTCTCTTGGTTACTTCTCTTTGCACGAGCAAAGAGAAGTAACTCGCTCCTGC
Organism: Stenotrophomonas sp. Y-13; assembly: GCF_046267925.1. Taxonomy (NCBI): domain Bacteria; kingdom Pseudomonadati; phylum Pseudomonadota; class Gammaproteobacteria; order Lysobacterales; family Lysobacteraceae; genus Stenotrophomonas; species Stenotrophomonas sp. Y-13. Next base: position 1,591,609 of record NZ_CP176501.1, read on the forward strand.
GAAGCAGGGGCGAAAGCTCTGCTTTCAAGCTTCCGCTTTCATGCTTGGCCTCTGGCTTGGCCCCTTTGACTATCGCGTTGGTACAGACGTCCAGGGAAAGCCAGAGCAAGGGCGGGAACAGGATCAAAGGCTTTCGCTCCCCTTCGGGGCGCGAGCCACCTTGACCAGCCATTCGGCTGTTGAAGAGCTCTTCTTTGCTCGTGCAAAGAAACGTGGCCCAAAGAAAGCACGCCCTGCCTACGCGCCCAGCTCGCTGCGCGGGCTGGGTCCACTGCGCCGGCGGGATTTTTCGACGAGACATCCATGTCTCGTCGAAAAACGACACGCGTCCATGCGCGTCGCCCTTCGGGTTTTTCCCGCCGGCTCCGTCGCTGCGGAAGGGGACCCGTAAGTCAAAAGCAAAAGCACCAGCAACAGCCAAAGCCAAAGCCAAAGCCAAAGCCTTCATCTGGTGACATTGAATGGGGGCGCAGCCGCGCGGGCCGCCAGTTCGCGGCTGCCGCGGCGGGCGTCACGCCAGAAACAGAAACGGCGCCCTCGCGGGCGCCGTCCGGGATCGCGGGAGAGGCGGATCAGAACTTCGGATCGAACTCGGCGGCGTGGCCGGTGTTGACGATCACCTTCTGCAGCGCCTCGCACACCTTCAGGTTGCCGGCCACCACCTGCTGGGTTTCCGGGCCCTTGTCGTCCATGCGCGCCAGGGTGGCGCCGCGGTAATTGCAGACCTTGCCGCCGGCCTCGCGCACCAGCAGCACGCCGGCGGCGATGTCCCATGCCTTCACCCCGGCCTCGAAGTAGGCGTCGGCGCGGCCGCAGGCCACGTAGGCCAGGTCCAGCGCCGCCGAACCGGTACGGCGGATGTCCTCGGCCTGCACCAGCAGGGTATCCACGGTCTTGAGCTGGCTGCCGGCACGGGCGCGCTCGCGCGGGGCGAAGCCGGTGTGGATCATGGTGCCGTCGAGGTCCTTGCGCTCGGCCACGCGGATGCGGCGGTCGTTGAGCACCGCGCCGGCGCCCTTGGAGGCGGTGAACAGTTCGTTGCGCAGCGGGTCGAAGATCACCGCGTCGGTGGGTTCGCCATTCTCGACCAGGGCGATCGACACGCAGTAGTGGGGGAAGCCGCGCAGGTAGTTGCTGGTGCCGTCCAGCGGGTCGATGACCCACATCTGCCGGCCGTTGCCCTGCAGGCCGCCTTCCTCGCCATAGATGCCGTAGTCCGGGTAGGCGCGCTTGAGTTCCTTGACGATCACCTTCTCGGCGTCACCATCGACTTCGCTGGCGTAGTCCATCCGGCCCTTCTGCACCACGTTCAGCGCTTCGAGCTTGTTGATGTTGCGCAACAGGACGTTGCCGGCGAGGCGTGCGGCCTTGACCATGACGGTGACGGCGGGTTTCTGCATGGCGAAGGGCTCCCGTGAAGGCGAATGGGTCGGACTGGCGGAGGAAAAGAGCGGTCCCGGCGCACGGGCCGGCCGCGCAGTTTACCATCTGCGGCTGTCCCGCTCCTGACTTTTTTCGCCATGTCCGCTTCCGCCCGTATCCGTTTCGTCCTCGTCGGCACCCAGCATCCCGGCAACATCGGCGCGGCGGCGCGGGCGATGAAGACCATGGGGCTGTCGCGGCTGGTGCTGGTGGCCCCGGAGCAGCCGCTGGACGAGGTCGCTTTCCGCCGCTCGGCCGGCGCCGAGGACGTACTGGGCGATGCCCCGGTGTTCGCCACCCTGGCCGACGCGGTGGCCGATTGCCGGCTGGTGCTGGGCTGCACCGCGCGCGCGCGCCGGGTGCAGTTGGAGGAGCTGCTGCCGGAGGTGGCCGGCCAGCGCGCCGTGGCGCGGGCGGCCGAACCGGCGGAGGTGGCATTCGTGTTCGGGCGCGAGCGTACCGGCCTGAGTAACGACGAACTGCAGCTGTGCCACGCCGCCGTGCACATCCCCTCCGATCCGGAGTTCAGCTCCTTGAACCTGGCCGCGGCGGTCCAGGTACTGGCCTACGAGGTGCGCATGGCGCAGCTGGAAGGGCAGGCCGCCCCGCCGCCGGAGCCGGGGTACGGCGAGGCACCGGCCAGCCACGCCCAGCTGGAGGGGTTGTTCGGGCAGCTCGGCGATACCCTGGACCAGATCGATTTCCACAAGGGCCGTGCCCCGGAATCGGCCATGCGCAAGCTGCGCCGCCTGTTCATGAAGGCCGACCTGTCCGAGCAGGAGGTCCGGCTGCTGCGCGGCATATTGTCCGACGCCCAGCGCATGGCGCGGCTGGCCAACGAGCGCCAGAACTGAGACATCCGTCATTCGGGTTTTTTTCGGATAGTCTGTGCGCACACTCTTGGGGGAGCGCCGGTTTGCGTGTTTCAAGATGGCTCTGGGGAGCCGCGCTGGTGTTGTCCGTGGCGGTGCCCGCCATGGCCGCGGCAGCCGAGCGTTCGGTGCTGGTGCTGGGGCGTCTGAGCGATGATCCGAAGTCGCATTACGAACAGCTCAAGCCCCTGCTGGACTACGTGATTCCAAGGATGCGCGACGTGGGGATCGTCGAGGGCCGCATCCTGATGGCCAAGGACATGCAGCAGATGGCCAGTTACCTGCGGCGGGGGCGGGTGGACTGGGTGACGGAGACGTCCGGGACCGCCATGGCGCTGCGCCAGCGCAGCGGCGCCGAGCCGCTGCTGCTGACCGAGCGCGGCGGCGTGGCCGCCTACCATAGTGTGTTCTTCGTCCGCCGCGACAGCCCGATCAACACCCTGGACGAACTGAAGGGGCGCTCGCTGGCGATGCAGAGCGCGTGGTCCACCAGTTCCTACCTGGTGCCGGTGATGGAGCTGCTGGCCCACGGGGTGCGTCCGGAAATCCTGCTGACCCCGCAGGACACCCCCACCGCCGACACCGTGGGCTACGTGTTCGCGCGGTCGGAGCTGAACATCTCCACCTTCGTGCACAAGCGCGTGGTCGATGCCGGGGTGGTCAGCAATGTTGACTGGCTCGACGAGCGCCGGGTGCCGGCGGTGTTCCGGCGCGACATGCGCGTGCTGTACGAGACCCAGGACGTGCCGCGCGCGGTGGAAATGGTGCGGCCGGGCATGGATCCGGCGGTGCGCAGGCGGTTGCAGGAAGTGCTGCTGGAGGCCAGCAGCGACCCGGCGGCCGGCCCGGCACTGCGCAAGTTCTTCGGTACCTCGGCGTTCCACCGCCTGGACCCGGCCAGCCAGCGCGCGCTCGACCGCTTGCGCGCCGGCCTGGCGCGGGTACGCATGGAGGTCGAATGAAGCGGCCGCGCTTCGGGCTTCAGGCCCGCTTCCTGTGCGTGGCCGCCGCTGCGGTGCTGGTGGTGATCGCGATCGTCGCGGTGCTGTTGGCGCGGCAGGCGGCGGCCCAGCGCGAGCTGCTGCAGGCCAGCAGCAGCGTGGTCAGCCAGGTGTTCGACGACAGCGTGCGTGAGCAGGGGACGTCGCTGGCGACCTCGCTGGCCGACGCACTGGTCAACCCACTGTACTTCTCCGACCTGGACGCGATCGGCGCGCTGGTGCGCAGTACCGCCAGCCAGAAGTCGGTCAGCTACGTGCTGGTGCATGACGCCGAGGGCCGGCTGATCCACGACGGCTCGGTCGAGGTCGCCGGCTACGGCCGGCAGATGCAGGACCCGCTGGCGCAGGGCGCGATCAACGCCCAGCAGCTGCGGATGCAGGAGTCGCCGATGGTGCTGGAGGTGGACCTGCCGCTGCGCATCGGCGAGCAGCGCATCGGCGGGCTGCGGCTGGGCATGGATCTGGCGCCGGTACGGGCGCAGGAGGCCGAGGCCAAGGCCGCGCTGGAGCAGCGCATGGGGCTGGCCAACCGCCGCCAGCTTGCCTGGGTGGTGCTGATGATGGTGGCGCTGGTCGGGCTGGCGTGCCTGGTGGCGCTGTACGTGCAGCGCACGCTGGTGCAGCCGGTGCGCTGGCTCGGCGCGACCGCGCGCCGGATCGAGGCGGGCGACTACCAGATCGAGCAGCAGGACACCCGCCGCGGCGACGAGATCGGCGAACTGCTGCGCACCTTCGGGCGGATGGGCCAGAGCATCGCCCGCCACGACCGCGAAGTGCGGCAGATGGCCTATACCGACTCGCTCACCGGCCTGACCAACCGCCTGGCGTTCCGCGAGGCGCTGGACCACCGGCTGCTGGGCGCGCGGGCCTCGGGCCAGGGGCTGGCGCTGCTGTTCATCGACATCGACGAGTTCAAGCGGGTCAACGACACCCTCGGCCACGAGGCCGGCGACGAGGCGCTGCTGCAGTTCGCCCAGCGCATCGCCGCGGCGGTGCAGCAGGATGGTGGCGACGATGCGCTGCTGGCGCGATTCGGCGGCGACGAGTTCGTGATCCTGATCGGCAACGAGGCGGGCCGGGTGGAGAACATGGCCACGTCCCTGGCCAAGCGGTTGGTGGCCGACCTGAGCTCGCCGCTGCAGGTGCAGGGGCGGGAGATATTCCTGGGCAGCTCCATCGGCATCACCCTGTTCCCGGAGGACGCCACCGACGCCACCGGGCTGCTCAAGAACGGCGACATCGCCATGTACCAGGCCAAGCTGGCCGGCAAGAGCTGCTTCCGCTACTACAGCCGCGCGCTGGACCATGCGGTCGAGCGGCGCCTGCACCTGGAGCAGGAGCTGCGCGGCGCCTGGGAGCGGGGCGAACTGCACCTGGTCTACCAGCCGATCTTCCGCACCGCCGACCGCATGCTGATCGGCGTGGAGGCGCTGCTGCGCTGGCAGCACCCGGTGCTGGGCGCGATCCCGCCGTCAATGTTCATCGACATCGCCGAGCAGAGCGGGCTGATCCAGACGCTGGGGCCCAAGGTGCTGCATGCCGCGTGCCTGCGGGCGCGGCAGTGGCCGTGCAACGGCGCCGGCGAGGAGTTGTTCGTCTCGGTCAACGTATCGCCGCGGCAACTGCGCAGCGGCGACCTGGCCGCGGCGGTGGAGCAGTGCCTGCATGTCTCCGGGCTGGCCGCCTCGCGCCTGCACCTGGAGCTGACCGAAACCGCGGTGATCGGCGACGAGATGCTGGCCGCCTCGCTGCTGGAGAAGCTGCACCGCACCGGGGTCAAGGTGTGGCTGGACGACTTCGGTACCGGCTTCTCCGGGCTGAGCCACCTGCGCCAGGTGCCGGTGGACGGGGTCAAGATCGACAAGAGCTTCGTCGCCGACCTGCAGCGCGACCCGGACGACCTGGCCCTGACCAGCGCGATCATCGCCATGGCCCACGCGCTGGGCATCACCGTGGTCGCCGAAGGCATCGAGCACCAGGCCCAGTTCGAGCTGCTCAACGAGCGCGGATGCGACCTGGTACAGGGCTACTGGCTGGCGCGTCCGCTGGACTCGGACGACCTGGTGCGGCTGCTGGACGCCGCGCCGAGCCCGGCGGCCTGATACATCGGCCGTCGCGCCACACGTAGGTGTGGGGCTTGCCCCACACCGGGACATACCGAGAAAGCTCCGGGCGGGGCGAGCCCCGCCCCCACGACGTAGGTGGCGGCCTCGTGCATATTGCCGGCGATCCACCCACGTAGGTGTGGGGCTTGCCCCACACGGGGACGTACCGGTAAGGCCCCTGGACGGGGCGAGCCCCGCCCCCACGACGTAGGTGGCGGCCTCGTGCATATTGCCGGCGACCCACCCACGTAGGTGTGGGGCTTGCCCCACACGCGGACGTACCGATAAAGCCCCGGGCGGGGGCGAACCCGCCGTTACCCGGCGTGTAGCGGCCGCTTGCCGCTGTCGCCGGCGATCTCGCGCACCAGTTTCGGCACCAGGTAGCCGGACAGGCGCGCCCGCAGCGCGGCGTGCAGTTCCAGCGCGCGGGCGTCGTCGACCTCGAAATGGGCCACGCCCTGCACCCGGTCCAGCTGATGCAGGTAATAGGGCAGCACGCCGGCGGCGAAGCTGCGCTCGCTCAGCGCGGCCAGTGCATCCAGGTCGTCGTTGACCCCGCGCAGCAGCACCGCCTGGTTGAGCAGCTGCGCGCCGGCGCCGCGCAGGCGGGCGAGCGCGGCATCGACGCCGGCGTCGAATTCGTTGGCGTGGTTGGCATGGATCACGAAGGCCAGCGGCCAGGGCAGGCCGGCCAGCCACTGCACCAGTTCATCGTCCACGCGTTCGGGCAGCACCACCGGCAGCCGGCTGTGGATGCGCAGGCGGCGGATGTGGGGGATCGCCGCCAGCGCCGTGGTCAGCTCCGCCAGCTTGGCGGTGGCCAGCGACAGCGGGTCGCCGCCGGACAGGATCACTTCGTCGATCGTCGGGTCGGCGGCAATGGCCGCCAGCGCCGCTTCCCAGCCGCCGCGGGCGGCGTTTTCGCCCGCATAGTCGAAATGGCGGCGGAAACAATAGCGGCAGTTGATCGCGCAGCTGCCGGTGGCCACCAGCAGGGCGCGCCCGCGGTATTTCTGGATGACCCCGGTGGCCTTCTTGGCCGCGCCGTCGCCGACCGCGTCGAAGCTGAACCCGGGGACCACCCGCATCTCGGCGTCGACCGGCAGCACCTGGCGCAGCAGCGGGTCGGCCGGGTCGCCGCGGCGCATGCGCGCGGCGAAGCCGCGCGGCACCCGCAGCGGGAACTGCGCCAGCGCCTGCGCCGACACGCCCAGGTCGGCGGGGTCCAGCCCGAGCCCGGCCAGCAGTTCGGCCGGGTCGCGGATCGCCTGCCGCCAGAGCGCCTGCCAGCGGCCGGCCGGCAGGGGGGCGGGGGATTCCTGTGGAGCGGGGGCGAGGGCTGCGGTTATCATGGGCGACCAGAAAAACAGATGCCCGCCTTCGATGGCGGGCGTTCCATTCTAATCCGGCCGCCAGGCGCGCGCCGGTTTTGCCACTTATCAGGAGTTCCAGCATGGCCAGCTACGGCATGAACGACGTGAAGAACGGGATGAAAATCCTGGTCAACAACCAACCGGCTGTCATCATCGACACCGAGTACGTCAAGCCGGGCAAGGGCCAGGCGTTCACCCGCGTGAAGTACCGCCTGATCAAGGACGGCCGTACCCAGGAAATCACCATGAAGTCGACCGACTCGCTGGATGCGGCCGACGTCGTCGACACCGACATGAACTACATGTACAGCGACGGCGAGTACTGGCATTTCATGGACCCGGAAACCTTCGAGCAGGTGCAGGCGACCAAGGCCGGCATGGGCGGCGCCGAGAAGTGGCTCAAGGGCGAGGAATCCTGCGTGGTGACCCTGTGGAACGGCGAGCCGATCGCGGTGCAGCCGCCGAACTTCGTCGAACTGAAGATCACCGAGACCGACCCGGGCGTGCGCGGCGATACCTCCGGCGGCGGCGGCAAGCCGGCCACCCTGGAGACCGGTGCGGTGGTGCGCGTGCCGCTGTTCGTCGGCCAGGACGAGGTGATCCGCGTCGATACCCGCTCCGGCGAATACTCCGCGCGCGTCAAGTAAGCCCATGCGCGAACCCGCCGGCGTCGAGCAGGCTGTCGAGGAACCGGTCCGCGAGGACCGGTTTCCGCATGAGCGGGTGGTGAACTTCTGCGATGCGGTGTTCGCCATCGTCATCACCCTGCTGGCGATCGAACTGCGCCTGCCGGGCAGCGAACTGATCGAACGGGTGGGCGCCGACCAGGCCTGGGGCGAGACCTTCAGCGTGCTGCTGGCCTATGTCATCAGCTTCTTCGTGACCGGGCTGTTCTGGGTCGGGCACATGCTCACCTGGAAACACGTGCGATGGGTCAATGCCAGGCTGGTGTGGCTGGCCCTGCTGCAGCTGTTCTTCGTCGTGCTGATGCCGTTCGCGACCCGCCAGGTGTCCGAACATTTCGTGGTCTACGCGCTGGTGCTCACCGGCATTTCGCTGTTTTCCTGGCTGCTGCGGCGCACGGTGGTGGCACAGGAGGACCTGCATGCCCGGCTCGGCCCGGCGCAGGCCCGCCTGCTGCTGGTGCGCGGGCTGATCCCGCTGCTGGTTTTTTCCTGCGCCATCCCGCTGGGCGTGTTCGTCCCGGGGAAATGGGCGGCGCTGGTGTTCGCGCTGATTTTCCCGCTGTCCATGCTCGCCCGCCGGCGCATCCTCGCCCGTGGCGATTGAGCGCGCGCCGCAGGCCCGGTCCCGGAAGGAAGCTTTGCAATGACAATCCATGAAACCGCGGCGTCCCGCTGCGACCTCCTGATCGAAGCCGGCTACGTGGTACCGGTCGAGCCGCATGCGGTGGTGCTGGAAGACCATGCGGTGGCGGTGAGCGGTGGCCGGATCGTGGCGGTGCTGCCGCGCGCCGAGGCACGCGCGCGCTTCCAGCCCGCCGAGGTGGTGTCGCGGCCGCAGGCAGCGCTGATCCCGGGGCTGGTCAACGCCCACACCCACAACCCGATGACCCTGCTGCGCGGGATCGCCGACGACCTGCCGCTGATGACCTGGCTGCGCGAGCACATCTGGCCGGTGGAGGCCGCGGTGATCGGCCCGGAGTTCGTCGCCGACGGCACCACGTTGGCCATCGCCGAGATGCTGCGCGGCGGCACCACCTGCGCCAACGAGAACTACTTCTTCGCCGACGTGCAGGCCGCCGTGTACAAGAAGCACGGCTTCCGCGCGCTGGTCGGCGCGGTGATCATCGATTTCCCCAGCGCCTGGGCGAAGAGCGACGACGAATACTTCGCCCGCGCCGGCGAACTGCACGACCAGTGGCGCGGTGATCCGCTGATCGGCACCGCGTTCGCGCCGCACGCGCCGTACACGGTCAACGACGCCAATTTCGAGCGGGTGCGGATGCTGTCCGACCAGCTCGACATCCCGGTGCACCTGCATACCCACGAGACCGCGCAGGAAATCAGCGATTCGCTGAAACTGCATGGCCAGCGCCCGCTGGCGCGACTGGACCGGCTGGGGCTGGTCAACGACCGCCTGATCGCGGTGCACATGACCCAGCTCACCGACGCCGAGATCCACCTGTGCGCCGAGCGCGGCGTGCACGTGGTGCACTGCCCGGAATCGAACCTGAAGCTCGCTTCGGGCTTCTGCCCGGCCTGCGCGCTGGTGCGCGCGGGGGTGAACCTGGCCATCGGCACCGACGGCTGCGCCAGCAACAACGACCTGGACATGTTCAGCGAGAACCGCACCGCGGCGATCCTGGCCAAGGCCGTGGCCAACGACGCCACCGCGCTGGACGCGGCCACCACGCTGCGCGCGGCCACCCTGGGCGGCGCGCGCGCGCTGGGGTTCGGTGACAGGATCGGCTCGATCGAGGTCGGCAAGCAGGCCGACCTGGCGTGCGTGGACCTGTCGGCGCTGGAGACCCAGCCGCTGCACCACGTGCTGTCGCAGCTGGTCTACGCCGCCGGCCGTCACCAGGTCAGCGACGTGTGGATCGCCGGCCAGCCCAAGCTGGTGCAGCGTGAACTGGTCGGCATGGACGTGGCGGCGATCACCGCCAATGCCCGCCAGTGGCGCGACCGCATCCGTTCCAGCCGCGCCTGAGCGCGGCGGCTCTACGAGGATTCCGACATGACCGCAGCACCGACGTCCAACAATTTCGATCAGGCCGAGCTGGACAAGTTCGCCGCGCTGGCCAACCGCTGGTGGGACGCCGACGGCCCGCAGAAGCCGCTGCACGCGCTCAACCCGGTGCGGCTGCGGTACGTGGCCGAGCGCGCCACGCTGCGCGGCGCGCGGGTGCTCGACATCGGCTGCGGCGGCGGCCTGCTCAGCGAAGCGCTGGCGAAGGAGGGCGCGCAGGTCACCGCCATCGACCTGGCGCCGGAGCTGGTGAAGGTCGCGCGCCTGCACGGGCTGGAATCCGGGGTGCAGGTCGATTACCGGGTGCAGGCGGCCGAGGACCTGGCCGCCGAGCAGGCCGGAGCGTTCGACGTGGTGACCTGCATGGAGATGCTCGAGCACGTGCCGGACCCGGGCGCGATCATCGCCGCCTGCCAGCGCCTGCTGCGTCCCGGCGGCAAGCTGTTCCTGTCCACGATCAACCGCACCCCGGCCGCGTTCGCGGTGGCGGTGGTCGGCGCCGAGTACATCGCCCGGCTGCTGCCGCGCGGCACCCACCACTACCAGGAATTCATCAAGCCGGCCGAGCTGGGCGCCTGGCTGCGCCAGTCCGGGCTGCAGCTGCAGGACGTCAGCGGCATGGCCTACGAGCCGTGGCGCAACCGCGCACGCCTGAGCCGGCGCACCGACATCAACTACCTGGCCTTCGCGGTCAAGCCCGAGCAGGCCTGACCGTGCCCGCGTTCCCGCCGGTGGTGCTGTTCGACCTGGACGGCACCCTGCTCGACACCGCGCCGGATTTCGTGGTCACCGCCAATGCCATGCGCCAGGCGCGCGGCATGCAGGCGCTGGCCGCCGAGTGCCTGCGCCCGGTGGTGTCCAAGGGCTCGCGGGCGATGCTGGCGGTGGCCTTCCCGCAGATGGCCGAAAGCGAACGACAAGCGCTGGTGCCCGAGTTCCTGGACGTCTACCAGTCCCTGATCGGCCGCCACGCGCGGCTGTTCGACGGCGTCGCCAGCATGTTGCATGCGCTGGAGCAGGCGGGCAGCCGCTGGGGCATCGTCACCAACAAGCCCGAATACCTGGCGCGGCTGATCCTGCCGCAGCTGGGCTGGGAACAGCGCTGCGCGGTACTCATCGGTGGCGACACCCTGGCCGAACGCAAGCCGCACCCGCTGCCGCTGCAGGTGGCGGCGCAGCGGATCGGGTGGGCGCCGCCGCACTGCGTCTACGTCGGCGACGACGCGCGCGACATCCAGGCCGCATCGGCGGCCGCGATGCCCTCGGTCGCCGCGCTGTGGGGCTACCGCCCGGACGGCGACGACCCGGCGCTGTGGCAGGCCGACGTGATGGCGCCGACCCCGGCCGCGCTGCTGGAGCCGGCCGCCTGGCCGTGGCCGCGCGGCCTGCGCTGAAGCCGCGGCGCCTGGCGCCTCAACCGCCGCAGCGGCGGTACGCGAACGGGATTTCCAGCCTCTTGCCATCTGGCCCCGGTCCGGAGATGGAGGCCTGCAACCCGGTGCCGTCGCGCCGGTACTCGATGCGGCGGGGGAAGTCGTGTCCGGGGTTCGCGAACACCACCCAGCCCTCGCCGTGGCCGGCGATGGCAAACACCGTGGGCGCCACGCCATTGGGCTGGACATGGAAACCCGCATCGCTGCCGGCAGGCACCAGGCGCATGAATTCGAACGATTCGGTGGCGCCGCCGCGCAGCGTGCGCGACATGCCCAGCAGTGCACCGCCGGCTTCCGGCAGCCAGGCCTCCTCGATCTTCCGTTCCGCGCTGCCGCCGCACCATTGGCCTGCGAGCCAGTCGAACTCGCCGGCCACGGCGGTCCCGCCCGCCAATGCCATGCCCACCCCCAGCACGATTGCCGCCTTTGCCATGTTCCCGCCTCCTCGATGGATGGCCGCAGGCTAGCCGGGCCGCGGCGGCCACGCTTGTAAAAACGCGCAGCACCGGGTTCGATGGCGCATGGACTACCGCGAGTACCCGCCGCCGCCCGACCTGCGGCGCCACGTGCGCTGCCTGTGGGTGCTGCGCGACGACGCCCCGGACGGCGAAGTGCGGGTGATCTACCCGGACGGCTGCTGCGAACTGCTGGCCGAACTGGGCGTGCCGCTGCGTTTCCACGGCGCGGACGGGCAGGTCTGCGCCGACCAGCCGTTCTGTTTTGCCGCCCAGCAGCGCGGCCCGGTGCGGCTGCAGGCGGCCGGTGCGGTGTTCTGCATCGGCGTGCGGCTGACGCCGGCGAGCAGTGCGCTGGTGGCCGGCGCGCGCCTGCCCGGGTTGCGTGACCAGGCCCCCGACCTGTTCACCCTCGATCCCGCGTTCGCCGCGCGCTTCGCCGGGGCCGCGCGCGGCTACGTCGCCGCGCAGTCGCCGCAACCGTTGTGGCGGCTGCTGCGGGAACGGGCGGCCAGGTTCGTGCCCGATACGCTCATCGTGCGCGCCGTTGCCCTGCTCGACGCGGCCGATGGCGACCTGCGCATCGCCGAACTGGCGCAGCGGCTGGGAGTCAGCCTGCGGACCCTGCAGCCGCGGTTCCTCGCCGCGGTCGGCATGACGCCGAAGGAATACGCCCGCGTGCGCCGGCTGCAGGCCCTGCTGCGCACGCTGGATGCCGAGGACGCGGACATTGCCGCGGCGGCCGCGCGCCACGGTTACAGCGACCAGGCGCACGCCACCCGCGAGCTGGTCGGCTGGACCGGGGCCACACCGGCCCGGTTGATGCGTGCCCTGCGCGGCAACCGGGAAGGCGACGAAGCGCTGCAGCTGGCGGCGGCCTTCGTGCGTGGCACCAGCGCCACGCCCGCGGTGCGGGCGCGTGGCGCGCGTTCGCCGGGAACACGCCGGCGGCCGGCCACGGCCTGATGCGCAGCCTGCCGTGCGGCGCCCGTGCAAAGCCGCAGACGGCGCCCGGACAGGTTCTTACAATAGGCGCATGACTGGATCTGATTCGCTGGACGGTTTCCTGGACAAGTGGCGCGAGCGCTGGCCCGAATGGTCGCTGGTCGACCGTTTCGTCGCACCGGAGCTGCATCGCCGCACGCTGGCGTGGTTCGCGCTGCTGCAGGAATTCGACGACATGCTCAACATCGCCGGCGATCCGTTGCCGGCCAATGCCAAGCTCGGCTGGTGGGGCGAGGAACTGCGCAGCTGGGCCGGGCAGCGCTCGCGGCATCCGCTGGGGCGGGTGCTGGAACCGGTGCGGGCGCCCTGGGCGCAACTGGCCGAGGCCTTGCCGGACCTGGTCGAGGCCCGTGAATGCATGGCCGACCCGGCGCAGGCGCGGGGTGCGCTGCAGCGCTTCGCCGCTGCGGTGGCGGCGGTGGAGGCGGCGGTGTTCGATGCGCCGCTGCAGCCCGCCGCCGGCGATGCGGTGCTGACCCAACTGCTGGCGCAGCGGGTGCAGGACCTGGGCGCGGCCGCGGTGCCCGCTGCCGCGGGCGGCGAAGCCGCTTGGCAGCAGGCGTTGCTGGCGCACTGGCCGGCGCGGGTCGCCGGGCCGCGACCGCGCCGGCTGTATGCCGCGCTGGCGCGCGGGCGCCTGCAGGCCCGCATCCGTGGCGGCGCCTACCAGCCGCGCCCGGCGGCGCTGCTGTGGCGTGGCTGGTGGGCGGCGCGCGGCTGACCTGCCGGGGCGTCCGGGGGGGGGCGATGCCCGTCGATTGCCCGTGCGCCTGCTCGCCGTCCGACAACCCTCGCCGGAAGCGGCGCTCTCAGGCCGGCGGCGCCGCAAGTGGCGCCGGTGCCCGGGTCGGATAGGTGAGCAGGTAGAGCAGCACCAGGATGCCGGCCACCGGCGCCAGGCTGATCAGCTGCCACCAGGGATTGAAGCCGGCGTCGCGTAGCCGCCGCGTGCAGGCCGCCAGCCACGGCAACAGCACCAGCAGCGCAGCCAGCTGCAGCGGCAGCGGGCCGACAGCCTCGGCAAGTAATCGGGCGAAGGCCAGCAGCATGGCCACGGCCAGTGCGAACCACCAGAAATCCGCGCGGGGCGTGGTGCCGTTGAACTCCAGCCCACGCAGGACGCCTTCGCGCATCGCCTGCAGTGCCGGCTGGCTGGGCGCGGGCTCGCCCAGCAGCAGGCTCGCCGGCGCTACTTCGAACACCGCGGCCAGCGCCCGCAGCGATTCGGTGGAGATCTTCGCGCCCGATTCCAGGCGCTGGATGGTGCGCAGGTTCAGGCCACTCAGCGCGGCCAGTTGTTCCTGCGACCACTGGCGGGCGATGCGCAGTTCGCGAAGTCGGGGGCCGTTGGCGTGCATGCAGATTCCTCGGGGCAGTGGGCTCGGGTTGCCGCCATCATCCTGCCAGGCGCCCAGCCGTGGTGAGGACACGGCCCCGACATGGACCCGACACGGCCCCGACGGCGCGGCCGCACGGGGCCCGGACCTACCGGCAGCGCGGTCCCGGGCCCGGACCCGGGAGTAACGCGGCGGCTGTTCGCCACGCCTGGGCACCGCTTCGGGTGACGGGAATGGCGGGGTACGAGAAACCGGGCGCGGACGGCTACTTGCCGCGCTCGAGCACCAGCAGCGGGTCGATGCGGGTGTCGAACCAGTTCATTCCCCAATGCAGGTGCGGCCCGGTCGCGCGCCCGGTGGCGCCGACCGCGGCGATCACCTGGCCCTGCGCGATGCGCTCGCCGACCTTCACGTCGATGCGCGACAGGTGCAGGAAGTTGGAGCTGATGCCGAACCCGTGGTCCAGCACCAGGGTGCCGCCGGTCAGGTACAGGTCCGGGTCGGCGAAGGTGACGATGCCCGCGGCCGGTGCCTTCACCGGAGTGCCGGTCGGCGCGGCGATATCCATGCCCGAGTGCCCGGCGCCGGGCTGGCCGTTGTAAATGCGGGCGTTGCCGAAGCGGCCGCTGATGCGCCCCTGCAGCGGCCACTGGAAGGTCTGGGTGAAATCGGTGCGGTCGTCGTCGCGCTGGCGCGCCTCGGTGACCCGGGCCTGTTCGCGGGCAATGCGCTCGGCGATGGCCGGCGGCGGGTTCACCGTCTTCGGCGGCACGCCGTTGACCCGTTCCAGCGGCCAGTCGCGCGGCGTCACCGCGATCGCCGCGGTTTCGCTGCCCCCATCCGGGCGCTGCACCTGCACCTGCAGCGGACCCTTCTCGTCGCGGCCGATGCCGAACACCACGCTGCCGTAGCCACTGACCCGCAGGTCGCGGCCGGCGTAGCGGACCGTGCTGCCGGCCGGCACCTTGCCGATCACCAGCGCGCCCTGCGAGGCGCTGGCCGGGAACACCACGCGGTTGTCGACCAGGTCGGCGATGCCGTCCTGGGCCAGCGCGGGCGGGGCAGGGGACAGCGGCGCGGCGAGCAGCAGCGCGCCCCACAGGAGCGAGCGACGCATCAGCGGGCGTAGGTCATGCGCTGGCCGGCGGGCTGGCCCACCAGCCTGCGGCCATCCCACACGCGCTGGCCATTGACCCAGGTGGAGGCGATGCGCGAACGGAAAGTGGTGCCTTCGAATGGCGACCAGCCGCACTTGGACAGCACGTCCTCGCGCCTGACCGTGAACGGCACGTCCTCCACCAGCACCAGGTCGGCGAAATAGCCCTCGCGCAGGAAGCCGCGTTCTTCCACGTCGAACAACTGCGCCGGGGCATGGGCGAATTTCTGCACCACCTGCTCGCGGGTCAGCTTGCCTTCGTGCACCCGCTCCAGCGCGGCGACCAGCGCGTACTGCACCAGCGGCAGGCCCGACGGCGCCTGCGCGTAGGGCTTCTGCTTCTCTTCCCAGGTGTGCGGGGCGTGGTCGGTGGCCAGCACGTCGAGTACATCGTCGGCCAGCGCGGCGATGATCGCCTCGCGGTCGGCCACGTCCTTGATCGCCGGGTTGCACTTGATCAGGTTGCCCTTGGTCGCGTAATCCGGGCGGGCGAAGTGCAGGAAGTGCACGCAGGTCTCGGCGGTGATCTGCTTGCGGCTGCCGTCGGCGCGGACCAGCGGGCCCTTCTCGAACAGCGCCAGCTCGTCGGCGGTGGAAATGTGCAGCACGTGCAGGCGGGTACCGTGCTTTCGCGCCAGCGACATCGCCAGCCGGGTCGACTTGATGCAGGCCTCGCGCGAGCGGATGTCCGGGTGCATCTCCGCGGTCAGCGCCTCGCCGTACTTCTCCTGGAACGCCTTCATGTTGGCGTCGATCATCGGCGTGTCTTCGCAGTGCGTGATGATCGGCGTGGGGCAGTCGCGGAAGATCGCGTCCAGCGTTTCCGGGTCGTCGACCAGCATGTTGCCGGTGGAGGCGCCCATGAACACCTTCACCCCGGGGGCCTTCTTCGGGTCGAGCGCGCGGATCGCTTCGAGGTTGTCGTTGCTGGCGCCGTGGTAGAAGCCGTAGTTGGCCCAGGCGCGGCCGCGCGCGAGCTCGTACTTGGCTTCCAGGATGGTCGAATCCAGCGTCGGCGGGTTGGTGTTGGGCATGTCCATGAAGCTGGTGAGGCCACCGGCCACCGCCGCCGCCGATTCACTGGCGATGTCGCCCTTGTGGGTCAGGCCCGGTTCGCGGAAATGCACCTGGTCATCGATCATGCCCGGCAGCAGCCAGCGGCCGCCGGCATCGACCACTTCCTCGCCGGCGCGTGGCGCCAGCCCGCTGCCGATCCGGGCGATGCGGCCGTCCTCGATGCGCAGGTCGCCGTCGAAGGTGCGGCCTTCGTTGACCATGCGGGCATTGGTGATGAGCGTGGAGGACATGTCAGTGTTTTCCTGTGCAGCGGCAAGAGGGGGAATGGGCCTTGTCCGGGACCGGGTCGAAGCCGCCCGGGTGCAGCGGATGGCAGCGGCCCAGCCGGCGCAGCGTAAGCCAGCAGCCCCGCAGCGGGCCGTGCAGGCGGATCGCGTCCATCGAATATTCGGAGCAGCTGGGGACAAAGCGGCAGCGCGGCCCCAGCAGGGGGCTGATGAAGCGCTTGTAGAAGCGCAGCAGGGCAATGAGGAGTCGGCCGATCACCCCGCGATGATAAGCCAGCTGGCATTGCCCAAGGATTTGTCGCACGATGCCGGACAGGTGGCAGGCAGGCTCCAGCACCTGGCGCCCACCGGGTACGCCGCTCGTGCCCGGTCACGTTCCGAACCGCGCGGGAGGGTCCGGCGATGCCGCCGGTGGCGCTCCCGGGCGGCTCGGGCATCCGTTCATGTCGGGGCGGTCGGCGCGGTTGCCGCTGCTGGTCGGGTAGGCTATAAAGGCCCGCTTTCCCGGGCCCCGGGGGAAACAAGGAAGAGCGTTTCGTGGCTGCTAAAAAACCTGCAAAAAAGGCCGTCAAGGTCGCCAAGAAAACCGCCAAACCTGCAGTCAAGAAGGCGGCGTCCAAGCCGGTAGTCAAGAAACCGGCCGCCAAGACCGCCAAGCCGGCTGCGAAGAAGGCGCCTGCCAAGAAGGTGGTGGCCAAGAAGGCCCCGGCCAAGCAGGCAGCGCCCGCCAAGAAGGTCACGGTCAAAAAGGCCGTGGTCAAGAAAGCCCCCGCCAAGAAGGTGGCCGCCAGCAAGAAGGTGGCCGCCAGCAAGGCCCCGGCGAAGAAGGTGGCTGCCAGCAAGGCTCCGGCTAGGAAGGCGGCAGCCCCGTTGGCCAAGGCTGCCCAGCCCGCCAAGCCGGTGCCCGGCAAGACCCCCGCCAAGACCGCGGCCAAGGCCTCCAAGTCCCCGGTCAGCAAACCCATCGTGAAGTCCGTACCGAAGCCGGCTGCCAAGCCGGTGCCGGCCAAGCCTGTCCCGGCCGCAGTCGCCAAGACGGTACCCGCCCCGGCCCCCGCGCCGGTGGCCAAGGCACCGGCTCCGGCAGCCAAGGCCCCGCAATCCAAGAATCCCGTGCCTGTTTCGAAATCCCCCGCAAAGACCGCCGTCAAATCCGCCGCACCCGCCGCCGTCCGTCCGGTCGGCAAGGTCGCCGTTGCCGTCACCGCACGCTCGGCCGCCCCGGCCCCGCGCAGCAAGCACAAAGTGGTCGAGTACAAGACCGACGAGGCGACCGGCCGGCCGATCCTGCCGGCAGGCTACAAGCCTTCGGCGGACGAGGAATACATGAGCCCGCTGCAGCAGGAGTACTTCCGCCAGCGCCTGCAGGACTGGCGCGCCGACCTGGTGGAGGAATCCAAGCAGACCATCGAGAACCTGCGCGAGGAAGTACGCGACATCGGCGACGAGGCCGAACGGGCCACCCGCGAGACCGAGAATTCGCTGGAACTGCGTACCCGCGACCGCTACCGCAAGCTGATCGGCAAGATCGACAGCACGCTCAAGCGGCTGGAGTCGGGCGACTACGGTTACTGCGTGGACACCGGCGAGGAAATCGGCCTGGAGCGCCTGGAAGCACGTCTCACCGCCGAGCGCACCATCGATGCCCAGGAACGCTGGGAGCACATGCAGAAGCAGCAGGGCGACTGATTCCCGGTCCCCCCGCCGTCAACAAAAAGCCCCGCCGCGTGCGGGGCTTTTTGTTTGCCCTGTCCGCGCGCGCCGCAGGTGGGCGGTTGCCGGCGCGTACGCCGCGGCGGCGCGCGGCAGTCGCGCGTGCTCACGTCGCCGCCCCGGGCTATTGCAGGTCGCGCAGGTTCAACCGCCGCAGCGTCGGGTTCTTCCAGGCGGTGAGGCCCGCCACGCCCAACACCGCGCAGCCACCCACCACCACCGCCGGCACCAGTCCCAGCAGCCGCGCCATGGTGCCGGCGTAGAACGCGCCCAGTTCATTGGACGAACTGATGAAGATGCCGTTGATCGACGATACCCGCCCGCGCATCTCATCCGGCGTGGCCAGCTGCAGGATGGTCGAGCGCACCACCACCGACACGCCGTCGAACGCACCGTAGAACAGCAGGATCGCCGCCGACAGCCAGAAGCTGCGCGACAGGCCGAAGCCGATCACGCACAGGCCGAAGCCGGCCACCGCGTACAGCAGCACGCGGCCGGCGTTGCGGTGCAGCGGATGGCGGGCCAGCCACAGGCCCACGCAGACCGATCCCAGCGCCGGCGCCGCGCGCAGGATGCCAAGCCCTTCCGGCCCGTAGTGCAGGATTTCCTGGATGAAGGCCGGCAGCATCGCCACCACGCCGCCCAGCAGCACCGAGAACATGTCCAGCGCCATCGCGCCGAGCATCACCGGGGTGGACAGCACGAAGCGTGCGCCTTCGGCGATGCTGGCGAAGATCGGCGCGCGGGTGGCCGGCGGCGGCGCTTCCTGCACCCGCAGCAGGGCCAATGCGGCCATGGCCAGCACTGCCATCGCCGCGGCCACGGCGTAGGCCAGCCCTTTGCCGCCCCAGCCGACCAGCACGCCGCCCAGCGCCGGGCCGAGCACCATGCCGGCCTGGAACACCACGCTGCCGAAGCCGGCGCCACGCGCGTACTGATCGCGCGCCAGGACGCGCGCGAACAGCGCGTTGTAGACCGGCGACAGGAAGGCGCGGACCATGCCGGTCAGGGCGATGGCCAGGTAGATCGGCCACGTGCCCTGGAATGGCACTGCGCCCAGCGCGACCGCGCAGAGGATGGCCGCGGTGGCCACCAGCCCGAGACTGGCCGCCATGCCCAGGCGGCGCCGTGGCAGATGGTCCACCAGGTAGCCGGCGAACGGCGCCACGCAGAAATAGGGCAGCACTTCGGCCAGCCCGACCAGGCCCAGCGAGAACGGGTTGCGGGTGATCTCGTAGATATGCCAGCCCACCGTGACCGCGACGATCTGGTAGGACAGCATCGCGGTGATGCGGTAGGCCAGCAGGTGCACGAAGCCGGCCTGGCGCAGCAGCGCGCCCAGGCCGGCATCGGAACTGCCGGTGGTCACTGCGCTTGCGACCGCGCGGTGTCGCGGATGAAGGAGAGCATCGCCGCCAGCCCGTTGCTGCGGGTCGGCGACAGGTGCCGGGCCAGGCCGATGGCGGCCACGTAGTCCGGCTCGGTGGCCAGGATCTCGGCCGCCGGGCGGCCGGAGTAGACGCGCAGCGCCAGATAGATCAACCCGGAAACGATGGCCGAGTCGCTGACCGCGTGGAATACCAGCCGGTCGGCGTTGCCTTCGGGCACGATCCACACCATCGACTGGCAGCCGTGCAGCCGGTGTTCCTCGGTCTTCCACGCCTCCGGGAAGGGGGGCAGCTTGCGGCCGAGGTCGATCAGGTACTGGTAGCGCTCGGACCAGTCAGCGAAGAAGGAGAATTCGTCGGCGATCGCGGCCTGTGCTTCGGCGGCGGTGGCTTCGAGCGGGAAGGGGGAGTCGGTCATCAGGGTTCCTGCCATGGGCCCTTTCCACGGCGGGAGGAAGGGTAGGACGAGGGGGGAAGAAGGACGCGGGCCAGGGCAGGGAGCGGTGTGCGCCTGTCCCGGCCCCGGCTCACGGCAACGGCTCAGCCACGCTTCCAGCGCACGCCCTGCGGCGTGTCCTCCAGGACGATGTTCTCGGCGGCCAGCTGGTCACGGATGGCATCGGCGCGGGCGAAATCGCGCGCCTGCTTGGCGGCGATGCGTGCGTCGATCAGGGCCTGGATGCGGGCATCGTCGCCGGCGTCCGCGCCGCGCCCGAACCAGGCCGCCGGCGCCTGCTGCAGCAGCCCCAGCGCCAGCCCAGCGCCGAGCAGTTCGCCCTTCAGGCGCGCCTTCTCGACCGCGCCTTCCGCCTTGCGTGCCTCGCTGGCGATGCGCGCCACCTCGGCCAGTGCCAGCGGCGTGTTGAGGTCGTCGTCCAGCGCCGCCTCGACTGCGGCCGGAATCACGGCCGTGGCGTCGACATCGGCCAGGTCGCGCAGGGTGCCGTACAGCCGGTCCAGGGTGCGCACGGACTGCTCGATCAGCGCGTCGGACCAGTCCAGCGGCTGCCGGTAGTGAGCCGACAGCAGCGCATAGCGCAGCGCCTCGGGCGGATGCTGGCGCACCAGGTCGTGCACCCGCTCGATGTTGCCCAGCGACTTGCTCATCTTGGCGCCGCCGAAGTTGAGCATGCCGTTGTGCAGCCAGAAGCGGGCGAAGGTGCGGCCGCCGTGGGCGCATTCGCTCTGCGCGATCTCGTTTTCGTGGTGCGGGAACTGCAGGTCCACGCCGCCGGCGTGGATGTCGATGGTGTCGCCCAGGTGGGCGGCGGCCATCGCCGAACATTCGATGTGCCAGCCCGGGCGGCCGCGGCCCCATGGCGATTCCCAGCCGGGCAGGTCGTCGCTGGACGGCTTCCACAGCACGAAGTCGCCGGCGTCGCGCTTGTACGGGGCCACTTCGACGCGGGCGCCGGCCAGCATTTCGTCCGGGTCGCGCCGCGACAGTCTGCCGTAGCCGTCGAAGGTGGCGACCGCGAACAGCACGTGGCCCTCGGCGGCATAGGCGTGCCCGGCTTCGATCAGCCGCTCGATCATGGCGATGATCTGCGGGATGTGGGCGGTGGCTTCCGGCTCGATGTCCGGCGGCGCCACGCCCAGGGCGGCCATGTCCTCGCGGTAGGCGGCGGCGAAGCGGTCGGTGATGGTCGCGATCTGCACGCCCTGGTCGCGCGCCGCGGCGTTGATCTTGTCGTCGACATCGGTGATGTTGCGGGCGTAGCGCAGGCCGCCGAAACGGCGCCGCAGCAGGGCCGCGAGCACCCCGAACACCACCGGGCCGCGGGCGTTGCCGATGTGCACGTAGTTGTAGACGGTCGGGCCGCACACGTACATGGTCGGGGCGGCCGGGTCCAGCGGGGCGAACCGCTCCAGCTGCCGGGTCAGGGTGTTGTACAGGTGCAGGGCCATGGGCGTGCCGTGGGAGCGAAAACAGAGCCGGCAATTCTAGCGGGCCGGGGCCGGGCGGGCACGCCCGGGCTGGGCAGCGGCGCGATGGACGGGTAATGTTCAGCCTCCATCCCCTGCCGCGCCTACACTATATCGGTGGTCATCCCTCATCCATCCCCGTTGACGTGTCGATGAAGCGCGCTCCCGTGTCGCTGTCCATGGCCTGCCTGCTGGCCGCGTCCGCCATGCCGGCCGCGGCCCAGAACACCGACCTGCGCAACCGCGTGGTGATCGTCGAGAACGTGCGCTACGACTATGCGCAGGTATTGAACGTCGAGCCGGTGTTCCAGACCCTGCGCGCCACCCGCACCGAGGAACACTGCGAGCCGGTGTCCACGCTGACGCTGGCGCCGGTGGAGGTCAAGGGCGAGGAGCAGAAGGGCGGGTTCCGTCGTTTCTGGGATTCGGTCAAGGGCATTTTCAGCCACCAGGACGGCGAGGACGAGACCGAGAGGGAGGTGCGTACCGTGGGCGCCGGCAACAATGGCGCGCTGCTCACCCCCGAATGCCGGATCATCGAGGTCGGTCGCGAGTTCCGCCGGCCCATCGCCTATGACGTGGATTACGTCTACAAGGGCGTCAAGTTCCGCTCGCGCCTGCCCGAGGATCCGGGCAACCGCCTGAAGCTGCGGGTGTCGATCACCCCCGAGCTGGGCGAGGGCCTGGAGCAGGGGCCGGCGAACCCCTGATTGTTGCATCGCGGCACTTGCGTGGTGCCGGAACGCGTGCGACCATGCGCGACGATGAAGGCGAACAGCTTCCAGCACGAAACCAGCACCGCCCGGATGGCCTCCGGCATGACTTCGCGTGCCCGCCGACCGGAACCCCACATATTCGCTGGGTAAACCGGAGCCTTGTGCTGTCTGTTCGGAAAACCCAGCCCCCGGCTGGGTTTTTTCGTTTCTGCTCCACGAAAGTTTCAACTGCAATGAGCCGCGCGTCCGCGCATCCTGCCGCCGGCAACGGTGGTCCCCCGCACCAGCAAAGGATGGATCGATGTCTGTGAAGCACTTCTTGAACACCCAGGACTGGAGCCGCGCCGAACTCGACGCGCTGCTGACCCAGGCGGCCCTGTTCAAGCGCAACAAGCTGGGCGACGACCTGAAGGGCAGGTCCATCGCGCTGGTGTTCTTCAACCCGTCCATGCGTACCCGCACCAGCTTCGAGCTGGGCGCGTTCCAGCTCGGCGGCCATGCCATCGTGCTGCAGCCGGGCAAGGACGCGTGGCCGATCGAGTTCGACCTGGGCACGGTGATGGATGGCGACACCGAAGAGCACATCGCCGAAGTGGCGAAGGTGCTGGGGCGCTACGTCGACCTCATCGGCGTGCGCGCCTTCCCGAAGTTCGTGGACTGGCAGTACGACCGCCAGGACATCGTGCTCAAGGCGTTCGCGAAGTACTCGCCGGTGCCGGTCATCAACATGGAGACCATCACCCATCCCTGCCAGGAACTGGCGCATGCGCTGGCGCTGCAGGAGCACTTCGGCACCAGCGACCTGCGCGGCAAGAAGTACGTGCTGACCTGGACCTACCATCCCAAGCCGCTGAACACCGCGGTGGCCAACTCGGCGTTGACCATCGCCACCCGCCTGGGCATGGACGTGACCCTGCTGTGCCCCAACGAGCAGTACATCCTCGACGAGCGCTACATGGGCTGGGCCGCGCAGAACGTGGCCGAGAGCGGTGGCTCGCTGCGCGTCAGCCATGACATCGAAAGCGCCTACCGCGGTGCCGACGTGGTCTATGCCAAGAGCTGGGGCGCACTGCCGTACTTCGGCAACTGGGCGCCGGAAAAGCCCATCCGCGACCAGTACAGGCACTTCATCGTCGACGAGGCCAAGATGGCGCTCACCAACAACGGCGTGTTCAGCCATTGCCTGCCGCTGCGCCGCAACGTCAAGGCCACCGACGCGGTGATGGATTCGCCGCAGTGCATCGCCATCGACGAGGCCGAGAACCGCCTGCACGTGCAGAAGGCGATCATGGCCGCGCTGGTCCGCTGATCCGTCCCGCCGCTTTCCCTTCCCCCCGATTCAACAACGGCGGCCCACGCGTCGCCCCACGAGATCCGCACATGACTACTCCCAACGAATCCCGCGACATCGTCCTGGCCTTCTCCGGCGGCCTGGACACCAGCTTCTGCGTGCCCTACCTGAAGGAGCGCGGCTGGAACGTGCACACCGTGTTCGCCGACACCGGCGGCGTGGACGCCGAAGAGCGCGAGACGATCGAGAAGCGCGCCGCCGAACTGGGCGTGGCCAGCCACGTCACCGTCGATGGTGGCCCGGCGATCTGGGCAGGCTTCGTCAAGCCGTTCGTGTGGGCCGGCGAGGGCTACCAGGGCCAGTACCCGCTGCTGGTGTCCGACCGTTACCTGATCGTCGATGCCGCCCTCGCGCGCGCCGCCGAGCTGGGCACCAACGCCATCGCCCACGGCTGCACCGGCATGGGCAACGACCAGGTGCGCTTCGACCTGGCGGTCAAGGCGCAGGGCGATTACCGCATCCTCGCCCCGATCCGCGAGATCCAGAAGGAGCACACCCAGACCCGTGCCTACGAGCAGGCCTACCTGGAAGAGCGTGGCTTCGGCGTGCGTGCCAAGCAGAAGGCCTACACCATCAACGAGAACCTGCTGGGCGTGACCATGTCCGGCGGCGAGATCGACAAGTGGGAGGCGCCGGGCGAGGGCGCGCGCGGCTGGTGCGCGCCGCGCAGCGCGTGGCCGATCGAGCCGCTGACCGTGACCCTGAAGTTCGTCCATGGCGAAGCGGTGGAACTGGACGGCAAGGCGCTGCCGGGCGAGCAGATCCTGGCCAGGCTCAACAGGCTGTTCGCCCCGTACGGCGTCGGCCGCGGGGTGTACACCGGCGACACCGTGATCGGGCTGAAGGGCCGGATCGTGTTCGAGGCGCCGGGCCTGACCGCGCTGCTGGCCGCGCACCGCGCGCTGGAAGACGCGGTGCTGACCAAGCAGCAGAACCGCTTCAAGCCGGACGTGGCGCGCAAGTGGGTGGAGCTGGTCTACGAAGGCTTCTACCACGACCCGCTGAAGGCCGACCTGGAGGCGTTCCTGCGGTCCTCGCAGGGCAAGGTCAACGGCGAAGTGGTGCTGGAGACCCGTGGCGCCCGCGTCGATGCGGTGGCGGTGCGCTCGCCGCACATCCTCAACGCCAAGGGCGCGACGTACGCGCAGTCGGCCGACTGGGGCGTGGAGGAGGCCGAGGGTTTCATCAAGCTGTTCGGCATGAGCTCCACGCTGTACGCACAGGTCAACCACGGCTGAGCGCGACGGCATGGGTGGGCTGCGCATCAGCACCGACAAGGGGGAACTCGACGTTCCCCTGATCCACCGCTTCCTCTCGACCGGGGCCTACTGGAGCCCCGGCGTTGCGAGGGAAACGGTGGAGCGTGCGATCGCCGGCTCGCTGTGCTTCGGCGGCTACCTTGATGGCGCCGGGCAGGTGGCGTTCGCGCGGGTCATCACCGACGCGGCCACGTTCGCCTACCTGGCCGACGTGTTCGTCCTGCCGGCGCATCGCGGGCGCGGGCATGCCGTGCAGCTGATGGACGCGGTCGTGGCCCATCCGCAGCTGCAGGGACTGCGCCGCTTCATGCTGGCGACGCTCGACGCGCATGGCCTGTACGCGCGCTACGGCTTCGTCGCGCCGGCCAGGCCCGAACGGCTGATGGAAATCGTCAGCGCCGCCACCTGACCGGTGGGCATACCACCGGCTCCCACCTCTACTTCCATTCCGATGACCGACCTGCTCGACAACACCCTGGCGCACCTGGAAAAGCTGGTGTCCTTCGACACCCGCAACCCGCCGCGCGCGATCACCACCGGCGGCATTTTCGATTACCTGCGCGCGAACCTGCCCGGGTTCCAGGTGGAGGTGACCGACCACGGCGCGGGCGCGGTCAGCCTGTACGCGGTGCGTGGCACGCCCAGATACCTGTTCAATGTGCACCTGGACACGGTGCCGGATTCGCCGCACTGGAGTGCCGATCCGCACGTGATGCGGCGCCTGGACGACCGCGTGGTCGGCCTCGGCGTATGCGACATCAAGGGCGCCGCGGCCGCGCTGGTGGCGGCCGCCAACCTCAGCGACGGCGATGCGGCCTTCCTGTTCTCCTCGGACGAGGAAGCCAACGACCCGCGCTGCATCGCGGCCTTCCTGGCCCGTGGCATCCCGTATGAGGCGGTGCTGGTGGCCGAGCCGACCCTGGGCGAGGCGGTGCTGGCGCACCGTGGCATTAGTTCGGTGCTGATGAAGTTCAGCGGCCGCGCCGGCCATGCCTCCGGCCAGCAGGACGCCGCGGCCAGCGCGCTGCACCAGGCCATGCGCTGGGGCGGCCGCGCGCTGGACCATGTGCAGTCGCTGGCGCATGCCCGCTTCGGCGGGCTGACCGGGCTGCGCTTCAACATCGGCCGCGTCGAAGGCGGCATCAAGGCCAACATGATCGCGCCCGAGGCCGAGCTGCGCTTCGGCTTCCGCCCGCTGCCGTCGATGGATATCGACCAGCTGCTGGCCACCTTCGCCGCTTTCGCCGAGCCGGCGGCCGCGCACTTCGAGGAGACCTTCCGCGGTCCGAGCCTGCCGTCCGGCGACATCGCCCGCGCCGAGGAACGCCGCCTGGCCGCGCGCGACATCGCCGAGGAGCTGGGCCTGCCGATCGGCAACGCGGTCGATTTCTGGACCGAGGCCTCGCTGTTCTCGGCCGCCGGCTACACCACGATGGTCTACGGCCCCGGCGACATCGCCCAGGCCCACACCGCCGACGAGTTCGTAACGCTGGAGCAGCTGCAGCGCTACGCCGGTTCGGTCCTCGCCATCCTGCAGCGCGGCGCCTGATCGCCGCGTTCCATCTCTCAAGACAGACGAACTGCCCACCATGCAACCCCACCGCCAGACCCGCCAGACCATCGTGCGCCTGCTCTCGAGCATGGCCAGCGCGAAGGAGATCAGCCAGTACCTCAAGCGCTTCTCGCAGCTGGACGCCAAGCGCTTCGCCGTGGTCAAGGTCGGCGGCGCGGTGCTGCGCGACGACCTGGAGGCGCTGACGTCCTCGCTGTCGTTCCTGCAGGAAGTCGGGCTGACCCCGATCGTGCTGCACGGCGCCGGCCCGCAGCTCGATGCCGAGCTGGCGGCCGCCGGCATCGAGAAGCACACCGTCAACGGCCTGCGCGTGACCACCCCCGAAGCGCTGGCGATCGTGCGCAAGGTGTTCCAGCAGTCCAACCTGCAGCTGGTCGAGGCACTGCAGCAGAACGGCGCCCGCGCCACCTCCATCACCGGCGGCGTGTTCGAGGCCGAGTACCTGGACCGCGACACCTACGGGCTGGTCGGCGAGGTGAAGCGGGTCAACCTGGCGCCGATCGAGGCCAGCCTGCGCGCCGGCTCGATCCCGGTCATCACCTCGCTGGGCGAGACCCCGAGCGGGCAGATCCTCAACGTCAATGCCGACTTCGCCGCCAACGAACTGGTGCAGGAGCTGCAGCCGTACAAGATCATCTTCCTCACCGGCACCGGCGGCCTGCTCGATGCCGATGGCAGGCTGATCGATTCGATCAACCTGTCCACCGAGTACGAGCACCTGATCCAGCAGCCGTGGCTGCACGGTGGCATGAAGGTCAAGATCGAACAGATCAAGGACCTGCTGGACAGGCTGCCGGAGGAATCCTCGGTCTCGATCACGCGCCCGGCCGACCTGGCCAAGGAGCTGTTCACCCACAAGGGCTCCGGCACCCTGGTCCGGCGCGGCGAGAAGGTGCTCAAGGCCACGTCCTGGGAGCAGCTGGACACCGCGCGGCTGAAGGCGCTGATCGAGTCCAGCTTCGGTCGCAGGCTGGTACCCGACTATTTCGAGAAGACCCGGCTGCTGCGCGCCTATGTCAGCGAGAACTACCGTACCGCGGTGATCCTCACCGACGAGGCCGAGGGCGTGTACCTGGACAAGTTCGCCGTGCTCGACGACGCGCAGGGCGAAGGCCTGGGACGCGCGGTATGGAACGTGATGCTGGAGGAAACCCCGCAGCTGTTCTGGCGCTCGCGCAACGGCAACCCGGTCAACCACTTCTACTACGCCGAGTCCGACGGCTGCTACAAGCTCGACCACTGGAAGGTGTTCTGGTTCGGCGCCAGCGACTTCGACCGCATCCGCGGCTTCGTCGAGCACTGCGGCCGGCGCAAGGCCAGCCTGCAGGGATGACGCCATGACCGGGGCCACGGCCAACGCCTGCTGGAACAGCGTGCCGGAGCTGCGCGGCACGCATGTCGCGCTGGAACCGCTGCGCATTGAACACGTGCCCGCGCTGCGGCAGGCGCTGGGCGGGGGCGAGCTGTCGCGCCTGTGGTACGCCAACGTGCCGGCGCCGGAGGCGGTGGAGCACTACGTCGCGGCGGCGCTGGACGCGCAGGCACGGGGCGAGGCGCTGCCGTTCGCGGTCCGCGACAGCCGCGGCGAAGTGGTCGGCTGCACCCGCTGTTACGCGCTGGACGCCGGGGTACCGCGGCTGAACATCGGCTACACCTGGTACCACCGCCGGGTGCAGCGCACCGGCGTGAACACCGAAGCCAAGCTGCTGTTGCTGCGCCATGCCTTCGAGGCGCTGGGCTGCATCGGCGTCGGCTTCGAGACCAGCTGGTTCAACCACGCCTCGCGTACCGCCATTGCCCGGCTCGGCGCGAAGCAGGACGGGGTGCTGCGCAACCACAAGCGCCACGCCGACGGCACGCCGCGCGACACCGTGGTGTTCTCCATCCTCGACAGCGAATGGCCGGCGGTACGCCGCCATCTGCGGTCCCTACTGGATTCGCATTCATGACCGACAGCAAATTCTCGCTGGGCATCGTCGGTGCCCGCGGCCATACCGGCGCCGAGCTGATCCGGCTGATCGCCGCGCACCCGCGGATCGAACTGGCCTTCGTTTCCTCGCGCGAGCTGGACGGCCAGCGCGTGGCCGATCACAACGACGGCTACCGCGGCGAACTGCGCTACGAGAGCCTCGACCCGCAGGCGGTGGCCGCCAAGGGCGCCGATGCGGTGATCCTGGCCCTGCCCAATGGCAAGGCCGGGCCCTTCGTGGCCGCGCTGGATGCCGCCCGGCCTGAGACGGTGATCGTGGATCTCTCGGCCGACTACCGCTTCGACAATGCCTGGTATTACGGCCTGCCGGAGCTGACCCGCGATACGTACGCCGGGCAGAAGCGCATCAGCAACCCGGGCTGCTACGCCACCGCCATGCAGCTGGCGATCACGCCGCTGTTGTCGCAGCTGGCCGGGCCGCCGGCCTGTTTCGGCGTGTCGGGGTATTCCGGTGCCGGTACCACGCCCTCGGACAAGAACAACACCGAGCTGCTGCGCGACAACCTGATGCCGTACGCGCTGACCAACCACGTGCACGAGCGCGAGGTCTCCACCCGGCTTGGCGTGCCGGTGGAGTTCATGCCGCACGTCGCCCCGCACTTCCGCGGCATCACCATGACCGTCAACCTGTGGCTGCAGCAGCCGCTCACGCGCGAACAGGTGATGGCGCTTTACCGGCAGCGTTATGCCGGCGAGCCGCTGGTGGAGGTGGTGGACGACGCGCCATGGGTCAGTCGCATCGCCGGCCGCCATGGCGTGCAGATCGGCGGCTTCACCCTGGCCCCGGGCAACAAGCGCGTGGTGGTGGTGGCGACCCTGGACAACCTGCTCAAGGGCGCGGCGACGCAGGCGCTGCAGAACCTCAACCTCGCGTTGGGCCTGCCCGAGCTGGCCGCGATCCCGCATTGACCCATCCCACGCCCATTCCGAGAGATTTCCGATGACCAACCTGTTGTGGCAGAAACCCGGCGTCGCGGTGGACGCGAAGATCCAGGCCTTCCTCGCCGGCGACGACGTGATCCTGGACCGCGAGTTCTTCCTGCACGACATCCAGGCAAGCACCGCGCATGCCGAAGGCCTGCAGCACATCGGCATCCTGTCGGCCGACGAGCTGGCCGCGCTCAAGCGCGAACTGGCGCTGCTGGCCGAGGATTTCCGCAGTGGTGCGTTCGTGCTGGATGAGCAGTACGAGGATTGCCATTCGGCGATCGAGGCGCGCCTGACCGAGCGCCTGGGCGATGCCGGGCGCAAGATCCACACCGGCCGCAGCCGCAACGACCAGATCCTGGTCGCCACCCGGCTGTGGCTCAAGGAAAAGCTGGCACGGGTGGCGGAGATCAGTCGCGAGGTGGCGAAAGTGGCGCTGGACCGCGCCGTCGCCGAACAGCAGCAGCCGCTGCCCGGTTACACCCACATCCAGCGCGCCGTGGTGTCCTCGGCCGGCATGTGGTGGGCGGGCTGGGCCGAGGCCTTCATCGACAACGCGGTGCGCGCGGCCGATACACGCCGGTTGCTCGACTGCAATCCGCTGGGCACCGCGGCCGGTTACGGCGTCAACCTGCCGCTGGACCGCGAGCACACCACGCATGCACTGGGGTTCGCGCGCATGCAGGTCAGCCCGATCTACGCGCAGCTGTCGCGCGGCAAGTTCGAGCTGGCCGCGCTGGAAGCGCTGGGCGGGGCGACGCTGGACCTGCGCCGCATCGCCTGGGACCTGTCGCTGTTCACCACCGGCGAGTTCGCCTTCGTGGCGTTGCCGGCGCAGTACACCACCGGCAGTTCGATCATGCCCAACAAGCGCAACCCGGACGTGATCGAGCTGATGCGCGCCACCCACGCCAGCGTCGCCGCCGCGCGTACCGAGATCGAGCAGCTGCTGTCGCTGCCGTCGGGCTACCACCGCGACCTGCAGGCGTCCAAGGGCGCGATCTTCCATGGCTTCGGCCGCGGGCTGCAGGCGCTGGAGCTGCTGCCGGCACTGTTGTCCAACCTGGACTGGCGCGACTACAACATCCGCGCCGCCATCGATTCGGGCATGTATGCCACCGACGTGGCGGTCGAGGCGGCACTGGCCGGCGTACCGTTCCGTGACGCCTACAAGGCCGCGGCCGCGGCGGCGGACACGGCCGGGCAGGGGCGCACGCCCGAAGGCAGCCTTGCCGCGCGGGTGTCGCCGGGCGCGGCCGCCGACCTGCGGCTGGACGAACTGCAGGCGCGCTGGGCGGCATTGCAACCGTAGGTGCCGAGCTTGCCCGGCACGGGGCCTGGCCGGGAAGGCCGCATGCGGGGCAAGCCCCGCATCTACAGGTGCCGCGCAGGTGCCGGGCTTGCCCGGCACGGGGTTTGGCCGGGAAGGCCGCATGCGGGGCAAG
This sequence comes from Stenotrophomonas sp. Y-13, assembly GCF_046267925.1. Taxonomy (NCBI): domain Bacteria; kingdom Pseudomonadati; phylum Pseudomonadota; class Gammaproteobacteria; order Lysobacterales; family Lysobacteraceae; genus Stenotrophomonas; species Stenotrophomonas sp. Y-13. The sequence continues at coordinate 1,622,072 of NZ_CP176501.1, forward strand.
CCCCGCACCCACAGGGTGCCGTGTAGGTGCCGGGCTCGCCCGGCACGGGGCTTGGCCGGTAGGGCCGCATGCGGGGCAAGCCCCGCATCCACAGGTGCCGTGTAGGTGCCGGGCTCGCCCGGCACGGGGCATCGCCGGTAGGGCCGCATGCGGGGCAAGCCCCGCATCTACAGGTGTCGTGTAGGTGCCGGGCTCGCCCGGCACGGGGCTTGGCCGGGAGAGCCGCATGCGGGGCAAGCCCCGCATCTACAGGTGCCGCGTAGGTGCCGGGCTCGCCCGGCACGGGGTTTGGCCGGGAAGGCCGCATGCGGGGCAGGCCCCGCATCCACGTGCGATTGCCGGTTGGTTGGAAACGAAAGCATCCCCCACATCTGCCGCGCGGCAGTGCAACATCCGCGACAGGACTTCGTGTCATGGAGAAAAACGTGAAGCTGTACCTGGTGATGGCCCTGCGCAAGCCGACGTTCGACGCGGGCGTGATCGAACCGCACAAGGCGTTCCTCGATGCGCTGCGCGCGCAGGGGCGGCTGCACCTGACCGGCGGCTTCGGCGACGGCAGCGGCGGCGCCTACGTGTTGTGCAACGTCGACGACCTGGCGCAGGCACGTGCCATCGTCGCCACCGATCCGCTGGTCCTGCAGGACTGCTCGGACCTGACCGTCCATGAATGGAACACGCGTTGAGCCCATGAACGACACCGCGCCTTCGCCGTTCGCCGAGCAGCCGCTGCCGCCGTGGCGGCGCGCGGTGCTCAAGGTCGGCAGCAGTCTGCTGGCCGCCGATGGCGGCGGCCTGACCCCGCGCTTCGCGCTGGGGCTGGCGCAGTTCGTCTCGGCCAACCTGGTGGCCGGCCGCGAGGTGGTGATCGTCTCCTCGGGCGCGGTCGCCGCCGGCCGCGCGATCGTGCCGAAGGTGGCCGAGGCCGGCGCGACCATGGCCGCGCGGCAGGCGCTTGCCGCGCTCGGCCAGGCGCAGCTGATCGCCCTGTGGCAACGCTTCTTCGAGCGCCCGGTGGCGCAGGTGCTGCTCACCCACGACGACCTGCGCAACCGCCGCCGCTACCTCAACGCGCGCGCCACCCTCAACGAGCTGCTGGCGCTGGGCGCGTTGCCGGTGGTCAACGAGAACGACACCGTTTCGGTGGACGAGCTGAAGCTGGGCGACAACGACAACCTGGCGGCCATCGTCGCCGCGCTGGTCGATGCCGACGCGCTGTTCATCGCCACCGATATCGACGGGCTTTATACCGCCGATCCGCGCCGCGACCCGCAGGCGCGGCCAATCGACGAGGTCGCCGAGCTGAACGCCGCGGTGATGGCGATGGCCGGCGGCAGCGGCAGCGCGGTCGGCACCGGCGGCATGTTGACCAAGCTGCAGGCCGCGGCCAAGGCCGGCGCCGCCGGCATCGATACCTTCCTGTTCAACGGCCGCAGTGGCGAGGTGGTACGCGGCCTCGCGCAGGGCCGGCTGCGCGGCACCCGGCTGCACGCGGGGCGCTCGCGTATCGCCGCGCGCAAGTACTGGCTGCGGCATGCGCCGGTCGAGCCGGGGGCGATCCTGGTCGACGCGGGTGCGGCGCGTGCGCTGCGCGAGAACGGCGCCTCGCTGCTGCCCGGCGGCGTGGTCGATGCGCTGGGCGAGTTCCGCCGCGGCGACATGATCGAAGTACGGGTGGACGGCGAGGGCGGTGCGTCCTGCGTGGCGCGTGGCATCAGCCAGTACTCGGCACTGGACCTGCGCCGCATCGGCCGCCGCCACACCCGCGAGATCGAGGCCATCCTCGGCTACACCTATGGCGACAACGTGATCCACCGCGACGACCTGGTGCTGCTGCCATGACCGCGCCGGCCTACGCCCGCGGCAGCCGGCACCGGTCCGCATCCTCCCGGGAGCAGTACGCATGACCGACATCAAGACCCTCGCCGAGCAGTGCCGCGACGCCTCGCAGGTGCTGGCGCGCCTTTCCAGCGATGCACGGTGCGCACTGCTGGCGTCGATGGCCGATGCGCTCGATGCCGATGCCGGCGCCATCCTCGCCGCCAATGCGCGCGACCTGCAGGCCGCGCGCGACAAGGGCGTGGGCACGGCGATGCTCGACCGGCTCGCCCTGGACCGGCAGCGCCTGGCCGGCGTGGCCAACGCCCTGCGCGAGGTTGCCGCGCTGCCGGATCCGGTCGGCCAGGTGACCCGCGACGACACGCGGCCCAACGGCATCCGCGTGCAGAAGGTGCGCGTGCCGCTGGGGGTGATCGCGATGATCTACGAGGCGCGCCCGAACGTGACCGCCGACGCCGCGGCGCTGTGCATCAAGGCCGGCAACGGCGTGATCCTGCGCGGCGGCTCGGAGGCGATCCATTCCAATACCGCGATCGCCGCCGCGCTCAAGCGTGCGCTGCGCGGGGCCGGGGTACCCGATGCCGCGCTGACCCTGGTGGAGGACCTGCGCCGCGAGACCATGCTGGAACTGCTGCAGCTCAACGACATCGTCGACCTGGCGATCCCGCGCGGTGGCGAGGGCCTGATCCGCTTCGTCGCCGAACATGCGCGGGTACCGGTGATCAAGCACTACAAGGGCGTGTGCCACCTGTACGTGGACGACAGCGCCGACCTGCAACTGGCGCTGGGCCTGCTGGTCGACGGCAAGGTATCGCGTCCGGCGGCGTGCAATTCGCTGGAGACCCTGCTGGTGCATGCCGACATCGCGCCGCGCTTCCTGCCGCTGGCGGCCGACGCGCTGCGCACACGCGGGGTCGAACTGCGCGGCGATGCCGCCACCCGCGCGCTGGTCGCCGGCGTGGCGCCGGCGGACGAGGCCGACTACGCGGCCGAGTACCTGGACCTGATCCTGGCGATACGGGTGGTCGATTCGCTGGATGCGGCGATCGCCCATGTCCGCCGGCATACTTCCGACCACACCGAAGTCATCGCCACCGGCGACCTGGCCCACGCCGACGCCTTCGTGCACGCCCTGCGCTCGGCGGTGGTGATGGTCAACGCTTCGTCGCGCTTCTCCGACGGCGGCGAACTGGGGCTGGGCGCGGAAATCGGCATCTCCACCACGCGCCTGCACGCCTACGGCCCGATGGGCCTGGAGGCACTTACCGTGGAGCGTTTCGTGGTGCGTGGCGACGGCCAGGTCAGGGGATGAAAGCCAGGAACCCGTGAGGCGCAGCCAGGAACGAGGCAGGGTCCGTCCCTGCTTCTGCGTCCTCCCGTTCCCTGTTCCCCCAACCGGTTCCTAGCTCCAATGGTCCTCGAGCTGCTGTGGCTTGCACGCGAACCATGCCGCGACCAGCAGCACCAGTGAACACAGCATCAGGAAGGCGAACGACCCGGCCCAGCCGCCGCTGAGGCCATGCAGCCAGCCGAACAGCAGTGGCCCGAGGCAGGCCAGGCTGTAGCCCACGCCCTGCATGAAGCCCGACAACGCGGCCGAGCCGGCGGGGGTGCGCGTGCGCAGGTTGATCAGGGTCAGCCCCAGCGGGAACGTCGACGGGCCCAGTCCGGCGATCACCACCCACAGCCACGGTGCCTGCATTGGCGCCCACAGCAGGCCGGCGAAGGCGACGGCATTGAGGCCGACCACCAGCATCGCGATCGGGAACGGATTGCGCATGCGCACCGCCAGCGCCGGCACCAGCAGCGACGGCAGCAGGCCGATGGCCGAATACAGCGCGACCATGACCCCGCCAAAGGCCTCGCTCGCGCCGGCCCCGACCATCACCTTGGGCAGCCAGGTGAACAGCGAATAGGTACCCAGCGACGTCATGCCGAACATCAGTGCCATGCCCCAGCCCAGCGGGGTCTTCCACACCCGTCCCGGTGCGTGCGCCACGGCGGCGTCCGCGGTGCGCCGGGGCCGCGGCGTGCGCCGCGCCAGCAACACCCAGGGCAACAGCGCGGCCAGCGACAGCAGCGACCACATGCCCAGCGAGACGCGCCAGTCGAAACGGTCGGCCACCGGCACCGCGAGCAGTGCGGGGACCATCGTGCCGGCCTGCAGCACGGTGATGTAGAGCGTGCTCAAGGTGCCGACGCGGTCGGCGAAGTAACGCTTGACCAGCGGCGGCACCACCACGTTGCCGATGCCCATGCCGGCCAGTGCCACCGCCGAGCCGGCCAGCAACATGCCGACGCCGCCGGCGCTGGCGCGCAGCAGCAGGCCGGCGGTGGCCAGCAGCATGGTCAGTACCGCGGTGCGTTCCAGTCCGATCCGGCGGATCAGGCGCGGCGTGCCCAGGGCGAACGCGGCGAACGCGGCCGTGGGCATCATGCCGAGCACCCCGGTCATGGTGCTGCCGAAATCGAACAGGTGGCCCAGGCGGTCCAGCAGTGGCGTCAGCGAAGTGACCGCGCTGCGCAGGTTGGCCGCCACCAGGATGATGGCGGCGAAGGCGAGCAGGCGGCCCTTCAGCAGCGAAGGCCGTGGTGCCGTGGACGCGGGATTGGACATTGCGTGGCTCCGGCGCGGACAGGACGCGACCGCGCGGTCCGCGGAATGACGAAAGGAACCGCCGGGAGTGATTCCCGGCGTCGCCGCGCGATGGCGCGGCGGGTTCGCAAGGGCGAAAAGACGAAAGCCGGCACAAGGCCGGCTTCTGTCGAACTGGTCGGGGAGACAGGATTCGAACCTGCGACCTCTACGTCCCGAACGTAGCGCTCTACCAGACTGAGCTACACCCCGAAGGAGCCGCCTATGATAGCGGCGAGGCAGGGTGCGTGCAACTGTTTTCATTGCCGCCGCGGGGCTGTCGCCAGGCGTCCGGCACCGTGCCCGGCGGCGGTGCTTGGCCCACGAAAAAGCCCGGCCGACGTTGCCGTCGGCCGGGCTTGCGTGTTTCGACCTTTGGTCGGGGAGACAGGATTCGAACCTGCGACCTCTACGTCCCGAACGTAGCGCTCTACCAGACTGAGCTACACCCCGCGAAGGAGGCGGAAAGATACTCCCCGGCACGCATTCTTGCAATACCGCGGGCGTGTTTTCCTATCGCTTTTCTTCGATCCTGCGCTGTTCGCGGGCTTCGAACCACATGCCGTTGAGGATGGCGGCGGTGGAGGCCAGGCCGACGCCGAGAATCCAGGCGAAATACCACATGGGGGAACTCCTTGGTGTGTCGTTGTCAGTAGGCGTTGGGGTTGTCGCCCATTTCCTGCAGCGTGGTCTTGCCCTTGAGCACGCGGTACACCCAGATGGTGTAGGCGATGACGATGGGCAGCAGCAGCACCGTGGCCAGCAGCATGATCCACAGGGTCAGGTGGCTGGACGAGGCATCCCAGGCAACCAGGCTGGAGCCGGGCTGGCTGGAGGACGGCAGCAGGAACGGGAAGGCCGCGAAGCCCACGGTGAGGATGATGCCGGCGATCGACGTACCCGAGGCGATGAACGCAAGTCCACCGCGACGCCTGCGCAGCAACACCGCCGCGGCGAGCGCGCCGAGCAGGCCGGCCGCCGGCGCGAGCAGCGTGGCCGGCATGCTGGAGTAATTGTGCAGCCAGCCACCGGCGGCGGTGATCTCCACGCTCTTGAGCAGCGGGTTGCTGGCGCCGTCGGTGACCAGCGGCGAGGTGATCGCATAGCCGGGCAGGCCCAGCGCCACCCACGCGCCGCCGGCGGCGAACAGCGCGAAGCTGACCAACGCGGCGATGCTGCCCAGGCGCGCGGAGCGTTCGGCCACCGGGCCGTCGGTCTTGAGCACCAGCATCGACGCGCCGTGGGCGACCAGCATGGCCACGCTGAGCAGGCCGGCCAGCAGGGCGAACGGGGTCAGCAGGCCGAAGAAGCTGCCGGTGTAGAACACGCGCTGGCTGTCGTCGAAGTGGAACGGCACGCCGAGCAGCACGTTGCCCACGGCCACGCCCATGATCAGCGCCGGCACGAAGCCGCCGATGAACAGCGCGCGGTCCCAGTTGTCGCGCCATGCCTGGCTCTGCAGCTTGCCGCGGTACTTGAAGCCGACCGGGCGCAGGATCAGTGCGAACAGGATCACGAACATCGCCAGGTAGAAGCCGGAGAAGCTGACCGCGTACAGCGGCGGCCACGCGGCGAAGATCGCGCCGCCGCCCAGGATCAGCCACACCTGGTTGCCTTCCCATACCGGGCCGACCGTGTTGATCACCAGCCGGCGTTCCTCGTCGGTCCTGGCCACGAACGGCAGCAGCGTGCCCACGCCCAGGTCGAAACCGTCCATCACCGCGAAACCGACCAGCAGCACGCCCAGCAGCAGCCACCAGATCACGCGCAGCGTGGTGTAGTCCAGAAGAATGAAATCCATGAGTGTGCTCCTGCCTCAGGCCTGGCCGGCGGCATGGTGGGAAACGGACGGCTGCGGCGCGGGCAGGGCGTCGCCCGGGCCCTTGCGGATGGCCTTCAGCATCAGCTTGATCTCGATGATCATCAGTACCGTATACAGGGCCACGAACCCGGCCAGGGTCAGCACGATCTGGTGCAGGGCCAGGCCCGAGGCGGCGTAGAAGGTGGGCAGCACGCCTTCCACCGCCCACGGCTGCCGCCCGTACTCGGCGATGAACCAGCCGCATTCGATCGCGATCCACGGTGCCGGCAACGTCCACAGCGCGATCTTCAGGAAGGTGCGCTTGTCCTGGAAGTTGTGGCGGCAGGAGTAGTAGAACGCCACCGCGAAGAAGGCGATCAGGTAGAAGCCCAGGCCGGCCATCACCCGGAACGTCCAGAACAGCGGCAGGACCCGCGGCACGGTATCCATGGCCGCCTGCGAGATTTCCTGCGGCGTGGCGTTGAGGATGTCGTCGCGGTAGCGCTTGAGCAGCAGGCCATGGCCCAGGTCCTGCCAGTGCCGGTCGAACATTTCCCGCGCCTCGCGGTCGTTCTTGTTGGCGCGGATGCGTTCCAGCGCGCCGTAGGCCAGCTGGCCGCCGCGGATGCGGTGTTCGGCGCGCTCGACCAGCTCCAGGATGCCGGGGATCGGCTGGTCCAGCGAGCGGGTGGCGATCAGCCCCATCAGGTAGGGAATCTTGATCGCGTAGTCGTTCTGGTGGGTCTGCTGGTTGGGAATGCCGAACGCGGTGAAGTCGGCCGGGGCGCGCTCGGTCTCCCACATCGCCTCGATGGCGGCCAGCTTCATCTTCTGGTGCTCGTTGGCGGCATAGCCGCTCTCGTCGCCGAGCACCACCACCGACAGCGAGGACAGCAGGCCGAACGCGGCGGCCACCGCGAACGAGCGGCGGGCGACGTCATGGTGGCGGTTGCGCAGCAGGTAGAAGGCGCTGATCGACATGACGAACACCGCGCCGGTGACGTAGCCGGCCGACACCGTGTGCACGAACTTGGCCTGCGCCACCGGGTTGAACAGCACCGCCATGAAGTCCACGACTTCCATGCGCATGGTTTCGGGGTTGAACACCGCCCCGACCGGGTTCTGCATCCAGCCGTTGGCGATCAGGATCCACAGCGCCGACAGGTTGGTGCCCAGTGCCATCAGCCAGGTCACGGTCAGGTGCTGGACCCTGCTCAGGCGACCCCAGCCGAAGAAGAACAGGCCGATGAAGGTGGCTTCCAGGAAGAACGCCATCAACCCTTCGATGGCCAGCGGCGCACCGAAGATGTCGCCCACGTAATGGCTGTAGTAGGACCAGTTCATGCCGAACTGGAACTCCATCACGATGCCGGTACCCACGCCCATGGCGAAGTTGATGCCGAACAGCACGCCCCAGAACAGCGTCATCCGGCGCCAGACGTCCTTGCCGGTCATGACATAGACGCTTTCCATGATCGCGATCAGGAACGAAAGCCCCAGCGTGAGCGGGACGAAGAGGAAGTGGTACATCGCGGTGAGCGCGAACTGCAGCCGCGACAGTTCTACGACGGTCGTATCGATCATGGCCTGGCTACCTTGCGGATTGCGTGCATCATGGGGGAGTGAAGGGGGAGTGGTCGTGAATTTTCAATAATGAATGGTGATCCCGCCCTTGACCTGGATCAATGCGACATGGCGTCGCAGCGGTGAACGTGCCGCGCGCGCGGATGCGATCATGCACGTTCCGGCGAATCGATTCCCTCCTGCAGGTTGCCCGTCTTGAGTGAAGTTTCCCCCCCGGCCGACGCCGCCCGCCAACGGCGCCGCCGGCACCAGCAATGGCTGACCGCGCTGGCCGGCGCGGCGCGCGGGCAGCAGCGGGTCGCGGCGCTGGCCGCCTGCCTGTCCGGCGCCCTGCTGGTGGCGCAGGCCGGGGCGATCGCCTGGCTGATCCAGGCCGTGCTGGTCGAACACCGTCCGCTGGCATCGCTTGCGCAGGTGTTCGCCGCGCTGGCGCTGGTCCTGCTGCTGCGCAGCGCGCTGGGCGGGCTGGCGCAGAAAGCGGCCGGCGAAGTGGCCGACGCCGCGCGGCTGGCGTTGCGCGAGCAGGTCTACCGGCGCCTGCTCGGCCGCGGGCCGCTGTGGCTGCGGCGCCAGCGCAGCGGCGAGCTGGGCGAGCTGCTGCTCGCCCATGGCGATGCCATCGAGGGCTACTACGCCGGGTTCCAGCCGGTCCGGGCCGAAGTGATGGTGGTGCCGCTGCTGATCGTGGCGGCCGTGGCCTGGGTCGACTGGACGGTGGCGCTGATCCTGCTGTGCACCGGGCCGTTGGTGCCGGTGTTCATGATGCTGGTGGGGCTGGGCGCCGAAGCCGCCGGCCGCGAGCAGCTGCAGGAGCTGGCGCGCATGGGCGGGCACTTCGCCGACCGCATCAAGGGGCTTGGCCTGTTGCGCCTGTATGGGCGCGGCGAGGACGAGCTGGCCGGCATCGCCACCGCGGCCGAGGGCGTGCGCGTGCGCACGATGAAGGTGCTGCGCATCGCCTTCCTGTCATCCACCGTGCTCGAGTTCTTCGCCTCGGTGAGCGTGGCGATGGTGGCGCTGTACCTGGGGCTGAGCTACCTGGGGATGCTGTCGCTGCATGCCACGGTGCCGACGCTGGGCGCGGGCGTGTTCTGCCTGCTGCTGGCGCCGGAGTTCTATGCGCCGCTGCGGCGGTTGGCCGCGCATTACCATGACCGCGCCAACGCGCTGGCGGCCGCCACCGAGGTCGAGCGCCTGCTCGACGGCGGCGACCCGACGGCGGCGGACGCCAGCGTGCCCGCGCCGCCCGCGCGGGTGCCGGAGCCGGCACAGGCGCGGGCGCCGCTGCTGGTCGCGTCGTCGCTGGTGCTGCGTCCCATCGGCGCGGGTCACGACGTGGTGGCGGATTTCTCGCTGGACATCGATGGCGGGCAGCGCCTGGCGCTGGTCGGGCCCAGCGGCAGCGGCAAGAGCACCGTGCTGGAGGCGCTGGCGGGCTGGCTGCCGCCGCGCGGGGGGCGCATCGTGCTGCGCGACGGCGCGCGCGTGGGTTACGCCGGGCAGCGCCCGTACCTGTTCCACGGTTCCATCGCCGACAACCTGCGCCTGGCCGACCCGGGCGCCAGCGACGCGCGGCTGCGCGCGGTGGCCGAGGCCGCGCAGGTGATGCGCTTCGCCGCACAGTTGCCGCAGGGGCTGGATACGGTGATCGGCGAGCGCGGTTTCGGCCTGTCCGGCGGCGAGGCCCGCCGCATCGGGCTGGCGCGGCTGCTGCTGCGTGATCCCGACCTGCTGCTGCTGGACGAGCCCACCGCTTTCCTGGATCCGCGAACCGAGGCCGACCTGCTGCAGTCGCTGGCCTGCTTCACCCGTGGCCGCGCGGTGCTGATGGCCACCCACAGCGCAGCGGCGATGCAATGGGCCGATCGGGTGGTGCGGCTGGATGAGGCGGTGCGCGCATGAGCGGCGGCGATTCCCTGCGCGCGGTGTTCGCCCGGCATCGCGGCCGCCTGCTGCTGGCGGTGATGCTGCTGCTGGTGACGATGCTGGCCGGCGTCGGCCTGCTGGGGCTGTCCGGCGGGTTCCTGACCGCCGCGGCGCTGGCCGGGGCGCTGGGCGCCGGCGCCACCTTCAACTTCTTCTCGCCGTCGGCGGGGATCCGCGCATTGACCTTCGTGCGCATCGTCTCGCGTTACTTCGAGAAGCTGGTCGGCCACGACGCGACCCTGCGCATCGCCCGCGACCTGCGGGTCTGGTTCTTCCGGCGCGCGTTGCCGCTGGCGCCGGCGCGCCTGGGGGGCACGCGCACCGGCGAACTGCTGGCGCGGTTGATGTCCGACATCGGCGAAGTGGATGGCCTGCTGGTGCGGGCGGTGGGGCCGCTGCTGGCGCTGGCCGGCATCGCGCTGGCCTGCATCGCCGTGGCCGCCAGCATCCATTGGCCCGCGGCCGCGCTGTTGCTGCTGCTGTCGCTGCTGGTCGGCATCGGCGTGCCGTTGCTGGCCGTGCGCCGCGGCGATGCCGGTGAGGCCGCGCGCGCGCGGCATCGTGCGCGGCTGCGTACGCTCGCCTACGAAGGCCTGGAGGGCGCGGCCGACCTCGCCGCGCTGGAGGCGCGCGACGCCTGGTGCGCGCGCGTCGACGCCGCCGCGCGCCAGCTTGGCGGCGACGACCACCGCCGCCGCGGCCGGCTGATCGCCGGCAACATGCTGCATTCGGCCTGCGCCGGGCTGGGCCTGCTGGCGATGCTGTGGCTGGCGCTTTCCGCCTTCCAGGACGGCAAGGTGACGGCGCCGCTGGCCGCCACGCTGGTGTTCCTGACCGTGGCACTGCTGGAAGTCGCCGCCGGCTGCGGGCTGGCCTGGCAGGCGCTGCAGTCGGCGCGCGTATCGGCCGGACGGCTGCAGGCCATCGTCGACCAGCCGTCCTCGGTATCCGACCCGGCGCGGCCGCGCCCGCTGCCGGCACCGCCGGCCACGCTGTCGTTCGAGCAGGTGGTGTTCGCCTGGCCTGGCGAGTCCCGGCGCCTGCTCGATGGCATCGACCTGCAACTGCGGCCCGGCGAACGCATCGCCATCGGTGGTGACAGCGGTTGCGGCAAGACCACGTTGTCGGCGCTGTTGCTGCGCCTGTGGGATCCGCAGGCGGGCGCGGTGCGCTGGGGCGGGGTCGACCTGCGCGACGTCGCCCAGGCCGATTGGCATCGGCATGTCGCCTGGCTGCCGCAGGGCGCGCCGGTGTTCGCCGGCAGCATCGCCGACAACCTGCGGCTGGGCCAGCCGCTGGCCGACGACGCACGGCTGTGGGCGGTGCTCGAACAGGTACGGCTGGGCGACTGGGCGCGCCGCCAGGGCGGGTTGGCGGCGTGGGTCGGCGAGAACGCCGCCAACCTGTCCGCGGGCCAGGCGCGGCGCCTGGCGTTGGCGCGTGCGCTGCTGCGCGACGCGCCGTTGATGGTGCTGGACGAGCCGACCGAAGGCCTGGACGTGGATACCGCCGACGCGCTGCTGGTCGACATGGCGGCCGCCCTGGGCCCGCGCAGCCTGCTGATGATCACCCACGGGCATCTGCCCGACGGGGTAGTGCACCGCCAGTACCGGTTGCAGCGCGGGCGCCTGTTGCCCGTGGACGGCGGGGCGCAGGGCTGAGGCCGGCGCAGGGATCGCGCCGGCCAGTACCGCCGGCGCGCCGCGGGGCGCGCGTGATATCTCGCTCCGGGGCATGCCGTGGCGGTCTTGCGCGGCACGCCGCGCGGGGGTGATGACCGGCGCCCTGCGCATGCGGGGACCTGGTTGCGGTCATCGATAGCGCGTGCCGTCGACCGTGGGGGGCGGAAGTGGCGGCCGCCGGTCGTGGGGCGCGGTGCTGGCGGCGGCGGGTTCGCGTACGCGCAGGAAGCGCGCGAAGCGCGGCAGGCCGTTGCGGGTCAAGCCGTTGTAGCGGTAGGTGACCAGGCTGCCGATCGCCGGCGGCGCCATGCGCTGGGCATCCTTGAAGCCGCTGCCGATGCGGAAGCGGGCGCCGTCGGCGCGCTCCACCAGCAGCGCGCCGAGCAGGCCGGCGTACTTGCCCTTGCCGGGCAGGTGCGCGACCACCCGCGCGTCGGCGTCGTTCCAGGATTTGAGCTTGAGCAGGCCGCTACTGCGGCCAGCGATGTAGTGGTTGTCCTGGTGATGCAGCATCAGCCCTTCGCCGCCGGCCGCCACGATGGCGGTCAGATGGCGATGCAGCGTGCCGGTATCGGCGATGCGCTGTTGCGGGACGAGCGCCAGGGTCGGCGAGGCGGCCTCTTCGACGAGGGCGCGCAGCGCCGCCAGGCGCTGGCTGAAGGTGCCGCCGTGCCCGGGCAGGTCGAAGACCATCAGCCGCAGGCTTCGCCAGTCATCCGCGTCGGGCGGATAGCGGCGCACGCTGCTGCTGGCGTGTTCGAAGCGGCCGCGCCCTGCCCACAGCTCGCCGTCCAGGGGCTGCGGCGGCCAGCCGCGGGTGAATCCGTCCGGGGCGTCGATGCGGTGGCCGGCGCGGGTCCACAAGGCGTGCCCGTCCCAGCGCGCGCGGACGCCGTCGAGCTTCTCGCTGACCCAGTAGCGGGAGACGTCCGGCCCGTCGCGCCACTGGCTGGCCAGCATCGGTGAAGGTACCGCCGCTGCCTCGGTGCGGGGCAGCAGCAACAGGTACAGCAGCAGGGTCCACAGGCGGCGCATGCTGGCTCCAGGAATGACTGGAGTAACAGCGTGCGCGCGGCGCAGGGGATGGTTGGATCGGGCGCGGCGCCGGCAGGGTGTAGGGACCTGCCACGCCGCAGCGTGGGTCAGGAACCGCGCAGGGTGTCCAGGAAACCGCGCACGGCTGGGCCGTAGCGGTCGTAGTCCACGAGGAACGCATCATGGCCCTGCGGCGAGTCCATGCCGATGAACTGGGCGTCGGCGCCACCGGCGCGCAGGCCGTCGGCGATCTGCTGCTGCTGCTCGACCGGAAACAGGATGTCGGTGTTGGCACCGATGGCCAGTGCGCGCTGCACGTGGATCTTCGCCAGCCCGGCCATGACGTCGCCGGCGCCGTACTCGGCCAGGTCGAACCAGTCCATCGCGCGGCCCAGGTACAGGTAGCAGTTGGGGTCGAAACGGCGCACGAAGCGGCGCGCGTGGCCTTCGAGGTAGCTTTCCACCTGGAACTCGAGGCCGAACGGATCGTCGTCGCCCTGCTCCGAATCCAGCCGCACCCGGCCGAAACGCCCGTCCCATTCCAGCGCCGAGCGGTAGGTGATGACGCCCAGCTTGCGCGCCATGCGCATGCCCGATTCCGGGTAATGGGCGTCGTCGTAATCGCCGCCGTTCCAGGCCGGGTCCAGGCGGATGGCCTCGCGCTGCAGCGAGCGGATGGCGATGGAGAAGGGCAGCGCCTGCGCGCTGCCGGAAATGTTGATGTGGGTGCGGGCGATGCCCGGATGCTGCAGCAGCAGCGCCAGTGCGGTCATGCCGCCCATCGAGTTGCCGACCAGGCAGGCCAGCTGTTGGATCCCGAGCGCGCGCACCACCTCGGCCGCGGCGTTGGCGATGTCCTCCACCGACAACTCCGGGAACGACAGCCGGTAGGGCCGGCCGGTCGCCGGGTCCAGCGACGCCGGGCCGGTGGAGCCCTTGCAGCTGCCCAGCGAGTTGACGCAGACCACGAACCAGCGTCCGGTATCGATCGGCTTGCCGGGGCCGAGCATGGGCTCCCACCAGCCGGGCGCGGGGTTGCCGGGATGGCTGGCGGCGTGGGCATCGGGCGACAGCCCGGTGACGATCAGGATGGCGTTGCCGGCATCGGCGGCCAGCGTGCCCCAGGTTTCGTAGGCGATGCGCGCGCCGTGCAACTGGCCGCCGCGCTTCATCGGGAACGGCGAGGCCAGAGCGTGGAAGCGGCTGCCTTCGGGGATGAACTCGGTCATCGGCCGATTCTACCGGCCGTGCGCCGATACGGGGATGGCAGGCGATGCCCCGGCGTTATCAGGGCATGAGCCGTGGTTACCACGGCCGTGGGTAATGCCGCCGCTGCAACCGCCACGGGGCGGCGCCAGCAGCCGGAACGACAGGGCGGGCGCCGCGGGGCGTCGGCTGCCGGCGCGGGCCGGGCTCAGCCGGCGTGATCGTCGCGCCTGGACAGCCAGCCGTGGATCAGCCCGGCCTGGAAGAACCGCACCGGGGGCTGGAAACCACCCGCGGCGATGAGCGCGGCGATCTGCCCCGGCGGCAGTATCCCGACGTCCCGGGCATAGGCATCGCGCATGCGTTGCATGGCGTCGGCGGAAACCTCGGCCGCGGCCATCATGTTCATCCACGCGCGCAGGAGCACGTCGTAGGGGGGCGACTGCACGTCCGCGGCCAGGTCGGAGCTGGCGAGGATTGCGCCCGGCGCGAGCCGGTGCGCGATTTCCCGGAAGAAGCCGGTGCGGAGCGTCGTATCGAGAATGAACTGGGAGACCAGGAAGCAGGTGGCCGCGTCGAAGCGGCCGCTGTCGGGCAGCGATTCCAGGTAGCCTTCATGGAAGTGGCAGCGCGCCGACAGGTTCTCCCTCGCGGCGGCCTGGCGGCACAGGGCGAGCATCGCGCCGGACGGTTCCACCGCGGTGAACTGCCAGCCGGGGTGGTTGCGGGCCAAATGCAGCAGTTCCGCGCCGGTACCGGCCCCGACACAGAGGATGCGGGCATCCGCGGGCAGTGCGGCGAAGGCCGAATCCAGCAGCAGGTGCAGGCAGTCGCGGATCGGGTGGGTCCTGGCCCACTGCGCGTCGTAGCCGGCTGCCTGCTGGTCGAACAGTCGCGTGATCTCGTTCTGGTTCACGGCCTGCGCGCCTGCGGCCGGGTCACGGTTGGCCGAGCGTGATCCGCAGCGGTCCGCTCGCGGGCAGGGCGACCCTGACCGGTAGCGACTCCACGTCACCGTCCTGGCGCATCGCGGTGCCGCTGGCGGACAGCCGCGCGAACACCTCGACCTCGCCCAGCGCGGAAAGCTTCTGCGTGGGCATCGGGCTGTCGGCGTCGTCCAGGGTGACGGTGAGCGGCCCGGCCTGCGCCGGATGCCGCTCGACCGCGACCGGCATCGGCGGGCCACCGGGGACCCGGGCGATGACGAACACGGTGTCCTTGCCGGTGGCGGCGCGGGCCTGCAGCGACGGCGACAGCGTGACCTCGACGGTGATCGCATGGGCGCCGGCGGCACCGCTGGCCGCGGCGGGCGTCGACGGCGGCATGCCGGCGTCGGCGCGGGCGGCGTCGATCTGTTCGCGCAACGCGGCGGCGGCGTTGGGATCCAGCCGCGGCAGCAGGCTTTCCCAGGTGCGCACGGCGGCTTCGTTCTCGCCACGCTGGCGCTGCACGATGCCGGTCAGCCAGAGCGCGCGCTGGTTGTCCGGCGCCACCTTGCGGGCACGTTGCAGCCATGCCACGCCGGTGTCGTCGAACAGCATCTTCGGATGCGCGCGGGCGCGCGCCTGCGCGGCTTCGACCAGCAGTTCCGGCTGGTCGGGATCCAGCTTCAACGCGCGCTCGAACGAGGCGGCGGCCTCGGCCACGCGCCCGAGTTCGAGCTCCGAACGTGCCAGCAGGACCCAGCCTTCGGCGCGCTCGGGGTGCGCTTCCAGCACCGTGCGCAACTGGGCGACCGCCTGCTCGAGGGTCTGCGGTGGCGCGGTATCCGGCGCCTGCAGCGCCGCCGGTGTGCCCAGCCACAGGTACAGGCCCACGGTGGCCACCGCCATGGCGCCGGCCAGGGTGCCCCAGATCGCGCGCTTGCCGGCGCGCAGCAGCGGCCACAGCATGGCGCCGCCGGCGACGGCGGCCAGCAGTGCGGCCAGCGACAGAAATACCGCTTTCACCATTCGCGTTCGTCCTGGTTCGCATCGTCGGCCGCAGGCGCGGGCAGGGCGCGGCCGCGCCGCTTCACATGCGCGTAGAGCAGCCCCGCGCCAGCCAGCAGCAACACGCCCGGGCCCAGCCACAACAGCAGGGTGCTGCCTTCCATGCGCGGGCGATAGAGCACGAATTCGCCGTAGCGCTCGACCAGGAACTGCTTGATCTGCGCATCGCTGCGGCCTTCGCGCATCAGGTTCAGCACTTCGCGGCGCAGGTCGTGGGCGATCTGCGCGTTGGAGTCGGCCAGCGACTGGTTCTGGCACTGCACGCAGCGCAGCTCGGCGGCCAGCGCGTGGAAGCGCGCCTCCTCGGCGCGGTCGCGGTACTGCAGCGGGGCCGGGTCGCCCATCGGCTGCGCCATCGCCAGCCACGGCAGGCACAGCGCCAGCAGCATGGCCGCCAGCCGCGTCATCGCGCGCGCTTCCCGCCAGCCCCGGCCTCGATCTTCTCCAGCGCCGGGATCAGCTGCCGGTCGAGTACGTCCTGGGTGATGGCGCCGCTGTACTTCCAGCGCACGATGCCGCTGCCGTCCACCAGGAAGGTTTCCGGCGCGGCGGCGATACCCCAGTCCAGCGCGGTGCGGCCTTCCTCGTCGGCCAACACCACCATGTAGGGGTTGCCCAGCTGCTCCAGCCAGCGCAGGGCGTCGGCGGGCGCGTCCTTCCAGTTGTAGCCGATCACGCGCACGCGCTTGGTCTCGGCGAAGCGGGTGAGGATCGGGTGTTCGTCACGGCAGGTCGGGCACCAGCTGCCCCACACGTTGAGCAGGTACGGCGCGCCGCGCAGGTCGTGGCCGCTGACCTTGACGGTCGGGTCGTGCAGCACCGGCAGCGAGAAATCCGGTGCCGGCTTGCCGATCAGCGCCGACGGCAGGCTGTCGCGGTCGGGCCGGTCGGAACGGCTGACGCCATAGAGCATCAGCCCGACCAGGCCGAGGAAGAACAGCGCGCCGATGATCAGCGCGACCGGTGGCAGGCGGTGGGGATTCGGATTGGAAGGCGTGTCGGACATCAGGGTTTCTCGGGCAGCCGGCGGAAGCGGCGGTCGACGGCGGTGACGAAGCCGCCCAGGGCCATCAGCAGCGCGCCCAGCCAGATCCAGCGGACGAAGGGCTTGACCTGCACGCGGACCGCCCAGGCACCATCGCCCAGCGACTCGCCGAGCGCAACATACACATCGCCGCCCAGCGCCGGATGGATGCCGGCCTCGGTCATCGGCATGCCGCCGCTGGCGTACATGCGTTTTTCCGGGTGCAGCAGCGCGACCTCGCGGTCGCCGCGGAACACACGCACGTGGCCGCGGTCGGAGTGGTAATTGGGGCCGTCGCTGGCATCCACGCCCTCGAATGCCAGGCGGTAGCCGCCGGCCTCGACCGTGCCGCCCGGCGCCAGTGCCACCTCATGCTGGATGCTCAGCGCCTCCACCAGCAGCGCGCCGACCAGGAACACGGCGATGCCGGCATGGGCGATCAGCATGCCCCAGGTTTCGGCGTTGGGGCGTCCGCCACCGCGCAGGCGCTGCCACAGCACGTACCCGGTGCCGGCCGCCACCCACGCCGCGGCGGCGATGCCGGCGGCGGTCTTGAGCTTGCCCTGCGGTGCCATGAACCAGCCCACCACGCCCAGCAGCAGCGCCAGCACCGCCCAGGGCGCCAGCAGCGCAAGCGGCCGCAGCCCCTGCTCGCGCTGCCAGCGGGTCAGCGGGCCGAACGGCAGCAGCAGCACCAGCGGCGCCATCAGCAGCAGGAACAGCGTGCCGAAGTAGGGCGGTCCCACCGAGACCTTGCCCAGGTCCAGCGCGTCGGCCAGCAACGGATACAGCGTGCCCAGCAGCACCATGGCGCAGGCGCAGCTGAGCAGCAGGTTGTTGGCCAGCAGCAGGCCTTCGCGCGAATTGAGCGCGTAGGCGCGGCGCGGATCGGCCGGGCCGCCCATGGCCGGGGCCCGCAGCGCGTAGAGCAGCAGCGCGCCGCCGATCACCAGCGCCAGGAACACCAGGATGAACAGGCCGCGCGCGGGGTCGGCGGCGAACGAGTGCACGCTGGTGAGCACGCCCGAACGCACCAGGAAGGTGCCGAGCAGCGACAGTGCGAACGCGGTGATGGCCAGCAGCAGGGTCCAGCCGATGAACACGCCGCGCTTTTCCGTGGCGGCCTGCGAATGCAGCAGCGCCGCGCCGGCCAGCCAGGGCATGAAGCTGGCGTTCTCCACCGGGTCCCAGAACCACCAGCCGCCCCAGCCCAGTTCGTAGTACGCCCACCAGCTGCCCAGGGCGATGCCCAGGGTGAGGAAGGCCCAGGCCACGTTGGTCCACGGCCGGGTCCAGCGCAGCCAGCGCACGTCGATGTGGCCGTCGAGCAGGGCGGCGACGGCGAAGGCGAACGGTACCGCGAACCCGACATAGCCCAGGTAGAGCATCGGCGGGTGGATGATCAGGCCGGGGTCCTGCAGCAGCGGGTTCAGGTCGCGGCCCTCGACCGGCGCCGGCAGCAGCCGCTCGAACGGGTTGGAGGTGAACAGCAGGAAGGCCAGGAAGCCCACGCTGATCAGGCCCATCACCGCCAGCACCCGCGCCATCACCACCGGCGGCAGGCGCCGCGAGAACCCGGCCACCGCCGCGGTCCACAGCGCCAGCACCAGGGTCCACAGCAGCAGCGAGCCTTCGTGCGCGCCCCACACCGCCGAATAACGGTAGATCACCGGCAGCAGCGAATTGGAGTTCTCGGCCACGTAGCGCAGCGAGAAATCCTGGCGCACGAAGGCCAGGGTCAGCACCACGAACGCGCCCAGCACCGCGGTCAGCTGCAGCAGGGCGGCGGGGCGGGCGATGGCGACGAACGGGGCGATGCCGCGCTGCGCGCCGACCAGCGGCAGGACGCTCTGCAGCAGTGCCGCCAGCAGCGCGAGGATCAGCAGGACCTGTCCGATCTCGGCGAGCACTCAGCGCGACTCCGCCGGGGTGGCCGTGGCCGGGACCTGGTGCTTGTCGTGGGCCACGCCCATCTTGTCGGCCAGTTCCTTGGGCATGTAGGTCTCGTCGTGCTTGGCCAGGACCTCCTCGGCCACGAACACGCCGCTGGCCATGCGCCCGGTGGCGACCACCGCCTGGCCCTCGCGGAACAGGTCCGGCAGGATCTTGTCGTAGGTCACCGGCAGCTGCGCGTCGCCGTCGGTCACCTCGAAGCGCGCCAGCAGTGCGCCCGGGGCGCGCTGGAACGAGCCCTTGGCGACCATGCCGCCGAGCCGGAAGCGGGCGTCGGGCGCGACCTTGCCGGCCTTCACCTCGGCCGGGGTGTACAGGTAGGCGATATTGCGCTGCAGGGCGGTGGCCACCAGCGCGGCGGCGATGCCGGCCACGGCAAGCACCAGCAGCACCAGCAGCAGGCGGCGGCGTTGGACCGGACTCATCGGCTCAGTTCCTGGTCGCCGGACGCGGCGGCCGCGGCAGTGCGGCTGGCGCGCGCCAGGCGGTTGCGTACCTCGCGCAGCTGCCGCCGCACCTGCAGGCGCGGGATGGCGAAGTCCCAGGCCAGGACCACGAAGAACACCGCGTAGGCCAGGGCGACGTACTGGAAATAGGTCATGTCAGTTTCTCCACGCGCTCGCGTACCCAGGCCTTGCCGGCCTCGCGGCGCAGGTTGTCGGCACGGGCGCGGGCCAGCAGCGAGCCGGCGAACCAGAACTTGGTGGCCAGCACCATCAGCCACAGCGGCAGGATCATGCTGCCGTCCATGCTGGATTCGCCGAACATGCGGATGGTCTGGCCCTGGTGCAGCGAGTTCCACCACACCACCGAATAGCGGATGACCGGCAGCAGCACCACGCCGACGATGGACAGCAGTCCGGCGGCGCGCGCGGCGGCGCGGCGGTCGTCGATGGCGCCGTACAGGCCCATCACCCCCAGGTACAGGAACAGCAGGATCAGCTCGGTGGTCAGGCGCGGGTCCCAGTCCCACCAGGTGCCCCACATCGGCTTGCCCCAGATGCTGCCGGTGAGCAGGGTGATGAGGGTGAAGGCGGCGCCGATCGGCGCGCAGGCCATGGCCAGGATCTCGCACAGCTTGACCCGCCAGACCAGGGCGATGGTGCTGTAGAGCGCCATCAGCCCGAACACGAACAGGCTCATCCAGGCCGAGGGCACGTGGATATAGAGGATGCGGAAGCTGTCGCCCTGCTGGTAGTCGGCCGGCACCACCGCCAGCGCCTGCCACAGGCCGAAGGCGAACAACGGCAGCGAGGCCACGTAACACCATGGCGACCAACGGGCGGCGAAAGCGTCGAAATAGGCAGGGGACCCCAGCCGATGGAACCAACCTGGCAAACCTTTGAACATCCGCTCGCTCGTCGAGGAAAACGATGGCGGGGTGGACCCCATCCACCCCGTTGCCGGGCACCGCGAAGCACGTGCGCCCGGCGGCTCGTGAAGATTAGCCCAAGACGGCGCAGTTGGCACGGCCAGCCCGCGCCGTGGCGGTCACTTCAGGGTGAGCGTGCCCTTCATCAGCGCCGCGTGGCCGGGGAAGCTGCAGAAGAACGACAGCGGCGCGCCGGCCGCGGTGAGCTTGGTCACCGGAATGCTGAACGAGGTGCTTTCGCCGCCGCCGACCACCTTGCTGTGGGCGATGACCCGGGTGTCCCCGGCCTTGATGTAGTCGGCGGCCAGCCCGGCCTTGATGCCGTCGGCGTCGATGCCGGCCATGTCGGCGGTCTTGGCGACGACCACGTTGTGGCCCATCACGTTCTTGGCCATTTTGCCGGTGTGCTTGAGGTTGACGGTGAAACTGGCGCAGCTCTTGGGCACGTCGATGTTGGCCATGTTGTAGCGCATGGCGTCGTTGCCTTCCAGGTTCACCGAGCAGCTGCCGGCGGCCTGGGCGGCACCGGCGGCGCCGAGGGCCAGGGTGGAAGCGAGGATCAGTTTGCGGAACATCGTCAAAGCTCCTGTCTACGGGGAGGGGCCGCCGCTACGGGCGGATGGCCGGCCATGCTGTCGCCGGCGTTTCGGGTTGACAAGCGACGTGATGTCGCAGGGGGGGGGGGCGGCCTGCGCCGCATCGTGCATGCTCAGTCCTCACCCAGGCTGGAAAGCCAGGACGAGACGGCCTGGATGCTGTCCGCGTCCAGCCGCCGGCCGATGCCGCCCATGATGAAGTCGCTGGTGGAGTCGTGCAGGTCGCCTTCGCGGTATTCAGCCAGCTTGCTCTGCAGGTAGGCCGCCTGCTGGCCGCGCAGGACCGGGAAGGTGGCGTACGGCGTGCGCCCGTTGCGGTCGGCGACATCGGCATCGCGCATGCCGCGGGCATCGGCGCCGTGGCAGCCCTGGCACGGGGGGATGCCCTTGGCGGCATCACCGTGCAGATAGAGCGCCCGGCCGCGTTCGAGCAGCGCGGCGTCCACCGGTTCGGCGGGCGTGTCGCCGGTGCCGGCCCGCGCCGCGGGCAGCGGCAGGCTGGCGTAATAGGCCGCCAGGTCGCGCATGTCCTGGTCGTCGAGGGTACTGACCAGGGGCGTCATCGGTGACAGATGGCGCCCGCGCTTCAGCTCGACCAGTTGCCAGTAGGCGAAGTCGGCGCGCTGCCCGCCGATATTGGGGAACGGCGGCGCGGTGCCGCCGCCGTCGTCGCCGTGGCAGGCGCCGCAGACCTGCGATTTCCGCTTGCCGGCGGCCGCGTCGCCACTGATGCGCGGGACCGCGCGCAGGTCGAGGTAGCGCGGATGCAGGGTGGCCGCAGGCGCGTCGCCGTCCGCGCCGCTGGCGACAGGGGCCAGGCCGGCCAGGCCGCCGGCAAGCACCAGCGGGAGCAGGGGGCATTTCATAGCGCCACCTCCAGCATCATTCCCAGCAGGTTGACGCGGTAACTCGACGGGCCGCCATCGACGTACACGCGGTGGTCGTAGACCAGCGTGTCCTCGAAGCCGAAGTAGTGCCAGTCCGAGAGGTTGCCGCGCTCCCAGGTGTCGAACACGCGCAGCCGCACGCGCTGGCCCAGCGGCATCGACAGCCCGGCGGTGAGCGAGTTGACCCGGTAGACCATCACCGGGTAGCTGCCGCTGGCCAGCGCCGCGTTGGCCGGCACGGTGAGCGCGCCGGGCGAATTCATGCGGTAGCCGGTGCGCCCGCGCGAGGACGTCCAGTTCCAGGCCAGGTCCAGGCTGGCGCGGCCGAGCCGGCGGCTGAGGTTCAGCCCGGCATAGTGGTTGCGCTGGGTATCGTCCATCCACCAGCGGTTGGCCTCGGGATAGGTGGGGCCGCCGAGCTGCGGGTCGCTGCCGACGGCATCGTTGACATTGGCGAATACCAGCTCGGAGCGGTCGTGGCCGTACCAGGCGCTGGCGGTGGTGTCCGGGTCCGGCTGCCATTCCCACTGCACGCTGGTGGCATAGCTGTCCAGCTTCTGCCGCCCGATCCGTGCATCGTAGTGGTTGCGGTCCGCGCGCGCGGAGACGTAGACGGTCATGTCGCGCGGCAGGATGAAGGTCGCCATCAGGTCCAGCTTGTGCTGGGTACGCGAGGCGATGTCGTATTTGCGCAGCGCCGCGACCGTGTGCGGCGGCAGGCCCCCGGTGGGTTCGACGAAGCCCGGCAGCGAACTGGAGAAAGTGAACTCGTACGGGTCGTAGTAGTAGCGGCTGCCACCGCGGTCCAGCCAGCTGTAGTTGGCGCGCAGGGTGAGCCAGTCGGCGGTGCGGTTGTTCCAGCTCAGCCTGAGCATGTTGTCGCGGGTGGTGGCGACCTCGCGGTGCGCACGCTCGATCCAGGTGAAGGTGTAGGTGGCGCCGAGCGTGTTGCGTGGCGACGGGCGCCAGTCCAGGCCGGTGGAGAGCTCGCGGGTTTCCTTGTCCAGCGGCAGGTTGCGGATGCGGGTGAGCACCGAGCGGTTGGCGCCGGGGTCCCATAGGCCCATCTCGCCGGGCACCACTGAGCCCTGCGCGCCGTTCTCGGCGATGTAGCCCCACTGGTCGGTCAGTGGGTTGTACGACCAGTAGGTGCCGGCGTAGTCCTCGCGCAGGTAGCGCGCGGTGCTGCGCCAGGTCAGGCCGTCCAGCGGCTGCAGCACCAGGCGCGCGTCGAGCTTCTGGTTGTTGATCGCCATGTCGGCGCGGTCGCGCGACAGCGCGGCGGTGGTGTTCCAGTCGGCGCAATTGGCCAGGAACGGCGGCGCCAGGTCCTGGCCGAACTGCCCCTGGCAATCCATCGGTGGCAACAGGCGGTCGTTCTGGCGCATCGTGCTCAACGACGCGGCGAGGGTGAAATCGCCCTTCCACGCCGGCAGCCGGCGGCTCACGCTGGCGCCAAGCCGGTGGTAGTCGTTGTCGGGCTCGTAGGCGAACGAGCCCTGGTACAGCGGGGGCGAATTGGCCCCGGCCACCGAGCCGACCGCGAACGGCACCGCGTAACTGAAACTGCGCTGGGCATGGCGGAACAGCGAGCCGGTGTAGCTGAACTCGCTGCGCCACAGGTTGCCGACGAAGCGGAAGCCGCCGCTGAAGTTGAGCGTGCTGTCGTCGATCGGGCGCGGGATCTCGTAGATGCCGCCGTTGTTGGCGAACGGGTAGTTGAAGAAGAACGGGCCGCCGAACGGGCGCGCACCCTTGCGCTCCTCGTGGGTGAGGCTCGCATAGGTGGTCCAGCGCGGATTGAGCAGGTAGTTGATGCTGACGCCCTGTTTGTCGCGCACCACGGCCAGGGTGATCGGCGGCTGCGCGGCGGAAACGGCCGCGACCTGCGCCGGACTGCTGCCGGCCGCGGCGAGCCCCGGCTTGAGCGTGAGCCGGTCGCTGCCCACGCCGTCCCAGATCGAGCGCGCGTTGCCACTGAGCACGTTGGGCGAGCTGCGCATGAAGGCCTGCACCCGGTAGCGCCCGGCCTGGCCGAACAACGCGCGGTAATACTGGTTGTCCCGGTCCAGCCGGCTCAGGCGCAGGTCGGCATAACGGCCGTCGCTGGCGCGGCGCAGGCTGAAGTCGGCCTGCAGCAGCAGACCGTCGTCCGGGTTGCGGAACCGCCGCCAGTTGGTATTGGCGGTGTCGCCGCTGACGTGCAGGTAGCCCAGTGCGACGTCGCCCGACCACTGCCAGCCACCGTCGCCGGCCGGCTTCAACGCCGGCACCTGCGGGTTGCAGCCATACAGGAAGCCGGTTGGCGTGCGCTTGGGGGTCGCCGTCAGCCAGCTGGTGCCGTCCGGGTCGCAGCCGCGCCAACCGACGCGGCCGGACGGGTCCAGCCAGTTGCCGAACTGCAGGTCGATGCCGGCGCCACTGTCCTGTGCCCGTGCCAGCGCGGCCAGCAGGACGAGGGGCAGCAGCGGCCAGCGGCAGGCATGGGGGCGTTTCCACATGTGCATGGCGTCCTCCCGTTACTTGTGCAGGCGTGGGCCGGAGGGGTGATTGGAGCCGTGGACCTGCGCGTGGCAGGTGATGCAGCCGCGGCCCATCAGGCGTTCGTCCGGTGTCACGCCATTGCCGAGCGACAACGCCGTCTGCAGGTCATTGGGGTGGCGGGTGTGCGAATGGCACTGCTGGCACAGCATCGGGATCGGAGCGACCAGCAGGGCGTGCTGGTTGGAACCATGCACCTGGTGGCAGTTGAGGCAGCTCTCGCGCACCGGCGCGTGTTCGAACAGGAACGGCCCGCGTTTTTCGGCGTGGCACTGGTAGCAGGTCTCGTTGACCGTGTCGGTCTTGAGCAGGGTGGCGTTGAGCGTGCCGTGCGGATTGTGGCAGTCCACGCAGCTGATCTGGCCTTCCGGCAGCGGCATGTGCGAGCGGCGGTTGAACTGCTGGCGGATGTCCTTGTGGCAGGTGGCGCAGGTCTCGCTCACCGACTGCTTGGCAGTCAGGCCTTCGGCGGAGAATTTCTGCATGGGATTGTGGCAGTCGCTGCACGACAGCTCGTTGCGCTGGTGGATCGAGCCCAGCCATGTGTCGCGCGGGCCGCCGGAATGGCAGCCCAGGCAGCTTTCGGTCTGGTTGGCCACGGGCGTGCCGCCCTCGTGGGTGAAGGCGATGATCGCGCCCTTGGCGGTCGGGTTGGCCGCATGCACCGAGCCTGGGCCATGGCAGGCCTCGCAGGTGGCGGTGGCCGGATTGGCGGCCAGCGCCACCTGCATGCCCAGCGCATGCGCGGTGTGCGCGAAGTTGTCGCTCTCCTTGGCATGGCAGGCCGTGCAGACCTGTTCGCCGACCGGCTTGGCCTCGGGGTGCGCCGTGTTGCGCGCGGGCACCGCGTCGGCGAAGCCGGGCGGGGCGTTGAAGCCATGCCCGGAAACGGAGGAGGCGAAGCGGGTCTCGGGGAGCTTGACCGCCTGTGCCGGGGCGCCGGCCTGGACCGGGGCCAGCCACGCCGCGGAAACCAGCAACGCGGCGGCAAGCAGCAATACGGATGCGAGATAGAACCGCACGTTCTTCTCCTTGTTGCCCCTGCCAAGGGGGATGGCAACAGCGTAATTGCGATTACGGTGCGATTTTGAGAAAGCAGGCGTTCAGGTCAAGCTGCAACGCAGCAAGCCGACGTTCAGGAACGGGGGAGGGCGCCCTGCAGGAACAACCGTACCGCCGAGCGGGTACGGGCCTGGATCCGCGGCAGATGGGTGGCGTCGACCCAGCCGCTGACGGACTGGATGATCAGCCCGCCGAAGACCAGCATGTAGAAGTGGTCGGCGGCCATGTCCGGGTCCTCGATGCGCAGGCGCCCGGCGCGCGCTTCGCGGGCGAAATACTGGCTCAACAGCCGTTCCATCGGCTGGATGCCATGGGCGCGGAACCAGTCGCGCAGGGCCGGTTGGCTGATGCCTTCTGCGGTGATGATGCGGTGGCAGGCGATGCGCGCGGGACTGAGGATCTCCTCGACCATGTGGCAGGCCGCTTCCTCCAGCGCCTGCCCGGGTGGCAACGGCGAATCCAGCAGGTCCTCCACCTCCTTGCCGAAGTCACGGATGCTGCGCTCCATCAGCGCGTGGACCAGGCCTTCCTTGTCGCCGAAGGCGCGGTACAACGTGGACAGCGAACCGCCGGCGCGCTTGACGATGTCCGCCAGGCGCGCGTCCTGGTAGCCCTTCTCGTTGAATACTTCGATGGCGACGTCCAGAAACCGCTCCACGCGCCGTTCGCCGCGACGTTGCAGCTCCACTGCCGGGCGTGGTGGAAGCGTGGGTTTTTCCGGGGGCGGGGGCGGTGGCTGGCGCATGCGGGGGTGCGGGTGGAGCCCGGCGCCAAGGATAGCGCCTGCGCTGCTCAGGAGCTGGCGATGCGGATCGCGGCCGCGGCGGTCAGCGGCGCCAGCAGCAGGCTCACCACCAGGCCCGCACCGAGCAGCAGCAGCGCGCCGCTGGCATCGAAGCCCTGTGCCGCCGCCGCCACCGCGCCGGCGCCGAACACCAGCACCGGCACGTACAGCGGCAGCACCAGCAGCGCCAGCAGGATGCCGGAGCGGCGCATGCCCACGGTGAGCGCGGCGACCACCGCGCCGAGCAGGCTCAGCAGTGGCGTGCCCAGCGCCAGCGACGCCACCAGTACCGGCAGCTGCGCGCGTGGCAGCTGCATCAGTTCGGCCAGCAGCGGACTGACCAGCACCAGCGGGAAGGCGGTGGTCAGCCAGTGCGAGAACACCCGCACCGCGACCAGCCATGGCAACGGCACCGGCGACAGCAGCCACTGTTCCAGCGATCCGTCCTCGGCATCGCCACGGAACAGGGTGTCCAGCGACAGCAGCCCGGCCAGCAGCACCGACAGCCACAGCACGGCCGCGGCCACCCGCTGCAGCAACTCCGGATTGCCGCCCAGGGCCAGGGCGAACAGCGCCACCACCAGCAGCGCGAACAGAATCGGCTGCGCGGCGTCGCCGCGACGCCGCCACAGCAGTTTCAGGTCGCGGGCGAGCAGCGCCCGGGCGGCGTCGAGCAGGGTGGGCTGCGGTCCGGGCAGGCTCATGCGGTGGCCTCCACCGCGGCAGGGCCGAGGGTGAGCGTGCGGTTGCGCACCGGTGGCGCGGCATAGGCGCCGTGGGTGGTGACCAGTGCGGCGCCGCCGCTGCGCAGGTGCGCGGAAATCATGCGGTTGACCAGGTTGATGCCGTCCAGGTCGAGATTGGCGTAGGGCTCGTCCAGCAGCCATACCGGTGCCGGCGACAGCCACAGCCGGGCCAGCGACAGGCGCTTCTTCTGGCCGGCCGACAGCTGCCGCACCAGGGTGTCCTCGTAGCCGGCCAGGCCGACGATGGCCAGGGCGTTGCCGGGCATCTGCCGCACCCGGCGGCCCTGCAGGCCGCACAGCACGTGCAGGTTCTCCAGCGTGCCCAGGTCCTGCTTGAGCGCGGGCAGGTGGCCCAGGTAGGCGATGTAGCGCGAGCGGTCGCCGGCGCCGGCGGTGCGGCCGTCGATCTGGATCGTGCCGTCGTCGGCGCGCAGCAGCCCGGCGAGCACGCGCAGCAGGGTGGTCTTGCCGGCGCCGTTGCCGCCCTGTACCAGCAGCGCCTCGCCGGCATCCACGTGCAGGTCCAGGGGCCCGAACACCGGGTCGTCGTTGCGGGTGAAGCGCAGTCCGCGCGCGTCGAGCAGCGGCGGGGTGTTCAGGGTCGCGGTCATCGGATCGGGCGCTTCCGTCCTTGGGTGGGAGCGCAGCCAGGCTGGCGCATCGGGCGCGACATTATAGGCATTGCCGCCGGTGCCGCAGCGCGGGCGAGGGCGGCCGTCGCCGCCGGCATTGCGTAAACTCGTCGTTTCCCTTCCCCGACGCCGACGCATCGATGCAACCGCAGACCAAGCTGCCCAAGGTGGGCACCACCATCTTCACCGTGATGTCGCAGCTGGCCGCCGAGCACGGCGCGGTCAACCTGGGCCAGGGCTTCCCGGACTTCCCGGCGCCGCAGCGGCTGATCGACGAGACCGCCCGTGCCATGCGCGAGGGCCTGAACCAGTACGCGCCGATGACCGGCGTGGCGCCGCTGCGCCAGGCCATCGCGCAGAAGGCATTGGACTGCTACGGCGCGCAGGTCGATCCGGATACCGAGATCACGGTGACCTCCGGCGGCACCGAGGCGATTTTCAATGCCATCCATGCGGTGGTGCGCGCCGGCGACGAGGTCATCGTGCTCGACCCGGCCTACGACTGCTACGAGCCGGCCATCGACCTGGCCGGCGCGCGCGCGGTGCATGTGGCGCTGGACCCGCGCACCTTCGCCGTGGACTGGGACAAGGTGCGCGCGGCGATCACCCCCAGGACGCGGATGCTGATGGTCAACACGCCGCACAACCCGTCCGGCGCGATGCTCTCGGCCGCCGACATGCAGGCGCTGGCCGACGTGCTGCGCGGCACCGGCATCTACCTGATCTCCGACGAGGTCTACGAACACATCGTCTACGACGGCGCCCGTCACGAATCGGCGCTGCGCTACCCGGAGCTGCGCGAGCGCGCCTTCGTGATCTCCAGCTTCGGCAAGACCTACCACTGCACCGGCTGGAAGATCGGCTACGCCATCGCCCCGCCGGCGCTGAGCGCCGAGTTCCGCAAGGTGCACCAGTACAACACCTTCACTACCTACGGCCCGGCGCAGTACGGCTTTGCGGCGATGATCCGCGACGAACCGGAGCACCACCTGGAACTGGGCGCGTTCTACCAGGCCAAGCGCGACCGCTTCCGCGAACAGCTGCTGACCACGCGGCTGCAGCCGCTGCCGGTCCCGGGCGGTTACTTCCAGCTGGTGGATTATTCGGCCATCAGCGACCTGCCGGACCACGAGTTCGTGAGGTGGCTGACCATCGACAAGGGCGTCACCGCCATCCCGCTGTCGCCGTTCTACGAAACCGCGCCGGCCGGGCAGCGCCTGGTGCGGCTGTGCTTCGCCAAGAACGACGCCACGCTGGATGCGGCGATCGAGCGCCTGGTGAAACTGTGACGGACGAAGCGCCCGGCAACGACTGGAAACTGACGTTGCGCTACGGGCGCGCCGCCATGCCATTCCAGCACTACGCGCTCATCGCCGATGGCGTTGCCGGCGCACTTGGGGACGGCTTTGATGCCGTCCTGGGCCGGCGGTGATGGCGATGAAGGGATGGGCAACGGATGCCGACACCGCCGCGGACCTGCGCCGTTTCACCAGCGGCAGGATCGGCTTCGAGATGGCGGGGCGGGTTGAAATCCACGAGACGCCGCCGGACCAACCGCCGCGCGAAAATCCTTTCGGCTACGACATCTGTTTCGTGCCTTATGACGGTGATACCGATGAATGACCTCCGCATTTCCCTCGTGCAGGGCGACACCCGCTGGCACGACCCGGCGGGCAATCGCGCGCATTACGGCGCGCTGCTGGCGCCGCTGGCCGGCAGCACCGACCTGGTGATCCTGCCGGAGACCTTCACCAGCGGCTTCTCCAACGACGCCATCGACAAGGCCGAGGACATGGACGGCCCGACCGTGGCCTGGATCCGCGAACAGGCGCGCGCGCTGGGCGCGGTGGTCACCGGCAGCGTGCAGTTGCGCGTCGATGGCGGGGTCTTCAACCGCCTGCTGTGGGCCACGCCCGATGGCGGGCTGTGGCATTACGACAAGCGCCACCTGTTCCGCTATGCCGGCGAGCACAAACGCTATGCGGCCGGGCGCGAGCGCCTGTGCGTGGAGCTGAAGGGCTGGCGGATCAATCCGCAGATCTGCTACGACCTGCGTTTCCCGGTGTTCTGCCGCAACCGTTTCGACGTCGAGCGCCCCGGGCAGATGGATTTCGACCTGCAGATCTTCGTCGCCAACTGGCCGTCGGCGCGCGCCCATGCCTGGCGCACGCTGGCGCGCGCGCGGGCGATCGAGAACCTGTGCTACGTGGCGGTGGTCAACCGCGTGGGCGTGGACGGCAACGGCCTGCATTACGCCGGCGACAGTGCGGTGATCGACTTCCTCGGCCAGCCGCAGGTGGAAATCCGCGAGCGCGAGCAGGTGGTGACCACCGTGGTCTCGGCGCAGGCACTGGCCGAGCACCGCGAGCGGTTCCCGGCGATGCTGGACGCCGATGCCTTCACCCTGGGCTGACCCGGGGCGACGCTGAACGCCGGCCGGATGGCGCGGCCGTTACCTGTCTGCGGACGCGTGCGCGCTGCTAGGCTCGCCGCGTCCCCTTGCGAGTGGAGAGCGAACCATGAAGATCCTGGCGGGAGCCCTGCTGCTGGCGGCTGCGGTTGTCGCACCGTCCGCCCACGCGGCCGGCAACATCGACTGCGAACTGCGTTTCAACCTGTCCGGCTGGTCGATCTTCTACAAGACCGCCACCGGCACCGGCACCATCACCTGCGACAACGGCGCCAGCATCCCGGTGAAGATCAGCGCCAAGGGGGGCGGCCTGACGGTCGGCAAGTCCACGGTCAGCGATGGCCGCGGCAGGTTCACCGGTGCCTACAGCGTCAACGACCTGATCGGCACCTACGGCGGGGCCGAGGTCCATGCCGGCGCATCCCGTTCCAGCAACGCCCAGGTAGTGACCAAGGGCGACATCTCGCTGGCCCTGGCCGGAACCGGTCGTGGCTGGGACCTGGGCGTGGGTTTCGGCAAGTTCGTGATCGAACGGCGCTGAATTTCCGCTGCCCGATGCCCGGTCGCCTGCCGGGCATCGGGTTCAGTTCTCCGTGGTCACCGGGAACGCCTTCAGCGCTGCCCACACGATGGGCTTGGCCCATCCGGGTACCTGGGTGAATTCCTCCCGCGTCGCGGGGCAGAGAATCCGTCCGCGTTCCACTTCCAGTACCAGCAGCGGCTCGACCCTGCCATCGGCGTCGGCCGCCCGGCTGTTGTCGTAGAGATGCAAGGCGGTGAGGTGCGGCAACAGCGCGATCAGGTTCAACCGCGAACTGTCGAAGCGCTGGCGGATCTTGCCTTCGGGTATGTCGTGGCCGCCGTTGGCGACGCGTCCAGCGACGCGCTGCAGGTGCAGTTCGATGCTTTCCAGCCCGCAGAACCAGAGGCTGACCTCGTGCTGCCGCGCACAGGCTTCGCGCAACAGGGCAGGGATGGTGTTCGCGCCCAGCGTGGTCTCAAAGGCGTAATCGACGTCGTTGGCCATGGCTGCGCGCAGCCGGCGTACGCCTTCCTGCCAGGCGGTCGCATTGGCCTCATCCTGCGGCCAGCCGCATTCGACCAGCCGGCGGGTAAATGCGTCCGGGTTGAACCAGACCGCGCCATCCTCTGCCAGCATCGCCCCCAGCAGCGAACTCTTGCCTGCGCCATTGACGCCGGCAAGCACCAGGATCTTCGCCATCGCTTACGACGACTTGCCCAGGACGATCGTGCGTCCGCGGCGGGCGGGGCGGGCCAGGGCGTTTGCCAGGCTGCCCGCCTGCAGCGTCGCCAGGTGGGCGTCGAACTCGGCCTGGAGGGCCTGCAGCGACTGTGCGCGCTGCGCCGCGGCGGAACGGCCGTTGGCCTGGTCAACCAGGCGCTGGTACTCCTCGGCTGAGACCACCACCGCCTGTGGATGATTGTGATTGGTGACGACCACCGCGCCGTTCCTGAGCACCTTGCGCATCAGTTCGGGCCAGCCTTTGGCCTTGACGTCGCTGGCGGGCGTCTTTTCCAGATCGGGCAGGTTCAGGGTCAGATCCATGGGGGCTGTCCAGCGAAGGGATAAGCTGAAAATATCCCAAATTTCCCATTTTGGGTAAATTTCGCATGGCCGGTTCAGGGTGGAGCGGGGAACCGTAAAGCAGAACGCCCGGCGCTGGGCCGGGCGTTCATGTCATGCACGGGCAGGCGGGCCGTGACGGCCGGCCTGCGCCTCAGCCGCCGCGCGGTCCGCGACCGCCGCCGCCGGGACGACCACCACCGGGGCGGCCGCCGCCCGGGCGGCCCGCCGGACGGCCACTGCCGCCGGGACGGTTGCCGCCGCGCGGTGCGCCGGAAGGACGGTTGCCGGCCGGACGCGCGCCGTACGGGCTGAAGCCCGGGGTGGCGTGGTCGGACGGGAAGCTCGGGGCATTGCCCGGATGGCCGTAGGGATGCTTGCGCTGGCCTTGGCCCTGGCTCTGGCCGGCGCCCTGGCCGCCGCCCTGCGGACGTCCCTGGCCACTGCCGCTGCGCGCGGCGCCGCCGGCACCCGGGCGCGGCTTGCCGTAGGGGCGGCCCTGGCCGTCGCCGGCCGGGCCACGGCCGGGACCGCGGCTGCCGGACGGACCGGCGTTGCGGTGGCCGCTGGGCCCGGTGCTCACGCCTTCGGGCACGTACCAGGTGCGGAACGCGGCGGGGTTGCCTTCCGGCAGGCTGCGGTCGCCCTTGGGCTTGCGCTGCTTGAACGGCTTCTGCGACTGCTTGGCCGCCGCTTCGCCGCTGACGGTCAGGCCGCCCTTGAAGCCGCCGCCCTTGCCGCCGCGGCCACGGCCGCGGTCTTCGCGCAGGGTGTCGAAGCGGCGCAGTTCGCGGCCTTCGTCGGCGGTGTTGTGGCCGTTGACGTAGGCATTGCCGCGGCCGCCTTCGCGCACGCGCACGGTGGTCTTGGCCGCCTTGCGCTGGCCGATCACCGGCTGCAGGGTCAGCGCCGAGGGCGCGCCTTCTTCCAGCTTCAGTTCGGCGCGCAGCGCCTCGACCTGGGCCTGGGGCAGTTCCACCGACTGCCCGCGCAGCAGCTCGCGCGGCAGTTCGACCTTGCCGTAGCGGGTGCGCTTGAGGCGGCTGACCTGACAGCCCTGCGATTCCCACAGGCGGCGCACCTCGCGGTTGCGGCCTTCCTTGACCACCACCCGGAACCAGTCGTGCGAGTCGGTGCCGCCGATGCGTTCGATCTCGTCGAACTTGGCCGGGCCGTCTTCCAGCGCGACGCCGCGGGCGAGGCGGTCGACGACGTTGTCCGGCACCTTTTCCTGGCCTTCCGGGGCACGCACGCGCACCACGTACTCGCGCTCAACCTCGAACGACGGGTGCATCATGGCGTTGGCCAGTTCGCCGTCGGTGGTGAGCAGCAGCAGGCCGGTGGTGTTGATGTCCAGGCGGCCAATGGCGATCCAGCGCGCGCCCTTGAGCGGCGGCAGCGACTCGAACACGGTCGGGCGGCCTTCGGGATCCTCGCGGGTGGTCACTTCGCCTTCGGGCTTGTTGTAGACCAGCACGCGCGACGGGTCGGTCAGCGCGCTGGCGACGAAGCTGCGGCCGTCGAGGTCGATCTTGTCGCCGCTCTTGACCGACATGCCGGTCTGCGCGGTCTCGCCGTTGACCTTGACCAGGCCGTCGGCGATGCGCTGTTCCAGCGCGCGGCGCGAGCCGAGGCCGGCCTGGGCCAGGACCTTGTGCAGGCGTTCTTCCAGCCGGGGCTGCTCGACAGCGGCTTCGCGCTTGAGCGAGAGCTTGTTCAACGACGGCTTGCGGGGGGTGTCACTCATTCTGTTTGGCTCCGGCCGGCGTTTTCTTCGTCGGCCTCAGGTTCGGGATCGGCTTCGTCAACAGCCACGGTCGTCGTCGCGACGGCGTTGTTTCCGGTGTCTTCCACTTCCGCCGCGCGCTCTCCCGGCGCGGCGTCGGGTTCGCCCGTGGGGGCGGTGTCGGGTGCGGCATCCCCGTCCTCAGGGGCGGCCGCGGTGTCGGTGTCGTCGCGCCCGGCAGCGTCGTCCGCTGCGGGGCTGGCCGTGGCGGCGAGCGGCGCGGCCAGCTGGCCGTCGTCGCCCAGCGGCAGCTGCGGCTCCAGCTCGCCGATGTCGCGCAGTTCGGACAGCGGCGGCAGTTCGTCCAGGCGCTTGAGGCCGAAGTAGTCCAGGAACGCGCGGGTGGTGCCGAACAGCGCCGGCTTGCCGGGCACGTCGCGGTGGCCGACCACGCGGATCCATTCGCGCTCTTCCAGCGCCTGGATGATGTTGCTGCTCACCGCCACGCCACGCACCTGCTCGATCTCGCCGCGGGTGATCGGCTGGCGGTAGGCGATCAGGGCCAGGGTCTCCAGGGTGGCGCGGGTGTAGCGGGTCTTGCGTTCGGTCCACAGCCGCGAGACCCAGCCGTGCACCTCGCGGGTGATCTGGTAACGGAAGCCGGAGGCGACCTCGACCAGCTCCACCCCGCGCCCCTGGCAGTCTTCGCGCAGCAGCTCCAGCGCGCGTTCGACGCTGCCCGGCGGCGCCGGCTGATCCTCGGGGAACAGCTCCTGCAGCTGCGCCAGGGTCAGCGGCTGGCTGGAGGCCAGCAGCGCGCCTTCGACGATGCGGTTGATCAGCGGTTGATCCATGGGGCGGGAATCGGGCTCAGGCGTTGGGGGAGTCGGCGTCGTTGAAGTCGCCATCGTCGAATTCGCTGGAGAACTGCAGCGGCGCGTTGGTGTTGCCGGCGGCCAGCGATTTCACGTAGATCGGCGCCAGCGGCGCTTCCTGGACGATGTCCAGCAGCTGTTCCTTGGCCAGTTCCAGCAGCGCCAGGAAGGTGACCAGCACGCCGAGCTTGCCTTCCTCGGCGGTGAACAGCGTCTCGAAGCGGTAGAACCTGCCGTCCTCGAGCTGTTCCAGCACATCGCCCATGCGCTGGCGCACGCTCAGTGCCTCGCGCTTGATCGCGTGGCCGCTGAACAGCTCGGCGCGCTTGAGCACGTCGTGCAGCGCCAGCAGCATTTCCTTCAGGTCCACCGGCGGCGGTACCTTGACCGTGGTCCGGTCCGGCACGAAGGCATGCGCCGGGGTGGTGTCGCGGTCCTGCCGGGGCAGGGCGTCGATGTCCTCGGCGGCCTGCTTGAAGCGCTCGTACTCCTGCAGCCGGCGCACCAGCTCGGCGCGCGGGTCGGCTTCCTCGCCTTCGTCGCTGGGCGGGCGCGGCAGCAGCATGCGCGACTTGATCTCGGCCAGCATCGCGGCCATCACCAGGTACTCGGCCGCCAGCTCGAAGCGCAGCTCCTGCATGACGTTGATGTACTCGACGTACTGCCGGGTGATCTCGGCGACCGGGATGTCCAGGATGTCCAGGTTCTGCCGGCGGATCAGGTACAGCAGCAGGTCCAGCGGGCCCTCGAAGGCGTCGAGGATGACTTCCAGCGCATCTGGCGGGATGTACAGGTCCTGCGGGATC
This sequence comes from Stenotrophomonas sp. Y-13, assembly GCF_046267925.1. NCBI lineage: Bacteria > Pseudomonadati > Pseudomonadota > Gammaproteobacteria > Lysobacterales > Lysobacteraceae > Stenotrophomonas > Stenotrophomonas sp. Y-13. The sequence continues at coordinate 1,656,767 of NZ_CP176501.1, forward strand.
TGCAGGACCGGCTGCCCATGCACCACCGCCAGCGGCATTTCCTGCTGCTGCGGAATGGTGGGCGGCGCTGGCGGGTTCGCGGCGTGCGCGAGTTCTGAAGTCATCAGGGCGACATCGGGTGTTGCGAGCCTTTACGTTCCGGGTTCCCGCCCGGGACAGGGTCCTGCCTTCTGGATTGAAAGCCATGCGCGCCTGTCCGGCGTGCGTGCACATCAACAACGCGACATGCCGCGCTGTCATGCGGCAACGTCATCGCGAGGAGGTCGTCTACACAGTCCGGGAAGGAATCGCGGATCGGTCGGACGGCGGTGGCCTTGCCTGCCGCCGCTCCGGGCCGTTACAGGCCGGCTGCGTGCAATGGCGTAAAGAGTAATCGCCCCGGCCGGGCGGTGTCCAGCGTCCAGGCGCTAGACTTGCCGGCCATCATTCAGCGGACAAGGAGCGGCGAGCCGTGTGGTATGTGATCGAAGGCTACGACGGGCAGGATGTGCTGGGCGCGCGCCTGGCCGCGCGGGCGGCGCACCTGGCGCGGCTGCAGGCACTGCAGGCGCAGGGGCGGCTGCTGCTGGCCGGCCCCTGTCCGGCGATCGACGCCGAGGACCCGGGCGCGGCCGGTTTCAGCGGCAGCGTGGTGATCGCCAGCTTCGACGACCTGGACGCGGCCCGCGCCTGGGCCGACGCCGACCCCTACGTGGCCGCCGGTGTCTACCAGCGGGTCGACGTGCGGCCGTTCCGCAAGGTGTTGCCGTGACCCGGGTCGAGCGGATCCGCGCCGCCCTGGAGGCCGCCTTCGCACCCAGCCGGCTGGAAGTGGAGGACGACAGCCACCGCCACGCCGGCCATGCCGGCGCGCGCGACGGGCGCGGTCACTTCAATGTGCTGATCGTCAGCCCGGCATTCGCCGGAAAGGCGCCACTGGCGCGCCATAGGGCGGTTTACGCGGCACTTGGCGACATGATGCAGACCGATATCCACGCGCTGTCGATCCAGGCGCGGACCCCGGCCGAGGCCGGCGCCTGATCCCGGCCGCGGACCGGGCCGCGCGCCCTGCGCGCTTCCGGTCGCGGCCGCGCGGGGCAAGGCGTACCCGGCGCCGGCCTCGCCTGTAACAAATTGTTTACAAATCGACATGGAAACGCTTACAGTCGCCGCGACCCCTGTCTGCGGAGGGTATGGCGGTGGCGAAGCAGGCGATCACCATCAAGGATGTTGCCCGTGAGGCGAAGGTCTCCGTCGCCACCGTGTCGCGTGCCCTCAACGGTCACGAGAACGTCGCCGAGCCGGTGCGCAAGCAGGTGCTGGAAGTCGCCCGCCGGCTCCGCTACGCCCCGCATGCCGCCGCGCGCAGCCTGAGCAGCCGCAGCACGCAGACCATCGGCCTGGTGCTGCCCGACCTGCACGGCGAGTTCTTTTCCGAACTGATGCGTGGCATCGACGGGGTCGCGCGCATGCACCGCTGGCACCTGCTGGTCTCCAGCTACCACGGCGACCAGGAACAGCAGGGCGTCGCGCTGCAGGCCATGCGCGGCCGCGTCGACGGCCTGCTGGTCATGTCGCCCTATGCGGCAGACGCGGGTTTCCTGATGGACAACCTGCCGCCGGCACTGCCCACCGTCCTGATCAACACCCCGGTGGCGGATGGCCAGTACCCGGCCTTCGGCATCGACGACCATGCCGGCGCCCTGGCCATGACCCGCTATCTGCTGGAGGCCGGGCACCGCCGCATCGCCTTCATCGCCGGTCCCGACGGCAACCATGATGCCCGCGAGCGCCTGCGCGGCTTCCAGGACGCGATGGCCGCGGCCGGCGCGCCCGCCGAAGGCCGCGTGCTGGCCGGCGGTTTCGACGAGGCGTCCGGGTACGCGGCCGGAAAGGCGCTGCTGCGCGAAGCGCACCTGCCCGATGCGGTGTTCGCGGCGAACGACATGATGGCGCTGGGTTGCCTGTACGCCTTCAGCCAGGCCGGCGTCCGCGTGCCGCAACAGGTCGCGCTGGCCGGGTTCGACGATATCCCGCTGGCACGTTTCGTTCACCCGTCCTTGACCACGATGCAGGTCAGCATCGCCGACCTCGGGGGGCGGGCGACATCGCACCTGCTGCACCTGATGGAGCGCGACGACGCGTCGGAAGGGGGCGCTGGAACGACGCTCGTACCCACCCTGATCGTGCGTGATTCGACGTCCCGACGAGAGCTTCCCTGATCCACCGCCCATGTGCCGGAATCCCCGGCAAGGTCACCAAAACGAACCGAATGGCAGCCGCGCTGCCGCACCCGGAGAGCCCCATGAACCATTCCGCCAACCGCAACACGTACCCCGCCCGCAGGCTGCTCAGCTGCGCGCTGGCCAGCTGCCTCCTGCTGGGCGCCGCGCCGGCGTTCGCGCAGAGCACCGGTGCCACCATCCGTGGCCAGGTGATGGCCGATTCGGCCCCGGCCGGGCAGGCGCAGGTGACCGCGACCAACCTGGCCACCGGCCTGAGCCGCAGCGTGCAGAGCAGCGCCACCGGCAGTTATTCGCTGGCCGGCCTGCCGCCGGGCACCTACCGGGTGGACGTCGCCGCCGGCGGCAAGACCAGCAGCCAGAACATCACCGTGCAGGTCGGACAGACGGCGACCGTCAACCTCGGCGTCGGCGGCGTGGCCGAGACGGCCGGCGGCAACGCCACCACGCTGGACGCGGTGCAGGTGACGGCGCAGGCGCCGGTGGAGACGATGACGTCGGAGATCGCGACCTACATCACCCCCCAGCAGATCCAGGCCCTGCCCCAGACCACGCGCAACTTCCTGGCCTTCGCCGACACCGTGCCGGGCATGAGCTTCGAGCAGAACCCGGCCAACGGCTCCACCAAGCTGCGCGGCGGCGTGCAGAGCGCCAACAACGTCAATGTCTACATCGACGGCATCGGCCAGAAGAACTACGTCACCCAGGGCGGCCTGACCGGCCAGGATTCCAGCCGCGGCAACCCGTTCCCGCAGCTGGCGATCGGCGAGTACAAGGTCATCACCTCCAACTACAAGGCCGAGTACGACCAGATCAGTTCGGCGGCGGTGACCGCGGCGACCCGGTCGGGCACCAACGATTTCTCCGGCTCGTTCTTCTGGGATTACACCAACCAGAACTGGCGCGAGCCGCGGGAGAGCGAGAAGAACGGCGCCGGCAAGACCCGTTCGGGCGAAAAGCAGTATGGCGCGGCGTTCGGGGGCCCGATCGTCAAGGACAAGGCGCACTTCTTCGTCACCTACGAGGCCAAGGAATACAACGCCCCGCAGGACCTGACCCCGGGCGAGGGACGCACCGCCGCGGACCTGCCGCAGGCCTGGCGCGACCAGCTGGGCGCGGCCAGCACGCCGTTCAAGGAAGACCTGTACTTCGGCAAACTCGACTGGTCGATCAACGACGAGAACCTGGTCGACCTGAGCTACAAGCGTCGCGAGGAAAGCGACATCAGCAATGTCGGCGGGCAGAGCGCGCGCAGCTACGGCACCGACGTCGGCGTCAACGAGGACCGCTACGACCTGCACTGGCAGTTCTCCAACAGCAACTGGCTCAACGACGCCCACCTGACCTACGAGAAGGCGTTCTGGAGCATGGAGCCGGCCAACTACGGCAACGGCATGGTGCTCACCGACGGCTCGTCCAACGACGGCCGGCAGATCTTCCGCATCGGCGCCGGTAACGGTGGTCTGCAGAACAAGGGGCAGAAGGGCTGGTCGTTGCAGAACGACACCACGTTCTTCGGCTGGGAAGGCCATACCGTCAAGTTCGGCATCAAGTACAAGCAGGTGGATCTGGAGACCACCGAGCAGCAGCCGTACAACCCGCAGTTCTACTACGACATCAACCAGGGCGGCATGGTGCCGTACTTCGTGCGCTTCGGCAGCCCGGCCATCGGCACGAGCGGCGGTACGGTCACCTCGAAGAACAAGCAGTTCGGCCTCTACATCCAGGATGACTGGGACGTCACCGATCGCCTGATCCTGAACCTCGGCCTGCGCTGGGACTACGAGAAAACCCCCTCCTACCTGGACTACGCGACCAGCGCCGACGTGCTGGCCTCGCTCAATACCCAGGATCCGCAGGCCGGCGCCGCGGTGGGCCAGACCTATGCGCAGACGCTGGCGCTGGGCGGCATCGACATCAACCGTTTCATCAGCACCGGCAACAACCGCAAGGCGTTCAAGAACGCCATCCAGCCGCGCATCGGGTTCTCGTATGACCTCAGCGGCGACGAGCGCCACGTGCTGTTCGGCGGCATCGGCCGCTCCTACGACCGCAACCTGTTCGATTACCTGCAGCTGGAGCTGACCAAGGCCACATTCCCGACCCGCGAGTTCATGATCAACTCGCCGGGCCATGCCTGCGACCCGGCCGCATCCAACTGCCTGGCCTGGAACCCGCAGCTGCTCGATCGCGAATACCTGATGTCGCTGGCCAATTCGTCCCAGGCCGGCCGCGAAGTATGGATGTTCGACAACGACCTGAAGACCCCGTATTCGGACCAGATCAGCCTGGGCATCCGCAACACGTTCGCCGTTATGGGCCATGACTGGAATACCTCGGCTACCCTGCAGCACATCCGTTACAAGGATGGCCTGCTGATCATGCGTGGCAACCGCCGCGGCGATGGCAGTTACTACAACGCATCGGGTAGTCCGTGGAGCGGCGGCGGGCTGCCGGGGCTGGGTGGGCTGATCCTGGCCACCAACGGTTTCCAGTCACGCAGCAACGCGTTGCTGCTCAGTGCCGACAAGCCTTACACGGCCGAGAGCCCGTGGAACCTCAACTTCGCCTATACCTTCACCGACGCCAAGCAGAACATCCACGAGAAAGATCCGGTATACGGCTGGTACTTCCCCGGTGGCGGCTGGTACGACGGTGCCTGGACCCCGCGCCACCGCCTGGTGGTCAGCGGCTTCACCGACCTGCCCTGGGGCATGAGCGTGGCCGGCAAGCTGACCCTGGCCAGCAAGGTCAAGCGCTGGGACATCGATGGCACCAGCGGCTATGAGCGACCCCGCAGCTGGGAGCCGGACGGCACCTATGGCTTCAAGCAGTTCGACATGTCGCTGACCAAGACCTGGGACACCGGCACCGACCTGAAGCTCAAGGTCCGTGCCGACGTGATCAACGTGTTCAACTGGACCAACTGGGGTGGGTACGGCATCAACTGGAACACCGGTGTGATCAACAGCTGGGACCAGTACGCCACCCGTACCTTCAAGCTGTCCTTCGGCCTGGACTGGTAAGCCGCTGCGCCCGGCGGCCGGCAACGGCGGCCGGGCCAGCCACCGGCCACGGCCCACCCCCTGGTTCCCCCAACGGAAAGCGTCTTGAGCATCCCGCGTACCACCAAGCTGTTGCTGTGCACCGCCGCCGGGCTCGCGCTGGGCCTGGTGGCCGGGTGCGGCAAGGCGCCCGAGCCGACACCGAAAGTGGTGCCCCAGGTGATCCTGATCGAAGCGGACCTGCCGCCGCGGCCGATGAAACCCGAACTTCCGCCGCTGTTCGACGACATCGAACGGCGCACCTTCCAGTTCTTCTGGGACACCACCAACGAGCGCAACGGGCTCACCCCGGACCGCTATCCGTCGCGTCCGTTCGCCAGCATCGCTTCGGTCGGCTTCGCCCTGACCGCCTATCCGATCGGCATCGAGAAGGGCTGGGTCAGCCGTACCCAGGCGGTGGACCGCACCCTGACCACGCTGCGCTTCCTGCGCGACGTGCCCACCGGCCCGCAGCGCACCGGCAAGGCCGGCTACAAGGGCTTTTATTACCACTTCCTGGACATGCACGACGGCCGCCGCTACGACAGCTGGGTGGAGCTGTCCAGCGTGGATACCGCGCTGCTGTTGATGGGCGTGCTGTTCGCGCAGTCCTACTACGATGGCGACGACGCGCGCGAGAAGGAGATCCGCAGGATCGCCGATACGCTCTACCGCCGCGTGGACTGGCAGTGGCTGCAGCGTAACAAGCCGCTGGTGTCGATGGGCTGGTTCCCCGAGAGCGGTTTCATCCAGCACGACTGGATGGGCTACAACGAGGCGATGATGCTCTACGTGCTGGCGCTGGGCTCGCCGACGCATCCGGTCGAGCCTGATGCGTGGACCGTGTGGACGCGCACCTACGACAACGACTGGGGCGTGTTCCAGGGGCAGGAGTACCTGTCGTTCGGGCCGCTGTTCGGCCACCAGTACAGCCACGTCTGGATCGACTTCCGCGACATCCAGGACGCCTACATGCGCGAGCGCGGCATCGACTACTTCCTCAACAGCCGCCGCGCCACGCTGGCCCAGCGCGAGTACGCCATCGCCAACCCGATGCAGTGGAAGGACTATGGCGAGAACGTGTGGGGGCTGACCGCCGGCGACGGGCCGCAGAACACCACCCAGGAATACAAGGGCGAGCAGCGCCAGTTCCGCCATTATTCCGCGCGCGGTGCCGGCCTGCGCGAGAATTTCGACGACGGCACCATCGTGCCGTCGGCGGCGATCTCCTCGCTGCCGTTCGCGCCGGAAGTGGTGATTCCCGCCACCCAGGAAATGCACCGGCGCTACGGTGACTACCTGTACTCCAGCTACGGCTTCCTGGACTCGTTCAACCCCAGTTTCGACTACGACATCCCGCTCAAGACCGGGCGCCTGATTCCGGATCGCGGCTGGGTGGCCAGCGATTACATCGCCATCGACCAGGGGCCGATCCTGGCGGGCATCGCCAACTACCGCGACGAGTTCGTCTGGAACGTGATGAAGAAGAACCCCTATATCCGCAAGGGCCTGGAGAGCGCCGGCTTTGCCGGTGGCTGGCTGCTGCCGGAAGGGGAGGAGTGGCAGCCGCTGCAGAAGGACGACAAGGCTGCCGCCGCGCGCGCGGTGGGCATTGCCGAGTCGCGCGCCGCCGCCGCGCAGGAGCAGAAAGCGGCGGGCAAGCCCGCGCCTCGGCCGCAATAGGTCGGGCCGGTGACGCTGCGCCTGCCCGTGCTGTTGTGCCTGGTCCTGCTGGCCGCCTGCGCGCGGCCGCAGCAGGGCATCACCCTGCGTTTCTGGGCGATGGGGCGCGAAGCCGAAGTGGTCGGCGAGCTGGTCCGCGAGTTCGAGGCCGAGAACCCCGGCATCCGCGTCGAGGTGCAGAACATCCCCTGGACCGCGGCGCACGAAAAGCTGCTGACGGCCTACGCCGCCGATGGCCTGCCGGACATCTGCCAGCTCGGCAATACCTGGATACCCGAGTTCGCCACCCTCGGTGCGCTGACCCCGCTGCAGCCCTACGTGGACGCTTCGCGGGAGGTCGTGCCGGCGGACTATTTCCCGGGCATCTGGGACACCAACGTGGTCGAGGGCCGGCTGGTCGGCATCCCCTGGTACGTGGATACGCGGCTGCTGTTCTACCGCAAGGACCTGCTGCGCAAGGCAGGCTATGACCACCCGCCGCGCGACTGGGCCGAGTGGGAGCGCATGAACCAGGCGCTGAAGCAGGTGCTCGGGCCCGGCCGCTACCCGGTGCTGATGCCGCTCAACGAGTTCGAGCCGCAGCTGTCGCTGGCGCTGCAGCAGGACGATCCGCTGCTGCGCGACCACGACACCCGCGGCAATTTCGCAAGTCCCGGGTTCCGCCGCGCGCTGGGCTTCTACGCCAACATGTTCGAGCAGGGCTTGGCGCCGAAGATGTCCGAGACCCAGATCTCCAATGTGTGGGACGAGTTCTTCCGCGGCTTCACCGTGTTCTACCTGTCCGGGCCCTGGAACATCCGCGAGTTCCGGCAACGTCAGCCGGCCTCGCTGGAGGGCGAGTGGGGCACCGCGCCGCTGCCGGGTCCGCATGGCCCGGGCGGCGGCATCGCCGGTGGCACCAGCCTGGTGGTGATGCAGTCGTCGCCGCACAAGCAGGCGGCATGGAAACTGATCGAGTTCCTGTCGCGACCGGCGGTGCAGCAGCGGTTCCACGCCCTCATCGGCGACCTGCCGCCGCGGCGCAGCGTGTGGCGGCAGGCATCGCTGCACGAGGACCCGCTGGCGGCCGCGTTCGGCCAGCAGCTGGAGCGGGTCAGGCCCACGCCCAAGGTGCTGGAGTGGGAGCGCATCGCCCAGGAAATGCGCATCGTCAGCGAGCAGGTGGTACGCGGCGGGTTGGACCAGGACGCCGCGGTCAGGCGGCTGGATGCGCGGGTGGACGAGATCCTCGCCAAGCGCCGCTGGATCATCCAGCAGCAGGCGACGCAGGAGGCCGCGCGATGAAGCGGGGCACGCTCGCCGGCTGGGTGTTCGCCGCGCCGGCGCTGATCGTGATCGGCGTGTTCTTCGGGCTGCCGGTGCTGTCGGCGCTGGCGCTGAGCCTGACCGATTTCGACCTGTACGCGCTGGCCGACCCGCACAACCTGCGCTTCGTCGGCCTGCACAACTACCTGGACCTGCTGCGCACGCCGATGTTCTGGAAGTCGCTGGGCAACACCGCGTATTTCGTGGTGCTCGGCGTGCCGTTGTCGATCGCCCTGTCGCTGGGCGCGGCGATGCTGCTCAATGCGCCGGTGGCGCGCTTCAAGGCGCTGTTCCGCACCGCGCTGTTCGCGCCGGTGGTGACCACCCTGGTGGCGGTGGCGGTGATCTGGCGCTACCTGTTCCACACCCGCTACGGGTTGGTGAACTGGGCGCTGGGGCAGGTCGGCGTCAACCCGGTGGACTGGCTCGGCGATCCGCACTGGGCGATGCCGACCATCATCCTGTTCGCGGTGTGGAAGAACTTCGGCTACAACATGGTGATCTTCCTGGCCGGGCTGCAGGCCATCCCGCGCGACCTGTACGAGGCCGCGCGGATCGACGGCGCCTCGCGCTGGAAGCAGTTCCTGCACATCACCCTGCCCATGCTCGGGCCGGTGCTGCTGGTGGTCGGGGTGATCACCGTCTCGGGCTATTTCCAGCTGTTCGCCGAGCCCTACGTGATGACCCGCGGCGATCCGCTGCAGAGCACGGTGAGCGTGCTGTATTACATGTTCGAGGAAGGCTTCAAGTGGTGGAACCTGGGGCGTGCTTCGGCCGTTGCGTTCCTGCTGTTCCTGATCATCCTGGGCGTGACCACGCTGATGTTGCGCTACGGCAGGCGCAGGGAGCTGGTATGAGTCGCGAAATCGGCCAATCGCGTGCCTGGGGCGCGTGGGTCAATGCAGCCCTGCTGCTGCTGGCCTTCGTCAGCCTGGCGCCGCTGGCGTGGATGGTGTCGGTGTCGTTCATGCCCAGCGGGCAGGCCTCGCAGTTCCCGCCGCCGCTGCTGCCGGCGCAGGCCACCATCGACAACTACCGGCAGCTGTTCGCGCGCACCGGCATGGCCGGCAACTTTCTCAACAGCCTGGGCATGTCGGCGGGCATCACCGTGGGCTCGCTGCTGTTCAACACCCTGGCCGGTTATGCCTTCGCCAAGCTGCGCTTTGCCGGCCGCGAGCGGGTGTTCCAGGCGCTGCTGGCGGCGCTGGTGATCCCGGCGCAGGTGGCGATGCTGCCGCTGTTCCTGCTGATGAAGCAGCTGGGGCTGGTCAATACCTGGGGCGGGGTGGTGGTGCCGGCGCTGGCCAGCGTGTTCGGCATCTTCCTGGTGCGGCAGTACGCACGCTCGATCCCCGACGAGCTGCTGGAGGCGGCGCGCATCGACGGCGCCAGCGAGGCCCGCATCTTCTTCCAGATCGTGCTGCCCATGCTCAAGCCGGTGCTGGTGACGCTGGCGATCTTCACCTTCATGGGCGCATGGAACGACTTCATGTGGCCGTTGATCGTGCTCACCGACCAGGAGCACTACACCCTGCCGGTGGCGTTGGCCTCGCTTTCGCGCGAGCACATCATGGACGTGGAAATGATGATGGCCGGCGCGGTGGTCACCGTGGTGCCGGTGCTGGCGCTGTTCCTGCTGCTGCAGCGTTACTACATCCAGGGGCTGCTGCTGGGCAGCGTGAAGGGGTGAGCGGGCGCGCCTGCCACGGCGTGTCCGGCGCGTCGGCGGATGCCGGGCCGTGCCCCGGCCGCGCGGGGCGGACGGCCCGACGCCGCAGCAGGGTCTGCACCCGCTTCCAGTTCTGGGAAAATCACACCATGGCCGCCGCCCCCGTACCGAGATCCACCGCGATGAGAAGGTTCCTTGCCCTCCTGCTGTTCTGCACCGTGACCCTGGCCGGCAACGGCGGCGCGGCCGAGGGCGGCAACCGGGTGCTGGCGAAGTTCGACGATATCGGTGCCTGGCAGCTGATCACCTCGCCGCAGGTCAGCGGTTCGCTGCGGCCGGTGAACGGCAATGGCGGCCGCGCGCTGTGCCTGGACTACGACTTCCACGAGGTCTCCGGCTACGCCGGCATCCGTCGCCGGCTGGATGTCACCTGGCCGGACAACTACCAGGTGAGCTTCGGCCTGCGTGGCGACTCGCCGGCCAACGACCTGCAGTTCAAGCTGATCGACGCCAGCGGCGACAACGTGTGGTGGGTCAACCGCAGCGGCTACCGCTTCCCCAAGGACTGGACCCGGGTGAGCTACCGCAAGCGCCACATCGACAAGGCCTGGGGGCCGGGCCAGGACCCGGTCCTGCGGCGCAGCGCCGCGGTGGAGTTCACCATTTACAGCAAGGTGGGCGGCAAGGGCACGGTGTGCTTCGACCAGCTCACGCTGCAGCCGCTGCCAAAGGAGGACGGCTCGGCGCTGACCGCCAGCGTCATCGCTGATACCGCGACCGCGCTGCAGCAGCGCATCGCCGACGGCCGGCCGGACACGGTATGGATCAGCGGCGGGGTCAAGCAGCAGACCGTCAGCCTGGACCTGGGCAAGGTGCGCGAGTTCGGCGGCGCGGTGATCCAGTGGGTGCCGGGGCTGGAGGCGTCGCGCTACGTGGTGCAGGCCTCGGTCGACGGGCGCGACTGGCACAGGCTGCGCGAGGTGAGCGCCGGCGGTGGCGGCCGCGACTGGCTGGCGTTGCCCGAGACCGAGGCACGCTACCTGCGTTTCGACCTCATCGACGGCCCCAGCTGGCGCTACGGCATCCGCGACATCAGCCTGAAGCCGCTGGCGTTCGCCGCCACGCCCAATGACTTCGTCCGCTCGGTCGCGCGCGACCTGCCGCGCGGGTCGCTGCCGCGCGGCTTTTCCGGCGAACAGCCGTACTGGACCCTGCTGGGCCTGGACGGCGGCAGCGAGCAGGCGTTGATGGGCGAGGACGGCACCCTGGAGGCGGTGCGCGCCGGTTTCAGCATCGAGCCGTTCGTGGTGCTCGATGGCAAGGTGCTGGGCTGGGCCGACGTCAGCGCCAGCCAGCGCCTGCAGGATGGCTACCTGCCGATTCCCTCGGTGGAATGGAAGCACGACCGGTTTGGCCTGCAGGTGACCGGCTTCGTCCAGGGCCGGCCCGGGCAGGCGCAGCTGGTGGCGCGCTACCGCCTGCACAACCCGGACAAGGTGGCGCACGAGTACCGGCTGGCGCTCGCGGTACGGCCGTTCCAGGTCAACCCGCCCAGCCAGTTCCTCAATACCGTCGGTGGCGTGAGCCGGATCGAGCGCCTGGCGGTCCAGGGCGCGCAGGTGGCGGTCAACGGCCAGCCGCGGGTGTTCGCGATGACACCGCCCGATGCCGGTTTCGCCAGTGCGTTCGACAGCAAGCTCGACGTCACCCACCTGGCCGACCGCACCCTGCCGGGCACGCGCGAAGTCAGCGACCCGACCGGGCTGGCGTCCGGCGCGATGCTCTACACCTGGAAGCTGGAACCGGGGCAGAGCCGCGAGGTCGCGCTGGTGCTGCCGCAGACCGGCGCCTGGTCGATGCCCGGCCGTTTCGATGCGGACAAGGCGCAGCAGCAGGTCGCGGCGATGTGGCGGCAGACGCTGGACCAGGTGCGGCTGCAGTTGCCCGAGGCCGGCCAGCCGCTGGCCGACACCCTGCGCACCGCGCTGGCGCACATGCTGATCTCGCGGGTCGGGCCGAGCCTGCAGCCGGGCACGCGTTCGTATGCGCGCAGCTGGATCCGCGACGGCGCGATGATCTCCGAAGGGCTGCTGCGGCTGGGTCGCGAGGACGCGGTGCGGCAATACCTGGAATGGTATGCGCCGTACCAGTTCGACAGCGGCATGGTGCCGTGCTGCGTGGACGCGCGCGGCAGCGACCCGGTGCCGGAGAACGACAGCCACGGCGAGCTGATCCATGCCATCGCCGGGTACTGGCGCCACACCGGCGACATGCAGTTCCTGCAGCGCATGTGGCCGCACGTGCTGGCCGCGTGGGGCTACATGGAAGACCTGCGGCTGAGCGAGTGCAGCGAGGACAACCGCGCGCGCCACCCGGGGTTCTACGGGATGATGCCGGCCTCGATCAGCCACGAGGGCTATTCGGCCAAGCCGGTGCATTCGTACTGGGACGATTTCTGGGCGCTGCGCGGGTACAAGGACGCGGCCGACATGGCCATGGCGCTGGGCCTGGCCACCGAGGCCGAGGCGATGGCCGCTTCGCGCGACCAGTTCCGCCAGGACCTGGACGCGTCGCTGCGCGCGAGCATGGCCGCGCACCGCATCGACTACCTGCCGGGCTCGGTGGAGCTGGGCGATTTCGACGCCACCTCGACCACCATCGCGCTGGCCCCGGGCGGCGAGCAGGGCCGGCTGCCGCAACCGGCGCTGGACAACACGTTCGAGCGCTACTGGCAGCAGTTCGTCGAGCGCCGCGACGGCAAGCGCCCGTGGAAGGACTACACCCCGTACGAATGGCGCAACGTCGGCGCGTTCGTGCGCCTGGGCTGGCGCGAGCGGGCCTGGGAGGCCAGCGAGTTCTTCTTCCGCGACCGCGCGCCGCCGGCCTGGAACCAGTGGGCCGAGGTGGTGTCCTCGACGCCGCGCACGCCGTTCTTCGTCGGCGACCTGCCGCATGCCTGGGTCGCATCGGATTTCGTGCGTTCAGCGCTGGACATGTTCGCGTACGAACGCGAGATCGACGACGCCATCGTGCTGGCCGCCGGCGTGCCGGCGCCCTGGCTGGCGGGCAAGGGCGTCGCCATCGAGGGCCTGCGCACCGCGCATGGCCCGCTGCGTTATTCGCTGGTGCGCGACGAGCGGCAGCTGACCCTGAAGGTCGCCGACGGCCTGCGCCTGCCCGGCGGCGGGCTGGTGCTGCCGTGGCCCTACGCGGGCGAGCCGGGCGCGGCCCGGATCAACGGCGAACCGGCGGCGTGGTCGGGGACCGAACTGCGGATCACCGCGTTGCCCGCGAAAGTCGAGATCGAGATCCCCGCCGACCTGCGGCGCAGCGAGCGCGGCCGGCGCTGAGGCCGCCGCCAGCGCTGGCTGGCGACGGCGTGGCCGGGGCGCCGTCGCTCAGCCGGGGTTGCGGGCGCGGCTCGCGTCCTCGTGCAGCGCCTCGTTCAACTGGTCGACCACGATCGCCCAGGCATCGTCGCTGGCAAGCTTCTCGCGCAGGAACTGGCGCTGCCCCGCGTTCCAGAAGGGCGCTTCGCCGATGCCGGTTTCCAGCGGCAGCTGGTGGTCGCGGATGAACCCGGCGATGGCCAGTTCGCCGGCGTCCAGGCCCAGCTGGAGGAAGAGGTTGCGCATGCGCGGGGTGGTTTCGTCCATCGATCACTCGGCTCCGGGGAAAGGTCGTGCGCCATCATGACCGCAACCCTGTGTTGCCCGCGCCAAGGCCGGACGGATGCGCGCGGCATCGTGCAGGCACGCAGGCCCGCCGCAACGAAGCGGGCGGGTGCCGTGCGTCGGCCGGCGCCGCGGCGTGCGCTCAGCCGGCGCGGACCGCGCGCACGATGGCGGCGGCGGCCGCGGCCGATTTCCTCACCGCGTCCCACTGCCCGCTGCGGATCCAGGCGTCCTGCACCATCCACGAGCCGCCGATGCAGACCACGTTCTTCTGGCCGAGGTAGTCGGCCGCGGTGGCCTCGGTGATGCCGCCGGTGGGGCACAGCTTCAGTTCGGGCATCGGCCCGGCCACGCCCTTGATCATCGCCAGCCCGCCCACGGCGGTGGCCGGGAACAGCTTGCAGACGCGGAAGCCGCGCGCCAGCAGCGCCAGCAGTTCGGTGGGCGAGGCCGCGCCCGGGACCACCGGCAGCGGCGCCCTGGCCAGCGCATCGGCCATGTGCGCCGGCGTGCCCGGGGTCACCAGGAAGTCGGCGCCGACGTCGATGGCCTGGCGCATCTGCTCGACGGTCAGCACGGTGCCGGCGCCGACCACCACGTCGGGCAACTCGCGCTTGAGCATGGACAGCGCGTCCATCGCCACCGGCGTGCGCAGGGTCAGCTCGATGGCGGGCAGGCCGCCTTCGAGCAGTGCGGCGCTGACCGCGCGCGCCTGGTCGAGGGTGTGGACGGTGACGACGGGCAGGATGCCGGCGGCGGTGAGCAGGTGTTCGGCGCGGTCCTGGTGCTGGGCGATGGTCATGGCGGGTTCCGGTGGGGCGGGACGCGGCGCGTCCCGTGGGGGTCAGGCGTCCTTGGCTTCGTGCGGGGCGGCAGCCGCGGCGGCATCGTGGCCCAGTTCGTACTCGGCGTCGTACTCCCACACGCTGCCGTCGGCGCGTGCCGGGCCGCAGGAAATGGAAACGGCGCCCTGGTCGGCCGGGCCGACCACGCTGCGGTTCATCGCGAACAGGTTGCGGCCCAGGTCGTGGCCGGCCGGTGCGGTGTTGGCGGCAAGCGGGCGCGCCGCCCATTCGGCTGGGTCCACCCGTACTTCCAGGATGCCGGCCTCGCCATCCAGGCGGATGATGTCGCCTTCGCGGATGCGCGCGATCGGGCCGCCGCGGGCGGCTTCGGGGGTGACGTGGATGGCGGCGGGAATCTTGCCCGAGGCGCCGGACAGGCGCCCGTCGGTGACCAGCGCAACGCGCCGGCCCTGGTTCTGCAGCAGCCCCAGCAGCGGCGCCAGCGAATGCAGCTCCGGCATGCCGTTGGCGCGCGGTCCCTGGTAGCGCACCACGGCCACGAAATCCTGCGGCAGGGCGCCGGCGGCATGCAGCTTGTTCAGTGCCTGCGGCGCGTCCACCACCACCGCCGGCGCCTCGATCGTGCGGTACTGCGGCTTCACCGCCGACAGCTTGATCAGCGAACGGCCGATGTTGCCGCGCAGCAGGCGCAGCCCGCCCTGGGCCTCGAACGGCGCGGCGGCCGCGCGTACCACCTCGGTATCGGCGCTGTGCGCGACGGCCGGCGCGTAGACGACCTTGCCGTCGATCAGCCGCGGTTCCTGCGCATAGGCGCGCATCCCGCCTTCGGCGATGGTCGGCAGGTCGTCATGCATCAGCCCGGCGTCCATCAGTTCGCGGAACACGAAGGCCGGCCCGCCAGCCGCGGCGAAGCGGTTCACGTCGGCCTCGCCATTGGGGTAGACGCGCGCCAGCAGCGGCACGATCTGCGACAGCTGGTCCATGTCGTCCCAGGTCAGCACGATGCCGGCCGCGCGCGCCACCGCGATCCAATGGATGGTGTGGTTGGTGGAGCCGCCGGTGGCCATCAGCGCGACGATGGCGTTGACGATGGCGCGCTCGTCGATCAGCCGCCCCAGCGGCCGGAAATCGCTGCCGAGCGCGCAGATCTCCAGCGCGCGGGCGGTGGCGGCACGGGTCAGCGCATCGCGCAGCGGCAGTTCCGGGTTGACGAACGAGGCGCCCGGCAACTGCACGCCCATCGCCTCGAGCAGCACCTGGTTGGAATTGGCGGTGCCGTAGAACGTGCAGGTGCCCGGCGCGTGATAGGAGTCGGCCTCGGCCTGCAGCAGTTCCTCGCGGGTCGCTTCGCCGGCGGCATAGCGCTCGCGCACTTCGGCCTTCTTCTTGTTGGGGATGCCCGGCGTCATCGGCCCGGCCGGCACGAACACCGCCGGTAGGTGGCCGAACGCCAGCGCGCCGATCAGCAGGCCCGGGACGATTTTGTCGCACACGCCCAGGTGCACGGTGGTGTCGAACATGTCGTGGCTCAGGCCGACGGCGGTGGCCTGGGCGATGACGTCGCGCGAGAACAGGGACAGTTCCATGCCGCCGCGGCCCTGGGTGACGCCGTCGCACATCGCCGGTACGCCGCCGGCGACCTGCGCGGTGGCGCCGAGTTCGCGCGCGGCGTCGCGGATCAGCTGCGGGTAGTGCTCGAACGGCTGGTGCGCCGACAGCATGTCGTTGTAGGCGGTGATGATGCCCAGGTTGGGGGTCACGTCGCCGCGCAGCCGGCCCTTGTCGGTCGGGCCGCAGGCGGCGAAGGCATGGGCGAGGTTGCCGCAGCTCAGGCGCGAGCGGAACGGGCCCGAGCGCAGCGCGGCCTCGATGCCCGCCAGGTACGCCGCGCGCGACGGCGCGCTGCGCTGGCGGATGCGTTCGGTGATGGCGTGGATTTTCGGATGCAGGCTCATGGCTTTTACACGCAGGGAAAGGGGGAGGGGGAAGCGGGAGGGAGGAGGCTGCGGAAGGCGGAAAGTGGAGGGCGCGGCCCATGCCGGATCATCGCCCCGGCACGCGGCAGGGCGCGTGATCCCGCACGCCCGCCGGTTCTTTCCCGGTTCGCCTTCACCCGCACCAGTGCACGCGCAGCTTCGGGCCGGGCGCGTCGATGGCGGCCAGCACCGGATAGCGATGCACGTCTCCCGAGGCGAGCGCCGCCTCCAGTACCTCGAGCTTCTGCTTGCCGCGCAGCAACAGCAGGCGGTTGCCGACGGACGCCAGCCCGCGCGGGGTCAGGGTGATGCGCAGGTGCCAGTCGCGGGCGACCGGGCAACCGCTGGCGTCCAGCGCCGCATACGGCTTGCTGCCCTGCAGGGCGCGTTCGAGGTCGCGCGAGCCCGGGAACAGCGAGGCGGTGTGGCCATCGTTGCCCATGCCCAGCACGACCAGGCAGGCCGGCTGCGAGTACTCGGCCTGCAGGTTGGCGTCATGGACGCATTCGGCCAGCGATTTGCCCACCCGCACCAGGGGGTCGAAATGCGCGCCCTCTGCGAGGTTGAGGAAGCTGTGGCGCACCAGCCAGGCGTTGCTGTCGCGGTCCTGCGGCGACAGCCAGCGCTCGTCCGCCAGGCCCACTTCCACCCGCGCCCATTCCAGCGGCTGCTCGGCCAGCAGTTCGTAGACCGGGGCCGGCGTGGTGCCGCCGGACAGCAGCATGCGCGCGCGGCCGCGCTGGCCGATCTCGTGGCCGAGGATCGCCGCCATCTCGCGGGCGACGTTCTCGATCCAGGCCTCCTCGTCGGAGTGGCGGACCAGGGTGAGGCGTTCGGCGAGTGCGCTCATGCGGGTGCTCCGTATGGGGCCTGCTCCAGGTCCAGCGCGTACGCGGCCGCGCCGAGCAGGCCCGGGCAGGGGTGGACGATGGCCAGCGACGGTACCTGCGACAGGATCGCGCTGAAACGCCCCTTGTTCTCGAAATGGCTGCGGAAGCCGGAATGGCGCAGGGACTCGAGCAGCCGCGGCACCAGGCCGCCGGTGAGGAACACGCCGTCCCAGGCGCCCTGGACCAGTACCGCGTCGCCGGCGACCGCGCCGAAGATGTCCATGAACACCTCGATCGCGCGCATGGCGACCGGGTCGCCGGCGGCGGCGCGCTCGCTGACCTGCGCCGGCTGCGGCTGGCCCGGGTCCTGGCCGGCGATCTCGCTCAGCGCGCGGTGCAGGTTGACCAGGCCGGGGCCGCAGATCAACCGCTCGTTGGAGACGCGCCCGAACTGCTGGCCCAGGATCTGCAGGATGCGGATCTGCTCGGGGGTGGTCGGCGCGAAACTGGCATGGCCGCCCTCGGTCGCCAGCGGGTAATAGCGGCCATCACGGACCACCAGCCCGCCCACCCCCAGGCCGGTGCCGGGGCCGATCACGCAGTAGTTGCGTGGCTGCGACGGCGCGGCCGGCTGCCAGGGGGCACCGCCGGTCTGGACCACGTCGGCCGGTTGCAGCAGCGCCACCGACATCGCCTGGGCGACGAAGTCGTTGATCAGGTGCAGCCGCGACAGGCCCAGTTGCGCGGCGGTGCGCGAGCGCGAGATCACCCATGGATGGTTGGTGATGCGCGCCTCGTCGCCGTCCACCCGCCCGGCCACGGCGAACACCCCGCTGTGGGCCCGGGCACCGCGCTCGCGCAGGTAGCAGGCAGCGGCATCGGCCAGCGACGCGAAACGCGCCACCGGGTATTCGCCGATGCTGCCCGGGTCCAGCGGGGCGGCGGTGGAGGTGTCGGCCAGCGCGAAGCGCGCGTTGGTGCCGCCGATGTCGGCGACCAGCACGTGTCCGGCCGGGCCGCTCACAGCGCGTCGTCCGCGCGGTTGTCGGCGACGATCGCCGCGGGCAGGAACAGGTGCGCCTGCGCCGGGCCCCAGCTGCCGGCCGGATACGGCTCCATCGGCAGGTCGGCGGCCTTCCAGGCGTCGGCGACGCTGTCGATCCAGGCCCACGCCGCGCGCACTTCGTCATCGCGCACGAACAGCGCGTGGTTGCCGTTGAAGGCATCCAGGAACAGGCGCTCGTAGGCGATGCGGCGATGCAGGCCGGTGGGTACGGACAGTTCCAGCTCCAGCGGCTGCAGTTCCAGCGCGCCCCATTCCGGGCCCGCCAGCGAACTCATCAGCCCCAGCTGGATGTTCTCCTGCGGCTGCAGCTGGAAGGTCAGCCGGTTGGGCTGGGCATGGCGGCGGTCGGGGCGTTCGAACAGCCAGTGGGTGACCGGCTTGAGGTTGACCTCGATGCGGGTGGTGCGTTCGGGCAGTCGCTTGCCAGTGACCAGGTGGAACGGCACACCGGCCCAGCGCCAGTTGTCGATATGCGCGGTGACGCCGACGAAGGTCTCGGCCTCGCTGCCTTCCGGCGGCTGGTAGGCCTGTGCCGGCTGGCCATTGATGGTGCCGGCGGTGTAGCGGCCGCGCACGCTGTCCTTGGCGGCATGGCGGGCGTCGAGCGGACGCAGTGCGCGCAGCACCTTGACCTTCTCGTCGCGGATCCGGTCCGCTTCCAGCGAGGCCGGCGGTTCCATGGCCACCAGGCACAGCAGCTGCAGGATGTGGCTCTGCACCATGTCGCGCATCGCGCCGGAGCGCGAGTAGTACGAGTCGCGGCCGTCGACGCCGTCGCTCTCGGCCACCATGATGTGTACCGATTCGATGTAATTGCGGTTCCACACCGCTTCCAGCAGGGTGTTGCCGAAGCGCAGCGCCATCAGGTTCTGCACCGCGGCCTTGCCCAGGTAATGGTCGATGCGGAACACCCGGTCCTCGTCGATCAGCGCGCCGATCGACCGCAGGATCTGCTCGGCGCTGTCGCTGTCCGAGCCGATCGGCTTCTCCAGCATCAGCCGGTGCGGCGCGGACAGCGCGCCGCCCAGGGCCAGGCCCTCGCAGGTGGAGATGTACAGCCCGGGCGGGATCGACAGGTAGCTGACGCAGTGGCGGTCGTTGAACTCGCGCACCGCGTCGGCGATCGAGCCGGGGTCGCGCAGGTCGACCGAGCGGTAGTCGATGCGCCGCAGCAGGTTGTTGATGTCGTCCTGGCTGGCCTGCGGCAGGGCCTGTTCCAGGCGTGGCCGCAGGATGTCGCGGAACTTGTCGGTGTCGTGCGGCGAGAGCGCCATCGCGCGCACCCGGAAATCCTCGGGGAGCAGGCCATCGCCGAGCAGCCGCAGCAGGGAAGGGAACAGATAGCGCTGGGCCAGGTCGCCTGTGGCACCGAACAGGAGGAGGGTGTCGTGCATGGCTCGAGTTTCGTGTTCTGGTGACATCGTTGTCAATCGCCCTTCGCTATGTTCTGGTTGCTGTTCCAGTGGGGGTCCCGCAGCCGTCGGCCGCCCCTGCGCCGTGTCCGGGTGGGTGCGGCGAGCGCGCTGGGAGGGGGAGCGGTCCGCGGGTGTCGAAACCGGCCGGTGCGGGCATCCGCCAGCGCCGCCGCGAACCATGGATGGTGCCATGGGAGAATGCTTGCGTGGCAGAATGTTTCCACTGTATTCGTATTCGAACGCGGTCGTCCCGGCCGCATTGGCGACGCGCGTCGCCATCCACTTCGCCGGTCGCCGTGGGCGCGGCCGGACTGAATGAGGCAGGCGATGGCGGACGTGCGGTTCGACGGAGTGCGCAAGGTCTACGACAACGGCCAGGTCGCCGTGCATGGGGCCAGTTTCGACATCGCCGACGGCGAGCTGATGGTGCTGGTGGGGCCGTCGGGCTGCGGCAAATCGACCTTGTTGCGGATGGTCGCGGGGCTGGAGGAGATCAGCGCCGGCACGTTGTCCATCGGCGGGCGCGTGGTCAACGACGTCGCGCCCAAGGACCGCGACATCGCCATGGTGTTCCAGAACTACGCGTTGTACCCGCACATGACCGTGGCCGAAAACCTCGCCTTCGGGCTGAAGCTGCGCGGGCACGACAAGGCCGAGATCGCGCGCCGGGTGCAGGGGGCGGCCGACATGCTGGGCCTGGGCGGAATGCTGGACAAGCTGCCGCGGGCGATGTCCGGCGGGCAGCGCCAGCGCGTGGCGCTGGGGCGGGCGCTGGTGCGCGAGCCGGCGGTGTTCCTGCTGGACGAGCCGTTGTCCAATCTCGATGCCAAGCTGCGCCACTCGGTGCGCACCGAGATCGCGCAGCTGCACCGCAAGCTTGGCACCACGATGATCTACGTCACCCACGACCAGGTCGAGGCGATGACCCTGGGCCAGCGCATCGTGGTGCTCAACGACGGCATGGTCCAGCAGATCGACACGCCGATGGCGCTGTACCAGCGCCCGGCCAACCTGTTCGTCGCCGGCTTCCTCGGCAGCCCGGCCATGAACACGCTCAAGGGGCGGTTGCAGGCGCTGGCGGGCGGGGACGTGGCGCTGGACATGGGCCAGGATGGTCGCATTCCACTCGGTCACGCACCGGTGCCGGCTGCCTGGTCCGGACGCGAAGTGGTGGTCGGCGTGCGCCCGGAGCACCTGCAGCCGGGCGGCGGCGACGCGGCCTTCCCGGCGCTGATCGATGGCATCGAGCCGGTCGGCAACGAAATGTTCGTCAACCTGCGCCATGCCGGCCGGCCGCTGGTGATGCGGGTACCGCCGCAGGTGCTGCCCGCCGCGGGCGCGCGGATCGACGTGGCCGTCGTTCCGGCGGCGCTGCATTTCTTCGACGTGGACAGCGGCCTGCGCCTGGACGCGGCGCAGGCGGCCTGATCAGCGCGCCAGGCCGTCGAGCAGCTCCAGGCGCTCGACCGCCGCGCCCGCCACCTCCAGGCCGCCCGCCGGCAGGTCCAGCGGCAGCACCGCCAGTGCCAGCGTGCCGGCGCTGCTGGCGACGGTGCCGATGGTCGCGCCCGCCTGGGTCACCGCGTCGCCGGGCGTGCTGGCGAGGTCGCCATGCAGCAGGGCCAGCGAGCGCTTGGCCTTGCCCAGGAAATGGGTGCGCGCCACGATTTCCTGGCCCGGGTAGCAGCCCTTCTTCACGCTGTAGGCCGCAAGCCGGTCCAGCCCCAGTTGCTGCGGCGTCCACTGTTCCTGCTGCGAGGCCTCCAGCCGTGGCAGCCCGAAGCGCAGGTCCCACTGGCGCCAGGCCAGCTCCGCGGCATCGACGTACGCGGCGGTGCCCGCCGGCATCAGGCGCAGGGTGCGCGGGTGGGCCGCGGTCCCCAGGTCCAGTTCGATGGCGCCACCGTCGAGGTGGGCGAATGCGGCGCCATGGGCGCGGGCAGGCGCCTGGAACGCGGCTTCGACGGCGAAGGCATCGGCGTGGGCAAGGGTGACCTTGCGCCTGAATACGAAGCGCCGCAGCTGTTCGGCCATGGCCTGGACGCCGCCGTCGTGGCAGAGCAGCAGCAGTTGTCCGGCATCGAGCCGCAGCAGCTGGAACACCGCCAGGACGCGGCCCTTGGCGGTCAGCCACGCATTCCAGTGCCAGTGGCCGTCGGCCAGCGACGGTACGTCGTTGGCGAACTGGGCCTGGGCGAAGGCGACCGCGTCCGGGCCGGAAAGGGCCAGCACCTGGGGCCGACGCAGTGCGCGCGTACCGCTGAAGAGGGGGGCGAGGTTGTCAGACACGTGAACGGGGACTAAAATTTGTGCGTTGCGAGACCGACCATGATAGGCCAAACAACCCCCACTCCCGAGGACGGAACCCCAGCCCCGCCGGAACCGGAGAAGCAGCCGCTTGCCGATGCCGGAACGGTACCGCAGGAAATCGGCGGACGCGGCGGACTTGATCCGGTGCGTTACGGCGATTGGGAGAAAAACGGTCGCTGCATCGATTTCTGAGCAGCGTCAGCCAACGCGGCATCCGCCGCCCAGCCGAGATAACGAGTCAGCGAATGGCGAACAGACCCCGCCCCCTTTCTCCGCACCTGCAGGTGTATCGCTGGCAGATCCAGATGGCCACCTCGATCCTGCATCGAGCCACCGGCATCGTTCTGTCCGTCGGAGCCCTGATCATTGCCGGCGGCCTGCTCGCCCTGATGATGGGCCCCGAGTCCTGGAACTGCTTCACCACCCATGCCAGCGCCTGGTACGGCAAGGTGATCCTGTTCGGCTGGACCTGGTGCTTCGCCTATCACCTGTGCAATGGCATCCGCCACATCGTCCAGGACTTCGCCATCGGCTACAGTAAGCCGACCTTCATCCGCAGCAGCTGGCTGTCGGTGATCGGCTCGCTGGTCATCACCGCGCTGGTCTGGGCCTACGTCTGCTTCGGAGGCGCCGCATGAACAATTTCCGCACCCCGCTGAAGAACGCGCGCGGCCTCGGCAGCGCCAAGTCCGGCACCATGCACTTCATCCACCAGCGCCTGACCGCCACCGCGCTGGTGGCACTGACCCTGTGGTTCCTGTGCTTCGTGCTGAGCCTGATCGGCGCCGACTACGTCACCGCCGTCACCGCCGTGGCCAAGCCGTGGAACGCGATCGCCCTGGTCGGCTTCCTGGTGGCCATGTTCTGGCACGCCCAGCTCGGCCTGCAGGTCGTGCTCGAAGACTACATCCACAATTCGCTGCTGGCCCTGGCCCTGCAGACCTCGGTCAAGTTCGTCGCCGTGCTCGGCGCGATCGTCAGCATCTTCGCGGTCGCCCGCGTCGCGCTTGGGAACTGATACATGTCCGCTTACAACATCACTGAACACAAGGTCGACATGGTGGTCGTCGGCGCCGGCGGCGCCGGCCTGCGCGCGACCTTCGGCCTGGCCCAGAAGGGCCTGCAGACCGTGTGCATCACCAAGGTCTTCCCGACCCGCTCGCACACCGTGGCGGCGCAGGGTGGCATTTCCGCCGCGCTGGGCAACATGGGCGAGGACGACTGGCGCTACCACTTCTACGACACCATCAAGGGCTCGGACTGGCTGGGCGACCAGGATGCGATCGAGTACATGGTGCGCGAGGCGATCCCGGCGATCATCGAGCTGGAACACTACGGCGTTCCGTTCAGCCGCACCGAGGACGGCAAGATCTACCAGCGCCCGTTCGGCGGCATGACCACCAAGTACGGCGAAGGCCCGTCCGCGCAGCGCACCTGCGCCGCCGCCGACCGTACCGGCCACGCCATGCTGCACACCCTGTACCAGCAGTCGCTGGCGCACAACGCGCGCTTCATGATCGAGTACTTCGCGCTCGACCTGATCTTCGACGAAGAGGGCGTGTGCCGCGGCGTGCTCGCGCTGGACATGGCCGAGGGCACCCTGCACCTGTTCCGCGCCCATGGCGTGGTGCTGGCCACCGGCGGCTACGGCCGCGCCTATTTCAGCGCCACCTCGGCGCACACCTGTACCGGTGACGGCGGCGGCCTGGTGGCCCGTGCCGGGCTGCCGCTGCAGGACATGGAGTTCGTGCAGTTCCACCCGACCGGCATCTACGGCGCCGGCTGCCTGATCACCGAGGGCGTGCGCGGCGAAGGCGGCATCCTGCGCAACAGCAGCGGCGAGCGCTTCATGGAGCGCTACGCACCGCATTACAAGGACCTGGCCTCGCGCGACGTGGTCAGCCGTTCGATGACCATCGAGATCCGCGAAGGCCGCGGCGTCGGCGAGCACAAGGACCACATCCTGCTCGACCTGACCCACCTGGGCCCGGGCGTGATCGACGAGAAGCTGCCGGGCATCGCCGAGAGCGCGCGGATCTTCGCCGGCGTCGACGTGCACAAGCAGCCGATCCCGGTGATCCCGACCGTGCACTACAACATGGGTGGCATCCCGACCAACTACCACGGCGAAGTGGTGCGCAAGGTCGGCGACAACCCGGATGCGGTGGTGCCGGGCCTGTACGCCATCGGCGAGGCGGCCTGCGTGTCGGTGCACGGCGCCAACCGCCTGGGCTCCAACTCGCTGCTGGACCTGGTGGTGTTCGGCCGCGCGGTGGCCAACCGCTGCGCCGAGACGATCAAGCCGGGCGCGCCGCACAAGACCCTGGGTTCGGATGCCTGCGACAAGGCGCTGGGCCTGCTGGACAAGCTGCGCCACGCCAATGGCGACACCCCGACCGCCGTGATCCGCGACCGCATGCAGCGCACGATGCAGGCCGACGCCGCGGTGTTCCGCACCAGCAAGACGCTGGCCGAAGGCTGCGCGAAGATGGCCGAGGTGTTCGATTCGTTCCAGGACGTCAAGGTTTCCGACCGCTCGCTGGTCTGGAACTCGGACCTGATCGAAACCTACGAGCTCAACAACCTGCTGCTCAACGCCGTGGCCACCATCAATTCGGCCGAGCAGCGCAAGGAAAGCCGCGGCGCGCACGCGCACGAGGACTATCCGGAGCGCGACGACGCCAACTGGATGAAGCATACGCTGGTCACCGTCGACGAGAAGGGCAAGTGCAGCTTCGATTACCGTCCGGTGCACATGTACACGCTCACCGACGACGTCGCCGTCGTGCCGCCGAAGCCGCGCGTCTACTGATCCGGGGAACCTACGAACATGGCTGAATTTGCACTCCCGAAGAACTCCCGGATCACCCAGGGCAAGCACTTCCCCGCCAAGAGCGGCGGCAAGAACGTGCGCACCTTCAAGATCTACCGCTGGAGTCCGGACGACGACCAGAACCCGCGTACCGACACCTACGAGGTCGACCTCGACGCGTGCGGCCCGATGGTCCTGGACGCGCTGATCAAGATCAAGAACGAGATCGATCCGACCCTGACCTTCCGCCGGTCCTGCCGCGAGGGCATCTGCGGTTCGTGCGCGATGAACATCGACGGCACCAACACGCTGGCCTGCACCCGCGCCATCGCCGACTGCACCAAGGCCGAGGTGCCGATCTACCCGCTGCCGCACATGGACGTGGTCAAGGACCTGGTGCCGGACCTGACCCACTTCTACGCGCAGTACGCGTCGATCAAGCCGTGGATCCGCACCCAGACCCCGGCGCCGTCGGACCGCGAGCGGCTGCAGTCGCCGGAAGACCGCAAGAAGCTCGACGGCCTGTACGAGTGCATCCTGTGCGCCTGCTGCTCGACCAGCTGCCCGAGCTACTGGTGGAACGGCGAGCGCTACCTGGGCCCGGCGATCCTGCTGCAGGCCTACCGCTGGATCATCGATTCGCGCGACGAGGACACCGGTGCGCGGCTGGACGATCTGGAGGATCCGTTCAAGCTGTACCGTTGCCACACCATCATGAACTGCGCCCGGACCTGCCCGAAGGGGCTGAACCCGGCGCTGGCGATCGCCGAGATCAAGAAGTTGATGATGGCGCGCCGCGCCTGATGCGCCGGCCCGCGCGATGCCCCGCGCATCGCGGCCATGGCGGCACCGGTCCCTCGGGCCGGTGCCGTCTTCGTTTACGCCACGGTCCGGCCGTGGCATCGGCAGGTGAGCGATGAGCCCTGAAGACGAGATCGAACTGAAGAAGCTGCGCTGGCGATGCCGACGCGGCATGCGCGAGCTGGACCAGCTGTTCGGGCGCTATCTCGACCAGCGCTGGGGGCAGGCGCCGACAGCCGAGCGCGCTGTTTTCCTGCAGCTGCTGGAAACCGAAGACGACAAACTGTGGCGCTGGTCCATGGGCTACGAGGCCTGTCCCGATGCGCAGCAGGCGGCCCTGCTGGACTATATCCGCACCCTTCCGCTGTGAGTGGCGGCCCTCGCGCTGGCAGGCCGGCGCGATGTGCCTGCTGGGCCTGCTGGGCGCCATCGCGCTGTTGAACTGCGGGCTCGCGCGGGCCGTTGCATGGCCGGCAGCGCTGCTGGCCGTAGGCCACGGGCTGGGCATGGCGCGGCGCGGGCTGCGCCAGCCGGTGCGGCGGCTGCGGGTGCCGCCCGCGCCGGCTGTGGCCGAGGTCGATGGCGGCGCGGTCCAGGCGCTTGAGCTGCTCGAGCGCGGCCCGCTGCTGGTGCTGCGCTGGCGCAGTGGCGGGCGACGCGGGCAGCTGCTGTTCTGGCCGGACACGCTGCCCCGCGCCGGTCGACGTGAACTGCGACTGGCCGTGCGCGCCCATGCCGTTTCCCGTTAGCCGGCGGGAATGGCAACATGGCGCCACTCCATCGGCACACGCGCATGTTCAGACCCTTACCCGTCGCAATCGGATTGCGCTATCTGCGGGCCAAGCGCCGCAACGGCTTCATCTCCTTCATCTCCATGGCCTCGATCCTCGGCATCGCGCTCGGGGTCACCGTGCTGATCACCACGCTGGCGGTGATGAGCGGTTTCCAGAAGGAAATCCGCGACCGTCTGCTGCAGATGTCCGCCCACGCCACGGTCAGCGCCGATGGCGCGCCGATGCGCAACTGGCAGCACGCGGTGGACGTGGCCAGCCGCGACCCGCGCGTGGCCGGTGCCGCGCCCTACATCGAGATCCAGGGCATGCTGGCCGGCCCGCGGGTGCAGGGCGCGATCGTGCAGGGCGTGGACCCGGCGCTCGAACCGAAGGTATCGGTGCTGGGCGAAAAGATGCAGAAGGGCGCGCTGGACAGCCTGCAGCCGGGCGGGTTCAACATCCTGCTCGGCAAGGAGCTGGCGTTGTGGCTGGGCGTGGACGTGGGCGACAGCGTGGTGGCGACGCTGGCCGAGATCCAGGGCACCCCGGTCGGGGCGATGGCGCGGACCAAGCGCTTCAAGGTCAGCGGCATCTTCGAGGCCGGCTCCAACGAGATCGACCGCGGCGTGGCGTTCGTCAACATGCAGGACCTGGAACGGGTGCTGCGGGTGGACGGGGTCACCGGCGTGCGCCTGAAGCTGCACGACATGGACCAGGCCTATACCGTGGCGCGCGACCTGGCGCTGAACCTGGAGGGCATGTACCGGGTCAGCGACTGGACCCAGGAGAACGCCAACCTCTACCACTCGCTGCGCATGGAAAAAACGGTGATGGGCATCCTGCTGTCGCTGATCGTGGCGATGGGCGCGTTCAACCTGGTGTCCTCGCAGGTGATGCTGGTGACCGACAAGCAGGCCGACATCGCGATCCTGCGCACGCTGGGGCTGACCCCGCGCGGGGTGATGCAGGTGTTCATGGTGCAGGGCAGCCTGATCGGGCTGATGGGCACGGTGGCCGGCGTGATCGGCGGCATCACCCTGACGCTCAACCTGGAGCGCATCCTCGGCCTGATCGAATCGACCTTCGACATCAAGCTGCTGCCCGAGGACGTGTACTACATCACCGGCCTGCCAACCGACATGCAGACCGGCGACATCGTGGTGATCACCGCGGTGGCGCTGCTGATGAGTTTCCTGGCAACGCTGTACCCGGCCTGGCGCGCGGCGCGCACCCAGCCGGCGGAGGCGCTGCGCTATGAATGAGAACGCGACCATGGAATCGGTGATACGTGCCGAGGGGCTGGCCAAGACCTACGCCGAAGGGCGCATGCGCACGCCGGTGTTCGACGGGCTCGAACTGGACGTGGCGCCGGGCGAGACGGTGGCCATCGTCGGTGCCTCCGGCGCCGGCAAGAGCACCCTGCTGCACCTGCTCGGCGGGCTCGACGTGCCGACCGCCGGCGAGGTGTACGTGGCCGGCCAGCGCATGTCGGCCCTGTCCGACGCGCAGCGCGGGCGCCTGCGCAACACTTCGCTGGGCTTCGTCTACCAGTTCCACCACCTGCTGCCGGAGTTCACCGCGCTGGAGAACGTGATGATGCCGGTGGTGCTCGGCGGTGCCGATATTGCCGATGCCCAGCAGCGCGCGCGTGCACTGCTGGAATCGGTCGGGCTGGGGCACCGGCTGGAGCACAAGCCCGGCGAGCTGTCCGGCGGCGAACGCCAGCGCGCGGCGGTGGCGCGGGCCCTGGTGAACCGGCCCGCCTGCGTGCTCGGCGACGAGCCCACCGGCAACCTGGACGACAAGACCGCGGCCACGGTGTTCGACCTGATGCTGGAATTGAACCGTGCCCAGCGCACCAGCCTGGTCCTGGTCACCCATGACCGCGGCCTGGCGCGGCGCCTGGACCGGGTACTCGAACTGCGCCAGGCGCGGCTCCATCCGCTGGCGCACAGCGAGGTCTGAGGCCCATCCCGCTCGCCCCCCCCCTCCGGCGGCGGGGCGGGCCGCCTGATCCGGCCGCCGGCTGAACAGGCCGCGTCGGCTCGCTTGCGCGTCACCGGCTGCGGTGCAAGATGGCGAAGGTATTCCCGAACAGGAGGTGTGTCATGAAACGTCTGGCAATGGTCTTGTTCGCCGTCGCCGCGCTGGCCGGCTGCGCCACCACCGGCAAGCTGTCCAGCAGCGAGCGGCTGCAGCTGTACCGCGCCCATGCCGGCGCGCCGGTGAAGGATTTCCAGTACTTCGGGTCGCTCAACGGCTGGACCGAGCTCGGTGACAGCGCGCTGGCGGTATGGACCAAGCCCAACGAGGCCTGGCTGTTGAACCTGAGCGGTCCGTGCATGGACCTGTCCTATGCCCCGGCGATCAGCGTCACCAACATGATGGGCCGGGTGTCGGCCAAGTTCGACCGCGTCATCGTGCTCGGCGGTGGCCCGGGCCTGACGCGCATGCCGTGCCGGATCGATACCATCCAGCCGCTCGACGTGAAGGCGCTGCGCACGTCGGAGAGGGAGCTGCGCGAGGCCAAGATCGAGGCGCGCGCCGAGGACCCGTCCCGCGACTGAGCCGGCCGTGGCAACAGCGAGGGGGCTGGCAGCAGCCCCCTCGGGCAGTATCAGGGGGCGTCCGGGGCGACGTAGCCGGCGGGCTTTTCCGCGCCGCCGCCGAACAGGAACTTGACCAGCTCTTCCTCCAGGAACGCGCGGTGCTTCGGGTCGCGTGGCGACAGCCGGTTCTCGTTGATCAGCATGGTCTGGTGCGCCAGCCACGCCGCCCAGGCCTGCTTGCCGACGTTGGCGAAGATGCGCTGGCCCAGTTCGCCGGGGTAGGGCACGAAGTCCAGGCCTTCGGTTTCGCGTTGTTCGTACTGGCAGAAGACGGAGCGTGGCATGCGGGGTTCCTGTCGGTGGAGCGGGCCGCCTCAGTGGCGGTCGAGCAGCTTGCGGATGGGCGCCGGCAGCCCCAGCGAGGGCAGCTCGGCGCGGGCGACCCAGCGCAGGTCGGCATTGTCGCCCACGCGCGGGCGCAGGGCGACCCTGCGCAGGTGCAGCGGCTGCAGGTGCAGCCGGTAGTGGCTGAAGGTATGGACGATCAGCGGCAGCTCGTCGGCGGCGTCGTAGTCGCCGTCGATGTGGCTGGCGAACCAGGCGCGCAGCGCGGCATCGGTGTCGGCCTGCGGCAGCGTCCACAACGAGGCCCAGATGCCGGTGGGCGGCCGCTTGCACAACAGGATGCGGCCCTGGCTGTCCTCCAGCAGCAGCGCGCTGGCCTCGCGCTCGGGCAACACCTTGCCGGGCTTTGGCGTCGGCAGTGAATCCACCTGTCCCTGGGCATGTGCCGCGCAGCCATCCCGCACCGGGCACAGGCTGCAGGCGGGGTTGGCGCGGCTGCACAGGGTGGCGCCGAAGTCCATCTGCGCCTGGGTCCAGTCGGCCATGCGTCCCGGCGGCACCTGCGCCACGTGCTGCGCGGCCAGTACCCACAACTGCTTTTCGACGGCGGGCAGGCCGGGGTGGCCGGCGATGCCGTGGTAACGGGTGAGCACGCGTTTGACGTTGCCGTCGAGGATGGGAAACGGGTCGTTCCAGGCCTGGCTGAGGATGGCGCCGGCGGTGCTGCGGCCGATGCCGGGCAGCGCCAGCAGCGCTTGCGGATCGCGCGGCAGGTCGCCGCCATGCAGCTCCACGCAGCGCCGGGCCGCGGCGTGCAGGTTGCGGGCGCGGGCGTAGTAGCCCAGCCCGGCCCAGTGCGCCATCACCGCGTCGTCGTCCGCCGCCGCGAGCTCGGGCAGGGACGGGAACGACTGCACGAAGCGCTGGAAATACGGGATGACCGTGGCCACCTGGGTCTGCTGCAGCATGATTTCCGACAGCCACACCCGGTAGGGCGTGCGCGGATGCTGCCAGGGCAGGTCATGGCGGCCGTGGCGGTCGAACCAGTCGAGCAGGCGCGGGGAAAAGGCATCGGTGGACGGGCGCATGCGCGCACCCGCACCCGTGCCGGGAGTTGCATCGGTGGCGCCGGCCACGATGCCCGACGCCGCTCCTGCGCGGGCCATCAGTTGCCCAGCGCCTCCGGCAGCAGTGCATCGACGAAGGCTTCCGGGTCGAATACGCGCAGGTCTTCCGGGCGCTCGCCGATGCCGGCGAAGCGGATCGGAATGCCGAACTCGCGCGCCAGCGCGAACACCACGCCACCCTTGGCGGTGCCGTCGAGCTTGGTCACCACCAGCCCGGTGACGCCGGCGGCGGCGTGGAACTGGCGCAACTGGTTCAGCGCGTTCTGGCCGGTGGTGCCGTCGATCACCATCAGCACCTCATGCGGCGCGCTGGGGTCGATCTTGCCCAGTACGCGGCGGATCTTGCTCAGCTCGTTCATCAGCCCGGCCTGGGTGTGCAGGCGGCCGGCGGTGTCGGCGATCAGCACGCTGGTGCCGCGGGCCTTGCCGGCCTGCAGTGCGTCGAACGCCACCGATGCCGCGTCGGCGTTCTGGCCCTGGGCGATCACCGCCACGCCGTTGCGCTCGCCCCACACCTGCAACTGCGCTACCGCGGCGGCGCGGAAGGTATCGCCGGCGGCCAGCATCAGGCTGTGGCCCTCGTCCTTGAAGCGCTTGGCCAGCTTGCCGATGGTGGTGGTCTTGCCAACGCCGTTGACGCCCACGGTGAGGATCACGAACGGCCTGGCGTCGCGGTCGATGACCAGTGGCCGGGCCACGGGCTGCAGCAGCGCGATCAGGTCGGCGCGCAGCGCGGCGAGCAGCGCGTTGGCGTCGGCGAACTCGCGCGATTTCATGCGCCGGCGCAGGTCTTCGACCAGCGCGGTGGTGGCCGGCACGCCGACGTCGGCGGTCAGCAGCGCGGTCTCGATCTCGTCGAGCAGGTCGTCGTCCAGCCGCGGGTTGCGCGAGAACAGGCCGCCAAAGCTGCGGGCGAAGGCGCTGTTGCGCAGGCGGTCACGCCAGCCGGGCTTGCCCGCCGGGGCGGCCGGGGCGGCGTTGGCCGGGATCAGGCCCGCGTCGGTGGCATCCACGGCCGTCGTCGCTGCAGCGGTCCCGGCCGCCGCGGAGGGTGCGGTGCTGTCAGCGACAGGCGCGGGCGCGGTGATGGCGGGCGCGGGCGCAACGGGGTCCAGGGCCGGCGCCGGGTCAGCGGCGGGCGCCGCGTCGGCGGGGTCGGCCGCCGGCGCGGGCTGTTCGGCCGGCGCGGGCAGGGCGGAGGCCAGCTCCTCGGCGCTGAATTGCGGGGGCTTGCCGACCGCGGGGGCGTCCTGCGGCTTCTTGCGACGGAAAAAACTGAGCATGGATGAGAAAAACCGGGGCAGGGCCACATGCTACCACCGGCGCTGGCGGCGGCCGGTCCGCAGCGGCGGAAAACGGGCTAAAGTCGGCGCCTGGCAGGCCGATGACAAGGCATGAACGCGATTCCCTCGATTGCCGCCTCCGGCATGCGCGTGGCCGTGATGGGCGTGCGCGTGGCGGCGCAGAACATCGCCGTGCAACCGGTGCAGCCGGTGGGGCCGCGGCAGGTGCTGGCGGTGCAGACCCTTGCCGGTGGCGGCGCCAGCGCGCGGGTGTCCGCGGGCGAGGGGGCGCCGGACCTGGCCGCCGACCTGCTGGCGGCCAGGACCTATGAAGTGGCCTTTGCCGCCAACGCGGTGGTGATCCGGCGCAACAGCGAAATGCTGGGGACGCTGTTCGACGCGTTCGCCTGACCACCCGGCTTGCGCCGCGTGGGGTGGCGCGGCCGGCGTCACGCCCGCGGGCAGGGCGCGGATGGACGCCCTGCCACGACCGGCCCCCTCCGCCGCGGAGGGGGCGCCTGGCCTCAGGCCGACAGTTCCAGCAGCAGCTTGTTGAGCCGGCGCACGTAAGCGGCCGGGTCCTTCAGGCCGTCGCCGGCGGCCAGTGCGGCCTGGTCGAACAGCACCCGCGCCAGATCGTTGAAGCGGTCCATGTCCGGCTCGGCGTCCAGCTTCTCGATCAGCGGGTGCGCCGGGTTGAACTCGAACACCGGCCTGCTCTCGGGCACCTTCTGCCCGCTGGCTTCCAGGATCTGCCGCATCTGCAGGCCCAGGTCCTGCTCGCCGATGGCCAGGATCGCCGGCGAATCGGTCAGGCGGTGGGAGACGCGCACCTCGGCCACGTCCTCGCCCAGCGCGGTCTTGATGCGCGTGGCCAGCCCTTCCTTGGCCTTGGCGGCTTCCTCCTGCGCCTTCTTCTCTTCCTCCGAGTCCAGCGTGCCCAGGTCCAGGTCACCACGGGCCACGTCCACGAACGACTTGCCGTCGAATTCGTGCAGGTAGTTCATCAGCCACTCGTCGATGCGGTCGGTCATCAACAGCACCTCGATGCCCTTCTTGCGGAACACCTCCAGGTGCGGACTGTCCTTGACCTGCAGGTAGCTCTCGCCGGTGAGGTAGTAGATCTTGTCCTGGCCCTGGACCATGCGGCCGACGTAGTCGGCCAGCGCCACGTCCTGCGCGCCGTCGCTGCCATGGGTGGAGGCGAAGCGCAGCAGCCCGGCGATCTTCTCGCGGTTGTTGAAGTCCTCGGCGGGGCCTTCCTTCAGCACCTGGCCGAATTCCTTCCAGAAGCGCTGGTAATCGGCGGGAGCGTCCTTGGCCAGCTTCTCCAGCATGTCCAGTGCGCGCCTGGTCAGCGCCGACTTCATCGAGTCGATCACCGGCCCGGACTGCAGGATCTCGCGCGAAACGTTCAGCGGCAGGTCGCTGGAGTCGACCACGCCCTTGATGAAGCGCAGGTACAGCGGCAGGAACTGCTCGGCCTGGTCCATGATGAAGACGCGCTGCACGTACAGCTTCAGGCCCTTGGCGGCGTCGCGGTGGTACAGGTCGAACGGCGCGCGGCCGGGGGTGTACAGCAGCGAGGTGTATTCCAGCTTGCCCTCGACCCGGTTGTGGCTCCACGCCAGCGGGTCGGTGAAGTCATGGGCGATGTGCTTGTAGAACTCCTGGTACTCGGCGTCGCTGACCTCGGACTTGGGCCGGGTCCACAGCGCGTTGGCCTTGTTGACCGCTTCCCACTCCGCCGCCGCCGGCGCCTCGTCGCCAGTGGCCTGCTTGTGCATTTCGATCGGCAGGCCGATGTGGTCGGAGTACTTCTTGACCAGGCTGCGCAGCTTCCAGCCATCGGCGAAGCCTTCCTCGCCGTCCTTCAGGTGCAGCACTATGCGGGTGCCGCGCTCGGGCTTGTCGATGGTGGCGACCTCGAACTCGCCTTCGCCGCGCGAGGACCAGTGCACGCCCTCGCTGGCCGGCAGCCCGGCGCGGCGGCTGTAGACGTCGACCTGGTCGGCGACGATGAAGGCCGAATAGAAACCTACGCCGAACTGGCCGATCAGGTTGGCGTCCTTCTTCTGGTCGCCGGACAGGTTCTTCAGGAAGTCGGCGGTGCCCGACTTGGCGATGGTGCCCAGGTGCGCCACGGCTTCGTCGCGGCTCAGGCCGATGCCGTTGTCGTCGATGGTCAGGGTGCGCGCGGCCGGGTCGGCCTCGATGCGGATGCGCAGCGCGCCGTCGCCTTCCAGCAGCTCCGGCCGGGTCAACGCCTCGAAACGCAGCTTGTCGGCGGCATCGGCGGCATTGGAGACCAGCTCGCGCAGGAAGATTTCCTTGTTCGAGTACAGCGAGTGGATCATCAGGTGCAGCAGCTGCTTCACCTCGGTCTGGAAACCGCGGGTTTCCTTGTGGGCTTCGGCGGTCATCGTCGGGTTCGCTCCATGGTTGCCTGGCCGCGCGCGGGCGGCCGATGGCCTCACGGATGTGGGCCGGGCGGCGGATTTCAAGTCCGCGGGCGCGGGAAGAGGGCGGGTTCGGCTTATCATGCGGGCCCGTTTCCGCCGCCATTCGCATGCCCCGTTCCCCGCGATCTCCCGCTCCGGCCTCCCGCCGTCCCGCGCATGGCGGGGACGGGCAGGTGCGCATCATCGGCGGCCGCTGGCGCAATACGCGGCTGCAGGTGCCGTCGCTGGACGGCCTGCGCCCGACCAGCGACCGCGTGCGCGAAACCCTGTTCAACTGGCTGATGCCCAAACTGCCCGGTGCGCGCGTACTGGACCTGTTCGCCGGCAGCGGCGCGCTGGGGCTCGAGGCGGTGTCGCGCGGGGCCGCTTCGGCGCAGCTGGTGGAACGCGACCCGGCGCTGGCCGCGGCGCTGCGCGGCGTGGTCGAGCGGCTGGGCGCCGCTGCGCAGGTGCAGGTCGCCGCCGGCGATGCGCTGCGCTGGCTGGAAACCGCCGCGCCGATGCAGGCCGACATCGTGTTCATGGATCCGCCGTTCGCCGCCGGCCTGTGGGCGCAGGTGTTCGAGCGGCTGCCGCGGCACCTGGCCGCGGATGCGTGGCTGTACGTGGAGGCGCCCGCGGCCGCGGCGCCGCTTCCGCCCGCGGGCTGGCGCCTGCACCGCGAGGGCGCCACCCGCGATGTCGGCTATGCCCTGTACGTTCGCACCGCTGCTACACTCCGCGGTGACCTGAACGCGACTCCGTCCGCATGACCCCGTCCAACCCGCGCATTGCCGTCTATCCGGGCACGTTCGACCCGATCACCAATGGTCACATCGACCTGGTGCACCGGGCCGCGCCGCTGTTCGAGAAGATCGTGGTCGGCGTGGCGCAGAGCCCGTCCAAGGGGCCGACGCTGCCGCTGGCGCTGCGCGTGGAGCTGGCGCGCGAGGCGCTGGCCCGCCATGACAACGTCGAGGTGGTCGGTTTCGACACCCTGCTGGCGCATTTCGTGCGCTCGGTGCATGCCGGGGTGCTGCTGCGCGGCCTGCGCGCGGTGTCCGATTTCGAATATGAATTCCAGATGGCGAGCATGAACCGCCACCTGATCCCGGAGGTCGAGACCCTGTTCCTGACCCCGTCCGAACAGCACAGCTTCATTTCTTCCTCGCTGGTGCGCGAAATCGCCCGGCTGGGAGGCGACGTGTCCGGTTTCGTGCCGGCCACGGTGCTCGAAGCGCTGCGCAGGGCCCGCGAATCCCGCGCTGGCGCCTGACCCATCCCAACAGCCGTAACGAATCCAATAGAGGGAGACGATCCATGAAGAACACGATGCGCGTGATGCTGGCCGCTTCGCTGGTGCTGGGCTTCACCGCCTGCAAGAAGGAAGAGGCCGCACCGGCCGCCGAGGCGCAGCAGGCGCTGGTGGCCCCGGCCAAGGACGACGATGCCGGCTGGCGCAAGTACCTGCAGGCCGTGGCCGTGCAGAACATGGGCAACATCACCAACAACCCGTACCTGTACTACCTGGTGCCGGAGTCCGACCCGGAGTTCGCCGCCAAGTACGAGCGCCAGGTCGAAAGCGCCACCGCCGCCATCGGCCGCGGCGTGTCCCCGGGCAACATGCTGGCCTTCGGTTCGTCGGCCTCGTCGAAGATGGCCGACCTGATCGAGACCGCGTTCAAGGGCGTGCAGGCCGATTCCATGAAGGGCGTGCGCGTGGTGTACATCGGCGATGCCGCCGACAACGCCCGCGTGCAGACCATCGTGCAGCCGACCGGCGCCGATTACATCTTCGTTGAAGCCAAGTGACCCGTGCCCGGCCGGGCATGCCTTGCGCATGTCCGGCCGCTGCCGGCCCGGAAGCGGGCCGCATCGAGCCGGTGGCGCCGCGCGCCGCCGGCCTGCCGCCGGCAGGCGCGGGCATGGAGCCGTTCCATGTCTCTGAAAATCAATGAGCTCTGCGTCAACTGCGACGTCTGCGAGCCAGCCTGCCCGAACAAGGCCATTTCGATGGGCGAGACGATCTACGTGATCGATCCGGCCCGTTGCACCGAATGCGTCGGCCATTTCGATGAGCCGCAATGCGTGGTGGTGTGTCCGGTCGAATGCATCGACCCGGATCCGGACATTCCCGAAACCCACGACCAGCTGCTGGCCAAGCTGCATGCGCTGCAGCGCGACCACCCCGAACTGTACGAACCGGAGACCCCCTCGGCATGAAACGTTTCGCGCGTTCCTTCCTGTTGTTTGCGCTGGTGCTGGCACCGGCGGCGTGGGCGGCACCGACGCCGCCGCAGGCGCTGGCCGCGCACCCCGACGGCGCGGCGATCGCCAGCGGCCACGAACTGGCGACCAAGGCCGGCATGGAGATCCTGGCCAAGGGCGGCAATGCGTTCGACGCCGCGGTGGCGGTGTCATCCACGCTGGCGGTGGTCGAGCCGATCAGTTCCGGCCTGGGCGGCGGTGGCTTGTTCATGCTGCACGACGCGCGCACCGGCAAGGACGTGATGCTCGACGCGCGCGAGACCTCGCCGGCGTCGGCCACGCCGGAGCGCTTCCTGGACGGCAACGGCGAGCTGGACCGCGACCGCTCGGTCAACGGCCCGTGGTCGGCCGGCATCCCCGGTTTGCCGGCGCTGCTGGTGCAGGTCGCGCGCGAACACGGCCGGCTGCCGCTGTCCGAATCGCTGGCACCGGCGATCCGCGTGGCCAGCGAAGGCTTCCCGGTGTACGCGCGCATGGCGCGTGGCTATGCCGCGCGGCGCGAGGTGATGGAGCGCTATCCCGGCACCCGTGAGGTGTACCTGCGCAACGGTCGTCCCATCGCCGAGGGCGACATCTTCAAGCAGCCGGAACTGGCGCATACCCTGCGGCTGCTGGCCGCCAGGGGCTTCGATGGCTTCTACCGCGGCGAGACCGCGAACAAGCTGCTGGCCGGGGTGAAGAAGGCCGGCGGCCAATGGACCGCCGCCGAGCTGGCCGGCTACACGGTCAAGGCGCGCGAACCGATCGTGTTCGACTACCGCGGCTGGAAGATCACCACCGCACCGCCGCCGTCCTCCGGGGGCATCGCGCTGGCGTCGATGCTGCAGATCCTGGAAGGCTGGGACCTGGCCGCCCTGGACGAGGCGCACCGCACCCACCTGGTGGTCGAGGCCATGCGCCGCGCCTACCGCGACCGCACCTTCTTCCTCGGCGACCCGGATTTCGTGCAGATCCCGCAGAAGGTGCTCACCAGCCGCGACTACGCCCAGGGCCTGCGCGCCACCATCCACCCGGACAAGGCCACCCCGAGCGACCTGCTGTCGGGCAACCCGACCCCGCTGGAGGATGACGAGACCACCCATTTCTCGATCATCGACAGCGAAGGCAACCGCGTCGGCGGCACCCAGACGGTCAACCTGCTGTACGGCTCGGGCTTCATCCCGGCCGGCACCGGCGTGCTGCTGAACAACGAGATGGACGATTTCGCGCTCAAGCCGGGTACGCCCAACGCGTTCGGCGTGATGGGCTACGAGGCCAACGCGCCGAAGCCGGGCAAGCGCATGCTCAGTTCGATGACGCCGACCTTCATGGAGAACGGCGAGAAGGTGATCGTGATCGGCACCCCGGGCGGCAGCCGCATCATCACCATGGTGCTGCTGGGCATCCTCGGCTACGACGCCGGGCTGGACGCGCAGCAGGTCGCCGCGCTGCCGCGCTACCACCACCAGTGGCTGCCGGACGAGATCTCGGCCGAGAGCGGCGCGTTCACCCCGGACGTGGCGCGGCAGCTGCAGGCCATGGGCCACAAGGTCGACCTGCCCGGCGACAGCGCCGACGGCGGGCGTGGTTCCAGCCACGTGTGGGGCAACCTGCAGACGGTGGAATGGAACCGCCGCAGCAACACCCTCAGCGGTGGCAGCGACCCGCGCAACCCGGTCGGCAGCGCCGAGGTGCGCAGGATGGGCAAGGGCGACTGAGCCGCCCACGCATCCGGATGCCACACCGAACCCCGCCGCATGGCGGGGTTCCGCGTTTTCGGGGCCGCCGCGCGCTCAGCGCTCGAGGTTGCGCAGCACGCTGGCCAGCCCGCGTACCGCCGCTTCCAGTTCGTCCGGCGCATGCGCGGCGAAACCCATCAGGAAGCCGGCCTGGTCCGCTTCCCCTGCGTAAAGCCCGCCCAGCCCCAGCAGGTCGATGCCCGCACGCCGTGCGGCGTCCACGGCGCGGGCCTCGGCGATGTCGCGGGTGAGCAGGCAGGGCATCTGCATGCCGCCGGCCGGCACCCGTGGCTGCAGGTAACCGCCCAGATGGCGCCGTACCAGCCGCGCCAGCAGGTCGCGCCGCTCGCCGTAGAGCTGGCGCATGGCGCGCACGTGGGCGCCGAAATGGCCGCCTTCGATGAAGCGCGCCAGGGTCAGCTGCGGAACCGGTGCGCTGTGCCCGTCCAGCAGCGTGCGCGCCACGGTCATCGGTTCCACCAGCGCCGGCGGCAGCAGCATGTAGCCGATGCGCAGGCCCGGGAACAGCGACTTGGTGAAGGTGCCGATGTAGATCGTGCGCTCGTGCGGGTCCAGTCCCTGCACGCAGGCGGTGGGTTTGCCGGCGTAGTGGAACTCGCTGTCGTAGTCGTCCTCGATGATCCAGGCGCCGTGCCGCCGCGCCCACTCGATCACGGCCAGGCGCCGGTCCAGCGCCAGCGTGGCGCCGGTCGGGAACTGGTGCGAGGGGGTCAGGAACACCGCCCGCGCCGGCGCCGCGTCGTGCAGCCGTTCCACGCGCATGCCGTCGGCGTCCACCGGCACCGGCACGCAGTCCAGGCCGGCGGCCTCGAACGCGCGCCGCGCGCCATGGTAGGCCGGGTCCTCGATGAACATGCGGTCGCCGGCGTCGAGCAGCACGCTGGCGCACAGCGCCAGCGCCTGTTGCGAGCTGGTCAGCACCAGCACGCGCCCGGGCGTGGCGCGGGCGCCGCGTTCGAGGTTGACGTAGTCGGCGATGGCCTGGCGCAACGCTTCCATGCCCTGCGGCGGACTGTGCAGCAGGGCGGCGCTGCCGTGTTGCCTGAGCACCTGCCGTTGCAGCCGCTCCCAGGTCTGCAGCGGGAAATGGCGGGTCTCGGGCAGGCCGGGCGCGAACGCGCGCGGGGCAAGGAAGTCGCGCACCCCGCCGTCGCGGAACAACGCCGCGCCACGCCGGCTCAGCGCGGCGGCCAGCGGTGCCGGGCCGGCCCGGCGCGCCGCGCTGCGCCGCCGCCGCATGCGCTCTGACACGAAGCTGCCGCTGCCCACGCGGCGTTCGATGAAACCCTCGGCATGCAACTGGCCATAGGCGGCCTCCACCGTGTCGCGGGAAACCCCGAGCGAGTGGGCCAGCGCGCGCGACGCCGGCAATGGCCGGCCCACGTCGATCGCGCCCTCGAGGATCAGCTGGCGCAGGGCACGCTGGATGCGTGCGTGCAGCGGCAGGCCGGCATGCGCCGGGTCGACCAGCCAGGCCTTTACCGATTCGAGCTGGGCATGACGGAACAATTGGCAGGTATCAAGCGATAAAAGTGGATGGGTAAATCAGTCCATTGCGCGGCTATAAAACAGCCCCGGGATCGCCCCGTCAACTGTCTGGAGCCCGCATCCGCCCATGCCATCGGTCCCTGTTCCCGCGCTGCGCCTGCGCGACCTGCCGCACCCGGTCCTGGCCGGGCTGGTGTCGGTCATCGTCAATTACGGCGGCACCTTCATTCTGGTGTTCCAGGCGGCCAAGGTGGCCGGCCTCGGGCCGCAGCTGACCGCCTCATGGGTCTGGTCGGTGTCCATCGGCGTGGGCCTGACCGGGCTGCTGCTGAGCTGGCGCTACCGTGCGCCGGTCATCACCGCGTGGTCGACGCCGGCCGCCGCGTTCCTGGTTACCGCGCTGGCGACCACGCCGTGGGCCGAAGCGGTCGGGGCGTTCGTGCTGTCGGCGGCGGGTTTCGTCGTGCTCGGCCTGTCCGGGCGGTTTGAACGGGTGATCCGGCGGGTGCCGCCGGGCGTGGCCGCCGGCCTGCTGGCGGGCATCCTGCTGCAGTTCGGGATCAAGGCGTTCGCGGGGCTGGACGTCGACCCGCTGTTGGCCGGGGCGCTGATCCTGGCCTACGTGGTGCTCCGGCGGGTGAGCGCGCGCTATGCGGTGGTCGGCATCCTGCTGGCGGGGCTGGGCCTGCTGCTGGTGCAGGGGCGCCTCGACCTGCACGGGCTGGAGCTGCGCCTGGCCGCGCCGGTATTCACGATGCCGGTGTTCACGGTCAATGCGCTGCTGGGCGTGGCGCTGCCGCTGTTCCTGATCACCCTGACCGGGCAGTACATGCCGGGCATGCTGGTGCTGCGCAACGACGGCTTCCGCACACCCGCCGATCCCATCGTCACCGCGACCGGGCTCGGCTCGCTGCTGATGGCGCCGTTCGGTTCCCATGCCTTCAACATCGCCGCGATCACGGCGGCGATCTGCACCGGA
This sequence comes from Stenotrophomonas sp. Y-13, assembly GCF_046267925.1. Taxonomy (NCBI): domain Bacteria; kingdom Pseudomonadati; phylum Pseudomonadota; class Gammaproteobacteria; order Lysobacterales; family Lysobacteraceae; genus Stenotrophomonas; species Stenotrophomonas sp. Y-13. The sequence goes on from NZ_CP176501.1 coordinate 1,697,372, forward strand.
CCCGAGGCGCACGAGGATCCGTCCCGGCGCTGGATCGCCGGCATCGCCGCCGGTGTGTTCTACATCCTCGTCGGTGTGTTCGGGGTAACCCTGGCGGCGGTGTTCCTGGCGCTGCCGGCGACCTTCATCACCACACTGGCGGGGCTGGCCCTGCTGGGCACCCTGGGCGGCAGCCTGGCCACGGCGGTAGCCGATGCGCGCACCCGCGAAGCGGCGCTGATCACCTTCCTGGCGGCGGCCGCCAACATCACCGTGTTCGGTATCGGCGGCGCATTCTGGGGGCTGGTGATCGGCTTGCTGGCGCACCTGCTGCTCAACGGCCGGCTGTCGGACGGGCGCCCGGCATCGGTCACCGACGCCGGAGCAACCCGTCCATGAACCCGGCCACCCCGACTTCGCACGACCGCCATGGCCGCTACCCGCAGGCGCTCACGGTCGATGATGTCCGCCGCAACCTGGCCGCGGTGCAGGCGCGCATCGCCGCCGCCTGCCAGCGTGCCGGCCGCGACCCGGCCAGCGTGCGCCTGCTGCCGGTGAGCAAGACCAAGCCAGAGGCGAGCCTGCGCCTGGCCTACGCCGCGGGCTGCCGCCTGCTGGGCGAGAACAAGGTGCAGGAGGCGCACCACAAGTGGGAGGCGATGCAGGACCTGGGCGACCTGCGCTGGTCGGTGATCGGCCACCTGCAGACCAACAAGGCCAAGCTGGTCGCGCGTTTCGCCAGCGAGTTCCAGGCACTGGACAGCCTGCGCCTGGCGCAGACCCTGGACCACCGCCTGCAGGTGGAAGGCCGCCGGCTGGACGTGTTCGTGCAGGTCAACACCTCCGGCGAGGACAGCAAGTACGGGCTGGCGCCGGCCGACGTGGCTGGTTTCATCGCCGCATTGCCGCGCTTCACGCATCTGCGCGTGCGCGGGCTGATGACCCTGGCGCTGTTCTCCGAGGACGCGGCGCGGGTGCGCGCGTGCTTCGTGCGCCTGCGCGAACTGCGCGACCGCCTGCGCCCGCAGGCGCCGGACGGCATCGGCCTGGACGAGCTGTCGATGGGCATGTCCGGCGACTTCGAGATCGCCATCGAGGAAGGCGCCACGGTGGTGCGCGTCGGCCAGGCCATCTTCGGCGCGCGCGATACGCCCGACAACCATTACTGGCCGGCCGCCGGCCCGTGAGCCACACGTTTGCCAATCCCCGCCGGGCCTACCGGCCCGGCCCCGATCCACACCCAGGAGTCGCCCCCATGCATGACCCATCGTCGCGCCTTGCCGATTTCGATCCCGAACTGGCCGCGGCCATCCACGCCGAGGAATGCCGGCAGGAGGACCATGTCGAACTGATCGCCTCGGAGAACTACGCCAGCCCGCGGGTGCGCGCGGTGCAGGATTCGGTGTTCACCAACAAGTACGCCGAGGGCTATCCCGGGCGCCGCTACTACAGCGGCTGCGGCAACGTGGATGTGGCCGAGCGCCTGGCGATCGAACGCGCGCGGCAGCTGTTCGGCTGCGACTACGCCAACGTGCAGCCGCATGCCGGGGCGCAGGCCAACGCCGCGGTGTTCCTGGCCCTGGCCAGCCCGGGCGATACGGTGATGGGCATGAACCTGGCGCAGGGCGGGCACCTGACCCATGGCAATCCGTCCAACTTCTCCGGCCGGCATTACCGCATCGTGGCGTACGGGGTGGATCCGCAGACCGGGCTGGTCGACTACGACGCGATGGAGCGCATCGCGCTGGAGACGCGGCCGCGGCTGCTGATCGGTGGCTTCTCGGCCTACTCGCGGCACAAGGACTGGGCGCGCATGCGGGCCATCGCCGACCGCGTCGGCGCCTTGTTCTGGGTGGACATGGCGCACGTGGCCGGGCTGGTCGCGGCGGGCGAGTATCCGGACCCGCTGCCGCATGCGCACGTGGTCACCAGCACCACGCACAAGACCCTGCGCGGCCCGCGTGGCGGCCTGATCCTGGCCCATGGGCAGGGTGCCGATTTCTACCGCAAGCTCGACTCGGCGGTGTTTCCCGGGGTGCAGGGCGGCCCGCTGATGCACGTGATCGCGGCCAAGGCGGTGGCCTTCAAGGAGGCCCTGCGGCCGGAGTTCAGGGCCTACCAGCGGCAGGTACTGGCCAACGCGCGGGCGATGGCGGCGGCGATCCAGCAGCGCGGCTACCGGATCGTGTCCGGTGGTACCGACAACCACCTGATGCTGATCGACCTGCGCGACCGCCGCTATACCGGCAAGGACGCCGACGCGGCACTGGACGCGGCCGGCATCACCGCCAACAAGAACACGGTGCCGGGCGATCCGCGCCCGCCGTCGGTCACATCGGGCCTGCGCATCGGCACCCCGGCGCTGACCACGCGCGGCTTCGGCGTGGCCGAATGCACGCAGCTGGCCGGCTGGCTGTGCGACGTGCTCGACGCGCTGGGCGAGGGCACGCAGGCCCGGGTCGGCGCGCGCGTCCGCGAGCAGGTGGTGGCCTTGTGCCGGGCGCACCCGGTGTATCGCTGAGCCGCCCGCGGGGGCCCCGGGAAGCGGCCTCCGCGGGTGGCGCGCGGGCGCGCCCCGCCTTGCGAATATTTAACGCGGCGGCGGTAGAATTTTTCATATGAAACTATGGTCGATCCGTGGCAACAGCCAGAAGCTGGACGGTGGCGCGATGTTCGGCAACGCGCCCAAGGCCGTGTGGGAAAAATGGTCGCCGGCCGATGACCTGAACCGCATCGAGCTGGCCTGCCGCGCGTTGCTGGCCAGCCCGCTGGGGGGCAAGACGGTGCTGTTCGAAACCGGCATCGGCGCGTTCTTCGAGCCGAAGCTGCGCGAACGCTATGGCGTGCAGGAACCGCGGCATGTCCTGATCGACTCGCTGCGCGAAGCCGGCTTCGAGCACGAGGACATCGACGTGGTGGTGCTCAGCCACCTGCATTTCGACCACGCCGGTGGCCTGCTGGCGCCCTGGTCGGAAGGCCGCGCGCCGGAACTGCTGTTCCCCAACGCGACCTTCGTGGTCGGTGCCACCCATTGGGAGCGGGCGCGGTACCCGCATCCGCGCGACCGTGCCAGTTTCATCCCGGAACTGCCGGGGCTGCTGGAAGCCAGCGGACGCCTGGAGATCGTCTCCGGCGCACATTCGCAGGCGCTGGGCGAGTCGGTGCGTTTCAGCTTCAGCGACGGGCATACGCCGGGGCTGATGCTGGCCGAAATCGTCGGCCCCGAGCGCATCGACGGCCAGCCGCATGGCGGCCTGGTGTTCTGTGCGGACCTGATCCCGGGCCGCTCCTGGGTGCACGTGCCGATCACCATGGGCTACGACCGCAACGCGGAACTGCTGATCGACGAGAAGCGCGCCTTCCTCGAGGACAAGCTCGCCCGCAACGTGCACCTGTTCTTCACCCACGACCCGCAGTGCGCGATGGCGCAGGTGACGCGCGACGAGAAGGGCCGGTTCGGCGTCGCCCACGAAGTCGCCGAACTGCGCGCGCGTTCGCTGGCCGCATGAAGAAGTGACTTCCGGCACCCCGCACGGGTGACTGCCGGCTCCTGCCGGCCGCGGGCGCATCGCGGACACTGGTCCCGTCTTCCAACGCGGGATCTGGCATGAAGAACAACGAGACGACGGTTTTCCAGAGCGGAACTTCCCGAAAGGGCTCGCCGTGCGCCATGCACAGGCGCTCTTTCCTGCGGAGGGTGTTCGCCCTGGCGCTGGCGTCGCTGGCCCTTGCCCAGCACGCCTTCGCCGCGCCCAGCGCCAAGGTGCCGCTGCAGGTGTCGCCCGGACGCGCCACCACGCTGGCCATCTGGGAACCGGCGCAGGCGCGCGGCGTGGTGTTGTTCTCCAGCGGGCATGGCGCCTGGCCGGAGCGCTACGAGCGCCTGCTGCAGACCTGGGCCGATGCCGGCTTCGTGGTGCTGGCGCCGCTGCACGTGGATTCGGTCCGGTATCCGGAACGGGAAAAGTTCTCGCTGCAGCAGGGCTTCGGCGAGCGCCTGGCCGACATGCGCGCGACCAGCGCCTATGCGCGTGCGCGTTGGCCGGGCCTGCCGGTGGCGGCGGCCGGGCACAGTCTTGGCACGCTGATCTCGGCGGTGCAGGGCGGGGCCCTGGCCGGGCTCGGGCCGCTGCGCGATCCCGGAGTGGTGGCGGTGCTGGGCTACTCCTCGCCGGGCCGGATCCCGGGGCTGATCGGGCCCGATGCCTATGCGACGCTGGCGGTTCCGCTGCTGCTGGTAACCGGTGACGAGGACCTCGTGCCGGGTTTCGTCACCGACCCGGCCGACCACCTGTACCCGGTGCAGACCGTGCCGGCCGGCGACAGGCAGGCGGTGGTACTGGCCGGCGGCGGGCACAACCTCATCGGCGGCGAGCCGGAAGCGCTGTTCGAGCGCGCCCGGCAACTGGGTACCGCCTTCCTGCAGGCCGAACTGCTGGGCGACCCGCGGGCGCGGCAACTGCTCGAGGCGCCGGCCGCGGCGGGCGAACAGCGGATACGTCGCTGACGCGCGCCGGTGCCGGGGCGTCGACGACGGGCGACGATCCGCCGACCCCCATCCGTCGTCAGTGGCTGCGCAGGCAGTCGCTCATGAAGGTCTTGCGGGCATCCCCGCTCAGGTGTTTGGCCGAGGCATCGGCATTGCACCGGGTCATGCGCTGCTGCGGGGTCACCGCCGCCGTGGCGGCGGCGGGATGGCCGCTGAGGCAGGTGCGCTGGGCATCCTTGTAGGCATCGCCCTTGAGGCCCTTGTTCTTGGCCGCGCATTCGGCCATGCGCTGTTGTTGCGGGGTGGGCGTGCCGGCGCCGGCCACGAACGGCACGGCGGTGGCCAACAGCAGGCAGGCAAGCAGGGCGGGACGGTACATGGCGCGGCTCCGGGGTGGGTGACGGGCGCAAGCATCCGCCCGCCGGGGAGCAAGCCGTCGTGAAGCCGCGATGTAGTTTTTTTAATGCACCCGGGTGCCGAAAATGCGGTCGCCCGCATCGCCCAGGCCGGGCAGGATGTAGCCCTTGTCGTTGAGCCGCTCGTCGATGGCCGCGGTGTAGATCTCCACGTCCGGGTGGGCCGCTTCGACCGCGCGCAGGCCTTCGGGCGCGGCCACCAGGAAAATGCCCTTGATGCGGCGGGCGCCGGCGCGCTTGAGCATGTCGATGGTGGCGATGAGGGTGCCGCCGGTGGCCAGCATCGGGTCCAGAATCAGCGCGTCGCGTTCCTCCAGGCGCCCGGTGAGGCGCTCGAAGTAGGGCACCGGCTGCAGGGTTTCCTCGTCGCGCTGCAGGCCGACCACGCTGACGCGCGCGGCCGGGATCAGTGACAGCACGCCGTTGAGCATGCCCAGCCCGGCGCGCAGGATCGGCACCAGGGTGATCTTGGCGCCGGCGATGCGCTGCACCGTGACCGGGCCGGCCCAGCCGTCCATCGTGCAGGGCTCGGTTTCCAGGTCGGCGGTGGCCTCGTAGGCGAGCAGGCTGCCCAGCTCGTCGGTCAGCTCGCGGAACTCCTTGGTGCTGAGCGAGGCCTGGCGCATCAGGCCGATCTTGTGCTGGACCAGCGGGTGGCGTACTTCGACGATCTTCATGGTCGGGCGTGCAAAGAGGGAGGCCATCATTCTGCCGGATCGCCGGGCCGAACCCCAAGCCGGGCCGGGGAAACCGCACGCGTGTCACGGCCATGCAATTTTACGGACATACCGTGCAGACCCATTCTTAACAGGAATGGGGCTCACCAGTGCATATCAAGACTCCGTTGGCCGTTGCCATCACCCTGACCCTGGCGATGGGCGCCACGGCACCCCGGCAGGCGGCCGCACAGCCGGCGCTCGCCGCTGCCGGCACCGCGACGGCCGACGCGATCGACCTGGACCGCGTCGAAGTGCGCGCCCAGCTCGAATCGCAGGTCCGCGCGGTCGATCTCAAGCGCAGCAGCGATGCCATCGAGGACGCGGTGTCCTCCGATGCCCTGGGCCAGTACCCGGACAAGAACGTGGCCGAATCGCTGCAGCGCCTGCCCGGCGTCAGCGTGACCCGCGACCAGGGCGAGGGCCGATTCGTGGTCATCCGTGGCCTGGATGCCAACCTCAACAGCGTCAGCGTGGATGGCATCGCCGTGGGTACCCCGGAAGATTCCAGCCGCGCGGCGCCGCTGGACGTGATTCCCTCCGACTCCACCGAGCGCCTGCGCGTGGTCAAGTCGCCGACCCCGGACATGCCCGGTGATGCCATCGGTGGCGCCGTGCTGGTGGAATCGGCGTCGGCCTTCGACCGTGACGGTCGCAGCCTGCGCGGCAAGATCGAGGGCAGCCACCAGCAGCTGTCCGGCCAGACCAGTCCCAAGGCCGCCTTCAACTACAGCGAGGTGTTCAACGATACCTTCGGCGTGGCACTGGGCGTGAACTACCAGAAGCGGAAGTTCGAGTCGGACAACACCGAAGTGGAGTACGACGGCGAGGACGATGCCGCCCCCGGTGACGTGACTGCGATCAACCTGCAGCACCGCAAGTACGAGATCGAGCGCAAGCGCATCGGTGCCAACCTCAACCTCGACTGGCGCCCGGACGAGGACAACAGGTACTACCTGCGCACGCTGTACAGCCAGTTCGACGATGCCGAGACCCGGCAGCGCGTGATCTTCAACTTCGACGACGCGGACATGGTCAGCACCGGTGCCGACCAGTACCGCCTGGACGACATGCCGGGCGATGCCATCGACAAGCGCATGCGCTACCGCACCAAGAAGGAGAACACCTTCGCGGCCAGCCTGGGTGGCGAGAACCGGCTGACCAACGCGGTGGTCGATTACAAGGTCGGCTATACCCGTACCGAAGAGCGGGTGAACGATGAAATGGAGGTGCGTTTCAAGCTGGATGGCGCCGATTTCAACGGCACGCTGGACCAGCGCGGCCGCCTGCCGGCCTACAGCTTCGACAACCCGCAGTGGCTGGACAACGGCAACTACGCCTTCGATCGTTTCGTGATCTCGCCCAAGCAGGTCAACGACAAGGAGCACAGCGCACAGGTCAACGTGCGCTTCGATGGCGACAGCAGCGCCATCAAATTCGGCCTGCTGGGCCGCTGGCGCGACCGCGATGTGAATGTCGATGAGCGCGAGCTGCGCGTCGGCCCAAAGGTGGCGCTGTCGGACTGGACCACCGGCTCGCCCGACCACCGCCACAGCAACATGGGCGATGGCATGGATTCGGATGCGATGCGCGACTACTGGGCGGCCAACGGCGGCCAGTACGGCGCCCGCCCGCAGGATGTGGGCGACAACGCGATGACCTCGCTGGAAGAGGACTACGTGGCCAGCGAGGACATCTTCGCCAGCTACGCCATGGGTACCTGGGACATGGGCGCGCTGCGCATCATCGGCGGCGTGCGCGTGGAGAACACCCGCTTCAGGGCGGTCGGCAACCAGGTCGACGTGGCGGCCAACGGCCGCAGCTTCACCGTCACCCCGCGCGTGGCCAGCAGCAGCTACACCAACGTGCTGCCGGGCCTGCACCTGCGCTACGACGCGGCCGATGACTGGGTGCTGCGCGCCTCGGCCAACAAGACCGTCTCGCGCCCGTCCTTCGGCGACATTTCCCCGCGCGTGGGTTACAGCCGCGGCGACGAGGAAGTGCGCCTGGGCAACCCGGAACTGGATCCGTACGAGTCGAACAACATCGACCTGTCGGTGGAGAAATACATCGGCAGCACCGGCATCGTTTCGCTCGGCCTGTTCCACAAGTCGATCGATGGCTACATCGTGGAAACCGTGCGCAGCAACGATCCGGCCCATGGCGGCTTCGACGTGACCCAGCCGATCAACGGCGACAAAGCCACCGTGCGGGGCGCTGAGTTCAACTGGCAGCAGCAACTGGCGTTCCTGCCGGCAGGCCTGGATGGCCTGCTGGTCGGTGCCAGTGGCACCTGGCTGGACACCAAATTCGATGCCGGCATCAAGGATCGCGAGGGCGAGGACTTCACCCTGCCGCGCGCCTCCAAGCATGTCTACAGCGCGCACATCGGCTATGAAAAATACGGTGTAAGCACGCGCCTGGCGGCGGTGTACCGCAGCCAATACCTGGACAGCATCGGCAAGGGCGGTGCCTTCGATATCTACGTGGCGCCGCATACCCAGCTCGACTTCTCGCTGGACTACCGGTTCAGCCCGCGGGTGAGCATGTACTTCGAAGCGCAGAACCTGCTGGACAAGCCGCTGGAGCTGTACCAGGGCGCGCGTTCGCGCACGCTGCAGATGGAAGAGTACGGCCGTACCTATGCGCTGGGCCTGAAGGTGGCACTGTGATGGGGCGTAGCGTCATTGTCCTGGCCGCCGCGCTGGCGGCCACGCTGGTCGCCGGCTGTACGCCGGCCACCGGCAACGATCCGGTCGCGGGAGCGGTCGCGCCGGCCGCCAGCGGCGAGCGCGTGGTGACCACCATCGCCGAAGCCTTCCTGTCACCGATGACGCCGGCCGACAACATCGATTCGCCCGCGGCCTGGCGCGCGCCGGATGGCCGGCTGTGGCTGATCGCTACCGCCAAGGCCACCGACAAGCTGGTGGTCTACGACGGCAGCACCGGGCAGCACCTGCGTGACGTCGGCAGCAGCGGCACCGCACCGGGGCAGTTCGACCGCCCAAACGGCATCGCGGTGACCGACGACCTGCTGTGGATCGTGGAGCGCGACAATCACCGCGTGCAGGTGCTGGGCCTGCCGGACTTCACGCCGCTGGCGACGTTCGCTGCGGACGACCTGCGCAAGCCGTACGGGCTGTGGGTGGACCGCCGCGCCGATGGCTACAGCGTCTACGTCACCGACTCCTGGGACAACGGCGAGGATGCGCAGGGGCGTGACATCCTGCCGCCGCTGGCTGAGCTGGACAAGCGCGTGCGCCAGTATCAGGTGACCCGCAATGGTGAGAAGGTCGACGCGAAGCTGGTGGCCAGTATCGGCGATACCACCGAGGCGGGAGCGCTGCGCGTGGTCGAGTCGATCTGGGGCGACCCCGGGAACGACCGCCTGCTGATTGCCGAAGAGGACGAGAGCTACGCCAGCGAGTTCAAGGTCTACACCCTGGCCGGACGCTTCACCGGCACCACCTTCGGCCGCGACGTGTTCAAGGCCCAGGCCGAAGGCGTGACCCTGCGCACCTGCGGCAAGGACGGCTGGTGGATCACCACCGAGCAGGGCAAGCAACGCAGCGTGTTCCACTTGTTCGACCGGCACACGCTGAAGCCGGTCGGCGCGTTCCAGGGCAACACCGTGGCCAACACCGATGGCATCTGGATGATGCAGCAGCCCAGCGCGCGCTTCCCGCACGGTGCGTTGTATGCGGTGCATGACGACCAGGGCGTGGTGGCCTTCGACTGGGAGAGCATCGCCAGGCAGCTCGCGCTGCCGCTGGAGTGTGGCGCATGAGCGGGCAGTGTGTGATGCGTACGGTGGCGCTGGGCCTGCTGCTGGCGCTGCCGTCGCTGTCGTTCGCGGCGGCCGAACCGAATACCCAGGTGCCGGAGGGTAGCCGCCACTATGCAGCGACATCGGTGCCGGACCGTATCGTCGCCTCGCCCTCGGCGGATCCCAGTCACGGTTTTGCGGTGGCCTGGCGTACCGATGGCAGCGTGCAGGCGCCACTGCTGGAGATCGCGCTGGCCGCAGATTCGCCGGCCATCGAGGGCATCCGCCAGGTGCGTGCGACGACGCGCGCACTACAGACCGAGAACGGGCTGTCGCACCACCATCGTGCCGACATCGGTGGCCTGCAGCCGGACACCCTGTACGTCTACCGCGTGCAGGGCAATGGCAGCTGGAGCGCCTGGAACCAGCTGCGCACGCTGGCCGGCGCCGACCAGCCGCTGACCCTGCTGTACTTCGGTGATACCCAGAACAAGAACGTCAGCCATGTCAGCCGCGTGGTGCGTGCCGCGCAGAAGGCTGCGCCGCAGGCGCGCATGAGCCTGTTCGCCGGTGATCTGGTCAGCGGCGGCGACAACATGGACGACAGCGAATGGGGCGAGTGGTTTGCCGCCACCGGCTGGTTGGCGCAGGAAACGCTGGTGGCCCCGGCGATCGGCAACCATGAGTACTTCGAGGAATTCGAGGACACCCCGCAGGAGCGGCGCGTGCTGGGCCGGCACTGGCCAGTGACCTTCGCGCTGCCGGGCAATGGCGCCACCGCCGCACGGCAGACCAGCTACTGGTTCGATGCACAGGGCGCGCGCGTGGCCGTGGTCGATGGTACCTCGGCACTCGACCTCGGCACGGCCACGGCGCAGGCGCAGTGGCTGGACCAGGTGCTGGCCGGCAACCCGCAGCCGTGGACCATCGTGCTGCTGCACCAGCCGTTCTACTCGCCGCGCGAGGGGCGCGAGAACACCGCGCTTCGCGAGGTGCTGTTGCCGGTGGTGCATCGCCACAAGGTGGACCTGGTGCTGCAGGGCCATGACCACACCTATGGCCGCCGTGGCGAAGGGCAGGCGGCAACGCCGCAGTACGTGGTGTCCGTGACCGGGCCGAAGCAGTACCGGCTCTCCGACGAAGCGCGCAGGACCATGGCCCCGGTGGCCGAGGACACCCAGCTGTTCCAGGTGCTGGACATCGACCCCCGGCGCCTCCGCTACGAAGCGCGCACCGTGACCGGGCGCCTGTACGACGCTTTCGAGCTGCGCCGCGATGCCGAGGGGCGCAAGGAACTCCGGGAGCTTGTCGAAGGGCGCATCGCCCCCCGCGACTGCCCGCGCGCGCAGACCGCCAAGGGCCGCGCCGACCGCTGCTGGGAATGAGGACGCACCGATGACCAGACACCGCCGCATCGTTCCGCTGGCCGCCATCGGCGCGTCCCTGCTGCTGGCCAGCGCAGCGGCCGCCACCGATGCCGTGCTGCATCCGTTCCTGGCCGCACAGCCGGCGCAGGCCCCGCAGGAGGCCAACCTGGCGGTGGAGATCCCGGCCGGCAGCTTCACCAAGTACGAGATCAAGGAAGACGGCCTGGTCCACGTGGATCGCTTCCAGTCGATGCCGGTGGCCTATCCGGCCAACTACGGCTCGATGCCGCGCACGCTGGCCGGTGACAACGATCCGCTAGATGCGCTGGTGCTGACCCGCGAGCCGCTGCATCCCGGCGTGATCGTGCGCTTCCGGCCGATCGGTTACCTGAAGATGATTGATGGCGGCGAGCACGACGAGAAGATCATCGGCGTGCCAACCGACAAGGTCGACCCGACCTACGCCAGCATCCGCGACCTGGCGGATCTGCCGGAGGTCGAGCGCCAGCGCATCGAGGCGTTCTTCCGGGTCTACAAGGACCTGCCGACCGGTCGCAACCCGGTGCAGCTCAACGGCTGGGGCAACGCCGCCGACGCCCGGGTGCTGATCAGCGAGGCGATGCAGCGTTACGGCAGATAGACCCCGCAGGCGCGGCTGGCCGGCCCGTCCGCCTTGCCGGACACCGCTGGATGCCCGCGAAATAGCGCTTCCAGCGCTCGGATACTTCCAGTGTGTCGATGTCGACGGCGCTGGTGCTGGCGACGGCGACGGCGATGGGGGCGGCGGGGGCAGCGGGGGCGGCATAGGGATCGTGGTTCACGCTGGACTCCGGTTCGGGGGAAAGGGGCGGATGCATCGCCCATACGGGAGCAATCACGGAACCGGCGCCGTTTGCGTCATTTATTTCGCGCTGGCTGCCGGGGGGGCTTCGCCGGGTTGGCTGGGGCCTGCGCGGGTCGGGAACGGGCGCACGGCCGCGCGGCGAACGGCGTCGGCTTTCCGTGTTCGGGCGGGTGTGGCTGCCGCCCGCGCTGCCTATACTTGGCCCGGCCCGCCCACACCGCAGTGGCGCGGCGCAACCACCAGGGAGGAACGACATGCGCGCAGGCAGGATCAGGATCGTGACAGGGACAGCGCTGCTGCTGGCGGCCATGGCGGGGAGCGCGCTGGCGCAGCAGCCACCGCTGGAGGAGGAGCAGGTCAATCCTTCCGAGGTCGTGTTCGAGAACGGCCGCCCGTACGTGTACGCCGACGGCGCGATGCAGGCGCTGCGCACGCGCCGGCAGGACGGGGAGACCATTTACTACCGCATGGTCCGCTACGACCCGCAGGAAGGCTATGTGACCGGTGGCGACGGCGCGGCCGTGGCGAGCGCCGCCGTGCAGCCGTTCGCGGCGCCGCGGACACCGCTGCGTTACCACGGCGCCGGCCATCTGTACCGCCCGGATTTCTACAACAGCCCGTACAACCGCGATGCGCGCCAGCGCTACTCCGGCCCCGGTTACTTCGGCAGCTGCAGCCGCTACGACGGCTGCAGGGAAGTGCAGGTGGTGCCGCTGTGGCCCTACGGCCGCGGCAACTGATGCCAATTGGCGCAGGCAACAACGGCGGCCATCGGCCGCCGTTTCCGTTTCCGTCCCGCGACGCGTGCGCGGCTCAGGCGCTGAGCGCCTCCAGCACACGCAGCTCGGGCACTTCCAGGCCGCGCTGGCAGTACGCCGGCTCGCGCTCGACCAGGTGCTTGGCGTTGGGGCACTGCAGCAGCATGTAGTTGGCGTCGAGGTTGAGCTTTTCCACCAGGAAGTCGACGAAGGCGCGCACCTTGGGCGAGACCATGCCGCCGCCGGCGAACACCGCGCTGAAGTCGTAGTCCGGGCCGGTCCACCCGGCCAGTACCCGGCGCAGCATGCCCGACTCGATGAATGGCTTGGCCATCACGTCGCTGCTGAGCATCAGCCCTTCGCCACCGACCAGCATCGAATTCAACGCGGCGGTGTCGTTGGCCACCATCAGCGGATTGACCGGGAACTCGCGCATCTGCCCGCCATCTTCGGCCAACGACCAGACGAAACGGTTGTTCTGGCCCTGCTGGTGCTTGCGCAGCGCCAGCGTGCGGTGATGCTGCAGTTCGTCCGGATGCCGCGGTTCGCCGTGGCGCCGGAGGTAGGCGGGGCTGGCGAATACCTGGGTGCGCAGGCTGCCGAGCTTGCGCGCGATCAGGTTGGAGTCGGGCAGCGGGCCGACGCGCAGCGCCAGGTCGGTCTCGCCGGAGATCAGGTCGAGCATCTCGTTGCCCAGGTGCATGTCCACGCGGATTTCCGGGTACTGCGCCTGGAACTGGCCGAGCAGGGGGGCGATCCAGTTGACCCCGACCGCGTACGGCACGGTGAAGCGCAGCCAGCCGCGCGGCCCGGACTGCAACTGGCTGACCGCGCTCTGCGCCTGTTCCAGCTCGCGCGCGATGCGCTGGCAGTGTTCGTAGTAGACCGTGCCGGCCTCGGTCAGGCCGAGGCGGCGCGTGGTCCGGTGCAGCAGGCGCGCGCCGAGCCGCTCTTCCAGCTCCTGCACCTTGCGGCTGACGGTGGTCTTGGGTTGCCCCAACAGGCGCGCGGCGGCGGTGAAGCTGCCCTGTTCGACCACCTTGACGAAGATCAGGGTGTCGTTGAGATCGTGGGCCATGGGGTGGGCTCCTGCGGCAACGGGATTGTGCCGGCGACGGGACGATTATTCCCTTCAATCCGTACTAATCAAGTATGGATTAGGGGCGTAACGTGGCCGCCTCCGCATCGAACGGACCGGCAGCCATGCGCCTGCGCCACCTTTCTCCTTTCCGGCCAACGCGCCGCGTACCGGCGTTCGCCGCCGCCGACCGCCGCCCGCGGCGGCACAACGGCTCGAATCCACTGCACTTCGCTGCGCTGCGCGCGGTGCCCGCGGCGGCGTCCGTCGCACCGCCGCACCCGCTGCGGCGACGGCTGGCCAGGCGCCTGGCAAGGCTGTTTGTCCCGCCAGTGGGAGAAAAATTTCCGTGAGCGGGACAGTGGAAATGCCGCTGACGAGCGGCGGCATGGGCGGCAACCGGGTGCGTGCGCGCAGGCCGCGTGCCACCCCGGGTTTCCCGCGCCGCCATCGGCGGCTGCTGACAGCCGCTGTCAGCAGCGCCTGCGCACACTGTCCCGCGCACCCGGCAACGGCCCCGTTCCCTGCCACCCAGCGGCCCCTCTTCCCCCTCCAGGATGCATGACATGAAAGGTATCTCCAGCCCCTCCCGGACCCCGCGACGCATTGCCCTGGCGGGCATGACGGCGCTGGCCATCGCCGTTCTCGCCGCGTGCAGCGGCGGCCACGCCCAGCAAGCCGGTGCGCCGCCGGCGCCGGAAGTCAGCGCGGCGCCGGTGCTGGTCAGGCAGGTCAGCCAGTGGGATGAATTCAGCGGCCGCGTGGAAGCGGTGCAGAGCGTGGAACTGCGCCCGCGCGTGTCCGGCTACATCGACAGGGTCAACTACACCGAAGGCCAGGAAGTGAAGAAGGGCGACGTGCTGTTCACCATCGACGCGCGCAGCTACCAGGCCGAGTACGACCGCGCCCGCGCCGAGCTCGCCCGCGCCCGCACCCAGGCCGCGTTGGCGCGCAGCGAGTCCGAGCGCGCGCGCCGCCTGGCCGAGCAGCAGGCCATTGCCGCGGAGACCGCCGAGCAACGCCGTGCCGCCGCCGAGCAGGCCGGCGCCGCGGTGCAGGCGGCGCAGGCCGCGGTGGACGCGGCGCGCCTCAACCTGGAGTTCACCAAGGTGCGCGCGCCGATCGATGGCCGCGCCGGCCGCGCCATGGTCACCGTCGGCAACCTGGTCACCGCCGGCGACAGCGCCAGCGTGCTGACCACCCTGGTGTCGCTGGACACCGTGCACGTGTACTTCGACGCCGACGAGGGCACGTTCCTGCGCTACGCGCGGATGGCGCGCAGTGGCGAGCGTCCGAGCGAGCGCGACCAGGCGCTGCCGGTGAAGGTGGCGCTGAGCGGCGAGGCGGGCTTCCCGCATGCGGGCAAGGTGGATTTCCTCGACAACCAGGTCACCCGCAGCACCGGCACCATCCGCGTGCGCGCGCTGCTGGACAACCGCGACCGCCAGTTCACCCCGGGCTTGTTCGCGCGCGTGCGGCTGCTCGGCAGCGGTGCGTTCGAGGCCATGCTGATCGACGACCGGGCGGTGCTGACCGACCAGGACCGCAAGTACGTGTACGTGGTCGACAAGGAGGGCAAGGCGCAGCGCCGCGATGTCCAGCTGGGGCGCAGCGCGGAGGGCCTGCGCATCGTCGAGGCCGGGCTGGCGCCGGGCGACAAGGTGATCGTCGATGGCGTGCAGAAGGTGTTCATGCCAGGCATGCCGGTGCAGGCCAGGGCAGTGGCGATGCAGCCCACGCCGGCGCCCGGCGTGGGCCATGACGCCACCGCGCTGAACTGACCCCCGTTTCAACCTGACGCCGGCCCGGCGGCCGGCCGCCTGGCCTTCGCCCGCATGGGCGGGGGCAGGCGGGCTGCATGCCGGCGCCCGGCCATTGCAAGGATTCCGCAGATGGATTTTTCCCGTTTCTTCATCGACAGGCCGATCTTCGCGGCGGTGCTGTCGATCGTGATCTTCGCCGCCGGCCTGATCGCGATCCCGATCCTGCCGGTCGGCGAATACCCGGAAGTGGTGCCGCCGTCGGTGGTGGTGCGCACGGTCTACCCGGGCGCCAACCCCAAGGTCATCGCCGAGACCGTCGCTACCCCGCTGGAGGAGGCGATCAACGGCGTCGAGGGCATGATGTACCTGAAGTCGGTGGCCGGCTCGGATGGCGTGCTGCAGATGACCGTCACCTTCCGCCCGGGCACCGACCCGGATGCGGCCGCGGTGAAGGTGCAGAACCGCGTGGCGCAGGCGCAGGCGCGCCTGCCCGAGGACGTGCGCCGGCAGGGCGTGACCACGCAGAAGCAGTCGCCGACCTTCCTGATGGTGGTGCACCTGACCTCGCCGGGCGGCAAGTACGACACCCTGTACCTGCGCAACTACGCGCGCCTGCACGTCAAGGACGCGCTGGCGCGCATCCCCGGCGTGGGCGACGCGCAGGTCTTCGGCGGCGGCGACTACGCCATGCGCGCCTGGCTGGACCCGGGCAAGGTGGCCTCGCGCGGCCTGACCGCCAGTGACGTGGTGCGCGCGATGCGCGAACAGAACGTGCAGGTTTCGGCCGGCCAGCTCGGCGCCGAACCGCTGCCGGACAGCCGCTTCCTGACCCTGATCAACGCCCAGGGCCGGCTGAAGAGCGAGCAGGAGTTCGGCGACATCGTGCTCAAGAGCGGCGGCGACGGCGAGATCGTGCGCCTGTCCGACGTCGCCCGCCTGGAGCTGGGCGCCGGCGACTACACCCTGCGTTCGCAGCTGGACGGCAAGAACGCGGTGGGCATCGGCATCTTCCAGGCGCCCGGCGCCAACGCACTGGAGATCCGCGACCAGGTCATCGCCAGCATGGACGCCATGCAGAAGACCTTTCCGGCCGACGTGAAGTACGAGGCGGTGTACGACACCACCATTTTCGTGCGCGATTCGATCAAGGCGGTGGTGTCCACGCTGCTGGAGGCGATCGCGCTGGTGGTGCTGGTGGTGATCCTGTTCCTGCAGACCTGGCGCGCTTCGATCATCCCGCTGATCGCGGTGCCGGTGTCGGTAGTGGGCACGTTCGCTGCGCTGTACCTGCTGGGCTTCTCGATCAACACGCTGAGCCTGTTCGGCCTGGTGCTGGCGATCGGCATCGTGGTCGACGACGCGATCGTGGTGGTGGAGAACGTCGAGCGCAACATCGAGGAGGGCCTGTCGCCCACCGCCGCCGCGCACCAGGCGATGAAGGAAGTGTCCGGGCCGATCATCGCCATCGCCCTGGTGCTGTGCGCGGTATTCGTGCCGATGGCGTTCCTGTCCGGCGTCACCGGCCAGTTCTACAAGCAGTTCGCGGTGACCATCGCCATTTCCACGGTGATCTCGGCGATCAATTCGCTGACCCTGTCGCCGGCCCTGGCCGCGCGGCTGCTCAAGCCCCACGGCGCGCCGAAGGATGGCCCGAGCCGGTTGATCGAACGCCTGTTCGGCTGGGTGTTCCGCCCGTTCAACCGCTTCTTCAGGTCCAGCTCGGAGAAATACGAGCGGGGCGTGGCCCGCATCCTCGGCCGCCGTGGCGCGGTGTTCGTGGTCTACGCGATCCTGCTGGTCGGTACCGGCGTGATCTTCAAGCTGGTGCCGCCGGGCTTCATCCCGACCCAGGACAAGCTGTACCTGATCGCCGGGGTGAAGCTGCCGGAAGGCGCGTCGATCGCGCGTACCGATGCCATGCTGCGCAAGGTGGCGAAGGTCGCCCAGGAAACCGACGGCGTGGCCCACACCATCTCGTTCCCGGGCCTGAACGCGCTGCAGTTCACCAATACCCCCAATACCGGCGTGGCCTTCATCCCGCTCAAGCCGTTCAACGAACGCAACGGCCGCAGCGCCGCGCAGATCAATGCCGAGATCAATCAGAAGATCGCCGGCCTGCAGGAAGGCTTCGCGTTTTCGATGATGCCGCCGCCGATCCTGGGCCTGGGCAATGGCAACGGCTACCAGATGTTCATCGAGGACCGCGGCAACCTGGGCTACGGCGCGCTGCAGAACGCGGTGCAGGCGATGCAGGGCGCGGTGGCGCAGACCCCGGGCATGGCCTTCCCGATCACCAGCTACCAGGCCAACGTGCCGCAGCTGGACGCGGAGGTGGACCGGGTCAAGGCCAAGGCGCAGGGCGTGCAGCTGACCGAACTGTTCGACACCCTGCAGACCTACCTGGGCTCGGCCTACGTCAACGACTTCAACCAGTTCGGCCGCACCTGGCAGGTGATCGCCCAGGCCGACGGCCCGTTCCGCGAGAGCGTGGAGGATATCGCCCGGCTGCGTACCCGCAACGACCGTGGCGAGATGGTGCCGATCGGTTCGATGGTGACCATCAAGGAAACCTACGGCCCCGATCCGGTGCTGCGCTTCAACGGCTACCCGGCCGCCGACCTGGCCGGCGAGGCCGACCCGCGCGTGCTGTCCTCGGCCGAGGCGATGAACCGACTGACCGAGATCGCCGGCAAGGTGCTGCCGGTGGGCATGACCACCGAATGGACCGACCTGAGCTACCAGCAGGCCACCCAGGGCAAGGCCGCCTTCATCGTGTTCCCGGTGGCGATCCTGCTCGCATTCCTGGTGCTGGCCGCGCTGTACGAGAGCTGGTCGCTGCCGCTGGCGGTGATCCTGATCGTGCCGATGACGCTGCTGTCGGCACTGTTCGGGGTATGGCTGAGCGGTGGCGACAACAACGTGTTCGTGCAGGTCGGGCTGGTGGTGCTGATGGGCCTGGCGTGCAAGAACGCGATCCTGATCGTCGAATTCGCCCGCGAGCTGGAAATGGGCGGCAAGCGCATCGTCGACGCCGCGCTGGAGGCGTGCCGCCTGCGCCTGCGCCCGATCGTGATGACCTCCATCGCCTTCATCGCCGGCACCGTGCCGCTGGTGCTGTCGCATGGCGCGGGCGCCGAGGTGCGCTCGGTCACCGGCATCACCGTGTTCGCCGGCATGCTGGGGGTGACCCTGTTCGGCCTGTTCCTGACCCCGGTGTTCTACGTCGCGCTGCGCACCTTCGTCACCCGCAACGGCGGCGGCCAGCTGGTGCGGCATGGCGAACCGACCCTGCACCACTGACCCGACCTTCGGCCGTCGCCTGACATCCTCGGGCGACGGCCCATCCAACCGAGACATGCATCCATGACTACCCAACACAACAAGATCGCGCTGGTCACCGGCGCCACCCGCGGCATCGGCCTGGAAACGGTGCGCCAGCTGGCCCGCGCCGGCGTGCATACGCTGCTCGCCGGCCGCCAGCGCGACACCGCGCAGGCGCTGGCACTGCAACTGCAGGCCGAAGGGCTGCCGGTGGAGGCGCTGCAGCTGGACGTCACCGATGCCGCCAGCATCGACGCGGCGGTGCGCGAGGTCGAACGGCACCACGGCCGGCTCGACATCCTGGTCAACAACGCCGGCGTGCTGCTGGAAGACCCGTCGCTGCCACCGTCGGCGCAGCCGCTCGATACCTGGCGCCGGACCTTCGACACCAACGTGCATGCGCTGGTGGCCGTCACCCAGGCGTTCCTGCCGCTGCTGCGGCGCTCGACGGCCGGGCGCATCGTCAACGTGTCGAGCATCCTCGGCTCGCAGGCGCTGCATGCCGATCCCGGCTCGCCCATCTACGACTTCAAGGTGCCGGCCTACAACGCGTCCAAGGCGGCGGTGAACAACTGGACCCTGTCGCTGGCGTACGAGCTGCGCGGCACGCCGATCAAGGTCAACACCGTGCACCCGGGCTACGTGCGGACCGACATGAACGCGGGCGAGGGCGAGATCGACGTCGCCGACGGCGCGCGCTCCAGCGTGCAGATGGCGCTGCTCGGCGCGGACGGGCCGAGCGGCAGCTTCACCCATCTCGGGCAGGTGCTGCCATGGTGAGGGCGGCACTGGCCGCGGCGCTGTCCGGCCTGCTGCTGGCCGGCTGCGTCAGTGTCGGCCAGGATTACCACGCCCCGGCGCAGCCGCCGGTGGTGCTGCGCGGCGCCGCTGCACCGGTATACAGCGCGCAGTCGCCGGTGGCGGGCTGGTGGGCGCAGTTCGATGATCCGGTGCTCGCCCAGCTGATGCATGCGGCGTTGTCCGACAACCTCGACCTCACGCTGGCACTGGCGCGCGTGCAGCAGGCGCGGGCGGTGTTCGTCGAGCGCCGGCTCGACCAGGCGCCGCACGTCACCGCGGCCGCCAGCCAGGAACGCCATCGGCAACCGGATCCGGCGCAGGGCGGCGCACGCGTGTCCGGCGAGCAGTACCAGCTTGGTTTCGATGCCGGCTGGGAGCTTGACCTGTTCGGACGTCAGCGCCGCGCCGCCGAAGCGGCGCGGGCCGACCTGGACGCGGAGTGGGCCAACCTGGTCGACGCACAGGTGCTGGTGGCCGCCGAGGTCGCGCGCAATTACTTCGAGCTGCGCGGTACGCAGAGGCGCATCGCGGTGGCCGAACAGACCCTGGTCAACCTGCGCGACACTCAGGCGCTGACCGAGACCCGCTGGACCCTGGGCGCGGGCAGCGAACTCGACGTGCAGAGCAGCCGTGCGCGGCTGAAGGCGATCGAGGCCGACATCCCACTGCTGGAACTGGCGCAGACCCAGTCACGGCACCGGCTGGCGGTGCTGCTGGGGCAGCGCCCCGGCACCCTGGATACGCTGTTGCAGCCGCGCCCGGTCCAGGCGTTCGCCCGCCCGCTGCCGCTGGGCGATACCACCGTGCTGCTGCAGCGGCGCGCCGACGTGCGCGCCGCCGAGCGCCGCCTGGCCGCGGCCACCGCGCGGGTCGGCGTGGCCACCGCCGACCTGTTTCCGCGGCTGTCGCTGACCGGCTTCGTTGGTTTCCTCGGCGGCGATGCCGGCGGCCTGGTCAATGGCGCCAACAAGGCCTGGTCGCTGGCGCCATCGCTGCGCTGGAGCGCGTTCGACGTCGGCAGCGTGCGCGCGCGGCTGCGCGCCAGCCGCGCCCAGGCCGACGGCGCGGCGGCCGAGTACGAGAAGACCGTGCTGCTGGCGCTGGAGGATGCCGAGAACGCGCTGGCACGCTACGCCAGGCAGCAGGCGCGACTGCTGATCGTGGCCGAACAGGCCCAGGCCGCGCGTCGCGCGCAGGCGCTGGCGCAGGTCCGTTACCGCGAGGGCTCGGCCGATTTCCTGGCGCTGCTCGACGCGCAGCGCAGCCAGTTGGCGGCCGACGATGCGCTGGCCGACGCCGAGGCCGGGGTCAACGTCAGCGTGGTGGCGGTGTACAAGGCGCTCGGCGGCTGGGGCCAGGCCTCGGCCACCGCACCGTCGGTCGCGGTGGTCGAAGCGCGTTGACTCGCCCGGCAAATGCGCGGCTTGCCTGCATGAAGCCTTGCCGGCCGAGCGCCGTGCCGGGCAAGCCCGGCACCTACGGGTGGGTTCCAGCAGCCTTCGCGTTTTCGTAGATGCGGGGCTCGCCCCGCATGGGCCTTCCCCATATGGAAAGAGGCGGCCAGGTGGCCGCCTCTTTCCGCTTTCCGTCTGTCATCTGCCTGGGGCGTGCAGGTCTTGTCGGCCGAGCGCCGTGCCGGGCAAGCCCGGCACCTACGGGTGGGCTCTTGCAGCCTTCGCGCTTCCGTAGATGCGGGGCTCGCCCCGCATGGGCCTTCCCCATATGGAAAAAGGCGGCCAGGTGGCCGCCTCTTTCCGTTCTCCATCCCTTGCGGCAATCAGGCCGCGTCGGCCTGCTCGCGGCGCGGGCCTTCGGCCAGGGCGCGGCCGACCATGTCCACCAACAGGTCCAGCTCGGCTTCGTCCATGCCGAAATGCGGGGTGAAGCGCAGCGAGTTCTCGCCGCCATGGATCACGTTGACGCCGTGCATGCGCAGCCATTCCTCGGTGGAGTTGGCGCCATAGCACTTGAACTGCGGGGCCAGTTCGCAGGAGAACAGCAGCCCGGTGCCCTGGACCTTGGTGATCAGCCCGCCCAGCCTGGCCTTGAGCGCCTCGAGCTTGCGCACCGCCTGTTCGCCGCGTTCGCGGATGTTGCGGCGTACCTCCGGGGTCAGCCGGGCCAGGGTGGCGCAGGCCACGTCCAGCGCGCGCGGGTTGGTGGTCATGGTGTTGCCATACACGCCCTTGCGGTACAGGTGCGCGGCGTGTTCGGTGACGGCCAGCACCGACAGCGGGAACTGCGCGCCGTTCAGGGCCTTGGAGTAGGTCTCCATGTCCGGCGGGTCCAGGGTCTCGTAACCCGGGTAATCGACGAAGGACAGGGTGCCGTGGGCACGCAGCGCGGCCTGGATCGAGTCGATCAGCAACAGGCTGCCGTGGGCGCGGGTCAGTTCGCGGGCCAGCTTGTAGAAGCTCACCGGCACCGCGCGGCCCGGGTCGCCTTCACCCATCACCGGCTCCAGGAACACCGCTTCGATGAACCAGTTGTGGGCCTTGGCGTCGTCGAACACCTTGCGCAGCGCCGCCTCGTCGTACGGGGCGATCGCGATCACGCTGTCCTCGCCGCGGTAGCTGGCCAGGAAGCGGTCGTAGGTCTTGCGGGTCGAGTCCGAATACAGCGCCGGGCGGTCGGTGCGGCCGTGGAAGCTGCCCTTGATGACCACGCGCTTGATCGTGGCGCCGGCGTGCGGCGCGCCCGGGTCGGTCTGCAGCTTGGCATTGATGTCGGCGATGCGCGCGGCCAGGCCGACCGCCTCGGAGCCGGAGTTCAGGCACATGAAGTGCGAGAACGGGCAGCCGCCGCGGGTGTGGCCGATCTCCTTGCGCAGCGCCTGCACGAAGCGGCGCTGGGACAGGCTCGGGGTCATGATGTTGGCCATCACCTGCGGCTTGGCCGCGGCGGCCAGCACCTCGGGCGGGGTGTGGCCGAAGCCGAGCATGCCGTAGCCGCCGGCGTCGTACAGCACCGCGCCCTTGAGCGAGACCACCCACGGGCCGCAGGCGGCCAGCGCGATGTACGGCACCACCGCGTCATCGGCGTAGAAATTGACGAACCCGGACTGCATCGCGGCGATCTGGTCCTTCTCGTCCAGGTCCAGCAGGTCGGCCGCCTCGTCCTTGATGCGGGCGTATTCGCTGGCAGCCGCGGCGATCGCCGCGACCAGGTCGGGATGGGCGGCGGCCAGGCGTTCGACGGCGGCATCGTCCAGCCCCGTGGTCAGGCGGGCGCCGGCGTGCGCGCGGAGCGCGGCGAGGGGGCCGAGTACGGTCATGCTCATCTCCAGAAAGGTCTTGTATAGCCATTATCTGGAGATTCTGGTCATATGGCAGCTGTCATTCCGTCGAAAATCGGGTTAATTTCGTCGAATCGACGAAACCGGGCCGCGATGTGAAGATTTCCCCCGCCGACGAACGCCTGTTGTCCGTGCTGCGCGAGGACGCGCGCGCATCCACCGCGCAGATCGCGCGCCGGCTCGGGCTGTCGCGCACCACCGTGCAGAGCCGCATCGACCGGCTCGAGCAGCAGGGGGTGATCGCCGGCTACACGGTGCGTACCCACGAGGATTACGAGCAGGGCCAGGTACGCGCGCACGTGCTGATCACCGTGTCGCCGCGCAAGATGCCGGCGGTGGTCAAGGCGCTGCGCGAGATCGCCGAGGTGCGCAGCCTGCATTCGGTCAGCGGTGCCCATGACCTGGTGGCGATGGTGGTGGTGGGCGGGGTCGGCGAGATGGACGTGGTCACCGACGCCATCGGCGTGATCGACGGGGTCGAGCGCACCACCAGCGCCATCATCCTGTCGACCAAGTTCGAGCGCTGACGCAGTCGGGGCGTCCACGCAGGTGCGGGGCAAGCCCCGCACCTGCGGGTATGCGGCGCGCGCCCGGTACAATGGCCGGCTCCCCCGTTCGATGTTCCGGCCTTGAAGAAGTCCGATTTCCACTACGACCTGCCCGAGGAACTGATCGCCCAGGCGCCGCTGGCCGAGCGCTCCGCCAGCCGCCTGCTGGTGGTGCCGCCGGCGCCGGCCGCCTACGACGACCGCCACGTGCGCGACCTGCCCGAGCTGCTGCAGCCCGGCGACCTGCTGGTGTTCAACGATACCCGGGTGATCCCGGCGCGGCTGTTCGGACACAAGGCCAGCGGTGGCCGGGTGGAGATACTGATCGAGCGCCTGCTCGGTGGCCAGCAGGCCCGTGCCCAGGTCGGCGCCAGCAAGTCGCCCAAGCCCGGCAGCCGCATCCAGCTCGACGCCGGTGGCGAGGCCGAGGTGCTCGGCCGCGACGGCGAGTTCTACCTGCTGCGCTTCGACCTGCCCGAGCCGCTCGAAGCCTGGCTGGCGCACGCCGGCCGGCTGCCGCTGCCGCCGTACATCCAGCGCGAGCCGGGCGCCGACGACCGCGAGCGCTACCAGACCGTGTTCGCGCGCGAGGTTGGCGCGGTGGCGGCGCCCACCGCCGGCCTGCATTTCGACGACGCCCTGCTGCAGCGGCTGCGTGCGCGCGGCGTGGCGTTCGGCCATATCACCCTGCACGTGGGCGCCGGCACCTTCCAGCCGGTGCGGGTGGACGACCTGTCGCAACACGTGATGCATCGCGAATGGCTCAATGTCGGTGCCGGGCTGGTGCAGCAGGTGCGGCGGACCCGCGCCGCCGGCGGTCGCGTGATCGGGGTCGGCACCACCGTGGTGCGGGCGCTGGAGAGTGCGATGCGCGAGGGCGAGCTGCAGCCGTTCGCCGGCGAAACCCAGATCTTCATCACCCCGGGCTACCGCATCCGCAGCGTGGACGCGATGGTCACCAACTTCCACCTGCCCGAAAGCACCCTGTTGATGATGATCTCGGCGTTCGCCGGCAGGCAGCGGGTGTTCGACGCCTACGCCCACGCCATCGCCAGCCGTTACCGGTTCTTCAGCTACGGCGACGCGATGCTGCTGTTCCCGCAGCCCGATGCCTGATCCCGCCTTTCCTGCGCCAGCGTCGCCGATCCGCGACAATGGACGGCAGACCGACCGAAGCACACCCATGTCCAGACTGCAGTTCACGCTCCAGGCCACCGACGGCAACGCGCGCCGCGGCCAGCTTTGCTTCCCGCGCGGCACCGTGCAGACCCCGGCGTTCATGCCGGTGGGCACCTACGGCTCGGTGAAGGGCGTGCTGCCCGAGCAGATCCGCGCGCTCGGCGCCGAGATCATCCTCGGCAACACCTTCCACCTGTACCTGCGCCCGGGCCTGGAGGTGATCGGCGACCATGGCGGCCTGCACGGCTTCTGCCGCTGGAACGGACCGATCCTGACCGACTCGGGCGGCTTCCAGGTGTTCTCGCTGGCGCACCGCCGCAAGATCACCGAGCAGGGCGTCACTTTCGCCTCGCCGACCGATGGCGCCCGCGTGTTCCTGGGGCCGGAGGAGAGCATGAAGATCCAGAAGGTGCTCGATTCGGACGTGGTGATGATCTTCGACGAATGCACCCCGTACCCGGCCACCGAGGACGTGGCGCGGCGCTCGATGGAACTGAGCCTGCGCTGGGCGCGGCGCTCGCGCGATGCGCATGACGCGCTGGGCAACGACGCGGCGCTGTTCGGCATCGTCCAGGGCGGCGTGCACCCCGACCTGCGCAGCCGCTCGGCCGAAGGCCTGCAGCAGATCGGCTTCGACGGCTATGCCATCGGCGGGCTGGCGGTGGGCGAGCCCGAGCACGAGCGCAACGCCATGCTCGAGCACATGCACCCGATCCTGCCGGCCGACCGCCCGCGCTACCTGATGGGCGTGGGCCGCCCCGAAGACCTGGTCGAGGGCGTGGCCCGCGGCGTGGACATGTTCGACTGCGTGATGCCGACCCGCAACGCGCGCAACGGCCATTACTTCACCTCGACCGGCACGGTGCGCATCCGCAACGCCCGCTACGAGCGCGACATGGACACCATCGAGCCGGGCTGCGGCTGCCATGCCTGCAGCAGCGGCTACACCCGCGCCTACCTGCGCCACCTGGACCGCTGCAACGAGATGCTGGCGCCGATGCTCGGTACCCTGCACAACCTCTATTACTACGAGAAGCTGATGGCCGACATGCGCGCGGCCATCGAGGCGGGAACCTTCCTGGCCTTCCGCGAGTCCTTCTATGCGGCGCGCGGGGCGCTCGCGCCGGCGCTGTAGCGTTTTTCCTGCCCCCACAGCAGGGTGGCCGCCGGGCCGGGCCGCGCCGGCAGGCGGTAGGCAGGGGCAGGGCGGGCGGACAGGCACGACACGGGCGCCCGGGAGTAGGGCCGTGCGGCAGTCAGCGGCAGGCCCCGCCTTGCAATTGGACCGGCCCGCCTCTATGGCATACTTCCACGCTTGAATCCGTTCCGCGGCGCCGGCCCCGGCAGGCACCGCCCGACAGTTAAGGACACACGATGAACCCGATGGCTATCCTGCTTCCCGTCGCCCAGGCCGCCCCGGCCGCCCCGGGCATGGGCACTTTCCTGCTGCCGATCGCCCTGATCGCGGTCATGTACTTCCTGATGATCCGCCCGCAGATGAAGCGCCAGAAGGAACACAAGGCGATGCTGGAGAAGATCGCCAGGGGCGACGAGGTGCTGACCAACGGCGGCATCGCCGGCGTGGTGACCGACATCGGCGACAACTTCATCACCGTCGAAGTGGCCGACAACGTCCGCATCCGCGTGCAGAAGGGCGCCATCGGCAACGTGCTGCCCAAGGGCACGCTGAAGTCCGCGGCCTGAGCCCGAGTTTCCCTTCCGTCATGACGCGGCGCCGGGACCGGCGTCGCGCAGGAACCCGCAATGCTTGAATTCCCACGCTGGAAGTACTTCCTGATCCTGGTCGTCCTGGCGGTCAGCGCGCTGTATGCGCTGCCCAACGTGTACCAGAAGGACCCGTCCGTGCAGATCACCGCCAACCGCGGCGGGCAGATCGACGATGCCCTCAAGCAGCGCGTCAGCGCGGCGCTGGGCGAGGCCGGGGTCACGCCCAAGTCGGTGGAGAAGGAAGGCGAGAGCCTGATCGTCCGCCTCGGTTCGCTCGATGCCCAGACCCGCGCCAACGACGTGCTGCGCGAGACGGCCGGCGAGAACTACACCGTCGCCCTGAACCTGGCCTCGACCGTGCCGGACTGGCTGGCCGGGCTCGGCGGCAAGCCGATGGTGCTGGGCCTGGACCTGGTCGGTGGCGTGCACTTCGCCCTGCAGGTGGACAAGAAGGCCGCGGTGGACAAGCGCTTCGACGCGTTCGCCGAGGACATCCGCACCACGCTGCGCGACAGCCGCGTGGGCTACCGCGCGGTCGAGCGCCGCGGCGAGAGCGACATCCAGGTGACACTGGCCAATGCCGCCGACGCCGACAAGGCCCGTGCCGCGCTGGTCAAGGCGCAGCCGACCCTGACCTACTCCGGCAGCGGCGAGCGCATCACCGTGACCGTGCCGCAGGCCGAGATGCTGCAGATCGCCTCCGGCGCCATCGAGCAGAACCTGACCACCCTGCGCAACCGCGTCAACGAGCTGGGCGTGGCCGAGCCGATCATCCAGCGCCAGGGCGACGACCGCATCGTGGTCGAGCTGCCGGGCGTGCAGGACACCGCAGAAGCCAAGCGCATGATCGGCGCCACCGCCACCCTGGAGTATCGCCTGGTGGTGGACGGCAACGCGCAGGACGCCATGACCAGCGGCCGCATCCCGCCGGAAGCGCGCCTGTACCGCGACCGCCGTGGCATGCCGGTGCTGCTGAACAAGCGCACCATCGTCACCGGTGACCAGATGGTCAAGGCCGAGGTCTCCACCGACCAGAACGGCCTGCCGGCGGTCGCGGTCACGCTCAACAGCGTCGGCGGCCAGCGCATGTTCGACGTCACCAGCGTCAACGTGAACAAGCCGATGGCCGTGGTCTACACCGAGCGCATTCCGCAGGTGACCATGGTCGATGGCAAGGAAGTGCGCAGCTTCCGGGTCAAGGAAGAAGTCATTTCCGTGGCCAACATCAACAGCCCGCTGGGCAAGAACTTCATCACCACCGGCCTGGAGAAGACCGAGGCCGACAGCCTGGCCAAGCTGCTGCGCGCCGGTTCGCTGGCCGCGCCGATGGACTTCGTCGAGGAATACGTGATCGGCCCCAGCCTGGGCGCGGAGAACGTGGCCCGCGGCGTCAAGGCGGTGGTGTTCTCGTTCGTGTTCACCCTGGTGTTCTTCACCATCTACTACCGCATGTTCGGCGCGATCACCTCGGTGGCGCTGCTGTTCAACCTGCTGATCGTGGTGGCGGTGATGTCGCTGTTCGGCGCGACCATGACCCTGCCGGGCTTCGCCGGCCTGGCGCTGTCGGTCGGCCTGTCGGTGGACGCCAACGTGCTGATCAACGAGCGCATCCGCGAGGAACTGCGGCTGGGCATGCCGGGCAAGGCCGCCATCGCCGCCGGTTACGAGAAGGCCTCGGGCACCATCCTCGACGCCAACCTCACCGGCCTGATCGTGGGCGTGGCGCTGTATGCGTTCGGCACCGGTCCGCTGAAGGGCTTCGCGCTGACCATGATCATCGGCATCTTCGCCTCGATGTTCACCGCGATCACCGTGTCGCGTGCGCTGGCGGTGCTGATCTACGGCCGTCGCAACAAGCTCCAGTCCGTGGCGATCTGACGCGAATCCCTTCGCGAAAGCCCGCACATGCGTGTGCGGGTTTTTTAAGGAAAATCCCTGCATGAAACTATTCCCGCTCCACATCGTCCCGAACGACACCAACATCGACTTCATGCGCCACCGCAGGCCGGTGCTCGCGTTGATGGTGGTGCTGCTGCTGGTGTCGCTGGCGATCATCGGCTTCAAGGGCTTCAACTACGCGCTGGAGTTCACCGGCGGCACGGTGGTGCGTACCCACTTCGAGAAGAGCGTCGACGCCGAAGCGGTGCGCGAGCGCCTGGCCGCGGCCGGCTTCGAGAACGCCCAGGTGCAGAGCGTGGGCGGCGGCAACGACCTGATGATCCGCCTGCCGCCCGATGGCGAGCACAACAACGCCGCCGACGCCGCGCAGAAGGTCGCCGAGAAGGTCCGCGCCGCGATCAGCCTGCCCGGCAACGCCGCTACCGCGCAGCCGGGCGAGTTCGTCGGCCCGCAGGTCGGCAAGGACCTGGTGATGAACGGCATCTACGCGACGCTGTTCATGGTGATCGGCTTCCTGATCTACATCGCCGCGCGCTTCGAGTGGAAGTTCGCGATGGTGGCCAGCATCACCGCGTTCTTCGACCTGATCCTGACCGTGGCCTACATGTCGCTGCTCGGCCGCGAGTTCGACCTGACCGTGCTGGCCGGCATGCTGTCGGTGATGGGCTTTGCCATCAACGACATCATCGTGGTGTTCGACCGCGTGCGCGAGAACTTCCGCAGCCTGCGCGTGGAGCCGCTGGAAGTGCTGAACCGCTCGATCAACCAGACGCTGTCGCGCACGGTGATCACCGCGGTGCTGTTCTTCCTGTCGGCGCTGGCGCTGTACCTGTACGGTGGCGAGTCGATGGAAGGCCTGGCCGAGACCCACATGG
The DNA here is from genome assembly GCF_046267925.1 of Stenotrophomonas sp. Y-13. Classification (NCBI taxonomy): domain Bacteria; kingdom Pseudomonadati; phylum Pseudomonadota; class Gammaproteobacteria; order Lysobacterales; family Lysobacteraceae; genus Stenotrophomonas; species Stenotrophomonas sp. Y-13. The sequence goes on from NZ_CP176501.1 coordinate 1,726,194, forward strand.
TCGGCGCGGTGATCGTGGTGGTGTCGTCGGTCATCGTGGCCGTCCCGCTGCTCAGCATCGGGCCGTTCAAGGTCTCCAAGCAGGACCTGCTGCCCAAGGCCAAGGACGTCGAGGAACTGGCGCGCCGCCCGTAAGGCCCGCCACCTCCCGACCGCGAAAGAGCCGCGCACCGCGCGGCTCTTTCCGTTTGCGGCCTGCCCGCGATGACGCCGCCGAGGTGCCGGTTCCATGCGGTGGCGTCGGTTGTTTTCGCTGCGGGCGCACACTACGATCCTCGCGGTTCGGCGCCTGCCCGGCGTGTGCCGCGGCGCTGTTTTCCCGTATCCAACCGAGGTTTCCATGGTCATCAAACCGCGTGTGCGCGGCTTCATCTGCGTCACCACCCATCCGGCCGGCTGCGACGCGGCGGTCAAGGAACAGATCGACTACATCAAGGCGCAGCCCAGGCTCGCCCATGGCCCGAAGAAGGTGCTGGTGATCGGTGCGTCCACCGGCTACGGCCTGGCCGCGCGCATCAAGGCCGCCTTCGGCAGCGGCGCCGCCACGCTGGGCGTGTTCTTCGAGCGTCCGGGCAGCGAAAGCAAGCCGGGCACGGCGGGGTGGTACAACTCGGCCGCGTTCGAGAAGTACGCGCACCAGGCCGGCCTTTACGCGCGCAGCGTCAACGGCGATGCATTCTCCGACGAGGTCAAGGCCAAGGTCATCGAGATCATCAAGGCCGACCTGGGCCAGGTCGACCAGGTGGTCTACAGCCTGGCATCGCCGCGCCGCAAGCACCCGAAGACCGGCGAGGTGATCAGCTCCACGCTCAAGCCGATCGGCGCGCCGATCACGCTGCGCGGCCTGGATACCGACAAGGAAGTGCTGACCGAGACCACCCTGCAGCCGGCCAGCGCCGAGGAAATCGCCGGCACCGTGCAGGTGATGGGCGGCGAAGACTGGCAGATGTGGATCGACGCGCTGCTGGAAGCCGGGGTGCTGGCACCGGGCGCGACCACCACCGCGTTCACCTACGTCGGCGAGGAAATCACCCAGGCGATCTACTGGAACGGCTCCATCGGCGCCGCCAAGAAGGACCTGGACGCCAAGGTCAAGGACATCCGCGCCCGCCTGCAGGGCATCGGTGGCGACGCCCGCGTGTCGGTGCTCAAGGCGGTGGTCACCCAGGCCAGCTCGGCGATCCCGACCATGCCGCTGTACCTGTCGCTGCTGTTCAAGGTGATGAAGGACGAGGGCACCCACGAAGGCTGCATCGAGCAGCTCGACACCCTGTACGACATTCTCTACAACGGGCCGCAGGGCGGCGCCAACGCCGTCGACCACATCCGCCGCGACCTGGTCGACGGCAAGGGCCGCAGCGTCGCGCTGGTGGACGAGGAGGGCCGCCTGCGCGCCGACTACAAGGAAATGGCGCCGGAGGTGCAGGGCAGGGTGGTCGAACTGTGGCCGCAGGTGACCAACGAGAACCTGTACGAGATCAGCGACCTGGCCGGCTACAAGGCCGACTTCCTGCGCCTGTTCGGTTTCGGCATCGACGGCGTGGACTATGACGCCGACGTCAACCCGGACGTGAAGATCGAGAATCTGGTCGACCTGACCTGATACGCAAAAGGCCGGCGTCCACGCCGGCCTTTTCGCATTCGCATGTGACGCGGGCCGGCGCTGGCCGGCACGGTCTTACGCGTTGAACTCGAAGTTCATCTCCGGGCCGGCGGGGCCGACGAAGTCGCCCTGCACGTAATCCACGCCGGAGGTGAACAGCAGGCTCATCGTCGCCGCATCGGAGACGAACTCGGCGATGGTGCGGATGTCCTGCGACTGCGCGCGCGTGGTGATTTCCTGGATCTTGGGCAGTTGCTCGCGGGCCAGTGCCGGGTCCGCGGTGAAGCTGCTGTCCAGCTTGAGGAAACCCGGCTGGAAGTGGGCCAGCAACTGGAACGAATCGAGCCCGGAACCGAACTGCTCCAGCCCGACCTTGCAGCCCAGCGCCGAGGCCGCGGCCAGGAACTGCTGGGCATTGCGCAGGTGGGTGAACACCTTGGCCTCGGGGACCTGCAGCCACAGCTGGTCGCCGGACACGCCCTCGGCCTGCAGGCCGTCGCGGATCACCGCCAGCAGCTGCGGATCGGAGAACGATTCGGGCGTGATCCGCACCATCATGCAGGTGCGATGGCCGGCGCGCTGGCGCTCGCCCAGCGCACGGATCGCCTGGCCGACCACCCAGCGGTTGATCGGCGCCAGCAGGCCCTGGTCCTCGGCGATCGGCAGGAAGGTCGAAGGCCCCACCATCTCGTTGTTGTTGCGCAACTGCAGCGAGGTGTCGTACAGCTGGATCGCCTCGCCCATGAGGTTGATGACCGGGCGGAAGCGCAGCTGGAAGCCCTCGCCCTCGAGCGCGCCGCGCATCAGCTCCACCCAGCGCTGGATGCGTTCTTCCTCGACGCGGTCGGCGGCCCCCGGGTCGAACACCTTGACCGTGTTGCCGCCCAGTTCGGTCGCGGTGCGGGTGCAGTCGCTGGCGCGGGCCAGCACCTGGCCGACGCTGGCGATCTTTTCGCCGACCTGCACGCCGCCGATGCTGACGGTGACCGTCGCCGAGCGTGCGCCGATGCTGAACACATGCGAGGCGAAGGCGCTGCGCACGCGTTCGGCCAGCCCCATGGTGTGCGCGTAGTCGCCCTGGGCGAGGATGGCGAAGCTGTGCTCGCCGAAACGCGCCAGCGACAGGCCGTCGCCGAGCGTTGCGGCCAGATGCTGGCCGAGCGCGGCAACCAGTGCGTCGGCCGAGTCCAGCCCGATGTCGGGCAGCAGCCGCGCGTAGTGGTCCGGCTCCACCAGCAGGAAGCCGTACTGGCCGTCGCTGCGGCTGACCTGGGCCACGGCGTTTTCCAGGTGCACCATGAAGGTCGGGCGGTTGAGCAGGCCGGTGACCTGGTCGCGCTGGCGCAGCGCCTCGACCTCGCGCGCCAGTTCGGGGTCGAACTCCTCGCGGCGGCGGAACACCACCTGGAAGCACGACTCGCCCTCGTAGGTGGCGGCGGTGAACTCCATCGTCGCCGGGAAGCTCTCGCCATCCTGGTTGCGCGCGTGCACCTCGTACTGCGGCGGCGGCGGCTCGCCCTTGCCCAGCGCCTTGAGCAGCTGCTTGAAATCCTCCACATGCTGCGGCGCGACCATGTCCAGCAGCGAAATGCCTTCCACGTCCTCGAACGCGTCGTAGCCGAACATCTCCAGGTACGCCTCGTTGGCGCGGATGTGCATGCCTTCGTGGATGTAGGCGATGGGGTCGCGCGAAGAGGCGATCAGCGCGTCGCAGCGGCGCTCGGTCTCGCGCATCTGCGCCTCGATGCGGCGCAGGCCGCGGCGGGCCTGCAGGTCGGTCCATTCGTCGCGCACCACGGCCAGCAGGTGCTCGGGCCGGTGGCGCAGGGCAATGGCGCGGATGCCATTGGCACCCGATTCCACCAGCGTCTGCTCGTCCACCTGCTCGGCCAGCGCGATCACCGGGATGTCCTTGCCGCTGGCGGCGATCTGCTGGCTGAGCAGCAGCTGCGGGATCACCTGCGACGGCGCGCACAGCACCAGGTCGATGGCCTGGCTGGACACGATGTCCGCCAGTTCCGCCGGTGCCTGCGGCCGGTATGGGCGGACGGCGATGCCGCTGTTGCGCAAGGTGCTGACGATCGCCTCTGCGTTCTCGGCGCTGTCATCGACGATCAGCAGGCGCAGGGTTGATTCTTTGCCGTTCTGCATTCAGGACTCCCCTCTGACCGGGTTTAATACAACATGGCCGCGGTGCCGTCCATGCGCTGATCGCTTGCCTGTGACGCGGTTCCTGTGCCGGGCTCAGGCCGCCTGGCCGGCCGCGTGCCCGGAGGCCCAGGCCCACTGGAAGTTGTAGCCCCCCAGCCACCCGGTCACGTCCAGCACCTCGCCGACGAAATACAGCCCCGGCACCTGCCGCGATTCGAGGGTGGAGGACGACACCTGGCGCGTGTCCACGCCGCCCAGGGTCACTTCCGCGGTGCGGTAGCCCTCGGTGCCGCTGGCCACCAGCGGGAAATCGGCCAGCAATGCCGCCGCCTGTTTCAACTGCGGCTCGTCGAGCTGGCGCACCGGCCGGTCCGGCAGCCAGTGCTCGCACAGGCGCTGCGCCATCCGCTTGGGCATGACCTCGGCCAGTACCGTGCGCAGTTCGGAGGCGCCGCGCTCGCGTTTCATGCCGCGCAGCCATTGCAGTGCGTCATGGCCCGGCAGCAGGTCCAGGCGCAGGTCGTCACCGGGCTGCCAGTAGGAGGAAATCTGCAGGATCGCCGGGCCGCTGACCCCGCGGTGGGTGAGCAGCATGAAGTTGCGGAACGCCTGCCCGTTGCAGCGCGCCTCCACCGGCAGCGCCACGCCGCTGAGGTCGGCCAGCCGTTCCTGGTGCCTGCCGCTGAGGGTCAGCGGCACCAGCCCGGCGCGGGTGGGCAGCACCGCGTGGCCGAACTGGCGCGCGACCTCGTAGCCGAAGCCACTGGCGCCCATGCTGGGAATGGACAGGCCGCCGCTGGCGATCACCAGCGACGCGCAGTGGAACAGGCCGTGGCCGGTGCGCACGCGGAAGCCGTCGGCGCCACGCTCGATGCCCTCCACCGCGCAGTCGGTGCGGATCCGCACCGCGGCCTGCTGGCATTCGTCCAGCAGCATGCGCACGATCAGCTTGGAGGAGATGTCGCAGAACAGCTGCCCCAGCTCCTTTTCGTGCCAGGCGATGCGGTGGCGCTCGACCATGGCGATGAAATCGGCCGGGGTGTAGCGGGCCAGCGCCGATTTGCAGAAATGCGGGTTGGCCGAAATGAAGTTGGCGGCGGTGGTGCCGGTGTTGGTGAAATTGCAGCGCCCACCGCCGGACATCAGGATCTTCTTGCCCGGCTTGTTGGCGTGGTCGATCACCTGCACCACGCGGCCGCGCTGGCCGGCGGTAAGCGCGCACATCAGGCCGGCCGCGCCGGCGCCGATCACCAGCACGTCGCAGTGCTGGGCAGCCATGCCCTGGCTCATCGCAAGCGCGCCACTCAAGCCGCCGCGCGCTTGCGCCAGGCGGGGGTGACGTCGAGCTGGACCTGGTCGTTGAGGATCTGCAGCTCGCCGTCCTGGATCAGCACGCTCCAGCGCATCGCCCGCTGGATCTGCTGGCCCCAGCGCTCGACGAAGCCGGCGTCCAGGTCCACCACCGAGAGGTTGCCGAAGCGGGCCAGGCCCTTGCCCTGCTTCTGCCACCAGATGTCCGAGGCGTTGCCGCCGTAGTTGATCACCTGCACCTGGCGGCTGCGGTTGCACGCCTTGCGCACCCGCGACTCGTCGGGGTGGCCCAGGTCGATCCACTGCAGGATGTCGCCGGTGTAGTCGTGCTGCCACAGGTCCGGTTCGTCGTCGGTGCTAAGTCCGCGGCCGAACTCCAGGCGGTCATCGGCGTTCAGCGCGAAGGCGAGCAGGCGCACCATCAGGCGCTCGTCGGTCTCGGAGGGGTGCTGGGCCAGGGTCAGGTGGTGGGTCGCGTAGTAGCCGCGGTCCATGTCGCTGATCTGCAGCTCGGCCTTGCGGATGGTGGCGGTAAGGGCCATGGGATCACGGGGCAAAGACCGCCATTCTACTGCGCGGGCGCAGCCGCGGCGGGCCGCGCTTCAGCGCTGCCGCGCCAGCCACTGGTCCAGGCGCGCGGCGAAGGCCTGGCGGTCGCGCGCGTGCAGGCTGGGCGGGCCGCCGGTCTGCACGCCCGCGCCGCGCAGTTCGGCCATGAAATCGCGTATCGACAGGCGCTGGGCGATGCTGTCGGGGCTGAACGGCACGCCGCGCGGGTCCACGGCGGCCGCGCCCCTGGCCAGCACCCGTGCGGCCAGCGGAATGTCCTGGGTGACGACCAGGTCGCCGGCGGCCACGCGTTCGGCGATGGCGTCGTCAGCCACGTCCGGGCCACCGGCGACCTGCATGGCGCGGATGAAACGCGAGGAGGGCGTCTGCAGCCAGCGGTTGGCGACCAGGATCACCTCGATCCGGGTGCGCTCGGCGGCGCGGTACAGGATGTCGCGGATGACCGCCGGGCAGGCGTCGGCGTCCACCCAGATGCGGGGGGAGGGGGCGGCAAGGGTGGATTCCATGGCGCGCAGTCTAGCCGCTGCGCGGGCCCGGGGCGGGCCGGTGCCGCCCGATGCGGGGCGCCAAGCCAATGAATTTAGCGGGATTGTTGCCGGGAGGTGGGGTTTCGGTGCGGATGAATGCGGTATTTGTCGCTTTTTGCTGGAAAGCCGCGTATCTTTCGCCCCACTGTGCTTGCAAGGGTCACCGTGAATCGTGGCCTGATGCAGCTGATCTCACCGATCCGCTCATCGTTCCGTTTTACCAACGCCTGCAACTCAGTCTCGGCCCCGATCCCCGGTGGCTGCGATTTCCAATCAATAGTTCCAGGAGTTTGTAATGTCTGAGCGTCAGACCGGCACGGTGAAGTGGTTCAACGATGCCAAGGGTTTTGGTTTCATCACCCCGGAAAGCGGCCCCGACCTGTTCGTGCACTTCCGTGCCATCCAGGGCACCGGCTTCAAGTCGCTGCAGGAAGGCCAGAAGGTGACCTTCGTCGCCGTGCAGGGCCAGAAGGGCATGCAGGCTGACCAGGTGCAGGCGCTGTAATCCAGCCCCCGCAACCGCAAGGTCGCCACGACGCCGGAAGCGAAAGCTTCCGGCGTTTTTGTTTATGGCGCCAGCGCTCCCGCCGGTTTTTGCGCCCGCCCTGCACGGCGGCCTCTCCGGGGCCTTCGGCCGGGGTGCCGGAAACCGGGCTGCCATCGCCGCCGTGCTTGTGACCTCGGGCCCAGCCCCCATCTGCTACCGATGACTACCCCGGTGCTGCATTTCGACAACCGTTTCCTGCGCGAACTGCCCGGCGACGCCGAAACCGGATCGCGCCGGCGCGAGGTGCCGGGCGCGGCCTGGTCGCAGGTCATGCCCACTCCGGTGGCGGCGCCGCGCCTGCTGGCGCATGCGCCGGAGGTGCCGGCGATGCTGGGTTTCGACCGCGCGGCCGTGCAGGCGCCGGAGTTCGCCGCGGTGTTCGCCGGCAATGCGTTGTACCCCGGCATGCAGCCATGGGCGGCGAATTACGGCGGCCACCAGTTCGGGCACTGGGCCGGGCAACTGGGCGATGGCCGCGCCATTTCGCTCGGCGAGCTGCTGGCCGATGGCCGGCGCTGGGAGCTGCAGCTGAAGGGGGCCGGGCCAACGCCCTATTCGCGCGGCGCGGACGGCCGCGCGGTGCTGCGCTCGTCGATCCGAGAATTCCTGTGTTCGGAGGCCATGCACCACCTGGGCGTGCCGACCACGCGTGCGCTGAGTCTGGTCGCCACCGGCGAGACGGTGGTCCGCGACATGTTCTACGACGGCCATCCGCGCGGCGAGCCGGGCGCGGTGGTGTGCCGGGTGGCGCCTTCGTTCCTGCGCTTCGGCAGCTTCGAGCTGCCGGCGGCACGCGGCGACCGGGCGCTGCTGCGGCAGCTGGTGGATTTCTGCATCGACCGCGACTTTCCGCAGTTGCCGCCCGGCCCCTCGCGCCATGCCGACTGGTTCGCCGGGATCTGCACGCGCACCGCAGTGCTGGTGGCGCAGTGGATGCGGGTGGGCTTCGTGCACGGGGTGATGAACACCGACAACATGTCGGTGCTGGGCCTGACCCTGGACTACGGCCCGTATGGCTGGATCGAGGATTACGACCCGGACTGGACGCCGAACACCACCGACGCGCAGGGCCGCCGCTACCGTTTCGGCGCGCAGATGCAGGTGGCGTACTGGAACCTGGTGCGGCTGGCGCAGGCGCTGTCGCCGCTGTTCGCGGAGGCGGCGCCGCTGCAGGCGGGGCTGGATGCGTTCCAGGCGCGCTACGCGGCCGAAGCCCGCGGCCATCTGGTCGCCAAGCTCGGCCTGGGTGACTACCGCGAGGGCGACGAGGCGCTGATGGCCCGGTTCCAGGCACTGCTGCACGCCGGCGAGATGGACATGACCCTGGCGTTCCGGGCGCTGCTCGACGTCGACCCGCAGCGACCGGACGTGGCGGCGCTGGAGGGTGCGTTCTATTCGCCCGCGCGCCGCGAGCGAGTGATGCCGGACCTGCTGGACTGGCTGCAGTGCCACGCCGCGCGCGTGCGCGAGGCCGGGCTGGATGCCGCCGCGCGGCGCCGGGTCATGCAGGTGGCCAATCCAAAATACGTACCGCGCAACTGGCTGGTGCAGCAGGCCATCGACCGCGCCGAGCAGGGCGACAGCGGCGGCATCGACGAACTGCTGGAGGTGATGCAGCGTCCCGGCGACGAACAGCCCGGCCGCGAAGCGTTCGCCCGGCGGCGTCCGGACTGGGCGCGTACGCGCGCCGGCTGCGCCATGCTGTCGTGCAGTTCCTGATTCCTTCCCTTCCGAATGACCCGATGACGAACCCCTATCCCGACTGGTCCAGCACGATCCGCGACGTGGCCGACTTCCCGCGGCCCGGTATCCGCTTCAAGGACATCACCCCGCTGCTGGCCGATGCCGATGGCTTCCGCGCGGCGATCGCGGCGATGGCCGAGCCCTGGCGCGCGGCCGGCGTGCAGGCGGTGCTGGGGGTGGAGGCGCGCGGCTTCATCCTCGGCGCCGCGCTGGCGCTGGAACTGGGCGCCGGCTTCGTGCCGGTGCGCAAGCCGGGCAAGCTGCCCGGCGCCACCCTGGCCCAGGAGTACGCGCTGGAGTACGGCAGCGACCGCATCGAGGTCTGCGCCGGTGCCATCGCCCCCGGCACCCGGGTGCTGCTGATCGACGACGTGCTCGCCACAGGCGGTACGCTGGCCGCGGCGCTGCTGCTGGCGCGGCGGCTGGAGGCCGAGGTGCTGGGGGCGGCGGTGCTGGTGGAACTGGACGGGCTGGGCGGCCGCCCGCGCTGGCCGGCAGGGCTGCCGCTGCAGGCCACGCTGGTGTATTGAACGCGGCTTCGTGGTGAGGCGTCGGCAGGTGCGGGGCTTGCCCCGCACCGAGGCTCCACCGGCAGGTTCCGTGCGGGGCAAGCCCCGCACCTGCGGCCTCATGCCAGCCGGGTCCGCTGGAGGGGCAGGATCGTGTTCTGGCTTACAGCTTGCGCACGCGGAAGCGCCTGCCCTTGATCTTGCCCGCTTCCAGCCGTGCCACCGCCTTGCCGGCCTGCTCGCGGGCGATGGCCACGTAGGAGCGGGTGGGGAAGATGTCGATCTTGCCGATGGCCTTGGCCGACAGCCCGGCATCGCCGGTGAGCGCGCCGAGGATGTCCCCGGCGCGCAGCTTGTCGGTCTTGCCGCCATCGATCCGCAGCGTGGTCATCGCCGCCTGCGGCAGCTGTGCCGGGCGCGCGGTGGCCAGCGGGGTCTTCTGCCAGTCCAGCGCGCTGCCCTGGTCGGCTTCCAGTGCTTCGGCGCGGTGGCGCTCGCGGCCGGCGACCAGGCTCAGCGCCAGGCCGCGGCGGCCGGCGCGGGCGGTGCGGCCGACGCGGTGGCGGTAGGTGTCCAGGTCGCTGGGCATTTCGTAGTTGACCACCGCGGCCAGCTCTTCCACGTCCAGGCCGCGCGCGGCCACGTCGCTGGCGACCAGCACGTTGCAGCTGCGGTTGGCGAACTGCAGCAGGACCTCGTCGCGGTCGCGCTGTTCCATGTCGCCATGCAGGGCCAGCGCCGAGAAGCCGAACTGGCGCAGTGAATTGGCCACCTCGTCCACGTCCTTGCGGGTGTTGCAGAACACCACCGCCGATTCGGGCGTGTACCTGAGCAGCAGCCCGGCCAGCGCCTTCTGCCGGTGCGTCGGCTCGACCTCGAAGAACAGGTGCTGGATCGCCGGGGCTTCCTGCTGGCCGTCGATGGTGACTTCCACCGGGTCATCGAGCAGGGCGCGCGCCAGTTCGCGGATGGCGTCGGGGAACGTGGCCGAGAACAGCAGGCTCTGCCGCTCCTTGTGGGTGCGCCCGGCGATCTCGCGGATGGGCTCCTCGAAGCCCATGTCGAGCATGCGGTCGGCTTCGTCGAGCACGAACGTGCGCACCTGGCCGAGGTTGAGCGCGCGCTTGCGCGCCAGTTCCTGCACGCGGCCGGGCGTGCCCACCACCACCTGCGGGTCGTGCGCCTCCAGCGACGTCAGCTGCGGGCCCAGCGGCACGCCGCCGGTCAGTACCAGCAGCTTGAGGTTGGGGATGCCGGTGGCCAGTTTGCGCAGCTGCCGGCCGACCTGGTCGGCCAGTTCGCGGGTAGGGCACAGCACCAGCGCCTGGGTACGCAGGGTGGCCGGGTCGAGCCGGTTCAGCAGGCCCAGGCCGAAGGCGGCGGTCTTGCCGCTGCCGGTGGGAGCCTGGGCGATCACGTCGCGCCCGTCCAGGATGGGCGGTAGGCTCTGTGCCTGCACCGGGGTCATGGCGGTATAGCCCAGCGCGTCGATGCCGGGTGCGAGGGCCGGGATCAGCGGCAACGAGGAGAAATCGGTCATGCCGTATTTTCGCAGATGCCGGCGGGCCGTGCCGCCCCGGCGGCCGCCGCGGCGCGCCCGATTCAGGACAGCGCACGTACCGCGAGGTTGATCAGCAGGCCGCCGCCGAGCAGCCAGGCGGCCAGCAGCGCGGCCAGCAGCATCGGCCGCGGACCGGCCTGGCGCAGGGCCGAGACATGGGTGGTCAGGCCCAGCGCGGCCATCGCCATCGCCAGCAGCGCGGTGTCCAGCTCGACCAGGGCGGCGACCAGCCCGGCGGGCAGCAGCTGCAGCGAGTTGAAGCCGACCATGGCGATGAAGCCGAACGCGAACCAGGGCACGGCGATCCTGGAGCGCGGGCCCTGGCGGTCGCGGCGGCCGCGCGCCAGCAGTGCCGACAGGCCCACCAGGAACGGCGCCAGCATCATCACCCGCACCATCTTGGCGATGACCGCCGCGTCGGCGGCCGGCTGGCTGACCGCGCGGCCGGCGGCGACCACCTGGGCCACCTCATGCACGGTGGAGCCGGTGAATACGCCGTAGCCGGTCTCGTCCAGCGGCATCCAGCCGGCATGCAGGCCCCACTGGTACAGCAGCGGGTACAGGAACATCGCCAGGGTGCCGAACACGACCACCGTGGCCACGGCGATGGCAACCTGCTCGGCGCGGCCCTTGACCACCGGCTCGGCGGCCATCACCGCCGCGGCGCCGCAGATGGAGCTGCCGGCGCCGATCAGCAGCGCGGTGTTGCGCTCCAGCCCGAGCACGCGGGTGCCCAGCCACCACGCCAGGGCGAAGGTGGAGCACAACACCAGCGCGTCGATCAGCACCCCGGCGACGCCGACCTGGCCGATGTCCTGCACGGTCAGGCGCAGGCCGTAGAGGACGATGCCGGCGCGCAGCAGGGTCGCCTTGGAGAAGCCCACGCCTGCCGCCGTGCGCGGCGCCAGCCTGCCGTAGGCGGTGTTGCCCAGGGCGATACCGAGCAGGATCGCCAGCGTCAGCGCACTGATGCCATGGGCCTGCAGCCACGGCAGGGTACCCAGCCACAGGGAAAGCATGGCGATGGCGGCGGTCAACAGCAGGCCGGGGAGGCGACGTGGGCGGGCCGGGGCGTGGCCCTGGAGGGCGGTGTTCATGACGGACGGTTATGAGGAGATGGCCCATCCTGCCGCCACGCTAATAATCTGTAAAACAGATAATATTCGTATGGATAAACGATATTTTGGGTAGTTAATGCATCTCTCCCTGCGCCAGCTGCAGATTTTCTCCGCCGTCGCCGAAACCGGCACCACCGCTGCTGCGGGCGAGGCCATCGGCCTGTCACAGTCGGCGGTGAGTGCGGCCCTGGGCGAGCTGGAGAGCCTGCTCGGGCTGGCCGTGTTCGACCGCGTCGGACGCCGGCTGGTGCTCAACGGCCACGGCCGTGCGCTGCTGCCCGAGGCACGGGCGCTGCTGGCGGCCGTGGACGATATCGAGCGCCGCTACGGCCGGGCCGGGGAGGCCGCCGCGCCGGTGCGCTGGCGGGTCGGCGCCAGCACTACCATCGGCAACTACCTGATGCCGTCGCGCATCGCCGACCTGCGCGAGCGCAACGACCAGGCCCGGGTCGACCTGGTGATCGGCAATACCCGCGAAGTCGCCGCTGCGGTGCAGCGCCTGGAGGTGGACATCGGCCTGATCGAGGGCCCGTGCCACGAGCCGGGGCTGGACGTGGCGCCCTGGCGCGAGGACGAACTGGTAATCGTGTTCGGCGATCGCCACCCGCAGGCGGCGGCACTGCGGGCCGGTGCGGACATGGCGCGGCTGCGCGGCGCCTGCTGGTTGCTGCGCGAGCCGGGCTCGGGCACCCGCGAGGCGGCCGAGCAGGCGCTGCTGCCGCACCTGCACCGGTTCGCCGAGGTACTGCAGCTCGGCGGTACCGAGGCGATCAAGCAGGGCGCCGTCGCCGGGCTGGGCCTGGCCTGCCTGTCGCGGCACGCGGTGGCCGATCTGATCGCGCTGGGCCGGCTGCACGTGCTGGCCACGCCGTTACCGCCGCTGCGGCGGCAGCTGTGGGTGCTGCGGCACCCGGGCAGGCCGGTGGCGGCCAGCCTGCGGCGGCTGCTGGCGCTGGATCCGGGCACGTTCGCCGACGCCTGAGCGCGGCTCCCGTACAATGCGCGCATGCCTTTGATCACCCTGCAGAACGTCGACTACAGCGTCGGCGGCCCGTTGTTGCTGGAGAAAGCCGAACTGTCGATCGAAAGTGGCGAGCGCATCGCCCTGATCGGCCGCAACGGCGCCGGCAAATCCACCTTGATGAAGCTGATGGCCGGCGAACTGAAGCCGGACGACGGCGAAGTGCGCGTCCAGCAGGGCGTGCGCGTCACCCGCCTGGAGCAGGAGGTACCGCATGGCGCCGCCGGCAGCGTGTTCGACGTGGTCGCCGATGGCCTGGGTGAACTCGGCCACTGGCTGGCCGAGTTCCACCGGCTGAGCCATGCCGATGTGTTCGATGGCGATGCCATGGGCAAGGTGCAGGCCAGGATCGACGCCGCCGATGGCTGGGCGCTGGACCAGCGCGTGTCCGAAACCCTGACCAAGCTGGAGCTGGACGGCGATGCCGAGTTCGGGCGCCTGTCCGGCGGCATGAAACGCCGCGTGCTGCTGGCGCGCGCGCTGGTCGCCGGGCCCGACGTACTGCTGCTGGACGAGCCGACCAACCACCTGGACATCGAGGCCATCGACTGGCTGGAAGGCTTCCTCAAGGGCTGGAACGGCTGCGTGGTGTTCGTCACCCATGACCGCCGCTTCCTGCGTGCGCTGGCAACCCGCATCGTCGAGATCGACCGCGGCCAGGTGACCAGCTGGCCGGGCGACTGGGACAACTACGCGCGCCGCCGCGAGGAACGGCTCAACGCGCAGGCGCAGGAGAACGCACGCTTCGACAAGCTGCTGGCGCAGGAGGAAGTGTGGATCCGGCAGGGCATCAAGGCGCGCCGCACCCGTGACGAAGGCCGCGTGCGCCGGCTCAAGGCCATGCGCGTGGAACGCAGCCAGCGCCGCGAGCTGGGCGGCAATGTCCGCCTGGAAGCGGCCTCGGGCGAGAATTCCGGCAAGAAGGTCATCGACGTCAGGGACGTCAGCTTCGCGTTCGGCGAGCGGGTGATGATCAGGGATTTCTCGACCACGATCCTGCGCGGCGACCGCATCGGCCTGATCGGCCCCAACGGCAGCGGCAAGACCACCCTGCTCAAGCTGCTGCTGGGCGAACTGCAGCCGGACGCCGGCGAGGTGCGCCAGGGCACCAACCTGCAGATCGCCTATTTCGACCAGTACCGCGCCACCCTGCGCGAGGACTGGAGCGCGATCGAGAACGTGGCCGAGGGCGCGGACTTCATCGACCTCAACGGCAAGCGCAAGCACGTGCACGCCTACCTGCAGGACTTCCTGTTTACCCCCGAGCGAGCGCGGGCGCCGATCACCCGCCTGTCCGGCGGCGAGCGCAACCGCCTGCTGCTGGCCAAGCTGTTCGCGCAGCCGTCCAACCTGCTGGTGATGGACGAACCGACCAACGACCTGGACGTGGAGACCCTGGAGCTGCTGGAGGAGCTGCTGGGCGATTACACCGGCACCCTGCTGCTGGTCAGCCACGACCGCGATTTCCTTGACAACGTGGTCACCTCCACCCTGGTGCTGGAAGGCGAGGGCAGGGTCGGCGATTACGTCGGCGGCTATACCGACTCGCTGCGCCAGCGCCCGGCGCCGGCGCAGAGCGGCATGGCCGTGGCCAGGGCCTCGGCCACGGCGGTACCGGCCGCGAAGCCGGCGACCACGCCTGCGGCCGCTGCCGAGCCGGCGCCGGCCAGGCGCAAGCTCAGTTTCAAGGACGCGCGCGAACTGGAACAGCTGCCGGCGAAGATCGAACAGCTGGAGCGCGACGTGGAAGGCCTGACCGGCGCGATGAACGACCCGGCGTTCTACACCCGTTCCAGCACCGAGGTCAGCGCGCACACCCAGCAGTTGGCCCGGGTGCAGGCGGAACTGGACGCGGCCTACGCGCGCTGGGAAGAACTCGACGGCTGAGCCTGGCTGCCGCCCGGCCGGCGGTGCGCACGGGTGGGCGCACCACCGCGGCGTTCCTCCAGCGCCGCGCCAACCGCGGGTGCGGCCGTGTGACAATCGCCGCGCACAGGCGCCGGTCATCGACCCCGCTTCCCGGGTTTCTGCATGGAGCATGCGATGTAAATGCCGTTTTCGGTGCAGCGCATCGACCATGTGGTGTTCCGCGTGCGCGACCTGTCGCGCAGCATCGCCTTCTACCAGGCCGTGCTCGGCTGCGAGGTGGTCAGGCGGCGCGCGCACCTGGGCCTGGTACACCTGCGCGCCGGCGCGTCGATGATCGACCTGGTCAGCGTGGACGGCGCCCTGGGCGCCCGTGGCGGTGCCGCGCCGGGGCAGGGCGCGCGCAACGTGGATCACCTGTGCCTGCGGGTCGAACCCTTCGACGAGGCGGGCATCGTCGCCCACCTGGGGCGCCATGGGGTCGCCGTGCCGGCCGCGGCGGAGGTCAACTTCGGCGCCGAGGGCGACGGACTGTCGCTGTATTTCAGTGATCCGGACGGCAACGTGATCGAGCTCAAGGGCCCCGCGCGGCCGCCGGGCTGACGGCGCCGGCTCAGAGGTCGTCCGTTGCCGCGGCTTCGCCACCGTGCGGCAACTCGAAGAACGCCCAGAACGGCACGTTGTCCGCGGCCCAGCTGGCCGCGGCTTCGGAGAGGACATCCAGCAGCGTGTCGAAATCCGCCGGGCTGGCGTCGCGCAGGTCGCCGGCATCGCCGAACAACAGCGCATAGCCCCTGGCCGGCAGCCAGGACAGGTCGCGCAGCGCATCGGACAGCGCATCCCAGTTGCGGCCGCGGCCCGCCGGGAAATCCAGCTGGGTGCCGATGCGCAGCAGCAGGGTGCGCTTGTCGGTGCATGATTCCAGGTCCACGCGCAGCACCTTGAGCCCGGCATCGCGCGCGGCCGCCGCCAGCCCGCCGAGATCGCCGTGGGCCACGCCATAGACCCCGGCCTGGCCCACGTCCTCCAGGCCCATGTCGAATCCGCTGTCGCTCATTGCGCGCCTCCGTTGGCCGGGACCTGGAAATCACGGAAGGTCTCGTAGTGGTCGTCGGTGTAGTACCAGACGTCGGGCGGATCGCCGCCGGTGACGATCCGCCGCGCGCCGCGGTGGCCGAGGTCGGGCGTGCGCACGGTGTACTCGCGGTAGTAGCCGCGCGGGCGCTGCGGCAGGCGCCGTTCGCGGTTGCCGAACACGCTGCCGTCCTGGCGGTGCGGGAACGGGCCGCCGCGCAGGATCAGCGCGATGGTGTCGTGTGCCTCCGGTGGCAGGAAGACCGGCAGCGCGTCGCCCGCGCCGGACCGGCGCGGCTCGCCAGCGCGCTCCGGCGCAACGGCCTGGCCCAGCGCCGGCGCGAACTGCGGGTGCGGTGGCTGCTGCAGCGTGCGCATGGCCCACAGGCCGGCCACCAGCACGACCACGGCGGTGAGCAGAAGCAACGGTTTGCGCATGGAGCGGGGCCTGTGTCGCGAGCAAAGGGCGATTATCGCGCCTGCGCGCGGTTTTTCTTGAACGCGGGCCATCGGCCGGCGATGGCGGGCGCTGTGCCGTGCCGGCGCGTGGAACACGCGGATTTCGCGGCGCGCGTGAGGTTTGTACCCACGGCAGGACGAAGTTTCCTTTACATCGACCTTGGTAAGTTGCCGCTTCCTGCCTACCATTGCCGGTGCACTGCCCGGCATGCGCCGGGCCCCCGAACCCAGGCATCACACCCAAGGAGAATCCTCATGGCCTACACCCTGCCCAAGCTGCCCTACGCTTACGACGCGCTGGAACCGTACATGGATGCGGCCACGGTGGAGATCCACTACTCCAAGCACCACCAGACCTACGTCAACAACCTCAATGCGCTGGTCGAGGGCACCGAGTACGCCGACCTGCCCATCGACGACCTGCTGCGCAAGGTCAAGACCCTGCCGGAGAACCTGCAGCAGGGCGTCCGCAACCAGGGCGGCGGCCACGGCAACCACTCGCTGTTCTGGGACGTGATCGGCCCGAACGCCGGTGGCACCCCGGGTGGCGCGCTGGGCAAGGCGATCGACGAGCAGCTCGGCGGTTTCGACAAGTTCAAGGAGGCCTTCACCAAGGCCGCGCTGACCCAGTTCGGTTCGGGTTGGGCGTGGCTGAGCGTGACCGCCGACAAGAAGCTGGTGGTGGAGAAGACCGGTAACCAGGAAAGCCCGCTGATGGAGGGCCGTACCCCGGTGCTGACCATCGACGTGTGGGAACACGCCTACTACCTGAAGTTCCAGAACCGCCGCGCCGAGTTCATCGAGACCTTCTACAGCCTGATCAACTGGAAGGAAGTGGAACGCCGCTACGAGGAAGCCGTGGCCTGACCGGTCGCGGTGATCGACGCGGGCGGGGCAGGTCCCCGTCCCGCGCATGGGTGACGAACGAAGCCGGGCGGAAACGTCCGGCTTCGCCGTTCACGGCGCCGGTGGATCGGCCGGCGTTTCGCCGATCAGGCGCAGGGTGGTCATCACCCCCAGCACCAGCGGCGCCGGTTCCTCGCCGGTGGGTGCCAGCGCCACTGCCTGCTGGGCCACGTCGGCGAAGCTGCGCACCTGGTAGAGCACGTCCAGGCCATGCGGGCGGCCCCCGGACGTGCCGGCGGCGGCCGGCTGCCGCGCCGAGGGGTTCCGCCGTGCCGGCTGGAAGCCCGGCAGTTGCCGGACCAGTTCGTCGGTGGGCGCCGAAAACTCGCCCACGACCAGCGATGGCTGGTCCGCGTCGGTCGCGCCGATCCAGGCGAGCAGGTCCGCCGCCTGCCGTGCCCGCACCTCCGGGTCGTTGCCCTCCGGGGCGATGCGCGCGACGTAGATATTGACCGCCTGCCGCTGCAGCCGCGCACGCTGCATGCCAGCGGCGGTCAGCTGCCCCGGGCCATGCAGCAGGGTCAGCCCGTCCTCGATCACGTCCAGTCCGGCCAGCAGCGCGCTGCCGCGGCGCTGCGCATGGCTGGGCGGGTCGGCGGTGATGAAGTCGCAGCTGTAGCTGAGCCGGGTGGCCAGCCAGCAGGCGGCGTTGGGTGCGCCCGGCGACTGCCGCACGTCCTGCACCGCGATCACGTCCGCGCGCAGGTCCGCCAGCAGGTCCAGGATCCGCCCGCGCTGGCGCTCCCACTGCGCGCTGTCCTGGGGCAGCCGCAGGCTGGCGATCCGCAGCACCGGCGGGGCGGGCTCGGCGGCCACGGCGAAAGACAAGGCGAGCAGCGCCAGACAGCCCCAGTGCTTCATTGCGACGACCAGTACGGACTGGCGGCCATGCTAGCGCGCGGCGCTGTCGAGGGCCCGTGCAGGCGCGTCGTCGTGCGCTGCCGCGGGCGCGCGGGCGGCCGCTTGCGTTACCCTTGCTCCCTTTGCATTCGCAGGATCGCCTTACAGATGACGAGCAACGACGTGGCAGCAGCCCCCGCCGGCAAGGCCGGCATGCCCCGCCAGATTCCCTACATCATCGGCAATGAAGCCTGCGAGCGCTTCAGCTTCTACGGGATGCGCAACATCCTGGTGCAGTTCCTGATCACCTCGCTGCTGCTGCAGGAGTTGACCGCCGACGGCCGTGCCGGCGAGGCCAAGGACATCATGCACAGCTTCATGATCGGCGTGTATTTCTTCCCGCTGCTCGGTGGCTGGCTGGCCGACCGCTTCTTCGGCAAGTACCGCACCATCCTCTGGTTCAGCCTGGTCTACTGCGCCGGCCACCTGTGCCTGGCGCTGTTCGAGAACAGCCGCGAGGGCTTTTTCCTCGGCCTGGGCCTGATCGCGTTCGGTGCCGGTGGCATCAAGCCGCTGGTGGCCTCGTTCATGGGCGACCAGTTCGACCAGGGCAACAAGCACCTGGCCAAGATCGTCTTCGATGCCTTCTACTGGATCATCAACTTCGGTTCGCTGTTCGCCTCGCTGCTGATCCCGCTGGCGCTGAAGAACCTGGGGCCGCAGTGGGCGTTCGGCATCCCCGGCATCCTGATGTTCATCGCCACGTTCGTGTTCTGGCTGGGGCGCAGGCGCTACGTGCTGGTGCCGTTGCCGCCGAAGGACCCGCATTCGTTCGCCAACGTGGTGCGTACCGCGCTGCTGGCGCGCGCACCGGGGCAGGGCAATGCCGGGCTGCTGGTGGCGCTGGCCGGCATCGCGCTGGCACTGTGGGCGCTGGTGCTGGCGGCGCTGACCCTGGGCGGGCTGCATGAAGGCGGGCTGGGCGTGGTGATCTACCTGTGCCTGGCGCTGGTGGCACTGCTGGCCGGCATCGGCGGCGGCACCATGCTGCAGCTGGACCGCGCCCGCGGCGCGCATCCGGACAGCGCGGTGGAAGGCGTGCGCTCGGTGCTCAAGGTGCTGGTGATCTTCGCCCTGACCACGCCGTTCTTCTCGCTGTTCGACCAGAAGGCCTCGACCTGGGTGCTGCAGGGCCAGCAGATGACCATGCCGGCTTGGTTCACCGCCTCGCAGATGCAGGCGATCAACCCGCTGCTGGTGATGATCCTGATTCCGTTCAACAACCTGGTGCTGTACCCGATGCTGCGCCGCTTCGGCTTCGAGCCGACCGCGCTGCGGCGCATGACCGCCGGCATCGCCTTCAGCGGCCTGGCCTGGGTGGTGGTGGGCGGCCTGCAGGTGGCGATGGACGGCGGCGACGCGTTGTCCATCTTCTGGCAGATCCTGCCCTATGCGCTGCTGACCTTCGGCGAGGTGCTGGTGTCGGCCACCGGCCTGGAGTTCGCCTACAGCCAGGCCCCGGCGTCGATGAAGGGCGTGGTCATGAGCTTCTGGAACCTGACCACCACCATCGGCAACCTGTGGGTGCTGCTGTCCAACGCGGCGGTGCGCAACGACACGGTGACCGCGCGCATCGCCGGCACCGGGTTGAGCGAGGCGGCGTTCCTGATGTTCTTCTTCGCCGGCTTCGCGTTCGTCGCGGCCCTGGCGTTCGGCCTGTACGCGCGCCGCTACAGGATGGTCGACAACTACCGGGCAGCCTGACCATGCAAGGACCGATAACCCTGTTGCTGATCGCCGTCACCAGCCTGGTCTCGTGGCTGGCCTTCAGCAACCGCAAGCTCGCCGACCGGCTGATCCTGTGGCCGCCGGCGGTGGACCGCCATCGCCAGTACGACCGGCTGGTGACCTACGGCTTCATCCATGCCGATTTCGCCCACCTGCTGTTCAACATGGTCACGCTGTTCTTCTTCGGGCGGCTGATCGAACAGATCATGCTGCGCGTCACCGGCAACTGGTGGACCTACCCGCTGTTCTACGTGGCGGCGCTGGTGGTCTCGATCCTGCCCAGCTACCTGAAGAACCAGAAGAACCCGAACTACCTGAGCCTGGGCGCGTCCGGCGCGGTGTCGGCGGTGCTGTTCGCCTTCATCCTGATTTCCCCGTGGTCGCTGATCTTCGTGTTCTTCATTCCGGCGCCGGCGATCCTCTACGGGGTGTTCTACGTCGGTTACAGCATCTGGATGGACAAGCGCGGCAACGACAACGTCAACCACAGCGCGCACCTGGCCGGTGCCGCGTTCGGGGTGATGTTCATGCTGTTCATGGAACCGCAGGTGCTGCAGGTGTTCCTGGAGCAGCTGATGAACCCGCGCTTCGGGCGCTGACGCACGCCACCGGCCCGGGACGGTGCGGCGCGCCGTCACCGGGACAGGGCCCAGGCGGGGCCGTGGCCAGCACCGGTCGCGGCCGGCCGTACTAGGTGGCGTAGGCCGCCAGCAGGCGGGCGTGCACTTCCTCGTCGATCTTCTTGAACTCCCAGCCCTGGGTCTCGCCGTTGAAAGCCAGTTGGAACAGGCCTTCAAGCAGCAGTGCATCGGGGTCGTCGGGGGGCAGCGGGTGCGAAGCGTCGAACGGTACGGGCATGGGACGGCGAGCGGAAAAACGTCCATGTCCCGCAGCAAACCGCGTGCCAGCCGCTCCGCCCGCCGTGGCGAAGGGCGACCGGCCGCTGGGCGCCCGGTGGCCGGTCGAAAAGTGACGTCCCGCGGCGGTGCGCCGCGCTTTTCACGTCACACCGGCGCGTGACCGCGGCACAATGGGCTACCCCGTCCGGCGAGCCCTGCCATGAGCCATGATGACACCGCGCTTCCACCGGTGGCGCACGATGCCGCCGCGCACCGCTTCAGCGTGGTCGTGGACGGCCACCCGGCGGTGCTCGATTACCTGCGGCGCGGCGACGCGATGGTGATCACCCATACCGGCGTGCCCGGCGCCATCGGCGGCCGCGGCATCGCCGCGTGGTTGACCCGGGCGGCACTGGCGCATGCGCGCGCGGCCGGCCTCAAGGTGATCCCCGAGTGCAGCTATGCGGTGGCCTTCATGCAGCGTCATGGAGAATATGCGGACCTGCTGGGATAATCCGCGGCGGACGCGGCTCCGGGTGGAGCCGCGCGATCCATCCACAAGGGAAAGGACATGAAAAGGTCGGGACAGGGAGCCTGTGCGGCGGCATTGATCGCACTGGCGATGGCAGGATGCGGGAAACACGAGGCGCAGGCACCGGTGGCCGCGCCGGACGCGGCGCCGGTGGCGGAGGCACCTGCCGATGCCGCGCCGGTGGCGGTGGAGCTGCATGACGTGATCGACACCAATGCCCGCTACGTGCTGGGCATCAGCTACCCGCCTGCCGCCAACGCCTACCCCGGTCTTGCCAAGGCCCTGTCCGACTATGCCGAACATGCCCGGTCCGAGCTGCTCAAGGCGGTGGACGAGCTTGGCAACGACACCCCTACCGCGCCTTACGAACTGTCGCTGGCCTTCGACATGGCCGTGAACACCCCGAAGGTGGTGGCGGTGTCGGCCGAAGGCAGCAGCTATACCGGCGGCGCGCACGGGCAGCCGCTGGTGGCGCGCTTCGTCTGGCTGCCGGAACGGCAGGAACTGCTGACCGCGCAGGCGCTGGTCGATTCGCCCAGGGGCTGGCAGGCGGTCAGCGACTACACCCGCGACAAGCTGCTGGAGCAGGCGATGGTCCGCGCCCAGGGCGAGGACATGACCCCGGAAGAGCAGCAGGCGCAGGTTCGCAACCTGTCCAAGATGATCGACCAGGGCACCACCGCCGATGCCGCCAACTTCGCGCAGTTCGAACCGGTGATGGACGCCGCCGGGCGCATCGCCGCGCTGCGCTTCGTGTTCCCTCCCTACCAGGTCGGTCCATACTCGGACGGCACCCAGACCGTGGACGTTCCGGCGTCCGTGCTGTTGCCGCACGTGGCCGCCGGTTACCGGGAGCTGTTCGCACACCCCTGAACCGTGGAGGCCAGCGATGGATGCAGGGCTGCAACGACGCGTCGAGGCACTGCTGCACGAGGCGGGCATCACCCCCGGCGGGGGACGCCCGCAGGACATCGACATCCTCGACCCGCGCTTCCACGCGCGGGTGCTGGCCGACGGCTCGCTGGGCCTGGGCGAGAGCTACATGGACGGCTGGTGGCAGGCGCGTTCGCTCGACGCGTTCCTGGCCCACCTGCTGGAGGCGCGGCTGGACGAGCGCGTGCATGGTGGCGGCGAGGTCTGGGACGCGCTCAAGGCACGGCTGTTCAACCTGCAGGCCGGGCAGGGCAGCTATGAGGTCGGCAAGCGCCACTACGACCTCGGCAACGACCTGTACCGGGCCATGCTCGGCAAGCGCCTGGTCTACAGCTGCGGCTACTGGCGCGACGCCGGCAACCTCGATGACGCGCAGGCGGCCAAGCTCGACCTGATCTGCCGCAAGCTCGGCCTGCGCCCCGGGATGCGCGTGCTTGACATCGGCTGCGGCTGGGGCGAAGCGCTGAAGTACGCTGCGCAGCACCATGGCGTGGAAGGCGTGGGCATCACCATCTCCCGGGAACAGGCCGAGTTCGCCCGCGGACTGTGCGCCGGCCTGCCGCTGGAGATCCGCCTGCAGGACTACCACGAGCTGGACGAACCGTTCGACGCGATCCTGTCGGTGGGCATGTTCGAGCATGTCGGGGTCAAGAACTACCGCGGCTACTTCGAGGTGGCGCGGCGCTGCCTGCGCGAGGACGGGCTGTTCCTGCTGCACAGCATCGGCAGCAATGTCAGCCGCGAGCGCACCGACCCGTGGATCGCGCGCTACATCTTTCCCAACTCGATGCTGCCCTCGGCCGCGCAGATCACCGCGGCGATGGAAGGGCTGTTCGTGCTCGAGGACTGGCACAACTTCGGCACCGACTACGACCGCACGCTGCAGGCATGGCGGGACAACGTGGAGGCGGCGTGGGAGCAGCTCGATCCGCGCTATGACGAGCGTTTCCGGCGCATGTGGCGCTTCTACCTGGCGGCCTCGATGGCGAGCTTCCGGACCCGCCATGCGCAGCTGTGGCAGCTGGTGCTGTCGCCGCGCGGGGTGGCGGGCGGGTACGTCGCCCCGCGCTAGCCGCCCCCGGCGCATACCCCGCCGCCGCGGTCATCGGCGTGCCAGCGGCGCGGCAAAAACAAAGCCGCCCGGCGAACCGGGCGGCTTTGCGCGGACCGCGGCCGGAGGGCTTACTTGCCTTCGGCGCCGGTCAGGCCACGCTTCTCCAGCAGCGGCCCGATCTGCGGCTCGTGGCCGGCGAAGTTGCGGAACAGTTCCATCGCATCGACGCTGCCACCGCGCGACAGCAGGGTCTTGCGGAAATGGTCGC
This sequence comes from Stenotrophomonas sp. Y-13, assembly GCF_046267925.1. Taxonomy (NCBI): domain Bacteria; kingdom Pseudomonadati; phylum Pseudomonadota; class Gammaproteobacteria; order Lysobacterales; family Lysobacteraceae; genus Stenotrophomonas; species Stenotrophomonas sp. Y-13. Next base: position 1,749,413 of record NZ_CP176501.1, read on the forward strand.
CGTTGGCGCGCGACAGGCCGCCGTTGTCGCGGAACCACTTCTGGGTGTTGGCGTCGAGCACCTCGGACCAGATGTAGGCGTAGTAGCCGGCCGAATAGCCGCCCATGATGTGGCTGAAGTACGTGGTGCGGTAGCGCGGCGGCACCGGCGCGTAGTAGATGCCGTCCTTGACCAGCGCCTCGTGCTCGAACTTGACCACGTCCTGCGGGGCCGGGACCTGGTCGACGCCGATCTGGTGCCAGCTCTGGTCCAGCATGGCCGCGCCGAGGTACTCGGTGGTGGCGAAGCCCTGGTTGAACTTGGACGCGGCGATCACCTTGTCCAGCAGCGCCTGCGGCATCGCCGAGCCGTTCTGGTAGTGCTTGGCGTAGTTGGCCAGGATGGTCGGTTCGTCGGCCCACATCTCGTTCACCTGCGACGGGAACTCGACGAAGTCGCGCGGCACCGCGGTGCCCGAGAAGTAGGGGTACTTCACGTTGGAGAACATGCCGTGCAGGGCGTGGCCGAACTCATGGAACGTGGTGGTCACCTCGTCCCAGGTCAGCAGCGTGGGCTTGCCGGCCGGCGGCTTGGGGATGTTCAGGTGGTTGGCCACCACCGGCTTGTTGCCGGTCAGGCCCGACTGCGACACGTAGGCGTTCATCCACGCACCGCCGCGCTTGGACTCGCGCGCGTACGGATCGAAGATGAAGATCGCCAGCTGGCTGCCGTCGGCGTCGAACACGTCATAGACGGTGACGTCGTCGTGGTACACCGGCAGGTCGGTGCGCTGCTTGAAGCTCAGCCCGAACTCCTTGCCGGCGGCGAAGAACACGCCGTTCTCCAGCACGTTCTTCAGCTCGAAATAGGGCTTGAGCTGGGATTCGTCGAAGTTGTACTTGGCCTGGCGCACCTTCTCGCTGTAGAAAGCCCAGTCCCACGGCTGCAGCTCGAAGCCCGGCTTGCCGGCGGCCTTCTGCTCGGCGTCGATCATCGCCTGCAGGTCGGCGGCTTCGCGCTTGGCGTTGGCCACGGCGGCCGGGGCCAGCTGGCCGAGCATGGCGTTGACCGCCTCCGGGGTCTTGGCGGTCTGGTTGCCCAGGCCATAGGCGGCGTAGTTGGCGAAGCCCATCAGCGCGGCCTTCTGCGCGCGCAGGGTCATGATCCGCGAGACCAGCGCGGTGTTGTCGTATTCGCCGCCCTTGCTGCCGCGCGACACCGACGCCTCGTAGATGCGGCGGCGCAGGTCGCGGTTGGTCAGGTTGGTCAGCGCCGGCTGCCCGGTGGTGTTGAGCAGGGCGATGACGTACTTGCCGTCGAGCTTGCGCGCCTTGGCGGCTTCGGCGGCGGCGGCGATCTGCTCGGCCGACAGGCCATCGAGCTGACTGGCATCGTCGACCACGATGTAGGAGGCGTTGACCTCGGCCAGCACGTTCTGGCTGAACTTGGTGCCCAGCCGCGCCAGCTCGGCGTTCATGTCCTTGAGCTTGGCCTTGTCCGCGTCGGACAGCTTGGCGCCGGCACGCACGAAGTTGTCGTGGTACTTCTCGACCAGGCGCAGGCCTTCGGCGTCCAGGCCCAGCTTGGCGCGGTTGTTGTAGAGGGTTTCGATGCGTGCGAACAGCTTGCCGTTGAGGTTGATCGCGTCGCTGTGGGCGGCGAAGCGGGCCGAGTAGTCGGCCTGCAGCTGCTTGCGCGCGTCATTGGTGTCGGCGCCGATCAGCGAGAAGAACACGGTGGTGGCGCGGTCGAGGATGGCGCCGCTCTTTTCCAGCGCGATCAGGGTGTTGTCGAAGGTCGGCGGCGCCGGGTTGTTGGCGATGGCCTCCACTTCCTCGAGCTGCTGCTTCATGCCGGCGTCGAAGGCGGGGGCGAAATCGGCGTCCTTGATCTTGTCGAACTGCGGGTAGTGCAGGGGCAGCGGACTCTCGGCGAAGAACGGGTTGGCCTGCTGGGCGGTTTGCCCGGTGGCGGCGTTCGCGGCCAGGCTGTAGGCCGGCACGGCGACGCCCAGGGACACGGCCAGGGCGAGGGCAAGACGGGTGTTCAAGGTCGGAAACTCCGGAAAATGCTGAACCTTCAGGGTAACCCGGCGGCCCCGCCGGCGGGTGTGTCGAATGGCAGGGTTGCGGCGGAACGCCTGCTGCTGCAAAGCCATGCCGGCGAATGGCGTACGCTGGAGCTCCGCCTGGAGCCTGCCGTGACCGTTGCCACCGATTTCGAACTCACCGCCCTGGACGGCACGCCGTTGCCGCTGTCGGCCTACGCCGGCAAGGTGCTGCTGGTGGTCAATACCGCCTCGCGCTGCGGCTTCACCCCGCAGTACGCGGGGCTGGAGCGGCTGTGGCGCCAGTACGCGGCGCAGGGGCTGGTGGTGCTGGGCTGCCCCTGCGACCAGTTCGGCCACCAGGAGCCGGGCGACGCGGCCGCGATCCAGGCGTTCTGCAGTCTCGATTACGGGGTCAGCTTCCCGATGTCGGCCAAACTGCAGGTCAACGGCGCCGGCGCGCACCCGCTGTGGCGCTGGCTGCAGCGCGAGAAGCGCGGCGCGCTGGGAATCGCCGCGATCAAGTGGAATTTCAGCAAGTTCCTGGTCGGGCGCGACGGCCGGGTGATCGCCCGCTATGCGCCCACCGCGCGCCCGGAGTCGCTGGAAGGCGATATCCGGGCGGCGCTGGGCTGAGCCGCCGGCCGCTCAGGCCGGGGTCGCGTCGCCGGCGGCTGTTACCTGCCGGGTGTCCTGTAACAGGAACGGGCGGATCCGCGTGATCCGCCCGCTACGTTGAACCACCGACACGCCGCTAAGGCGCCGGCCAGGCGCCGGCTGTCGGTGAATTCCCCACAGCCTCACTTTTCGACGAACGCGCGCTCGAACACGTAGTGCCCCGGCGAACCGATCCGCGGCGAGACCTCGAAGCCGCGTGCGTCCAGCACCGTGCGCAGGTCGGCCAGCATCTGCGGGCTGCCGCAGATCATGAAGCGGTCATTGGCCGGGTCGAACGCCGGCAGGCCCAGCGTGCGCGGCATCTCGCCGGTTTCGATCAGCGTGGTCAGGCGGCCCTGGTTGCGGAACGGCTCGCGCGTGACCGCCGGGTAGTACAGCAGTTTGTCGCGGACGATGTCGCCGAGGATCTCGTCCTCGAACAACGCCTTCTCGAAGTACTCGCGGTAGGCCAGGTCGCGCTCGTAACGCACGCCGTGGCAGACGATGACCTTCTCGAAGCGCTCGTAGGTCTCCGGGTCCTTGACGATGCTCAGCCACGGCGCCAGGCCGGTGCCGGTACCCAGCAGGTACAGGTGCTTGCCGGGGTGCAGGTCGGAGATCAGCAGGGTGCCGGTGGGCTTCTTGCCAACCAGGATGGTGTCGCCGGGCTTGAGGTGCTGCAGCCGCGAGGTGAGCGGGCCGTCCTGCACCTTGATGCTGAAGAAGTGCAGCTGCTCTTCCCAGTTGGCGCTGGCGATGGAGTAGGCGCGCATCAACGGCCGGCCGCCCTCGTTTTCCAGGCCGATCATCACGAACTGGCCGTTCTCGAAGCGGAAGCCATTGTCACGGGTGGTGGAAAAGCTGAAGTAGGCGTCCGTCCAATGACGGACTTCAAGCACCGTTTCGGTGCCGTAAGCGGAAGACATGCCGGGATTCTTCGGGGGGATGTAAACCTGCGCATTCTAGCAAACCGCCTCCGGGCGGCCGTAATGCGACCGTTTGTCGCCCCTACCGGCGGGGCCGCTGCTGCCGGCAAGGCCGGGGCGCCGGCGCGCTGCGCGCGCTCAGCGGTAACCGGCGGCCTGCAGCTCGAACAGTTCGGCGTAGCGCCCGCCCTGGGCCATCAGTTCGGCATGGGTGCCGCTGGCCTCGATGCGGCCGTCGGCCAGCACCAGGATCCGGTCGGCCATGCGCACGGAGGAAAAACGGTGCGAGATCAGCACCGCGGTGCGCTGTTCGGACAGTTCCTTGAAGCGCTGGAACACCTCGAACTCGGCACGCGCGTCCAGTGCCGCGGTGGGTTCGTCCAGGATCATCACCTGCGCGTCGCGCATGTAGGCGCGGGCGATGGCGATCTTCTGCCATTGGCCGCCGGACAGGTCTACGCCGTTCTTGAAGCGGCGGCCGATCAGCTGCCCATACCCTTCGGGCAGGGCATCGATCACCTCGTCGGCCAGCGCCCGCTGCGCGGCGTCGCGGATGCGCGCCGTGTCCGGCATCGCATCGACCTGGCCGACGCCGATGTTCTCGCCAGCCGTCAGGTGGTAGCGCACGAAATCCTGGAATATCACCCCCATGTTGGCGCGCAGGTCGTCCAGGTCGTAGTCGCGCAGGTCGCGCCCGTCGAGCAGGATGCGGCCTTCGTCCGGGTCGTAGAGCCGTGCCAGCAGCTTGACCAGGGTGGTCTTGCCGGCGCCGTTCTCGCCGACCAGCGCGATCACCTCGCCGGCCCTGAGCTGGAAATCGAGATGCCGCACCGCCCAGCGCTCGGCATCGGGATAGCGGAAGCCCACGTTCTCGAATACGAATCCCTGGCGGATCGGGCGCGGCACCGGCAGCGCATCCGGGCGCGAGCGGATCTCCGGCTCGATGGCGAAGAACGAGAACAGGTCGTCCAGGTACAGCGCCTGCCCGGCGACCTGCGAAAAGCCGGTCAACAGGCCTTCCAGCAGCTGCCGCAGGCGCAGGAAACTGCCGGACAGGAAGGTCAGGTCGCCGATGCTGAAATCGCCGCGGATCGTGCGCCAGGCGATGTAGGCATAGGCGGCGTAGTAGCCCAGCGTGCCCAGCGCCGCCAGCACCGTGCCCCAGAGCGCACGCTTGCGCGCCAGCCTGCGGTTGGCCTGGTAGAAGCGCCCGGCCAGCAGTTTGTAGCGGTCGATCAGGAACCGGTGGAGGTTGAAGATCTTCACCTCCTTGGCGGTTTCCACGCTGGCGCCGACCTGGCGCAGGTAGTCGAGCTGGCGCCGCTCCGGGGTCCAGCTGTAGTTGAGCGAATAGCCCAGCGTGTTGAAGTGCGACTCGCCCAGGAACGCCGGCACCAGCGCCAGCGCCAGCAGGGCGATCAGCCACGGCGCATAGGCGACCAGGCCGGCGGCGAAGCTGATCACGGTGACCATGTCCTGCGCCTGCCCGAGCAACTGGCTCATCAGGTTCATGCGGCCCATGGTCTGGCGCCGGGCGCGGTCGAGCTTGTCCTGCAGCTCCGGGTCCTCGAAATCCTCCAGGTCCAGTTCGGCGGCGTGCTCCATCAGGCGCACGCTGGTGGCGTTGGTGAACAGCTCCGACAGCAGGGTGTCGGCATAGCTGACCACCCGCCCCAGCAGGTCCGAGGCGATGGCGATGCCCAGCTCCAGTGCCAGCAGCTCCAGCAGCGTGTCCAGGTGGCCGCTGGCCAGCGCCTCGCCCAGTGGCGGCATGGCACCGGCGCCTGCCAGGCGTACCGCCTCGTCGATGATCAGCTTGCCCACGTACAGCATCGCCACCGGCAGCAGCGCGCGCAGCAGGCGCAGGCACAGGCTGACCAGGGTCAACCCCGGGCTGGTCTGCCATACCTGCCGCAGGAACGGCGGCAGGTTGCGCATGGCGTTCATGCGCTCGCGGAAGCTGGGGCGTTTGCCGGTGGCGGAAACGGACGGCGCGTGCGGCATGCGGGGCTCGTGCGAGGGGGCCGGCTCAGGTTAACCGTTGCCGCCGGGGTTCAGCCGTTCCCGTCCTGGCCGGTGGCGCCGCCGTGCGCGGCACCATCGCCGCCCGGGTCGTCGCGCACCGCACGGCCGCGCGGGCCGAAGGAATGGCTGCCGCTGTCGATGTTGAGGTGGCTGCGCACGCCGCGGACGCCGTCGATCGCCGCCACCGTGGCTTCCACCTGGCGCCTGGTCGCCGCGTCGGGCACGTCGCCGGAGAGCGTGACGTGGCCCTCGCTGACCTGTACCAGCACCTGCGAGAAACGGCCCTCGGCGCCCAGCGTGCGCACTACTTCGTCACCGATCAGCGTATCGGAACGTTCCGCGGCCATGGCCGTCTCCTGCGGGAAGGGGGTTCCACCATGGCGCAGGCGGCGTGAGTGCCCCGTCACCTCAGCGGCGCGGGCCTTCCGGTGGCGGCGGGTCGGAGGACTGCAGCGCCACCGGCAGGTGCCAGCCATAGTGCATGGCCATCATCCGCAGCCCGAAGCACAGCCCGGCGCCGGCCAGCGCGCACGGCAGCGGCGCCAGCCCGAGCCAGTAGCCGAGCGCCACCACCGCGGCGCCGGCCAGCGCGGCCACGGCGTACAGCTCGGCCTGCAGCACCAGCGGCACCTGCGCCAGCAGCACGTCGCGGGCGATGCCGCCGCCGATGCCGGTGAGCATGCCCAGCGCCGCGGCCATCGGCGGGGCGATGCCGAAGGCCAGCGCCTTCTGCGTGCCGGCCACCGCGAACAGCGCCAGGCCCATCGCGTCGAACATGCGCACCGGGTACTGCAGGCGTTCGATCAGCGGCGCCCAGAAAAAGGTCACGATGCCAGCGGCCAGGGTGATGGCCGGGTAGCGCCAGTCGCTGATCGCCGCCACCGGGGTGGCGCCGATCAGCAGGTCACGGGTGATGCCACCGGCCAATGCAGCAGCGAATGACAGCACCAGCACGCCGAAGATGTCCAGCCGCCGGCGTACCCCCATCGTCGCCCCGGACAGGGCGAAGACGAAGGTGCCGATGAGGTCGAGGATCAGTACCAGGGTTCCCATGCGGCGGTATTGTGCGGCCTGCCGCCGGCGGCGGCCATCGGCAGGGGCGCGGACGGAAGCGCCGCCCCTCCGCGGGAAGCGGCCGGGGCCGGTCAGGGCAGCGGCGGCAGCAGGCCGGCGCCGAGACGGTTCCAGGCATTGATGACGGCCACGGCCATGCTCAGGTCGCTGATGCCCTTGGCGTCGAAATGCGGCGCCAGCGCGTCGAACGCGGCCTGCGACGGTGCGCCGTCGGGCAGGCGGGTCAGGGCTTCGGCCCAGCCCAGCGCGGCGCGCTCGCGTTCGTCGAAGAAGCGGCTTTCGTGCCAGGCCGGCAGGGTGTCCAGCTTGCGCGGCTCGATCCCGGCCTTGCGCAGCGAGGTGGCGTGCATGTCCATGCAGTAGCCGCAGCCGTTGATCTGCGAGACGCGCAGGAACACCAGTTCCAGCAGGTCGTGCTCCAGCGACGCCGAGTGCACGGCCTGGCTGGTCGCCAGCAGGGCTTTGAACGCATCGGCGGCCAGGCGGGTGTAGGGAACGCGGGGGGAAGTGCTGCTCATCGTGAGGGGTTCCAGTTGGCAGCCGGCAGTGGCCGCCTTCATTGCAAGGACGCGTCAGCGTCGCCGGCCGTGACAAGGGCGCGCAGTTTGTGCGGGTTGAGCACGCTGTAGATGCGCGCGATGCGGTCGCCATCGACCACGATGGTGGTGACCGAATGCAGGTGGTCGCCCTCGAAACGCAGGATCGCCGGCTCGCCGTTGACGCTGCCCAGCCGCGCCGGATGGGTGCCGCCGCGGCGTGCGATGGCCCAGAACAGCTGGCCGATGCGCTCGGCGCCGAGCAGCGGCCGGATCGCCGCGGTGACCACCCCGCCGCCGTCGGAGATCAGCTGCGCGTTGGCGTGCAGCAGGGCCTGGATGGCGGCGTTGTCGCCCTGCTGCGAGGCCTCCATGAACCGCGCCAGCAGCCGCCGGTGCTGGCCGGCATCGGCGCAGAAGCGCGGCCGCCCTTCCTGCAGGCGCCTGCGCGCGCGGTGCACCAACTGGCGGCAGTTGGCTTCGCTGTGGCCGAGCAGGCCGGCGATGACCGCATAGTCGTGGTCGAACGCCTCCTTGAGCAGAAAGGCAGCGCGCTCCTCCGGGCCGAGCTGCTCGAGCAGGGCCAGGAAGGCCAGCGACACGTCCTCGGCCAGGGCGTGGACCTGGACGGGATCGGGTGCGGGTGGAAGGTCGGCGGCGATGTGCAGCGGTTCGGGAAGCCAGGGCCCCACGTAGTCCAGGCGCTGGCGCGTGGCCGCGCGCAGCCGGTCCAGGCCGAGCCGGGTGGTGGCGGTGACCAGCCAGGCCTGCGGATCAGCGATGGCGGTGGTATCGGCCCCGGCCCAGCGCAGCCAGGCGTCCTGGACCACGTCCTCGGCGTCGGCGCGGCTGCCGAGCAGGCGGTAGGCCAGCGCCAGCAGGCGCGGGCGGTGGTGCTGGAAGGTGTCGGTCATGTCCATGCGGGAAGGACGCGGCAGCGCGCGCCGGCGTGACAGCGGGAGCGGCTACTGTGCCTCACCGGCCGGCAGGCAGCCGCGGACGGTGCGTTGCAGAGCCGCCATGGCCCGCAGGGCGCCCGCCATGGATGGCAGGGGGTAAAATGCGTGGCTAACTCCCCCCGCCAGCCTCGAGCAAGCCGTGACATCGATCAAGCAGGAAGACCTCATCCAGTCCATCGCCGACGCGCTGCAGTACATCTCGTACTACCACCCGGTCGACTACATCAAGAACCTTGCCGCGGCCTACGAGCGCGAGGAGTCGCCGGCGGCGAAGGAGGCGATGGCGCAGATCCTGATCAACTCGCGCATGTGCGCCGAGGGCCACCGCCCGATCTGCCAGGACACCGGCATCGTCACCGTGTTCCTGGAAATCGGCATGAACGTGCGCTGGGACGACGCCACCATGGGTGTGGAGGACATGGCCAACGAGGGCATCCGCCGCGCCTACGCCTACCCGGACAACAAGCTGCGCGCCTCGGTGCTGGCCGACCCGGCCGGCAAGCGCACCAATACGAAGGACAACACCCCGGGCGTGGTCAACGTCAAGGTCGTGCCCGGTGACACCGTGGAGGTGATCGTCGCGGCCAAGGGCGGCGGTTCGGAGGCCAAGAGCAAGTTCGCCATGCTCAACCCGTCCGATTCCATCGTCGACTGGGTGCTCAAGACCGTGCCGACCATGGGCGCGGGCTGGTGTCCGCCGGGCATGCTCGGCATCGGCATCGGCGGCACCGCCGAGAAGGCGATGCTGCTGGCCAAGGAGGCGCTGATGGAGCCGATCGACATCAACGAGCTCAAGGCCCGCGGCCCGTCCAACCGTGCCGAGGAGCTGCGCCTGGAGCTGTACGACAAGGTCAACGCGCTGGGCATTGGCGCGCAGGGCCTGGGCGGCCTGACCACGGTGCTGGACATCAAGGTCAAGGACTACCCGACCCACGCCGCCAACCTGCCGGTGGCGATGATCCCCAACTGCGCCGCCACCCGCCACGCGCACTTCACCCTGGACGGCAGCGGCCCGGTGATGCTGGATCCGCCGTCGCTGGAAGACTGGCCGCAGATCACCTACGACGCCTCCAAGGGCACCCGCGTCGACCTGGACACCATCACCCCGGAAGAAGTGGCCAGCTGGAAGCCGGGCCAGACCCTGCTGCTCAACGGCAAGCTGCTGACCGGCCGCGACGCCGCGCACAAGCGCATGGTCGACATGCTCAACAGGGGCGAGCCGCTGCCGGTGGACCTGAAGGGCCGCTTCATCTACTACGTCGGCCCGGTCGATCCGGTGCGCGACGAGGTGGTGGGCCCGGCCGGCCCGACCACGGCGACCCGCATGGACAAGTTCACCCGCCAGATCCTGGAGCAGACCGGCCTGCTGGGCATGGTCGGCAAGGCCGAGCGCGGCCCGGCCGCGATCGACGCGATCCGTGACAACAAGTCGGCGTACCTGATGGCGGTCGGCGGCTCGGCCTACCTGGTGTCCAAGGCGATCAAGGCCTCGAAGGTGGTCGGGTTCGCCGACCTGGGCATGGAGGCGATCTACGAGTTCACCGTGCAGGACATGCCGGTGACGGTGGCGGTCGATTCCACCGGCGAGTCGGTGCACACCACCGGCCCGCGCGAATGGCAGGCCCGCATCGGCAAGATCCCGGTGGTTGTGGAGTAAGGCGCGGCCGCCCCGGCGGTGTCTTCGAAGCGGCCCGGGCGTATGCTCGGGCCGTTTCTCTTTGAGGCGTGCAGACATGCGTAAAGGGCTGTGGGCGGTGCGGATGGGCGTCACCCTGCTGATGGCGGGGTGCTCCAGTGACGGCGGGTGGCGCGATCCACCGCGCGACGACCCGGCCGCATGCGTGAACCACTGCCAGAGCGCCTATCAGCGCTGCAACGCCAATCCACGCGGCTACGGCGATTGCGGCCAGGCCAGCCGCGACAACCAGTGCGACACGATCACCAACCCCGAACTGCGTGGCGCCTGCCAGACCTCGCAGGCGTTCTGCCAGAACCGCTCGGCGGCCGCGGTCTGCGGCGAGCGGCTGAACAGCTGCATGGCTGGCTGCAACTGAGCGGCCACCCCGCCACGGCGGGCCTGGGCGGGCGGGAGGCAGTCGCGGCGCGGCGGCCGCGGCGACGCTAAGATGGCGCACCACTGCCAGGGAGAGCCGCATGTCCGTCGTCCTGTATGGATCGCAAAGTACCGCTTCGCTGGTGGTGCACTGGTTGTTGATCGAACTGGGCATCGAGCACGAGCTGCACCAGCTCGATTTCGAGCGGCGCGAGCAGAAGTCGCCCGGTTACCTGGCGATCAATCCGGCCGGCCGGGTGCCGACGCTGCTGATCGATGGCCAGGTGCTGACCGAGTCGGCCGCCATCGCCATGCACCTGGCCGACCTGCACCCGCAGGCGGGCCTGGCGCCGGCTCCCGGCACCGCGGCGCGCGGCGCGTACTACCGCTGGATGTGCTTCTGCGTCTACACCCTGATGCCGGCCTACCGGGCGTGGTTCTATCCGCATGAACCGGCCGGCGAGGGCAACATCGACGCGGTGAAGGGGCGTGCCCGGGTGCAGCTGGAGGCGGCCTGGCAGCAGGTGGCCGATCACCTGCAGGACGAGGGGCCGTACATGCTCGGCGCGCAGCTTTCGGTGGTGGACTTCATGATGACCATGCTGATGCGCTGGTCGCGCAACATGCCGTGCCCGAGCGACGCCTGGCCGGTGCTGGCCGCGCATGCGCGGCGGATGAAGGACCGCCCCGCGCTGGCCGAGGTCTACCGCCGCGAGGGCATCAGCGACTGGACCTGAACCCGCGCCGCGGCCGTTGCCCGCCCATGCGGGCGCGCTCCCGGGCACGGGCCTGCCCGGGAGCGGCTCAATCCACGTAATCGTCGAATTTGCGACCGCCCTGGAATGGCATCAGGTGCTGGCGCACGATGCCCTTGGGCACCGTTTCCAGTTTCATCACGCCGTACTCCTGCGGCCACTGCGCCGGGTCGCGCGGCAGCTTGAAGGTGCCCATCAGCATGTCCACCAGCGGCAGGTGGATGGCGTAGTTCACGTCCACGTACTCCCGCTGCCGGGCGTGGTGCCAGTGGTGATAGCGCGGCAGCACCACCAGATATTCCAGCCAGCCGAAGCGGAGCCCGAGGTTGGCATGGGCCAGCACCGCCTGCAGCCCGACCAGGATCACGTAGGCGTTCACCGCCGGGGTCGAGAAGCCCAGCACCAGCAGTGGCAGCAGCACCGCGCTGCGGGTCATCACGATCTCGACGATATGGATGCGCGAGCCGGCCAGCCAGTCCATGTGCCGGCTGGAATGGTGCACGGCGTGGAAGCGCCATAGCCACGGGATGTTGTGGTACGCGCGGTGCAGCAGCGCCTGCGCCATGTCGGCCACGAACACCGCGATCAGGAACTGTGCCCAGACCGGCAGCGACTGGATCGCCGCCTTCAGCGCCGGGAACGCGGCCAGCCCGGCGAGGGTGGAGGTGGAGGCGGTGACCAGGATCAGGATGAACTGCACCAGCACGTGGCTCATGAAGAAATAGGCCACGTCGGTGCGCCAGCCCGGGCGCAGCGGCGACAGCATGCGCTTGCCCAGGTAACGCTCCAACGGCACGAACACCAGCGCCGAGAAGAACAGCGACAGCACGAACCAGTCCAGTCCCAGCGAATAAGGGGTCTGTCCGATCGCGTCGAACTGCACGTTGGTGCCGCCCAGCAGCACCGCGAGGGTCGCGCTGCCGACGCCGATCGTGGCGATGCGCTTGTTGCGGTCGCGCAGGATGGCCAGCGTGCCCAGCACGAACGCGGCGGCCAGGCCGACCAGCAGCAGATGGCGGGCGAACTGTTCGTTGTAGACAGCGCGGAACTCGCGGCTGGTCAGCAGTTCGGGAAAGTGGAAGCAGGCCACCGCCATCAGGCTCAGCAGCCCCAGCAGCGCGGACGCGTGGGCGAAGAAGGAGCGGTGCGGTCGGGCCATGCGCGGACTTCCTGTCGAGGGGCCGCGCGATTCTGCCTGTACCCGGCGAAGGGCCACAAGTCCGGCCCTGCCGGGTGCAGGGCGCGCGCTGGCGGCCGGCGGCGGCGACATTGCCCGCCGCCGCGGAGGCCTGCGCCGGTGCCGGCGCGTGCCCGCGAGGACTACAGCAGCGTGCGCACCGTCTCCGGCGGGCGGCACAGCGCGGTGCCCTTGGGCGTGCGCACGATCGGCCGGTTGATCAGCGCCGGGTGCATCGCCATCGCCTCGACCAGCGCCGCCTCGTCGTCGAGCCGGTCGGCCAGCCCCAGTTCGGCATAGGCGGGCTCCTTGCTGCGCAGCAGCGCGCGCGCGGGGATGCCCATCTCATCGAGCAGTTGGCGCAGGGTGGCCGGGTCGGGCGGCGTGGCCAGGTAGTCGATGACCTCGATGTCGGCGCCGGCCTGCTGCAGCAGGGCCAGCGCGCCGCGCGAATTCGAACAGCGGTTGTTGTGCCAGATCGTTGCTTTCATTGCCTTCAAAACCATTCCAACAGCGAGACGCCGACGCCGACATAGGTGGCGCGGTGGTTGTAGTCGATCATGCTTTCGCCATAGCCGTCGAACACCTGGACGTGGCCGCGCAGCAGCCGGCTGAGCGGGAATCCGTAGTCCAGCTGCACCGAACCGTGCGAGCGGTCGCCGCCGCGCAGCGAATGGCGCGCGGTCACCGAGAACTCGTGGCCGTTGCGGTTGTAGACCACGGTGGCGTCGCCGCGGCCGATGTAATCCTCGATGTCCGGATTGTTGTCGTCGCGGCCGTTCTCCGGGATGCGATACCACGGCCGCAGCATGATCGCCCAGTTGTCACGGTCCAGGCCGACGTTCAGGATCACCCGGTTCCAGCTGCGCGACAGCGGGTCGCTGCGGCCATTGGACTGGTGGTTGAGGCTGATGCCGGTCATGCGCCCGTTCCAGCCGAACAGCGAATAGCCGTTGCGGAACACCAGCATGGCCTCGGGCTCGTAGTTGGTCTCGCGGAACGGGCGCGAGATCTCGCTGTTGTAGGCCTGCCAGCGCGAACTCTGGGTATAGCCGACCCAGATGTCGCCGTTGTCGCCGAACAGGTTCTCGGCGACCTTGGTCTTGAAGCTGAGCTGGAACTTCAGTTCGGTGGCGTCCAGGTCCTCGGCCTCGGTCGCGGTGTTGGCCGGGTTGGGCGAGTGCGGCAACCGGTTCGGCTTGCTGCTCCAGAACGCGGGCAGCAGGTACACCGGCTTGTAGGCGCGCAGCTGGAACAGGCCGAGCTTGGAGTCCTTCGCCAGCTCCCAGCGGCTGTCCAGCATCGACCCCCGGCCGGCGTTGGCCACGGCCGAGGCCAGGTCGTCATGGGCGAACAGCTCGTTGCGTCGTGGCAGCGGCTGCTCGGCCTCGCGGGCGCTGGCCTTGGCCTCCTTGAGCGTCTGCTGCGCGGCGCTGGCCGCGGCGTCCGCGGCACGGGTATCGGCCGGGGTGCGGCCGAGCGCGCTGTCGTAGCAGCTCAGGCGGGCAGCGTCCGAATCCAGGGCGAAGCAGGCCTGCGGCGAAGCGGGCGTGGTGATCGACTCCTGCGCCAGGACAGCGGCGGAGCAGCCCGACAGGGCCAGCAGCAGGGCGGGGCGGGCGCGGGAGATGTGCATGCGGGAACGGTCCATCGGTACAAAGGGCAGGCGCCCTGCGGCCAGGGCGTGATCCAGGGGGATTGTCGGTCATCCCCGTGTGCAGCGGGAGTCACGGGTGCCGTACCCGCGGTTCAGACGAACCAGGCGACGGCGAATACCCCGAGCATGGCCACCGCCAGCCCGAGCTTGAGCGCGACGCCCAGCACGATGCCCAGCCAGGTGCCCAGGCCCACCCGGGCAGCCTGGCCCAGCCGGCGGCCATGCAGGTATTCGCCGAGCAGGGCGCCCACGAAGGGGCCGGCGAACAGCCCGACCGGCATGAAAAACAGCCCGACGATGGTGCCCAGCACCGACCCGGCCAGCGCCAGCCGGCTGGCGCCGAGCCGTTGCGCCCCCAGGGTGGTGGCGAGTACGTCGATCACGATGGACAGTGCGGTCAGGGCGCCCAGCACCACCAGCGGCAGCCAGCCGACGTGGGCAAATCCGTCGGCCCAGGCCGCCACCAGCAGGCCGGCGAAAACCAGCGGCAGCCCGGGCAGTGCGGGCAGGATCACGCCGGCCAGGCCGACGAGCACGAGCACGGCCGCTAGCAGATACAATATGAATGAATAGTCCATGCGGGTTCCGGGGGAGGACCAAAAGGGGTTGACAAGATTGTCTTTCCCCGATTGATTTTTGGTTATGGTCGGGTTAAGTTTCAGCCGCTGAGCTTGGCAAGGTCACCGTGAATCGTGGCCTGATGGGTAGATCGCATGATTTGCTGCATCGTTGCACCTCGCTTCCTCCTTGCAGTCAGCCGCCTTCCGGGGCGTATCCATCAAACGAGAGAGCAACAGGGAGTCAGTCGAGATGTCCGATCGCGAAACCGGCATTGTCAAGTGGTTCAATGACGCCAAGGGCTTCGGCTTCATCAGCCGCGAGAATGGCGAAGACGTGTTTGTGCACTTCCGCGCCATCCAGACCCAGGGCTTCAAGAGCCTGAAGGAAGGCCAGAAGGTCACCTTCACCGTGGTGCAGGGGCAGAAGGGCCTGCAGGCTGACGCCGTGCAGCCGGTCTGATACCACACGCGGTACCGCAGAAAGGAAAAGGCCCGCGGATGCGGGCCTTTTCCGTGCGCTCCATGCGGGTGGGCCGGGCTCAGCGCAGCACCACGCGGCCGTTGACCACGCGCACGTAGGTGTTCTCGCGGATGCCGCCCAGGTCCTTCTGGTTGACCACGATCACCCGGCCGTCGTCCATCCGCACCTGGATGTCGTAGGAATTGCCGGTGACGTTCTGCTGGATCTTGTTGCCGGCCAGCGCACCGGCCGCCGCGCCGGCCGCCGCGGAGATGTTCTGGTTGCCCTTGCTGCCGCCGGTGTGGCTGGAGATTTCATGGCCGGCCACGGCGCCGACGATGCCGCCGAGGATGGCGCCGGTGGCCGAGGGTGCGGTGCGGCCCGAGGCCACCGTGTCGATGCGGGTGACGATGCCGCAATCGGCGCAGCGGGTGGTGTTGTAACCGCCGTTGTTGTAGCCGCCATTGTTGTAGCCACCGCCATAGCTGCCGCCATAGCCCGGGGAGGTCGCGCAGCCGGCCAGGGCCAAGCTGGCGATGGCGCCCGCAGCGATCAACTGGATCTTCATGGTGATTCTCCTTGCCAGATGGGTAGCGGGTATGGCCATACCCGGCACGGTGAATCCTCCCTTTTCACGCGTGAATGGCGAGCCAACCACGCGTGAAACCCGGGTCGAATCACCTGAAATCCTGGTGGCAGGCCTTGCAGTCGTTTCCAAGCTGTTCAGTGACCGCGGCCAGTGCGGTGCAGTCGGCCGGGGGCGCGGCCAGGGCGTCGTTCAAGGTCGCGCGGAAGCGGCTTGCATGCTGCTGGAAGCGCGCATCGTCGCGCAGGCCGGGGAAGGCCAGGTCCAGGTCGTTGGTCAGCAGGCGCAGGGTCTGCAGGCGCGGGGTCGAGTCGTTGATCGTGCAGCGGTTCTGCTTGCGGCTGTCGCCCAGCAGCTGGGACTGGCGTGCCATGACATTCATCAGGCTGTGCGGGAACGGATCCTGCCGCGCCTGGATGGCCCGCATCGCCATCACGGTGGCGACCCCGCCGATCAGCAGGCCGGCGATCAGCACGAACAGGTAGCGGGATGCGTTGGACTGGGTGCGGCTGGGTTCGGTCATGGGCCCGGGCTCCTTGGGGAATGCACCGATGGTACGACGCACGGCACGTTTGCGGCCACGTTTAGAATGCGCGGATGAAAGCACAACTGCGCGAACGTTTCGCCGGCATCGACCGGCTGTATGGCGCCGGCGCCATCGAACGGCTGTCCGCCAGCCGGGTGGCGGTGATCGGCATGGGCGGCGTCGGGTCCTGGGTGGTGGAGGCGCTGGTGCGTTCGGCGGTCGGCCACCTGACCCTGATCGACGCAGACGACATCTGCGTGTCCAACACCAACCGGCAGCTGCCGGCGATGGCCGGCCAGTACGGGCGCAACAAGGCGGTGGCGATGGCCGAGCGCTGCCGTGCGATCAACCCCGATGCCAGCATCGAACCGGTGGAGGCGTTCCTGACCGCAGCCAACATGGCCGAGCTGCTGGATCGCGGTTTCGACCTGGTCATCGACGCCTGTGACAGCTTCCGGGTGAAGGTGGAGGCCATCGCCTGGTGCCGGCGCCGCAAGCTGCCGTTGATCACGGTGGGCGCGGCGGGCGGCCGCACCGACCCGACCCTGGTACGGGTGCGCGACGTGTCGCGCACCGAGCACGACGCGATGCTGGCGCTGATCCGCAAGAAGCTGCGCGGCGAATTCAACTTCCCCAAGAACCCGCAGCGTTATTTCGGCGTACCGGCGGTGTACTCGCTGGAGAACGTGAAATACCCGCAGGCCGATGGCAGCGTCTGCGGGCTGCGCCCCAACCTGGGCGCCGACGCGGCGCTGAAGCTCGATTGCGGTGCCGGCCTTGGCGCGGCGACCCACATCACCGGCGCGTTCGCTTTCGCCGCGGTCGGCAAGGCCCTGGAAATGCTGCTCAAGCCGAAGGCCTGATCACGCCGTGGCACGGCAACCGTCATCGGCCCGCGCCGCTTTCACGGTCGCCGGCGCCGCGGATCATGCAGGCGGCAGCTTGAACAGGCGCCGCGCGTTCTCGCTGGTGCGCGCGGCGATCTCCTCCACCGTTTGCCCGCGCAGGCCGGCGACGGCCGCGGCCACGGCGGGCAACCGCGCCGGTTCGTTGCGCTGGCCGCGGATGGCGGCATCGGGCTGGTCGGGCGCGTCGGTTTCCAGCAGCAGGAACTCCAGCGGCATGGTCGCCACCAGCGTGCGCAGGCGGTTGGCGCGCGGGTAGGTGAGCGGCCCACCCAGGCCGATCAGGAAGCCCAGATCCCACAGTTGCCGCGCCTGTTCCGGGCTGCCCGAGAAACTGTGGACGACCCCGCGCAGGCTGCCCACGCGGCGCAGGGTGTGGATCACTTCCTCGGTGGCACGGCGGGCATGCACGATCACCGGCAGCCCGGCCTCCCGCGCCAGCTGCAGCTGCGCGTGGAAGTACTGGCGCTGGGTGTCGGGGTCCAGGCCTTCGACGAAGAAGTCGAGTCCGCACTCGCCGATGGCACAGGGTGCCTCGCGCTCCACCCAGGCGCGCAGCGCATCCAGATGCGGCGGGCGATGCTCGGCCAGGAACATCGGGTGCAGGCCGTAGGCCGGATGCAGTGCGGGGTTGGCGGCGCAGGCCTGGCGCAACCCGGGCCAGCCCGCCGCGGTGACCGCCGGCACCACCATCGCCGCCACGCCGGCGGCACCGGCGCGCGCCAGCACCGCGTCACGGTCGCCATCGAACGCCGGGGCGTCTAGGTGGCAATGGCTGTCCACCAACTGCATGGTTCAGCGCTTGCGCGGCAGCGCGGGCGGCTCGACGGCGGCAACCGGGTTCTTGCGCCGCTTCCAGTTGGCCAGCAGCAGAGTGCCCAGGCCGAACAGGATCTCGTCGATGAAGGGCACCGGGTCAGGCAGCAGCAGGCTCAGCACGAACAGGCCGGCCGTGATCTTGAACAGCGTCGGGTAGCGCAACTTGCGCGCCCATTCCATGAAGGGCAGCAGCAGGGGACTGGACATGGGGGGATCCTTGGCGGCGGGGCGGGGACGGCAGGTGCAATATTGCGACAGCCGGCCGGCATTTCACGAGCGGGCGGGTCCGTGCGATGCCTTCGTTCAGGTTTATCGTGCTGGAATTGCGCGCAGGTCAACAGGCGGACGACCCGCTGGGAGCAGACGATGAAGAGCAACACGACTACTGTTCTGGTGGCTGCCGGTGCCCTGCTGGTGGGAGGCATCGCCACGGCGGCGTTCATGAGCACCCGTGACAAGGCCGTACCGCTGGCGCCGGGCCAGGCGCCGGTACTGGACAACACGCCGCTGGCCGACGACGCCGCGGCCGGCAACGCGCTGGCGCCGCAGCAGGGCATGCTGGAGTACGCCGACGTGCTCAAGGTCGAGCCGGTGACCCGCAGCGAACCGGCCTACGCCACGGTCATCGGCAGCGAGCCGGTCCGCGAAACCTCCACCACCACGGTGCCGCGCGAGGTGTGCGAGGACGTGGTGGTGCAGGAGCGCCTGCCCGAGCGCGATGGCAACGTCGGCGGCACCGTGGCCGGCGCGGTCATCGGCGGCCTGCTGGGCAACCAGGTGGGCAAGGGCGACGGGCGCAAGGCGGCGACCGCGGCCGGCGCCGTGGCCGGTGGCGTGATCGGCAACCAGATCGACAAGCGCCATGTCGGCGGCCGCGTGGTGCAGCGTACCGAGCGCCAGTGCCATACCGAGCAGACCGCGTCGGAATC
Organism: Stenotrophomonas sp. Y-13; assembly: GCF_046267925.1. NCBI lineage: Bacteria > Pseudomonadati > Pseudomonadota > Gammaproteobacteria > Lysobacterales > Lysobacteraceae > Stenotrophomonas > Stenotrophomonas sp. Y-13. The sequence goes on from NZ_CP176501.1 coordinate 1,768,043, forward strand.
GTCGCGGGTCACCGGCTACAACGTCACCTACCGCAAGGCCGACGGCAGCACCGGCAGCATGCGCATGGACAAGCAGCCGGGCAGCCGCATCGCCCTGGGCAATGCCAGCCGCACCGTCGGCTATGACGTCACCTACCGTTTCAACGGCCAGGAAAAGAAGGTGCGGATGGATGACAAGCCGGCCAGCGACCGCCTGCCGGTGATCGACGGCCAGGTGGTGACGCAGACCGCCGCGGTGGATGCCGCGGCCGCCCGCCGCTGAGTTCCCCGCGGGAAGGCGTCCGCTTCCCACAACCGTACGCTTCAGGCAGCGCCCCGCATCGGGGCGCTGTTTTCATCTGCCATCCGCGGCGGCAATTCGGCGGCGGCAAGAGCGGCGGCGCAGAGCACGGCGGGGCGGCGAGAAGCCGTAAAAAAACAGGCCCCGGTTTCCCGGGGCCTGTCATGGATCAGGCGGTCGCCCGGCGGGCGCGGCTCAGGAGGCGGCCTTGCTCTTGGCCAGCCGCAGCCAGGTATCGACCACGGTGTCCGGGTTCAGCGACACCGACTCGATGCCTTCCTGCATCAGCCATTCGGCCAGGTCCGGATGGTCGGACGGGCCCTGGCCGCAGATGCCGACATACTTGCCCTTGGCACGCGCGGCCTTGATCGCCATCGACAGCAGCTTCTTGACCGCCGGGTTCCGCTCGTCGAACAGGTGGGCGACGATGGAGGAATCGCGGTCCAGGCCGAGCGACAGCTGGGTCAGGTCGTTCGAGCCGATCGAGAAGCCGTCGAAGATCTCCAGGAACTCATCGGCGAGCAGCGCGTTGGACGGCACCTCGCACATCATGATGATCTTCAGCCCGTTCTCGCCCTGCTTCAGGCCGTTCTGCGCCAGGACCTCGACCACCTTGCGGCCTTCCTCCAGGGTACGCACGAACGGGATCATCACCCACAGGTTGTCCAGGCCCATTTCGTTGCGCACGCGCAGCACGGCCTGGCACTCCAGGGCGAACGCGGCCGAAAAGCTCGGGTCGACATAGCGGCTGGCGCCGCGGAAGCCGATCATCGGGTTCTCTTCATGCGGCTCGTAGTTGCTGCCGCCGATCAGGTTGGCGTACTCGTTGGACTTGAAGTCCGACAGGCGCACGATCACCGGGTTCGGCGCGACCGAGGCGGTGAGGGTGGCGATGCCCTCGGCCAGGCGGTCCACGTAGAAGCTCACCGGGTCCTTGTAGCCGGCGATCTTCTCGTCGATCTTGTTCTTCGTTGCCGCGTCCTGGCGGTCGTATTCCAGCAGCGCGTTCGGGTGCACACCGATGTGGCTGGCGATGATCATTTCCAGGCGGGCCAGGCCGATGCCGGCGTTCGGCAGCTGGCCGAAATCGAAGGCGCGTTCCGGGTTGGCCACGTTCATCATGATCTTCAGCGGCGCCGGCGGCATGTTGCCCAGGTCGGTGGTCGCGCGCTCGAAGCCCAGCTTGCCCTCGTAGATGAAGCCGGTATCGCCCTCGGCGCAGCTGACGGTGATCAGCTGGCCGTCCTCGATCACCTGGGTGGCGTTGCCCGAGCCGACCACGGCCGGCACGCCCAGCTCGCGGGCGATGATCGCCGCGTGGCAGGTGCGGCCACCGCGGTTGGTGACGATGGCCGAGGCGCGCTTCATCACCGGCTCCCAGTCGGGGTCGGTCATGTCGGCGATCAGCACGTCGCCCGGCTGCACGCGGTTCATGTCGTCCAGGGTCTTGACCACGCGCGCCACGCCGGCACCGATCTTGGCGCCGACCGCACGGCCTTCGGCCAGTACCTTGCCGCCTTTCTCGGTCAGCGCGAAGCGCTCGATCTGGGTGGCGTGGCTGCGCGATTTCACCGTTTCCGGGCGTGCCTGGACGATGAACAGCTTGCCGCTGACCCCGTCCTTGGCCCACTCGATGTCCATCGGGCGGCCATAGTGCTTCTCGATGGTCAGTGCCTGCCGGGCCAGCTCGTGCACGTCTTCGTCGCTGATGGAGAAGGTGTTGCGCAGCGCGGCCGGGGTGTCCTCGACCTTGACCCGCTCGCCGGGGACGTCCGAATACACCATGCGGATCGCCTTGCTGCCGAGCGCGCGGCGCAGGATCGCCGGCTTGCCGGCCTGCAGCGTGGGCTTGTAGACGTAGAACTCGTCGGGGTTGACCGCACCCTGCACGACCATCTCGCCCAGGCCGAACGAGGAGGTGACGAACACCACGTCGCGGAAGCCGGACTCGGTGTCCAGGGTGAACAGCACGCCGGAGGAACCCACGCCCGAGCGCACCATCAGCTGCACGCCGGCGGACAGGAACACGTCCTCGTGCTTGAAGCCGTGGTGCACGCGGTAGGCGATGGCGCGGTCGTTGTACAGCGAGGCGAACACTTCCTTGACCTTGCGCACGACGTCGTCGGCGCCGGTGACGTTGAGGAAGGTTTCCTGCTGGCCGGCGAAGGAGGCATCGGGCAGGTCTTCGGCGGTGGCCGACGAGCGCACTGCCACGGCCACCTCGCCGCCGCCATTGTCGGCGCACAGGCGGGCGTAGGCGTCGCGGATGTCCTTGTCCAGCGCCGGCTGCAGCGGGGCGTCGATCACCCAGCCGCGGATCTCGCCGCCAGCGGCGGTCAGGGCGTTCACGTCCTCGACGTCGAGCGTGGCCAGGCGGTCGAAAATGCGCTTGGACAGGTCGTTGTGGGCGATGAAATCCTTGAACGCCTCGGCCGTGGTGGCATAGCCGCCCGGCACCGAGACTCCCAGGCCGGCAAGGTTGCCGATCATCTCGCCGAGCGAGGAATTCTTGCCCCCCACGCGGGCCAGGTCGGCCAGGCGCAGTTCATGCAACCACAGGATGTTCTCGTTCAAGCGCGATGCTCCGTTGAGGCCATCGCCCGAGGCGGGCTGGTATGGCCACGTCCGTAGGAAGAAGCCAATATGATGCAGTGCACACCTAAGCGGCACAAGCTTGTGACATTACTTTGTCTTGTGCTTGTCTTTCCCGGGACAGCGGCGGGTCATCCGCCGCCCCCCGTGCCATCCCCCCTCCAAAGGAGTCCTGCATGACGGCGATCCGGCCGGTGTTCTATGTCTCGGACGGTACCGGCATCACCGCCGAAACCGTGGGCCACAGCCTGTTGACCCAGTTCTCCGGCTTCAGTTTCGTGACCGATCGCATGTCGTTCGTCGACGATGTGGACAAGGCGCACGAGGCCGCGCGCCGCATCCGTGCCGCCGGCGAGCGTTACCAGGTGCGCCCGATCGTGGTCAGCTCCTGCGTGGACTCGGCGCTGGGGCGGATCCTGGAGGAGAGCGGGGCGCTGGTGCTGGACGTGTTCGCGCCGTTCATCGGCCCCCTGGAGCAGGAGCTGGAGTCGACCCGGCACTCCAGGATCGGCCAGGCCCACGGCATGGTGGATTTCGACACCTACCACCGCCGTATCAATGCGATGAACTTCGCGCTGAGCCATGACGACGGCATCGCGGTGAACTACGACGAGGCCGACGTGGTGCTGGTGGCCGTGTCGCGCGCGGGCAAGACGCCGACCTGCATCTATCTGGCGCTGCACTATGGCATCCGCGCGGCCAACTATCCGTTGACCGAGGAGGACCTGGAAAGCGACCGCCTGCCGCCGCGCCTGCGGCCCTACCGCAACAAGCTGTTCGGGCTGACCATCGACCCCGAGCGGCTGCAGCAGATCCGCCAGGAACGGCGGCCCAACTCCCGCTATGCCAGTGCCGAGGTCTGCCGGCGCGAGGTGGCCGCGGCCGAAACCATGTTCAGGATGGAACGCATCCCGACCCTGAGCACCACCCATACCTCGATCGAGGAGATCTCCAGCAAGGTGCTGGGCACGCTGGGGCTGCAGCGGGAGATGTTCTGAACCCGGGGCGCATGCCGCGGCCGGGAGTGCCGTGTAGGATCGGCGCATGAACCAGGCTCTTTCCCGCGTCGATCGCATTCCCCGGCTGGGCCGCCTCGGCTGGCTGATGGGGCTGTACGCGGAAAACTACCAGCACCTGATGCGGCTGTTCGCGCCGGACCGCCTGCACCCGGGGCGGTACGCCTCGTCCATCGGCGACGGCCTGGACCTGTACCTGGACGTGATCGAGTGCCACCGCTACACGGTCGAACTGCGCATGACCTACGGCATCCTCGACCCGCTGACCGGCGAGCCCGATCCATCTGCCTATGTGCGCCTGTACCGGGATGCGCGGCAGGTGGAGACCACGCACTGCTATGTCGGCCGGCGCTGGCAGGACGTCATGGGCATGTACCCGCCCGCGGACGAACTGGTCAGCCACCGCCTGCGCATGAACACATTCCTCGGCAAGTGGCTGGAGTACCTGGCGGAACGCGGGCATGGCGTGGCCACGCTGCGCCGTCTCGACGAGGCCGGCGTGCTGGTCTAGGACCGGCGCGGCCGTCGCGCCGCGGGGCGATCGGTCATACTGCGGGTTTTCGCCGCGCGCTCCGAGTCCGATGCCTTATACCCCGATTCTCGCCACCTTGGGTTACGTGTTGTCCAAGGACGGCACCCAGGCCCTCATGATCCATCGCAACACCCGTCCCGGCGACATGCACCTGGGCAAGTACAACGGACTGGGCGGCAAGATGGAGCCGCAGGAGGACGCGCTGGCCTGCATGCACCGCGAGATCCGCGAGGAAGCCGGGATCGAATGCGGCACCACCCGCCTGCGCGGCACGCTCAGCTGGCCGGGCTTCGGCAAGCAGGGCGAGGACTGGTTCGCCTTCGTGTTCGTGATCGATGACTGGACCGGTACCCCGTTGCAGTCCAACCCCGAAGGCACGCTGGAGTGGGTGCCGGTGGACCAGCTCGAATCGCTGCCGCTGTGGGAAGGTGACCGCCATTTCCTGCCGCTGGTGTTCGACGCCGATCCGCGGCCGTTCCATGGAGTGATGCCGTATCGCGACGGGCGCATGCAGTCGTGGAGCTATACGCGGCTGTAAGCCGCCGCCGCTCACCTGGGCTCACCTGGCCGCACCGGCGCCGTGCGCATCCGACATGGCCGTATTCACGGCAATCGCGCTAGGCTGACGCCGCCATGATCCGGAAACCCGACATGAAACGCCATTTCTCGATGCTGCGCGAGTTCCGGCTCGCGGACTGGTTCACCCTGGGCAACGCCTTCTGCGGCACCGGCGCGGTGTTCGCGGCGATGCGCTTCCTGCAGGACGGCCAGCGCGGTTTCCTGCTGTTCGGCATGGCGCTGATCCCGCTGGCGTTCGTGTTCGACGCGCTCGACGGCCGCATCGCCCGCTGGCGGCAATCGTCCTCCACCCTAGGGCGCGAACTGGATTCGCTGGCCGACGTGATCTCCTTCGGCGTCGCACCCGCCGCGCTGGCCTACGCCTGCGGCATGCAGGGCGGCTGGGACTGGCTGGTGCTGAGCTACTTCGTCTGCTGCGGCGTCAGCCGGCTGGCGCGCTACAACGTCACCGCCGAGGAAATCGCCGGCGACTCGGACAAGGTCCCGTACTTCGAGGGAACCCCCATTCCCACCAGCCTGGCGCTGGTGATCCTGCTGGCAGTGGCGGCGCATTCCGGCGCGATCGGCGCCAACCTGTGGGGCGGCGTCTGGCAGCTGGGACCGTGGCAGCTGCATCCGCTGGTCCTGCTGTTCGCACTGTCGGGCTCGCTGATGATCAGCAAGACCCTGCATATTCCCAAACCCTGACCGCGGCGACGCGGCCGCGTTGCTATCATCGCCGCGACAACGGCGGAGCAGGGCAAGGGCAGTGGCCGACGACAACGACAGCACGGGGTTCGACGCCGGCCTGAAGCGCGCCTGGGAGGCATGGCAGCAGGCAGTGGGCCAGGGCGGCGCGGGCGCCGCCGATGCCTTTCCCTGGCAGGAGGGCATCGCGCAGTGGGCGCGGCTGGTCGGCACCGGCGCCACGCCACAGGTGCATGAACTCGGCGCGCGCTTCCAGCAGCAGGCCGGCGACTGGCTGGGCACGATGCAGCAGGTCGCGGCGCGTTTCGCCGGCCGCGACAGCAGCGCCGCCGAAGTCGCTGGCGCCTGGCGCGACGCCGTGGAGGGCCAGGGCGACGCCATGATCCGCTGGATGCTCGATGCGGCCCGCGGTGGCAACGCGCTGGGCGACCAGCCCTGGATACGCGATTTCGTCCACGCGCTGCAGGCCGGTCATGGCGAGGACGGCTGGCTGAACGCCCCGGCGTTCGGTCCCGCGCGCGAACACCAGGCGCGCTGGCAGGCCCTGCTGCGTGCGCAGCAGGAACACCAGGCCCGCATGCAGGCCTATGTCGGCTCCATCCGCGGGGTGCTGGACGACGCCTTCCACCGCTTCGAGGCCAAGCTGGCCGAACACGAGGCGCCGGGCAGCCAGCTCACCAGCGCCCGCGCGATGTTCGACCTGTGGATCGACGCCGCCGAAGAGGCCTACGCCACGGTTGCCATGTCCGAGGATTTCCAGCGCATCTATGCCGATCTGGCCAACACCCAGATGCGCCTGCGCGCCGCCACCCAGCACGAGCTGGAGCGCGCGTGCGAGCTGATGGGGGTACCCACGCGTACCGAGATGGATGCGGCCCATCGCCGCATCGCCGAACTGGAGCGCTGGATGCGGCGCATGGCTGCCGGCAATGCCGCGGCCGCCCCGCCGCCGGCGCCCGCACCCGCGACGCCCCGGGTCAGGGCGAAGTCCGCGCGCAGCGCCGGCACCGCGCCGCAGGACCGGCCCGCGGCAACCAAGGCCAGGAAAGCCAGCAAGGCGGCCGCACCCGGCAGTGCCGGCGCACCCAGTAGTGCGTCCCGCCCGGCCAGGGCGCGGCGTGGAGGCGCGCCATGAAGGGGCCGCTCGGGTTCGGCATGGACGACCTGCTGCAGGAAACGCTGCAGCTGCAGCAGAAGCTGGCCGACGGGCTGAAGCTGTTGCCGGGCGTGGAGGACGTCGACTATGGCGTCACCGAACGCCAGCCGGTGTGGCGCGACGGCAAGGTCACGCTGTACCGCTTTGTCGGTGGCGCGGCGCCGTCCGGGCAGCGGCCGCCACTGCTGATCGTCTACGCGCTGGTCAACCGGCCGTACATGGTGGACCTGCAGGATGGCCGCTCGCTGGTGCAGAAACTGCTCGCCGCCGGCCAGGATGTGTACGTGCTGGACTGGGGCTACCCCGACCGTTCCGAGCGGTTCCTCACCCTGGAGGACTACCTGCTGCGTTTCCTCGATGGCGCCGTCGACCACCTGCAGGCGCAGCACGGCGGCCCGCCCAACCTGCTGGGCATCTGCCAGGGCGGGGTGTTCTCGCTGTGCTACGCCGCGCTGCGTCCGCACAAGGTGCGCAACCTGGTCACCATGGTCACCCCGGTGGATTTCCACACGCCCGACAACATGCTCTCGCACTGGGCGCGGCACGTCGACGTGGACCTGTTCGTCGATACGCTGGGCAACATCCCGGCCGACCTGATGAACGCCAGCTACCTGATGCTCAAGCCGTTCCGGCTCAACGTGCAGAAGTACGTGGGGCTGGTGGACATCCTGGACGACCGGCAGGCGCTGGAGGATTTCCTGCGCATGGAGAAATGGATCTTCGACTCGCCCGACCTGGCCGGCGAGGCGTTCCGCGAGTTCGTCAAGCAGTTCTACCAGGGCAATGGCCTGATGCATGGTGGCATCCGCATCGGCGCCGAGGCGGTGGACCTGGAAAAGCTGCGGATGCCGGTACTCAACATCTACGCCGAACAGGACCACCTGGTGCCGCCGGCAGCGTCGCGGGCGCTGCGCGGACGCACCGGCAGCAGCGACTACACCGAAGTGGGCTTCCGGGGTGGCCATATCGGCATCTACGTGTCGGCGCGGGCGCAGCGCGAGGTGCCCGCCGCCATCCACGACTGGCTGAGCGCGCGGACATGAGCCATGGCCCGCTGCTGGCGGTGTTGCTGGGGCTGGGACTGGCGGCGGTTCCCGCCGCCCTGCCGGCCGCGCCGGACGCCACCGCCCGGCATGAGATCGACGGGCTGATGCAGGCGCTGGCCAGTTCCGGATGCCGCTTCCAGCGCAATGGTAGCTGGCACGATGCCGGCGAGGCGCGCAGCCACCTGCAGCGCAAGTACGATTACCTGCTCAAGCGTGGCCTGGCCGACACCGCCGAGCAGTTCATCGAGCGTGCCGCCAGCCGCAGCAGCCTCAGTGGCAAGCCCTACCGGGTGGCCTGTCCCGGCCACGCCGAGCAGGACGCCGCGCCCTGGTTCCGGCAGCAGTTGCTGCGGCTGCGCGGCGGTTGACGGTTCCAATGCATCTTCCAGGCGGCGCGGCCGCGGGCAGGCACGGGCGCGTGGCGGCATGGGCCCTGCGCCTGGCATGCGCGCTGGGCGCGCTGTGGACGGCGCCCAACACCCTGTTCGGGCTGGTGGCGGGACTGGCAGGCATGCCGGCCGGAGCGCGGCCGCGCTGGAACCGCCGCGACTGCGCGCTGGTATTCCACCGCTGGCCGTGGGGCCCGGGCGGCGCGATCACGCTGGGCATGGTGATCCTGCACACCGGCGACAGCCTGGACGTGGCCTGCGCGACCTACGAACACCGCGCGGGCCGCTGCCTACATCCGCCGGTGCGGCTCGGCGACCATGAGCGCGCGCATGTGTTCCAGTACATGGTGCTGGGGCCGCTGTTCCTGCCGGTCTACCTGGCCTGCGGCGGGGTCAGCGTGCGCAACCCGTTCGAACGCGCCGCCGACCGCTATGCGCTGCAGGGGCGCGGCTGGTGGCCGCGCCTGCGATGAGCGGTGGCCGGCGCCTGTCTTCGGCATGCAACCGGCGCGTCATGGCGCATCAACTTTTTTTGTACATCCTGGTAACGCCCGCCCACCTAGAGTGGGCCCGTTACAGACGCAACAGGAGTACCGGTCACCATGGCAGTCGTTCTTTATATCGGTGGCAGCAAGGATGGCGAGAAGGGCGTGGTGCCCTATGGCTTCAGCAAGACCCGCAGGGATACCGAGGCAGGCCCCGAGATCTACGTGGAACGGGTGATGGACGTCAGCGGCCGAGGCCGCATGCGGGTGATGGTGCTGGAAAGCCTGCGCGACGATATCGCGTTCCAGCGCCTGAGCCGGCACCTCGGCTAGCCGCCGGTCGCCGCGCCGCGAAGCAATCCCGGGCCGGGCTGTCAATGGCTTTCCCCTCCCGGGACGCGCTGCCAGAATGCGGGCTTCCCCAGTAGCGGTAGCCCCCTGGAATCCATGCAAGACAGCAAGCTCGCGCAGCAGATCGCGCAGACCATCGCCGACGAGATCGGCGCCCAGCCCGCGCAGGCCAAGGCCGCCATCGCGCTGCTCGACGAAGGTGCCAGCGTTCCGTTCATCGCCCGCTACCGCAAGGAAGTCACCGGCGGCCTGGACGACACCCAGCTGCGCAACCTGGAAGTGCGCCTGACCTACCTGCGCGAGCTGGAAGACCGCCGCGCCGCGGTGCTGGCCAGCATCGCGGAACAGGGCAAGCTGAGCGACGAACTGCGCAACGAGATCCTGGCCGCCGACACCAAGTCGCGGCTGGAGGACCTGTACCTGCCGTACAAGCCCAAGCGCCGCACCCGCGCGCAGATCGCCCGCGAGGCCGGGCTGGAACCGCTGGCCGACGGCCTGCTCGCCGACCCGACCCGCGATCCCCAGGCCTTTGCCGCCGGCTTCGTGGATGCCGGAAAGGGCGTGGCCGATGCCAAGGCCGCGCTGGAAGGCGCCCGCGCGATCCTGATGGAGCGCTGGGGCGAGGACGCGGCACTGGTGGGTGAGCTGCGGCAGTGGCTGGGCGAGGTCGGGGTGATCCGCGCCCGCGTCGCCGAAGGCAAGGAAACCGAAGGCGCCAAGTACCGCGATTACTTCGAGCATGCCGAACCGTTGGCGAAGATTCCCTCGCACCGGCTGCTGGCGCTGTTCCGCGCGCGCCGCGAGGAAATCCTGTTCCTGGAACTGGACCCGGGCAGCGACGCCGACGCCGGCCACCAGTACGCCGAGGGCCGGGTGGCGCGCAGTGCCGGCGTCGCCGACCAGGGCCGTGCCGCGGACCGCTGGCTGCTGGATGCGTGCCGCCTGACCTGGCGCGCCAAGCTGCACATGCACCTGTTGCTGGACCTGTTCAACCAGGCCCGCGAAAAGGCCGAGGCCGAGGCCATCGCCGTATTCGGCGACAACCTCAAGGACCTGCTGCTGGCCGCGCCGGCCGGCCCGAAAACCGTGCTGGGGCTGGACCCGGGCATCCGCACCGGCTGCAAGGTCGCCGTGGTCGACGCCACCGGCAAGCTGCTCGCCACCGAAACCATCTATCCGCACGAACCCCGGCGCCAGTGGGAGCAGTCGCTGCAGACGCTCCGCCACCTGTGCGCCAAGTACAACGTCGAGCTGATCGCCATCGGCAACGGTACCGCCAGCCGCGAGACCGACAAGCTCGCCGGCGAGGTCATCAAGGCCTGCGACAACCCGAAGCTGCAGAAGGTGGTGGTCAGCGAGGCCGGCGCTTCGGTGTACTCGGCCTCCGAGTTCGCCGCGCGCGAGTTTCCCGATCTCGACGTGTCGCTGCGCGGCGCGGTGTCGATCGCGCGGCGGCTGCAGGATCCGCTGGCCGAACTGGTCAAGATCGAGCCCAAGGCGATCGGCGTCGGCCAGTACCAGCATGACGTGGACCAGTTCCGCCTGGCCCGGGCGCTGGACGCGCGCGTCGAGGACTGCGTCAACGCCGTGGGCGTGTTCGTCAACACCGCCTCGGCCGCGCTGTTGTCGCGGGTGTCGGGGTTGTCGTCGACGGTGGCCGAGAACATCGTCCGCCATCGCGACGAGAACGGCCCGTTCCGGCGCCGTCGCGACCTGCTGAAGGTGCCGCGCCTGGGCGACAAGACCTTCGAACAGTGCGCCGGCTTCCTGCGCATCGCCGATGGCGACGAGCCGCTGGACGCCTCGGCCGTGCATCCCGAGGCCTACCCGGTGGTCGAGCGCATCGTCGCCGCGGCGCAGCGGCCGATCAAGGCGCTGCTCGGCGACGGCAGCTTCCTGCGCGGGCTCAAGGCCGAGCAGTTCACCGACGAGACCTTCGGCGTGCCGACCGTGCGCGACATCCTGAAGGAACTGGAGAAGCCCGGCCGCGACCCGCGCCCCGAGTTCAAGGCGGCGCGTTTCGCCGACGGCGTGGAAGACATCAAGGACCTGCGCGAGGGCATGGTGCTGGAGGGCGTGGTCAGCAACGTGGCCGCCTTCGGCGCGTTCGTCGACATCGGCGTGCACCAGGACGGGCTGATCCACATCTCCGCGCTGTCGGACACTTTCGTCAAGGATCCGCGCGACGTGGTCAAGGCCGGCGATATCGTCAAGGTGAAGGTGCTGGAGGTCGATGTCGCCCGCAAGCGCATCGCATTGACCCGGCGCCTGGACGACAGCCCGGGCCCGGCCCGGCGCCCGGACAGGGGCGCGGACCAGGGGGCGGGGCAGGGCACGGCCGGGCGCCGCGAGGGGGGGCGTGGTGCGCCCGCGCGGGGCGCGCGTCCCGGCAGTGCCGCGCCTCCGGCCAACAACGCATTGGCCGAGGCGTTCGCGCGCGCGCGTCGCGGTTGATGCGGCGCTGATCGCGCTCATGGCGGAGGGCCTGTCGCCCGGCCTTCCGCCATGCACCCGCGCCAGGGCCAGGAACGCAAAAAAGCCAGGCATCGCTGCCTGGCTTTTTGCTGTGCTGGTGCCGAAGGTGGGACTCGAACCCACACGCTTTTAAGGGCGGCGGATTTTGAGTCCGCTGCGTCTACCGATTCCGCCACTTCGGCTGGCAGGGGCGCAAGTATAACGGAGGGCCTTCGGGTTGGGCAGGTCCGGGCGGCTGTTTTCGCAAAGTGGGCGCGGGTGGCGCTGGCTATACTTCCCGCATCCGAGACCAAGGGATGGCGATGGATCCGCTGCACTCCATGCGTGTGATGATCGTGGAGAACGACGATTTGAACGCGACCCTGCTGCAACTGCAGCTCGAGCGCGAGGGCATGCGCGTGGTCGGCGTGGCCGCGACCGTGCAATCGGCGCTGGCCATGATCGACGCACTGCAGCCGCAGGTGGCGTTCCTCGATTTCTGCCTGGCAGACGACGAGGACAGTACGCCGGTTGCCGAGGTGCTCGCGGCGCGCGGCATTCCCTTTCTGGTCGCCACCGGCATGGATGCGGCACGGTTGCCGCGGATATTCGATGCGGGCGTGAAGCTGATCAAGCCCTATGCCGGAAGCGACCTGCGTCAGGCCCTGCACAGGGCCGTGCGACCGCAGTGAGCCGCCCGGCAGGCCGGCAGCGGCGCGCACGTCTTTTCCCGAGGCAACAAAAAAGCCCTGCCTGGGCAGAGCTTCCTTGAATTGGCGTCCCCACGGGGATTCGAACCCCGGTCGCCACCGTGAAAGGGTGATGTCCTAGGCCTCTAGACGATGGGGACGCGTATGCTTCGTTTTCATTCAACCCGGACGGCCTAATGTCCGGATTTGGTGGAGCCAAGCGGGATCGAACCGCTGACCTCCTGCATGCCATGCAGGCGCTCTCCCAGCTGAGCTATGGCCCCGTATCCAAATTTTCGAGCGCGGAATACTACCGGACTCTTCGTTGGAGTGGAAGCTTTTTCTTCCTTATTGCCTGTTGGGCAGGGCAATGACTCCAACAAAAAAGACCCTGTGACTGCCTGGGTCTTTGTTTTTCGATGAATGGCGTCCCCACGGGGATTCGAACCCCGGTCGCCACCGTGAAAGGGTGATGTCCTAGGCCTCTAGACGATGGGGACGCGTAAACTTCATCAAATTGTTTCGGCTTCCGAACGGCCTAATGTCCGGATTTGGTGGAGCCAAGCGGGATCGAACCGCTGACCTCCTGCATGCCATGCAGGCGCTCTCCCAGCTGAGCTATGGCCCCGTTGTTGCGTTGTTGCCGAGAACGAAATGATAGCCCGGCTTTTCGGGCCGAGCAAGCCATTTGTAAAAAAAAATTGCATGCGCGCATCGGCGGGTTGCCTGACCTCGAACCGGGTATCGCGGCGACGCGAGGCGAGGCCGGAAGGCGATGTTTCCGCCGCGTTGCCTGCCTCACCATGGCCCCGGAAATGGCTGAACGGAGTCGGCGATGGCGACCCTTGGAATCCCCATGGGCATCCTGTTCCTGCTGGCGGCGGCCGGGCCACCCCGGGCAGTGCCGATGCAGGTGTTCAAGTGTCTCGACGACGGCCAGGTGTCGTACCAGTCGTTGCCGTGCGCAGGACCGCCTGCCAAGGCATGGACCGTCCTGCGCCTGCCGCCGGCAGCGCCATCCGTGGTGGTGCCGCCAGCGGCGAGGGGCGAGCCGCGATCGCGCCGCCTGGCTCCGGCGCGGCGCAACGCCCGCGCGGTGGAGAGCGCATGCGCCAAAGCCAGGCGGCAGCGGGAAGCGGCCTTCCGCAAAGCCGGGCTGAAGCGTGGGTTCGCGCTTTCCAGTGAATGGGACAACAAGGTCCACGAGGCCTGCTGGTAGGTCCGCCTGGCAAGGCCGGTACTGCAGCCCGGCCACCGGTGCTGCCTGCAGGCGCCTGCACGTGGCGGTGCGCGCGCCCCGGCAGGAAGCGCAGGGGAGAGCCAGGGCGCCACGATGCCGGCGGCGGGGGGAAGGCGCGGGCGGCGTGGCATGCGGCCCGCGCCGGATGTGGGGCAGGCCGCGGCCCGTGAAAGGGGCGCTCAGTCGTGTGCACAGGCGCAGCGCGGGTGCGTTCCGCGCAAACGACGCCATGCGTGCCGTGGCGGGCGCAACCACCGCCCGCGTGGCGCCGCCACGCCAGGTTGGGCGCCGGTGTTTCGTGGCGGGAATGCCATGGACTGGATGCTGGCAGCGGTGGTCAAGCGGAGCATTCACGGCACCTGCACCGATCTTCCCGCGCCGGTCACGTCGCGGGCGCTATGACAGTGCTCCCGCCGTACCGCAGGAGAAGGGTGATGAAGCGCTTGCTCTCGCGCAGCTTTTCAGCCGTTGTCTACATGTCGCTCGGCGCGCTTGCGGCGATCATGGCGCAGTCGATCTGGTCCAGTACCGTGGCGGCGTATTGAGCAGCGTACGCGTCACGATGGAGTGTGGATCACCGTACTGCGCCATTGGCCGCAGATCCGCGTGGCTTGCCGCCTGCCTGCCGGCGCCATCATTGCGTGGTCGACGTGGGTACCCAGCCACGGTTGCCGGCGAGCTGCACCCGCGCCCGGCCACGCTGCCGCAATGGCGGTGCCGCCGCCGGCATCGGGTGTGGTCAACGGTGCATGCAGCGCCCGGTGCCTGCGACGTGCGTGTGGCAGACCTTGGCGCAACGCCGGCGTCGCGCACCACGCCTGCGGCTTCGACGGCGCACGCCGGTACTGCGGAGGCCGCGCGCAGCGGTGTGCAGCGCGCCGGGTCTGTCGCAGGTCTGTCCGATTCCCGGAGGCGGGCACATCCACATCGCGTGCCGCCGAACGCCGAAGGCCGTGCGTCGCGCTGTCGCCGGCGCGAGCCCCGTATCCGTTGACCAATGTCATGTCGAGGTGATCCAACAATGAAACGAAGCCACTGGATGTTGCTCATAGGCGCCGTCGTGCTGGCGCTGGTGCTGGTGCTCGTCATCCCGCCGTGGTGATCGGCATGCGGCAGCCGCGTTGGCCGGGAGCGGTGTCGCGGCGTCCGCCGATGGTCCGGCGCGGCGATGGCTGAGGCAGGGCTGCGCCACGTCCACGACCGGCAGCCGGGCATCGCCCGGTTGCGCGTGGGCAAGGGCTTCCGCTACGTCGACGCGGATGGCAGGCCCGTACGGGATCCCGCGGTGCTGCGGCGGATACGCCAGCTGGCGGTCCCGCCGGCATATACCGACGTCTGGATCTGTGCCAGCCCGGAGGGGCACCTGCAGGCGACCGGCCGCGACGCGCGGGGCCGCAAGCAGTACCGCTATCACCCGGACTGGATGCGGCAGCGCGGCACCGACAAGTTCGACCGCATCCTGGCCTTCGGAAAGGCATTGCCGGCATTGCGCAGGCAGGTGCGCCGGCACCTGGCGCTACCCGGCATGCCGCGCGACAAGGTCCTGGCGCTGGTTATTTCGGTCATGGGCCGCACCTATGCGCGGGTAGGCAACGCGGCGTATGCCCGCAGCAATCATTCCTACGGCCTGACCACCCTGCGCGCGCGGCACGTGAGCCTGCCGGGCAAGCGCGCCGCGCAGATACGGTTCGCTGGAAAGTCCGGCCGCCTGCAGGTGCTGCACATAGACGATCCCCGGTTGGTGGCGTTGATCCGGCGCTGCCACGACCTGCCCGGGAAAATGCTGTTCCAGTACCAGGATGACGACGGGCAGGTGCGGCCCATCGATTCGGGCGACGTCAACCACTACCTGCGGCAGGCCGCCGGCGACGATTTCAGTGCCAAGGATTTCCGCACCTGGGGCGCGACGCTGACCGCGTTGATGGCGCTGGCACGGTTGCCGGTGCCCGATGACGCCAGTCCGGCCCGGTGCCAGGCGCTGCAGAACGAGGTCATCGGCGCGGTGGCCGCCATGCTCGGCAACACCCCGGCGGTATGCCGCAGGTCGTACATCGACCCGTGTGTGTTCGACGCCTGGCGCGCCGGACGGCTGCAGCCGCTGGTGGCGCTGCGCGGCATCCGCCAGATGGAAGCGGCGGCGCTGCGGCTGTTGCGTTCCTGCCACCGCTGACCGCACGCCATGGCCGCTGCTGCGGCGCCGTGCACATCGCGTCCACGTTCTTTCACGGTTGACCCGCATGGGGGCATCCAACAATCCGTGCATCACCCGGCAACCACGAGCAAGGAGTCCGTCATGGCAACCTGCGATGTCTGCGGCAATGCATACCGGAACAGCTTCACGGTCACCCAGGGCGCGGTAACCGGCACCTTCGATTCCTTCGAATGCGCGATCCACGCCATGGCCCCCCGTTGCGCGCACTGCCAGTGTGCGGTCATCGGCCACGGCGCTGAGCGCGGCGGCGTGGTGTACTGCTGCGAGCACTGCGCACGCCATGCGCGGGGGTGAGGCGATGACCGGCACGCAGACCCGCGCGGAGGCATGACCGATGGCAACCAGCAGAAAGACGACATCCAGGAAGGCGCCGCCGCGTGCCACCACGCCTGGCGCAACGTCCCGTGGCCAGGCGGCGGGACGGCAGGCGGAACGCACCGCCGAGCGCCAGCGCGACCTGCAGGCCCAGGCCGGCGGGCGCAAGACGAAGAAGCCCGAAGCCAAGCGCGGCGGTGTACAGGCCGGCGCGCGGCGGCAGCCGGCAAAGATGCCGGCGCAGCATCTGGACAAGCCGGGCAACGAGTATGAACTGCAGCTCCCGCCGCGCTACCAGGCGCCGGACTACCGTGGCAGCGGCAAGCTGCAGGGCATGCGTGCCCTGGTGACCGGCGGCGACTCCGGCATCGGTCGCGCGGTGGCCGTCCTGTTCGCGCGCGAAGGGGCCGACGTGGCGATTCTGTATCTGGACGAGCATGAGGATGCGCAGGTGACTCGGGCGGCGGTGGAGGCGGAGGGCAGGCGCTGCCTCGCCATCAGCGGCGACGTACGCGACCCGGTCTTCTGCGACCAGGCGGCACGGCAGGTGCGTGAGGCGCTGGGCGGCATCGACATCCTGGTCAACAACGCGGCCTTCCAGCTGCATTGCCATCGCCTTGAGGACCTACAGGACGCGCACCTGCAGGAAACCCTGCAGACCAACATCGCCGGTTATGTGCACATGGCGCGGGCGGTGCTGCCGCATCTCGGCCAGGGTGCCAGCATCATCAACACCGGCTCGGAGACGGCCCTGTTCGGCAGTCCGTCGCTGGTCGACTATGCGGCCACCAAGGGCGCGATCCATGCCTTCACCCTGTCCTTGGCGGCGCAGCTGTTGCCCCGCGGCATCCGCGTCAACTGCGTCGCGCCGGGGCCGGTGTGGACGCCGTTGAACCCGGCGGACAAGGCGGCTGCGGACGTGGCCACGTTCGGCAACGACAGCGACATGGGCCGGCCGGCGCAGCCGGAGGAGCTGTCACCGGCGTATGTGTTCCTGGCCTCGCCGGTCAGCGCCAGTTACATCAGCGGCGTGATCCTGCCGGTGATGGGCGGCCCCCGGGGTTGAGTCCGGCACCGCGGGCATGGCATCGCGCAAGGCAAACGCGACCGCGTTGATCATCCTGGACATGGTCAACCTGTTCGACTTCGAGGGAGGCGACGCGCTCGGTGCGCGGGCAGTGGCGATCTGCGCCCCCATCGCGCGCCTGCGCCAGCGCTTCGACGCGGCGGCGCAGCCGGTGATCCACGTCAACGACAACTTCGCCCGCTGGCAGGGCCAGTTCAGCGACCTGGTGGACGCCTGCCTCGCGGCCGGCGGCGATGCCGCGGCCACGGTGAGGCGGTTGTCACCGCGCCGGCATGATTATCACGTGCTCAAGCCGAAGCATTCGGCGTTCCACGCCACGCCACTGGCGATCCTGCTGCACAAGTTGGGCGTGCGGCGGCTGGTGTTGACCGGGGTGGCCGCCGATTCGTGCATCCTGGCGACCGCGCAGGACGCCAAGATGCACGAGTTCGGGCTGTGGGTGCCGGCCGACTGCGTGGCCGCCATCAGCCCGCGGCGCAAACGCGATGCGCTGGCGCTGGTCGCGCAGTCGCTGCTGGTGCCGGTGGTGCGCTCGCGCGACGTGCGCGGGGTGTTCCCGGCGCAGCCGTGAACGCGCCGGGGCGGTTCTTCACGCCTGCTTTAGCCGTGATTGGCGAGCGTTGCCGGCAATTCACCACGGGAGGCACGCCATGGCGCGTCCGATCTGGACGGGAACCCTGTCTTTCGGCCTGCTGAATGTCCCGGTGTCGCTGATGAGCGGCGAACGCCGAGTGGACATCAGCTTCCGCATGCTTGATTCGCGCGACCGCAAGCCGATCCGCTTCGAGCGGGTCAATGCCGAGACCGGCGAGGAAGTGCCGTGGAAGGACATCGTGAAGGCCTTCGAGTACGACAAGGGCAGCTATGTGGTGGTGGACAAGGAGGACATCGCCTCGGCCGCGCCGCAGACCCATGATTCCATCGACGTCGAAGCGTTTGTCGAGCGCGGCGAGATCAGCCTGCGCTTCTACGAAAAGCCCTATGTGATCGTGCCCGGGAAAAAGGCGGAGAAGGGCTACGTGCTGCTGCGCGAGACCCTGCGCGACACCGGCCGGGTCGGCATCGCGCGGGTGGTCATCCGCACCCGCGAGTACCTGTGCGCGGTGGTGCCCGAGGGCGATGCGCTGCTGCTGCTGATGCTGCGCTACCCGCAGGAGCTGGTGGACCCTGCCGAGTACCGGCTGCCGGAGGGCAAGCCCGCCGACTACCGCATTTCCAGGCGAGAAGCGGAGATGGCCGCCAGCCTGATCGAGTCGATGTCGGTGGCCTGGCGCGCGGACGATTACCAGGACGAGTTCCGCGGCCGGCTCGAGGCCATCATCCGCAAGCGCCTGAAAGCCAAGGGTGCCACCACCCGGATCGTCGACGAGCATGCCGAGCCGGAGGACGCCGCCACCAACGTGGTCGACTTCATGGCCCTGCTGCAGAAGAGCCTGGACGAGAACAAGCGCACGCCCGCCGGCAAACGTGCGCCGGCCAGGAAGACCGCCGCACGCAAGACGTCGGCGAAGAAGCCCCGCAAGAGCACGCGGCGCACGGGCGCGTCCTGACGATGGCCGGCGGTCGACGCATCGTTCCCGTGGGCAGCATGGGCCGCAGCATGCGGGGCCACACCTGCCTCTACGTGCTGCCCTGCGCCAACGAGGACCACGTGAAGCTGGGCATCGCCGGTGACCCGATGACGCGGATGCAGGCGTTCTCGTCGCGTTACTTCGAGTTCTTCGACCTCGATGCAGGCTGGCTGCTGGAGGCGGGCAGCGAAGCCGAGGCGCGGGGTTGGGAGACCGCGTTGAAGCGGCAGTTGCGCGCCCATGCCGCGCCGCCGCCGCTGCTGGTGCCGGCGCGTGCCGGCGGCCATACCGAATGGCTGCGTGGAGCGGGCGCGCTGCTCGCCGCCTGGCGCGACGGGCAGGTGGCGCGGGGATTCGTGGCGCACGCTCCACTGCGTGGCTGGGTGCGTCAGCGCCTGATCCAGGCACATGAGCGGTGGCACCACGACGTGCAGGCGCTGCTCGACCGCTTCGGTCCTGCCGGGGACTGGCCGGCCGCCGACGGCAGCACGCCACTGCGGCAGCTGCGCGATGCGATGGATGCGCAGGTGCTGCTGGATGCGCGGCCGCCGGACGACGATGTTCCCGGCCTGCGCGCATGGCATGCACGCAACCGCCTGGTGGCAGCGCCCGCCTGCCCGGTCCAGGAGCACGCATGAGCCTGCACGAGTACCGCCGCAAACGGCAGTTCGAACGCACCCCGGAGCCATCCGCCAAGGTCCGCCGCGCACCGGCCGCGCAGCCGATCTTCGTGGTGCAGCTGCACCACGCCAGCCACCGCCATTACGATTTCCGCCTGCAGGTGGGCCCTGTGCTGCGCAGCTGGGCGGTGCCCAAGGGACCCAGCCTCGATCCCACGGTGAAACGGCTGGCGGCCGAGGTGGAGGACCACCCGCTTGATTACGCGCGGTTCGAGGGCGACATCCCCGCAGGGCAGTATGGCGCCGGCCATGTCGCCATTTTCGACCACGGCGTGTGGAGCAGCGAGGGTGACCCGGAAGAACAGCTGGCCAAGGGCCACCTGCGTTTCGAACTGTTCGGCGGCAAGCTGAAGGGCGGCTGGCACCTGGTGCGCTCCGGTGGCCGCGGGCGCAAGCCGCAATGGCTGCTGTTCAAGGCGCGCGACCGCTACGCCGCGAAGCAGGAAGCCGACGACCTGCTGGACCAGCCCGCGCCGGCGGCGCAGCACGCCGCGGGCAAGCGGCGGCGGCCGGCCGCGGCGACCGCGCGGATCCGGCGCCTGCTCGACAGCGTCGCGACGCTGCCCGGCGCCCGCCGCACCCGCCGCGCGCCGGCGTTCCATGCGCCGCAGCTGGCCACGCTGGCAACGGCGGTTCCGGCCGGCGAGGGCTGGCTGCACGAGGCGAAATGGGACGGCTACCGGTTGCTCGCCCAGCTCGGCGGCGGCAAGGTGCGCCTGTGGTCGCGCAACGCGCTGGAATGGACCGCACGCCTGCCGGCGATCGTGCAGGCGCTGCAGGCACTCGGCGTCGAGGCGGTGCTGGATGGCGAGCTGGTCGCCGGCGCAGGCCGCCAGCAGGACTTCGGCCTGCTGCAGGCCACCTTGTCAGGCCAACGCGCCGCACCGCTGTCCTATGTACTGTTCGACATCCTGCAGCTGGGCGACGTCGACCTGTGCGGTTGCCGCCAGGAGGCGCGCAAGAGCGTCCTGGCCGCGCTCCTGGGGCAGCCGGAGCCGCCGCTGGTGTACAGCTCGCACGTGAGCGGGGACGGCGAGCGCGCCCTGGCCATGGCGGTGGAACGCGGGCTGGAAGGCATCATCTCCAAGCGGGCCGCGGCACCGTACCGCGGCGGCCGGGGCGACGACTGGCGCAAGATCAAGCAGCGCGCTTCGGACGAGTTCGCGGTAGTGGGTTACACCGCGCCCAACGGCAGCCGCAGCGGCCTGGGCGCACTGCTGCTGGCGGCACCGCAGGGACGCCGCGGCTGGCGTTATGCCGGGCGCGTCGGCAGCGGTTTCGACCAGCACACGCTCGCCGACCTGGTACGGCGCCTGCGGCCGCTGGCCCGCGATACGCCCACGGTGGCGACCGGCGTGGCGGTCACCGGCCTGGGGCAGGTGCAGTGGGTGAAGCCGGCCATGGTGGTCGAGGTGTTCCACCACGGCACCGGCAACCTGGGCCTGCTGCGGCAGGCGTCGTTCAAGGCCATTCGTGCCGACAAGACGGTCGCCGACCTGCGCGCGGCCGGGTCGGCCCCGCCACCGGAGGTCCCCGTGCCGCATACGCCCGCCCCATCCGCCCCCCGCGCCAGCGCCGCCGCGGTGGTGCTGAGCAGTCCGACCCGGGTCGTGTACCCGGATGCGGGCATCCGCAAGCAGGACGTATATGCGTACTACGACGCGATGCTGCCTTGGCTGCTGCCGGAGATCGCCGGCCGGCCGTTGTCCGTGGTCCGTTGCCCGCATGGCATCGCGCGCCCGTGCTTCTTCCAGAAACACCTGCCGGCCGGCATGGAGCATGTCGATGCGGTTGCGATCGAGGAGGAGGACGGCACCCGCGCCGATTACATCGTGGTGCGCGACGGCGCCGCGCTGCTGGAACTGGTGCAGTTCAACGCACTCGAGTTCCACCCGTGGGGCGCGCACGCCGAAACCCCGGACAGCGCCGACCGTATCGTGTTCGATCTCGACCCGGGCGCGGGCGTGGCCTGGACACGGGTGGTGGCCGCGGCACGCTGGGTGCGCGACCGCCTGGACGAGCTCGGCCTGGCATCCTTCGTCCGCACCTCCGGCGGCAAGGGATTGCACGTGGTGGTACCGCTGCGACCGGCCTGTCCGTGGCCGCGGGTGAAGGCGTTCGCGCGCGCGTTCGCCGAATCCATGGCCGCGTCCGACCCGCTGGCCTACGTGGCCACGGCCAGCAAGCGCGTGCGCAAGGACCGCATATTCGTCGACTACCTGCGCAACGGCCGTGGCGCGACCAGCATCGCCTCGTTCTCGTTGCGTGCCCGGCCCGGTGCACCGGTGGCGATGCCGCTGCGCTGGGAGGAATTGTCCAGGGTGCGGCGTGGCGACGCCTACGACATCGTGTCGGCGCCACGCCGGATGAAGCGGTTGAAAGGTCACCCGTGGGGCGACATCGAGCGCATCCACCAGGACCTGGGCCAGGTCACCGCACAGCTGGCCGGGCGCAGCCCGCGCGGTCGCAGGCGCTGAGCCGGCGGGCGCCGGGTATCCCGCGCATGCCATGCCGGGCGTCGCCCGTGCGTCGATCACATGGGCAAGGCCGCCAACCGCATTGGTTGCAGGCGGCCTGCGGCGCGGGCGCGCGGGCCACCCTGCAGCGCGCAAAGGCGGCCGCCTGCCCCGTGGGCCGAGCGGCCGCCCGGTGCGGTTACCTGGCGCCGCGGACCATCAGCCGGTTATCCACGCGGCTCACGCCCTTGATGCCCTTGGCGACGGCCACGGCCTTGTCCGCCTCGGCCTGGCTGTCGACGTCGCCGCTCAACGACACCACGCCGTTGACGGTCTCCACCTTGATCGCCATGCCGGGGATGTCCTTGCTGGCGAGCAGGTCCGCCTTGACCTTGGTGGTGATCCAGGTGTCGCTGCCGGGCTGCGCCGACTCATGCCCCTGGGTGCCGTGCGCCTGTGCGCTGGCAGGGCCGGTGGCGAGGGCACCCGCGCAGGCGGTCGCGACGATGCCCAGGAGCAGGAGATGCTTCATCTTGCTGGTGTCCATGTCGATTCTCCACGCGGAGCGGAAGTGCTCCGGGGGTCATCCTCGCCGGCCGGGAATTAAGAGCGTGCAGCAGGCCGGTGACGACCACGTACACGGCGATCACCGCGCGCGGTACGTGATGCGGCGCCGCGCTGCACCCGAGCCATGCGCGCTGCGGGCGCAGGCACCGGCATCGGCGTGATCCACTTCATGGTTTCACGCCGCGTCCGCATGATGCAGGCAACGGCTTCACCCCGCGCGCGCTAAAGCAGGCATGCCGGGGCGGGAATAACCATGAGGAAATCTTGCTGTGAAAGGTGTTCAACTCTATCTGGTGGGACCGGGACAAGAGCGTCGCCCGGTCAGGCGCATCGCCACGGAGCTGGCCGACATCAAGACCATGGGCATTCCCATCAGGAGCGCGCCTGCGGCCGCCAACACACTGATCGAGGTCAGCACGCTGGCGGACGACCAGGGCAACCTTGCCCGGCAGGTCGACTGCGAAGGATTCCGCTACAAGTTCACTGGCTCGGAGATTCCCTGGTCCCTGGTGGTCGGCTGATGTGCGCGGCAGGCCTCCCCGCGCGGGAGGCCTGCCGCGCCGGCCACGCGCCGATACGTGCGCTTCACACCCGATCACGCGCTCGTTTCGATTGCCTGCCTATACCGGTGGACCCTCATCCCACCAGGAGCACTGTCCATGACCTCGAAGCCCAACGCCGCGCATGTCCGCGAACTGCTGCTGCAGGCACTGGAAACCGAACGCGGTGGCATCCAGGTGTACGGCGCGGCGATCCGCGCGGCCTGCAACAAGGACCTGAAGCACGAGTGGGAGGGCTACCTCGAGGAGACGCGCAACCACGAGCGGATCCTGACCCGCGTGTTCGAGGCGATGGGCCTGGATACCGAGATGTCCAGCCCTAGCCGTGAGGTGGTGGCCCACCAGGGTGCATCGCTGGTGGCGGCGATCGAGATGGCCATGGCCAACGCCAAGCCGGCCGACGCCGAGCTGGTCGCGGCCGAATGCGTGGTGCTGGCCGAGACCAAGGACCACATGAACTGGGAGTTGATCGGCCAGGTCGCAGAGCAGGGCGGGCCGCATGCCGAGGTGCTGGCGCAGGCGCATGCCGCGGTGGAGACCCAGGAGGACCATCACCTGTACCACACCCGCGGATGGGCGCGGGAGCTGTGGATCCAACGCCTGGGCATGCCCGCGGTGCTGCCGCCGCCGGAAGAGCAGAAGGACGTGCAGACCGCCATCGGCGCGGCGCGCGCGGAAAAGGCCCGGCAGGACTACCTGTAACGATGGAAGCCGGCAACGACGGCGCGGCGGAGGACGCGACCGGCATCGGGGCCGCGTTCTTCTGCCGCTTGTTCGACGCCCGTGGCCAGTCGCAGGTGGTCAGCCGGTGCGCGCTGGGCGCCTGCCAGCCGGCGCGCGACACCCTGGCGTGGGTGGACCTGTGCGACCCGTCCGACGCGGACATCGACGCGGTGTGGGCGTCGTGGCAGTTGCCGCCCGCCGCGCGTCTTTTCCTGGACGGCGGCACCGTGCCGGAGGTCGGGCAGAGCGAGGCGTTCTTCTGGGTGCGCGCGGTGGTTGCCGGCGGCGGCGACAAGGACCGGATCAACGGCGTGGTGCTGGTGTGCGTGGCGGGCGCCGACCGGGTGATCACCTTCCGCCGCGAGCAGGTCGCGTTCCTGCAGGACATGCGCGTGCAGCAGCCCGGCAGGGTCGGCGTGCTGGGCGCGGAGAGCTTCGTGGCCACCGTGCTCGACCGGCTGCTGGGCAGCTACTTCAAGGCCATCGACGAACACGAACTGGCGATCGAGCGGCTCGAGGTCAGCATCCTGGGCAAGGGCGCATGCGATGCGCTCAAGGAACTGCAGCGTCTGCGCCGCTGGGCGTCGCGCCTGCGGCGCATGCTGGCGCCGCACCGGGTCGTGTTCGGTGCCATGTCGCGCCCGGATTTCCGCCCGGACGAAGGACGCGAGGCGGACCGCCACTTCATCGCCCTGAACATGCGCTTCGAACGCGCCCTGGACATGGTCGAGAATGCGCGCGACCAGGTACTGGGGAGTTTCGAACTGTTCAGCAACCAGACCGCGTTGCGCACCAACGAGGCGATGCGGGTGCTGACCTTCGTCACCGTGGTGACCGGGTTGATGGCGACCATCGTCGGCGCGCTCGGCATGAACTTCGGCGCAGGCCTGTTCGACAGCGGCGACGCCGGCTTCTATGGGGTGATCGCCGGGCTGCTGGCGATGGCGCTGGGCGCGTTTGCGCTCGGCCGCCGCCAGCACTGGTTCTAGCAGAAGTGACACCGTGGCCACGCGGGGCAGGGCGGCGCAGTAGCGCCGCACCCGCCACGGCGGCGTTCACTCCGGGGTCTTGGCCGGTACGAACGGGGACACCGGATCGCTGGCCGGGAACGTCTCTTCCAGCGCCTCGTCGTGGTTGTCGCTCTCGTGCCGTTTGCGTTCGCGGCGCTCCTGCTGGGTTTCGGTGCAGTCGCGGTCTTCGCCCGGATCGGGCGGGTCTTTCCGGTCTCGGTTCATCGCATGGCCCTCGCTGGGGAGATGTGCTGGAGCGCCGATTGTTGTCGGGGTGGTTTGCTGCCGGCGTGAAGCGGCTGCATGGGTGATGCATGGCGCTGGCCGGATGTTCATCGATGTGAGCCGGCCGGGCGCGTGGCAGGGCGATCGTTGACGTCGACGTTCGCTGGCGCCGACCAACGTGCTGCCCGCACCGAAGGGAGGAACACCCATGACAAGCAAGCAGACATCCTTCATCTACCGCAACGGACTCTCGCTGGTGCTGCTGGCCTTGTTTGCCGTCTCGCTGGCCGGGCAGGTATGGACCGGGTTGCGCGCATTCAATGACGAACGCGCCGACCAGGGTGCAGCCCCGGTGACGCTGGCCCACTACCTGCACAGCGGCCACTTCCTGTCGGCCACGTTCGAGAACTGGGAAAGCGAGTTCCTGCAGATGGGCATGTATATGCTGCTGACCGTCGGGCTGCGTCAGCGTGGTTCGGCCGAGTCGCGCAAGCTGGAGCCGGCCGCCGAGGTGCAAGACATCGCGCCCGGCACCCCGCCGTGGCCGGTGCGCAGGGGCGGTGTATGGAAAACGCTGTACGCCAATTCGCTGTCGTTGGCTGACCTGGCGCTGTTCCTGTTGACGTATGCAGGCCATTCCCATGGAAGCGGGCGGCACGCGAACTGGTCGCGCGATGGGCGGATGCGCCGTCCGGCACGCCCGCATCCCGTCGTGCCGGCGGCGTACACGATGCCAGCGTGACGCGCCGGATCGATTGGAAAATTCAATGGTGCGCGAGGGCGCCGCCCGGCTGATCATCGGCATCCAGACGGTGCAGAATGCATCACCTTCCACCGGATGCTGTCGATATGAACCAGACCGTCAAAGCCTATGGCGCCCACGCCGGCGACCGCCCCCTGGAGCCGCTGGACATCACCCGCCGCGCGCCTGGCGCGCACGACGTGCAGATCGAGATCGCCTATTGCGGCATCTGCCACTCCGACCTGCACCAGGTGCGCGCCGAGTGGCAGGGCACCCACTTCCCCTGCGTGCCCGGGCATGAAATCGTCGGCCGCGTCTCGGCGGTCGGCGCCGAGGTGACCGGCTTCGCGCCGGGCGATCTGGTCGGCGTGGGCTGCATCGTCGACAGCTGCCGCCACTGTGACGACTGCGCCGAAGGGCTGGAAAACTACTGCCACGGCATGGTCGGCACCTACAACGGCAAGACCGCCGACGCCCCGGGCTGGACGCTGGGCGGCTACTCGCAGCGCATCGTGGTCCACCAGCGCTACGTGCTGCGCATCCGCCACCCCGAGGCACAGCTGGCCGCGGTGGCGCCGCTGCTATGCGCCGGCATCACCACCTGGTCGCCGCTGCGCCACTGGCATGCCGGCCCCGGGCGCAAGGTCGGCGTGGTCGGCATCGGTGGCCTGGGCCACATGGGCATCAAGCTGGCCCACGCGCTGGGCGCGCGGGTGGTCGCCTTCACCACGTCCGAATCCAAGCGCGAGGCGGCACTGGCACTGGGCGCCGACGAAGTAGTGGTCTCGCGCGACCGCGCGGCAATGGCGGCCCATGCCGGCAGCTTCGACCTGATCGTCAACACCGTGGCCGCACCGCACGACCTCGACGCCTTCCTGGCGCTGCTGCGTCGCGACGGCGCCATGGTGCTGGTCGGTGCGCCGGCCACGCCGCACCCGTCGCCGAACGTGTTCAACCTGATCACCCAGCGCCGCACCCTGGCCGGCTCGATGATCGGCGGCATTCCCGAGACCCAGGAAATGCTCGATTTCTGCGCCGAGCACGGCATCGTCGCCGATATCGAGCTGATCTCCGCCGGGCAGATCAACGACGCTTACGAGCGCATGCTGGCTGGCGACGTGAAGTACCGTTTCGTCATCGATAACGCCACCCTGGCCGACTGAAGCCGGGGGAACCCGGGGTGCCGGGGCGCAGCGCGCCGGCACCCCGGGCGGGCGTTGCCCGCCCTGCGCCTCAGCGGGTGCGCTTGCCGGGCGGAATGGTCAGCAGGATCGAGGCGATGGCGCCGACCACCATCAACCGGTTGAACCCCAGCGCCACGATTGCTGCTTCGCGCATGGCCAGCTCGTCCTGGATCCGCCGGGCGATGTCGAGCGTGGTCTGCGCGAACAACCAGAACGTGACCACGCCCAGGATCATGCCGTACAGCAGGCGGTCGATGCCGTGGAATGCGGTACCCGCGGTGCGCGTGGCGGCGTTCATGCGTTCCCGTCCCGGGGGCCTTCGGGCGGCGCGCACAACCAGGCCGCGGCCGCGCTGAGCATCGCCTGCAGCCCGGTCTTCAGCGTCGGCTCGAGCACCGGTGCGAAGCGCGGCGAGTGGTTGCTCGGCAGCGTATTGAGGGTGCCTTCGGCCCGGGCCTTGGCGTACGCCCGCGGATCGGTGCCGCCGACGAACCAGAACACGTAGGGCACGCCCCAGGTGCGGCCGAACACGCTGAAGTCCTCGCTGGCGGACATCGGCTTGCTCTGCAGCGCGTTGTCGCCGAACTGGGCATGGAACGCCGCCGCCACGCGTGCGGTGGCGTCGTGGTCGTTGTCGGTCATCGGGTAGCTGCTGAGCGTGGTGAACTCCGGCGGCCGCGGCGCGCCCGAGGCGTCGCACTCGGCGCAGCAGATGCGCCTGACCGCCTGCAGCATGTGCGTGCGCACCGCCTCGTCATAGGTGCGCATGTTGAGCTTCAGGGTGGCATCGTCGGGAATGATGTTCTCCTTGGTGCCGGCCTGCAGCGCGCCGATGGTGAGCACCGCGCTGTCCAGCGGTGCCACTTCGCGCGAGACGATGGTCTGCAGGCGCATGACGGTGGCCGCGGCCATCACCACCGGATCCACCGCGGTCTGCGGCTGCGAGCCATGCGACCCGCGCCCGAACAGCGTGACCTTGAGGCTGTCGGCCGCCGACAGGATCACCCCGGGCCGATAGCTCACTGTGCCGGCCGCGCCGACCATCACATGCTGGCCCAGCACCACCCCGGCACGCGGCAGGCCCAGGCGCTCCCAGTCGGCGATCATCGCGTTGGCCCCCTGGGCGGTTTCCTCGCCGGGCTGGAACACCACCATCAGCGTGCCACGCCATGCGCCACGCGCCGCGGCGAGCACCTGGGCGGCCCCCATCAACCAGGTCACGTGCAGGTCGTGGCCGCAGGAATGGGCGACGCCCACCGTGCGCCCGTCGCCGTCGCCGTCGGTGGCGGTCGCGGTGCTGGCGTAGGGCAGGCCGGTCTGCTCGGCCATGGGCAGTGCATCCATATCCGCGCGCAGCATGACCGTGGGCCCGTCGCCGTTGCGCAGCAGCCCGACCACGCCGGTGCCCCCGACGCCGCGGGTCACGACATAGCCGAGCCGTTGCAGGTGGTCGGCGGCGATGCCGGCGGTGCGCTGTTCCTGCATCGACAGTTCCGGGTGCTGGTGCAGGTCCTGGTAGATCTCCACGAGGCGTGGCTGCAGTTGCGCGAAGAGCGGTTCCAGTGCGGCGGTCAGCGGGTTCATGGTCGATCCTCCGGAAGGCCGGCATCACGCTGCGCCTGCGACTGTTACGGGCGCGAAAAGAACCGGGCTTCCACCGCGTCCGACGGAAACCGGGGCAGGGCCGGCTTCCGCTCCCGGGCGCGGGGCGGCATGCGCCTCCCGCCGCACCCCGCCGGGGAAGGTGGTACGTTCGGCCGCAGCAGCAGGCATCGGCTGGTGGCGGTGCCGGGCAGGCCCGGGCTCGCGCCAGCGCCCCATGACGGAGGGCGCGCCGGGTGTCGGATCGCGGGCGGCCGCGGCGCGGGGGCAAGGGCGCACGGGATCGGCACCGTGGCGGTGCCGGGGACGCCCGCCGCGCAGTACCGATGACCGGCGTCCAACGATCATGGCGCTGGCTGTAACCGGAATGCCCCGCGCAGCGAAACCCTTTGGATGACCGACTTTTCGCCAAACACGCCCGTGTCCCTCCCGCCAGCCCCGTGCGCGCTGCGCTGGCGCTGCGTCGCGGGAATGGGGGGGTGGCGCGCCTGTCCGGGCCCGGGGGCAGGGAAGGGCGGCCGGTGAGCGGCCCGGTGTCCATGCCGGCGTCCGCGGCGCCGCCACCCGCCGACCCGATCGAGACCGTGCTGCGTGCGCAGTTCGAGGCCGGGCTGGGCGGCGACACGGCGGCGTACCGGCGCTTCCTGGACGCGTTGAGCGCACGCCTGCGTGCGTTCCTGCGGCGGCGGCTGGGTGCGGCGCCGGATGACGTCGAGGACATCCTGCAGGAGACCCTGCTGGCCATCCACAACAGCCGCCATACCTACCGCAGCGGCGAACCCCTGACCGCGTGGGTCTATGCCATCGCCCGCTACAAACTGATGGACTTCCATCGCAGCCACCACCGGCGCGAGGCGCTGAACCTGCCGCTGGAGGCAGCGCAGGACGTGTTCGCCGCCACCGACACCGAATCGGCCCAGGCCCGGCATGACCTCGGACAACTGCTGCAGGCGCTGCCCGACCGCCATCGCCTGCCGATCCTGCACGTCAAGCTTGGCGGCCTGTCCGTCAGCGAAACCGCGCGGCTCACCGGCATGTCCGAATCGGCGGTGAAAGTGGGCATCCACCGCGGCCTGAAGGCACTGGCATTGAAAATACGGAGTGCGGCATGAAAACCCATGATCTGATCGACCTGCTGGCCAGCGACCCGGTGCCGGTGCAGCGGCACGCGGCCGCGCGCCGGTTCGGCTTGGCGCTGCCGGCGGGAGCGCTGCTGTCGCTGGGCCTGATGCTGGCCGGCTATGGGCTGCGGCCCGACCTGGCCGAGGTCTCGGTCCAGCCGCTGTTCTGGGCCAAGGCCGGGTTCGCGCTGGCGATGTTGTGCGGGGCACTGTGGGTGACCGCGCGGCTGTCGCGCCCGGGCCGGACGGTGGCGGCGGCCTGGTCGGGACCGGGCATTCCGCTGTTGCTGCTGTGGGCCGCCGCCGCGGCCGCGCTGTGGTTGGCACCGGGCGACGAGCGCGTGGCGATGCTGCTGGGGCGCAGCTGGCGCAGCTGTGCCTTCAGCATCGCCGGCCTCTCGCTGCCCTTGATGGCAACGACCTTCTGGGCGCTGCGTGGACTGGCGCCGACGCGCCTGCGGCTGGCCGGTGCCGCAGCCGGGCTGCTGTCGGCCGCCGCCGCCGCCGTGGTCTACAGCCTGCATTGCCCGGAGATGGACGTGCCGTTCTGGGCGGTGTGGTACGTGCTGGGACTGTCGCTGCCCACCGCCGCCGGCGCACTGCTGGGGCCGCGCCTGCTGCGCTGGTGAGCCGCCCCCGGGGCGGCGCCGGCCCCACCTCGATGGCGGCAGCGCATTGGCCCGGCGGATGCCGCGGCGCGCGCCGGTTCCGCCCGTCGCCAGGGCGGAACGGCCGGATGCTGGAGCGGCGCCGGCCGCCGGCGCACTGCGCATGAATGCAGCAGCACGCGGTTGCGGTGGCGTGTAACCGCCGGCCCGCATCGCGCGAATGGATATCCACCCACCCACTGGAGATTCCCATGCATTGCTTCCGTTCCCTGCTTGCCGTTGCCGTCCTCGCCGCTGCCGGCGTGCCCGCCACCAGCGCGCTGGCCGCCGACCCGCCGGCCGCCGCGCCGGCCATGGCCATGGCGATGACGCCCAGCGTGGCGATCCGCGCCTATGACCAGATGGCATTCGACCAGGCGCAGGCGGCCAACAAGCCGATCCTGGTGTGGGTGCACGCGCCGTGGTGCCCGGTGTGCCGCGAACAGGAAAAGGCGATCAAGCAGATCACCGCCGATCCCGCCTACCGCGACCTGCTGGTGCTGCGCATCGATTTCGATACCCAGAAGCCGCTGTGGCAGAAGTTCGGCGCGACCATGCAATCGACCCTGATCGGGTTCCATGGCAAGCGTGAAACCGGCCGGGTGGCGCACGAGAGCGATGTGGCGCGGGTCGCGCCCGTGCTGCGTTCGACCCTGTCCGGCAGCTGAGGCCGGCGCTGCATGAGCCTGGGTTTGAATCCGGCACTGGCCTACGTGGCCGGTGCCCTGACCATCCTGTCACCGTGCGTGCTGCCACTGGTGCCGATCGTGCTGTCGTCGGCGGCGCAGCGCCACCGCCTGGCGCCGCTGGCGCTGTCGGCGGGCCTGGTGCTGGCGTTCACCGCCACCGGTTTCGTGGTGGCGGCGTTCGGCCAGTCACTGGGCATCGACACCCTGGCGGTACGCGCCGCGGGCGCGGTGATCCTGTGCCTGGCCGGGCTGGTACTGCTGTTGCCGCCGCTGCAGCGCCTGCTGACCCGCGTGGCCACGCCGCTGGCGAGCTGGGCGGGCCGCACCCAGCTCGCCGTCGACGCGCGGGGAGGGCTGTGGGGCCAGGCCCTGGTCGGGATGCTGCTGGGCGTGGTGTGGGCCCCCTGCGTCGGGCCGACGCTGGGGGCCGCCATCGCGCTGGCGGCGGCAGGCCAGAGCCTGGGCGCGGCCTTGCTGGTGATGGCGGCGTTCGGCCTGGGCATCGCCAGCGTGCTGCTGGTCATCGCCTTCGCCGCACGCGGCGCCCTGGACCGCTGGCGTGGCCGGCTGATGGGCGCCGGCAGCCGCGGCAAACAGCTGCTGGGCGTCCTGCTGCTGCTCGTCGGCGGGCTGATCCTCAGCGGTGCGGACCGCCGGATCGAAGCCTTCGCCCTGGACCACCTGCCGGACTGGATGACACGCCTGTCCACCGCGTTCTGAGGACGGGCTGCGCGCTGTGCCCGGGATGCGGCCCGCATGGCCGCATCCCGGTTGCGCACCGTGCCGCTGCGGTCACGGCGGAGGGGCCATGCCCTGCAGGGAGGCCGTGGCACGACAGGGCATGTGGGCCATCGCGGAGGTCGGGCTCAGGCCGTTCCGCCTGCCGGGCGCGTCGCTTCAAAGGTGACGACCTGGTCGCCCTTCCGGGGGCGGCGACCGCGCTGGTAATTGCCTGAAACGACCACGTCCGTGAAGCCGGCCGCGTACAAGGCCAGAGCGAATTCCTCGACTCCCCACCAGCGCAGCTTGAACAGGTCGAGCTCGGTCGCTGCCAGGTTGCCGTTGCGCCAGTGCTCATAGCGCAGGTGGGACAGGGTCGTCTGCGCGATGTAGTCGGTCTCGACCCGATGATCCGTCAGCGTCAACAGTTCACCTTCCCCGGTGGTCCAGCTGCGCAATGTGCCGGACGGGCCCAGGAAGCCGTCGATCGCGTCGAGGTCGAGGACCAGCTTGCCACCCGGCAGCAGATGCTGATGGAACCGCCTGAGCACGGCGCAGGCCGCCGCGGCGTCCGTGATCAGCTGCAGGGAGCCGGCCGGGATGATGATCGCGGCGAACTTCCTGTCATAGGCGAAGTCCTCGAAACCGCGACGCGTCAGGTTCGCGGGTACGCCATGCGTCCGGCATGCCGCGCGGCAGTAGCCCAGCATTTCCTCGGAGGTGTCGAACCCTTCGACCGCGAG
This sequence comes from Stenotrophomonas sp. Y-13, assembly GCF_046267925.1. Classification (NCBI taxonomy): domain Bacteria; kingdom Pseudomonadati; phylum Pseudomonadota; class Gammaproteobacteria; order Lysobacterales; family Lysobacteraceae; genus Stenotrophomonas; species Stenotrophomonas sp. Y-13. The sequence goes on from NZ_CP176501.1 coordinate 1,800,393, forward strand.
TCCGGCCTTGAGCAGCGGTACCAGAATCCGCCCGTTGCCAACCGCAGGTTCCAGCACCGGGCCTGCGCACTCGCCAAGCAACTGCTGGTAGTACTCCACATCACCGAACGACCGGCCGACCGGCTTGTCCAGGTTGTAGACCCATGACGCGAGCCTTCCGTAACGATTTTCCATGCCACTCCCGTGCAGCCGCGCTGCGCTCCCGTTCGCATCCGGCCGCGCAGCATACCGTCGGGCAAGCGCGATTGCGCCCCTGCCGCGTCTGCGGGGCCACCGGCGCGGACCGGATTGAAACGGCAGGCAGGCGACAGGTGTGTCGAGATATGAGGGGGCCGCGTGCTCGTCCGGCGGTATGGGCTGGTTGTCTGATGCGGTGGCCGGCGTGGTGGATCTCGGCATCCATGGCATGGGGCGGGGCGGTCTCACGACCTGGTGCCTCCGCAGCGCAGCCATCCGCAGCGAACAGGTCCGCGATCGCAAGCAGCGATGGAGTGGAAGACGATCGGCCGCGCCGGCCGCCCCGTTACCAGGCGCCAGCACTACGCCATGGCATCGTTCAGGGCGGATCATTTGACCGCCGTGCCGGCCTGCGGGTGCGGCCCCCAGCCGATGTCGAGCAGGGTGGGCGAGCCCGTCATGGGCGCAGGGGCCGGCAGGTTGATGGCAACGGACTTCTCACCCAGTATTGGGCAAGACGAGAAACGGATTGAAAGCGCATGGCAGGTACGGCAAGGCATCTTTCGATCCATCGCATCGGCGTGGCGGCCGCTCTCCTTCTCATCGCCTCGAACGCCGCTGCCACGTTGCCTGCCGAAGGGGCATTCGACGAATGGCTGGCGGCGTTCAACAGCGGCGACCGGGCCACGCTCCGCGAGTTCAATGAACGTCGCTTCGCCGACCCGGATCACAACCTCGACTATCTCCTCGATAGCCGCGAAGAGACCGGCGGGCTGGACGTGATCAGGATCGAGCGCAACGAGCCGACGGTCTTCGTGGCAATGGCGCAGGAGCGCAGCTTTCCGGCTTACCGGCGGATCACGGTCACCTTCGGCAAGGCCGGGGACGCGTTGCTGAAGGAAGTCAGGCAGGATCCGCAGCCGCTGCCGCAGGACAGGGCGCTGGAAGCACTGGATGCCTTCGCGGAACGTCTTGCGGACACCGACCGCTTCTCCGGCGTGCTGGTTGTCGAACAGAACGGAAGGCGGCTGTACGGCAGGGCATTCGGGCTGGCCGATCGCGAGAACAACGTGCCGGTCCAGCTCGATACCCCGTTCCTGTTCGCCTCCCAGGGCAAGATGTTCACGGCCGTCGCAGTACTGCAGTTGATCCATGCGGGCAAGATCAACTTCGATGATCCTGTCGGAACGTATTTGACCGACTACCCGAACAGGGAGATGGCGAAAGTCACCGTGCGGCAGTTGCTTTCACATCAGGGCGGAACCGGCGATATCGGCGTGTTGCAGCCGGAAGAGGCGGGCAATCGGGCCTGGGTCCGCACAATCGACGATCTCATCACGCTCAACGGCGATCGTGGCCCCTCTTTTCCCCCGGGATCGGCATTCGACTATTCGAACTACGGCTTCGTGCTGCTCGGTGCACTGGTGGAAAAGGTCAGCGGCCAGAGCTATTACGCTTACCTCGCAGAGCATGTCTTTGGTGCCGCCGGCATGACTGCGACTGGCTTCCCGGACATTGCGCACATGTCCGGTGTCGCCAACGGCTACACCCGGGGCGCCGATGGAAAGCTGGTCTCCAGCGCCAGTCTGCTGCCATGGAGGGGGACGCCTGCGGGTGGCGGGATTTCCACCGCCAACGACCAGGTACGCTTCGTGGATGCCCTCAAGAGTGGCAGGCTGATCCCGCCGTCCCTGTTGAACCAGGCCATCAAGCAGCAGACTGCATGGTATGGCTATGGCTTCGTTTCATCCGGGCCCGAGGAGTTTCCTCACTGGGGCCATGGTGGCGGAGCGGCCGGCAACAGCACGGCTTTGTCGGTCTATCCTTCCAACGACATGACCATGGTGTGCCTGAGCAACCGCGATCCTCCCGCTTGCGACCGACTCCTCACCCATCTGCATTGGCATTTGTCTCCGCCACCAACAACGCCAGAACAGCTGCGCTGACTGGCGTACGGGAGACGGTGGAAGCCCTGTGTCGCTGCGCCGGCCAGCGATGCGTGGGGACGCGTACTTCGGGGGGCTGTCGCACTTCATCCAGATCGCGAAGCTGACGGGGACTCGAATGCTACGTATGGGCGCGTGCAGCCGTAGCTCCCGACCCGGAACTAGCAGTAGGAGAGGGGGGAGCTTGCACTTCGCGAAGCCAGTAGGCCTCAGCTGCATCACGCCTTAAAGCCCATTTACGGAGTCCAAGCCACGCCATGAAAGCAAAGAACATCGGCATCTTCCTGACCGTGCTGTGGTCGATCCTGCCGGCGGTGGCCTGGGCCGCCAGGCCGCAGACGTCCGCGGATATCGCGGAGCTCAGCCGATGGCTGGCGCAGCGCCAGCGGGACAGCGGCGTGGTGGGTGTGTCGGCCGCGTTGGTCGTGGATGGAAAGATCGTGTGGAAACAGGGCTTCGGCTATGCGGACAAGAACGCCGGCATTGCCATGACCCCGGTCACCCAGGTCGGTATCGGCTCGGTGACCAAGACCTTCACCGCGTTGGCGGCCATGCAGCTGCAGGAGCAGGGCGTGGTCGATATCGACCAGCCGTTGTCCCGCTACCTGCCCGAGTTCCGTATCCGCACCCATGGCGAAGACCGCAACCAGGTGACGCTCAGGCGCCTGATCACCCACAGTTCCGGCGTGCCGACCGATGTTTTCCGCGACATGCGGCGCGATCAGGCCCGCTATACCGATGTGGTGACGCTGCTCAACCGGACCGCACTGGCGCATGCGCCCGGCACCGTAGGCCTGTATTCGAACGCTGGCTACAACCTGTTGGGGCACGCGCTGGCCAAAGCCAGCGCGATCGATTACCCGGACTACCTGAAACAGCGGATCTTCATGCCATTGGGCATGAACAACACCGGTTTCGCCGACGACCCGCATGCGACCGGTCGCCGCAAGGCCTACGGGCCGGACGGTGCCGAGGCCGCGGCCTTCGAACTGCGCGACATCGCCTCCGGCGGCATCTATTCCACGGCGGAAGACCTGGCCATCTATGCGGCAGCCTTGATGGCCGCCTATCGCGGCGAGCACTCTCCTCTGGCCAGGGAAGCCACGGTCCGGTCGATGTTCACCCAGCGCAGCGACATTCCGATCGACACCAACAAGAAGGGACTGGGGTGGTTCCTGTTCCACAACGACAGCGGCTTCGCCGCCTACCATGCCGGCAGCACGTTCTATTCCAATGCCGCAGTGCTGTTGATCCCGGAACAGCGGACGGCCGCGGTCATCCTGGCCAACACGGTGGGGAGCGATGCGATCTGCGAGCAGTTCGCTTTCCGCTGGCTGGAAGCCCATGGCCTTTCGGTGAAGGATATCGTCCCGCAACCCGCGGCACTGCCCATATCTTCCAGCATTCCCCGTTCACGACATGCGGGCTACTACGCGCAGAAGAACGGCTACGCGAAGGTGGAGGAGACCGAGACAGGGCTGACCATCCGGCGCGACGCGGAAACCTACCGGGCGATCGAGACATCCCCTGGCGTGTTCACCGTGCAGGGCGCCGGCGAGGCGGACGGCGATCTCTACTACTTCCGCGATATCGGGCCGTACCACGTGCTGTTCTGGCGCCGGGGGCAGGGCGAGCGCCAGCTGGGCTACCGCATCGCGGACGACGCGCCCGGTACCCTGTGGAAGCAGCGGCTGGGCCGCTACCGGCCGTTCGGCTACACGATGCCGGGATTCGAGAAGATCGCCGAGGCCGAGGTACGCCTGCAGGACGATGGCCTGCCGGTGCTGCAGGTCAGCTACAACACGGGCACGTTCACCTATCCATTGGTGCCGGTCGCCGCGGACGAGGCCCGGACCGGTGGGCTGGGCCCGAGCATGACGGGCGATGCGGTGTCGTTCGGTACGGATGCGGGAGGTGAGGTGATGACTTACCTGGGATTGACCTTTCGGAAGGAGTGAAATGTGGCTGATCCCGCTGACTCGGCGGACTCCAGATGGAAAGACGAGGACATGGCGATCACGAGCCACCCCGGAATGCCGTGTCTATCTCTCTCGCAGCCGGGTGGCCGTGCTGGTAGGCCCCGGGACGGCGAGTTCCGGTGAGGGAGTGGCTATTGCCTTCAGGGCACGCCCGGGAACCCGCTTCTTAGGCCAGCCGACCGCAGGCCTTGCGACGTCCAACACGACCTTTCCGCTACCTGATGGCGGAGCCCTTTTCCTGACGACGTCAGCAATGGCCGACCGTGAGGGCACCGAGTACCCCCAGGGCATAGTGCCGGAAAGCGTCGTACGCGATGAGCAGGATGCGTTCACGGCAGCCAAAGAGTGGCTTCGCTTGACGCCATAAGTTCTTGGTTCTGCGAGGGCAACGCCCGTTTCTGTGCGAGAGTGGGCGTTGGCTGGGCGGGTGATTAGGGATGTTTATCGGGGGTAGGGAAGAGCACCTGCCGTCCCGTTGCCGTCGTTCGAGTTTCAATGACCAATGTCTGCCATCTAGCTGTGATCTCTCAGTAGGTTATTCATCCGGAGCCTCGCCGGAAGATGGGGGAATGTCGCAACGATAGTATGCAAGGCTTGCTGATCGCGTCGCCTTGGCGTTCGACCATCTTCAACGAGTCCATCAGGGGCAAGGGCTATGATCACACTGTGCCGCGCAGGATGTTTCAACGACCACTATCAGCGGAGGCCCAGTCTATCGAGCAGCTAGGCAAACCCGGCGACTAACTCACGATCCCGAGCATAGAACTGACCAACGAGCTTGTCCAAGCCCTCTTGGATCGCCCCTCCCAGACGGATCTTCTGAAGGCTGCCAATCGCTGGTTCAAGAAATACCCCAAGAAGCTCGATGACCTAAGCCTTTTGAATGATCTTGGTGAAATCCACAAGTTGACCTTGAACGCACCTCCGGTTTCAGAGGTCTGGTAGGCGCATAGTTGCACTCAGCAGTGTGAGAGGCTTGTTTCGCGTTACGTCTTAGGGGATACCTAAGCTGTTCCGATATTCACCGCAAACATTGATCCAAAGACGCCCGAGCTCAAGAGACTCATTGGCAGCCATACCATTATCGGTCTGACCGACGCGCTTCGATCTCCTCACGGTACGCCTTGATGGCCTCACCCGGAATCCACACGTACTTATTCACCTCATCGAGCAGTTCTGGCCGTAGGGCCAGTGGCGAGTTGACCAGATGTCGGCGGTGGCGCCATTGCAGGGATTTACGATGGTGCTGGTTGAAGAGCAGATTCTTCCAGACCAGGGACGGGCGAGCGGGGTGGTCCCGCTTCGCCAATATCTTCTCTAGGACGCCGCCCGGAATGAGAAACCGGCGCGCTGGCTTGTGCAGTTCAAGTTCGATCGTTCTCAGGTACTTGGGTAGCATGTCGATGACCTTGCCCGCGCCGGTCGTGATCGTATGGTCGAGGACACGGCAGTACAGCCGGACCTCCCATACCGCTCGGTCGAGCATGAGCAGTTCCTGGCCGTCCAGATGGTATGAGCTTTCCAGATAGCGGAAGCGGCCATAAGTATCCAAGTGCTCGATGATCTGCATTGACGTTGCGGACAAGGACATCTCGAACCGGGCTTGTTTGGTCAACTCCAGCGCCCGGGCCAGATCGTGTCTCAGCGACTCCTTGCCCTTCGGCTGCGGGATGCGGTTGTAGAGCAAGATGGCCTTGAGGTACTTTTCGATCGCCTGCAGCCCCGACCACAGGAACTGCGGATACAGCGTCGTCCGGTATGCGGCCCGCGCCATGATGTAGTCCTGGTCGGCGATGTCACGGAAGGAGCGGGTGGCAAAGTCATTGAGATAGATATCGTTGGCATTCATGTGGCACGCTTCCCGCCTCTTCTCGCTTGGATCGAGTGAACTGCGCACCGTGCATCAACGGTTGGGCGTCGTAGGCGAAGTGGCGCCCAGCTCAGCATGACGCGCCGTTTTCACGCCAGCGGCATACCAGCAAACCGACGTCCCCGGCTTGCTGTCGACAAACATCATCCATGGGGCTGACACGCACAGCTCGGCCTGATCCTCGCTCACCTTCACCTCGCATGCTCCCTTGTAGGGGCACACATTGGCTGCGATGGAGCTGGTCGGCGCCATAGTCCCGTCATCGCCATGATGCAGACTATTGAAATGAAACGCCGATTGAAGTGCAGCCAGCCCTGAAACTTGGTACTCATCGTTGGCAACGTGGCCTGGGCCAATCCAATCGATCGTCAGTTCTACTTCCCTGTCCTCTTTTGCCTTCGGTTTCTCCTGAAGCACCATCGCGTCAACCAGATTGCCTACTACCCGCCTGAAACCTTCGACATCGAGTGGCTTCTCGATCAATAGGCGTTCCGGGGCAAGCAGGCGCCGCCGGCAGAAGCTTGCGCGATCGACAAGCTGCAGATAGGCGGAAAGTCCCGCCGCTATCATTGGATCGGCTGCGGTGGTTGACATGACTTCCCCCAGCTTTTCGATGACGGCCTTCGATTCCTCCAATCCCTCGACGATGATGGGGGCAAGCACTTCTTCGGCAGGCCGCTCGGATTGGCGAACTGCCTCGCAGGCCCTCTGCAACGTAACACCAACCGCACGATGACCCAGAGCGGCGTTGCCGATCAAAATCCGCTCGAGCACTGAAGTTTCGCGACCGACCCAGGCATCGATGAGCTCACCGTAGGCACGGTACGGATAGAGAGGTACCTGTGCGTCAAGCTGGTGCGGGAGCTCTTTGCCCTGCAGACGCCGTATCTCGCGATCCACTGCATAGGCGACACCCTCTGTAACAAAGCTATAGGCAATCTCCATCTCGTCCGTGACTACCGTCCCGTCAGATCGTATTCCGCGAGCGACAACGGCGAGCCGTTCAACCTCGATGATGGCCGAGTCAGCAGGCTGAATTCGCCGCGGCGGGTCGAACTCCAGTCGTCCAATGATTGTGCCAAAGGCAATTTTCTTCTGGCCGCGAAGCTCCTGCATGCAACGAAGGATGCCGATCAACCGGCCGCGATTGGGCTCATCCAGTGCTTCAAGGCCGAGGAAATGGCCATTTTCATTCGTGCCGGAGGCAGCATAACGGAGGAGGATGAGATGGGACAGCAGATAGAGCTGGCCCGCCGTCGTTCCGATGCTGTGCAGGTAGTGCACATATTCATGCGCATGCGTGGAGATCGCACGAGGTCCTGAGTCGTCATGCTCTGGCTCGAGATCGGCGAAACTGTTTGCACGAATGTGCAGCACCGACGGCAGAAATCGACCAAAGACGCTGTTATCCGAGCAGCCTAGGTAAGGCGGTGCTCCCTCCGAAACCTCTCCCTGCCGCGTCACGTCACTTTCCGTATGAATCACTTCTATTTCCCCTGTTGTTCGCGGTTGACGGATCGACAATTGATCGGTAGATCGATGTCTTACCCATGGCCCCTTTACACATTCTAGGAGCAACGAAGGGCACATGGTATCCGGTGCAGGTGCCGCCGGGCTCGCGGGCTTACGCCCCGCGCCTCGTAGAGTCGCGGCCATAAGCAGATACTGGTAGGGGAGGGGATTAGGGAGATTTATCGGGGGTAGGGAAGGCCGCTTGGGACTCACAATGAGCTGCGCTTGAGTCCGCCCCTACGACATTTCCGCGGATGAGGTGGTAAGGGCTTTACCGGGCGCACCCAAGTACATAGACCCGAACGTTGCTTCAACTGCTTCGCGAACTTTGGGCGCAATATCCCGGCGAGAAGACACTTCCATAGCCGGTGACACTGAAGAACCAGTCGTCAATAGCTATCGAATCGTAGTCTCGAGGCTTATGGAGAGAGCTCCGGCGCATCTCTGTACGCACCAGCCAATCGAGGTCCACAGTCCCGCCGGCGAAGGGGTGGGGCTTGTCGTCGAGGGTGACTAGCTTGTGCTGCTCGGCGAGACGGAGACGGTCGGACGTTTGGCGCAGCAACTGTGAAAGCAGGCTTTGACTGCGCGGCCAGCGAAGCCTTGATGACGCAGAACATTGAATTGGAAGTCCAAGAGGCCCTGCCCGAGCAGAGGTCAGCCCCGCCTAAGCCATGAGCGGCACGCCAGCGGGCGGCTGCGATAGCCATCCCCCAACGCCCGGAGAAGCCAATTCGTCCCAAAGCTTAACGGCGTGGCAGAATCCCAATACCCTCCGCAAGGAGGCCGGTCACCGTATCATCCGGTGCGACCGGCCACGCTTAGGCTGCCATACCCAAGGACACTGTCATGCCGCCCAAGGAAAGCCATCTATCGAGCGCCGAGCTGGACACACTTCGTCTGACTCGGGTGATCTTTCACGTATGGAATCCCATCCAAGATCCGGTGCTCACTCTGCTGGATGTGGAAGTGCCTGTGGGGTCGGGTACCTACGGTCCGTTCTTCGAGGATCGTCTTCGGGCGGCTTCTCGCGGAACTCAATTCGTATTTGCCGGCGAGCATCGGCCGACCTATGAGCTATGCCGCAATCTAACCCAACGGCAAGAAGACTTCGTCCAGGTGTCCAAGGAACTGGCCGCAGCGTTCAGCTCTCACCATCGCGGCCGTCAGATGGCCGCGGGCGTGATTATCGTGGCACTGGCCAGCGTCACCACTTCGGCTGGCGTATTGCCGCTTGTCTTCATCCTGAAGCTAGACCATAGACCCGTGTTGACTTATCGGCTCACGCAGAGCGTGGGCGATGTCAGTGCACAGATTCAGCATGTGCTGGATGCATTGGTCGAGGACAAGGCCGCGGTGCAGCGAAGCGCTCTGGTGGATGTGTCCGATCACTTTGCGTGGGACGTGCTGGCCGCCGAGCGCAATGAAGGCGCTGCGCCCGAACTGCGCAACTTCTTCCGGGCATTTCTGAGTGTGGAACCTCGCGAGGACGCCAGTGTTCTGACGCGGCGGGCCATCAGCACAGTGACCCATTGGGCCAAATCGCTGACAGAAAACGATATGCCCGAAGGCGAGGGCTGGGGGCGTTACAAGGAACGTGCCGTTCAGTACATGCTCGACCATGCCAACTTCGATACTGACGAATTCGTCAGTACGGTCGTGCGCGACAGCGACGAGAGCCGTCGAGAACGAGTCAAGAACGCCCTTCGTGAGCAATTGCGCGAGAAAGGGGTGGAGGGCCAAGAGTTTCCGACACGGGCGCAATCGGTAGCAGTAGCAGAGCGTCGCACGAAGATTGTCACCGACGTAGGCGTGCAGATTATCTTCGAAGGTGATCGGGAGACCCATCGGGTCGAGGTGCTCGATGATCCAGAGCATGGCCCTGGCGCTAAGAAAATCGTCATACGCGCCAGGCGCCTTACAGAGTCAGGCGCGTAGTGAGCTGGAATTCTTCCCTACTGACGACGTTGCGAGCATTGCTCTCGCAATGTGAGGCTGTGGACGATGCTACAGACACGCTCACGCTTCGTTCCCGCGACGGGGACGTGGGGCAGCTGAGCCAAACTGTGGCCGCCTTGACCGCCGACGGCGTGCGGCCTCGTATCCTGCTGGATAACAGCCCGGTGGAGCTTGATGAGGTGTCCCAGGGCGATCAATGGACGCTGACGGCAGCCAAGGCGTCCCTGATCACCGCGTTTGGATTTACGCCCGCCTCAAACGAGGCGGTCGTACTCTTTTTTTCGCCGGCCGCATTTGAACGATGGGCGTGCCGGCAGACCGCCTTGAAAGAAGGCTTTCGCTGGACAGACCGACTGACGATCCTAGTGGATAGCCTGTCCGGGCATGTCGCCGGGCCTAAATTGCGGTGTGGCAACTTGGAACAGGACCTGCCCGCCTTCGACACCCAAGCCGCCACCATAGAGCCCAAGGTGGTGTCGGCTCTGGTGCAGATAGCGCCGGAGGCCTCTAACCGGCAAATAGGGCAATCGTTCATCACTCGAGGCAACCTGGAACAGGCTGAATTTGCGTGCTTGCGTCGGTGGGCCGAGCGCGACGCGGCTCGCGTCCTGTGCGATGAGGTGGCCTATCGTTCGCCTCGTTTCCAAGTGACGCTACGTGGAGCAAGGCGGGTCTCAATGGTCCTGGATGAGCCCGCCATTGCGCCGACTATGCAAGAGGTAGAACTGCTGCAATCTTCGGCAACGTGGTGCTTTGCAGAGCATCGCGACGCGCGACACGCGCTATTGATCGACCGCTTAGCCCTTGACGGCAAGGAGGACGCTTCGTTCATCACGTATCTGCGGGGCAACCTAAAGGCCGCGCTGCAGGACGCGCGTGATCGATATAGATTGGTGGTACTGGAGAAAAAGGACGCAGCGACGAAAGAGACGCGCGAAATTATGAAGGATGTCCGCGCCCAAGCCGATGCCTATGCGGCAAAGGTACGAGACCTAACTTCTACATTCTTGCGTGACCTGGTGGCAGCGCTTCTGCTTGTAGGATTCGGCCTGTTGGGCAAGATAAATTCGGAAGCATTGGGGCAGCTGATCAACGCAAAGGCGGTCAACGTCTTCTTTTGCGTGCTAGCTGGCTACTTCGTGCTTTCGGCGACATTGCAGATTGTCACGCATTGGAGAGATCTAGCTCTGACCACCCGTGAGCTGCGCAACTGGTGGATTCTTACGCGCATCAGCCTTCCTGGGGAAGAGGTCAAGCGAGTGCTTGATGAGGTGATCAGGCCTCGGCGTCGAATGTTCTTTACTGCGCTATGGGTGGTTGCCCTTAGCAATTTGGCAATTGCCACTGCACTTTGGAACTGGAAGCTACTGTTGGCGATGGTAGTTCCGCAGGCCTAGACGGAACGAGTAATGGGGATGGGTTGGCAGGCATTCGTGGAACGTGTGATTTGGAAGCACGTCGCGGGAGCCCGGCGACGGCCGCCGCCCGTCTGCGCGAGCTGATCCCGAAGCCCCCCGGGGCGTGCGTCTTCGCTGTCGTCGAGCAAGTCGGCGCGATGCCGGGGCAGGGCAGCTCTTCCACGATCCGATTCGGCCAGGTCGACGGCCCTAAGTAATGTGCGTCTCGCCCGGCTATGCCAGGCGGGAGAACGCAAGGAGCCAAGACCCCGAGAGGCCGGGCATGCGCCCAACTATCTAGAGAAGGAAGTAGCCCCTAACTTCCTTCGCCTATCCATCTCAACATCGCCCTACGGAACTTCCGATTGGCCCGCCCCGGAAATGTTTCGAGCATGAACCCACTAAGCGGTCCAGCTAGCGTAGGCGGGACACGAGGCAGAGCGCGGGTGATCTCCTTTAGCAGCCATGATGAGCTTAAGGATTTTTTTCGATCTACCCTAGAGCGTTCCTTGTTATGAGCGTACAGCGCAGCAAGGATTGGAAAAGTTGATTGGATCGTCGCTTCTCTGCACGACCCTAGAAGCGCTTTGAATGCAGCTTGTCTTTGGGAGGCTGGGAGCTCAAGAGCCGCGAACAGAACGCTCATCGGGATAGCCGTAAAGTGGCCGCCGAGCGACGCGAGCGTAGCGAGAGCCTTTGTCGAGGCTAGGAGTGAATTTGGACGCAAGTCAGCCGAAACCGCGATCAACCGTTGAAGGCTTGCACGATTAGCTACTCCCGCTTCGGCGGCTAGGTCGCGAACACCCTTTTCCTCGGAAAGGATGGTCCAGTCCCGTTCGCTTGCGAGAGCGAAAGAAGAGGCAAGCCCGGCGTCAACAACATTCTCGTAGTGCCCCACTGCAGAAAGACGCTCATCGCTCCCGCACTCAATCGTCTCACAACCGCCAACGAATCTAGCGACTTTCCTCCAGTATTTGACATGCTCCACGCGTTCCTTGGCTCCAACCTCCACAAACTGCAGCCTGCCGCCCGGTGCCACGTGGGCCTGAGCCACGGCCTGCAAACTCTCGCGTTCTTGAAAATAGAACTGCCGAAGCGTGATTAGGGTCTGAGGTGTAATCACGGGTGCACCAAAGCTTCGAACTATCTCCTCGCACTCACATTGGACGATAGTCATGATGGCGACGGGGTCGACGACGAATCTTTCGGCGCTTCGGATGACGCGATCGTCGTATTGCTGATCGCTTTCAGAGCCACTATGAACGCTCGGTCGCCAGCCATTGACCTTCTGAATAAAAGTACGCGCGGGCTTCTTGAAGAGCGACGCCATTACGGTTGCAGGGAGGCCATGTTGATGCGCGATGCTCAGCATGCGATTCCTCCGCGCATCGTGCGCTGAGATCATCGCCTTCATCTGATTCAGCATGTCAGTGGTGGAAGGCGCAGAAATCTCATCGGCCCCGCCTTCCGCCACTCCAACGCCAACCGCAACGTCTCGAGATGCTTTCATAAAGAGCTGTACGGTGTCTGCCACATCCACAACCGACACATCGAGTCCGGCGAGCGGGCCACTGGAAGGAATGACGTGATCTCCCACGCTTAGCCCAATGAGCGACGATGCCCAAGATCCTCTCGGATCGAGCTGGACAACACCAGATACAGGGCTCTGCGTTGAGCCAATCCAAATTGTTCGCTGAGATCTATTCGGCGCCGAAAGTGTCACTAGTGTATTAATGCCCGCGTTTCGACTTGGCGAGCCGCGAAATCGCCGCAGGCCGAGGCCTAGCAGAGCCGTCGCGTTAGATGCATCAACTCGCCCCGGGGCAAGGCCTTCTGTGAGGAGATCCCGAAGCCTGGGATCTCTGAATACACTCAGAGCGAAGAACACTCGTCTGAACGCAGTTGCCGTGCTGGTTGGAGGTAACTCAACATTTCGCACGCGTCGCGCGCCGCGGCGCAGACGCCCAGTGAGAATGGAGGCGCGCGCATAATTCTCCAGAACAGCTGGTGTAGATACGGCGCGCTCTAGGACTGAGTCGATAAAATCCCAGAACTCCCCGTACCGTCCTCTTGAAGTAAGCACGTTCGCCCGAGCAACAATCGCGTTGATGTCGTTCGGATAGGCCGCAACCCATTCTTCAGTCACTGCGTCGGCACGATGGTGGCGCCATTGAGTTAGGAGGAGTGAGACTAGAAGGTCTGCAGTTGTTGGGTCGAGACGCCCCTGGCGGCTCAACATCTGTTCGGCAACGGGGACGAAAGCAGCGGCCTCCGTATCATGCCCCCCGTCGCGAAGCATAGCTGCAACAAGAACCCTAGCTTCCACGGAAAGCTCATTTCGGTCAGCCATCTGACGAATGATGCCTAACGCCTCCTCGCGTACGGGTGCCATAGCTGGGTCGTCAATGTGCTCAAGAACCAAGGTTACCGAGGGTACTGCCGGGGCGCCGCGGAGCCGTTCCATTAGGATCTCGGCAGCCTCACCGCTCAGGGGGCTTTTGTGTTGCGAGCGGAAAAGTTCAGCCTCCAATCCCTCGTCTTCAAACCCAAGCTCCTGCGCGCCTTGTAAGCTCGCAAGAGCAAGGTCGTGCTTTCCCGCTACCCTGTAGAGTACTGAAACTCTGAACAGGAGCTCAGCATCCTTAGGAACTGCCAGAAGCAGCTCTTCATTAAGTTCTTGCCGAGTCCTTAGTGCCATCGACGTGTAGCGCTGCCACATCTCGATGTTTGACAGGTCTTCCCGCAGTGCCGCCTCGGCATGCTTGATTGCACCAATTCCATCACCGAGTAGTAATTCGGCAAGCGACAGGTTGTTCAGCAGAGCGACACGAGCCTGCGGGTCCTCGATCTGGGCCAAGTCATTCGCGATGGATGCTAGTGTCGATCTCCCGGCCTCAGCCAAGCTGATGTCATTAGGGTGCTTCACTCTGAGCGAGCCGAAGGGCGCGCGCGCGAATGCCAAGGATACTTTCGCGGAGGCCAGCTTCACTTGACGGGGAACTGACCCGCCTGGGTCTTGTGCTTCGGCCTTCTCAAACCACTTGATCGCCTCTTCGTCTCGATCTTGGCTGCTTGCTAGGTCGCCCATTGCTTGTGCCACTTCGCGAGCATCGAGTAATGCGTCCGGAATGCTCTCAATTACATCTTCGTAGGGCCTATCGCCAACGATCATTACTACCGAAACAAAAAGTGACCAAACCTGCTTACGATCCTTGTCGCTCGTAGATGCTTTGGCACGCTCAATCCACTTTCTGGCCTTTGAGTGATCACCGGTGCGGGCAGCAGCAAGCGCGCCAAACGCAAGTTGAGCAGCCGTGGGGGCCGCCAGCTCATCGACAAGCTGCACCGCCTCGTCGAAAGCAGCAGCGCCAACAAGGCAGCGGATCTTTGCGAGTGTATGCGCGACTTGTTCGCCGACCTTTGGAGAGATTGCATCTAGTTGTTCAAGTGCCGTGTATGGCTTGAACCGTGCGAGCAGCTTGCCAATGCCAGCCAGCCAAGACGGATCGTCCGCTGAGGGCGAAACTGATAGTGATGCAGATGCCCCCAATAGTACAGGCCCCACCTGCTGCTCATAGGCGCGCAGCAGATGCTTTGGCGCGACACTAGCAAGGAGGAGGTGAGCCAAGTCGTGTTGGTCCAATAGTGCGACCAAATCAGGCCATGACCACACGTGCACGGCACCCTGCTTTCCATGCAGGGCCATTTGTCGAACTTCTTCCTGCAGAGAGCCGTCGCGATCAGCTCTAGTTGCAACAATGAACAGTGAAAGTGGGGGCTTTACGTCATGCGCGCTCTCAAGATCGTCTGCAATGATCTTTCCAGTCAGCTTCTTCTTCAGGTAGCGCTTGCATTGAACACCGATCCATCGACCGTCCTGACTCTGGACAATTACGTCGATCCCTTTCTGCTGCTGCCCTCGGCGGCCCACGAGCTGTGCCGGCAATGCTGGCTTATAAATTGCCTCAACCAGATTGAGAACCAGCTCCTCAAACTGCCCTTCGCTCGGTGTTGGAAACTGAAGATCGTTAGTTGTCAAACATGGCCTCCGCCTCGCTGTTCGCGTCCATTCTGATGCATCGTCCGTGAGAAGCAGACGTGAGGCAAAAATTACTCTGCCGCCGGCTTATATGACAGACCCCCCTTTTTTTTGGGATCGAACAAGAAAGCCCTGGGTGGCAGGTATGGCGTAGCTCACGGCTCACCGTCGGCAGTCAGTCTTCCAGCAAGCGAGCAGCGGGATTCACCGTGGCCCCGCCGGTCTGGAAGTACCCCAACACGCTTGATACCGATCGATGCTCAGTGAGCTGCATGATCGCCGGCAACGCCACGCCTTGGCGGCTAGCCTCGGTCACGAACCCCGACCGCAGGCTGTGTCCGCCAAAATCTCCCTCCAGACCCGCCAGGCGCGCCCGCCGCTGCACGATCTCGCCTACCGCGGCGGGGGACAGGGCAGGGCCAACGCGCTGTTTCCATAGCCGCCGGAAGATCGCCCCCTCGGTGATCCCGGACGCCTCCAGCCACTCCTGCAGGGCGAGGGCGGCCCGATCCAGTACCGGCTTGTCCGGGGTCGAGGTGGCGGTGACGCCGGCCTGCTGGGTCTTGCTGTGCTCCAGCCGGTAGATGTAGCCCGCCTCGCCGATCTGCCGCAGGTCGCGCAGGTCGGCGGCAGCGATCTCGCTGCGTCGACGGCCACCGCTGGCAAACCCGAAGCAGAGCAGGGCACGGTCACGAATGCCTTCCAGGCTGTCGTCACAGGTGGCCAGCAGGACTTCCAGTTCGGCCAAGGTGATGGCGGTCTTCTTGCGCGGGCGCTCGCCGCGCTTGACCGCGGCCCGCGCGGCGCGACTGAGCACGGTGCGGATCGCGGGCTGCTCGCAGGGATTGGTGACTTGTTTGAGTCGGTGCGCCGTGGACAGGACGGCAACGCGGTGACGCACGGTGGCCAAGGTCCACGGACCGGGCTTGGCTTTCAGACCAGCGGCCACCAACGCTTGATCCACGGCCAATGGAAGTTCCCACACCAGATCGCCCTCGGCCGAACGGCGCTGCACGTGGTCGACCACGAACTGCAGCACCGTAGCTTCCGGTACCGGCAAGGCCAGCTCGATGCCGTAGCGCGCTGCATGCCAGCCAGCCCAGTAGCGCAGGGCGCTGGTGTAGCTGCGGGTGGTGTTCTCGGCGGCGGCTTCGGCCAGCAGCTCGCGCACCGCATCAGCGGCCTGTTGGGCGAGCTGTTCCGGCAGGACCAGGCTCGCAGCCGTCGCGGCGAGCACGGGAATCGTAGAATTATCTTTCATACTATGTAATGTATACTACGAAATAGAACATATACCCACGATAATCATCACTTATCGCGAGTACGCAATCAACAGAGTAGGGCGCCGATCCAGGAGACGTCAGCATGGCCCGCGGTATCACCGAATCCGATGTGCACACCGCCGCCGACGAGCTGGTCGCCAACGGCGACCGCCCGACTGTCGAACGCATCCGCGCCCACCTGGGGACCGGATCACCCAACACGGTCACGCGCTGGCTGGACACCTGGTGGAAAAATCTGGGCATTCGACTGCAGCCGAAACGTCCAGATTTGAAGGACGCGCCGGCGGTCCTGGCCGAGTTGGCCGGACAATGGTGGGCGCTGGCGTTGCAGCATGCTCGCGAGTCGGCTTTGGAAGAGCTTGCCAACGCCAGGCAGTCACTTGCGGTCGAATATGAAGAACTGCGGATGCAGCAGCAGAACTTTGCAGATGAAGGCTCCGCACTCCACGCCAAAGCGACAGCCTCAGCCCAATCAGAGCGCTTGGCACTGACCCAGGTGGCGGAGTTGCGGCAACTCATCGACCAGCTTCAGGCGCAGCTGGCAGAATCGGCGCGGCAACATGCTTCTACGGATCAGCGCCTTGAACAAGCGGAGTCTGCGAGGCGGGTTGTGGAAGCCCGTTCACAGGAGCTGCAGGAACTGGCCAGATCTGAGCGCGAGAGTCTGATGGAACACGCCAACTCTGTCGAAGATCGCGCAGCACGCGAGATCGACCAAGCTCGTCAGCATGCCAAAGATCTACAGACCAAGTTGGCTTCTGCAGAAAAGCTCCACGCTGCAACCGAACAATCACTTCGAGAAGCTTTGAGTGCTGCCCAAGATGCAGTGCGTGCGGCGGTCAAAGAAGCCGACAGGCAACGTGTGAAATCCGAGGTCTTAGAGGAACAACTAGCCAGAATTCCGAAAGTGATCGAGGAGGCGTTCCGCGCGAAGGACAGGCAGGGGTCAGCCAAATCAAGGAAAAAGGCTCCGAAGGGCTGACCCTTCAGACACATTCTGCCGACATTACTTGGTTTTTTTGTCCTGTTCGTTGTCATGCGACTTCATCGATTTTCGGTTGGCGTGATCCATCCACAAACCCAATGCACCGATGACAACTGCCAGTGCGACTACCCCTAAAGTACCGAGCATTGAACGGCTCCTGTTCGACCTGTCCTTCTCAGAATAGCGCCACGACTGGGTAAAGTGGTAGCACGGGCTGCGTCATAACAAGTCGCCCGCATATGTCCAAAATGTGAGATTTATAGACACCAAATTGGTGCGCATTTGCGACGGCGGCAGCTGGGCTCAACCTTGCTGACATGGCCGTCTTGGCTTCAGCGGACGAAGGCGCTTCCTCAATCAGGATCCTGGAAGCGGAAACTTGTGCAGCCAGGCGACTAGCATCCAGAATTCTCAGCAGTGGCTCGCGGCAACCACGAACCAGAATCTCTACTTCAACGGGGCAGAATTATCTGCTTACGAACAACGACGGTGGAACATGGGGCAGCATTTGCTCAGTTTTGCCAAAAGCGGGGCAACTTATCCGAAGTTCCGTCAAATCTGGGGCGGGTTTCCTCAGTAGATGGGGCGGATGTCCGCTGCAGATGGGGCATTTCCTCCGCATCAATCATCTGCGGTGAACATTCGTCACCAAATCCAGCGTAGCCGGCGCAGCAGCGACGCCCTGGCAATTTCGCATAATGTATATTATGTAAAAATCTAATCAGCGAAGCAGGCCAGCCCGCATGCTCACAACAGCTCGTCCAATGCCCGCCGCAATGCACTCACCTTTTCCGCATCGGATTGGATCCAGTCGCTTTCCAGGCCGATGAGCGCCGGGTTGTGGTGGCGCATGGTCGAGCTGCGTAGCGCCTTCGCCGAGGCATGGAGTTCGGTGCAGCCGCTGTGTCCGGCGATCGTCGCGATGTTCTGCGCATCCAGTCCGGCGCCGGCCATCAGCCCGATGCGCCCACCGGCCTGGGTGACCAGTTGCCGCAGCACGTGGCGGCCGGCCATGGCGCTGGCGGCGCCGCCGGAGCTGAGGACGCGCTGGCAGCCCAGGCCGATGATCGCTTCCAGGGCCGCCGGCAGATCACGGGCCGCGTCGAAGGCACGGTGGAACGTGGTGCCCAGCGGGCCGGCCGCCGCGACCAGTTCCCGGCACAGCGCGACGTCGACGTCGCCGTCAACGGTGAGCGCGCCGATCACCACGCCATCGCAGCCCAGTTGCCGGCAGCTTTCGATGTCGCGCAGCATGATCTCGGCTTCCTGGGTGTCGTAATGGAAATCGCCCGGTCGCGGCCGGATCAGGACGAACAGCGGAATCCGCAGGCGGTCGCGGGCCACGGCGACACTGCCGCGCGACGGCGTGGTGCCGCCCTGCGCCAGGTTGTCGAACAGTTCGATGCGGTCGGCGCCGCCGGCCTGCGCGGCCAGCGCCGAGGCGACCGAGTTGCTGGCGATCTCCAGCAGGCGGCGCCCGCTCATGTCTGCTCGCTGGTGTAGACCGAACGGGAATCCAGCAGCGTGTCCTGCCTGCGCGCATCGCAGACCGCGTACACGAAGCCGCGATGCAGGGCGTAGGCACCGACGTCGCCGTTCCTGTCCATGGCAAGGAAGCACACCTGCAGGGTACGGCTGGCTTCGGGGCGCTTGTGCACTACCCGCTCGATGGCTTCGCGGCAGGCGTCGGCCGGCGAGCGTCCCTGGCGCATCAGTTCCACTACCAGGAAGGAGGCCGCGTTGCGGATCATTTCCTCGCCCATGCCTGACGCCGTAGCCGCGCCGACGTCGTTGTCGACGTACAGCCCGGCACCGATGACCGGGCTGTCACCGACGCGGCCGTGCATCTTGAAGGCCATGCCACTGGTGGTGCAGGCACCGGCCATGTGGCCGTTGCCATCGATGGCGAGGATGCCGAGGGTGTCGTGGTTGTCCTTGTCGCCCGGGCGCCCGCGACGCTCGGCGTTGATCTGCGGCGCGTAGTGTTCGGTCTTCAGCCATTCGCGCCAGGCGTGTTCGGCTTCCGGGGTGAGCAGCCTGCGCCGCTCGAAGCCCTGCTGCACGGCGAACTGCTGCGCGCCCTCGCCCACCAGCATCACGTGCGGGGTCTGTTCCATCACCCGGCGCGCGACCGATACCGGGTGCAGGATGTCGCTCAGCGCCGCGACCGATCCGCAACGGCCATCGCCGGCCATGATGCTGGCATCCAGCGTCAGCACGCCATCGCGGTCCGGGTTGCCGCAGCGGCCCACGGTGGGGTTGCACAGGTCGCTTTCGGCCCAGCGGGCGCCCGCCTCCACCGCATCCAACGCGCTGCCGCCGGCCGCCAATACCTTCCACGCGGCCTGGTTGGCGCCGACGCCGAAGTCCCAGGTGGAGACCACGCGCGCGCCATTGGCGGCCGTGGGCGATGCCAGCATGCGTGGCGCGGCGCCGGCGGTGGCCAACAGCAGCGAGGTCTGCAGGAACTGCCTGCGGTTGCTCATAACGTCTCTCCCGTGGGAATGCGGCTGCGGCCGCTGGTGTCCGCATGCCAGGCCAGCGCGCCGAGCACGCCGAGTTCGCCGTCGTCGATGCGCCACACCGGCACCCGCTGCAGCGCGGACGACAATGCGCCCTTGGCCAGGAAGCGCTGCTGGAACCCGCCTTCGTGCAGCCACGGGGCGAGATGCCCGGTGATGCCGCCGGTGAGGTAGACCGAGCGGGCGCCGAAGGTGAGCGCGAGGTCGCCGGTGACGCTGCCCAGCCACGCGCAGAACGCGCGGATGCTGGCCAGTGCGAGCGGGTCATCGGCGGAACGCGCCGCCTGCACCAGCTCGGCCGGCGTCTGCCAGCGCGGTGCCACGCCTGCGCGCTCGCACAGGCAGGCGTGAAGCGTCATCAGCCCGGGGCCGGACAGGATGCGTTCGCAGTCCACATGCCCATGGCGCTGCAGCAGCATGCGCAGCACGTCCAGCTCCAGCGCGTTGCCGGCGCTCAGCGCGGCGTGCCCGCCTTCGCTGGCCAGCACCGGCGGCTGGCTGTTCTCAAGGCGCAGCGCCACACCCAGCCCGGTGCCGGGGCCAAGCACCAGGGCCGGGCTACCGTGGCCATGGGCGGGGTCGCCGGACAACGGGTGCAGCGCATTCCGCGCGACGTGGGGGATGGCCTGGGCCACCGCCACGAAGTCGTTGATCAGCTCCAGTTCGCCCAGCCCCGACTCACGCCGGGTGGCGGCCAGCGAAACCGGCCACGCCAGGTTGGTGTTGAGCAGGCGGTCACCCTCCAGCAGCCCGGCGATGGCCACCACCACGCGGCCAACCGGCGGCAGCGCGGGATCGGCGCGCAGGCCACTGGCGTAATCCTGCAGGATCGCCGCCAGGCTTGGATGTTCGGCACAGGCGTAGCGGCGGAAACCGTTGATGCGGATCGGCTCGCCTGGTCGCACGGTGGCCCAGCCCAGCCGGGCGTAGGTTCCGCCGACATCGGCACCGATGATGGTCGTTGCCGGTACCGGCTCGCTCACTCTACCCTGCTCTACCGGCATGTCGTCTTTCGATCGCTACAGATGGAAAGCGGATCATGCGTTGGAAAGCCGGTTCACGCCAAGGGGCGCAACAGTCGCCAGGTGGCCCAGCCCAACGCGGTCATCGACAGCGAGCCGGCCAGGTGCAGGCCCATGGTCGCCAGCGCCCAGCCCAGCTGCTGGCGCAGGAACAACTGCACCACCTCGGCGGAGAAGGTGGAGAACGTGGTCAGACCGCCGAGCAGGCCGGTCACCACGAACAGGCGCCACTGCGGCGCGATGTCCGGGCGTACCGCGAACCATGCCAGCGCCAGGCCGATGGCGTAGCCGCCGAGCAGATTGGCGGCCAGCGTGCCCAGCGGAACGGTGGAATGGAGCGGATTGAGCCATACGCTCAGGCCGAACCGCAGCCATGCCCCGATGGCCGCTCCGACGCCTATCGCCACAAAGGAAAGCCACATCGGCTAATGTCTCCTGTTGCTGTCATGGAACGCCACGCAAGGTTGCCGGGCGCGGCACGGGGCGCCGCTCAGTCCTTTGTCGAGTCGCCACCCCTGGCCTGTTCGCGTGTCGCGCGCAGCCGGTCGAGCTTTTCCTTGAGCTTGATTTCCAGCCCGCGCTCGACCGGCCGGTAGTACACGCGCTCGCCCATCCCGTCGGGGAACGCGGTCTGGTCCAGGGCGATGCCGCCGGCGACGTCGTGGTCGTACTGGTAGCCCTTGCCGTAGCCGAGGGTCTTCATCAGCCGCGTCGGCGCGTTGCGCAGGTGCAGCGGTACCGGCAGCGACCCCAGTTCACCGACGTCGGCGCGGGCGGCGTTCAGTGCCGCATAGGCGGCGTTGGACTTGGCGGTGCTGGCCAGATAGACCACCAGGTTGGACAGGGCGATATCGCCCTCCGGCGCGCCGATGCGGTCGTAGGCGTTCCAGACGTTGATCGCCATTTCCAGGGCGCGCGGGTCGGCCAGCCCGATGTCCTCCACCGCCATGATGGTCAGGCGCCGCAGCAGGTAGGAGGGGTCGCAGCCGCCATCGAGCATGCGCGCCAGCCAGTAGATCGCGCCGTCCGGGTTGGAGCTGCGCACCGACTTGTGCAGCGCCGAGATCTGGTCATAGAACTGCTCGCCACCCTTGTCGAAGCGGCGGGTGCGGTCGGCCAGCACCTGCAGCAGGGTGTCGGGGGTGATCCGCCCGCCCTCGCCCGCCGCCAGCTCGGCGGCGATTTCCAGCAGGGTCAGTGCACGCCGCACGTCGCCGTCGGCGGCGCGGGCGATCTCCAGCAGCGATTCGCGGGAGACCTGGATGACCTCGCCGCCGAGCCCGCGCTCGCCATCGTCCAGGGCGCGCTGCAGCGCTTCGGCCACGTCCTCGGGCGACACCGCCTCGAGCACGTGCACCCGGCAGCGCGAGAGCAGCGCGGAGTTGAGCTCGAACGACGGGTTCTCGGTGGTGGCGCCAACGAAAATGATGGTGCCGCGCTCGATGTGCGGCAGGAAGGCATCCTGCTGCGACTTGTTGAAGCGGTGCACCTCGTCGACGAACAACACCGTGCGCCGGCCTTCGGCAAACCGCTGCGCGGCCTCGGCCAGCACCTGGCGCACGTCGGGCAGGCCCGACAGGACCGCCGAGATCGCGCGGAACTCGGCATCGGCATAGCGTGCCAGCAGCAGCGCCAAGGTGGTCTTGCCGCACCCCGGCGGCCCCCACAGCACCATGGAGTGCACCCGGCCTGACTCGATGGCCCGGCGCAGCGCGGTATTGGGCGCCAGCAGGCGCTTCTGCCCGACCATTTCGTCGAGCGTGCGCGGGCGCATGCGTTCGGCGAGCGGGCGCATGCCCTCCCGGTCCGCGCTCAACAGGTCGGCAGGAGGGTCGGAGAACGTGTTTCTGGATCTGGCCACGCCGGCATTCTAGCGTGGCCGCAGGTGACGGCGACCGTCATTGCGCCGCACTACCGGGACGGGCCGGCTGCGTTCAACGCTCGCCGATGACGTCCACGTTGCTGGCCGGGGTGAAGCGGAAGGTGCCGGCGGCGAAGCCCGGATTCTTCTTCCAGCCGCTGAAGTCGATCACCGTGCGCTGGCCGACCGCATCGACCACTTCCATGCGGCTCAGCCCGCCCTGGCCGAAGCCGAGTGCGGCGTACTGGAAGCTGGCATCGGTTTCGCGTTTGGGGCTCAGCGACAGCCACTGCAGGCCATCGCGCGGAGCCGCCTCTTCGCTGACGTCGTACTGGCGTTCCAGCTGCGCCGGGTTGATCAGCGCGGTCAACGGGCTGTTCTGCTCCTCCTCGCCCTGGCTGCGCACGGTGGCCTGCTCCAGGTCGGGTTCGTAGACCCACACCTTGCTGCCGTCGGCGACGATCAGCTGCGGATGCGGGCGGGTGTATTCCCAGCGGAACAGGCGCGGCGCGGACAGCGCGACGCGGCCGCTGGACGACTCCTTGAGCTTGCCGCGGGCGTCGAACACCTGCTGGCTGAAATGCCCGTCCAGGCCGCGCAGGCCGTTGGTGAAGGACTTCAGGTCATCGCGTGCGCCGGCCTGGGCGTCGGCGGCGAGACCGGCCGCGGCCAGGGCGACGGCAATCAACGTGGGACGCAGGAAGACGTTCATGGCGGTAGTCATCGATGGACGGGGGAATGGGCAGAGTCTGCCCGGCATAAACTGAATGGGCGGCAATCGCGATCGAATGCCGCCGCGGCACTCACTTGGGCGGCGGCGGTGCCAGCACGCTGCGGTCGCCGTTGTGCTCCGGCGCGCTGACCACGCCGGCCGCTTCCATCGCCTCGATCAGGCGCGCGGCGCGGTTGTAGCCGATCTTCAGCCGCCGCTGCACGCCGGAGATCGAGGCGCGCCGGGTCTCGGTGACGATGCGCAGCGCCTCGTCGTACAGCGGGTCGGATTCGTCGCCACCGCCGCTGGATTCCGGCAGGCCGGTGGCGCCGACCACCACCCCGTCGCCCATGGTCTGGACCTCGTCCAGCACGCCCTCGATGTAGTCGGCCGGGCCGCTTGCCTTGAGGTGCTCGACCACCCGGTGTACTTCCTCGTCGGAGACGAACGCGCCGTGCACGCGGTCCGGCATCGCCGTGCCCGGCGGCAGGTACAGCATGTCGCCGTTGCCCAGCAGCGCTTCGGCGCCGGACTGGTCGAGGATGGTGCGCGAGTCGATCTTGGAGCTGACCTGGAACGCGATGCGGGTCGGGATGTTGGCCTTGATCAGGCCGGTGATCACGTCCACCGACGGGCGCTGGGTGGCCAGGATCAGGTGGATGCCGGCGGCGCGCGCCTTCTGCGCCAGGCGCGCGATCAGTTCCTCGACCTTCTTGCCGACGATCATCATCATGTCGGCGAATTCGTCGATGAAGATGACGATGAACGGCAGCGGCTCCAGCGGGCGCGGCGCCTCGCCCATTTCCGGGTTGGGCTTGAACAGCGGGTCCATCAGCGGCTGGCCGGCGTCGATGGCGTCCTTGATCTTCTTGTTGAAGCCGGCCAGGTTGCGCACGCCCACCGCGCTCATCAGCTTGTAGCGGCGCTCCATTTCGGCCACGCACCAGCGCAGGCCGTTGGCGGCCTCCTTCATGTCGGTGACCACCGGCGCCAGCAGGTGCGGGATGCCCTGGTAGACGCTGAGCTCCAGCATCTTCGGGTCGATCATGAGCATGCGCAGGTCTTTCGGGCTGGCCTTGTACAGCAGGCTCAGGACCATGGCGTTGACCGCCACCGACTTGCCCGAGCCGGTGGTGCCGGCCACCAGCAGGTGCGGCATGCGCGCCAGGTCGGCCACGGTCGGGCGGCCGGCGATGTCCTTGCCCAGCGCCAGGGTCAGCACGCTGGCCGACTTGTCGTATTCCTTCGAGCGCAACAGCTCGGACAGGAAGATCATCTCGCGGGTGACGTTGGGGATTTCCAGGCCGATCACCGACTTGCCCGGGATCACGTCGACCACGCGCACCGATTTCACCGACAGCCCGCGGGCGATGTCCTTGTCCAGCGAACTGATCTGGCTGACCTTGATGCCCGGCGCCGGTTCGATCTCGAAACGGGTGATCACCGGGCCCGGGTAGGCGCCCACCACCTGGGCGTCGATGCGGAAGTCCTTGAGCTTGAACTCGATCTGCCGCGACAGCGTTTCCAGGGTCTGCTCGTCGTAGCCCTTGGGCTGCGGCTTGGGGTCGTCCAGCAGGGCCAGTGGCGGCAGGTCCGAGCCGTCGCCATTGACGCCCTGGAACATCGGGATCTGGGTCTCGCGCTTGGCGCGCTCGCTCTTCTCGATGACCGGCACCGGGCGCGGCTCGATCTTCACCGGCTCGCGCCTGGCGCGCACTTCGGCATCGACCTTGCGCACTTCCTCGCGTTCCTCGCGCAGCGCCCGGGTCTGCTGCCAGGCGCTGGCCTGCTCCTTCTTGCGGTCCAGCAGCGGGCCCAGCGCCAGCACCCACTTGCCGATCTTCT
Organism: Stenotrophomonas sp. Y-13; assembly: GCF_046267925.1. Classification (NCBI taxonomy): domain Bacteria; kingdom Pseudomonadati; phylum Pseudomonadota; class Gammaproteobacteria; order Lysobacterales; family Lysobacteraceae; genus Stenotrophomonas; species Stenotrophomonas sp. Y-13. Next base: position 1,825,502 of record NZ_CP176501.1, read on the forward strand.
CCATCACCCAGAACCACGACAGGCCGGTAGCCAGGGTGATCGAGGTCAACAGCAGCACCAGCAGGAACAGGTTGCTGCCGACCGGGCCGAAGCCGCTCTGCAGCGACTTGCCCACCAGCACGCCGAGGCCACCACCGGCGCGGGCGACATCGCCCGGCGGCAGGCGCAGGTAAAGGAAGCCGGTGGCGCCGATCAGGAAGCCGACGATGCCAACCAGCCGCAATGCCGGGCCGAGGTCGTCGTTGTTGCCGCGGTCCTCGCGGTTGAGCCCGAACATGGCGATCCAGGCCACCGCCGCCAGCATCAGCGGAATCAGGTAGGCCACGTAGCCGAACAACTGCCGCAGCACGTCGGCGATCCACGCCCCCACCCGGCCGCCCATGTTGTGGATCGGGGCGACCACCGAGCCGGCCTGCGACCAGCCCGGGTCCGCCGGCGAATAGGTGAACAGGCTGGCCAGCAGGTACAGCAGTGCCGGCGCGATCGCGATCAGCGCCAGGTCACGCCACAGCCTGTTGCGACGTGGATTGTCCGCGGCGGCCGCCTGCTTGCGCGCGTTGCCGCTCGGGCCAGCGCCCTTGTCACGTTCCGGGACCTGTTTCGCCACCTTGGACCAGACCTTAGAAATGCAGGGTTAGTGATTGATATTAAACGACACGCGGCCCCGTTTCATCCGCCCGATGCAGCGGGTGACGGGCACGGCAGCGAAAGGACATCGGCACGCATGCGGAGCGTCGGCGACGGGGGCGACCGTGGGTGTGGGCGGTCCGGTGGGCCGCGCAGTTCCATCACTGCGCCTTGATTCACCGGAGCCCGGTCTCCACTCTATGAGCGGTCCGGACGGTCGCCATGCAGCGCGATCGCGCCGCCAATCCCGACTTCCCGCGAGTATACATGAGCACTTCCAGCGCCCCGTCCCTGCCCACCCGCCACCACAAGCTCGTCATCCTGGGCTCCGGCCCCGCCGGCTGGACCGCCGCGGTGTATGCCGCGCGCGCCAACCTCAAGCCGGTGGTGATCACCGGCCTGCAGCAGGGCGGTCAGCTGATGACCACCACCGAAGTGGACAACTGGCCAGGCGACGCCCATGGCCTGATGGGGCCGGACCTGATGGCGCGCATGCAGGCCCACGCCGAGCGCTTCGATACCGAGGTGGTGTTCGACCATATCCACACCGCCGACCTGTCGCAGCGTCCGTTCACGCTCACCGGCGACAGCGCGCAGTACACCTGCGACGCGCTGATCATCGCCACCGGCGCCACCGCCAAGTACCTGGGCATCCCGTCCGAGGAGGCGTTCAAGGGCCGTGGCGTGTCGGCCTGCGCCACCTGCGACGGCTTCTTCTACAAGGACCAGGACGTGGTCGTGGTCGGTGGCGGCAACACCGCCGTGGAAGAGGCGCTGTACCTGTCCAACATCGCCCGCAAGGTCTACCTGGTGCACCGCCGCGACACGCTCAAGGCGGAAAAAATCATGCAGGACAAGCTGTTCGCCAAGGTCGCGGCGGGCAAGATCGAAACCGTGTGGCACCACCAGGTCGACGAAGTGCTGGGCAACGAGATGGGCGTGACCGGGGTGCGGGTGAAGTCCACCCAGGACGGCAGCACCCGCGACATCGCCGCGCATGGCTTCTTCGTGGCCATCGGCCACCACCCGAACACCACCCTGTTCGAGGGCCAGCTGGCGATGAACAACGGTTACCTGGAAATCCGCTCGGGCCTGGGCGGCAATGCCACTCAGACCTCGGTGGAGGGCGTGTTCGCCGCCGGCGACGTGGCCGACCAGCATTACCGCCAGGCCATCACCTCGGCCGGCTTCGGCTGCATGGCCGCACTCGACGCCGAGCGTTTCCTCGACGCCCAGGGCCACTGAGCCCGGCCGTCCCGGCAGCCGGGCATGGACAAGGTGTTCGCCAAGCAACTGCTGTTCCACGGCAGCTGGCTGGTGTTCCCGGCCATCGTCTGGCTGCTGTGGCAATGGCGCCGCCGCCGATACCGCGCCGTGCTCGCGATCCTGCTGCTCGGCTGCGGCCTGTTCGCGTGGGCCCGCTTCATCGAGCCGCAGTGGATCCGCGTGGCCCATACCGAGCTGCGCGGTACCGGCATGCACGTGCGCATCGCCCTGGTCAGCGACATCCACCTCGGGGTCTACAAGGACCGCCGCTTCCTCGAGCGGCTGGTGGCACGGCTGGATGCGCTGCCGGTGGATGCGGTGGTCATTGCCGGCGACCTGACCTACGAACCGCAGCGGCTGGTGCTGTCCGAAGCGTTCTCGCCGCTGTCGGCGCTGCGGGTGCCGGTCTACGCCGTGCTCGGCAACCACGACCAGCAGGCGCCGGGCCCGGACATCGATGCCGCGCTGCGTGCGGCTTTGCGCGCCAATGGCGTGCGCATCATCGAAGGCATGCGCCTGGTCGATGCCGCCGGCATCCGCTGGGCCGGCCTGGGCGACCGCTGGGCCGGCAAGGACGCTCCGGGCTTCCTGCATCGGCCGCCCGGTCGCGCGCCGGCGATCGTCGTCGCGCACAACCCCGACAGCGCCATGGACCTGCTGCCGGGCGATGCCGCCATCGTCCTGGCCGGGCATACCCACGGCGGGCAGATCCGCATTCCCTGGCTGTACCGCAAGGTCATCCCCAGCGCCCATGGGTTCGACCGCGGGGAACAGGTGGCGGCGGCGGCGGCCGGTCCGGTGCGGGTGTTCACCACCCGCGGCGTGGGCGAAGTCGGCCTGCCCCTGCGCCTGTTCAACCCGCCGACCATCGACGTGCTGCAACTGCGGCCATGACGTCTTCCCTGCAACTGCGCGTGCTGCCGTCCCTGGCCCAGGTAGGGGCGGCACAGTGGGATGCCCTGCACGACCGGCGCAACCCGTTCGTCAGCCACGCGTTCCTTGCCGGCCTGGAGCAGCACGGCTGCCTGCGCCCGGAATGGGGCTGGCAGCCCTGCCACATCACCCTGTGGCGCGGCGATGAACTGGCCGCCGCGGTGCCGGGCTACCTGAAGCACAACTCGCACGGCGAGTTCGTGTTCGACCATGCCTGGGCCAATGCGTATGCACGGCATGGGCTGGCTTACTTTCCCAAGTGGCTCGGCGCGGTGCCCTACTCGCCGGTCACCGGCCCGCGCCTGCTGGCCCGCGACGCCGCCGACCGGCGCCTGCTGCTGGAGGCGATCGTCGCGCATGTGCGCGCGCAGGGGCTGTCCTCGGCCCATGTCAATTTCCATGCCGCGGCCGAGGACACGGCTTTCGATACGGACTGGCTGCGGCGCGCGGACGTGCAGTTCCAGTGGCAGCGCCGGCCCGGCTGGCAGGATTTCGACGGCTTCCTCGCGTCGATGGACCACAAGCGCCGCAAGAACATCCGCCAGGAGCGCGCGCGGGTGGCGCGCAGCGGCATCGGCTTCCGCGTGGTCCACGGTGACGAGGCAAGCGCGGCCGACCTGGACGCGATGCATGGCTTCTACCTGCAGACCTTCGCCGGGTACGGCAATGCGCCGGCGCTGACCCTGCCCTTCCTGCGGCATCTGGCCACCGCCATGCCGCGGCACCTGGTGATCTTCCTGGCCGAACAGGATGGCCAGCCGATCGCCGGCGCGCTGTGCCTGCGCGGTGGCGACACGTTGTACGGTCGTTACTGGGGCGGCGCCGCCCTGCCCGGCCTGCATTTCGAAACCTGCTACTACCAGGGCATCGACTATTGCCTGCGCGAGGGGCTGCAGCGCTTCGAGCCGGGGGCGCAGGGTGAACACAAGCTCGCGCGCGGGTTCCTGCCGACCCTCGTGCGCAGCCGGCACTGGGTCGCCGATGCGCAGTTCCGCCAGGCGCTGCGCGAGTGGTGCGCACGCGAGGAGCGCGATGTCGCACGGTACGCGCAGGCGCTGCGGCGGCACTCCCCGTTCCGCGACGGCGACGGCGACGGCACATGAGCCGGGCAGCGCCTGCGTTTGTGCGTCCCGCGCCGCTTTGCGCGGCATTCCCGCCGGCGTAACCGGCGCTGGCCGGGCGGCCATTGGTGGCGGCCTGTCGCCGCGCACACGACGCGGGCACACCGGCGGAGCGTGGCGTTGCGTTGGCCGCTACGCCACGCCAGCGACCTGCGGCAGGCATCCGCCACGCATCGTGCCAACGGCTCGCGCTGCACGCCGAACCCACGCTGGCCGCGCGTGATGGCCAGGATTTCCCGCCTGCGACGATGCGAGCGGCGCAGCCGCCTGCGCGGCCTCGGGCTTCTGTTCCGGCATGCGCCTGGGCCGGGCCGAACGACCACCGGGCGCAGACGCGGGACGCGCCTGCAGGCGCGCCCCGCAGTACCGCGGCGGGCCTCGCTCAGCCCGCGATTTCCAGCGGCACCGACGGGAAGTCAACCGCCGTCCCGGCCAGGTGGTTGGTGTAGTTGGTCAGCGTGTTGAGCGCGACCAGCGCCACCACTTCCAGCGCGGCGGCGTCATCGAAGCCGGCGCGGCGGAATGCCGCCAGGTCGTCGTCGCCGACAACCCCGCGCTGTTCGGTCAGGCGCCGCGCGAAGTCCGCCAGCGCGGCGTCGCGCGGGTCGGCGCCGCCGCCGGTGCGCGCCGCACGGATATCCGCTTCGGACAGGCCGGCGCCCTTGCCGATCAAGGTGTGCGCGGCCAGGCAATAGCCGCACTGATTGGCCTGCCCGACCGACAGCGCGACGATTTCGCGCTGGCCGGCGCTCAGGCCGCCATTGGCGAGGGCATCGGACAAGGCCAGGTAGCCGTCGAGCGCGACCGGCGCCCGGGCGAAGGTGCGGATCAGGTTGGGGACCACGCCGAGCTTGGCCTTGACCGCGGCGAGCGTCGCGGCGACGGCCGGGGTGGCCGAGGCCGGGTCGAGGGGGGCGATGCGGGGGGATGCGGCAGACATGGTGGGCTCCTTGGAAGCCGTGGTTGGGAGTCGCCACTGTGCCCGCCCGGCCGATACGATTGGTATCATTTCGTCCAGAATAACGCACGGATCGTCTCGACATGCAGGACCGACTCAGCGCACTGCTCGATTGCTTCCGCCTGCGGGCCCGGGTCTTCCACACCGGCAGCCTGTGCGACACCGCCGATTTCGACGCCCGCGACGGCGTCGGCCACCTGCACGTGCTGCGCGGGGGGGCGCTGCGGATCGGCGATGCGGTCGCCGGCGAAACCGTGGTCGACGCGCCCAGCCTGATCTTCTATCCGCGACCGGCGCCGCACTGGATCCGTGGCGAGGGGGCGAGGGGCGCGGAGCTGGTCTGCTCGTCGATCGAACTCGGCGCCGATGCCGGCAATCCACTGACCCGCAGTCTGCCGGCGCGGCTGGTGCTGCCGCTGCGCGACCACCCGCTGCTGCACGGCACGCTGACGCTGCTGTTCGAGGAGGCGTTCGCCGAACACTGCGGACGACAGGCGGCGCTGGACCGGCTCAGCGAACTGATGATCCTGCAACTGCTGCGCCACTGCATGACCGCAGGCGTGGTCGCGCAGGGTGTGCTCGCGGGCCTCGCCGACCCGCGCCTGGCCAAGGCCCTCAACGCGCTGCATGGCGCCCCGGGCGAGGCCTGGAGCCTGGACGGCCTGGCGCGGGTCAGCGGCATGTCGCGCGCGCGGTTCGCCGCGCACTTCCACCATGTCGTGGGCATGCCGCCGGGCGAGTACCTGGCCGAGTGGCGGCTGAGCGTGGCGAAGACGCTGCTCAAGCGGGGGCAGCCGCCAAAACAGGTGGCGCTGGAGATCGGCTATGCAAGCGCATCGGCGTTCGCGCGCGCCTTCGCCGCGCGGCATGCCGGGGTCTCGCCGACCGCTTGGCTGTCGGCGTCGCGCGCATCGCCCGCACAGTGAACGCGGACGCCGGACCCGGCCCTGGAGCGGAATAGTGCCCCGGCATCACGCCTTCCGGGCGTCCTCCGGGCCGGCGGATCGCCGGACGCGGCACGCAGGTGGCAGGGCCCGGGCCGCGGGCGTCCGGCTTCATTCCCGGACACGACCGGCCGTCGCGTCGAGCAGGCGACCTGCGGCGCGCATCGTCCACCGGCCGGAGGGTGCGCGCTGTTCGATGATGCCCGGGCATCGCTCAAACGCCGGCCGGCATCGGCAGGCTGGCGCCGCAGGCCCAGGCCGGCCCGACGCGCGGATGGAAGATGGCCGGCAAGGCATGAGCGGACGCGTTCCGGGCCGATCGGCTGCCGGCTTGGGACGATGTGTCCATCGCCGTGTACCGGCGCCAACCGTCCAATCGGGCATCGGCATGCCGCAGCACGCCGGAAAGCCATTTATGATGCCGATCCGCACCGGGGCGACTGCGTGCCCGGGATTGCGAACAGGCACAGGTCAACCTACTCAGGATGCGCACTCCCCCTACTTCGTGTCCGGCGTCTGCCACGCAGGCGGCGGCTTCGCCTGGCCCTGCAGCGACGGCCGCTGCGGGGTCATCCCGATCAGCGGGCCGGACAGGGTCGCCCCGGCCCTGCCGCGATCATCCGGTGAACCGTGTCGTGCTAGCCGCAAAGGTCCCGTGCACGGCGTTGCTGCCGTACCCGCGTATGGCGCTGCGCTCCAGGCGCTGCCGGCCGGTGCCGCGGCAGCATCCCCGATTCCTTGACGGCGACGGCACATGAGCCGCGCAGCGCATCCGTTTCTGCTTGCCGAGTCAGCGGACGCGGCGTTCCCGCCGGCGGAGCTTGCGCTGGCCGAGCCCGATGGCCTGCTGGCCGTCGGCGGCGATCTGTCGCCGGTGCGCCTGCTCAACGCCTATGCCGGCGGCATCTTCCCGTGGTTCTCCGAAGGCCAGCCGATCCTGTGGTGGTCACCGGACCCGCGCATGGTGTTCCGCACCGATGGCGTGCATCTGTCCTCGCGCTTCCGCCGGGCACTGCGCTCCAGCCCCTGGACGGTCACCGCTGACACCGCATTCGCCGAGGTGATGCAGGCCTGCGCCAGCGCGCCGCGGCCGGGCCAGGATGGCACCTGGATCACCGCCGGGATGCTCCGCGCTTACGTGGAACTGCACCGGCTCGGGCATGCGCATTCGGTGGAGGTGTTCGACGGGCCGCACCTGGTCGGCGGCATCTATGGCGTGGCCATCGGCCGCATGTTCTTCGGCGAAAGCATGTTCAGCGGGCGCAGCGGTGGTTCCAAGGTCGCGCTGGCGGCACTGGCGCACGTCCTGCACGGCTGGGGCTGGCCGCTGATTGATGCCCAGGTCGAGAACCCCCACCTGCTGCGCATGGGTGCCGTGCAGCTGCCACGCGCCCTGTTCCTGGCCCAGGTGCGGGCGCTGGTGCGGGAGCCCGGTGACCCGCCGCCGGGAAGCTGGACCCGCCGTTTCGGCCACTGGCCGGCCGCCCGGCTGGGCAGCACGGGCGCGGCTTAACGCAAACTTTGCATGATTCCGCGGCGCGGGGTAAAATGCTTGGCTTCCGGGCCTGAAAAGGCCATCCGCAGAACCGCACAGGATTACATGTCGAAAGACGACTCCATCGAGTTCGAGGGCACCGTCAGCGAGACGCTGCCGAACACCACTTTCCGCGTTCGACTGGAAAACGGGCATGAGATCATCGCCCACATTTCCGGCCGCATGCGCAAGAACTACATCCGCATCCTTACCGGCGACCGCGTCAAGGTTGAAATGACGCCGTACGACCTGACCAAGGGCCGCATCACCTACCGCATGAAGTAAGCGCGGTAGCCGGGCACCCCGAAAGCCAGCCCTGGGCTGGCTTTTTTGCGTGTCCGTGACAGTGGTATCGGGGAAGCGGAGCGCACCCGTGACCGGCGGCGGGCGCGACCCCGCCGCCTCCTGGCGGAGCGGCTCCATGCCCTGCCCGCCCTGTGCCCGCCTTCCGCACGCCTGCCCGCGCCTGGCCGTCGCCGCCTCAGACCGTGGCCGGCAACAGGTGCTCCGGCTCGGCCTCGGTCTCGACCACCAGTTCGCCGTCGCGCACGTCGATGCTGACCCTGCCGCCGCCCACCAGCTTGCCGAACAGCAGTTCGTCGGCCAGCGGGCGCTTGATCTGGTCCTGGATGACGCGTGCCATCGGCCGCGCGCCCATCTGCGGGTCGAAGCCGTGGCGGGCCAGCCAGTCGCGTGCGGCCGGGGTCGCCGACAGCGAGACGTGCTTGTCCTGCAGCAGCATTTCCAGTTCGATCAGGAACTTGTCCACCACCCGCAGGATGTGGTCCAGCCCCAGCGCCTGGAACTGCACCACCGCGTCGAGGCGGTTGCGGAACTCCGGGGTGAAGCTCTTGCGGATCACTTCCATCGCGTCGGTGGCATGGTCCTGGCGGGTGAAGCCGATCGAGCGCCGCGACGCCTGCGCCGCGCCGGCGTTGGTGGTCATCACCAGGATCACGTTCTTGAAATTGGCTTCGCGGCCGTTGGTGTCGGTCAGGATGCCGCGGTCCATGACCTGCAGCAGGATGTTGAAGATGTCCGGGTGCGCCTTTTCGACTTCGTCCAGCAGCAGCACGCAGTGCGGCGTCTTGACGATCTTCTCGGTCAACAGCCCGCCCTGGTCGAAACCGACGTAGCCCGGGGGCGCGCCGATCAGGCGGCTGACCGAATGCGGCTCCATGTACTCGCTCATGTCAAAGCGCACCAGCTCGATGCCCAGCTGCAGCGCCAGCTGGCGCGTGACCTCGGTCTTGCCGACGCCGGTGGGCCCGGCGAACAGGAAGTTGCCGATCGGCTTCTCCGGGTTGCCCAGCCCCGAACGCGACAGCTTGATCGCCGAAGCCAGCGATTCGATCGCCGGGTCCTGGCCGAAGATCACCATCTTCAGGTTGCGCTCCAGGTGCCGCAGCACGTCCTTGTCGGTGGCGGTGACCTGCTTGGCGGGAATGCGCGCCATCTTGGCGACGATGGCCTCGACCTCCTCGACGTCGATGGTCGCCTTGCGCTGGCCCTCGGGCAGCAGCCGCTGGCGCGCGCCGGCCTCGTCGATGACGTCGATGGCCTTGTCCGGCAGCAGGCGGTCGCCGATGTGCTTCACCGACAGGTCCACCGCCGCCTGCAGTGCGTCGTCGGCGTAGGTGACGCTGTGGTGCGCCTCGTACTTCGGGCGCAGGCCCTTGAGGATCTCGTAGGCTTCGCCCACGGTGGGCTCGACGATGTCGATCTTCTGGAAGCGCCGCGCCAGCGCCCGGTCCTTCTCGAAGATGCCGCGGTATTCCTGGAACGTGGTCGAGCCGATGCAGCGCAGCTCGCCGGACGCCAAGGCCGGCTTGATCAGGTTGCTGGCGTCCATGGTGCCGCCGGAGGCGGAACCGGCACCGATGATGGTGTGGATCTCGTCGATGAACAGCACCGCGTTGGGCACCTTCTTCAACGCGCCGATCACGCCCTTCAGGCGCTTCTCGAAGTCACCGCGGTACTTGGTGCCGGCGACCAGCGCACCGAGGTCGAGCGAATAGATGACCGCATCGGCCAGCACCTCCGGCACCTCGCCGTCGACGATGCGCTTGGCCAGGCCCTCGGCGATCGCGGTCTTGCCGACCCCGGCCTCGCCCACGTACAGCGGGTTGTTCTTGCGGCGGCGGCACAGCACCTGGATGGTGCGCTCGATCTCGTCGCGGCGGCCCACCAGCGGGTCGATGCGGCCGGCACGCGCCTGTTCGTTGAGATTGCTGGCGTACTCGGCCAGCGCGTCGCTCCTGGCCTCGCCCTCGCCGCCCTCGGCGCGGCCCTCGCCGTCGATCGACGGCGAGGCGTCGCCCTCTTCGCCGGACTTGGCGATGCCGTGGGACAGGTAGTTGACGATGTCCAGCCGGGTCACGTCCTGCTGGTTGAGGTAGTAGACCGCGTGCGAATCCTTCTCGCCGAAGATCGCCACCAGCACGTTGGCGCCGGTGACCTCTTTCTTGCCGGAGGACTGCACGTGGTAGACGGCGCGCTGCAGCACGCGCTGGAAACCCAGGGTGGGCTGGGTGTCGCGGCCATCATCGTCGGCCAGCCGCGAGACCGAGGTCTCCACGGCCTGTTCCAGGTCCCGGCGCAGGCGGTCCAGGTCGGCGCCACAGGCCTTGAGCACGGCCTGGGCGGAGGGGTTTTCGAGCAGGGCGAGCAGCAGGTGTTCGACCGTCATGAACTCATGACGTGCCTCGCGGGCGCGCTTGTAGCACTGGCCAATCGTCTGTTCGAGGTCTTTGCTGAACATGGGGGACTCCGACTGCGGTTGGAGACAATATGCGGCCTGACTGCACGTTTTCCATCACCCTACCGGATGCCGGTGTTCAGACGGCGTTAGCAGTGGCCGGACGGGGGCGGCAGCGGCCGGTTGCCACGCCGGAAAGCGGCAGCCACCGGGGTGGATGCCAGCCGCCGGGGCGACCATTGCAAACAATGGATGCGCGGTGGGCGCCAGCCAATACGGCCGACATCGCCATGCCCGGAACAGTGCGGGCCGCCGGTGGCGCGACCGGCGCGCGGTGCCGGACGCGCCGGCGCGGCGTGGATCAGGCCCGCTCCATCGTGCACAGCAGCGGGTGCTGGTTCATGCGCGAGTACTCGTTGACCTGGGCGACCTTGGTCTCGGCGACTTCGCGGCTGTAGACCCCGCAGATGCCGCGGCCGCGGGTATGGACATGCAGCATCACCTGGGTGGCCTTGTCCAGGTCCATGGCGAAGAAGTTCTGCAGCACGGCCACCACGAAATCCATCGGGGTGTAGTCGTCGTTCAGCAGCATCACCTGGTACAGCGGCGGCGGCGCGATCTCGGGCTTGCCGGGTTCCACCAGCAGGCCATGGTCGTTGTCGTGTTGGAGCTTGCGGGGCATGCCCGGAATTATAGCGGCTGGCCCGGCGCCGCTGCGCCGAATTGGACGTGAACACCCCCGCCGCCGCACAATTTGCACCTGTTCAACCACTCCCCGCAGGGAACGCATGAAGAAGTACGTGGCGGCAATGATGGTGGCGGGCCTGTGGGTCGGCATGGCTGGCAATGCGCGGGCCGGCGAGCCCGATGCGGCGGTCGGCCGGCTGCTCGATTCGCTCGAATACAAGTATGAGATCGACGAAGACGGCGATTACCGCCTGGTGTTCGACATGGACGATGACCGCACCCAGCTGGTGTTCGTGCGCTCGACGGTGGAGACCTACGGCGCGCATCGCGTCCGCGAGATCTGGTCGCCCGGCTACAAGGCCCCGGGCCCGCAGTTGCCGGCGCTGGTCGCCAACCGCCTGCTCGAGGATGCCAACGACTCCAAGCTCGGCGGCTGGGTCAAGCAGGGCGACATGGCCATGTTCGTGGTCAAGATCGATGCGAACGCCAAGGCCGACGTGCTCAGCGACGCCATCGACGCGGCGATCAAGAGTGCCGACGCGATGGAACTGGAACTGACCGCGAAGGACGAGTACTGAGGGTGGATGCATTGAGCTCCCGGCGCTGGGCACCCCACGTCACCGTGGCCACCGTGGTGTGCCGCGCCGGGCAGGTGCTGCTGGTGGAAGAGGAGAAGGACGGACGGCGGGTGCTGAACCAGCCGGCCGGCCACCTCGACCCCGGCGAGAGCCTGGTCGAGGCGGCCGTGCGCGAAACCCGCGAGGAAACCGGCTGGGAGGTGCGGCCGACCGCGTTCATCGGCGCCTACCAGTGGAACGCGCCCGACGGCACCCCGTTCCTGCGCTTCGCTTTCGCCGCCGAGCCGCTGCGGCATCACCCGGACCAGGCACTGGACAGCGGCATCGTGCAGTCGCTGTGGCTGACCCCGGCCGCGTTGCAGGCGGACATGGCCCGGCTGCGCAGCCCGCTGGTCTGGCAGACGGTGTCGGACTGGCTGGCGGGGCAGCGCCACCCGCTGTCGATCCTGAGGCAGGTGCCATGAGCCGCCCGGACGTGGTGGTGGGCGTGTCCGGCGGCGTGGACTCGTCCGTCGCGGCGCTGCTGCTGGTGCGGCAGGGGCTGGATGTCGCCGGCCTGTTCATGCAGAACTGGGCCGACGATGGCGATGCGCAGGACAGCGCGAGTGCCGCTGAAGGCGGGATGCCGAAAGCGGCCAAAGGTCATTGCCGCGCCGAGGAGGATCGCCGCGACGCCGTGGCCGTCTGCGGCCGCCTGGGCATCCCGTTCCATTTCCGCGATTTCTCCGCCGAGTACTGGCAGGGCGTGTTCGAGCACTTCCTGGCCGAGTACGCGGCCGGGCGTACCCCGAACCCGGACGTGCTGTGCAACCGCGAGGTCAAGTTCAAGCACTTCCTGGACGCCGCCCGCGAGCTGGGCGCCGGGCGCATCGCCACCGGCCACTATGCGCGGGTGGAGCAGGCGGGCGGGCGCTGGCGGCTGCTGCGCGGCGCCGACCGCGGCAAGGACCAGAGTTACTTCCTGCACCAGCTGGGCCAGGCGCAGCTGGCCGCCACCGTGTTCCCGATCGGCCACCTGGAAAAGAGCCAGCTGCGCCGCATCGCCCAGGAAGCGGCGCTGCCGACCCATGCCAAGAAGGATTCGACCGGCATCTGCTTCATCGGCGAACGCGATTTCCGCCAGTTCCTGGGCCAGTACCTGCCCGCCCGCGAAGGCGAGATCCGCGATCCGCACGGGCAGCCCATCGGCCGCCATCCCGGCGTGTTCTATTTCACCCTGGGCCAGCGCGAGGGGCTGAACATCGGCGGCGTGCGCGGCCGGCCGGCGGCGCCCTGGTACGTGGTCGGCAAGGACGTGGCGGCCAACATCCTGTATGTCGACCAGGGCCACGACAGCCCGTGGCTGCAGTCCCGGCACCTGCTCACCGAAGCCATGCACTGGATCGCCGGCAGCGCACCCGCCAGCGCCTTCAGCTGTACCGCGCAGACCCGCTACCGGCAGCCGGACGAGCCCTGCCAGGTGCGCGTGGGCGACGACGGCACCGTGCAGGTACGCTTCGAGCGCCCGCAGCGGGCGGTCACGCCCGGGCAGTCGCTGGTGCTGTATGACGGCCCCGAATGCCTGGGTGGTGCGGTGATCGCCGCCACCGACGCGCCGCTGGAGCAGCGTGCGCCCTGGCCCGTTTTCCCTGAGAGGCAAGCATGAGTTTTTCCTTCGACGACCGTGTCCTGGCGCTGGCCGGCATCGCCCAGGCCCTGCAGCAGGTGCGGCGCATCGCCGAAACCGGCCATTCCGACGGCGCCGTGGTCCGCACCGCGATGGACAGCGTGATGCGCATCGACGCTCCCTCCCCCGCCGCGGTGTACGGCGACAGCCACCAGCTGGAACCGGGGCTGCGCCTGCTGCGCGACTATTTCGGCAACCAGGGCAAGGACGAGCTGCTGCCGCGCCTGGCGCTGTCGGTGATGCAGCTGGAACGCCGCTTCGTGCGCGAACGCGCCACCGTGGACAAGGTCCAGGCCGGCATCGCGCGTGCCGCCGCCCAGGCCCGCGAGCTGGGCGACCCGGCACATCCGGAGGTGCTGGGCGCGATGGGCGGCCTGTACGCGGACACCATCAGCCAGCTCAAGCCGCGGATCATGGTCCAGGGCAACCCGCACTACCTGGGACAGGCCGGAGTGGTCGCCGAGATCCGTGCGCTGCTGCTGGCGGCGGTGCGCTCGGCGGTGCTGTGGCGCCAGCTCGGCGGCAGTTACTGGGACTTCCTGTTCTCGCGCCGGGCCATGCTCGAAGCGATCTCGCGCAGGTTGCGCGGCGGCGGCTAAAGACCGGACCGGCACGGCCGATACTGCAATCGTGACTCTCCCGAGAACGTCCATGTATTCACGCATTGCAATCCGCCTGGCCGCCCCGCTGGCCCTGACCTTCCTGCTGGCATTGGCGCTGGCGTTCGCCTGGCCCGCGGCCGTGGTATGGGCGATCCTGACCACGATGGCGCTGAGCTGGCTGGTGTTCGCCTACTGGAGCGCGTACAGCCAGTCGCAGCGTTCGCCAGAACACGCCCGCGTGCTCAAGGAGCAGGACCAGCTGCTCAACGAGCTGCGCAGCTTCGTCAGCAACGAGATCGATGGCTCGCGTGGCGAGATCGAACGCGCCCGCGAACTGATCCGCCAGGCGGTCGCCGGGCTGGGCAGCAGCTTCGATGCGATGAACCGCAAGTCGCGCCAGCAGAGCCAGGCCCTGGCCCGCATCGTCGACCGTGCCGGCGAGGATGGCGGTGGCGGCGTGGACGTGGCGCGGTTCGCCCAGCATGCCAGCCACCAGATGGAGCAGCTGGTCGAGGCGCTGGAGCAGGTCAGCGGCCAGAGCAGCAACACCGTGCAGCACATCGACCAGATGGCGCAGCACCTGGACGGCATCTTCGCCCTGCTGGAAGACGTCAAGTCGATCGCCGACCAGACCAACCTGCTGGCGCTCAACGCCGCCATCGAGGCCGCCCGTGCCGGCGAGGCCGGTCGCGGCTTCGCGGTGGTCGCCGACGAGGTGCGCAACCTGTCCGAGCGCTCCACCACCTTCAACGAGCAGATCCGCAAGCTCGCGCACAGCTCCAAGGATGCCATCGCCAAGGTCCGCGAGACCGTCTCGCACATGGCCTCGCGCGACATGGACCGCTCCCGCGAGGCGCGCCACGAAGCGGCCGCCATGCTCGAGAACGTGGCGGCGATCAACAACTCGCTGGGCGAAGGCATGCGCGAGATCTCCGAGTGCGGCCGCGCGATCGACAGCAGCGTCGCCGAAGCCGTGCGCGCCCTGCAGTTCGAAGACATCGCCACCCAGGCCCTGGGCGGCGTGCACACCCACCTGGACCGCCTGACCGCGATCAACCGCGAGGCGGTGGCGCTGCAGGAACTGCTGCACCGCAGTGGCGGCGCGCTTGACGGCGAACTGGTGCTGGCGCTGCAGCGTACCGGCAGCCGCCTGCGCGAGATGCGCAGCGAGTGGGAGCGCCCGCCGCACAAGCCGGTGGCGCAGCAGAGCATGGGCGCGGGAACGGTTGAGCTGTTCTGATTCCCGCCACGAGGCGACAACGACCCCGGCCACGGCCGGGGTTTTGTCGTTGCCGGCCGGCTGGGCCGAGGCCGCCGCAATGGTGGGCCCGCAGGCCGCGGAGCCGGCGCCCGGCAGCCCGCACGTCCGCGACCGCCTGGCGGCGCTAGAGGCGCTGGCGCAGCAGGAACTGGCACGCACCCCGCCGCTGCCGATGCCGGACCTGACCGCGCACGATGATCCGGCGGCGATCCTGGTGGCCTGGGACCTGGCCTTCTGCCGGCGCCGCTGACGCCCGGCCAGCGGGTACCGGCGATGGGCGGCGGGCCATGCCGACCGCAACGCCAACCCGGCGCGGCGGCGCGCGCGATAGGCGGGTAACGGTGCCGGCGACAGCGGCCGGAAGCGGCCGCGGAGGCATGCGCCACCGCTGGCATTTCAGCGCATTCCGCAGCCCGCACGGGCCGGACTGCCCTGCCCGCCGGGCGATGGCGATGACGATGGCGTGCCGCTGCGCGGGCAGCGCGCCCTGCGGCCCGCGGCGCTGACAAACTTCGTATCGGTTTACGCCCGGCGCCATTGCGGCGGCACCGACGGCGGGATTCTGGCCTCCGGTACCGGAGGGCCGAAGGACGCGCCATCGGCGGCAGCCACTGCGCCCGTCGCCGACGGTCGCCGTCGACAGGCGGGCGCGGGGTTCAGGTGTGGGGGCGAGGAGGCGTGAAGCGCGCGCCCGGTGCCGGCGATCCGCGGGCCGGCGCGCGGCGGTCGCGCCGCAGACGAGCAGGAGCGACGCGCGTGGAGGGCGCCGGGGCTCAGGTGACCGCGGCGGGGATGTCCGTGGCGGCAGCGGCCGGCGCGCCGGGGCCGCCGCGTTCGTCGCAGCGGCGCAGCCACTGCGCCATGTCCCGCGACGGCAGCGGCCGCGAGTAAAGATAGCCCTGGATTTCGTCGCAGCCCTGGCGCAACAGCATCGCCTCTTCCTGGCGCGTCTCCACGCCTTCGGCCACCACCTGCATCCCCAGCGCATGGCCGAGGTGGACGATGGCCTGGGTGACCTCGGCGGTGCCGGCGTCGTGCAGCATGCGCTGGACGAAGCTGCGGTCGATCTTCAGCCGCTGCACCGGGAAGCGGTTGAGGTAATGCAGGTTGGAGAAGCCGGTGCCGAAATCGTCAACGGCCAGCAGCACGCCGTTGCGCTCGAAGGTGTCGAAGCACTGCCGCAGCGCGTCGCTGTCGCGGATCAGGGCCGATTCGGTCAGCTCCAGCTCCAGCCGTTGCGGTGGCCAGCGGTGGCGTTCGCAGATGGCGATCACCTGTTCGGCGAAGCCACGCTCGCGCAACTGCATGGCCGACACGTTGACCGCCACCCGCTCGAACATCAGCCCCGCGGCATGCCAGGCGGCCGCCTGGCGGCAGGCCTCGTTCAGCACCCACTCGCCGATGCGCGCGATCTCGCCGCATTTCTCCGCCACCGGGATGAACTCGGCCGGGCTGCAGGGCCCGAGCTCCGGGCAGGTCCAGCGCAGCAGGGCCTCGATCGCCGGCGGCCGGGTCGCGTCGACATTGACCAGCGGCTGGTAGACCAGCTGGAACTCCTCGCGTTCGAGCGCGCCGTGCAGCGCGTGCTCGATCTGCAGGCGCCGCTGGATGCCGGCCAGTACGTCCTGGCTGTAGTACTGGTATGTGTTGCGCCCGGCTTCCTTGGCCGCGTGCATGGCGGCGTCGGCCGCGCGCAGCAGGGTGTCGAAATCGCGATGGCTGTCGTCGGCCAGCGCGATGCCGACACTCGCCCCCACCTTCAAGGTGGTGTCGCCGCGGTGCAGCGGCGAGGCCAGCGAAGCGATCAGCTTGCGCGCGACATGGCCGGCATCGGCCGGGTCGGCGAGGTCGCGCAGCACCACCACGAACTCGTCGCCGTTGAAGCGGCCGAACAGGTCGGCGTTGCGCAGGTTCTGGTGCAGCCGCGCCGCGGCGGCCTTGAGCAGCATGTCGCCGGTGGCGTGGCCGAAGGTGTCGTTGATCGACTTGAAACCGTCCAGGTCGACGAACAGCATCGCCAGGATCTTGCCGTTGCGGCGCGACTCGGCCAGGGCGTCCTCGGTCTGTTCGCGCAGCAGGATGCGGTTGGGCAGCCCGGTCAGCAGGTCGTAATGGGCCAGCAGCTCGATGCGCTCGTTGGCCTCGCGCTCGCGGGTGATGTCGCGGAACAGCACCACGAAGCGTTCCGGCAGGCCTTCACGGCGGTCCAGTTCGACCTGTACCTGCACCCACACCCGCTGCCCGGAATGCCGGTAGAAACACAGGTCCAGCTGTTCCGGCAGGCCGCCTTCGGCGATGCGGGTGAGCGCGGCCTCGAAGCCGTCGCGCGAATCGGGGGTGTACAGCGCCAGCGCCTGTTCCAGCGTCACCGGTTCCTTGCGCAGGCCGTGGATGCGGTAGCACTCGTCGGTCCACAGCATGCCGCGGGTGGCCACCTCGATCTCGCAGCCGCCGATGCGGCCGAGCGCCGAGACCCGGTTGAGCAGTTCGGTGCGCCAGCGGATCAATGCGTCGGTCTGGCGCTGCTCGGTCACGTTCTGCAGTTGCCCGGCCACGCGCCGTACGCGCCCGCTGGCATCGTGCCGGGGATGCATCCAGACCCGCACGTGGATGCCGGGGGCGTCCATCGGTCCGGCCGCGAGCACCAGCTCGAATGCATGCGGCTGGCCTTCGCGGTGCAGCCGCCGCCATGCCGCCAGTACCTGGGCGCGGGCGTCGGCGTCGAGCCGGTCCAGCCAGCGCCGGCCCGGCGGCAGGCTGCCCGCGGGCAGGCCGATGGCGGCGTGCAGTTCGTCGGACCAGGAAAAGCCGCCGTCGCGTTCCCACGACCAGGTTCCCAGCCCGGCGATGCGCTGCAGGTGGCGCAGCTGCGCCTGTTGTTCCTGCGCTTCGGTATCGGCGGCGTCCGCCGCGGCGGTGGCGATGCGGATGCCGGCCATGCGCAGCGGCTGGCCGTCGGCCGTCCGCGCCACCACCTGGCCATGATCGTGCACCGTCTGCCATCCGCCATCGGCGCGGCGCACGCGCAGCCGGCAGTCATAGGCGCTGGTGGCATCGCCCAGGTGCGCGCGCAGGGCGGCCTGCTGCGCGGCGCGGTCATCGGGATGGGTGTGCCCCAGCCATGCCTGCACGCTGCCGCTGGTGGTCCCGCCTGCGCTCGGCCCAGACTGCGCCAGCAGGTGTGCCGGCACGTCCCACTCCCAGACCTCGTGCCCGGCGTCGTGCAGCAGCCGCGGCCAGCGCCCGTCCGCCAGTGGCGCGGCCGGGGTGGCGCTGTAGATATAGGCGCAGACGGCGCCGTCCCGGGTGCGCGCGGCGCTCAGAAAGCCGTCCACGCGCTGCTCCCCGGTGGGCACCGAGCATGGCAGCAGCCCCTGCCCCTGGCCGGCAACCCGGTCGCGCACTCCCTGCAGCGCCTGGCGGTGCGCCTGCAGGCCGCGCGGCAGGTCGAGGGTACGGGCCGTGGCATTGGCGGCCAGCGGCTGGCCCTCCGGATCGAGCAGCACGATCGCCCCCTCCAGCGGGTGGCCCATCATGCTCGCAATGACGCCCTGATCCACGCGCTACCGCTCCAGTCAAACACCCGAGGTCCGGGAACTCTATGGATAACGGCCGGCCTTCACGGAAATTGAGTACTGCGTCATCACGGTTTGCGATGGCCCGTTAAGATGTCCACGGATCGAACACGGCCCCCCGCCACGGCACATGCACAACGGCTCCCCCCCTTCGCCGCACCCGGCCCCCACCAAGTCGGCAATGGCCAGCCTGCAACGCACTACCTATGGTGTGGTGGTGGCAGGCGGCGGCCTGATCCTGCTGTGCGGCCTGCTGCCCTGGGCCTGGACGGCGATCCCGGCCCATGCGCTGGCCTGGAGTGTGACCTCCGTCATCCTGGTGGCCGCCTATGTGGGTATCGCCCTGCTCCTGCTGCTGCCGCGGCTGGCCCGGGTGCGGCGCCTGGCCGCGCGCGACGTGGCTGAGCTGGAGGCCAGCCGCAAGGCGCTGGAGACCGGCAACCGCGAACTGCAGGCCCTGGCCGGACGCCTGTTCTCGGTGCAGGAGGACGAGCGCCGGGCGATTTCCCGCGACCTGCATGACGATATCGGCCAGGCGGTCACCGCGATCAAGCTGGCCGCGCATGCGGCGATGGACGAGGACGATGCCCGGCGCCGCCGCGAGGACCTGGGGCAGATCGTGGAGCTGGTCGACAGCACCGTGGTGCGGCTGCGCAATCTGTCGATGCTGCTGCGCCCGCCGCAGCTCGATGCGCTCGGGCTCGAGGCGGCGCTGCGCTGGCAGGCCGGGCAGCTGTTCCGCTCCTCGGCGGTGGAGTTGCGGATGGAGGTCGAAGAGCTGCCGCAGCGCCCGGACAACGACGTCGAGCAGGCCTGTTTCCGCATCGCCCAGGAGAGCCTGACCAATGCCCTGCGGCATGCGCTGGCCAGCCAGGTCCGGCTGTGCCTGGAGGACGCTGGCGATGGCCGGCTGCGGTTGCGCGTGAGCGACGACGGCGAAGGCTTCGACCCCGATGGCCCGCGCGGCCTCGGGCTGGTGGTGATGCGCGAGCGCGCGCAGAGCGCCGGCGGCTGGCTGCGCATCCATACCGCGCCGGGTGAAGGCACCCAGGTCGAGCTGCACCTGCCCTACCGCATGCCGCAGGCGAGCGCCTGCCAGGGAGCCTGAGGATGTGGAACCCCGCCCCGCCGGCGGCCGCCGCGATGCCCGCCCCGCCGCGCCTGGGCGCCGGCAACCCGGAACTGGCGGCGATGGTCGCCGAGGCCGCCGCCGGTGGCACGCCGCTGATGCTGCTGCACCTGGACATCGACCACTTCGCGTCGGTCAACGAGAACATGAGCGCGGAGGTCGGCGACCAGGCACTGGTGCTGGTCGCGCAGCGCCTGGCCGACCACCTGCGCGGCCGCGGCCGGCTGTGGCGGCACGGCAGCGACGAGTTCGTGCTGGCGATCCCGCGCGCGGACGGGGTGCCGTTGCCGGAGGACATGGCCGAACAGCTGCGCCAGCAGATGGAGCTGCCGCTTTCGGTGCTGCCCTACACCCTGTTCCTGACCGCCAAGATCGGGGTGTCGCTGAGCCCGGAGCACGCCACCGACCCGAGCCGGCTGCTCGACCTGGCCGAGGATGCGCTGCACCAGGCCGGCCGCGAGGGCGGCAACGTCGTACAGGTGCACATGCTGCACAAGCCGCTCAGCGCGCACAGCGAGAGCATCATTTCCCGGCAACTGGTGGACGCCATCGACAATGGCGAGCTGCGCCTGCGCTACCAGCCGCTGGTCAGTGCCCGCGACGGCCATGTCGTGGGCATGGAGGCGCTGTTGCGCTGGCAGTCGCCGACGCTGGGCATGCTGGTGCCGGAACGCTTCATGCGTACCGCTGAACGGCTCGGCATCATCGTCCAGATCGGCGCCTGGGTGCTGGAGATGACCCTGCGCCAGGCACGCATCTGGCGCGACCAGGGCTTCGACGATTTCAACATCGCGGTCAACGTGTCCACGCTGCAGCTGCTGCGGCCGAGCTTCTTCGCCGAGACCATGGCGATGCTGCAGTCCACCGGGGTGCCGGCGCGCATGCTGACCCTGGAAATCAACGAAAGCGCGCTGACCAACAACGTCAACTTCGTCTACGAGACCCTGGCCAACCTGCGCAACGAAGGCATCAGCCTGAGCCTGGACAATTTCGGCACCGGCGACTCCAGCCTCAGCGCGCTGGTGCGCTACCCGGTGGACAAGCTCAAGATCGACCGCAGCTTCATCAAGAGCGCACCGGCGGCCAACCGCGAGGCGGCCATCTCCCGCGCGATCATCGCCATGGGCCACCAGCTGGGCATGACAGTGATCGCCAACGGGGTCGAGTCGCAGGCGCAGCTGGGCTTCCTGCGCCGCAACGACTGCGACGTGTTCCAGGGCTATCTGTTCGGCGAGCCGATGTCGGCCGAAGCCGCCGGCATGACCCTGCGCCGTCGCTACCTGCGCCCGGAGGCGTTCGCCGAGACCCGCCCGGACCGCACCCTGCTGCTGCTGGACGACGAGGAGAACGTGCTGCGCTCGCTGGTGCGCCTGTTCCGCCGCGACGGCTACCGCATCCTCGCCGCCGGCAACGTGCGCGATGCCTTCGACCTGCTGGCGATCAACGACGTGCAGGTGATCCTGTCCGACCAGCGCATGAGCGACATGAGCGGCACCGAGTTCCTGGGGCGGGTGAAGATGCTCTACCCGGATACCATCCGGCTGGTGCTGTCCGGCTACACCGACCTCAATACGGTCACCGACGCGATCAACCGCGGCGCGATCTACCGCTTCCTGACCAAGCCGTGGAACGATGACGAGCTGCGCGAGCACATCCGCCAGGCGTTCCGCACCCACGACGAGAAGCGCGGCGGCAGCCAGGGCCGGGCGATCAACGGCCTGGAGTGAGGCCCGTCGGCGCGCCGGCACGGCGGTGCCGGCGGGGTGGCCGGCGCTCAGCCCTTCGGCTGGCGGATCGGCAGCACGATGCGGAAGCGCGAGCCCTCGCCCACCGTGCTGTCCAGGTCGATGCGGCCGTGGTGCTTGTTGACGATGCCGTAGGAGATCGACAGCCCCAGCCCGGTACCGCTGCCCACCGGCTTGGTGGTGAAGAACGGGTCGAAGATGCGCTGGCGCAGTTCCGGGGAAATGCCCGAGCCGTTGTCCTGGAACTCGATCCAGACCTCGTCGCCGTCCACTCCGGTGCTGACCACGATATGGCCGCGGTCGGCGATCGCATGGCCGGCGTTGAGCAGCATGTTCATGTACACCTGGTTCAACTCCGAGGGCAGGCACTCGACCATCGGCAGCTCGCCGTAGCGACGCTCCAGGGTGACCTTGTACTTGAGCTCGTTCCAGATGATGTTGATGGTCGATTCCAGCCCCGCGTGCAGGTCGGCCAGCTTCCACGACTCGTCGCGCCCGGAGTACGAGAAATCCTTCAGGTCGCGCACGATGCGCGTCACCCGCTCGATGCCCTCGCGCGACTCGGCCATCAGCTGCGGCAGGTCGCGGCTGATGAAGTCGATGTCCAGGCGGTCGCGGATATCGTCGATCTCCGGGATCAATGCCTTCGGATCCGGCGCGCGCAGGGCGCGCTCGTAGGCCTCGATCACGGTGAACAGGCTGCGCAGGTATTCCTGCAGGCTGCCCAGGTTGGAATGCACGTAACCGATCGGGTTGTTGATCTCGTGGGCCACGCCGGCCGCCAGCTGGCCGATCGAGGCCATCTTTTCCGACTGCAGCAGCTTCTCCTGGGCGCCGTTGAGCCGCAGGTAGGCCTGGCGCAGCTCGGCATGGCGGCGCTGCAGCTCGTGCTCGTAATCCTCCTGCCCGTCGATGTGGCGGAACAGCGCCAGGCAGGCGTGTTCGCCCGCGTGCTCATGGTGGTAGAGGTGGACGATCACCGCGCGCGCGCCCAGCGGCAGGCTGCCGCTCCAGCAACCGGTTTCGCGCGCCTGGCCCAGCGCCGCCGCGGGCAACAGGTCGGCCAGGCGCCGCGCGAGCCCGGCCACCTCGCCAGGCGCCACGCCGAACAGCTCGCGCACGACCGCGTTGGCCAGGGCAACCTCGCCCCGGTCGTTGAACAGCAGCATGCCGTCGCCCATACGGTCGCTCAGCGCACGCAGCACGACGGGAGACGGAAAGGTCGCGAACGGGGGAGAGGCGGTATCGGCCACGGGGCTGCGGGTCGGTGGAACGGTCGCCCACTATAACCGCGGATGCGCAGGCGCCAAGCGCCCGGCGGGGGCTGCGCTCAGGCGACGGCGAGCGGCTTGCGGGTGTGCAGCAGGTGCGCCTGGCCCTTGGCGTCGTAGGCCGACGAAGCCTCGCTGCGGCCCAACTGGCGCAGCGCCCAGCTGACCTCGCGGCGGCGGCGGGCCAGCAGCACGCCGTTGGCGCGGTTGCGCTCGGCCAGTTCGCGCAGGCGTTCGGCGTGTTCCAGCGGCGGGCGCGCCTCGAGGATGCGCAGCGCTTCCAGTTTCAGGCTCGTGGCCGCCACCAGCGCCTGCACGTCGTGCTCGACCAGCGCCTGGCGCTCGCCATCGAGCGCGTCGCTCAACTGCTGCAGGGGATCGGCCACGCCCAGCTTCATGCCTGCAGCTGTCCGTCCAGCTCCAGCATGCGCTGGGCAATGGCGTCCGGGTTGATCCGGTAGCTGCCGTTCTCCAGCGCTTCGCGGACGGCCTGCACGCGTGCGCTGTCGATCGCCGGGGCGGCGGACAGCTCCCGCTGCATGGCCTGCAGGCTGGTGGCCTCGCCGGTCAGGCGCACGCTGTCGGCGGCCTCGACCGGACGTGCCTCGCCGCTGCCGGCGGGGGTAGCCTTGGCGGGCGTGGCGACCGGGCGCAACGGGGCGCTTGCCGTGATCCCGCCGTCGATTTTCTGGCTCATGTGATGGAAGTCCTGATTCGGTACACAAGGGTTAACGGCAACGGCGCACTGATCTTTAGTGGAATCTAACGGGAAACCAGCACGTCGCCGCTGGCCGTGGCCACGCCCTGCACCACCCGCCGCGAGGACAGGTTCTCGACCGGCACCCGGTCGGCCTCGCCGGCATCGGCGAGCGCCTTGCCGGCCACCCGCACTTCGACCCCGCCGCGCCGCGACACCAGCGCGACACTGTCGCCGCGGCGGATGATCCGCGGGGCGACCAGGTCGTTGGCCGACAGCAGGGTGCCGGCGCCCATTGCCCGCCGCGCCACCCGGCCGATGGCCGCCTGCGGGTCGGACAATACCGCACCAGCGATGCGCGCGGTGTCACGGCGCACACTGCCGATATCGGCGGCGGACAGCACTTCTCCAGCGGCGATGCCACGGGCCAGGACCAGCACGTCCTGCTCGCGCCGCACCGTCACCGGCACGAACAGCTTCCAGCCGCCGGCCTCGGGACATGCCACTTCCACGGTCCGGTTGCCGGTGGCCCGGGCCTGCAGGGGCGCCGGGCACGCCGGCAGGCGCAGGCCGGCATCGACACTGGCCTCGGCCTCGGTGGCCGGGTCCAGGGTGGACAGCGCGGCCGCGCGGATCGAGGCCACCGACTGGAAATCGGCGGCCTGGACCGGAAGGGCCAGCAGCAGGCATAACAGGGCCGTCAGGCGCATGGGCGAACTCCGCCACGGAAACAATGGCCATTGCCCTGCAAGCGGCGTGCCGGAACGGCCGCGGGCGGCGTCCGGAGACGACGCACGGCGCGCGGTGCGGCCATCGCCCGCGCCGGCCCTCAAGTCCCGCCCCCGCCCTGCCGATACCGGCTGCATGTCACATGACCTGCTCAACCGCATCGACCAGCGCACCCGGCTGGCCGGCCACAACCGACTGGCCCTGCTGCTGTTCCGCCTCGGCGGCCGTCAGCTTTTTGGCGTCAACGTCTTCAAGGTGCAGGAAGTGCTGCGGCGCCCGCCCCTGTTCCAGGTGCCCGGCCTGCCCGCCCAGTTCTCCGGGGTGGCCGACGTGCGCGGCCGCTCGGTACCGGTGCTGGACCTGGGGCTGGCGATCGGCCACCCGGAGCGCGAGCCCAACGCCGACACCTCGCCCGGCTACCTGGTGGTCACCGAGTTCAACCGCTCGGTGCAGGGATTCCTGGTCAGCGGCGTGGAACGGATCGTCAACATCGCGGTGGAGGACATCCAGCCGCCGCCGGAACTGGGCGCCGAGGCCAGCTACCTGACCGCGGTCACCCGCTTCCAGGGCGAGCTGATCCAGGTGATCGACGTGGAGAGCGTACTGGCCGACATCGCCCAGATCAGCAAGGATGCGGTGCTGGACCCGTCGATGGTCCTGCCGCCCGGCGCGCCGCCGATGCAGGTGCTGGTGGTGGACGACTCGCGCGTGGCCCGCCAGCAGATCCGCAGCGTGCTCGACCAGCTCGGGGTCACCGCCACCCTGCTGTCGGACGGCAAGCAGGCGCTGGACCACCTGCTGCAGATCCACGCGGCCGGGGAGAACCCGGCCGAGCGCTATGCCATGGTCATCTCCGACATCGAGATGCCGGCGATGGATGGCTACACCCTGACGACGGAAATCCGCCGCCACCCGGGGCTGGCCGGGTTGTTCGTGCTGCTGCACACCTCGCTGTCGGGCGTGTTCAACAACGCCATGGTCGAGCGCGTGGGCGCCAACGCCTTCGTGCCCAAGTACAGCGCCCACGAACTGGCCGATTTCGTGCTGCAGCGCCTGCGCCAGGTGGCCGAAGCGGCCTGACCCCGGGGCGCGTGGAGGCGGGCGCCTTGCGCTGAAGCAAGGGGGCCGCCCCGCCGGGGAGGCGGCCCGCCCCGCCGGCGCCCCGATCCCGATGCGGCAAGCCCGCCACCGGGGGACCGGCGCCCCCCCCCCCCCGTGCTCCCGGGTTCCCCGCGTCTCCCCTGCGTTCCCCGCGTTCTGGCACACCGCTTGCAGCCTTCCGGGCATCGTTCCCCCGGGAGGCGCGCCATGCCCAACCTGATTTCCAATTACCTGGGCATCCACGCCCAGGCCATGCCGTTGCGCGAACAGCGCATGAAGCTGATCGCCGGCAACCTGGCCAATGCCGACACCCCGGGCTACAAGGCCCGTGACCTGGATTTCGACGCGGCCCTGCGCAACGCCAGTGGCGCCGACGGCAACGGCCTGCTGGCCACCACGGCCGAACAGCATTACCGCATCGGCGGCGACGGCCTGAACCCGTTCCAGGTACTGCGCCCCGGCGTGCAGCCGAGCCTGGACGGCAACACCGTCGATCCGGATGCCGAACGCGCCGCGTATGGCCGCGCCGCGCTGGAGTACCGCGCCTCGCTGAGCTTCGTCGAGTCGAAGGTACGCACCCTGACCACGGCCATCACCGGCCAGTAAGGGGAGCGCCATGAGCAACCTGCCCATCTTCGACATCGCCGGCTCGGCGCTGCAGGCGCAGTCGGTGCGCATGAGCACCATCGCCTCCAACCTGTCCAACGCCGACTCCGTGGCGGGCTCGGCCGAGGCCGCCTACAAGCCGCTGGAGCCGATCTTCCAGGCGGTCACCAGCCGCGAGGATCCGCGCCTGACCCGGGTGGAGGTCAAGCAGGTCACGCAGAGCGAGGCGCCGCCGATCAAGCGCTACGAACCCCACCATCCGCTGGCCGACGGCGACGGCTATGTCTACTCGCCGGACATCGACCCGGTGGCGCAGATGGTCAATCTCATTTCCACCTCGCGCAATTACCAGGCCGGCGTGGAAATGCTCAACACGGCCAAGGAACTGACCCTGGCCACCCTGACCATGGGCCGCTGAGCCGGCCGCCACAGGATCCCGCCATGAGCAGCATCAACACCAACACCGACCTGTTCGGCGCGCTCGGGCTCAACGCCCCGGCCGCGAAGAGCACCAAGAAGAAGGACGCGCTGGACCAGGCCGATTTCCTGCGGCTGATGACCACCCAGCTGCAGCACCAGGATCCGCTCAAGCCGATGGACAACAGCCAGATGGTCGCGCAGATGGCGCAGCTGTCCACGGTGCAGGGCATCAGCGAATTGAACAAGAGCGTCACCGGCTTCCAGGAATCGATGGCCGGCGACCAGATCCTGCGCGGCGCGGCCATGGTCGGCCACGACGTGCTGGTGCCGTCGACCAAGTTCATGCTCGGCGACGAGGGGGCGACCGGCGGCACTTTGGCCGCACCGGGCGCGGGCACCATCGTCGTCGACATCACCGACGCCAACGGCAACAAGGTCGACCAGATCAGCGTCGCGGCCGACGCCTCCGGCGAAGTGCCGTTCCAGTGGGACGGCACCGACGCCAATGGCAAGCGCATGCCGGCCGGCGCCTACACCATCGCCGCCACCTACACCGACGCCAGCGGCAAGCAGACCAAGCTCAGCACCTACGTCGAGGCCGAGGTGGAGAGCGTGACGGTCGGTTCGGACGGCCTCTACCTGAACCTCAAGGGGCTGGGCGCGGCCCCGCTCGACTACGTGCTCCGCGTCAGCTGAGCCCCCTCTTCCACGCATTCCCAGGAGTATCGCCATGGGCTTCAATGCCTCCCTGTCCGGCATCAGCACCGCCAACGCCGACCTGAGCGTCACCGCCAACAACATCGCCAACGTCAACACCGTCGGCTTCAAGGAATCGCGCGCCGAATTCGCCAACGTCCTGACCGCCACCGGCTATGGCCTGCAGAACAACGCCATGGGCTCGGGCGCGCGCCTGACCAACGTGGCCCAGCAGTTCTCACAGGGCAACATCGACCAGACCGGCCGCAGCCTGGACCTGGCGATCGCCGGCGAAGGCTTCTTCACCCTGAACATGAACGGCTCGCGGGTGTATTCGCGCGCCGGCAACTTCCAGGCCGACAAGAACGGCTACGTGGTCAACCCGCAGGGCGCGCGGCTGCAGGTCTACGCGCCGAGCGCCGACGGCACCCGCTTCGACGGCGCCCTGACCGACCTGCGCCTGCTGTCCGGCGACAGCGCGCCGCGCCCGACCAGCCAGCTGCAGCTGGCCTTCACCCTGCCGGCCAACGCCAAGGAACCGACGATCACGCCGTTCGATCCGGCGGTGAGCAACAGCTACAGCCACTCCAGCGGCGGCATCACCGTGTTCGATTCGCTGGGCGTCAGCCACATCCAGACCTCGTACTTCGTCAAGACCGCCAATCCCAATGAGTGGGCGGTGTACAACTTCGTCGACGGCGTGCCGGTCAACAACGGCAGCGTCCCCGGTGATCCCACCGCCACCCCGCCGGTACCGGCGGTCATCGGCACCCCGACCCTGCTGCAGTTCTCCGACAGCGGCGCACTGACCGCGCCGGCCGACGGCAAGATCACCCTGGGCACCTTCACCCCGAGCACCGGCGCCGGCCAGCTGGCGATGAGCCTGGACGTGTCCGGCTCCACCCAGTACGGCGAGAAGTTCAACCAGCACAACACCGGCCAGGACGGCTATGCCTCGGGCAAGCTCAACGAGATCAACATCTCGGAAAAGGGCGTGGTGTATGCGCGCTACTCCAACGGCGTGGACGTCGCACTGGGCCAGGTCGCGCTGAGCAACTTCAACAACCCGCAGGGACTGCTGGGCGAAGGCAACAACCTGTGGTCGGAAACCTATGCTTCGGGCACGCCGCGCACCGGTGCGCCGGACAGCTCCGACCTGGGGCAGATCCAGGCCGGTTCGCTGGAGGCCTCCACCGTCGACCTGACCCAGCAGCTGGTGAACATGATCACCGCGCAGCGCAACTTCCAGGCCAACGCGCAGATGCTCTCGACCCAGGACCAGATCACCCAGACCGTGATCAACATCCGCTGAGGCAGCACGCCGGGCAAACCGGAGCGGGCAATGACACGGCGCGCACTGCTCGCGCCGTTCCCCGCGCCTGGCCCCTCGCCCTGCATCGCCGGCATTCCGTCGTTCCCTTCTTCCCGCTTCCCGGTCCCCCTTGCCCATGGACAAAGCCCTCTACGTCGCCATGACCGGCGCCCGCGCCTCGCTGCAGGCGCAGGCCACCGTTTCCCACAACCTGGCCAATTCCGACACGCCCGGTTTCAAGGAAGCCCTGGCCAACACCGAGGCGTTCCCGGTCCAGGGCCAGGGCTACGCTTCGCGGATCGACGCGCTGCACGTCGATGCCGGCTTCAACCGCCGCACCGGCGCACAGCAGATCACCGGCAACGCGCTGGACCTGTCGCTGCAGCCGGGCAACTGGCTGGCGGTGCAGTCGCGCGACGGCAGCGAGGCCTATACCCGCGCCGGTGCGTTGACGCTCACCCCCAACGGCCAGCTGGTCACCGCCGACGGCAATGCGGTGCTCGACGAGAACGGCAACCCGGTGGCGGTGCCGCCGCACCAGGCCATGGAGATCGGCCACGACGGCACCCTGTCGATCATCCCGCTGGGCGAAGGCCCGCAGACCATGGCCATGGTCGGGCGGCTGCGCGTGGTGCAGGCGCCCGACGCGCAACTGCAGCGCGGCCTCGACGGGCTGATGCGCAACAGCAACCCGCAGCAGCCGTTCGCCCAGGTCCAGGGCAAGGCGCTGGACAGCGGCATGCTCGAGTCCAGCAACGTCGACGCGGCCGGCGCGCTGGTGCAGATGATCCAGCTGCAGCGCCAGTTCGAGATGCAGGTCAAGGTCATCAAGCACGGCGACGAGAACGCGCGCAGCGCCAACACGCTGCTGCGCCTGAACGGCTGACGCCGCCGCGCCGGCCGATTGGCGCGCGGGTCTGGCACAGGCCATGCATTACATCCTGCAACGGCCCTGAGGGCCGGCACCCGTCGCAGAGGAACCGCTCATGAATCAGGCACTGTGGGTCGCCAAGACCGGCCTGGATGCGCAGCAGACGCGCATGTCTGTTGTCTCCAACAACCTCGCCAACACCAACACCACCGGCTTCAAGCAGGACCGCGCCAGCTTCGAGGACCTGCTGTACCAGCAGGTGCGCCAGCCCGGCGGCTCGTCCTCGGCGCAGACGCAGTTGCCGACCGGCCTGCAGCTGGGCACCGGCGTGCGCGTGGTGGCCACGTCCAAGAATTTCCAGCAGGGTGGCCAGCAGCAGACCGGCCGCGCCCTGGACGTGATGGTCAACGGCCGCGGCTTCTTCGAAGTGATGCTGCCCGACGGCAGCTCGGCCTACACCCGCGACGGCAGCTTCCAGATGAGCCCGCAGGGCGAGCTGGTGACCAACAGCGGCTACCCGGTGCAGCCGGGCATCCAGATCCCGGAAGGGGCGCAGTCGCTGACCATCGGTGCCGATGGCACGGTCAGCGTGAAGATGGCCGGTGACGCGGCTTCGGTCGAGATCGGCTCGCTGACCCTGACCGACTTCATCAACCCCGCCGGCCTGCAGGCCAAGGGCGAGAACCTGTACCTGGAAACCACGGCATCGGGCCCCGCGCAGAACGGTACCCCGGGCCTCAATGGCCTGGGCGGCATCGTCCAGGGCGCGCTGGAAGGCAGCAACGTCAACGTGGTCGAGGAGCTGGTGGCGATGATCGAGACCCAGCGCGCCTACGAGATGAACGCCAAGGCCATCTCCACCACCGATTCGATGCTCGGCTACCTCAACAACAACGTCTGATCGTGCCGCTTACGGAACCCGCCATGGCCTGCCTGTCCAACGTCCTCCGTCTTTCCTGCGCCGCGGCCAGCCTGGTGCTGCTGGGCGGCTGCGTGGTCGCCGGCGACATCCGCCCCTACCCGGCCATGGCGCCGGTGGTGCCGGTGGTCGCGCCCGCGGCCGAGGCCACGGCCGGCGCGATCTACGCCGCCGGTCCGGGCCTGAACCTGTACGGCGACCGCCGCGCCCGCGACGTCGGCGACCTGCTGACCATCACCCTGGTCGAGAGCACCTCGGCCACCACCAGCGCCAACACCGCCATCGGCAAGAAGTCGAGCATGGACATCGGCTCGCCGAGCCTGTTCGGCGCTCCGGTCACCCTGGGCGGCAAGGACGTGCTCGCCGCCAGCGCCAGCGGCGAGCGCGACTTCACCGGCAAGGGCAGCAGCGCGCAGAGCAACCGCCTGCAGGGCAGCGTGACCGTGACCGTGATCCAGCGCCTGCCCAACGGCAACCTGGTGGTACAGGGGCAGAAGAACCTGCGCCTGAACCAGGGCGACGAGCTGGTGCAGATCCAGGGCATCGTGCGCGCGGCCGACATCGCCACCGACAACACCATCCCGTCCAGCAAGGTCGCCGACGCGCGCATCGCCTATGGCGGCCGCGGCGCGGTGGCCCAGTCAAACGCGATGGGCTGGCTGGGCCGGTTCTTCAACTCGCGCCTGGCGCCGTACTGAGGAGAAGAACGATGACCGGTACTTACTCCACGGCGGCCAGCGGCCACGGGCCAGCGGCCAGGGAAAGGCGCTGGCGCCTGCCTTATTTCCTGCGCGCGCGCGCCGCCGCGCTTCCGCGTCCGCGGGCCACCGGCCTGTGGGCGCTGGCGGTGCTGGCGTTCGCGTTCGCGCTGCCGGCGCACGCCGAACGCATCAAGGACCTGGCCCAGGTCGGCGGCGTGCGCGGCAACGCGCTGGTCGGCTATGGCCTGGTGGTCGGTCTGGACGGCAGCGGCGACCGTACCAGCCAGGCGCCGTTCACCGTGCAGAGCCTGAAGAACATGCTCGGCGAACTGGGCGTCAATGTCCCGCCGAACGTCAACCCGCAGCTCAAGAACGTCGCCGCGGTGGCGATCCACGCCGAGCTGCCGCCGTTCGCCAAGCCCGGGCAGACCATCGACATCACCGTGTCCTCCATCGGCAACGCGGTCTCGCTGCGCGGCGGCTCGCTGCTGATGGCGCCGCTCAAGGGCGCCGACGGCCAGGTCTACGCCATCGCCCAGGGCAACCTGGTGGTCGGTGGCTTCGGCGTGCAGGGCAAGGACGGTTCGCGGGTATCGGTGAACGTGCCCAGCGTCGGCCGCATCCCCGGCGGCGCGACCGTCGAACGCGCCCTGCCCGACGTGTTCGGCGCCAGCGGCGAGATCACCCTGAACCTGCATCAGAATGATTTCACCACGGTCGCGCGCATGGTCGCGGCACTCAACAACGCGTTCGGCGAAGGTGCCGCGCGCGCGGTCGACGGGGTCACGGTCGCGGTGCAGGCGCCGAGCGACCAGGGCGCGCGCATCGGCCTGCTGGCGCGCATCGAGAACATCGAACTGTCGCCGGGCGCCGCGCCGGCGCGGGTGGTGGTCAACTCGCGCACCGGCACGGTGGTGATCGGCGCGCAGGTCCGGGTCAGCCCGGCGGCGATCGCGCACGGCTCGTTGACGGTGACCGTCAGCGAGGCCACCCAGGTCAGCCAGCCCAATGCCTTCGGCGGCGGCCAGACCGTGGCCGCGCCGCAGTCCACCATCAGCGCCAGCAACGAAGGCAGCCGCATGTTCCGCTTCGAGGGCGGCACCACGCTGGACGAGATCGTGCGCGCGGTGAACGAGGTCGGTGCCGCGCCCGGCGACCTGATCGCGATCCTGGAAGCCCTCAAGCAGGCCGGTGCGCTCAGCGCCGAGCTGGAGGTGATCTGAGCATGCGCATCGCCGCCCCGTCACTGGAACTCAACCCGGTCGCCGGCAACGACCCGGCGAAGATCGACAAGGTCGCGCGCCAGCTCGAAGGCCAGTTCGCGCAGATGCTGATCAAGAGCATGCGCGCGGCCAGCTTCGGCGATTCGCTGTTCCCCGGCGAAAGCCAGATGTTCCGCGAGATGTACGACCAGCGCATTGCCGAGGCCATGACCCAGGGCCGCGGCCTGGGCCTGTCGGCGATGATCGCGCGCCAGCTCGGCGGCGCCGGCCAGGCGAGCCCACCGCTGGACACCGCGCTGGTCCCGGCGGCGAAGGCCGCGCAGGCCTACCGTGAAGCCCTGCCTGGCGCAGCGGCCGGGGGGGGGCGGCCGGCCGGCGCGGTGGAAAGCCCGCTGCCGGGCATGCCCGGCGGCCACGACGCCTTGAGCGGCAATGTGCCGGCCATGCCGGAAGAACAGATGCTGGACCTGATCGCCGGCCGCGACAGCGGCAGCCTGCACGCGTCCATCGGCGGCCGCGGCGCAGCACCGGACGCGGCGCCGGCAGCCACCGACTGGGCCCTGGCCAACGACCGCTGGAGCGGCGTCGGCCCGGCCGCCCCGCGTACCGATGGCGTGGACATGGCCACCGCCAACGCCGCCGCCGACCAGCTCGGCAAGCACACCCCGGAAGGCTTCGTCGCCAGCATCTGGCCGCATGCCGAGAAGGCCGCGCGCGAACTCGGCGTCGATCCGCGTGCGCTGGTCGCGCAGGCCGCGCTGGAGACCGGCTGGGGCCGCCGCCACATCAAGCGCGACAACGGCGGCAGCAGCCACAACCTGTTCGGCATCAAGGCCAGCGGCTGGAAGGGCGAAAGCGCCAGCGCCGCCACCCATGAGTACGTCGACGGCCAGCGCCAGAGCCAGACCGCGCGCTTCCGCGCCTACGGCTCGCCGGCCGAGAGCTTCGGCGACTACGTACGCATGCTCAAGAACAGCCCGCGCTACCAGGCCGCGCTCAAGGCCGGCAGCGACGTGCGCGGTTTTGCACAGGGCTTGCAACGTGCCGGGTATGCCACCGATCCGGGCTACGCCGCCAAGATCGCCGCCATCGCCGCCGGCCCGACCATCGACCGCGCGGTGGCCGCCATCGGCCAGGCCGGCGCCCGCCTCGGCCAGTCCTTCGCCCACGCCGCCGGCCTGTCCGGCCTCACCCGCCGTTGAGATAGAACCCGATGTCCAGTGTCCTCTCCACCGGTAGCAGCGCCCTCATCGCCTTCCAGCGGGCGCTGGCCACCGTCAGCCACAACGTGGCCAACATCAAGACCGACGGCTACAGCCGGCAGAAGGTCGACTTCGCCACGCGCAATCCCACCGACGTGGGCTATGGCGATGTCGGCAACGGCACCCGCATCACCGACATCCGCCGCGTGGCCGACCAGCTGGCGATCTCGCGCCTGCTCGACAGCAGCGGCGAACTGGCCCGGCTGAAGCAGCTTTCCGGGCTGGCCGACCGGGTGGATGCGCTGTTCTCGGACAGCGCGACCAACCTCAACGGCATCTGGTCCAACTTCTTCGACTCGGTCAGCGGGCTGTCGGCCAACGCCGCCGGCACCGCCGACCGCCGCAGCATGCTCGACAACGCCAACGACCTGGTCAACCGCTTCAAGCAGTTGAACGGCAACCTGGACACCCTTGGCAACGAGGTCAACAACGGCCTGATCGCCGGCACCGGCGAGATCAACCGCCTGGCCCGGGAAATCGCGCAGATCAACAGCGCGATCGGCGCCGACATTACCGGCGTCGCACCGGACCTGCTCGATCGCCGCGACCAGCTGATCACCCAGCTGGTGGGCTATACCGGTGGCACCGCCGTGATCCAGGACGGCGGCATCATGAACGTGTACTCGGCCGGCGGCCATGCGCTGGTGGTCGGCGGCACCGCCTCGCAGGTCACCACCGTGGCCGACCCGTACCAGCCCGAGCGCCTGCAGCTGGCACTGAAGACCCAGGGCCAGACCATCGTCCTGGACGGCAAGGCGCTGGGCGGCAGCATCGGCGGCCTGCTGGAGTTCCGCGACACCGTGCTGACCCCGGCACAGGCCGAACTCGGGCGCATCGCCGTCGGCCTGGCGCAGGCGTTCAACGAAAGCCACCGCGAAGGCATGGACCTGTATGGCGACATGGGCGTGGACTTCTTCAGCCTCGCCCCGCCCAAGGTCGCCGCGCACAGCGGCAACAGCAGCGCGAGCACCGCCACCGTCAGCGCCAGCTACGGCGACGTCGCCGCGCTCGACGGGCAGAACCTGCAGCTGCGCTTCAACGGCAGCGCCTGGGTGGCCACGCGCACCGACACCGGCGCGCAGGTGCCGATGAGCGGCAGCGGCAGCGCCGCCGATCCGTTCGTGGTCAACGGCATCGAACTGGTGGTCGGCGGTACCCCGGCGCTCAACGACCGCTTCCTGGTGCAGCCCACCGCGGCCGCCCCCGGCGGGCTGGCGGTGGCGATCACCGACCCGTCGCGCATCGCCGCGGCCAACCCGGTGCGGGCCAAGGCCGATCTGGGCAACGTCGGTACCGGCGTGGCCGGCAAGCTCGACATCACCGACGCCGCCAACGGCGCCCTGCTCGACCCGGTCAGCATCGACTTCATCGATGCCAACAACTACACCATCAATGGCGGCCCGCCGCTGCCGTACACGCCCGGCCAGACCATCGCCGCCAATGGCTGGAGCCTGGTACTCGACGGCAAGCCGGCCGCGGGCGACACCTTCACCGTGTCGCGCACCCCGGCCGGCTCCAGCGACAATGGCAACGCCGCGCGCATGGCCGCGGTCGAGGACGCCAAAGCCTTCAACGGCGGCACCGTCACCCTCAACGGCGCGCTGGGCGGGCTGACCACGCAGATCGGCGCGGCCGCGCGCGCGGCCGACTACTCGCTGCAGGCGCAGCAGGTGATCAACGAGAACGCGCAGGCCACCCGCGATTCGATCTCCGGGGTGAACCTGGACGAGGAAGCGGCGGACATGCTCCGCCTGCAGCAGGCCTACCAGGCCGCCTCGCAGCTGATCTCCACGGCCGACACCATGTTCCAGTCGATCCTGCGGGCGGTGGGCTGATGAACAACCGCATCTCCAGCAGCATGATGTACGACCAGTCGGTGTACCTGATGCTCGCCAAGCAGAGCAAGCTCAACCACCTGGAGCGCCAGCTGGCCACCGGACAGAAGCTGGTCTCGGCCAAGGACGATCCGGTCGCCTCCGGCACCGCCGTGGGCATGGACCGGATCCTGGCCGAACTGGACCAGCTGGGCGCCAACGCGGCGAACGTGCAGAACCGGCTGGGCCTGCAGGAAAACGCGCTGGCGCAGGCCGGTGAGCTGCTGCAGCGCGTGTCCGACCTCACCATCCAGGCCAACAACGCGGCGCTGTCGGCCGAGGACCGCAAGAGCGTTTCGGCCGAGCTGCGCTCGATCCGCGAATCGCTGCTGTCGCTGGCCAACAGCACCGATGGCAACGGCCGCTTCCTGTTCGGCGGCACCGCCGATGGCGTGGCGCCGTTCGCGGCCAACAACGGCACGATCCTCTACAACGGCGACCAGACCCAGCGCCAGGTCGAGGTCGCGCC
Source organism: Stenotrophomonas sp. Y-13 (assembly GCF_046267925.1). Taxonomy (NCBI): domain Bacteria; kingdom Pseudomonadati; phylum Pseudomonadota; class Gammaproteobacteria; order Lysobacterales; family Lysobacteraceae; genus Stenotrophomonas; species Stenotrophomonas sp. Y-13. The sequence goes on from NZ_CP176501.1 coordinate 1,860,977, forward strand.
CGGCAGCTTCGTGCAGGACGCCCTGCCCGGCAGCGAGATCTTCATGCGCATCCGCACCGGCGACGGCACCGTCGACGGCAGTGCCGCGGCCGGCAACACCGGCCAGGCAGTGCTGACCGGCGCCAGCCGCGACGGCAGCGCGGCGTGGAGCGGCGACAGCTACACGGTGCGCTTCACCGGCCCCGGCGCCTACGACATCCTCGACAGTGGCGGTGCCACGGTCGGCAGCGGCACCTATGCCGAGGGCGACGACCTCGTCTTCCAGGGCCTGCGCGTGCGCATGAGCGGCGTGCCGGCGGCCGGCGACGAGTTCACGGTCGGCCAGGCCGGCAACCGCGATGTGTTCTCCACCATCGACCGCCTGTCCCAGGCGCTGCAGATGGACACCTCCACCCTCGCCGGCCGCACCGCGCAGCAGAACCTGCTGCAGTCCAGCCTGCGCGACGTGGCCCGCGCCGCGGAGAAGATGATCGATTCGCGCGCATCCGGCGGCGCGCAGCTCAGCGCCATCGACAACGCCGCCTCGCTGCGCGAGGCCAACGCCATCACCCTGAAGGATTCGCTTTCGCAGCTGCGTGACCTCGATTACGCCGAGGCCATCGGCCAGTACAAGCTCGAAGGCGCCGCCCTGCAGGCCGCACAGACCGTGTTCACGCAAATGCAGTCCATGTCGCTGTTCAACATGATCCGCTGATCCAGACAAACGCAAACCGCCTTCCCATATCACGCAAGACCCGAGCACAACGGAGAAGTCCCATGGCACAAGTCATCAACACCAACATCATGTCGCTGAACGCCCAGCGCAACCTGAACACCAGCGGCAGCAGCCTGGCGACCAGCATCCAGCGCCTGTCCTCGGGCCTGCGCATCAACAGCGCCAAGGACGACGCCGCGGGCCTGGCGATTTCCGAGCGCTTCACCACCCAGATCCGCGGCCTGGACGTGGCCACCCGCAACGCCAACGACGGCATCTCGCTGGCGCAGACCGCCGAAGGCGCGATGGTCGAGATCAGCAGCAACCTGCAGCGCATCCGCGAACTGGCGGTGCAGTCGGCCAACGCCACCAACTCCGGCAGCGACCGTGACGCGCTCAACGCCGAAGTGCAGCAGCTGCTGAGCGAGATCGACCGCGTCGCCAACCAGACCAGCTTCAACGGCACCAAGCTGCTGGACGGCAGCTTCACCGGCGCGCTGTTCCAGGTCGGCGCCGACGCCGGCCAGACCATCGCGGTCAACAGCATCGTCGATGCCAACATCGACCAGCTGGGCCGCGCCGGCTTCGCCGACACCGTCAGCGGCGCCGGCGTCGGCGGCACCGCGGCGACCGCCTCGGGCGCGATCAAGGGCATCGCCGTGTCGATCCGCGCCGCCGGCGCGCCGGCCGGCGCCGCCGGCCTCACCACCATCACCCTGGACGACGTCAAGATCGAAGTGGGCGACGACGCGGCGGCCGTGCAGAAGAAGATCGCCCAGGCGTTCAACAACAAGCTGGACCAGACCGGCCTGTACGCCGAGGTCAGCGGCGGCAACATCAAGCTGACCTCGCTCAAGGCCGGCCAGGACTTCGAGGGCGTGAGCAACGGCACCCTCAGCGGCGGCACCGGCATCACCCTGTCGCTGGCCGCCGACCTGCCGGCGTCGCTGGCCGCGGCCGGCACCGCGGCGGCCGGCGGCGGCATCAACCACCTGGAGAACCTGGACATCTCCAATTTCGCCGGCGCCCAGCGCGCCCTGGAGATCGTGGACAAGTCGCTGACCGCGGTGAGCGGTTCGCGTGCGGAGATGGGCGCGATCCAGAACCGCTTCACTTCGACCATCGCCAACCTGTCGACCACCTCGGAAAACCTGTCGGCCTCGCGCAGCCGCATCCGCGACGCCGACTACGCCAAGGAAACGGCGGAAATGACCCGCACGCAGATCCTGCAGCAGGCCGGTACCGCGATGCTGGCGCAGGCCAACCAGGTCCCGCAGAACGTGCTCAACCTGCTCAAGTAAGCCGGCACCGAAAGCGGCAGGAACCAGAGCCCCGGCCTGCCCGGGGCTCTGTCGTTGCAGGGGCGCGCGCCCCTGGCGGGGCGGCCGGCCGCGGCGGCGATGTAAAAAACAACGGCGCTGGAACCCTGCGGTTCCAGCGCCGTTTCCATATGACGCCATGCATCCGGACGCATCGGCGGATCGTGCGATCCGTTTTTCCAGGCGGCCCTAAAGCTGCCCGGGATGCTGCCGTTATTGGTATCAGCAGCGGTACTGCGGCGCCCTACGCCACTCCACTGCACTCAGTACCGGTCAGGTTGAGCTGCCGGATCAAACGCCAAAAAGGAATCCGAATCATGGCACAAGTCATCAACACCAACATCATGTCGCTGAACGCCCAGCGCAACCTGAACACCAGCGCCACCAGCCTGGCGACCAGCATCCAGCGCCTGTCCTCGGGCATGCGCATCAACAGCGCCAAGGACGACGCCGCCGGCCTGGCGATCTCCGAGCGCTTCACCACCCAGATCCGCGGCCTGGACGTGGCCACCCGCAATGCCAACGACGGCATCTCGCTGGCGCAGACCGCCGAAGGCGCGATGGTCGAAATCGGCAACAACCTGCAGCGTATCCGCGAACTGGCCGTGCAGTCGGCCAACGCCACCAACTCCGGCACCGACCGCGACGCGCTGAACGCCGAAGTCAACCAGCTGCTGAAGGAAATCGACCGCGTCGCCAACCAGACCAGCTTCAACGGCACCAAGCTGCTGGACGGCAGCTTCACCGGCGCGCTGTTCCAGGTCGGCGCCGACGCCGGCCAGACCATCGGCATCAACAACATCGTTGATTCGCGCACCGCCAACCTGGGCAAGATGAACTTCGCCTCCGACACCACCGCCGTCAACGTGGTTGCCGCGACCGCTTCGGGCGTCGCCGCCGCCGCCGGCAAGATCTCGGGCGTGAGGATCAGCGTGCAGCAGGTCGGTGCCAGCGCGGCGCAGACGATCAACATCGACGACGTCAAGTTCAACGCCGGCGACAGCGTGAAGACCATCAACCAGAAGGTCGCCACCGCCATCAACGACAAGATGGACCAGACCGGCGTCTACGCCACCCTGGACAGCGCCGGCGCGGTCAAGCTGCAGGCGGTCAAGGGCAACCAGTACACCACCGGCTTCACCTTCGGCACCATCACCGACGCCGTCACCGGCCAGGCCACCGGCATCACCGCCGGCGCCACCGCCTTCACCGCGCAGACCGCCGCCGCGGTGACCGCCCCGGCCCAGGAAACCGTCGCCGGCAAGATGGACATCTCTTCCTTCGTCGGCGCCCAGCGCGCCCTGGAAGTGGTGGACAAGGCGCTGACCGCGGTCAACAGCTCGCGCGCCGACATGGGTGCGATCCAGAACCGCTTCAGCTCCACCATCGCCAACCTGGCCACCACCTCGGAAAACCTGTCCGCTTCGCGCAGCCGCATCCGCGACGCCGACTACGCCAAGGAAACGGCGGAAATGACCCGCACGCAGATCCTGCAGCAGGCCGGTACCGCGATGCTGAGCCAGGCCAACAGCTCGACCCAGAACGTGCTCAGCCTGCTGCGCTGATCCGTCGGGGTCAGCCCGACCAGGCCACGACCCGGAGCCCCCGCCAGCAATGGCGGGGGCTTCATCCATTTGCGGCCATGCAAAGCGGCCGCCGTCGCCGGCACCGGCGGCGCCGGAGATCCCGGCACGGGACTTGCACCCCAGGCGTGACCCGCGCGGTCCCGTGGCTAAAGAAGCCGGGGAACGTGCCGATATCCGGGATGCCTGCAAGGGCGTCCATTTGCGCACAAGGAATCCAGATGGCCTCGTCCTCCCTTTCCGTCGTCGGCTCCGGCCTGGACATCCCCACCCTCGTCTCGCAGCTGGTCGCCAACGAGCGCAAGCCGGCCGCCGACCGCATCAACACCCAGGGATCGACGGTCACCGCCAAACTTTCGGCGCTGGGCAGCATCAAGAGCTCGCTGAGCGGCCTGCAGTCATCGCTCGATGCGCTGGTCAAGGGCGCCAGCAACCAGGCCTACAAGACCTCGGTGCCGGAAGGCAGCGGCTTCGGCGCGACCGTGGTGACCGACGCCACCACCGGCAAGACCCTGGCGGTGGCCGGCACCTACAACGTGGAAGTACTGAGCCTGGCGCAGCCGCAGAAGCTCAGCTCCGGCGCGTTCGCCGCCGATGCGGCGGTCGGTGACGGCAGCCTGAAGATCGCCTGGGACGACAAATCCATCGACGTCGAGATCAAGCCGGGCAGCACCCTGGCCGAGATCGCCGCGGCGATCAACAAGACCGCCAACGGCAAGGGCGTCAACGCCACCGTCATCACCGCCAGCGACGGCCAGCACCTGGTGCTCAATGCCGTGGACGCCGGCACCAAGGGCGCCCTGACCGTCTCGGCCAGCGGCGGCAACGGTGGGCTTTCCGCCCTGACCTGGGACGGCACCGGCGGCGGCCTCACCCAGACCGTGGCCGCCAGCAACGCGCGGGTGCGGGTGGACGGTTTCGAGCGCGAATCCAGCAGCAACAGCATCAGCGACCTCATCCCGGGCATCACCCTCACCCTGAACAAGGCCGAGGAAGGCACCACCAAGACCCTGACGGTCAGCCAGGACAACGCGCCGCTGAAGATCAACCTGCAGGCCTTCGTCAGCGCCTACAACGCCTCGGTCAACCTGCTCAAGAACTCCAGCGCCTACGATGCCACCAACAAGCGCGCCTCCACCCTGACCGGCGACTCGCTGGTGCGCGGCCTGCAGCAGCAGCTGCGCGGCCAGCTCAGCGCCAACGTGGTGGACATGAAGGCGCTGGGGCTGACCATCAACACCGACGGCACCCTGGCGCTGAACAGCAGCACCTTCGACAAGACCCTGGCCGAGAACCCGAACGCGGCCGCGCGCCTGCTGGGCAAGGACGGCACCCTGTCCGACGGCCTGTCCAAGCTGCTCAAGAGCAACCTGGACACCGGCACCGGCACCCTGACCCTGCGTACCGACGCGCTCAACAAGCAGATCAAGAAGCTGGAAAAGGACCTGGACGACCTCGACGCGCGCATGGAGAAGGTGTCGGCACGCTATACCCGGCAGTTCACCGCCATGGACTCGCTGGTGGCGCAGATGCAGGGCACCAGCAACTACCTGGCGCAGCAGCTTGCCGCACTGCAGAAATAACCGTCCGACATTCAAGTAAACGGCCATGACGGCCGATACACGGATACCACCCCATCATTGCCGACGCTGCCCGGACCGCGCGCCGGACAGGTCCCAGGAGACTCTCACCATGTACGGTTCCAGCCGCAACTACGCCGAGCAGTACCGCAAGGTCGGCGTGTCCACCAAGGTTGTGGATGCCGATCCGCACAAGCTGGTGGCCCTGCTGTTCGAAGGGGCCGGCGAGCGCATCCGTCGCGCCGAGGCGTTCCTGGCCCAGGGCGACCAGGCGATGAAGGGCACGGCCATCGGCGAGGCCTGCGCCATCATCGGCCACCTCAATGGCTCGCTCGACCATGAGGCCGGCGGCGAAATCGCCGGCAACCTCTCCGCGCTGTACGACTACGTCATCCAGCGCCTGACCGAGGCCAACCTCAACAACGACGTGGCGGCGCTGCAGGAGTCGCTGTCGCTCATGGGCGAGATCGAATCGGCCTGGAACGCGATCCCGCCCGACCAGCGCCAACGCCCCGCCGTCACCGGAGCCTGAGGACCATGATGGACCCCGATCACACCCTGAAGGCCCTGCACGACGACCTGGAAGCGCTGCGCGTGGCGGTGGAACAGGAAGACCACGCCCAGGCCGAGCGCATCGCCAGCGGCCACGACCGCCGCCTGCGCGAGTTCGTGGAGGCCTGCGGCGCGCAGTCCGCGGCCAACGGCCTGCGCAACCTGCTGGCGCTGCAGCAGTCGCTGATGGCCGACATGCTGGTACGCCGCGACATCGCCGCGGCGCGGCTGCGCGCCGGGCGCCAGTCGGTGCGCGCCGCGCACGCTTACCAGCAGGCCGAATCGCTGGCATGAACACGCCCGGCGCCAGCATCGTGCACCACCCGGCGGAGGTCGAGCTGTTCGAGGACACGCTGACCTGCGATGTCTCGCTGCCGGCAGTGTTCGAGCCGGGCAGCGGCGCGATCCGCGCCGGCGCGGCGGAAATGCTGTTGCGCAGCGTGGCGCTGGTGGAAGACTCGCGCGGCGCCGACGACAGTGACGAGCGCGGCACCGACGGCAGCCAGCAGCTGGCACGGCTGGAGGCACGCATGGACCTTGCCCTGGTATTGCTGGGGCGCCTGCTGCGGCAGTCCACCCAGGCGCTGCCGCTGCGCCCGGTGCGCTGGTCGCGGCGGGGCCTGCGGCTCGAGCTGGGCCAGCGCAGCGGCGCGGTCCAGGGCAGCGCCGGCATCGTGCGCCTGCAGCCGGCCGACTGGCTGCCCGACCATATCGAACTGCCGGTGCAGGTGCTGGGCGAAGCCGCCTCGGGCAACGGCGGGCTCTACCTGTGGCTGCGCCTGCAGAGTACCGGCGAGGCGCTGGACACCGCGCTGGAACGCCACCTGTTCCGCCTGCACCGGCGCCAGATCGCCGACAGCCGGCGCCCGCGTTGAAGCGGCCGGTGCATGACCTTTGCCGCTTGGCGCGCGCGCGCGCGCTCGGCTAAGGTGCGGCCATTCCCAAGCGATGCCCGTGCCCGTGCGTGTCCTGATCGTCGATGACCATACGCTGGTGCGTGCCGGCCTGTGCCGCCTGCTGCAGACGTTCGGCGGGGTGCTGGTGGTCGGCGAAGCCAGCAACGCCGACCAGGCGCTGGAGCTGGCGGTGCTGCACCGCCCCGAAGTGGTGCTGATGGATCTTTCCCTGCCCGGCCGCAGCGGCCTGGAGGCATTGTCCGACATCCGCCGGCGGGTGCCGCAGGCGCGCGTGGTGATGATGTCCATGCACGACGACACCGCGCACGTGCGCGATGCGCTGGACCGCGGCGCGGTCGGGTTCGTGGTCAAGGATGCCGCCCCGCAGGAGCTGGAGATCGCGCTGCGCGCGGCGCATTCCGGGCAGGTGTTCCTGAGCCCGCAGATCTCCACCCGCATGCTGGCGCCGATGCTCGGGCGCGAACGCCCCACCGGCATCGCCGCGCTGTCGCCGCGCCAGCGGCAGATCCTGCGCCAGCTCGGCAACGGCCGCACCACCAAGGAAATCGCCGCCGAACTGGGCATCAGCGTGAAAACCGTCGAGACCCATCGCGCGCGCATGATGGAAGCGCTGGGCTGCCGCCGCGCCAACGACCTGCTGCTGCTGGCGGTGCGCCATCAGCAGGAGCTTGCCTGAGCCCTCGCCCGCGGACCGGCGGTGGCAGCGCGTCACAGATTCGGAAATCCGTCGCGTGGCGCGTCAGAATTCCGTAAGTCATTGATAATCCAATCTCCGCCCCCGCCACGGCGACGGATTAATGGCGAAATGTAGGAAAAACCCCTACACCCCCTCAGGGGACTCCCGGATGGCGCCGGGTTTTCTCCTATTCATTCCCTGACACCCCCTACGCAAGATGTGTTCCATCACGGTCGCTTCACGCAGCGGCCACGGGGACCAGACGCCATGAAAGCCACGCTCGCCACCCAGCTCGGGCAGCAACTCCACCTCACGCCCGCCCTGTTGCAGTCCATCCGCCTGCTGCAGCTCAACGGCCTGCAGCTGGAGCAGGAAATCCGCCAGGTGCTGGAGAACAACCCGCTGCTGGAGATCGAGGAAGAGGCGTCCGCCAGCGCCGCCGAAACCGCCGGCGCCGGCGACCCGCAGCTGGAGACCGCGGCGTTCGACGAGCTGCCGGAGAGTTCGATGTGGGACGTGCCCGGCGCCAGCTGGAACGACGCCGACGAGGACCGCACCGCGCGCCTGGCGATGGGCGAATCCAGCGACCCGCACCTGCGCATCCTGCAGGCGCTGTCGCTGGACCTGGACGAGGGCGACCTGGCGATCGCCGGGTTCTGGCTGGAGCATTGCGACGACGCCGGCTACCTGCAGGCGCCGCTGGCGCAGCTGACCCTGCTGGCCAGCGCCCGCTTCGACCGCGACGGCGCGCACGTCGAGCGCATCCGCCAGCGCCTGCTGCAGGGCGAGCCGGCCGGCATGGCCGCGCGCGACCTGCGCGAATGCCTGCAGGCGCAGCTGGCCGCCCTGCCCGGCACGGTGCCGGCCCGGCATCTGGCGGCGCGGCTGCTGGACGGCGACCTGAACCTGCTCGCCAGCCACGACTACGCCGCCATCGCCACCGGCCTGGGCGCCGAATACGCCGACGTGCTGGAGGCGTTCCGGCTGGTGCTGTCGCTGCAGCCCCGCCCCGGCGACACGCTGCAGCCGCAGGCCGACGACGCGGTCATCCCGGAAGTGGTGGCCTGGCGCGCCGATGGCCAGTGGCGGGTGGCGCTGAACCCGGCCACCACGCCGCGGGTGAGCCTCAACCCGGTCTACGAGCGCGCCCTGGGCGCCAGCGAAGGCAGCGCCGCCCAGCCGATGCGCGAACTGCTGCAGGAGGCGCGCTGGTTCACCCGCGGCCTGTCCATGCGCTACGACACCCTGCTGCGCACCGCGCGGGTCATCGTCGAGCGCCAGGCCGCGTTCCTGGCCGAGGGCGAGGAAGCCATGGCGCCGCTGACGCTGAAGGAAGTGGCCGACGCCATCGGCATGCACGAGTCCACCGTTTCGCGCATCACCTCGGGCAAGTTCATGCAGACCCCGCGCGGCACCTTCGAGCTGAAACACTTCTTCGCCGTGCGCCTGGACGGCGCCAGCATCTCCGGGCAGGCGGTCAAGGCAATGGTGCGACGGCTGATCGAATCCGAACCGCCGGCGCGCCCGCTGGCCGACGAGGCCATCGCCGAACTGCTGGCGCGGCAGGGGGTCAACATCGCCCGCCGCACCGTGGCCAAATACCGCGAACAGCTCGACATCGCCCCCGCGCGCGAGCGGAAGCGGCACAATGCGCGTCCGCTGCTGGCCCGCGCAGGCTGATCCGAGGAATTCCATGAGCAAGCTCACCGTTCTGCTGGTCGACGACCACGAAGGCTTCATCAACGCGGCCATGCGCCACTTCCGCAAGGTCGACTGGCTGCAGGTGGTCGGCAGCGCCGCCAATGGCCTGGAGGCGATCGAGCGCTCCGAGGCGCTGCGCCCGCGGGTGGTGCTGATGGACCTGGCGATGCCGGAGATGGGCGGGCTGCAGGCCACGCGCCTGATCAAGACCCAGGACGAGCCGCCCTACATCGTGATCGCCAGCCATTTCGACGACGCCGAGCACCGCGAGCACGCCCAGCGTGCCGGTGCCGACAACTTCGTCAGCAAGCTGTCCTACATCCAGGAGGTCATGCCGATCCTGGAGCACGTCAGGCAGGAACAGGGCCATGAGTGAATCGCGCATCCTCGTGATCGACAGCGAGGGCGTCCGCGCCGAACGCACGGTGGCGCTGCTGGAGTTCATGGACCTCAACCCGCGCTGGGTCACCGACGTGGGCGACATCGATACCAGCCGTCACCGCGTCAACGACTGGATGGCGCTGGTGGTGGGCACCATCGAGGACCCGGCGCGCGCCATGCCGTTCTTCCACTGGCTGGCCGGCACCGGCATGCCGCCGGTGCTGCTGGCCGAAGGTGACCCGCTGGCGTTCGCGCGCCACTACGCCCTGCACGAGGCCAACGTCTGGCCGCTGGAGCAGCCGATGCGCCACGCGCAGATGGAGGCGCTGCTGCGCCGCGCCAGCCTCAGGCGGCTGGACGCCGAGCACCATGCCGGCGGCGGCGAGGACACCGGCCCCACCGGCACCAGCCCGGCGGTGACCGAGCTGCGCCAGCTGATCGAGCAGGTGGCCGGGTTCGACACCACCGTGCTGGTGCTGGGTGAATCGGGCACCGGCAAGGAAGTGGTGTCGCGCGCCATCCACCAGCGCTCGCCGCGGCGCGACGGCCCGTTCGTGGCCATCAACTGCGGCGCGATTCCGCCGGACCTGCTGGAAAGCGAGCTGTTCGGCCACGAAAAGGGCGCCTTCACCGGTGCGCTGAGCGCGCGCAAGGGCCGGTTCGAGATGGCCGAGGGCGGCACCCTGCTGCTGGACGAGATCGGCGACATGAGCCTGCCGATGCAGGTCAAGCTGCTGCGCGTGCTGCAGGAGCGCAGCTTCGAGCGCGTCGGCGGCAACCAGACCATCCGCTGCAACGTGCGGGTGATCGCCGCGACCCACCGCAACCTGGAAACGCGCATCGCCGAAGGCAAGTTCCGCGAGGACCTGTTCTACCGCCTCAACGTGTTCCCGATCGACGTGCCGGCGCTGCGCGAACGCATCGCCGACATCCCGGCGCTGGTGGAGACCATCGCCGCGCAGCTGGCGCGTACCGGCCGTGGCGAGGTCCGCTTCGCCGCCGAAGCGCTGCAGGCGCTGGCCGCCTATCGCTGGCCGGGCAACGTGCGCGAACTGACCAACCTGGTCGAACGCCTGGCGGTGCTGCACCCGGGCGGACTGGTGCGGGTGCAGGACCTGCCCGCGCGCTACCGCAGCGAGGCGGCACCGCCGCCGGTGGCGCTGGATGACGAGCGGCCGCTGGCCAGCCTGTCGGCGAGCGCGGCGGCGCCCGCCCCGGCCGCCGCCGCGGGCAGCCCGGTGCCGGTGCAACTGCCCGACGATGGCCTGGACCTGCGCGACCACATGGCCGGCATCGAGCTGAAGCTGATCAACGAAGCCCTCGAGCGCACCCAGGGCGTGGTCGCCCACGCCGCGCAGCTGCTCGGCCTGCGCCGCACCACCCTGGTGGAAAAACTGCGCAAGTACGGGATCGACCGCGATCAGGCGGCGGACTGAGGCCGCCGTCCGCGCGGGCCGGCAGCGGCAACGGCACGGAACTTGCCTGATGCAGGCCGACCATGGCTGCCTGGATTCCCCGCTCATGACGCTTGTTCTGACCTACGGCACGTTCGACCTTCTGCACGTGGGTCACGTCAATCTGCTGCGTCGCGCCCGCGCGTTGGGCGACCGGCTCGTGGTCGGCCTGTCCTCGGACCGGTTCAACGCCATCAAGAACAAGACGGCCACCCAATGCTATGCGGACCGCGAGGCGGTGCTTCGCGCCATCCGCTACGTCGACGACGTGTTTCCCGAGGACAGCTGGGAACAGAAGGCCGCCGACATCCGCCGCCATGGCGCGGCGATCCTGGTGATGGGCTCGGACTGGACCGGGCATTTCGACGCCCTGTCGTGCCACTGCGAGGTCCGCTACCTGCCCCGCACCGAGGACATCTCCAGTTCCTCGCTGAAGGCCAGGATCCGCCGCGACCCCGCTGAGGCGGCCGTCGCCGGGGCGCCGCGGATCGGCAGTCCGCTGCTGGGCGGTGCGCGCTGATGCGCCCGGTGTTCGACATCCGCCCCGCGGCCGGAGACGCGGAGCATGGGCTCCTGCTTTCGCTGCAGCCCGGCCCGGCACGGATGAGCGGGCTGCGCCTGCGTTCGCGTGACGGTGCTCGGATCCTGCCCCTGCATTTCCACCGCGAGGGCGACACGGTCCGGGCGGAGCTGCCGGTCGCCCCGCTGCTGGAAGATCGCCCGCTGCGCTGGGATGTCCAGGTCGAGCTGGACGGCAACGGCGTGTTCGAGCCGTTGATCGGCACGACCGGCACGACCATCCCCCGCCACTTCTTTCAACAGGCGATCGGTGAGCACGGGATATCGGCCTACCTGAGCGACAGCGTCAGTTCGCTGGCGCTGTTCACCGCGCCGTCGCAGCAACACGCCTACACGGTGGACGCCGAGAACACGCGTGCCGCGTTCCCCATGCTGCTGGAGGAGCTGCCGCTGCAGGAGGACCTGGTCCTGTTCGAGAGCTTCCTGGGCAAGGCATACGCGGGCAATCCCCGCTATATCCATGAAGCGCTGCGGCGGATGCGTCCGGACCTGCGCTGCGTCTGGGCCTACAACGGCGACACGCCCATCCCCGGCAATCCCGCGCGCGTGCGCCGCGGCTCGGCCGCCTACCACCGGCTGCTTGCCCAGGCCAGGTACCGCGTCAACAACATCCTGTTCACCGCGCATGGCCGCAAGCCGGACACCCGCTACCTCCAGACCTGGCACGGCACCCCGCTCAAGCGGCTGGGATACGACATCGACGTCGCCGGCCCCGAGGTCGACGCCCGCGACAACCTGTACCGCGAGTCGCGCGCATGGACCCACCTGCTGAGCGCGAACAACTACTCCAGCGCCGTGCTGCGCCGTGCCTTCCGCTACGAGGGCGACGTGCTGGAAACCGGCTATCCGCTGACCGACCCGCTGGCCGCCGCGGACGGCGGACGCACGGACGTCCTCCGCCGCCTGGATCTCCCGCTCGATCGCCGTTACGTGCTGTACGCCCCGACCTGGCGCGACGACCGCCAGGTCGGCCACTGGCAGTTCGACCTCGACCTGCGGCTGGACGTCGCCCGGGTGGCCGCGGCACTGGCGCCGGACCAGATGCTGCTCGTCCGTGCGCACCACCTGGTGAGCGGCGGCCTCGGGGACCGGCCACTGCCGGCCAACGTCCGCGATGTGTCGCACGTGGATGATGCGACCGACCTGTGCGTCATCGCCGACGTGCTGGTGACCGACTATTCGTCGATCTTCTTCGATTTCGCCACCAGCGGCCGCCCGATCCTGTTCTACTGCTACGACCTCGACCAGTATGCGCAGCGGATCCGCGGCTTCTACCTGGACATGGAGCAGGACCTGCCGGGCCCGATCGCGCGCAGCACCGACGCGCTGATCGCCCTGCTGGCCGACCTGCCCGCGGTCCAGGCCGCCCACGCCGAACGGTATACCGCGTTCCGCCAGCGTTTCTGCGCGCTCAACGACGGCAGGGCCGCCGCGCGCGTGGTCGATGCGTTCTTCGGCCCGTTCCCGGCGACAAACCGCTTCATGACCGACCTGGTGGCGCTGGGCATCGGTGGCGCGGCGGACGACGACGCGCGCCTGCAACGCCTGATCCAACGCTACCTGGCTGATTCGGATGCAATTTCAACGCTGCTCTACGAACGCCTGCAACCGGCCGAGCAACAGCGTTTCCTGGTGTGGTTCCTCAAGCGCTGGGCCGGCATTGATCGCATCGACCCGGCCGAGATGGCGTTCTACGACGCCGAGGTGGAGCGCATCCGGCAGGCGGAGCGGCCCCCGGTCGAGATCGACGGCGGCCACTACGTGCTGCAGGACATGCGCCCGCAGGGCCATGATTTCCGCCTGGTCACCTATGCCTGGGCGCTGAGCATCGACGACGTGCTGTTCGACCAGTACCAGACCGAGGGCTTCCGCGTTGCGCCCGGCGACGTCATCATCGATGCCGGCGCCTTCATCGGCGACACCGCCGCACTGTTCTGCGCCAAGACCGGCGGCGACTGCCAGGTGCACGCATTCGAACTGCTGGACGAGAGCATCGCCCTGTTCCGCTACAACAATGCGCTGAACGGTATCAGCGACCGCGTCGTGCTCAACAAGCTGGCCCTGTCCGACCACAGCCAGGGTTCGCTGGTGATCAAGCAGGCCAGGCTGCAGGGCGCGACGTCGGTCGAGCCCGGCGACGGGCCGGGCGAGCGCATTCCAACCATCACCCTTGACGACTATGTCGCCCGACACGGGCTGCAGCGGGTGGACCTGATCAAGATGGACATCGAGGGGTCGGAGATCCCGGCCCTGCACGGGGCCGTGCAGACCATCCGCCGCTTCCGCCCCAAGCTGGCGCTGTGCCTGTACCACAAGTGGGACGACGTGCTGACCATCCCCCGCTTCATCGCCGGGCTCGGCATCCCCTACCGCTTCAACTTCAAATGGGTGCAGCTGCCACAGGGCTGGGAGGCCGTGCTGCTGGCAAGTCCAATCGAGCCGATGCAATGACCTCGCCCTATGATGACCTGTCGGAACGTTCACGCTGGAGCCGCGCGGTAGCGCAGCGCGCGCCTGACCGGTACGCCGACATCTACCGGAAGAAGTTCGAAATATCGAAAAAGGACCGGATCGTCACGGCGGGAAGCTGTTTTGCCCAGCACATCGCCAGGCGCCTTGCTGCCTCGGGCTTCGCGTTCATGGACTACGAACCGGCACCGACGTGGTTCCCCGATGCCTTGCGCGGCAGCTTCAACTACGGGGTCTACTCGGCACGCTATTGCAACATCTACACCGTCCGGCAGCTCCTTCAGCTCTTCGAGCGCGCCTACGGGTTGAGAAAGCCCGTCGATGACATGTGGGTGAGCAAAGCAGGCATCCACGATCCATTCCGGCCAGCCGTTGAGCCAGTCCCGTTCGCGTCGGAAGCGGATTTCCAGCTGTCGAGAACAACCCACCTCGAAGCGGTGCGGAAAGTGTTCGAACAATCCGACCTGTTCATCTGCACGCTGGGGCTTACCGAGGCGTGGACCGACGCCCGCGACGGGGCCGTTTTCCCGATCTGCCCGGGAACGAAGGCGGGAGGAGTCTTCAATCCGGAAAGGCATGCCTTCCACAACTTCACCTACCAGGAAATCCTCGCGGACTTCCGCCAATTCGAGAACCTGCTGCGCGAGGTCAACCCCGGCATCCGGTTCCTGTTGACCGTTTCTCCCGTCCCGCTGGTCGCCACAGCATCCGGGCAGCACGTCCTGTCTGCCACGGTTTACTCGAAATCCGTGCTTCGTGCGGTAGCCGGCCAGTTGTCCCAGGAGAGCGAACGCATCGATTATTTCCCTTCGTACGAGCTTGCATCTGCCTTCCCGTCCGGCACCCGGCATTTCGAGGCGGACCTGCGCTCGGTGAAGCCGTCCGGGGTTGACTACGTCATGTCCCACTTCTTCGCCGAGCATCTTGCAGAGGACGTCCAATCCTTCATGGACGAACGACCAGAGGCCGGATTGGTGCCCCATGCAGAGGACGCGATCTGCGAAGAGATGTTCCTGGAGCAGCGGGAATGAACGCGATCATCCTCGGCGACTCCCATGTCGTCGCGCTCAAGGAGGCATGGGAAGCGCTCGGCACTGAAGAGCGGCTCGGTCTGGCAGGCACGGATCATCTGCCGATCGGCATGCTCGCGTTCGGTGACCAATTCCTCGCCGGCCCATTCCATTCTGTCAGCGGGAACCAGCTCGACTTCACCTCGCAGGACATGCGCGACTCGCTCGAACGGCTCTCGCCGGGTTCGGGCGGTGCAATCAGGCGCGGCGATGACCGCCACTACATCGTCTCGCTCGGTTTCCAGGGTGTGAGGCTTTACAACTCGGACATGTGGCGCAACTGGACCGTCGGTGACACCGTGCGGAGCAAGCAATATGTCAGTCGCGCGGCATTCCGCGAGATGGTGCTCGACATGAACAGGCACATTCTGTCCTTCTACGACGCCATGATGGCGCTGGATCTGGAGTTCTCCGTCATGGCCGCGCCGCCGCTGCCACGAACCTATCTTGATGGGCCGAATCACCCGCCGTTCGTGGACGAGGAACTCCTCGAAATACGGGATGCCTATGTCGATGCATTCGCCGGAATTCTTGAACGCAAAGGCATCCGCCATGTTCTGCCCCCTTCGGGCATCACCGAGCGCGGCTTTCTCAAGGCCGAATTTGGCCAGACCCGGCAGGTTGGAGATTTCCACGGGAATGCCGCCTACGGGAGCATATTCCTGCGCAAGCTCCTGCCCGCAATACGCACCGGGAGCCTGGCATGGTCATGAACGTCCTCGTCTTCCCCTGCGGCTCGGAGATTGGCCTGGAAATCCACGCCGCCCTGCACCATGCCAAGGACGTGCGCCTGCATGGTGCCTCGTCGGTGTCCGACCACGGCGAGTTCGTCTACGCGCGCTACCGCCGGATCGATGCTTCCACCGGGTCGGGCAACCTGCTCGACACGCTTGACGCATTGATCGACGAATGGGCGATCGACATCGTCCTACCCGCGCATGACAGCGTGATTCCTCTGCTGGCCGAGGCCGGCGAGCGGCTGCATGCGCCCGCTGCGGTGCCGGACCCGGGTACCGCGGCGGTCTGCCGCAACAAGAATCTCACTTACGGCCGCCTGCGCCACCTGGGCATCGCCCCGGACACCGCACCTGCGCCCGGCGTAGCGCTCTACCCAATCTTCGCCAAGCCTGCCGTCGGCCAGGGCAGCCAGGGTGCCGAACGGGTGGATACACCCGAGCGCCATCGCCAGTTGCTCGACAGTGGCATCGAGTACGTTTTCAGCGAATACCTGCCCGGTACCGAGTACACCGTGGACTGCATTTCCAGCAGCAGCGGCACCCTGCTGCACGCGGCGGCGCGGGTGCGCGGGCGAGTCAAATCCGGAATCAGCGTGCGTACCGAGCCGGCCCCCCGCGACCCCGCGCTGGAAGCAATGGCGCACGCCATCGCCGGCGAGCTATGCCTGAAAGGGGCATGGTTCTTCCAGGCGCGGCGTAACCGCGATGGTGTGCCCAAGCTGCTGGAAGTTGCCCCGCGTATCGCCGGCTCCATGGCGCTGAACCGCATGCGCGGCATCAATTATCCGTTGCTGAGCCTCTACGCCTACCTGGGCAAGGCCTTCACCGTGATGCCCCAGCACTATCCGCTGGTCATGGACCGGGCGCTGGGCAACCGCTGGCGGGCGGAGCTGACTTATGAGCGCGTCTACCTGGACCTCGATGACACGCTGCTGGTACGCGGCAGCCCGGAGCCGCAGGTGATGGCACTGCTGTACCAATGGAACACGCACGGAATCCCGGTGGTGCTGGTGACCCGACATGCAACCGAGCCGCAGCAGACGCTCGCACGGCACCGCATCTGCGCGGACCTGTTCGAGCGGATCGTGCACCTGCGCGACGGTTCGCCCAAGAGCGCCGTGATCCCGCCCGGCGAAGCGGCCATCTTCATTGACGACGCCTACCGCGAGCGCGCCGACGTGGCCGCGGTCCACGGCATACCGGTGTTCGATGTGGATGCCGTGGAACAGCTCAGGGACGTACGCGCATGACTCCGGATCGATTGTCCTGCGATGACAAAGCACCGCTGCTGTCGATCGTGGTGCTGGTCTACAACACCGCCCCGTTCCTGCCGGAGTGCTTTGATTCGCTGCTGGAACAGGACTACCGCAACATCGAGATCATCGCCGTCGATGATACCAGCACCGACGAGAGCCTGGCGATCTGCCGCGACTACGAGCGGCGCCACCCGAACTTCCGCTGCATCAGCAAACCGAACGAAGGCGGCGCGGTTTCAGGCAACCTCGGCGTATCACTGGCGCGCGGGCGCTATGTGGCACTGGTCGACTCCGACGACGTGGTGACACCTGGCGGCTACCGTGCGCTCATGGCGGAGGCATTGGCCTGTGATGCGGACATCGTGGTCGGGCGCGCCGCGCGGCTCACCAGCGGCGGCATATCGAGCACCCTGTTCCTCCAGGAGCCCCATGTCTGGCATCGCCGCCGCTGCATCGCCGATGTGCGCGAATTCATTGACATCCACCACGACGGCTTCTACTGGAACAAGGTATTCCGCACGGAATTCCTGCGTGAGCACCAACTGGGAATGGTGCCCGGCCTGCTCTACGCCGACCGCCCCTTCGTGCATGCGGCCTATTGGCACAGCAGGTGCACCGCGATCATTACCGACCTGGTCTATCTATGGCGGGTGCGCGAGGAGCGCGGCCAACCGTCCATAACCCAGAGTGCCAGACAAGGGGACAATTTCCGCGACCGCCTGCGGTCGGCCACGATTGAGTGGGAGCAGTTCCGCGACCTTCCCGACGCCGATGAGTACCGCCGGGCGATTGCGGTCGCCAATCTGCAGCGTGCGCTGTTCACGGCACCGGGAATCGTTGCCTCCCCGGCCTTCAGGCAAGTGTTCATCACGTCCATGCAGGAACTGCTCGCCTTGTACGGCGACGTGGACTGTCGAGCGCTCGGCGCGCGTCGCTGCCTCTACCTGGAACTGATCAAGCGGGGCGAAGTGGAAGGGTTGTGCTTCCTGCTCGGCATCACCAGCGAACGGGGCTGGATCGCGGAAATCGACGGCGCCTGCTACTGGAAGCAACCGTTCCTGGACAACCCGGAGGTCCCGCTGCCGCGGGCCGCGATGCGCCTGGAGTTCCCCAACATCGGCTTCTTCCGCCTGCGCGACATCTGCCTGGGCGAGGACAGCCTGGACCTGACCCTGGACCTTCATGACCGCATCATGGAAGGCTGCGCGGTCTGGTTCGAGCTGCATTCGATCCAGGGCGAAGGCAGCTGGGAGTTCCAGCCGGAAGGGCGGATCGGCGAGCACCGCTGGCGCTACCGGCTGGACCTGCGGGGCCGCGAATGCAGGCCAGGCAGCCTGTACGGGCTGGTCCTGCACTATCGCACCGGCGACGGCATCCACGGCCGCTACCGCATCGGTCCGGCGATGGTCCCGCCCGGATGGCCCGCCTCGCTGCCGCTGCGCTCATCGCTGGGCAGCCTGATGTTCTCGCCGGAGGCCGGCGGCCTGGGCCTGGCCGTCAACTGACCGGCGCCGCGCCCCGGCACGGGAGTTGCATGTTCCCGCACGCCGGCATTCCGCCGACGCCATGCCCCCGGCCCGCCCGCGATGATCCCCAAGAAGCCGACCCCGGTCACCAGCCCGCTGCTGCCCCCGCTGGAAGAGTTCGTGCCCTATCTGGAGCGGATCTGGGAGAGCCGCATCCTGACCAACGGCGGCAGCATGCACCAGGCGCTGGAGAAGGCGCTGTGCGCCTACCTCGGGGTCGAGCACATCGCGCTGTTCGCCAATGGCACGCTGGCGCTGGTCACCGCCCTGCAGTCGCTGCGCATCACCGGCGAGGTGATCACCACGCCGTACTCGTTCGTGGCCACCGCCCATTCGCTGCTGTGGAACGGCATCAAGCCGGTGTTCGTGGACGTCGACCCGGTCACCTTCAACCTCGATCCGGCCCGGATCGAGGCCGCGATCACGCCCCAGACCACGGCCATCATGCCGGTGCACTGCTATGGCACGCCCTGCGACGTGGACGCCATCGGCCGCATCGCCGACAACTACAACCTGCGGGTGATCTACGACGCCGCGCATGCCTTCGCGGTCGGCGACACCCGCGGCAGCGTGCTGCGGCACGGCGACCTGTCGGTGCTCAGCTTCCATGCCACCAAGGTGTTCAACACCTTCGAGGGCGGCGCCATCATCTGCCCGGACGCGCGCACCAAGCAGCGCATCGACCACCTGAAGAACTTCGGCTTCGTCAACGAGACCACCGTGGTGGCGCCGGGCATCAACGGCAAGATGAACGAGGTCAGCGCCGCGTTCGGCCTGCTCCAGCTCAAGCACATCGACCGTGCGCTGGAACGTCGCGCCGCGATCGACGCGCTGTACCGCCAGCGCCTGGCGGGCATCGCCGGCATCCGGTGCCTGGCACGCCCCGCGGACGTGCGCCACAACCACGCCTACTTCCCGGTGCTGGTGGGCGACGACTACCCGTTGCAGCGCGACGAGCTTTACCACCTGCTTCGCGCCGAACACATCCTGGTGCGGCGCTACTTCTACCCGCTGATCAGCGAGTTCCCGATGTACCGCGGCTTCGCGTCCGCGGCGCCGGACAACCTGCCGGTGGCGCACGCCGCCGCCCGCCAGGTGCTGTGCCTGCCGATCCACCCGGACCTGTCCGATGCCGAAGTCGGCCGGATCTGCGAGCTGCTGACCGCGCATGCACGGGTCCGCGCCGCGTGATGCGAGGCCGGCCGTGATGCCTGCGTGGCTGGGGGTGCCGCTGCTGCTGGCGTGGCGGCTGCTGGACCTGCTGGTGCCCAAGCGCCGCGACCATTGGGCGTTCTTCGACCATCCGCTCAAGCCGGGCCAGTTCATCGAGAACGCACGCGCGGTCTTCGAGCAGGTAAAGGACGACCCGCGGGTGCACTGCCGGGTGTTCGTGCGCGGTGGCCAGCGGCCTCTGGACGTGAGCGAGCACGCGCACGTGCGCGTGCTCCGCCTGGACTCGCCGCGGGGGCTGTGGGCGCTCGCCCGCTGCGGCGTGCTGCTGCTGACCAATTCCACCGCGCTGGACATGTCGCTGGCCTGGCGCAACGGCGGCTACGCCGCGCCACGGCCGTGGCTCCGGCGGCGCGTCACCGTCAACCTCTGGCATGGCATTCCGCTGAAGCGGCTGTTCGCGCTGGCCAACCCGGACCAGCGCCAGCATGGCGACCGCGACCGGCACCGGCGCCGCGAACGTCGCTTCTACACCGGGCTGGTCGCGTCCTCGACCATCGACGCGCACGCGATGGCGGCGATCTTCCATCCGCTGCCCCCGACCAACGTCTGGGTTACCGGGCTGCCGCGCAACGATTTCCTGCGCATCGCCGAGGACGCACTCCCCGCCGGCCTGCGCGACGAGCTCGCGCGCGTGCGGGCGCTGCGCGGCCGTCGCCGGCTGGTGCTGTACGCCCCCACCTACCGCGATGCCAGCGTCGCCGCCGAGCGCAGCTACCGCTTCAGCGATGACGAGGTCGTCCAGCTGCGCCAGGTCCTGCAGCGCCATGGCGCGGTGTTGGGGCTGCGCAGCCACTATCTGGTCAACGGCCCGGCGGCGCTGGACCCGGTGCGCCACCTCGATGGCGAGGTGCTGCTGGACCTGGGCCACGCGGAGTTCCAGGAGATCGCGCCGCTGCTGCGCGAAAGCGCGCTGGTCATCACCGACTACTCCTCGGTCTACATCGACGCGCTCTACCTGGGCCTGCCGGTACTCGGCTTCGCCTACGACCTGGAGCACTACCGCACCCGCCAGAATGGGCTGCTGTATGACCTTGACCTGGCGTTTCCCGGGCCGATGACCACGACCTTCGCGGGGCTGCTGGCCGCGCTGGATGCCGTGCTGGCGCAGCCGCAGTACCACCCCGACGAACGCTACCTCACCGCCCGCCGCCTGTTCTTCCAGCACCTGGACGCCGACAACTCGCGGCGCGTGGTGCAACGGATCCACGCCGCGGTCGCCGCAAACCACCCCGCCTGATGCCCATGAACCCACCCCCTTCCACTGCTCCGCTGGTCAGCGTGGTGATACCGGCCTACAAGGCCCGCTGGCTGCCGCAGGCGCTGGAAAGCGTGCGCCGGCAGACCCATCGCCCGCTGGAGGTCGTGGTCTGCGACGATTCGGCAACCGGCCACGTGCAGGCCGCGGTGGAGGCCTTCGCCGCGCGCGCGGACTTTCCGGTGCGCTACGCGCGCAACCCCGAGCGGCTGTGGGAAATGCGCAGCACCGCGCGCGCGATCGGCCTGGCCGAGGGTGAGTACATCAAGTTCCTGCACGACGACGACGTGCTGCACGAGGACTGCATCGCCACCCTGCTGGAGTCGTTCGCGCAGGTTCCCGGCCTGGCGCTGGCGACCGCCCGCCGGCGGCTCGTCGACGAGGCCGGGATGCCGCTGCCCGATGAACTGCCCACGGCGTTCCCGGCCGACCATGACGTGTGCATCGACGGCCGCGACCTGATCGACTTCTTCGCCGACCACACCCTCAATTTCCTCGGCGAGCCCAGCGTGGCCCTGTGCCGGCGCGCGCCCCTGCTGGCGATGGGCGACCAGCTGGCCGTCCTCGACGGCGTCCGCATCGCCTGGCTCGCCGACCTGTCGCTGTACGTCAAGCTGCTGCGGCACGGCGCGGTGGCGATCAGTGCCCGGCCGCTGGTCGACTTCCGCATTTCCCGCCAGCAGTTCAGCCAGCGCGGGCGTGACCAGCCGGGTATCGCCGACGACTGGCACGAGACGTTCCGCCAGGCGCTGCGGCGGCTTGGCTGGTACCGCGGGGGCGACACCCGGCAGGTGGCCCTGGCACCGCTGGACGGCAGCCAGCCCGCGCGGAAGGTCGATCTGCCGCAGGCACTGGAACAGGCCCTGGCCATCGCCCAGGCGCGCTGGCCGCTGCTGGACTGGCAGGCACGGCGCCGGCTCACCGCCGCGCAGTGGCGGGCCCTGCAGGCCAGCCTGCGCAGCCTGCCCCGGCCCTGCCTGGAGATCGCCATCCGCGCCGGCGGCCAGTCCGCCGCCGACCTGCGGCGCACGCAGGCCAGCGTGGCCCGATACGCCACCGCCGACGATGCGATCCGCGGCTGCGTGATCGGCGCGCCGCCGTCCGCGGCGGCGGGTCGCATGGGCACCCGCTACCTTGCCGCGGACACGGCGATGGACGAGGTGCTGCGGACCAGTCCGGCCCAGTGGGTCCTGTTCGTGGATGCCGGCACCGAGTTCCATGTCTTTGGACTGGACCGGCTGCTGGTCGAACTCGCGCGCAGCGACGCGGCGGTGCGCGCCCTCTACGCCGACGAGTGGCACCAGGATGCACGCGGCGACCTGGCACCGGCGCTGCGCCCCGACCTCAACCTCGACCTGCTGCTCGGCAACCCGGCGATGCTGGCCGGGCACTGGGTGTTCCGTCGCGAGGCGGTGCTCGCCGCCGGCGGTTTCGACGCCGGGGCCGGCGACGCCGCGGAACTGGACCTGATCCTGCGCCTGGTCGAGCACGGCGGCCTGGACGGCATCGCCCACCTGCCCGAGCCGCTGCTGACCTGCGCGCCGCCGCGCCTGGACCGGCTTGCGCAGCAGCGCGCCATCCGCCGCCACCTGCACGCGCGCGGCTATCCCGGCGCGATACTGGAAAGCGCCGGCGACGGGCTGTACCGCATCGACTACGGCCACGACCGGCAGCCGCTGGTTTCGATGGTGCTGGCGGTCGCGGCGGACACCGCGCTGGCCACGCTGGAGCGCTGCGTGGTGTCGCTGCTGGAAAAGACCGCGTATCCGAACTACGAGCTGCTGCTGGTCGACAACGGCGCCGGCGCCGACGTCCGCCAGTGGATGCAGCAGGTGGAGGCGCTGGCCGCCGGCCGGGTGCGCGCGTTCGCCTTCGATCCGCCGCTGGCCCATGCCGCCGCCCGCAACCTGGCCGCCAGCCAGGCCGCCGGCGAGTTCCTGCTGTTCCTGCGTCCGCAGGTGGCGGCGCTGCAGCCGCAGTGGCTGCACGCGCTGCTCAACCACGGGCTGCGTCCGGAAGTGGGGATCGTCGGCGCCAAGACCATCTCGGCCGACGGCACGGTCACCCACGCCGGGCTGGTGCCCGGGCTGCTGTGCAGTGGTGGTCGCGCCTTCGCCGGCTCGCCGATGGACGCGCCCGGCTACATGCACCGGCTGCAGGTGGCGCAGGACTATTCGGCGGTCGCCGACAGCTGCCTGCTGGTCGGCACCGCGCTGTTCGCCGAACTCGACGGTTTCGACCATGCCGCCTTCGCCGACGAAGGCGCCGACGTCGACCTGTGCCTGCGCGCGCGCCAGCGCGGTTACCTCACGGTATGGACGCCGCACGCGCTGCTGCTGCATTCGGTGGCGGCCACGCCGCTGCCGGCTACCGCCACCGATGCGCTGCTGGAACGCTGGCTGCCGGCGCTCGCGCACGACCCGGCCTACAACCCCAGCCTGCGGCTGGACGTGGCCGGCGGCTTCCGCCTGGGCGAATCGGACTTCTCCTGGCAACCGCTGCCGTGGCGGCCGATGCCGCGCGTGCTCGCGCACCCGGCCGATCCCTGGGGCAGCGGCCAGTACCGGGTGATCCAGCCGTTCGAGGCGCTGCGCGCCGCCGGCCATGCCGAGGGCGCGCTCTACGCCACGTTGCTGGACCCGGTCGAACAGGCCCGCATCGATCCCGACGTGGTGGTGCTGCAGCGCCGGATTTCCGACGAGGACCTGGAACGGATGCGGCGCATGCCGCGCTTCTCGAAGGCGCTCAGGATCTACGAACTGGACGACTACCTGCCGAACCTGCCGGCCAAGAGCGCGCACCGCGAACACATGCCGCGCGACATCCTGCGCACCCTGCGCCAGGCGTTCGCGCGGGTCGACCGGGTGGTGGTCTCCACCCCGGCGCTGGCCGAGGCCCTGGCCGGCCTGCACCCGGACATCCGCATTGCCGGCAACCGGCTGCCGCCGGGCTGGTGGCGCGGGCTGCCGGCGCCGCGCCGCGGCAGCGGCCCGCGTCCGCGGGTCGGCTGGGCCGGTGGCGTGGGCCATACCGGCGACCTGGAGATGGTCGCCGACGTGGTGGCCGAACTGGCACGCGAGGTGGACTGGGTGTTCTTCGGCATGTGCCCGGAACGCCTGCGCCCGCACGTGGCCGAGTTCCATCCCGGCGTCGACATCCAGGCCTACCCGCGCTACCTGGCCCGTCTCGACCTGGACCTGGCGATCGCGCCGCTCGAGCAGAACCGCTTCAACGAATGCAAGAGCAACCTGCGCCTGCTGGAGTACGGCGCCTGCGCGGTGCCGGTGGTGTGCAGCGACGTCGGCCCCTACCGCGACGACGCGCTGCCGGTGACCCGGGTGCGCAACCGCCACCGCGACTGGGTCGGGGCGATCCGCGAGCAGCTGGCCGACGCCGGCGCGCGTGCCGCCGCCGGCGACGCGCTGCGCGCGGTGGTGCACCGCGACTGGATGCTGGCCGACGCCGGGCTGGCGCAGTGGCAGGCGGCCTGGCTGCCCTGAACTGCATTGCCCCCGCCCGGCGCCGGTTTCCCGGCTGCTGATGCCCGCCGCCGGGCGGCACGCCGGCGGGCTCTGCCGCGCCTCGACGGCACCGGCCAACCGGCGGCCCGCGGTGGCGGCATCCGCCGCCCCGGGCCCGCCATCGCCCCGACCCCTGGCCCAGCGTCACCATTCCCGGCGTCACCGACGGAAAACCGTCGCCGGGGCCGCGGTCCGCCCCGCTGTCACAGGCTTCCCGCGGGTTTTCCCGCCGTTCCGGTTCCGGCACGCGACTTGCACATGAACAGGCAGTTCTCCCCTGTCCCGGAACCTTGTCGATGTCCCACTCCGTCAATTCCATCCTTTCCCAGATCCGCAGCTACCAGACCCAGGCGAGCCAGTCGTTGCCGGCCGCCGACGTCGCGCGCAGCAACGCCATCGACGGATTGGCCGGGGTCCGGCCCGCCACCGCCCCGGTGGCCAACTTCACCGACACCCTGCAGGGCGCGCTGGCCGACGTGAATCGCGCCCAGCAGGTCTCCGGCGCGCTGGCCGCTGCGTTCGAGCGCGGCGAACCCGGCGCCGACCTGGCCAAGGTCATGGTCGCCTCCCAGCAGTCCCAGCTGGCGTTCCGCGCCACCGTGGAAGTCCGCAACCGTCTCGTCCAGGCTTACCAGGACGTGATGAACATGCCGCTGTAAGGAACCGGTCGCCATGGCACTCGCGCTGTCCAAGGATTCACTCAATTCGGAAAAGGCCGGGGCCTGGTTCGACCGGCTGCAGAGCCTGCAGATCACCCGCCGGCTGGGGTTGATGGCGATGATCGCCATTGCCGTGGCGGCCGGCCTGTTCGTGTTCTTCTGGGCGCAGAAGCCGCCGATGGCGCCGCTGTACACCGGCCTGGACCAGAAGGCGACCGCCGAGGCGACCGACCTGCTGCGCGCCGCGCAGATCCCGTTCGAGCTGGACGCGGCCACCGGCGCCATCAGCGTGCCGGAAAAGAACATCCACGACGCCCGGCTCAAGCTGGCCGGCTCCGGCCTGACCGACAGCGGCCGGCTCGGCTTCGAGCTGATGGAGCGCGACCCCGGCTTCGGCGTCAGCCAGTTCATGGAAAACGCGCGCTACCAGCACGCGCTGGAAACCGAGCTGGTGCGCACCATCACCACCCTGCGTCCGGTGCGCGACGCGCGCGTGCACCTGGCCATTCCCAAGCCCAGCGCGTTCACCCGCCAGCGCGACGTCGCCAGCGCCTCGGTGGTGCTGGAACTGCGTCCGGGCCAGCAGCTGGAACGCAACCAGGTCGATGCGATCGTGCACATGGTCGCCTCCAGCATCCCGGACCTGGCCCCGGAGCGGGTCACCGTGGTCGACCAGAGCGGGCGCATGCTGACCATCGCCGACCCCAACAGCGATGCGGCCCTGAACGCGGCGCAGTTCGACCAGGTGCGGCGCCTGGAGACCTCCTACAACCAGCGCATCCGCGAGCTGCTGGAGCCGATGACCGGCCCCGGCCGGGTCAACCCGGAAGTCAGCGTGGACATGGATTTCTCGGTCACCGAGGAAGCGCGCGAGCTGTACAACGGCGAACCGCAGAAGGTGCGCAGCGAGCAGATCAGCGAGAACACCACCACCACCCAGGGCCCGCAGGGTGTGCCCGGCGCGGCCAGCAACACCCCGCCCGGCCCCCAGGCCGCGCCGGCCACCGCCGCCACCCCGAGCGAAAGCAGCAAGAACGCCACCCGCAACTACGAGCTGGACCGCACCCTGCAGCACACCCGGCAGCCCGCCGGGCGGGTCAAGCGGGTGTCGGTGGCGGTGCTGGTCGACCACGTGCCGCGTGCCGGCAGCAACGGCAAGATCAGCGACCAGGCGCTCAGCGCCGCCGAGTTGACCCGGGTCGAGGCACTGGTCAAGCAGGCGGTCGGCTTCGACACCGCGCGCGGCGACACCGTATCGGTGATGAACGCGCCGTTCGTGCGCGATACCACGCCGGACGAACCGATCAAGTGGTGGGAACTGCCGCAGGTCCGCGACGGCCTGCGCCTGGTGCTGGGTGCGGTCGTGGTGCTGGCACTGCTGTTCGGCGTGCTGCGCCCGGCGCTGCGCCAGATCGCCGGCCCGCCCAAGGCGTTGCCCGGCCCGGACGAGGATCCGCTGCGCGCCGACGTGCACCTGGTGGACAACGCCGACGGCCTGCCCGGGCTGGCCAACGACCACCTGCAGCTGGGGGGCGCCGCGCCGCTGGCGTTGCCGCTGGACGCCTACGAGGAACGCCTGCGCATGGCGCGCGAGGCGGTGCGCTCCGATTCCAAGCGCGTCGCCCAGGTGGTGAAGGGATGGGTGGCCAATGACTGAGTCCGTCGTTCCCATGAATGGCGTGCAGCGCGCCGCGGTGCTGCTGCTCTCGCTGGGCGAAGCCGACGCGGCCGAGGTGCTGCGCCACATGGAGCCCAAGGAGGTGCAGAAGATCGGCATCGCCATGGCCACCCTGACCGACGTCAGCCGCGAACAGGTGCAGCAGGTCATGGACGAGTTCAGCAGCGAACTCGGCAACAAGACCTCGCTCAGCGTCGGCTCGGACGACTACATCCGCAACATGCTGGTGCAGGCGCTGGGCAACGAGAAGGCCAACAACCTGATCGACCGCATCCTGCTGGGCCGCAACACCACCGGCCTGGACACGCTGAAGTGGATGGACCCGCGCGCGGTCGCCGACCTGGTGCGCAACGAACACCCGCAGATCATCGCCATCGTCATGTCGCACCTGGAAAACGACCAGGCCGCCGAAGCGCTGAAGCTGCTGCCCGAACGCACCCGGGTCGACGTGCTGCTGCGCATCGCCACCCTCGACGGCATCCCGCCCAACGCGCTGAACGAACTCAACGAGATCATGGAGCGCCAGTTCGCCGGCAACCAGAACCTGAAGTCGTCCAACATCGGCGGCGTGCAGTGCGCGGCCAACATCCTCAACTTCATGGATGGCGGCCAGGACCAGGCGATCCTCAGCGCGATCGCGCAGGTCGATGCGCCGCTGGGCAGCCGCATCCAGGACCTGATGTTCGTGTTCGACGACCTGGTGGACCTGGACGACCGCGAGATGCAGCTGGTGCTGCGCGAAGTCAGCGGCGAGCGCCTGGGCCTGGCCCTGCGCGGCGCCGACATCAAGGTGCGCGACAAGATCACCCGCAACATGTCCCAGCGCGCCGCCGAGATCCTGCTGGAGGACATGGAGGCGCGCGGCCCGGTCAAGCTGTCCGACGTGGAAGCCGCGCAGCGCGAGATCCTGGCCATCGTCAAGCGCATGGCCGATGAGGGCACCGTCACCATCGGTGGCAATGCGGAGACCATGCTGTGAGTCCGGTCGTGCGCTGGATGGCCCCCGATCTGACCGCCGCGCTGGAACCGGCGCCGGCGCTGTCCGACGACCATCCCGGCGATGCCGCGGAACTGCCGCCGGAGCCGTTGCCGCAGCCGCCGACGCTGGAGCAGATCCAGGCCATCCAGGACGCCGCGCGCCAGGAAGGGCTGGAACAGGGACACGCCGAGGGCCATGCCGAAGGCCTCGCCCAGGGCCAGACCGAGGTGCGCCGGCTGGTGGCGCAGATCGAAGGCATCCTGGACAACTTCAGCCGCCCGCTGCTGCGCCTGGAAGGCGAAGTGGTGGCCGCGCTGGGCGAGTTGTCGGTGCGCGTGGCCGGGCAGTTGCTCGGCCGTGCCTACGAAGCCGAACCGGCGCTGCTGCAGGAGCTGGTCAACGAGGCGCTGGAAGCGGTCGGCGGCAGCAGCCGCGAGGTCGAGGTGCGCCTGCACCCGGATGACATCGCCGCGCTGGCGCCGCTGCTGAAACTGGCGCCGGGCCAGCGCCTGAGCCCGGACCCCGGCCTGAGCCGCGGCGACCTGCGCGTGCACGCCGAAAGCGTGCGCATCGACGGCACCCTCGAGGCGCGCCTGCGCGCGGCGCTGTCCACGGTGATGCGCAAGGCCGGAGCCACCCAATGAACCCCACCCATCCCGACACCGCGCCGCCCGACCGCCCGCCACCGGCGCCCGCCGCCTGGTCGGCCGCGCGCAACCTGCGCCTGGCCGCCCGGCTGGACGCCATCGACATCGAGCCGGGGCACGGCCGCGGCCTGATCCGCGAGGGCGTGCTGCGCCGCGCGGTGGGCCTGACCCTGGAAGCGGTCGGCTGCGAGGCGCCGATGGGCGCCACCTGCAAGGTCGAGGTCGACGGCGGCTGGGTCGACGCCGAGGTGGTCGGCTTCGCCAGCGACCGCACCTACCTGATGCCCAGCGCCGAACTGCACGGCCTGCTGCCCAACGCACGCGTGGTGCCGTCCTACCGGCGCGGCGGGGTGGAGGTCGGCGAAGGCCTGCTGGGCCGGGTCATCGACAGCGACGGCGTGCCGCTGGACGGCAAGGGCCCGATCCGCGCCGAAGGCAGCGCCAGCATGGCCGGGGTGTCGATCAACCCGCTCGCGCGCGAACCCATCACCCAGCCGCTGGACGTGGGCGTGCGCGCGATCAACGCGCTGCTGCCGATCGGCCGCGGCCAGCGCGTGGGCCTGTTCGCCGGCTCCGGCGTCGGCAAATCGACGCTGCTGGGAATGATGACCCGCTTCACCTCGGCCGACGTGATCGTGGTCGGGCTGATCGGCGAGCGCGGCCGCGAAGTGCGCGACTTCGTCGAGACCACCCTGGGCGAGGAAGGCCTGCGCCGGGCGGTGGTGGTGGCCGCGCCGGCCGACCGCCCGCCGCTGGCGCGCCTGCATGGCGCCTATCGTGCCACCGCGATCGCCGAGTGGTTCCGCGACCAGGGCCTGAACGTGCTGCTGCTGATGGATTCGCTGACCCGCTTCGCCCAGGCGCAGCGCGAGATCGGCCTGTCCGTCGGCGAACCGCCGACCACCCGTGGTTACCCGCCCAGCGTGTTCGCCAAGCTGCCGGCGCTGGTGGAACGCGCCGGCAACGGCGCCAAGGGGCGCGGCTCGATCACCGCCTTCTATACCGTGCTCACCGAGGGCGACGACCCGCAGGACCCGATCGCCGACGCCGCCCGCGCCATCCTCGACGGCCACATCCTGCTTTCGCGCCGGGTCGCCGATTCCGGCCTGTACCCGGCCATCGACGTCGAGTCGTCGGTCAGCCGCGTGGTCCAGGACATCGCCGACGACGCCTGGCGCCTGCGCATCCGCAAGCTCAAGCGGCTGGTGGCGGCGTATTCGGCCAACCGCGACCTGATCGCCATCGGCGCCTACCAGCGCGGCAACGACGCGGCCACCGACGAAGCGCTCGAGCGCTGGCCGGAAATCCTCGAATTCCTCGGCCAGGACGTGAGCCTGGCCGCCGACCTTCCCCACAGCCTTGCCGCCCTGAAACGCCTGGTCGAAAGCGAGAACGTCCCATGAACCAATCCCGTCGCCTGGACCCCCTGCTGCGCCGTGCGCAGGACCACGAGGACGCGGTCGCCCGCGCCCTGGCCGAGCGCCAGCAGGCGCTGGACATGCACCTGTCGCGGCTGGAGGAACTGCGCCGCTACGCCGAGGAATACGCCGGCGCGCAGATGGCCGCCACCAGCCCGTCGCAGCTGATGAACCGGCGCGCGTTCCTGGACCGCCTGGACAGCGCCGTGCAGCAGCAGAGCCAGACCGTGGACCGCAACCGCGAGCGGGTCGATGCCGAGCGCGCACGCTTGCTGCTGGCCAGCCGCGACAAACAGGTGCTGGAGCAGCTGGCGGCCAGCTACCGCGCCCGCGAAAAGCAGGTGGAGGAACGCCGCGACCAGCGCGAAATGGACGACCTGGGCGCACGCCGCGCCCGCCAAGCCCAGCTGTCTGGCGAGGACGACAGCCCATGACGCCGCTGTCGCTGGGCGCGGCGAGCGCCAGCCAGGCGCCGGGCGCGGCTTCCCCGCCGCGCGCCGGCAGCGGCGCCGACAAGGACGCCGCTGGATTCGACGCGCTGCTGCAGGCCGCGCCGCAGCCGCCGGCGGCAGCCACGCCGCGGCCGAAACCCGCGGCCCGCCCGGCCGCGGACGACCCGGGGCGCGGGAACGCCGACCCGGCGGCCGCGCCGGCGCCGGCCGATGCCGCCGGCGGCGGCGAAACCGCCGCGGCCAGCGACGCCGGGAAACCGGCGGCCGCCGCTGAGGGCGGTGGCGACCAGGACGACAGCGACGACGACGCGCCGCAATGGCCGCCGGTCGGCCTTGCCGGGCTGTTGCCGGCAACCACGACGGCCCCGGCCGTGGCCGACGCCGCTCCGCTGGCCACCCGCGATGGCGGCGCCCTGCCCCGCTCCAGCGGCGCAGCGTCGCCGGCCGCGTCCACGGCGGCTGCCGCGGTGCCGACCGCGCTGGCGCCACCGCCCGCCCCCGTCGCGTCGACGGCGGCCACCACGGCCATGGCCGCTGCGGCGGCGCTCGCCGCCGACGCCGAGGCCCTGGCACCGTCGCTGCCCGGCGGCGACGCTGCGCCGGTGCTGCCCGGCGCCCCGGCCGGCAACGCGCCGGCGGCCACCGATCCAGGCGCCGGCGCGGCGCTGTTCGGGCCGCTGCTGCAGAACCTGGCCAGCGTGGCCGAAGCCCGTCCGGCACCGGCCTTCCCGCCGGCGCTGTCGGCGCCGGTCGACATGCAGGCAGCCGACTTCGACGACGCCATCGGCGCCCGCGTCGGCTGGCTGGCCGACCAGAAGATCGGCCATGCGCACATCCGCGTCACCCCGAACGACCTCGGGCCGGTGGAAGTGAAGCTGCAGTTGGACGGCGACCGGGTCCACGCGACCTTCTCAAGCGCGCATGCCGAAGTCCGCCAGGCGCTGGAAAGCGGCCTGCCGCGGCTGCGTGAAATGCTGGGCGAACAGGGCCTGCAGCTGGCCCAGGCCGATGTCGGCCACCGCCAGTCCGAGCCGGGTTCGTCCAACACCGGCGGCAGCGGCACGGGCACGGGCCACGACGGCGAGCCGGGCGAGGCCGGCGCCCTGACCGGGCGCGATGTCCGTCCCCTGCGCCTGCGCGGCCTGCTCGACGCCTACGCCTGAGGCGTAGGCGCGGCCCACGGCTGGCGCGCGCCGCGCGCCGTGGCCAACCCCGTCAACTTTCCGTCATCGCCACCGGCCCGCACTGCGGCACGCGTTTTGCATATTCAGGGACAGCAACCCTGAGGAGCACAACGTGGCAGCCGCCGCCGACAAATCCCGCAAGCCAGACACTTCCAAGGACAAGGACAAGGATGCCGCGGCCAAGCCGCGCCGTTCGCTGCTGGCGACCCTGCTGATCGCCGTGGTCGCCGCCGGCGGCGCCGGTGGCGCCGGTGGCGCCGTCTGGTATTTCACCCAGGGCCGCGCCGACGCCGCGCCGTCCAAGGCCAAGGCCGCGGCCCCGGCCACGCCGGCCCCGGCGCAGTACTTCGCACTCGACCCGGCCTTCGTGGTCAACCTCAACGGACGCGTGGACGGCCCGCGCTACCTGCAGGTCGAGGTGCAGCTGATGACCCGCGACCCGGAGGCGCTGCCGGCGCTGCAGACCCACGCCCCGGCGATCCGCGCCAAGCTGCTGATGCTGTTCTCCCAGGTCGAGCCCGAACAGATCGCCGACCGTGCCGGCAAGGAGCGCCTGCAGGCCGCGGCGCTGGCCGAGGTGCAGAAGCTGATGCAGGCCGAGACCGGCAAGAAGACCGCCGACGACCTGCTGTTCACCAGTTTCGTCACCCAGTAAGGCGACGCCGATGAGCATCAACGACCTGCTGTCCCAGGATGAGATCGACGCCCTGCTGCACGGCGTCGATTCCGGCACGGTGGACACCGCCGAGCCCGAGCCGCCGCCGGGCGAGGCGCGGCCCTACGATTTCGCCAGCCAGGACCGCATCATCCGCGGGCGCATGCCCACCCTGGAGATGGTCAACGAGCGCTTCGTGCGGCTGTGGCGCATCGGCCTGTTCAACCTGATCCGGCGCTCGGCCGAGATCTCGGTGCGCGGCATCGAACTGATCAAGTTCGGCGACTACCTGCACTCGCTGTACGTACCCACCAACCTCAACCTGGTCCGCTTCAAGCCGCTGCGCGGCACCGGCCTGATCGTGTTCGAGCCGACCCTGGTGTTCGCGGTGGTGGACAATTTCTTCGGCGGCGACGGGCGCTACCACACCCGCATCGAGGGCCGCGAGTTCACCGCCACCGAGATGCGCGTGATCCAGCTGATGCTCAAGCAGGCCTTCGTCGACCTGCGCGAGGCCTGGAGCCCGGTGATGAACGTCGATTTCGACTACATCAATTCGGAAATCAACCCGCACTTCGCCAACATCGTCAGCCCGCGCGAGTACGTGGTAGTGTGCCGCTTCCACGTCGAGCTGGAAAGTGGCGGCGGCGACATCCACATCACCCTGCCGTACTCGATGCTGGAGCCGATCCGCGAGCTGCTCGACGCCGGCATCCAGAGCGATCGCAACGACCGCGACGAGAGCTGGGCGATCATGCTGCGCGAGCAACTGGACACCGCCGAGGTGGAGCTGTCCAGCGTGATCGCGCGCCGGCGCATGAGCCTGCGCGAGCTGAGCCGGCTCAAGGTCGGCGACATCCTGCCCATCGAGATGCTGAAGGAAGTGCCGTTGTGCGTCGAAGGCATCCCGGTGTTCACCGGCGAGTTCGGCATCGCCCGCGACCGCAACGCCATCAAGATCACCGCTACCCATCCGCCGGGCAGGCCGCCACGCCCGTCCGCGTCCCAGGAAAACTCCCATGACTGAGCACGACCCCACCGAGATCCCCGCCCCCGCCGCGCCCGCCGCCGAGCCGGCGCAGTTCGCCAACCTGCAGGCCGAGGGCGACGGCAACGCCGACCTCAACCTGGACGTGATCCTGGACGTGCCGGTGACGCTGTCGCTGGAAGTCGGGCGCGCGCGGGTGCCGATCCGCAACCTGCTGCAGCTCAACCAGGGCTCGGTGGTGGAGCTGGAACGCGGCGCCGGCGAATCGCTGGACGTGTTCGTCAACGGCACCCTGATCGCGCATGGCGAGGTGGTGGTCATCAATGACCGCTTCGGCGTGCGCCTGACCGACGTGGTCAGCCCCAGCGAGCGCATCCGGAGACTGCGTTGAGCCTGCTGCCGGCCACCGCCCTGGCCGTCGCCGCGATGGCCCAGGGCCATCCGCAGGCGGCGCCGGTCGGGCAGCATGCGGCCGCCGCGCCGGGCCTGTTCGGCGCGGTGCTGGCGCTGCTCGCGGTACTGGCGCTGATCGTCGGCCTGGGCTGGCTGCTCAAGCGGCTGCCCGGCGCCGGCTTCCGCCCGGCCGAGGGGTTGAAGCTGGTGGCCAGCCTCAACGTCGGCGCCAAGGAACGCGTGGTGGTGGTCGACGTCAACGGCCAACAGCTGCTGCTGGGCATCACCGCCGGCGGCATCAGCGCGCTGCACGCACTGCCCGAACCGCTGCCGTCACCGGCGCCGGCCACGCTTCCCCACCTCAAACACCTACCGAATTTCGCGCAGCTGCTGCAACAGAAGCTGCGCAAGGACGCCTGAGCATGCTGCCGCACCGCCTCAATTCCCGTTTCTGCTGCCAGCTGGCGGTCGTGTTCGCGCTGCTGGCGCTGCCGCTGCTGGCCTGGGCAACCCCCGCCGCGCCGCAGCTGCCGGCCCTGCCCGACGTGAACGTCGGCAAGATCGGCGGCGCCCCGGTCAGCCTGCCGCTGCAGACGCTGCTGCTGATGACGGCGATCACCCTGCTGCCGTCGCTGCTGCTGGTGCTCACCGCCTTCACCCGCATCATCATCGTGCTCGGCCTGCTGCGGCAGGCGATGGGCACCGGGCAGACGCCCTCCAACCAGGTACTGCTCGGACTGGCGCTGTTCCTGACCGCGATGATCATGATGCCGGTCTGGGACAAGGCCTGGTCCACCGGCATGGCGCCCTACCTGGACGGCAAGATCGACTTCCAGACCGCGTGGACCCTGACCACCCAGCCGCTGCGCGCGTTCATGCTGGCGCAGGTGCGCGAGACCGACCTGATGACCTTCGCCGGGCTGGCCGGCCAGGGCCCCTACGCCGGTCCGGACGCGATCCCGTTCCCGGTGCTGGTGGCCTCGTTCGTCACCAGCGAACTGAAGACCGCGTTCGAGATCGGCTTCCTGATCTTCATCCCGTTCGTGATCATCGACCTGGTGGTGTCCAGCGTGCTGATGTCGATGGGCATGATGATGCTCTCGCCGATGCTGATCTCGGCGCCGTTCAAGATCCTGCTGTTCGTGCTGGTCGATGGCTGGGTGCTGGTGGTGGGCACGCTGGCGGCGAGCTTCAACGCGGTGTGAGCCGCCACTCATGAATTCATTGCACGAAGCCGCGATCAACTCGCGGCTTCGTTGTTTCCGGCCCAGCAACTGACGGAGGCTGCCCCCGCTTCGGCCGCTTTCGCCTTTGACCTTGATGTTGCTGCCGTTGCTGCCGTTGCTGCCGTTGCCAATGGATTTTGACTTGCCGGGTTCCCTTCCGTAGCAACGGAGCTGACGGACAAGACCCCGAAGGGGCGGCGTGCATGGATGCACGTCGTTTTTCGACGAGACAGGGATGTCTCGTCGAAAAATCCCGGCAGCGCAGTGGACCTGGAGCGCGCAGCGCGGAGGGTGCGCAGGCAGGGCGTGCTTTCTTTTGGTTAGCTTTTCTTTGCACGAGCAAAGAAAAGTAACTCGCTCCCCGAAGGGGAGTGAAAGCTCTCGCTCTGACTTTGACTTTGGCCCTTTTAGAAGCAACTTCAGAAGCAAAGGCTTTCGTGCCCCTAAAGGGGCCCGAGCCACCTTTCTTTGCTTGTGCAAAGAAACCTGGCGCAAAGAAAGCACACCCTGCCTACGCGCCCACGATGCTGCGCATCGCGGGTCCACTCCGTCGGCAGGATTTTTCGACGAGACATCCCTGTCTCGTCGAAAAACGCCGCACATCCTTGTGCGGCGCCCCATGCGGGGTCTTGTCTGCCGCCTCCGTCGCTACGGAAGGGAACCCGGCAAGTCAAAATCCATTGGCAACGGCAACGTCGGAAACCTTGCCCCTCTGGCACCAACCTTGCATCCACCCCGGCATGAGTCCCGAACTTGCCCTTACCGAACTGCGCGGCGGCCTGGTCGCCACCCTCTGGATCGCCGGCCCGCTGCTGGTGGTGGTGCTGGTGGTCGGCGTGGTCATCGGCATCATCCAGGCCGCCACCCAGCTCAATGAGCCGACCATCGCCTTCATCGCCAAGGCCGCGGCGCTGACCGCGGCGCTGTTCGCGCTGGGCAGCCTGCTGCTCGGCCACCTGGTGGAGTTCACCACCCTGCTGTTCCAGCGCATCCCGCACCTGATCGGCTAGGCGGCGCCATGGACCCGATCACCCGGATGATGATCGATGGCCAGCAGGCCTTCGCCATCATCGGCACCACCCTGTGGGTCATGCTGCGCATCGGCGCGATGCTGATGGCCATGCCCATGGTGGGCTCGCGCGCGGTGCCGGCACGGGTGCGGGCGCTGCTCGCCGTCGCGCTGTCGGTGGCGCTGGCACCGGTACTGCCGCCGGTGCCGGTCTGGAACGGCTTCGACGCGGCCACGGTGCTCAGCATCGCCCGCGAGCTGGCGGTCGGGGTGAGCATCGGCTTCCTGCTGCGGCTGATCTTCGAGGCCGGCGCGATGGCCGGCGAACTGGTCGCGCAGGGCACCGGCCTGGCGTTCGCGCAGATGAGCGATCCGCTGCGCGGTGGCAGCTCCGGCGTGGTCGGGCAATGGTTCTACCTGCTGTTCGGGCTGCTGTTCTTCACCAGCAACGGCCACCTGGCACTGATCTCGCTGCTGGTGGACAGCTACAGGGCATTGCCGATCGGTACCGCGCTGCCCGACCCGCACGCGATGGCCGCACTGGCCCCGACCCTGTTCCTGCAGGTGTTCCGCGGCGCATTGAGCCTGGCGCTGCCGCTGGTGGTGGCGATGCTCGCGGTGAACCTGGCGTTCGGCGTGCTGGCCCGCGCGGCGCCGGCGCTGCACCCGATGCAGCTGGGCCTGCCGGTGTCGCTGCTGCTGGGGCTGGTCCTGCTGGCACTGCTGGCCGGGGAAATGGCCGCGCCGGTGCAGCGCCTGCTCGACAGCGCGTTCGACGCCGCGCGGCAGGTAACGGGCTGAGCCGGAATCGCCGCGCCCGCCGTGCGCGGCGGCGAACCGCTTGCCCGGCGCGCGCCGGCCCGGGATAGTCTGCAGGCGGGGCCGGCAGGGATCGGGCCTGCCGCCGCCGGATGCGTGGCACGCCCCGCGTGCCATCGGGTGCAAAGGGAGGATGCCATGCTTGCAGGAAGCTATAACCCGTCGCTGGTCGCGCTGTCGGTCCTGGTCGCGATGCTCGCTTCGTTCACCGCGCTGGACATGGCCTCGCGGGTATCGGCCTGGCGCCATCGCGGCGCCGCCGGCGGCTGGCTGCTGGCGGGCGCCGTCGCCATGGGCACCGGCATCTGGTCGATGCACTTCGTCGGCATGCTCGCCTTGCGCCTGCCGATCCCGCTCGGCTATGCGCTCTGGCCGACCCTCGAATCGCTGCTGGTGGCCATCGCCACCTCGCTGTTCGCGCTGTGGCTGGTGTCGCGTCCCGCCCCGGCGCAGGCGCGGCTGGCGCTGGGCGCGCTGCTCATGGGCCTGGGCATCGCCTGGATGCACTATGCGGGCATGGCCGCGCTGCGCATGCGCCCGGCCATCGACTACGCGCCATCGTGGGTCGCGCTTTCCATCGTGATCGCGGTGGGCGCCTCCTGGGCCGCGCTGTTCATCGCCCTGCGCATGCGCAGCCGCGCGCGGCCGCTGGCGCAGCGCCTGGCCGCCGCCGCGGTGATGGGCCTGGGCATCGTCGGCATGCACTACACCGGCATGGCCGCGGCGCGGTTCGCGGCCGGCTCGGTGTGCACCGCGGCGACCGGCGGCGGCATCGGCGCCGAATGGCTGGCGGCCGGGGTGCTGCTGCTGGCCGTGGCGATGATGGCGGTGGTGCTGGTCATTTCGCTGTTCGAGCAGCGCCTGCAGGCGCGCCTGCTGCGGCGGCGCAACACCACGCTGTCGGCCTCGCTGGACGGTGCGCGCAAGGAGCTGTTCCATGCCAGCCGCCACGATCCGCTCACCGGCCTGCCCAACCGCCAGCTGTCGCACGAACGCATCGAACAGCTGCTGCAGCAGTGCCGCGCGACGGGGCTCGGGTGCGCGGTGATGACCCTGGACCTGGATGAGTTCCGCCACATCAACAGCGCCTTCGGCCCGCAGGCCGGCGACGCGGTGATGGTCGACGTGGCCGAACAGCTGCGCCGGCAGCTGCCGGACGGCGGCCTGGTCGGGCGCCTGGGCGGCGACCAGTACGTGATCGCGCTGCCGCTGGCCGACGATGCCGCCGCGGCGCCGCTGGCCGAGCGCATTCTCATGGCGGTCAACACGGTGCGCGTGGACGAGCGCGACATGCGCGTCACCGCCAGCCTGGGGCTGGCGCTGTACCCGGCACAGGGCGCCACCGCGCCACAACTGCTGGCCCATGCCGAGACCGCCACCCGCCATGCCAAGCAGGCCGGCCGCAACCGCCACGCCCGCTTCGCCGCCTGGATGAGCGCCGA
Source organism: Stenotrophomonas sp. Y-13 (assembly GCF_046267925.1). NCBI lineage: Bacteria > Pseudomonadati > Pseudomonadota > Gammaproteobacteria > Lysobacterales > Lysobacteraceae > Stenotrophomonas > Stenotrophomonas sp. Y-13. The sequence goes on from NZ_CP176501.1 coordinate 1,899,029, forward strand.
CGCCGAGCAGGACCGGCGCCTGCTGGAGGACCTGCGGCAGGCGCTCGCCACGGCGCAGCTGAGCCTGCATTACCAGCCCCGGGTGCATGGCGACAGTGGCCTGGTCACCGGCGCCGAGGCGCTGCTGCGCTGGCGCCATCCGGTGCACGGGCCGGTTCCCAGCGCACGCATCATCCGCCTGGCCGAACAGCACGGACTGATCGACGTGATCGGCCGATGGGTGCTGGACGAGGCCTGCCGGCAGATGCGCTGCTGGCACGATGCCGGCCACCCCGGCTGGCAGGTGTCGGTGAACCTGTCGGGGCTGCAGCTCGGTTCGCCGTGCCTGGTCGAGGAGGTGCGGCGGGTGCTGCAGCGGCATGAACTGGCGCCGTCGCGGCTGGTGCTGGAAGTCAGCGAGAACGCGGTCACCCGCGACGCCGACGCCGCGATCGCGGTGCTGCGCGCCGTCGCCGCGCTGGGCGTGGGTATCTCGATCGACGATTTCGGCACCGGCTTCTCCAGCCTGCTGCAGCTGCGGCGGCTGCCGGCCACCGAGATCAAGATCGACCGCGCCTTCGTGATGGCGCTGGAGGACAGCGACGAGGACGTGGTGGTGGTCGCGGCGATCGTGGCACTGGGCCACGCCCTGAACATGGAGGTGGTGGCCAAGGGCATCGAGACCCCCGGCCAGCGCACCTATGCCGAGCGCCTGGGCTGCGACCACCTGCAGGGCTACCAGTTGGGGCGGCCGGTCGGCCCGGAGAGCTTCATGCGCCTGTACGCCAGCGGCGGCCTCTGAGCGCGGCGCCCGGCGCCCCCGGCCGTGCGCGTCCCGGGCGATGACCCCGGCCGCACCCGCCGGCCGCGGCGGCGCTGGCCCGGTTCTTGCACGGCCGATGCCGGATCCAGTACCCGCGCCAGGCCATGGCTGAGAACGAAGACGGCACCGAAAAAACCGAACAACCTACCGGCAAACGGCTGCGCGACGCCCGCGAGAAGGGCGACATCCCGCGCTCGCGCGAACTGGCCACCGCCACGGTGTTCGGCGCCGGGGTGATCGCCGTGGCCACCCTGTCCGGGGTGATCGGCGGCAATGCGCGCGCCTGGATGCGCACGGCGCTGGCGCCCGAGCCGGGGCTGTTCCAGACCCCCGACGCGCTGTTCGGCCACGCCGGGATGCTGCTGCTGCGGCTGCTGCTGGCGACCTGGCCGCTGTTGCTGGCCTGCCTGCTGGCCAGCTTCGTCGCGCCGCTGGTGATGGGCGGGTTGCGGGTGTCGTCCAAGGCGCTCATGCCCGACCTCAACCGCATGAACCCGATAAGCGGGATCAAGCGCATCTACGGCATGCAGTCGCTGGCCGAACTGGCCAAGTCGCTGCTGCGCATGCTGTTCGTCGGCGCCGCCGCCGGGCTGTGCATCTGGCACGGCTTCGATGCCCTGCGCGTCCTGCCGCAGCTGCCGCTGGAACGGGCGGTGCTCGATGGCCTGGGCTTCACCCTGCGGCTGCTGCTGGCCACGGCCGGCGCGCTGGTGCTGCTGGCGGCGATCGATGCGCCGTACCAGCACTGGAACTGGCTGCGCAAGCTGAAGATGACCCGCGACGAGGTCCGCCGCGAAATGAAGGAAAGCGAGGGCAGCCCGGAGGTCAAGGGCCGCATCCGCCAGATGCAGATGCAGCTGTCGCAGCGGCGGATGATGGAGGCCGTGCCCAATGCCGACGTGGTCGTGGTCAACCCCACCCACTACGCGGTGGCGCTCAAGTACGAGGCGGGGCGCATGAACGCACCGACCGTGGTGGCCCGCGGCGTGGACGAACTGGCCCTGCGGATCCGCCAGGTGGCCGACGGCAACCGGGTGGCGATCGTCTCGGCACCGCCGCTGGCACGCGCCTTGTATAGGGAAAGCCAACTCGGCAAGGAAATCCCCGTGAGACTGTATTCGGCCGTCGCCCAGATCCTGTCCTACGTCTACCAGCTGCGTGCCTGGCGCGGCGGGCCGATGCCGCAGCAGCCGGCCATCGACATCGACGAGTTCGGCAAGGGGGCCCGCCCATGAGCGCCCAGCCCATGCCCACCACCGCGCGCCGCCTGCTGGATGCGATCCGCCAGGGATTCGGCGCGCCGCTGATCGTGCTGGCGCTGCTGGCAATGGTGGTGGTGCCGCTGGCCGCGCCGGTGCTGGACGCGCTGTTCACCTTCAACATCGCCATCTCGCTGATGGTGCTGCTGGCGGTGGTGTACGTGAAGCGGCCGCTGGACTTCACCATCTTCCCGATCGTGCTGCTGGTCACCACCATGCTGCGGCTGGCGCTGAACGTGGCCTCCACCCGCGTCATCCTGCTCAATGGCCAGAACGGCCACGAGGCCGCCGGCAAGGTCATCGCCTCGTTCGGCGAATTCGTGATCGGCGGCAACTACGCGGTCGGCATCGTGGTGTTCGCGATCCTGACCATCATCAACTTCGTGGTCATCACCAAGGGCGCCGGGCGCGTGTCGGAAGTGACCGCGCGCTTCATCCTCGACGCCATGCCCGGCAAGCAGATGGCGATCGACGCGGACCTCAACGCCGGCCTGCTGACCCGCGAGGAAGCCAAGGCGCGGCGCGAGGAAGTGCGCGAGGAAGCCGATTTCTACGGCGCGATGGACGGCGCCAGCAAGTTCATCCGCGGCGACGCCATCGCCGGCATCCTGATCCTTTTCATCAACCTGCTCGGCGGCCTGGCGGTGGGCGTGCTGCAGCACGGCATGCCGTTCGCCGACGCGGCCTCCACCTATACCCTGCTGTCCATCGGCGACGGCCTGGTGGCGCAGCTGCCGGCACTGCTGGTGTCCAGCGCGGTGGCGATGCTGGTCACGCGCGCCTCGCGCGCCCAGGACATGAGCCAGGCGATGATGGGCCAGGTGTTCGGCCAGTACCGGGCGCTGGCCATCGCCGCGGCCATCATCGGCCTGGTCGGGCTGGTCCCGGGCATGCCCAACCTCGCGTTCCTGATCCTGGCCGCGATCCTCGGCTTCCTGGCCTGGAAGCTGTGGAAGCGCGACATGGCCGCCGCCGCGGCCGGCACCGAGGCCGGCGCGGCCGCCGCCGGCGAGATCCCCGGGCTGCTCGGCGCGCCGCCGGCGCCGACCGCCGAGCTGAGCTGGGATGAGCTGCGCCCGGTCGACCCGCTGGGGCTGGAGGTCGGCTACCGGCTGATCCCGCTGGTGGACAAGGCCCAGGGCGGCGAACTGATGGCACGCATCAAGGGCGTGCGCCGCAAGCTCACCCAGGACGTGGGCTTCCTGATCCCGTCGGTGCACATCCGCGACAACCTGGAACTGGCGCCCACCACCTACCGGGTGCTGATCCACGGCGTGCCGGTGGCCAGCGCCGAGATCCACCCCGACCGCGAGCTGGCGCTGGACCCCGGCAGCGCGATGGGCCAGCTGGACGGCATTCCCGGCAAGGATCCGGCGTTCGGCCTGGACGCCACCTGGATCCAGCCGCACCAGCGCGCCCACGCCGAGTCGCTGGGCTACACCGTGGTCGATCCGGCCACGGTGGTCGCCACCCACCTGTCGCACCTGATCCGCGAACACGCGCCGGAACTGCTGGGCCACGAGGAAGTGCAGCAGCTGCTGGCGACCCTGGCCAAGAGCGCGCCCAAGCTGGTCGAGGACCTCACCCCCAAGGCGCTGCCGATCTCGGTGGTGGCGCGGGTGCTGCAGAACCTGCTGATCGAGCGCATCCCGATCCGCCAGCTGCGCAAGATCGCCGAGGCGCTGGTGGAGAACGCCGCGCTCAGCCAGGACCCGACCGTGCTCACCGTGGCGGTGCGCAACGCGCTGGGCCGGTTCATCGTGCAGGAAATCGCCGGCATGTCGCCGGAACTGCCGGTGTTCACCCTGAACCCGCAACTGGAACGGGTCTTGCAGGAATCCACGCAGGGCAACGGTGCCGCACTGGAACCCGGTCTCGCCGAGCGCCTCCACCAGAGTCTTGCCGAATGCGTCGGCAAGCAGGAGGCGCGCAACGAGCCGGCCGTGGTGCTGGTACCGGGCCCGGTCCGCGCCGCCCTCGCGCGGATGGTCCGCCACAGCGTCCCCTCGCTGTCGGTGCTGGCCTACAGCGAGGTACCGGAAGACAAGCGCCTGAAGCTGGTCGGCACGATCAGCTGAGGACAGCCTGGAAACCGGCGGCGGCGCAGGACGACGTCAAAGAACGGACACCAGGCCGGCAACCGCCACACACGAAGGACGAGGAGCACGCACCGCCATGCACCACACCGCCAACGCTACTGCTCCCGCGTCGCACCCGCACACGAATTCCCGGTACTCCAGCATGAAGATCAAACGTTTCGTCGCCGCCGACATGCGCACCGCCATGAACCTGGTGCGCAAGGAACATGGCCCCGACGCCGTCATCCTGTCCAACCGCCGGATCGAGGAAGGCGTCGAGATCGTGGCGGCCGCGCACTATGACGAGAGCGTGGTGCAGCGCGCCCTGGAGGCCGCCCGCCCGGCACCGCCGCCGGCGCCCAAGCCGCGCAGCGCCGCCGAGGCGATCATCGCCGCGGTGACCCGCCGCAAGGCGCCGGAGCCGGAACCGGTGGTGGCCACCGCCTCGGCCGTGGCCGCCCTCGCCCGCTCGGCGGTCGGCGCCACCGGGCGCTCGATCGACAGCAGCCTCGAGCTGGCCCCGGGCAGCCGTTTCTCGTCGCTGCTCAAGCCGCAGCCCGCGCCGGCGGCGGTCGCTACGCCCCCACCGGCGCTGCCGGAACAGATCTTCGCCACCTTCCCGGCGCTGCAGGACGATGCGCCGGTGGTGCCGGCGTTCCGTCCCGAAGGCTTCGCCGTCGCCGCGGCGGCGCCGGTACCGGCCGCCCGCAACCGTGCCCACTTCGCGATCGATCCGCCGCTGGACGCGCCGGCCACGGCGCTGCCCGCAGCCGCCGCGCCCAGCGAACCGGCGCTGGCGGTGCCGCCCGTGGCGGCAGCGGCCGTGGCCGCGCAACCGGCACTGCCCGCCCCCGCCCCCGCCATCGCCGTGCCGGCACCGGCCCCGGCATCGACGCCGCTCAGCGTCAATGTTCCGGCACCGGCGGCCGACCCCGCCGTCGCCGCGCCCGCGCTGAGCGTGGTCCCGGCGGTACCGCGCGATGACCGCCAGCTGGCCGAACTGCGCCAGGAAGTGGCCGGCATGCGCCAGCTGATCGAGCGCGAGATGAACCGCTTCACCGACGAGCGCCTGCGCGGCAGCCCGGTGCGCGCCAATGCGCTGGACCTGATGGACGAGTACGGTTTCGACGCCGGCCTGGCCCGCGACGTGGCGGTGCAGATGCCGGCCGATACCGACCCGGCGCGCGCCCGCGGGCTGATGCTGGGCCTGATCTCCAAGAAACTGCCGATCGCCCCGGTCGACCCGATCGAGGCCGGCGGCGTGATCGCCCTGGTCGGCCCGACCGGCGCCGGCAAGACCACCACCATCGCCAAGCTGGCCTCGCGCTTCGCCGAGGCCCATGCCGCGCGCGACGTGGCCCTGGTCACCACCGATACCCAGCGCATCGGCGCCCGCGAGCAGCTGTACGGCTTCGGCCGCCAGCTCGGCATCGCCGTGCACGAGGCCAGCAGCGGCACCAACCTCAACCAGCTGCTGGAGCGCCTGGCCGATTACAAGCTGGTGCTGATCGACACCGCCGGGCTCGGCCAGCGCGATCGCGCCCTGACCGCGCAGCTGCAGTGGCTGCGTGCCGCCGGCCAGATCCGCACCCTGCTGGTGCTGCCGGCCAACACCAGCTTCCAGGACATGGACGAGGTGGTGCGCCGCTTCGGCGCGGCCAACCCGCAGGGCGTGGTGCTGACCAAGCTGGACGAGACCGGCCGCTTCGGCTCGGCCCTGTCGGTGGCCGTGGACCACCGCCTGCCGATCACCTGGGTGACCGACGGCCAGGACGTGCCCGAAGACCTGCACCGCGCCTCGGCGGCCAATCTGGTGCTGCGCCTTGAAGATTTGCGCCGCGCGGCCGATATGCCCTGCAATCCGGAGTTGAACCATGCCGTCGCGTGAGTACGCCAAGCTGACCAATGCCTTCCCGCTGTCGGCCACCCGCCGCCAGCCCGCGGGCCCCGTGCGCACCATCGCGGTGACCGGGGGCAAGGGTGGCGTGGGCAAGACCAACGTCTCGGCCAACCTGGCCGTGGCGCTGGCCGGCATGGGCAAGCGCACGCTGCTGCTGGACGCCGACCTCGGCCTGGCCAACATCGACGTCATCCTCGGGCTGCAGCCCAAGCACACCCTGGCCGACCTGGTCGCCGGGCGCTGCACCCTGGAGGACGTGATCATCGAAGGCCCCGACGGCCTGCTGGTGGTGCCGGCCGCGTCCGGCCGCCGGCACATGGCCGAACTGCAGCCGGCCGAGCACGTCGGCCTGGTCAACGTGTTCTCCGAGCTGGAACGCGACCTGGACGTGATGATCATCGACACCGCCGCCGGCATCACCGACAGCGTGTTGACCTTCTGCCAGGCCGCGCAGGACACGGTGGTGGTGGTGTGCGACGAGCCGGCCTCGATCACCGACGCCTACGCGCTGATCAAGGTGCTCTCGCGCGAGCGCGGGGTGGACCGCATCCAGGTCGTGGCCAACATGGCCCGCGACCCCAACGAAGGCCGCATGCTGTACGAGAAGCTGGTGCGGGTGTGCGAGAAGTTCCTGGCCGACGTTTCGCTGAACTACCTGGGCTGCGTGCCGCAGGACGACTGGCTGCGGCTGTCGGTGCAGCGCCAGCAGCCGGTGGTCAAGCTGTACCCGTCGGCGCCGGCGGCGCTGGCGCTGCAGGAGATCGCCCGCCGCACCGCCCGCTGGCAGGCGCCGACCGAGCCGCGCGGCGGCGTCGAGTTCTTCCTGGAGCGCATCATCCAGCGCGGGGTGGCGACATGAACCCGGCCGCCCATTACCGCGAAGTCCAGCGCGCCAGCGCCAACGACTGCATCGCCCGCCATTCGGACCTGGTGCGGCGCATCGCCCACCACCTGGCGGCGCGCCTGCCGGCCAGCGTCGAGATCGACGACCTGATCCAGGCCGGCATGATGGGCCTGATCGAAGCCTCGCGCAGCTACGACGCCGAACAGGGCGCCTCGTTCGAGACCTACGCCTCGATCCGCATCCGCGGTTCGATGATCGACGAGATCCGCCGCGGCGACTGGGTGCCGCGCTCGGTGCACCGCCGCGCCCGCGACGCCGCCGCGACCATTCGCCGCATCGAGCAGGCCACCGGCCGCGCCGCCAGCGCGACCGAAGTGGCGCAGGCCATGGACATGCCGCTGCCGGAGTACATGCGGCTGATCGAGGACGCGGCGCGCGGCCAGGTGCTGAGCCTGGAATCGCGGATCGAGGACCAGGGCGAACTGGACACCCCGGCCACCGGCGGCCCGACCCCGCAGCAGGTGCTCGAGCGCAGCCAGTTCGGCGAGGAACTGGGCAAGGCGATCGGCCAGCTGCCCGAACGCGAACAACTGGTGCTGTCGCTGTACTACGAGCAGGAGCTGAACCTGAAGGAGATCGGCGCGGTGCTCGGGGTCAGCGAGTCGCGGGTATGCCAGATCCACGGCCAGGCCATGCTGCGGCTGCGTGGCCGGTTGAAGATTTTCGAGGCGGCCGACGCCGGCCTCGTCGAACCATGAAGAGGAACACCTTTTGAACAAGAACATGCGGATCCTGATCGTCGACGACTTCTCGACCATGCGGCGCATCGTCAAGAACCTGCTGGGCGACCTGGGCTTCACCAACACCGCCGAAGCCGAGGACGGGCATGCCGCGCTGGCGCTGTTGAACAGCCAGCCGTTCGATTTCGTGATCACCGACTGGAACATGCCGGTGATGACCGGCATCGAACTGCTCAAGGCGATCCGCGCCGATGCCAAGCTCAAGACCCTGCCGGTGCTGATGGTCACCGCCGAGGCCAAGCGCGAGCAGATCATCGAGGCCGCGCAGTGCGGCGTGAACGGCTACATCATCAAGCCGTTCACCGCGCAGACCCTGGAGGAAAAGCTGGGCAAGATCTTCGAGCGGCTGGCGGCGAGCGCCTGATGACCATGCCCAGCGGAACTCCGAGCGAAAAATCGATCCTGGTGCAACACCTGCAGGACGCGCTGGCGGCGCTGGAAAGCGGCGACGAACACGGCTGGCGCCGGGAAATCGACGCGCTGGCGGCATTGCGCACGCAGCCGATGATGGCCGGGCTGGGGCGGCTGGCGCGCGAGCTTGGCCAGGCCCTGGGCGAGCTGCCGACGGTACCCACCGAGGCCGGCGAGCTGGACGACGCCTGCGCGCGCCTGGACCACGTGGTGGAGATGACCGAAAAGGCCACCCACCGCACCCTGGACCTGGCCGAGCAGTGCCGCGAGCTGGTCAGCGGCCTGCGCGAGGGCAGCGTGCCGGCGATCGAACACGAGCAGGCGCTGGAGCGCATCCGCCACAACCTCACCGAGATCGCCCTGACCCAGAGCTACCAGGACCTGACCGGGCAGATCATCCGCCGCGTGGTCGGCATCGTGCGCCGCGTGCACGAGGGCTTCGGCGCGCTCGGCCTGCCGCCGCCGGAAGACGAGGCCCGTGGCCGCGGCCTCGCCGGCCCGGCGCTGGAAGGCATCGACCGCCACGCCGTCAGCCAGAACGACGCCGACGACCTGCTCTCCAACCTGGGGCTGTGATGCCATGAGCGCCTTCGCCGACGACATCGCCGCCGATTTCATCATCGAGGCCCAGGAAATCCTGGATCGCCTCGGCGAACAGCTGGTCGCCCTGGAGCAGTCGCCCCGCGACAACGACCAGCTCAACGCGGTGTTCCGCGGCTTCCACACGCTCAAGGGCGGCGCCGGCTTCCTCGGCATCAACGCCATGGTCGAGCTGTGCCACGCCGCCGAGGAAACCCTGGGCATGGCGCGCTCGGGCAAGGCGGTGCTGCAGGCGCACCACTTCGACGCCGCGCAGCAGTCGCTGGACTGGCTGCAGGCGATGCTCGACGCGGTGTCGGCCGGCACCGATCCGCAGCACGCGCCGCCGTCGCTGATCGCGCTGTTCGACGTCGATGCGGCCCCGGCCCCGGCGGCACCGGTCGCGGTGGCCGCCCCGGCGACGGCCGGCGACCTGATCACCGAAGACGAGTTCGAGAACCTGCTCGACCAGCTGCACGGCGGCGCCGCGCCCGGCACCCGCCCGGCGCCGGCCAGCGCCGCGCCCGCCGCCAAGGGCGGCGACGAGCTGATCACCGAGGACGAGTTCGAAAGCCTGCTGGACCAGCTGCATGGCGGCGCCGCACCCGGCAGCCGCCCCGTCGCGGCCAGCGCCGCGCCCGCCGCCAAGGCCGGCGGCGACCTGATCACCGAAGACGAATTCGAAAGCCTGCTCGACCAGTTGCACGGCGGTGCCGCGCCCGGCGCCCGCGCCCTGCCGGCCACCGCGCCGGCCGCACCTGCGCGCGTCGCGCCCCCGGCACCGGCATCGACGCCGGCACCGGCACCGGCCGCGGCCAAGGCCGCGGTCGAACCGGAACAGACCGTGCGCGTGGACACCAAGCGCCTGGACGCCATCGTCAACCTGATCGGCGAACTGGTGCTCTCGCGCAACCGGCTCAAGACCCTGCGCACGCGCCTGAAAGACGAGGAACTGGACCGCGCCGTCTCCACCCTGGACATCGCCACCGCACGCCTGCAGTCGGCGGTCATGCGCACCCGCATGCAGCCGGTGGGCAAGGTGTTCTCGCGCTTCCCCAAGGTCGCCCGCGACGTCGCCCGCAGCCTCAAGAAGGAAGTGGACCTGGAGCTGATCGGCGCCGAGACCGAGCTCGACCGCAACCTGGTCGAGGCGCTGGCCGATCCGCTGGTGCACCTGGTCCGCAACGCCATCGACCACGGCGTGGAAATGCCCGACCTGCGCGAAGCGCAGGGCAAGCCGCGAATGGGCCGGGTACGGCTGTCGGCGCAGCAGGAAGGCGACTACGTCAGCATCGAGGTGCAGGACGACGGCGCCGGCATCGACCCCGAGCGGCTGCGCGCCAAGGCCCGCGAGAAGGGCCTGCTGGACCCGGAGGCGGCGGCTCGGCTGAGCAGCGAGGAGTGCCTGCACCTGGTGTTCCTGCCGGGCTTCTCGACCAAGCAGCAGGTCACCGACATTTCCGGCCGCGGCGTCGGCATGGACGTGGTGCAGTCGCGCATCCGCGAGCTGAGCGGGCAGATCCAGATCCAGTCGGAGCTGGGCCGCGGCAGCCGTTTCCTGATCCGCGTGCCGCTGACCCTGGCGATCCTGCCGACCCTGCTGGTGCAGGCCGGCGAGGACATCTACGCGCTGCCGCTGGCGCGGGTGATGGAAGTGCTGCACGCGCCGCGCACCTCGCTGGGCTGGTTCGACGGCCGCGCCGTGCTCGACCGTAAGTCGCACACGCTGGCGCTGGTCGACCTGCGCCAGTGGCTGGACGTGGAACCGGCGCAGTCGACCCTGCTCACCATCGTGGTGCTGCAGATCGGCGAGGCCCGCTTCGGCCTGGTCGTGGACCAGGTGCGGGGCCGCGAGGAAGTGGTGATCAAGCCGCTGCCCAAGGCCCTGCGCGGGCTCAAGGGCTATGCCGGCGCCACCCTGATCGGCGACGGCCGCATGGCGCTGATCCTGGACGTGGACGGGCTGCGCAGCCAGGAGTAAGCCCACCGGTCGCGCCGGTAGCGGCGCATGACCGCCGCAGCCCGCGGCCACACCCGCCCGCCGCGCCCGCGGCCGCCCCCCACCCGTTCAAGTACCCCGCGCAAACGCCGATATCCGTTAAATGGACAGACTCAGCATCATCGGACTCTTCCTCGCACTGGCCTCGCTGGTGGGTGGCAGCATACTCAAGGGAGCCGGCCTGTCCTCGCTGTGGTCGCCGGCCGCCTTCGTCATCGTCATCGTCGGCACCGTGGCGGCGATCCTGCTGCATACCTCGCCGGCGATCTTCCGCCATGCCTTCAGGATCGTGCGCTGGGTGGTGCAGCCGCCGGCCAGCGACCGCCAGGCGCTGATCCGGCAGATCGTGGAATGGAGCAACATCGCCCGCCGCCAGGGCCTGCTCGGGCTGGAGCCGCAGGTGGAGATGCAGGACGACCCGTTCCTGCGCAAGGGCCTGCAGCTGGTGGTGGACGGCGTCGAGCCCGACGCGATCCGGCACATGCTGGAAATCGAACTCAGCGGCCAGGAACACCGCGACCTGGCCGCGGCCAAGGTGTTCGAGGGCATGGGCATCTACGCCCCGACCCTGGGCATCATCGGCGCGGTGCTGGGCCTGATCGCGGTGATGAAGAACCTGGCCGACCCGAGCAAGCTCGGCCACGGCATCGCCGCCGCGTTCACCGCCACCATCTACGGCATCGCCTCGGCCAACCTGCTGTTCCTGCCGGTCGCGGCCAAGCTCAAGAGCGTGATCGCGCACAACAGCCGCGAGCGCGAGATGATCATCGAAGGGCTGATCGCCATCGCCCATGGCGAGAACCCGCGCAACATCGAAACCAGCCTGGCCGGCTTCGTGGGCTGAACCATGGCACGCCGCAAGTCCCACGAAGAGCACGCCAACCACGAGGCATGGGCCATCCCCTATGCCGACCTGATGACGCTGCTGCTGGCCTTCTTCGTGGTGATGTACGCCATTTCCTCGCTCAACGAAGGCAAGTACCGGGTGATGGCCGATGCCCTGACCACCGCCTTCGGCGGCGCGCCGCGCACCATCACCCAGGTCCAGGTCGGCCACCAGCAGCTGCAGGGCGGCGGCCACGACACGCCGGCGGTGATCCGCGCGCCGAGCATGACCGGCGGCGCGGTTTCCGACCCGACGCGGCTGCCGTCGATGGCGTCGCAGATGACGCGCCCGGTATCGCTGCGCGACCGCGAGCAGCTGCAGCGCGCCGAACGCCAGCTCGGGCAGATCGCCGAGAAGCTGACCCGGGCGCTGGCGCCGCTGGTCAGCCAGGGCGTGATCAGCGTGCGCCGCACCGAGCTGTGGATCGAGGTCGAGATCAACAGCGACATCCTGTTCGCCACCGGGTCGGCGGCGCTGGACGCCGACGCGCGGCAGACCCTGGGCAAGCTGGCCGACGTGCTGCGCGACGTACCCAACGGGGTGCGCGTGGAAGGCCATACCGACGACATGCCGATCGCCACCGCGCAGTACCCGTCCAATTGGGAACTGTCGGCCGCGCGTGCCGCCAGCGTGGTGCACCTGTTCGCCGACCACGGCGTGCAGCCGCAGCGGCTGGCGATGATGGGTTACGGCCAGTTCCGCCCGCGCGAGAGCAACGCGCTGGCCGAGGGCCGCAACCGCAACCGCCGGGTCATGGTCATCATCCTGGCCGATTCGGCCGCCAGCGCCGAGGCGCTGGCCGACGGCGCGACCACGGTCGACGCCGCACAACCCACCCGCGATGCCGCCGGCGCCGAGGCGCCCGCGCGCACGTCCGGACCGGCCTTGCCGGCAGCAATAGAAGGAGTGCACTGATGCGTATCTGGGCCATTGCCAACCAGAAGGGCGGCGTCGGCAAGACCACCACGACGCTGGCGTTGGGGCGCGGCCTGGCCGCGCTGGGCCAGCGCGTGCTGTTGATCGACCTCGATCCGCACGCCTCGCTGACCCGGGCCTTCGGGGTACCGCTGGACCCGCCGCCGCCGGGCGTGCTGGAACTGTTCGCCACCCCGCCCGGCGAGATCGCCGCGCTCGCGCGTGGCAGCGCCATCCCCGGGCTGGACTACCTGTGCGCGCAGGCCGCGCTGGCCACCCTGGAACGGCGCAGCGCCAACCAGCCGGGCCTGGGCCTGGCCCTGCAGCATGCGCTGGCGCAGCACGGGCAGCGCCACGACTACATCCTGCTCGACTGCGCACCGACCCTGGGGCTGCTGATGATCAACGCGCTGGCCGCGGCCGACCGGCTGATCATTCCCACCCAGGCCGAACCCCTGGCGCTGCACGGGCTGGAAGGCATGGTGCGCACCGGGCAGATGGTCGAGCGCTCGCGCGGCCGGCCGCTGCCGGTGTCGATCCTGCCGACCCTGTTCGACCGCCGTACCCGCACCGGCAACGAAACCCTGCGGCAGATGCAGGACCGGCATGGCGAGCGCGTGTGGGAAGACGCGATTCCGATCGACACCCGCATCAGCACCCCGGCCACCCTCACCGCCCCGGCGCACGACGACGCCTACCCGGGCCGCGGGCTGTCGGCCTACCGGCGCGCGCTCGAATGGCTGCGCGCCGAGGACGCCGCGCAACTGGAGCGCGCGGCATGAACGGCACCGACGTACTGGACGACTACCTGGGCGAGCTGCTGCTCGACGCGATCCCTGCGCCGGCACCGGCAGCGGCGCCGGTCGCCGTCGCCGTGGCGCCGGCCGCGGCTGACGCGCCGGTGGCCGTACCCGCGCCCGTTCCGGCCGCGCCGGTCCCGGCCCGCGCCGACCCGGTCATCCCCACCCCGGCACCACCTGCAGCGGTGGTGGCGCCGGCGGTGACCGCGCCAGCCGCGCCGGCCCCAACCCCGGCCCCGATCCCGTCCCCGGCCCCGGCCGCCACGCCTGCGCTGGCGCGGACCGCCGCCCCGCCCGCGGCCAGCGAACCCGGCCCCGCGCCTACGGCCACGCCCGCGGCGGCGGACGGCAACAACGTCTGGGCCGCGTTGCAGGCGCAGGCACGCGAGCCGCAGCGCCCGCAGCGCCGCGCCAGCGAGCGCACCTCGCGCTGGCTGCGCCTGCGCTGCGGCGCCCAGGCCTATGCACTGGAGCTGCTCAAGGTGCAGGAAGTGGTGCTGCCGGTGCCGCTGCTGGGCCTGCGCGGCACCGCCGCCTCGATGCTCGGCATCATGAACCTGCGCGGCCAGGTGGTACCGGTGATCGACCTGGGCCTGCACCTGGGCTTCGCCGCGGTCGGCGAAGGCAGCCAGACCCGCATCGTGGTGCTCGAGGAAAAGGGCGAGGTGCTCGGCCTGCGGGTGTCCGCGGTCGAGGACGTGGCCAACCTGACCGAGTCGCAGATCGAGCCGCCCGACACCGCCCGCATCTGCCAGATCTCCAACACCCTGTTCCGCGGCGTGGCGCGCATCGGCCAGCAGCCGATGATCCTGCTCGACGCCTCGGAACTGCTGCAGTGCGAGCGCTGAAGACGCATGCGCGCCGGCAGCGGACACCCGCCTGGCGCGGCCGCCGTTCCGTGCGCCAGTTCACGAATTCACGCGCCTGTGTCCGCGCCCCTTAAAGATCGTTCCAGCGCTGCCGTTAACTGGTCCAGTACCGTCTCTCCGGAGCAACCATGAGCACTGTGGCACTGGCGCAGGACCTGGGCATCGAGTCCACCAGCGACCTGAAGCAACACCTGGCCCCGCACCTGGGCCAGAGCGGCGCGTTGCGCGTGGATGCCAGCCAGGTGGGGCGGGTGCACACCGCCGCCATCCAGGTGCTGTGCGCCTTCGTCCAGGCCCGCCGCCAGGCCGGCCATGCCACCGTCTTCGACGACGCTACCGACACTTTCCGCGACGCCGCGCGCCTGCTCGGCGTCCTCCAGGCCCTGGGCCTGGACGCAACCCCTGACAAATCGAATTCTGTGGAGAACGTTGCATGAGCGCTCGAATCCTGGTGGTGGACGACTCGGCGTCGATGCGCCAGATGGTGGCCTTCGCCCTCACCTCGGCCGGCTTTTCCGTCGAGGAAGCCGAGGACGGCGCCATCGCCCTGGGCCGTGCCAAGGGCGCCAGGTTCAACGCGGTGGTCACCGACGTGAACATGCCCAACATGGACGGCATCTCGCTCATCCGCGAACTGCGCCAGCTGCCGGACTACAAGTTCACGCCGATGTTGATGCTGACCACCGAGTCGGCCGCCGACAAGAAGTCCGAGGGCAAGGCCGCCGGCGCGACCGGCTGGCTGGTCAAGCCGTTCAACCCGGAACAGCTGGTCGCCACCGTCCAGAAAGTCCTGGGCTGATCGCCCACCCACCGCCCCGAACCCGACCGGATAGCGCGCCCATGAGCATGGACCTGCAACGTTTCCACGCCACCTTCTTCGAGGAAAGCCGCGAAGGGCTGGACGCCATGGAGGCCGGGCTGCTGGCACTGGAGGACGGGCAGCAGGATCCGGAAATCATCAATTCGGTGTTCCGCGCCGCGCACTCGATCAAGGGCGGCGCCGGCACCTTCGGCTTCGAGGCCATCGCCGGCCTGACCCACGTGCTGGAAACGCTGCTGGACGAGCTGCGCGCCGGCAAGCGTGCGCTGGAAAGCGCCGCGGTCGATGCCATGCTGTCCTCGGTGGACGTGCTGCGCGCGCTGCTGCGCGAGGCCGAACACGGCCAGGCGGCCGACCCGGCGTTGGTCGCCGCGGTCAAGGCGCGCCTGGAAGCGGTGTTGTCCGGCGCGGCCGCCGCGCCGGCCGCGGCCCGCCAGGAAGCCCCTGCGACCGAGCCGGACGGCTGGCAGATCGGCTTCGTGCCGGCGCCGTCGCTGTTCATGAGCGGCAACGATCCGCTGCGCATCATCCGCGAACTGGAAACCCTGGGCACGCTGCAGGTCCAGGCGCGCATGGAGCGGCTGCCCGGCTTCGAGCAGATGGACCCGCTGGAAGCCTACATCGCCTGGGACCTGGGCCTGACCGGGCGCATCCCGCGCAGCAAGATCGAAGACACCTTCGCCTGGGTGGTGGACGACTGCGAGCTGGACATCCAGCCGATCATCGCCCCGCCGAGCCTGGCCACGCACGCGCCGACGCCGGCGCAGGAAGTGGCCGCCGAGGTGGTCGCCGCCGCGCGCCCGGCGGCAGCCGCGGCGCCCGCCGCGGCGGGCGGCCACGAGGCCGAGAGTTCGATCCGGGTCAGCGTCGACAAGGTCGATGCGCTGATCAACCTGGTCGGCGAGCTGGTGATCACCCAGGCGATGCTCAAGCAGGTATCCGGCGGCCTGGATCCCTCGCACGCCGAACGCCTGCTGGCCGGGCTGGACCTGCTCGAACGCAATACCCGCGACCTGCAGGAAGCGGTGATCGGGGTGCGCATGCTGCCGGTGGACGCGGTGTTCCGCCGCTTCCCGCGGCTGGTGCGCGACCTGTCCTCGCGCCTGGGCAAGCAGGTGCGGCTGCGCACCATCGGCGAAGGCACCGAACTGGACAAGGGGCTGATCGAGAAGATCGCCGATCCGCTGGTGCACCTGGTGCGCAACTCGATCGACCACGGCCTGGAAATGCCCGACGTGCGCCGCCAGGCCGGCAAGGACGAGATGGGTACCATCACCCTGGCCGCCTCGCACCAGGGCGGGCACATCGTCATCGAGGTCAGCGACGACGGCCGCGGCCTGAACCGCGACAAGATCATGGCCAAGGCCCAGGAGCGCGGGCTGGCGGTGCCCGACAACCCGACCGACACCCAGGTCTGGGACCTGATCTTCCAGCCGGGCTTCTCCACCGCCGATGCGGTCACCGACCTGTCCGGCCGCGGCGTCGGCATGGACGTGGTCCGCCGCAACATCCAGGCGCTGGGCGGCGAAGTGCAGCTGGAAAGCCAGACCGGCGCCGGCACCCGGGTGCTGATCCGGCTGCCGCTGACCCTGGCCATTCTCGACGGCATGACCGTTTCGGTCGCCGGCGAGACGCTGATCCTGCCGCTGGCCTACGTGCTCGAGGCGCTGCAGCCCAAGGCCGAGGACATCCGCACCATGGCCGGCGAAGGCCGGGTGCTGCGCGTGCGCGGCGAGTACCTGCCGATCCTGTCGCTGGGCCAGTACTACGGCTACCGCCAGGACAGCCACGCCGACCCGTTGGTGGTGGTGGTCGAGGGCGACGGCCAGAAGATCGCCCTGGAAGTGGACGAACTGCTCGGCCAGCAGCAGGTCGTGGTCAAGAACATCGAGAACAACTACCGCCGCATCGGCGGCGTCTCCGGCGCGACCATCCTCGGCGATGGCCGGGTGGCGCTGATCGTCGACGTCGGCGGGCTGGTGCGCTCGCTGCGGCTGCCGCAGGCCGCCTGATCGGTCCACCGCGTCGCGCCATGGCCTGGCATGCACGCCAGGCCGCGCGGCGGTGCCGGGGTGCTTGTGCCGGGGCGCTTCCGGCGCCGGCCCCCTGCCGTTGCCGCCGCATCCTGCTCCCCGCAAACCGCTCCACCGCGCGCCGCGTGGCGTACGGATCCGGCTTCCCGCGCCACCAGCGGCGCGGGAAGCCCCACCGAACCCGGCCCACGCCGCGGCGTGCCGCCCCCTCGCTCCAGGACACCCGCATGCATCGCCTCGCCCCGCTCGCCCTGCTCACCCTCGCCGCCCCGGCCCTGGCCGGCACGCAGGCCGACGCATGGCCCCCCCGGCTCGCCCTGGCCAACGGCACCGAGGCCACGCTCACCGGCAACTTTGCCTGGGACGTCAACCGCTTCGACGCCGATGGCGCCGCCCTCGACAACGACCAGGACTGGCGCCGCAAGGAGTTCGGCGTCGCCATCAAGCGCAAGGGCCTGTACGACTTCACCGCCTCCTACGACTTCCAGTCCGACACCTGGTTGGACGTGGCCCTGCGCCTGGAGAGCAAGGGCCTGACCGGCCGCGACCTCGGCAAGTGGCGCATCGGGCAGATGAAGCTGCCGCTGGGCTTCGAAGGCAATACCGCCACCCGCAGCGGCGCCTTCATGGAGAACGCACTGCCGACGCAGGCGTTCTACGAAGGCCGCCGCATCGGCGTGGACTGGGCGCTGGAGCGGCCGCGCTGGCTGTTCAACGCCGGCGCCTACCGCCACGACCTGCAGGGCAACAACCGCGGCGACAGCCTCGCCGCGCGGCTGGCCTGGACCCCGCGCAAGCAACCCTCGCACGTACTGCACCTGGGCATTTCCAGCACCCGCGAGCGTCCCGACGCCGAAACCAACGGCCTGGGCGTGGAGGTCGCGCCGAGCGTGCGATGGCGGGCCAGGCCGGAGGCGTCGCTGACGTCGCTGCGGCTGGTCGACTCGGGCACCCTGCGCGAGGTCGAGCGCATCGACCGCCGCGGCCTGGAGGCACTGTGGATCGAAGGCCCGTGGTCGCTGCAGGGCGAGTACCTGCAGCAGACCACCCGCCGCCACGCCCTGCCGCACTACCGGAGCGACGGCTGGTACCTGGCCGGCAGCTGGCTGCTGACCGGCGAATCGCGCACTTACAGCGGCGGCAACGTCGCCAATCCGCGCCCGGCCGGCAGGCACGGTGCCGTCGAGCTGCTGGCGCGTTACAGCCGCATCGACCTGGACGATGGCCTGATCCGTGGCGGCCGCGAACACAACTGGACCGTGGGCGCCAACTGGTACCTGGGCAACCACCTGAAGTTCCAGGCCAACTACGTCCACGCTGACGCCCGCCGTGGCACCGCGCACTGGCAGCCCGAAGTGGTGCAGCTGCGCGCGCAGCTGCATTTCTGAGGCCACCGGCGGGCCGCCCTGCCGTTCGTCCGGAACCCGCCGCCGGCGGCTGCACGGACGTCAAGAAGCGGACGCCAGCGCCGATACCGCAAATGTGCACCCCGGGGTGCAGGCCTCCCGTCGCGGCCCTTCCATATTGATGACGTCATGCAGGCGCGCCGGGCCTGCCCGTCGCTGAGCCTGTCACTGGAGATATCTGCGATGAAATGGTTCCAGAACCTTTCGATCACGCGGAAACTTGCCCTCGCCTTCTGCATCACCTGCATGATCACCCTGTTGATGGGGGGCTTCTCGCTGTGGCGGATGATGCTCGCCAACACCCAGATCGAGCAGATCAACAACAACTGGATGCCGGCGGTGCAGCAGCTGGGCGAAATGCGCGCGCAGCTGGGCGAATTCCGTACCTATGAGCAGGCGCAGCTCAGCTACCAGGGCAACCCCGAGCAGCTGGCCGACTACGACAAGCGCCTGGCCGACACCCGCGGCCTGATCGAGGCCGCCGAGAAGGCCTACGACGACATCGACACCGACTACACGCCGGAAGAACTGGCGATGTACGAGAAACTCAAGCAGCACCGTGCGGCGTACTTCGCCGCGCACGAGCGCATTGCCGCGGCCATCGCCGCCGACGATTTCGACACCGCGCGGAGCATCTCCTCGGACGAATCGCGCAAGCAGCGCCGCCTGCTGTTCGACCAGCTCAAGCAGATGTCCCAGTACAACCAGGAGCAGCTGGCCCGGGATGTGGCCGCGTCCCGGCAGGCCTACCAGCGTTCACTGATGGCGGTGGCCGCCGGCATGGCGCTGTCGCTGCTGCTGGCCGCCCTGCTGGGCTGGGCCATCATCCGCTCGATCACCCAGCCGCTGGGCGAAGCGGTGCGCGTGGCCGACGATGTCGCCGCCGGCAAGCTCGACCGCCGCATCGATGCCTCGCGCCGCGACGAAGTCGGCAAGCTGCTGTCCTCGATGCAGCGCATGCAGGCGCAGCTGCAGGCAGTGATCGCCGCGCAGCAGGAAATGGGCCGCCAGCACGACGCCGGCATCATCAGCTACCGCATGGACCAGGCCGCCTTCCCCGGCGACTACGGGGTGATGGTCGCCGGCACCAACCAGCTGGTCGGCAACCACATCGGGGTCAAGATGCAGGTGATCGAGCTGGCCCAGCGCTATGCCGTGGGCGACCTGACCCGCGACATGCCGGCGCTGCCCGGCGAGAAGGCCGAGATCACCGAGACCATGGCCACCATCAAGCGCAACCTCACCGCCATCAGCAGCGAGATCCGCCGCCTCAGCGGGGCCGCGGCCGCCGGCGATTTCAGCCAGCGCGGCGACGAGCAGCGCTTCGAGCATGATTTCCGGCAGATGGTGCACAACCTCAACGCGATGATGGAGGCCACCGACCACAGCCTGGCGCAGACCTCCAGCCTGCTGCAGGCCATCGCCCGCGGCGACCTGACCGCGCGCATGCACGGCGAGTTCCAGGGCGTGTTCGCGCGGATGCGCGACGACGCCAACGCCACCGTGGCGCAGCTGACCTCGATCGTCGGCCGCATCCAGCAGGCCGCGGCCAGCATCAACCTGGCCGCCTCGGAGATCGCCACCGGCAACAACGACCTCTCCCGGCGCACCGAGCAACAGGCCGCCAACCTGGAGGAAACCGCCGCCTCGATGGAGGAACTGACCTCCACCGTGCGCCAGAACGCCGAACACGCGCGCCAGGCCAACCAACTCGCCCAGGGCGCGGCCGGCGTCGCCTCGCAGGGCGGCCAGGTGGTCGGCCAGGTGGTCACCACCATGGCCGACATCGAGGCCTCCTCGAAGAAGATCGCCGACATCATCAGCGTGATCGACGGCATCGCCTTCCAGACCAACATCCTGGCGCTCAACGCCGCGGTGGAAGCGGCCCGTGCCGGCGAACAGGGCCGCGGCTTCGCCGTGGTCGCCTCGGAAGTGCGCACCCTGGCGCAGCGTTCGGCCGGCGCCGCCAAGGAGATCAAGGAGCTGATCGAGAACTCGGTGGACAAGGTCTCCGAAGGCTCGGCGCTGGTCCACCAGGCCGGCAGCACCATGGGCGAGATCGTGACCTCGGTGCAGCGGGTGACCGACATCATGGCCGAAATCTCCGCCGCCTCGCAGGAACAGAGCGCGGGCATCGAGCAGGTCAACCAGACCGTCACCCAGATGGACGAGACCACCCAGCAGAACGCCGCGCTGGTGGAGGAAGCCACCGCCGCCGCACGCGCCATGGAGGAGCAGGCGCACCAGCTGAGCGAGGCGGTCTCGCAGTTCCGGCTGGCCGCCGCGCCGGGCACGGTGCGCGTGGCGGCGGCCGCACCCGCGGTGCGCGGCATCGGCCTGGCCGCCGCCGGCGCGCAGGCGCACTGAAGTATCCGTCGCGCGGTCCGCCACGGACCGCGCACGGGCGTTGCCGGGCGGCGGTGATCCGACACCACCGCCCTTTCTTACAAAGTCATGAGCCGGTGTCCCGATGTCCCGGGGCACCTGGCCGCAGGAGAGAGCTGTGTCCCAACCCCGTTCCGGTTCCAGCATCGTCAGTCGCCTGATGCTGGGCGTGGCGCTGATCGCCTTGATTTCCTTTGGCGTCACCGCCGCGATCAGCTACTGGAAGAGCAGCAGCGCCCTGCTCTCGTCGTCGCAGGACGCGATGCGCAACCTGGCCGGGCTCGAGGCACAGCGGGTTTCGGCCGGGCTCGGCGAAGCCTACGACACCGCCACCACCCTGGCCGCCACCCTGCGCCTGCAGCACCAGCAGGGCCTGCTGACCCGGCCCGCGGTGTCAGCACTGCTGCAGCAGCAGCTGCTCGCGCACCCGGAGTGGGTCGGGGTCAGCACGCTGTGGGAACCGGACGCGTTCGACGGCGCCGATGCCGCGCACGCCAATGCCGAGGGGCACGATGCCAGCGGCCGCTTCATGAGCTACTGGGCCTGGGCGTACGGCAAGCCCGTCACCGAGGCCCTGCGCGGCTATGACGTGGCCGGCGACGGCGACTGGTACCTCAAGCCCCGCCAAAGCCGCCAGCCCACGCTGGTCGAGCCGTACAGCTACACCATCAACGGCAAGCAGGTGCTGATGACCACGCTGTCGATCCCGATCGTCGAGCAGGAGCGCTTCCTGGGCGTGGTGACCGTGGATTTCGCCCTGTCCTCGCTGCAGGAGCACCTCGCGCGGCTCACGCCCATGGGCGAAGGCCACGTCGAACTGCTGTCGCCGGCCGGCCGCGTGCTGGCCAGCCGCGACCCGGCCGGGGTCGGTACCCAGCGCCAGGACCCGGCCACCGGCGCCATGCTCGCGCGCATCGCCAAGGGCGAGGTCGCCGAGGCGTTCACCCCGGATGCCGACGGCAATGTCGCGGTGTACGTGCCGATCCAGGTCGGCAAGGCCGCGCAGCACTTCGCCCTGGGCGTGATCGTCCCGCAGTCCCTGCTGACCCGGCAGGCCGACGTGCTGCTGTACATCGTCGTCGCGGTCGGGCTGCTGGCCGCGCTGGCGCTGTGCAGCGCGCTGTTCGTGCTGCTGCGGCGGCAGGTGGTGCTGCCGCTGGCCGCCGCCGCCGGCGTCGCCAACGACATCGCCCACGGCAAGCTCGACGGCCGCATCGAGGCCACGCGCCACGACGAGATCGGCACGCTGATGCGCTCCATGCAGACCATGCAGGGCAACCTGCGCGAGCGCATCGAGCGCGACGCCGCCCTCGCCGCCGAGAACCTGCGCATCCGTTCCGCGCTGGACGACGTCACCACCAGCGTGATGATCGCCGACGCCGACCTCACCATCATCTACGCCAACCGGCCGCTGTTCCAGATGCTGGGCAAGGCCGAGCAGGACATGCGCCGCGACCTGCCGAACTTCGACATGAAGACCCTGATCGGCAGCAACATCGACGTCTTCCACAAGCACCCCGCGCACCAGCGCAGGATGCTCGGCGAACTGCACGGCACCCATCGCGCGCAGATCACCGTCGGCAACCACGTCATGCGCCAGATCATCAACCCGGTGACCGACGGCGACGGCAACCGCCTGGGCTACGTGGTGGAGTGGGACGACCGCACCGTCGAGGTGCAGGTCGAGCGCGAGGTCAGCGGCATCGTCGCCGCCGCCGCCAACGGCGAGCTCTCCGGGCGCATCATGCTGGACGGCAAGAGCGGCTTCCTGCTGCAGCTGTCCGAACAGCTCAACGGCCTGCTGGATAGTTTCGCGTCCAGCGTCGGCCAGGTTTCCACCCTGCTCGGCGCGCTGTCGCGCGGCGACCTCACCGCGCGCATGGAAGGCAACTACCAGGGCGTGTTCGCGCGCATCCGCGACGACGCCAACGCCACCGTGGCTCAGCTGACCTCGATCGTCGACCGCATCCAGCAGGCCGCCTCCAGCATCAACCTGGCCGCCTCGGAGATCGCCACCGGCAACAACGACCTGTCGCGCCGCACCGAGCAGCAGGCCGCCAACCTGGAGGAGACCGCCGCCTCGATGGAGGAACTGACCTCCACCGTGCGCCAGAACGCCGAACACGCGCGCCAGGCCAACCAGCTCGCCCAGGGCGCGGCCGGCGTCGCCTCGCAGGGCGGCCAGGTGGTCGGCCAGGTGGTCACCACCATGGCCGACATCGAGGCCTCGTCGAAGAAGATCGCCGACATCATCAGCGTGATCGACGGCATCGCCTTCCAGACCAACATCCTGGCGCTCAACGCCGCGGTGGAAGCGGCCCGTGCCGGCGAACAGGGCCGTGGCTTCGCCGTGGTCGCCTCGGAAGTGCGTACCCTGGCGCAGCGTTCGGCCGGCGCCGCCAAGGAGATCAAGGAACTGATCGAGAACTCGGTGGACAAGGTTTCCGAAGGCTCGGCGCTGGTCCACCAGGCCGGCAGCACCATGGGCGAGATCGTGACCTCGGTGCAGCGCGTGACCGACATCATGGCCGAGATCTCGGCCGCCTCGCAGGAACAGACCGCCGGCATCGAGCAGGTCAACCAGACCGTGATGCAGATGGACGAGACCACCCAGCAGAATGCCGCGCTGGTGGAGGAAGCCACCGCCGCCGCGCGTTCGATGGAGGAACAGGCGCACCAGCTGAGCGAAGCGGTCGCCCTGTTCCACCTCGACGATGCCGCCGCCGCGCCGGCCAGTGCCCCGCCCGCCCCCCGCCGCGCCGCCGCCCCGGCCCGGGCCCCGGCGCCGAAGCTGGCGCCCGCGCCGCGCGTGATCGCGCCGGCGAAGGACGCCGATGGCGGCGACTGGCAGGAGTTCTGAGCCGGTCCAGGCCGCGGGTTGCCGCCGGTTTCGAATGAAGCCGGCGGTCCGGCGGGGGTTTTCCGACGGACGGCAGCGGCGGCCCTCAAGAACCGCCGCCGGCGACCGATGAAGCAGGGGATTCCGCCCTCATCGGTCCCTCCATGTCCGTCTCGTCCCCCCGTTCCTTGTCCGGCGAACGCAAGAGCAGCGTCGCCACCCGCCTGATGCTGGGCATCGCCCTGATCGCCCTGGCCGCGTTCGGCCTCACCGCCGCGATCAGCTACTGGAAGAGCAGCCGCGCCCTGCTGGCCTCCTCGCAGGCGACGCTGGAGAACCTCGCCCGCTTCGAGGCCCAGCACCTGTCCACCGAGATGAGCCAGACCTACGACGCGGTGCAGACCCTGGCCGAAAACCTGGCCACCCAGCGCGGGCAGATCAGCCGCGCCGCCGTCTCGCAGACCTTCCGCCAGCAGCTGGAGCTGCACCCGGAGCGCGCCGGCATGTGCGTGCTGTGGGAGCCGGACGCGTTCGACGGCAATGACGCGCAGTTCGTCGATGCCCCGGAACACGACGCCAGCGGCCGCTTCATGAGCTACTGGGCACGGGTCGGCGGCGAGCTGGTCAGCGAGCCGCTGCGCGACTACGAGGATCCCAAACTGGGCGCCTGGTACGTCACCCCCAGGACGCTGAAGAAGCCGGTCATCATCGAGCCGTATGCCTATGAGGTCGGCGGCAAGACGCTGATGCTGACCACCATCGCGATTCCGATCATGGACGGCGACAAAGTGCTGGGCGTGGTCACCTCCGACTTCGAGCTCTCGGCGCTGCAGGCGCGCATCGCCGAGCTCCGGCCGATGGGCCAGGGCCGCGCCGAACTGCTGTCGCCGATGGGCATGGTGGTGGCCTCGCCGGACCCGGCCAACGTCGGCAAGACCCGCGACGACGACACCACCAAAGCGATCCTGGCCGCCGTCGCCGAGGACAAGCTCTACAGCAACTTCCAGGCCGATGGGAACGGGATGGTGCAGGTCTATGCGCCGCTGCGCATCGGCAAGAGCGACCGCCGCTTCGCGCTGGGGGTGATGGTGCCGCGCGACCTGCTCACCGCCCAGGCACGCTCGCTGCTGGGGCTGGTGGCGCTGGTCGGGCTGCTCGCCGCCGCTTCGCTCTGCGCGGGCCTGTGGCTGCTGCTGCGGGCCATGGTGCTGCGCCCGCTGGCCGACGCGGTGCGCGTGTCCGCCGACGTCGCCCAGGGCAGGCTGGACACCCCGATCCCGGCGCGCCGCAACGACGAACTGGGCCAGCTGCTGCGGGCGCAGTCGCACATGCGCGACCAGATCCGCGCGGTGATCGATGCCCAGGGTGAGATGGCCGCGCGCCACGATGCCGGCAGCGTGAGCCACCGCATCGACGCCTCCCGCTTCCCCGGCGATTACGGGGTGATGGTCGCCGGCACCAACCAACTGGTCTCCAGCCACCTGGAGGTGACCGCGCGGATCGTCGAGGTGATGCAGCGCTATGCGCACGGCGACCTGTCGGTGGACATGGACCGCCTGCCGGGCGAGAAAGCCGCCATCACCCGGGCCATGGACGAGACCAAGGCCAGCCTGTCGGCGATCAATGCCGAGATCAAGCGCCTGGCCGGTGCCGCAGCCGCGGGCGATTTCAGCGTGCGCGGCGATGCCACACGCTTCGAGCACGACTTCCGCGACATGGTGGCCGGGCTCAACCGCCTGATGGAAACCACCGACGGCAACCTGTCCGAGGTCTCCGCGCTGCTGCAGGCCATCGCCCGCGGCGACCTGACCGCGCGCATGCACGGCGAGTTCCAGGGCGTGTTCGCGCGGATGCGCGACGACGCCAACGCCACCGTGGCGCAGCTGACCTCGATCGTCGGCCGCATCCAGCAGGCCGCGGCCAGCATCAACCTGGCCGCCTCGGAGATCGCCACCGGCAACAACGACCTGTCGCGCCGCACCGAGCAGCAGGCCGCCAACCTGGAGGAAACCGCCGCCTCGATGGAGGAACTGACCTCCACCGTGCGCCAGAACGCCGAACACGCGCGCCAGGCCAACCAACTCGCCCAGGGCGCGGCCGGCGTCGCCTCGCAGGGCGGCCAGGTGGTCGGCCAGGTGGTCACCACCATGGCCGACATCGAGGCCTCCTCGAAGAAGATCGCCGACATCATCAGCGTGATCGACGGCATCGCCTTCCAGACCAACATCCTGGCGCTCAACGCCGCGGTGGAAGCGGCCCGTGCCGGCGAACAGGGCCGTGGCTTCGCCGTGGTCGCCTCGGAAGTGCGCACCCTGGCGCAGCGTTCGGCCGGTGCCGCCAAGGAGATCAAGGAACTGATCGAGAACTCGGTGGACAAGGTTTCCGAAGGCTCGGCGCTGGTCCACCAGGCCGGCAGCACCATGGGCGAGATCGTGACCTCGGTGCAGCGGGTGACCGACATCATGGCCGAGATCTCCGCCGCCTCGCAGGAACAGAGCGCGGGCATCGAGCAGGTCAACCAGACCGTGATGCAGATGGACGAAACCACCCAGCAGAATGCCGCGCTGGTGGAGGAAGCCACCGCCGCCGCGCGCTCGATGGAGGAACAGGCCACCCAGCTGGCCGCGGCGGTCGCCCTGTTCCACCTCGACGATGCCGCCGCGACGCCCGCGGCCGCGCCGTCCCCGCTGCCGCCCGCCGCCCGGCGCGCCGCCGCGCGTCCCGCCGTGGCGCCGCCGCGCGCGCAGCCCGGCGCGGCACGCAGGACCGAGCCGGCGCTGGCCGACGGCGACGACTGGCAGGAGTTCTGATCCAACGCCGACGGGCCCCCACCGGCGGGGCCCGTCGGCGCCTGCCCCCGGCGGGGCGGGAGGCAAGGCCGGTAGTGCGCATCCCGCGGAAAACCTGTTCCGTGATGCCGGTCGCACTGCAATCCCGCTGGCGGTCATGCAACCGCCAGGTACCCGCCCGCGGCGCTGCAGCCGCGGAACCGGGCGCCGATATCGCGGGAAGGCAGGCGGCCGTGTCGTGGCGGGGGCCGCAGGGCCTGTTCTTCCATGCACGGTGACGGAAAAGGAAACAGACGCATGAACGCCCACCCCGCCCTGCGCGTCTTCAGCGACCTGCCGCTGCGCCGCAAATTCATCCTCATGCTCGCGGTCCTGGCCACCGGGATCATCGCCCTGTGCCTGGTCACCGCCCGGCGCAACCACGACGAACTGCTGCGCAACGAGCGCAATGCCCTGCACACCCGCGTGGAGGCGGCGCTGGCGCTGGCCAACCGCTACGCCGACCGCGCCGCCGCCGGCGAACTGGGCGAGGACGAAGCCCGCCGCCAGGCGCTGGCGGCCATCGAGTCGCTGCGCAGCGCCAACGGCAGCGACTACCTGTGGGTGAACGACGAACACCCCACCATGCTGATGCACCCCTACCAGACCGCGCTGAACGGCAAGGACCTCAGCGACGCCACCAGTGCCGACGGCAAAAAGATCTTCGTGGAGATGGTCAGGCTTGCACAGCGCAACGGCGGCGGCTTCCTCGACTACACCTGGCCCAAGCCCGGCGTCGACGGCGCGGTGCAGAAGATCTCCTACGTCGGCCTGCACAAGCGCTGGGGCTGGATCATCGGCAGCGGCGAGTACACCGACGACATCGCCGCGCGCGCCTGGAGCTTCGGCCGGGTGCTGATCGTGGCCGGCATGCTGGTGCTGCTGGCGGCACTGCTGGTGTGCTGGCTGATCGCGCGCTCGATCCTGCGCCCGTTGTCCGGTGCGCTCGGTGCGATCCAGGCGGTTTCGCACGGCGATCTCGACGTGCGCGTGGACTACCGCTCGCGCGACGAGATCGGGCAGATGTATGCCGCCATCGGCGAGATGATCGCCCAGCTCAAGGCCCGGGCCGACCAGGACCGCGCCCGCGCCGCCGAGGACCTGCGCATCCGCACCGCGCTGGACGACGTCACCACCAGTGTGATGATCGCCGACGCCGACCTCAACATCATCTACGCCAACCGGCCGTTGATGGAGATGCTGGGCAAGGCCGAGCAGGACATGCGCCGCGACCTGCCGAACTTCGACATGAAGACCCTGATCGGCAGCAACATCGACATCTTCCACCGGCACCCGGCGCACCAGCGCGGGCTGCTCGGCAGGCTGCATGGCACCCACCACGCGCAGATCAGCGTCGGCGGCCATGTCATGCGCCAGATCATCAACCCGGTCACCGACGCCGACGGCGACCGCCTGGGCTACGTGGTGGAATGGGACGACCGCACCGTGGAGGTGCGGATCGAGCAGGAAGTCAGCGACATCATCGTGGCCGCCTCGCACGGCGACCTCTCCGGCCGCATCCGGCTGGAGGACAAGAGCGGCTTCCTGCTGCAGCTGTCCGAACAGCTCAACGGCCTGCTGGCCGCCATCGGCTCCAGCGTCGAGCAGGTATCGGGCGTGCTGCGCGCGCTCTCGCAGGGCGACCTCACCGTGCAGATGGAAGGCGACTACCGCGGGACGTTCGCCGCCATGCGCGACGACGCCAACGCCACCGTGGTCCAGCTCACCGGCATCATCGACCGCATCCAGACCGCGACGTCGCGCATCCACCAGGCGGCGGCGGAGATCGCCACCGGCAACAACGACCTCTCCCGCCGCACCGAGCAGCAGGCCGCCAACCTGGAGGAAACCGCCGCCTCGATGGAGGAACTGACCTCCACCGTGCGCCAGAACGCCGAGCACGCGCGCCAGGCCAACCAGCTCGCCCAGGGCGCGGCCGGCGTCGCCTCGCAGGGCGGCCAGGTGGTCGGCCAGGTGGTCACCACCATGGCCGACATCGAGGCCTCCTCGAAGAAGATCGCCGACATCATCAGCGTGATCGACGGCATCGCCTTCCAGACCAACATCCTGGCGCTCAACGCCGCGGTGGAAGCCGCCCGCGCCGGCGAACAGGGCCGCGGCTTCGCCGTGGTCGCCTCGGAAGTGCGCACCCTGGCGCAGCGTTCGGCCGGCGCCGCCAAGGAGATCAAGGAGCTGATCGAGAACTCGGTGGACAAGGTTTCCGAAGGCTCGGCGCTGGTCCACCAGGCCGGCAGCACCATGGGCGAGATCGTGACCTCGGTGCAGCGGGTGACCGACATCATGGCCGAGATCTCGGCCGCCTCGCAGGAACAGACCGCCGGCATCGAGCAGGTCAACCAGACCGTGATGCAGATGGACGAAACCACCCAGCAGAACGCCGCGCTGGTGGAGGAAGCCACCGCCGCCGCGCGCGCGATGGAAGAACAGGCCAACGACCTGGCCACGGCAGTGTCGATGTTCCGCACCACGACCCGCCATGCCCCCGCGCGCCCGGCACTCACGATCGTGACGCCGGCCAGGCCGCAGGCGCCACCGCGCGCGCCATCGCGGCCACTGCCCGCGCCGCCGGCGGATGGCGGCAACTGGCAGGAATTCTGAGCCACCGGCCGGGCGATGGCGCCCGACCGCCCCCCGGCGCTAAAGAGCCGGGCGATGGAGCCGATACACGGAGGTACCCTGCCGGTATGCTGTTGCCTCCAGGCCTCCGCCCTCCCTGTTCCAGAGATCATGTCAGAGCGCGAACCGACGGAATCCGCCCCTTCCTCCTTCGACGGCAGCCTGTATGCCGACGAGAAGTACATGGTTCGCAATCCGCGCCAGATCCGCCTGCTGCTGCAGGCGATGATCGACCAGCGTGCCACGGTCGCGGTCCATCCCGATGGCCGCGAACAGTCCTATCCCAGCGCGGTGCTGGACGTGGACGAGGACACCCTGCTGCTGGACGGCAGCCCGCTGCCGGCGGTCAACCGCAGCGTCGGCGAAGCCTCGCACCTGCTGTGCTTCGCGCAGGTGGACCGGGTCATGGTGCGCTTCCGCCTGGAGCACCCGGAAGTGCTGGTGGAGGACGGGCGCACGGCGTTCCGCCTCGCCTTCCCGGAAGAGGCCTATCACCTGCAGCGCCGCGAGCTGTACCGGCTGGAAACCCCGGTCGGCGATTCGCCCTGGTGCGTGTTCCCCGATCCGCAGGGCGCCGAGCCGCTGCGCTGGCGCGTGGTCGACATCAGCGCCGGCGGCATCGCCGTGCTGCTGCCGCCGGACCTGAACCTGCTGCGGCTGCAGCAGCGGCTGGCCGGCTGCGAACTGCAGCTGCCCGACTCGGCGCCGATCGCGGTCACCCTGGTGGTCTGCAGCCAGCTGGTGCGCAAGCAGGCCAACGGCATGGAGCAGCAGCGCGTGGGCCTGCGCTTCGAGGACCTGCCGCGCGGCGCCGACGCCGCCATCCAGCGCTACATCTTCCGGGTCGACCGCGAGCGCAAGGCGCGCAAGAACGGCGGCGCATAGCGGGCACCTAAAGTTCCGGCGGCCATGGCCGATACACGGGTGACGCCCCTCCGTACCCGCATCCCGCCAGGATCAGGACCCCAGATGAACGACACCAGCGCCCACGCCGCCACCTCCGGCGGCGAGTACCTCAGCTTCACGCTCGGCAACGAGCACTATGGGGTGGACATCCTCAAAGTGCAGGAAATCCGCGGCTACGACGCGGTCACCCGCGTGCCGGACGCACCGGACTACATCAAGGGCGTGATCAACCTGCGCGGCACCATCGTGCCGGTGATCGACCTGCGCCTGAAGCTGCGCCTGGACGAGGCCCGCTACGACGCCTTCACCGTGATGATCGTGCTCAACGTCGAGGACCGCGTGGTCGGCATCGTCGTGGACAGCGTCTCCGACGTGATCCCGCTGAGCGCCGAGCAGATCCGCCCGAAGCCGGAGTTCGGCGCCGCGGTGGACACCCGCTTCATCTCCGGCATCGGCACCCAGGACGAGCGCATGCTGATCCTGCTGGACATCGAGACCCTGCTCGATACCGCCGACCTGGGGCAGGCCGCCACCACCGAAGAAGCCGCCGCCTGACAAAGCGTGGCGGCCATCACAGTTCCTGGCATGCCCTATCAATCATTGCCCGCGCCGGCCGATACCGAGCGCATGGCCGGCCGTTTGCCGGTGCAACCCAATCCGGAGAAAAAGATGTCCAAGCCCTTCATTTCGCTGATGTCCGCGGCCCTGCTGGCAAGCGTCTCCCTGGTCGCCGCCGCCGACGAGATGATCCCGCCGGAGAACGCCCCGCGCTTCGCCGGCAAGGACGGCATGGTCTGCGGCAAGGTCGAGAAGGCCCGCTACGCCGAAGGTTCCGAAGGCCAGCCGACGTTCCTGCACATGGGCGGTTCGTTCCCGCGCCACACCTTCTCGGCCCGCATCCCGGGCTCGGCCCGCGGCAACTTCGGTTTTGACCTGATGACGCTCGAGGGCAAGACCGTGTGCGCGATCGGCAAGATCCAGCGCGACGCCTCGCGCGCCGAGATCGAAGTCACCTCGCCGTCGAGCCTGAAGCTGGCCAACATCAAGTAATCCATCCCGTCGACGCCGCGCTGGCCCGGCCGGCGCGGGCCCCGGCGCGCCCGTGCCGGGGAACGCAGCAGGAGACCGTGCACCCATGCAGTGGATCAAGAACCTCAACCTGATGCCGAAGCTGATGCTCACCTTCGGCATCGTCCTGCTCGTGATGCTGATCCAGGGCATCGTGGCGTACCGCGGCCTGCACTCGCTGGACGGCGTCACCACCGAGATCGCGGACAAGCGCATGGCCGGCCTGCGCACCGGCGGCGAACTGGCCGGCATGGTCAGCGAATACCGCAACGCCTCCTACCAGAGCCTGATCCGCGCCAGCAGCGACGTGAAGGCCGAGGCCAAGACCCGTGCCACCGAACTGCGCACGCACATCGACGAATCCATCGAGAAGTACTCCAAGCTGGTGGACAACCCGCAGCAGCGCAAGCTGCTGGATACCTTCGTCGCCGACTGGGAGGCCGCCAAGAAGTCCTATGACTCGGTGACCGAGCTGCTGGAGCTGGACCTGCCCGACGACGCCATCGACACCTTCGTCGGCGAGACCCGTGACCTGCACCGCAAGGCGTACGCTTCGCTGGACGCGCTGTCCTCGGACGAGAATGCGCGCGCCCAGGCCGCCAGCGACCGTGCCGCCGAGACCTATTCGGCCTCCGTCGTCGTCACCGTGATCGCGGTGCTGGTCGGCATCGGCGCCGGCCTGCTGCTGGCCTGGCTGTTCGCCCGCTCGCTGGTCGGCTCGATGCGCGGTGCGGTGGACGTGGCCAACGAGATCGCCAGCGGCAAGCTCGACGGCACCATCGACACCCGCCGCGCCGATGAAGTCGGCGAACTGCTGCGCGCCATGCAGCGCATGCAGCGCGACCTGCGCGAGCGCATCGAACGCGACCAGGCCGTGGCCGCCGAGAACCTGCGCATCCGCACCGCCCTGGACTATTCCTCCACCGGCGTGTACCTGACCAACAACGACCTGCAGATCGTCTACGCCAACCGGGCGCTGGCGCATACCCTGGAGCGCTACGCCGACGACGTCCGGACCGCGCTGGACCACTACGATGCCTCGCGCCCGCTGGTGGGCCAGCACGTGACCGCGCTGGAGTTCCGCGGCGAGATGGACCACAGCGTGCTCGACGCGCTGCAGCGCAACGGCGTGGCCTCGCGCGAAATGCGCTATGGTGACGCCCAGTTCGCGCAGACCATCTCGGCCATCCGCGACGATGCCGGCAGCGTGGTCGGCCATGTCGTCGAATGGCGCGACCGCACCACCGAAGCCATGGTGGAGCGCGAAGTGGCGCGGGTGATCGATGCCGCCGCCGCGGGTGACCTCAGCGGCCGCATCGACACCGCCGGCAAGGACGGTTTCTTCCTGGAACTGGCGCGCCAGCTCAACAGCCTGCTCGACGCCAACGCCAGCAGCCTGGCGCAGATCTCCGACCTGCTGTCGGCGCTGTCGCAGGGCGACCTGACCGTGCGCATGCAGGGCGAGTTCCAAGGCGTGTTCGCCAGGATGCGCGACGACGCCAACGCCACCACCGAACAGCTGACCGCCATCGTCGGCCGCATCAAGCAGTCCACCGCCGCGATCAACGCCGCGGCCGGCGAGATCGCGTCGGGCAACAACGACCTCTCCCGCCGTACCGAGCAGCAGGCCGCCAACCTGGAGGAGACCGCCGCCTCGATGGAGGAACTGACCTCCACCGTGCGCCAGAACGCCGAGCACGCGCGCCAGGCCAACCAGCTCGCCCAGGGCGCGGCCAACGTCGCCTCGCAGGGCGGCGAGGTGGTCGGCCAGGTGGTCACCACGATGTCGGCCATCGAGGCTTCGTCGAAGAAGATCGCCGACATCATCAGCGTGATCGACGGCATCGCCTTCCAGACCAACATCCTGGCACTCAACGCCGCGGTGGAAGCGGCGCGGGCCGGCGAACAGGGCCGCGGCTTCGCCGTGGTCGCCTCGGAAGTGCGCACCCTGGCGCAGCGTTCGGCCGGCGCCGCCAAGGAGATCAAAGAGCTGATCCAGGACTCGGTGGGCAAGGTCGGCGAAGGCTCGCAGCTGGTGCGTCGCGCCGGCAGCACCATGGGCGAGATCGTCAGCTCGGTGCAGCGGGTGACCGACATCATGGCCGAGATCTCCGCCGCCTCGCAGGAACAGAGCGCCGGCATCGAGCAGGTCAACCAGACCGTCACCCAGATGGACGAGACCACCCAGCAGAACGCCGCGCTGGTGGAGGAAGCCACCGCCGCCGCGCGTTCGATGGAAGAACAGGCCGCGCACCTGGCCGAGGCCGTGGCCCTGTTCCGGCTCGACGCGCAGGATGCACCGGCCGCAACCGCAAGGCTGGCACCGGCGGTGGTCGCCAACCCAGCACCGTCGGCACCGGCACCGGTACCTGCAGCGGCAGCCAACACGCCGCAAACCAGGCCACGCGCCGCGGCGCGCGTGGCCGTCGCCGAGGCCGTTGATTCGGACTGGCAGGAATTCTGATCCACCCCCAGAACCCCGGCGCATGCCGGGGTTCTGCTGTCGGCCCGCGGCCCGGATGGCCGCCCCGCGGGCGTTGCCACGGCTCAACTTGCGCGGGGCCTGGCCGATATCCAGCAATGAAGCCCCGCCGCCGCACGCCCCGTCGCGGCCGCCCTCCCCCTCCATTCCCTATCGCGCATGAACATTCTCCGCATCTGGTCGAGCTTCATCTCCAACATCACCGTACGCGCCAAGCTCAATCTGCTCACCGCCATCATCGCGGTCGGCGTGATCACGCTGGCGGTGGTCGCGGCGCGCATGCAGTACGTGGATCTCTACGAAACCCGCAAGGTGTCGCTGCAGAGCGACGTGGAACTGGCCTATGGCGTGCTGGACCACTACGCGGCGCGCGCCAAGGACGGCACCCTGCCGCTGGAACGCGCCCAGGCCGAGGCGATGGCCGCGCTGGAAGCCATGCGCGCCAAGGGCGACTCCAGTTACTTCAACATCTACAGCGCCGACTACGTGGTGCTGATGCACCCGTTCCGCAAGGACCTGGTCGGCAAGGACATGGAGGACTTCCGCAGCGAGGATGGCGTGCGCATGTACCACGACCAGGTCGAGGCGGCCAAAAGCGGCGGCGGCTACGTTGGCTACGCCTGGCCCAAGCCCGGCCAGACCAAGCCGGTGCCCAAGCTCGCCTATGCCGGCATGTACAAGCCCTGGAACTGGGTCATCTCCACCGGCGTCTACATGGACGACGTGCAGTCCCAGGCGCTGCGCTTCACCGGCATCATGACCATCGCCGGCGGCGTGCTGGTGCTGCTGGTGTTCGCGCTGAGCTGGGTGATCGGCAGCCGCATCGTGCTGCCGCTGCGCAAGGCCACGGCCGTCGCCGACGCCATCGCTGGCGGACGCCTGGACAACGCCATTGCGCAGACCTCGCGCGACGAACCCGGCCAGCTGCTGGGCAGCATGCAGCGCATGCAGGCGCAGCTGCAGGCGGTGATCGCCGCGCAGCGCGAGATGGAGCGCCAGCACGACGCCGGCATCATCAGCTACCGCATGGACCAGGCCGCGTTCCCCGGCGACTACGGGGTGATGGTCGCCGGCACCAACCAGCTGGTCGGCAACCACATCGGGGTCAAGATGCAGGTGATCGAGCTGGCCCAGCGCTATGCCGTGGGCGACCTGACCCGCGACATGCCGGCGCTGCCCGGCGAAAAGGCCGAGATCACCGAGACCATGGCCACCATCAAGCGCAACCTCACCGCCATCAGCAGCGAGATCCGCCGCCTCAGCGGCGCCGCCGCCGCCGGCGATTTCAGCCAGCGCGGCGACGAGCAGCGCTTCGAGCATGATTTCCGGCAGATGGTGCACAACCTCAACGCGATGATGGAGGCCACCGACCACAGCCTGGCGCAGACCTCCAGCCTGCTGCAGGCCATCGCCCGCGGCGACCTGACCGCGCGCATGCACGGCGAGTTCCAGGGCGTGTTCGCGCGGATGCGCGACGACGCCAACGCCACCGTGGCGCAGCTGACCTCGATCGTCGGCCGCATCCAGCAGGCCGCGTCCAGCATCAACCTGGCCGCCTCGGAGATCGCCACCGGCAACAACGACCTGTCGCGCCGCACCGAGCAGCAGGCCGCCAACCTGGAGGAGACCGCCGCCTCGATGGAGGAACTGACCTCCACCGTGCGCCAGAACGCCGAACACGCGCGCCAGGCCAACCAGCTCGCCCAGGGCGCGGCCGGCGTGGCCTCGCAGGGCGGCCAGGTGGTCGGCCAGGTGGTCACCACCATGGCCGACATCGAGGCCTCCTCGAAGAAGATCGCCGACATCATCAGCGTGATCGACGGCATCGCCTTCCAGACCAACATCCTGGCGCTCAACGCCGCGGTGGAAGCGGCCCGTGCCGGCGAACAGGGCCGCGGCTTCGCCGTGGTCGCCTCGGAAGTGCGCACCCTGGCGCAGCGCTCGGCCGGTGCCGCCAAGGAGATCAAGGAACTGATCGAAAGTTCGGTGGACAAGGTCTCCGAAGGCTCGGCGCTGGTCCACCAGGCCGGCAGCACCATGGGCGAGATCGTCAGCTCGGTGCAGCGGGTGACCGACATCATGGCCGAGATCTCCGCCGCCTCGCAGGAACAGAGCGCGGGCATCGAACAGGTCAACCAGACCGTCACCCAGATGGACGAGACCACCCAGCAGAACGCCGCGTTGGTGGAGGAAGCCACCGCCGCCGCGCGCGCGATGGAAGAACAGGCCATGCTGCTGACCGACGCGGTGTCGGCGTTTCGCCTGCAGGCGTCCGCGCGCGCGCCGCATGACCTGGCACTGGCCAGCTGAGGTCGCCCGGTGTCCCTGCCCGCTCCCGCCTCCCGCGATTTCGAGTTCAACGACCGCGACTTCCGCCGCGTCTGCGAGCTGATCCACAAGCGCGCCGGCATCGCGCTGGCGCCGGCCAAGCGCGACATGGTGTACGGCCGCCTGTCGCGGCGGCTGCGCGCCCTGGGCCTGCACTCGTTCCAGGACTACCTGGACCAGCTCGAGCGCGACGGCGGCGATGAGTGGCAGGCGTTCACCAACGCGCTGACCACCAACCTGACCTCGTTCTTCCGCGAGCCGCACCACTTCGAGAAGCTGCGCGAGGAACTGCTGGCGCGCGCGCACCGCGCGCCGCTGCAGATCTGGTCGTGCGCGGCCTCCACCGGCGAGGAGCCGTACTCGCTGGCGATCACCGCCTGCGAAGCGTTCGGCACCCTCACCCCGCCGGTCCGCATCCTCGCCACCGACGTCGATACCCAGGTGCTGGCCACCGGCGCGCAGGGCGTTTACCCGCTCGAGCGCATCGCCGGGCTCGATCCGGCGCTCAAGCGCCGCTACTTCCAGCGCGGCACCGGCCCCAACGAGGGCAAGTGCCGGGTGCTGCCGGCGCTGCGCAGGCTGATCGAGTTCCGCCAGCTCAACCTGCTGGCCCCGCGCTACGACGTCGGCGGGCCCTACGACGCGCTGTTCTGCCGCAACGTGATGATCTATTTCGACAAGCCCACCCAGCGCGGCATCCTGTCGCGGCTGGTGCAGCACATGGGCGACGACGGCCTGCTCTATACCGGCCATTCCGAGAACTACCTGCACGCCGCCGACCTGATCCAGCCGTGCGGGCGCACCCTGTACCGGCGCGTGCCCGGAGCCGGCGCATGAGCCTGCCCGCCCACGCCGACGACGTCATGCGCTACCGCGACACGCGGTTCCAGACCATTGCCGCCAAACTGCTGCCCACCCAGTACCTGGTGGTGGACGACGACACCGCGCTGACCACCACCCTGGGCTCATGCGTGGCGGCCTGCATCCGCGACCCGGTGCTCAAGATCGGTGGCATGAACCACTTCCTGCTGCCCGACGGCAACGTCGGCGATGGCGCCCCGGCGCGTTATGGCAGCTATGCGATGGAGCTGCTGATCAATGACCTGCTCAAGCGCGGCGCACACCGCAAGCGCTTGGAGGCCAAGGTGTTCGGCGGCGCCAACGTGCTCAAGGGCTTCACCAGCAACCCGGTCGGCACCCGCAACGCCGAGTTCGTGCGCCAGTACCTGCGCGCCGAGCACATCCCGGTGATCGCCGAAGACCTGCTCGGCATCCACCCGCGCAAGGTCTGGTTCTTCCCGCAGACCGGCCGGGTGGTGGTGCAGCGCCTGCCGCATGCGCACGAAGCCGAAGTCGCCGCCGCCGAATCGGCCGTGCGCGCCCGCCTGTCCAAGGCCCCGGTCACCGGTGGCGTGGAGCTGTTCGAATGAGCCTGCAAGCCCCCTGCCGCGTGCTGGTGGTCGACGACTCGGCACTGGTCCGGCAGATCCTGTCCGATCTGCTGGCGCGCGACCCCGGCATCGAGGTGGTCGGTACCGCGTCCGACCCGCTGATCGCGCGCGAGAAGATCAAGCGCCTGAACCCGGACGTGCTGACCCTGGATGTGGAAATGCCGCGCATGGACGGGCTGGCGTTCCTCGAAAACCTGATGCGCCTGCATCCGCTGCCGGTGGTCATGGTGTCGTCGCTGACCGAGCGCGGCGCCGACACCACGCTGCAGGCACTGGCGCTGGGCGCGGTGGATTTCGTGGCCAAGCCCAAGCTCGACGTGGCCCGTGGCCTGGAAAGCTACGCCGCCGAGATCTGCGCCAAGGTCAAGACGGCCGCGCGCTCGCGGGTGCGGGCGCTGGCGGTTCCGGCGCAGGCCAGGCGCACCCTGGACACGATCGCCCCCAGTGCGGCCGGCGCCCCGTCGCTGAAGTTCCGCACCACCGACCGCCTGATCGCCATCGGCGCCTCGGCCGGCGGTACCGAAGCCCTGCGCGTGGTGCTGGAAATGATGCCCGCCGACGCCCCGGCCATCGTCCTCACCCAGCACCTGCCGGCCAGTTTCAGCACCGCCTTCGCCGAACGCCTGGACCGCCACTCGGCGATGTCGGTGCGTGAGGCCAGCGATGGCGAGGCGATCCTGCCCGGCCATGCCTACCTGCCGGCCGGTGGCCGCCACCTGCGCATCATCCGCGACGGTGCGCGCTGGCGCTGCCGCATCGACGACACCCCGCCGGTGAACCTGCACAAACCGGCGGTGGACGTGCTGTTCCGCTCGGTGGCGCAGAACGCCGGCGCCAACGCCATCGGCGCCATCCTCACCGGCATGGGCGACGACGGCGCGCGCGGGCTGCTGGAAATGAAGCAGGCCGGCGCCCGCACCCTGGTGCAGGACGAAGCCAGCAGCGTGGTCTGGGGGATGCCCGGCGCGGCGTTCAAGCTCGGTGCCGCCGACGAGGTGGTGCCGCTGGAGCAGGTCGCCGCGCGCCTGCTGGCCTGGGCGCAACAGGGGTAAGCCATGTCGCGCGCCGACCCGCCCGGGCCACAGGCAGCGACCACCGCGGCGGCGGCCAGCGCCGCCGACACGGCACTGCGCCACTGCCTGCAGGACGCGCCGGACGGCATCGTGCTGCTCGACCGCGACGGGCGGATGGTGTTCGGCAACGGCAAGGCCTGCGAAATGCTCGGCCTCGGCGGCAGCGCCGACACCGCGCCGTTGCCGGAACTGCTGACCCCCGAGGAGCGTGAACGCTGGCAGCAGGCGCCACCCGCGCCGCTGCTGCTGGCCGCGCAGGCACGCCCGGGGCGGCCCGGCGACCTGTGGCTGTGCGCCGGCGAAGGCTGCCTGCGCGGCATGGCGGTGCTGCGCCCCGCCGACGCGCGCATGCACGAGCAGGCGCACATCCACCTGTTGTCGCAGGCGCTGGACAGCAGCGACAACGCGATCTTCCTGTGCGACGGCCAATCGCGCATCCGTTACGTCAATGCCGGTTTCTCGCGCATGCTCGGCTATGCGCCGGAGGAAGCGCTGGGCAAGCTGCCGCGCGAACTGATCAGCGGCCCGCATACCGACGTGGCCACGCTGGACCGGCTGGGCGAGGAGCACCGCGCCGGCCGCGCCCACCGCGACCACCTGCTGGGCTACTGCAAGGACGGCAGCCCGCTGTGGCTGTCGGTGGTGGCCACGCCGCTGGCCGATGCCAGCGGCAGCCTGGTCAACGTGTTCACCGACATCACCGAGGCCAAGACCCACGAGGTCCTCAACGGCAAGGTGCTGGACGCGCTGGTGCGCGAAGAACCGCTGGCGATGACCATGGCGCTGATGTGCCAGGAGGTCGAGCGGGTCGCGCCCGACCTGCGCGTGGTGGTGACCCGCAGCGAACCCGACGGGCAGTTGTGCACCCTGGCCGCGCCGGCCCCGCTGATGACCGCCGGCACCTGCGGCTGGGAGCACCCGGCGTGCATGCAGGCGCTGCGCCGCGGGCGCGCGGTGGTCATCGAGGACATCGCCAGCGCGCCGCTGTTCGACAGCCAGCGCGACGCGCTGCTGGCCCTGGGCCTGCGCGCGTGCTGGTCCAACCCGATCCGCTCCACCGCCGGCCAGGTGCTGGGCACGCTGGCCTTCCATTGCCACCGCCCGGGCCCGCCGACGGCCTGGCACCGGCGCCTGGCGGAGCTGTGCCTGCACCTGTGCGCGCTGGCGCTGGAACGCGAACAGGCGCGCTCGCGCATGCACCGGCTGGCGTTCTACGACGTCCTCACCGGGCTGCCCAACCGGCTGATGTTCAACGCGCTCAGCGAGCAGCCGCTGATGCAGGCCGAACAGCAGGACACGCCGATGGCGCTGCTGTTCGTGACCCTGGACCGCTTCAAGCGCATCAACGAAAGCCAGGGCCATGCCGCCGGCGACGGCCTGCTGCGCGACCTGGCGCGGCGCCTGCACGACATCGCCGGCCCGGAGTCGGTGGTCGCCCGCCAGGTGGCCGACGAGTTCACCCTGCTGGTGCCGGGCTGCGCGCAGCAGCAGGCCGTGGCGCTGTGCGAACGGCTGCTGGCGATGATCGCCGCGCCCACCGTGGTCGGCAGCATGACCCTGCACGCCAGCGCCAGCATCGGCGTGGCGATGTACCCGGACGACGGCCGCGCCCTGGAGACGCTGCTGCGGCATGCCGACCTGGCCATGCGCCGGGCCAAGGACGAGGGCGGCGGGCGCTTCCGCTTCTTCAGCGCGGACATGAACCGCCTGGCGCAGGAACGGCTGCTGCTGGAGGCCACGCTGCGCGACTCGCTGCGCCAGGG
Organism: Stenotrophomonas sp. Y-13; assembly: GCF_046267925.1. Lineage (NCBI taxonomy): Bacteria > Pseudomonadati > Pseudomonadota > Gammaproteobacteria > Lysobacterales > Lysobacteraceae > Stenotrophomonas > Stenotrophomonas sp. Y-13. The sequence goes on from NZ_CP176501.1 coordinate 1,939,190, forward strand.
CGGCCTGCGCCTGCACTACCAGCCGCAGGTGCATGCCGATGGCCGCGGCCTCTACGGCGTGGAGGCACTGCTGCGCTGGCGCCACCCGCACCTGGGCGACATTCCGCCGTCGCGCTTCGTGCCGCTGGCCGAAGAGTGCGGGCTGATGGCCGAGCTCAGCCACTGGGTGATGGAAGAAGCCTGCCGCCAGCATGCCGACTGGCGCCGCCGCGGGCTGGACATCCCGCGGGTCGCGGTCAACCTCTCGGCCAGCGCCTTCGAGCTGCCCTCGCTGGCCGAGCAGGTGCGGCGGCTGCTCGAGCGCCACCAGCAGCCAGCGGACACCCTGGTGCTGGAGATCACCGAGGGGGTGATGCTCTCGGCGCAGCCGCAGGTGCCCGCCAACCTGCACGCGCTGCACGCGCTCGGGGTGCGGCTGTCGCTGGACGATTTCGGCACCGGCTATTCCAGCCTCAGCCACCTGCACCGGCTGCCGATCAGCGAGATGAAGCTGGACCGCAGCTTCATCAGCGAGATCGGGCACGACCCGGCCGCCGGCGCGTTGATCCTGTCGGTGCTGCGCATCGGCGAGAGCCTGGGCAAGCACGTGGTCGCCGAAGGCGTGGAAACCGAGGACCAGCGGCGGTTCCTGGTGGACAACGGCTCGCCGGTGCTGCAGGGCTACCTGTTCTCGCCGGCCCTGTCCGCCAACGCCCTGGAGCAATGGCTGGGCGAACAGGCGTACGCCCGCCCGCCACGGTGCTGAGCGCCACGGCCACCGCTGCCGCTTGGTGGCGCGCCACCGGCACCACGGAAGGCCGATAATGCGCCCGCACCGCTGTTGCCCGAGGAACACCCCATGACGGACACCCCCACCCGCCACGACCAGCACGGCCGCTACCCGCGTGCCGAGACCGCCGACGATTTCCGCCACAACCTGGCCGCGGTGCAGGCACGCATCGCCGCCGCCTGCCTGCGTGCCGGCCGCGACCCGGCCAGCGTGCGCCTGCTGCCGGTGAGCAAGACCATCGACGAGGCACGGATCCGCCAGGCCTACGCCGCCGGCTGCCGCTTCCTGGGCGAGAACAAGGTGCAGGAGGCGCACCACAAGTGGGAGGCGATGCAGGACCTGGGCGACCTGCACTGGTCGGTGATCGGCCACCTGCAGACCAACAAGGCCAAGCTGGTCGCGCGTTTCGCCAGCGAGTTCCAGGCACTGGACAGCCTGCGCCTGGCGCAGACCCTGGACCACCGCCTGCAGCTGGAAGGCCGCCAGCTGGACGTGTTCGTGCAGGTCAACACCTCCGGCGAGGACAGCAAGTACGGGCTGGCGCCGGCCGACGTGCCTGATTTCATCGCCGCACTGCCGCGGTTCACGCATCTACGCGTGCGCGGGCTGATGACCCTGGCGCTGTTCTCCGAGGACGCGGCGCGGGTGCGCGCCTGCTTCGTGCGCCTGCGCGAACTGCGCGACCGCCTGCGCCCGCAGGCGCCGGACGGCATCGGCCTGGACGAGCTGTCGATGGGCATGTCCGGCGACTTCGAGATCGCCATCGAGGAAGGCGCCACGGTGGTGCGCGTCGGCCAGGCCATCTTCGGCGCGCGTGCGCTCCCGGACAGCCACTACTGGCCGGCCGGCGCCGCCTGAACGGGGGCGGACGGCGTCGCATCGGCTTCGCACGAAGCGCTATAAACTGCGCGCCTTCACTCACCCTTGCTCACCGGACGCGACGATGTTTTCCTGGATCCTGGCCCTGCTGCTGGCACTGTTCGTCTGGGGCCTGACCTCCGCCTGGTTGTGGATGGTCAAGCGCCGGAAGACCGAAACCCAGCACGGCCTGGCCGCACTGGCGGGCATGCGCTGGCGGGAGTTCTCGCAGATCGTGCGGCGTGCCATGAGCGAACAGCGCGGCATGCGCGACCTGTCCGGCGAGGACCACGGCGACCGCGGCACCAGCAGCGACTTCCTGATGGAACGCGCCGGCCAGCGTTGGCTGCTGTCGTGCAAGCACGGCCGCGCCTACCGCATCGGCGCGCCGGCGATCACCGAGCTGGGCGCGGCCCTGCGCCTGACCGGCGCGGCCGGCGGCATCCTGATCACCGAAGGGCGGGTTGAACGCGACGGCCTGGCCGCCGCCGAGAAGGAAACCATCGAGGTGCTGGACGGCCGCGTGCTGTGGCAGGTGCTCGCCCCCTGCGTGCCCGACGACATACGCACGATGGTGGAAGGCATTGCCCGCCGCGAGGCGGTACGCCAGACCGGCATCGCCGCCCTCGGCGCGCTGGCGGTAGGGCTGCTGGCCGGCCTGGGCTACACCACCCTGCAGGTCGACGAGAACCTGACCACGCGTGCCACGGAGACCGCCGCGGCCGCGCCGCCGGCAACGGCTCCCGGCCCGGCCCCGGCGCCGGCGCCCGCCGCACCGGCCGCGGCGCCTGCGCCGGCTCCGGCCAGGACCGCGGCCGCGGCCCCCCCCGCCACGCGCGCGGCACCCGCCGTGGCGCCCCCCGCCGCCAGCGCCAGCGCCAGCGTCGACAAAGCCGCCAGCGACGATCTCCAGGAAGACCCCGACCCGGACACCCTGCTGCGCTACCAGCAGGCCGTTTCCAAGAAACTGGCCGCCACCCCGGGGGTGATCAGCGGCATCTGGCTGACCCGCTCCACCCTGTCGGTCGAACGCAGTGCCGACGACGCCACGGTGTGGCCGCTGATCTGCCGCGAGGTCGAGCATTACCCGGCGCTGCGCACCGTGCGCATCCAGCTCAACCCCCGCCCCGGCACCGGCGAGCCGGTGCGCTGGCGGCAATGCCGGACCTTCTGACCCGTAGGTGCGGGGCTCGCCCCGCATGGGCGGTACGGTGAAATCCGCATGCGGGGCAAGCCCCGCATCTACAACGGCGGCTGGTCAGCGGCCGCCCGGCGCGAAGCGCGCCACCAGGTCGTAGGCATCGCCGAGGAATTTCTGCCGTACCCAGGTGATGGGCATCTCGCCGCGCCAGGTCTGGCGGTCGATCACCAGGCAGGCGGTACCCACCGGCACCGCCAGCAGGGCGGCCTCGGCGGCGCTGGCGGCCACCGCGCTGATGCGGTGCTGGCCGCGTGTCCACGACACGTTCTGCAGCAGCCAGCTGCCCGGCGCATGGGTGGAAAAATCCACCGCCAGCGTTTCCGGGACGGCCTCGGGGTTGATCAGGCGCCGCTCCAGCGCCAGCGGGCGGTCGTCGGCCAGGTGCAGGCAGCGCATCGCCAGCAGCTCGCCCTCGCCCACCAGCCGCCCTTCCTCCGGCGCGGCGGCATCGGCGCGCCGTAGTTGCCGCTCCAGCAACCTGAAACCGTAGCGGTGGCCACGCTCGTTCACCGCCAGCGCGATGTCGGGGATCTCCAGCGCCACCTGCTCCAGGTGCGGCGGTTGCCGCGCGACGAAGGAGCCGGCGCGGCGGCGGCGTTCGATCATGCCACTCTCGGCCAGCGCGGTGAGCACCTTGTTCACCGTCATCCGCGAACAGTCATACTGCGCCATCAGCTCGTGTTCGTAGGGAATGCGGAAGCCCGGCGCCCACTCGCCGCTGAGGATGCGGCTTTCGATGTCGCCGCGGATGCGCTGGTTGAGGCTCGGCGCCTTCCTGTTCTTCACTCGTGATTCCTGCCTGGGGTCAGCCCAGTATCCGCTGCAACGCGACCCGATAGCGCGCGGCGATCGCATCGCGGTGCACATGGCGGCCGTCCCGCACCCACTGCCGGCCGCCGCGCCATACCGAACGCACCGCGCCGCCACGCGCGGCGAACACCCAGCTGTCCAGCAGCGCGTCGCCGGCGCGGCCCTGCAGCGACGCATGCGCGGTGTCGAGCTCGACCAGGTCCGCCGGCGCACCGAGTGCCAGGCCGGCAGCCACGCCCAGCGCCTGCGCGGCGCCTTCGTGCGCCTGCTGGTACAGCCAGCGGCCACTGGAAAGCGAACCCGGCGAAACCACGTTGCGCCCGCGCAGCGCCAGCCGCTGGCCGTACTCGAGCAGGCGCAGTTCCTCGGCCGCGTCGATCAGCACGTTGGAGTCCGAGCCCACGCCGAAGCGGCCGCCGTGGTGCACGAAATCGCGCATCGGGAACAGGCCGTCGCCGAGGTTGGCCTCGGTGACCGGGCACAGCCCGGCCACCGCGCCGCTGGCGGCGATATCACGCACCTCGTCCTGCTCCAGGTGGGTGGCGTGCACCAGGCACCAGCGCGTGTCCACCGGTGCATGCTGCAGCAGCCAGCGCACCGGGCGCTGGCCGCTCCATGCCAGGCAGGCCTCGACCTCGCGCACCTGCTCGGCGATATGGATGTGGATCGGCCCCGGCGCCAGCTCCACCAGCGCCTGCAGCTGCTGCGGGGTGCAGGCGCGCAGGCTGTGCGGCGCCAGCCCCAGCACCGCGTCGGGCAGCGGCCGCAGCGCCTGCCGGCAGTCGTCCAGCAGCGCCGCGAAGCCCTCGACGTCATGCAGGAACCGGCGCTGCGCCGGCAGTGGTGCGGCACCGCCGAAATCGCTGTGCGCGTAGAACACCGGCAGCAGGGTCAGGCCCAGCCCGGTATCGGACGCGGCCGCGGCGATGCGCGCGGCCATCTCCGCGTGCCGGGCATAGCGCTGGCCATCGGGCGCGTGGTGCAGGTAGTGGAACTCGCCGACCCGGGTGAACCCCGATTCCAGCATTTCCATGTAGGCCTGCGCAGCCACCGCCTGGCACTCATCCGGGCCCAGCCGGTCCAGGAAGCGGTACATCAGCTCGCGCCAGCTCCAGAAGCTGTCGCCCGCGCGACCACCAACCTCGGTCAGGCCGGCCATGGCGCGCTGGAAGGCGTGGCTGTGCAGGTTGCCCAGCCCCGGCACCACCACGCCCAGCGGCTGCGCGCCCGGCGCGGCCGGCGCATCGGCGGTCACCGACACGATGCGGCCCTGCGCGCATTCGATACTCACCGCCTGTGCCCAGCCCTGCGGCAGCAGGGCGTGCGCGGCGTGAAAACGGACCGGACTGGAAACCTCGTTCGCCATCACTGGACACTCTCCGTGGGTGGTGATTATTGTATATACAAATAAACGCGGAAGGGTGCTCATGCACTGCGATACGGTCTGGCACAACGCCCATCTGATGACGCTCGACGATGCCGCCGGCGGCCTTGGCATCGTGCGCGACGGCGTGGTCGCCGCCCGCGACGGGCGCATCGTGCATGTCGGCCCCGCCGCCGCCGCGCCGGCCTTCGACGCCGCCCGGCGCATCGACTGCGGCGCCCGCTGGCTGGGCCCCGGCCTGGTCGACTGCCATACCCACCTGGTCCATGCCGGCAACCGCGCCAACGAGTTCGAGCAGCGCCTGCAGGGCGTGAGCTATGCCGACATCGCCCGCGCCGGCGGCGGCATCGTCTCGACCGTGCGCGCCACCCGCGAAGCCGACGACGCCGCACTGCTGGCGGCCACCCTGCCACGGCTGGACGCGATGCTCGCCGAGGGCGTCACCACCGTCGAGATCAAGTCCGGCTATGGCTTGACCCTGGACGCCGAGCGCAAGCAGCTGCGCGTCGCCCGGCAGCTGCCGCAGCTGCGCCGGGTCGACGTGGTGACCACTTTCCTCGGCGCGCACGCGGTGCCGCCGGGCCGGCAGCCGCAGGAGTACATCGACGAGGTCTGCGAGGTGATGATTCCGGCCATCGCCGGCGACGGCCTGGCCGAAGCGGTGGACGTGTTCTGCGAGAACATCGCGTTCTCGCGCGAACAGGCCGCGCAGGTGTTCGAGGCCGCGCACCGCCACGGGCTGGCGGTGAAGATCCACGCCGAACAGCTGAGCAACCAGCATGGCGCCGAGCTGGCGGCACGGCATGGCGCGCTGTCGGCCGACCACATCGAGCACCTGGACGAAGCCGGGATCGCCGCGATGCGTGCGGCCGGCACCGTCGCGGTGCTGCTGCCGGGCGCGTTCTACTTCACCCGCGACACCACCGTGCCGCCGATCCAGAAACTGCGCCAGGCCGGCGTGCCGCTGGCGCTGGCCACCGACAGCAACCCCGGCACCTCGCCGCTGACCAGCCCGCTGCTGGCGATGAACATGGGCGCGACCCTGTTCCGCATGACCGTGGACGAATGCATCGCCGGCTTCACCCGCGAAGCGGCGCGCGCGCTCGGCCGCTTCCACCGCATCGGCCGGCTCGCCGCGGGCATGGACTGCGACCTTGCCATCTGGGACATCGACGCACCGGCCGACCTGGTCTACCGCATGGGCTTCAACCCGCTGCACGCGCGCGTGTTCCGCGGCGAACCGGCAGCGTAGGCCCCCGGCCCGCCCGGGGCTGCCTGCCGGCAGCCCCCATGCGCCGCGGCGCCGCACCCGCGGAACCCCAAAACCCGTGCGCGGCAAGCCCCGCACCAACCCTTGAGAACCTGGAGTAACCCGATGAATTCGCCCCTCACGCTTCGTCCTGGCCATGTTCCGCTGGCCCAGTGGCGCCAGATCCACCGCGGCGCCCGCGTGCGCCTGGACGCCGCGGCGCAGGCCGCGGTGCTGCGCAGCGCGCAGGCGGTGGACGCCATCGTCGCCCGGGGCGAGCCGGTGTATGGCATCAACACCGGCTTCGGCAAGCTGGCCAGCGTGCGCATCGAGCGCGACGACCTGGAAACCCTGCAGCGCAATATCGTGCTGTCGCACGCCGCCGGCGTCGGCGAGCCGATGCCCGCCGACGTGGTGCGGCTGATGATGGCGCTCAAGCTGACCAGCCTGGCGCAGGGCGCCTCGGGCATCCGCCCGCAGACCCTGGCGCTGCTGGAGGCACTGCTGCAACACGATTTCGTGCCGGTGGTGCCGTGCCAGGGCTCGGTCGGCGCGTCGGGCGACCTGGCGCCGCTGTCGCACCTGGCCGCGGTGATGATCGGCGTCGGCGAGGCCTTCGTCGATGGCGTGCGGATGCCCGCGGTCGATGCGCTTGCACGGATCGGCCAGGCGCCGCTGACGCTTGGCGCCAAGGAAGGCCTGGCGCTGCTCAACGGCACCCAGTACTCCACCGCCTATGCACTGGCCGGGCTGTTCGAGATCGAGACCGTGTTCCAGGCCGCGCTGGTCACCGGCGCGCTGTCGGTGGAAGCGGCCAAGGGCTCGGACACGCCGTTCGACCCGCGCATCCACCAGATCCGTGGCCAGCGCGGGCAGATCGCCACCGCCGCCGCGCTGCGCGCGCTGATGGCCGGCTCGGCCATCCGCGAATCGCACCGCGACAACGACGTGCGCGTGCAGGACCCGTACTGCCTGCGCTGCCAGCCGCAGGTGATGGGCGCGGCACTGGACGTGATGCGCCAGGCCGCGACCACGCTGGAGATCGAGGCCAACGGCGTATCCGACAACCCGCTGGTGTTCACCGATACCGGCGAAGCGCTGAGCGGCGGCAACTTCCATGCCGAGCCGGTGGCCTTCGCCGCGGACATGCTGGCGATGGCGGTGTGCGAGATCGGTTCGATCAGCGAACGCCGCACCGCGATGCTGGTCGACCCGGCGCTGAGCGGGCTGCCGGCGTTCCTGACCCCGAAGCCCGGCCTGAACTCGGGCTTCATGATCCCGCAGGTCACCGCCGCGGCGCTGGTGTCGGAGAACAAGCAGCGCGCCTACCCGGCCAGCGTCGATTCGATCCCGACCTCGGCCAACCAGGAGGACCACGTGTCGATGGCCGCGCACGGCGCGCGCCGCCTGCTGGCGATGGCGGAGAACGCCGCCAATGTCGTCGGCATCGAACTGCTGGCCGCCGCGCAGGGCTGCGATTTCCACGCCCCGCTGCGCTCCAGCGATGCGCTGGAAAACGTGCGCGCCAGCGTGCGCGCGCAGGTGCCCACCTTGCAGGACGACCGCTACTTCCACCCGGACATGGTGGCCGCCACCGCGCTGGTGCGCGCTGGCGCGCTCGCCCGCGGGTTGGAGGGCGTGCTGCCGCAGGTGGAGACGATGCAGTAAACGCCGGGCCCCTCTCCCATCAGGGTGGGAGGGGCTGCTTGCCGACCACCGGTTCGCCGTACTGCCAACGCCGCTGCGCCAGCGCGCCGGCCGCGGCGCGAGGCCGGGGCCGGGGAGCGAACGGAGCGCGGATGGTTCCGACATCGCCCGATCCGCCCGCCCCCAACCGGCGCGTCGCGCCACCTTCTCCCGCGGGAGAAGGCAACCGCCACCTCCCGCCAACGACAACGACATGCCATGAACTCCCATCCCGACTGGCTGCAGATCCACGAAGGCGATGCCCCGCTGATCGTCAGCTTCCCGCATACCGGCACCGGGCTGCCGGATGAACTCGCCGGCCATTTCGTGTCGCCGTGGCTGGCGCGGCGCGATGCCGACTGGTGGGTGCATGAGCTGTATGCCTTCGCCCGCGACCTGGGCGCCACCACCGTGCGCACCGCGGTCTCGCGCTCGGTGATCGACGTCAACCGCGACCCGTCCGGGGTTTCGCTGTACCCCGGCCAGAACACCACCGGGCTGTGCCCGACCACCACCTTCGACAACCAGCCGCTGTACCGCGCCGGCCACGAACCGGACGATGCGGAGATCGCGCGCCGCCGCGAAGCCTACTTCGCGCCCTATCACGCCGCGCTGGCCGCGCAGATCGCGCGCCTGCGCCAGCGCCACCCCACCGTGGTGGTCTACGACGCGCACTCGATCCGCTCGCGCATCCCGCACCTGTTCGACGGCGAGCTGCCGCAGTTCAACATCGGCAGCGCCGGCCCCACCGGCGAGCCCGACACGTCCTGCGACAACGCGCTGACCGACGTGGTCGAGAACCTGTGCGCGCTCAGCGGCCTGGGCCATGTACGCAACGGCCGCTTCAAGGGCGGCTGGATCACCCGCCACTACAGCGACATTCCCGGCGGCGTGCACACCCTGCAGATGGAACTGGGCTGCCGCGGCTACATGCACGAGCCCGCGCCCGCCGACGTGGACGAGCACAGCTGGCCCACGCCCTACGACCCCATCCACGCCACCGCGGTGCGCGACACCCTGCAACAGGTACTGCGCGCCTGCCTCGATTTCGCCCGGAGAGATGCATGAACACCCGTCACGACCCTTCCCGCAGCCCCCGCGCGCCGCGCGGCAACACGCTCAACTGCAAGTCCTGGCAGACGGAGGCGCCGTTCCGCATGCTGCAGAACAACCTCGACGCCGAGGTGGCCGAAGACCCGGCCTCGCTGGTGGTCTACGGCGGCATCGGCCGCGCCGCGCGCGACTGGGAGAGCTACGACAGGATCCTGGAAACGCTCAAGCGGCTGGACGACAACCAGACCCTGCTGGTGCAGTCGGGCAAGCCGGTCGGCGTGTTCCCCACCCACCCCGATGCGCCGCGCGTGCTGATCGCCAACTCCAACCTGGTGCCGCACTGGGCCAACTGGGAACACTTCAACGCGCTCGATAAGAAAGGCCTGATGATGTACGGCCAGATGACGGCCGGCTCGTGGATCTACATCGGCAGCCAGGGCATCGTGCAGGGCACCTACGAGACCTTCGTCGAGATGGGCCGCCAGCACTATGGCGGCAGCCTCGCCGGCAAGTGGATCCTCACCGCCGGCCTGGGCGGCATGGGCGGCGCGCAGCCGCTGGCCGCCTCGCTGGCCGGCGCCAGCAGTCTGACCATCGAATGCCGCCAGAGCAGCATCGACTTCCGCCTGCGCACCCGCTACGTGGACGAACAGGCCACCGACATCGACGACGCGCTGGCGCGCATCGCCAGGTACACGGCCGCCGGTGAAGCCAGGTCCATCGCCCTGCTCGGCAATGCCGCCGAGATCCTGCCCGAGCTGGTGCGCCGTGGCGTGCGCCCGGACTGCGTCACCGACCAGACCAGCGCCCACGACCCGGTGCACGGCTACCTGCCGATCGGCTGGAGCGTGGAGCAGTGGCTGGCCGAACAGAAGACCCACCCGGAGAAGGTACGCGATGCCGCCAAGGCGGCCATGCGCGTGCACGTGGAAGCCATGCTCGCCTTCCACGCGCAGGGCATCCCGACCGTCGACTACGGCAACAACATCCGCCAGATGGCGTTCGACGAAGGCCTGGAGAACGCGTTCGACTTCCCGGGCTTCGTGCCCGCCTACGTGCGCCCGCTGTTCTGCCGCGGCGTCGGCCCGTTCCGCTGGGTGGCGCTGTCCGGCGATCCGGAGGACATCTACCGTACCGATGCCAAGGTCAAGGAAATCATCGCCGACGACCCGCACCTGCACCGCTGGCTGGACATGGCGCGCGAGCGCATCAGCTTCCAGGGCCTGCCGGCGCGCATCTGCTGGGTCGGCCTGGGCCTGCGCCACAAGCTCGGCCTGGCCTTCAACGAAATGGTCCGCAACGGCGAACTGAAGGCACCGGTGGTGATCGGCCGCGATCACCTGGACAGCGGCAGCGTCGCCTCGCCCAACCGCGAGACCGAGGCGATGAAGGATGGCAGCGATGCGGTGTCCGACTGGCCGCTGCTCAACGCCATGCTCAACGTCGCCGGCGGCGCCACCTGGGTGAGCCTGCACCACGGCGGGGGCGTCGGCATGGGCTACAGCCAGCACTCCGGCGTGGTCATCGTCTGCGATGGCAGCGAAGCCGCCGACCGGCGCATCGCCCGCGTGCTGTGGAACGACCCGGGTACCGGGGTCATGCGCCACGCCGATGCCGGCTACGACATCGCCCTCGACTGCGCGAGGGAAAAGGGGCTGGACCTGCCGGGCATCCTCGGCTGATCCATCCGGCCACTGGCGCGCCCCGTTGCCGGGGCGCACCAGTGGCATGCCGACGGCGGCCCGGGGGCGGCGCCGGGATCGACCGCGCACCGGCCACGCCATCCGCCCGGTACCCGCCCACTTGCCGCCGCATCCGCAAAGCGGCTGAATCCAAACCGCGCACTTGCTGCATCCAAGCCATGAACCCGCCCGATGGCGGCATGACAGCGAGGACGCATGCACACCCACCGCCCCCTTTCCCGTCGCACGCGCCTGATCGGCCGGCGACTCGTCGCCGGCTGTCGCGCCGCGGCCCTGCTGGCGTTCGCCGGCCCCGCCCTGGCCGCCACCGATGCCCGCCCGACGCTGCCGGACACCGCCACGGGCCGCGTCGCCCGGCAACTGCTCCAGCAGGTGGACAGCGCCGCGCCGGCACAGCTCGAGCAATGGCTGCCGGGCATCCTGTCCGACACCATCGGCGATCAGGACAAGGCCGCGTTCGTCGCCGGGCTGGTCTCGGCCGCACGCGACGGCGGCGGACTGGAGGTGTCCGATGTGCGCACCGACGCGCGGCATCCCGGCGTACTTGGCGTCGCCGTCAAGGCACGCCGTGACGGCAGGCCGGCATTGCTGTGGTTGACCGGGGATCCGGACAACCCGGGACGGCTGTCCGAGGCGATGGCATTGCCGATGGACGATCCACGACTGTATGCCGGCTGGCCGACGCAGGGCGGCGCCACCGGGGCCGGCCTGACCCGCCTGCTGCGGGGCGCGCTCGACCGCCTCGCGCAGCACGAGGACTTTTCCGGCTGCCTGACCGTGCAGCAGGCCGGCAGCGTGGTGTTCGACGAATGCCGCGGCCTTGCAGAACGCAACTTCGGCGTGCCGGCCGATCACCGCACCCGCTTCCATATCGGCTCGATCAACAAGATGTTCACCGCCGTGGCCATCGCGCAGCTGGTGGAGGCCGGCAAGCTGTCGTGGGACGACACCCTGGCACAGCACCTGCCCGAGTATCCCGACCAGGCCAGTGCGCGCCGTATCACCCTGTGGCAATTGCTGCACCACACCGCAGGGCTCGGGGATTTCCTGGTACCGGAGTACTTCGCCGATTCGCGGCGTTTCGTTGATCCGGGTGACTACCTGGACCTGATCGCGCGGCAACCACGCGTCGCCGAGCCCGGTACCCGATGGAACTACAGCAACGCCGGCTACATGCTGCTCGGCCGCATCGTCGAAAAAACCTCCGCCGAGCCCTACGACCAGTACCTGCAGCGCAACGTCTTCGCCCCTGCGCAGATGCACGACAGTGGTTTCGACACGCTCGATGAAGTGGTGCCGCGGCTGGCGGTCGGCTACTACCGCGACGGGCTTTTCTCCAGCACCTGGAAAGCGGCCTGGCTCAAGCTCGGCTACAAGGGCGGCCCTGCCGGCGGGGGCTACTCCACGAACGCCGACCTGCTGCGGTTCGCAAAGGCGCTGCGTGCCGGCAAACTGGTCACGCCGGCGACCCTGGAACGGATGTTCGCCGACCCGGTGCCTGCCGGGCCCGGCGGCTATGCCGCCGGGTTTGGCGAACGGCTGTCGCACGGGCTGCATGTCCGCGGCCATGCCGGCGGCATCGAGGGCACCACGGCCAACCTGGCCATGGTCTGGGAAACCGGGGCAACCGTGGCACTGACCAGCAACCAGGGCGAGAGCCAGAACTGGATGCTCGCCGAACGCATCGCGGACCTGCTCGCGGCCAGCGCGCAGCCGCGCTGATCAGCCACCCCCGGATCTCCGTTCCGCCCGTTTCCGTCCTTACCCGCACCTGCCACCGCTACAAGGAGCCATACGATGGACTTTCTCCTCATTCCCCTGGTCGTGATGCTCGCGCCCGTGCTGATCGTGCTGATCGTGCTGCGCTACCGCTACCTGCAGACCCAGGCCCGGTACACCGCCCTGCTGGCGCTGGCCGACAAGGGCGTGGACCTGGGCTCGCAGTGGCTGCAGCCATCGGCGGCGGACGTCCAGCGGCGCCACGGGCTGGTCCTGGTCGGCGGCGGGCTCGGGCTGATGGCAATGTTCCTGGCCCTGCCCGGCGGGTTCGACAGCGGCCTGGCGGTCAGCCAGCTGTGGGGCATCGGCCTGCTGCCCCTGGCCACCGGCCTGGGGTACCTGGCCAGCGCCTACCTGGACCGCCGGGACGGCGTGCGTGGCTGACAATGCCGCGGCCGCGCGCGTGGACCAGGCCCTGGCCGCACGCGCCCGGCACGGCGACCGCCAGGCATTCGAGCAGCTGGTGCGACGGCACCAGGGCATGGTGCGCGCGCAGTTGCGGCGGCTGCTGCATGGCGACCATGCCCTGGCCGATGATCTGGCCCAGGAGACCTTTCTCCTGGCCTGGCGCAAGCTGGCCCAGTTCCGCGGCGATGCACAGTTCTCGACATGGTTGTACCGCATCGCCTACACCTGCTTCCTGCAGGCACGCCGCCAACCCACACAGCGCGAGCGCACGGAAGCGGAAGGCCTGGCGCTGCTGCAGGCACCGGCAGACGGCGTGGACCTGCAGGTGGACCTGCAGCGCTGTATGGGCCGCCTGTCCACTGCAGAACAGGCCGTGCTGCTGCATTGCGTGCAGATGGGCCTGAGCCATGACCAGGCGGCCTATGTGCTGGCGATGCCACTGGGCACGGTCAAGACCCACGCCCTGCGCGGCAAGGCCAAACTCAAGGCATGCCTGGCGGCGTGGCGCGCTGACGACAGCGAGGAAACACACCCATGAATGATCCACGACAACGCGACCTGGGCACGCTCCTGCGCCGCGAATTCGAAGGCCCGGTTGCGGACGACGGTTTCAGCGACCGGGTGATGCGACGGTTGCCGCCACGCCGCAGCCTCCGCTGGCCGCTGTGGCTGGGGCTTTCCATGGGCGCGGGTGCCGCGGGGTGGGCACTTGCGCAGACGCCCCTGCTACGCATCGGCTGGCAGGAGTGGCTCGCGGGCCAGTTCTCGGCTGCCGGTATCGGCATGTGGCTCATGTCGATGGGCATCGCCTGGCTGGTGGCCGCCTGGGCACTGTCGGCAGACGCGTCACGCTGAGCGCTGGCCAGCGGGTGGACACGGAATCGCCGCCACGGCACCCTGCCGCGATGTAAAGCCCTTGCCGACGGTACCCACGCGCATGCCTGCAGTGCCCTGCGCAACCGGAACGTCAGCCAGCGCGACTCATTCACCGGACCGCCCCATGAACCCGATCATCCGCGATGAAACGCCCGGCGACGTGGACGCCATCGCCCGCGTCACCGTGGCGGCGTTCGCCAACGCAGCGCATGCCAGCCACACCGAACAGTTCATCGTCGGTGCATTGCGCGAGGCCGGGCAGCTGTGCGTTTCACTGGTGGCGCTGGAGGGCGAGGACCTGGTCGGCCACGTCGCGCTGTCGCCGGTGACATTGTCCTCGGGCGACACCGGCTGGTATGGGCTGGGTCCGATCTCGGTGCGCCCGGACCGGCAGGGCCACGGCATCGGCGCGGCGCTGATGGCCGCAGCCATCCGGCGGCTGCAAACGATGGGCGGCGCCGGCTGCGTGCTGCTGGGCGATCCACGCTACTACGCGCGCTTCGGGTTCCGGGCGTGCCCACAACTGGTACTGCCGGGTGTCCCCGCGGCGTATTTCCAGGCCTTGCCGCTGGCCGGAGAAATACCCGTCGCCGAAGTGAGCTATCACCCGGCCTTCGAAGCCGTTGGCTGATGGCGCCGCGTGCACAGCGCCGGCGCGTGGAGGGTGTTCGTGGCGTGCGACCGGGGCATCGCCAGCGCTCCAGCGCGCGGCAGTGGCGGCACCCGCCGTCCGCGCAAGCCTGGCGCGCCTCAGTGGCTGGCGCGTCCGGTGTCCTTGCCGCCGCCCTGCGCAGCCGTGCGGCTTTGCGCGAACGCCGGGAACGTCTTGGCCAGCGGTTCCTTGTCCGGGAGGATGTAGAACACGCCGCCGCGCTCGAACGTCTGGCGCACGACCTGCTCGTAGAACGCCGGCGAGACGTTGATGCAGCCATGGGTAATGCGGTTGTCGTCCGGTGTCGGCGAGGCGAGCCGTTCCGGGCGGCGTTCGGCGGGCACGCCGGTGGCGGTCGGATGGATCGATACCGCAGAGTCGTAGTCCACCCACAGCACGCGGCCCGCATCCAGCGAGGGACCGTAGCCGCCGACGAAGCGGCCGGCGGGCGTGGTGCGGTCGCGGCCGGGGATTTCGCGCAGCGCCAGCCCGGCGATGCCCGGGGCGATGTGGTCGCCGACCGCCGAGCCGAACAGCGCAGGCGCCGCGCCGCGCAGCCGGCCGTCACCCCCAAACACCAGGATCTGCGCCGCAGCCTTGTCCATGATCGCGAACGGATAGCCTTCGGTGTCGCGGGTGGCCACCACCCAGCCAGCCAGCGCGATCACCGTATCGGACACTTCCTGCCCCGGCGGCAGCTCATCGACGGCGGCCGCGGCCACGCCGGCGGTGTCTTGGGCGCCGGTCGTGTCCTGGGCGCTGGCCGTGGCGACGCCGGCGCAGGCCAGGGCGAGGGCCAGCGCGCTCGCGCGGAAGGCGCGGATTGCAGCGTGTCGGTACATGCGGAAGGGGCTCTCCCTGGATACGTCGAGCGCGTGGGGAAGCGGATCCAGTGGCCGTGACCGGCCACCGGAACCGGGTTCATGGATGCACCACGCCGGGTGCGAAACGATCAACCACGCGCGGCGCGGCGCGGGGCGGTTTCAAGCTGCTGGACGCGGCCTTCGATCTGGTCCAGGCGCTGGTTGGCGCGCTGCGCGGACTGGTTGGCCGATTCGGCACTCTGCGCCGCACCCTGCACTTTCGCGTCGAGCTGGTCGAGGCGGCTGTTGATGTTGGCGAACTCGTTCTTGTAGGTCGCGCAGGCGCCAAGGCCGAGGGTGGCGACGAGTGCGACACCCAGCATGCCTGCGCTCTTGAGATGTTGTCGGGTCATGAACATTCCACTCCTGCTTCGTCGGGGGAGCCTGGAATATAGCGGCCTTTTCATGGATGCAATGACCACGCCTTCAGCTGATGTTGGTACACGTGGATGGCCCGTGAAGATGCGGAAACAGGCTGGATTCATGCTTTCAATCCGGCAATTCACCGTGCAATGCGCAGCATCCCGACACGCCATCACGAACCTGTCTGAGGCGATTGCGGGCGATGAAAGAACCGGTATCCGGTATCGATCGCGCGTACTTGTGCAGATGCCGGCAGTGCACCGGCAAGGCTGGTTACCCGCACGCCACCGGGCATGAGATGTCCAACGCGCACATCGCATTCTTTCCGGGTTTGTGCGCCCGGCGACACGACGTTCGATGCCGGCCGGCATCAGAGCGAACGGACGACTGCACGCAGCCGCCCTCATCGTTCGCCGGATGTGGCCCCGCCGGCCAACACCTGCGGGGTGCGGCCAGGCATGGGGCAATCGTTCCGCCATTGCATCGGCCACCGCTCCGTCCAGAGAACCAACACTTCGTTGCCGTCATGCCCTCCGCGCGTGCGCCCTGCCCGGCGCTGCTGGCGGCATCAACGGAACTCGAACAGTTCGCGGTGCAGGCGGTCTTCCGGTACCCCGGTTTCGCGCATCAGCTGGCGTACCTGCTTCAGCAGTCCGCCCGGACCGCAGAAATGGATGCTCGGCGCCGATGCCCCGCTCTCCTCGACCAACCGGGTGAAGCGACTGCGGAACCCGGCATCGCCCGGGCCGGTGGCGATCTCGACCAGCTCGACCCCGCGCCGCGCGGCCAGGCCCTGCAGGTCCAGCACCTCGGGAAGCTCGCGTCCGGGGGTGTAGAAGTGGAAGAAGGTCACCCGCTCCAGCCCCACCGCATCGGCATCCTGCAGCCAGGAGATGAACGGCGTCACGCCGACACCGCCGGCGATCCAGATTTCCCGGCCATCGTCCGGCGCCCGCAGGAAACGCCCGAACGGCGCATACACCTCGGCCAGCAGGCCCGGCCTGGCCTCGCGCACCAGGCGCTCGGTGTAGTCGCCCAGCGCACGCACCATGAAAGCGATGCCTCCATCGGTGCGTCCGGCGCTGGCAATGGTGAAAGGGTGCGGCTCGCGCAGGCCGTCGTGCTCGAACGACAGGAACGCGAACTGGCCGGGCTGGAACGGAATCCCCCTGCCCTCCGGCCGCAGCTGCAGGTAGACCGCATTGCCGGTCGAGGACACCGCATCCAGCCGGTAGCGCGCGTGCCGCGACCACAGCGGATACAACAGCAGCTTGTAGAACGCCGCCGCCACGCCGAGCAGCGACAGCAGCGCCAGCCACACGCCGGCCGGGCTGCCCAGCACGATGGGCGACTTGAAGCTGAGCCAGTGCGCGATCACGACCAGGAACAGCGGCCCGGACAGCCTGTGCCACCAGCGCCAGCTGCGATACGGGATCTTGCGGTTCAGTGCCAGCAGTACGATCAGCATGATCGCCACGAAGCTGAGCTGGCGGACCAGGCGCGTCACTGGCCCTGGCAGCGCCAGGATCGGCGCCACCTCCCACGCCTGCGCACCCGCCTTGAAGACCAGGTGTATCGAGGCGAACACCAGCGCCCACACACCCAGCCACTTGTGCGTCTCGTACACGCGGTCCAGGCCATCGAACAGCGACTCGACGATCTTCCAGCGCGCGCCAAGCACCGCGGCCAGTGCCATCAGCGAAACCGCGGTGACGCCCGAGCCCAGGCTGAGCATGGCCGTTGTCGGCCAGGTGCTGCGCGGAACCGCCAGTGCCGGCAACAGGAATCCGGCCAACACCACCGGAATGATCAGTGAACGCGAACCCAGCCGCATGCCGAACCCCGCCATCGTGAAGGGACGACACGAGTATGAACCGCCGGCCGCTCGATCGAAGTGATCCGAATCAATCAATCGCGGCGAGCAACGCTGCGCCGCGCACCGCCGCTGCCGACCACGATGGGACCGCCACGGTGCGCGACCGTGCCATTGACCATCCGGCGATGCTGCGTTCCCCAGCCATGCGGACATCCACCACCCCGTGCCGGGGATTGGCACCCTGGCATGGCGCGCGACCGGCACCTTGTGTGGACGTGCTGATGAAGCAGCCGGCCTTCCCACTGCCCGTCACCGTCACGGGGCTGCGCACCGGCATGGCGGTGGTCCCCAGTCGCGTCCGGGGCTGCCAGCCCCAGCTCCAGCATGGATACGGGCAGCCGACAGCCAAGGCGAATGCGGAATCCCGAGGTGCAGGCCACGCGCGTGGCTGGCACGGCTTCTCGGTACGCGGGACAGGAGCCCGCGTGCACGGGCTTCCCGTAGCGCAGTATCCGCCGGGCGGCTTACTTGTCCGCGGCCGCCTGTGCCGGTGCGTTCTTCACGTAGCGGTCGAACCAGGCCAGCATTTCCGCCACCAGCTGCGCGTTGGATTCCAGCGCGGTGTACCAGTGCGGCTCGTGCGGCAGCATCACCAGGCGGGTGGTGCCGCCATTGCCACGGATCGCCTGGTAGAGCTTGCGCGACTGGAACGGCTCGGTGCCGGGGTTGGCGTCGTCCTCGCCGTGCACCAGCAGCAGCGGCAGCTTGATCCTGTCGGCATAGAAGTACGGCGAGGCCTTCAGGTACACATCCTGCGCCTGCCACACCGAGCGGCGCTCGTTCTGGAAGCCGAACGGGGTGAAGGTCTTGTTGTACGAGCCGCTGGTGGCCACGCCGGCCTTGAACAGGTCGGTGTGGGCGATCAGGTTGGCGGTCATCAGCCCGCCGTGGCTGTGCCCGGTGACACCGATGCGGTTGCGGTCCACCACGCCCAGCTCGACGGCCTTGTCCACCGCGGCCCTGGCGTCGGCGGTGAGCTGCTCCAGGTAGGTGTCGTAGGCCGTCTTCGGGTCGCCGACGATGGGGAACGAGGCATTGTCGATGATCGCGTAGCCGGCCAGCAGCATCAGCCGGTAGGGCGCCAGGCGGGTGAAGGTCTGCTGCGAGCCGGACACCTGCCCGGCCTGCGCGCTGCTGGCGAAATCGGCTGGATAGGCATACAGGATGGCCGGCAGGCGCTGCCCTTCCTTGTAACCCGGCGGGGTGTACAGGGTGAAGGACAGGTCGACGCCGTCGGCACGCTTGTAGGTGACCAGCCGCTTCTGGATCTGCCGCACTTCCGGGGTGGGGTCGGCGACCTGGGTCAGCCGGCGGCCTTCGGCGGCGTACTGGGCCTCGCCGTCGCGGGCCGTGGCAGCGCGCGCCCCCAGCTCGCGCAGCCAGGCATTGGGCGGATCGATCACCGACTGGTGCCAGGTGAGGTAGCGGCCCGGTTCGGCGGTGAAGCCGAGGAACTGGTCGTAGGCATCGGCCGCACTGCGGAAAAGGCGCTCGCTCTTGAGCGTGGCCAGGTCCAGGCGGTCGAGGAACGGGCGGTCGCCCTGCGGCGAACTGCCCTGCCCGCGCAGGAATACCTTGCCGTCCTCCTCGCGCACCACCACCGCGCCGTTGCCCAGGCGCTGGTAGACGAAGCTGCCGGGGTCGGCATACAGCTCATCGCTGGACAGGTCCCACAGCAGGCGCGCGGCCTGCTTGGGGTCGTCGATGTCGACGATGCGGGTCTGCCGCCAATGACGGTTCTCGTCGTACTCGTTGAGGAAGCTGCGCTGCGGCTGCGCGGTCCAGTCGAAGCCGGCGTAGCGCTGGTTGGTGCGGGCGATTTCGCGCGGCGGGTCGGTGAACGGCGCCGACTGCAGCATCAGCCGGTCGCGCTGCGGCACGCTGACATTCCAGTCGCCCTTGTCCAGCGCCTCGGCCCACACCAGGGTGGCCGGGTCGGTCGCGCGCCAGTCGAAATCACGCGGCCCCTCCGGCACGCCGTGCACCGGCACGCGCTCGGCCAACGGCAGCGAGGCGATGCGGGTGCGCTTGCCGGTGGTCACGTCCAGCACGTCCACGTCGTAGCCGAAGCGCTGGTAGGTGACCGCGTGCGAGAACGGCGGCTTGAGGGTCTGGGTGAGCACATGCACGCCGTCGGGCGCGCCGTTGACGCCGTTGTACAGCTGCGGCGCGCCCACCGCGCGGACCTCGCCGGAGCCGACCTCGACCACCGCCAGCTGCGACAGGCCGTAGTAGGCGAACAGGCGTTCGTCATGGGCGCTGGCCAGGGTGTCGCGGGTTTCGTAGGTGCTGCTCTCGCCCTTGGCACCGAGCGATTCCTGTACGTCCGGGCCGTACACGTCGTCACCGGCGGGCGCCGGCCCCAGCTCGGCCGGCACCAGCTTGACCAGCAGGCGGCTGCCGCCGTCCAGCCACTGCACGGTACTGCCGAACATGGGGTTCAGGCGCACGCCGGGCACCAGCCGGACCTGGCCGCTGGCGGCATCGCCCACCCACAGCTGCACCGCGTCGGCGACCACGTTCTGGAAGGCGAAGCGGCGGCCATCCGGCGACCACAGCGCCCCGCCGGCACAGGCGTCGTCCGGCAGCGGCACGCGGGTGTGTTCGCCGGTGGCGATATCGACCAGGGTGAAGTCGGCCACGCAGGCGGGGATGCCGTAGCCGCCCGGGGTATCGTGGCGGCTGCGGTTGCCGGGCTCCAGGCGCAGCCCGGCCAGCTTCAGGTACGGCCGGGCGACGCGGCCGATCGATGGATAGGTCTGGCTGGTGGTCAGCAGCAGGCGCCGGCCGGTAGGGTCGACGCTGGGCATCGGCGGTGGCGGCGCCGTCAATACCTTCAACAGTTCGGCCGGTGGCTTGGCGTATTCGGCATGCGCGGGCATGCTGGGCAACACGGCGGCAGCGGCCGCGGCCAGTGCCGCGGACCAGGCGGTGAAACGGATGCTCATGGTGTCCCTCATGCGCTGGAATGGTGCCGGCCCGGATGCTGGCGGCAACCGAATCTAGCACCGCCGGGGGAGCGGCCGGATGGGCCGGAAGCAAGGGGTGGGCGCCACCACCCCGCCGCTGCCGCGGCGGGCGGCCGAAGATGCGTACTGGGTGAGAGAACGACAGCGCCATACTTGCTATGTTGCCAAGGCCATGAAACCCGCCGCCGGATCGCCGACGCCCTCTTCGCTGCCGCGTGAGCTGCGCAGTGCCCCGCTGCGCACCATTGCCCCGGTCGCCGCCCTGGCGCTGCTGGCGTTCGCCGGCTGGCTGGCGTGGCAGCGGCTGCCGCTGCAGGCACTTGCGGCGCTGGCCTGCGCGGTGCCGGCGGTGGTCGCCACCTGGCTGGTGCACAAGCGCGCGGCGCAGCTGTCCAGCGCCGGCCTGCTGCTGTGCCTGGTGAACGTGGCCGGCTGTCTGCTGGCCGCCGGCGAACTGGGCCACCGCGCCCTGCCGTGGTCGCTGCTGACGCTGATGGCCAACTTCTTCCTGGTGCACAACCGCATCGCCACGCCGGCGAACCTGCTGCTGGTGGCCGGGCTGCTGCTGATCCCCGGCGTGCTGCGCAGACCGGCGCTGGACCTGCAGGCGCTGGTGGTGATGGCGCTCATCCTGGGGTTCGGTTTCCGCTTCTCGCGGCGACTGCAGGGCGACCGCACGCGGCTGGAACAGCTCGCGTCGCTGGACGAGCTGACCGGGCTGCCGAACCGCCGCGCGCTGGAAAAGACCCTGGTGCAGCAGATCGGCAGCGCCCGCAACGGGCGTTTCCGGCATGCGCTGGTGATCCTGGACATCGACCATTTCAAGGACGTCAACGACCACTACGGGCACACCGCCGGCGACAACGCGCTGGTCGAGCTGGCGGCGATCCTGCGGCTGGAGCTGCGCGAGCAGGACAAGGTGTTCCGCTTCGGCGGCGAGGAGTTCGTGATCCTGGCCGAGGCCGGCAGCCGCGAGTCGCTGGCCAGCTTCACCGAGCGGGTGCGCGAATCCGTGCAGCAGTTGCTGCACGGCCCGGGCGGCGGCATCACCATCTCGCTCGGTGCGGCCATGTATGCCGGCGAGCAGTACTGGCAGGACTGGTTCTCGCGCGCCGACGCGGCGCTGTACCTGGCCAAGGGCAACGGCCGCAACAGCGTGGTGATCGCCGACGACCCGGGCTGAAGCCGGCAGCACGACCGGCGGGAAGGGAATGGGCCGCGTGCACCGCGCGTCCGGGGCGGCGGCTACGCCGCCGGTCACGACCGCAGTGGAATGAGGCGGCTCCGGACGCGACGCTCCCGTGCACGGCCTGCGGCGGTGGTGTTGACCGCAGGGTGATTCCCGGCGACGGCCGGAAGTGGAACCGGCGGCGCGAACCGCGAAAAGCGGAAGCGCCGCATACGCGGCGCTTCCGGGGGGTACTACGCGCCGGTCACGACCACAGTGGAATGACGCGGCTCCCGACGTGGCGCTCCCGTGCACGGCCTGCAGCGGTGGCGTTGACCGCAGGATGATTCCCGGCAAGGGCCGGAGGTGGAACCGGCGACGCGAACCGCGAAAAGCGGAAGCGCCGCATGTGCGGCGCTTCCGGGGGGGTACTACGCGCCGCTCACGAGCGCAGCGGAATGACGCGGATCTCGACGCGGCGGTTCTGCGCGCGGCCGGCATCGGTGTCGTTGCTGGCGATCGGGTAGTTCTTGCCGGCGCCCAGGGTCTCGATGCGCTCGCGCTGCACGCCCTGCGCGGCGAGGTAGGCGGCCACGGCGTCGGCGCGTTCCTTGGAGATGCGGTTGTTGACCGCGTCGCTGCCGATGCTGTCGGTGTGGCCGACCACTTCGATCATGGTCTGGTTGTATTCGGCCAGGGTCGCCGCGACACCGTTGAGGGCGCCGTAGAACTGCGGCTTGAGCGTGGTCTTGTTGAAATCGAAGGTGATGCCGTCGGGCAGGTTCAGGGTGATGTTGTCGCCCTGCCGCTGCACGTCGATGCCGGTGTTGGCGGTGCGCTCGCGCAGGGCGCGCTCCTGGCGGTCCTGGTAGTTGCCGATGGCGGCACCGGACAGCGCGCCGATGCCGGCGCCGACCATGGCGCGCTGGCGGCGCTCGGTGGCGTTGTCGCCGCTGAGCAGGCCCGCGGCCACGCCGATGGCGGTACCGATCAGCGCGCCCTTGCCGGTGCGGTTCTGCTGCTGGGTGGGGTTGCCGTACGGATCACTCTGCACATAGGAGCCGCCGGTGGCGCAGGCCGACAGCACGGCGGCGGTCACCAGGCCGATGGAAAGGTTGCGGATAACGGTGCGGGTGGTCATCGGGGAATCTCCGTCTGGTGCCGGCCGTGCCGGCGTGGATTGCGCGGGCAGCATAAACAGCCAGGCGCGAGTGGCGGATGACGAAACCACGCGGCCACCGGGCTCCATTCAGGTACCTGTCCAGGATTGCAATCGTGGCGACCCGGGCCTTCCCCGCCCCATGCGCAGGCGTCGCCGGCAGGCGCCGGGCATGCGGGTGCCCCCGCGAGTGCTCCGGCGGCCAGCGACGCGGCCGAGCGGCGACGCCCGCCGATGCTAGTCCACCGCCGGCGACCAGCTGGCGCCGTAGAGCTGCCACTGCCCGTCGACCTGCCGCCAGTGGCTGGTGACCTGCTGCAGCTGCCCGCGCTCGGGCAGGAAGCGGCCGTCGCCCCCGGTGAGCAGCACGCTGAAGCGGACGGTCGCGGTATCCCCCTGCCCCATCTCGACCCGCAGCGGGCCGGTGCGCGCGCCGACCCGGGCGTTGAGCAGCAGTTGCGCGCGCAGCAGCCGGTCCAGGCCAGCGCGGTCCAGGGTGTCATTGCCGATGAAGTCGGCGGCGACGTACGCCATGAAATCGCGCGGTTCGCCCTGTTCCACCGCGGCCTGCATCCGCGCCACGGTGTCGCGCAGGCGCTGCTCCGGCGCCTGCCGCGTGCAGGCGCACAGCACCAGCACGATCAGCGCAATACGCACGCAGTTGAAGACCGTTCGGATCATCGCTCCCTTCGCCTTTTCCATTCTGGACGGTATGCTGCGGCAACGGCCACCGTCGGCGCATGGCCGCCATACCAACTAGACCACAACCATTTCCTGGAGGGGAAGATGAATCAGGAACGTCCCTGGCTGCAGAGTTATCCCGCCGGCGTGCCGGCCGAGATCGACGTCGATGAATTCCGCTCCGTGGCCGCGGTGTTCGATGCCTCCGTAGCCAAGTTCCGTGACCGTCCCGCCT
The DNA here is from genome assembly GCF_046267925.1 of Stenotrophomonas sp. Y-13. NCBI lineage: Bacteria > Pseudomonadati > Pseudomonadota > Gammaproteobacteria > Lysobacterales > Lysobacteraceae > Stenotrophomonas > Stenotrophomonas sp. Y-13. Next base: position 1,962,932 of record NZ_CP176501.1, read on the forward strand.
ACTCCAACTTCGGCAAGGTGCTGACCTACGGGCAGGCCGATGCCCTGGTGACCCAGTTCGCCGCCTACCTGCTGGGCGAGCTGCAGCTGAAGAAGGGCGACCGCGTGGCGGTGATGATGCCCAACTGCCTGCAGTACCCGATCGCCACCTTCGGCATCCTGCGCGCGGGCCTGACGGTGGTGAACGTCAACCCGCTGTACACCCCGCGCGAGCTGAAGCACCAGCTGGTCGATTCCGGCGCCTCGGCGCTGGTGGTGGTGGACAATTTCGGCGACACGGTGCAGCAGGTGATCGCCGACACGCCGGTCAGGCAGGTGATCACCACCGGGCTGGGCGACATGCTCGGCTTCCCCAAGGGCGCGATCGTCAATTTCGTGCTCAAGTACGTCAAGAAGATGGTGCCCGACTACCGCATCAAGGGCACGATCCGCTTCCGCGAGGCGCTGCGCCTGGGTGCGCGCCACCCCATGCCGCCGGTGGAGATCAGCCACGACGACATCGCCTTCCTGCAGTACACCGGCGGCACCACCGGGGTGGCCAAGGGCGCCATGCTGACCCACCGCAACCTGGTGGCGAACATGCAGCAGGCGTCGGCATGGATCTCCGCCTCGGGGGTCAAGCCCGGCGAGGAGGTGATCATCACCGCGCTGCCGCTGTACCACATCTTCGCGCTGACGGCCAACGGCCTGGTCTTCATGAAGCTGGGCGGCCTGAACCACCTGATCACCAACCCGCGCGACATGAAGGGCTTCGTCAAGGAGCTGCGCAACAACCGCTTCACCGCCATCACCGGCGTCAACACGCTGTTCAACGGCCTGCTCAACACGCCCGGCTTCGAGGATGTGGACTTCTCCTCGCTCAAGGTCACCCTGGGCGGCGGCATGGCGGTGCAGCGGGCGGTGGCCGAACGCTGGAAGAAGATCACCGGCACCACCCTGGTGGAGGCCTACGGCCTGACCGAGACCTCGCCGGCGGCCTGCATCAACCCGCTGGACCTGGCCGAGTACAACGGCGCCATCGGCCTGCCGATTCCGTCCACCGACGCCTGCGTGAAGGACGATGACGGCAACATGCTCGCGGTCGGCGAGGTCGGCGAGCTGTGCATCCGCGGCCCGCAGGTGATGAAGGGCTACTGGCACCGCCCTGACGAGACCGCCAAGGCGATGGACGCCGGCGGCTGGCTGCATACCGGCGACATGGCGCGCATGGACGAGAAGGGCTTCTTCTACATCGTCGACCGCAAGAAGGACATGATCCTGGTGTCCGGCTTCAACGTGTACCCGAACGAGGTCGAGGACGTCATCGCGATGATGCCCGGCGTGCTGGAAGTGGCCGCGGTCGGCGTGCCGAACGAGAAATCCGGCGAGGTGGTCAAGGTGGTCATCGTCAAGAAGGACCCGAACCTGACCGAGGAGCAGGTCAAGGAGTTCGCCCGCGCCAACCTGACCGGCTACAAGCACCCGCGCATCGTCGAGTTCCGCAAGGAGCTGCCCAAGACCAACGTCGGCAAGATCCTGCGCCGCGAACTGCGCGACGCCCCGCCGGCCGGCTGAAGCCCGCCTGTCCAGCCGTGCCCCTGAAGGCCCCGCCGGCCCCCGGCGGGGCCTTTGCGCATGCGCCGGACCATGGCGCGTGTAGGATCGCGGAGTGCCAGCGTCCGGCCCGCCGCCCACGCTTCCGATTCTGCGGGCCTCCTGCAAGGACCCAGCCCATGAACGCGATCGAACTGTTGCCCGTCGGCACCCCCGCCACCGACTACGCCACCCCCTACTCCACCATCCGCGTGCACGACGACGCGGTCGGCGACGTGCATTGGCTGCACATGCACGCCGACGCCGGCCCCGGCGTGCGCCCCTGCTTCCGCAAGCCGCTGATGACCGAGATGCACGCCTACCTGGACGGCATCACTGGCGACCCGCAGGCCCGTCCCGGGCGCCTGCGCCACCTGGTGCTGGCGTCGGCGGCCGACGCCTTCAACCTCGGCGGCGACCTGGACGTGTTCTCCGCGCTGATCCGCGCGTGCGACGGCGACGGCCTGCTGCGCTACGCGCGCAGCTGCGTCGACGGCGTGTACCGTTTCCATGCCGGACTGGACGGCAGCTTCCGCACCATCGCCCTGCTGCAGGGCGATGCGCTCGGCGGCGGCCTGGAGATGGCCCTGTCCTGCCACACCATCGTCGCCGAGGAAGGCGTCGGCATGGGCCTGCCCGAAGTGCTGTTCGGCCTGTTCCCGGGCATGGGCGCCTACAACTTCCTGAGCCGGCGGGTGTCGCCGCAGCTGGCCGAGCGCATCATCCTCGAGGGCCGTGTGTACAGCGCCGAGGAAATGCATGCCATGGGCGTGGTCGACATCCTGGTGCCGCGCGGCCACGGCGAACAGGCGGTCAACGACCTGATCCGGCAGCAGCAGCGCATCCCGCAGTCGTACCTGGCGATGAACGCGGTACGGGGCATTTCCAACCGGGTCGACTACCAGGAGCTGATGGACATCACCCGGGTCTGGGTGGATGCGGCGCTGGCGCTGGACGAGAAGTCGCTGCGCACCATGGACCGGCTGGTCAAGGCGCAGACCCGCCGCAGCGGCCAGGTGCGGGGTTGAACCGCACCGGGACGGCGATGGAACTCAGCCGGTCACGTCGTCGTGCGATTGCGCGCGCCCCTGGGCGCGCGCGTCCAGCGCCTGGCGTCCCTCCTGCAGCGCGGCACCGATGCGCGCGTGCAGCGGCTTCCATTCGCCCTTGAGTTGCCAGTCGGCCATGCGCATCAACTCTCCCCCCTGCCGGGCGACTTTCAGCAACCCCAGGTTGGCGGCCACGCCCTTGATCGCATGGGCGTGTTCGCGCAGCCGCGTCCAGTCCTCGCCCTGCGCATCGCCGGGCAAGGCGCCGATGCCGCTCTCCAGGTCCTCCAGGCACTGGCGCACGAACTCGCGCTCGAAGCCCTTGCCCATGCCCAGCGCGGTCAGCTCGTCGAGCACGCCGGTATCGAGCACCGCGTCGCCGTCGGCGAAGGTGGGAATCACCGCGGCCATGTCGCGGCTGCCGGCCGCCGCGCCGCTGGCGATGTCGGCCATGGTCTCCAGCAGCCGGGCCGCCACCACCGGCTTGGCCATGAACGCATGCGCCCCGGCCTGGTTGCAGCGCTGGATGGCCTCGGGCGTGACATCGGCACTGAGGATCACCACCGGCGTGCGCGGTCCGCCACCGGCCTGCATCACCCGCAGCTCCCGGAGCAGGTCCAGCCCGCTCATGCCGGGCATGTGCAGGTCGGTGATGGCCACGTCGAACTCGCGCGCGGCCATGGCATCGAGCGCCTCCTCGGCGCCGTGCACGCAGGTGACGCGGTGGCCGGCCTTCTGCAGCAGCCGCTGCAGCACCATGCGGTTGGCCTCGTGGTCGTCGGCCACCAGGATGTCCAGGCTGCGCACGCGCGCGCGGTGGCGGCGGAACGGGTCGGTGAAGGCGATGACGTTGCCGGGGTCCTCGGCGGCCGCGGCCTCGCTGCCCGGCACCGCCCCGCCCTCGGCCACGGGCGTGGCCAGTGCCCGGCCCAGCGGCAGCTCCACCCAGAAGCAGCTGCCGGCCGGCAGGTTCTCGCGGTAGCCGATCTCGCCGCCCATGGCCTGGGCCAGGCCCTTGGCGATGGCCGTGCCCAGTCCGGTGCCCTCGTGGCGCCGGGCCATGGACACGTCGGCCTGCTCGAAAGCGTCGAACAGCCGCGGCCGCAGCGCAGCCGGCACGCCGATGCCGGTATCCAGGATCTCGAAGCGCAGCCGCAGCGGCACGTCCTGCCCGGACTGGCTGACCGACACCCGGATTTCCACCTGGCCATGGTCGGTGAACTTGACCGCGTTGCCGGCCAGGTTGAGCAGGATCTGGCGCAGGTGGCCCACATCGCCATGCAGCCCGTCGGGCACCCCGGACTCGACGAACACGCGGTAGTCCAGGCGCTTGGCGCGCGCCTGCGGGGCCAGGATCAGGCCGATCGAGTGCACCAGCTCGGCCAGCGAGAAATCGCGGGCGTTGATGCGCAGCTTGCCGGCCTCGATCGCGGAAATGTCCAGCACTTCCTCCACCAGCGCCAGCAGGGTCCGCGCCGAGGCCTGGATCGTGCCCAGGCACTCGCGCTGCTCTTCGTCCAGGCGGGTGGTGGCGAGCAGTTCGGTCATGCCGGACAGGCCGTTGAGCGGGGTCCGGAATTCGTGGCTCATGTTGGCCAGGAAGCGGCTCTTGGCGTCGCTGGCGCGGCGCGCCTCGGCCATCGCCCGGGTCAACTGCCGCAACAGGCTGGAGAAATACAGCGGGATCGCCGCCAGCCCGACCAGCAGGCCGATGCCCAGCGCCAGGTTGCGCTGCCAGTAGTCGCTCAGCGCCAGGGTGATGCCGAAGCTGGTGGTGGCCATGACCACGGCCAGCATCAGGTAGCGGTTGCCGAAGCGCATGCCGTTGCCGACGGTGACCCACATCACCACCACGTAGATGCAGGCCATCGGCTCGCCGATGGTGCTCATCGCCGCGGACATCAGCGCGTAGTCGTCGACCATGCCCAGGATCCGACGCAGGTCCGAGCGTCCCGGCTTCCACAGCAGCCAGCCCATCAGCACCAGCGACAGGCCCTGGGCGATCAGGATCAGGGTGATCACCAGCTGCAGCTGCCCCGGCGGCAGGCTCCAGCGCTTGGCCGACAACAGCACGTAGCACAGGATCAGCGCGATCATCACGATGCGCACCAGCGCCTGCGCATGTTCGCTGTCCCCGCGTTGCCGCAGGCGCTGGCGCAGCCAGGCGAACGCGCTCGTCATGTCAGGCTTCCGGTCTCGGGAACGCCGCCGAGTAGCGGGCGCAGACCTGCTCCAGCCGCTCGCGCGCCTGCAGCAGCGCATCCACGCAGCGCGGGCAGAACAGGCGCCCGCGCTGGGCGTAGAGGTAGGCCAGCGCGGCGTCCATCGACCAGGCCTCCTTGTACGGCCGCGGCGACAGCAGCGCGTCGAACACGTCGGCCACCGCGACGATGCGCGCTTCCAGCGGGATGTCCTCGCCCACCAGGCCGTCGGGGTAGCCGCTGCCGTCGTAGCGCTCGTGGTGGCGCAGGGCGATGGTCGCGCCCATCTGGATGAAGCGGTTGTTGCTGCCGCTGAGCAGCTCGTGGCCGATACGCGGGTGGCGACGCATGACCGCCAGCTCGTCCTCGTCCAGCTTGCCCGACTTGAGCAGGATCGAATCGGGTATGGCGATCTTGCCCATGTCGTGCAGCGGCGCGGCCATCTCGATGGTGCGCACGTCCTCGCTGGGCAGCCCCAGCTCGTCGGCGATCAGCCCGGCGACATGTGCCATGCGCTCGAGGAAGGCACTGGTGCCGGCGTCGCGGTACTCGATGGCGCGCGCCAGCCGCGACAGGGTCTCGCGCTCGCGCTCCTCGACCTCGTGCATGCTGGCCAGCAGCCGCTGTTCCAGCGACAGTGCCCGCTGGCGCACGCTCTGGCTGTGGCGCCGCAGCTGCAGCAGGTTGTTGCAGCGCGCGCGCAGTTCGCGCGGGCGGATAGGCTTGACCAGGAAATCGATGACCCCGGCCTCGAGCGCGCTCTGCCGCAGCGGCTCGTCGCCGACCACGGTGATGAGCACGATCGGGACGTCGCGGTTGCCGGGCATGCGCCGGAAGCGCTGGGCGAACTCCAGCCCGTCCATGTTGGGCATGCGGTAGTCGAGCAGCAGCAGGTCGGTATCGTGCGACTGGCACCAGACCAGCGCCTCCAGCGGATCGGCGAAGTCGTACACGCCCAGTTCCGGCGAGATGTCTTCCAGCACATGCCGCACCATGCTGCGGGCCGATGTCTGGTCGTCGACGATGACGATTTCCAAGCGCATGTGACTGTCTGTCCGATGAAACCGCTGTTGCCGGGAAGTCAGGCTCCCGGCACGCCGCGCCTCCTCACCGGCCCCTGCGGGCACGGTCCGGCGGACATCGCATCATCAACTGCATGCGCCGGCCCTGCAATACGCCCGTGCCCGGGCAGGCCCGCAAGCCGGTACACGGCGCCCGGCGGAGCGGGCGCGCGCTCAGTTCTCCGGGCGCATGTACGGGAACAGCAGCACGTCGCGGATCGAGGCGCGGCCGGTCAGCATCATCACCAGGCGGTCGATGCCGATGCCCAGGCCGCCGGTCGGGGCCATGCCGTATTCCAGGGCGCGGATGTAGTCCGAATCGTAGTGCATGGCCTCGTCGTCACCGCCCTGCTTGGCCTCCACCTGCGCCTGGAAGCGCGCGGCCTGGTCCTCCGGGTCGTTCAGCTCGGAGAAGCCGTTGGCGATCTCCTTGCCGTTGATGAACAGCTCGAAGCGGTCGGTGTAGCCCGGCTCGGTGTCGCTGGCGCGGGCCAGCGGCGACACCTCCACCGGGTGGTCGGTGATGAAGGTCGGCTGCACCAGGGTGTGCTCCACCGTGGCTTCGAAGATTTCCAGCAGCAGCTTGCCCCAGCCCCAGGACGGCTTGACCTTGATCTTCAGCCGCTCGCAATGGCGCAGCAGGGCGTCGCGGTCGGTGCAGTCGGCGACGCTGATTTCCGGGTTGTGGTGGCGGACCGCCTCGTCCATGCGCCAGCGGCGGAAGGCCGGGGCCAGGTCGATGCTGGCGCCGTCCCACTCCACCGTGGTGGTGCCCAGCACCTGCCGGGCCACGTCGCGGATCACGCCCTCGGTCAGGTCCATCACTTCGTTGTACGTGGCGTAGGCCTCGTACAGCTCCATCATGGTGAATTCCGGGTTGTGGCGGGTGCTCACGCCCTCGTTGCGGAAATTGCGGTTGATCTCGTAGACCCGCTCCAGGCCGCCGACCACCAGGCGCTTGAGGTACAGCTCCGGGGCCACACGCAGGTACAGGTCCAGGTCCAGCGCGTTGTGGTGGGTGGTGAACGGCTTGGCGGTGGCGCCGCCGGGGATGTAATGCATCATCGGCGTCTCGACTTCGAGGAAGTCGCGCGCGTCCAGCCAGGCGCGCATGGCGCGGATGATCTTGGAGCGCTTGACGAACACCTCGCGCGACTCCGGGGTCACGATCAGGTCCACGTAGCGCTGGCGGTAGCGCTGCTCGACGTCGGCCAGGCCATGCCACTTGTCCGGCAGCGGGCGCAGCGACTTGGTCAGCAGCCGCAGCGCGGTGGCCTTGACCGACAGCTCGCCGGTCTTGGTGCGGGTCAGGCCGCCTTCCACGGCGATGATGTCGCCCACGTCCCAGCCCTTGAACGCGGCATAGGCCTCGTCCAGCGCGGTCGCCTGCAGGAACAGCTGGATGCGGCCGGACTCGTCCTGGATCTGGGCGAAGCTGGCCTTGCCCATGATCCGCTTGGCCATCAGCCGGCCGGCCATCTTCACGGTGCGGCCGGAGGCTTCCAGCGCCTCGGCGGTCCAGGTACCGGCGTCGGCGAACTCGGCCTGCAGCGCGCCGGCGAAGTGTTCGCGGCGGAAGTCGTTCGGGTAGGCGATCCCCTGCCCGCGCAACGCCGTGAGTTTCGCGCGGCGCTCGGCGATGAGGCTGTTCTCGTCGACGGGGGTCTGCGGCGCGGGGGTCTGGTCGTTCATGGCGTTGGCTTGATGGTGGCGGGGGAGGAAACAGGCCCGGCCATCATGCCGATGGACGGGCGGTGGAGCGGACGCGCGGACGCCGGGGCCGCCGCGCGCCGGTTACGCGTCGATGCGCTTGGAACCGGCTTCCAGGCCGGACTTGAGGCTGGCCTCGACGAACTCGTCCAGGTCGCCGTCGAGCACCTTCTGGGTATCGCTGCGCTCGATGCCGGTGCGCAGGTCCTTGATGCGGCTCTGGTCCAGCACGTAATTGCGGATCTGGCTGCCCCAGCCGATGTCGGACTTGGTGGCTTCCACCGCATCCTTCTCGGCGTTGCGCTTCTGGATCTCCAGCTCGTACAGCTTGGCGGCCAGCATCTTCATCGCGCGGTCGCGGTTGGCGTGCTGGCTGCGCTCGGTCTGGCAGGCCACCACCACCCCGCTGGGGACGTGGGTGATGCGCACGGCCGATTCGGTCTTGTTGACGTGCTGGCCACCGGCACCGGAAGACCGGTACACGTCGGTCTTCAGGTCGGCCGGGTTGATCTGGATGTCGATGTTGTCATCCACTTCCGGCGACACGAACACCGAGGTGAAGCTGGTGTGACGGCGGTTGTCCGAATCGAACGGGCTCTTGCGCACCAGGCGGTGCACGCCGATCTCGGTCTTCAGCCAGCCGTAGGCGAAATCGCCCTCCACGCGGAACGTCGCCGACTTGATGCCGGCCACTTCGCCGCCGGAGACTTCCAGCAGCTCGGTCTTCCAGCCGCGGCTCTCGGCCCAGCGCAGGTACATGCGCAGCAGGATCTCGGCCCAGTCCTGGGCCTCGGTGCCGCCGGCGCCGGCCTGGATGTCGACGAAGGCGTTGGCCGAGTCCATCTGCCCGGAGAACATGCGCTGGAACTCCAGCTTCTCGATCTGGGCCTGGTACTTGTCCAGGTCCGCGACCACCGCCAGCGCGGTGTCCTCGTCCTGTTCGCTCTCGGCCAGGTCCAGCAGTTCGCCGCATTCGGCCATGCCGTCGAGCACGCCGGCGATGCCCAGCACGGTCTTCTCCAGGCTGGCGCGCTCGCGCCCCAGGTTCTGCGCGTACTCGGCGTTGTTCCAGACATCGGGGCTTTCCAGCTCCCGGGTTACTTCCTCAAGACGCTCTTTCTTGGCGTCGTAGTCAAAGATACCCCCTGAGCGAGACCACGCGATCGGTCAGATCGGTGATTCGCTGGCGGATCGGATTCAGTTCGATCATGGTCGGTCCATGCAGATGCAGACAAGCCGCTAATTCTAGCATCGCCCATCCATGCCGGCGGTGATCGCGCGCGCGCGGCCGGTTCCCGCGGAACCGCCGGCGCTTGCCGGTAGAATCGCGGCCAGCCGCGTCGCGGCGCGGCCCTTTCAACCGATCAAGGACTCTCGCTTGAATACACGCCCCACCCGCCTGTTCGCCGCCCTTTCCCTGACCCTGGCCCTGGCCGCCTGCCAGAAGCTGGGCGGCGGCGAAGCCGACACCGCCCCCAGCTTCGCCGTCGGCGACAGCGTCTCCGGCGAGATCACCTCTTCCAGCCGCCTGAACTACAACGACGGCAGCCGCCACCAGGGCTACCGGATGGCGCTGAAGAGCGGCCAGGCCGTGGCCCTGGAACTGGGCGGCGCGCTCGATGGCCAGCTGTCGGTGTTCGACGGCCAGAACCTGCTGGCCACCGCCTCGGCGGGTGGCTACGAGGGCGAGGCCGGCGACCGCGGGCTCAGCCTGGCGTTCAAGGCGCCCAAGGACGGCACCTACCTGGTGGCGGTGAACAGCGCCAGCGCGGATGCGTTCGGCCCGTTCAAGCTCAAGAGCAGCCAGGTCACGCCCTATGACGGCAAGCCGCTGGGGGCCGGCAGCGAAGCCATCGACTGGCTGGTGGACGAAAAACAGGACTACACGCTCAAGGTCGACAAGGCCGGCATCTACGCCGTCACCATGGAATCGGGCGCGCTCGATGCCTACCTGCGCCTGAGCGGTCGTGGCGTCGATATCGAGGACGACGATGGCGGCGGCAACCTCAACGCCCGCATCCGCGCGTACCTGGAGCCGGGCGAGTACACCCTCGCCGCGTCGTCGCTCAGCGGCGGCACCGGCGCGTTCACGCTGAAGGTCGCGCTGACCCCGGTCGACAAGGACCTGATCATCCGCGACGGCAGCGCGCTGGCCGTCGGCCAGACCGCGCAGGGCATGGTCGACTCGCGTGGGCGCCGCAGCTTCGTGCTCGAGCTGGATAGCGCGCGCCACCTGCAGTTCGATGCCATCGCCGACAACTTCGATTCGGTGCTGCGGGTCAGCGGCCCCGGCATCGAGGCCGAGGACGACGATGGCGGCAACGGCACCAACGCGCGGCTGGAGCTGCGCATGGGCCCCGGCCGCTACACGGTGACCGTTTCCAGCTTCGGCAGCCAGCAGGGCGTATTCGAGCTGGAGACCACCGACCTGGGCGGCGACGCCGCCGCGCCCGCCATCAGCAACCGCAAGGACGCCGCCACCGCCACCGACGCGGCGGCCGAGGCGGCCGTCGCGAACTGAAGCACCGGGGCGGCGGGTCCCTGCCCGCCGTCCCGGCGCTTTCCCCCTGGCCAGCGGCGCCAGCAGTCCACCTGCGTCGCGCCCGGCACTGGCCGTCCCCCTGCAACACACCAAGGAACCCCTACGTGAAGCGACTCGCAGCTGGAGTGCTGACCCTCGCCATCGCCGCCGCCCTGAACGCCCCCGTTCACGCCGCCCCCGCCGCCCGCCCCCTCGCCAGCAACGGCGAGACCTCGGGTGAAATCACCTCCGCCACCGCGCTGAACTACAGCGACGGCAGCCGCAGCCAGCTGTTCAGCCTGCAGCTGGCGGCCGGCCAGGCGGTATCGCTGAAACTGGACGGCCCGCTCAACGGCACGCTGGCGGTGTTCCACCGCGACATGCTGGTCGGCCGCACCGAATGCGGCTGCGGCGAAGGTGCGCAGCTCAGCGTGCGCGCCGACAAGGGCGGCCAGTACCTGGTCGCGGTCAGCGGTGCCGACGCCCGCGCCTTCGGCCCGTTCCACCTCACCGCCACGCCGATCGTCGCCTATGACGGCAAGCCGCTGGCGGCCGGCCAGCGCATCACCGACTGGCTGGTCGGCGACCGCCAGACCTATACCCTGCAGGTCGACGCCCCCGGGCTGTACACCGTCTCGCTGGAATCGGACGCGTTCGACACCCGGCTGGAGCTCAGCGGCAACGGCGTGGCGCTGGAAGACGACGACGGCGGCAACGGCACCAATTCGCGGCTGGTGGCACCGCTGCAGCCGGGAACCTACACCCTCACCGCCAATGCCTTCTCACGCAACGGCGGCGCGTTCTACCTGGGCGTGGAGCGGGCCGATTTCCCGGAAGGGCTGGTGTTCGAGGACGGCGGTGCGCTGCCGCTGGAAGGGCTGGCCAGCAGCTTCGTCGGCGCCGACCAGACCCGCAGCTTCGTGTTCTCGCTGGCGGACCGCCGCCGCGTGCAGTTCGACGCCAGCAGCCGCGACATCGACACCTTCCTGACCCTGCAGGGCCCCGACTTCACGCTCAGCGACGACGATGGCGGCGGCGGCGTGAACTCGCGCCTGTCGCAGGTACTGGACCCGGGCGAGTACAACGTTTCGGTGCGCTCGGTGAACGGCCGCGGCGGCATCTTCCAGATCGCCACCAGCACCGCCCCGGCACCGGATGGCCCGACCCGCCCGGTGCTCGTCCCCGGCCGCGAGACCAGCGGCCAGCTGATCGCCGGTTCGCGCAGCCTGTACACGCTGGAGGTCCCGCGCAAGGGCCACTACGTGATCAGCATGACCGGCAGCAACGGCCTGGACGGCATGATCACCCTGATGCGCGACGGCGAGGAAGTCGCCTCGCAGGACGACAGCGACACCAGCCTGGATCCGCAGCTGGAGATCGAGCTGGACGCCGGCCAGTACGTGCTGATGGCGCACAGCTTCGACCCGTCCGCGACGGGCGCCTACCGGCTGCTGGTCCGGCGCCGGTAAACCCGCGGCATCGCGCAGGCCGTCGTCTGGCGGCCTGCGCACCCGCCCGCGCGGGGGCCCGGCGGCCGCGCGCGCGGCCGGCTATTCCATCGCGCCGCGCGCACGCAGCGCGGCCCGGTAGCGGCGGCTGCACGGCAGCACGCTGCCGTCGCGCAGGTGCACACGGGCATCGCCGCTGTCCAGCGGTTCGAGCGACACCACCTGCGCCAGGTGCACGATGTAGCTGCGGTGGATGCGCACGAAGCTGTCCGGGTCCAGCCGCGCCTCGATCCCGGCGATGGTGCTGCGCAGCGGATAGTCGTGGCCGCGCACCCGCAGGTTGACGTAATTGCCGGCGGCCTGCAGCCATTCGATGTCGCCGGCGGCGACCAGGAACTCCCGGCCGAGCTTGCGCACCAGGAAACGTTCCGGGCGCTCCACCGGCTCCAGCGGCGGGCCTTCGTCCGGCTCGGACAGCAGGCTGGCCTCGCCCTGCCAGCGCCGCAACAGGGCGCGGTAGGCCTCCATCGTCAATACGATGTAGGCGAAGCTGCGGATGTCCTTCAGGTACTCGTAGAACAGGCCCCGCGGCCACGGCCCGAAGTCGTAGTCCATGCCCACGCTGGCGTATGCGGTCGCGCGCAGCGCCACCATGCCCAGCACGTGCACCCCGCAGACCCCCAGGCTCGCGGCGAAATAGCGCAGCGCCTGCCGCCCCCACCCGCTCCACTGGAATGGATGGCGGCGGGTGAACCAGGCCATGCCCGGCAGGATCAACAGCAGCCAGACCAGCGCACTGCTGGCCTCCCACAGCGCCGGCTCCCAGGCGGCGATATCCGAGCCGCGGCGACGCAGGTCCATCAGCGTGACCACGCTGTTGGCGACGCAGTTGCCACCGATCATCACCAGCCAGAAGCCGACCTCGACCCAGCGCCTCCATGGCAGATAGCGTTCGTACGGCAGCGGTTCGGCGTCGCGCATCGGCCGCATTCTAGCCGCTGGCGTGGTTCCGGCGGTCCCCGCGCGCCCACCGTTCGTCCCTGCACGCCCCCCCGGCCGTCCCCTGGCACTGGCCGGGCGGGCCGGGCGCGGCAAGGCTGGCGGCCTTTCCAACATCTCCGGATGCCACCACGATGCAACGCCGCCACGACCTGGACCGGGTCCGCGTCTTCGCCTTCTGCCTGCTGGTGCTCTACCACGTGGGCATGTACTACGTGAGCTGGGGCTGGCACGTGAAAAGCCCGGCGGCCAGCACCGCGCCGGAACCGTTCATGCTGCTCACCAGCCCCTGGCGGATGTCGCTGCTGTTCCTGATCTCCGGTGTCGCCACCGCGTTCATGCTGCGCGGCCGCGGCGAAGGCTTCGTGCGCCGTCGCTCGCGCCAGCTGCTGCTGCCGCTGCTGTTCGGGATGCTGGTGATCGTGCCGCCGCAGGCCTACCTGCAGGTGGTCGAACAGCTGCCCGGCGGCTATGCCGGCAGCGGGCTGGACTTCTATGGCAAGTACCTGGCTGCCTACCAGGGCTTCTGCGGCAGCGACGGCAAGTGCCTGGTCCTGCCGACCTGGAACCACCTGTGGTTCCTGCCCTACCTGTGGTGCTACACGCTGCTGGCATGGCTGCTGTGGCGACTGCCGGCACCGGCGCTGGCGGCGCTGCGCGACGCCAGCGCCCGCCTGCTGCAGGGCTGGGGCGCGCTGCTGCTGCCGGCGCTGCTGCTGGCGCTGGCACGGCTGCTGCTGGTGGCGCGTTTCGAGCAGACCCATGCGCTGGTGGACGACTGGTACAACCACGCGCAGTACGCGAGCGTGTACCTGATCGGCTTCCTGGTGGCCTTCAACGAGGGCTTCTGGCGCTCGCTGCAGCGCCTGCGCTGGCCGGCGCTGCTGCTGGCCGCCGCCAGCTACGCGCTGCTGGTCCATACCTGGTACTTCGCCGGCCATGACGATGCCCACCCGGTACCGGAACCGCTGCGCCAGTGGCTGCGCGTGGCCTGGGCGCTGGACCAGTGGTGCGCCATCGCCGCGCTGCTCGGCTTCGCCTACCGCTGGCGCGACGTCGACAGCCCGCTGCTGCGCTACCTGAGCCTGGCGGTGTTCCCGCTGTACATCCTCCACCAGACGGTGATCGTAGTGCTGGCCCACGCGCTCAAGCCGCTGCACATTCCGGCCATGGCCGAGGCCGTGTTGCTGGTGGTGGCGACCTTCGCACTGTGCCTGGGGGCTTACGCCGTGATCCGGCGCGTCGGTTGGCTGCGTCCGCTGTTCGGACTCAGGCCCGCGGCCGCCGCCGCGCCGGCGACGAGGGTGGCCGACAGCCGTCCATGAGCGCCAGCCGCAGCGCCATGCCTAGGCCGCCTGGCAGTGCTCCACGATCAACTGGATCGCGCCGCCACCGCGGTAATCGTCGCCGACCAGACGGTAGGCCAGGTGCACGTGGCGGCCCGGGGCGGTGCCGGTCCAGCCGCCGAAGTGAATCGCATTGAGTGGCGCGGCCAGGCCGGGCAGGCGCAGCTCCAGTTTCAGGTGGCGCTCCTTGAGCACGCGCCAGTTGGCCACCTCGAAGTGGCCGTCGAACAGCGGCTCCGGGAACCCCTGCCCCCACGGCCCGGCCAGGCGCAGCGCCTCGGCGTGGCGGAAATCCAGCTCGGCCGCGGACAGTTCGCCGTCGCTGAGCAGTTGCTGCTGCAGCAACGCCGGGTCCAGCGTCGCCAGCACCTGCTGCTCGAACGCGGTACGGAACGCCTCCAGCCGCGACAACGGCAGGCTCAGGCCGGCGGCCATGGCATGCCCGCCGAAACGCTCGATCAGCCCGGGATGGCGCGCATCCACCGCGGCCAGCGCATCGCGGATGTGAAAGCCGGGAATCGAGCGCGCCGAGCCACGCAGCGCCTGCGCGCCCGGCTCGGCCGGGGCGAAGGCGATCACCGGGCGGTGCAGGCGGTCCTTCATCTTCGAGGCGACCAGCCCGACCACGCCGGGATGCCACTGCGCATCGAACAGGCAGGCCGCCACCGGACGCCCGCCGCTGCCGTCCAGCAGTACCCGCGACACCGCCAGTTCGGCGTCGTCGGTCATCGACTGCTGCACCGCCCGGCGCTCGGCGTTGATCTCTTCCAGCAACGCGGCGATCTCGCGTGCCTGCGCCGGGTCTTCGGTCAGCAGCAGCTCGATGCCCAGTGCCATGTCCTCAAGCCGACCGGCGGCGTTCAGCCGTGGGCCCAGGGCGAAGCCGATATCGCTGGCGGTGAGCCGCCGCGGGTCGCGGCCGCTGGCCTCGATCAGCGCGCGCAGGCCGACGCAGCCCTGGCCGGCGCGCAACCGGCGCAGGCCGGCCGCGACCAGCGCGCGGTTGTTGTCGTCCAGCGCCACCAGGTCGGCAACGGTTCCCACCGCCACCAGGTCCAGCAGCGGGGTCAGGTCCGGGCCCTTGCCATCGGCGAACGCGCCGGCCTCGCGCAGGTGCCGGCGCAACGCCATCAGCACGTAGAAGATCACCCCGACGCCGGCCAGCGCCTTGCTCGGGAAGGCGTCCCCGTCCAGGTTCGGATCGACGATGGCATCGGCCGCCGGCAGCTGTTCGCCGGGCAGGTGGTGGTCGGTCACCAGCACCTGCCAGCCCAGCGCCTTGGCCGCGGCGACGCCGGCATGGCAGGCGATGCCGTGGTCCACCGTCACCAGCAGCACCGGCTGCAGCGCCGCCAGCTCGGCCACCAGCGACGGCGACAGGCCGTAGCCATGCAGCATGCGGTTGGGCACCGCATGCACCACGTCGCGGGCGCCGAGCAGGCGCAGGCCGCGCACGCCGACCGCGCACGCGGTGGCGCCGTCGCAATCGAAGTCGCCGACGATCAGGATGCGCCGGTCGGCGGCGATCGCCGCGGCCAGCATTTGCACCGCCGCGTGCATGCCGCCAAGCAGGTCCGGCGGGTGCAGTTGCGCCAATTTCGGCTGCGCCTGCTCGGTGCAGCGCACGCCGCGCGCGGCGTAGATGCGGCGCAGCAGCGGCAGCATGCCCTCGTCCCACTGCCCGGCGTCACCGGGCGGGCGGCGGACGATCTTCAGGCCATCATTCATCGCGCAGTGCCGCCAGCGGCTTCTTCCAGAAGTGCCAGCGCTGGCCACGGTGGATGCGGAAACAGACGCCATCCTCGAAATCCAGCCGCAGCTCGCGCAGTTCACCGCGGGCCATGGCATCGAGCAGCGGCGTGATGGCGTCGCCGGTGAGCTGTTCCAGCGAGCGCAGCTGGCGCAGGTCCACCAGCGCATCCACCGCCTGGTCGCCATCGATGCGCACCCCGGCCATGGCCGCCAGCCCCTGCAGCAGCGCATCGCGGCTGCGCACCTGGGCATGCCCGGTGCGCACCGATTGCGGCAACCGGCCGGCGCCCCAGAACCACAGCGAGTTGACCGCACGCCTGCCCTGCGCGGTGCGCTGCTGGTTCCACGGATGCTGGTGCAGGACCACCTGGGCTTCGGTCAGCAGCGCCCGCCACTGGCGCCCGTTGTCGCCCTCGGGCAGGTGTTCGAACAGGTCGTCGCCGAGCGCGGCATCGGGCGCGGTGAATGCCGGCAGCGGCGTGTCGTCGGGCAGGCGCAGGTACCAGCGCGACGGCGACGGCGCGTCGAGCTGGAAGCCGAACCCGGCGAACAGCGGCTGCAGCGCGGGCAGCAGCGCGGCCGCGTCGGCCGGCTCCAGGCGCAGGCTCTCGGCCGATGCCATCAACCGCGCGCCCTGCATGTCCGGCATCACGTTGGCCGGGTCGGCGCGCAGCCACAGGCTGCCGCTGGCATCGCCGGCATCGACCTGGCGGGTGAGCGCGGCGGCCGACCAGTCATCGGGCTGCACCTGGAAATGGCGGCGCAACTGCGCCGATTCGCCGGCGTCGCCGGTACTGCGGTCGGCGCGTCCCAGCGCGCTGGCCACCCGTGCCGGCAGGGTGCCGCCCGAGAAACGGCTGCGGGCAGGGAGCAGCAAGGTGGCTTTGGCGTGGGTCATGGAGGGCTCTGCTGTGCGCTTGCCGGCGGGAAACGCCCCGGCAGGACTGCCGGGTTGTCTCGGATCCGGCGGGTGTCGCCGGGGCATGAGCGAGGGTACGGGCGAAACCGGCGGCCGCCAAACCCCGCCTGGCCGCGGCCGCCCCTGCGATCACGGCGCCTGTGCCGCGGCCCCAGGGAAGCCAGGCCCTGCCCCCGCGCCTGGCGGAAGCGGGGACGGCCGTGCATGCCTGGCGTCATCGCCGGCGCGTCGCGCGGGAAAGCCCGCGCCGCCGGACTCAATCGAGGTATTCGACGCTGACGATCTCGTACTCGCGCTGGCCGGCCGGCGCGGCGATGGCGACGGTATCGCCCTCGTTCTTGCCGATCAGGGCGCGCGCCACCGGCGAGGAGATGGCGATCAGGCCGAGTTTGATGTCCGCTTCCAGGTCGCCGACGATCTGGTAACGCTTCTCCTCGTCGCTCTCCACGTCGGCCAGCGTCACGGTCGCGCCGAACACCACCCGGCTGCCGGCGTTGAGCTTGCTGATGTCGATGATCTCGGCATGCGACAGCTCGCCTTCCAGCTGCTTGATGCGGCCTTCGATGAAGCCCTGCTCCTCGCGCGCGGCATGGTACTCGGCGTTCTCCTTGAGGTCGCCGTGCTCGCGTGCCTCGGCGATCGCGGCGATCACCTTCGGACGCTTTTCGGTCTTCAGGTGGTCCAGCTCGTCGCGCAGCCGCTGCGCGCCCTTGAGGGTGATGGGGGCTCTCATGCGTTCAACTCCTTGTGCAGTTCCTGCAGCGACCAGACCGGGCCGGTGCCGCGGAATTCCAGCGATTGCACCAGCGCCTTGGCGCCGGCCACCGTGGTCGAATAGGTGACGCGCTGCTGCAGCGCCTCACGGCGGATCGAGAACGAGTCGTTGATCGCGGCACGGCCTTCGGTCGTGTTGACGATGTAGACGATCTCGCCGTTCTTGATGCTGTCGACGATGTGCGGGCGGCCTTCGACCACCTTGTTGACCACTTCGCAGGCAATGCCCTGCTGCTGCAGCCACGCCGCGGTGCCGCGGGTGGCCACCACCGAGTAGCCGCGCTCGACCAGGCCCTGTACCGCCGGCAGCACGCGCGGCTTGTCGGCGTCGCGCACCGAGATGAACGCCTTGCCCGGCGGCGGGGTCTTGATGCCACCGGCCTCCTGCGCGCGCGCGAAGGCGGCGCTGAAGCTGCGGCCCACGCCCATCACCTCGCCGGTGGAACGCATTTCCGGCCCGAGGATCGGGTCCACGCCCTGGAACTTGGCAAACGGGAAGATCGCTTCCTTCACCGAGTAGTAGTCCGGCACCACTTCGCTGGTCGCGCCCTGCTCGGCCAGGCTCATGCCGGCCATGCAGCGGGCGGCGATCTTGGCCAGCGGCACGCCGGTGGCCTTGGACACGAACGGCACGGTGCGCGAGGCACGCGGGTTGACTTCCAGCAGGAAGATCACGTCGTTGCCATCGGCGTCGGGCTGGATCGCGAACTGGGTGTTCATCAGCCCGACCACGTTCAGCGCCTTGGCCAGTTCGCGCACCTGGCGGCGCAGCTCGTCCTGGGTGGCCGGCGACAGCGAGTACGGCGGCAGCGAGCAGGAGGAGTCGCCCGAATGCACGCCGGCTTCCTCGATGTGCTCCATCACCCCGCCGATCAGGACGTTGCCGTCCTTGTCGCAGATGATGTCCACGTCCGCTTCCACCGCGGCGTCGAGGAAGTGGTCCAGCAGTACCGGCGAGTCATTGGAGACCTTGACCGCGTCGCGCACGTAGCGGGCCAGGTCGGATTCGCCGTAGACGATTTCCATGGCGCGGCCACCGAGCACGTAGCTCGGGCGCACCACCAGCGGGTAGCCGATCTCGCGGGCCAGCACCAGCGCCTCGTCGGCGGTGCGCGCGGTGCGGTTCGGCGGCTGCTTCAGGCCCAGTTCCTGCACCAGCTTCTGGAACCGCTCGCGGTCCTCGGCCAGGTCGATGGAATCGGGCGAGGTGCCGATCACCGGCACGCCGTTGGCTTCCAGCGCGCGCGCCAGCTTGAGCGGGGTCTGGCCGCCGTACTGCACGATCACGCCCTTGGGCTGCTCCAGCTCGACGATCTCCAGCACGTCCTCCAGCGTCAGCGGCTCGAAGTACAGGCGGTCGGAGGTGTCGTAATCGGTGGAGACGGTTTCCGGATTGCAGTTGACCATGATGGTTTCATAGCCGTCCTCGCGCAGGGCGAGCGCGGCATGCACGCAGCAGTAGTCGAACTCGATGCCCTGGCCGATGCGGTTGGGGCCGCCGCCGAGGATCATGATCTTGTCGCGGTTGCTCGGGTTGGCCTCGCACTCGTCCTCGTAGGTCGAGTACAGGTAGGCGGTGCTGGTGGCGAACTCGGCGGCGCACGAATCCACCCGCTTGTACACCGGGCGCACCTTGTGCGCGCGGCGCAGGGCGCGGATCGCCGCCTCGTTGGTGCCGGTCAGCTGCGCCAGCCGCGCGTCGGAGAAACCGGCGCGCTTGAGCGCGCGCAGGCGCTTGCCGTCGAGCGCGTCGATGCCTTCGGCGCGCACCTGCTTCTCGTCGGCGATGATGTCCTCGATCTGGTCCAGGAACCACGGGTCGATCCAGGACAGGCCGTAGACGTCGTCCACGCCCATGCCGGCGCGGAACGCGTCGCCCACGTAGAACAGGCGCTCGGGGCCCGGCGCCTTGAGCTCGCGCTTGAGCGTGGCGATGTCATCCTCGTTGCCCAGGTCCAGGCCGGTCGGGTCCAGCCCGATCTTGCCGGTCTCCAGGCCGCGCAGGGCCTTCTGCAGCGATTCCTTGAAGGTGCGGCCCATCGCCATCACCTCGCCCACCGACTTCATCTGGGTGGTCAGGCGCGCGTCGGCGGCCGGGAACTTCTCGAAGGCGAAGCGCGGGATCTTGGTGACCACGTAGTCGATCGACGGCTCGAACGAGGCCGGGGTCAGGCCACCGGTGATCTCGTTCTTCAGTTCGTCCAGGGTGTAGCCCACCGCCAGCTTGGCGGCGACCTTGGCGATCGGGAAGCCGGTGGCCTTGGAGGCCAGCGCCGAGGAACGCGATACGCGCGGGTTCATCTCGATCACCACCACCCGGCCGGTGGTCGGGCTGATGCCGAACTGCACGTTGGAACCACCGGTGTCCACGCCGATCTTGCGCAGCACGGCGATCGAGGCGTCGCGCAGGCGCTGGTATTCCTTGTCGGTCAGGGTCTGCGCCGGGGCCACGGTGATCGAGTCACCGGTGTGCACGCCCATCGGGTCCAGGTTCTCGATCGAGCAGACGATGATGCAGTTGTCCGCGGTATCGCGGACCACTTCCATCTCGAACTCCTTCCAGCCCAGCACCGACTCCTCGACCAGCACTTCGGTGGTCGGCGACAGTTCCAGGCCACGGTTGACGATCTCGATCAGCTCTTCGCGGTTGTAGGCAATGCCGCCGCCGCTGCCGCCCAGGGTGAAGGACGGGCGGATGATGGTCGGGTAGCCGACCCGGGTCTGGATCTCCAGCGCCTCTTCCAGCGTGTGGGCGACGGCGGCCTTCGGGCACTCCAGGCCGATCTCCTGCATCGCCACGCGGAACAGCTCGCGGTCCTCGGCCATGCGGATCGCTTCGCGCTTGGCGCCGATCAGCTCGACGTTGTACTTCTCCAGCACGCCGTGGTCGGCCAGGTCCAGCGCGCAGTTCAGCGCGGTCTGCCCGCCCATGGTCGGCAGCAGCGCGTCCGGGCGTTCCTTGTCGATGATCTTCTCGACGGTCTGCCAGTTGATCGGTTCGATGTAGACCGCGTCGGCCATCTCCGGATCGGTCATGATCGTGGCCGGGTTGGAGTTGACCAGCACCACGCGGTAACCCTCGTCGCGCAGCGCCTTGCACGCCTGCGCGCCGGAGTAGTCGAACTCGCAGGCCTGGCCGATGACGATCGGGCCGGCGCCGATGATCAGGATGGTTTTTAGATCGGTGCGCTTTGGCATTTCAGTACTCGCATGGGGGCTGCGGCGGGCCGCAGTGAGTGAAGACGTGCGCTGGAGGGCCGCATCCGTCGCGGCCGTGCCGGAACGGGAGGCCGGTCCGGCGGCGGGATTACCTGGCCTGGGCCATCATCGCGATGAAACGGTCGAACAGCGGCGCCACGTCGTGCGGCCCGGGCGACGCTTCCGGATGGCCCTGGAAGGAGAACGCCGGCGCGTCGGTGCGCTCCACGCCCTGGATGGTCTGGTCGAACAGCGAGCGCTGGGTAACCCGCAGGTTCGCCGGCAGCGTGCTTTCATCGATGGCGAAGCCATGGTTCTGCGAGGTGATCATGACCCGGCCGCTGTCCAGGTCCTGCACCGGGTGGTTGGCGCCGTGGTGGCCGTGGCCCATCTTCATGGTGTTCGCGCCCGAGGCCAGGCCGAGCAGCTGGTGGCCCAGGCAGATGCCGAAGGTCGGGATCTTCTTGTCGAGGAAGGTCCTGATCGCGTTGATCGCGTAGTCGCACGGCTCCGGGTCGCCCGGGCCGTTGGACAGGAACACGCCATCGGGATTCATCGCCAGCACCTCGGCGGCCGGGGTCTGCGCCGGCACCACGGTGAGGTCGCAGCCGCGCTCGGCGAGCATGCGCAGGATGTTGGCCTTGACCCCGAAATCGTAGGCCACGACCTTGAACTTCGGCTCGGCCTGGACGAACCGGCCCTGGTCCAGGTCCAGCTGGCCTTCGCGCCAGGCATAGGGCTTGTCGGTGCTGACCACCTTGGCCAGGTCCATGCCCTTCAGGCCGGGGAACTTGCGCGCCGCCTCCAGCGCCTTGTCCACGTCGATGTCCGGGCCGGCCATCAGCGCGCCGTTCTGGGCACCGCGCTCGCGCAGGATGCGGGTCAGCTTGCGGGTATCGATGCCGGCGATGGCGACCACGCCGCGCTGCTGCAGCCAGTCCGGCAGCGAGCGCTGGTTGCGCCAGCTGCTCGGGCGGCGCGGCACGTCGCGCACGATCAGGCCCGCGGCCCAGACCTGCGACGCCTCGTTGTCCTGCTCGGTGGTGCCGGTGTTGCCGATGTGCGGATACGTCAGGGTGATCATCTGCCTGGCGTAGGACGGATCGGTCAGCATTTCCTGGTAACCGGTCATCGCGGTGTTGAACACCACCTCACCCACGGACAGGCCGGGCGCGCCTACGGATTCGCCCTCGAATACGGTGCCGTCTTCGAGCACGAGGATTGCGGCTTGGGTCACGGGAATCTCACTTTGGCTACCGAGGGGGCTCCGAAGCCACGCCTGCGCTCACGGCAAAAACCGGTTGCAAAAAAGCGCGGACGGCGGTGTTAAACCGGTCCGGCTGACGTGATTCGGCGAGCGGGAATTGTAAAGGCATGGGCGCCATCGGCGCCAGCGCCGCGTGCGTGCGTCGCCGGCCCGCCGGCTGCCGTGCCCGGCGCCTGTTCAGCTGCTGGCGGGCGCCACCAGCTCGCGCACCGAATAGCGCCCGGGCGCCCGCCCGTGCAGCTGCCGCGCCACATGCAGGGCACCCCGGGCGAAAATGTCGCGGTTGGTGGCGCGGTGCACCAGTTCCAGCCGTTCGCCCATCCCGGTGAACTGGACCAGGTGCTCGCCGATGATGTCGCCGGCGCGCAGGCTGGCGTAACGCGGCTCGGCGCCCCCGTGCCTGGCCGACTCCCCGAGCGTGAGCGCGGTACCGGACGGGGCATCCTTCTTGTGCACGTGGTGCGATTCGACGATGTCGCAGTCCCAGCCCGGCAGGCTCGCCGCCGCCCGCTCCACCAGCTCGGCCAGCACCGCCACGCCCAGGCTGAAATTGGTCGCCCAAGTCAGCGGGATCCGCTGCGCGGCGGCCGCCAGCGCCGCCTGCTGCGACGCATCGATGCCGGTGGTGCCGGAAACGAACGCCACGCCGCGCGCCACGCACAGCGCCAGCACCGGGTCGAAGCCGCCCGGCAGGCTGAAATCGATGGCCACGTCGAACTCGGGCACACCCGGCATTTCACTGGCGGCGAAGTGCGGCACGCCGTCGATCACGCGCTGTGCCGGCGCCTTGCGCAGCACCGCGGCGACCACCTGCAGCGCGGGATCGTCCGCCGCCAGCCGCAGCAGGGCCTGGCCCATGCGCCCGGAAGCACCGTGAATGAGCAATCGCAGGGGAGTCTGGTTCATGCCCGCAGGCTAGCGGCAGCATGCCCGCCCGGGCAAGCGCCGGCGCCGCCACGCTGAACGCTCCTTCATGCACGGGATAACCATCGCCCGATGCGTGGCGGCGCGCCGGAACCACCCGAGGTCAGCGCCGACCCGGCGTCTGGCGGCCCGCGCCGCCGCTGTCGTGGCCGGCCGGGCCCACCGCCACCGGCGCGCGTTTCAGTGTTGCCGCGGTGGATTCGGCCCGCAGCCGCCGCAGCCACCACAACCGTCATCGCCGCCGCCAGCCGGCGGCGCCAGCCGGCGCCCCAGCGCCTGCAGCCGCGCCGGGCGCTGCGGCTTCAGCAGCCACAGCACCAGCGCCCCGCGCAGCCGGCGCACGGTACCGGGGAACTGCTTCTTCAGCACCACCCACGCGCTGGCCAGCACGGCCAGGGCGATGATCGCGTACTGCAGCAGCAGGCCCCGGTCCATCAGCCCGCCCCCAGCGCCACGGCGACCTGGTAGGTGACCAGCGAAGCCAGCCACGCCGCCGCGAACAGGTAGCCGGCGGCGAACGCCATCTGCTTCCACGAGTTGGTCTCGCGCTTGATCGTGGCCAGCGTGGAAATGCACATCGGCGCGTAGATGTACCAGACCAGCAGCGACAGCGCGGTGGCCAGCGACCAGCCGTCGCTGATCAGGGGGGTCAGCGCCTGCGCCGCGGCATCGTCGTCGGCCGCCGACAGTGCGTACACCGTGGCCAGCGAGGCCACCGCCACTTCGCGCGCGGCCAGCCCCGGGATCAGCGCGATGCAGATCTGCCAGTTGAAGCCCAGCGGCGCGAAGAACACCGCCATCGCGTGGCCGATGCGGCCGGCGAAGCTGTAATCGATGGCCGGCAGGGTGGCGTCGGCCGGTGCCGCCGGGAACGACAGCAGGAACCACAGCAGGATGGTCAGCGCCAGGATGATGCCGCCCACGCGCTTGAGGAAGATCATGCCGCGCTCGTACAGCCCCACCGCCAGGTCGCGCAGGTGCGGCAGGCGGTAGGACGGCAGCTCCAGCAGCAGCGGGTGCTCGCCCTTGTCGCGACGGAACTTCTTCATCGTCCACGACATCGCCAGCGCGCTGAGGATGCCGGCCACGTACAGGCCGAACAGCACCAGCCCCTGCTGGTTGAACACGCCCCACACGGTCTTCTGCGGGATGAACGCGCCGATCAGCAGCGCATACACCGGCAACCGCGCCGAGCAGGTCATCAGCGGCGCGACCAGGATCGTCGCCAGCCGGTCGCGCGGGTCCTGGATGCTGCGCGTGGACATGATGCCCGGCACCGCGCAGGCGAAGCTGGACAGCAGCGGGATGAACGAGCGCCCGGACAGCCCGGCCGCGGCCATCATCCGGTCCAGCAGGAACGCCGCGCGCGGCAGGTAGCCGGACTCCTCCAGCGCGAGGATGAAGAAGAACAGGATCAGGATCTGCGGCAGGAACACCAGCACGCCGCCGACACCGGCAATGATGCCGTCCACCAGCAGGCTGCTCAGCGGCCCCTCGGGCAGGGTCGAGCCGACCAGGGCGCCGAGCCAGGCGAAACCGGCCTCGATGCCGTCCATCAGCGGCGTGGCCCAGGCATAGACCGCCTGGAAGATCAGGAACATCACCGCCGCCAGGGTCAGCAGCCCGAACACCGGGTGCAGCAGCCAGCGGTCCAGCGCATCGTCGATCTTCGCGGTGCGCGTGGGCATGCGCACCGCGGCGGCGAGGATGTCGCGCACCTGGGCATGGTGGTCGGCGGCGGCCACCACCTGCGGCGGCGCCATCGACGCCACCTGCGGCATCATCGCGTCGATCCGCGCGACCAGTTCGCTGGCGCCGTTGCGGCGCACCGCGACGGTCTCCACCACCGGCACGCCCAGCGCCCGTTCCAGCGCCGCCACGTCGATGGCGATGCCGCGCCGGCGCGCGGCGTCGACCATGTTCAGCGCCACGATCATCGGCTTGCCCAGCTCGCGCACTTCCAGCGCGAAGCGCAGGTGCAGGCGCAGGTTGGTGGCGTCGACCACGCACACCAGCGCATCGGGCGCGGGCTCGCCGGGGTAGAAACCGCGGCACAGGTCGCGGGTGATGGCCTCGTCCAGGCTCGCCGGCTGCAGGCTGTAGGCGCCGGGCAGGTCCAGCACCGCGTATTCGCGCCCGGACGGCGCGCGCATGCGCCCTTCCTTGCGCTCGACGGTGACGCCGGCGTAGTTGGCCACCTTCTGGCGGCTGCCGGTGAGCTGGTTGAACAACGCGGTCTTGCCACTGTTCGGATTGCCCACCAGGGCCAGCCGCGACACGCTTGTCGCTGCGTTCATGCCGCGTCCTCCTGCCTGATCCGGATGCGGGCGGCCTCGCTGCGCCGCAGCGCGAAGCGGGTGAAGCCGACCTGCACCAGCAGCGGCTCGCCGCCCACCGGCCCGCGCGCGACCACGCGCACGTCCTCGCCGTCGACGAACCCCAGCTCCCTCAACCGCCGCGCAATCGCATCATTGGGATGCAGGTCCCGCACCGCCTCCACCTGCGCGGGTGCATGCAGCGGCAAATCTGACAACGTCACTGAATGGCGCCTTTGAATAGGTTGATAAGAATGGTTATCAATTGTAGCACCGTCGCGCGCGGTCTTGCTGCCCCGGGCGCTCCGCTATGATCCATGCACCAAACGCACGCATGGACCCCAATGAGCGAGGCACTGCTCGTCAGCCGCGAGAACGCCGTGGCGACGCTCCACCTGAACCGCCCCGAGCTGCACAACGCGTTCGACGCCGGGCTGATCTCCACCCTCACCGCCGCGCTGGAGGCGGCCGCCGCCGATCCGGCGGTGCGCGCCGTGGTCCTGGCCGGGCATGGCCCCTCGTTCTCGGCCGGCGCCGACCTGCAGTGGATGCGCGCCATGGCCGGCGCCTCGCAGGAAGAGAACCGCCAGGACGCGCTGGCGCTGGCGCGGCTGATGCGCACCCTGGACGAGCTGCCCAAGCCGACCATCGCCCGCGTGCATGGCGCCAGCTTCGGCGGCGGCGTCGGCCTGGTGGCCTGCTGCGACATCGCCATCGCCGCCGAAGGCGCCCGTTTCGGCCTGACCGAGAGCCGCCTGGGCCTGCTGCCGGCGGTGATCTCGCCGTATGTCATCGCCGCCATCGGCCCGCGCCAGGCGCGGCGCTGGTTCGCCACCGGCGAGCACTTCGACGCCGCCGACGCATTGCGCATGGGGCTGGTGCACCAGGTGGTCGCCGCCGACGCGCTCGACGCCGCGGTGCAGCGGCAACTGCAACTGATCGGCAAGGCCGGCCCGGTCGCCGCGGCCGCGGCCAAGGTGCTGGTGCGCGAGGTTCATGCCGCTGGCGGCGACCGCGATGCGCTCGACCGCGCCAATGCCGGGCTGATCGCCGCGCTGCGCGCCTCCGACGAAGGCCGCGAGGGCCTGACCGCGTTCCTAGAAAAGCGGCCGCCGCGCTGGGCCGCGCAGGAGCCGCGATGAGCGATTTCGTCCGCATCGTCGAGGTCGGTCCGCGCGACGGCCTGCAGAACGAGAAGCAGCAGGTCGCCACCGCCGACAAGATCGCGCTGATCGACCGGCTGTCGGCCACCGGCCTGCGCAGCATCGAGGCCACCAGCTTCGTCAGCCCGAAATGGGTACCGCAGCTGGCCGACGCCGCCGAGGTAATGGCCGGCATCGCCCGCCGCCCCGGCGTCGCCTACCCGGTGCTGGTGCCGAACGAACAGGGCTATGACCGCGCCCGCGCGGCCGGGGCGCGGGAAGTGGCGGTGTTCACCGCTGCCTCCGAGCAGTTCAACCGCACCAACACCAATGCCGGCATCGACGAATCGCTGCAGCGCTTCGCGCCGGTGCTGGAACGGGCCAGGGCCGACGGCATCCCGGTGCGCGGCTACGTGTCCACCGTGCTCGGCTGCCCTTACCAGGGCGAGGTGCCGCTGGCCGACGTGGTACGGGTGGCGCGCACGCTGTACGCCATGGGCTGCCACGAGATCTCGCTGGGCGACACCATCGGCGTCGGCACCCCGCGCAAGGCGCGCGCGATGCTGCGCGCGGTCGCCGCGGAGGTGCCGATGGCCGCGCTGGCGGTGCACTTCCACGACACCTACGGCCAGGCCCTGGTCAACATCGCCGCGTGCCTGGAGGACGGCGTGCGCGTGGTCGATTCGGCGGTGGCCGGCACCGGCGGCTGCCCCTACGCGCGCGGCGCCAGCGGCAATGTCGCCAGCGAGGACGTGGTTTACATGCTGCACGGCATGGGCATGGACACCGGCATCGACCTGCCGGCCCTGGCCGACACCGGGCGCTGGCTGGCCGGCGTGCTGGGCCGCGACAACGGCAGCAAGGCCGGCAAGGCCATGTCGCCCCCCTGATGAACGCAACGAAAGGACGCTCGCGCATGCTCCGCACCACCCTGCTCATCGCCGCCCTGCTGCCCGCAGGCAGCGTCATGGCCGCCTCGGCCGTGGTCTTCTCCGATTCCGGCGCCTACGGTTTCGCCTACAACCATCCCTCGGCAAGCCTCGCCCTGCAGACCGCCATCGGCCACTGCGCGCGGCGCTCGGGCAACTGCACCGAAGTGGCCAGTACGTCGGCCGACAGCGGATACTCGGCCATCGCCAGTGGCAGTGCCGCGTTCGGCCATGCACTGGGCGAGCGCGATGAGCGCGCCGCGATCGACAAGGCCCTGGCCATGTGCCGGCGCGCGGCCGACGACTGCCAGCTTGAGTTCCTGTGGCGGGAACGGCCGGTACCCGCGCCCCTGCGCCTGCCTGCGCACCCGCCGATGCCCGTCCCCGCCCCCCGTCCATACTGATCCGGTCGCCGTCCTGCTGTAGGGAAGGCGGCATCGGCTAGAATCGGCGACTCTTCACCGCAGGATCGTCCCGATGCAGCTGTCCTCCGTCCGCGCCGTCGTCACCGGCGGCGTCTCCGGCCTCGGCCTGGCCGTGGCCCGGCACCTGGTCGCCAACGGCGGCAAGGTCGCCCTGTTCGACCTCAACGAGGAAAAAGGCACCGCCGCGGTCGCCGAACTGGGCACGGACAATGCCCGCTACTTCACCACCAACGTCACCGACGAAGCCGGCGTGGCCGCCAATCTGGCCGCCGCGCGCGAATTCCTGGGCGGGCTGAACGTGGTGATGAACTGCGCCGGCATCCTCGGCGCCGGCCGCGTGCTCGGCCGCGAGGCGCCGATGCCGCTGTCCAACTTCCAGGCCACGGTGATGGTCAACCTGGTCGGCAGCTTCAACGTGGCCAAGGCCGCCGCCGACCTGATGCAGCACAACGAAGCCGGCGTCGACGGCGAGCGCGGCGTGATCATCAACACCGCCTCGGTCGCCGCCTACGAAGGCCAGATCGGCCAGGCCGCCTACTCCGCCTCCAAGGGCGGCGTGGTCGGCATGACCCTGCCGATGGCGCGCGAGCTGTCGCGCTTCGGCATCCGCGTGATGACCATCGCGCCGGGCGTGTTCTGGACGCCGATGGTGGACGGCATGCCGGCCAACGTGCAGGAGTCGCTCGCCGCGTCGATCCCGTTCCCATCGCGCCTGGGCCAGCCGGACGATTTCGCCGCCCTGGTCGGCCACATCATCGGCAACACCTACCTCAACGGCGAGACCATCCGCCTGGATGGCGCCGTGCGCCTGGCACCCAAGTGATCCACCCCGCGGGCGCCCACAAGGCGCCCGCTTCGATTTCCCCCTTACCCCAACCGACTTTCCAAGCATGAAAGCCAGCGATATCAAGAAAGGCAACGTCGTCGAATACAACAACGGCGTCTACCAGATCCGCGACATCGAGCGCAGCTCGCCGCAGGGCCGCGGCGGCAATGTCCGCTTCCGTTTCATCATGTACAGCGTGCCGGGCGGCAACAAGCTCGACGCCAGCTTCGACGCCGACGACAACCTGCCGGAAGTCGAACTGCTGCGCCGCCAGTCGACCTTCTCCTACATGGACGGCGACGCCTTCGTGTTCCTCGACGACGAGGATTACACCCCGTACACGCTGGACGCGGACGTGATCGGCGACGACGCCGGCTACATCACCGAGGGCCTGGCCGGCATCTACGTGCAGGTGATCGACGAGCAGCCGGTGGCGATCCAGCTGCCGCAGCACGTGACCCTGGAAGTGGTCGAGACCCCGCCGGAACTCAAGGGCGGCACCGCCACCAAGCGCCCGAAGCCGGCCAAGCTCAACACCGGCATCGAGATCATGGTCCCGGAGTACATCGCCAACGGCGAGCGCATCCTGGTCAACACCAGCACCGGCGAGTTCGGCGGCCGCGCCGACTGATCCACCGCTGGGCACCCCATGCGACGGCGCCCGCGGGCGCCGTCGTCGTTCATGGTCATCGGCGGCGGTACGCGACCCGGCGCTGTCAGCAGGTCCCGTCGATGCCTGCGCCGGAAGCCACGACACGCCGGTGGCGGCCGCGCCCCCGCTGCAGATCACCCTTCGGGCAGGCCATGGACGCCGAAATCGATCACCACCGCATCCGCTCCGCGCTGCAGGTAGCTGATCGACAGGTGCGCGCCGAAGCGCTGGCCGAGCTGGTCCAGCAGCGGGATCGGGTCGTGGTCGTTGATGAAACGCATGGTCTCGCCGTTGCGCAACGCGCCCAGCGCGCCGAAGATCGCCGCGTGGCGGAACCGCCGCGCCACGCCGCGCGCGTCGAAGACGTGCACGTGCGGGGCCGGATCGAGGGAAACAGGCATTGCGGGAACTCCATCATGGGAAACCCGGCCCATGCCAGGCCGCGCCACGGGCACCGCCCTGACCGGGGTCAAGACCCGCGCCGATGCCCCGCTTCAGTCCGGCACGGCGGCCAACGCGCGCATGCGTTCGGCCAGCCAGCGCACCCGCTCCCTGCTGCGCTCGAGCTCCTCGCGCTGCGCCGGCGGCAGCGCCTGCTCGGCGCTTTCGTGCAGCGCCTGCCAGCGTGCCTGCCCGTCCTCGCCGAGCCGTGCCAGTGCCTGCGCCAGCGCGTCCAGTTCATCGGGCTGGGCGATGCCGTAGCCGGCGGCTGGCAGCAGTGATGCCGGCGCATCCAGCAGGCCGCTGAACCGCTGCCAGTCGGCCACCCGCGCCTGCAGTTGCGGCGTGGCGCCCTCCAGGTGCCGCTTGAGCTGGGCGAGCGCGCGCAGTTCGGCACGGCGCAGCGCCGCCGTTTCCAGCACCCACCAGGCCGCGGTGGCCTGCAGTGGCAGATCCGGGGTGGGCTCGCCGCGCTGCCGTGCCGGACTGTCCAGCCAGCGTTCGAGCGGCAGCGGCGGCACCCGGCCCGCCTGCCGCAGGCCATGCAGCAAGTGCGCGTAATCGGCGCGGGCCGAGGCGAAGTACAGGCCGTCGTCCGCGCCTGGCGGCGGCGCCTGCCGCGCGGCCAGGCCGGCATCCTGCAGCCGCCGCAGCACGCCGCGCGGCGTGGTGGCCTGCAGCCGCCGGCGCGGCGGGGTCAACGCCAGGTCGAGCAGGCGCCCGCTCTCCACCGCGCAGTTGTTGCCGATGAAGCGATAGCGCCCGTCGTAGCTCCAGTGCGCGCGGGCGGCCAGCTGCAGCAGCGCGTCGATCTGCGCCGGCGACAGCGCCAGCGGCCAGGCCTGCAGGTCGCGCAGCTCGATGCGGGTGTATTCGTCGATCACCTGGTCCAGCGGCAGCACGAACAGCCGTGCCGGATAGGCGCCGGTCAGCCCGCGCCAGTTGGATATCTGCACGTCGTTGACGAAAGCGCGGAAGGACAGCACCCGGTGGTAGGCCAGGTCCATCCGGCAGCGCGGGCCCGGTTCGCGGCCGGGCGCGCAGACCACCAGGCGCAGCATGGAATGGCCGAACCTGCTCATCGCCGCGTCGCCGGCACCGGCCAGCAGGTAGTCCACCGCGTAGATCCGGGCCGGGTCCAGCGTTTCCAGCTCCAGCTGCGCCGGCGCGACGCCGGCCACCAGCAGCGGCAGCGCGGCGGCGCAGGCCACCGGCGCAAGCGGCGCCGGCCCCAGCTGCTGCCGGAACCACGCCGCCAGCGCCGGCCGCCGGCACGGATACCGCGGGTCGAGCAGGTACCACTCCAGGTTGACCGCGAATGCCTCGGCCGGGCTGTGCCGCTCATAGCCGTCGGGGCTGCGCAGCGTGTACGGGTTGGCACCGCGCCGGTCCCATCCGGCAAGCCGACGGAACGCCGGTTGCCGCGACCAGCCGCCGCCTTCGCCCCGGTCGAAGGCGTGGGCGATCTCGTGCAACAAGGTGGCCCGGGCCAGGTCGTGTGCGGTGGCGGTGGCCGTCGCCGCCTCCTCAAGCAGTTCCGGCGACAACCGAAGTTGGCCACGCCGGTGGCGGCCGGCAATGTCGGCGGGCAGGCCAGGATCGAAGCGCAGCGTCAGCCGCCGCGGGTCGGCCTGCCAGCGTCCGGGCAGGCGTTCGTGGGCACGGGCAAGCAGGTCGCGGGCGCGCTGCTGCGCCGGCGGGTCCAGCCCGGCCGGATCCAGCGCCAGTTCCAGCGCCGGGGCGCCGCCGCTGGCCAGCAGCAGCGCGGCGGCCAGCACAGCCGCCAGGCGCATCAGCGGGCGAGGATGGTCCGCGCCAGTTGCATGTCGCTGGCCTGGGCGGCGCCGGCGTCGTGCTGGCGCAGGTACAGCAGCGCGGCCTGCAGCCGCGCGCCGCGCAGGCGGCCGTCGCTGGCGACGAAGCCGGCGGCCTCCTCGCGCGCGGCCTGGATCACCTTGTCATCGCCCGACGAGCTGCTCGACCCCTTGGACGAGGCGCCGGCGGAAGTACCGGCGGTGCTGCCGGCAAAGCTGGAGGCCAGCAGCGGCGCGGAGGCGAGGAGCAGGACGCAGGTCAGGAACGGACGGATCATCGGCGGAGACAACGCTGGGGACAGGCGTCGAGCGTAACCGGCCGCCGCCTACAGGTCGAACACCTTGCCCGGATTCATCAAACCCAATGGGTCGAATGCCTGCTTCACCCCGCGCATCAGCGCGATTTCCGCCGCATCGCGGGTGCTGGACAGGTAGGGCTTCTTGACCAGGCCGATGCCATGCTCGGCCGAGATGCTGCCGTGGAAACGGTGCAGCACCTGCGCCAGCAGCTTGGTCACGTGCTCGCACTGGCCCACGAACTCGGCGTCGCTGGTGTCGTCGGGCTTGAGCACGTTGATGTGCAGGTTGCCGTCGCCGATATGGCCGAACCAGACCACGTCGAAATGCGGGTAGGCGCCGCCGATCAGCGACTGCGCCTCGGCCAGGAAGTCCGGCATCGCAGAGATCCGCACCGACACGTCGTTCTTGTACGGCCGGTAGCGCGCCAGCGCCTCGGTGATGCCCTCGCGCAGGCGCCACAGCTGCTGCGCCTGCGCCTCGCTGGCGCTGATCACCCCGTCCAGCACCCAGCCCTGCTCCATGCAGTGCTCGAACGCGGCCAGTGCCGCGGCCTCGCCCGCTTCGTCGGCCGCGGCGTACTCGGTGACCACGTAGTACGGGTAGGTTTCGGCGAACGGGTACGGCGCGCCATGCGCGGTGACGTGCTGCACCGCGCGGTCGGTGAAGAACTCGAACGCCTCCAGCTGCAGGCGTTCGCGGAACGCGGAGAACACCTGCATCAGCACCTCGAACGAAGGCAGCGCCAGCAGCATGACGTTGGTCGCCGGTGGCGGATCGACCAGCTTCAGCGTCGCCTCGACCACGATGCCGAGGGTGCCCTCCGAGCCGATCATCAACTGGCGGAAGTCGTAGCCGCTGGAGTTCTTGATCAGGCCCTTGTTGAACTCGAGCAGTTCGCCGTTGCCGGCCACCACCTTGAGGCCGGCCACCCACTCGCGGGTATTGCCATAGCGGATCACGCGGATGCCGCCGGCGTTGGTGGCGATGTTGCCGCCGATCGAGCAGGACCCGCGCGCGGCGAAGTCCACCGGGTACTGCAGGCCGTGCTCGCGGGCGGCGTTGTGCACGGCCTCCAGCGGCATGCCGGCCTGCACGGTGAGGGTGCGGTCCACCGCGTTGAAATCCAGCGCCTTGTTCAGCCGCTCCAGGCTCAGCACCAGCTCGCCGTTGGCCGCCACCGCGCCGCCGGACAGGCCGGTCCTGCCGCCGGAGGGCACCACCGCCACGGTGTTCTGGTTGGCCCAGCGCACCACCGCCTGCACTTCCTCGACGCTGCCCGGCAGCGCGATGGCCAGCGGTGCCGGCGTCCAGCGCCGGGTCCAGTCGCGCCCGTAGTGCTCCAGGTCGGCCGGATCGGTCTTCAGGCGCAGCCCCGGGCAGGCAAGCAGCAGGGTGTCCAGGCGCGGGTCGGTCATGGCGTTGTTTCGAAGGCGTGAAAGCCGGCAAGCGTGCCAGCCCCGCCGCGGCGCGTCCAGTCACCCGCGCAGCGCCGAAGACGGCCGCGGTAAATTCAGATGAAACCTTTTGTGTTCAAGGTGTTGCCGCATGGCGCAGCGCACCAAAAGCCGGGCCGGTTCTGGCATAGTGAACGGCCCATCCCCTCCACCCGCCGTGGCCGCCATGTCGCCCAAGAAGACCTCGTTCCCGAAGCAGGACATCCGCGTTTTGTTGCTGGAGGGGGTCAGCCAGACCGCCGTGGATACCTTCAAGGCGGCCGGCTATTCGCAGATCGAGTACCACACCAAATCGCTGCCCGACGACGAGCTGAAGGCGCGCATCGCCGAGGCCCACATCATCGGCATCCGCTCGCGCACGCAGCTGGACGCCGAGGTGCTGGCGCATGCCAAGCGCCTGATCGCGGTGGGCTGCTTCTGCATCGGCACCAACCAGGTGGACCTGGAGGCGGCCGAACTGGCCGGCATCCCGGTGTTCAACGCGCCCTACTCCAACACCCGCTCGGTGGCCGAACTGGTGATCGCCGAGGCGATCATGCTGACCCGCGGGGTGCCGCAGAAGAACGCCGAGTGCCACCGCGGCGGCTGGTCCAAGTCGGCCGATGGCAGCCACGAGGTGCGCGGCAAGACCCTGGGCATCATCGGCTACGGCCACATCGGCACCCAGGTCGGGGTGCTGGCCGAGGCGCTGGGCATGCAGGTGATCTTCCACGACATCGAGACCAAGCTGTCGCTGGGCAACGCACAGCCGGCCGCCAGCCTGGACGACCTGCTCGCCCGCGCCGACGTCGTCACCCTGCACGTGCCGGAAACCGCCGCCACGCAGTGGATGATCGGTGCACCGCAGCTGGCGAAGATGAAGCGTGGCGCGCACCTGATCAACGCCGCGCGCGGCACCGTGGTGGTGATCGAGGCGCTCGACGCGGCCCTGCGCTCGGGGCACATCGGCGGCGCCGCGGTGGACGTGTTCCCGGTCGAGCCCAAGGGCAACGGCGACCGTTTCGAGTCGCCGTTGGCCGCGCACGACAACGTGATCCTGACCCCGCACGTGGGCGGCAGCACGCTGGAGGCGCAGGACAACATCGGCGTCGAGGTGGCGGCCAAGCTGGTGCGCTACAGCGACAACGGCAGCACCCTGTCGGCGGTCAACTTCCCCGAAGTGACCCTGCCCGAGCACGAACAGAGCCTGCGCCTGCTGCACATCCACCGCAACGTGCCCGGCGTGCTGTCGCGGCTCAACGAGGTGTTCTCGCGCCACAACCTCAACATCGACGGCCAGTTCCTGCGCACCAACCCGAAACTGGGCTACGTGGTGGTGGACATCAGCGCCACCGTGGAACAGGCCAACGCGATCCGCGACGAACTGGCCGCGATCGACGGCACGCTGCGTACCCGCATCCTGTACTGAGCGCGGCGCCGACCCGCGGGCGCGATCCCGCCGCGCGCCCCGGCGAGCGCTGCCGGGACCGCGGCGCGCGGCCTCAGTGCGCGTGCGCCAGCCAGCGCAGCGCCATGCGCCGCAGCGAGGCGTCGGCCTGCGCATCGGCGGCGATGGCATCGATCGCGCGCCATGCCAGGTCCAGCGACTCCGCGCTGACCAGGAAGCGCTCGTCGGTGCCGGCGCGCACCACGTAGCGCACGTCGTAGTGCCAGTGGCCGGGCACGTCGCCGCGCCCGGGAATCCAGTGCCGGTCAAGATCGAACGGCACCGGCGCCTGCAACGACAACCCGGGCAGGCCCGATTCCTCCTGCGCCTCGCGCAGCGCCACCGCGGCCAGGTCGCGGTCACCGTCGGCATGCCCGCCCAGCTGCAGCCAGCGCCCCAGCTTGCGGTGATGGGTCAGCAGCACCCGCTGGCCATCGGCGCTGACCAGCCAGGCGCTGCCGGTGAAGTGGCCGGCAAGGCGCGAGCGCTGGAACGGGTCGGCGCCCTGCGCGTCGAGCAGGTCCAGGAATTCCGCCGCCACCTGCGCATGCTCCGGCACCCGCCGCGCGTAGTCCTGCAACGTGTCGCGCAGGCGTCCCTCGTGTTCGTACATGACTGCAGGCACATCCCATCGATCCGACCAGGCGGCCATTATCACCGGCCATGCTGCACCTGCGCTTGTCGGTTTGGCCGGGCTTTGGCAAGGTAGGCCGTTGCCGGCGGTTCAGCTTGCCACACCCCATGCGCATTGCCGGTGGATGCGCGGAAACACCACCAGGTCTGGAAAAACAGCGAATGCTCAAAACACTGTTGAGGGTCAAACCGGTCGAGCCGGCCGCACACGTGGACGCCGGCGAACCGGTCGAAGGCAGCCTGCAGGGCGAAGCCACGCTCAAGCGCACCCTCACAGCCAGGCACCTGATCCTGTTGGGCATGGGCGCGGTGATCGGCGCCGGCATCTTCGTCATCACCGGCCAGGCCGCGGCCCACCACGCCGGCCCCGCGATCATGCTGTCGTTCGTGCTCGCCGGCCTGGCCTGCGCCTTCGCCGGCCTGTGCTACGCCGAATTCGCGGCGATGATGCCGGTTTCCGGCAGCGCCTATTCGTATTCCTACGCCACCCTGGGCGAAGGCATGGCCTGGTTCATCGGCTGGTGCCTGGTACTGGAGTACCTGTTCGCCTCCTCCTCGGTGGCGGTGGGCTGGTCGGCCTACCTGCTCAGTTTCCTCACCAGCACCCTGCACCTGCCCTTCCCCGAGGCGCTGACCGCCGCGCCGATCGCCTGGGAGAACGGCCAGTTCGTCGCCTCCGGCAAACTGCTCAACCTGCCGGCGGTACTGATCATCGCGGTGATCTCCGGGCTGCTGTACGTCGGCGTCACCCAGTCCACCTTCGTCAACGCGGTGATCGTCGCGATCAAGGTCGCAGTGATCTGCCTGTTCGTCGGCTTCGGCGCGATGTACGTCAACCCGGAGAACTGGACGCCCTTCATCCCGGACAACACCACCGGCGTGTTCGGCGAATTCGGCTGGAGCGGCGTGTTCCGCGCCGCATCCATCGTGTTCTTCGCCTACATCGGTTTCGACGCGGTCTCCACCGCCGCCGGCGAAACCAAGGACCCGCAGCGGAACATGCCGATCGGCCTGCTCGGCTCGCTGGCCGTGTGCACCATCATCTACATCGTGGTCTGTGCGGTGATGACCGGCCTCATGCACTACACCCAGCTCGGCACCGACAAGCCGGTGGCCACCGCGCTGGAGGCCTATGCCAACCTGGCGTGGCTCAAGACCTGGGTGGAGATCGGCGCCATCGCCGGCCTGTCCTCGGTGGTGCTGGTGATGATGATGGGCCAGACCCGCATCGCCTACACCATTTCCCGCGACGGCCTGCTGCCGCAGGTGTTCGGCCGGGTGCACCCGAAGTTCCGCACGCCGCACCTGAGCACCGTGATCGTCGGCGCGCTGGCCGCCACCCTGGCCGGACTGGTGCCGCTCAACGTGCTGGGCGAACTGGTCGCCATGGGCACGCTGCTGGCATTCGCCACGGTCTGCATCGGCGTGCTGATCCTGCGCCGCACCCGCCCGGAGATGCCGCGCGCATTCCGGGTGCCGGCGGTATGGCTGGTCGCGCCGCTGGGCGCGCTGATCTGCCTGGGCCTGTTCGCGATGGCCTTCGCCGCCCATTGGCTGGTGTTCGTGCTGTGGAATGTACTGGGCGTGGCCATCTACCTGGGCTACGGCATGCGCCACAGCAAACTGAACCGGAACGCCTGATTCCCTTCCTTCCGGCCGGCCACGCGCCGGCCGTTCCCGTACGCACGACGAGCGAACACGCACCATGTTCAAGCAACTGTGGGCCACCAAACATCCGCACGCCGCCCATGAAGAGGCCAACGGCCTGAGCCTGCGCCGCACCCTGGGCCCCTGGGGGCTGACCGCGCTGGGCATCGGCGCGGTCATCGGCGGCGGCATCTTCGTCATCACCGGCCAGGCCGCGGCCAACCACGCCGGTCCGGCAATCATGCTGTCGTTCGTGCTGGCGGCGGTGTGCTGCGCGTTCTGCGCGATGGCCTACGCCGAGTTCGCCTCGATGGTGCCGGTCTCCGGCAGCGCCTACACCTACACCTACGCCACCTTCGGCGAACTGTCGGCGTGGTTCATCGGCTGGATGCTGGTACTCGAGTACGGCGTCTCCGCCTCGGCGGTGGCGGTGAGCTGGACCGGTTACTTCCTCAGCCTGCTCAGCCATTTCGACATCTACCTGCCGGCGGCGCTGGTCAATGCGCCGCTGGACGCCCAGCTGCGCCCGACCGGGGCCATCGCCAACATTCCGGCCGCGGTGCTGGTGCTGCTGCTGACCTGGCTGTGCTACGTGGGCATCAGCAAGTCCTCGGCGATGAACATGGCCATGGTGATCCTCAAGACCGGCCTGATCCTGCTGGTCATCGTCGCCGGCTGGAAGTACGTGGACCCGGCCAACTGGACCCCGTTCATCCCCGCCAACGAAGGCCCGGGCAAGTACGGCTTCGACGGCGTGCTGCGCGGCGCGGCGATGGTGTTCTTCGCCTACATCGGCTTCGAGGCGGTCTCGGTGGCCGCGCAGGAATCGCACCGCCCGCAGCGCGACCTGCCGATCGGCATGCTGCTGTCGCTGGTGATCTGCACCGTGCTGTACATCGCCATGGCCGCGGTGATGACCGGCCTGGTCCCGTACAAGCTGCTCGGCACCGCCGAACCGGTGGTGACCGCGGTGGCCGCGCATCCGCAGCTGGACTGGCTGCGCATCATCGTCGAGGTCGGGGCCCTGATCGGCCTGTCCTCGGTGGTGCTGGTGATGGTGATCGGCCAGCCGCGCATCTTCATGATCATGGGCCGCGACGGCCTGCTGCCGCCGGTGTTCACCAAGATCCACCCCAAGTACCGCACCCCGCACATCAACACGGTGATCACCGGCATCGGCATCGCCCTGCTCGCCGCGCTGTTCCCGCTGGACATCCTCGGCGAACTGACCTCGATGGGCACCCTGATCGCCTTCGCCGCGGTCTGCGCCGGCGTGCTGGTCCTGCGCCGCACCCAGCCGGACCTGCCGCGCCCGTTCCGCATCCCGATGGCCTGGCTGATCTGCAGCGCCGGCGTGCTCAGCTGCATCGCCCTGCTGACCGCGATGACCCTGCACAACTGGATGCTGATGGGGCTGTGGACCGCCACCGGCTTCATCGTCTACTTCGCCTACGGCATGCGCCACAGCAAGCTGCGCGACCGCCGCGGCTGACCGCGCGGCCACGCGCCAGCCTTCCGGGCCCGGGTGGAAACACCCGGGCCTTTTTTTTCCGCCGCCCGGCACGCGCCGTGCGCAATGGCGCCCGCGGTGCGGCTGATCCGGCACGGAGGACGCCGCCCGGCCACGGGCCGGGTGTCCGGCGGCCCCTACGCGTGCCGCCGGCTGAGTAGAATGCGGGCCATGAACGCCCCCACTGTCCCCTACGACGCCCAGCGGCTGAGCGAACTGGCGCAGCTGCTGATCGACAACATCCGCGAACTGGCCCGGGCCGGCTGGACACCCGCCACCAGCAGCAACTTCTCGCACCGGCTGGACGACCGCCATGCAGCCATCACCGTGTCCGGCAAGGACAAGGGACGGCTGGTCGAAGCCGACATCATGGTCGTGGACTTCGACGGCAAGGCCGTGAGCCGGCCGCTGCGCCCGTCGGCCGAAACCCTGCTGCACACCCAGCTCTACGCGCGCTTCCCGGAAGTGAACTGCGTGCTGCACACGCATTCGCCGGTGCAGACCATCGCCTCGCGCCTGTACGGCGGCGACGGCCACGTGCGCCTGGAAGGCTACGAGCTGCTCAAGGCGCTGCACGGCAATTCCACCCACGAGACCGCGGTGGACCTGAAGGTGTTCGCCAACACCCAGGACATGGACGTGCTCGCCGCGCAGGTGGAGGCCGAACTCGACAAGGGCCCGATGTGGGGCTACCTGATCGACGGCCACGGCCTGTATGCCTGGGGCCGCGACATGGCCGAAGCGCGCCGCCACCTGGAAGCGTTCGAGTTCCTGCTCCACTGCGAACTGGAACTGCGCCGGCTGCGCGCCGGCGGCTGAATCCACGCACCGCGGGCCACGCGGGCGCCGATGGCGCCGGGTGCCCTGCTACCCTTCCCGTCCCCCACGCCTCGAACCGCCGCCATGAGCCGACTGCGCATCTTCAACGACACCGATCCCGCCACCGTGCTGCTGGACAGCCGCGACGGCGGGGTCATCCGCGCCGAACTGGAGAAGATCGGCGTCACCTTCGAGCGCTGGCAGGCGAAACACCCGGTCGCGCCGGGCGCCAGCCAGGAAGAAGTGTTCGCCGCCTACCGCGAGGACATCGACCGCCTGGTAGCCACCCACGGCTTCAAGAGCGTGGACGTGGCCTCGATCGCGCCGGACAACCCGGACCGCGAGCAGATCCGGCTCAAGTTCCTCGACGAGCACTACCACAAGGAGGACGAAGTGCGCTTCTTCGTCGCCGGCTCGGGCCTGTTCACCCTGCACGTGGGCGACAAGGTCTACGAAGTGGAATGCGTCAAGGACGACCTGATCTCGGTGCCCGACGGCACCACCCACTGGTTCGACATGGGGCCCGCGCCGAGCTTCGTCGCGATCCGCTTCTTCACCGCGCCCGATGGCTGGGTCGGCCACTTCACCGGCACCGACATCGCCCGGCAGTTCCCGCGCTACCAGCCCGACGCGGGGTGATGCTTCGAGCCCCGCTCCGTTCGGGGTGGCAGGGGCCGTTCGCGCCCCACCGCTGCGCTGGCCCGCCAATGCCCCTGCGCCAGCGCCGGGAGCGCGGCGCCACACCGGGCACGGGGCAAGGGCACATGCAGCAAACCCGTGCGCCGTTCCCGCTGCGCCCGCCTGCCAGCCGCACTGCGCCGTACCCCTCCCGCCCTTCGGGCACCTGCACCCGGCACCTCCCCGTGCCCCACCCACCCGGCGGCTTCAGCGTACAGCGTGGCGGCCCTGCCAAACTGTCGCCCGCAAGCAAAGGAACTGGACTCCCCGCATGACCACCCGCGCCATCCTCACCGACATCGAAGGCACCACCTCGAGCATCTCCTTCGTCAAGGACGTGCTGTTCCCCTATGCCCGTGCCGCCCTGCCCGGCTTCGTCCGCGCGCACGGGCAGCAACCCGAGGTTCGCCGCTGGCTCGACGCGGTCGCCACCGAGATCGCCGCCAGCGCCTGCCAGGACGAGGTCATCGTCGAGACCCTGCAGGGCTGGATCGACCAGGACCGCAAACACACCGCGCTCAAGGCGCTGCAGGGCATGATCTGGGAGGCCGGCTACCGCAACGGCGACTACACCGCGCACCTGTACCCGGAGGTGGCCGCGGTGCTGCGCGGCTGGCATGCCGCCGGCATCCCGCTGTACGTGTACTCCTCCGGTTCGGTGCCGGCGCAGAAGCTGTTCTTCGGTTACAGCGACGCCGGCGACCTCAGCGGCCTGTTCTCGGGCCACTTCGACACCCAGACCGGTGGCAAGCGCGAGGCCGGCAGCTATGCGCGCATCGCCGCGGCCATCGGCGTGGCGGCGCATGACATCCTGTTCCTGTCGGACATCGTCGAGGAACTGGACGCGGCACGCGAGGCCGGGCTGCGCACGGTGCTGCTGGACCGCCGCGACGACTACCCGATGCCACGCACCGGCGACGCCACGCACGGCCATGCCCGGGTGGAGACGTTCGAACAGATCGTGCCCTGAGCGCCCCGCGCATCCGGCATGCATGACCCCGGCGGCCCCCTGCGGGCCGTCTTCATTGGCGCGCCGCGGCGACCGGCTGGCCCGGCCCGCCCGCATCGACGCGGCCATCACCCCGGCTGCATTGGCGCGATGCTAGCGTGCGCCGGCATCGCGTGCATCGACACGCCCCCCCCCCCCGTGCCGGAACCCTACGATGAGCATCACCACACAGGTCGGCCAGGCGCTGGCCGCCGAATTCGCCATACCCGACGTCGCTACCCTGACCGTCGTCGCCACCCGCCTGCTCACCGCCATCGTGCTCGGCGGGGCGCTGGGACTGGAGCGCGAAAGCAAGGGCCGTGCGGCCGGGCTGAAGACCCACATCCTGGTGTCGGTGGGCTCGGCGCTG
Organism: Stenotrophomonas sp. Y-13; assembly: GCF_046267925.1. NCBI lineage: Bacteria > Pseudomonadati > Pseudomonadota > Gammaproteobacteria > Lysobacterales > Lysobacteraceae > Stenotrophomonas > Stenotrophomonas sp. Y-13. The sequence continues at coordinate 2,004,041 of NZ_CP176501.1, forward strand.
TTCGTGCTGGCGCCGCTGCAGATGGGCATCAGCGGCGCCGACGTCACCCGGGTCATGCAGGGCATCGTCTCGGGCATCGGCTTCCTGGGTGCCGGCGCCATCCTCAAGCAGGACCGCGAGGAACGGGTGCAGGGCCTGACCACCGCCGCTGGCATCTGGATGACGGCCGCGATCGGCATGGCCGCGGGCATGGGCATGCAGATGGTGGCGCTGGCCACCACCGTGGCCGCGCTGGCGGTGGTCAGCGCGCTGCCGCGGCTGATGCCCGAACGGCGGAGCATGGCCGCCGACGACTGAGCCTGCGGACGCCCTCAACGGGCGCGGGCGGGCGCGGCCTTCAGTACCAGCAGGTCGATGCTGGAGGGAACGCCCAGGCGCACGCCGAAGCCGTCCCATTGCCCGGCACCACTGCTGACGAACAGGGTCATCGGCCCGACCCGGTAGTCGCCGCGGACGAAGCCGTGGTTGGCCGGCGCCACCACCCAGCGGTCGAACCCCAGCATGTGGCCGCCGTGGGTATGGCCGGATACCTGCAGGTCGAACGCGCCGGTGGCCGCGGCCGCACGCGCCTGCTTCGGCTGGTGGGCGAGCAGGATGTGCGCGTCGGCCCCCTTGCCGGCGGCGATCACCGCCGGCAGGTCGGGCGCGAGCCCGCCACGCATGTAGGCACTGGGACGCAGCGCGGCCAGGTCGCCCACGCCGGACACCGCCAGCGTGCGGCCGTGGATGTCGAGCCGCGCGGTCTGGTTCTCCAGCACGCCCAGGCCCATGCCGCGGAAGTGCGCCATCCAGCGCCGGTAGCCGTGGTAGTACTCGTGGTTGCCCGGCGCCACCCATACGCCGTAGGGCGCGGCCAGTCCGGCCAGCGGGGCGACGAACGCCGCCGTGTCCCCGACCTCGCCGTCGACCATGTCGCCGGGCAGCACGATCAGGTCCGGGCGCGCGGCCATTACCGCGTCGACCACCTTCCGCGTGCGCCAGGTGCGCTTGACCGGGCTGGCGTGCAGGTCGGCGATCACCGCCATGCGCAGGCCGTCCAGTTCCTGTGGCAGGCCCGGCACTACCAGCGCGCGCTCATGCACCGCTGGTGGCTTCAGGCCATTGACGATGCCGAGCGTGGCCAGCAGCACGATCACCGCGGCGGCCAGCTGGTTGCCACGCACGCCGTGCCATGCGGTGGCCAGCACCGAAGTGCGCGGCGCCCGTCGCGACAGCAGCCAGCCCAGCTCGCGCAACGGCAGGAACACCAGCAGCATCACGAACATCGCCAGCACCCAGCCGAACACCAGCTGGATCCAGGCTTCGGCCGCGTACGCCAGGACATCCATGCGCCAAAGCGCGGCCAGGGCCACGCCCAGCAGGGCCAGCACCACGCTGGTGCCAAGGTGCCAGCGGCGCTGCCGCCGGTCCGGGAACGGCACGGGCCACCACAACCACAGGGCAAGCAGCGGCAGGAGCAACGATACGATCAGGGTCATCGACGGGGGAGCAGCCGGGCCGGCGCGGACGCGGCCGTCCGGCAGCCGGAAAGGCGTTCAAGGGAGGGGAGCAATGATGCGGCAGGCGCCCGCCATGCGGCGAGTGCGCCGGTTGCACCAGTGCGTTCCCGCGGCGCAGCGGCAGCGGGGTGGCGCCGGCCGGTGCCGGCACGGCAGCAAGCTCCGGTACCGGGCGACGACGGCGGCCACGTGGCCGCCGCGTCGGTGCCCGGCGCCGCTCAGCCGCCCTGGGCGGCGATCCAGCCGTCGACCTTCTCTTCCAGCACGTCCAGCGGCACCGAACCGTCCTTCAGCACCTCGGCATGGAACTGGCGGATGTCGAACTTGCCGCCGAGCTTCTGTTCGGCACGCCGCCGCAGCTCCTGGATCTTCAGCTCGCCGGTCTTGTAGGCCAGCGCCTGGCCCGGCCATGCGATGTAGCGCTCGGCCTCGGCCACCGCATCGGGCTCGCTCACCGAGGAATTGGCGAACATGTAATCCAGCACCTGCTGGCGGCTCCAGCCCTTGGCGTGCAGGCCGGTGTCCACCACCAGCCGCACCGCGCGCCACAGCTCGCCCTGCAGGCGGCCGAAATAGCTGTACGGGTCGGTGTACACGCCCAGGTCCTTGCCCAGGCTCTCGGCATACAGGCCCCAGCCTTCGATGAAGGCGGTTTCGCCGCCGAAGCGGCGGAACGCCGGCACGCCCTGCAGTTCCTGCTGCAGCGCCAGCTGGAAGTGATGGCCCGGAATCGCCTCGTGCAGGAACAGGTCCTCCGCGTCCCAGGTCTTGCGGGTCGGCAGGTCGTAGGTGTTGACGTAGAAGATGCCCGGGCGGCTGCCGTCCTCGCTGGGCTGCATGTACTCGCCGCCGGCCGCCGACTTGGCGCGGAACGCCTCGATCGGGCGGATCTCGAAACCGGCCTTCGGCGTCAGCGAGAACAGCTTGGGCACGTTGCCGTTGATCTTGGCTTCCAGCCCGCGGTAATGCTCCAGCAGCGCCGCTTCGGAGCCGAACTCGAACTGCTTGTCGTGCTGCATGAACTTGAAGAAGTCCTGCAGCGAGCCCTTGAAGCCGACCTGCTGCATCACCGTGCGGATCTCACCGTGGATGCGCTCCACTTCCTTCAGACCGATCTCGTGGATCTGCTCCGGGGTCTGCGTGGTGGTGGTGCTCTCCCTAGCGTTGAAGGCATACCACGCCTTGCCGTCGGGCAGCGCGTCCAGGCCCACCGTGTCGCGGGTCGCCGGCAGGTACTCGTTGGCGATGAAGTCACGCTGCTTCCTGATCGCCGGCAGCAGCTGCTGCTCGATCAGCGTGCGGTAGGCCGCGGTCAGGCGCTCCTTGTCGGCCTGCGCGAAATCGGCCGGCATCGCCTTGATCGGCCCCCAGAACTGGCTGTCCTCGGCGCCCTTGGCCGCCAGGATCTCGTCGAACTGCGGCACCACCTTTTCCATCAGCACGCGCGGCTGCACCACCCCGGCCTTCATGCCTTCGCGCATGTTGGCGATCTCGGTGTCCAGCAGCACCGGGATGCGCGCGGCGCGCGCCAGCCAGTTGTCGTAGTCCTTCACCGTCTTGAACGGCTGTGCGACCTGGCCCGAACCCAGCATCACCGCGTAGCTCACGGTCGAGCCCATCTGGTTGACCGGCATCATCCAGCCGGGGAACTTCTCCCCTTCCAGCGACTGCTTCTGCTCCTGGACGAAGATGCGGTAGCTGAGCAGGTCCTGCCCGGCCAGCCCGGCATCGCCGATCTTCTCCGCCTTGGCCAGCCATTCGGCGGTGAAGTCGTGGCTCTGCCTGCGGAACTGCGCCGAGCCGAAATCCGGCAGCTGATCGTTGTAGCGGTTGTCGCCCTGGAAGGTGGCCTGCAGCGGGTTCAGCTTGAGCACGCCCTCCCAGTAGTCGGCATAGAGCTGGTTGAGCCGGGCGGCCTTGTCGGCCTGCGCCGCCTCGCCGGCGGCGTCGCCCGCGGCCGGTTGCGTGGAGGGGGAACAGGCAACCAGCACGGTGGCCAGGGACAGCGAAACGGACAGGGCCAGGGGACGCAGCTTCATGCGGGAATCCATCGGATGCAGGAAGCCACCAGCGTCCACGCAGCGCTCCCGCCGGGGAAAGGGCCAAAGGTCATTGCCGCGGCGACCATCGCCGCCGCGCCGGCAACGCGTCATAATCCGCGCCCGTTCCCGCGCCCGTTGCCGCAGGCGCCTCCCCCTTCCGCCCGACCCGGTGCCCCGGTACCCGTGGCCGCGCCCCGTTCCCTGGCTCCTGATGACTACCCCCCACCGCCCGCTGGGCTTCTGGTCCGCCACCGCCCTGGTCGTGGGCAGCATGATCGGCTCCGGCACCTTCCTGCTGCCGGCCACGCTGGCCCCCTACGGCGCCGCCACCCTGGTCGGCTGGGCCATCACCCTGTGCGGTGCGCTGCTGCTGGCGGTCACTTTCGCCCGTCTGGCGCGGCGCTGGCCACAGACCGGTGGCCCGTATGTGTTCGCGCGCAACGCCTTCGGCGAACTGCCCGGTTTCGTGGTGGCATGGAGCTACTGGATCTCGATGTGGTGCGCCATCGCCGCCATCGCGGTGGCCTTCGCCGGCAGCGTCGGTGCCATCTTCCCGTCCCTGACCGCCACCCCGGTGCGCGCGGCCGGCTGCGGCCTGGCCGCGTTGTGGCTGTGCGCCGGCGTCAACCTGGCGGGGCTGCGCGAGGCCGGCCGCCTGCAACTGCTGACCACCGTACTGAAAGTGGTGCCACTGCTGCTGTTCGGGCTGGTGGCGCTGTGGTTCGTCGATGCGCGCCACTACGTGCCGTTCAATCCCAGCGGTGAATCGCTGGGCAGCGTGGCCGCCGCCACCGTGGCGCTGACGCTGTGGGCGATGATCGGGCTGGAAGCGGCCACCGTGCCGGCCGGATCGGTCGACGATGCGCCGCGGACCGTGGCCCGCGCCACCGTGGCCGGCACCGCGATCGCCGGCATCGCCACGGTGCTGGCCTGCACCACCGTGCTCGGCCTGCTGCCGGCCGACGTGCTGGCCCGCTCCAGCGCACCGATGGCCGACGCCGCGGCGGCATTGTGGGGACCGGCGGCCGGCGTGCTGCTGGCGGTGGTCATGGCGGTGTCCTGCGTCGGCGCGCTCAACGGCTGGACCCTGCTGGCGGCGCAGTTGCCGTTGGCCGCGGCCCGCGATGGCGTGCTGCCGCGCGCCTTCGCCCGCGAGAACGCGCGCGGCGCCCCGGCGTTCGGCGTCATCGTCAGCTGCCTGCTGGCCAGCGTGCTGGTGATCAGCAACTACAACCGCTCGCTGGTGGACCTGTTCAAGTTCTCGGTGCTGCTGTCCACCGCCGCCACCCTGCTGCCCTACCTCGCCGGTGCCGCCGCGTGGCTGTGGCGCGGCGACGGCAGGGGCTCGCGGCTGGCCGCCGCCGGCGCACTCGCTTTCAGCCTCTACGCGCTGGGCGGCATCGGCACCGAAGCCCTGTTGTGGGGCGCGGGCCTGGTCGTGGCCGGGCTGCCGATCTATTTCGGGTTGCGCCACCGACGCTGAGCCATCGCCGCCGCGCCGCAGCGGCGGCCCTGGCGGCGCTCCTGCTTGCGTCCGGCGCTGCCCCCTGCAACGCTGCCGGCGTCCCACCAGAGCCGATTGCCGATGCCGGAGACACCGCGACCGCCGCGTTCCCGTTCCCTTGCGCTGCGCCGGCTGTGGCTGGCCGGGGTGATGCTGGCCGGCAGCTGGCCGGTGCTGGCCGGCAGCGCCGACCAGCCGCCGTGGGTGCCGACCACGCCGGCACTGGATGCCCCGCAACGCGCCCTGCTCGACGGCCTGCTCGCGCGGCTGCCGCCGCAGCGGCCCGGCGTGGCCGACCTGTACGTGCTAGGCGTGGCCGGCGACGCCGACGAGGACGTGTTCCGCAACGAAGTGCTCTACCTGCGGCAGCTGTCGGCGCGGCGCTGGGACGCCGACGGCCGCATGGTCGCGCTGGTCAACCAGCCGGACACGCTGCCCGGCGAGGCGCCGCTGCCGCCGGCGACCTACGAGAGCATCGGCCGCGCACTGGACGGGCTGGGGCAGGTGCTGGACCCGCGCGAGGACGTGTTGTTCGTGTACCTGAGCAGCCATGGCCTGGACGACAGCAGCTTCTACCTGCACACCGGCCCGGACCAGGAGGACTACCTGACGCCGGAGGACCTGGCGCAGCTGCTGGAAGACGCGGGCATCGGCAATGCGGTGATCGTGGTCTCGGCCTGCTATTCGGGGGGCTTCGTGCCGGTGCTGAAGGCTGCCAACCGCATGCTCGTCACCGCCGCGCGCAGCGACCGCCCGTCCTTCGGCTGCGGCAACACCGACAGCGCCACCTGGTTCGGTCGCGCGTTCCTGGTCGAGGCGCTGAACGCCACCGACGACTTCGCCGCCGCCTTCGGCATGGCCCGCGACAGCGTTCGCCGGCGCGAGAAGCAGGAAGGCGAGCTGCCATCGCATCCCCAGTTCGCCGCCGGCAGGGCGATCGCGCCGGTGCTCGCGCGCTGGCGCGCCGGGCTGCCGGCAAGTGCGCCGGTACCCTACCCGTTCGTGCACGCGCCGTCGGCCGGCGGTGATACGGCGTCAGCCGGCAACAGGTCGCGCTAGACAGCCGGCAAGTGACGCCGGATCAGTGCGGCTGCGCCGGGCCCGGCGCCTGCAGGCGCATGCCCTCCACCGCTTCCTCTTGCGCCCGCGCGGGGGCTACGGCTTCCGGCGCGATGGCGCGCGCGCGATCGCGCGGCTCCAGCAGGGTGATGGCGTGGGCCAGGACGGCGGTCATGCTGCCGGCGGGGTCGCCACGCGCCACGCGGTGGCCGCTGCTGCGCGGCTGCTCGGCGGCGGTTTGCAGGGGCAGCTCCGCCACCGTGCCGCGCACCGTGACGCGGTCGCCGGTGCGCACCAGCGAACCGAGCCGCAGCGTGTATTCGGCTTCCGCCGGCAGGTTGATGCTGGTGTCGTAGCCCTGGTCCATCACGAACAGCGCGTCGGAGGTCGTCGGATCGCCGTCGCCTTCGTCCTGCACGAACCAGCCCACCACCCGGCCGCGGTTGCCCTCGCCCAGCGTCTCGCCCATGGCCTGGGCGACGTCGTCGCCGTCGCCCATCAGGCTGCGCACGACCACGGCCTCGATGACCACATCCTGCCCGGAAAGCGGGCTGGCGGGCCCTCCCCCCTGCACCCGGCCGATCAGCACGCGGTCGGCATCCATCGGTTCGGCCGTTCCCTGCGCGCCTTCCAGCGCGGGCAGGCGGCAGGCACCGAGGGCCAGGACAAGCAGGACGGGCGCGAGGGTACGGAGCGTGGGCATGCAAGGGATCGCCGTTCGGGGGAGCCGCAGTGTAGCGGCCGCCCTGCGCTACGATGCCGGCACATGCTCCCGGGGAAAACGCCATGACCGTCCTGCGCGCCGGCCTGCTCGCCGCCCTGCTTCTGTCCGCCCTGCCGATGGCCGCGCACGCGGTGGAGCCGCCGGCGTACGACGCGGCGCTGGCAGCCCGGTTCGGCGCCGACGAGCGCGGCATGCGCGCCTACGTGCTGGTCATCCTCAAGACCGGGCCGAAACGCATGCCGGCCGGACCGGAGCGCGATGCGATGTTCCGTGGCCACTTCGCCAACATGCAGCGGCTGTCCGACGAGGGCAAGCTGGTGCTCGCCGGCCCGCTGGACGGCGTGGACGGCTGGCGCGGACTGTTCGTCTTCGCCGTGGCCGACATCGAGGAAGCGCGCCGGCTCGCCGCGACCGACCCGGTGCTGGTCAACGGCGAGATGGTGGCCGAATACCACGCCTATTACGGCAGCGCCGCGTTGATCGGCCTGCCCGACGTACACAGGCGGCTGCAGCGCCCGCAGCCCTGAGCCCCGCGCTCAGGGGCTCGCATCCTGCAGATGGTAGGTCGTGCGGCTGCGGTACTCGCGGCCGTTGAGCGTGGTGCGTACCTCGACCGTGTGTTCGCCCACCTCCAGCCGGGTCGGCAACGCCGCGCGCCACAGGTGCGTGGACGGCGTGGCTTCGGGCGAGCGGTCATAGCCGCGCAGGCTGTCGGACTGGTCGTCGGCCACGTTCTCGGCCAGCAGCCGTGGGTCGGGCTGCTCGACGCGTTTCATCGGCTGCCAGTGGCCGCCATCGACGCGGAATTCCACCGGCAGGCCGTCATGGCCCATGTAGACGTTGGCGTACACGCCCCACGCCGGATACGCGCCGCGGCGCAGCACCTTGGGCGCATGCAGCGCGATCTGCTCGTCCTCGGGCGCGCGCGCGACCCGGTACTCCACGCTGTAGCGGCCCTGCGGCTGCACGTTGAGCAGACCGTAGCCATTGGGCGTGCCATCGGACATGGTGGTGTCGGGGATGCCCTGCGCGTCCTTCACTCCCGACCAGAACGCACCGCAGGCCGCGCCCACGTTGTACTCGTGCAGCGGGCGCGCGCCCTTCCAGCCCTGCGCCGCGCTCCAGAACACCTGGCGCTGGTTGTGGGTGTGGCCGCTGAGCACCAGCGGGTGCGGCACCTGCTCCAGCAACGCGAACAGGCGCGCGCGGTCCGCGGCGCGGAACGCGTGGTCGAACAGCGGAATATGCAGCCCCAGCACCACCAGCCGGTCCTTGGGCACGGTCGGCAGGTAGCGCTCGAGGAAAGCGAACTGGTCCTCGCGCAGGCCGCCGACGTACGCCGGCTTCTGCCCCGGCTGGGCGACGACGTCGTCCAGGCCGATGAACACCATCGACGGCTCTTCCCAGGCATGGGTATCCGGGCCGAGCTGGCGGTGGAAGCTGTCCAGCGACGCGGCATCGCTGCGCGCGCCCAGGTCCATGTCGTGGTTGCCCGGCACGTGCAGCCACGGCACCCCGAGCGAGGTCACCGCCTTGACCAGCAACGGGTACAGCGCCGGATCGTCGTTGCTGATGTCGCCCAGGGTCATGCCCAGCCGCGCTGAGTGACGGCCGCGCAGCGGCGCGACGATGTCGCGCTCGAAGTAGTCCACGTCCAGCGCGCTGGAAGTCTGGCTGTCGGCCATCACCAGCGCCTGGAAGCTGGCCGGCGCGTCCGGCTGCGGCACCAGCGCGAACGGCCGGCACTGCCCGCCTTCGGTCTCGCCTGCACGCGGGCGCCAGATGTCCGGCAGCCCGTCGGCGCGCGCCGCGGCGCGGCGGCCGGCAGGTTTGATGACGAACACCGTGGGCTGCGCCGAACCCGGCAGGCGGTAGCGGCCGTCGCGGCCGGTGACGGCGATGTGCTCGCCGTCGGAAACACGGATGCCCGGCAGCGGCTGTTCGCCGGGGTCGCGCACGCCATTGCCGTTGGCATCGTCGAACACCGCCCCCTCCACGCAGGACGCGGCCGCGGTCAGCGGCGCACAGGCCAGCAGCAGGCCGGCGAACAGGTAATGGCGCATGCAAGCCTCGTCAGGCGAACGGACAAGCCGGCATTATCGCGCCGTCATGCGCCGCGCGCATGGCGCCAGGCCGCCCGGGCGCTCCGCCGCGGTGGCCGCATCACTCAGCGCGCCGCCTTCTCCGCCGCCTTGGCGTGGCGCTGCGCCAGCACCGCCACCGCGTCGTCCAGCGACAGCCCGCGCGCGCGCAGCAGCACGATCAGGTGGAACAGCAGGTCGGCCGACTCGCCCAACAACTCGTCGTCGTGCTGGACCACCCCGGCCAGCGCCGTCTCCACGCCTTCCTCGCCCACCTTCTGCGCGATGTGGCGGGTGCCCTTCTCGAACAGCTTGGTGGTATAGCTGTTGAGCGGGCGGTCGTGCTCGCGCTGCCGCACCAGCGCGTCCAGCGCGCCCAGGAACTGCCCCGGCGCATCGCCGAAGCAACTGCTGCTGCCGGTGTGGCAGGTGGGCCCGTGCGGGTGCGCCGTGACCAGCAGGGTATCGCCGTCGCAGTCGGCACGGATGGTCACCAGCTCCAGGTGGTGGCCCGAGGTCTCGCCCTTGGTCCACAGGCGCTGCCTGCTGCGGCTGAAAAAGGTGACCTTGCCGTCGCGCAGGGTCCGGTCCAGCGCGGCGCGGTCCATGTAGCCGAGCATCAGCACGCACAGTGTGGCCGCGTCCTGCACGATGACCGGCAGCAGCCCGCCGACCTTGTCCCAGTCCAGCGCGGCCGGGTCGAACGGTTTCTCAATAGACATCGCGCACCTCGATCTGTTGTTCGCGCAGGAAGCGCTTGAGTTCCGGGATGCCGATGGCGCCGGAGTGGAACACGCTGGCGGCCAGGGCGCCATCGACGTCGGCCTGCTCGAACACGTCGGCGAAATGGCGCGGTGTCCCGGCGCCGCCGGAGGCGATCAACGGCACGCTGCACAGGGCGCGGGCCTGGCGCAGCTGGGCGATGTCGTAGCCCTTGCGCACACCGTCGCTGTCCATGCAGTTGAGTACGATCTCGCCGGCGCCGCGCTGCTGCGCCTCGCGCAGCCAGTCCAGGGTCAGCCGCGCCTCGTCGCGGGTCCGCGCCGGGTCGCCGGTATACGAGCGCACGCGCCACTGCCCATCGGCTTCGCGGATGGAATCGATGCCGACCACCACGCACTGCTGGCCGAACGCTCCGGCCAGTTCGCCGATCAGCGCCGGCCGCTCCAGCGCCGGGGTATTGATCGATATCTTGTCGGCGCCGGCGTTGAGGATGTCGCGCGCGGTTTCCACGTCGCGGATGCCGCCGGCCACGCAGAACGGAATGTCGATCAGGCGCGCGACGCGCTCGATCCAGGCGCGGTCCACCGAGCGTCCCTCGGGGCTGGCGGAGATGTCGTAGAACACCAGTTCGTCGGCGCCCTGGTCGCGGTAGCGCAGCGCCAGCTCGGCGATGTCGCCCATGTCGACGTGGTCGCGGAAACGTACGCCCTTGACCACCCGGCCATCGCGCACGTCCAGGCAGGGGATGATGCGGCGGCTCAGCATGCCAGCGCCTCCTGCAGCCGCATCCGGCCCTCGAGCAGCGCTTTGCCCAGCACCGCGCCGGCACAGCCAGCGGCGCGGGCGGCGGCGACGTCATCGACATCGCGCACGCCGCCGGAGGCCTGCACCGCCACCCCGGGCAACAACCGCGACAGGTGGGCGTACAGCCCTAGGTTGGGGCCGGACAGCATGCCGTCGCGGGCGATGTCGGTGCACAGCAGGTGCCGCATGCCGGCCTGTGCATAGCGCACGGCCAGTTCGTCCAGGGTCACGTCGGCGGTCTCGGTCCAGCCATGCACCGGCAGGCGCCACACGCCGTCATCGCCCTGCCGCGTGTCCAGCGCGATCGTCAGCCGCTCGGCGCCGAATTCCTGCAGCCAGGCCAGTACCCGCACCGGCTCGCGCACCGCCAGCGAGCCGATCACCACGCGGCTGGCGCCGGCGTCGAGAATCCGCGCCACGTCGTCGCGGTCGCGCACGCCGCCGCCGGTCTGCACGTGCAAAGCGGTGCTCGTGGCGATGCGTGACAGCAGTGGTGCCAGGGTGTAGCCACCGGCGCGGGCGGCATCCAGGTCGACCAGGTGCAACCATTGCGCGCCGGCGGCGGCGAAGGCCTGCGCGCGCGGCAACGGGTCGTCGCCATAGGTCGTCTGCTGCGCGTAGTCGCCCTGCAGCAGGCGCACCACCTGGCCGTCGCGGATGTCGAGTGCGGGATAGACGGTAAAGCTCATGGAAAATCGGTCTCGATGAAATTGCGCAGGATGCGCGCGCCCGGCCCGGCCGAACGCTCGGGATGGAACTGCGCGCCGCACAGGCGGCCGCGCTGCACCACCGCGGTGAACAGTCCACCGTGGTGGCACGCGGCCACGGTATCGGAGGTGACCGGTGCGGCGTAGCTGTGCACGAAATAGGCGCTGGCGCCGGGTGTCACGCCGTCCAGCAGCGGCGACTCGCGCAGCGCAAGCAGCTTGTTCCAGCCCATGTGCGGTACCCGCACGCCCACCGCCGGGTGCAGGCGCCGCACCACCCCGGGCAACAGCCCCAGGCAGTCCACCCCGCCCTCCTCGGACCCCTCGAACAGCAGCTGCATGCCCAGGCAGATGCCCAGCAGCGGCACCTGCAGGTCGCGCAGCGGCTGCGCCAGTCCCTGCGCGTGCAGCCGGCGCATGCCCTCGGCCGCGGCACCGACGCCCGGCAGGATCACCCGCGAGGTGCCTGCAAGGTCGGAAGGCTCGCGCACCATGCGCACCGCCATGCCCAGCCGTTCCAGCGCATAACGCACCGAGCCGAGGTTGGCGCCGCCGGCGTCGATCAGCCCGACCGTGCTCACAACGCCCCCTTGGTCGAGGGCAGCTCGGTGCCTTCGCGGCGGATCGCCTGGCGCAGCGCGCGCGCCAGCGCCTTGAAGCAGGCTTCGACCTTGTGGTGGTCGTTGTCGCCTTCGACCTTGAGGTTGAGGTTCAGGCCGGCCGCATCGCACAGCGAGCGGAAGAAATGCGGCACCAGTTCGGTGGGCATGTCGCCCACCCGTTCGCGCCTGAACGCGCCGTCGAACACGAAATACGGGCGGCCGCTGAAATCCAGCGCGGCGCTGGCCAGGGTTTCGTCCATCGGCAGGGTGAAGCCGTAACGGCCGATGCCACGCTTGTCGCCCAGCGCCTCGCGCAGCGCCTGGCCCAGGGCCAGGCCGGTGTCCTCGATGGTGTGGTGCTCGTCGATATGCAGGTCGCCGCGTGCCTGCACCTCCAGCGCGAAGCCGCCGTGGCGGCCGATCTGGTCGAGCATGTGGTCGAAGAACGGCAGGCCGGTGTCGATCTTCGACGCCGCCACCCTGTCCAGATCGACGGCCACGCGGATCCGGGTTTCCTTGGTGTCGCGCTGCACGACGGCGCGGCGCGGCGCATCGGCCAGTTCGTGGGCGATGCCGTCCCAGTCCCAGTCGCCGCCGAACTGTGGGGTGCGCAGCTGGAAACCCCGGATCTTCATGTTGTCCGCGAACTGGATGTCGGTGGGCCGGTCGCCGACCATCGCCGAGCGTGCCCAGTCGATCGAGCGGTCCTGCAGGTACGGCAGCATCATGCCGATGCCCGGCTTGCGGTTGGGGCTGTTGTCCGCCGGCCAGCTCGGGTCCACCAGCACGTCGCGGAACACGATGCCCTGGCTGGCGAAGATCTGCAGCATCAGGTCGTTGGGACCGTCGAAACTGGCCTGCGGGTAGCTGTCGCTGCCCAGCCCGTCCTGGTTGGAGACGATCACGAACTGGTAGCCGGCATCGCGCAGGCGCAGCATCGCCGGGATCACGTTCCTGACGAAACGGATCTTCTCGTAGGCGTCGATCTGGAAATCGGCCGGCTCCTCGATCAGGGTGCCGTCGCGGTCGACGAACAGGATGGGGGTCATGGTGCGGACTCCAGCGTGGCAAGCACGCCCAGTACGCGCGCGTTCTGTTCAGGGGTACCCAGGGTGATGCGCAGCGCGTCGTGCAGCTGCGGCGCGCCGCGCTGGTCGCGCACCACCACCCCGGCGACCAGCAGCCGCTGGAACGCGGCTTCGGCATCGACCAGGCGCACCAGCAGGAAATTGGCGTCGGACGGGTACACCCGGCGCACGCCGGGCAGGCGTGCCAGCGCGGCGCCCAGGCGCTCGCGCTCGGCGCGTACCACGGCGATGCGTTCGCGCGTGCGCGCCAGCGCCGCGTCGGACAGCCCCTCCAAGGCCAGCGCCGTGCACGGCGCCGGTATCGGATAGGGCGCCTGGCAACGGCGCAGCACTGCGATCAGGCTGGCATCGGCGATCACGCAGCCAATGCGCGCGGCCGCCAGCGCATGCGCCTTGGACAGCGTGCGCAGCACGGCGATGTTGTCGTGGCGCGGCAGCAGGCTTGCCGCCGAAGGCTCGTCGGCGAACTCGGCATAGGCCTCGTCGACCACCACCAGCGCCTGCCCGCGCAGCGCCACGGCCACCTGTTCGACCTGCGCCAGCGTGATGCTCCGCCCGCCGGGATTGGAGGGCGAACACAGGAACACCAGCCGCGCGTTGCCCTGCTTGGCGGTGGCGATGATGGCCTCGATGTCCGGCACCAGGCCGGCCTCATCGTCGCGCAGCGGCACCTCCAGCGCCGGCGCGTTCTGCAGCCGCGCACTGACCGCGTACATGCCGAACACCGGTGGCGTGTACAGCACGCCATCGCGGCCGGGCACGCACAGCGCGCGCACCAGCAGGTCGATGGCCTCGTCGCTGCCGCGCCCGACCAGCAACTGCTCGGACGTACAGCCATAGAGCGTGGCCAGGCGCTCGCGCAGCGCCTGCGGCTGCGGCTCCGGATAACGCCGGCACAGCCCGCCGGCATCGCCGGGGTTGGGCCACGCCGATTCGTTGGCATTGAGCCAGATCTCGCCCTCCAGCCGGGTGCTGCGCGCGGACGCATACCCGGCGAAGCCGCGCAGGTCGTCGCGCACCAGGTCGAGCACGCCGCTCATGGCGCCACCTCCAGCCGCAGCGCGACCGCGTTGGCGTGCGCGTCCAGCCCTTCGGCGCGGGCCATCACCAGCGCGCACGGGCCGATGCCGGCAATGCCCTGCGCGCTGGCGGCCTGCACGCTGATCTGGTTCTGGAAGCTGGCCACGCTGACCCCGCTGTAGGCGCGCGCGGCGCCGGCGGTGGGCAGCACGTGGTTGGTACCCGAGCAGTAGTCGCCAAGCGCTTCGGGCGTGTAGTCGCCCAGGAACACCGAACCGGCCGCCTCGACCCGCTCCAGCCAGTCGCGCGGCTGGCGCAGCGCCAGGATCAGGTGCTCGGGCGCGTAGCGGTTGGAAATGGAGAACGCCTGTTCGATCGACGCGACCTGCAGCAGCAGCGAGGCGGCCAGCGCCTGGCGGGCGATGGCCTCGCGCGGCAGCCGCGCCACCTGCCGTTCCACTTCCCCGCGCACCGCGGCGATCAGCGCGGCGTCGTCACTGAGCAGCAGCACCTGCGAATCGGGGCCGTGTTCGGCCTGCGACAGCAGGTCGGCGGCGACGAACGCCGGGTTGGCGCCGGCATCGGCGATCACCAGCACTTCCGAAGGCCCCGCCGGCATGTCGATCGCGGCGGCGCCGGCCTGCGCCACCTGCTGCTTGGCCTCGGTGACGTAGGCGTTGCCGGGGCCGAACAGCTTGTCGCAGGACGGCACGGTTGCGGTACCCCAGGCCATCGCCGCGATCGCCTGCGCGCCGCCGATCTTGTAGACCCGGTGCACGCCGGTCAGGCGCGCGGCCACCAGCACCGCCGGGTCGGCGGAGCCATCCCGGCGCGGCGGCGTGCACAGCACCACCTCGCGGCAACCGGCCAGTTTCGCCGGCACCCCCAGCATCAGCGCGGTCGACGGCAACGGTGCGCTGCCGGCCGGCACGTACAGGCCGACGCGGGCGATCGGCCGGATGACCTTGCCGCAGACCACGCCCGGTGCGGTTTCCACCGAGTACGGCTGGGCCATGCCGGCGCGGTGGTAGGTGTCGATGCGCGCGGCCGCCTGCTGCATGGCGATGCGCAGTTCCGCCGGCACCGCCAGCTCGGCGGCGGCGAACTCGGCCTCGCTCACCTCGAAGCGCTCCAGCGTCACCCCGTCCAGGCGCGCGGTGATGTCGCGCAGCGCGGCATCGCCGCCCTCCCGGACCTGCTCGATCAAGGCCGCGACGGCGGCGCGGGTCCGGGTGGCCACGGCCTGCGCCGGCCGGGTCAGCGCGCGCGCCTGGGCGTCGGCATCCAGTGCATTCCAGTCGAGGATGTTCATGCCAGCGACTTCTCCACCGCCAGCACCATCAGCCCCTGCGCACCGGCGCGCTCCAGTTCCTCCAGCCGCTGCCAGCTCAGCGCGCCGTTGCACATGGTCTGCAGGCGCACCGCGCCACCATCGCCGGGCAGCCGCAGCAGCGGTTCGGCGTCGGGCAGCAGCCGCGCCAGCGCGTCCACGCGCTCCTCGGCGGCCGAGAACATCAGCAGTTTGCGGTCCTGCACCTTGCTCAGGCCGTCCAGGCGGCGCAGCAGCATCGCCATCAGCCCGGCGCGGGCGTCGTCCAGTTCACGCACCGGGCCGGCCAGCACCGCCTCGCTGTCCAGCAGCGTCTCCACCGGCGTGAGCTGGTTGGCCGCGAGCGTGGCGCCGCTGGACACCAGGTCGCAGATCAGGTCGGCGGTGCCCAGCCTGGGCGCGATCTCCACCGAACCGGACAGCTCCACCACCTGCGCGTCCACGCCCTTGTCCCGCAACCAGGCGGCCAGGATGGCCGGGTAACTGGTGGCGATGCGCTTGCCGGACAGCTGCGCCACGCCCTGCCACTCCCAGTCCTCGGGCACGGCGATCATCAACCGGCACTGGCCGAAGCCCAGGCCGCGCAATGGCTGGTAGGCATCGGCCAGGCCCAGCTGGCGGCGCGCCTTGGCCTGCTCGTCCAGTTCATTCAGTCCGACCACGCCCAGGTCGCAGACGCCGTCTGCGATCAGCCCGGGGATATCGTCGTCGCGCACCAGCAGCAGATCCACCGGCAGCGATTCGCCAAAGCAGAACAGCTTGTCGCGGCTCTGCCGCCAGCTCAGCCCGCAGGCGGCCAGCAGGCTGCGTGCCGGGTCGGCCAGGCGCCCGCTCTTCTGGATGGCGATGCGCAGCCGGTCGCGGGCCGGCGCGGAGGAGGAAGCACTCATGGGTCTTGTCTCAGTTGGATTCGGCTTTGCGCGCGGACAGGCGCTCGATGGCGACGGCATACCCGCCGGCGCCATGCTCGAGCGAGCGCGCGACCCGGCCGATGGTGGTCACGCTCACCCCGGTCAGGTCGTAGATCTCGCGATACGGCACGCCCTTGCGCAGCAACGGCACCACCCGCCAGCGGTCGGCCATCGCCTCCAGCTCGGCCGGCGTGCACAGGTCGCGCAGGAACGCCTGCACGTCCTGCGGCCGTTCCAGCGCGGCGAACGCGCGCGCCAGCGCCCTGAGGGAAGCGTCGGAAGCCTTTTCGCGGTCGGAGTCGGGGCGCGGTTTCATACGTACCAATGTAATAGCGTGCTAGTACATTAGTCCAAAAAAGGGCGCCGGGTCAAACGCCGGCGCCCCCTGGAAAGCAGAAGGCCCCGCGATGCGGGGCCTTCGGTTCAGCTTGCGCGGCGCTCAGCGCGCCATCGCCCGGGTCTGCTCCAGCTCCACCTGCAGGGTGGACGCCAGCTCGTCGCGGGCGACTTCGAACTGCTGTTCGCGCAACAGGTCCTTGACCGCGACCACACCGCGCGCCAGCTCGTCGTCGCCGGCCAGCACCACGAAGCGGATGCCGGCCTTGGCCGCGTACTGGAACTGCTTGCCGATCTTCTTCGGCTCCATCTGCACTTCGGTATTGATGCCGCCGGCGCGCAGGCGGCGGGCGATGTCCAGCGACTGCGGCATCGCCGCCTCGTCCATCAGCGCCACCATGGCCTGCACGCTGCTCTCGGCGATGCCTTCGATCAAACCGGCCTCGCGCAGCTGCCAGAACAGCCGGGTCAGGCCGATGGAAATGCCCACGCCCGGCAGCCGGCTCTTGGTGTAGTGGCTGGCCAGGTCCTCGTAGCGGCCGCCGGAGCAGATCGAGCCGATCTGCGGGTGCTCCAGCAGGGTGGTCTCGTAGACGGTACCGGTGTAGTAATCCAGCCCGCGGGCGATGGAGAAATTCAGGCAGTAGGCGTCCTCCGGCACGCCCAGCGCCCGCACCAGCTCCAGCACCTCGCGCAGTTCGGCGGCGCCGCTGCGCAGCGATTCGCTGGCGGCGGCACCAGCCTCGGCCAGCACCGCGTCGATCCGGGCCAACGCGTCGGCATGCGACTGCGAACGCACCTCGACGAAGGCGAGGATGCGCTCCACCGCGGCCGTCGGCAGGCCGAAATCCGGGCCGACCAGAGTGTCGCGCACGTAATCGGCGCCACGCTTGTCGAGCTTGTCGACCTCGCGCAGCACCAGCGCCTGCTGCTGCGGGTCGGACACGCCCTGGGCCTCGAAGAAGCCGCGCATCAGCTTGCGGTTGTTCAGCTGTACCGCGAAGCGGCCGATGCGCAGCTCGGAGAACACCGCATGGATCACCGCCAGCACCTCGGCGTCGTAGCGGATGCTCAGCGTGTCTTTGCCGATCACGTCCACGTCGCACTGGTAGAACTCGCGGAACCGGCCGCGCTGGGCGCGCTCGCCGCGGTAGACCCGCTGCATCTGGTAGCGGCGGAACGGGAAGGTCAACTCGTGCTCGTGCTCGGCCACGTAGCGCGCCAGCGGCACGGTCAGGTCGAAGCGCAGCGCCATCTCCGGCAGGCCCTTGTCGGCCGACCCGGCGGCGTTGGCCAGGGCCCCGGTGGACTGCACGAAATAGACCTGGCGCTCGGTCTCGCCGCCGGACTTGGTCAGCAGCACGTCGGACAGTTCGAACACCGGGGTCTCCACCGGCAGGAACCCGAAGCGCTCGTAGTTGCGGCGGATGACGTCCAGCATGCGCTGGAACGCAATCTGCTCGCGCGGCAGCAATTCCATGATGCCGGGCGGGGTACGGGGCTTGATCACGGGCGAAACTCCTGCAAACAGTGGGGGTGAGCGGACGCCAATTCTAGCGCCACGCCGCCCGCGCCGACCGCATGAAGTATCATGCGCCCACCTCCCCCGCTGCGACGCCATGACCCGGTCCGTCCCCGGTTCCGAGCCAAACTCCGTACCGCCCCCCGTTTCCGATGGAAGCGGCGCGCGCGAGTGCCTGCACTGCTCGGTGCGGCACCTGTCGGTGTGCTCGGCGCTGTCCTGCGACGAGGTGCGGGCACTGGAGCAGATCACCACCTCCATGCCGGTGCCGATGGGGGCCACCCTGGCCCGCAGTGGCGAGCCGCGCGCGCATGTGTTCACGGTGACCGAGGGCGCGCTGCGGCTGGTGCGCACGCTGGCCGATGGCCGCCGCCAGGTCAACGGCTTCGTGCTGCCCGGCGATTACGTCGGCCTGAGCGGCAGCGACCACCACCGCTACGATATCGAGGCCATCGCCGACAGCCGGGTATGCCGGGTGCCGACCACGCAGATGCGCGACCTGCGCCAGCGCTACCCGCACCTGGAGCGCAAGCTGCTGCAACGCGCCTGCCAGGAACTGGATGCCGCGCAGGACAATGCCTTGGCGCTGGCGCGGCTGCAGCCGCCGGAACGGCTGGCCGACTTCCTGCTGCGGCTGGCCGCGCGCGAGGCAGCGCTGGGCCAGGTCGGCAACCGCGTGGCGCTGCCGATGGGCCGCGGCGACATCGCCGACCACCTCGGCCTGACCATGGAAACGGTCAGCCGCACCTTCACCAAGCTGCGCCAGCAGGGGCTGATCGCCCTGCCGCAGCTGAACGTGGTCGAGATCCTCGATTTCACCGGCCTGCAGACGCTGGCCAACGACGACCTGGGCTGAGCCCGGACGGCGTTTGACGTCCCCCGCCCCGGCCCTGCAAGCTGGGCGCGACCGCCGCGCCACCGCCGGCGGCTGACCCGGGAGGCCTCATGTCGCGCCCTATCGCCACACTGCTCTCGATCGCCATCGGCATTGGTTTCATGCTGCTGGTCCTCAATGCCTGGCCGGCCATCGCCGCCCATAACACGCTCCCCAGCCGGCTGGCACAGGCCGGGCTGTCCGGCAACGCGTGGTACGCCGCATTGACCGTGCAGGACTTCGTGCTCAACGTACTGCTCGCGCTGCCCGCGGCCTGGCTGCTGCGGCGACTGGGCCGCGGGCGGCTGCGCTTTCATTGCGCGCTGGCGACGCTGACGTTCGCCACCGCATTCACGGCGGCGGCCGGGCTGCCGGTGTTCGCGGCCGGGGGCTTCGTCATCGCCGGCTGGCTGCTGATGCTGGCCGCGCTGCCGGTGGCGACCTGGCTGCTGGGCCTGTCGGGGCGCAACCGGCACCGGCCGGCCGGCCGCCTGCCGCGTCCGCGCGCCGCCTGAGGCCACGGGCCAGCCTGGCACCATTTTCGCCACGCCGGGGCCAACGCCCGCCGCCGCTGGCGCGGCGGGCACTTGTCCACAGGCTTTCCTCGCCACGCTCCACATCCGCTGTGGACAACGCGGCGACCGCATGCATCAGCGCAGCAGCGCGTCGCGCAGCGCGGCGTACTCCGGCGCGCAGGGCTCGGCCTGGGCCGGGCGCCGCAGCAGTTCGGCCAGCGCCGGCGGCACCGCCACCTCGCGGCCGATCAGCGGCTCGACCACGGCCTCGAACTTGGCCGGATGCGCCGTCGCCACCACCGCCCAGTGCTCGTGCGCGGCAGCCTCGCCGCTGGCGCGCAGCTGCTCGAGCACCCGCACCGCGGTGGCGGTGTGCGGGCACAGCACCTCGCCATGCCGCTGGTGGCGCGTGGCGATGGTGTCGGCGATGGCGTCGTCATCGACCGCGCGCGCGACGAACTGGGCACGCAGCACGGCGTCGTCGCCGGCATGCAGCCAGCGCAGCCGCTCGAAGTTGCTGGGCGCGCCGACATCCATGGCGTTGGCCAGCGTGGCCACGCTGGTACGGGCCTGGTAAGCGGCACCGGCGAAGTAGTCCGGCAGCACGCGGTTGGCGTTGGTGGCCAGCACGATGCGGCCCAACGGCACGCCCAGCGCACGCGCCATGACCGCGGCCATGGCGTTGCCGAGGTTGCCGGTGGGGACGACGACGTTCAGCAGCGTGTCCTGTGCGGCCTGGTGGGCCAGCGCCGCGTGGGCGTAGTACGCCATCTGCGGCAGCAGGCGGCCGAGGCTGATGCTGTTGGCCGAGCTCAATGGCACCCGCGCCTGCAGCTCGGGGTCGTTCAACGCCTGCTTGACCATGGCCTGGCAATCGTCGAACGCGCCGGCCACGCGCAGCGCGCGGATGTTGCCGCCCAGGCAGCCCAGCTGGTGCGCCTGGCGCGGCGACACCCGTCCGTCCGGGTACAGCACCACCACCTCCAGCCCGGGCTGCCCATGGAACGCGGCGGCGACGGCCGCGCCGGTGTCGCCGGAGGTCGCGACCACGATGGTCAACAGGCGCTCGTGGCCGGCACGCAGCCGCGACAGGCTGGCGGCCAGGAAGCGCGCGCCGAAATCCTTGAACGCGGCCGTGGGGCCGTGGAACAGCTCGAGCACGTGATCGTTGCGGGTGACCAGGCGGCGCAATGGCGCGGGGAAGTCGAACGCCTCGGCACAGATCCGCGGCAGCTCCGGCTCCAGTCCGTCGCCGGCGAAGAATGGCTGCAGCAGCGTGGATGCGGTATCGGCCAGCGAAGCGCCCGCCTGCAGGGTCCGGGGCGCCGGCATCTGCTGCGGCACGTAGAGACCGCCATCGGGCGCAAGGCCGGCGGCGATGGCCTGGCTGAGCGTGGCGGCGGGTGCGTTGTTGCGGGTGG
The DNA here is from genome assembly GCF_046267925.1 of Stenotrophomonas sp. Y-13. Lineage (NCBI taxonomy): Bacteria > Pseudomonadati > Pseudomonadota > Gammaproteobacteria > Lysobacterales > Lysobacteraceae > Stenotrophomonas > Stenotrophomonas sp. Y-13. Next base: position 2,024,803 of record NZ_CP176501.1, read on the forward strand.
AGATGAAGTGCATTGGGAGAGGATTCCGTGAAAGCGCCCCGCGGGAGGGCGGGGATTCAAAGCAGGCGCGCGCCCGGGCTGTCCAGCGGCGTCACCCAGCTCTGGCTGTCGAAGCCGGCAGCGGCGAAAGCGGCCCGCACCTCCGCTGCGGCGGCCTGCGCGGCTTCGGCGGTCTCGAACCATGCGAACACGCTGGGGCCGGCGCCGGAGATGCTGGCGCCCATGGCGCCGGCCGCCAGTGCCGCCTGCTGGGCGGCGGCGAAGCCGGCGATCAGCGGGGCGCGGCGCGGCTCGACCAGCACATCGCGCAGGCCCGCGCGGACCAGCCCGGCGTCGCCGGCATGGCAACCGGCCAGCACCAGCGCCAGGTTGGTGCTCTGCGCGACGAATTCCCCGAGCGCATAGCTTCCCTGCAGCGCCGCGCGCGCGCGACGGGTTTCCAGCTGCGCATCCGGATGCACCAGCAGGCTGTGCCAGTTTGGCGGCACCGGCACCGGCACCAGCCGCTCCAGGGTGGACAGCACCAGTCCGCCCAGGAACATCGGCCCGAGGTTGTCGCCATGGCGGCTGCCACTGGCCACGGCCTCGCCGTCGAGCGCATGCAGGTACAGCTGGTCCCGGCCCAACGGCGCATCCAGCAGCGCATTGGCCGCGACCAGCGCGGCCACGCACGAGGCCGCCGAGCCGCCCATGCCGGAACTGAGCGGGATGCCCTTGTCGATCTCGATCTCGAACCCGAACGGCAGCGCCAGTGCCTGCCGCAGCGCGATCAGCGCCGCGCCGGCGGTGTTGGCCGCCGCCTGTCTGGGCAGGTCCACGGCGGTGCCGCGGATCGCCGCGATGCGGACCTCCGGGGCGTCGATGCGGCGCACCGTCACCGTATCGCCGACACCGGCCACGGCATAGCCGAGCAGGTCGAATCCGACCGCCACGTTCGCCACCGAGGCCGGGGCGAAGGCGCGCGCCTCGTCCCGGCCGGCGGCGGACTGCATTGCCTGCCTGCTCACAGTCGCGCCCCCTCCCCCGCAGCCACCCGCAGCACGTCGGCGAACACCCCGGCGGCCGTCACTTCCGGGCCAGCGCCCGGCCCCTGCACCACCAGCGGATTGTCACAGTAGCGGCGGGTGCGGAACTGCACCACGTTGTCGGTCAGGCGCAGATTGGCGAAGGCATGATCGCCGGGCAGTTCGACCAGGCCGACCGTGGGCCGCTGCCCGGGCTCGAAACGCGCGACATAGCGCAACACATTGCCGCGCCCGCGGGCGTCGGCCAGGCGCTGGTCGAAGCCGGCATCGACCTCGTGCAGGCGCGCCATGAAGGCTTCCACGCCGCCCTGCTGCAGGTCCGCGGGCACCAGGCCCTCCACCGCCACGTCCTCCAGGCTGAGCGCGTGCCCAGCCTCGCGCGCCAGGATCACCAGCTTGCGCGCCACGTCCACCCCGGACAGGTCGTCGCGCGGATCCGGCTCGGTGTAGCCCATCGCCCGCGCCTGCGCGACCAGCTGCGAGAACGGCACGCTGCCGTCGTATTTGTTGAACAGCCAGGCCAGGGTGCCGGAGAAGATGCCGGCGATCGCCGTCACCTCGTCGCCGGTATCGACCAGGTCGCGCAGGGTGGTGATGACCGGCAACCCGGCCCCCACGGTCGCCTCGTAACGGAAACGCGCGCCGGTGGCGGTGGTCGCCTCGCGGATCGCCTGGTAGCGCGCCAGCGGGCCGGAACCGGCCTGCTTGTTGGGCGTGACCACGTGGATGCCGGCGGCCAGCCAGCCGGCATAGCGGTCGGCCACGTCCGCGCTGCCGCTGCAGTCGATGACCAGGGTATGCGGCAGGCGCGCGGACAGCAGGTGCTCGGTGAAGCGGTCCAGGTCGGCCGGCTCGGCGCTGGCCTCGAACGCGGCCTTCCAGTCGCCCTGCACGCCGCGTGCGTCCAGCAGCATGCGGTTGCGCGACAGCACCGCGCGCAGGCGCAGGTCCAGCTTTGCCCGCGCCAGCAACTGCGGCTGCGCCAGGTGCAGCTGCTGCAGCAGCGCGGCGCCGACGTTGCCCGGGCCGATCACCCCGACCGAGAAGGTCTGCGGCGACAACCAGAATCCGGCATGCGCGGCGCGCAGCGCCTTGGTCGCGTCGCCGGCATCGATGGCCACGGAGATATTGCGCTCCGACGAGCCCTGGGCGATGGCCAGGATATTGACCTGCGCCCGCCCCAGCGCCTCGAACAGGCGCGCGGCCACGCCCGGCTGGCCGGCCATGCCGTCGCCCACCGCGGCCAGCACGCTCACGCCCTCGGTCAGCTGCACCCGCTGCACCTGGCCGGCGGCCAGTTCGTGCGAGAACGCCTGCACCAGCGCATCGCGGGCGCGCGCCGCCTCGGCCTGGCGCACCACGCAGCAGATCGAATGCTCGGACGAGCCCTGCGAGATCATCACCACCGATACATGCGCGTTGCGCAGGGCCGCGAACACGCGCTCGGCGGTGCCCGGCACGCCGATCAGGCCGGTGCCTTCAACGTTCAGTACCGCCAGCTCGGGGCTGAGCGTCAGCCCCTTGATCGGCCCCCTGCCGGCACTGACCGCGGTGATGCGGGTACCCGGATGCTCGGGGTGGAACGTGTTGCGGATGATGATCGGCAGGCCGCGTTCGATCGCCGGGGACATGGTCTGCGGGTGCACCACCTTGGCGCCGAAATAGGCCAGCTCGCAGGCCTCGTCGTAGCTCAGCGCCTCCAGCTGCACGGCCTCGGGCACCACCCGCGGGTCGGCCGACAGGACACCGTCCACGTCGGTCCAGATGTGCAGCTCGTCGGCGGCGAACAGCGCGGCGAAGATCGCCCCGGAAAAATCGCTGCCGTTGCGGCCGAGCGTGGTGATGTTGCCCCGGCGGTCGCGGGCGACGAAGCCGGTGACCACCAGCCGCCGCGCCGGGTGCGCGTCGCGCCACAGCGCCAGCTTGGCGGCACTGGCCTTCCAGTCCACGTCGACCCCGAGCTCGCCGTGGTCGACCACCAGCACCTCGCGCGCGTCCAGCACGTCGGCGTCTTCGCCCAGCGCCTGCAGGTGATGGCCGAGCAGGTGCGCCGAGAACACCTCGCCCAGGCCCTGCACGCGGTCCAGCACTTCCCGGGGCAGCTCCCCGATCACCGCCAACGCGGCCAGGATCTCGCGCAGGCGGTTGAAGCGCGCATCCAGCCACTCGATGGTCGGCCCGGCGTTCTCGGCCAGCAGCGACACCGCCGCGGCACGGTGGCGGGCGCGAAGCTCATGCCAGCGCTCGTCCCAGCCGGCGTCGGCGGCCGCTGCCGACCGCGCCAGGTCGATCAGTGCGTCGGTCACTCCCTTCATCGCCGACACCACGGCGACCTGCAGGTCCTCGTCGCGCGCCAGCAGCAGCCGCGCGACATGGCGGTAGCGGTCGGCGTCGGCCACCGAGGTGCCGCCGAATTTATGGACCACGCTGCGGACGACGGCGTCGGTGGCGGGAGCGGGAGCGGGGAGCGGAGCGGCAACTGGCGACATCGGATGGACCTCGGCTGGAGGCCCCGACACGCATCAGGATGGGAGCCCCCGCATCCTGATCCGGGTGCGGGGCCGTGGTTTTCGGAAATTACGCGAAGACGACGGGCCGCACCGGGCGAGTGGTGACGGTAATGGTGGTGGTGGTAATGGACAGGCCGCAGCGATCGCCCGGCAGCGCGCCTGCGGGCGGCGGGTCGATGGCGAAGAAGGGCGACGGCATGTGCATGCGACCAAGAGGACACCAGCGATGAATGCGCTGTCAAGTGCTGCGATGCAAAACACGACTTGCAAGGATCGTCGGCGAACACGCATGCATCGGTTGCAAATGTCATCAACGCCGATCATCGGCCATCAGGCCCGCAAGCACCGGCAAAAGCCGCGCCCGGGCGCCGGAGTGGCCGCAGCGGCCCTGCCCTGCGACGGGTGCACGGCTGCGCCCGGGGGGCGCCCCCGCCGGCACGGCGCCCGCCGGATCTGCGCGGAACGCGCACCTGCGCCCGGGTCGCGGCGCCGTCAGTGCTGTGCCAGCGCCTCGGCCGCGGGCCGGTGCGCGGCCGCGGCCAGCACCACGCCGGCCAGGAGGCAGCCGGCGGCCAGCAGCTCCAGCGGCAACGGCCAGCGCTGCTGCCAGAGAAAGCGGTAAAGCAGGCCGAACAGCGTCTCGAACACGATCATCTGCCCGCCCAGGCTGAGCGGCAGCGCACGACTGGCGCGGTTCCAGCAGGCATTGCCGAGGATCGAGGCCAGCACCGCCACCGCCGCGGCGACCAGCCAGAACAGGCCCCACTCGGCGGCAGGACGGCCCTGCCCGCCCCCCGCGAATGCCAGCGGCGCCACCAGCAGAGCCAACGCGCCGGTGGCCACCCCGGTCAACAACGACCAGTCATGCCCGGACACCTCCGGGCAGCGTGCCAGCCAGCGCGCATTGCCGACCGAATACACCGTCCACGACAGCAGCGCGCCCACCGCGCACAGCAGGCCGACCAGGCGCCGCCCGGTACTGGCATGCACGTGCGAGGACGCCATCGCCGCCCAGCCCATCAGCACCACCCCGGCCACGCACAGCGCCAGCGCCGGGGCCAACTTCGACAGCGGCACCGCGCCCGGTTCGCGCGCGGCGGTGACCGCCACCAACACCGGCACCATGCCCACGATCAGCGATGCCGCCGCGCCACCGCTCCACTGCACCGAAACCGACAGCAACACGTAATACAGCAGGTTGCCCAGCAGGCTGAGCCAGGCCAGCGCGGTCCATTCGGTAAGCCCGATGCGCGAACGCAGGGCCGGCCAGCGCGGCACCAGCAACAGCAGCGCCAGGGCGCCGTAGACCAGGTAGCGCGCGGCCGCGAGCTGCAGCGGCGCGAACCCGGACAGCACCGCCGGGGCCAGGAACACCACGCCCCACAGCGCCCCGGAAGCCACGCCGTTGGCGATCCCGACACTCATCGAACGATTCACGCCTGCCGCACCCTTGCCCTGGAGAACGGCGCGCAGTGTAGGCACCGCGGCGGGCCGCGTCTTGACCCGGACTACTGCCGGGCCCGCCATTGCCGTGGCGTTCGCCCGCTCTCGCGACGCAGCGCACGGGTGAACGCACTGTGCTCCGAGTAACCGGCACGCTGGGCGATGTCGCTGATGCTGGCGTCGCTGCACAGCAGCTGCCGCCTGGCCCAGCGCAGCCGCGCGGCGCTGACCCAGGCCAGTGGCGGCAGCCCGAACTCGCGCACGAACAGCGCGTGCAGGCGACTGCAACCGACCCCGGCCAGGGCCGCCATGCGCGCCACCGACCAGTCCAGCCCCGGCGCGGCCACCACCGCGCCGCACACGCCCTGCAGCCGCGCGCCACTGCCGGCCGGGGCGAAATGCCGCAGCAGGTGCGGCAGCGGGTCGCCCAGGGTGCGGCTGCCAGGCAATCCCTGCAGGCGCTGGCGCATGGCCGCCGGCAGCGCCAGCCAGGGGCGGCGGTACAGATGTTCGAGCGTGTCGTCGTCGAGCACCCCGGGCGCACAATCGACGACCAGACAGCAGTTGTCGCCAAGCACGTCCAGGTCGTGGGCCTGCCCGGGCGCGACGAAGGCGCCCAGCAAGCAGTCGAGGTGGCCACCGGCGCCACCCACCTCGAACGGCAACTCGCCGCGCACCGGCAACACCCACTGCGCATGGTCGTGGCATTCCAGCCCGGTGGGCCGGAGGTAGCGACGCAGGTGGGGGGTGCTGGCGCTGGCGGACATGCGGGCGGTCTGCGCAGGGAGCGCCGCGGGCATCGCGCGGCAGGCGGATCAATGGCGGCCCCGACACGATTCGAACGTGCGACCTGTCCCTTAGGAGGGGACCGCTCTATCCAGCTGAGCTACGGGGCCTGCGGACGCGTATTGTGGCATGCCGCCCCCGCATCCGGCATCCACCCGGGCCAAGAAGCGTGCGCGGCTCTGCTAAAATCGCCGTTCTGCACGCCGCACCCCACCGTTGCCAGCGGCTGCGCCCCCCCAACGCAAAGCAATCAGGAGATTTCATGTCCTTCGAAATGCTCAAGGCGCTCGGCCTCGAGGCTTCCAACGCTGGCACCTACCTGGGCAATGGCCAGTGGTCAGCGGCCACCGGCGCGGGCGTGCTCTCGCCGCGCAACCCGACCACCGGTGAAGTCATCGCACAGGTGCAGGCCACCACCGAAGCCGATTACGAGACCGTGATCGCCCGCGCGCAGGAAGCCTTCAAGGCGTGGCGGACCACCCCGGCCCCGCGCCGTGGCGAGGCCGTGCGCCTGTGCGGCGAGGCACTGCGCAGGCACAAGGACGCGCTGGGTTCGCTGGTCGCCCTGGAAATGGGCAAGTCCAAGCCGGAGGGCGACGGCGAAGTACAGGAGATGATCGACATCGCCGACTTCGCGCTGGGCCAGAGCCGCATGCTGTACGGCTACACCATGCACTCCGAGCGCCCGGGCCACCGCATGTACGAGCAGTACCACCCGCTGGGCCTGGTCGGCATCATCTCGGCGTTCAATTTCCCGGTCGCGGTGTGGGCCTGGAACGCGTTCCTGGCCGCGATCTGCGGCGACGTCTGCATCTGGAAGCCGTCCAACAAGACCCCGCTGACCGCCATCGCCACGATGAGGATCTGCAACGAGGCGCTCAAGGAAGGCGGCTTCCCGGACATCTTCTTCCTGATCAACGATGCCGGCACCGCGCTGTCGGAGAAGCTGGTGGACGACAAGCGCGTGCCGCTGATCTCCTTCACCGGTTCCACCCAGATCGGGCGCATCGTCAATGAGCGCGTCGCCCATCGCCTGGGCCGCTGCCTGCTGGAACTGGGCGGCAACAACGCCATCATCCTCGACGAGACCGCCGACCTGAAGCTGGCCGTGCCGGGCATCGTGTTCGGCGCCGTCGGCACCGCCGGCCAGCGCTGCACCACCACCCGCCGCCTGATCGTGCACGAATCGATCTACGACAACGTGCTGGCCACCCTGGTCAAGGCGTACAAGCAGGTGGAAGGCAAGATCGGCGACCCGACCGACCCGGCCAACCTGATGGGCCCGCTGAACAGCCCCGAGGCCGTGCAGCAGTTCCTGGCCTCGATCGAGCAGGCCAAGGCCGCGGGCGGCACCGTGGAGACCGGCGGCACCGCCATCGACCGCCCGGGCAACTTCGTGCTGCCGGCGATCGTCACCGGCCTGAAGAACAGCGACCAGATCGTCCAGCACGAGACCTTCGCGCCGATCCTGTACGTGATGAAGTACACGACCCTGGACGAGGCCATCGACATGCAGAACGGCGTGCCGCAGGGCCTGTCCTCGTCGATCTTCACCACCAACCTGAAGTCGGCCGAGAAGTTCCTGTCCGCGGCTGGCAGCGACTGCGGCATCGCCAACGTCAACATCGGCACCTCCGGCGCCGAGATCGGTGGCGCGTTCGGCGGCGAGAAGGAAACCGGTGGTGGCCGCGAGTCCGGTTCGGACGCGTGGAAGGTCTACATGCGCCGCCAGACCAATACCATCAACTACTCCGACTCGCTGCCGCTGGCCCAAGGCATCAAGTTCGACCTGTGATGGCGTCGGCCTTCGGCTGCTGACGACGGCGCCGCGGCGGCATGGCCGCGGCGCCTGGTACTGCCGGTAGCCGAACCAGGCTGGTGCCGCGCCGGATCGGGGCGGCAGACGGCAGCACAAAGGCAACGGCGGGCCACCCGCCGCTGCTTCCCTCTTCCACCGGGAGAGCGACCCCAACCCCAGCAATGGAGTCCAACCATGAGCATTCCCGCACCACGACAGACCAGCAGCTATGCCGTGATCGCCCTGGTCGCCGGCATCCTCGGCTGGACCCTGCTGCCGCTCCTGGGCAGCCTCGGCGGCATCATCTTCGGCCACATGGCGCGCGGCGAGATCCGCCGCAGCAACGGCCAGCTCGACGGCGACGGCCTGGCCATCACCGGGCTGGTGCTGGGCTGGGCGTCGGTGGCGCTGTGGGTGATCGCCATCCTCGCCTTCATCCTGTTCTTCGGCGGTCTGGCCTGGCTGGCCACGCTGAACGCCTGAGGCAGGCGTGCAGCCGAACGATCCAACCGCGCGTTTCAGCAGCCGGGTGGCCGATTACGTCCGCTACCGCCCCGGCTACCCGCCGGCGCTGCTGGACTGGTTGCATCGCGACATCGGCGTCCCGGCCACCACGCCGGTCGCCGACATCGGTGCCGGCACCGGCATCTCCACCCGCCTGCTGCTCGACGCCGGCCACCCGGTAGTCGCGGTCGAACCCAACGCCGCGATGCGCGCGGCCGCCGAGCACTGGCTGGCCGCCGATCATCCGCAGCTGACCTTCGTGGCCGGCACCGCCGAAGCGACCACGCTGGCCGACGCCAGCGTCGGCCTGGTCAGCGCCGCCCAGGCGTTCCACTGGTTCGACACCGACGCGCTGCGGCCGGAATGGCGCCGCATCCTGCGCCCGGGCGGCATGGCGCTGGTGTACTGGAACTCGCGCCTGCTCGACGCCTCTCCCTTCCTGTCCGGTTATGAGCAGTTGCTGCTCGACTACGGCACCGACTACGACGCGGTGGCCGAACGCTACCCGGACGACGACGCCATGCGCGCGTGGTTCGGCCGCGGCCTGCGCGGCCAGCTGCAGCTGCCCAACACGCAACACCTGGACTTCGACGGCCTGCGCGGCCGCCTGCTGTCCTCCTCCTATGCACCGCAGGCCGGCCATCCGCGCCACGAGCCGATGCTGCGCGCCCTGCGCGCCCTGTTCGACACCCATGCGGTGGACGGACGGGTCGCCTTCGAATACCGAACCCGTGCCTTCGTCGGCACGCTGGACTGAACCCCATGTATCCGCTCGTACGCCCCTTCCTGTTCGCCTTCGACGCCGAGCGCGCCCATGGCCTGGCGCTGTCCGCGCTGGAGCTGGCGTGGCGCACCGGCACCACGCCGCTGCTCGCGGCGCGGCCGGCGCCGATGCCGACCACGGTGTTCGGCCTGGACTTCCCCAACCCGGTGGGGCTGGCCGCCGGCCTGGACAAGAACGGCGAGCATATCGACGCGCTGTTCGGCCTGGGCTTCGGCTTCGTCGAGATCGGCACCGTCACCCCGCGGCCGCAGGCAGGCAACCCGAAGCCGCGGCTGTTCCGGCTGCCGCAGCACGCGGCCATCATCAACCGCATGGGCTTCAACAATGCCGGCGTCGACGCGCTGGTGCGCAACGTCGAGCGCAGCAGCCAGCGCACCGGGCCGCTGGGCATCAACATCGGCAAGAACAAGGACACCCCCAACGAGGACGCGCTGTCCGACTACCTGGTGTGCCTGGAGAAGGTGTACCCGCTGGCCGACTACGTCACCGTCAACATCTCCTCGCCCAACACCGCCGGCCTGCGCGAGCTGCAGGAAGAGCAGGCGCTGCGGCGGCTGGTCGGCGGCCTGCGCGACGCGCAGGAACGCCTGGCCTCCCAGCACGGCCGGCGCGTGCCGATGCTGGTCAAAGTGGCGCCGGACCTGAGCGACCGCGACATCGAAGCCGCCGCCCGGGTGCTGAGCGAACTGGAAGTGGACGGCGTGATCGCCACCAACACCACCATCGGCCGCGAAGGCGTGGAGCATGACCGGCGCGCGGCCGAGACCGGCGGCCTGTCCGGCGCGCCGCTGCTGGGGCAGTCCACCCTGGTGCTGCGCCGGCTGCGCGCGCGCCTGCCCGAGCGCATCCCGCTGATCGGCGTGGGCGGCATCCAGTCCGGCGCCGACGCGGTGGCCAAGATGTCCGCCGGCGCGACCCTGGTGCAGTGCTACAGCGGCCTGATTTTCCGCGGCCCGGCACTGATCGGCGAGTGCGTCGATGCCATCCGCCGCCGCCGCGAGGCGCCTTCCCGAGGCGCCGTCGCCCCGCTATGACAACCGCTGCACCCTGGTCGCTGACCACAGACGCCCCGCTGCGATCCCTCAATACCTTCCATGTCGCTGCCCGCGCGCCACGGCTGCTGCGCGTGCACGATACGGCCGCGCTGCCCGAGGCCCTGGCCGCGGTGGCGCCATCGCCGCTGCTGGTGCTGGGCAGCGGCAGCAACGTGCTGCTCGCCGCCGACCCGCAAGGCACCGTGCTGTGCTTCGACAACCGCGACATCGCGATCCTCGAGCACCGCGCCGACCATGCCGTGGTCCGCGCCGGGGCCGGCGTGGTCTGGCACGAACTGGTGATGTGGTCGCTGGCCGAAGGCCTGTCCGGGCTGGAGAACCTGGCGCTGATTCCCGGCACCGTCGGCGCCGCGCCGATCCAGAACATCGGCGCCTACGGCGCCCAGGTCGGCGAGTTCATCCAGTTGGTCGAGGCCTGGGACACCGTGCGGCACGCATGGGTGCAGCTGGACCAGGCGGCCTGCCGCTTCGGTTACCGCGACAGCCTGTTCAAGCACGAGGCCGACCGTTACCTGATCACCGCGGTGCAGTTCCGGCTGCCGCTGCTGCACGAACTGCGGCTGGACTACGCAGGCATCCGTGAAGAACTGAAGGCCATGGCCGTGGAACTGCCGGTGGCGGCCGACGTCGCCAACGCGGTCATCGCCATCCGCCGCCGCAAGCTGCCCGACCCGGACGTGCTCGGCAATGCCGGCAGCTTCTTCAAGAACCCGATCCTGCCGCGCGAGCAGGCCGAACTGCTCTCACGCCAGCACCCGGCGCTGCCGGTGTTCCCGGGGGAGGACGAAGGCCACCGCAAGCTGTCGGCGGCATGGATGATCCAGGCCTGCGGCTGGAAGGGACGGCGCGAGGGCGATGCCGGCGTTTCGCCCGACCACGCACTGGTGCTGGTCAACCATGGCAACGCCAGTGGCGCCGAACTGCTGGCCTTCGCCCGCCGCATCTCCGCTTCGGTACTGGAGACTTTCGGCGTGCCGATCGAGCCCGAACCGCGGCTGGTCGGCGCGCGCTGGTGAACGCCGTCGCGGCCGCCCCCGGCCCTGCCCCGCTGCGCGCGGCGCTGCTGATGTTCGGCAGCGCCATGGCCTTCGGCCTGATGGCCATCGCCATCCGCCTGGCGACGGCCCACGTGCCCACCCAGGAAGTGGCGTTCTTCCGCAACGCCTTCGGCCTGCTCGCGCTGCTGCCGGTGCTGCTGCGCCCGGGCCACGCGCCGCTGCGCACCCGGCAACTGCCGCGCTACCTGCTGCGCAGCGCGATCGGCCTGGCGTCGATGCTGTGCGGCTTCTGGGCACTGGGCCACCTGCCGCTGTCGCAGGCGGTCTCGCTGTCCTATTCGACGCCGTTGTTCGTGACCATCGCCGCGGTACTGTGGCTGGGCGAGACCGTGCGCGTGCGCCGCTGGGCGGCGGTGATCGCCGGCTTCATCGGCGTGCTGGTGATCGTGCGTCCCGGCGCGCATGGCTTCCAGGCCGGCAGCCTGGTCGCGGTGTCGGCGGCCATGCTCAGCGCGCTGGTATCGATCCAGATCAAGCAGCTCACCCGCATCGACGGCCCGGATACGGTGGTGTTCTACACCTATGTGTTCTGGGTGCCGCTGTCGCTGCTGCCGGCGCTGTTCGTGTGGACCTGGCCGACCGGCATCGCCTGGCTGTGGCTGCTGGCCACCGGCATCCTCGGCACCATCGGGCAGTTGCTGTGGACGCGCGCGCTGCGGCTGGGCGAAGTCTCGGCACTGACCCCGATCAGCTTCACCCAGCTGCCGCTGGTGGTACTGCTGGGCTGGCTGCTGTTCGGCGAAACCCTGGACCGCTGGACCCTGCTCGGCGCGGCGATCATCCTCGCCGCCAACGCCTACATCGCCCACCGCGAAGCGGTGCTGGCGCGCCAGCGGCGCAAGCTGGCGCCCTGAGTGGCCGCCCCGGAGGCGGCCCTGCGCATCGGGTTGGTACGCACTGCCATACAGGGCGGAGGCCAGGGCCTGCCGTTGGCCCCGGCTCACCCGTCCCGCGCACTACCCGGGACAGACCCTCAACCGCGGATCACTCCCACTCTATTGTAAACAAGACATTTTTATCTTTTATATTCAATGGCTTATTTTCCTGCTAATTGGTAATACCATGAAAAATACCATGCTCAGAAAAGGCTTAACAATATTTTGAAAAATTGCCTACTGAGCGCTGCCGCACAGCTCCATAGGCCGCTTTCCTGGCTTTGCTTCCAGATGTATGCTCTTCTGCTCCTGCAGCTAATGGATCACCGCAAACAGGTTACTCGCCTGGGGATTCCCTTTCGACCCGAGCATCCGTATGAGACTCATGCTCGATTATTATTATTATAGAAGCCCCCATGAATAAATCGCTCATCATTTTCGGCATCGTCAACATAACCTCGGACAGTTTCTCCGATGGAGGCCGGTATCTGGCGCCAGACGCAGCCATTGCGCAGGCGCGTAAGCTGATGGCCGAGGGGGCAGATGTGATCGACCTCGGTCCGGCATCCAGCAATCCCGACGCCGCGCCTGTTTCGTCCGACACAGAAATCGCGCGTATCGCGCCGGTGCTGGACGCGCTCAAGGCAGATGGCATTCCCGTCTCGCTCGACAGTTATCAACCCGCGACGCAAGCCTATGCCTTGTCGCGTGGTGTGGCCTATCTCAATGATATTCGCGGTTTTCCAGACGCTGCGTTCTATCCGCAATTGGCGAAATCATCTGCCAAACTCGTCGTTATGCATTCGGTGCAAGACGGGCAGGCAGATCGGCGCGAGGCACCCGCTGGCGACATCATGGATCACATTGCGGCGTTCTTTGACGCGCGCATCGCGGCGCTGACGGGTGCCGGTATCAAACGCAACCGCCTTGTCCTTGATCCCGGCATGGGGTTTTTTCTGGGGGCTGCTCCCGAAACCTCGCTCTCGGTGCTGGCGCGGTTCGATGAATTGCGGCTGCGCTTCGATTTGCCGGTGCTTCTGTCTGTTTCGCGCAAATCCTTTCTGCGCGCGCTCACAGGCCGTGGTCCGGGGGATGTCGGGGCCGCGACACTCGCTGCAGAGCTTGCCGCCGCCGCAGGTGGAGCTGACTTCATCCGCACACACGAGCCGCGCCCCTTGCGCGACGGGCTGGCGGTATTGGCGGCGCTGAAAGAAACCGCAAGAATTCGTTAACTGCACATTCGGGATATTTCTCTATATTCGCGCTTCATCAGAAAACTGAAGGAACCTCCATTGAATCGAACTAATATTTTTTTTGGTGAATCGCATTCTGACTGGTTGCCTGTCAGAGGCGGAGAATCTGGTGATTTTGTTTTTCGACGTGGTGACGGGCATGCCTTCGCGAAAATCGCACCTGCTTCCCGCCGCGGTGAGCTCGCTGGAGAGCGTGACCGCCTCATTTGGCTCAAAGGTCGAGGTGTGGCTTGCCCCGAGGTCATCAACTGGCAGGAGGAACAGGAGGGTGCATGCTTGGTGATAACGGCAATTCCGGGAGTACCGGCGGCTGATCTGTCTGGAGCGGATTTGCTCAAAGCGTGGCCGTCAATGGGGCAGCAACTTGGCGCTGTTCACAGCCTATCGGTTGATCAATGTCCGTTTGAGCGCAGGCTGTCGCGAATGTTCGGACGCGCCGTTGATGTGGTGTCCCGCAATGCCGTCAATCCCGACTTCTTACCGGACGAGGACAAGAGTACGCCGCAGCTCGATCTTTTGGCTCGTGTCGAACGAGAGCTACCGGTGCGGCTCGACCAAGAGCGCACCGATATGGTTGTTTGCCATGGTGATCCCTGCATGCCGAACTTCATGGTGGACCCTAAAACTCTTCAATGCACGGGTCTGATCGACCTTGGGCGGCTCGGAACAGCAGATCGCTATGCCGATTTGGCACTCATGATTGCTAACGCCGAAGAGAACTGGGCAGCGCCAGATGAAGCAGAGCGCGCCTTCGCTGTCCTATTCAATGTATTGGGGATCGAAGCCCCCGACCGCGAACGCCTTGCCTTCTATCTGCGATTGGACCCTCTGACTTGGGGTTGATGTTCATGCCGCCTGTTTTTCCTGCTCATTGGCACGTTTCGCAACCTGTTCTCATTGCGGACACCTTTTCCAGCCTCGTTTGGAAAGTTTCATTGCCAGACGGGACTCCTGCAATCGTCAAGGGATTGAAACCTATAGAAGACATTGCTGATGAACTGCGCGGGGCCGACTATCTGGTATGGCGCAATGGGAGGGGAGCAGTCCGGTTGCTCGGTCGTGAGAACAATCTGATGTTGCTCGAATATGCCGGGGAGCGAATGCTCTCTCACATCGTTGCCGAGCACGGCGACTACCAGGCGACCGAAATTGCAGCGGAACTAATGGCGAAGCTGTATGCCGCATCTGAGGAACCCCTGCCTTCTGCCCTTCTCCCGATCCGGGATCGCTTTGCAGCTTTGTTTCAGCGGGCGCGCGATGATCAAAACGCAGGTTGTCAAACTGACTACGTCCACGCGGCGATTATAGCCGATCAAATGATGAGCAATGCCTCGGAACTGCGTGGGCTACATGGCGATCTGCATCATGAAAACATCATGTTCTCCAGTCGCGGCTGGCTGGTGATAGATCCCGTCGGTCTGGTCGGTGAAGTGGGCTTTGGCGCCGCCAATATGTTCTACGATCCGGCTGACAGAGACGACCTTTGTCTCGATCCTAGACGCATTGCACAGATGGCGGACGCATTCTCTCGTGCGCTGGACGTCGATCCGCGTCGCCTGCTCGACCAGGCGTACGCTTATGGGTGCCTTTCCGCAGCTTGGAACGCGGATGGAGAAGAGGAGCAACGCGATCTAGCTATCGCGGCCGCGATCAAGCAGGTGCGACAGACGTCATACTAGATATCAAGCGACTTCTCCTATCCCCTGGGAACACATCAATCTCACCGGAGAATATCGCTGGCCAAAGCCTTAGCGTAGGATTCCGCCCCTTCCCGCAAACGACCCCAAACAGGAAACGCAGCTGAAACGGGAAGCTCAACACCCACTGACGCATGGGTTGTTCAGGCAGTACTTCATCAACCAGCAAGGCGGCACTTTCGGCCATCCGCCGCGCCCCACAGCTCGGGCAGAAACCGCGACGCTTACAGCTGAAAGCGACCAGGTGCTCGGCGTGGCAAGACTCG
Organism: Stenotrophomonas sp. Y-13; assembly: GCF_046267925.1. Taxonomy (NCBI): domain Bacteria; kingdom Pseudomonadati; phylum Pseudomonadota; class Gammaproteobacteria; order Lysobacterales; family Lysobacteraceae; genus Stenotrophomonas; species Stenotrophomonas sp. Y-13. The sequence goes on from NZ_CP176501.1 coordinate 2,039,857, forward strand.
CAGCGAACCCGTAGAAAGCCATGCTCCAGCCGCCCGCATTGGAGAAATTCTTCAAATTCCCGTTGCACATAGCCCGGCAATTCCTTTCCCTGCTCTGCCATAAGCGCAGCGAATGCCGGGTAATACTCGTCAACGATCTGATAGAGAAGGGTTTGCTCGGGTCGGTGGCTCTGGTAACGACCAGTATCCCGATCCCGGCTGGCCGTCCTGGCCGCCACATGAGGCATGTTCCGCGTCCTTGCAATACTGTGTTTACATACAGTCTATCGCTTAGCGGAAAGTTCTTTTACCCTCAGCCGAAATGCCTGCCGTTGCTAGACATTGCCAGCCAGTGCCCGTCACTCCCACTCGATTGTAAACAAGCACACAAAACCCTTGTCTTTGTCCCAATAAACAGGCGCACGTTGCCGTCATCGCAATGGTCGAAACGGAACACTTCACGGGTAAGATAAATGCTTCCTTTGTCCGTTTTAGGTTTTCGCTTTGGCCTGCCGCATTTCCCGCTCATGAATTTCTGATAAGTTTGATACCAGTTAACCGCGCTATTACGCAAGATTTGACTAGGGCATTCACTTAGCCACGGAGAAAGCTCTTTGGATTTGAATTGTGAAGTGGTCTGGTCGATGGGCGCGTAAGTTCCGATGGTGCAATATTTACGGGCATAGGTTCGGTAATAACGCTCTTCTTCTACCTTGGCATTCCAGATACTACGAGCGCACCCCATCCACTGACTCAAGATCAGTTTTTGGTGAGATGTCGGGTTAGCGCGTAGCTTGATGCCAGTTAACATGATGTCCGTTTATTTGCTATTTACACCTGAAATTATTACACTTACTTAAACTTTGTCAATCTAGCATGTGGTTATAATGTACGATTGGAGAACAGGTAGAAGCTGCATTTTTAAAAACAACGTTCATCTAGTCTTTGTTACAAAGTATCGTCGTGGTGTTTTTACCAAAGAAATGCTTGAACGGACTGAGGCAATAATGAAAGAGACTTGTGAGCAGATGGATTGTGAGCTACTGGAGTTTGGTGGAGAGGACGATCACATCCATATGATGGTGTCCGTACATCCAAAATTGGCAATCTCAAATTTAGTCAGCAAGTTAAAAGGTAAATCGTCTTACATGATCCGGCGAGAGTATTGGGACAGGGTAAAAACAATGCTTTGGGGCAACCATTTCTGGTCGCCAAGCTACTGTGTGGTTTCTTGCGGAGGGGTTGCCCTCGATGTTGTTCGGGAGTACATCAACAACCAGAACGAACCGCCCAGCGAAAAAGCCATGAAGACATCACAAGCGTTGAAGCAAAGAAAAGAGTAGAAACCACTTGCTTGACTCGCCCCTAAAGGAGCGAGATTGCGCAAGCACTCCGTTCAAGACCGCCGATGATGAGAGCCAGGCCTCGCTCGAATGCCGCGTCCGGACCGCCTTCGTAGACGATTTTCATCGCGCTCTGTAGGCGCGCCGGCATCGTAGACGCTGAGGTGGTCAACTGATCTTCGCCCCGCTCCTCGGCGTCTGCCTCGCTAGCTTGCTGCTCAAGAACAGCGCCGACGGTGAAGTAGCTGATTGCCATCAACGCATAGGTCGCGTCACCTGCCGAAAAGCCAGCATCGCAAAGGAAGCGAAGCTGCGCGTCGGCTTTTTCCATCTGCGGCGCGGCTGGCCGCGTCCCGGCATGAATACGCGCGCCATCGCGATAAGCGAGCAACGCCCGTCGAAAACTGCATGCATTGCCCTTCAGGAACGAACGCCAGTCGTCGTCATCCCTTGGCGTCGAATGCGTGTGATTTATCGTCAGCATGGCTTCGGCAAGTGCGTCGAGCAACGCACGCTTGTTCTTGAAATGCCAGTAGAGCGCTGGCTGTTGCACCCCGAGGCGCTCAGCCAGTCGGCGCGTCGTTAGACCTTCCATGCCCACGTCGTTAAGCAGTTCGAGCGCGGTTCGGATCACGGCCTCGCGTTGGAGCTTGTTCATTCGCGAATTCTCATGTTTGACAGCTTATCATCGATAAGCTTTAATGCGGTAGTTTATCACAGTTAAATTGCTAACGCAGTCAGGCACCGTGTATGAAATCTAACAATGCGCTCATCGTCATCCTCGGCACCGTCACCCTGGATGCTGTAGGCATAGGCTTGGTTATGCCGGTACTGCCGGGCCTCTTGCGGGATATCGTCCATTCCGACAGCATCGCCAGTCACTATGGCGTGCTGCTAGCGCTATATGCGTTGATGCAATTTCTATGCGCACCCGTTCTCGGAGCACTGTCCGACCGCTTTGGCCGCCGCCCAGTCCTGCTCGCTTCGCTACTTGGAGCCACTATCGACTACGCGATCATGGCGACCACACCCGTCCTGTGGATCCTCTACGCCGGACGCATCGTGGCCGGCATCACCGGCGCCACAGGTGCGGTTGCTGGCGCCTATATCGCCGACATCACCGATGGGGAAGATCGGGCTCGCCACTTCGGGCTCATGAGCGCTTGTTTCGGCGTGGGTATGGTGGCAGGCCCCGTGGCCGGGGGACTGTTGGGCGCCATCTCCTTGCATGCACCATTCCTTGCGGCGGCGGTGCTCAACGGCCTCAACCTACTACTGGGCTGCTTCCTAATGCAGGAGTCGCATAAGGGAGAGCGTCGACCGATGCCCTTGAGAGCCTTCAACCCAGTCAGCTCCTTCCGGTGGGCGCGGGGCATGACTATCGTCGCCGCACTTATGACTGTCTTCTTTATCATGCAACTCGTAGGACAGGTGCCGGCAGCGCTCTGGGTCATTTTCGGCGAGGACCGCTTTCGCTGGAGCGCGACGATGATCGGCCTGTCGCTTGCGGTATTCGGAATCTTGCACGCCCTCGCTCAAGCCTTCGTCACTGGTCCCGCCACCAAACGTTTCGGCGAGAAGCAGGCCATTATCGCCGGCATGGCGGCCGACGCGCTGGGCTACGTCTTGCTGGCGTTCGCGACGCGAGGCTGGATGGCCTTCCCCATTATGATTCTTCTCGCTTCCGGCGGCATCGGGATGCCCGCGTTGCAGGCCATGCTGTCCAGGCAGGTAGATGACGACCATCAGGGACAGCTTCAAGGATCGCTCGCGGCTCTTACCAGCCTAACTTCGATCATTGGACCGCTGATCTTCACGGCGATTTATGCCGCCTCGGCGAGCACATGGAACGGGTTGGCATGGATTGTAGGCGCCGCCCTATACCTTGTCTGCCTCCCCGCGTTGCGTCGCGGTGCATGGAGCCGGGCCACCTCGACCTGAATGGAAGCCGGCGGCACCTCGCTAACGGATTCACCACTCCAAGAATTGGAGCCAATCAATTCTTGCGGAGAACTGTGAATGCGCAAACCAACCCTTGGCAGAACATATCCATCGCGTCCGCCATCTCCAGCAGCCGCACGCGGCGCATCTCGGGCAGCGTTGGGTCCTGGCCACGGGTGCGCATGATCGTGCTCCTGTCGTTGAGGACCCGGCTAGGCTGGCGGGGTTGCCTTACTGGTTAGCAGAATGAATCACCGATACGCGAGCGAACGTGAAGCGACTGCTGCTGCAAAACGTCTGCGACCTGAGCAACAACATGAATGGTCTTCGGTTTCACGTATAGGAAGAATAAACGCCCTTTTCACCCAAGTCCAACAGCTTTGGACCGCAGTTGACTCTTTCGACACCCCTGCGATGCAACCCAATCCGGCTGACGGGGAGCCAGCAACGCTGAAAATTTACCCTCCTCTTTCCCACTAGCGGCTCCTTTTCCGACAACCAGCACGGCGGATCCCTGCCGCGGCGCTGTGAACGCAGCATTTTGATTGGTATCGTTGGCCTTCAGGCTCGTCAGTCAAACAGACCCAGGAGCAGCTCAGCCGGTGGCGCCCGGCTTTCGGGTAACGCCCTGGTCCCGCTGGTTTCGGCTTTGTGCTTCAGGTGATCAAGGATCTGCTTGATCACTATAGGGTCTTCAATGCAGGCGATGACTTTCATGGCGCCGCCGCAGCCGCTGCAGGTCTCGATGTCGATATTGAAAACACGCTTGAGCCGTTGCGCCCATGTCATCGACGCTCGCCGTTGTGCTGGTGTTGCCGGTTCATCAGCCACCCTGACCTTGTTGCCCCTGCCCCGTTTTGCCGGCGTGACCAACGCCCGGTGCCGACTGTTGGGTGCGAACACCCCGTGGAAGCGGGTTAGGTTGACTCTGGGCTTCGGTACCAGGGCGGCCAGCCTTGCAATGAAATCCAATGGTTCGAAAATGACGTGCGTGGTGCCGTCCCGGTACGGCGTCTTGAGCTGGTAGCGCACGTTGCCGCCTCGTGTTAACGACAGCCGCTTCTCGGATACCGCCGGGCGGCTGATGTACCGGCACAGCCGTTCGAGCTTCTTGCGTTCATCGGCCCTGGCCGCCACGCCGGCGTGCAGGCTGGACCCGGCTACCTTGCCAATCCCGTCACCGAACGGATCACCACTGGTCGGCAGAGTTTGCAAAGTGAACACCTTTCGCCCCGCCTGTGAACCGACAGCGATACGGTAAGTGATCGAGTGCCCCAGCAGGGGTGTCATCGGGTCGTCATCCACCGCATCCGAGGCCAGATAGCTGTTTTCGACATCCCGTTCCAGCAGGCCTTGCCGTTCCAGATAGCGACCCACCCGGTGGGCGATGGTGTGCGTCAGCTGGGTGAGCTCTGGGCTGGTCGGCGCCTTGACCCAGCGGAAACGCGCTGAGCCGTGGGATTGCTCGACATACACACCGTCGAGAAACAGCATGTGGAAGTGAACATTCAGATTGAGCGCCGATCCAAAACGCTGGATCAGGGTGACCGCGCCCGTCTTGGCCACTTGGTGGGTATGGCCCGCTTTCTTGACCAGGTGCGTGGCAATGACGCGGTAAACGATGCCCAGCACCCACCCCATGATCTCGGGCCGGCTGGCAAACAGGAAACGCAGCTGAAACGGGAAGCTCAACACCCACTGACGCATGGGTTGTTCAGGCAGTACTTCATCAACCAGCAAGGCGGCACTTTCGGCCATCCGCCGCGCCCCACAGCTCGGGCAGAAACCGCGACGCTTACAGCTGAAAGCGACCAGGTGCTCGGCGTGGCAAGACTCGCAGCGAACCCGTAGAAAGCCATGCTCCAGCCGCCCGCATTGGAGAAATTCTTCAAATTCCCGTTGCACATAGCCCGGCAATTCCTTTCCCTGCTCTGCCATAAGCGCAGCGAATGCCGGGTAATACTCGTCAACGATCTGATAGAGAAGGGTTTGCTCGGGTCGGTGGCTCTGGTAACGACCAGTATCCCGATCCCGGCTGGCCGTCCTGGCCGCCACATGAGGCATGTTCCGCGTCCTTGCAATACTGTGTTTACATACAGTCTATCGCTTAGCGGAAAGTTCTTTTACCCTCAGCCGAAATGCCTGCCGTTGCTAGACATTGCCAGCCAGTGCCCGTCACTCCCACTCGATCGTCGCCGGCGGCTTGCCGGAGATGTCATAGACCACGCGCGAGACGCCGCGCAGTTCGTTGATGATGCGGTTGGACACGCGGCCGAGGAAGTCGTACGGCAGGTGCGCCCAGTGCGCGGTCATGAAGTCGATGGTTTCCACCGCACGCAGCGCGATCACCCATTCGTAGGCGCGTGCATCGCCGACCACGCCGACCGACTTCACCGGCAGGAACACCGCGAACGCCTGCGAGGTCCTGTCGTACAGGTCGGCCGCACGCAGTTCCTCGATGAAGATCGCATCGGCCCTGGCCAGCAGCTCGGCGTACTCGCGCTTCACTTCGCCGAGGATGCGCACGCCCAGGCCCGGGCCCGGGAACGGGTGGCGGTAGACCATGGCGCGCGGCAGGCCGAGCTCGACGCCGAGGCGGCGCACTTCGTCCTTGAACAGCTCGCGCAGCGGCTCGACCAGCTTGAGCTTCATGTCTTCCGGCAGGCCGCCCACGTTGTGGTGGCTCTTGATCACGTGCGCCTTGCCGGTCTTGCTGCCGGCCGACTCGATCACGTCGGGGTAGATCGTGCCCTGCGCCAGCCACTTGGCGTTCTTCAGCTTGGCCGATTCCTCGTCGAAGATCTCGACGAACAGGTTGCCGATGATCTTGCGCTTGGCTTCCGGGTCGCTGACCCCTTCGAGCGCCTTGAAATAGCGGTCGGCGGCGTTCACCCGCACCACCTTCACGCCCATGTTCTCGGCCATCATGCGCATGACCTGGTCGCCTTCCTGGAAGCGCAGCAGGCCGGTGTCGACGAACACGCAGGTCAGCTGCGGGCCGATGGCCTTGTGCAGCAGCGCGGCGACCACCGACGAATCGACGCCGCCGGACAGGCCGAGGATCACCTCGTCGCTGCCGACCTGCTCGCGCACGCGGGCGATCTGGTCGTCGATGATGTTGGCCGCGGTCCACAGCGTGGCGCAGCCGCAGATGCCGGTGACGAAACGCTTGAGCAGCGCCGAACCCTGCCTGGTGTGGGTCACTTCCGGGTGGAACTGCACGCCGTACCAGCGCTTTTCCTCGTTGGCCATCGCCGCCACCGGGATGCGGTCGGTCACCGCGGTGATGACGAAGCCCGGCGGCACGTGGGTGACGTGGTCGCCATGGCTCATCCACACATCCAGGCGCGGTTCGCCGTTATGGTCGGACAGCCCGCCGAGCAGGCCGTCGTGGCCCAGCAGCTTCACTTCGGCATGGCCGAACTCGCGCTGGTCGGCGGCCTCGGTGCCACCACCCAGCTGCTTGGCCATGGTCTGCAGGCCGTAGCAGATGCCCAGCAGCGGCAGGCCGCTGTCGAACACTTCCTGCGGCGCGGCCGGCGCGCCGTCCTGCGTGGTCGATTCCGGGCCACCGGACAGGATGATGCCCTTGGCGCCGAACGCGGCGATCTCGGCCGGATCGTGGTCCCAGGCCCAGATTTCGCAATACACGCCGAACTCGCGGATGCGACGCGCGATCAGCTGGGTGTACTGCGCGCCGAAATCGAGGATGAGGATCTTGTCGTTGTGGATGTTGGTCATGGGGCCTGGAACGATGAGTCGGAAAACGGGGCGATGCGGATGCCGGCGGCGTATAGAGAAAGAGGAACGGGACAGCGGTCCTCGTTCCTCTTCGCTCGTTCCGCGTCAGGCGCGGTAGTTCGGCGGTTCCTTGGTGATCTGCACGTCGTGGACGTGGCTCTCGCGCTGGCCGGCGCCGCTGATCTTCACGAACTTCGGCTTGCTGCGCATCTCCTCGATGGTGCCGCAGCCCACGTAGCCCATGGTCGCGCGCAGGCCACCGACCAGCTGGTGGATGATGCCGCCGACCGGGCCACGGTACGGCACGCGGCCCTCGATGCCTTCCGGCACCAGCTTGTCGGCGGTGGCCGCGTCCTGGAAATAACGGTCCTTGGAGCCTTTCTCCATCGCCGCCAGCGAACCCATGCCGCGGTAGCTCTTGTAGGAGCGACCCTGGAACAGCTCGGTCTCGCCCGGCGATTCCTCGGTGCCGGCCAGCAGGCCGCCGATCATCACCGTCGACGCGCCGGCGGCCAGCGCCTTACCGATGTCGCCGGAATAGCGGATGCCGCCGTCGGCGATCAGCGGGATGCGGTCCTGCAGCGCCTCGGCGACCAGATCGATCGCGGTGACCTGCGGCACGCCGACGCCGGCGACCACGCGCGTGGTGCAGATCGAGCCCGGGCCGATGCCGACCTTGACCGCGTCCGCACCGCAGTCCAGCAGCGCCAGCGCCGCCTCGCCGGTGCAGATGTTGCCGCCGACGACCTGTACCTGCGGGAAGTGCTTCTTGACCCAGCGCACGCGATCCAGCACGCCCTGCGAGTGGCCGTGGGCGGTATCCACCACCAGCACGTCCACCCCGGCGGCGACCAGCGCCTCGACCCGGCGGTCGGTGTCGCCACCGACGCCGACCGCGGCACCGACCAGCAGGCGCGTGGCCGCGTCCTTGGCCGCGTTGGGGTTGTCGGTCTTCTTCTGGATGTCCTTGACCGTGATCAGGCCGCGCAGTTCGAACGCGTCGTTGACCACCAGCACCTTCTCGATGCGGTTCTTGTGCAGCAGCGACAGCACCTCGTCCGAGGCCGCGCCCTCCTTCACCGTGACCAGCCGGTCCTTCTTGGTCATGATGTGGCGGACCGGGTCGTCCAGTTCGGTCTCGAAGCGCATGTCGCGGTGGGTGACGATGCCGGCCAGCAGGCCGTCGCTGCCCACCACCGGCACGCCGGAGATGTTGTGAGCGCGGGTCAGCGCCAGCACTTCGCGGATGCTGGTCTCGGGGCCGACCGTGATCGGGTCGCGGATCACCCCGGATTCGAATTTCTTGACCTTGGCCACTTCGGCCGCCTGCTGCTCCAGCGGCAGGTTTTTGTGGATGATGCCGATGCCGCCGAGCTGGGCCATGGCGATGGCCAGGCGCGCCTCGGTGACCGTATCCATGGCCGCCGAGACAATCGGCAGCCGCAGCCGCAGGTCGCGGGTCAGGCGCGTGCCGAGGTCGACATCCTTGGGCAGGATCGTGGAGTGGGCGGGGACGAGCGAGACGTCGTCGTAGGTCAGTGCTTCAGCCTGGATGCGCAGCATCGGCATACCCGAGATGTGGGGAAGCGCGTCATTTTACCCTTGTTCGGGCGCCGATGGCAGGGGGCCGGTGCGACGCAGTGTCGCGCCGGCACCGATGGTTCAGGGCCGCGGCCACGGCCGGCCTGCGCCCGCGCGGCAGGCACCGGTATGAACCGGCAGGGCGATGGCCGCCGCCGGTGGCCGTTCAGCCGGCCGCGTCGGCCGCCTCGATGGTGTTCTGCATGAGCGTGGCCACCGTCATCGGGCCGACGCCGCCCGGCACCGGGGTGATCCAGCTGGCGCGACGCGACGCCGCTTCGAACCCGACGTCGCCGACCAGGCGGCCATCGTCCATGCGGTTGATGCCGACGTCGATCACCACCGCCCCCGGCTTGACCCACTCGCCCGGCACCAGTTGCGGGATGCCCACCGCCACCACCAGGATGTCGGCGTTGCGCACCGCCCGCTCCAGCTCCTCGCGCGGGGTGAACTTGTGGCAGCTGGTGACGGTGCAGCCGGCAATCAGCAGTTCCAGCCCCATCGGGCGGCCGACGTGATTGCTGACCCCGACGATGGTGGCATTGCGGCCGCGCACCGGCTGGTCGGTATGCGCCAGCAGGGTGATGATGCCGCGCGGCGTGCACGGGCGCAGGCCGAACTCGCGCAGCGCCAGGTGCCCCACGTTCTGCGGATGGAAGCCGTCCACGTCCTTGCGCGGGTCGATGCGCTGGATCAGCCGGTTGGCGTCGGCGATGCCCGGCAGCGGCAGCTGGATCAGGATGCCGTGGATCTTGGGGTCGGCGTTGAGCCGGTCGATCAGCTCCAGCAGCTGCGCCTCGGTCGTGCCCTCGGGCAGGTCATGGTCGAACGCCTCGATGCCGACCTTCTGCGCGGCACGACGCTTGTTGCGCACGTACACCGCCGAAGCCGGGTCGCCGCCGACCAGCACCACCGCCAGCCCCGGCCGCGAGCGCCCGGCCGCGATCCGCGCGTCCACGCGCAGCTTCAGGTCGTCGAGCAGTTCTTCGGCGATGCGGCGGCCATCGAGGATGCGGGCAGTGGCCGCGGAGGCGTCGGCAGGCAGGGTCATGGGCGTGGAGGCGGGGACGGGCCGGCTATTGTCCCCGATTCGGCGCGGCGCGACATCCCGCACGGCGGCCCGCCCGCGCTCACCCGCGATCGGCGCAGAATGCGGCGTAATCGGCGTACCCCGGGAACGCATGGCCCGGCGCGCACAGCGCGCAGTCCGGATCGGCCGGCACCCGGGTCTCGCGGAAGCGCATGCCCAGCGCGTCGAAGCGCAGCAGCCGCCCGGCCAGGGGCTGGCCGATCTCCAGCAGCAGCTTGAGCACTTCGGTGGCCTGGATCACCCCGGCCAGCCCCGGCAGCACGCCGAGCACCCCGGCCTGGGCGCAGTTGGGCGCGAATGCGGGCGGCGGCGGCTCCGGAAACAGGCAGCGGTAGCACGGCGCCTGGCCACGCCGGCGGCCGGCATCGAACACCCCGACCTGGCCGTCGAAACGCTCGATGGCGGCGTACACCAGTGGCCGCGCGTGCTTGATGCAGGCGTCGTTGAGCAGGTAGCGCAGCGGGAAGTTGTCCGAACCGTCCAGCACCACGTCCACGCCCTCCATCAACGCGTCGACATTGGCCGACGTCACCCGCTGCGCGATCGCCTCCACCTCGATGTAAGGATTCAACGCCAGCAGCCGCGCGCGCGCCGACTCCACCTTGGCGCTGCCGATGGCGGCATCGGTGTGGATGATCTGGCGCTGCAGGTTGCTGCGCTCGACCACGTCGTCGTCGACGATGCGCAGCCGCCCCACCCCGGCCGCGGCCAGGTAGAACGCGGCCGGCGCGCCCAGCCCACCGGCACCGACCACCAGCACGCGGGCGCGCTGCAGGCGCCGCTGCCCGGCCTCGCCCACCTGCGGCAGCAGCAGGTGCCGCGAATAGCGGTCGTAGAAGTCGCGTTCGCCCGCGTCGAGCAGCGGCTGCACCAGCGGCAGGCCCGCCGCCCGCCACGCGAGCGTTCCGCCGGCAACCGACGCCAGCTGCGTGTAGCCGGCCGTCTGCAAGGCCACCGCCGCATCCAGCGAACGCCTGCCGCTCTGGCAGATCAGGATGATGTCCTGTTGCGGCGACGGCAGGGCGCTGGCGGGCGCCGCCAGCAGTTCGCCAGCGGCAACCCCGTGCGCGCCTTCGGCCATGCCGGCGGCGCGCTCGTGCGCTTCGCGCACGTCGATCATCACCGCGCCGGCCAGTTGGCGGGCACGGGCCTGTTGCGGGGTCAGCTCGCGGATGCTCATGGCGCGATTATCGGCCATGGCTCCGGCGCGCGCCGGGATTCATTCCGCCATCGGCAGGGCACAAACGAAAGGTAATTCCCCTAGGTTCTGGACCAGCTTAGGCTGGTTCTCATGCGCAAATGCACTGCCTGTGGACGTGCCCGGTTCTGGGCCTTGGCCGACGGCCGGTACAAGTGCCGGTCCTGCGGTCGCCGTCAGCGAGACGCGCTGGCAGCGTGGGATAGCCTGTGGCTCAGCGATGCCCAGAAGCGCCAGTTGATCGAGCGCTTCGTGCTTGGTGTGCCGGTCTATCGGCAGCGTTTCCGGTCAGTCTGCGGGGCCAACACGGCCGAGAAGATGTACCGGCTACTGCGAGCCTGTTGTGCACATGCCGAGTAGTGGCGAGAGCCATTCACCGGCGCCTTGGAATGCGACGAAACCACCTTCGGAGGTGCTCGCCACGGCCCGCGCGGCTGGGGCGCCCTGGGCAAGGTGATCGTGTTCGGGATCATCAAGCGCAACGGTCAGGTCAAGGCGATGCCGATCGCCACCCATGATCGTAAGGCGGTCATGCAGCAGATCGACGCTCACACCCGCGAGGGCTCGCTCTACTACACCGACCAGTGGCAGGCCTACGCCACCCTGAAACTGCGCGGAGACCATGTGGTCATCCGCAAGGAGAAGGGGCGACCGGTCGGGCGTGACCATATCAACGGCATTGAGGGCTTCTGGAGCTACGCCAAGAACTGGCTGTATCCGTACCGTGGCGTGCCCAGCAAATACTTCCACCTCTATCTGGGCGAGGTTTGCTACCGCTTCAATCACCGCAACGAAGACCTGCAAACCCTGCTATACAAGCTTCTACGCGAAATCCCAATCACAAAACTCTCCCCACTTTTGGTCCAGAAGTGAGGGGAATTACCAAACGAAAAGGGCGGCCCTGCGGCCGCCCCTGCGTGATCACTTCCTGCCTTTAACGTGCTTCATCAGCCGCCGCTTGGCCTTGACCTGGCGCTCGGTCAGCACGTTCTTCTTGCCCTCGTAGGGGTTGGCGCCCTCGCGGAACAGGAACGTCACCGGCGTGCCCACCAGCTTGAAACGCTTGCGGAAGAAGTTCTCCAGGTAGCGCTTGTACGAGTCCGGCAGCTCCTTCAGGCGCGTGCCGTGCACGATGAAGGTCGGCGGGTTGGTGCCGCCCGGGTGTACGTAGCGCAGCTTGGAGACATGGCCGCGGATGCTCGGCGGCGGGTTGCTCTCGTAGGCGATTTCCAGCGCCTTGTTCACTTCGCTGGTGCTGAATTCGTGGGTGGCCGAGGCATGCGCGCGGTGCACCGCGCGGAACAGCTCGCGCAGGCCCGAACCGTGCTTGGCGGAGATCCGCACCACCTCGGCCCAGGGCACGAAGCCGAGCTTGAGCGACAGCAGGGTTTCGGCCTGTTCGCGCTGGTAGTCGGTCAGCCCGTCCCACTTGTTGATCGCGATCACCAGCGCGCGCCCGGCATCGAGCACCGCGCCCAGCACGCTGGCGTCCTGGTCGGTGACGCCTTCGCTGGCATCGAGCATCAGCACCGCGACCTGGCACTCCTCGATCGAGCGCAGGGTCTTGACCACCGAGAACTTCTCGACCACTTCGTCCACGCGCGATTTGCGGCGCAGGCCCGCGGTATCGATCAGCCGGTACAGGCGTCCGTCACGCTCGAGATCCACGGAAATCGAATCGCGGGTGGTGCCGGGCACGTCGGAGGCGATCATGCGCTCCTCGCCCAGCAGGCGGTTCACCAACGTCGATTTGCCGACATTGGGGCGGCCGACGAAGGCGATGCGGACCCGTGCCGGGTCGTCGTCCAAAGTCTCGGTCGTGCCCTCTTCCGGCAGGCGCTCGACGATCTCCTCGAGCAGGTCGTCCAGGCCCTGGCGGTGCGCGGCCGAGACCGTCAGCATCTCGCCGAAGCCGTAGCGCGCGAATTCCGAGCGCACGTCCTGCTCGTCGGTGCCGTCGATCTTGTTGATCAGCAGCAGCGTGGGCCGCGACAGCTTGCGCAGCCACGCCAGAATCTCGTCGTCCAGCGCCGAGGTGCCATCGCGGGCATCGACCACGAACAGGATCAGGTCCGCCTCGGCGGCGGCGGCGCGCGCCTGCCGCGCGGTGGCGCCGGCCAGGCCCTCCTCTTCCTCGGCGATGCCGCCGGTGTCGACGATCAGGAACGGGTTGTCCTCGTCGAGCCGGCACACGCCGTAGTTGCGGTCGCGGGTGACGCCGGGCTGGTCGTGGACCAAGGCGTCACGCGTGCGCGTCAGGGCATTGAAGATGGTCGACTTGCCGACATTCGGCCGTCCAACCAGGGCGACCAAAGGCAGCATCGCTTGGACTCCTTAGTTCGCCAACCGCCAGGCGGTCAGCTTGCCGTCCACGTTCTGCACCAGCAGCACGCCTTCGGCGACGATGGGTTGCGCGACCACGGGGTCGCCCCCGCTCTTTTCACGGGCCGCCAGGGCACCATCGCCCATCTGCAGCCAGTGCAGGTATCCCTTGTAATCGGCGACCACGACGTAATCGCCCTGGATCGCCGGGCCGGTCACCGAGCGCCGCGCCAGCGCCTGCTGCGACCACATCGCCGCGCCCGAGGTCTTGTCCAGGCCGTAGACCGTACCCTTGCCGTCGGTGACCACCACGTGGCCGGAGGAGACGGCCAGGCCGCCACCGCCGCCATGGTCGCGCGACCACAGCGGACGCCCGCTCGGGCCTTCGATCGCCAGGGTCTGGTTCTTGAAGCTGGTCACGTACAGGTTGTTGCCTTCCAGCACCGGGGCGCCGTCGACATCAGCCATGCGCTCCAGTTCGGTACGCCCTTCCGGGGTGCCGATGGTCTGCTCCCACAGCGGGCGGCCGTCCTGCATGGCCAGCGCCGCCAGGGTGCCATCGTCGTTGCCGATGAACAGCACGCCCGGGCCCGCCACTACCGGCGCGTTGCCGCGCACGGTCAGCGAGGGCAGCTCCTGCGCATTGAACCAGCGCCGTTCGCCGCTGCCGGCATCCAGCGCGGTGGTGCGGCCGTCGTTGCTGCGCACGAACACCAGCCCCTGCGCGACCGCCGGGGCGGCGATGATCTCGCCGGGGACGCGCGCGCGCCACTTTTCGCTGCCGTTGGACGCGTCCAGCGCGATCACCTGGCCGTCCAGCGTGCCGATGACCACCAGCCCCTCGCCCACGCCCGGACCACCGGACAGGCGCAGCTTGGCCTTCTTCTTTTCCTTGGCGGGCGTGTATTCCCACACCTGCTTGCCGGTCTGCAGGTCGAGCGCATGCACGCCGCCTTCGACCGCCGCGGCGTAGACGCGGCCATCGGCCACGGCCGGTGCCTGGCGCACGCCGATGCGGCCTTCACCCTTGCCGACGTTGGCCGACCAGATGCGGTTGACCTTGAGCGTGGGCTCGAACTTGACCAGTTCGGCCGGCTCCAGCGCCTTCTTGGCCTCGGCATCCTTGCCCGCGAACCAGCCCTTGACCGTCGAGCAACCGCTCAGCGCCACCGCGACCAGCGCGATGCCCGCCACATGCTTGAGTTTCATCAGTTCTTCTCCGCCGCAGGGTCGGCCACGGTACCGCCGGCGTCCATCAGCTTGATTTCGAGCAGGCGACGCTGCGGCGCGGCGACGTCGAGCTTGGCCAGCGACTGCGCGTACAGCTCGCGCGCCTGCTCGCGCTTGTCCTGCGCCACCAGCGCGTCACCGCGGATCTCCAGGCTGGCGCTGTCATCGGCTTTGCCAAGCAGGGCCTGTGCTTCGGCCGCCTTGCCGGTTTCGATCAGCAGGCGGGCAATGCGCTGGTCGATCAGCAGCTTGAACTCGCCTTCGACCTTCAACCCGCGCAGGGTCTTGATCGCATCGTCGTTCTTGCCCGCCTCGACCTGCGCCTTGGCCAGCTCCAGCGCGGCGAGGTCGGCATAGATGCCGGCCTTGCTGCCTTCCAGCGCCGCCACTTCCTTGGCGGCCTCGTCCAGGTTCTTGGACTGCAGGCTGCGGCTGACCGCGTCATAGCGGCTGTTGGCCTGCGCCAGCTTGCCCACCTGGTCGTTCTGCCACCACTTCCAGCCCATGATCAAGGCCAGCGCAAGCACCACCCCGCCAATGATCCCAGCGCCGTTCTGGCGCAGCCAGGTGCGGACACGTTCGCCTTGTTCATGCTCGTCGAGCAGGTCGTCAATCGCCATGCGTAACTCTCGCTCCACTCCTGCCGGGGGAGCCTTGATGTTTTGATCTGCGCTTGTTTCAGTGCGAAACCGGCGCCACGGAGCCGTCAGAGGATACCGTAAAGCGGGCCACATTATTACCGCTTGTAAACGGCGCCAGGTCGACATTGCCGCCGCTCTGGCGGAAGTCCACTTCCGAGGCGTTGCCTACTTTCATGCGGCCGACCTGACCGGGACTGTAACTGCGCTTCTCGCCGGCGCGGATCAGCGCCTTCTCGACGATGGAACCATCCGGCGCGGAGACCTCGACCCAGCTGTCGCCGCGGAACTCCAGGCTCATGCCCGTCGACGCCAGCGCCTGCGGCTCCGCCGCCTGCCGCGCGAGGGGCGCCATCGATGCGATGTAGGGCGCCCGCTCCTGCTGCGGGCGTGCCGCCGCTTCGTCGCTGCCGGCGCTACCGGCAGCGGCCACCGACGCCGGGTCCGGCACCACGTCCAGCGACGCGGTACTGGGCGGCGCATCGCCGAACTTGCTCTGGAAGGCGTACCAGACCGGCACCGCCAGCACCGCGGTGATCACCACGTACACCGCCCGGCGACCGAGGCTCTCGGCAGCCCGGCGCACGCGCGGGGTATGCGTATGGCTGACCAGCTTGGGCGGCTCGACCGGCGCGATCCGCGCCTGCTGCAGCAGCCCGTCCAGGTTGACGCCCAGCAGCCGCGCATAGCTGCGCAGCTGGCCACGCACGAACACCGGCGCGCCCAGGCGCTCCCAATGTTCCTGCTCCAGCGCGGCAACCACCTGCACCGGCATGTGCAGCCGCCCCGCCACTTCCTCCAGCGACAGGCCAGCCGCCTGGCGCGCCTGGCGAAGCTGCTCCCCGCAGCCCACCGCCCCCTCAAAAGCGTTCATACCCGGATCATTGCTCACAATGCATCAGCCCTGGGAATTCGGGGTTGCGCCGGCAGGAAATTCCTCACGCAACCGCTGCTGGTATCGGCTGACGGCACTGCTGTCGCCCAGCCGTTCTTCAATCTGAATGGCAAGTTGTAACACGGAAACCGTGGCCGGCGCAGCCGCCAGGCGCCGCTGGTAGAACGCGCGCGCCTCGAAATAGCGCCCCAGCCGGAACTCGTTGCGCGCCATCGCCTCCAGCGCATATGCGTTGTCCGGGTCAAGCTCCAGCGCCTGACGCAGGTCCTGCCCGGCGCGTTCGCCCTGCCCCGCTTCCAGCGCGCAGCCGCCCGCGTTTGCCAGCGCATCGGCACGTTCCTGGTAGCCGGGATCGGCCACGGCGCGGTCGAACCAGACCAGCGCCTCGGCCGGATGGCCGTTGGCGCACAGCCAGGCGCCATAGTTGTTGAGCACGTCGCCCTGGCGCGGCGCAAGCTCGGCGGCGCGCCGGTACAGCCGGCCGGCCTCCTCCATGTTGCCCCGCCGCCCTTCGATCACCGCCTGCAGGGTGTACGCCGCCGGATCGTCCGGCGCCAGCCTCTGCGCCGAGCGGGCGTGCTTGAAGGCGCCATCCAGGTCGCCCCGGCCCAGCCGGTCGCCGACCAGCCGCAGCAGTTCCTGGTAGCGCAGGCGCGCGCGCACCTGGCGGTCGTCATGCACCTCTACGGGCTGCGCCATCTCCTGGCCCCAGCGGACCCTGGTCGCCTTGGTGCCATGCCCGCAGCCGGCAAGCAGCAGCAGGACCAGCACCGACGCGAGCAGGCGCTCAACCAAGCGCGTCCCGCTGCGCCGGGGGCGCGTCCTGGGCCTGCAGCAGCCGGTTGAACTCGGCCTGGCGACGGGTGCGATCCATCACCTGGCCCTTGAGCTGGCCGCAGGCGGCATCGATGTCGTCGCCGCGGGTGCGCCGCACCATCGTCAGTACCTGCGCGTCGAGCAGGATCTTCTGGAAGGCGCGGATCTGCTCCTCGTCCGAACGCTCGTAGCGGGTGCCCGGGAACGGGTTGAACGGAATCAGGTTGACCTTGCCCGAGTCCTTGGCCTGCACCGCGTTGTCGAACTGGCGCATCAGCCGCGCCAGCTGGCGGGCGTGCTCGGGCTGGTCGTTGATGCCCTTCATCAGGGTGTATTCGAAGGTCACCGAATCGCGCTTCTTGTTGCCGCGCAGGTAGCGCGCGCAGGACGCCATCAATTCGGCGATGGGGTACTTTTTGTTGAGCGGCACCAGAGTTTCGCGCAGCGCGTCGTTGGGCGCGTGCAGCGACACCGCCAGCGACACGTCGCTTTCGACCGAGAGGCGGTCGATCTGCGGCACCAGCCCGGACGTGGACAGGGTCACGCGCTTGTTGGCCAGGCCGTAGCCCAGGTCGTCGCGCATGATGCTCATGGCACGCACGACATTGTCGAAATTCATCAGCGGCTCGCCCATGCCCATCATCACCACGTTGGTGAGGCGGCGCATCTGGTGCGGCACGTTGCCCAGGTGGCGCGCGGCGACCCACACCTGGCCGATGATCTCGGCGGTGGTCAGGTTGCGGTTGAAGCCCTGGGTGGCGGTCGAACAGAAGGTGCAGTTCAGGCCGCAGCCGACCTGCGAGGACACGCACAGCGTGCCGCGGGTCTTGTCCGGGATGTACACGGTCTCGATGGCATTCCTGCCATCCACGCCCATCGCCAGCAGCCACTTGTGGGTGCCGTCGGCGGACGGTTTGTCGAACACGACATTGGGGACGACGACCTCGGCATGCTGCTGCAGCTTGGCGCGCAGCGACTTGCCGAGGTCAGTCATCTGGTCGAAATCGGTGACGTAACGGTGGTGGATCCACTTCATCACCTGGTGGGCGCGGAACTTCTGTTCGCCGAGGGTCTCGACGAAGAACGTCTCCAGGCCCGCGCGATCGAGGTCGAGCAGGTTCTGCTTGCCAGCCGCCGGCGTCGTTTTCGGCAGCGGCTGGATGGCGGGGGACTGTACGACCTCGTTCACGGCTTCAACCTTCTACGTACTGCTCAGCGCGAGACCACTTCGGTGGCGGCGAAGAAGTAGGCGATCTCGATCGCGGCGTTCTCGACCGAGTCCGAGCCGTGGGCGGCGTTGGCGTCGATGGATTCGGCGAAGTCGGCGCGGATGGTGCCCGGCGCGGCTTCCTTCGGATTGGTGGCGCCCAGAAGTTCGCGGTGGGCCAGCACGGCATTCTCGCCTTCCAGCGCCTGGATCATCACCGGGCCGGAGATCATGAATTCGACCAGCGCGTTGAAGAACGGACGCTCGCGGTGCACGGCGTAGAAGCCTTCGGCCTCGCGGCGCGACAGCTGCTTGTACTTGGCGGCCACGATCTTCAGGCCGGCCTTTTCGAAGCGGGCGTAGATCTCGCCGATCACGTTCTTGGCGACGGCATCGGGCTTGATGATGGAAAGGGTGCGCTCCAGCGCCATGGGAATTCTCCGGATTTGGGCCGGTCGGCCCGAGGGTACATGAAAAAAACCCGCGTGCGGACGCGGGCTTAGCCTGAATTGCGGTTGCCAATTCTAACGGGTGCCCGGGGGCTTTGCACAGCGCCAGATAAATGATGCTGCAAAGCAGCATGACCCTGCGCCCCGCCGGGCGTAGCATCCAAACAATCGTTTGATTGACTGCATCGCCATGGGCAAACCCGCCAGCTTCTCCACCAAGGACCGCATCCTCTGCGCCGCCGAGGAACTGTTCGCGCAGTACGGCTTCGCCGGCACCTCGCTGCGGCAGGTGACCAGCCACGCCGACGTCAACATTGCCGCGGTCAACTACCACTTCGGTTCCAAGGAAAACCTGGTCAACGAGGTGTTCCGCCGGCGCATGGACGAAATGACCGCCGCCCGCCTGGCCCAGCTGGAACAGGCCCGCGCCATCCGCCCCGGTGACCTGCGCGCGGTGCTGGCCGCCTTCGTCGAGCCGGCGCTGGCGATGGCGCAGGACCGGCAGAGCGGGGGCGCGTTCGTGCGGGTGATCGCCCGCGCCTATGCCGAGAAGAACGACAACCTGCGCAAGTTCCTGTCCGACCACTACGGCCACGTGCTGCGTGAGTTCGGCAAGGCCATCGGCGCCTGCGTGCCCGGCCTGAGCAAGGAAGAGCTGTACTGGCGGCTGGACTTCCTCGCCGGCGCGCTGACCTACGCGATGGCCGATTTCGGCCTGATCAAGCGCCCGCACGGCATCAGCGAGGCCGCGCACCGCAGCAAGGCCGCCAACGAACTGATCCATTTCGCCGAGGCCGGGTTCCGCGCCAGCGCACACGGCGCCGCCGCGCCCGCCTCCCCCTGATTCCACCCGGTACCAACAAAGGCCCTACACCATGTCCAATTCCCTGCTGATCCGCCGCGCCGCCGTGCTGGGTGCCGGCGTCATGGGTGCCCAGATCGCCGCCCACCTCACCAACGCTGGCGTCGACACCGTGCTGTTCGACCTGCCGGCGAAGGAAGGCCCGGCCGACGGCATCGTGCTCAAGGCAATCGCCAACCTGGGCAAGCTGAGCCCGGCGCCGCTGGCCAGCAAGTCGCTGGCCGAAGCCATCACCCCGGCCAACTATGACTCCGGCCTGGAGCAACTGAAGGACTGCGACCTGATCATCGAGGCCATCGCCGAGCGCATGGACTGGAAGCAGGACCTGTACAGGAAGATCGCCCCGTTCGTGGCCGACCACGCGGTGCTGGCCTCCAACACCTCGGGCCTGGGCATCAACAAGCTGGCCGACGTGCTGCCCGAACAGCTGCGCCACCGCTTCTGCGGCGTGCACTTCTTCAACCCGCCGCGCTACATGCACCTGGCCGAGCTGATCCCGGCCACCACCACCGATGCCGCCGTGCTGGAAGGCCTGGAAGAATTCCTGGTCACCACCCTGGGCAAGGGCGTGGTGTATGCGAAGGACACCCCGAACTTCATCGGCAACCGCATCGGCGTGTTCTCGATCCTGTCCACCATCCACCACACCCAGCAGTTCGGCCTGGGCTTCGACGAGGTGGATGGCCTGACCGGCCCGCTGGTCGGCCGCCCGAAGTCGGCGACCTACCGCACCTCCGACGTGGTCGGCCTGGACACCATGGCCCACGTGATCAAGACCATGGGCGACACCCTGCCGAACGACCCGTGGCATGCATTCTTCAAGTCGCCGAAGTGGCTGGATGCGCTGATTGCCAAGGGCGCGCTGGGCCAGAAGACTGGCGCCGGCATCTTCCGCAAGGTCGGCAAGGACATCGTGGTGCTGGACCTGGAGAAGCAGGACTACCGTCCGGCCGACCGCGCCGCCGCGCCGGAAGTGGTCGAGATCCTGAAGATCAGGAACCCGGCCGAGAAGTTCGCCAGGCTGCGCGAGAGCCAGCACCCGCAGGCGCAGTTCCTGTGGGCGACCTTCCGCGACCTGTTCCACTACAGCGCCTACCACCTGGCCGACATCGCCGAGACCGCGCGCGACGTCGATCTTGCGATCCGCTGGGGCTACGGCTGGTCGCTGGGCCCGTTCGAAACCTGGCAGGCCGCGGGCTGGAAGCAGGTCGCGCAGTGGATCGCCGATGACATCGTCGCCGGCAAGAGCATGAGCAACGCCCCACTGCCGGACTGGGTGTTCGATGGCCGCGATGGCGTGCACGCCGCCGAGGGCAGCTACAGCCCGTCGCGCAACGCCAAGCTGCCGCGCTCGTCGCTGCCGGTGTACCAGCGCCAGCGTTTCCCGGACCCGCTGCTGGGCGAGCAGTTCGCGCCGGGCGAGACCGTGTTCGAGAACGACGGCCTGCGCATGTGGCACGACGGCGATGGCATGGCCGTGGTCAGCTTCAAGACCAAGATGAACACCGTCTCCGACCAGGTGCTGGACGGCCTGCAGGAATGCGTCAGCCGCGCTGAGAAGGATTTCCAGGGCCTGGTGATCTGGCAGCAGAAGGAACCGTTCTCCGCCGGTGCCGACCTGGCCGGCGCCCTCGGCCTGCTGCAGGCCGGCAAGGTCGACCAGTTCGAGGAAATGGTCGCCAACTTCCAGCGCACCAGCCAGCGCATCAAATACTCGCTGGTGCCGGTGGTGGCCGCGGTGCGTGGCCTGGCCCTGGGCGGCGGCTGCGAGTTCCAGATGCACAGCGCCAAGACCGTGGCCTTCCTGGAAAGCTACATCGGCCTGGTCGAGGCCGGTGTCGGCCTGCTGCCGGCCGGTGGCGGCCTGAAGGAACTGGCCGTGCGCGCCTCGCAGGCCGCGGGCCCGGGTGGCGACGTGTTCGCCGAACTGAAGAAGACCTTCGAGACCGTGGCGATGGCCAAGGTGTCCAACTCGGCGGTCAATGCCAAGGAACTGGGCCTGCTGCGCAGCACCGACAAGGTCGTGTTCAACAGCTACGAGGCGCTGTACATCGCCAAGGCCGAAGCACGCGCCCTGGCCGAAGCGGGCTACCGTCCGCCGCTGCCGGCACGCCGCATCCAGGTGGCCGGCGACGTCGGTATCGCCACCTTCAAGATGATGCTGGTCAACATGCTGGAAGGCCGCTTCATCAGCGCGTACGACTACGAGATCGCCGAGCGCATCGCCACCGTTCTGTGCGGCGGCAAGGTCGACCGCGGCACCGTGGTGGACGAAGAGTGGCTGCTGGCCCTGGAGCGCAAGCACTTCGTCGAACTGGCCCAGCAGGAAAAGACCCAGGCCCGCATCGCGCACATGCTCAAGACCGGCAAGCCGCTGCGGAACTGACGGAAGACATCGGTAGTGCCGGCCGCTGGCCGGCAACCTCTTCCAACCCCTATTCAAGAGATCATTGCAATGACCAAGCAAATCCAGGACGCCTACATCGTCGCCGCCACCCGCACCCCAGTGGGCAAGGCGCCCAAGGGCATGTTCCGCAACACCCGCCCCGACGACATGCTTGCGCACGTGCTGCGCAGCGTCGTCGCGCAGGCCCCGGGCGTGGACGTCAACCGCATCGATGACGCGATCATCGGCTGCGCCATGCCGGAAGCCGAGCAGGGCATGAACGTGGCGCGCATCGGCGTGCTGCTGGCCGGCCTGCCGAACACCGTCGCCGCGCAGACCGTGAACCGCTTCTGCTCCTCCGGCCTGCAAGCCGTGGCGCAGGCCGCCGACGCGATCCGCCTGGGCAACGCCGACCTGATGTTGGCCGGCGGCACCGAATCGATGTCGATGGTGCCGATGATGGGCAACAAGATCGCCATGGCGCCGAGCGTGTTCGACAACGATCACGTGGCCATCGCCTACGGCATGGGCATCACCGCCGAGAAGGTCGCCGAGGAATGGAAGGTCTCGCGCGAAGACCAGGACGCCTTCGCCCTGGCCTCGCACCAGAAGGCCATGGCCGCGATCCAGAACGGCGAATTCAAGGACGAGATCAGCCCGTACGAGATCGTCTCGCACCTGCCGGACCTGGCCGATGGCCAGCGCATCATCACCCGCAACAGGATCGCCGACACCGACGAGGGCCCGCGCCCGGATTCCTCGGCTGAAGGCCTGGCCAAGCTGCGCCCGGTGTTCCGCAACGGCCAGTTCGGTGGCACCGTCACCGCCGGCAACTCGTCGCAGATGAGCGATGGCGCCGGCGCGGTGCTGCTGGCCTCGGAGCAGGCGATCAAGGATTACGGCCTGACCCCGCTGGCGCGTTTCGTCAGCTTCTCGGTGGCAGGCGTGCGCCCGGAAGTGATGGGCATCGGCCCGATCGCCGCGATCCCGAAGGCACTGAAGCAGGCCGGCCTGAGCCAGGACCAGCTGGACTGGATCGAGCTCAACGAAGCCTTCGCCGCACAGTCGCTGGCGGTGATCCGCGATTGCGGCCTGGACCCGGCCAAGGTCAACCCGCTGGGCGGCGCGATCGCCCTGGGCCACCCGCTGGGCGCGACCGGCGCGATCCGCACCGCCACCCTGCTGCACGGCCTGCGCCGTCGCCAGCAGAAGTACGGCATGGTGACGATGTGCATCGGCACCGGCATGGGCGCGGCGGGTATCTTCGAGGCGCTGTAAGGTTCAAAGCGTTGCCGGCTGATTGCTGGCGGTGGGGCACGGGTGGGTGAGGCTGCCCGGGACACGACATGAACCCCGCTCCGCGGTCCGGCCCAGCCGCTGGCGGCTGGGCGTTCGGGCGCTTGCGAAGCAGTGCTTCGCAAGCAAAGCGCCCTCACCCTTGGGGGCTCGATGGCGCCTTGCTCGTGTGTTCTGTCCTGCGCACACGGCAAGACCGGGATTGGGCGTTCTGCCCAACCCGCCCGAGGCATGCCTCGGGCCCATGGCGCCAATGGTCCCAGGCAGCTCTGCCAACCCGGCCCTCCCAGCCTCCTCGCGGCGGAGGGATGAGCAAAGGCAAGGTCAGAGTTGGGGTCAGAGCCCTTTGCTACGCAAAGGGGGGCTGACCCCAACAAGCAGAAAAGGCAGCCATGGGCTGCCTTGTTTGCTTTTGCTCTTGCCGTCCGCGCCCGCGGGAAACCTGACAGGCGGGACGGGTGGGCCTTTGCAGGACCGTTCGCCGCATGGATGCGGCGAACGAGCCCCCATGGACGGGTTTACGGCGTGTCCTGCAAAGGCCCACCCGTCCCGCCCATCACGTATCAATCAAAGCGCGAACGGAGCGCTTGATAAAACCCTTATTCCGCCAACATCGCCGCCAGCTTCTCCCGCGCCGGCCCGGCCAGCTTCGGGTTGTCCAGCGCGAAACGGATCGTCGCCTCCACCAGGCCCAGGTGCGTGCCGCAGTCGAAACGGGTGCCCTCGAAACGGTAGGCATCGACCTCTTCGGTCTTCAGCAGCTCGGCGATCGCATCCGTCAGCTGGATCTCGCCACCGGCACCGGTCTGGGTCTGCTCGAGCAGCTCGAAGATCTTCGGGCTCAGCACGTAGCGGCCGACCACCGCCAGGTCGCTCGGTGCGTCCTCCGGCTTCGGCTTCTCCACGATCTGCGAAATACGGCCCTTGCGGCCATCGAAGGCCTCGGTGGCGACGATGCCGTAGCTGGCGGTCTTGTCATGCGGCACGTCTTCGACCGCGATCACGCTGGCGCCACTGGCTTCGTTCAGATCCGCCATCTGCTTCAGCGCGCCGTCGCCCCGGTTCCAGATCAGGTCATCCGGCAGCAGCACCGCGAACGGCTCGTCGCCGATCACCGCCTTCGCGCACAACACGGCATGCCCCAGGCCCAGGGCTTCGGCCTGGGTCACGAAGATCGCGCGTACGCCTTCGGGCAGCACGTGGCGGATCATCTCCAGTTGTTCCTGCTTGCCGGCGCGCTCGAGCTTCTGCTCCAGTTCGTAGGCCTTGTCGAAATAGTCCGCGACCGCGTGCTTGTAGCGGTTGGTGATGAACACCAGCGTGTCGCAACCGGCTTCGATCGCCTCATCGACGGCGTACTGGATCAGCGGACGATCGATGATCGGCAGCATCTCCTTGGGAACGGTCTTGGTGGCGGGCAGGAAGCGCGTGCCCAGACCTGCGACAGGGAAAACCGCCTTGCGAATGCGTCGGGACATCAGTTCCTACCAGCCTCTTTGGGAAACGGGACGATATTGGTCCTGGCGCTTTGCCCCACCGTTTCGCGCAAGGGCGAATACTCGGGGATGACGGCAGACAGGATGGCCTGCATGGCCTCGGTATCATAGCTGGCTACCGCCTCGCGCAGCCGCGGCAGGCTGCCCAGCACGCGCTCGGTGGAGAACTCGCGCACGCCCGCCTCCAGCACCTTGGGATGGGCGGTGGGTCGGCTGTTCTCATCCGAGTAGAACAGGCTTTCGTGCAGCTTCTCGCCCGCGCGCAAGCCGGTGTAGACGATGGCGATATCGGCACCCGGCTGCTGTCCTGCAAGGCGGATCATCTGCTCGGCGAGCACCCGGATCAGCACCGGTTCGCCCATGTCCAGCATGTAGATCGCGCCACGCGAGGACGAAGCCGCCGCCTGCAGGATCAGCAGGCAGGCTTCGGGAATCGTCATGAAGTAGCGGCTGACCTCGGGATGGGTCACGGTGACCGGGCCACCCTTGCGGATCTGTTCGCGGAATAGCGGAACCACGCTGCCCACCGAGCCCAGCACGTTGCCGAAGCGCACGGTGACGAAGCGCGTGCCTTTCTTCTCGTTGAGGCTCTGGCAGATCATCTCGGCATAGCGCTTGGTCGCGCCGAGCGCATTCGCCGGGTCGACCGCCTTGTCGGTGGAGATGAACACGAAATTGTCCACGCCCTGCTCCTGGCAGGCACGCGCCATGCATTCCGTCGCCAGCGTGTTGTTGCGGACGGCTTCGCGCATCTGCCCTTCCAGCAACGGGACCTGCTTGTAGGCCGCAGCATGGAACACGGTGTCCGGGCGATACAGGCCAAGCGCATGGCGGGCGACCGCAGGGTCGCCACAGTCACCCAGCACGCACTCGATCTCCAGGTGCGGGAAGTTGCGGCACAGCTCGCTCTGGATGTTCAGCATGAGGATCTCGCTGATTTCCAGCAGCACGATCCTGCCCGCGCCATGACGCGCGCATTGCCGGCAAAGCTCCGAGCCGATCGATCCGCCGGCGCCGGTGACCATCACCGTGCGCCCGCGCAACCAACCCCGGATCAGCGCCCAGTCCGGCTGGATGGGCTTGCGGCCGAGCAGGTCCTCGATCGCCACCTCCTTCAACTGCCCGGGCAGCGAGTTTCCTTCCAGCACATCGCTCAGCTTCGGCACGGTCCGGAACGGCAGCCCGGTGCTCTCGCACAGCGCCACGATCCGCTGCATGCCGGCCGCATCCAGGGTGGGAATGGCGATCACCAGCAGCTTCGCCGCCGTTTCCCTGGCCACCGATGCCACGTCGGAGATGGTTCCCAGGATCGGAATGCCCTGCAGCTTGGCGCCCTTCAGGTGCGGTGAGTCGTCAAGCAGGCCCACGGGCTCGTAATCGCCCGATCGGCGCAGGTCCTTGACCAGGGCTTCGGCAGCGTGACCGGCGCCCAGCACCAGCACCCGGCGCGCGCGCGCATCGGAATGGATCGACTGATGATCCTTCCACGCGCGGTACAGCAGGCGCGGCCCGCCGAGCAGCGCCGCGAGCGCGAACGGATAGATCGCCAGCACCGACATCGGGATGCCGTTCAGGCGCCGGTAGCTGAATACCAGGACGATCGCACCGACGCCGAGGAAGCAGGCCTTGAAGATGTTGACCAGGTCGGTGACGCTGGCAAAGCGCCACAGCCCGCGGTACAGGCCCACATAATGGAACGCCATGGCCTGCAGCAGCATCACGATGGCGACATCGAAACTGAACAGGGGAATGGCCGGCGCGCCCGCCAGCATCGCATAGCGGGCCACGTGCAGCAGCTGCCAACACGCCCAGACCATGACCAGGTCATGCAGCATCACCGCGATGCGTGGAAAATTTCCTGCCAGCCGTCGCCAGACCGCCATGGTCATCCTTCCCTATTGATCGACTTGTTGCGCAGAACGAACCAGAGACCCGCCGCCGCGGCCGCCCACGCAATGGCCGCCAACTGGCTCCATGGCGAAGGCAGCCGCACGGAAACAACGGTCAGCACGACTCCGGCAGCCCCGAACAATGCGTAGCCCAGTGTGACTGTGACGTGACTGTGGCCGGCTTTCACCCAGCGCTGGTAAAGGTGCTGGGTGTGCGCCTCCATCCAGCGCTCGCCCCTCAAAATGCGGCCCGCCAAGGTGAGCCCGGCATCGACCAGAAATGCGGCAAGCGGGATCAGCAGCACCGCCGGCGGGGCGCTGTGGCTGGCCAGCCCCAGGGCCACCAGCGCGGCGAGCAGGTACCCCAGGGCGCCACTGCCGACATCGCCCATGAAAATCCGCGCCCGGGGAAAATTGAACGGGATAAAACCCGCCACGCCCGCCGCCAGGACCAGCGCCAACGCGGCGACCGGCGCCGGCAGCACCAGGGCGTAGGCCAGCGCCGCCAGCAGTGCCTGCGTGGCGGCCAGGCCATCGATGCCGTCCATGAAGTTCCAGACGTTGACCAGCCCGATGGCCAGCAGCGCGCTGAAACCGCCCAGCAGGAGGTCACCGGTCCCGTGCCAGACCAGCCCCCCCAGCAACATGCCGGCCAGCGCATGCACCGCCAGGCGCGGGAGCGCCGGCAGTGGTCGGTGATCGTCCCACCAGCCGATGCCCGCCACCAGCAACAGCCCCGCGGAAAACACCGCGAGCGGCGGCGCGGCACCCGGGGACAGGAGGCCGATGCACAGGCAGGCCAGCAGTTGCGAGGCGACGATGGCGATGCCACCGCCACGCGGTGTCGCGACTGCATGGCTCCTGCGCTCCCCGGGCTGGTCCAGCAACTGCCGGCGCAGCGCATAGCCACGCGCCAGCGCCGTCAGCAGCGCCGAAACCACGAAGACCGATAACAGGCCCGGTATCATCCACACCGGCTGCATGGATCAGAGCACCGCGTAATTCAGCAGCGGCTTGACCGTCCCCCATTCCTTACAGCTCGGGCACTGCCAATGGTGGGTACGCGCGCCGAACCCGCAGCGGGTGCAGCGATAGGCCGGGTTGCGCACCAGCAACTGGTCGGTGATGTGCTTCAGGTCCTGCAGCGTCGCCACCGGGTCCGCGCCCTCGGCCAGGGTCAGGTCGATGAGCGCCGACTCGCCACGCACGGAGGGACGGTCCTTCAACTGGCGGCCCAGGTAGGCCCGCGCGGGGCCGGCGCCTTCCTGCTCCTCCATCAACCGCGACAGCGCCAGCACCGGGGCGATGCCGCGGTAGTGTTCGGTCATTTCCGCCAGGAACGCGCGCGCGCCGGCCAGATCACCCACGTTGCGGTAGTTCTTGAGCAGCTGCGGCAGGATCTCGGGCAGGTAATCGGGATCGTTGCGCGCCGCACGTTCGAACGCGCGCACGGCCGCCTCATCGTTGCCGAAGTCGCTTTCCAGACGGCCCTCGATGATGCCGGCCCGCACGCTCATCGCATCGGCGGCATTGGCACGCCCGATCGCCGCACGCGCCTCGTCCAGCCGCCCGGCGGCGCGATGGCGTTCTGCCAGCTCGCACTCGAACTGGCCGATCAGCTTGCCCATCGGCTCGTCGGTGACCTGCTCGTAGCGCGTCGCGTTCTCGATCGCCTTTTCCCAGTCGCGCTCGGCCTGGTAAATGCCGATCAGGTGCTTCAACGCCTGCGGTGCGCGCTGGTCGATGCGCGCCAGGTCGGTGAACACGGTCTCGGCACGGTCCAGCAGGCCCGACTTCATGTAGTCCTCGCCCAGCGCGAGCAGGGCCTGTACCCGCTGCTGGTCGGACAGGTCCTGGCGGTTGGCCAGCCCCTGGTGCAGGCGGATGGCCCGATCCACCTCCCCCCTGCGCCGGAACAGGTGGCCGAGCGCAAGCTGGGTCTCGAAGGTCTCCCGATCCAGCTCGGCAATGTGCAGGAACAGCTCGATCGCCTTGTCCGGCTGCTCGTTGAGCAGGTAGTTCAGGCCGCGGAAATAGGTGCTCGACAGGCGGCTGACCTGGTTCTCGCTATGGCGCTGGCCGCCACGCCGGCCCACGACCCAGCCGCCCAGCGCGGCGATCGGCAGGAACAGGAAGAACCAGAACCACTCACTGATGAAAGCCATCGTCGATCAGCGTCCGTCGAAGGGGGAAGGCGCCTGCGGCGCCGCGGCGCCGGCCGCGCCTGCTGCGGCCTTGTTGGCACGCCGGAGTCGGGCATACAGCGGGATGACCACGCCTGCCAGCACCAGCCCGCCGCCCACCAGCGCGCCCAACAGCAACGACACGATGATCGCGATCCCGGAGGTGGTGCTGAGCGCCCAGAACGCCAGCCGGATATCGACGGGCTGCGAATTGAGCGAGCCTATCACCAGGCCACCGACCAGCACGGCCAGCAGAATCAACAGACGGACAGCCTTCATGCGGCAGCCTGCTCCATGTCCACAGAGCCACTAGCTTAACGGCCGTGGCGACGATCCGCAGCAGGCGGATCAAAAAACCACCCCGAACGGTTGCCGGGGCCACTTGTCGATGGATCCGGGGGATGCCGCCACGGATCGCGGCGACCAGGAACTCAGGCCGGGTCGCTTTCCAGCGGCACGACGTCGCTCACGCGCTCGCGCAGCTCCTTGCCGGGCTTGAAGTGCGGGACATGCTTGCCCGGCAGGGCGACCGATTCGCCGGTCTTCGGGTTGCGCCCCATGCGCGGCGGCCGGTAATGCAGCGAAAAGCTGCCGAAGCCACGGATCTCGATGCGGTCGCCGGACGCCAGCGCGCCGCCCATCATCTCCAGCAACGACTTCACGGCCAGATCGACATCATCGGCCTTCAAGTGCGCCTGGTGGCGCGCAAGGATTTCGATCAGCTCGGATTTGGTCATTGCGGACTCGTCACGAAGGTAAAACCCCGAAGCGGCCCGGATTTTCGTCCGGGCCGCCCAGGTTGCATCTACGACAAGCTCAAGGCCGATTACTCGGACTTGTTGCCACCCAGCTGCGCCCGCAGCAGCGCACCCAGGCTGGTGGTGCCGGCAGCGGCTTCGGTCGAGGACTTGTTGTACTCGGCCAGCGCTTCGGCGGTCTCGGCTTCGTCCTTGGCCTTGATCGACAGCTGCATGGTACGGCCCTTGCGGTCCATGCCCACGAACTTGGCTTCGACCTTGTCGCCCACCTTCAGGTGCTGCGAGGCGTCGTCGACGCGGTCGTGGCTGATGTCGCGGGCCGAGACGTAGCCTTCGATGCCGTCGGCCAGCTCGATCACGGCGCCCTTGGCGTCGACTTCCTTCACCACGCCTTCGACCTTGGAGCCCTTCGGATTGGCCGCCATGTACTGGCCGAACGGATCCTGCTCCAGCTGCTTCACGCCCAGCGAGATGCGCTCGCGCTCCGGATCGACGGCCAGGACGACGGCGTCCAGGGTATCGCCCTTCTTGAAGTTGCGGACGACGTCTTCGCCGGTGGTGTTCCAGCTGATGTCGGACAGGTGGACCAGGCCGTCGATGCCGCCGTCCAGGCCGATGAAGATGCCGAAGTCGGTGATCGACTTGATCTGGCCGGACACCTTGTCACCCTTCTTGTGGGTGGCGGCGAAGGTTTCCCACGGATTGGCGGCAACCTGCTTCATGCCCAGCGAGATGCGGCGACGCTCTTCGTCGACGTCCAGCACCATGACTTCGACTTCGTCACCAACCTGCACGACCTTGGACGGGTTGACGTTCTTGTTGGTCCAGTCCATCTCGGACACGTGCACCAGGCCCTCGACGCCCGGCTCGATCTCGACGAACGCGCCGTAATCGGTGACGTTGGAGACCTTGCCGAACACGCGGCTGTTGGCCGGGTAACGACGCGAGATGTTGTCCCACGGATCCTCGCCCAGCTGCTTCAGGCCCAGCGACACGCGGTTGCGCTCGCGGTCGAACTTCAGCACGCGCACGTCCAGCTCGTCGCCGACGTTCACGACTTCGGACGGATGGCGCACGCGCTTCCATGCCATGTCGGTGATGTGCAGCAGGCCGTCGATGCCGCCCAGGTCCACGAACGCGCCGTAGTCGGTCAGGTTCTTGACGACACCCTTCAGGATCGCGCCTTCCTGCAGCTTGTCCATCAGCTGCTCGCGCTCTTCCGAGTGCTCGCTCTCGACGACAGCGCGGCGGGAAACGACCACGTTGTTGCGCTTGCGGTCGAGCTTGATGAGCTTGAACTCCAGCTCCTTGCCTTCCAGGTAGGCCGGGTCGCGCACCGGGCGCACATCGACCAGCGAACCCGGCAGGAACGCGCGGACATCCTTGATGTCGACGGTGAAACCACCCTTGACCTTGCCGCTGATGCGGCCGGTGATGGTCTCGTTCTTCTCCAACGCTTCTTCCAGCTCGTCCCACACCATGGCGCGCTTGGCCTTCTCGCGCGACAGGACGGTTTCGCCGAAGCCATTCTCGATCGAGTCGAGCGCGACCTTCACCTGGTCGCCCACGCCCACGTCGATTTCGCCAGCGTCGTTACGGAACTGTTCGATCGGCACGATGCCTTCGGACTTCAGACCGGCGTTGATCACCACCACGTCGCCGCGGACGTCGACGACGGTGCCGACGACGATGGCGCCCGGCTTCAGCTTGGCCAGATTGGCCTGGCTGGCTTCAAACAGTTCTGCAAATGATTCGGTCATTGGATTTACTCAGTTGAACACATGGGCAGGCCGCTCCCTTCGGGGAATGCGCGCCGCCCGCCTGTTGGTCGACCCCGTGCCGGCGGCCGTGTGTGGAGTGGAAAAACCGCCGTGCACCCTGCACGACGGAGCCTTGTACAACTTCGATTTGCGCGACGGCGGCCGTCACCGGCCGCTCTCACGGAACCGCGGGTCACGCTTCCGGCGAAGGAAGCAGGCCCAGCACCCTGGCAACGACGTCGTCGATGCCGATACCGCTGGTGTCGATGAGGACGGCGTCATCGGCCGGCCTCAGGGGCGCCACTGCGCGTTGTGCATCACGGGCGTCGCGGGCCATGATCTCGCGCAGGAGGTCATCAAAGTTAACCGAAACCCCTTTTTCTTTCAACTGTTTATGCCGCCTGTGCGCCCGCTCCTCGGCGCTGGCGGTCAGGAATACCTTGAACGGGGCGTCCGGGAAGATCACCGTCCCCATGTCGCGACCGTCGGCGACCAGCCCCGGCGGCATCCTGAATGCGCGCTGACGCTCCTTCAGCGCCGCCCGCACCTCCGGGATGGCGGCGATCGCCGAGGCCAGCGCCCCGGTGGTCTCCAGGCGCAGCTCGTCGGTGGCATCGGTATCGTTGACCAGCACCCGCAGGCTCTCGCCGCGCTCGACGAAGCGGATCCGGGTGTCAAAGGTGCAGCGCACCAGCGCCGAGGCGTCGGAGGTATCGATGTCGGCCCAGCTGGCGGCCACCCCCACCGCCCGGTACAGCGCCCCCGAATCCAGGTAGTGCCAGCCCAGCCGGTGCGCGACGATGCGGCTGACGGTACCCTTGCCGGCCCCGGACGGGCCGTCGATGGTAAGAACGGGGGGAAGTGGACTCATCTGCGGCCTGCGCTGGAACGGGAATCCGCCCATTCTAGCGCCGCGCCCGGCCCGCCTGCCGCCGATTGCACGCAACCACTTGAACCCACATGGAATTGCCCGGTAGAATGGCGGGCTTGAACGAGCGTCAACCTGCATATCCGCGGCTACGCTCCCTGAAGAACTCCAACGTATCCGCCGAGGTATGCCATGAAAGTCCTGTCCTCCCTGAAGTCGGCGAAGGCCCGTCACCGTGACTGCAAGGTGGTTCGCCGTCGCGGCAAGATCTTCGTGATCTGCAAGTCGAACCCGCGCTTCAAGGCTCGCCAGCGCTGAGCCGACTGGCGTTCGCCGCCAGCGGAATCCGCGAGGATTCCGGATCTTCGCAGAAAGCCGCCCCCGGGCGGCTTTCTGCATCTTCGTGCCCCGCTCACGGCCGGCCGCGTATCCTGCAACCGCCGTGTCCGCCGCACGCATGCCGCGCCCGGCAGCGCGGAACAGGGCTGCCTGCCGCTTTATCGACGCTGTTTTTTTGCTGTAATCGCCACTTGTCCTCCGGGGAGAAGCGACCATGAAGCAGACCATCCGGGCTCTGGCCCTGAGCGCCGCGATCATCGCGGCACCCACCACGGCGCTGGCCGACACCCTGCTGATCGAGCGGGCCCAGGAAAAGCCGGCGGGCACGCTGCCGGCGCGCGGCGAGTCGATGGGCCAGGTGCAGGCGCGCTTCGGCGCCCCGCAGGAACGGCTGGAACCGCGCGGCGGCCAGAAGCGCCAGTGGCCCACGATCAACCGCTGGGTCTACCCGGCCTTCACCGTCTACTTCGAGAAGCAGCGGGTGATCGACGTGGTCGCCAACCAGGCAGGCCCCGACGAGATCGGCCCCAAACCGCCGGTCCGCTGATCTCCGCCACTCCGGGGCTGCAATGGCGGCCCCGGGCGGCGCCCTCCCCCGCGCCTCCCGGCACCGGCAGGCGCGCCAACGCACCGGACTTTCGCGCCGGGCATGATCCGAGCACCTACCCGCAATGACCGATGCACTTCGTTTTCCCGCCGAATGGGAAGCCCAGTCCGGCGTCCTGATCGCCTGGCCGCATGCCGATACCGACTGGGCCGAACGCCTGGCCGAGGTCGAGGAGACCTATATCGCGCTGGTCGCCGCCATCACCCGCTTCCAGCCGGTGCTGATCTGCGTGGCCGACGACGATATCGAGACCTACGCGGAGATGCGCCTGCGTTCCAACCGCATCGACATGGCGCGCGTGCGCTTCATCACCGCAGCGTACGACGACACCTGGCTGCGCGACTCCGGCCCGATCACGCTCAGGCGTGCCGACGGCGGCTTCCAGCTGCTGGATTTCCGCTTCACCGGCTGGGGCGGCAAGTTCGAGGCGAGCCTGGACGACCAGCTGGTCGGGGTGCTGCATGACGCCGGCGTGTTCAACAACGCCCAGGTGCGCAGCATCGCCTTCGCGCTGGAGGGCGGCGCCATCGACACCGATGGCGACGGCACCCTGCTGACCACCTGGAAGTGCCTGCACGAACGCCACCCGGAGCGCGACCGCGCATCGCTGGCCGCCGACATGGCGCAGTGGATGCACCAGGAACGCGTGCTGTGGCTGGACCACGGCTATCTGGAAGGCGACGACACCGATGCCCATGTCGACACCCTGGCCCGCTTCGCCTCGGCCGACAGCATCGTCTACCAGGACTGCGACGACCCGCAGGACTCGCACCATGCCGAACTCAAGGCGATGGGGGCCGAACTGGCCGCGCTGCGCACCCGCGATGGCCAGCCCTACCGCCTGTTCCCGCTGCCGTGGGCGCAACCGGTGATCGACGAGGGGCGCCGCCTGGCCGCGTCCTACGCGAACTTCCTGATCATCAACGGCGCCGTGCTGATGCCGGCCTACGGCGACCCTGCCGACGACACGGCGCGCGACGTGCTCGCACGCGCGTTCCCGGACCGCGAGATCGTGCCGGTGCCGTGCCGGCCGCTGATCTGGCAGAACGGCAGCCTGCACTGCATCACCATGCAGCTGCCCGCCGGCCTGCTGGGCTGAAGCCTGGCGTCCGCTTGCCCCGTCCCTGCCAGGCAGGCACGAGGCCCGGCGCCCTCCTCTTTCCCATGCCCGGCGCGAATGGCCCCTTGTGCAGGGGCCATTGCTCCCCCAGGTTTACAATGCCCGCATGAATACACATTCCCTGACTGTCGCCCTGATCCAGGAACGCAACCACGGCGATGCCGCCGCCAACCTGGCCGTGATCGAGGCCCGCGTCGCCGAAGCCGCGGCGCAGGGCGCCAAGCTGGTGCTGCTGCAGGAACTGCACAACGGCCCGTATTTCTGCCAGCACGAATCGGTGGACGAGTTCGACCTGGCCGAGCCGATCCCCGGCCCGAGCACCGCGCGCCTGGGCGCGCTGGCCAGGCAGCATGGCGTGGTCATCGTCGGCTCGCTGTTCGAGCGCCGCGCCGCCGGCCTGTACCACAACACCGCGGTGGTGTTCGAGAAGGACGGCACCCTGCTGGGCAAGTACCGCAAGATGCACATTCCCGACGACCCGGGCTTCTACGAGAAGTTCTACTTCACCCCGGGCGACATCGGCTTCAAGCCGATCGACACCTCGGTCGGCCGCCTGGGCGTGCTGGTGTGCTGGGACCAGTGGTATCCGGAAGCCGCGCGCCTGATGGCGCTGGCCGGCGCCGAGCTGCTGCTCTACCCCACCGCCATCGGCTGGGATCCGGACGACATGCAGGACGAGAAGAACCGCCAGCGCGACGCCTGGGTGCTTAGCCACCGTGGCCATGCCGTGGCCAACGGCGTGCCGGTGCTGTCGTGCAACCGCGTCGGCCACGAGCCGTCGCCGCTGGGCGCGTCGGGCATCCAGTTCTGGGGCAACAGCCACGTGCTCGGCCCGCAGGGCGAGTTCCTGGCCGAGGCCGGCACCGAGCCGACCGTGCTGGTCTGCGAGGTGGACCTGCAGCGCAGCGAGCACGTGCGCCGCATCTGGCCGTTCCTGCGCGACCGCCGCATCGATGCGTACGGCGACCTGCTCAAGCGCTACATCGACTGACCGGGAACCCTGCGCATGGCCGTGCACATCCGTGATGCCGGCGCGGCCGACATCGCCGCCATCACCGCGATCTACGCAATCGAGGTGACCGACTTCGTCAACACCTACGAATACGAGGTGCCGGACGAAGCCGAGATGCTGCGGCGCATGCAGGACATCCTCGCCCGTGGCTTTCCCTACCTGGTCGCCGAGATCGACGGCCAGGTCGCCGGCTATGCCTACGCCAACACCTATCGCAGCCGCATCGCCTACCAGTGGACGGTGGAGAATTCGGTCTACGTCGATGCCCGCTTCCAGGGCCGCGGCGTGGGCAGCACGCTGCTGCAGGCGTTGATCGACGCCTGCACCGCGCGTGGCTACCGGCAGATGGTCGCGGTGATCGGCGAGCCCGCCAATAGCGCCTCCATCAGGCTGCACGAGCGTTTCGGGTTCCAGCTCGTGGGCGTGTTCCGCGGCCTGGGCCGCAAGCACGGCCGCTGGCTGGACACGGTGCAGATGCAACGCGCGCTCGGCGATGGCGCCGGCAGCGCCCCCTCCAATGAATGACGCAATGACCGACACCCACTCCGAAAACGGCAGCGAACTGCTCGCCGGCCAGCCGCTGCGCATCGTCGAACGCGATGGCGTGCGCTACACCCTGCTGGGCACCGCCCATGTATCCGCCACCAGCGTGCAGGCGGTGGAACAGGCCATCGGCAGCGGCCAGTACGACGCCGTCGCGGTCGAGCTCGATCCGCAGCGGCTGCAGGCCCTGACCAACCCGGACGCGCTGGCGCAGCTGGACCTGATCGAGGTGATCCGCAAGAACCGGGTCGCGCTGTTCGCCGCCAACCTGGCCCTGGCCGCCTACCAGCGCCGGCTCGCCGAACAGCTGGGCATCGAACCGGGCGCAGAGCTCAAGCGCGCGGTGACGCTGGCGCAGGAACGTGGCCTGCCGGTGCACCTGATCGACCGCGATGTCGGCCTGACCTTCCGCCGCGCCTCGCAGCGCCTGGGCTTCATCGGCAAGCTCAAGCTCGTCGCCGGGCTCGGCGCCGGCCTGTTCTCGTCCGAGGACGTGGGCGAGGACGAGATCGAGAAGCTGAAGCAGGGCGACATGCTCGAATCGAGCTTCGGCGAATTCGCCAGCGAAAGCCCGGCGCTGTACGAGAGCATCATCGGCGAGCGCGACCGCTACATGGCCACGCGCCTGCGCGAAGAGCGCAGCGACAGCCAGCGCAACGTACTGGCGGTGGTCGGCGCCGGCCACCTCGCCGGGCTCGCGCGCTACCTAGAAACCGACACCGAAGCGCCCGGCCCACTGCGCCAGGCGCTGGAGGCGGTGCCGAAGAAGCGCAACATCCCGTGGATCACGCTGACCATCCTGGCCGTGGTCCTGGCCGGCATCGGCGTCGGCTTCTGGAAGGGCGGCATGGGCATGGGCGCGGACATGCTCGCGACCTGGGCGCTCTACACCGGCGGCCTGGCCGGCCTTGGCGCGCTGCTGGCCGGCAGCCACCCGTTGAGCATCCTGACCGCGGTGCTGGTGGCGCCGTTCAAGCCGTTCCGCCTGAGCATCCCCACCGGCGCGTTCGCGGCGCTGGTGGAAACGCGCCTGCGGCGGCCGGCCTACGCCGATTTCCTGCGCCTGCGCGACGACGCGCAATCGCTCAAGGGCTGGTACCGCAACCGTGTCACCCGCATCGTGCTGACCTTCATGCTCACCAACCTCGGCAGCATGCTCGGCCTGTGGCTGACCGGTTTCACCGTGTACGGCAAGCTGGTGTGATGCGCCGGCGCTGGCGCGGCCCTCAGGCCCGCGGCCAGCGCCAGGACAGGCCCACGATCAACAGGCACAGCACGATCTCGATACTGCTGTAGGCCAGGTAGAACCACCATGCCCCCGGCATGGTGAGCGCGACGAAGGCGGCGTAGAACAGGGCCAGGCCGATGCCCAGCCAACGCACCACGCGCGCCGGCAGCGCCAGCGACAGGAACACCATGAGCCCGGGCACCGCCAGCAGCAGCGCGACGAACAGCAGCGAGCCCTGGCTGCTCGGCCCCATCGGACCGCCGCCGTCGAGCATGTACTTCAGCTTGCCGGGCCGGTAGAGGCCGAAGTAATCACCGTAGAGGTAGCAGAAGGTCAGGCTGGCCCACAGCGCCGAGAGCTTGATGCGCGGCGACAGCGGCGGGTCGGACAGCGGGGAACGGCTTTGCATGGGACGTCTCCTCAATGGACAGCGGATGGCACGGCATCGCGGCCCCGCGTGCGCAGGCCGAACAGCAGCAGCCACAGGCAGGTACCGATCTCGCCGACGGAGGCCGGCAGGGTCAGGTGGGCGGAAATCCACCAGTCCGCGTAGCCCGGCACCAGCAGTTCCGCCAGCACATCCAGCACATAGCCCAGCCCGCCCAGCACCAGCAGCACGCCGAGCAGGCGCGGCAGGCGGCGCGAGCGCAGCACCAGCCAGCCCAGCGGCAGCAGCCACAGGCCCCAGAACACGCGCACCAGCTGCATGCCGCCGCGGTACGCCTTCAACGCCGCGTGCGCGAGCTGCTGGCGTTGTTCCAGCGACAGCAGCTGCGCGCTGTCGGCATCGGTCAGCAGCGCCAGCGCCTGCAGCCGGTGCGACAACGCCGCCAGCGCCAGTGGCACGCCCATCGCCACGAACGCCAGCATCAGCGTCGCCGCGCCTCGGCTGACATCCTGGAAGGCGCGGTACAGCACCAGTGCCAGCAGCAGGTAGGCCACCTGTTCGACGACGAACGCCGCCACGCCCTGTTTGAACAACGCCTGCCTGGCGACCACGTTGTCCAGCAGTGCGCCGGCGTCTGCGCCGGCCAGCTGCGCCGGTACATAAGCCAGGCAGAAAATGCCGGTGACGACGACGATCAGGTACAGGACACCGGCAAGCCGGCCGCCCGGGTGAAGTACGTGTGGCATCTGTGGTTCCCCTGGAAAGGGCCCCCGCCGGCATGGCGGGAGCACGATGGCGTTACTCCTGCACCGGCGCCGGCCCCACCTCCGGCAGTGGCGACAGCCCGCGCGCACGCCGCACCAGGCGCGCCGTGCCGGTGCGCAGGTCGTCGAGAATCGCGTAGATGGTCGGCAGGAACAGCAGGCTGACCACGGTCGAGAACGCCAGCCCGCCGGCGATGGCGCGTGCCATCGGGTAGTACGGCGGCATGCCGTCGGCGGTCTTGGTGTTCAGCGCGATCGGGATCATCGCCAGGATCGCCGTGCCCATGGTCATCATGATCGGGCGCAGGCGTTCGCGGCTGCCTTCCACCAGCGCATCGGTGCGCGCCATGCCGCGCCGGCGCAGGTTGTTGATGTGCTCGATCATCACGATGCCGTTGTTCACCACCACGCCCATCAGCACCAGGATGCCGATCACCGCCATGATGTTCATCTCGGTGCCAGTGAGCCAGAACAGCCAGTACACGCCGAAGATGGAGAACAGCACGCAGGACATGATCGCCGCCGGGAACAGCAGGGATTCGAACACCGCGGCCATGATCACCACCATCAGGATCAGCGCGATGAAGATGCTGTTCACCATCTGCTGCATGCCATCGAAGTTGATGTTGAAGCCGGCGCCGGCGAAGGTGTAGCCGTAGCCGGGCGGGAACTGCACGCCGTCCAGCGTGGTCTCGACCGCCTTGCGCGCCTGGTCCATCGGCACGTCCTTGGCCAGCCCCGCCTCGACCCGCAGCATGGTCTGCCGGTTCAGCCGCTGGATCGAACTGGCCGCCGGGGTGACGTTCACGTCCACCATCGCCAGCAGCGGCACCTCCTTGCCGCCGGCAGTGCGCACCATGAACGAGGACAAGTCCTCGATGCCATAGTTCTCCGAGCCGGCGAAGCGCACGTTGACCGGGATCTCGACGTCGTCGCGGTGGAAGTCGCGCAGCGAGGAGCCACGCAGCGCCATGCCGACGAACTGCGCCACCTGCTGTGCGCTGAAGCCATAGGCGGCGGCACGCTCGCGGTCCACCCGCACCGCCAGTTCGGTGTTGGCGTCGCCGGTGTCCACGCGCACGTCGCGCAGCTTCGGGTCGCGGGCCAGTATCGGCACGATGTCGTCGGCCAGCTCCTTCAGGGTCTGGGTCGAATCCCCCACCAGGCTGAAGCGGATGCCCTGGCCGTCGCTGCCCATGCCACCCGGCCAGCCGATGCCGATCTTGGCGCGCGCCGACTGCGGCAGCCCCTTGCGCACCTCCTCCTTGATCTTCTCGCTCAGCGCCGGGTCCTCGGTATCCAGGAACAGGCGGGTCTGCGCCCAGCCCTGTTCGCTGTAGCGGCTGAACACGCGGTCGATGTGGAACTGCTTGCGGTTCGCATTGACGAACGCCTCCACCCGCGCCACTTCGCGGCCCATCTCCTCCTTGGAGTAGGCGCCACGCCACTGGTAGAAGATGTTGATCTCGCTCGGATTGTCGTCGTCGCCGCCACCACTGGTATGCGTCATCGGATACACGCTGGCCAGGGAAATGGCGAGGATGCCGCCCACCGCCCAGCCGCGGTGCTGCAGCGTCCAGCGCAGCGCGCGCGCATAACGTTCCTGCATCCGGTTGATCAGCGGCGACTTCAGCGCCGGCGGGGTCTTCATCCGCGCCGACAGCATCGGGATCAGGCTCACCGCCACCAGCCACGAGGCCAGCAGCGAGACCGAGATCGTCACCGCCAGCTGCGACAGGTAGATGGTGATGATGTTCTTCTCGCCGAACATCATCGGCAGGAACACCACGCAGTGGCACAGGGTGCCGGCGGACAGCGCGATGGCCACGTGGCGGGTACCGATGATGGAGGCCAGCGAAGGCTGGTCGGGGTACTTCTCGCGCTCCTGGTAGATGCTCTCCACCACCACCACCGCGTTGTCCACCAGCATGCCCACCGCCAGCAGCAGGCCCATCATCGAAATGATGTTCAGGGTGATGCCGGCGAAGTACATGAACCCCAGGGTCATGATGAAGCAGATCGGGATGGCCAGCGACACCATCAGCGTCGACGGCCAATGGCGCAGGAAGGCGTACAGCACGATCACCGACAGCAGCAGGCCGATCGCGCCGGCCTCGGCCAGCGCCAGCAGCGAACTGGTCACCGCCTGTCCCTGGTCGTCGGTGACCTCGATGCCGACACCACGCATCGCCGGGTCTTCCTGCAGCCGCTCGATCTCGGCGCGCACCGCGCGCGACAGGTCCACCAGGTTGGCCGAGCGCTCCTTGTATACGTCGACGCCGACACTGGGCCTGCCCTCCATCTGCCGCACGTAGTTCATGCGCTGCGGCTGCAGGCTGACGTCGGCGATGTCCGACAACCGGGTACCACGCTTGTCGACCGGCAGGTTGCGCAGCGCCTGCAGTTCCAGCAGCTCGCCGCGCGGCTGCACGCGCAGGCGCCGGCCGGCCTCGGTGATCTGCCCGGCCGACACCGAGAAGTTGGCCGCCTGCAGCTTCTGCACCAGCTCGTTGAGCGCCACCCCGTGCGCGCTCAGCCGGTCCTTGTCCAGCGCCACCAGTACTTCCTGCTTGGCGACACCTTCGACCTCGACCCGCGCCACCCCGGGCAGGCGTTCCAGGCGCTGCTTGATGCTGCGTTCGATCAGATCCGCGCGCGCGGTCAGGTCCTCGTCGCTGGTCAGGCGCAGGCTCATCGCCTCGCGGTCGCTGGTACTCCAGCGCTGCACGTAGTAGCGGCGGAAATCGTCCGGCAACTGGTCGCGCACCGCGTCGATGCGCTCGCGCGCTTCGGACGCGGCCATGGCGATATCGCGGTTCCAGTCGCTGAACTCGACCTGGATCTGCCCGCCCTCGGCATTGGCGCGGGCGTTCATCGACTTGATGCCGGGCATCGTGGCGATGGCCTCCTCGACCGGCCGCAGCAGGTTGCGCTCCACTTCCTCCGGCGTCGACCCCGGGTACGGCAGCGACACGAAGAAGAAGGGAATGGTGGCTTCCGGCTCGGCTTCCAGCGGCAGCCGGAAGGCGGCGATCAGGCCGATCGCCACCATCGACACGAACAGCATGATGGTGGTGACGGGGCGGCGGATGGACAGCTCGGTGATGTTCATCCGTATCAGCCCTTCAGCCCGTCGCCGCCGGTGGCGCCATCGCCCAGCGCGTCATGCTCGTGCGCCAGCACCTGCTCGACCTGCTGCGCCTGCTGCCGCGCGCGGCGGCCACGCTCGGCATAGAACGCGTCGGCCTTGCGGTCCAGCAGGTCGTACACCACCGGGATCACCAGCAGCGTCAACAGGGTCGAGACCAGCAGGCCGCCGATCACGGTGATCGCCATCGGCGAGCGCACTTCCGCACCTTCGCCGAAGGCCAGCGCCAGCGGCAGGAAGCCGAACACCGCGCACAGCGTGGTCATCATGATCGGGCGCAGTCGCGAGCGCGCGCCCTCCACCAGCGCCTGGCGCTTGGGCACGCCTTCCTCGCGCAGCTGGTTGACCTTGTCGATCAGGATGATGGCGTTCTTCACCACCAGCCCGACCAGCAGGATCAGGCCGATGAACACCACCACCGAGACCGGCGAGCGCGACAGCAGCAGCGCCGCGACCGCGCCGACCAGCGCCAGCGGGATGGTGAACAGGATCACGAACGGGTGCAGCAGCGATTCGAACTGCGACGCCATCACCAGGTACACCAGGAACACCGCCAGGGCGAAGGCGAACAGCAGCGAACGGATCGATTCGCCCAGCTCCTGGCCCTGCCCGCCGATGTGCATGCCGACATCGGTGCCGAGCGGGTTGTCGGCCACCATCTTCTGCACTTCGGTGATCGCCGTGCCCAGGTCGATGCCGCGCAGGTTGGCCGAGACAATCGCCACCCGGCGCAGGTCGGCGCGGTGGATCTCGCTGGGGCCGGTGGTCGCCACCACCTCGGCCACGGACGACAGTTCCACCGGCTTGCCGCCGGTCGGGTGCACGATCAGGCGGCGGATGTCCTCGACCGAGGAACGCTCGGACTCCTGCACGCGCACCAGCACGTCGATCTTGCGGTCGCGGAAGCTGTAGCGGGTGGCGACGTTGCCGCGCACCTTGTTGACCACCGCATCGGCGATCTGGCGCGTGGTCAGGCCCAGCGCCGCGGCGCGGTCCTGGTCGAACACCACCTGGATTTCCGGGAAGCCCTGCTCGACCGTCGACTTCACGTCGGCGTAGTGCGGGTTCTGTCGCAGCATGCCGGCCAGGCGGTTGCCGGCCACCCGGATCGCGTCGAGCGTGTTGCCCTCGATCTCGATCTCCAGCGGCGGCGACAGCGCGAACAGTTCCGGGCGCGCGAAATCCACCTGCGCCGCCGGCCATGCCTTCATGGTCTGGCGCAGCTTCTCGGTCAGCTCCGGTTCGCGCGAGGTATCGCTCATCACCACCGACAGCTTGCCGATGTTCTCGCCGCTCTCGGTCGGGCTGGCGTCCAGCCGCGTGCCGGTGCCGGACACGCCGTACAGCAGGCGTATGCCGTCCTCGCCGGCATGCTTGCGCTGCACTTCGCGCACCAGTGCATCGGTCTGCGCCAGCGGCGTGCCGGGCGGCAGCTTGGCGGTCATCTCGAAGCGGTCCTGCGCCAGCTGCGGGATCAGGTCCACGCCCAGCATCGGCAATGCCGCCAGGGTCAGCGCGAACGCCAGCGCCGCGCCGCCGAGCACCGGCCACGGCCGTGCCAGCGCGGCGGGCAACAGCCGCAGGTAGGTGCGTTCGGCACGGCCGTACGGGGCCATGGCGATGTCGCTGGCCTTGCGCATGACCGGCCCGACCACCGCGGCGATGCCACGGAAGATGCGCACCACCAGCCACGCCGCGGCATAGAAGCCGTAGCGGAACATGGCGCCGATGCCGCGGCCGGCGAACGCGGCCGGCTTCTGCCAGCGGCGCTCCGGGCGCCACGGCTGGCGCGGATCCTCGGCCGGGAACTCCAGCGGCGGCCGGCCCTTGAGCGCGCTCAGCATCGGGATCAGGGTCATCGACACCACCAGCGACACCGCGATGGCGATCGACACGGTCAGCGCCTGGTCGCGGAACAGCTGCCCGGCGATGCCTTCGACGAACACCAGCGGCAGGAACACCGCGATGGTGGTCAGGGTCGAGGCGACCACCGCCATGAACACCTCGCGGGTGCCCTTGATCGCGGCCTCGAG
Organism: Stenotrophomonas sp. Y-13; assembly: GCF_046267925.1. Lineage (NCBI taxonomy): Bacteria > Pseudomonadati > Pseudomonadota > Gammaproteobacteria > Lysobacterales > Lysobacteraceae > Stenotrophomonas > Stenotrophomonas sp. Y-13. The sequence goes on from NZ_CP176501.1 coordinate 2,082,967, forward strand.
GATGCCCATGCCGCGTTCGCGCGCCTTGGCGATGGATTCGAGCACCACGATCGAATCATCCACCACCAGGCCGGTGGCCAGCGCCAGGCCGCCCAGCGACATCACGTTCAGGCTCAGCCCGAGCTGGCCCATGAAGAAGAACGTGGCGATGATCGAGATCGGCAGCGACAGCGAAATGACGAACGTGCTCCAGCCATCGCGCAGGAACAGGAAGATGATCAGCACCGACAGCAGGCCGCCGATCACCGCGTCGATCTTGACGTCCTTGATCGCGTGGCGGATGAAGACCGACTGGTCCTCCACCGTGGTCATCTCGATGTCCTTGGGCATCTGCTTGCGGATCGCCTCGAGCTTCTTCTCCAGCGCATCGGCGGTGGAGACGGTGTTGGCGTCGCCTTCCTTGTAGATCGCCAGTTCGACCGCTTCGTGGCCGCCGGCGCGGATCACCGCCTCGCGCTCCTTGTAGCCCTGGCGCACGTCGGCCACGTCCTTCAGGCGTACCGGCGAGGTGCCGCCGCCACTGCCATCGCTGCGCAGCGCGGCGATCACGTTCGGATCGCGGCTGCCGAGGATCGCGGTCATCAGCTGGCGGTTCTCGCCGGCCGAGGAGGCACCCGAGCCGGCGGCGGTGTTGAGCAGCATCTCGCGCATCTGCTCGACCGTGGCGAACTGGTTGACGGTGCGCACCAGGTAACGCTGCGAGCCCTCTTCCAGGCGGCCGCCGGACAGGTTCACGTTCTCCTGCTGCAGGCGCTGGATCACGCTGTCCAGCGACAGCCCCAGCTGCGCCAGCTTGCGCTGGTCGATATCCACCTGGATCTCGTCTTCCAGGCCACCGCCGACCTTGACCGCGGCCACGCCGCTGACCGGCTCGAGCTTGCGCTTGAGGTCGTCGTCGGCATAGCGGCGCAGTTCCATCAGCCGGCGCACCGCGTCGGCCTCGCTGCCACCGTCCTGCCTGGAGGACAGCGCCAGGCGCATGATCGGCTGGGTCGACGGATTGAAGCGCAGCAGCACCGGCGGCTTGGCCTCCAGCGGCAGCTGCAGCGTCTCCATCTTGTCGCGCACGTCCAGCCCGGCCTGCTGCATGTCCGTGCCCCAGGCGAACTCCAGGACCACGTCGCTCTGCCCGGTGCGCGAGATCGACTTGAGCTTGCGCAGGCCCTTGACGATGCCCAGCGCTTCCTCGGCCGGTTGCGAGATCAGCGTCTCCACCTCGGCCGGCGCCGCGCCTTCATAGTCGGTGCGCACGGTGAGCGTGGGGTAGCTCAGGTCGGGCAGCAGTTCGACCTTCAGGCTCGACAGCGAGATCAGGCCGAACAGCACCAGGGTCAGCGTCATCATCGCGATGGTGACGCGACGGCGCGTGGCGAACTCGATCAGATCGAAGCCGCCACCGCCGGGAACCGACGGATCGCGCGCACTCATTGCTTGGCTGCCTGTGCGGCCGGTGCCTTGGCGGGCGCCGCGGCGGCGACCGCCTTCTCCTTGCCGATCACCTGCACCGCGCTGCCCTCGCGCAGCGCCGCCTTGCCGGCGATCACCACTTCCTCGCCCGGCTGCAGGCCTTCGCGCACCTCGATCCAACCGGCATCGTCATAGCCGAGCTTGAGCCGGGTACGGGTCGCCTTGCCGTCGCGCACCACGTACACGGCGGGCTCGCCACCGTCCTCGAGCAGCGCGGTACGCGGCACCACCAGCGCGTCGGCGCGCTGGTCGTAGTTGATGCTCAGGCGGCTGAACATGCCCGCCTGCAGGTCGCCCTCGCCCGAGAACGAGGCCACCACGCGGAACGTGCCGGTGCCGGTGTCCACCACCGGCGACACGCGGTCCACGACGCCGTCGAACGTGCGCCCCGGCAATGCGTCGGCGACCAGCGTCACCGCCTGCCCCGGCTTGAGCTTGGCGATCTCGCGCTCGGGCACGTTGAGCGTGGCCTCCAGCTTGCCGGCGTCGACGATGCGGATGATCGGCGAATTGATCTGCACGAAATTGCCTGGCTTGATGTCGCGCGAGGCAATCACCCCGGAGATCGGCGCCACCACCGTGGTGTAGGACAGCTCCAGCGCCGTCATCCGGTATTGCGCGCGCGCGTTCTCCAGGTCGAAGCGCAGCTGGTCCACGTCGGCGGCGCTAACCAGCTGCTGCTGGACCAGCTTCTGCGCACGCTGGTAGCTGTTTTCCAGTTTGCGCATCTGCGCTTCGCTCTGCGCCACGGCCAGCCGCGCGCGGTCCGGGTCCAGCCGTACCAGCGGCTGCCCGGCGCTGACCTGCTGGCCTTCCTCGACCATCACCGCCAGCGCCACGCCCGAGGTCTTGGCGACCACCTGCGACTCGGCGCGCGGCTCAAGCGAGGCGGTACCGGTGTAGCTGGCGGCGATGGCGCGGCGTGCCGCCTTGGCCACTTCGACCGGGACCGCGTCGCTTGCCTTCTGCTCTTCCTTGGGCTTGTCCTTGGCATCCTCGCCACCGGCCTTGCAGCCCCCGAGCAACAACACCGAAGTGACGAGGAGAGCGGCGGCGCAGCGTCCGGTGCGGCCGTAAGGGGTAAGGATTGGCGACATCATGGGGTCCTTGGAGATGCAGTGGCTGGTGTTGTAGCAAAGTATTGCACCACCCCACGACGACACCATGCCCCAAAGGTCATGCCCGCATGCCGCGTCGCAGCATTCATGAATGGTTCCGAACCGGTGAATACGCGGGCTATACTCGGGCCGTTCCGTGTCCCCACGGCGGAACGAACAGACCCGCATACCGGACAAGGAAACCATGCGCCCGCAGCCGTTTGCCGTATGTCTCGCCCTGGCTCTGGCCCTGCCCTTCGGGGCGGCCGCACAAGCCGACCCGCAGCAGTCTGAACCTTCCGCCCCCGCACCCGCCGCCACGCCCGCTCCCGCGGCGGTGCCGGCCACCGGCAATGCCGAGGCCGGGCGCACCCTGGCCTACACCTGCCAGGGGTGCCATGGCATCACCGGCTACAAGAACGCCTATCCGAGTTACCGCGTGCCGAAGATCGGCGGGCAGTCGGCGCAGTACCTGGGCCAGGCGTTGACCGAATACCGCGAAGGCAAGCGCAAGCATCCGACCATGCAGGCGCAATCGATGAGTTTCAGCACGCAGGAAATCGCTGATCTCGCCGCCTACCTGTCCACTCTCAAGTAAGCACCGCTCATGTCGAAAGCCAAGCACGCCTCGCGTCTCGCCATCGCCCTGTTCGCTGCCTGCGCGGTGGCCGCCTGCACCCAGTCGGAAGTGGAGTCCAGCGCAAAATCCGCTGCCGACCCCGGCCATGCCAGCGGTGAACATGGTTCCAGTTCGTCGGCCGGCCTGCCGCAGGGGCGCATCGCCGCCGGCGAGCAGCTGGCCAACAGCAAGGGCAAGGCCACCGGCCAGAGCTGCATCGACTGCCATGGTGCCGACGGCAACGCGCCGATCGATCCGGGCTATCCACGGCTCGGTGGCCAGTATGGCGATTACCTCGCCCATGCCCTGCAGGCGTATCGCAGCGGCGATCGCGAGCACATGCTGATGTCGCCGCAGGCGGCCGGCCTGAGCGACCAGGACATCGCCGACCTGGCGGCCTACTTCGGCTCGCGCCCCAGCCAGCTGCGGGACCTGCACGGCCTCAAGTAACGGCACCGCGCCGGCACCTGCGCGTGCCGGCCCCGCGCGCCGGACCTGGCCGGGCCGGGCGTGAGCGCCGCGCGACAGCACGCACCCGGAAAACGCTTGGTCGCCGCGCGGGTCGCGCGGCCGGCAGCCACGGCCGGATTCCCCGGTATCCGCGCGTAACCGGAGCGGCTCATCACCGATCCCGCCCGGACCAGTCCCGGGGGCGGCATCTGGAACCCTCGCGTCGCGCGTCTGCGGCATGCCGCTGTTCCCCCGCCTTGGCGCGCACCATGCGGCACCACAGGAGCCGCTAGCGCCCCGGCGGCGGGCGGCAGGGCGACGGCAACCACAGCTTCGCCCGCTCAACGGCTGCCGTTGTCGTCCTGCAGTTCCTGCTTGAACGGAATGTCCGGCGGCGGCCGCGCCGTGGCCGACTGCTCCTGCATGTTCGGGTTGCGCAGGCCACAGCCGCCGCCGAACTGCAGGACCGACACCACGCAGGAGATGCGGGTACCGGTACCGGGGATGGGGATTTCAATGCTCTTGATGCCCTTGCGCACCCACTCGGCCAGCAACGATTCGTTGGGTACCCAGTACTTGTCGAACGAAGTCGGCGCATGCTCGTAGGGCGGACGCTTGAGCCAGGTGCCGGCACGATCGAGCTGCTCCCTGCTCCAGTTGTCGGATTCGCCACCCGGCGCGCCGCGATCGGGCGACGCCGCATCCTTCCCGGCATCGCCCGCCAGGCGCACGCTGCCATCACGGTTGTACAGGCCACGCCCGGCGTCGGAGGCAGCCCGTCCCTCGCCCGCCGCCTGCCGCTGCGAGGCTCCCCAGTCGTCCGAGCGGACCGGTGCCGCCCAACCGCCGCTGCGATCCCGCGGCTGTGGACCGGCGCCGGCACTGGCGCCCGCCTGCGGCGCACTGTTGGCCGCGCGCCCGTCCGCAGCCGCAGCCGGCGATGGCCGTGATCCCTGCGCCGTGGCGCCAGTGGTGGTCGCGGTCGCCACACCGGCGCCGGCCGCCGGCGCCGGAGCGGCATCGGCCACGCCCGGCACCTGCCGCTCGCGCACCACCAGGTCCGCCGCCTTCACCTGCACGCCGCTTTCGCGTACCGGCACCGTGGACAGCGCCACCGGCTGCCGCGGCGCGGTCTCGATCTGCCGCTCGCGTACGGCCGGCGCGACACTCTCCACGCGCACCTGGGGTTCGCGTGGACGCACCTGCGCCATCGCCACCGGCTGCACCGGCGCGGTCTCTACCGGGCGCTCGCGCACCTGCACCTGCGGCATCGCCGGGGCGCGCATGGCGACATCGGGCAGCGGCAGCGCGCGCACGTTCGCCGGCCGCTCCACCACGCTCTCGACGGTACGCTCGCGCACCTGCGGCACCTGCACGCGCAGCGCCGGCTCGGCCAGCGTGGGCGCGGGCAGAACGAAATCGGTGGTGGGCCGCGCCACCTCGGTGACCTGCAGCGGCTGCTGCGCCACCGCGTCGGGTGCCGGCTGCGGGGTGTCCGCCGGTGCGGGATCGACACTGCCGTCCTGCACCGCCGGTGGCGGCTGCGACTGCGGCGGTGCCTGTGGCGACGAAGCGTCGGCCAGCGCGCCGGCCGCCGCTGCCTGCGCGTGATCCGCCGACGCGCCCGCATCCCGCGGTGCACCGCCACCTTCTTGTTCCGGGGTGCCCCGGCCCAGGTACTCGACCCGGACCCGCTCCCCCTCGTCCGCCCCCGGCTCGGGCACGGTGCTGCGTACCAGCGCCACCCACACCAGCAGTACCGCGAACAGCAGATGCAGGGCCACGCTGCACAGCGCGGAAAACCAGCGGATGCGGCGCTGGTCGTCTGCCGGCGGGTCATCCCCGGCCCAGCGCAACAACTGCAGCAAGGCACGCTGGAACGAAACCGGACGGCCGCTTCCGCGGGAATGCGGGCCACGCCAAGGCGGCGCTGCGGCAGCGGCATCGGCGCCAGCGAAGGCCAGCCCTTTTGCCTGGCCGCCCCCTCGCAGCCAGGCACTCCAGCTGTAGGGGAAGCCGGTGCGGCGGTCATGCAGGAGGCTGCCCTTGCGGCGGGCAGCCAGCAGGTCGATCAGGTCGGCAACCGTCGTCACCGGCACGTGGCGGGTCGCTCAGCCCGCGCTGCCGCGCGGAATGTAGGGCGCCTGGCCACTGGCGTGGTCGGTCGCGTCGCGCACCGCGGTAACGCCGGGGACACGGGCCATCAGGGTCTTCTCGATGCCCTGCTTCAGGGTCACGTCGGCCATGCCGCAGCCATGGCAGCCACCACCGAAACGCAGCAGCACCACGCCATCGGCGGACACTTCCTGCACCGCCACGCGCCCGCCGTGCGAGGCCAGCTGCGGGTTGACCTCGTTCTCGATGACCCAGTGCACGCGCTCGACCATCGACGCCGCCTCGCGGGGCGCTTCGCCCTTGATCCTGGGCGCCTTGATGGTCAGCTGCTGGGTGCCGGCCGCCTGGGTGACGTAGTCGATCTCGGCGCCATCCAGCCAGGCCACGCTGGTGGCCGCCACGTAGAGCGTGAAGCCGTCGCAGTCCACCGCCCACTCGTCACCCAGCAGATCGGCCGGCTCGGCGAACTCCAGGTGCGCATCGGCGCGCGGCGTCCCCGGTTCGACCGCACTCAGGCGCACGCCCATGCCGGGCACGGCCTCGCGTTCGATCAGCTTGCGGAAATGGCGCTGGGCAGTATCTGAAATCTGGATCATGCGGGGTATTCTAGCCGTGTCTTGGTGGCTGCTGATGGGACAGTGATTCCACGCGCGGCACCGTTCAGCCCCTTCGATGGAGATTCCCATGGCCGATCTGATTCCACTCGCGCAGGCGCACTGCATTCCACGCAGGGGCAGCGAGCACCGGCTCGGCGCGGCGCGGCTGGCCGAACTGCTGCCGCAGGTCCCGGGCTGGGAACTGGCCGAGGACGGCCACGCCCTGGTGCGCACGTTCAGCTTCGACAACTACCACGGCACCATGGCGTTCGTGAATGCCCTGGCCTGGGTCGCGCACCGCGAGGACCACCACCCCGACCTGGGGGTGCACTACGACCGCGCCATCGTCCGCTTCTCCACCCACGACGTGGGCGGCCTGAGCGAGAACGATTTCATCTGTGCCGCCAAGGCATCCGCACTTGTGGAGCAATGACATGAAAGCGCATCTCCTGCCGGGTTCCCTCGTCACCGCCCTCCTGCTCAGTGCCTGCAGCCCTTCCGGACCGGCCGCGCCGGTGGTCGCCCCCACCGAAGTGGCCGCGGTGCAGACACCGCCACCGGACTACCCGGTCGAACTGGCCTGCAGCGGGGTCGGCGGCCAGAGCGTGCTCAAGGTCGTGGTCGGGCCGCAGGGCACCCCGACCGAAGTCACGCTGCTCACCAGCAGCGGCAACAGCCAGCTCGACGATGCGGCGATCCAGCGCGTGCGCGAATGGAAGTTCAAGGCCGCCACCCGCAATGGCCAGGCGGTGCCGACCACCATCCAGGTGCCGGTGAGCTTCAACCCACCACAGCCGAAGCCGGACAGCTGCTTTGCGATCGAGGAACGGATGCGGCGCGGCGGCTGAGCCCCGCTCGCATCCCCGGGGCGGCCCCCTACCGGCCGCCGCCCGCGGGTCGGCGCAGGCATCGGGCCGGGCGCCATCCACCCGCTGCAACCGCGTGCGGTCAGCGCAACCGGTCCAGCGCCTCCACCAGCTCCGGCGCCAGCGGCGCATTGAGCACATAGGGCGTCCTGCCGGCATCGAGGGCGAACTCCAGCGAGGCTGCATGGAGGAACAGCCGCTTGAGGCCGATCTGCTCGCGCAGCCGCTTGTTGACCGCAGGATCGCCGTACTTGTCGTCCCCTGCCACCGGATGGCCGATGTGCTGGGCATGCACGCGGATCTGATGGGTGCGCCCGGTGTCGATCTTCACCTCGCAGTAGGAATGGCCACCGCGCCGCTCCAGCACCCTGAAGTGGCTCAGCGACGGCTTGCCCGCCGCATTCACCTGCACATGGCGCTCCCCGCCCTGGCGCAGGCCCACGTGCAGCGGCGCGTCCACACTCATCACCCCGTCGGGCATGCGTCCGACCAGCAGGGTCAGGTAGCGCTTGCGGATGCCACCCGGGCCGGCACCGTCATGGTCTTCGCGCAGCAGCGCCTGCAGCTCGGACAGCGCCGAGCGCTTCTTGGCCATGACCAGCAGCCCCGAGGTGTCGCGATCCAGCCGGTGGACCAGCTCCAGCCCCTGGTTCGGGCGCAGCGCGCGCATGGTCTCGATCGCGCCATGGCTGATGCCGCTGCCGCCATGGCTGGCCACGCCGGACGGCTTGTTGATCACCAGCAGCCGCGCATCCTCGAACACGATGGCCTGCTCCATGCGCTGCAGGAAGCCGGCCGGCGGCGGCGCCTTGTCTCCAACCTCGGCGAGATTGACCGGCGGCACCCGTACCTCCTCGCCGGCCTCCAGCTTGCGCTCGGCCTTGGCCCGGCCGCCATTGACCCGTACCTGGCCGCTGCGCACCAGCTTGTAGACCAGGCTGCGCGGCGCCCCCTTGAGCTGGCCCAGCAGGAAGTTGTCCAGGCGCTGCCCGGCCCGGTCTTCCGGAACCTTGATCATGCGCACGCTGGATTTGCCCGCGGAGGGTGCGCGGCGGTCTTCGTAGTCAGTCATCTGCCTGTTTATTCTGCTACACTCGGGGAGCGATATAAGGGTTTGATTTCGTTGGAAGTTGACCAGGGCCAGAAGCCCGGCTTCCGACGGATCCGGCACAGTGCGCGGCCACCGCCCCCGGGGCGGCCATGTTAGCGGCTCGTCGGCGCTCCCGGCCATCGCCGGATGCCAAAAGCATCCGTGCTGGACGAAACAACATGTCCCGTGCGACGCCCCGGCCACGGCCGGAGCGGCCGCCGGCCCCGAAACACCTGAAACCAAGAACACAAGCGCTCCCGCGGCCTGCCGTGGTGTCGTAGCGCTGGAAACCCAAGCCGCCCTACCCGCGCCTGCGCGAGGGGCGGCGACCCGTGTCCAGAGGCGAAACGCCATGGCGTTCCGCGCGGTAGCAGCGCGCGAGGAACGCACAATGAAGCGAATGCTGATCAATGCCACGCAGGCCGAAGAGCTGCGCGTGGCCATCGTGGACGGCCAGACCCTGTACGACATCGACATCGAACAGCCGTCCAAGGAACAGAAGAAGTCCAACATCTACAAGGGCCGCATCACCCGGCTCGAACCTTCCCTCGAAGCGGCTTTCGTCGAATACGGCGGTGACAAGCACGGCTTCCTGCCGCTGAAGGAAATCTCCCGCGATTACTTCCAGGCCGGTGTCGACCACAACAAGGCCGGCATCCGCGAGCTGCTGCGCGAGGGCCAGGAAGTGGTGGTCCAGGTGGACAAGGAGGAGCGCGGCAACAAGGGCGCCGCGCTGACCACGTTCATCTCGCTGGCCGGCCGCTACATGGTGCTGATGCCGAACTCGCCGTCGGCCGGCGGCGTCTCGCGCCGCATCGAGGGCGAGGACCGCGCCGCGCTCAAGGACGCGCTGGACAAGCTGAACATCCCCGACGACATGGGCGTGATCATCCGCACCGCCGGCGTCGGCCGCGATGCCGAGGAGCTGCAGTGGGACCTGGACTACCTGCTGCAGGTCTGGCGCTCGATCGCCGAGGCCGCGCTGGCCAAGCCGGCGCCGTTCCTGATCTACCAGGAGTCGCGCCTGATCGTGCGCGCCCTGCGTGACTACCTGCGCGCCGACATCGGCGAGATCCTGGTGGACACCGAGGAGCTGTACGAGACCGCGCGCGAGTTCATGCAGCAGGTGATGCCGCAGACCCTGCGCAAGCTCAAGCACTACAAGGACGACATCCCGCTGTTCAACCGCTTCCAGATCGAATCGCAGATCGAGGCGATCTACGAGCGCAACGTGCGCCTGCCGTCCGGCGGCTCGATCGTGGTCGACCAGACCGAGGCGCTGACCGCCATCGACGTCAACTCGGCCCGCGCCACCAAGGGCAGCGACATCGAGGACACCGCGTTCCAGACCAACCTGGAGGCCGCCGAGGAAGTGGCCCGCCAGCTGCGCCTGCGCGACCTGGGCGGCCTGGTGGTCATCGATTTCATCGACATGTCCTCCAACAAGCACCAGCGCGAGGTCGAGAACCGCCTGCAGAACGCGCTGAAGTACGACCGCGCGCGCGTGCAGCTGGGCCGCATCTCGCGCTTCGGGCTGATGGAAATGAGCCGCCAGCGGCTGCGCCCGAGCCTGGGCGAGTCCAGCCAGATCGTGTGCCCGCGTTGCGACGGCCAGGGCCGCATGCGCAGCGTCGAGTCGCTGTCGCTGTCGATCATCCGCGTCGCCGAAGAGCATGCGATGAAGGAGAACACCGGGCAGGTGCTGGTCCAGGCCCCGGTCGAGATCGCCAACTTCCTGCTCAACGAGAAGCGCAGTGCGCTGCGCGAGATCGAGCGCCGCCATGACGCGCCGATCATCATCGTCGCCGACGAGCAGCTGCACACCCCGCATTACGAAGTCACCCGCCTGCGCGAGAACGAGCTGGGCGAGGAATCGGGCAGGCCGAGCTACCAGCGCGGCACCCCGCGCAAGCTGCCGGTGCACGCCCTGACCAAGGCGCAGCTGAACATCCCGCCGGCACCGGCGGTGACCCACGTCAAGCACAGCCAGCCGGCCCCGGTGCGCGAGATCCCGGAACCGGCGCCGGCACCGGCACCGGTCGCCGCGCCCGCCCCTGCGGCACCGGCCGGCGGCGGCGTGATGGGCTGGCTCAAGCGGGTCTTTGGCGGCGAGACCGCCCCCGCCGCGGCACCGGCCCAGCCGCAGCCGCGCCAGGACGGCGGCCGCGGCAACCGCAATGACCGCAACACCCAGCGCCGCGATGGCCGCAATAACAACGGCGGCAACAACGGCCAGCAGGCGCGTGCCGGCGGCAATGGCAACGGCAACCGCCGTGACGAGCAGCGCCGCGAGGAGCGTCGCGACGAACGCCGCCAGGGCGCGGGCAACCCGCAGCAGCAGAACGCCGGCCAGCAGCCGCCCAAGCAGCGCGGCGAACAACAGGCGCAGCAGGGCAAGCAGCCGCGCAACAACGAGCAGCAGCAGCCCAAGCCGCCGAAGCAGCCCAAGCAGCCGAAGCCGCAGCAGGAAGTGGACAAGGCGGTGCAGCCGGCCAGCGAAAAGCCGGCACGGCAGCCGCAGGCCGACGCGCCGCGCCCGGTCGTGGCTGACGCCCCGGCCATGGCCGCCGCCGTGGTCGCGAGCGTGGACACCAATGCCACCGAGGCCCCTGCCAAGGTGCAGCTGCCGCTCGCGGACGACACCGCAGCGGTGGCCGCGGCCACCGCGCAGGTCGGCGTGACCGACGAGTCCGCCACCGTGGCCAACGATGACGGCAATGGGGATGGCGCCAGCCGTCGCCGCCGCGGCCGTCGTGGCGGTCGCCGCCGCCGTCGCGGCAATGCCGAAGGCACCGGCAACGCCGAGGCCGACGTGCTGGGCAACGATGACGACCTCGCCGACGAGGCCGAGGACGCCGGCAACGAGCTCGGCGCGACTGCCACCGCGCCGACCGCGGCGCAGCCGGAGTTCGATTTCGAGGACGAGCCGGCAATCGTCCGTGCGCCCGCACGCGCACCGCGCCCCGCACGCACCGAGGCACCGGTGGCGCAGCAGGCCGCGCCGGCGGCAACGCCGGCCGCACCGGACCCGGAGGGCACTGCCACCGGTCCGGAGACGATGGTCGCCGCGCAGCCCGAGGCCGCGGCACAGGCCGTGGTGACGCCGGCACCGGAACCCACGCCCGCCGTGGCCCCGGCCGCGGAAAGCGTGCAGCCGGCCGTTGTGGCCGCGCCGCAGGCGGCCGGTCCGGAACCGCTGGTGGACGCCACGCCCGCCGCGCCGGTCACCGCCGTGGTCGCGCCCGCGGAGCCGGTTGCGGTTGCAGCTGCGGCCGACGCCGAGCCGCTGCCGGTTGCCGACGCCGCTCCGGCGCCGGCATTGCCGGAGAACGGCAAGCTGTTCGCCGAGGCCACGGCAGCGGCGCCGGCAACCGAGGCACGGCACGCCTCCACCGAACCGATGCCGCAGGTTGCGGTGGTGGCGTCCGAGGCGGTGGTGGCAGCTGCCGCTGAAGCCGAAGCCGAAGCCGAAGCAGCAGCCGAGGTCGGGGCCGACGCCGCCACGACGCATGCGCAAGAGCCGCGTCGCGACGCCTGAAGGCAGCGCGTCATGCAATGAAAAAAGCGGCCCCCGGGCCGCTTTTTTTTCATGCGCTGACCTCACTGCCAGGCGGGTCAGATCACCTTCGACGGATCGCCCACGCCATATTGGGCCGCCAGCCGCGCCAGCGCGATGTTGTCCTGCACCCCGGTCTTCTGGAACAGGCGCGACTTGTGGGTATTGACCGTCTTGGCACTCAGGCTGAGGCGACGCGCGATCTCTTCCTGGCGATGCCCCTGGACCAGCAGCAGGGCCACTTCCAGTTCCCGTGGCGAAAGCTCGTCGAAGGGCGAAACGTCGCCGTCGATGTTGGACAACGCCAGGTTCTGGGCGATGTTGTTGGCCAGGTAGCGCCGCCCCTGCGCCACATCGTGGATCGCGCGCACCAGCTCGCGGGCGTCGCCGCCCTTGCCGACATACCCCGACGCCCCGGCCTCGAGCAGCCGCTTGGGCATCGGGCCGTCTTCCAGCACCGACACGATGATGACGCGGGTGCCATGGTCGCCCTTGACGATGCGCTCGGTGATCTCCAGCCCGCTCAACCCCGGCAGGTTCAGGTCGCAGAGCACCACGTCGGGCTTCAGCCGGCGGATCTGCGGCAGTGCCACCTCGCCACTGTCCGCGGCACCCACCACCTCGATGCCGGTTTCACCGGCAAGGATCATCTGCAGACCGGTGCGCACCAGCGCGTGGTCGTCAATCAGAAATACCGTTATCGTCACTACCCGCTTCCTCCCCCCGACACCCAGTGACAGTCGCAGCTGGCTGCGGCTCCGTGGTCCGGAGCCAGGGCGCGGATTTTCCACCACGCGCCGTCACGCAAGCTGCCCTCATTATCAATCAAGTGGCCGGTCCCGCCCCCAGGGGACGACGCACGTGGACGACTCCCCTGTCCACGCATGACCCGATCATGACAAGCCCCGGGTGAGCGACCATGACATGCTGCATGCCGCAGCGGCGCGCGGCCATCAGTGCATCCCTCTCAGCCAGTTAGGGATTCACCGCAACCGGTGGTGACCAACGGCGGCGGAACAACAATACGTGCACGCCGGTCACCCATGCCAGCGCGGCGCACCAGCCGCCCAGGATATCGGAGGGGTAATGCACGCCCAGGTGGACCCGCGACAGCCCGACGCACGGCACGAAGACCAGGCCGGCAACCGCCACCGGCCAGCGCCAGCGCGTATTCCAGGCCAGGAACAGCGCGGTGGCGGCCAGCGTCATCGACCCCATCGCGTGCCCGCTGGGAAAACTGAAGGTACTTTCCGGCGCGATCGATTCCCACAGGCTCGGCCGCTCGCGCTGGAACAGCTGCTTGCTGCCGATGTTCAACAGCGCCGAGCCCGCGAAAGCGGTGGCGGCGAACAACGTGTCGCGCCAGCGACGCCGGAATGCGAGCACCGCCACCACCAGCAGGTCGAGCGGAATCACGCCCCACTGGTAGCCCAGCCGCGACATCAGCAGGAAGAACGCATCCAGCGCGGGCGACGCCAGCCCGTGCATGCGCCACAGCAGCGCGTGGTCGAGGTACAGCGCCTCGGCCTCGTGGATCTCCTCGGCCAGCGCAACGAACCCGGCCAGCGGCAGCAGCAGGCAGACGAACAGCACGACCACGCGCCAGGCGTTGTGCGCGAGCCAGTCGCGCACGCCGGCGGCTTCGCGGCGTGATTCAGCCGGCGTGGCGCGCATAGCGGCTCTCGACATACTCGTCGATCAGCGCCACGAACTCCTGCGCGATGTTCTCGCCCCGCAGCGTCACCTTCTTCTCGCCATCGACGAATACCGGCGCGGCCGGCGCTTCACCGGTGCCCGGCAGCGAGATGCCGATGTTGGCGTGCCGCGATTCGCCCGGGCCGTTGACGATGCAGCCCATCACCGCCAGGGTCATGTTTTCCGCGCCCGGGTGGCTCACGCGCCACACCGGCATCTTCTCGCGGACATGGTTCTGCACCACCTTGGCCAGCTCCTGGAAGAACTCGGAGGTGGTGCGCCCGCAGCCCGGGCAGGCCGTGACCATCGGCGTGAACGCCCGCTGCCCGGTGGTCTGCAGCAGTTCCTGGGCGACGATGACCTCCTGGGTGCGCGGCTGCCCCGGCTCGGGCGTGAGCGAGATGCGGATGGTGTCGCCGATGCCTTCCTGCAGCAGCACCGCCAGCGCCGCCGACGAAGCGACGATGCCCTTGCTGCCGATGCCGGCCTCGGTCAGGCCCAGGTGCAGGGCGAAATCGGAGCGGTTGGCCAGGTCACGGTAGACCGCGATCAGTTCCTGCACGCCGCTGACCTTGGCCGACAGCACGATGCGCTCGCGCGGCAGGCCCAGTTCGACCGCGGTCTGCGCCGAATCCAGCGCCGAGCGGATCAGCGCCTCGCGCAGCACCCGGCCGGCGTCCCAGGGCTGCGCGCGCTGGCTGTTCTCGTCCATCAGCCTGGCCGCCAGGGTCTGGTCCAGCGAGCCCCAGTTGGCGCCGATGCGCACCGGTTTGTCGTAGCGGATGGCGAACTCGATCAGCTGCGCGAACTGGGTGTCCTTCTTCTTGCCGAAGCCGACGTTGCCCGGGTTGATGCGGTACTTGGCCAGCGCCTCGGCGCAGGCCGGCTCCTGCGCCAGCAGCTGGTGGCCGTTGTAGTGGAAGTCGCCGATCAGCGGCACCTCCACGCCCATCATCCGCAGCTTGTCGACGATCCGCGGAATGGCCGCGGCGGACTCGGCGTTGTTGACGGTCAGCCGCACCATTTCCGAACCGGCGCGCCACAGTTCGGCCACCTGGCGGACGCTGGCGGCGACATCGGCGGTGTCGGTATTGGTCATCGACTGGACGACCACCGGATGCCCGCCGCCGACCTTCACCCCGCCGATATCGACGGCATGGGTGATGCGGCGGGGCCAGGCGGTGGCGTCGGCGGGAGGTGTCGGGCGGGTGACGGCGTCGTGCATGGCGCGCATTTTAGCGCGCCGCCCCGCGCCACCGCATGAACCATGAGCACCGCCCACCTGGACCCATTACGATGCGCGCATGGATTCCGCCGACGCCTCGTTCCTTCGCACCCTGTGCAGCCTGCGCTGGCTGGCCACCGCCGGCCAGGCCAGCGCGATCCTGGTCGCCACCGGGCTGCTGGGACTCGACCTGCCGCAGCTGCCGCTGTGGAGCGGCGTGTGCGTGCTGGCGCTGTTCAACCTGTACGTGCAGTTGCGGGTACACGACAGCGACCCTGCCCCGGTCACCGCCTTCGGCCACATCCTGGTGGACGTGACCGTGCTGACCTGGATGGTCGGCTGGAGCGGGGGCATCACCAATCCGTTCGGCTCGCTGTTCCTGGTCCTGATCGCGCTCGCCGCGCTGGCCCTGCCGCTGCGCTGGACCCATGCGGTGGCCGCGGCGTGCGTTGCCGGGTATGCGGTGAGCGCGATCTTCGGGCTGCCGCTGCACGGCGGTTACTTCGATTCGATGAGCCTGCAGTTGTGGGGCGCGGCGGCCAATTTCCTGCTCTCCAGCGTGGTCGTGCTGGTGTTCTCGACGCGGCTGGCCGCGGCGCTGCGCGAGCGCGAGAACCAGCTGGCGCTGCTGCGCGAACGCTTCGTGCGCAACGAGGGCATCGTCGCCCTGGCCACCCATGCGGCATCGGTGGCGCATGAACTGAACACCCCGCTGGCGACCATGACCCTGCTGGCCGACGACATCGCCGAACAGTACGCCGGCGACCCGCTGATGCAGGAAGACATGGACACCCTGCGCGGGCTGCTGGTGCAATGCCGCGAGCGGGTGCTGGCGCTGGCGGCGCCGGCGGAAGGCGCGCGCCGCCGCGCCCGCGTGTCGATCGGCGACGTGCTCGAGCAATGGCGCCTGGTGCGCCCGACCGTGCACCTGCGGCGCAACGCCGACGCGCCGCTGCAGCTGGCGCTGGACCCGGGGGTCGGCCACCTGCTGCAGGTACTGCTGAACAACGCCGCCGACGCCGGCGAACAGACCGGGCAGGGCCAGGTCGACCTGGACATCCGCATCGACGGCGACCACCTGTACGGCGAAGTCCGCGACTACGGCCCCGGCTTCAAGGCCAACGACGCCGCCCATGCGGCGCTGCCGGGCACCCTGTTCAACAGCGGCAAGACCGGCGGCATGGGCGTGGGCCTGGCGCTGTCGCATGCCACCATCGAACGGCTGCACGGGGAACTGTGGATGCGCCCGGCCGAAGGCCGCGGTACCCGCGTCGGTTTCCGGCTGCCCCTTGTCAATATGGAAGCCAATCCATGAGCCCTTCTGCCCACGGCCTGCTGGTCGACGACGATCCGCTGTACCTGCGCACCCTGCAACGCAGCCTCGCCCGGCGCGAGATCGAGACCGTCACCGCGCATGACATCGCAGGTGCGCTGGAGCAGGCCACGCGCGCGCCGCCGGCGTTCGCGCTGATCGACCTCAAGCTTGGCGGCGAATCCGGCCTGGCGCTGATCCAGCCGCTGCGCGCGCTGCGCGCGGACATGCGCATCCTGCTGGTCACCGGCTACGCGTCGATCGCCACCGCGGTGGAGGCGATCAAGCTGGGCGCCGACGATTACCTGCCCAAGCCGGCGACGGTGCCGATGATCCTGCGCGCGCTGGGCGAGGCCGACGAGGGCGGCGAGGAACATGAGGACGTCGAGCCGCCCGATGCGATGACCCCGATCAGCCGCCTGCAGTGGGAACACATCCAGCAGGCGCTGCACGAAACCGGCGGCAACGTCTCGGCCGCCGCGCGCCTGCTCGGCATGCATCGCCGCTCGCTGCAGCGCAAGCTGCTCAAGCGGCCGAGCCCGGAGCGCGATCCGCACCGTTGACGCCGCGCACCGCCGCTCCGGAAGCGGGGTGCCTTACCCGCGCTGGATGGACACCCCGCCATCGACCCGCATCGCGGTGCCGGTGACGAACGAGGATGCCGGCGACACCAGGAACAGCGCCGCGGCTGCGATCTCCTCGGGCTGCGCCAGGCGGCGCAGCGCATGCAGGCGCGCCACCGCGCCCAGCGCCGCCTCGTCGGGGTTCATCTCGCGGGCCATCGGCGTGTCGGTGCCGCCGGGCAACAGCGCATTGACGCGCACCCCGGACGGCCCGAGCTCGGCCGCCAGCGACTGCACCAGGCCGATGACGCCGGCCTTGCTGGCCGCATACGCGGCCGTGCACGGAAAGCCGGCGGTGTGGCCAACGAAGGTCGAGGTGAACACCAGGCTGGCGCCACTGCCGGTGCGCAGCAGCGACGGAATCTGGTGCTTGGCGCCAAGGAAGGCCGCGGTCAGGTTGACCGCCAGCGCATGCTGCCAGTCGCCCAGCGCGACCTCGGGCGTGGGCTGCAGCGGCCCCAGTACGCCGGCGTTGTTGAAGGCCGCATGCAGCGGGCCGAAGGTGTCCTCGGCATGGCGCACCAGCGCCTGTGCGTAGGCCTCCTCGCGCACGTCGCCGGCCAGCCAGGTGGCGGCGCCGCCGGCGGCCTGGACCTGCGCGGCCAGCGCCTCCAGTTCGGCGCCGCGGCGCGCGCCCAGCACTACCCGCGCGCCTTCGGCGGCGAACAGCAGCGCGGCGGCGCGGCCGATGCCGGAACTGGCGCCGGTGATCAGTATGGTCTTGTCGTGCAATGCCTTCATATGCGGCTCCCGATGGATGGAGCGCGCAGGATGAAGGCCCGCGGCGCGCGGCGCTCGCCGCTATCGGACGTGGCATTGGCGCAGCGCATGGAAACGAAAAGCCCGGCATGCGCCGGGCCTTTCGGGTAGTGCGTGCCGCCGTGGCTTACGCCGCGACGGTGTCGGCCACGTCCTTGTAGTCCGCGATCTGGTCGAAGTTCATGTAGCGGTAGATCTCCGCGCCATTGGCGTTGATCACGCCGATGTCGGCCATGTACTCCTCCTTGGTCGGGATCCGGCCCAGGCGCGAGCAGATCGCCGCCAGTTCCGCCGAGCCCAGGTACACGTTGGTGTTGCGGCCCAGGCGGTTGGGGAAGTTGCGGGTCGAGGTCGACATCGCGGTGGAGCCTTCGCGGATCTGCGCCTGGTTGCCCATGCACAGCGAGCAGCCCGGCATTTCCATGCGCGCGCCGGCGCTGCCGAAAGTGCCGTACACGCCTTCCTTGGTCAGCTCGGAGGCATCCATCTTGGTCGGCGGGGCCACCCACAGGCGGGTCGGGATGTCGCGCTTGCCTTCCAGCAGCTTGGCGGCGGCACGGAAGTGGCCGATGTTGGTCATGCACGAACCGATGAACACCTCGTCGATCCTGGCGCCGGCCACTTCGGACAGGGTCCTGACGTCGTCCGGGTCGTTCGGGCACGCCACGATCGGCTCGTGGATGTCGGCCAGGTCGATCTCGATGACCGCGGCGTACTCGGCGTCTGCATCCGGCTCCAGCAGCTGCGGGTCGGCCAGCCACGCTTCCATCTTCTCGATCCGGCGCGCCAGCGAGCGGGCGTCCTGGTAGCCTTCGGCGATCATCCACTTCAGCAGCGTGATGTTGCTGTTGAGGTACTCGATGATCGGCTCCTTGTTCAGGCGCACGGTGCAGCCGGCGGCCGAGCGTTCGGCCGAGGCGTCGGACAGCTCGAACGCCTGCTCCACCTTCAGCTCCGGCAGGCCTTCGATCTCCAGGATGCGGCCGGAGAAGATGTTCTTCTTGCCGGCCTTGGCCACGGTCAGCAGGCCCTGCTTGATGGCATACAGCGGGATCGCGTTGACCAGGTCACGCAGGGTCACGCCCGGCTGCATCTGGCCCTTGAAGCGCACCAGCACCGACTCCGGCATGTCCAGCGGCATGACCCCGGTGGCCGCGGCGAAGGCGACCAGGCCCGAACCGGCCGGGAACGAGATGCCCACCGGGAAACGGGTGTGCGAGTCGCCGCCGGTGCCGACGGTGTCGGGCAGCAGCATGCGGTTGAGCCAGCTGTGGATCACGCCGTCACCCGGGCGCAGCGACACGCCGCCGCGGGTGGAGATGAACTCCGGCAGGGTGTGGTGGGTCTTCACGTCCACCGGCTTCGGATAGGCGGCGGTATGGCAGAACGACTGCATCACCAGGTCGGCCGAGAAGCCCAGGCAGGCCAGGTCCTTGAGCTCGTCGCGGGTCATCGGGCCGGTGGTGTCCTGCGACCCCACCGAGGTCATCTTCGGTTCGCAGTAGGTGCCCGGGCGCATGCCCTTGCCTTCCGGCAGGCCACAGGCGCGGCCGACCATCTTCTGCGCCAGCGAGTAGCCCTTGCCGGTGTCGGCCGGCTGCACCGGCAGGCGGAACAGGGTGGTGGCCGGCAGGCCCAGCGCCTCGCGCGCCTTGGCGGTCAGGCCGCGGCCGATGATCAGCGGAATGCGGCCGCCGGCGCGCACTTCGTCGAACAGCACTTCGGACTTCACCTCGAACTCGGCGATCACCTCACCGTTCTTCAGCGCCTTGCCTTCGTACGGACGCAGCTCGACGACGTCGCCGTGCTCCATCTTCGACACGTCAAGCTCGATCGGCAGCGCGCCGGCGTCTTCCATGGTGTTGTAGAAGATCGGTGCGATCTTGCCGCCCAGGCACACGCCGCCGGCGCGCTTGTTGGGGATGTACGGGATGTCGTCGCCGGTCCACCACAGCACGCTGTTGGTGGCCGACTTGCGCGAGGAGCCGGTGCCGACCACGTCGCCGACGTAGGCGACCAGGTGGCCCTTTTCCTTCAGCGACAGGATCTGCTGGATCGGGCCGCGCTTGCCGTCTTCTTCCGGGGTGAACGGCGCGTCGTCGCGCTTGTTCTTCAGCATCGCCAGGGCGTGCATCGGGATGTCCGGGCGGGTGGTGGCATCCGGCGCCGGCGACAGGTCGTCGGTGTTGGTCTCGCCCGGCACCTTGAACACGGTGATGGTCAGGCTCTGCGGCACTTCCGGCTTGCTGGTGAACCATTCGGCGTCGGCCCAGCTCTGCAGCACGGCCTGCGCGTTGGCGTTGCCGGCCTTGGCCTTTTCCTGCACGTCATGGAACGCATCGAACACCAGCAGGGTGTTCTTCAGCGCGTCGGCGGCGATGGCGCCGACCTGGGCGTCGTCCAGCAGCTGGATCAGCGGCGCGACGTTGTAGCCGCCGAGCATGGTGCCCAGCAGTTCGGTGGCGCGCTCGCGGCTGATCAGGGCGTTCTTCTCGGTACCGAAGGCAACCGCCGCCAGGTACGACGCCTTGACCTTGGCGGCATCGTCCACGCCGGCCGGCACGCGGTGGGTGATCAGGTCGAGCAGGAACTCGGCCTCGCCCGCCGGCGGGTTCTTCAACAGCTCGATGACGTCGGCCGTCTGCTGTGCGCTCAGCGGCAGCGGCGGGATGCCGAGCGCGGCGCGCTCGGCTACGTGGTGGCGGTAGGCTTCCAACATGACAACTCCCGGGTGGTACGGATGAGGAATGGGGTATGGGCTCAGGCTTGCGGCACGATCAGCTTCAGGCCCTTGAAGTAGTCGCGGTAAAACGTGTCGTTCCAGGTGATCAGGCCGTCGCACTGCAGCAGGGCGTGGGCGCCGACCATGAAATCGTCGATGCGGCGGCTGTCGCCGGCGTTGCGCTGGCGGTGGCGGCGGTGCATCTCGCCGGCGCGCAGCGCCGACTTGGCCTCCAGCGGGCTGAAATGGATGCCCATTTCCTCCAGCGCCTCCTGTACCTGCGCGCCGCCACGCAGCGAGGCGCAGATCTCGGCCAGGGTCGTGCCGCAGACCACCACCCGGCCACCGACCAGCGCCTGCCTCAGGCAGGCCTCCACCGCGTCGGCGCGGGGGCCGTCGCTGAGCAGTTCGATCAGCACCGGGGAATCGACGGCGATCATGCGCCGCCGGCCTCGCCGGCCTCGTCGCGCACGGTACGCACGGCCTGCTCGGCGGACGGAAAGCCGTCCAGCGCGAACTTGCCACGGGCGCGGGAAATGGCATCGTCCACGCTCTTGCGCAGGATGATGCGACTGCCTTCCAGCTCGACCTTCAACAGCGTGCCCTTGGTCAGGCCCAGCGCGTCGCGCACGGCCTTGGGCAGGGTGATCTGTCCGCGTTCAGCAACGGTGGCTTCCATCGGGCGCTCTCCAAAGTATGCACGAATTATACATACTTTGACCCGCATACCCAAGCGCACGGGGCGCCCCTGGCAGCGCCACAAGGCTTGTGCCGCAAGGGTCTGCGCCCCTCCCGTGACATGGCTGCAACAAACCGGTGCGTATGCTCGGGGGCCTGCACCGGCCCCGCCCCCGGAAAGATCGTCCATACTCGGGCGACCGCTTCACTGAACGGGGCGCACCGCGCCAGCCAGCGCGCGCCTGGGCGCCGCCGCACGCCATCCGCAACAGGAGTCAGCCATGAGCGATTCGTTCTCCACCCGCAGCCAACTCACCGTCGGCGACCAGACCTACACCTATTGCAGCCTGCCCAGGCTGGGCGAGCGCTTCGACCTCTCGCACCTGCCCTACTCGATGAAGATCCTGCTGGAGAACCTGCTCCGCCACGAGGACGGCGGCCAGACCGTGGGCCCCGAGCACATCGAGGCGGTGGCCAGGTGGAATCCGCAGGCCGAACCGGACACCGAGATCGCCTTCATGCCGGCGCGGGTGGTGCTGCAGGACTTCACCGGGGTGCCGTGCGTGGTCGACCTGGCGGCGATGCGCGATGCGGTCACCCGGCTGGGCGGCCGCGCCGAGCAGATCAACCCGCTGATTCCCTCGGAACTGGTGATCGACCACTCGGTGCAGGTGGATGTGTTCGGCCGCGCCGACGCGCTGGACCTCAATGGCCGCATCGAGTTCGAACGCAACCGCGAGCGCTACGGTTTCCTGCGCTGGGGCCAGAAGGCGTTCGAGAACTTCAAGGTGGTGCCACCGAACACCGGCATCGTGCACCAGGTGAATCTGGAGAACCTGGCCCGGGTGGTGATGGAGCGCGACGTGGACGGCATCCGCTGGGCGTTCCCGGACACCGTGTTCGGCACCGACTCGCACACCACCATGATCAACGGCATCGGCGTGCTCGGCTGGGGCGTGGGCGGCATCGAGGCCGAGGCCGCCATGCTCGGCCAGCCCTCGTCGATGCTGATTCCGCAGGTGGTCGGCTTCAAGCTCAGCGGCCGCCTGCCCGAAGGCGCCACCGCCACCGACCTGGTGCTGACCGTCACCCAGATGCTGCGCGCGCTGGGCGTGGTCGGCAAGTTCGTCGAGTTCTACGGCGATGGCCTGCAGCACCTGCCGCTGGCCGACCGCGCCACCATCGCCAACATGGCGCCGGAGTACGGGGCCACCTGCGGCATCTTCCCGATCGACGCCGAGTCGCTGAACTACCTGCGCCTGTCCGGGCGCAGCGACGCGCAGATCGCGCTGGTCGAAGCCTATGCCAAGGCCCAGGGCCTGTGGCACGCGCCGGACAGCCCGCATGCGCGCTACAGCGCCACGCTGGAACTGGACATGGGCACGGTGCAGCCGTCGCTGGCCGGCCCCAAGCGCCCACAGGACCGGGTGCTGCTGCAGGACGTGCGCCGGAACTTCGCTGATGCGCTGGTCGGGCTCACTGCCAACCGCGACCAGCGCAACGGCGAGGTCGCCGAGTTCATCAACGAGGGCGGCGGCGCGGCGGTGGGCAACGAGCAACTGGCCAAGGGCCATGCCGACATCGAGATCGACGGCCGCAAGGTGCGGCTGAAGGACGGCGCGGTGGTGATCGCCGCCATCACTTCGTGCACCAACACCTCCAACCCGGCGGTGATGATCGGCGCCGGCCTGCTGGCGCGCAACGCCGCCGCGCGCGGCCTGACCCGCCAGCCCTGGGTCAAGACCTCGCTGGGGCCGGGCTCGCGGGTGGTCACCGACTACCTGGAAAAGGCCGGCGTACTGAAGGCGCTGGAGAAGCTGGGCTTCTACGTGGTCGGCTACGGCTGCACCACCTGCATCGGCAACTCCGGCCCGTTGCCCACCGAGGTCAGCGCCGGCATCGCCGCCGGCGACCTGGTGGTCGCCTCGGTGTTGTCGGGCAACCGCAACTTCGAGGGCCGCGTGCATCCCGAGGTCAAGACCAACTACCTGGCCTCGCCGCCGCTGGTGGTGGCCTACGCCATCGCCGGCACGGTCAACATCGACCTGACCCGCGAACCGCTGGGCACGGACCACGACGGCAACGACGTCTACCTGCGCGACATCTGGCCCAGCAACAAGGAAATCGGCGACGTCATCGCCGCTACCGTCGGCCCGGAGATGTTCAAGCAGAACTACGCCGACGTGTTCAAGGGCGACAGCCGCTGGGCGCGGATCGAGTCGCCGGAGGGCCAGGCCTACCAGTGGGACGCGGCGTCCACCTACATCAAGAACCCGCCGTACTTCGACGGCATGACCATGGCCGTGGGCAGCATCGCCGACATCCATGGCGCGCGCGTGCTCGGCCTGTTCGGCGACTCGATCACCACCGACCACATCTCCCCGGCCGGCAACATCAAGAAGGACTCGCCCGCCGGCCGCTTCCTGCAGTCGCGCGGCGTGCAGCCGGCCGACTTCAACAGTTACGGCAGCCGCCGCGGCAACGACGACGTGATGGTGCGCGGCACTTTCGCCAACATCCGCATCAAGAACCTGATGTTCGGCGGCGAGGAAGGCGGCAACACCCTGTACTTCGGCGTGCAGCCGCCGGAAAAGATGTCCATCTACGACGCGGCGATGAAGTACAGGACCACCGGTACGCCGCTGGTGGTGGTGGCCGGCAAGGAATACGGCACCGGCTCCTCGCGCGACTGGGCCGCCAAGGGCACCAACCTGCTTGGGGTCAAGGCGGTGATCGCCGAGAGCTTCGAGCGCATCCACCGTTCCAACCTGGTCGGCATGGGCGTGCTGCCGCTGCAGTTCCTGCCGGGCGAGAACGCGCAGACGCTCGGGCTGGACGGCTCGGAGGTGTTCGACATCACCGGACTGGAGGACGGCCAGTCCAAGCGCGCCAGCGTCACCGCGACCCGCTCCGACGGCCGTGTGACCCGCTTCCAGGCGCATGTGCTGCTGCTGACGCCGAAGGAAGTCGAGTATTTCCGCAATGGTGGCCTGCTGCAGTACGTCCTCCGCCAGCTGGCGGCGAAGAAGGTGGCGTAGGCGCCTGCGGCAACACGCACCCCCGCCCCGCGCAGCGCGCGGGGCGTTCGTCCGCACCACGTGGCAGTACCACGCACGGTTGGTCCACCGTCATCCGCGAGTGGGCCTGTCGCCACACGTACTTCGCCCACCGGCAGCGAAGAAGGTGACGTAAGCGCCCGCTGCAACCTGAAGGCCCTGCCCTGCCCCGCGCAGCGCGCGGGGCGTTCGTCCGTACCGCGCGGCAGTGCCGCGCGCGGGTGGTCCGCCCTCACCCGCTAGGGACCTGCTTCCACACGTACTTCGCCCACCGGCAGCGAAGAAGATGACGTAAGTGCCTGCTGCAACCTGAAGGCTCTGCCCCGCACCGCGCGGCAGGGCCGCGCACAGGCCCTCTGCACTCGCCCGCAGGGGCGGCCTGCTGCAACCCGGAAGACCGGCGGCAACGACGGCGAGACTGGCATCGCGTGGAGCGCGCAGGCGTTCCGGCCGGCACCACGCGCGGCCCCCGGGTTTGTGCCGGGCGTATCCATTGGGCCATGATCGCCGTCTGTCATCGCCACGAAGGGAGTTCGATGGGTATCGATGCATCGCGTCGCCGCGTGCTGGGCTGGGGCGGCGGTCTGCTGGCGGGGCTGGCCGTGCCGGCCGCCGCGACGAACGGGACAGCGCCCGCCGCCATTGCCTCGGCCGACAGCAGTGCGCTGTATGCCCGCGCCCTGGTCCTGGATGCCAATGTGCTGGCGTCGATCGGCGCGCTGCTGGATGACGATGCGCAGGCGCTGCACCTGCGTCAGATACGCGACTCGGGCATCAGCGCGATCAAGACCACGCTCGGCGGCGCGGCCGGGTCATTCGAGGAAACCGTCGCCGACATCGCCCGCGCGCAGCAACTGGTCGAATCGCTGCCGGAGATGTTCCTCAAGGTCGTCCACCACGCCGACCTGGCGCGCGCCAAGCGCGAAGGCCGGGTGGCGCTGATCTTCTCGTTCGAGGCCGCCACCATGCTCGAGGACAGGCTCGAGCGCATCGACCTGTTCCGCGGGCTCGGGGTACGGGTCATGCAGTTGTCCTACAACCACGCCTCGCCGTTCGGCGGCGGTTGCCTGGACGCCGCGCCCAGTGGCCTGAGCCCGCTCGGGCGCGAAGCCGTGGCCCGCATGAACGACTGCGGCGTGGCGTTGGACCTCAGCCACTCCAGCGCCCTGGCCACGCGCGAAGGCATCGAGGCCAGCCGCACGCCACCGCTGATCACCCACGCCGGCTGCAGCGCGGTGTTCGAGCATCCGCGCAACAAGCGCGATACCGAGTTGCGGGCGATGGCCGACAAGGGCGGCGTGGTCGGCATCTACATGCTGCCGTTCCTCACCGAAGACAGCCGCCAGCCGCTGCTGGCCGACTACATCGCGCACCTCGAGCACGCGCTGCGCGTGTGTGGCGAGGATCACGTCGGGATCGGCAGCGACGCGCTGTTCTTCCCGGTGGACGCGCAGGACATCCGCGACATGGACCGGCAGATGCGCGAACGCCGGCTGGCCGGCACCGGTGCGCCGGGCGAGAACCGCACGCCCTACCTGCCCGACGCCAACAGCCCGCGCCGGCTGGCGCAGGTGGCCGATGCGCTGCTGCGCCGCGGGCACCCGCCGCGCGTGGTGGACAAAGTCCTGGGCGCCAACTTCGCCCGCGCCTTCGGCGATATCTGGGGCAACGGCTGAGATCGCCGGCGCGTTACTCGAACGCGCCGACGCTGTCGTGGCTGAGGTTGTCGAAGCGGGTGTATTCGCCGAAGAACTTCAGCTTGCACGATCCGGTGGGGCCACCACGGTGCTTGCCGATGATGATCTCGGCCAGGCCCTTGTCCGGCGAGTTTTCCTTGTTGTAGTACTCGTCGCGGTAGATGAACACGATCATGTCCGCGTCCTGCTCGATGGCGCCCGATTCGCGCAGGTCGGCCATCACCGGGCGCTTGTCGGTACGCGTTTCCAGCGAGCGGTTGAGCTGGGACAGCGCGATCACCGGCACGTTCAGCTCCTTGGCCAGTCCCTTGAGCGAACGCGAGATCTCCGAGATCTCGGTGGCGCGGTTCTCGCTGTTGCCGGGCACGCTCATCAGCTGCAGGTAGTCGATCACCACCAGCCCCAGGTCATGCTCGCGCTTGAGCCGGCGGCACTTGGAGCGCAGCACTTCCGGCGACACGCCCGGGGTGTCGTCGATGAAGATCTTGGTTTCCTTGAGCATGCGGATGGCGCTGGTGACGCGGCTCCAGTCCTCGTCCTCGAGCTGGCCGGTGCGCAGTCGCGTGGCGTTGATGCGGCCGTTGGAGGAAATCAGGCGCATGGCCAGCTGCGAGGCCGACATTTCCATGGAGAACACCGCCACGCCCTTCTTCGACTTGATCGCCGCGTACTCGGCGATGTTCAGCGCGAAGGTGGTCTTGCCCATCGCCGGGCGCGCGGCCAGGATGATCAGGTCGGTCGGCTGCAGGCCGGCGGTCATCGCATCGAATTCGTTGTAACCGGTTGGCAGGCCGGTGATGTTGCCGCCGTTCTCGAAGCGGTTGCGCAGTTCCTCGAACGCATCCTTCAACGCGCCGGGCATGGCCACGAAGTCGGTGCGACCGCGTGCGCCCTGCTCGGCAATGGCGAACACCGATTTTTCCGCCGACGCCAGCAGTTCGGTGCTGTCGCGGCCCTCGGGCTGGAAGCCGTCGTTGACGATGTCGGTGCCGACCTGGATCAGCTGCCGCAGCACCGCCTTGTCGCGCACGATCTCGGCGTAGGCGCCGATGTTGGCGGCCGACGGCGTGGTGCTGGCCAGTTCGATCAGGTAGGCGCCGTCGCCGACCTGCTCCAGCTTGCCCTGCGATTCGAACCACTCGCCCAGTGTCACCGCATCGAACGGCCGGTCGCGCTCGGACAGCTCGCGGATGGCGCGGTAGATCAGCTGGTGGTCGCGGCGGTAGAAGTCCTTTTCGGTCAGTGCCTCGTTGACCCGGTCGAAGGCCTCCGGCGCCAGCATCAGGCCGCCGAGCACCGCCTGTTCGGCCTCGACCGAATGCGGGGGCACGCGCAGGGTGTCGATGCGCTGTTCGCCGCGCTCTGCGCGGTCGTTGCGGTCGGAACGGAAGCCAGGACGGGCAGACATGAAAAACCTTCGTGCAGCGGGAAAACGACCCGGCCATGGTAGGCCGATGCAGGCCGGCAATGTGGGGATAAGTCCGTGGACAAGCTGTCGGCAGCCCGTGGATGTGGCCACCGGCCCCGCTTCACAAGGGCCAGCGACGCCACCGGCACGGAAACCCCGGCAGCGTCGCCGGTGCCGGGGTCCGCATTATCGCCCGATCGGGCCGCGCCGGCGCGTTCAGTGCCGGGCGTGGATCCGGATCCAGTCCAGGAAGCGGTCGACATACGCCTGCAGGAAGCGGCGGGTGCCGTCGTTGGTCACGCTGCCATCGGCCTCGATCAGCCCGTCCTTGTACTGCAGGAAGGCCTCGGGCTGGGCCATCACCGACAGGTTGACGAACACCAGCACGTTGCGCAGGTGCTGCTGGGCCATCGCGGTGCCGGCCGCGCCGGGCGAGGTTCCGATCACCGCCGCCGGCTTGCCGTCGAAGGCGCTGTCGCCGTACGGCCGCGAAGCGGTGTCGATGGCGTTCTTGAGCACCCCGGGAATGGAGCGGTTGTACTCGGCGGTGACGAACAGCAGCGCATCGGCCTGGCGGATCGCGGCTTTCAGGCGCGTGCCCTGCGCCGGGAAGTCGCCGTCATGGTCCTGGTTGTAGAGCGGGATGTCGTCGATGCGCAGGTAGTCGAACCGCGCGCGATCGCCGGCCAGCTTCTCCAGGGCCAGCGCCAGGCGGCGGTTGTGGGACTCCTTGCGCAGGCTGCCGACAAGTACGGCGATGCGGTACGGTTGCATGGCGACCTCGCTGCGGTAAGGGAAGGCCAGCCTAGCCGGCCGCACCTTGTTGGCCGGTGAAGGCCGGCCGCGGTCAGCCCGCCCGCGCCTGCGCCCGCAGCGCCTGCCAGTGCGCCTGCCAGGCCTGGAACATCAGCACGTTCCACAGGTGGGTGTGCCACTTGCGCTCGCCCTGGCGGAAGCGCTGCCACAGCGTGGAGATGGCGGCCTCCTCGAACACCCCGTCCTGGCGCAGCCGTCGCGGATCGAGCAGGTCGCCGGCCCAGCCCTGCAGCTCGCCGCGCAGCCACTGCGTCACCGGCGCGCCGAAGCCGCGCTTGCCGCGGAACACCATCGCGTCGGGCAGGTAGCGCCGCAGCACCTGCTTGGGCAGGTACTTGCTGGTGCCGTCGCGCAGCTTCATGGCCAGCGGCAGCGACCACGCGAACTCGGCCACCTGCCAGTCCAGCAGCGGCGCGCGTGCCTCCAGGCTGGCCGCCATGCTGGTGCGGTCGACCTTGCACAGCAGGTCGTCGGCCAGATAGGTGGTGAAATCGGCCAGCATCATCGCGTCGGCCGCCGTGCCCTGCCCCTGCAGCGGGTCGGGCAGGCTGTAGAACGTGGCCGGCTCGCGCGCGCCGCGCACCACCGCGGCGGGGGCGCGCCAGCGCGATATGCGGTTGCGGTAGACATCGCCGATGCCGCTGGCGCCGGCCTCGGCCAGCAGCGCGGGCAGCCCGCCGGCGCGCGAATCCTCGCCCTGTGCCCGGGCATGGCGGCCCAGCCAGCGGCGCAGCGGCGCCGGCACGCGCTGCAGCGCGCGCCAGTTGCGCAGCGCGCGCTGGTAGCGGGTGTAGCCGAAGAACAGTTCGTCGCCGCCATCGCCGGACAGCGCCACGGTGACCCCGCGCCGCGCCAGCCGCGCCACCAGCGCGGTCGGCACCTGCGAGGCATCGGCGAACGGCTCGTCGAACATCGCCGGCAGCTCCGGCACCACCGCCAGCGCATCGGCACCGCTGACGTACAGCTCGGTGTGGTCGCAGCCCAGGTGGGTGGCAACCTCCCTGGCCAGCGGCGCCTCGTCGTGGTCGGAGTCCTCGAAGCCGATGCTGAAACTGTGCACCGGGGCCATGCTCTGCGCCTGCATCAGCGCCGTGACCAGGGCCGAATCGGTGCCGCCGGACAGGAACACGCCCACCGGCACGTCGGCCACCATGCGCAGCGCCACGGCCTGGCGCAGGCGCGCGTCCAGCGCGTCGGTGGCCTCGACCGCGCTGCCGGCGAACGGCGTGGCCAGGCAGGCGGCCATGCGCGAGGGCGCGTCCCAGTACGCCACCTGCGCCTGCGCCGGCCGGTGCGCGGCGGCACCGGCGGCCACCGCGGCCGCGTCCAGGTGCAGCACCCGGCCCGGCATCAGCTTGAACGCACGCTCGTGGATGCAGTGCGGCGCCGGGATGTAGTCCAGCCGCAGCAGCAGGGTCAGCGCGTCGCGGTCGATGCCGTTGTCGAACGCCGGGTGCCGCCACAGCGCCTTCAGTTCGGAACCGAACACCAGCGTGTCGCCGGCCCAGCCGTAGTACAGCGGCTTCTTGCCGACCCGGTCGCGGGCCAGCGACAGGCGTTGTTCGCGCCGGTCCCACAGCGCGATGGCGAACATGCCGTTGCAGCGCCGCAGCGTCGCCTCCAGCCCCCACTGCACGACCGCGGCCAGCAGCACCTCGGTGTCGGAATGACCGTGGAAGGCATGGCCGAGCGGTTCCAGCTCGGCACGCAGCGTGGCGAAGTTGTAGATCTCGCCGTTGTAGGCCAGCCGGTAGCGGCCGTCGCTGGACGCCATCGGCTGGTGGCCCAGCGGCGACAGGTCGAGGATGCTCAGCCGCCGGTGCGCCAGCGCCACGCCGGCGCCGGCATCGGCCCAGACGCCGCGGTCATCGGGACCGCGATGGGCCAGCGCATCGCCCATCGCGCCGGCCAGCGCCGCCAACTCCGCTTCCTGCAACCGCGCCTGCGATTGCAGTATTCCCGCCAGTCCACACATACAGATCGTTATCCACGCGCCAGCTCGGCTGCGGCGCTCACCACGTCATTGTCGCCCGGAAGCACCAGCAGTGCGGCGCCGGCCAGCGGCGTGTAGGTGTCGGCGCCGGTCACCCGGCGCAGCGGCACGCCGCCGAAGCCGGCCTCGACCAGCGCGGTGATCACCCCCTCACCCACGCCGGCGCTGTGCCGGCCCTCGTCCAGCACGATGATGCGCCGGGCGCCGCTGGCCTGCTCGGCGATGTAGGCGGCGTTGAGCGGCACCAGCCAGCGCAGGTCCACCACCCGCACCTTCCAGCCCTGCGCCGCCGCGATGGCACGCGCCGCGCGCAGCGCCATCGGCACGCCGTTGCCGTAGGTGAACACCACCAGGTCGTCGTTGCCCTCGCCGTAGATACGGCCCTGGCCCAGTTCCAGCGCCTGCTCCGGCGCCGGGTACGGGAACAGCCACTGGCCGTCGCCGGCCTCGTACAGGTCCTTGGTCATGTACAGCGCGATCGGCTCGAGGAACACGCACACCCGCCCGTCCACCCTGGACAGCGCCGCCAGCGTGCGCAGCATCATCGCCGCATCGTCGCCACGCGACGGGCAGCCGACCACCAGCCCGGGGATGTCGCGGATGGCGGTGATCGAATTGTCGTTGTGGAAATGGCCGCCGAAGCCCTTCTGGTAGCCCAGCCCGGCGATGCGGATCAGCATCGGGTTGCGGTACTGGTCGTTGGAGAAGAACTGCAGCGAGCAGGCTTCGCCACGCACCTGGTCGATGGCGTTGTGCAGGTAGGCCAGGTACTGGATCTCCGGCACCGGCAGCATGCCCATGTTGGCGAAGCCCTGGGCCATGCCCAGGATCATGGTCTCGTCGAGCAGGGTATTGAACACCCGGCGCGGGCCGAACGCCTTGTGCAGGCCCTTGGTCACCGTGTAGACGCCGCCCTTCTGCGCCACGTCCTCGCCGAACAGCAGGGTGTCCGGGTACTTGCAGAACAGGTCGTGCAGGGCCTGGTTGATCTGGATGGCAAGGTGCCGCGGCGGCAGGTTCTCGGGCAGCGACGCCTCGCTGCCGAACACCTGCAGGCGGCGCTGCGCGTAGTCGGCGCGGGTCGCCTCGGCGCGCACCTGCTCCGGGGTGTACGGCGCCAGCGGCGCCATGACGTCCTTGAGCGAGGTCAGCCGCGGGCGCTGGTCAGCCTCCTCGGCGGCGGCGAAACAGCGCGCGCGGGTGCGCTCGTACAACGCCAGCACCTCATCGGCACTCATCACCCCGGACTCGACCGCGATCTGCGCCGAGCGCAGCAGCGGGTCGCCCGCCTCCACCGCGCACAGTTCCTCCAGCGCGCGCCATTCGATCTCGAAGTCGGTGCCGGCGTGGCCCATGATGCGGGTGGTGCGCAGGTGCAGGAAGGTCGGCCGGCGGGTGCGCCGGCAATGCTCCACCGCGCGCTGCACGTCGGCGTAGCCGGCGGCCAGGTCCAGGCCGTCGGCGAAGAAGTAATCCAGGTCCGGGCGGTTGCGGAAGCTCTCGGCGATCCAGCCCCCGGGGGTCTTCACCGAGATGCCGATGCCATTGTCCTCGCACACGTACAGCACCGGCGCCGGCAGCTTCTGGTAGGCGGTCCACGACGCGGCGTTGAAGGCGGTCTGGGCGGTGGCATGGTTGGCCGAGGCGTCGCCGAAGGAACAGATGGCGATGCTGTCGCCCGGCACCGGCAGCTCCACCCCGAGCCGCTTGCCGGCCTCGATCGCCAGCGCCGTGCCCAGCGCCTTGGGCAGGTGCGAGGCGATGGTCGAGGTCTGCGGCAGCACCCACAACGGCTTGCTGCCCCACACCTTGTGGCGGCCGCCGCTGGCCGGGTCCTCCGCGCTGGCGGCGAAGCTCAGCGCCGAGTCCATGATCGGGTCCATGCCCGGCAGCTTGCGGAAGCGCTCGGCCATGAAGCCGCCGGAACGGTAGTGCAGGAACGCCGGGTCGGTATGCCGGGCGGCGCGCGCCACCATGGCGTTGCCCTCGTGCCCGGACGAGCCGATGGTGTAGAAGACCTTGTTCTGCACGCGCAGCACGCGCGCCATCAGGTCCAGGTGGCGGCTCACCAGCTGCGATTCGAACAGTTCGCGGAATCCGCGCGCGTCCAGCGCGCTGCCCGGCAGCACCGGCGCCCCGTCCTGCGGCGCACCGGCCGGCCCCTGCCCCAGCCCCTTCACGAATTCGATGAAATTGGTATCGCAGATCTCGGCGCGGTTCAGGCCCTTCATGCGGGCCGGAATGGGGTTGGGTACACGGGCGAACATCAGGCAGGACTCCACGGTGCAGACGGGTTGGGGAAAGGGAGGATCAAGGTGACGCGGCGAAGTTGCGCAGCACCTCCGGCGAGGGATCGGGCATGGCCACGAAGCCGGGCCGGGCGCGCAGCGCCTGCAGCCAGCGGCCGATGGCCGGATAGGAGGACAGTTCGATGCCGCCGTCGGCGGCGACCGCGGTATAGGCGAACAGCGCGATATCGGCGATGCCGTAGTCCGGCCCGGTGAACCAGGCGTGGCCAGCCAGGTGCCGCTCCATCACCGCCAGCGCCGCATGGCCGCGCTCGCGCAGCCGGGGCAGCTCCTGCCGCCGCGGCGAATCCGGTGGCGTCCAGCCCCGGATGAAACGCGCCACCGCGATGTACGGCTCATGGCTGTACTGCTCGAAGAACATCCACGAAAGCGCCTGCGCGCGCTGCCAGCCATCGGCCGGCAGGAACGGCGTGCCTTCGGCCAGCCAGAACAGGATGGCATTGGACTCGGTGAGCACGCGCCCGTCGCCGCGCTCCAGCAGCGGCACCTTGCCGTTCGGATTCAGCGCCAGGAAAGCGGCCGTGCGGGTCTGGCCGGCG
Organism: Stenotrophomonas sp. Y-13; assembly: GCF_046267925.1. NCBI lineage: Bacteria > Pseudomonadati > Pseudomonadota > Gammaproteobacteria > Lysobacterales > Lysobacteraceae > Stenotrophomonas > Stenotrophomonas sp. Y-13. Next base: position 2,115,655 of record NZ_CP176501.1, read on the forward strand.
GCACTGTCCACCTCGACCCAGCGATGGCGCGTGCCCAGCTGCGCCAGCAACAAACGGACCTTGTGGCAATTGCCCGAGGTGGACATGCCATACACCGTCAACGCAGCACCTGGATTGCTCAACGACACGATTCCCCACACCGCCGACTGGCAGGCGATCCTGCCATCTGACCGGAATCGGGGGCGGTTGGTAAAGCTGCGACCGCAGCAAAATCCACGCGCGGTCCAGGACCGCACCGCGGCGCCGCCGCCATTCGCCGCAGGCTGCGCATGCGCCGGGCGGCCGCCGCGCATGCCGGACCCGCGGCCGGCCACGATGGATACATCGGCAACGATGCGTCAGCGGTGGGCTTTCCAGGCCTCCCGCGGCTGTCCCCACACCTCGACGTCGACCTCGTGCGGGGGTGGCAGGCGGGCATGCCGCAGTACCCGCGCGCCCAGCTTGCGCGCCACCGCCTGCGAATTGCGGTTGTCCGGTGCGATGGTGTGGATCACCTGGTCCCAGCCCAGCACGTCGAACGCCCAGTCGATGGCCGCGCGCGCGGCCTCCGGCGCGTAGCCACGGCCCCACCGGTCCGGCACGATGCTCCAGCCCACCTCCGGTCCCGGCCAGCCGTGCGGCTGCCACGGGCCGGCGCGTCCGACCCAGCGCCCACTGTCCTTCTCGATCACCGAGAACATCGAATAGCCGAGCAGGTGCCAGCTGCCGGCCATGGTGGCCAGGCTGCGCCACGCCACCGACGGCGCCTGCACGCCGCCCAGGTGCTGCATCGGCAGCGGGTCGGCGCAGAACGCGGCGAACGCGTCGAAATCCTCCGCGCACGGTGGCCGCAGCAGCAGCCGCTCGGTTTCCAGGCGCAGGTCGAAAATGCTCATCGCGGGCTCTCCATGTATCCGGCAGGCCACGCTACCATCGCGTCGCGCTCAGGCGGTCATGCGCCCGCTGACCGCGCCGTAGGCCAGGCGCACGGTCTCGAAGCCGTACTTGCGTTCCAGCCGGCGGACAATGAAATGGCCCCGCGCCATGTCCTGGTAGTAGCCGGTGAACAGGGTGTTCAAGGTGGCGCCGGCGACCGCGCCGAGCACCGGCACCGCCTGCGCGGCGAACTTCTCCGACACCACCACGCCAAAGCGGGCGGCGACCTTTTCCACGATCCGGGCCAGCCATTTGCCGGCTTCCTTCGGCCCCAGCCCCAGCAACAGGCCGTGGCTGCCGCTGAGCGTGGTGCCGGCCAGCTCGGCCGACAGGTGCCGCATCAGCTCGGTGGTGAAGCCGCGTGCCAGGTAATAGCCGGTTTCGCTGGCGTCGTCACCGCCCGAATTGCCGCCCAGCGCGAATACCTCCAGGCACGCCTGGCGGGTGCCGAAGTCCTCCAGATCGAAGCCCTCGCTGCGGGCGATGTCGGCCACCGCGCGCATGATGATGGTGGTCGACAGCGGCAGCTCGATCAACAGTGCCGGCAGCCCGCCGGCACCGCCCAGCGCACCGGAAGCGGCCGCCGCCAGCTTGTGCAGGCGTGGCGACGCCGGCTTGCCCGGCCGGGTGCGGTCCATGCTCCACAGCGCCGCCTGCGCGGCCTTGTGCAGCGCGGCCTCGGCCGCGCCCTGGATGCGCCTGGATACGCCCGCCGGCAGCCGGCGCACGGCGAACTCCAGCGGCGAGCCGACCAGGTTGGCCATGCGTGCGCTGAGCGTCGGCGCTTCCAGCAGCGCCACCGCACGTCGCAGGTCGGCCATGTCCTGCGGGCTGTCGGCCAGGGTCGGCGCCAGTTCGCCCATCGCTCAGGCCGGTTCCGCCACGCCCGGCAGCCCGGCCAGCGCCCCCATGTACTGGCGGTAGTGGCGCAGTTCGGCGATCGAATCGTGCACGTCGCTCAGCGCGGTGTGGCTGGAATTCTTGCCCACCCCGGCGGCGATGGCCGGCGCCCAGCGCCGGGCCAGTTCCTTGACCGTGGACACGTCCAGGTTGCGGTAATGGAAATAGCGCTCCAGGCGCGGCATCTGCCGGTGCAGGAAGCGGCGGTCCTGGCAGATGGAATTGCCGCACATCGGCGAGGCGCCGGCCTTGATCCAGTCCTGCAGGAAGGCGATGGTCCGCGCCTCGGCCTGGCCCAGGCTGACGTCGCTGTCGAGCACGCGCTGCCACAGGCCGGACCGGCGGTGCTGGTTGCGGTTCCATTCGTCCATCGCCTCCAGCGTCGCCAGCGGGTGGGCGATGGCGAACTCGGGGCCTTCGGCCAGCACGTTGAGCTGGGCATCGGTGACCACGGTGGCGATCTCGATGATCGAATCGTTGTCCGTGTCCAGCCCGGTCATCTCCAGATCGATCCAGATCAACCGGTCGTTGCCTGTGCTGTTGTCCGTCATGTGGCGCCTCGTGCAGGGGGCCGGCGGCGACGCCGGCCGTGTTGTCGGACGCCCATGATACGCCGCGGGTTCACCGGGCCGGACGCCGGGCGGACGCTCAGCTGCCCTCGCCGGGCAGCAGCGGCCGGCCACGCTTGGCGCGGAAATAGTTGGTCAGGCGCAGGCTCGCCTCGCGCGCCAGCACGCCGCCGGCCACCTGCACGCGGTGGTTGTGGCGCGGGTCGCCCAGCAGGTCGAACACACTGCCGCAGGCGCCTGTCTTCGGATCGGTGGCGGCATACACCACCCGCGCCACCCGCGCGTGCACCAGTGCCATCGCGCACATCGCGCACGGCTCCAGCGTCACGTACAGGGTGCAGCCGACCAGCCGGTGGTTGCGCAGCCGTGCGCCGGCCTCGCGCATGGCCACGATCTCGGCATGCGCGCTGGGGTCGTGGCGGGCGATGTTGAGGTTCCAGCCCTCGCCCAGCAGCTGCCCGTCGGCGCCGACCAGCACCGCGCCCACCGGGATTTCGTCGAACTCGCGCTGCGCGCGTTCGGCCAGCGCCAGCGCATGCCGCATCCAGCGTTCGTCGGCCTGCGGATCGGGGCTGGTGGTGGCAGCGTTCATGCTGCCGCGTCCGCTGCGGTGGGCGCACCGGCGTGGCGCAGATGCACCAGCGGATATGCGCGCCCCTGCCCATCCAGCGGCGAGCGCCCGGTCTCGACGAAACCCAGGCGCGTGTAGAACGCCAGCGCCTGCGGGTTCTGCGCGTTGACGTCGGTACACAGGTGCGGGTGTTCGCGCAGCGCCTGCTCCACCAGCCGGCGTCCCAGCCCGCGGCCGTGCTGCGCCGGATCCACGAACAGCGCCTCCAGCTGGCCGTCCACGACCCACATGAAGGCCTGCGGCACATCGTCGGCGTCCACCGCCAGCCGCAGCGGCGCCGCGGGCAGCAATGCACTGACCTCGGCATCGAGGGCCTGGCGGTCGGCGGGGGCAAGGAAGTGATGCGTGGCATCGACGGCGCGGCGCCAGATGTCGATGACCCGGGCGCCGTCTTGCGGGCGCGATGGACGCAGTGTCGGCATGGTTCGCAAGTCCGGAAAGAGCCCGCGACGGGGCCGGGGCCACATGCGCCCGGGCCGTCGGAATGGCGGGCAGAGTGGGATTCGAACCCACGGAAGGTTTGACCCTTCGCCGGTTTTCAAGACCGGTGCCTTAAACCGCTCGGCCATCTGCCCGTGACTGTCGTGCCGATGCCTGCGCACCGGCCAGGGGCGCGCATTCTCGCACGCCACCGGGGATTGTGCTCAACCGGCCTCGATCGCCAGCGCGCCCATGGTCGAGGCGCGGATCTTCTCCTTGGCGCGTTCGCAGGCGCCGCCGCAGTCCAGGCGCGAGGCCTCCAGCTGCGGCGGCAGGTGTTCGGCGAGGAAGTCGATGAACACCCGCACCGCCGGCAACAGCCCGCGGCGCGACGCGAACACCGCATGGCAGATGCCCTGCGGCAGCGACCAGTCCGGCAGCACCACTTCCAGTTCGCCGTTGCGCACCGCTTCGGCGCAGACCGTTTCCGGCAGCATGGTGATGCCGAAGCCGTCCTTGACCATGCTCTGCAGCAGCGGGAAATCGAAACCGGCCACGCGCGGCTGCAGGTCCACGCGGCTGACCACGCCGCCCGGGCCGTGCAGTTCCCAGCGCTGGCGCGCCTCGTCCTCGCTGATGCTCAGGGTGACGTGCTGGGCCAGGTCGTCGGGCGTCTTGGGGCGGCCGGCGCGGTCCAGGTACTTCGGGCTGGCGACCAGCAGCTCCTGCACCTGGCCGAAGCTGCGCATCACCAGGCTGCCGTCGTCGTCCAGCCGCGAGCGTACCCGCAGCGCCACGTCGTAGCCTTCGTTGATGATGTCCACGCGGCGGTTGCTGATGTTCAGCTGCAGCCGCACCTTGGGGTACTGCTCCAGGAACTTCGGCAGCAGCTTGGGCAGCTGCATCTGTGCCAGCGACACCGGCACGCTGGCACGCACCAGCCCGCGCGGCTCGGCACTGAGCCGGTCCACCACTTCGCGCGCGGCCTGCGCCTCGGCCAGCATGGTCTGCGCATGGCGGTGCACGCTCATGCCGACGTCGGTCACCGCGAAGCGGCGCGTCGAGCGCTGCAGCAGGCGCACGCCCAGGTCGGTTTCCAGCTGGCTGATGCGCCGGCTCAGGCGCGATTTGGGGATGCCCAGCGCACGCTCGGCGGCGGCAAAACCGCCATGGTCCACCACCATCGCGAAGTAGTAGAGGTCGTTGAGGTCCTGCATGGATTGATCCCACAACTGGAACGAATGGCGAGATTCAACCACCTTTGTCCTGATTTTACAAATCAGGCCTCAAACGGTCCTGTATGGGCGACCTTCCCACCTCCTGCCCGCCCCCGACAACGCAGAGGCCCGCATCGCTGCGGGCCTCCGGGACGAAACAGGACGACGGCCAGGCTCAGCCGATCCGCTCCACGCCTCCCATGTACGCGCGCAGCGCCTCGGGCACGGTGATCGAGCCATCCGCGTTCTGGTAGTTCTCCATGACCGCGATCATCGCCCGGCCCACGGCCACGCCGGAGCCGTTGAGGGTATGCACCAGCTCCGGCTTGCCGGTGGCGGGGTTGCGCCAGCGCGCCTGCATGCGCCGCGCCTGGAAATCGCCGCAGTTCGAGCACGAGGAGATCTCGCGATAGGTCTGCTGCGACGGCAGCCACACCTCCAGGTCGTAGGTCTTCACCGCCGAGAAACCCATGTCGCCGGTGCACAGCAGCATCTTGCGGTACGGCAGGCCCAGCTTCTGCAGCACGGCCTCGGCACAGGCGGTCATGCGCTGGTGCTCGGCGTCGCTTTCCTCGGGGCGGCAGACCGAGACCAGCTCGACCTTCTCGAACTGGTGCTGGCGGATCATGCCGCGCACGTCGCGGCCGCCGCTGCCGGCCTCGGAACGGAAGCACAGCGAGTGCGCGGTCATGCGCAGCGGCAGGCGCTCGGCCTCCACGATCTCGTCGCGCACGATGTTGGTCAGCGAGATCTCCGAGGTCGAGATCAGGTAACGCTTCTGCTCACCCAGGTGGGTGATGAACATGTCTTCCTCGAACTTGGGCAGCTGACCGGTGCCGTACAGGCTGTCGGCATTGACGATCACCGGCACGTTGGTTTCCTGGTACTCATGCGCGCCGCTGTGCAGGTCGAGCATGAACTGGGCCAGGGCACGGTGCAGGCGCGCGAGTGGACCGCGCAGCACGGTGAAGCGCGAACCGGACAGCTTGGCCGCGGTCTCGCCGTCGAGCCACTTGTTGCGGGCGCCCAGTTCGACGTGGTCGAGCACCGCGAAATCGAACGTGCGCGGCGTGCCCCAGCGCGACTGCTCGACGTTGTCGTTCTCGTCGGCCCCGGCCGGCACGTCGTCGGCCGGCAGGTTCGGGATGCCCATCGAGATCGCCTCGATCCGCGCGCGCAGTTCGTCCAGCTGGACCTCCGAGGCTTTCAGCTCATCGGCGAAGGCAGCCACCTCGGCCATGATCGCCGACACGTCCTCGCCCCTGGCCTTGGCCTGGCCGATCGCCTTGGAGCGGCTGTTGCGCAGGTTCTGCAGTTCCTGGGTACGCACCTGGATGCGCTTGCGGTCGGCCTCCAGGGACTCGATCGCGGCCACGTCGAGTTCGAAGCCGCGCGTGTCGCGCAGGCGTTGCGCCAGTTCGGCGGGCTGCTGTCGGAGAAGGGCGGGATCGAGCATGGGGCGGCACTGTAAACGGATACGGAACGCAATTATCGCCCGAACCGCGCCGCTCTGCCGCGCGCCGCTGCGGTCCTGTGCCAGAATCCGATCGCCGCCCTCCCGGTCACGCCCCCCGCACGCGCCGCCCATGCCCGCTTCCCGCTCCGACCATACCCCCGCCTTCGTGTTGCCGCACAACGCCCTGAAGGTCGCCGGCATCGCCTTCTGCGCCGGCCTGCTGCTGTTCGTGGTGGTGTGGTTGAACGCGCGCCGGCACAACGACGCCTACCCGGTCGATCCGGCGCAGCCGCAGGCCCAGGCCAATGCGGCCATGCCGTTGCCCGAGCCCTTGCCGGCCGGCACCGGCGCCAGCGACATGCCCGATGCGCGCCCGGAAGCGCCGGCCGAGGACGCGCCGCAGGTGGTGGAAACCGCGCCTGCGCCACCGCAGCCGCTGCCCGAGACCCCGCTGGCCACGGCGCCGGCCAACCCGGCCGCGCCGCCCGCCGCCGTGGCGCCGGGCGACCGCCCGGTGCCACTGCCGGGGCAGAGTCCGCCGCCATCCTATCCGCCGGCGGCGCTGCGCCGTGGCGAAAGCGGCACCGTGGTGGTGCGCGTCGAGGTCGATGCCAGCGGCACGCCGCTGGATGCGCGGATCATCCAGCGCAGCGGCTCGCGCGATCTCGACCGCGCGGCACTGGAGGCCGTGCGCGGTTGGCGCTTCCAGCCGGCGCAGAGCAACGGCCAGCCGATGGCCGGCAGCCTGGAAATTCCCTTCGACTTCCAGCCGGCGCAATAAGCTGAACGGTACCTGCGCCGCACGCTGAACTGTGGCGGACCCGTCGGCGCCGCATTGACGTTCTGCTGACACCTGCGCGGCGCGCATCGGGCCAGACTCCAGGCGTCACTGGACGCAGAAGGAGCCGACCATGAGTGCCACCCATGCCCATGAACTGAACAACGCCGCGCAGAGCGGGCAGTCGTCCCGTCACGCGGTGTCGCCCGTCCTGTGGATCGCCCTGCTGCTGGCGATCCTGCTCGGCGTGTTCGCCCTGGTGCGGCGCCACGCCGAGCCCACGCCGGCACTGCCGCCGGCCACCGGAACCGCGCCCATGGCAGCCGTACCGGCAGACGCGGCGCCGGCCGCGACAACGCCGCTGAAGGCGCCTGCCGCCGGCGAGCGCAGGCCGGCCATGGCGCGCGACCACCAGGCGCGGCCGCTGGCTGGCAACCCTGCCCCCACCTACCCGCCGGCCGCGCTCCGCGCCGGCATTGAAGGCAGCGTGGTCGCCAGCCTGCAGGTCGACGCCCACGGCAAGGTCACCGATGCCAGCATCGTCGCGCACGATGGCCAGCGCAGCCGCGACCTCGATCGCGCGGTGCTGGACACGCTGCGCGGCTGGCGCTTCGAGCCGGCGGTGCGCGACGGCCGCGCGGTGGCGAGCGTGGTCCGGGTGCCGGTCGATTTCCGCACCGGCCGCTGATCGGCTCCGGTGCCACGGACACGGGCCGGCCGCGCCGCGCGGCCGGCCCGGTACGTTTGTTTCCCGTCCTCAGGCGGAGGCCAGCGCGAACCCCGCCTCGCGTGCCAGCCGGTCGTAACCCGGGAACGAGGTGGCCACGTTGGCGACATCGTTGATCCGTACCTGCCCGCGGCTCAACTGGCCGGCGATGGAGAACGCCATGGCGATGCGGTGGTCGCCGTGGCTTTCGATGGTGCCGCTGCCGAGCGCGCCGGGATGGACGGTGGCGCCGTCGTCGGTTTCGTCGACGCGCAGGCCGAGCGTGCGCAGCCCGGTCGCCATTGCGGCCAGGCGGTCCGATTCCTTCACCCGCAGCTCGGCGGCGCCGCTCACCACGGTGGGGCCGTCGGCCGCGGCGGCGGCAATGAACAGCGCGGGGAACTCGTCGATCATGTCCGGCACCAGCGCCTCGGGGATCCGGGCACCCTTGAGCGGCGCATGGCGCACGACCAGGTCCGCCACCGGCTCGCCGCCGTGCTCGGCAGGGTTCTCCTCGACGATGTCCGCACCCATCAGCCGCAGCGCGGCCAGCAGGCCGGTGCGGCGCGGGTTGAGCCCCACCGAGCGCAGCCGCACCTGTGAGCCGGGAATGACGCTGGCGGCGACGATGAAGAACGCGGCGGAGGAAAAATCCGCCGGTACTGCAACGTCGGTGGCGCGCAGCCGCTGACCACCGCGCAGGCGTGCCCTGCCGGGTTCGAACTCGATCTCCACGCCGAACGCGCGCAGCATCCGCTCGGTGTAGTCGCGGGTCGGGTGCGGCTCGACCACGGTGGTTTCGCCGCTGGCATACAGGCCGGCCAGCAGCAGCGCTGATTTCACCTGCGCGCTGGCCACCGGCAGCGCGTAGTCGATGCCGTGCAGCGGCTGGCCGCCGTGGATGCGCAATGGCGGGGTGCCGTCGTCGCGGGTGTCGATGCGCGCCCCCATCTGCGCCAGCGGGCCGGTGACGCGGCGCATCGGCCGCCGCGACAACGATGCGTCGCCGACCAGCACGCTGTCGAACGGCTGCGCCGCCAGCAGCCCGGCCAGCAGGCGCATGCCGGTGCCGGCGTTGCCGCAGTCCAGTTCGCCGTCCGGCGCCTTCAGTCCGTCGACGCCCACGCCATGGACGATGCGCCGCGACGGCGACGGGGTTTCGAAGCGCACGCCCATGCGCGCGAAGATCGCCGCGGTGGCGCGGGTGTCCTCGCCCTCGAGGAAACCGTCGATGTGCGATACGCCGTCGGCCAGCGCGGCGAACATCACCGCGCGGTGCGACACCGATTTGTCGCCGGGAATGTCGAGCGTGCCCTGCAGGGGCTGGCCTTTGCTTGCGATCCAGTGGGGCTGGGAGGTCATGCGGGTCTCGTTGTTTGTGCGTCTGCCATGCCGGCGCAGGCCGCGTATGGTGTTGTCCATGCCGCCCTGGCCGGCAGCGGCGGTGCCAGGCGGCGGCCGGAAGGGGCGCGGAGTACCGTCCACGCGGCGGAGCGGGGTCAGCTCACGGCACCGCGACCGGGTAGGAACCCAGCACCTTGATCTGCGCCGAATGGGCCTCGAGTTCGGCCAGTGCCGCCTGCATCGAGGCGTCCTCGATATGCCCGGCCAGGTCGATGAAGAACGCGTATTCCCACTTGGCCTGGTGCGACGGGCGCGACTCGATCCGGTTCATGCTGATGCCGTGGCGCGCGAACGGGCTGAGCACGTCGAACAGGGCGCCGGGCTTGTCGTGGATGAACACCAGCACCGAGGTGCGGTCGTGGCCCGAGGAAGGGAAGAACCGGCGGCCGATCACCAGGAAGCGCGTGGTGTTGTCCGCGTCGTTCTGGATCGGCTTGGTGACCACCTTCTTCAGCCCGTACACGTGGCCGGCGCTCTCGCCGCCGATGGCCGCCGCGTCGTCGGCGTTGCGCGCGCGGCGCGCGCCCTCCGCGTTGCTGGACACCGGCACCTTCTCCGCCGCGGGCAGGTTGGCGCGCAGCCAGGCCGAGGTCTGCATGAACGACTGCGGGTGCGCGTAGACCCGCTCGATGTCCTCCAGCCGACCGCTGCGCGACATCAGGAACTGCTGCACGCGCAGCTCCACTTCACCGCAGATCTTGAGGCTGGAGGTCAGGAACATGTCCAGGGTGATCTGGATCGTGCCCTGCCCGGAGTTTTCCACCGGCACCACGCCGAAGTCGGCGTTGCCCGCTTCCACTTCCTGGAACACTTCCTCGATGCTGGCCAGCGGCAGGCCCAGCGCCGAGCGCCCGAAATGCTTGAGCACGGCCTGCTGGCTGAAGGTGCCCTCGGGGCCGAGGTAGCCGATCTTCAGTGGTTCCTGCTGCGCCAGGCAGGCGGACATGATCTCGCGGAACACGTGCACCAGCAGCTCGTCCGACAGCGGGCCTTCGTTGCGGTCGACCACCATGCGCAGCACCTGCGCCTCGCGCTCAGGGCGGTAGTAGTCGACGGCGGCGGCGAGCTTGCCCTTGGCCTTGCCGACCTGGTGCGCGAACCGCGCGCGCTCGGCGATCAGCGACTGGATGCTGCGGTCGATCTGGTCGATCTTGGCGCGCACGTCGGCCAGCGCCGGCGGCGCGGCCGCCGCTTCGGCGGCGCGCGCCGGCGGCTTGTCTGCGGGGGTCTTCTTCGGCTTTGCGGCCACGTTGCCTTCCTCGATGACGTCTGCTTTCCGCCGCCCGCGGGCGGCGGCCTGTGGGTTCAACCGTTGCGCTGCTGGAAGTCGCGCATGAACGCCGCCAGCGCCTGCGCGCCTTCCAGCGGCATGGCGTTGTACAGCGAGGCGCGGATGCCGCCGACCGCCTTGTGGCCCTTGAGCGCGAGCAGCCCGGCGGCCCTGGCCTCGGCGACGAAGCGCGCGTCCAGCTCGGCGCTGGGCAGGAAGAACGGGATGTTCATGCGCGAGCGCACGGCCGGCGCCACCTGGTTGCGGTAGAAGCCGCCCGACTGGTCGATGGTGGCGTACACCAGCGCTGCCTTGGCGGCGTTGCGGCGGGCGAACTCGGCAGTGCCGCCCTGCGCCAGCATCCACTTCACGGTCAGGCCGAGCAGGTACCAGTTCCAGGTCGGCGGGGTGTTGAGCATGGAGTCGCGCGCGGCGTGCGAGCGGTAGTCGAAGATGTCCGCGCGCGGCTGCCCGGCGCGCTCGAGCAGGTCGCGGCGGATGATGACCACGGCGATGCCGACCGGGCCGAGGTTCTTCTGCGCGCCGGCGTAGATCACGCCGTAGCGCGTGACATCGATCGGCTCGGAGGCGATCGACGAACTGAAATCGGCCACCAGCGGCACCGTGCCCACGTCCGGCGCATCGCGGAATTCGACGCCATGGATGGTCTCATTGGCGGTGATGTGCACGTAGGCCGCATCGGCGGACAGCCGCCACTGCGCGCGCGCGGGGATGTCGCGGAAGCCATCGGCCTCGCCGTCGGCGGCGATGTTCACGTCCACGTAGGGCCGCGCCTGCTTGACCGCGGTCTTGCCCCAGTGCCCGCTGACCACGTAGTCCACGCGCTGCCCCGGCGCGGCCAGGTTCAGCGGCAGCAGCGCCTGCTGGGTGGTCGCGCCGCCGCTCAGGAACAGCACGGCGTAGTCATCGGGAATGCCGACCAGGGTGCGCAGGTCGGCTTCGGCCTGCGCCGCCACCTGCATGAAGTCGGCGCTGCGGTGGCTGATCTCGACGATGGACGCGCCCACGCCGTTCCATTCCAACATTTCCGCCTGCGCCTGGCGCAGGACCGATTCCGGCAGCGTCGCGGGGCCGGCACTGAAATTGAACGCGCGCGTCATGTCACACCTGTCCGAGGGGAACCCCAAGTATGCCGCAGCGCAACAGGCTTTGGGGGCGCGGAAAAAGTTGCATCTGCAGCCAATTCGCGGGGCCGCGCGTAGCGCGATGGCGCGGCCGCCATGCGCGGCCGGCGGGGTGGTTCAACGGGCGCCGAACAGCAGCAGTGCGCTGATCGCAGCACCCAGCAGCAGCGCGCTGAGCAGCAGCCAGGGCCAGCGCCGCGCGCGCGGCCGGGTGTCGTCCCTGGCGGTTTCCGGCTCCACGCCGGGGCTATCGGGCGCGGTGGAGAACGCGGCCGCGTGGACGTCCAGCGGCACTTCCAGCACGAAGCGCTGGTTGCCTTCGAACACCACTTGGTCGCCCCCCTGCAGCCAGCAGTGGCGGACCGCGATGCCGTTGACCCGGCATCCCTCCGGCGAACCGAGGTCGCGCAGCAGCACCCGGTCGCCATGGCGCTCGAACCGCGCCTGCCGCTCGGGAAAGGCCGGGTCGTCGATCACCACGTCGGCGCTGCCGTCGCGGCCAAGGGTGCGCGGCCGGTCGAGCGGGTAGCAGCGGCCGTGGTGGCGGCCACCGACGCCGCGCAGCAGCACGCGCAGGTCGTCGCCGTGGTCGCCGCCCGCGGCCGGCGGCTGGGCGACGGCTTCGCACTCGCCACGCAGCAGCATCTCCACGCCATCGGCGTAGACCGAATCCCCGGCGCGCAGCAATGCCATGCGCCGCACCGGGCGGCCATTGACGTGGATGCCGCGGCTGCCGCTGGCCACCTGCAGCCAGACCCCGCGCTCGTCGGTGCAGAAGCGGGCCAGCAGCAACGGGCCGACGCTGTCGTCGCCCAGGCGGACCTGCCCGCTGGCATCGCGGACGATGCGCTGCACCCCCGGCGCTAGGGGCTGATCCGGTTGCTGGCGATTGCTGAAATGGACTTGCAGGGTGCGCACCGGCGGCAGCCTAGCAGGTTGGCAGAGCGTGCAGAAGCCGGACACGGGGCTTGGACTGTGGCGCGCCGGTCCGCACAATGCCGCACCCGCGTTCCACGCCCGATTGCCAGGAGCCCCGCATGTCCACCATCGATATCCGCCATGCCCACCCGCTGACCGACGAGCGGGCCCGCGACGCCATCGCCGAGGTCGCGCGGAAGCTGCAGGAGCGCTTCGACGTGAGTGCGCGCTGGGAGGGGGACAACCTGCATTTCGCCCGTTCCGGGGTCGACGGGGTGATCGAACTGTTGCCGGGCGCGGTCCGGGTCAAGGCCGAGCTCGGCTTCCTGTTGTCGGCCATGAAGGGCACGGTGGAATCGGAGATCCGGCGGGTGCTGTCCGAAAAGCTGGGCTGAACGGCCGGCACGGGCGCCGCTTCCATCACGCCGCGCTTGCGCCGCCGGCGCTACGGTGGTCCCCGCTCGCCGCAAACGGAGGAACACCCGCAATGACTACCCATGAACACCGCAATCCGGGCCACGAGCCGGGCGCGACCACGCAGGAGCGTGGCGCCCGCGGCGGCCGCACGCTGGGCGGCTCGGCGCAGCAGGTGTGGCTGGCCGGGCTTGGCGCGCTGTCGCGGGCCCAGGCCGGCGGCAGCCGGCTGTTCGAATCGCTGGTCCGCGAAGGCGAATCGATGGAGGCCCGCAGCCGCGAGGAATCGCCGCGCGGCGAAAGCCTGCGCGATTCCGTGGAGAACACCCTGGGCAACGCCCGCGAGCGCGCGGCCGGCACCTGGGACCGGGTCGAAAAATCGTTCGAGGACCGGGTGCAGCGGGTGCTGCGACGCATGGACATTCCCAGCCGCTCGGACATCGAGGCACTGAACGCACGCCTGGACGCGCTCAATGCGCGCCTGAACCGGGCCGAAGCGCAGGCCAGCACCCGGCCCTCCCCCGACCAAGCGTGATGTTGCAAAGCAACATCAACTGAGCAAGAATCCCTACACCCGCCAGCAGTACCGCGCCGTTTGTCTCCCTCCCCTCACGGCACCGGATGGCGGGTTTTTTGTGCCCGTTCCCCAGGCCGCGGCGCCTGCCCTGCGCCGCGAACGGGGGGAGCCGGCAGTGGCACGCTCAGCGCACGATCAGGTCGATCAGCCACTGCGCCTGCCGGTAGGGCGGCTTCAGCAGGTCGCCGCCACTGCGCCGCGCCTGCCACAGGATCGGCAGCTGCTTGCTCATCGCGTCGAAGCCGGCGCGGCCGTGGTAGGCACCCATCCCGCTGGGCCCGATGCCACCGAACGGCAGGTCGTTGATGGCGAAATGGAACAGCGTGTCGTTGACACAGACGCCGCCGGCCAGGGTGGCCCCCAGGATCCGCTCCACCTGCGCGCGGTCGTGGCTGAACGGGTATAGGGCCAGCGGCCGGTCGTGCGCGTTGACGTAGGCGATGGCCTCGTCCAGCGAGCGCACGCTGCGGATCGGAAACACCGGGCCGAAGATCTCTTCCTGCATCACCGTGGCGTCATCGCCCGGCTCCAGCACCAGCGTCGGCGGGAACAGCCGCTGCGCCGGATCGGCCTGGCCCAGTTCGATCACCTCCAGGCCACGGGCGCGGGCGTCGTCCACGTAGCCCTGCAGGCGCGCGTACTGGCCGGCGTTGATGATGCGGCTGTAGTCGTCGTTGCCGGCCAGGGCCTGGCCATAGCGCGCACGCACCTGCGCGCGCAGCGCCTGCACCAGCGCGTCGCGCCGCGCCGCGCCCACCAGCACGTAGTCCGGGGCGATGCAGGTCTGCCCGCCGTTGAACCATTTGCCGGTGGCCAGGCGCGCGGCGGCCAGCTCCAGCGGATAGTCGTCGCAGACGATCGCCGGCGATTTGCCGCCCAGTTCGAGGGTCAGCGGGGTCAGGTTCGGCGCGGCGGCCGCCATCACCTTGCGCCCGACCGCGGTGGACCCGGTGAACACCAGGTGGTCGAACGGCAGCGCGGCGAACGCGGCGGCGACCTCGGCCGCGCCCTCGGCGATGGCCACGCGCCCGTCCGGGAACACCTCGGCCAGCAGCTCGCGCAGGAACGCGCTGGTGCGCGGGGTGTGTTCGGAGGGCTTCAGGTAGACGTGGTTGCCGGCGGCGATGGCGGTTGCCAGCGGGATCAACGCCAGATTGACCGGGTAGTTCCACGGCGAGATCACGCCGACCACACCGACCGGTTCGGCGCGGATCTCCGCGCGCGCCGGCAGGAACCGCCAGCCGACGCCGACCCGGCGCGGCTTCATCCAGCGGCGCAGGTGCCGGCGCAGGTGGTCGATCTCGTTGAGCACGGCCATGCCGTCGGCGATGCGCGACTCATGCAGCGAACGATGGCCGAAGTCGGCGGCGATGGCCTGCGCCATCGCGTCCAGCCGCCGTTTCAGGGCCTGGCGCAGGCGCAGCAGGTCGGCGCTGCGCTGCGCGCGATCCGGCTTGCGCGCCTGCCAGGCCGCGCGCAGGCGGTCCAGGGTGGGGCGCAGTTCGGCAATGGGCGTGGTGGTGGTGTCCATGGGCTCGAGTCTAGTGGCTGCGCCGCGACCGGCGCGAGCGGCGGTTGCATCGCGCGGCATGCCGGGGCTGCGGGGGGGCCGCTGCCGCACCCGCGCCCCGGCCGGCTCAGAACCGGTACATCAGTTCCATGCCGTAGAACCGCGGCTCGCTGATGCCGGCCGCGGTGGTGCCGACCACCGTGGTGCCATAGGTGTACAGGCCGTTGACATAGCGGTTGTCGAAGACGTTGTTGGCGTAGGCCGCCACGCTCCAGTGCGTGGACGGCGAGCGCCAGCGCAGGTACAGGTCGGTGCGGTTGCGCTCCTCGCCGATGCTGAAGGCCGGGTAGCGGCCGCAGTTGCCCTGGCTCAGCGAACCGGCGTTGCAGCGCGCGCTGCCGCCATACGCGTGGCGCGCCGACAGCGTCAGCTCGCCATGCGCGCCCAGCGGCACGGTGTAGGCGGCGCCAGCGGCGAAGGACAGGCTCGGCTCGCCGGTCGGCTGCCCGTCGAGGTCGATCCCCTCGGGGGTGACGTAGTTCTTGTAGGTCGAGTCGATCCACTCGGCGGCGACATCCACGCTCAGCCGGTCGCTGGCCTGCCAGCGCGCGCTGACGTCGATGCCGCGCGCAGCCAGGTCGCTGGTGCTGACCACGTAGCGCGGGATCTCGGACGTCGTGTCCAGGCGGATCGCCTGGCGGTTGTCGTAGACATAGTGGAACACCGACGCCTCGTACTGGATGTGCAGGTCGCGCAGGTCGCGCTTGATGCCGGCCTCGAAGTTCCACACGCTTTCGTTGGCGAAGCTGGCGCCCGGCGAGAACGCGTTGTAGCCACCGGCCTTGTAGCCCTTGGCCACCGAGGCGAACAGCATGGTGTCGGCCGACGGGTGATAGTCGACGACCAGCCGCGGGCTCCAGTCGCTCCAGGCGTGGCGGGCGCGGTTGGTCACGCCCTTGTTGGCCATCGACACGGGGTCGCTGAACGCCAGGTCGAAGCCCGCCAGGAACGCCGCGTCGATCGCGATCAGGCCATCGCCATCCCCGTCCAGGGCGCACAGGCCCAGCACCGCGCAGGGCAGCGGCTGCGGCAGCACGCCGTACTGCTCCAGGGTCTGCAGCGCCTGGTTGAGGGCGTCGGCGCGGTGGTGGTCGTTGAACCAGGTAAAGGCCTTGCGGTCGCGCGTATAGCGCAGGCCCAGGGTCAGGTTGAGGGTGTCGGTGGCATGCCAGATCACGTCACCGAAGACCGCGTAAGCGGTCGAATCGACGGTGTTGTCGTAGGCTTCGCGCCACGGATGGCCGAACAGCTGCACCGGGATGCCGTAGTAGTCGGCCGCGTCCTGCAGCATGCCGAACAGGGGCAGGCCGTACAGTCCGGCGGCAGCGGTGTTGATGCTGTCGCTGGTCAGGTCGACCACGCTGGACTGGCTGGCCTTTTCCTGGAACCAGCTGGTGCCGGCCACCCAGTCCAGTCGCCCGCGGGTGCCGCTGAACTTGAACTCCTGGTACCAGGTGGTGTTGTCCTCGATGTTGATGGTGTCCAGGTACAGCTCGCGGCGGCGGGTGCCGTCTTCCTCGGCGCGGTTGTAGGTGTCGAAGCTGCGCCAGGCGCTGGTCGACACCAGGTGGCCCCATTCGAACGCGTGGTCCAGGATCAGCGTCGCGCCATCGAAAGTGCGGGTTTCGTTGTTGTCCACCACGTCGGTGTAGGCGGCGTGGCCGACCGGGTCCTGATAGCCGGCCGGGTCGGCGGGCACCGGTGGCACGCCCGGCGCCGGCGGCAGCGCGACGATGCCGATCGCCGGGCGCGAGCGCTGGTCCAGGTCCTCGTGGTCCCAGCTCAGCAGCATCTGCGTGTTGTCGCCGATGTCCCAGCGCAACGCCGCGCGCGCGGCCCAGTTGCGGCCGTCGTCCAGCGGCCGGCCGCTGGCGGCGTCCCTGATCCAGCCGTCGCTGCGGCTGTCCATGGCATTGAGGCGGAAGGCCACGGTGTCGCCGGCCGGCAGGTTGAGCATGCCATCGACGTACTGCTTGCCATGGTTGCCGAGGCGTACCCGCGCGCGGCCTTCAGGCGTGTCGCCCGGGCGCTTGGTCACGATGGACACCGCGCCGGCGGCGGTGTTGCGGCCGAACAGGGTGCCCTGCGGCCCCTTCAGCACCTCGATGCGTTCCACGTCCAGGAACGGCAGCACGGTGCCGCCGCCGCGGCCGGCATAGACGCCGTCGACATAGACGCCGACCGTGGGGTCGGTGCCGATGCCGAAGTCGCCGGTACTCAGCCCGCGCAGCTTGAAACTGGCCTGGGTCGGCTGGTCGTCGCTGATCGACAGCCCGGGGACGAAGCTGTCCAGGTCGCCCAGGTTCTCGGCCATGGTCTGTTCGATGACGTTTTCGCCGACGACCTGCAGGGCGATGGGGACGTCCTTGAGTTCCTGCTCGCGGCTCTGCGCGGTGACCACGATCCGGTCCAGCTCGACCGCCTCCGGCGGCGCCGGCGGCGGGTGCTGCGCCTGCGCCTGCACGGCCAGCGCCGGCGTGGCCAGCAACGAGGTCAGCAGCGCCCTGCGGACGCCGCGCGACAATCTGTTGTACGTCATCGCGTTCCCCTTTCCCATGTGAGTTGCCCCCTTGCGACCCGGGACGCGGCACGGCCAGCACCGCCGGTTCCCGGTGTGTGCCCCGTCCGGCGCTAGGCGCCGCAGTCCTGCGCGGCCATCGCCGCGATCCACTGCCGTATCAGCGCCACGCCCTCCTCGTGGACAAGCGCGCGCCCCAGTTCCGGCATCATCACGCCCGGGTCGGTGCTTTCCATCCGGTAGGTCAGGATCGAATCGTCCGGCGCGCCGGGCACGATGTCCCAGGCCCGGTTGCCGGTGCCCTGCCCCGCGGCGATCGGCAGTTTGCAGCGGCCGATGCGCAGCGGATCGTGGGTGTTGGCGTCCAGCCACATGCCCGAGGTGCGGGCCGCGCCCTTGTCGCTGTGGCAGTGCCCGCAGTTGATGTCCAGGTACGCGCGGGCGCGCGCTTCCAGCGGCGCCTGCGGGTCGTTCCAGGCAACGTTGCGCGGCAGCGTGCCGGCCGGTACGTCGACCAGCTGGCCGAGCGCCTGCCAGTGCCGCAGCTGGTTGGCCTTGCCGGAGGCGTAGGCGAAGTCGTGGTTCAGATGCCGCGCCTTCGGCCCGATCGGGGAAATCTGCCTGGACCTGAGGTCGGTGCCATGGCAGCCGGCGCACTGGTTCTCGTCCGGCACCAGGTAGTCCAGCTGCTGACGCCGGCCATCCGCACCGGCCAGGGTCAGCGGCACCAGGTCGCCGGTGCGCATCAGCCGCGCCTCGGTCTGCGCGTCGTTCCACACATAGGGCAATGCCAGCCAGCCCGAGGCGCGGCGCACCAGCAGCCGCGTCTCCACCAGCCGCACCCTGTCCAGCGTCAGCCCGCCGTCGGGCTCGGCGCCGGTGTCGGCGCTGCGCAGCACGGTGCCGTCATCGCCACGCGGGTAGTAGAACGTCTTGCTGATGATGGTGCCGACCGGGAAATCCAGCACCCCGTCCGGCTGGTAGCGCGCGGCGGCGCCCGCCGGCATCCACACCGTGCGCAGCTTGTGCGCGTAGTCGGTGAACAGCGCCGAATCCAGGTCGTACGGCAGCACCCGCGCGTTGAGCCGCAACCGGCCATCGGCCACGTACAGCACGTTCCACTCGGCCAGGCGCTCGGGCTGGCCGTCGGCGAAGAAGCGTACCGGCTCCGGTGCCGGGGCGCGGGCGCAACCCGCCAGCAGCAGTGCGGCCAGCGCCAGCAGCGGGCGATGCAACGGCATGCGCACCCCCTCAACCACGCTTCAGGTCGACCGCCGGCAGCGACGGCAGCGTGCAGTCGTAGGGCCTGGCGTCCTTGCTCGGGTTCTTGTAGCCGCCGGGGCCGTCGGCGTTGAGCACGCCGGAGACGTCGCGCAGGCAGATCTGCGGGCCTTCGGCGCGGCGCGGGTTGACGTAACCGTCGAACAGCACGTCCGGGAAGCTGCCGGTGAGGCCGTACATCGCCACCTTCAGTGCCTTGAAGTCCATCCGGTCGGGCGAATCGCCGCCACCGGACAGGCGGTTGCCGTGCACGTGGATCCGCTCGGGATACGGATCGAACGCACCGGAGGCCTTGTCGTCCTTGTAGCCGGTGGAATACACGCTGGACACGATGATGTTGGCGGTGCGGTTGCCGGCGATGTCGTTGTCGAAGATCTCGATGTTGTCGTTGGAGTTGATCACCACGCCGCTGCCAGCCGGCACGCTGGCCACCGGCGTGCCCTTTGCGCCGAAATTGTCGTGGTTGTTCTCCACCACTTTGTTGCGGAACACCCGGATCGCATCGCCCTGCTGGGTCAGCGCCGGCATGTTGAACACCAGGATGCCGCCGGTGTTGCCGGTGGCCTGGTTGTCGTGGACGTCGGCGTTGATGGTGTTCTCGATCTCGATGCCGGCCACGTTGCGTTCGGCGCGGTTGTTGCGGACGATGACGTCGCGCGACTGGCCGACGTAGATGCCCGAGTCCGAGGCGCCGATGGCCACCGAGTCCTCGATCAGCACGTTCCTGCACAGCACCGGGTACAGGCCGTAGCCACCGTTGCTGGTGCTGGGCCCGCCGGTCCACTCCACCCGCACGCCGCGCACGGTGACGTTCTCGCACTGGCTGATCTTGAAGCCGTCGCCCTTGCTGTCCTCGATCGCCAGGTTCTCCAGGGTGAAGCCATTGGCGTTCACCAGCAGGCCCTCGGCACCGGCCTTCTGGCCCTTGAAGCTGAGGATGGATTTGTCCATGCCCCTGCCGCGCAGGGTGACGTTGTCCACCCGCAGGCTGAGGCTGCGGTCGAAGCGGAAGGTGCCTTCGGGCACCTCGATCACATCGCCGGGCCGGGCATCGAGCAGCTTCTGCTGCAGCAGCCTGGCGAAGCCGGCATCGCCGGGCGCCGGGGCCGGTGCCTCGGGGGTCTTCTGGCAAGCGGAGAGCAATAGCGCAAGTGCGCCGATCGTGCCGACAAGAATGCTGCGCTGCATGAATTCTCTCCCGTACGTGCTCGCCAAGTCTGGGCCGCAGTCTGGTGCGGCGGGGCACATTGCGCGAAGGGCATAAGCGGCATACAAAGGGGGGCAAACCGGACAATCGGAAGGACCTCGGATGCGTTTGACCACCGCAATCGGCGATGACCTGTCCTCCGCCGACCGACCGACCAACATCCTCTGCGGGCTGATGCAGTTCGCCGCCGAGAGGGCAATCGACTGCAGCGCCTGGTTCGCCGGCACCCGCCTGCAACCCGAGGAAATCAGCAATCCCGACACCCGCATCTCGTACCGCCAGGCGAGCACGGTGATCCGCCGCGCGCTGGCGGCACTGGCCGTGGAGGGCCTGGGCCTGGAGCTCGGCGGCCGCCAGAACCTGGGCAACTTCGGGCTGCTCGGGCTGGCGATGAAAACCGCCCCCGATTTCGGCGAGGCGGTGCGCGTCGGCCTGGCCTACCAGCGCAACAGCGGCGCGCTGATGGACATCACCCTGGCCGAGCATGGCGACGGCTGCGTGGCGGCGGTCGCCAGCGCGCCGGACGAAGCCCACGACCTGCAGCCGTTCCTGTGCGAGGAGCTGTTTGCAAGCGTGCTGCAACTGGTGCGCGAGCTGGTCGGCCCGGGGTTCCAGCCGCAGCGCCTGGAACTGGGCTACCCGGCGCCGCGCCATGCACAGCGCTACCGCGACCTGTTCGGCTGCGAGGTGCGTTTCGAACAGCCGCGGCATGCGCTGGTGATCGACCGGCGCTGGCTGGAGCTGCCCTTCACCAGCTACAACCCGGTGACCTCGAACCAGGTGATGACCCTGTGCCGCATGCAGATGGATGCGCGGCCGGCCTGCGGCGAGACCACCGCCGCGCTGGAGAGCCACCTGCGCACGCGCCTGCGCGAGAACCCGCAGATGGCCGAGATGGCCGCGGCGCTGCACCTGAGCGAACGCACCCTGCGCCGGCAGCTGGCCGAGGAAGGCACCTCGTTCAGCGCGATCCACGACCGCGTGCGCACCAAGCGGGCGATGGAACTGCTGCGCGACCCGACGCTGTCCATCGTCGCCATCGGTGGCCGGCTGGGGTTCAACGACGCCCGCGAGTTCCGCCGCGCGTTCAAGCGCTGGACCGGGCGCGCGCCGAGCCAGGCACGGCGCGCCGGCGATTGAAGGCAGGCAGGGCCGCGGGTGCAGCGCACCTTGACGGATGCCGGCGGCAGGACGGACGACGCCGCGCATCTCGGCGCGGCGTCGGTCCTGCCCCCATGGCCCGGCACGCGGCGCCGGGCGCGACCGCTCAGCCGCGCAGCTGGGCCAACGCCTCGCGCGTCATCGGATCAGCGATGTCCACCGCCCCGCCCTGCAGCGCCGGCAACAGCTGGTTGGCCAACTGCTTGCCCAGCTCGACGCCGAACTGGTCGAAGGCGTTGATGCCCCACACCAGCGACTGCACGTAGACCGCATGCTCGTACATGGCGACCAGCGCGCCCAGCGCGCGCGGGGTGAGCGCGTCGAGCAGGATCAGCGTGCTCGGGCGGCCACCGGGATAGCGGCGGTGCGGATCGTCGCTGTCCTGGCCGTTGGCCAGCGCCTCGGTCTGCGCCAGCAGGTTGGCCAGCAGCGCCTGGTGGTTGAGCGTGTACGGGTCGTCGCCGCGCACGCAGCCGATGAAATCGGCCGGCACGATGCTGGTGCCCTGGTGCAGCGCCTGGAAGAAGCTGTGCTGCACGTCGGTGCCCGCCCCGCCCCACCACACCGGCACGGTGTCGGCTTCGACCGGACTGCCGTCGAGCCGGACCCGCTTGCCCAGGCTTTCCATCACCAGCTGCTGCAGGTACGCCGGCAGCAGCGCCAGGCGCTGGTCGTAGGTCATCACCGCGTGGGTGGCGTAACCCAGCGCATTACGGTTCCAGATGTCGGTCAGCGCGTGCAGCACCGGCAGGTTGCGCTCCAGCGGCGCGCTGGCCGCATGCGCGTCCATTTCCGCCGCGCCGGCCAGCAGCTGGCCGAAGCGCTCGAAGCCGATCGCCAGCGCGATCGGGAACCCCACCGCCGACCACAGCGAATAGCGGCCGCCGACCCAGTCCCACATGGGCAGCACGCGCGCGGCGTCGATGTCGAACGTGCCGGCGGCGCGGTCGGGATTGGCGCTGACCGCGTACAGCCGGTCGCTGCCGCCCAGCCAGTCGCGCAGGATCGCGCCGTTGAGCAGGGTTTCCTGGGTGCCGAAGGTCTTGGAGATCAGGATGCCGGCGGTGGTGGCCGGATCGAGCGTGGCCAGCGTGCGCTGCATCGCCGCGCCGTCGACATTGGAGACGAAGTGCACGCGGAAGCGCGCGCCGCTGGCCGGGCGCAACGCATCGGCCACCAGCCGCGGGCCGAGGTCGGAACCGCCGATGCCGACGCTGACGATGTCGGTGACGTTGCTGGCCTCCAGTGCCTGCACCAGCGCGCCCATGCGCGCCTGCACGGCCGCCGCTTCGGCATGCGCCGCCACCGCCGCGGGGGCATCGCTGGCGGCACCGCGCAACGCGCTGTGCAGCACCGCACGGTCTTCGGTGAGGTTGATCCGCTCGCCGCCGAACAGGCGCGCGAAGCCGCCGGCGACGTCGCGCGCGGCGGCCAGGTCCAGCAGTGCCTGCAGGGCGGCGCGGTCATATGTCTGCCGCGCGAAATTCACGTACAACGGACCGACCTTGAACGCCAGGGATTTCACCCGGTCCGGCTCGGCGGCCAACAGCGAGGGAATACCCGTGCCCTGCAGACGCTGGGCGTGGGCGTGCAATGCGGTCAATCCGTTGTGCGTGGTCATGCGGCCTGTGTGGGGATGGAGTGGTTGGTGTGGGTGATGCGGTTGTTGCCGTCGACATACACCAGCTTGGGCTGGAAGCTGTCGGCCTCGGCCTCGCTCATGCCGGCGAAGGCGGCGATGATGATGATGTCGCCCACCTGCACGTGGCGCGCGGCGCCCCCGTTGAGCGAGATCACCCCGCTGCCGGCCTCGGCGCGGATGGCATAGGTGGAGAAACGCGCGCCGTTGGTCACGTCCCAGATGTGCACCTGTTCGAACTCGCGGATGCCGGTGGCTTCCAGCAGGTCGCCGTCGATCGCGATGGAGCCTTCGTAGTTCAGCTCCGAGTGGGTGACGGTGGCGCGGTGGATCTTGGTCTTGAGCAGGGAAAGTTGCATGGCGATGCCGGGAAACTGCGATAGAAAGCACGCAGTCTAGCACCGGCCGGGGCCCTTGCCCGCACTGCAACATGAGCGGCCCTGCCCGCCCGCGCGGGCAGCGAAATGGCGCCACGAGGGCGCCATTGCAGGACATCGGAGCGCATCGGCCGGGACAGCGGCGGTCCCGGCCGGGGCGGGTCAGAACTCGATGTTGTCGATCAACCGGGTGCTGCCCAGGCGGGCGGCGACCAGGGCCACGCGGGCGCCGGCGTCCTCGCCCGGCTCGCCCAGGTCCGGCAGCCGCACCACCGCGTAGTCGACCTGGAACCCGGCCGCCTGCAGCCGCGCCGCGCCCTCGGCCTCGACCTGCGCCCGCGGGGTGCCGGCCAGGCTGGCGTCGCGCATGCCCAGCAGCACCTGGCGGATCAGCGCGGCCTGCGGGCGGGTATCGGCGGTCAGGTACTGGTTGCGCGAGCTCATCGCCAGGCCGTCGTCCTCGCGCACGATGTCGCCGCCGACGATCTCGATCGGGAATGCCAGGTCGGCCACCATCTGCCGGATCACCGCCAGCTGCTGGTAGTCCTTGCGCCCGAACGCGGCCATGTCCGGCTGCACCTGGTTGAACAGGCGCGCGACAACGGTGCACACCCCGTCGAAATGGCCCGGGCGGTGGGCGCCCTCGAGCAGCGCGCTGACCCCAGGCACGTGCACCTTGGCCGCCAGCTCCACGCCGAACGGATACATCGATTCGACCGTGGGCAGCC
Organism: Stenotrophomonas sp. Y-13; assembly: GCF_046267925.1. Classification (NCBI taxonomy): domain Bacteria; kingdom Pseudomonadati; phylum Pseudomonadota; class Gammaproteobacteria; order Lysobacterales; family Lysobacteraceae; genus Stenotrophomonas; species Stenotrophomonas sp. Y-13. Next base: position 2,139,456 of record NZ_CP176501.1, read on the forward strand.
AGAGCACGTCGCAGCCGGCCTGCTCAAGCCCGCTGGTGTCCGCCTCGGGGGTGCGCGGGTAGCGGGTGAAGTCCTCGTTCGGGCCGAACTGGGTCGGGTTGACGAATACGCTGGACACCACCCGGTCGGCGTGCCGGCGCGCCAGCGTGACCAGCGAATAGTGGCCGGCGTGCAGGTTGCCCATGGTCGGCACGAAGCCCACCCGCAGCCCCTGGCGCTTCCAGCCGCCGACGATGGCGCGCAGCCGGGAAAGTTCGGTGACGGTCTCGATCATGATGCGTACGCATGCTCCGCGTCGGGGAAGGTACCGGCGCGGACCGCGTCGGCGTAGGCGCGGACGGCGCCGGCCACCGAACCGCCTTCGGCAAGGAAATCCTTGACGAACTTGGGCCGGCGGTGGCCACTGTCCAGGCCCAGGAAATCGTGCATCACCAGCACCTGGCCGTCGCAGCCGGGGCCGGCGCCGATGCCGATGGTGGGGATCGCCACGTCGGCGGTGATCTGCGCGGCCAGCGGCGACGGCACGCATTCGAGCACCAGCAGCGCGGCGCCGGCGGCGGCCACCGCGCGGGCGTCGGCCCGCAGCCGCTCGGCGGCTTCGCCGCGCCCCTGCACCTTGAAGCCGCCCAGGGTCAGCACCGACTGCGGGGTCAGGCCCAGGTGCGAGCACACCGGGATCTCGCGCTCGACCAGGTAACGGATCACGTCCAGCTTGAAGCCGGCGCCCTCGATCTTGACCATCTCCGCGCCGGCGCGCAGCAGCTGCAGCGAGGCTTCGAACGCACGCTCGGGGGTGGCATCGGCGCCGAACGGCAGGTCGGCCACCAGCAGCGCGCGCTGCAGTACCCGCGCGACCGCGGTGGTGTGGTAGGCGATGTCGGCCACGGTGACCGGCAGGGTCGAATCATGCCCCTGCACCACCATGCCCAGCGAATCGCCGATCAGGATCAGGTCGACCCCGTTGGCATCGAACGTGCGGGCGAAACCGGCGTCGTAGGCGGTCAACATCACCAGCTTCTGGCCATTGCGCTTGGCCTCGGCCAGCGCCGGGACGGTCCAGGGCTTGCTGTCTGCGTGGGTGCTCATGTGGGGATAACGATCGGTGATGAGCCGCGCATTATCCCCCTATCGGCGTGATACCGCAGGTTTCGATGGCAGCCAGCGCGCCACGCACCGTTCCATGGCCGGGAATCACCGCCTCCGGCGCCACCTCGGCCAGCGGCAGCAGGGCGAAAGCGCGCTCATGCAGGTGCGGATGCGGCACCTTGAGCTGCGGCAGGTCGATCACCTGCGCCGCGTACAGCAGCAGGTCCAGGTCGAGCGTGCGCGGGCCCCAGCGCTCGCCGGCCATGCGCACGCGGCCGAACGCCTGCTCGGTCGCCAGCAGCTGCTCCAGCAGGGCCGGCGCCGGCAGCGTGGTCTCCAGCGCCACCGCGGCATTGATGAAATCCGGCTGGTCCTCGTTGCCCCAGGCCGGGGTGCGGTACAGCCGCGACGCGGCCAGCAGGCGGCAGCCCGGCAGCGTCGCCAGCGCCTGCACCGCCGCACGCACGGTGGCCGGCGCATCGCCGAGGTTGGCGCCCAGGCCCACGCACGCCATGACCATGGCGCTTACTCGCCCGCGGCGGCGCTGCTGCGGCGACGGCGGCGGCGACGGCGCGGGGCCGCGCCCTCCTCGGCAGCGCCCTCGGCCTGCAGCGAGTCCAGCGACGACTCCAGTTCGCGCCCGGACTGCTGCTGCGCCTCGCGCCAGAACGCAATGTCGGCGGCATGTTCACTGGACGCGGCCTGGCGCAGCACCAGGAAATCGAACGCGGCGCGGAAACGCGGATGGGTCAGGGTGCGGAACACGCGCTTGCGCTGGCGCGAGGCGAAGCGCGACTGCAGCAGCCAGATTTCCTGCATCGGCAACGAGAACCGGCGCGGCAGCGCAATGGTGGTGAGCTGGTGCAGGGTCACCCGGTCGGCGGCGCGGCGCTGCGCCTCTTCCGGCGCCAGCCCCTGCCGCTGCAGGGCGATCAGGGTGCGGCAGAACGCCGGCCACAGCAGCAGCGCGAACAGGAACGCCGGGGACACTGGCTCGTCGTTGGCCACGCGCTCATCGGTGCTGCGCAGCCCCTCGATCACGAAGCGGCGCAGGGCCCCGCTGCGGTTGCTCTTCAGCGCGGCCGCGCTCTCCGGGAACAGGGCCGGCAGCAGGCCATGGCGCTCCAGGCCCTCGAAACTGGCCACGCCGTGCCCGGACAGGAACAGCTTGAGCACTTCCTCGAACAGCCGCGCCGGCGCCGCCTCTTCCAGCAGCCCGGCCAGACGCGGGATCGGCTCGGCCGTGGCCGGCTCGATCCCGAAATCGAGCTTGGCCGCCAGCCGCACCGCGCGCAGCATGCGCACCGGGTCCTCGCGGTAGCGCTGCTCGGGGTCGCCGATCAGCTTCATGCGCCGCGCCAGCACATCCTCGAAGCCACCGACGTAGTCGCGTACCGAGAAATCCTCGATGGCGTAATACAGGGCGTTGCAGGTGAAGTCGCGGCGCACCGCGTCGTCCTCGATGCTGCCGTAGACGTTGTCGCGCACCAGCATGCCGTTCTCGACCTCGCGGTCGCCGCTGCCGTCGTCGATGTTGGCGCGGAAGGTCGCGACCTCGATGATCTCGCGGCCGAACACCACGTGCGCCAGGCGGAAGCGGCGGCCGATCAGCCGGCAGTTGCGGAACAGCTGCTTGATCTGCTCCGGCGTGGCATCGGTGGCCACGTCGAAATCCTTGGGCCGCCCCCCTACCAGCAGGTCGCGGACGGCGCCGCCGACCAGGTAGGCACCGAACCCGGCCTCGCGCAGGCGGTAGAGCACACGCAGGGCGTTGGGACTGACGTCCTTGCGCGAAATGGTGTGCTGGTCGCGCGGGATGACGCGCAGGGTGAACGGCGTTGTAACTGTGGAATTGATGTTGGCGATTCCGGTTGGGGTTGCAGGGTTGCCTGACGGCAAACAGGTGCATATACTAGCGCGCTCGCCGGACGCGACCAAACGCTCCCTTCGTCTAGTGGTTAGGACGTGGCCCTCTCAAGGCTAAAACAGGGGTTCGAGTCCCCTAGGGAGCGCCAACTCCGTCCGCGAAATCAAAAAGCCCCGCCCGTGCGGGGTTTTTTGTTGCCTGCGCCCTCTCCACTGGCGCATCGCGGCGGCGCCACCCGCGCAGGCCGGCCGCCGCGCCCTGGCACACGCCACGGGCATGGCCGGCGCGCGACAGCCGGCGCGAATGAAAATGGCCCCGCCCAGCGACGGCATCCTGCTCTAGAATTGGCGTGTTCAACGCCGGACCCCGTCATGCCCTTTGTCGTCACCGAAAACTGCATCAAGTGCAAACACACCGATTGCGTCGAAGTCTGCCCCGTGGACTGCTTCCATGAAGGCCCCAACTTCCTGGTGATCGACCCGGACGAGTGCATCGACTGCACCCTGTGCGAGCCGGAATGCCCGGTCAACGCCATCTATCCGGAGGACGACGTGCCGGCGGGCCAGGAAGCCTTCGTCGCGCTGAACGCCGAGCTGGCCAAGGCCTGGCCGGTACTGACCGTGCGCAAGGACCCGCCGGCCGATGCCGCCGAGTGGGACGGCAAGCCGGACAAGCTCAAGCTGCTGGAACGCTGACCCGCCAGACGGGACACGAAAAAAGGGCGCCGTCGGCGCCCTTTTCGTTTCCGCGAGCAGACGCCGGCCAGGCCGGCGCAGCGCGCCCGTTGCCCATGGCGGCATGCCGCCATGGGCCGCGGCAACCGTACTTACGGCGCCAGCTTGGCCTTCAGCGCACCGAGCAGCTTGATCGCCGCCGGGTCGGTGGCCGGCAGGCCACGCGGATCGACCGCCGACACGTAGGCGCCGGCATCGACGCCGACCACGCGCACCAGGAAGTTGCTGCCTTCATAGGCCACGTCGTACGAGCCCAGCAGCTGCGCGCGGCTGGCGATGGTCACGCCCTCGACCGTGGCCAGGGCGTCGCCGACCTTGCCGAACACCTCGTCGCGGCTGCCGCTGGCGGTGAAGCCGCCCTGCGCCGGCTGCGCCGCGGCGGGCTGCGCCGGACGCGCGGCCGATGCCAGCGCCGGCACCTGCGACGCGCCGGCGGTGTTGGGCAGGGTCAGGTCCGGCGGCACTTCGAGCGGACGCATTTCCGGCGCCAGCGCGTAGTCGCCGCGCGCGCCGCGCTTGAAGCAGCCGGTCGCGGTGACGGTGGTGGCGATGGCCAGCAGGGCCAGCGAAAGTGCGCGGACGGCGGAACGGGAATGACGCATGGTGGATCTCCAGGTTCTGGCCACTGCAGGTTCAGTGGCTGGATAGTGCTTCCAGGGCGCCCACGTCGGCCGCCAGGTGGTCGGCGGCGGCGTGGTGCGGGGCGGACAGGGGCAACAGCGGCAGGCGCTGTCCATGGCCGATGCCCAGGCGCTGCAGCAATGCCTTGATCGGGATCGGGTTGGACTCGAGGGTGAAGAAATCGTGGTAGGGCTGCAAGCGCGCGTCCCAGGCTTCGGCGGCGGCATGGTTGCCGGCGCGCGCCAGGTCGCACAGGGTACGGAACGCCCCCGGCAGCACGTTGGAACCGACCGACACCAGGCCGTCGGCACCGGCCAGCAGCGCGCGCGCGGCGCTGGCATCGTCGCCGCCGAGGACGGCAAAGCCGTCGCCGCGCAGTTCCAGCAGCGCCTTCATGCGGGTCGAGTCGCTGACCGCCTCCTTGATGCCGACGATTCGCGGATGCGCCGCCAGCTGCGCCACGGTGTCGGGCAGCAGGTCGCAGCCGGTGCGGCCGGGCACGTTGTACAGCACCACCGGCAGCCCGCCCTGCTCGGCCACGGCCAGGTAATGCTGGCGCAGGCCGTCCTGGGTCGGGCGCACATAGGGCGGGGTGACCACCAGCGCATGGGTGGCACCGTTGCGCGCGGCACGGCGGGTGGCCTCGATGGTGCGGGCGGTACCGGAATGGCCGGTCCCGGCAAGCACCGGCATGCGGCCACCGAGGACCTCCACGGCGGTGCGCAGCAGGGTGTCGTATTCGGCGTCGGACAAGGTGGCCGCCTCGCCGGTGGAGCCGGCCACCACCACGCCCTGCGCACCCCCGGCCTCCTGCAGCGCCAGCAGCCGCCGCCAACCGGCGCCATCCAGCGCGCCGTCGGCAAGGAAAGGCGTCGCCAGGGCGGTGATGAGGCCGGAAATGGACAAGGGGAACGCCGTTCTTCGAGGGGGCTGGGAATCCCGCCTGGCGGCGGGTTCGTGACCGGGGGCATGTTACTTGCCGGTCGAAAGCACGGGCAAGTATGCTGGGTGCCAGCGAACGTGCCCGCGCCGGCGCCGTTCAGACTCACAGAGCACCCCGGAACCACCTTGACCAACAGCACCCCGCGGCCGCAGCCGACCGAAAACCACCTCCTGATCAACGCCTACACGACGCATCCGGAGTCCCCGCTGCTGTCCGTCACCCGCCGCATCGCCGACAGTGGCTGCAACCTGGTCGACGCGCGGCTGTCCACGGTGGGGCGCGATGTCTCGGTCACCACGCTGGCCACCGGCTCGTGGGACGCGGTGGCCAAGCTCGAGGCGATGCTGACCCGGCTGGAGCGCGAGGAAGGCCTGAAGCTGGTGTGGTACCGCACCGCCGCCAAGCAGGCCCAGTCCAACCTGCTGCCCTACATCGTGGAAGTGATCGCCGCGGACAAGCCCGGCATCCTGTTCCAGCTGGCCGACTTCTTCGAGCGCCAGGGCATCACCATCGAGAACCTGCAGAGCACCCGCTACCAGGCCATGCAGACCGGCGCGGAGATGTTCTCCGCGCAGATCACCATCGGCGTGCCGGCCAACATGCACATCGCCGCGCTGCGCGACGATTTCCTCGAGTTCTGCGACCACCTCAACCTGGACGCGATCATGGACCCGATGAAGTTCTGAACATTCGCGCGTCCGTCACGGGCGTGCGGCGTTTCATGTAGCTGCAATGGAAGTACCCCAGGCTCCGGAAAGGATCTGATGAACATCGGCGATACCCTGGACCGCACCACCCTCGAGCTGCCGCTGGCACTGTCCGGCGGCGCCACCACCACCCTCGCCGCGCAGGCCGGCCACTGGCTGGTGCTGTACTTCTACCCGAAGGACAGTACCCCCGGCTGCACCACCGAAGGCCTGGAGTTCAACGCCCAGCTGCCGGCGTTCAAGCGCGCCGGCGCGCGGGTGTTCGGCGTCTCCCGCGACTCGGTGAAGTCGCACGACAACTTCTGCGCGAAGCAGGGCTTCGGGTTCCCGCTCATCAGCGATGCCGACGAGGCGCTGTGCAATGCCTTCGACGTGATCCGCATGAAGAACATGTACGGCAAGCAGGTGCGCGGCATCGAGCGCAGCACCTTCCTGGTCTCGCCCGACGGCACCCTGGTGCAGGAATGGCGCAAGGTCAAGGTCGCCGGCCATGCCCAGGCCGTGCTCGACGCCCTGAAGGCCGCCCGGTCCACGTGAGTCCCATCGCCCACCTCGTCCGCCGCGCCCCTGCCCCGCAGGTCGTGGCGGTTTTTCCCTGCCCGTAACCAGGAATCGACGATGACCCGAGGCAAGCGCATCTACGTGCTGGATACCAACGTGCTGATGCACGATCCGACCGCGCTGTTCAAATTCGAGGAGCACGACGTCTACCTGCCGATGCAGGTGATCGAGGAACTGGACAACGGCAAGAAGGGCACCTCCGAGGCCAGCCGCAACGCGCGCCAGGTCAGCCGCTTCCTCAACGAGCTGATCGAGGCCTCCGGCATCGGCGGCATCGCCAGGGGCGTGCCGCTGGTACTGCCGCAGGGACTGCAGCTGCGCGGCGCGCGCAGCGCCGGCCACCTGTACTTCCAGACCAGCCATTTCGAAGCCGGCAAGAGCTTCGGCGCGGTGATCCCGGACAACGCGATCCTCGGCGCGATCCTGGCGCTGAAGGAACAGACCCCGGACGTGCCGGTGGTATTCGTGTCCAAGGACATCAACCTGCGGATCAAGGCGGCCATCGCCGGGATCGACTCGGAGGACTACGAGAACGACCGCGCACTGGACGACTTCAGCCTGCTGTACACCGGCGCCACCGCGCTGCCCGAGGATTTCTGGAAGAAGCACGCAAGCGACCTGCGCAGCTGGAGCGACAAGGGCCGCACCAGCTACGAGATCCGCGCCACCGACGACGAACAGTGGTTCCCCAACCAGTACGTCTACCTGCCGGGCGACGACGAGGTCGAACTCAAGGTCGCCCGGGTCGAGGCCGACGGCCGCATCACCCTGACCCTGGTCGATGACTTCCGCCACGGCGCGCATTCGGTGTGGGGCATCACCGCGCGCAACCGCGAGCAGAATTTCGCGCTCAACGCGCTGATGGACCCGGAGATCGACTTCGTCACCCTGCTCGGCACCGCCGGCACCGGCAAGACCCTGCTGGCGCTGGCCGCGGGCCTGGCGCAGACCATGGACACCCAGCGCTACCGCGAGATCATCATGACCCGCGCCACGGTCAGCGTCGGCGAGGACATCGGTTTCCTGCCCGGCACCGAGGAAGAGAAGATGACGCCATGGATGGGCGCGCTCACCGACAACCTGGAAGTGCTCACCCACAACCAGGAAGGCGGCGCCTGGGGCCGCGCGGCCACCAACGACCTGCTGGCCTCGCGCATCAAGATCCGTTCGCTGAACTTCATGCGCGGGCGCACCTTCCTGTCGCGCTACCTGATCCTGGACGAGGCCCAGAACCTCACCCCGAAGCAGATGAAGACGCTGATCACCCGCGCCGGCCCCGGCACCAAGATCGTCTGCCTGGGCAACGTCGAGCAGATCGACACGCCGTACCTGACCGAGACCACCTCGGGCCTGACCTACGCCGTGGACCGCTTCAAGAACTGGCCGCACAGCGCGCACATCACCCTGCGCCGCGGCGAGCGCTCGCGGCTGGCCGATTACGCGTCCGAAGTACTGTAACGTCGCCGACGCGATGCCCCGCCCTCCCGAGCGCCCATGCCCATGACCCATCCCGAACTGGAATGCTGCAAATGCCACGCTCCGATGCACCCCGGCTATCTGCTGGAGGAGGGCCATGCCAACGAACGCTCGATCACGGCCTGGGTGGAAGGCCAGCCGCAGAAGTCGTTCTGGATGGGCCTGAAGACGCCGCGCCAGAAACTGGCCACGCGCACCTACCGCTGCACCGGTTGTGGTTACCTTGAGAGCTACGCGCCCGCCCCTGCCACCACTGCCTGAAGTCCGCCACGCACTGCCCGGAGTCGCCGTGAAAGCCGCCCGTTCCCTGCTCCTGTTCGTCCCCGGCCTGCTCGCGCTGGCCGCCTGCACGCCGGCCAACGTGAAGCCCGGCGCCACCGTGCCGACGGCGATCAAGGCCGGGCAGTCGTGGGTGGTCACGCGCCCGCTCGTCGCCGCGCAGGTGCTCGACACCTGCTCGCGCGACAGTCCCGCCAGGCAGCCCGATGGCGTCAGCGGTTACTGGGCGCCCAGCCGCGCGCAGATCGACGCGCTGGAAAGCCGCCTGCAGCAGCTGCAGCCCACCATCGCCGAGCCGGCACGCTCCAGCCGCCAGTACGTGGGCTTCATCGCGCGGGGCCGGCAGCTCATCTACATCAACGCCTTCACCCTGCCCGACCACGACAAGACCAACCCGGCGCGCGAGGCGGTACGGGTCTGCGACGGCGGCGCGGCCTTCTGGGGGGCGGTGTACGACCCGCAGACCGGCAACTTCTCCGAGATCGCCCGCAACGGCGGTTTCTGAGCGGGCCGGCGGTACCGTCAGCGCCATGGGCATACAGCTCCCCCGCTGGGTATGGATCGGCGCGATCGCGCTGTCCTGCGTGGCCGGCATGGTCAACGTGGTCGGCTTCCTCGGCTTCGAGCACCAGGCGGTCAGCCACCTCACCGGCACCACCAGCCAGCTCGGCATGGCCCTGGCGCAGCGCGACTGGCGCAGCGTGTCGCACCTGTGGGGCATGCTCATCGCCTTCTCGCTGGGCGCCATGCTCAGCGGGCTGATCGTGCAGGACGGCACCTTGCGGCTGGGCCGGCGCTACGGCGTGGTGCTGACCATCGAATCGCTGTTGCTGCTGGTGGCGATACCGCTGTTCAAGCAACAGCAGATATGGGGCGCGCTGGCCGCGGCCATGGCCTGCGGCCTGCAGAACGCCATGGTCACCACTTTCAGCGGCGCGGTGGTGCGCACCACCCACCTCAGCGGCATGTTCACCGACCTGGGCATCGGCCTGGGCCATCTGCTGCGCGGGCTGCCGCTGCAGATGCGGCGGCTGACGCTGAGCGGGCTGATCATCAGCGGCTTCCTCGCCGGCGGCATCATCGGCGCCTGGCTGTTCCAGCGTTACGGGTACGACGCGCTGCTCGCGCCGGCGCTGCTGACCGGCTGCACCGGCGCCACCTACATCATCTACCGGCTGTCGCAGCACCTGTACCCCGCGCCCTGACGGCAGCGGCAGGCCAAACGCGGCACAATCCCGCCATGACGCCTTCCACTCCCGTTTCCGTCCTCACCATCGCCGGCTCCGATTCGGGCGGCGGCGCCGGCATCCAGGCCGACCTCAAGGCCTTCGCCGCGCACCGCGTGCATGGCCTGTCCGCGATCGCCGCGCTGACCGCACAGAACACCCGCGGCGTCGTCGCCGTGCACGTGCCGCCGCTGGAATTCCTGCAGGCCCAGCTCGACGCCTGCTTCGATGATTTCGACATCCACGCGGTCAAGCTCGGCATGCTCGCCAACGCCGATGTCATCCACCTGGTCGCCGACGTGCTGGAAACGCGCCGGCCGCCGCAGGTGGTGCTGGACCCGGTGATGGTCGCCACCAGCGGCGCGCGCCTGCTGGAAGCCAGCGCGCTGCGCGCGCTGCGCGAGCGCCTGCTGCCGCTGGCCACGCTGCTCACGCCGAATGCGCCCGAGACCGAGCTGCTGCTCGGGCGCCGCATCGGCACCGCCGGCGAGGCCGAGGACGCCGCCGCCGCGCTGCTCGGGCTCGGCGCCGGGGCGGTGCTGCTCAAGGGCGGGCACCTGGATGAAGGCCCGCGGGTGATCGACCGCTACTTCGATGGCGTCACCGGCGAGGAGTTCAGCCACGCCCGGCTGCCGGTGGATGCGCACGGCACCGGCTGCACCCTCGCGGCGGCCATCGCCGCGCAGCTGTGCCGCGGGCTGTCGCTGCCCAATGCCTGCGGGGCCGCCATCGACTACGTGGCCCGCGGGCTGCGCAACGGCTACCACCCCGGGCGCGGCGAGGTCATGGTGCTGGATCACTTCGGCGCCGCCGGGCCGGCATGAGCGTGCATACCGTCATCGACGTCGCCGCGGCCGACGGACACCGCTTCCAGCTGCTCGCCCAGGTACCCCCGCAGCCGCGGTCGGCGGTGCTGTGGCTGCCCGCCCTGGGCGTGGCCGCCCGCCACTACCTGGCGCTGGCCGAGGCCCTGGGCGCACGCGGCGTCGCCGTATTCGTGCACGAATGGCGCGGCAACGGCAGCAGCAGCCTGCGCGCCAGCAGGCGCGACGACTGGGGCTATCGCGAGCTGCTGCTGCACGACCTCCCCGCCGCCGAGGCGGCGGTCCGTTCGGCGCTGCCCGGCCTCGCGCTGCGGCTGGGCGGACACAGCCTCGGCGGACAACTGGCGTGCTGCCATGCCGGCCTGCACCCGGAGGCGTTCACCGCGCTCTGGCTGGTCGCCAGCGGCACCCCGTGGTGGCCGGGTTTCCCGGCGCCGCGGCGCTGGCTGCTGCCGCCGGCCTATCGTTTCCTGCCCTGGCTGGCGCACCGGCGCGGGGCGCTGCCCGGGCGCCGCCTCGGCTTCGGCGGCAACGAGGCACGCGGCCTGATCCAGGACTGGGCCCGGGTGGGCCTCAGCGGCCGTTACGCCGCGGCGGGGCTGGCGGTCGACCTGGAGGCGGCGATGCGCGCGCTCGCGCTGCCGGTGAACGCGCTGCTGTTCGAGGCCGATTGGCTGGCCCCGGCCGGATCCATGCGCCACCTGCTGTCCAAGCTGCCGGTCGCGCCGACGACGCTGCGGATCCTGTCCGGCAGCGAGCTGGGCACCCGCGCGGACCATTTCAGCTGGATGAAATCACCGGCCATCGTCGCCGATGCGCTGGCATCGGCATCGTTATAGGAAAATTTCACAAAAGCGTTGACGCCTGCGCGTCATATCCGCATAATTCCGCTCCTGACGACGCGCCCGTAGCTCAGTTGGATAGAGTACCTGGCTACGAACCAGGCGGTCGGGAGTTCGAATCTCTCCGGGCGCGCCAGTTTGGAACATTGCACATGCAGTGCTCCCCGTCAGAACAATAAAGGTAAAACGCGCCCGTAGCTCAGTTGGATAGAGTACCTGGCTACGAACCAGGCGGTCGGGAGTTCGAATCTCTCCGGGCGCGCCATTACACCGAACAGCAGGCCTTGCCTGCTGTTTTTTTTTGCGCTCCGGAAAAGCCGCGAGCGCGACGGGCCCGCCGCCACACCACCCTTGAACACACCGCGCGCGATGCCTCAAGACAGGTCCAGCGCAGCGGCCACGGCCACCGTACCGGCAGGCCTGCCTGGCGAACGCCGCGCGACAACCCGCTTGGACGGACGGGCGGCAAAAAAAACGCCGGCTTGCGCCGGCGCTTTCATTCAACGCGGACGGTGGCTTTTCAGCCCTCCGATACCGGCACGCCCTGCTCCGCCCCGTCGGACGCCGGATCCTCGTCGGCATCGTCGCCCGACTGCAGCGACGCATCCAGGCGTTCGACCGCCTGCAGCTTCTCGCCCTTGGACAGGCGGATCAGGGTCACGCCCTGGGTGTTGCGGCCCACGCGCGAGATTTCCGAGCCACGGGTGCGCACCAGGGTGCCACCATCGGAGATCAGCAGCACCTCGTCGCCCGTGCCCAGCAACACCGCGCTGACCAGCTTGCCGTTGCGCTCGCTGGTCTGGATGCCGATCACGCCCTGCGTGCCACGCCCCTTGCGCGGGTAGTCGGCCAGCGGCGTGCGCTTGCCGTAACCGTTCTCGGTGGCGGTGAGGATGTACTGCACGCCGGCATCGTCGGCCGACTCGATGATCTCGCCGCCCTCGGCCGCGATCTCCTCGACGCCGTTGTCGTCCTCGTTCTCGTCCTCGGCGCCGCCGGCGCTTTCGGCCACGATCAGGCTGACCACCTCCTCGCCCTTGGCCATCTTGATGCCGCGCACGCCGGTGGCGGTACGGCCCATCGAACGCACCCGGTCCTCGCCGAAGCGCACGGTCTTGCCGTTGGAGGCGAACAGCAGGATGTCGCGCCCGCCATCGGTCAGGCCGACGCCGACCAGCGCATCGCCCTCGTCGAGGTTGATGGCGATCTTGCCGCGCGCCAGGCGGAACGCGAACTCGCTCAGCGGGGTCTTCTTGACCGTGCCGTTGCGGGTGGCGAAGAACACGAAGTGGTTGTCGTCGTACTCGCGCACCGGCAGCACCGCCTGCACGCGCTCGCCGTTCTCCAGCGCGATCCAGTTGATGATCGGGCGGCCACGCGCGTTGGAGCCGGCCTCCGGCAGCTGGTACACCGGCAGCCAGAACACCTTGCCGGAACTGGTGAATGTCAGCAGCGTGTCATGGGTGTTGACCAGCCACAGCTGTTCGATCGAATCCTCGTCCTTGGTCGCCGCCGCGCTGCGGCCGCGGCCGCCGCGCTTCTGCGCACGGTAGGCCGACACCGGTTGGCGCTTGACGTAGCCGGCGCGCGACAGCGTCACCACCACGTCCTCCGGCGCGATCAGGTCGAGGATGTCCAGGTCTTCCTCGCTGTGGCGGATCTCGGTGCGGCGCTCGTCGCCGTACTCGGCGCGCACGCTCTCCAGCTCCTCGCGGATCACCTGCAGCAGGCGATCGGGATTTTCCAGAATGTGGATCAGCCCGGCGATCACGTCCAGCAGCTGCCTGTATTCCTCGGTGAGCTTGTCCTGTTCCAGGCCGGTGAGGCGGTGCAGGCGCATTTCCAGGATCTGGGTGGCCTGCACGTCGGACAGCTGGTAGCGGCCGTCGACCAGGCCAATGCCCCTGGGCAGGTCTTCCGGACGCGAGGCCTCGGCGCCGGCGGCACCCAGCAGCGCGCCGACCAGACCCGGCTCCCATACCTTGGCGAGCATGCGCTCCTTAGCCTCGGCGGGGTTGGACGAGGTCTTGATCAGCTCGATCATCTCGTCGATGTTGGCCAGCGCGACGGTCAGGCCTTCCAGCACGTGCGCGCGGGCGCGCGCCTTGCGCAGTTCGAAGATGGTGCGGCGGGTGACCACCTCGCGGCGGTGGCGGACGAACGCCTCCAGCATCTCCTTGAGGTTCAGCAGCTTCGGGCGGCCGTCGACCAGCGCCACCATGTTGATGCCGAACACCGACTCCATCTGGGTCTGCTGGTACAGGTTGTTCAGCACCACCTCGGCCGATTCGCCGCGCTTGACCTCGATGTAGATGCGCATGCCGTCCTTGTCGGACTCGTCGCGCAGCTCGCTGATGCCCTCGAGCTTCTTTTCCTTGACCAGCTCGGCGATCTTCTCGATCAGCCGCGCCTTGTTCACCTGGTAGGGAATCTCGGTGACGATGATCGACTCGCGGCCGTTGTCGGCCACTTCGATGTCGGCCTTGGCGCGGATGCGCACGCGGCCACGGCCGGTGCGGTAGCCGGCGATGATGCCGGCGGTACCGTTGATGATGCCGGCGGTCGGGAAATCAGGCCCCGGGATGTACTCCATCAGCCCGTCCACGTCGATCGACGGGTTGTCGATCAGCGCGATGCAGGCGTTGATGGATTCGGTGAGGTTGTGCGGCGGGATGTTGGTGGCCATGCCCACCGCGATGCCGGCCGAGCCGTTGACCAGCAGGTTCGGGAAGCGCGTCGGCAGGACCGTCGGCTCCAGTTCCTTCTCGTCGTAGTTGGGCTGGAAATCGACGGTTTCCTTGTCGATGTCAGCCAGCATCTCGTGGCTGATCCGCGACAGGCGCGATTCGGTGTAACGCATCGCCGCCGGGCTGTCGCCGTCGACCGAGCCGAAGTTGCCCTGGCCATCGATCTGCATGTAGCGCAGCGAGAACGGCTGCGCCATGCGCACCAGCGTGTCGTAGACCGCGATGTCGCCGTGCGGGTGGTACTTGCCGATGACGTCACCGACGATGCGCGCCGACTTGTAGTACGGCTTGTTGGCGTGCGCGCCAAGCTCCTGCATCGCGTAGAGGACGCGGCGATGGACCGGCTTGAGGCCGTCGCGGGCGTCGGGGAGCGCGCGGCCCACGATCACGCTCATGGCGTAATCGAGGTAGCTCTTGCGCATCTCGTCTTCCAGGTTGACCTGGATGATTTCCTTGGCGGTTTCTGCCATTCGGATTCCGTATTCTGGTAGCGGTCCGGAGCAGCGCCGACGGCCCTTGTGGGCGGTCCCGGCACAAGCCCGATTCAAGTGGCCGAGTTTACCACACGGCGCCGTCTGCCGCCTCGGGCGGCAGCACTTTTAACGGAATAAATCAGGGACTTAGCTGCTGCGCGGCAGCGTCAGCAGCGGTTTTACCGCACCGCCGCCGGCAGCCCGCCGCCGGCGCCCGCGCCAGCCCCGGGGTCAGCCGCCGAACGCCGCGCGCATGGCCGCGCTGTCGGGGTCCAGGATCACGCCCTTCTCGGTCACGATGGCGTCGATCAGGCTGCCCGGGGTCACGTCGAACACCGGGTTCCAGGCCTGGATGCCCTCGGCCACGGTGCGCACGCCGCCGACCCCGAACAGTTCGCCCGGGTCACGCTGCTCGATCTCGATCGCATCGCCATGGGCGGTGCCCATGTCCACGGTCGAGGACGGCGCCACCACCATGAACTTGACCCCGTGGTGGCGCGCGGCGATGGCCAGCTGGTAGGTGCCGATCTTGTTGGCGGTGTCGCCGTTGGCGCAGATGCGGTCGGCGCCGACCACCACCCACTGCACCGCGCCGGTCTTCATCAGGTGCGACGCCGCCGAGTCGGCGACCAGGGTGGCATCGATGCCGTCCTGCTGCAGCTCCCACACCGTCAGGCGTGCGCCCTGCAGCCACGGCCGGGTCTCGCCGGCGAACACCCGGGCGATGCGCCCCTGGGCCACGCCCGCGCGGATCACGCCCAACGCGGTGCCGAAGCCGGCGGTGGCCAGCGAGCCGGTGTTGCAGTGGGTCAGCACGCCGCTGCCGGGCGCGATCAGGGCCGCCCCGCGCTCGCCCATGTGCCGGTTGGCGGCCAGGTCCTCGTCGGCGATCGCCTGCGCCTCCAGCGCCAGCACCTGCCGCCAGTCGCTGCCGGCCGCGGCCAGTGCGCGGCGCATGCGCGCCAGCGCCCACGCCAGGTTGACCGCGGTCGGGCGTGCGGCATTGAGCCGCGCCATCGCCGGTTCCAGCGCCTGCAGCGCGGCGGCGCCATCGCCGGCATCGACCTCGCGCGCGGCCAGCACCACGCCCCAGGCCGCGGCGATGCCGATCGCCGGCGCGCCACGCACGGTGAGCGCATGGATGGCGGCGGCGACCGCATCACTGTCGCCGCACAGCACGTGCTCGACGACGAACGGCAATCTGCGCTGGTCCAGCAGCTCCAAGGCGTCGCCGGTCCAGCGGATCGGGCGGATGTGGTCGTAACGGGCGTAGTCGATGGCGTGGTTGTCGTTCATCGCGCCATTGTACGGGCCGCCGTCAATCGGCGGAAAACTCGGCGCGGCAGCCCTTGTCCACCCAGATGCCGGCGCGGTCCCAGCCCCAGCTGCGTCCTTCCTCGCAGGCCGCGTTGGACAACTGCCTGACCAGCGTGACCTTGCGCTCCACGCTCACTCCGCACTCGCGGCGCATCTCGCTCTTCGACTCGCAGATGACCTGGCGCGGGACGTCGACGAATCCGGAGCCATCCTCGGCACCGACCTCGAACTGCCCCTCGCAGCCACGGCTCACCCAGATCTCGTTGCGCCCGTATCCCCAGGTACGCCCTTCCCTGCAGGGCAGCAGCGACTGCTGGCGGATCAGGCGTACCGGCGCGCCACGCAGCAGCACCGGGCAGGTCACGGTGCGGCCCTTGGATTCACAGCGGACCATGCGCCGCACCAGGCGTTGCCCGGGCGCCGGTTGTTCGGGTGCGAACTCGGCGCGACAGCCGCGGCTGACCCAGATCCCGCGCTCGTCCACGCCCCAGCTGGTCTCGCGGATGCAGCTCTGGGTCGACAGCTGGCGCACCAGCTGCACGCCACGCGAGACATCCATCGCGCAGCGCTGGCGCACGCCATCTTCCGATTCGCAGCGCACCACCTGCGCCGGCGCTGGCGCCGTGTCGTCGGGCCCCGCCACGGCTGGCATCGGCAACAGCCACAGTGCTGGCAACAGGCCGCACACACCCTTCATCAGACCTTCCCGCGCTGCAATCGGATGGACTCCGCCGGCACACACACTGCGCCCGCAGGCGTGATCAGAGCATCATCGGCGGTGCGCAGGCAATACATGCGCGCAGCGGGCACCGCACCGGCAACCGCGCACGCGGGCGTGCAATGCCCGCATGCCGGGCACTGCCGCGCCGGCCACGCCCTCAGGCGTGGGCGAAATCGAAGGCCAGCACGTCGGCGATGCGGCCGGTTCCGGCCAGCGCCATCAACAGCCGGTCCACGCCCATCGCCACGCCGGCGCAGTGCGGCAGGGCCGGCAACGCGGCCAGGAACCGCTCATCCAGCGGCGGCTGCACGTCACCGCGCGCGGCGCGTACCGCCAGGTCGCGCTGGAAGCGCTGGCGCTGCTCCACCGCATCGTTCAGCTCGTGGTAGCCGTTGGCCAGCTCCACCGCGCCCAGGTACAGCTCGAAGCGCTCGGCCAGCGGCGGCTGCCCGGGGCGGATGCGGGCCAGCGCGGCCTGCGTCGCCGGCCAATCGTGGACCACGGTGATGCGGTCGGCGGGAAAGCAAGGCTGGATGCGATGGGTCATCAGCAGGTCCAGCCAGTCGTCGCGGGTGAGGCCGTCGGCAGTGAGGCCGACGCCGGCCAACGGCGCGCGCAGCTGCGCCTCGTCGGCGCTGAACGGGTCCACGCCGAGCGTGCCGACGAACAGTTCGCGGTAGCTCAGTACCTGCAGCGCCGCCTCGCGCCCGACCATCGCCAGCGCCTCGCGCACCAGCGCCACCGTCTCCTCGATCAGGCGATGGTGATCCCAGCCGACGCGATACCACTCGAGCATGGTGAATTCGGGGTTGTGGCGGCCGCCGGCCTCGCCGTTGCGGAACACCCGGCCGAGCTCATAGCAGTCGCCGACGCCGGCGGCGAGCAGCCGCTTGAGCGGGTACTCGGGCGAGGTGCGCAGCCAGCGCAGCGGCGAGCCGGCGTCGACGTGGCCGCTGAAGCGGGTCTGGAAACCGTCGATGTTCGGCTCGGTGTTGCCGGCCGCGGACAGGATCGGCGTTTCCACCTCCAGCACCCCGCGGCGCGCGAAGAAATCGCGGATCAGCGCGTTCAGGCGCGCGCGCCGCTGCAGCGCCTCGATCACGGATGCAGGCCCGTCGGCGACACCGCCAGCGGCAGGGTCAGGATGTCGCGCTGGTCGTCGCGGTAGCCGGCCGACAGGTACAACGCCCTGGCCCTGGCGTTGTGGTGGTTCACTTCCAGCCGCATCACGCTGGCGCCCTCGACGATCGCCCAGTCGCGCGCCAGCGCCAGCGCCTGCCGCCCCCAGCCGCGGCCCCGCGCGGCGGGGGCCAGGTACAGCTCGTCCAGCAGCACGAAGCGACCGCCCTGCTCCACGCTGAAGCACCAGCCCAGGGTGATGTAGCCGGCCTCGGCCACGTCGTCGCCCTCCAGCAGCAGGGCCGCGCCGCAGGCCGGCTCGGCCAGCAGGGTGCGCAGGCCGGGTTCGACCAGCGCCGCGTCGTAGGCGATCTGGTCCTCGGCATAGAACGCCCGCACCATGGCGAGCAGGCGCGGGAAATCCTCGGGCGTGGCGAGGCGGAAACGCAGGTTCATGGGTGTTGTCCGTGTTCGGTGAGGAAGGCGAGCAGGCGCGGTTCGTCCCACACCTCCACGCCCAGTTCGGTGGCCTTGTCCAGTTTGGAGCCGGCCTCGCTGCCGGCAACCACGAAGGCGGTCTTCTTCGAAACGCTGCCGGCGACCTTGGCGCCCAGCGCTTCCAGCCGCGCCTTGGCGGCGTCGCGGGTCAGCGCCGACAGCGTGCCGGTCAGCACCACGGTCTGGCCGTCCAGCGGCCCGGCCGGCTGCGTGGCCGCCTCCGGGGCCAGTTCCAGCAGGCGCCGCATCTGCGCCTCGCCCCTGAGCAGCAGCTGCCCGTGGTTGTCGCTGTCCAGCCATTGCGCCAGGCCGTGCGCGGTGTCCTCGGGCAGCCCGGCGGCAAGCAGGTGCTGCGGCTCGGCGTCGAGGATCTGCTGCGCCGACGGCAGCGCCGCCACCAGCTTCTCCGCACGCAGCCGGGTGATGCCCGGTATCTCGGCCTCGACCAGCAGCTGCGCCAGGTCCAGCCCTTCGCGCAGCCGCGGCGACGGCAGGTGGGTATCGCCGATGCGCACCCGCCCGACCTGCAGCAGCGCGTCGATCGCCTGCTGGTTGCCTTCCTGCTCGAAGAAATGGCCCAGCGAGCGCGCCACCTCGCCACCGATATCGGGCACCCGCTTGAACAGCGGCCACGGCAGCTGGCGGATCAGTTCCAGATCGCCGAACCACTGCGCCAGCGCCTTGGCGGTGCTCTCGCCGACATGCTCGATGCCGAGCGCGAACAGCAGCCGCTCCAGCGTGGTGGTGCGGCTGGCGTCGATGGCCGCGATCAGGTTGTCGGCCCAGCGGGTGGCGATCTTTTTCGGGTTCCACTCGAAGCGTGCCGGCAATGCCAGGGCCTGCGCGCGCCACCGCGGATCGGTGCCGTCCAGCCGCAGCAGCGCCTTGAGCCACTCGCCGCTGCCCTCGGCCGGCAGGTGCGGGGCGATGCCGTTGGCCAGCGCCGAGGGGTCGGCCGCGTCCAGCGCCAGCTTGAGCAGCAGCAGGGTGTCGCGCTGCAGGCGGTAGAGATCGGCCACGCCGCGCACGATGCCGGCGTCGACCAGGATCTCGATGTACCTGTCGCCGAGCCCGTCGATGTCCATCGCGCGGCGCGAGGCGAAATGGGCGATGGCCTCCTTGCGCTGCGCCGGGCAGCTCAGCTCGCCCGAGCAGCGCCACACCGCCGCGCCCTCCTCGCGCACGATCTCGGCGCCACATACCGGGCAGGCCGCCGGCATCGTCCACGGCAGCGCGCCGGGCGGGCGGCGCCCGGGGATGACGCTGACCACTTCGGGGATCACGTCGCCGGCGCGGCGCACGATGACGCTGTCGCCCACGCGCACGTCCAGCCGCGCGATCTGGTCGGCGTTGTGCAGGGTGGCGTTGGTGACGGTCACCCCGGCCACCTGCACCGGCTGCAGGCGCGCCACCGGCGTGGCCGCGCCGGTGCGGCCGATCTGGATCTCGATCGCCTCGACCGTGGTGGTCTGCTCCTGCGCCGGGAATTTGTGGGCGATGGCCCAGCGCGGCGCGCGGGCGACGAAGCCCATCTCGCGCTGGCCGTCGCGGTCGTCGAGCTTGTAGACCACGCCGTCGATGTCGAATGCCAGCCCGTCGCGGCGCGCGCCGATGTCGCGGTAGTAGTCGAGCAGTCCATCGACGCCCTCGACCACCCGGCACAGCTCGCTCACCGGGAAGCCCCACTGCGCCAGCCGCGCCAGCGTCGCCGAATGGGTGGGCGGCAGCTCGCCGCCCTCGACCTCGCCGGTGCCGTAGGCATAGAAACTCAGCGGCCGCTGCGCGCTCACCCGCGGATCGAGCTGGCGCAGCGAGCCGGCGGCGCCGTTGCGCGGGTTGGCCAGCACCTTGCCGCCGTGCAGCCGCGCCTGCTCGTTGTATTTCTCGAAATCGGCGCGCGGCATGTAGACCTCGCCGCGCACCTCCAGCACCGCCGGCCAGCCCGCGCCTTCGAGCCGGGCCGGGATCACCTTGATCTGGCGCAGGTTGGCGGTGACGTCCTCGCCGCGGCTGCCGTCGCCGCGGGTCGCGCCCTGCACGAACACGCCGTCCTCGTAGCGCAGGCTGATCGCCAGGCCATCAAGCTTGGGCTCGGCCGAGAACAGCAGCGTGCGGCGCTGCAGGCGCTCGTCGATGCGGCGTACGAAGTCGCGCACTTCCTCGTCGCTGAAGGCATTGCCCAGCGACAGCATCGGCATCGCGTGCACCACCTCGGGAAAGCGCGAGGATGGCCTGCCGCCGATCTGGTGGGTCGGGGAATCGGCGCTGTCCAGCTGCGGATGGGCCGCCTCCAGCGCTTCCAGTTCGCGCAGCAGCCGGTCGTAATCGGCATCGGGAATCAGCTGCTCGTCATGCTCGTGGTAGGCCTGCGCGGCCGTGGCCAGCTGCTGGCGGAGTTCGGCGATGCGGCGGCGGGCGGTGGCTTCGGAAGTCATGCCCGGATTTTACCCGCGCACGGGTGCATGCAACGCGTGTGGCCGGCCGCGCAAACAACAAGGGGCGCCGCATGCGACGCCCCCTTGCCGTGGTCAGCGCGGCGCGCTCACCAGCGCGGCGGCTTGGTCAGCGGGGGCGCCTGGTGCTGGCGGTCGTAGGCGCGCAGTTCGTCGCGGATGTGGGCGATGCGCTGGCGCCCCAGCGCGTTGCGGCTGTCGTCCAGGACCACGCCGTCCAGCAGCTCGGCCATGCGCTGCACGGTGGGCAGCATCTTTTCCCAGGCGTCGAGCGCGGTCATCGGCGCCGGCAGGGTCAGGAAGAAGGCGATGGCCGGGGTTTCCATCTCGCGGATGTGGGCCATGTCGAAACTGCCCGGCTTCATGATGCTGGCCATGCTGAAGATCGGCCCGCGCTCGGGGTGGCCTTCGACCATGCGGTGGAACACGTTCATGTAGCCGAACACCAGCCCGGTCTTTTCGGCGGCGACCACGATGTCCTCGCCGCGCAGCGACAACCCGGCGCGCGCGGCCACGTACAGCGAGACGATCTTGTCGAAATCCTGGGTCGCGCGCTTGCCCAGTTCGCTGCCCGGCGCGTCCACGTCCGGCAGCCCCAGCTCCTGCTGGGCGGCCTCCTGGTCCGCCTCGGGCACGGCGACCGCATCGGCGCCCTCCTCGCCTGCCGCCAGCACCGGCTCGCGCCGCGGCCGCTCGCCGCTTTCGGCCGGTTCGCGGCGCTTGCCCTGCGCCGGCTTCCGCGGCCGCCCGAACAGGAGGATCGCCGCGATCAGCAGCAGCCCGGCGGCAAGGATGCCGATACGCAACAGTGCCGTGTCGGACATTCGATAGGTTCTCCGGCTGGTTCGTTCAGGCAACTAGCATGGCACGTCAGGCCGCGCCCGCCAAACGCGCCGCTTCCTCCAGGTCCACGCTGACCAGGCGGCTGACGCCCGGCTCGCGCATGGTGACGCCGGAGAGCTGGTGCGCGGCCTCCATCGTCGCCTTGTTGTGGCTGACGAACAGGAACTGCACCTTCTCGCTCATTTCCTTGACCATGTTGGCCAGGCGGCCGACGTTGGCCTCGTCCAGCGGCGCGTCCACCTCGTCCAGCAGGCAGAACGGCGCTGGGTTGAGCTGGAAGATGGCGAACACCAGCGCCACCGCGGTCATCGCCTTCTCGCCACCGGACAGCAGCGAAATGCTGGACACGCGCTTGCCGGGCGGGCGCGCCATGATGGTCACGCCGGTATCGAGCAGGTCCTCGCCGGTCAGCTCCAGGTAGGCGTGGCCACCGCCGAACAGGCGCGGATACAGCGCCTGCACGCCGGCGTTGACGCGGTCGAAGGTGTCCTTGAAGCGGCCGCGGGTCTCGCGGTCGATCTTGCGGATCGCCTCTTCCAGCGTCTCCAGCGCGGTGGTCAGGTCCACGTGCTGCGATTCCAGGTACTCCGAGCGCTGCGAGGCCTCGCCGTACTCGTGGATGGCGGCCAGGTTGACCGGCTCCAACCGGCGCATGCGCGCGTCGATCTGCTGCACCGCCTGCTCCCATTCGCCGATGCGCGCGTCCTCCGGCAGGGCGTTGACCACGTCCTCCAGCACGAAGCCGGCCTTCTCCACCGCCGCCTGCAGCTGCTCGGCGCTGAGCACCAGCGCCTGCTGGTCGAGCTTTCGCTGGGAAATGCGCTCGCGCTGCGCCAGCGCCTGCTCGTCGCGCTGGTGGCGGGTCTGCTCCAGCGTGCGCAGTTCGGCGTCGATGCCGTCCAGCTGCGCGCGCGCCTCGGCCAGCACCCGGTCCACGCGCACGCGCTCGGCCAGCGCGTTCTGGTGTTCGGCCTCCAGCGCCTGCACCGGCGTGTCGCCCTGGTCCAGCTGCGAATGCAGCTCGCCCAGGCGCGAGTCCAGCTGCCCGCGCTGGGTGCTCATGCGCTCGAGCGACTGCGACAGCGAGGCGATCTGCGCGCGTTGCGACTCCAGCGTCAGCGCCAGCGCATGCATGCTGTCGCGCACGTTGCGCGCGGCGTCGCGGGCCAGGTCGCGGGCCTCGGTCAGCTGGCGGCGTTCGCCCTCCAGCGCCTGCCGCGTGGTTTCCAGGTCGCCCATGCTGGAAACCGCGTCCTCCAGCCGCACGCGCGCCTCGCCAGCCTGCTCGCGGCTGGCGTCCAGCGCTTCCAGCAGCTGCGCAAGCTCGGTCTCGATGCGCTCGATGCGGGTGCGCGCCGACTCCAGCCGGCCGCGCTGGCTCTGCACCTGCCCGGCCAGCTCGGACGCACTGCGATGTGCCTGGTACAACGCCCGCTGCGCTTCCTCGCGCTGCTGCTCGGCCGCCAGCAGCTGCTCGCGGAACGCGCCGAGCTGGCGTTCGAGCTCGCCCTCGCGCTCCTGCAGTTCCTCGATCTGCCCGCGCAGGGTGACGATCTCGCGCTCGCGCAGCAGCGCGCCCTGCTTGGCCGCGCCCTGCCGCGACACCCGCACCCAGCCCTCGCCCAGGCGCTCGCCATTGCGGGTGATGACCGAGTCGCCCTCGCCCAGGCGTTGCTGCAGCGCGCGCGCCGCGGCCAGGTCCTCGGCGCCATGCAGGCGCGCCAGCAGGCGACGGATCGCCAGTGGCCCCTGCACCCGCGCGGCCAGCGAGGTCGGCGCGAAATCCGCATCGCCCGCGGCATCGGCCACCAGCGCGATGCGGCCCTCGCCCAGCTCGCCCAGTGCATCGACCAGTGCTTCGGGCGCATCGACCAGCACGCCTTCGATCAACTGGCCCAACGCGCTTTCCACCGCGTTCTCCCAGCCGCTCTCGACGGTGATGCGCTCGCCCACGCGCGCGGCCGAATCCAACCCCTGCGCCTTCAGCCACGCCACCGCCGCGCCCTGCTCCTGGCCGAGCGCGGCCTGCTGCAAGGTTTCCAGCGAAGACAGGCGGCCGCGCGCGGCCTGCGCCTGCTTGCGCACCTCGGCCAGTTCGGCCTGGCTGGCGCGCTGCCGTTCCTGCAGTGCCGCCGCGCTCTCCCTGCGCAGCTCCACCTGCTCGTTCAGCTCATCGAGCGTGGTGGCCTGTGATTCGTGCTGCAGCTGCAGCTGCTCGAACGCCTCGGCCAGGGCCTCGACGTCGAGCCCGGCGCGCTCGGCCAGCAGCGCTTCGCGGCGGCGATCGGCCTCCAGTATCTGCCGGTCGAGGTAATCGACGCGGGTGCGCTCCACCTCGCCCGAGCGGGTGGCCTCGGAGGTGTTGCGGTTGTGCGCTTCCCAGCGCTGCTGCCAGTCGTGCAGCGCGGCCTCGGCTTCGCGCAGTCCTTCCTGGCGGAATTCGTTCTCTTCCTGCAACTGCTCCAGCTGCGGCTCGGCGTTCTCCACCGCCTCGCGCAGCACCGCCAGCCGGGCTTCGTCGCCACTGATGTGCTGGCCCAGCTCGGCCAGCGCCTGGCGGGTCTCGTCGCGGGCCTTGTGCAGGCGCTGCGCCATCTCGCGCTGGTGCTGGATCTGCTGTTCCAGCCGCGCCAGGGTGCTGCCGACCTGGTAGACGTCGGCCTGCGCCCGGGACAGGGTTTCGGCGGCCTCCTCGCGGCGCACGCGCCCGGTCTCGATCCGGCTCTCGGCTTCGCGCTGCTCGGCCACCAGCTGCTGCAGCCGGGTCTCCTCGCGCGCCAGCGCTTCACGCAGCCCGCCCAGGCGGCTGTCCAGCCCGCGGTATTCCAGCGCCTTCCATTCGGCGTCCTTGACCCGGCGCTCTTCCTGCAGCGCCTGGTACTGCTCGGCCTGGCGCGCCTGCCGGCGCAGGTGTTCGAGCTGCTTGCCGATCTCCTCGCGCAGGTCGTTCAGGCGGTCCAGGTTCTCGCGGGTGTGGCGGATGCGGGTCTCGGTTTCCTTGCGGCGTTCCTTGTACTTGGAGATGCCGGCGGCCTCTTCCAGATACACGCGCAGGTCTTCCGGGCGCGCCTCGATGATCTGGCTGATCATGCCCTGCTCGATGATCGAGTAACTGCGCGGGCCCAGGCCGGTACCGAGGAACAGGTCGGTGATGTCGCGGCGCCGGCACTTGGTGCCGTTGAGGTAGTAGTTGCTGCTGCCGTCGCGGCTGACCGTGCGCTTGACCGAGATCTCGTTGAACGAGGCGTATTCGCCGGCGATGGTGTGGTCGGTGTTGTCGAAGATCAGCTCGACCGTGGCCTGCGACACCGGCTTGCGCCCGGCCGAGCCGGAGAAGATCACGTCGGTCAGCGAGTCACCACGCAGGCGACTGGCCGAGCTCTCGCCCATCACCCAGCGCACCGCGTCGATGATGTTGGACTTGCCGCAGCCGTTGGGCCCGACCACGCCGGTCATGTTGGTCGGCAGGTGCAGCGTCGTGGGATCGACGAACGACTTGAAACCGGAGAGCTTGATCGTGGATAGACGCATGGGGCAGGCAAGGTTCCAGTGCCGGGCCGGGGGGCGGCACCGTGGGTTCTGCGGGGAATCGGGGCTTGGGAACAGCAGTCTGCGGGGAGTATAAGCCCCTCTTCCACCGTGGCGCGGGGCCCGGGCAGCCCGGGGCCGGCCGCGGCCGGGCGGCGCGCGACCGGACAAAAAAGAACGGGCGCCTTGCGGCGCCCGTTCCGGGTACAACGTGAACCGCAGGGATCAGGCGTCGGCTTCGACGATGACCTTGACGGTGGCTTCCACGTCGGCGTGCAGCTTGATCAGCACGTCGTACTCGCCGACGGCACGGAAAGCGCCCTCGCCGAGGATGACTTCGCTCTTTTCCAGCGGCAGGCCGGCGGCGGTGAAGGCCTCGGCGATGTCGCGCGGGCCGACCGAGCCGTACAGCTTGCCTTCGGTCGAGGCATGCGCACCGATGGTGACGCTGGCGTCGGCGAACTTGGCGGCGCGGGCTTCGGCTTCGTCATGCGACGCCTTGGCCTTGGCTTCGTACTCGGCGCGCTTGGCTTCGAAGGCGGCAACGTTGGCTTCGGTGGCCGGCACGGCCTTGCCGTGCGGCACCAGGAAGTTGCGGCCGTAGCCCGGCTTCACGTCGACCAGGTCGCCCAGGTTGCCCAGGTTGGTCACCTTCTGCAGCAGAATCAGCTTCATTTTCTTGCTCCGTTATTCGTTAGCGATGCCCCGCAGGACACCGCAACGCTTGCTGTCCGAATGGACGGGTGGGGTCAGGAGTGAGTCAAGAGGAGTGAGAAGCGAGAGAAAACATCTCACTCCTCACTTCTACGGCGCATGCGCCGCACTTACTTCTGCACTCAGACGTCGTGGTTGTCCGTGTACGGGATCAGCGCCAGGAAACGGGCGCGCTTGACCGCCGTGGACAGCTGACGCTGGTACTTGGACTTGGTGCCGGTGACGCGGCTCGGCACGATCTTGCCGTTCTCGGTCAGGTACTGGCGCAGGGTGTTGAGATCCTTGTAATCGATCTCCTTCACACCTTCAGCCGTGAACTTGCAGAACTTGCGGCGACGGAAGAACTTGGACATGAGCTGACTCCTTATTCGGCAGAGGCGGCGTCGTCGCCGGCTTCTTCATTGTTGGAATTGGCAGCTTCTTCGTCGTCACGACGACGGCGCTCGCCACGCTCGGGCTTGTCGCCCTTCTCGTCCTTGCTCTTCATGATCAGCGACTGCTCGGTCTCGGCCTCGTCACGCTTGATGACCAGGTTGCGCAGCACGGCGTCGTTGAAACGGAAGCTTTCGGTCAGTTCGTTCATCACCGACTGGTCGGCTTCGATGTTCATCAGAACATAGTGGGCCTTGACCAGGTTCTGGATCGGGTACGCCAGCTGGCGGCGGCCCCAGTCTTCCAGGCGGTGGATCTTGCCGTTGCCGCCCTCGACCAGCGCCTTGTAGCGCTCGACCATGGCCGGGACTTGTTCGCTCTGGTCCGGGTGGACCAGGAACACGACTTCGTAATGACGACTCATGTTTTTCTACCTTTCGGATGTAGCCCTCTCGGGCCGGACAGCCCCCCGCCGTTGAGACCGCGGTGGGGCAAGGACTCCCGCCCCGGAAGGCAGGAAGCCGCGCATTATGGCGCAGATGGGGTGACCGGGCAATCGAGCGACCACCGGGCAACCTGAACCGGGTGCCGCCCGGCCCTGCCCGCCGGGCCATGGACATGTCCGGGCCGCGGCCGGCAGCCGCCCGGACCCGGCAACGGGAGGGAACGCCGGATCAGGCCTTGTCGGCGTCGGTGGTGAAGCTCTCGCCGCATCCGCACTCGGCGGTGGCGTTCGGATTCCTGAACAAAAAGGTCTCGCTCAGGCCCTGCTTGCCGTAATCGATCTCGGTGCCGTCCACCAGGGCCAGGCTCTGGGCGTCGACGAAGATGCGCACGCCGTCCTGCTCGAACACCGTGTCGTCCTCGCGCTGCTCACGGGCCAGGTCGGTGGTGTGGCCCCAGCCCGAACAGCCGGTGCGGGTCACGCCGAAACGCAGGCCCAGCGCGCCGGGGGTCTGCGCGACGAAGCGCTGCACGCGGGCGAAGGCGACAGGGGTGAGGTGGATGGCCATGGGCAAGCGACTCCGGGGATTGCGGGGCGATTATAGGAAAACCCGGCTGTACCGGCCCCGGATGGCGGATCCCTCGCCTGTCCGGCCGCGCAGCCGCTAGAATTCCGCGTTCATAGATCGAGTCGATCAGCAGAGGATTCAAGTCATGACGGTGGTCAGCGTTGCGCACGCCCTGGCCGGGAAGATCCCGGAAGGCGGAGAAGTCACGGTTCGCGGTTGGGTTCGCACGGTCCGTGCCTCCAACGGGCTGGCCTTCGTCAATGTCAGCGACGGCTCCGGCTTCGCCCCGATCCAGGTCGTGGCCACCGACGCGCTGGCCAACTTCGACGACATCAAGCGCCTGACCCCGGGCTGTTCGGTCATCGCCACCGGCAAGCTGGTCAAGTCGCAGGGCAAGGGCCAGAGCTTCGAGATCCAGGGCGAAAACCTGGAGATCGTCGGCTGGGTCGAGGACCCGCTGACCTACCCGATCCAGCCCAAGCCGATGTCACCGGAGTTCCTGCGCGAAGTGGCGCACCTGCGCCCGCGCACCAACCTGTTCGGCGCGGTCACCCGCATCCGTGACTGCCTGGCCAAGGCCGTACACCGCTACTTCCACGAGAACGGCTACTACTGGATCAGCACGCCAATCATCACCACCTCCGACGCCGAGGGCGCCGGGCAGATGTTCCGCGTCTCGACCCTGGACCTGGCCAACCTGCCGCGCGGCGAGAACGGCGGCATCGATTTCAGCCGCGACTTCTTCGGCAAGGAAACCTTCCTGACCGTGTCCGGCCAGCTCAACGTCGAGGCCTACTGCCTGGCGCTGAGCAAGGTCTACACCTTCGGTCCGACCTTCCGCGCCGAGAACAGCCACACCACCCGCCACCTGGCCGAGTTCTGGATGGTGGAGCCGGAGATCGCCTTCGCCGACCTGGCCGAGGACGCGCGCGTGGCCGAGGACTTCCTGAAGTACCTGTTCCGCGCGGTGCTCGACGAGCGCGCCGACGACATGGCCTTCATCGCCGAGCGCGTGCAGAAGGACGCCATCACCCGCCTGGAGACGTTCGTCAACGCGCCGTTCGAGCGCATCGAGTACACCGATGCGGTCAGCCTGCTGCAGAAGTCGGGCAGGAAGTTCGACTACCCGGTCGAGTGGGGCCTGGACCTGCAGACCGAGCACGAGCGATGGCTGACCGAGGAACACGTCGGCCGCCCGGTGGTGGTGACCAACTACCCCGAGCACATCAAGGCCTTCTACATGCGCCTGAACGACGACGGCAGGACCGTCGCGGCGATGGACGTGCTGGCCCCGGGCATCGGCGAGATCATCGGCGGCAGCCAGCGCGAGGAGCGCCTGGACATCCTCGACGCGCGCATGGCGCAGTTCGGCCTGGATCCGGAGCACTACCAGTGGTACCGCGATTTCCGCCGCTACGGCTCGGTACCGCACGCCGGCTTCGGCCTGGGCTTCGAGCGGCTGGTGGTCTACGTCTGCGGCCTGTCCAACATCCGCGATGCGATCCCCTACCCGCGCGCGCCGGGCTCGGCGGAATTCTGAGGAGCAGAAGTGAGGAAACAGAAGTGAGAAGAGAGAAAAAAGCAGACCTCCCGGCAGTGGGCAGCAGCCGCTGTTTCTCACTTCTCACTCCTTTTCACTCACTCCTGCCATGACGCTCTTCCTCGCCCTGTGCTTCGTCGGCGTGGCCATCGCCGGGTTCAGTGCGTTCCTGATCTTCTGGCCGCTCACCCTGGTGCATGTCCGTGACCGCCACCCGGCGGTCGCCGCCGGCTTCGGCGATTTCGCCTTCCTCGACGGCAAGGCACTGCGCTGGCTGGTCGGCGGCGCCTACCGCGCGCTCGACGACCGCGCGCTCAGCGGCCTGGCCACCCCGGCGCGGATCGCGCTGTGGGTGATCTGGGCCGGGCTGGGCATGGCCGGACTGCTTTGGCTCTATTCCCTGGTACTGAAATGAACGACATCGACACCTGCGCCGACCAGTGGTGGCTGGCCAGCCTCGGCACCACCCTGGTTTGGGCGCGGCTGCGCGTGCGCCCGGCCGGCACCGCCGAGGTGCTGGACAGCGACGGCAATACCCTGAGCTACGACAGCGAGGACACCGCGCGCGCGCAGCTGTTCGACGCCGAGTTCGTCGCCTGGGACGGGCTGGACGAGGAGGACGCGCTGGCGCGCGGCTTCTCGCTACATGAAGTCCAGCCACCGCAGGCCGGCAGCGACGCCGAGCTGCGCGGACGCATGGTGCAGTCGCTGGGCGGGCGCGCCTGAGCGACCGATGTTCACCCCACGCGCCTTCGCCGAGCATGATCTGGTCTGGCTGGATCGCCTGCTGGAGCGCGATCCGTTCGTCACCGTGCTGACCACCGGCGCCGACGGCCTGCCCGAATTGACCCGGTTGCCGGTACTGTACCGGCGCGACGGCGAACGCATTGAACTGCTCGGCCACTGGGCCCGGGCGAACCCGCAGGCGCGCCATGCCGGCGCGGCCAAGGTGCTGGTCGATGGCCCGCACGGCTACGTGTCGGCGAGCTGGTATCCGGACAACGCCGTCGGGAACGGCGCTGGACAGCCGCAGGCTGGCCCGGAGGGCGCATCCCTTGGACGGGGTGCGCACCAGGAAGCGGCCGCGCGCGTGCCGACCTGGAACTATGCCAGCGCCGAACTGCGCGGCCGCCTGCAACCCTTCGACGGCGAGGACGCGCTGGCCGCACTGGTCGGCGCGCTCAGCGCGCGCTTCGAGGCCGGCGTCGGCCAGGACTGGCGCTTCGCACCGGAGCGCGACGAACAGCGCCGCCAGCTGCGCGGCATCGTCGGCTTCCGCTTCCAGGTCGAGCAGGTCCAGATCAAGCTGAAAATGAGCCAGAACCAACCGGACGCCAACCAGCAGGCGGTGATCGCCGCGCTGGAACGGCTGCCAGGCCCCGCTTCCCGGGAGCTGGCGCAGTGGATGCGCCGCTACCGCGAACAGGCCGCCGCGGGCCACTGAACGCCCCGTTTCCCGACGACGCGGCCACCGCCGCGCCTTCCACCCCTCAACGTCAGGAACACCCGAAATGAAAGACATCCGCAAGCTGCTGCAGAACAACCGCGAATGGGCCGACCGGATCGCCCGCGAGGACCCCGATTTCTTCCAGCAGCTGTCCAAGCAGCAGCACCCCGAATACCTGTGGATCGGCTGCTCCGACTCGCGCGTGCCCGCCAACCAGATCATCGGCATGGCGCCGGGCGAGGTATTCGTGCACCGCAACGTGGCCAACGTGGTGGCGCACAGCGACCTGAACTGCCTGAGCGTGGTCCAGTACGCGGTGGACCAGCTGAAGGTGAAGCACATCCTGATCGTCGGCCACTACGGCTGCGGCGGCGTGCATGCCTGCCTGCACAACACCCGCGTCGGCCTGGCCGACAACTGGCTGCGCCATGTCGGTGACGTGGTGCAGAAGCACGCGGCGATCCTGGACGCAATCGAGGACGACGAGCTCAGACATGCGCGCCTGTGCGAGCTGAACGTGATCGAGCAGGTCGCCAACCTGTGCCGCTCGACCATCGTCCAGGATGCCTGGGCCCGCGGCCAGAAGCTGATGGTGCACGGCTGGGTCTACAGCCTGAAGGACGGACGCGTCAGCGAGATGGGCATTGACGTGGGCGCGGCCGAAGACCTCAAGCAGGCCTACGAAAACGCCCTGGCCTTCGTACCGCGCCAGGGCCGGCGCGACTGACCGACAGGAACCGACCATGCTCGCCGCGCCGATCAACCTGCACGCCTGGATCGAGGACAACCGCCACCTGCTCAAGCCGCCGGTGGGCAACCGGATGATCGACAACGGCGACTTCATCGTCATGGTGGTCGGCGGCCCCAACGCGCGCACCGACTTCCACTACGACGAAGGCCCGGAGTGGTTCTACCAGCTCGAGGGCGAGATGGTGCTGAAGGTGCAGGAAGACGGGCGGGTGCGCGACATCCCGATCCGTGCCGGCGAGATCTTCCTGCTGCCGCCACGGGTGCACCATTCGCCGCGGCGCCCGCCCGGCGGCATCGGCCTGGTGGTCGAGCGCAAGCGCCTGCCGCACGAGCTCGACGGCGTGGCCTGGCATTGCGAGCAGTGCAACCACAAGCTGTACGAGGAGTTCTTCCACCTGGGCAACATCGAAACCGACCTGCCCAAGGTGTTCGACCGCTTCCATTCCTCGCTGGCGCATCGCACCTGCGCGGCCTGCGGCACAGTGCATCCGCTGCCGGCCGTGCAGGACTGAGCCGCGCCCGGCAGCCACGGCCAGGCGCGGGCGCCTGGCCGTGGCCCCGGTGGCAACCGCGTGCCGCGAGCGGGCGGTACACTGCGGGCACGTTTTCAATGCACGCGCCCCGATGAACGAACGCCTGTCCCCGGCCCATGCCACTGCGCTCGATGCCGCCGATCCGCTGCGCCACCTGCGTGGCCAGTTCCTGTTTCCGCAGCACCAGGGCGCCGACCAGGCCTACTTCGTCGGCAATTCGCTCGGCCTGCAGCCGCGCGGCGCACAGGCGATGGTGCAGGAGGTCATGGACCTGTGGGCGCGCATCGCCGTCGAGGGCCACTTCACCGGCCCGACCCACTGGATGAACTACCACCGCCTGGTGCGCGACCAGCTGGCCCGCGTGGTCGGCGCGCAGCCGCTGGAAGTGGTGGCCATGAACACGCTGAGCGTGAACCTGCACCTGATGATGGTCAGCTTCTACCGGCCTACCCGCGAGCGCCCGGCGATCCTGATGGAAGCCGGCGCGTTCCCCACCGACCGCCACGCGGTCGAGGCGCAGATCCGCTTCCACGGTTTCGACCCGTCCACCGACCTGATCGAAGTCCGCCCGGACGAAGCCGATGGCACGCTGTCGATGACCGCGATCGAGCAGGCAATGGCCGAGCACGGCCGGCGCGTGGCGCTGGTGCTGTGGCCCGGCGTGCAGTACCGCACCGGGCAAGCATTCGACCTGGAGGCGATCACCCGGCTGGCACGCGCGCATGGCGCCAACATCGGCTTCGACCTCGCGCACTCGGTCGGCAACGTGCCGCTGGCGCTGCACGAGGTCGCCCCCGATTTCGCGGTGTGGTGCCACTACAAGTACCTCAATGGCGGCCCGGGCGCGGTCGCCGGCTGCTTCGTGCATGAACGCCACGCCCACGACACCACGCTGCCGCGCTTCGCCGGCTGGTGGGGCCACGAGCAGGCCACGCGCTTCCGCATGGCGCCGGAGTTCGTGCCCGAAGCCGGTGCCGAAGGCTGGCAGCTGAGCAACCCGCCGGTGCTCGGCCTGGCGCCGCTGCGCGCGTCGCTGGAGCTGTTCGACCAGGCCGGCATGCAGGCGCTGCGGGCCAAGTCGCTGCGCCTGACCGGCTACCTGGAGACCCTGGTCCGCGCGCGCCTGCCCAACGTGCTGCAGATCATCACCCCCGCCGAGCCCGCGCGGCGCGGCTGCCAGCTGTCGCTGCGCGTGGCCGGCGGGCGCGAACAGGGACGCTCGCTGTTCGAATACCTGCAGTCGGTCGGCGTGCTCGGCGACTGGCGCGAACCCGACGTGATCCGCATTTCC
The DNA here is from genome assembly GCF_046267925.1 of Stenotrophomonas sp. Y-13. Taxonomy (NCBI): domain Bacteria; kingdom Pseudomonadati; phylum Pseudomonadota; class Gammaproteobacteria; order Lysobacterales; family Lysobacteraceae; genus Stenotrophomonas; species Stenotrophomonas sp. Y-13. Next base: position 2,171,981 of record NZ_CP176501.1, read on the forward strand.
CCGACCCCGATGTACAACCGCTACCGCGACGTGCTGCGCTTCGTCGAGGAAGTGGAGGCCTGGGCCGGCCCCTGATTCCCCGGAAACAATGACTTGAACGCTTCCCCCCCGCGTCACCTGACCCTGATCGGCGCCGGCCTGGCCGGCTCCCTGCTGGCGATCCTGCTCTCGCGCCGTGGCTGGCGCGTCACCGTCTACGAACGCCGCGGCGATCCGCGGGTGGCCGACTACGAAAGTGGCCGGTCGATCAACCTGGCGCTGGCCGAGCGCGGGCGCAACGCGCTGCGCCGCGCCGGCGTGGAGGACGCGGTGATGGCGCGCACGGTGATGATGCGCGGGCGCATGGTGCACCCGCGCGACGGCGCCCCGCCGCAACTGCAGCGCTACGGCCGCGACGACAGCGAAGTGATCTGGTCGGTGCACCGCAAGGACCTCAACGTCACCCTGCTGCAGCTGGCCGAGGACGCCGGCGCACGCTTCCATTTCCACCATCGCCTGCACACGGTGGACTTCGATGCCGGCTATGCGCGCTTCATCGACGACCGCGACGACAGCCCGCACGACATCCACTTCGACACCCCGCTGGTCGGTGCCGACGGCGCCGGTTCGGCGCTGCGCGCGGCGATGAACCGCAAGTCGCCGCTGGGCGAACGCACCGAGTTCCTGGACCACTCCTACAAGGAGCTGGAGATCCCGCCCGGGGCCGATGGCAGCTTCCAGATCGAGGCCAACGCCCTGCACATCTGGCCGCGCGGCCGCTACATGTGCATTGCCCTGCCCAACGACGAAGGCACCTTCACCGTCACCCTGTTCCTGCCCAATGAAGGCGACCCGGGGTTCTCCAGCGTACGCAGCGGCGCCGAGGCCGAGGCGCTGTTCGCGCGCGAGTTCGCCGATGCGCTGCCGCTGATCCCGCACCTGCGCCGCGACTGGGAGCAGCACCCGCCGGGCCTGCTCGGCACCCTGTACCTGGAACGCTGGCACCTCGGCGGCAAGGCGGTGCTGCTGGGCGACGCCGCGCACGCGATGGTGCCGTTCCACGGCCAGGGCATGAACTGCGCCTTCGAGGACTGCGTGGCGCTGGCCGAGCTGCTGGAAACGCACCCGGACAGCGCCCGGGCGTTCGCCGCGTTCGAGGCCGAGCGCAAGCCCAACGCCGCGGCGATCCAGCAGATGGCGCTGGACAACTACCTGGAGATGCGCGACCGCGTCGCCGATCCGGCTTTCCTGCTGCAGCGCGAGCTGGAACAGGAACTGCAGCGGCGCTGGCCCACGCGCTTCGTGCCGCATTACACCATGGTGACCTTCCTGCACACGCCCTACGCGCTGGCGCTGGAACGCACCCGGCTGCAGCAGCGGATCCTGGCCGAGGCCACCGCCGGCCATGCCAGCCTGGCCGGCATCGACTGGTCCGCGCTGGAAAAGACCATCCACGCGCAGTTGCCGGTGCTGGAGGGCGCGCACTGATGATCCCTGCCCCGCAGCACCGCATTGGCCAGGGGACGCCACCGCCGCCACGCCCGGCGGACGCGGCAGCCCGACGGTAAGCCCCATGCCCGAGACCTTCCTGTTCTACGACCTCGAAACCTTCGGCCAGGACCCGCGCCGCACCCGCATCGCGCAGTTCGCCGCGGTGCGTACCGACGCGCAGCTGCAGGTGGTGGAGGAACCGGCGAGTTTTTTCGTCAGGCCGGCCGACGACCTGCTGCCCTCGCCGGTCGCCACCCTGATCACCGGCATCACCCCGCAGCGTGCATTGGCCGAGGGCGTGAGCGAGGCCGAGGCATTCGCGCGCATCAACGAACTGATGGCGCGCCCGCAGACCTGCACGCTGGGCTACAACACCCTGCGCTTCGACGACGAGTTCGTCCGCCACGGCCTGTTCCGCAACTTCTTCGACCCCTATGAGCGCGAGTGGCGCGGCGGCAATTCGCGCTGGGACCTGCTGGACATGCTGCGGCTGGTACACGCGCTGCGTCCTGACGGCATCCACTGGCCACGGCGCGAGGACGGCGCCACCTCGTTCAAGCTGGAACACCTGGCGCTGGCCAACGGCGTACGCCAGGGCGATGCGCACGAGGCGTTGTCCGACGTGTACGCCACCATCGGCATGGCCCGCGCGTTCCGCCGCGCGCAGCCGCGCATGTGGGACTACGCGCTGAAGCTGCGCGACAAGCGCTTCGTCGCCGGCCTGCTGGACGTGGTGGCGATGCAGCCGGCGCTGCACATCTCGATGCGCTACCCCGCCAGCCGCCTGTGCGCGGCGCCGGTGCTGCCGCTGGCCACCCACCCGCACATCGGCAACCGGGTGATCGTGTTCGACCTGGACGCCGATCCGCAGATGCTGCTCGACCTGTCGGTGGAGGAGATCACGCAGCGGCTGTACACCCGTGCCGCCGACCTGCCCGAGGGCCAGCAGCGCATTCCGCTCAAGGAAGTGCACCTGAACAAGGTGCCGGCACTGGTGGCCTGGAACCACCTGCGCGCGCCCGATTTCGAGCGGCTGGGCATCGACCCGGCGGCGACCGAGGCGCGCGCCGCGCAGCTGCGCGCGCATGGCCCGGCGCTGGCCGAGAAGGTGCGCCGGGTATTCGCCCGCGAGCGCCCGGCCGAGGGCCCGCCCGATCCCGATGGCGCGCTGTACGACGGCTTCCTGGCCGAGGGTGACCGCGCGCAGCTGGCGCGCGTGCGCGCCTGCCCGCCCGAAGCGCTGGCGCAGATGGCCGCCAGCTTCCGCGACCCGCGCCTGCCGGAGCTGTTGTTCCGCTATCGCGCGCGCAACCACCCGCAGACCCTGGACCCCGGCGAGCGCACGCGCTGGAACGGCTATCGCCGCCAGCGCTTGCTGGACAGCCCGGGGCTCGGCGAACAGACCCTGCCCGATTACTTCGCGCAGGTGCTTGCCCTGCGCACCGAACACCACGACAACCCCGCCGCGCTGGCCCTGCTCGATGCACTGGACCAGTGGGGCCAGAACCTGCAGCAATCGCTATGAGCCGATACTTCAGCGACGCCAGTTTCACCTTCCTGCGCGGGCTCGCCCGCCACAACGAGAAGCCGTGGTTCGCCGAGCACAAGCACGAGTACGAGGAGCACGTGCGGCAGCCGTTCCTGCGCCTGATCGCCGACCTGCAGCCGGACCTGGCGCAGGTCAGCACGCATTTCCGCGCCGACCCGCGCACCGTCGGCGGCTCACTGTTCCGCATCTACCGCGACTCGCGCTTCTCCAGCGACAAGACGCCGTACAAGACCTGGCAGGGCGCGCGCCTGTTCCACGAGCGCCGCAAGCAGGTACCGGCGCCGTCGTACTACATCCACCTGGCACCGGGCGAGAGCTTCGTCGGCGCCGGCGTCTGGCACCCGGAGCCGGATACGCAGCGCCGCATCCGCCAGTTCATCTTCGACAACCCCGGCAGTTGGAGCGCGGCCGCGCACGCGCCGGCCACGCGCCGCCGCTATGCATTCGAGACCAGCGAGAAACTGGTGCGCGCGCCGCGTGGCTTTCCCGCCGATTTCGCGTTCATCGACGACCTCAAGCACCGCAACTGGGTGCTGTGGCGCCCGCTGGACGACACGGTGATGACCGGCCCGCGCCTGCGCCAGACCCTCGCCGCCGACCTCGCCGCGCTGGGGCCGTTCGTCGACTACCTGTGCGCGGCGCTGGACCTGGAGTTCTGACCGCGCACCGGGATTCACGCCACGCCGGTGGATTTGCGGCACCCTAGCGGGCAACGCCCGACGGAGCCGCCGCCATGGCCGCCATCCATCACCAGATCTGGATCGACGCACCACTGGCCACCGTCCATGCCGGCCTGGCCACCGCACGCGGACTGGGGTGCTGGTGGGTCGCCCATACCGCCAGCGTGATCGACGGCGATGACGTGCTCAGCCACAACCCCGGTCCGGCGCATGGCGTGGTCGCCATGAAGGTGCTGGAAACCTCGGCGCACTGCGTGCGCTGGGAGGTGATCAGCCGGCACCCGGCACAGAGCCCCGCCTCGGCCTGGACCGGCACCGAGATCCGCTTCGAGCTGTCGCGCCGCGCCAGCCCCGGCGCGTGGCGCGGCCTGCCGCATGAGGGCGAACCGATGACCGTGCTCGAGTTCCGCCACCTGGGCTGGGATCCGGACAGCGAGTTCCTGGGCTTCTGCAGCCAGGCCTGGGCCGAGACCCTGGTGCTGCTGCGGCGCTGGGCCGAGTCCCACCCCGACCTGCCGGCCTGAGCCACGGAGCCCGCTGATGAAGAAGTGGCTGCTGGCAACCCTCGCCCTGCTGCTGGTGCTGCTCGCCGGCTACGTCGCCGCCGGGCCCTGGCTGGCGATCCATGGCATCTCCGAGGCGATCGCACAGCGCGACGCCGCGCGGCTTGCCCGTCATGTCGATTTCCCCGCGCTGCGGATCAACCTCAAGGCGCAACTCGACGACCAGCTGGTGCGGCGCGCCGGCAGCGACATGCAGTCCAGCCTGCTCGGCGCCATGGCACTGGGAGTCGCCGGCCGCCTGAGCGGCGCCGCGGTGGACCTGATGGTCACCCCGGCCGGGGTTGCCGCCCTGCTGCAGGGACACGGGGTGTGGAAGCGCGCCACCGGCGACACCGCCGACGGCGACACCTGGGGCCCACCGGCGCCGGCGCGTCCGCTGCAGGGCGCACGCGGGCATTACGAATCGCTGTCGCGCTTCACCGCCACCCGGCAGCTGGAGGGCGGCGGCCGCGTGGTCTTCGTGCTGTCCCGCCAGGGGCTGCGCTGGCGCCTGACCGACATCACCCTGCCGCTGGACGCACCTGGCTGAGGACGCTGCCACCGACCCGACAGGTGCCGGCCGGACGTCGCCTCCAGGGCCCCGCAACGGCATCACGGCAGGCCGATATCCGCCAGCGCACGGCGTCGGCCGCACTCTCCACCAGAGCGGTGCCTGCCGGAAACGGCATACTCCGTGAAGCCGGCCGGGTCGCCAGGTGATAGCATGACCATGCAGGCACTGCCTGCCCCGCGCGTTCCGCGCAGCCGCCCAGGCAGTTGCCCGCTCCGCTCCCTTTCCTGCGTCATCCGCCCGGTACCGCCGGACGGCCGCTCAACGGGAGTCTCCATGACCACGCATTCCACTTTCCACACACCGGCACCCGGCCGGCCCGGCAGCGGCGTCGCCGCCGATCCGCACGGGCAGGCGCCGGCATTGCCCGCGGCGCCTCCCGGCCCCGACGGAGACCGGGTCTGAAGCCCTCAGCCGGTCAAGCGGCTGCCGCGATCCACTGCACGTCCTGCGATGCGGTGTGCTGCCGCCAGACCGTGGTACTGGGCGGCGAGGACGACGTGTCGGCCCACCTGACCCCCCGGGTCCACGGCCTGCGGGTCATGGCCCGCGACCCCGAAGGCTGGTGCGTGGCGGTGGACGGGCAGCGGATGAACTGCCGGATCCATGCAAGCCGGCCGGCGGTCTGCAGAACCTTCGTCATGGGCGGCGCCTGCTGCCGCTCGCTGCGCGCGGCCTACGCGCACGGCGGAAGCCGCACCATCGAATCCACACTGGCCTGAGGAAAGCTCATGAGCACGCCCCGCAAATCCAGCTCCACCGCGCCGAGGAAAACGACGTCGGCCTTCGCCGGCCCAGCCTCGTCGGGGCCGTTGACCCGTGAACGCATCGCCGAGGACCTGGCCGCGTTCGACCGTGCCGGCGGAAAGATAGAAACGCTCGGCAACACCCCGTTGCGCGGCAAGCCAGAAAGCCCGAAGCCGTCCGGCCGCGGCGCCAAGCCAGCGGTTGCCACCCCCGCGCCGGAAAAGGCCTGACCTACCCTCCCCCAACGGAAGACGACGACCGTGGCCAAGATCAACTACTCATACGAGAAACGCCAGCGCGAGCTGGCCAAGAAAAAGCAGAAAGACGAGAAGCTCGCCAGGAAGCGCGCGTCCAACGCAAACCAGGCGACCGATACGCCCGACCCGCCGACGTCCGCGTCCTGATCGCCCTGGCCACGCCCGTGCAGCGGGCGTGCAGCCGCAGCCGCGCATGGCGCCCGGCAGGTAAGCGCCAGATGCCCTGAAACCGCAACGCAGCGGCCGCGCCCCTGCATTGCCACCGCTGCCCGTGCCCGCGCGACCTGCGCCTGCCTGCGGGTCGCCCCGCAGACCATGCACGGCACCCTCGCCCACGCGCCTGCCTTGCGCGAAAGCGCCGGGGCTGCGCGGTATCCGTGGCGCACCGGGGCCCAACGAAAAAGCCCGGCGCGAGGCCGGGCTTCCTGATCAGGGCGATCGCCGATCGGTCAGACCACGCGGACCTGGTCGGCCTGCATGCCCTTCTGGCCCTTCACCGCCACGTAGGTGACCTTCTGGCCTTCCTGCAGCGACTTGAAGCCGGACGATTCGATCGAACGGAAGTGGACGAACAGGTCTTCACCGCCGCCGTCCTGGGTGATGAAGCCAAAACCCTTGGCGTCGTTGAACCACTTCACGGTACCGGTCTGGGACTGGGACATTTCAATACTCCTTGTTGCGGATGGGCGCCGCGGACTGCGGCAGGACGCTGATTCCAAGGAGAATTGAGAAGCGGGTGCAACAGTGTAGAAGGCAACCTCTACAGCATCGGGCCACGATTCAAGGTGACCCTTGTCATTCAGCACGGCCACGGTAGAGGCTTGGCGCGCGTAAAGCAAATCCGGCGCCGGCCGCGGTTCAGGCTGCGGCCTGGGGCCGGCGCTGCATGGCCATCGCCGCCGGCACCGGGCAAGGCGCCGGAGACACACGACTCAGTGCTGCGCGCCCCGCGCCCATGCCTGCGCAAGGCGCTGGAAACCGGCGCGCAGCTGCCCGCGTGCGCCCCACGGCAACGCCGCCAGTGCGGCGCCCACCGGCGCCGGATGCGGCGCGCCGTTCCAGGCGATCGCGACCTTGTTGCTCATGCCCGGCTCGTCCAGCTTCAGCACGCGGCCATCGAAACTGCGCCGCAGCCGCGTCAGGTGACCGCGGGTATCGGTGTCGTACAGGTTGCTGGCCATGACCCCGTCCGCCCCCAGCGCCGTGTGGCAATCGTCGTAGAACGCCTGGGTGGACAGCGCCGCGGGAATGCCCTGCGCGTCGTAGGCATCAAGCAGCAGCAGGTCGAAGCGGCCGCGATGGCGGCGCAGCCAGCGCGCGCCATCGATGCACTCCACCCGCAGCCGCGCATCGTCGGCCGGGATGCGGAACGCATCGCGCAGGGCGATCACCGTGGCGTCGCTCTCGGCCACCTCGATGCATGCCTGCGGCAAATAGCGGTGGCAGAACTTGGCCTGCGCGCCGCCACCGAGCCCGATGATGCCGATATGCCGCGGCGCCGGGTGCAGCCACAGCGCGGCGAGCATGCTGCGGGTGTAACCCACCTGCAGGCGCTGCGGGAACCAGCGCGACATCCGGGTCTGGGTGACATCGCCCTGGAACTGCAGTTCCACGTGCCGCCAGGTACGCCGGACGTAAGCGTGCCCGCCGCCGCTCATCCGCCGCGGTCGGCGTTGGCGATGCCGTGCGGCACGTGGCCGGCGGCGACGCTGTGGTGCTGGCGCGCGCTGTCGATGTTGTGCTGCGAGTCGTCGAAGAAGATATCGGCGCCGAATGCTTCCAGGAACGGCCCCTTGTGGCGGCCACCGAGGAACAACGCCTCGTCCAGGCGCACGCCCCACTCGCGCAGGGTACGGATCACCCGCTCATGCGCCGGCGCCGAGCGCGCGGTGACCAGCGCGGTGCGGATCGGTGCCTCCTCGCCGGCCGGGAACGCGGCCTGCAACGCGTGCAGGGCCGACAGGAAACTGCGGAACGGCCCGCCGCTGAGCGGCGCATGCGCGTGCTCGCGCTCGTGCCGGCCGAAGGCCTCCACCCCGTGCTCGCGGGAAATGCGCTCGCCCTCGTCACCGAAGATCACCGCGTCGCCATCGAAGGCGATGCGCAGCTGCGTCGGCGGCCGCCCGGTATCGGTGGCCGCCGCGGCCGCCGAGACCTCGCCGGGGCCGCGCGGCAGGATGGTGGCGGCGGCGATGCCATGCACCAGCGCACGCCGCACCGATTCCGGGTTGGCCGACAGGAACAGGTCGGTACCGAATGGCTTGACGTACGGCCAGGTCGGCTCGCCGGCGGTGAAGGTCGCGCGCACGATGCCCAGCCCGTAGTGCTGGATGGAATTGAAGATGCGCAGGCCGGTGTCGGCCGAGTTGCGCGAGAGCAGGATCACCTCCACCCGCGGCGTCTCCAGCGGCGCGCCCTCGTTCAGCGCCAGCAGCTTGCGCACCACCGGGAAGGCCACGCCCGGCTTGAGCACGTCGTCCTCGTGCTCGCGCTGGTAAGCGGCGTAGGCCTCCACGCCCTCGCGCTCGAACAGCGCATGCCCTTCCTCCAGGTCGAACAGCGCCCGCGAGGTCACCGCCACCGTCAACAGCCTGGGAGTGTTGTCACCCATGTTCCTGATCCATTGCCTTGCCGTCGCCGGCGTTGTTGCCGCGCACCCGCTCAGAACATGAACTGCTCGCTGAGGATGCGTTCTTCCAGATTGTGCTCGGGGTCGAACAGCAGCGTCACCTGGCGTTCGCGCGACTCGCGGATGGTGACCTCCACCACGTCGCGGGTCTCGTGCGAATCGGCGGTGACGCTGACCGGCCGCTTGTAGGGGTCGAGTACGCGGAAGCGCACTTCGGTCTCGGCCTTGAGGATGGCCCCGCGCCAGCGCCGCGGCCGGTACGGCGCCAGCGGCGTCAACGCGATGGTGTTCGAACCCAGCGGCAGGATCGGCCCGTGCGCCGAGTAATTGTAGGCGGTGCTGCCGGCCGGCGTGGAGACCAGCACGCCGTCGCAGATCAGCTCCTCCACGCGCTGCTGGCCGTTGAGGTCGATGCCGATGTGCGCCGCCTGCCGCGTCTGCCGTAGCATCGACACGTCGTTGTAGGCGAGCGAACCGACCGTGGTGCCGGACTCGGTGCGCGCGATCATCTCCAGCGGACGCAGGTGCGCCGGCTCCGCCTGCGACAGGCGGTGCAGCAGGTCGTCGTCGCGATGGTGGTTCATCAGGAAGCCGACCGTGCCCAGCTTCATGCCGAACACCGGCTTGCCCATGCTGCCGAAGCGGTGCAGCGTCTGCAGCATGAAGCCGTCGCCGCCCAGCGGGCAGAGCACGTCGGCCGCCTCCGGGGCGTGGTCGCCGTAACGCGCGGCCAAGCGTTCACGGGCCTGCTGCGCGGCGTCGGTGGTGCTGGCGAGAAAGGCGATGCGGGGGGACATGGCCATCGTCGGTTGCGGTGGGGATTACCGAGGATAACCCGCAATCGCCAACCCTGCCTTTGCCGGCAGCCGGGAGCCGGAAAGCACCGCGGCCAGGGCCGCTCCTGCCGCAACAGCCGTTGCTTCTGCAGGAGCGACCCTGGCCGCGATGTTCATATCCGGCAGGGGCCGACCAACGGTCGGCACCCCTCTGTCAACGCTCTGGCGCAAAGCCCCCTTTGTCAAGGAGGCACGGCGACAGCCGCGGGGACAGGCAGACCCAGAGCGGTGCCAAAAGTTCGCGCCGCGGACTTCTGGGTCGGGCCGGTAAAACCGGCCCGACCACGGGGTCAGACCCCGTGCGCCGCCAGCTGGCCCAGGCGCTGCACCGCGACCGACACGGTCGGGTAGTCCAGCGTCTTCTGCTCGGCCAGTTCGGCCAGCATCGCCAGGGTGAAGCGCAGGCTGCTGTCGTCGCGGCCCAGCCACGCGGCGACCTTGGCCTCGGCGCTGCCGCCCTTCATCGACAGCACCTGGCCGGCCAGGTTGCGCTGGTGCGCAGCCAGTTCGTCGCGCAGCACGCCACGGGCGACCGCGTGCCAGCGGCCATTGACCTCCAGCGCGTCGATCTGCTCGAACAGCCACGGCATCTGCAGGGCTTCGCCCAGGCGGAAGTGGACCTTGGACACGTCCACCGGCTTGAGCTTGCGGGTGCGGGCCAGTTCGATGATGTCGAACGCCGGCTCCAGGAACTGCAGCTCGGACAGCTGCTGCGCCAGCGCCGCCGGCAGGCCCTTCTCCTTCCACTGCCTGACGCTGGCCTCGTAGGCCGGGCGCTGCGAATCCGGCAGCACGCCCGAGGCGACGCGGATGTCGTTGAACGGCCCCTGGTAGCGCTCGACCGCGGCGGTGATGCCCGGCATCGCGCCCGGACGGTTCAGCAGCCAGCGCACGAACGAACGCTGCAGCTTCCAGATCACTTCCAGGGCATCGACCTGCACGGCTTCCGGCAGGGTGCCGTCGAGCGCGTCGATCTGGGTCCACAGCGCGCGCGCGTCCAGCGTCTCGCGGCTGATGGTGTAGGCCTTGGCGACCTCGGCCACGCTGCGGCCGGTGTCTTCCTGCATGCGCATCAGGAAGGTGGCGCCCATGCGGTTGATGGTCTGGTTGGTCACCGCGGTGGCGATGATCTCGCGCTTCAGGCGGTGGCCGTTCATCGCGTCGGCGTACTTCTTCTGCAGCGGCTGCGGGAAGTAGCGCAGCAGCTCCTTGGACAGGTACGGGTCCTCCGGGATGTCCGATTCCAGCAGCTGCTGGAAGGCGACGATCTTGGAGTAGGACAGCAGCACCGCCAGCTCCGGACGGGTCAGGCCCTGGCCACGCACCTTGCGCGCGGACAGTTCGGCATCGGACGGCAGGAACTCGATCTGGCGATCGAGCAGGCCCTGCTGCTCCAGCGTGCGGATGAAGTGCTGCTTGGAACCCAGGCGCTTGACGCTCATCCGCTCCATCAGGCTGATGGCCTGGTTCTGGCGGTAGTTGTCCATCAGCACCAGCCCGGCGACCTCGTCGGTCATCGACGCCAGCAGCTTGTTGCGCTGTTCGACGGTGAGCTTCTTGGCGCGCACCACGTCGTTGAGCAGGATCTTGATGTTGACCTCGTGGTCGGAGGTATCAACGCCGGCGGAGTTGTCGATGAAGTCGGTGTTGAGCAGCACGCCGTTGTGCGCGGCCTCGATGCGGCCGAGCTGGGTCATGCCCAGGTTGCCGCCCTCGCCCACGATCTTGCAGCGCAGCTCGCCGCCGTTGACGCGCAGGCCGTTGTTGGCGCGGTCGCCGACATCGGCGTTGCTCTCGCTGGCCGACTTCACGTAGGTGCCGATGCCGCCGTTCCACACCAGGTCCACCGGCGCCTTGAGCGCGGCGTTGATCAGCTCGGTCGGGGTCATCGACTTGATGCCGGCGTCGATGCCCAGCGCCTCGCGCACCTGCGGGGTGATCTCGATCGACTTGAGCGAGCGCGGATACACGCCGCCGCCCTTGCTGATCAGCTTGGCGTCATAGTCCGCCCAGCTCGAACGCGGCACCTTGAACATGCGCGCGCGCTCCTTGAAGGAGGTCGCGGCCACCGGGTTCGGGTCGAGGAAGATATGGCGGTGGTCGAACGCGCACACCAGGCGGATGTGCTCGGACAGCAGCATGCCGTTGCCGAACACGTCGCCGGACATGTCGCCGATGCCGACCACGGTGAAGTCCTGCTTCTGGCAATCGCGGCCCAGCGCGCGGAAGTGGCGCTTGACCGACTCCCACGCACCACGCGCGGTGATGCCCATGCCCTTGTGGTCGTAACCGACCGAGCCGCCCGAGGCGAAGGCGTCGTCCAGCCAGAAGCCATGCGCGCGGGCGATGCCGTTGGCGGTGTCGGAGAACGTTGCGGTGCCCTTGTCGGCGGCGACCACCAGGTACGGGTCGTCCTGGTCGTGGCGCACCACGCCCTGCGGCGGCACGATCTTGTTGCCGACGATGTTGTCGGTGATGTCCAGCAGGCCGTTGATGAAGCGCTTGTAGCAGGCCACGCCCTCGGCGAACCAAGCGTCACGGTCCAGCGCCGGGTCCGGCAGCTGCTTGGCGTAGAAACCGCCCTTGGAGCCGACCGGCACGATCACCGTGTTCTTCACCATCTGCGCCTTGACCAGGCCCAGCACCTCGGTGCGGAAATCCTCGCGGCGGTCGGACCAGCGCAGGCCGCCACGGGCCACCGGGCCGAAGCGCAGGTGGGTGCCCTCCACGCGCGGGCCGCACACGAAGATCTCGCGGTACGGGCGCGGCTTGGGCAGGTCCGGCACCTTGGCGGCGTCGAACTTGAAGCTGATGTAGTCGGCCGGGCCGCCGTCGGCACGCAGGCCGTCCTTGCGCGGCATGTAGTAGCTGGTTCGCAGCGTGGCCTGGATCACACCGATGAAGCTGCGCAGGATGCGGTCCTCGTCCAGGCTGGACACGCCGTCCAGCAGCTTGACCAGGGTGTCATGCACCAGCGCCATGCGCGCATCGCGGTTGCCGCCACGCGCCTTGACCACGCCCTCGAGCAGCTTGATGGTGGCGGCATCGCCGCCGGCCAGCGCCTTGAACTGCGCCAGCTGCGCGTCGGCGGTGGCCTTGTCGGCGACCGGCGCGGGGTCGAAGCGGGCTTCGAACAGCTCCACGATCAGCCGCGCCAGCAGCGGGTAGCGGTTGAAGGTGCCTTCGACGTAGGCCTGCGAGAACGGCACGCCGATCTGCAGCAGGTACTTGCAGTAGCCGCGCAGCATCGACACCTGGCGCCAGTCCAGGCCGGTGGCCAGTACCAGGCGGTTGAAGCCGTCGTTCTCGGCCTCGCCGTGCCACACCCGGGCAAAGGCCTCGGCGAAGGCGGCGCTGGCGGCGGCCGCGTCGATCGCGCCGACGGTCGATTCGACCTCGAAGTCCTGCACGTAGACCGGCGCGTCGTCCACCATCAGCCGGTACGGGCGCTCGGCGATCACGCGCAGGCCCATGTTCTCCATCATCGGCAGCACGTCGGACAGCGGGATGTCCTTGAGCTGGCGGTACAGCTTCATGCGCAGGCCGTCGCCGCCGTCACGGTGGATGGCCTGCAGGCTCAGGCGCAGGTCGTCCGGGCCGGTGAGCGCATCGAGCTGGGCCACGTCGGCGGCGGCGATCTCGGCGCTGGAGTCCTCGATGTAGCCAGCCGGCAGCGCCTTGCCGATGCGCGAGGCGATGCGCAGGCCCTCGCCTTCGCCGTGGCGCGCGACCAGCGCCTCGCGCAGGTCGTCCTGCCAGTTGCGCAGCACGTGGGCCAGGCGCTTCTCCAGGCCCTCGGTGTCCAGATCCAGGCTCTGCCCGGCCTTGGGGCGCACGATCAGGTGCACCTGGGCCAGCGGCGAATCGCCCAGCACCACGCTCGAATCCACGTACTCACCCTGCAGCGCCTCGCGCAGCAGGCCCTCGATGCGCAGGCGCACGTCGGTGTTGAAGCGTTCGCGCGGCAGGAACACCAGTGCGGAAATGAAACGACTGAACTTGTCGCGGCGCAGGAACAGGCGGCTGCGCACGCGCTCCTGCAGCCCCAGCACGCCCATCGCGGTACGGAACAGTTCGTCCTCGCTAGACTGGAACAGCTCCTCGCGCGGCAGCGACTCGAGGATGTGGCGCAGCGCCTTGCCACTGTGGCTGGACGGGCTCAGGCCCGAACGCTTCATCACGTTCTCATAGCGCTGGCGCACCAGCGGGATTTCCCACGGACGGCGGTTGTAGGCGCTGGAGGTGAACAGGCCGAGGAAGCGCTGTTCGCCGACGATGCGGCCCTTGGCGTCGAATTCCAGCACGCCGATGTAGTCCATGTAGCCGCCGCGGTGGATCCGCGAGCGGGCGTTGGTCTTGGTCAGGATCAGCGCGTCGGTCAGGCCGCTGGTGGTGTTCAGGCCCTGCGCGGCCAGCCCCTTGACCGGGCGCGCCACCGAGGTGTCCTTGCCGCGCATCAGGCCCAGGCCGGTGCCGTTCTGGGCGGCCAGCACGTCCTCGCGGCCCTGCTTCTCCACCTTGTACTCACGGTAGCCGAAGAAGGTGAAATGGTTGTCCGCGGCCCAGCGCAGGAACTCCTGCGCCTCGTGGCGCGACTCATCGCTCACCGGCAGGGTGCGCTGGCCCAGGTCTTCGGCCAGGGCCAGCGCCTTGTCGCGCATCGGCTCCCAGTCCTTGACGATGGCACGCACGTCCTCCAGCGCTTCGCCCACGCGCTTGGCCACCGCGTCCATGGCCTCGGCCGGCTGGCGGTCGATCTCCAGCAGCATCACCGACTCCAGCGGGCCGTCGCCGACGCTGGTCAGCTTGCCGGACTTGTCGCGGCCCAGCGCGATCACCGGGTGGCCCAGCACGTGCACGCCGACGCCCATGTCGGCCAGCGCCAGCGAAACGGTGTCCACCAGGAACGGCATGTCGTCATTGACGATCTGCAGCACGGTGTGGGCGGTTTCCCAGCCATCGGTCTTCAGGCCCGGATTGAACACGCGGACGTTGGCCTTGCCCGGCTTGCGCACGCGGGCGAACTCCAGCATGCCGGCGGCCAGCGCCGCCCAGTCCTCGGCACGGTGCGCGCCGAACTCATCCGCTTCCATGCGCTTGTAGAAGGCCGAAGCGAAGGCGACCGCCTGGGCCTGGGCCGCGGCGGGGTAACGCTTGCGCAAGGCCGCAAAAACCGGCTCCAGGGACAGGCCGGCCTCGGAAACACTCTGCTTGGCAGCCGGTTGGGATTTCGTTTTTGCGGACTTGGCAGCGTTGTTTTGCGATTTCATGGTTGAGCTTTCAGTGGGCTCCTGGGGAGGCGCGATTGTAGCCCCCGCCATTCAAAGAGCATTGTTGCAGGGCCGCAATCGGCCCCTTCGAACACCCCCATGAACAAGCGCAAGTCAATGAATTCAAACAATAAAAAGGCAACAAAAGCATTTCCCAACGCGAACCACGGCCAAGCTGGAAAAGCGCATTTCCGCGCTGCTTTACCAATTGTAAACTGGACGGTATAGTCCAAATCGTGCATCCCACCCGTCCCCGATCCAGGCCCGCCGAAGCGCGCGACCAGCGCGTGTTCGACGCCGTGCGCGAGCTGCTGGCGACCCAGGGCATGCACCTGAGCATGGACGCGGTGGCCGCCTACGTCGGCTGTTCCAAGCAGACCCTGTACAGCCGCTATGGCAGCAAGCGCGAGCTGCTCAGCCTGGCGATGCGCCGCCACGCCAGCGTCGCCGCCGCGCCGCTGGCCGCCGGCGACGAACGCCCGCTGCGCGACGTACTGCTGGATTTCGCCGTGCACTACCTGGAGCACCGCAACCAGCCACGCGTGCGCCAGGCCGCGCAGGTGATCGCCAGCAGTACCCTGGAATTCCGCGACGAGGCCCGCGCGCTCTACCATGACAGCGCCGACGTGGTGCGCGACCAGTTGGCTGAATGGATGCGAACCGAGATGGCGCGCGGCCGGATCATCCATGACGATGCGCATTTCATGGCTGAAATGTTAATAAGCATGATCGCTGGTCAGGATTTCGAACGACAACGGTTCCACGCTCCCCACCGCGACGCCCCCGAGTTGCGCCGCCGGTGGGCCGAATTCGCCGTCGATGCCTTCCTGCGCGCCTTCCCGGCGCCGCCGGCCGGCATCCCCGGCACCCGCTGAAAACAACCTCCGGAGTTTCCCGATGACCTCCCCGCTGCGCATCCTCGCCCTGACCGGTGCCCTGGCCCTGGGCCTGACGGCCTGCAAGAAGCCACAGGAACAGGCCGCCCCGCCGCCGCCGGATGTCGGGGTCATCGAAGCCAAGCCACAGACACTTCCGCTGCAGCGCGAACTGGTCGGCCGGCTGTCGCCGTTCCGCTCGGCCGACGTGCGCGCACGGGTGTCCGGGGTACTGCTCAAGCGCGCCTACGAAGAAGGCAGCGCGGTGAAGGAAGGCCAGCTGCTGTTCCAGATCGACCCGGCGCCGCTGCGCGCCACACTGGCCTCAGCCGAAGCCGCGCTGGCGGCGGCCCGCGCCAGCCACGCCAACGCCCGGACCACCGCCGAACGCGCGCGCTCGCTGGCGCCGCAGAACTACGTATCCAAGTCCGACCTGGACAACGCCGAGGCCGCCGAGCGCACCACCGCGGCGGCCGTGCAGCAGGCGCAGGCCGCCGTGGCCAGCGCCCGCATCAGCCTGGGCTACGCCAATGTCACCGCGCCGATCGCCGGCGTGGCCGGCAAGCAGCAGGTGACCGAAGGCGCGCTGGTCGGCCAGGGCGAGGCGACGCTGCTGACCACGGTCGACCAGATCGACCCGCTGTACGTCAATTTCTCGATGACCGCCGACGAACTGAGCGCGCTGCGCGCCGCCCAGGACAAGGGCGCGGTGGCCCTGGCCGGCGACGGCAAGACCACGGTGCAGGTGAACCTGCCCGACGGCACCCCGTACGCCCACCAGGGCACGCTGGACTTCTCGGCGACCACGGTCGACCCGGCTACCGGCGCGGTCTCGCTGCGGGCGCAGCTGCCCAACCCCGAGCGCAGCCTGCTGCCGGGTTCGTTCGTGAGCTTCAAGGCCAACCTGGGCGAGCGCAACAACGCCTTCCTGATCCCGCAGCAGGCGGTGCTGCGCGACACCCGCGGCGGGTACGTGCTGGTGGTGGGCAAGGACGGCAACGTGGCACGCAAGGACGTGGCGCTGGACGGCCAGCAGAACGGCAGCTGGCTGGTCTCCTCCGGCCTGGCCGCTGGCGACAGGGTGATCGTCTCCGGCGTGCAGAAGGTCAAGGAGGGCGCGCCGGCCAAGCCCTCGCCGTGGCAGCCGGGCCCGGCCCAGCCCGCCGCCAAGCCCGCAGCCGCCGCGCCGGCGCCTGCCAAGTAAGGGAAACGGGAACCCGCCATGCCTAAATTCTTCATCGAACACCCGGTATTCGCCTGGGTGGTGGCCATCCTGATCTCGCTGGGCGGCGTGATCTCGATCCTCAACCTGGGCGTGGAGTCCTACCCCAGCGTCGCCCCGCCGCAGGTCACCGTGAGCGCCACCTACCCGGGCGCCAGCGCCGCCACCGCGGAGAAATCGGTCACCCAGGTGATCGAGCAGCAGCTGACCGGCATCGACAACCTGGTCTACTTCAGCTCGTCCTCGTCCTCGACCGGGCGCGTGTCCATCACCCTGACCTTCGACAGCGGCACCGACCCGGACATCGCCCAGGTGCAGGTGCAGAACAAGGTCGCCCTGGCGACCCCGCGTCTGCCATCGGAAGTCACCAAGCAGGGCGTGGTGGTGGCCAAGGCCAACGCCGGCTTCCTGATGGCCATCGGCGTGCGTTCGGACGATGGCTCGGTGGACCGCGACGCGCTCAACGACATCGTCGGCTCACGCGTGCTGGACCAGATCTCGCGCGTGCCGGGCGTCGGCAGCACCCAGCAGTTCGGCTCCGAGTACGCCATGCGCATCTGGCTCAACCCGGAGAAGCTGCAGGGCTACCACCTGTCGGCCACCGACGTGTACAACGCCATCGGCACCCAGAACCTGCAGTTCGCCGCCGGTTCAGTGGGCGGCGACCCGGCGCCGAACGGCCAGGCGTTCACCGCCACCGTCGCCGCCGAGGGCCGCTACAGCACGCCGGAGGAATTCGAGAACACCATCCTGCGGGCGAACGCCGACGGCAGCGTGGTGCGGCTCAAGGACGTGGCCAGCGTCGCCTTCGGCGCCTCCAACTACGGCTTCGACACCCGCTACAACGGCAAGCCGGTGGCGGCGTTCGCCATCCAGCTGCTGCCCGGCGCCAACGCCCTGGACGTGTCCAAGGCGGTACGCGCCAAGATGGACGACCTGGCCCCCAGCTTCCCGCCCGGGGTGAGCTGGTTCACCCCGTTCGACAGCACCACCTTCGTCAACATCTCGATCAAGGAAGTGGTGCACACGCTGGTGGAAGCCGTCGTGCTGGTGTTCCTGGTGATGCTGATCTTCCTGCAGAACTTCCGCGCGACGATCATCCCCACCCTGGTCATCCCGGTGGCCCTGCTCGGCACCTTCATGGGCATGCTGGCGATCGGCTTCACCATCAACCAGCTGACCCTGTTCGCGATGGTGCTGGCGATCGGCATCGTGGTCGACGACGCGATCGTGGTGATCGAGAACGTCGAACGCATCATGAGCGAGGACAAGCTCGACCCCAAGCCGGCCACGCAGAAGGCCATGGGCCAGATCACCGGCGCGGTGGTGGCGATCACCGTGGTGCTGGCGGCGGTGTTCATCCCCAGCGCCATGCAGCCCGGTGCCTCGGGCGAGATCTACAAGCAGTTCGCGTTGACCATCGCCATGTCGATGGGCTTCTCGGCGCTGCTGGCGCTGAGCTTCACCCCGGCCCTGTGCGCGGCGTTCCTGAAGCCGACCCACAATGAACGGCCGAACTGGATCTACCGCACCTTCAACACCTATTACGGCAAGCTGGAAAAAAGCTACGTCGGCAGCGTCGGCAGCGTCATCCGCCACAGCCCGCGCTGGCTGATGGTGTTCGCGCTGCTGCTGGTGCTGTGCGGTTTCCTGTTCACCCGCCTGCCCGGCAGTTTCCTGCCGGAAGAGGACCAGGGCTATGCGCTGGCCATCGTGCAGCTGCCGCCGGGCGCGACCAAGAGCCGTACCACGGTGGTGTTCGACCAGCTGTACGGGATGATGAAGGACGACCCGTCGTTCGAGGGCATGATGCAGGTCACCGGCTTCAGCTTCGTCGGTTCCGGCGAGAACGTCGGCATGGCCTTCATCCGCCTCAAGGACTGGGACGCGCGCGAGGAGACCGCGCCGGAGTTCATCCAGAAGATGAACGGCAAGGCGTTCGTCGGCATCAAGGACGCGCAGGTGTTCTTCGTCAACCTGCCCACGGTGCAGGGCCTGGGCCAGTTCGGCGGCTTCGACATGTGGCTGCAGGACCGCGCCGGCGCCGGCCAGGATGCCCTGATGGAGGCGCGCAACACCCTCATCGGCGCGGCATCGGCCGACAAGTCACTGGTCGGCGTGCGTCCCAACACCCTCGAGAATTCGCCGCAGCTGCAGCTGAAGGTGGACCGCGTGCAGGCCCAGGCCATGGGCGTGTCGGTCAATGATGTCTACACCGCGATCCAGATGATGCTGGCACCGGTGTACGTCAACGACTTCTTCTATGGCGGCCGCATCAAGCGCGTGAACATGCAGGCCGATGCCGCCTACCGCACCGGCCCCGAATCGCTGCGCAGCTACTACGTGCCCAGCTCGCTGAGCAAGGACGCCGACGGCCAGCGCTCGATGATCCCGCTCAGCACCGTGGTCAAGTCCGAGTGGATCTACGCACCGCCGGCGCTGAGCCGCTACAACGGCTATTCGGCGGTGAACATCGTCGGCTCGCCGGCCCCGGGCGGCAGCTCCGGCCAGGCGATGGCGACCATGGAGAGCCTGGTGCGCAACGACCTGCCCAACGGTTTCGGCTACGACTGGAGCGGCATGTCCTACCAGGAAATCCTGGCCGGCAACGCCGCGGCGCTGCTGATGGTGCTGTCGGTGGTGGTGGTGTTCCTGTGCCTGGCCGCGCTGTACGAAAGCTGGTCGATCCCGGTCTCGGTGCTGCTGGTGGTGCCGGTCGGCATCCTCGGCGCGGTGGTGTTCTCGCTGCTGCGCGGCCTGCCCAACGACCTGTACTTCAAGATCGGCATGGTGACGGTGATCGGCCTGGCCGCGAAGAACGCGATCCTGATCGTGGAATTCGCGGTGGAACAGCGCGCCGCCGGCAAGACGTTGCGCGAGGCCGCGATCGAAGCGGCGCACCTGCGCTTCCGGCCGATCCTGATGACCTCGTTCGCGTTCATCCTGGGCGTGCTGCCGATGGCCATCTCCACCGGCGCCGGCGCCAACGCCCGCCACTCGCTGGGCACCGGCGTCATTGGTGGCATGTTGTTCGCCACCGTCATCGGCGTGCTGCTGATCCCGCTGTTCTTCGTCACCGTGCGCCGCGTGCTGGGCGACAAGCTGGACGAGCCCTCCAGGCAGTTCATCGAGCAGCACAAGGTGCGTACGGTGCAGCAGGATCGTTGATAAGGACGTCGATCCTGAAACTACGAAGAAGCCCCGGCATTGCCGGGGCTTCTTCGTTTCAGGGAAATGGCCGTGCGACCTTCCGGTCACAGTCCGGCTGCATGCAACCATGCGCGCATTCGTACTTGGCGCTATTCTTCGCCGCTCGACAGACGAAAAGACCCGGGTGTCCCCGGGTCTCTTCTCGAAGCTGCTCAATCGAGTACTTTTCGGCTACATCATCTGCAGCGCTGGCATGGCGTGATGCCTGGGACGCGGATTGAACGCGCCCCCCGGGACACCATGCACGCCCAGAACGAACGGCTCTGCATCCGGCATGCTCTGCTCCGACTGCACGGCATCGCCGTAACGCGCCATCGCGTCGACCAGGAGTTGAAGCTCTCCCGTCCGGGTAATGAACGCCTCCCGGATGATCGGCGTTGGCATATCCAAGCTGTCCGGCACCTCCTGCCAATCCATCTCCAAAGGCATCGCCGGCCGGCCTGCGTCTGATATGCCCGGACGGCCTTCCGCCTCCAAGGACGAAGGCGATACCGCGTCGTCCCACATCAACGGCAGCCACGGCACGGTCCGCCGTGACACATCCATACCTTCAGAAGACAGGCCTGACGCACGCGGATCAAAGCCCAGGACCTCCCCGGCCTCGCGGGTTGGACGATGGGGCACATAGCCCCAGATCCCACTGCCTTCCCGCTTCGAGCCGCTCCCAATCGTTCCCTTCGCCATCGAGGTATGCGCCGGGTTCGGCATGGACATCTGCCGCATGGCCGCTGTTTCGCCCTGCGTCATGGGAGCCGCAAAAGGCTGGGCGCCCGGCATGGGGGTCAACAAGGTATTGATGCTGGCAGCGGAGAATCCGTAACCGTCGGAAGGTTGCACATAATCGATGGCGTAATTGCCACTGGCGTCGAAGTGCCTATACACGCGCACCTGCTGGGAGGAATCGCCGTCAACACGGATCAGCAGGTCATCACCATCCTGATGGAAGCTCAGGCGCGTGCGGTCGATGCTCTTGCTGCTGGAGTTGAACAGGATCCAGTCGGTGCCGCCGCCGCTGTTGTCGATGACGTCAGAGCCGCCGCCATAGACATACTGGTCGTCACCTACGCCGCCGAACATCGTGTCGTCGCCATCCTCGCCCACCAGTGTGTCATTGCCGTTGCCGCCGATGAGAATGTCGTTGCCCGAACCGGTGTAGCTGCCATTGCCGCCGGAAAGATAGTCATCGCCGTCGCCGCCGACCAGCTTGTCGTCACCGCCCATGCCGAACAGCGTGTCGTTTCCGCCCAGACCACTGATCAGGTCACGCCCGGAGGTACCCACGATCTGCTCGCCCGCGGCGGTGCCGTTCTTCTTGCTCGGGTAGTCCGTATCGTTGCCCTGCGAAGGAGCCGTACCGCTGCCGCCGCCGGGAGGCGTGCCACCGCCTCCGATCTTCGCGTTGATCTGCGCCGTGGTGAGCATCGAACCCATGGCTGGCTGCAGATAGTCCAAGGCGTAGTCGCCCCCCAGGAAGTGGTCGGTGACCCGCACGGTGTCACCCGCGTTGCCGTCGACGGTAATCAGCAGGTCGTCGCCAGTACGCGAAAACGCCAGTTGGCTTTCGGTGATGCCATTCTGGAAGAACAGCCCGTCATAGCCCCCGCCGGTGTTGTCGATGACGTCCTGTCCGGAGGTATAGACATAGCTGTCGTCATCCGCACCGCCGATCAGGGTGTCGTTGCCATCCTCACCCGCAAGGGTGTCGTTGCCGGCGCCGCCTTCCAGTCTGTCATTACCCGAGCCAGCGCCATTGCCGCTGCCGCCCGCCAGGTAGTCGTCACCGTCTCCGCCCTGCAGGGTGTCGTTGCCGCCCATGCCGAACAACTGGTCATCGCCCGCCAGGCCCTTGATCAGGTCCTTGCCGGAACTGCCGGCCAGTTGCTCTCCAGCAGCCGTACCGTCAATGACCTGATCGTACTCACCGCCGGTACTTCCGCCCGCCACGATCTGGTTGATCTCGCTCGTGGGCAGGTAGAAGCCGCCATCCGGCTGTACATAGTCGATGGCGGCATTGCCCCCCAGGAAGTGGTCCAGCACACGGACCGCGGGAGTGGACGAGGCGTCGATGGAGATCAGCAGGTCGTCCCCATCGCGGCTGAACGACAGGCGCTCGCGGGTGATGCCGTTGGTGAAGAACACCCCGTCGAAGCCACCATCGCTGTTGTCGATGACGTCACTGCCGGAGCTGGCATCGAACACGTACTTGTCGTCGCCCGTGCCGCCGATCAGGAAGTCGTCGCCACCGCCACCGACGATGGTGTCGTTGCCACCGCCGCCGTCGATCTCGTTGGCGGCGCCATTACCCGCAATGTAGTTGTCCAGCGCATTGCCGGTGCCGTCAACGGCGGCGCTACCCTGCAGGAACAGATTCTCGATGTTGGCCGACAGCGTGTAGCTGGCGGTGGTCTGGACCTGGTCGGTACCGCCACCGGCGGCCTCGACCACGACATCGTTGCTGTCGTCGACGATATAGACGTCGTTGCCGGCCCCGCCTTCCAGATGATCCACACCGGCTCCACCGTCGAGGTAGTCATTGCCGATGCCGCCGTACAGCGCGTCGATGCCATTGCCGCCGAAGAGGTTGTCGTTCCCGTCGAGGCCATGGAGGACATCATTGCCGTCCCAGCCGCCAAGCGTGTTGTCGCCGGCATTGCCCGTGATCGTGTTATCCAGTCCGTTGCCGTTGCCGGTAGTGATTCCGGCCCCCAGAACCAGATTCTCGACATTGGCGTCCAGGACCAGGTTGGTCTCGAACACGCGCTCGATGGTGTCGATGCCTTCGTCCGCGTACTCGTACACCCGGTCGGACGCGGACACGGCCACGTAGTAATCGTTGCCCTCGCCGCCGTACAGGGTGTCGGCACCGGCACCGCCCACGATCTGGTTGTTGCCGGCATTGCCGCGGATCACGTTGTCGCCGCTGTTGCCGGTGGCATCCAAGTTGGCGGTGCCCAGCAGGGTCAGGTTCTCCAATGTCGCGCCCAGCGTATAGCTGATGCTCGACTCGACCGTGTCAGTGCCTTCGTCTGCGTACTCGACGATGACGTCCCCGGCCTGGTCAACCACGTAGATGTCATCGCCCAAGCCGCCGATCATGGTGTCGGCACCGGTACCGCCATCCAGGCGATTGCCATTGCTGTTGCCGGTCAGGGTCTGACTGCCCGTGCCGGCAATACCCTCGTAGGCATAGCTGCCTTCAACCAGTACCAACTGCTCGATGTTGTCCGACAAGGTATAGCTGTAGGCGGTGGACTCGACCGTATCCGTGCCTTCGCCGGACAGCTCGACCACCACATCGCCACCATCATCGACCCGGTAGGTATCATTCCCGGCACCGCCGATCAGCGTGTCCGCACCCGCACCGCCATCCAGAAGGTCGTTGCCGATACCTCCTCTCAGTTCGTCGATGCCGTTGCCACCGTTCAGCACATCGTCGCCGGCACCGCCTTCCAGCAGGTCATCGCCTTCGCCGCCATGCAGCGTGTCGTTGCCGGCGAGACCCTGAAGGTGATTGTCACCGGCGTTGCCGGTCAGCACGTTGTCCAGACCGTTGCCTATGGCATCGATATTGGCGTTGCCGGTCAGCTCGACCAATTCGACATGATCCGGCATGACGTAGCTGATGCTGCTCCGGACAAGGTCCGTACCTTCACCGGCCACTTCGGTCACTACGTCCCCGGCATCATCGACCGCATAGATGTCGTCGCCGGCACCACCGGCCATCTGGTCTGCACCAGTGCCGCCATCCAGCAGGTCGTTGCCTTGGCCTCCGCTCAGGACGTCATCTCCGGCTTCGCCGTACAGCACGTCGTCCCCTAAGCCTCCGTCCAGCGTATCCGCACCATTTCCGGCCCGGATCGTGTCGTTGCCGGCCAGGCCGCTGATCACGTTGTCCAGTGCATTTCCGTTGATCGTGTCGTCCAGCGTGGTGCCCAACAGGA
Source organism: Stenotrophomonas sp. Y-13 (assembly GCF_046267925.1). Taxonomy (NCBI): domain Bacteria; kingdom Pseudomonadati; phylum Pseudomonadota; class Gammaproteobacteria; order Lysobacterales; family Lysobacteraceae; genus Stenotrophomonas; species Stenotrophomonas sp. Y-13. The sequence goes on from NZ_CP176501.1 coordinate 2,195,780, forward strand.
CCACGGCATCCAGATCGTTCGCCGAGATGATCCAGGGTGTACCGCTGCCCGGGTCCACCGTGAGTCCCGACTTCGCCAAGCCGGTTACAGGATCGAAGAAATACTCCAGGCTGATTTGATCATCCGGACTGGAGGTAAAAAGGATGAGCAGGTTGGTCCCATCCCTTCGGAAATACACTTCATTCAATGGCAGGTTCGAAACGTAGATCGTGTTGTAGCCACCGATATCATTGATGGTGTCCTTGCCGTCGCCACGTGCGAAATAGTAGTTGTCGTCGCCATAGCCACCTTCCAGGCGATCATCGCCCAATCCACCCACCAGTTGGTCATCATCGGCGCCACCGAACAACAGGTCATTGCCGGCTCCACCGATCAGCAGGTCGCTGCCGTAGCCACCTCCAAGGCGATCATCCCCCTCGCCACCATCCAGCACATCATCACCATTGTCGCCAAACAGCTGATCCCTTCCCGCACCGCCGGTGAGCGTATCGTCGCCGTTCTCGCCGAACAGGACATCGGCACCATCACCGCCGTTCAACTGGTCGTTGCCTTCACCACCACGGATCACGTCGTCGCCGGCCAAGCCGTCAATCACATCGTCCGATGCGTAACCCGTCAGCACGTCAGCGAGAGCCGTCCCTGCCAGCGCTTTTGCTTTCAACGTCGATGGAGTCCATACCGTTCCATCCGAGAAATGGATCTCGTTGATGCTGTATGCACCCTCACCGCCTCCATAGAAGTGCGATTTCACCCGAACGCTATCGCCGCTGACCAGCTTCAGCAGAAGATCGTACCCGTCACGCACCACGGTGACGTCAGCCACCGCTATTCCGGTCTCGAAGACGATCTTGTCCAGGCGTTGCGGATGGTCATCGTAGCTTTCGATGATGTCCTGACCGAAGCCGGGGCCGAACACATAAGTATCGTTACCAGCCCCGCCATTGAGCAGATCATTTCCAGAGCCGCCCACGAGTACATCATCGCCATTGCCGCCATGGATGGTGTCGTCACCAGCTTCACCATTCAGATGGTCGTCGCCATCCAGGCCAAAGATGCTGTCGTTTCCACCTTGGGCAGAAATGGTTTCATCGGAAACGGTTCCATATAGCACGTCATTGCCTGCGGTCACGGGGAGCGCAATCCGCGACATGACATCCGCCAATCCCCACGTCGTCCCATCGTCGAAACGAATGACCTCAATCACGCCCTCACGATAATGCCCATTCTCGTCGAATACATTGTCGATGCGGACTTCGCCAACTGTTGAACCGACGGTGATAACCAAGGTTATCGACGTCAAGTCGCGTGTGACGGTGACATGCGATGTCTCGATCCCCTCCATGAATACCAACTGATCCGATCCATTGCTATCGTAGATCCGGTCCTTGCCGTCGCCTACGCGGTAATAGTACGTGTCGTTGCCGGCACTACCGAACACGGTGTCGTCGCCCTTGTCAGGGACAAACACCACCCCCTGATACCCACCCACAAGCCGATCATTGCCCTCCGTTCCGACCACTGAGGGGATGCCAAAGAGCGGCGACAATTCAGGATGTAGTGCCTGGACCTGCGCGAATCCCTGACTGGTCTGTGTCCGGAATACTGTGGAATAGGCGCCCAAGTCGCGCAGGACCGCGATAACTTCCTTCAACTTGTCATCCTGACCATTGGCGTGGAGGGATACGGCGACTTGCTGGAACACATTCCAATCGACGATGACATGCGAATAGCCGGATGCGAACCCGCCCTTGATGAACGAATACTTCTGGGGATCAATCTGCGCCTGCAACTGAGCGCTTACAAATTTCGCAAATTTTGCGAACTCAGCCCTCAGCAGCGGAGCGGCATTGCCGTGTGGGTTGGGGTCGCGCTCCCCCCAGCACCACGTGCCCTCGTAACCCCGACCGATTAATTGCTCGAGAACGATAAGCTGCCGCGCATCCATGACATGGCCATAGACCATGCGCGGATCCCGGCTATATGGATCGACCCCGGCCACGCCGGCCCATTGGAAAATCAAGCCTTCCAGCATGGCGTCCCTGGCGGCTGGATCGGTTTCGACCGCATACGTCTCCACCAATGCGGTAAGAATCGGGTCATTTGCCATTGCCTGGCGCAGATCCGGCAGGTTGCCGAAGGCTTTGGCATCCGGCAAACCCGCAACATCGAAGATCGCATCGTCGAATTGCGCGTTAACTCGATGCGTCGTATCAACCTTGAACCAGACGTCTGCAGCCGCCGCATCAGTCCCGTCCAGACGAACGGCCGTACCGATCTGAGCGTGGCTCTGGCCATTGGCATCGACATAATTTGACGCCTGCCAGCCGGTTCGAATGGCCTTCAACCCACTCTGTTCGAGGGTCTGCAATTCGCCAGCTTCGGTAACCCCGTTACCATTGAGATCACGCCATATGCGTAGCTCGCCGAATACCGCATCATTTTGGTCAATCAGGCCATCCTGATTGTCGTCCAGATCACGCAGTGCCTCAAAGCCATTGGCTGCCAGCGCTCCGTTTTCCAGCCGCGTCTGATTTCCGAACATCTCGCGACCGCTGTCGACGGCGCCGTTCCCGTTGAGGTCCCGCACCAGTATGCCGTCGTCACCTGATGCCCAAGCCGTACGTTCACGCATACCATTGGCGTCGTGATCGAAATAGCGATCCATCTGAATACCAACTGTCTCGACGCCGTCACCGTCCAAGTCGATCACGATGGGCGATGTCCTGTTCTCGGCGGGCACGACATCCGGCCCTTCGTCGGCCTCATCGTCAGGTTCGGTTTCCAGGAAAATCCCGAGATCACCGTTTTCAAACTGCTCGATAGTCAGCCCGCCGTTGATCGTGAGCGTGGCGCCATCAAGCACATAAAGCGTACTTCCGTTGCGGTACTCATTCTCCGGGTCGGTTTCCTTTCGCTTCCCACCGGTCAAACGCATTTTGTCGAGAAAGACCTCTCCAGCCCCATCCTCATCCATTATGACGTCTTGATTGTCGGCCTTGTACGTATCGAAGCCTTCACCACCCTCCAGACGATCACTTCCAGCGCCGCCATCCAGAAGTGTCCGGCCCGCGGCACCGTGGATCTCATCGTCACCAGCATCGCCGTACAGCTTATCCTCGGCGGTATCGCTCGAATCGGATGCCACCTGACCGTAGATTACGTCGTCGCCCGCGCCGCCGTGGACGATGTCCTTTCCGGAGCCACCATACACAACGTCGTCGCCCTGGCCGGCCTGAATCTCATCGTCATCGCCACCACCGTCGATGAAGTCGCCGCCTTGTCCTCCCTCAAGATAATCGTCCCCATCTCCCCCCTGGAGCGAGTCATCACCGCCCATACCAAATAGTGAATCGTCGCCATCGCCACCCTCGAAGGTGTCTCCCCCATTCCCACCGAAAAAGAAGTAGCGCTTATCAGCGAAACCGAGGTCGACACCATCGACCTCCAGCTTGTATTCCGCCCCCGATGAGTAGTCTCTGAACTCGATATCACCGACGATTGGCACAGGCAGGCCAAGGGGCATATCGAAGACACCGTCCGTTTGGCCATCTTCGCGATACAGACGCTCAAACACCAGAAAAGATGCCCGTTTGTCTATCCATTGCTCCGACAGCTCCCCCTCGCCCGTCTCTTCGTTGAGCAGGCTAAGGTCGTGCGAATAAGAGGGCAGGTTCACCATAATGGGCGAGAGCGCCATCAAGGCATTCCTCGCCGCTTCGCTGCCCTGTGCAAGCACCACAATTGATGGCTTGTCGCTCGGGAGAAGCGTCGCAACGGTTGACGGGTCGATACCTGCAAAGAACGACGTGGCTGCCGCCACAAAGTCTTGGTCAGACGTTGGCGTAGTGGGTCGTGCGCCAGAATACGATGCGCGAACCCAATCTAGAACTGCACCCAACCCCGCTTTTGAGATAAGTCCTCCCAGCCTCTTGGCATCCCCGGACAAGATGCCTGCGAGTTGATCTGACGCCAGCGCCCAAATATTACCCAGATTGGAGTTAAACGCCGCCTCCCAGAAAGTATCCCAGCCGACCGAAGAATCATCGATAAAGGTCTGCTCGTCCTCCAGCAGGGCGACGGTCTTGGCCGTTTGAATTGCGTACGAGAACGCGTTGAAAGCGAACAACAGATTCTTTATATCGTCGACACGATCCAGGCCCGACCCACCCTGCGCGGTGAGACGGTACGTTTCGTCTTGGCCAAATGCCGAAAAAAGAATCGCCCCAGACCAAGCAGCGTTCGTCTCGCCACCCGCAGAATCATTCCCGAGAGCGGCGAACAGCACCTGCCCAACACCCGTCGCGTCACGGTTTGCGATATCTGCGATGGTTGGGAAAAGCCAGAGACCGTTTCCCTGATTGCGACTATCATTCAGGATATCGTTTAGAGCATTGAAGGCTACCTGGTTGGATGCCGCCTGCATCAGTTCATTCGTGTAGCCGATACCCCTTAGCTCCATCTGCCGGCGGCTATATGCCCGAATCAACTCAGAGAATGCGCCTCTTCCCGCATTCGCGAGTGCCGCCCCCTCGAACCAGAGCTTGACCTGCCCGTCGGGAAGCATCTGGGCGATGGCTTCGTAGACGTCCGAATAGTTCCCGTTCGAGTTAGGGCCTCGCGAAGCCAGCCCCCTGATAACTTGGATTTGCGCGTTCGTCAGATAGATGTCAGCCATGACAAATCTCCCTTTTAAATTATTTACTTAACTTCATATTCATTCGCTGCATTAACAACCACATCAAGAACAGAATCCCATTTATTCAACAAATCAAACGAGAAAAATGATTCAACAGCAATCCCCGTCTTAGTGTAGTAGGTAGAATTGCACGTTCCATTTATCTTTTTCGGGTCATCCGGCCAAGCAACCTGACAAAATATTTCCGTATGCATCGGAAAATCGCCGCGCTCATTCGGCGCGATGGACCTGTATTTCCAGGAGCGCGAATAGTCAGTTTGCCCCCCTCCCGTCCCCGGGTATTCGAGCAGACCCAGATCTTCCCTGGTCCGAGGGGCACCGAGAGACTCAGCGCGAGAAAATATGCTATTGCCCGGGTGGTAAGCATGACTCCTGATCTCGACTCTTACGATATTCCGTCCAAGCGTTTCGTTATTTTCCGCTGGCGGATTTTCCATAAGATTCGCCACATTGATATAGATGATCAGCGTCTCTGCACGTCCCGGCTCTGCGACCCCTTCCGTACGGACGTCGAAGCGCACCTCTGGCGGAATTCGGAATGACGCACTTCCGACCTTTATGGTATTGGCCATGCCTTCTACGAGGCCATGCTCTGACTTGCGTGCTGATGCATCAGACATATTTCTCTCCTTGTCACAGGAACTCAGGAATGCAGCAATGGATAGCGCGAACGAAGAAATGAGTAACTGCCACGGCGATGCCCTGGCTCCGAACTTTCGACGAACGGGCAAATGGCCAGCCATCGCGCCCTGCTTTTTCGCCCAACCGTGTTTATTGATCGAACACATTCGACTTTCCACCGTCCATTGACTTTCGGCGGTTTCCATCTCGCAAAGCAGCCGACAATTCGTCATAGAGAAAAGGCAGGAACGCATACCGCGCGCCCTACGTCACCGGTGTTGCCTCGCGCAGCAGCGAACACGAGAACACCACTGCCCCTCCCAGTGGCGGCTGATACAAACGCCTGCCGAACTCGGGAAACCGCAACATTCCGCCCTCGTAGTCCCCGGAATTGAGATTCAACGACACCGCGAACCTGCGGTGCGCCGTTCCCACCGTTGTGTTATCCCGATGTACCCGAAGGTGCCCCGCATTCTCGGCCTCATAGCAAGCCACGTTGTAGCGCTCGATTCGCGTGGCCCTGAACTGGAACGCCTTTTCGATCTCTGGCACCAAACGGTCATGGATACGGTGCAGGCAGGCAAGACGCAGATGCTCGTCATCGACCACTCGGTCCTTGCGCCGCTTGTGCTGGGGGTCGTGGATCAACTTCGTTTGGCCATCCACGTCGCGCATGAAGCCGGACTTCTCGCCCCCGTGCTGCTCGTAATACCCGATCAGTCTCCGGCACAGTTCCGGCTCGAAGATGCGCGGAATGATCAGCACGGGTGCAGAGGTCTCGGGAATTTCCTCCCGCAAAGCCCGCAGGACGCTCAGCAGGTCCCCAGCGTGCTGCACACTGCCCCCTGTCCACGGAATCACGCCGACCACTCTCAATCGCTCGTCCAGCACGAAGCTGGCCACTCGAATGGGGGTATCTCGACCGTCAGTAGGTGCCACACCATAAAGCTTGCTTACGGCTCGGTCACGGTCCAGAAACAGATAACCTTCGGGAAACTGTTGCTTGAGCAGTTTGGCCTGCGCGTCGTCACGAGCGGTCCCTACGCCAAAGAACGCACACTGCGACCGTACAACCTGGGCCAGCACGGCCCGCATGCCACTCAACAAGGATTGCAGCGGCGCTGCCTGCATCTCGCCGAAGAAGCACAGCACCACCCGTCGCCCGGCCACGGTATCGAAACTGAAATCCGGGTTCTCGGCCGTGGCGGCATGGAACCACGGCGCCGGCTCGCCAGCCCGGGGCACCCGCCGGAGCTTCGATGCAGCGGGCGAAACGACTTCAGATAAGGCCGCCGCCCGGGCCGTGCCATCGTCTTTCAGGGATACTGTCCGCTCCATGATTCATCGCTCCCGGAATGCTTCACCACCATGCTTTTGCAATGGACTGAACACGTAGTCGATCAACCGACGCTTTCCGGTCTTGATCTCCGCGCTCAGGCTCATGCCTGGCGTCAGCGCCACCTTCACGCCATCGACCATCAGATCGGCCCTCTGCAGACGGACCCGCGCCGGAAATACCAGTCCCAACTGTTCGTCCTGCGCGGCATCGTGTGACACCGTCTCCACGATGCCTTCCAGATAACCGTAGCGGGTGTATGGGAAGCTCTCCACCTTGAGCGTCACCGGCTGCCCGGGCCTGACGAAACCGATGTCCTTGTTCAATACCGTAGCTTCAACCTCCAGCGATTCCTGGTTCGGCACCACGGCCATCAACGCCTGCGCCGGCGTCACTACGCCGCCCACTGTATGAATCGCCAACTGCTGCACCGTGCCGTCCACCGGCGCGCGCAGCTGCATCAATTCATCGCGCTGGCGGGTCTTGGCCACCTGCGGCTCGTATTGCCCCGTCTGCTCGCGTGCCTGCCGCAGATTGTCGAAGGCCTGTTGCCGGGTATCGGTTTCCAGCACCCGCAGTTCCTCCCGGGCGCCGACCAAGGCCGAACGGGTTTCCAGCAGCGTGGCCTTCTGGGCCGCCAATGCCCGCTCCAGTTCGACCATTTCCTGCCGGCGGGCAAGGTATTCATGGCGGCTGACGTATTGCCCGCCCAGCAGGCGCTCCAGATCGGCTACCCGCTCCCGGGAGATGGCCAGGCTCTGCTCCATCGGCCCGATCTGCGAGCGGACGGTGTTGACCTGCGCCTCACGCTGGGCAATGGCGGCCAGCAGGTTCTGGCGTCGTGCCTGGTATTCGGCAAGTTCGCTGGCGGCCAGGTCCCAGGCCGCGCGCACGCGCGACGCGGAAACGCCCGGGTCATCCGGCATGTCCGGCAACGCGCCCGTATCCAGCGCCTGCAGCATGGCGGTCTGCCGCAGTTGCGCCAGGCGCGCGGCGATAAGCGCCTCATCGGCCTGCCGGAAATCCGCGCCGGTGGCTGTGGCATCCAGTTCCACAAGGATGTCACCCTGCTTCACTGCCTGCCCATCGCGAACCAGGATGCGATGGACCACGGCGGTCTCTAGCGGCTGGATTACCTTGGTTCGGCTGCCAACGACCGTCTTGCCGGGGGCCACGGCCACCACGTCCACCTTGCCGATACAGGCCCACAGCAATGCGATGCAAAAAAAGGCGGCGATGATCCGCATCGTCCAGCGGGCCGCCGGGGAAACCGGGGTCTCCGTCAGTTCCAGGTGTGCTGGCAGGAAGGCAATCTCGTCCTGTGTGCGTGATGGTGAATCCAATGACTTCCGGTCCGACCACACGGCACGAAAGATCGCGGCATAACGCTGCAGGAAATCCCCTACGCCTTGCAGGACGTGCCTCATGAGGCCGTGCCTCCCTGTTGCAGGCGGTGCAGATGGGCGTAATAACCATCGGTCCGGGCCAGCAAGCTCTCGTGGTTGCCAGCTTCGACGATCTCGCCCTTTTCCACCACCACGATGCGATTGGCATGGCGCACGGTGGACAGGCGGTGGGCAATGATCAGGACCGTGCGCCCCTTGCAGATGGCGCGCATGTTGGACATGACCGCGTGCTCGGACTCGTAGTCCAGCGCGCTGGTGGCTTCGTCGAAGATCAGTATGCGGGGGTCGGCGATAAGTGCGCGGGCAATGGCGACCCGCTGGCGCTGTCCGCCGGAAAGCCCGGCACCGTGCTCGCCGACCTTGGTGTCATAGCCTTCGGGCAGCTCCATGATGAACTCATGCGCGCCCGCCAATTTCGCGGCGCGGATGACCCGCTCCAGCGGCATGCCCGGCTCGGCAAGCGCGATGTTCTCGCGCACCGAGCGGTTGAACAGGAAGTTTTCCTGCAATACCACGCCCAGTTGGCGACGCAGCCACGCCGGATCGGCCACGGCCAGGTCCTGCCCGTCCACCAGCACCCGGCCGCGCTCGGGGGCATACAGCCGCTGCACCAGCTTGGTCAGGGTGCTCTTGCCGGACCCGGAGCGGCCGACGATGCCGATGACCTCGCCGGGCTGGATGTCCAGGTTGATGCCACGCAGCACTTCCGGCGCATCTGGCCGGTAGCGGAAGGTGACATGTTCGAAAGTGACGCGCCCTTGAATCGGCGGTAAGGCCAAGCGACTCCCAGGTACTTCCGTGCGGGTATTGAGAATGTCACCCAGGCGCTCGACGGAAATGCCCACCTGCTGGAAGTCCTGCCAGAGCTGGGCCAACCGGATGATCGGCGCGGCCACCTGCCCGGACAACATGTTGAAGGCGATCAACTGGCCCAGCGTCAGCTTGTTCTCGATGACCAGCTTGGCACCGAAGAACAGAATCGCGACGCTTACCAGCTTCTGGGTAAGTTGCACTCCCTGCTGGCCCAGAGTCGCGATCTTGGTGACACGGAAGCTGGCCCCCACGTAGCCGGCCAACTGGTTGTCCCAGGTGCGGGTCATCCGCGGCGAAACCGCCGTGGCCTTGACCGTGCCGATGCCGCTGACCGCTTCCACCAGGAAGGCCTGGTTGTCGGCGCCACGCGCGAACTTCTCGTCCAGGCGCTTGCGCAGTATCGGCGTGATGCCGCCGGAGATCAGGGCATAGACGGGGAGCGACAGCACCACCACCAAGGTCAGCCAGCCGCTGTACCAGAACATCACCGCGAGAAAGACCACGGTGAACAACAGGTCCAGCACCGAGGTCAGGGCCTGCCCGGTCAGAAACTGGCGGATGTTCTCCAGTTCACGTACGCGGGCGATAGTGTCGCCGACACGTCGCGATTCGAAGTAGGCCAGCGGCAGGTTGAGAACGTGGCGGAACAGCCGGGCACCCAGTTCCACGTCGATCTTGCTGGTGGTGTGGGCGAACACATAGGTGCGCAGGCCGTTCATCACTACATCGAACACGGCCATCGCGACCAGACCGATGGCAATCACGTGCAGCGTCGTCATCGCGTGGTGCACCAGTACCTTGTCCATCACCACCTGATAGAACAGCGGCGTGACCAGTGCGAACAGTTGGATGAACAGCGAGACGACAAAGACCTCGGTCAACAGCTTGCGGTACTTGATGACCGCCGGTACGAACCAGGTGAAATCGAACTTGGCAAGTTCGCCCCGCACGGAAGCACGCGAGGCGACCTGCAACAGGCGTCCCGCGTAGCGGGTTTCGAACTCGTCCCGGTTCAGCGCCTTGGGGCGACGCTCAACCAGATCGTGGATCAGTATCTGGTCTCCATTGGGCGACACTTTGGCGACCACGAAGGGCGGCTCCTCCCCGGTACTCCAAGCCAGTGCCGGGAGGTTGGCGCTGCCAATGCGGGAAGCAGGGTGCGGATGGAATCTGGCCTTCAGGCCGAGTTGCCCGGCCGCCAGCAAAAGTGCGCTTTCGTCGAATGCTTCGCCGCCACGCCCAAAATCATGGGCCAATTGCTGCTCGTCGGCGGCGATGCCGTGGAACTGCGCCAACAGCACCAGACCGCGCAAGGCGTAGTCCGGCTGCGTGCCGTGCAGCGGTACAACCACGTCCATGGTTCTTTCTGCATCCATGCCATTCCCTTCTGAGGCCAGCGCATCGGGGATACAGACAGGCTTGCAGCAATTTCCGGTGAACACAAGGAAATACCGTCAATTGATTCCACTGAAACAGCCAGAATCCAATCAACCTCCTGAAAAAGAACAGGAAATGGAATTTGGGGAAATTCGCAATTCATGAACTGCGTCACCTGCGGAACCTGCGAACATCCCGACATATCCGGTTCAATACTCGTTAAATGCCCGATACACCCGGGCTCCAGCATGGGATGCAGTGCAGTCCGCGACTGGCGTGCATGAGGTGCCTGCCGACTACCCCACTTTCATTGGATACGCACAGCCATCGACCGCCCCGGGACGGGCTTCACAGATATATCAATCGCCACGGATCCTGGCGGTGCTTAACGACAAAGCCCCGGCCATGCCGGGGCTCTTGATCATTTCTTCTCGGGTGGAAGATTCCGCCAACGCTGCGGAGAACGTTGGTCTGCGGCTACCCTCGTTCCGGGCCCCGCTCCACGCCGCGCCCCGGCCGAGGCCAGCAGCGCGGTTGCTCAGCCACGCACCCGCCAATGGCGCGCAATAAATGCGGGACTCAACGAGAAACGGTATTCAACGCACGCCGGTTTCGCTGCGGGCGATGACCAGGCGCTGGATCTCGCTGGTGCCTTCGTAGATCTCGGTGATCTTGGCGTCGCGGAAGTAGCGCTCCAGCGGCATTTCCTTGGAATAGCCCATGCCGCCGTGGATCTGCACGGCCTGGTGGGCGATCCACATCGCCGCTTCCGAGGCGGTGAGCTTGGCGACCGCGGCTTCGGTGGAGAAGCGCTTGCCCTGGGCCTTGGTCCATGCCGCGCGCAGGGTCAGCAGCAGCGCCGCGTCCAGCTTGCACTTCATGTCGGCGATCTTGGCCTGGATCATCTGGAAGCTGCCGATCGGCGCGCCGAAGGACTTGCGTTCGCGCACGTAGGCCAGCGACGCCTCGTAAGCAGCGCGGGCGATGCCCACCGCCTGCGCGGCGATGCCGATGCGGCCGGAATCGAGCAGGCTCATGGCGATCTTGAAGCCCTGCCCCTCGGCGCCGATCACGTCCTCGGCGCGCGCCACGTAGTCCTGGAACTCGATCTCGCAGGTCGCCGACGCACGCACGCCGAGCTTGGGCTCGGTCTTGCCGCGGCCGAAGCCCGGGCGGGTAGTGTCGATCATGAAGGCGGTGATGCCGCGCGCGCCCTGCGACGGGTCGGTCATCGCGAACAATACGATGTAGCGCGCCACCGGGCCGGAGGTGATCCAGCTCTTCTGGCCGTTGATCACGTAGGAACCGTCGGCCTGCTTCACCGCGCGGCAGCGCATGGCGGTGGCGTCGGAGCCGGACTGCGATTCGGTCAGGGCGAAGGCGCCGATCTCGCGGCCCTCGGCGATCGCGCGCACGTACAGCTGCTTCTGTTCCTCGCTGCCGTGGCTGAGCACGGCGTTGCAGAACAGCGAGTTGTTGACCGACATGATGGTGGCGTGCGCGGCATCGGCGGCGGACACCTCGATGATCGCCAGCACGCTGGACACCGGGTCCATGCCCGCACCGCCGTACTCGACCGGCACTTCGATACCCATCAGGCCGTTCTCGCCGAGCAGGCGGATGTTCTCCAGCGGGTATTCGCCGGTGGCATCGTGGTGCTCGGCGCTGGGCGCGATCTTCTCTTGGGCGATGCGGCGGGCGACGTCCTGCAGCATCAGTTGTTCGTCGGAAAAGCTGAAATCCACTACACCCCTCCCAGGGCATTACGAAGTTGCGATTGTAACTGTTGCCATGACCGGCAAAGAGGGGCTGGCCGCGGCAGACGGCGCTGGGTGGACAGCGCCATTCACGTCGACCTGCGCGCCCGTTCGCCTGGCCCACGCGGGCCGCGCCTTGACCCTGCCGCGCCGCAGCAGCAAAATATCTCTCTATCTCGATAGGTAGATATTTATGGATCTGGAAGACTGGTCGACCCGCCTGAAGGTGTTCGCCGACGCCACCCGCGTGCGCCTGCTGACGCTGCTGGAGCAGGAAGAGCTGACCGTGGCCGAGCTGTCGGCCATCACCACGCTGGCGCAGCCGCGCGTGTCCACCCACCTGGCCCGGCTGAAGGAAGCCGGGCTGGTCCGCGACCGCCGCGCGGGGGTATCGGCCTACTACCGCTTCGACGACGCCGCGCTGGATCCGGCGCAGCGCGCATTGTGGCATGCGCTGAGCAACGGCAGCGACGACCCGCTGCTGCGCCAGGACGCCGAGCGGGTGCCCTCGGTGCTGGCGATGCGCGCGGCCGACCAGAACTGGGCCGACAGCGTGGCCGGCGACATGGAACGCCACTACTCGCCCGGACGCACCTGGGAGGCGCTGGCACGCAGCGCGCTGCCGCTGCTGGAAACCGGCGACGTGCTCGACATCGCCTCCGGCGACGGCGTGCTGGCCGAACTGCTGGCCCCGCATGCGCAGCGCTACGTCTGCATCGACACCAGCGCGCGCGTGGTCGCGGCGGCCAGCGAACGCCTGCGCAAGCTGCCCAACGTGGAAGTGCGCGAGGGCGACATGCACCAGCTGCCGTTCGACGATGGCAGCTTCGACCTGGTGGTGCTGATGCACGCCCTCACCTATGCCAGCCACCCGGCCAAGGCCGTGGCCGAAGGCGCGCGGGTGCTGCGCCCGGGCGGGCGGCTGATGCTGTGCAGCCTGGCCCGCCATGAGCACAAGGTGGCGGTGGAAGCCTACGGCCACGTCAACCTGGGCTTCACCGGCAAGGAGCTGCGCAGGTTCGTCGAGAAGGCTGGGCTGGAGGTATCCAGCCTGGAGACCGTCACCCGCGAGAAGCGCCCGCCGCATTTCGAGGTGATCTCGCTGATCGCTCACCGCCCCTGAGCCGGCATACCCGCCCTCGCCCCCGATTCCAGACCACGGTCCGCCCATGCACGCCCTCCCCTGGCTCCATCCCGAACGCGTCGCCCTGCTGCTGCAGGCACTCGCGCAGCGCATCCTGGTCATCGACGGCGCCATGGGCACGATGATCCAGCGCCATGGGCTGGAAGAGGCCGACTACCGCGGGCAGCGCTTCGCCGGCGGTTTCGATTCGCGCCACGACGCCCAGCCACCGGCCGCGCCCGGCACTGCCACGGCAGCGCCGCAGGCGCACGTCCACGGTGCCGGCTGCGGCCATGACCTGAAGGGCAACAACGACCTGCTGCTGCTGACCCGGCCGGACATCATCGCCGGCATCCACAGCGCCTACCTGGAGGCCGGCGCCGACCTGGTGGAAACCAACACCTTCAACGCCACCTCGATCAGCCAGGCCGACTACCACCTGCAGCACCTGGTGTACGAACTGAACAAGGCCGGCGCGCAGGTGGCACGGCAATGCTGCGACGCCATCGAGGCGAAGACCCCGGACAAGCCGCGCTTCGTGATCGGCGTGCTCGGCCCGACCAGCCGCACCGCCTCGATCAGCCCCGACGTCAACGACCCGGGCTTCCGCAACACCAGCTTCGACGAACTGCGCGCGACGTATCGCGAGGCCATCGACGGCCTGATCGACGGCGGCGCCGACACGCTGATGGTGGAAACCATTTTCGACACGCTCAACGCCAAGGCCGCGCTGTTCGCCATCGAGGAAGCCTTCGATGCGCGCGGCGGGCGCCTGCCGGTGATGATCTCCGGCACCATCACCGACGCCTCCGGCCGCACCCTGTCCGGGCAGACCGCCGAGGCTTTCCATGCGTCGGTCGCGCACGGCCAACCGCTGTCGATCGGCTTCAACTGCGCGCTGGGCGCCAGCGACATGCGGCCGCACGTGGAAACCCTGGCGCAGGTATCGGACGGCTACGTCAGCGCCCACCCCAACGCCGGCCTGCCCAATGCCTTCGGCGAGTACGACGAGACCCCGGAGGAAATGGCCGCCACGCTGAAGGAGTTCGCCACCTCCGGGCTGCTGAACCTGGTCGGCGGCTGCTGCGGCACCACCCCGGCGCACATCAAGGCGATCGCCGAGGCCGTGGCCGGGGTGCCGCCGCGGGCGCTGCCGCGGGCGCGGGAGCAGGCCGCATGAACACCCCGTCGTATACCCGCCTGTCCGGCCTGGAGCCGCTGGTCATCACCCCGGACCTGCTGTTCGTCAACGTCGGCGAGCGCACCAACGTCACCGGCAGCGCGCAGTTCCGCAAGCTGATCAAGGAGGAGCGCTACGAGGAAGCGGTGGAGGTGGCACGCCAGCAGGTCGCCAGCGGCGCACAGATCCTGGACGTCAACATGGACGAGGGCCTGATCGACTCCGAGAAGGCGATGACCCGCTTCCTCAACCTGATCATGTCCGAGCCGGACATCGCCCGCATCCCGGTGATGGTCGATTCGTCCAAGTGGAGCGTGATCGAGGCCGGGCTGAAGTGCCTGCAGGGCAAGAGCGTGGTCAACTCAATCTCGCTCAAGGAGGGCGAAGCGGCGTTCGTCGAGCACGCCAGGCTGGTGCGCCGCTATGGCGCCGCCGCGGTGGTGATGGCCTTCGACGAGGACGGCCAGGCCGACACCTGCGCGCGCAAGGTGGAGATCTGCACCCGCGCCTACCGCATCCTGGTCGAGCAGGTCGGCTTCCCGCCGCAGGACATCATTTTCGATCCGAACATCTTCGCCGTCGCCACCGGCATCGAGGAGCACGACAACTACGCGGTGGACTTCATCGAGGCCACCCGCATCATCAAGCGCACGCTGCCGCATTGCCACGTGTCCGGCGGTGTGTCCAACGTCTCGTTCTCCTTCCGCGGCAACGAGACCGTGCGCCAGGCGATCCACGCGGTGTTCCTGTACCACGCCATCCGCGCCGGCATGGACATGGGCATCGTCAACGCCGGCGCGCTGCCGATCTACGACGACCTGGAACCGGAACTGCGCGAGCGGGTGGAGGACGTGATCCTCAACCGCCGCCGCGACGGTACCGAACGCCTGCTGGAGATCGCCGAGCGCTACAAGGGCAGGAAGGGCGAGAAGAAGGCCGAGGACCTGGGCTGGCGCGACAGGCCGGTGCGCGAGCGGCTGGCGCATGCGCTGGTGCATGGGCTGGACAGCTGGGTCGAGGCGGATACCGAGGAGGCGCGGCAGCAGGCCAGCCGGCCGCTGGACGTGATCGAAGGGCCGCTGATGGACGGCATGAACGTGGTCGGCGACCTGTTCGGCGCCGGCAAGATGTTCCTGCCGCAGGTGGTCAAGTCGGCACGGGTGATGAAGAAGGCGGTGGCCTACCTGCTGCCCTTCATCGAGGCCGAGAAGCTGCGCACCGGCGACGTCGGCAAGAGCAACGGCAAGATCGTCATGGCCACGGTCAAGGGTGACGTGCACGACATCGGCAAGAACATCGTCGGCGTGGTCCTGGCCTGCAACAACTTCGAGGTGATCGACCTGGGGGTGATGGTCCCGGCGCAGAAGATCCTGGACACCGCGCGCGCCGAGAACGCCGACCTGATCGGCCTGTCCGGGCTGATCACGCCCTCGCTGGAGGAAATGAGCCACGTCGCCCGCGAGATGCAGCGCCAGGGCTTCAGCACCCCGCTGTTGATCGGCGGCGCCACTACCTCGCGCGCGCACACCGCGCTGAAGATCGACCCGCATTACGCCGCGCCGACGGTGTGGGTGAAGGATGCCTCGCGCGCGGTGGGCGTGGCGCAGTCGCTGATCTCGCCGGAGCTGCGCGGCGCTTTCGTCGCCGCCAACGACGCCGATTACGCCGACATCCGCCAGCGCCACCGCAACCGCGGCGACGCCAAGCGGCTGGTGTCGCTGGAACACGCGCGCGGCCAGCGCTTCCGCTGCGACTGGGCGCAGTACGTTCCGCCAGTGCCGGCCCGGCCCGGCGTGCACGTGTTCGAGGACTGGCCGCTGCAGGACCTGCTGCCGTTCATCGACTGGACCCCGTTCTTCAGCGCCTGGGAACTGGCCGGCAAGTTCCCGGCGATCCTCGACGACGAGATCGTCGGCACCCAGGCCAGCGCGCTGTACCGCGACGCCCGCGCGATGCTGGACACGATCATCAAGGAAAAATGGCTGACAGCCCGCGCCGTGTTCGGGCTGTGGCCGGCCAACAGCCGCGGCGACGACGTGGTGGTCTCGCTGCCCGACGGCGAGACCACCCTGCACTTCCTGCGCCAGCAGGTGGACAAGCCGGCCGAGCGCCCGGACTTCTGCCTGGCCGACTTCATCGCCCCCCAGGACAGCGGCCGGCAGGACTGGATCGGCGCCTTCGCGGTCACCGCCGGCATCGGCATCGAGCCGCACGTGGCGCGCTTCGAGGCCGACCACGATGACTACAACGCGATCCTGCTCAAGGCGCTGGCCGACCGCCTGGCCGAGGCGCTGGCCGAGCGCCTGCACCACCGCGTGCGCACCGGCTACTGGGGCTATGCCGCCGGCGAGGCGCTGGACAACGAAGCGCTGATCGCCGAGCAGTACGTCGGCATCCGTCCCGCCCCCGGCTATCCCGCCTGCCCGGAGCACAGCGAGAAGCGCACGCTGTTCGCCATGCTCGGCGCCGAAAGCATCGGCATGTCGCTGACCGAAAGCTTCGCCATGCTGCCCACCGCGGCGGTGTCCGGCTATTACTTCAGCCACCCGCAGAGCCAGTATTTCGTGGTCGGGCGGGTGTCCAAGGAGCAGGTGGCCGACTATGCGCGGCGCAAGGGCGTGGACCGGGCGCAGGCCGAGCGCTGGCTGGCGTCGAACCTGGACTACGACCCGGATTGAGCGCACGCCACGCGGATGCGCCGGCATCCGCGTGCGGGGCCTGCGCCCGGGAATCGCCAGGGCGCCGTGGCGCGGGCGACACCCCGCGGCGCATGCGGCGCACGGCACTGAGCTGCGCGCGTGGGCGTTCCTTGCACGGGCCGGTGCCGCCGGCAGCCCGCCATCACCGTGGCGAATGCCGCCCATCGCGATACTTCATTTCCGACGCGCCGACGGCGGCCCTATCGTGGCGGCCCCGCCCCCCTGCCCCGCGACACCCCCATGTTCGACCAGCTCTTCATCAACGCCATCGGCCCCGACGGTACGCCGCTGGAACTGGCCGTGGCCGGCGGCCGTTTCGCCGCCATCGGCCCGGCCCTGCCGCGCTGCGACGGCGTGGAACAGATCGACCTGGGCGGGCAGCTGGTGCTGCCGGGCCTGGTCGACGGCCATATCCACCTGGACAAGAGCTTCGTCGGCGACCGCTGGCACCCGCACCGCCCCGCGCACACCCTGCGCGAGCGCCTGTCCATCGAAAAGCAGGAACTGGCGGCCGCGCCCTCCATCGTCGAGCGCGCCGACGCCCTGGTGGCGCAGGCGGCCGCGTTCGGCACCGTGGCGATGCGCAGCCATGTCGACGTCGACGCCACCACCGGCCTGGACCACCTGCACGCGGTGAACGCGGTGCGCGAGCGCTGGCGTGGCATCGTCGACATCGAACTGGTCGCGTTCCCGCAGGCCGGCGTGCAGTCCTGCCGCGGCACCGCGCAGGTGCTGGACGCGGCGATGCGCGAAGGCGCGCAGGTGGTCGGCGGGATCGACCCGGACACGCTCGACGGCGACAGCACCGGCCAGCTCGACGTGGTGTTCGGCATTGCCGAGCGCCACGGCGCCAAGGTCGACATCCACCTGCACGAACCTGGCCTGGGTGGCGTCGAACAGTTGCGGCGCATCGCCGAACGCAGCCGCGCGCTGGGCATGCACGGACGCGTCGCGGTCAGCCATGCCTATGCGCTGGGCGAAGTGGATACCGCGCAGCTGGAGCGCATTGCCACGACGCTTGCCGATGCCGGCGTGGCGATCATGACCAATGCCCCGGGCGACCGCCCGTTCCCGCCGGTGCGGCAGTTGCGCGCGGCCGGCGTGGAGGTGTTCCTGGGCAACGACAACATCCGCGACGCCTGGTGGCCGTATGGCAACGGCGACATGCTGCAGCGGGCGATGCTGCTGGGCTACCGCTCCGGGTTCCATACCGACGAGGAGCTGTGCATGGCGCTGCAGATGGCCACCGGCGCCGGCGCGCGCGTGCTTGGCCTGCAGGGCTACGGCCTGGCCGTGGGCAACGAAGCCACCTTCCTGATGCTGGACGCGCCCAATGCCGCGGCCGCGGTGGCCGGGGTACCGTGCCGCCGCGGCATCGTGCGCCGCGGCCGGCTCGGGCCGGACGCCTGAGCGATTGCCCCGGAGCGGCACGCCCGCACCTGCGGCCTCCGCGCGCTTATGCCTGCGGCTGCGCCAGCATCTCCACCAGCATGTCGGCCAGCACCCGCACCTCGGGGTCGGCCGAGGGCCGCATCAGCAGCGCCAGTTCGATGCTGTCGATCTCCGGCAGGCCGCTTTCCACGCCCAGCACCACATGCGCCGGTGTCACCGTGCGCGCCGGCAGCAGGCTGATGCCGAGCCCATCGGCGACCGCCGCCTGGATGCCGCCGAGGCTGGAACTGGTGAAACTGATGCGCCAGCGCCGTCCCAGCGCCTCGATCGCGTCGATCATGTCCTCGCGGTACAGGCCGCGTGGCGGGAAGGCCACCAGCGGCACCGGGTCCAGTGCGAACGCGGGGCTGGCCGCGCTGTCGATCCAGCGCATCGGCTCGGGCCAGCGCGCAAGCGCCTCGCGGCTGCCGCGGCGCTGTTTGACCAGCGCCAGGTCCAGCTCGCCACGGTCGTAGCCCTCGGCCAGCGCGCGGCTCAGGCCACTGCTGACCTCCAGCTTGACCCGTGGGTGGCGCCGGCTGAAATCGGCCAACAGGTGCGTGGTGCGGCCGCCAGCGAAATCCTCCGGCACGCCCAGGCGCAGGGTGGTGGCCACCCCCGCGCCGGACAGCGCCTCGCCCAGTTCCTCGTTCAGCGCCAGCAGGCGCCGCGCGTAGCCCAGCACGGTCTCGCCGGTATCGGTGGGGCGCACGTCGCGCACGCCACGGTCGAGCAGCCGGTGCCCGGCCAGTTCCTCCAGCCGCCGCACCTTCTGGCTGATCGTGGACTGGGTGGAATGCAGGCGCGCGGCGGCGGCGGTGAAGCTGCCGCAGTCGGCCACCGTCAACAGGGCGCGCAGCAGATCGAGGTCGAACAGCACCCTATTCGATTTCGGACTGTTTTCCATCGGTACATTTCATTTCTGGATGGACGCACCGGCTTGTAGCATCGCCCCGGAGCGCATGCAAACACCCGACCGCCGCGCTGCTCCCGGCGCCGCGCGCAGCGCAGACCCGGACAGGCGGCGACCACCCCGCATCGGCTTGACGTACCGCGACCCGGCGCGTGCCCGGCCGGTGCCTGCCGCCCTCTCCTCCCGCCGTACGGGCAGCCACGCCCGCCCTGGAACGCACCGAATGAACACCACGCTCCGCCTCGCCCTTTCCTCGCTGCTGGCGCTGGCGTCGCCGGCATTGGCCGCACGCCTGGATGCCGATGTGCTGATCCGCCACGCCACCGTCGTCGATGTCGAGCACGCCCGCACCCTGCCCGGCCAGGCCGTTGCGATCCGCGGCGGCGACATCGTCGCGGTCGGCGCGGACGCGACGCTGGCCGGCCAGTGGCGCGCGCGCAGAACGCTCGATGCGCGCGACCGCTACCTGATCCCGGGGCTGTGGGACATGCACGTGCACTTCGGCGGCGGCCCGGCGCTGGTCGAGGAAACAAGGCATTGCTGCCGCTGTACGTCGCCCATGGCATCACCAGCGTGCGCGACGCGTCCGGCGACCTGCCCGGGCAGGTGCTGGCGTGGCGGGCGCAGATCGCCGACGGCCAGCTGTTCGGGCCGCAGCTGTTCACCTCCGGCGCCAAGATCGAAGGCATCGCCCCGGTCTGGAAGGGCACCCTGGAAGCTGGCGACGAGGCCGGTGTGGACGCCGCGCTGGACCGCGAACAGCGCGACCGGGTCGATTTCGTCAAGATCACCGACAGCACGCTCAAGCCGGAGCTGTTCCTGTACGCGGTGTCCGAGGCGAGCAAGCGCGGCCTGCGCACCTCGGGCCACATCCCGATGGCGCTGACCGTCGGCCAGGCCATCGACGCCGGACTCAGCTCCATCGAGCACCTGGACTACGCGTTCCAGGCCGGCGTTCCGGACGAGGCCCGGATCGCCGCTGATTTCGCCGCTGGCCGCATCGACCGCGCCGAGGCCAGCCGCCGCCTGCACGAGGGCTTCGACCGCGCCACCGCGCTGGCCGCCTATCACCGCTTCGCCGAACGCGGGGTCGCGGTCACGCCCACGCTCGACGGCAGCCGCATCCTCAGCTTCCTCGACAGCGAAGCGCATGCCGATGACCCGTACCTGCCCTACATCGGCCCGGGCCTGCGCAAGACCTACGCCTGGCGCGTGGAGCGCGCCGCCAGCGCCACGCCGGAACAGGTCCAGGCGCGGCACGCGCGCCACGCCCGGGTCGCCGCGGTGCTGCCGCTGCTGCAAGAGGCCGGCGTGCGTATCATGGCCGGTACCGATGCCGGCTTCCTCAATTCCTACAACTATCCCGGCATCGGCCTGCACAACGAGCTGGCGCTGTATGTGCGCCATGGGCTGACGCCGGCGCAGGCACTGGCCACGGCCACCCGCAACGGCCCGGCGTGGTTCGGCAGGCTGGACCGCTATGGCGCCATCGCCGCCGGCAAGGCCGCCGACCTGGTGCTGCTGGAGCGCAACCCGCTGCAGGACATCACCGCGACCAGCAGCATCGACACGGTGGTGTTGCGCGGCACCGTCTACGACCGCGCCGCGCTGGATGCGATGCTCGCCGGAATCCGTGCCCAGGTCGCCATCTGGAACGCCGAAGCCAGCCCCTGATCAGCGGATGCCTGCGGCGCTTTGGCGGCCGCTCCGGCCCCGCCCCCGCGCGGACGGCGCAAGCGCGCCTTCCGCGCGCAATACGGCGGGACGCGGCGCGGCGCAGGGCGCACAATAGGCACCCTGCTTTACGCGCCCGCGCGCCTGTTCATGACCTCCCCGACCCCGCTGCAGCCCTCGGTCCCCGTCGCCCGGCTGTCCAGCTTCTATTTCTTCTATTACGCCGCGCTCGGCGCGTTCACTCCGTACTGGAGCCTGTACCTGCAGTCGCGCGGCATGGGCGTCACCGCGATCAGCGTGATGATGAGCCTGTGGTACGCCACCCGGGTGGTCGCGCCCAGCACCTGGACCTCGCTGGCGGCGGTCTCGCCGCGCCCGATCCGCTGGCTGCGCATCGGCTGCGTGTTGACGGTGATCAGCTTCGCCGGCTTCCTGCTGCCGCAGCCGACGTGGACGCTGTACGCGGTGATGGTCGGGTTCTGCTTCTTCTACAACGCGGTGATGCCGCAGTTCGAGTCCATCACCCTCACCCACCTGGGCAGCGACAGCCACCGCTACGGCATGATCCGGGTATGGGGCTCGCTGGGCTTCATCGCCGTGGTCACGCTGTTCGGCTGGGTCATCGAACGCCATGGCGCCGGCCTGCTGCCGTGGCTGATGCTGCCGCTGTTCGTGCTGATGACCGGCGCGTCCTTCGCCAACCGCTATGCCCGCCATGTCGGCACCCATGCCGCGCACGTGCAGGGTTTCTGGTCGATCGTGCGGCGGCCGCCGGTGCTGGCGTTCTTCATCGCCGCGTTCCTCGAGCAGCTTTCGTTCGGGCCGTACTACACGTTCTTCTCGCTGTACATGGACCAGCATGGCTACAGCACCTCGCTGCTGGGCCTGATGTGGACGGTGGGCGTGGTGTTCGAGGTGGCGGTGTTCTTCCTGATCGCCGGCTTCTTCCGGCGCTGGGACGCCAGCTGGCTGCTGATCATCTCCATGGCCAGCGCCGCACTGCGCTGGTGGGCCACCGCACTGTGGCCGGAGGACCTGCCGGTGATGCTGGTGGCGCAGGCCACCCACTGCCTGGGCTTCGCCGCGTTCTTCGCCTCGGCGATGCAGCTGCTGGCGCGCTACTTCCCCGGCAACCTCAACGGCCACGGCCAGGGGCTGTTCTACGGGTTCTCGTCGGGCCTGGGCGGCGTGCTCGGCGCGCTGATCGCCGGCCAGCTGTGGCCGTTCGGTGACGGCAAGGTGGCCTTCATCGCCGGCGGCTGCTTCGCGCTGGCCGGCGCGGTGATCGCGTTCTGCTTCGTACCGGAGCGGAACCGCCGTGGACGCGGGGCGTCCCCCGCATGCCCTGGCGGGCATCGCGACGCCCGCTGAGGCAACGTGCGGGGCAAGCCCCGCACCTACCAGACCAGGTCGTCGGGTACCTGGTACATCGGGTCGGCATAGGGGTCGTCCCCGGCCGGTGCGTCGGGGTCGACCTTCAGTGCCACGGCCGGGGCGAAGATCTTCTCGGCCTCGGCCAGCAGTTCGGCCGTCACCAGCAGATAGCGCCCGTTCTGCTGCAGCACGCCCAGCTGCCCGGCATTGAGCGCCTTGAGCTGGTCGGCGGTGACGTAGATGCGCTTGATCTTGCCGCCATAGGGAAAGTGGCGGGCGATATCGGCGTCGGGGTCGTTCAGCCCCTTGTCCTTGATCAGCTCGTCCAGCCGGGCCTTGGCCTCGCGGCGCAGGCGGGCTTCTTCCTGCTTCCGGCGTTCGGCCTCGATGCGCTCGTCCTTTTCCTTCTGCGCGCGGATCGCATACGCCTTGGCCAGGTCGATGTCTTCCTGCGAACGCGGCTTGCGCGGCCCCTGCGGGCCGCCATGGGCGGGCTTGTTGCCGTGCGCCGGCTTGCCGGCATGGCCGGGCTTGCCAGCGGGCTTGTTGCCGGCCTGCGCCGGCCTGCCCTGCGGGCGGCCGTCGCGGCGCGTGTCGGGCTTGCGCTCCGGCTTGGGCGCGGGCTTGAAGCCCAGCCCGAGGAGCTGGTCGCGGAGAGTGTCGCTCATGCGTGCGGTACGTCGTATCAGTAGTGCGGGGGCGGCGGTTCGCTCGCCGGGTCGGAGGCATTGAGCGCATTGCGCACCTTGCCCAGGTCCTCGAGCAGCACGCGCAGCACGTCGGCGTTGCGGCTGCCCTGCATGCGCGCATCGGCCAGCGCTTCGCTCAGCTCGGCCAGCGCGTGCTCCTGGAAGGACACGCGCATTTCAAGTTCCACCAGGCGTTCTTCCAGGGCCTGTTCGCGGGCGCTCGGCAGCAGGTCAGACATGCAGGGAGCGCCCCCGGCCGATGCCGTAATAGGCCAGTCCGGCCGCCTCGATCTCATGCGGGTCGTACAGGTTGCGGCCGTCGAACACCACCGCGTCGCCCAGCGCCTGGCGGATGCGGGCGAAATCCGGGCTGCGGAACTGTTTCCATTCGGTGACCACGATCAGCGCATCGGCGCCTTCCAGCGCTGCGAACGCCGAGTCGCACAGCACCAGGTCGTCGCGTTCGCCGAAGATACGGCGGGCCTCGTGCATCGCCTCCGGGTCGTAGGCGCGCACCCGCGCGCCGGCCTCCCACAGCTGCGCCAGCAGGCGGCGGCTGGAGGCTTCGCGCATGTCGTCGGTATTGGGCTTGAACGCCAGCCCCCACACCGCGAAGGTCTTGCCGCGCACGCCCTCGTCCTCGCCCCGGTCATAGTGGCGCTGGACCAGTTCGAACAGGTGCCCCTTCTGCGCCTCGTTCACCGCTTCCACCGCCTCGAGCAGGCGCGGCGCATGGCCGTACTGCAGGGCGGTGCGGGCCAGCGCCTGCACGTCCTTGGGGAAGCACGAGCCGCCGTAGCCGGCGCCGGGATAGATGAAGTGCCAGCCGATGCGCGGGTCCGAGCCGATGCCCTGGCGGACGTGCTCGATGTCGGCGCCGACGCGCTCGGCGATGTTGGCGATTTCGTTCATGAACGAAATCTTGGTCGCCAGCATCGCGTTGGCCGCGTACTTGGTCAGCTCGGCCGAACGCACGTCCATTTCCACCACGCGGTCGTGGTTGCGGTTGAACGGTGCGTACAGGCGGCGCATCACCGCCACCGGCGCGTCGCTGGCGGCGCCGATGATGATGCGGTCCGGGCGCATGCAGTCGGCCACCGCATCGCCCTCTTTCAGGAATTCGGGGTTGGAGACCACGTCGAACGCGATCTCCACGCCGCGCGCGGCCAGTTCCTCGGCGATCGCCGCGCGGACCTTGTCGGCGGTGCCCACCGGCACCGTCGACTTGTTGACCACCACGGTCGGCACCTGCAGGTGCCGGCCGATGGTGCGGGCCACCGCCAGCACGTACTGCAGGTCGGCGCTGCCGTCCTCGTCCGGCGGCGTGCCGACCGCGATGAAGACCACCTGGCCATGCGCGATCGCGGAGGCGGCGTCGGTGGTGAAGGCCAGCCGCGACGCGGCATGGTTGGCCTTGACCATCGGTTCCAGTCCCGGTTCGTAGATCGGGATGACGCCCCGGTTCAGGCCGTCGACCTTGGCCTGGTCGATGTCGACACAGACCACGTCATGCCCAACCTCGGCCAGGCAGGTCCCGGTGACGAGTCCGACGTAGCCGGTACCGAAAATCGCAACGCGCATGGGTGCAGGGGCTCCGTGGGGTTACTGCAGGACGCCCAGCAGCTCGACGTCGAAGGTCAGCGTCGCGTCCGGGCCGATCGGGCCGCCCGGGGTGCCGTTGCTGCCATAGGCCAGTTCGGACGGGACCCAGAACCGGTACTTGGAACCGACCGGCATCAGCGACACGCCTTCGGTCCAGCCCTTGATCACCTGGTTCAGGCCGAAATCGGCCGGCTGGCCGCGCTGGTAGCTGCTGTCGAACACGGTGCCGTCCAGCAGCTTGCCTTCATAGTTAACACGCACGCGGCTGGTGGCCATCGGGCGCTCGCCGCTTCCGGCGCGCAGCACCTGGTACTGCAGGCCCGAGGCGGTGGTCACCACGCCCGGCTGGGTCTTGTTCTTGGCCAGGAACGCATTGCCTTCCTCGCGGTTCTTGCCGGCGGCGGCGGCCTGCTTGGCGGTGCTGAACGCCTGCAGCGTGGCCTGCGCCTGCTGGCGGTCCATCAGCGGCGTGCCCTTGGCGAAGATGGTGCCGATGGCCTGGAACACCGCGTCCAGGTCGATGTCGCCGCGGATCGGCGCCAGCGACGGGCCGACGGCGTAGCTGCCCAGCATCAGGCCGACCTTTTCGCGGTCCACCGCCGGCGGCTGGCTGCCCGGCGCCATGCCCGGCACCTGCTGGCCGGAACGGATCATCATCGCCATGCGCAGCGCCTGGTCGGTCTTCTGCGCTTCTTCCTGCGACAGCAGCGGCTGGCCGCCGGCGAAGGCGTTTTCCACGGCACGGCGCAGCGCGGCGACGTCGACTTCCGAGGCGATGGGTTCGAACGAACTGGCGACGTCCACGCCGATGGCATAGCCGATCTTTTCACGTTCCGAGGTCAAAACGGACTTCTCCTTGGTGGCCGCCGGGGCGGCAGGTTGTTGCGCGATCACGGCCGCGGGGACCGCCAACGCCAGAATCATCAGCGACGCCACGGCGCCGCGCTTTCCCATCTTCATTCGCTGCTTTCCTGGAAGTGAACAGACGCCGGCATCGGCGCGAAGGGCGCCATTGTCGCACGCACACCGGCGATGTCGAGGCGGTGCGCCGCCGCGCGCATCAGCGGCGGCCCGGCACCGGCCGCGCGAGTTCGCGCTCGATCGCCGCGCGCAGTTCCGGGTCGTCCGGCCGCACCTTGCTGGGGAACTGCGCCACCACCCGGCCGTCGCGCGCGATCAGGTACTTGTGGAAGTTCCAGCCCGGCGCCACGCCGGTCAGGCGGGCGAGGTCGCGGTAGAGCGGCGTGGCCTCGGCGCCGGTCACGTGCACCTTCTGGAACATCGGGAACTTGACCCCGTAGGTCAGCGTGCAGAACTCCTGGATCTCCGCCTCGCTGCCCGGCTCCTGGCCCTTGAAGTCATTGGAGGGAAAGCCCAGCACCGCGAAACCGCGCCCGGCAAGCGCCTGGTGCAGGGCTTCCAGCCCCTCGTACTGGGGCGTGTAGCCGCATTTGGAGGCGGTGTTCACCACCAGCAGCACCTTGCCGCCGTACTCGCGGTTCAGGTTCACCGGGTCCTTTCCGGCAAGCGGCCGGTAGTCGCGGTCCAGCAAGGCACCGTCGGCGGCGCCCGCCCCCCCGGCCATGGACATGGCAAATGCCACTGCAATCAGGTATTTGCGGATAGACATCGGAATTCTCCTGGGTGTGTGCGCGGCTCGTGCGCAGACTAGGCCATCAGTTGGGTTACAGGGGAGTTGCATGTCGGCGTGTCGGTGTTATAGTTGCATACAACACCAGCCACCCTACACAGGGGGACCGCCATGAACCGAAGGCACCAGCGACATCTTCTCCCGGCACTGACCGCTGCCGGCACGTTGTTGTTGATCGGTTGCACGCTGTCCCTGCCTGCCGGCCGTGGCGCGGTCCAGGATTATGCCGCCGGGACCACCGGCGAAGAGCAGGAGGCCAACGTGCAGGAGAAGAAGCGCCCCATCCGGCGGATGCGGACCAGCCTTTCCCTGCCCTACTTCTCATTCGCACAGTCGCTGAATCCACGGAGCTGACCATGAGCGATATCCAGTGGAGCGATGGCGCTCCCATCTACCGCCAGCTGAAGGATCGCGTCATCGCGATGATGCTGGACGGGGTCCTCAAGCCGGGCGACGCCCTGCCCTCGGTACGCCAGGTGGCGGCCGAGTACCAGTTGAACCCGATCACGGTCTCGCGCGCCTACCAGGAACTGGCCGACGAGAACCTGGTCGAGAAGCGCCGCGGCCTGGGCATGTTCATGACCGAGGAAGCCGCGCGCAAACTGCGCGGCAGCGAGCGCGACCGTTTTCTCAATGAAGAGTGGCCCGGGGTGCTGGAACGCATCCAGCGCCTGGGCCTGACCTTGGAAGATCTGCTGCCACCGGGGACCACACCATGAATGCCGCCGTCGACGCCGTCGTTTCCGCCCAGGGCCTGCGCAAGGCCTACAAGCAGAAGCCGGCACTGGACAACACCAGCTTCACCATCGCCCCGGGCCGCATCGTCGGCCTGATCGGCCCCAATGGCGCCGGCAAGACCACGGCGCTCAAGGCCCTGCTCGGGCTGACCGCGTTCGAGGGCGACCTGCGCGTGCTCGGCATGGACCCGCGCACCCAGCGCAACGCGTTGATGAACGACGTGTGCTTCATCGCCGACGTGGCGGTGCTGCCGCGCTGGATCCGGGTCAAGGAAGCCATCGATTTCGTCGCCGGCGTGCACCCGCGCTTCGACCGCGCCCGCTGCGAGCGCTTCCTCGCCAACACCAAGCTGCAACCGAAGCAGCGCGTGTCCGAGCTGTCCAAGGGCATGGTGGTGCAGCTGCACCTGGCGCTGGTGATGGCCATCGACGCGCGCGTGCTGGTGCTGGACGAGCCGACCCTGGGCCTGGACATCCTCTACCGCAAGGAGTTCTACCAGCGCCTGCTGGAGGACTACTTCGACGAACAGAAGACCATCATCATCACCACCCACCAGGTCGAGGAGATCGAGCACATCCTCACCGACGTGCTGTTCATCCGCGACGGCCGGATCGTGCTCTCGGCCGACATGGAGAACGTGTCCGAGCGCTATACCGAGCTGCTGGCATCGGCCGACACCCTGCAGGCCGCACGCGAGCTGTCGCCCATCGACGAGCGCGCGCTGCCGTTCGGCAAGACCGTGCTGCTCTACGACGGCGCCGACCGCACCCAGCTCGACGCCCTGGGCGAAACCCGCAACCCCGGCCTTGCCGACCTGTTCGTGGCCATCATGAAGGGAACCTACGCATGAACGCCGTCCATCACATCACCCCGCTGGGCAAGTTCAAGTGGCTGCTCAAGCGCGAGTACTGGGAAAACCGCGGCGGCTTCCTGCGCGCGCCGCTGGTGGCCGGCGGCATCTCGCTGCTGCTATCGCTGATGGCGATCATCGCCGGCCTGATCGCCGCCCGCCGCGCCGCCGAGAACGGCGACCTGCACATCAACGGCATCCAGGTCAACGGCCTGGACCTGGGCATGCTGACCCAGCACATGACCCCCGCGGACATCGCCAAGTTCGGCGAGGGCATGAACATGACCCTGCTGCTCAGCTCGGCCTGGCCGTTCATCACCCTGGCGTTCGTGGTGTTCTTCTATTGCCTGGGCGCGCTGTACGACGACCGCCGCGACCGCAGCGTGCTGTTCTGGAAATCGATGCCGGTCTCGGACACGCAGACGGTGCTGTCCAAGCTTGTCGGGGCGCTGGTCATCGCCCCGCTGCTGGCGGTGGTCGCGGCCATCATCACCATGTTCGGCTTCATGGTCATGATCAGCCTGGTGGTGCTGTTCCACGGTGGCAACCCGGTGACCCTGATCTGGGCCTCGTCCAATCCGTTCTCGATCGCCGCCAGCCACCTGGCCTGGATCCCGGTCTACGCGCTGTGGGCGCTGCCCACCGCCGGCTGGCTGCTGTTGTGCTCGGCCTGGGCGCGCAGCAAGCCGTTCCTGTGGGCGGTGATGCTGCCGGTGTTCGCCGGCGTCATCGTCAGCTGGTTCGATCTGATGAAGCTGTTCGGCCTGAACAGCGGCTGGTTCTGGGGCCACGTGGTCAGCCGCCTGCTGCTCAGCGCCACCCCGGGCATCGAACTGGCCTACCGCAGCCCCACGCCGACCGGCGAGTCGGTCAAGTCGATGCTGCATGGCTTCTCGCCCGGCGTGCAGCTGGCGGGCCTGGCCAACCCCGAGCTGTGGGTCGGCGTCGTGGTCGGCGCCGTGTTCATCGCCGCGGCGATCTGGCTGCGCCAGCGCCGCGACGACACCTGATCCCCCGCTGTCGATCCGCCCCCCCATCCGCCGTGACCCCGAGGAACCCGATGGACATCAAGCACGCGACGATCAAGCCCCTGCTGTTCGCCCTGGCCCTGCTGCCGGGCGTGGCCCTGGCCGACGAACACTGCAAGTTCAGCCAGCCGCAGGCAATGGACCTGGCGCTGGCCGGGGTCAAGGCCGTGGTGTTCGAGGTCAACAGCCATGACCTGCGGCTGCAGGCATCGCCCGGCGCCCGCGCCGCCCTGTCCGGCCGCGCCTGCGCGTCCAGCCAGGACCTGCTCGGCCAGCTCTCGCTCACCCAGGAAAAGGTCGGCGACAAGCTCGTCGTCCGCCTGCAGCGCGAGAGCCGCGGGCTGAACATCGGCTTCGGCTCCAGCTATGCGTGGCTGGACATCACCGGCACGCTGCCCGACACGCTGCTGGTGCAGCTCAAGGTCGGGTCCGGCGATGCCTCGCTCAGCGGCGCCCAGGCGATGAGCGCCGATGTCGGCTCCGGCGACGTGAAGGCCCGCGACATCAAGGCGCTGGCCACCGCCGCGGTCGGCTCCGGCGACATCGAGCTGGACAACGTCGGCGCGCTGCACGTGGTCTCGATCGGCTCGGGCGATGCCCGCGTCGGCGGGGTGCGCGGCGATGCCAGGGTCGGCAGCATCGGCTCGGGCGACCTGGAACTGCGCGACGTGCAGGGCAACGTGGAGATCGACAGCATCGGCTCGGGCGACGCCGACATCAGCGGCGTCCGCGGCACGGTCGGCCTCGGCACCCTGGGCTCGGGCGACCTGCGCGTGCGCGATGCCGGCGGCCTGCGGGTCCGGCACAGCGGCAGCGGTTCGATCGACCACTCCGGCATCCGCGGCACCGTGGAACTGCCGAAAAAGCGGTGACATTCCCTTCTTGCCAGCAACGGAAGCACTCCCATGAAAACCCTCAAAGCCCCCCTGCTCGCGCTGGCGCTGTGCCTGCCGCTGCTTGCCTGCGGCGAACGCCCGCAGGCCGATGATCCGCTCGGCGAAGCCAGCATCGGCCAGAAGGTGCGCGAAGCGACCAACCGCGCGCGCAAGGAAATCACCGAGAAGAACATCAGCATTTCCAGCGACGGCGGCGCCAAGGTGGAGATTTCGCCCGCCGGCGACCTGCTGATCGATGGCCGCAAGATCGCGGTCGACGACGCCCAGCGCAAGCTCCTGCTGGAGTACCGCGCGCAGGTCGTCCAGGTCGCCGAGGCCGGCATCGAGATCGGCGTGCAGGGTGCCAACCTTGGCGTCCGCGCCGCCGGCGAGGCGCTCAAGGGCGTCCTCTCCGGCGACACCGAGCAGATCGAGAAGCGGATCGAGGACGAGGCCAGGAAGCTCGAGCAGAGCACCACCCGGATCTGCGACCAGCTGCCGGCGATGCTCGCCACCCAGCAGCGCCTGGCCGCGGCCATCCCCGAGTTCAAGCCCTACGCGAAGATGGACCAGAGCGACATCGATGAATGCCGCAACGGCCGGGTGACGGCACGCTGACCGGCGGCGGCGGGGGAGCGGTAGAATCGGCGCTCCCCCGCCGTACCGCTCCACCCCGCCATGAACAAGCTGCTGCTGTCCCTCCTGCTGGCCTGCATCGCCGCCGTCGCCGGTTGCGGCGACCGCGAGCAGTACACCGCCCACCGCGCCGAGCGCAGCAAGCCGAAGATGGAGGTGGGCGCCAACATGGTGTCGGTGCGGCGTGCGCCTTACCCGAACCTGGACATCCTGCCCGACGGCAGGCTGCGCGTGGATGACATCGAGATCCCGCTCGACGAGGCGCAGCGCGCGCTGCTGCGGACCAGCTTCGTCAAGCTGCAGATCCTGCGCCAGAACACCCTGACCGAATCCACCGCGCCCGCCGATGCCAGCGGCCGCACCATCCCGCTGGACGTGCCCGCCGGCGAAACGCCGTTCCCGCCGGACCTGGCCGAGCGCATTCCCGAGTTCAAGCAGTACGGCGAAGCGCTGGCCAACCCGCGCGCACTGCGCTGAATCCCGCGCCGCGGCCGCTCACCCGGCCGCGGTAGCATGAACCGCGCGCGGGCCGTCAGCGCAGGTCACCGGGTGCCGACGCACCGCCCGGGCCCGCCCGCTGCCGGCGATGCGGCGAACCCGGCATGCAGGCAGAACGCCGGCCTCCAGCAATGCCGGCACCGCCCGCGCGAGCTGCATGGAAACAGAATGCCGGATACCGCGCGGCGATCATGGATGCGCGGATGCCGCGATCGCGCCGGCGCCGATGCTCGCCCACGCGTCGTGCCGCGGACAGCCGCGACGGCAACCGCAACCGCCGGGTTCCGGCGCCCTCAATGGTCGTGGATGCCCCCACGCGTCAACGCCGCCGGGTCCAGCAGGCGCTTGAGCTCGGCTTCCGGCAGGCCGCTGTCCTCGCGGGCGATCTCCAGTACCGGGCGCTGTTCCCGGTAGGCGCGCTTGGCGATGGCCGCGGCCTTCTCGTAACCGATGATCGGGTTGAGCGCGGTCACCAGGATCGGGTTGCGCGCCAGCGCCTCGCGTACCCGCTCCTGTTTGACCACCAGCCCGGCGAACACCCTGTCGGCCAGCAGGGTCATCACGCTGGACAGCAGCTGGATGGAATCGAGCAGGTTGGCCGCGATCAGCGGCAGCGCCACGTTCAACTGGAAGTTGCCGGTCTGCCCGGCCACGGTGATCGCGGTGTGGTGGCCGATCACCTGCGCCGCGGCCATCACCGTCGCTTCCGGGATCACCGGGTTGACCTTGCCCGGCATGATCGAACTGCCCGGCTGCAGCGCCGGCAGCTCGACCTCGCCCAGCCCGGCCAGCGGCCCGGAATTCATCCAGCGCAGGTCGTTGGCGATCTTGATCAATGCCACCGCCAGCGCGTTGAGCTGGCCGGACAGCTCCACCGCGTCGTCCTGCGCGGCCAGGCCTTCGAACTTGTTCTGCGCGCTCTCGAAACGGGTGCCCGTGGCGCTCGAAAGCGCCCGCGCCACCTTGCCGCCGAAGCGCGGATCGGCATTGATCCCGGTGCCGATCGCGGTGCCGCCCAGCGGCAGCCGGCGCAGCCGCTTCAGTGCGTCCTCGATGCGCCCCTGCGCCGATTCCAGCTGCGCCGACCAGGCGCCGAACTCCTGCGCGAAGGTCAGCGGCATCGCGTCCATCAGGTGGGTGCGGCCGGTCTTCACCACCTTGCCCAGCGCCCGCCCGCGCCTGTCGATGGCGCGGCGCAGGTGCCGGAGCGCCGGCAGCAGGGTCTGCACCGTTTCCAGCTGCGCCGAGACGCGGATGGCGGTGGGAATCACGTCGTTGGAACTCTGCCCCAGGTTGACGTGGTCGTTGGGATGCACGTGGGCCTTGCCGGCCTTGCCGCTCTGGTTGGCCAGCGTGGCGATGACCTCGTTGGCGTTCATGTTCGACGACGTACCCGAGCCGGTCTGGTAGACATCGACCGGGAACTGCGCGTCGTGCGCGCCGGCCGCCACCTCCAGGGCCGCGGCGCGGATCGCCCGGCCCACGCCCTTGGGCAGCAGCCCGAGCCCGGTGTTGACCTCGGCGGCACTGGCCTTGATCAGCCCCAGCGCGCGGATGAAGGCGCGCGGCATGCGCTGCCCCGACACCGGGAAGTTCTGCACGGCACGCTGGGTCTGCGCCCCCCACAGGGCCTCGGCCGGCACCTGCAGTTCACCCATGCTGTCGTGTTCGATCCGGAATTTCCCGCCCATCGGCATTCTCCCAGCCCTCGTCGAATAAGGCGTCCGAGGATACGCCGCAGCTGCGCATGCCGGCGTGTGCGCGGCGTGCGCGGGCGGCCGTTCCGGACAGGCCGTAGAATATGCGCCCCCGCCCCTTGCCCCTGCCTGCCGACATGACCGAACCGTCCCGCCCGGAAGCCGCCCTGCTCGCCCTGTCCCCGCTCGACGGGCGCTACGCGTCCAAGGTCGACGCGCTGCGCCCGATCTTCTCCGAGTACGGCCTGATCCGCGCGCGGGTGAAGGTCGAGATCGAGTGGCTGCTGGCGCTGGCGGCCGAGCCGGGCATCGGCGAACTGGCCGACTTCTCCGCCGCCGGCAAGGCGCGCCTGCGCGCGCTGGCCGATGGCTTCTCGGTGGCCGACGCCGCCCGGGTCAAGGAGATCGAGCGCACCACCAACCATGACGTCAAGGCGGTGGAGTACTTCATCAAGGAGCGGCTCAAGGACGACGCCGAACTGGCGCCGGCGCTGGAATTCGTGCATTTCGCCTGCACCAGCGAGGACATCAACAACCTGTCCTACGGGCTGATGCTGGCCGAGGCGCGTGGCACCGTGCTGCTGCCTGCCCTGCAGGGCATCGCCGCCTCGCTGCGCCAGCTGGCCCACGCCCAGGCCGCGCAGCCGATGCTCTCGCGCACCCACGGCCAGACCGCCTCGCCGACCACGCTGGGCAAGGAAGTGGCCAATGTCGTCGCGCGCCTGGAACGGCAGATCCGCCAGATCGGCGCGGTCGAGCTGACCGGCAAGATCAACGGCGCGGTGGGCAACTACAACGCCCACGTGGTGTCCTACCCGGACGTGGACTGGCCGGCCTTCGCCGAACGCTTCGTCACCTCGCTGGGCCTGGTGTTCAACCCCTACACCACTCAGATCGAGCCGCATGACAACGTCGCCGAGATCGGCGATGCCGCGCGCCGCGCCAACACCATCCTGATCGACCTGGCGCGCGACATCTGGGGTTATGTGTCGCTGGGCTACTTCAAGCAGAAGCTCAAGGAGGGCGAAGTCGGCTCCTCGACCATGCCGCACAAGGTCAACCCGATCGACTTCGAGAACGCCGAGGGCAACTTCGGCATCGCCAATGCGCTGTTCGAGCACTTCAGCGCCAAGCTGCCGATCAGCCGCTGGCAGCGCGACCTGACCGACTCCACCGTGCTGCGTGCGCTGGGCACCGCGTTCGGCCACACCCAGGTGGCGCTGGAATCGCTGGCCAAGGGCCTGGGCAAGCTGGAAGTGAACCCCCAGCGGCTGGACGCCGACCTGGACGCGGCCTGGGAAGTGCTGGCCGAGGCGGTGCAGACGGTGATGCGCCGCCACGGCCTGCCCAACCCGTACGAGCAGCTCAAGGCCCTGACCCGCGGCCAGGGCATCACCGCCGAGTCGATGCGTGGGTTCATCGAATCGCTGGACCTGCCGGCCGAGGCCAAGCAGCGCCTGCGCGAGCTCACCCCCGGCGGCTACGCCGGCCTGGCCGCATCGCTGGCCAAGGCAATCTGACCCCGGCCCCGGCCGCTGGCCCCGGGCCGGGCTTCCCGCATGCAACGGCCAGGCACCCGCCTGGCCGTTGCCGCATGTGCCCGCCGGGCTGCCGCCGCCAGCGCCCGGCGGACCTCTGGAACAATGACCGCCAATCGTGTAGAAAAGCGCGGTTGAGGTACCGCCAGACGCGGTGACCGGCTTTGCCGGGCAGGACGCACGGGCCTGCAAGACGAAGCGCCATGACAGCCACTCCCCCGGGGTGGCTGTCATGGCGCTTTTTTCATGCCCAGGTTTTCAACAGGGGGATTCATGGGTGCTGTCGAGACATCGCTGACGCGGGATGCGGAGGCCATCGAGGCCGACCGGTTGTTCCTGCCGATGCTGGCGCTGCTGGGGGTGGCGGCGCTGGCGCATGCACTGGATTCGGGTGGCTGGATCCTGTTCGTGGCCGTGTACCTGCCCACCACCGCGTTCGCGGTGCTGCAGGCGCGGCGTGCGCCGGGCACCCGCCGCAGCCGCCTGGCGATCGCCGCGGCGCTGGTCGCGGCGCTGGCTGCCGCCCCGCCCGCGCTCGGCCCCGCCGGCAGCGTGGCCGTGGTCGCCCTGCTGTTGTGCTATCGCGACTGGGCACCGCTGGCGCTGGCGGCAACCGGCCTGCTGCTGTGGTTGGCGGCGCTGCAGCCGATGCTGGCCGCGGCACTGCCACGGATGGCCGCGGTCTCGGTGGTAACCGGGATTGCCTGCGTATTCGCGGTGCGGCTGCGCGGCTCCGGTACGGAACCACGACCGCACGCGGACGAGGAAGCCACCGCGGCTGCACCGCTGCCCGCCGCCACCAGCGCCGCGCCCGGCTTCCATGTCGAAGCCGCGCTGTGCGCGCTGCGCACCGGCATGATGATCGCCGACCGCGAACACCACATCGTCTATGCCAACCAGGCGGTCATCGCGATCCTGCGCAACCAGCGCGCGGAACTGCTCAAGGCGTTCCCGGACTTCGACCCCGAGCGCCTGATCGGCGCCAGCATCCATTGTTTCCACCGCGACCCGGCGCGCATCCGCGCCCTGCTCGACACCCTCGACGGCGCTCACTCCGGCCGCATCCAGATCGGCGAGGCGCATTTCAGCCTGAACGTCACCCCGATGGTCGACGCCGACGGCCAGCGCCACGGCTTCGTCGTCGAATGGCACGACCGCACCGCCGAGGCGCGCATGGAGCACGACATCGCCACGATCATCGACGGCGCCGCGCAGGGCCGGCTGGACCAGCGCCTGCAGGCATCCGGCGAGGCCGGCCTGATGGGGCGGCTGTCCCGGGGCGTGAACCGGCTGCTCGACGCCACCGCCGAAAGCGCCGACGAAATGCGCCAGTTGCTGTCGGCACTGTCGCGCGGCGACCTCGGGCGACGCATCACCCGCGACTTCGACGGGGTGTTCGGGCAGATGAAGACCGACGCCAACGCCACCGCCGAACAACTGGCCGGCATCGTCGCCGGCATCCAGCAGTCCGCCGACCGCATCGCGGCGGCGGCCGGCAGCATCACCGGCGGCAACGACGAGCTGTCCGCGCGCACCGGGCGGCAGGCGGCCACGCTGCGCGAGGCGGCCGCCTCGATGGACCGGCTCACCGCCACCATCGGCGACAATGCCGGGGCCGCGCACCACGCCAGCCAGCTGGCCGAGGGCGCCGCGGCGGTCGCCCGCCAGGGCGGCCAGGTGGTCGACGAGGTGGTGCTGACCATGCGCGCCATCGAAACCGCGTCGCGCAGGATCGGCGAGATCATCGGGGTGATCGACGGCATCGCCTTCCAGACCAACATCCTGGCCCTGAACGCGGCGGTCGAGGCCGCCCGCGCCGGCGACAGCGGGCGTGGCTTCGCCGTGGTCGCCGCCGAGGTGCGCACGCTGGCGCAGCGCTCGGCCGTCGCCGCGCACGAGATCAAGGACCTGATCGGCAACTCGGTGGAGAAGGTCGCCGACGGCTCGGCGCAGGTGGAAAAGGCGCGCCGCACCATGGTCGACATCGTGGCCTCGGTGCAGCACGTCACCGCCCTGACCGCGGAGATAGCGAGCGCCTCGCGCGAGCAGAGCGCGGGCATCGCACAACTCAACCAGACCATCGCGCAGATGGACAGGAGCACGCAGCAGAACGCGCTGCTGGTGCAGGAAACCGGGCGCGCCACCCACGACATGGAGCATGAGGCCGCCCGGCTGGCGCAGGCCGCCGCCCGGTTCCGGCTGGCGCCAGCAGCGGGCACTGCCACGGCGCTACCGCGTGCGGTGTCGACGGTGGCATGGTGACGGAAGGCCCGCGTGGCGGGAAACGATGGACGCTTTTCACGCAAACATGGAACAGGAACAGATGTCGAGCATGCCCCCCACCTCCGCCGGCGCCGCAGGCGGTCCGGAACCGGACGCCGCGCCCACCGCGCCGCCCCCGCGCCCCGCACGGGACAGCGGCGTGGCCCGGATCATCTGCACCGACCCGGCCCTGGCCGCGCGGCTGCGCGTGCTCATGGCCGCGACCGGTGACGCCGAGGTCATCCAGCAGAGCTGCGATTGCGACCGCGCGCCACTGTGCCGGTGGCTCGATCCGGACCCGCTGGGCCCCACCGGGCAGGTCCAGGCCACCCTGTACGAGGCCATCGAAACCCTGGAGCGCAGCCGGCATGCCTTCCGCTCGCGCGAGATGGGGCAACTGCGGCAACGCCTTACCCGCCTGCTGGAGGATCTGGCAGGCGCCGCTTGACCCGGGTGCCGCGCCACGCGCGGACCCGCTTTGCCGGGCAGGACGCACGGGCCTGCAAGACAAGGCGCTGCGGGGGCCGTTCCGGACGGAACCGCCGCCGTGGCGCTTTTTCCATGCCGGTCTTCAACGCAAGAGGGAACCATGGGTGCCGTCGACACACTGCAGGAGCTGATGCGGCGAATCGGGCTGGAGCAGGCGGAAATCAGCGAACGCGGCCGCCTGCTGGAATGGGGCCAGGACGACGCGCGGCGCCTGAACGAAAACGCCGCGCGCATGGCCGCCGCGCAGGCCGCGTTCATCGAGCGGCTGTACCGCCACCTCGATGATTTCCCCGCCCCGGCCGCGCTGCTCGGCGACGCGGGCACCGTGCACCGGTTGAAGCAACGGCAACTGGAGTACTACCAGCGGCTGTGGCAGGGGCCCTACGACCGCGACTACATCGACAACCGCCTGCGCATCGGCCTGATCCACCACATCAACGGCGTCGAGCTGAAGTGGTACCTGGCCGCCTACCGGCTGTACCTGGAGCAGATGCTGGCGCCGCTGTGCGGCCAGGGCGCCGACGTGCAGCTCTTCTCGAGCCTGCTCAAGGCCGTGTTCTTCGACATGACCCTGGCCATCGACACCTACAGCGCCGCCCAGCGCAAGGCGCTGGAGGACAGCGAAGCGCGCTTCGCGCGGGCCCTGCGTGGCGCCCATGACGGGATCTGGGACTGGCATCCCGGGGCGGACACCCTGTACGTGTCCGAGCGCTGGGCGGACATGATCGGGCTGGAGCGGCAGGCCCTGGGCCAGACCAGCGACGCCTGGTTTTCCCGGGTCCATCCCGACGACCTGCCCGGCCTGCACCAGGCCATCAATGCGCACCTGCACGGGGAATCGGACTGGATCCACCACGAATACCGCATCCGCTGCCGCAATGGCGACTGGCTGTGGGTGCTCAGCCGCGGCGTGGCCGAGGCCGACCGCGACGGACAACTGCGCATCACCGGCTCGCAGAGCGACATCAGCCGGCGCAAGGCCGTCGAACACCAGCTGCACCACGCCGCCCGCCACGACCCGCTGACCGGGCTGGCCAACCGCCTGCGGCTGGACGAGCTGCTCCTGCATACCCAGCGCCAGCTGCACGACACCGGCAGCGGCCAGGCAGCGGTGCTGTTCATCGACCTGGACCGCTTCAAGCTCATCAACGACAGCTTCGGCCACCTGTTCGGCGACGGCGTGCTGGTCGAGGTCGGCCGCCGGCTCGCGCAGTGCCTGCGCGCCGCTGACCACCTGTTCCGCTTCGGCGGCGACGAATTCGTGGTGCTGCTGGTCGACCCCGGCAGCGCCGGGTGCGCCGAACAGGTCGCCCAGCGCATCCTCGGCCACCTGCACCAGCCGATGCGCGTGGACGACCGCACCCTGGTGGTCAACGCCAGCATCGGCATCGCCACCCTGCATGCCAGCGCCGACCTCAACGATGCGCTGCAGGCCGCCGACCTTGCCCTGCACCAGGCAAAGCAGGCCGGCAAGGCCCAGTTCGCCCACTACAGCGCCGGGCTGCAGGCCAGCGCGCAGCGCCAGCTGGAACTGGAGAGCGCGTTGGGCCAGGCGCTGGCGCGTGGCGAGTTCGTGCTGCACTACCAGCCGATCCACCGCCTGGACGCGCACGACCCGCCGATGGCCGGGGTCGAGGCGCTGCTGCGCTGGCGCCACGATGGCCGCCTGGTGCCGCCGCTGGAGTTCATCCCCTCGCTGGAGGAATCCGGGGAAATCGTCCAGGTGGGGGACTGGGTGCTGCGCGAGGCCTGCCGGCAGACCCGGGCCTGGCAGCTGGCCGGACACCGGCACCTGTACTGCTCGGTCAACCTCTCGCGGCGCCAGCTGCAGCAGGACGATTTCGTGGCACGCGTGGTGGCCATCCTCGACGACACCGGCCTGCCCGCGGCCAGCCTGGTGCTGGAAATCACCGAAACCCACCTGATGCAGGACAGCAACGCCACCCTGGGCGCAGCACTGCGGCGCCTGGCCGCGCTCGGCGTGCGGCTGGCGCTGGACGACTTCGGCACCGGCTACTCGTCGCTGGGTTACCTCAAGCGGTTCCCGCTGCACATGCTGAAGATCGACAAGAGCTTCATCGCCGGCCTGCCCGGCGACGCCGAGCTGGGGGTGATCAGCCGCGCCATCATCGGCCTCGGCCACAGCCTGGGCCTGGAGGTCGTGGCCGAGGGCGTCGAGCACGCCCGCCACCTGGAGTTCCTGCGCGCCGAAGGCTGCCCGCTGGCCCAGGGCTACGGCTTCAGCCCGCCCTGCCCGGCTGCGGTGCTGGAGCGCCTGCTCGAGGGCGGCGCCGCGCCGCTCCCGCCGCTGGCCCCGCCCGCGGCGGTGCTAGGCGCGTCGGCGGCGGCTGGGTGACAATGCGATTTCCGTCGGCGGACTCCGCCGCCCCCGTTTTTCAATGGTATTGCGCGCGATGAAAAAGACTTCCTCCTCCCTGCCGCTCGAGATCAGGGCCAGCGCCCGCCATCCGCTCGGCATGCCCGCCGAGCGCTTCCTGCGCGACTACTGGCAGAAGCGCCCGTTGCTGATCCGTGGCGCATTCCCGGATTTCCAGACCCCGGTGATGCCCGAAGACCTGGCCGGGCTGGCCTGCGAGGAAGGCGCATTGGCGCGCCTGGTCACCCATGACCGCGCCACCGACGGCTGGACCCTGCGCAACGGCCCGTTCCGCGAGGAGGATTTCCCGGGCATGCCCGACCACGACTGGACCCTGCTGGTACAGGACGTGGACAAGTGGGACCCGGACGTGCGCGCGCTGATCGAGCACTTCAACTTCCTGCCGCGCTGGCGCATGGATGACGTGATGATCAGCTTCGCCGCCACCGGCGGCTCGGTCGGCGCCCATGTCGACCAGTACGACGTGTTCCTGCTGCAGGCCCACGGCCACCGCCGCTGGCAGATCGACGCCAGCGAATCGACCCGGGGCAAGCGCCCGCCGCTGGATTTCCGCCCCGACGTCGAACTGAAGCTGCTGCGCAGGTTCAAGCCGACCCACGACTGGGTGCTGGAACCGGGCGACATGCTGTACCTGCCGCCGAACGTGCCGCACCACGGCGTGGCCGAGGACCCGTGCCTGACGTTCTCCTTCGGCATGCGCGCGCCGTCCTCGGCCGAGCTGATCAGCGACTGGCTGGATGACCTGGTGGCCGACGCCGACGAGGCCATCCGCTACCAGGACCCGGACCTGAAGCTGCCGGAGGACCCCAACGAGATCGACGCGGCGGCGATGAAGCGCGTGGTC
The DNA here is from genome assembly GCF_046267925.1 of Stenotrophomonas sp. Y-13. Lineage (NCBI taxonomy): Bacteria > Pseudomonadati > Pseudomonadota > Gammaproteobacteria > Lysobacterales > Lysobacteraceae > Stenotrophomonas > Stenotrophomonas sp. Y-13. The sequence continues at coordinate 2,235,975 of NZ_CP176501.1, forward strand.
ACCGCGCTCAATGCGCTGCGCATGAACGACCCCGACCGCCTGGGCGACTGGTTCGGCCGCTTCATCACCACCTACCGCGCCGCCGGCGACATCCTGCCCTCGCAGGCCCCGCCCGCCCCCGCCGACGTGGACGCGGTGCTGGACGAGGGCGGCCTGCTCGAGCGCCACCCGTGGGCGCGGCTGGCCTGGCGTCGCGCCACCCGCGGCGCGGTGTTGTACAGCAGCGGCCATGCCTTCCCGTTGCCGGTCAAGGACGCGCAGGGCCTGGCCGCGGCCGAACGGATCGACGCACCGCTGTTCCGCAAGCTCTCGGCCAAGGGCCGCAGCGCGGTGATGGAACTGCTGGCCGGCGGCCACTACCAGTTGCTGGACGCCGAGACCCTGGCGGCGATGCAGGCCGAGCAGGATGCGCTCGAGGTCATGGAAGACGCGTTCGACGACACGCTCGACGACGAAGCCGACGCACCGGAGCTGGAAATCGAGGTGTTCGAGTACGCCCAGGCCGGCGAAGGCGAGCCGGCCAGTGGCGCCATCGACACCGTGCAGGTGAACGAGGAAGGGGTCGAGGTGGTGGTGATCTGCGACGACGGCGACGAGGACGGCCCGGCGGCATGACCCCGGCGGCGTTCCACGTCGAGGCAGCCGACTACGCCACGCGGCAGGCGCTGCTGCACGGCGTGCGCCACGCCGTGTTCGTCGGCGAGCAGCAGGTCCCGGCGGCGCTGGAAAGCGATGACCTGGACCCGCTCAGCCACCACGTCCTCGCGCTGGATGCCGATGGCCACGCCATCGGCACCGGCCGGCTGACGCCGCAGCGCCGCATCGGCCGCATGGCGGTGCTGCCCGGCTGGCGCGGCCACGGTGTCGGCGAGGCGCTGCTGCAGGCGCTGGTGGCCGAAGCGGCGCACCGCGGCTGGGACGAGGTGACCCTGCATGCCCAGCTCCACGCCCGCGATTTCTATGCCCGCAACGGCTTCCTGCCCGAAGGCGCGCCGTTCACCGAGGCCGGCATCGTCCACCAGACCATGCGCCGCCGCATGGGCGGCGCCATGCGCGTGCAGGATGCCGCCCAGGCCGAGGCGGCCCTGGCGGCGGTGATCCACCGCGCCCGCCGCAGGCTCCTGCTCGGCTGCCGCGGCGGCGACACCGCGCTGCTCGCGCAGCCGGCGGTGCTGCAGGCGCTGCGCCGCTTCGCCACCCGCCGCCACGACAAACAGGCGCTGGTGCTGCTGCACGATGCCGAACCCGCGGCCATGCCGGCCGCGCTGCTGGCACTGCTGCAGCGCCTGCCCAGCGTGTTCGCGCTGCGCCAGCCGGTGGACCCGGGCGACCCGGCGCTGGCGCCGGCCAGCGCCAGCAACGACAACGGCGACTGCTACTTTCGTCCAATGGGCGACCGCTTCGAAGGCGAGCTGTGCCTGGACATGCCCGCGACGGCCCGCCAGCAGGACGCGCTGTTCCAGCGCGCATGGGACGCCGCAGCGCTCTGCGAAGGGCTGCGGACACTCGGCATGTGAGCGCTGTCGGGTGCGGACAAGGCATGGCCCGGCATTAACCCGGGGGACAGCGTGTGTGCCCCTTCCTGTCCCCGCGAGGGTATAATTCAGCGGTTTCATCACGCCCGCGCGGCGCCCTGCTGCAAGGTCCCCGCCGGTTCCAGAAGCCATACCCCACAAGCGAATCCGACCCTCCATCGTGGACAATCTCCTGAAGCAGTTTGCGCAGTCATCGCAACTCGCCGGCGGCAACGCCTCCTATATCGAGGACCTGTACGAGCAGTACCTCGTCTCCCCGGACAGTGTGGACCCCAAATGGAAGTCCTACTTCGACGGTTTCAAGGGCCGCGAGGCAGGTGATGTCCCGCATTCGGCCGTCATCGCCCACATCGCCGAGGCCGGCCGCAACGCGTCCAGTGCCGTGGCCAGTGCCGGCGGCGGCGACGAGCGCGAGCGCAACGTCGGACGCCTGATCACCGCCTACCGCTCGCGCGGCCACCTCGGCGCGCAGCTCGACCCGCTGGGCCTGACCCCGCCGGTCAACCCGCCCGACCTGGGCCTGGCTTTCCACCACCTGTCCGACGCCGACCTCAACGACGAGTTCAGCACCGGCGGCGTCGGCGGCCAGCCGCGCATGAAGCTGCGCGACCTGCTGGCGCGCCTGAAGGCGACCTACACCGGCTCCATCGGCGCCGAGTTCATGTACATCGCCGAAGTCGACCAGCGCCAGTGGCTGTACCAGCGCCTGGAAAGCGCCGGCGGCAACTACAACCTCGACGCGGACACCCAGCGCCGCACCCTGGAGCGGCTGACCGCGGCCGAGGGCCTCGAGCGCTACCTGCACACCAAGTACGTCGGCCAGAAGCGCTTCTCGCTGGAAGGCGGCGATTCGCTGATCCCGATGATGGACACGGTGATCCGCAGCGCCGGCAAGGACGGGGTCAAGGACGTGGTGATCGGCATGGCCCACCGCGGCCGCCTGAACGTGCTGGTCAACACCCTGGGCAAGAACCCGCGCAAGCTGTTCGACGAGTTCGAAGGCCGCTTCGAGCACGACGACCGTGCCGTGGCCGGCGACGTGAAGTACCACATGGGCTTCTCGGCCGACGTCGCCACCGCCGGCGGCCCGGTGCACCTGGCGCTGGCGTTCAACCCGTCGCACCTGGAGATCGTCGACCCGGTGGTCGCCGGTTCGGTGCGTTCGCGCCAGGAACGCCGTGGCGACACCGCGCGCAAGCAGGTCATGCCGATCCTGATCCACGGCGACGCCGCGTTCGCCGGCCAGGGCGTGGTGATGGAGCTGTTCCAGATGTCGCAGGCGCGCGGCTTCGCGGTCGGCGGCACCGTGCACATCGTCATCAACAACCAGGTCGGCTTCACCACCTCCAACCGCGACGACTCGCGCTCGACCCTGTACTGCACCGACATCGCCAAGATGGTCGGCGCGCCGGTGCTGCACGTGAACGGCGACGATCCGGAGGCGGTGGTGTTCGCCGCGAAGCTGGCCTACGACTTCCGCCAGCAGTTCCACAAGGACGTGGTGATCGACCTGGTCTGCTACCGCCGCTGGGGCCACAACGAGGCCGACGAGCCGGCGATCACCCAGCCGCTGATGTACCAGGTGATCCGCAAGCACAAGACCACCCGCGAACTGTACGCGGAGAAGCTCGAGGCCGCGGGCGTGATCCCGGCCAATGGCGGCAAGGCGCTGGTCGATGCCTACCGCGAGAAGCTCGATTCGGGCGAAGTCACCACCGAGCTGGCACAGGTCGAGAAGACTCCGCCGACCAGCAAGCTGTACGTGGACTGGCCGAAGCTGCTGGCCGGCAAGCTGTCCGACCCGGTCAGCACCCGGGTGCCGATGACCGAACTGACCCGCCTGGCCAAGCTGATCAACACCATCCCCGAGGGCGTGGAACTGCACTCGCGCGTGGCCAAGGTCTATGACGACCGCCGCAAGATGGCGGCCGGCGAGATCCCGGGCGACTGGGGCTTCGCCGAGAACCTGGCCTACGCCACCCTGCTCGACCAGGGCCATGGCCTGCGCCTGGTCGGCCAGGACGTCGGCCGCGGCACCTTCACCCATCGCCACGCGATCCTGCACGACCAGAAGACCGACGCCTATTACCTGCCGCTGCGCCAGCTGGTGCAGTCGCCGGAGCAGGCCACCGTCATCGACTCGCTGCTCAGCGAGGAGGCGGTGATGGCCTACGAGTACGGCTTCTCCACCACCGATCCCAACACCCTGTGCATCTGGGAAGGCCAGTTCGGCGACTTCGCCAACGGCGCCCAGGTGGTGATCGACCAGTTCATCGCCTCCGGCGAGGCCAAGTGGGGCCGCATTTCCGGCCTGACCCTGCTGCTGCCGCACGGCTACGAAGGCCAGGGCCCGGAACACAGCTCGGCGCGCCTGGAGCGCTTCCTGCAGCTGTGCGCGCTGGAGAACATGCTGGTCTGCGTGCCGTCGACCCCGGCCCAGGCGTTCCACATGCTGCGCCGCCAGCTGTGCATGACCACCCGCAAGCCGCTGGTGGTGATGTCGCCCAAGTCGCTGCTGCGCCACAAGCTGGCCGTTTCGACCCTGGACGAACTGGCCAACGGCGAGTTCCAGCACCTGATCGGCGACGCCAGCGCCGACGCCAAGAAGGTCCAGCGCGTGGTGCTGTGCTCGGGCAAGGTCTACTACGACCTGCTGGAAGACCAGACCAAGCGTGGCCAGGACGACGTGGCGATCATCCGCGTGGAGCAGCTGTACCCGTTCCCGCGCCCGCAGCTGGCCGCCGAACTGAAGAAGTACGGCAAGGCCGCCGACGTGGTGTGGTGCCAGGAAGAGCCGATGAACCAGGGCGCGTGGTACCAGATCCGCCACCACCTGCAGGCCTGCCTGGCCGATGGCCAGAACCTGCACTACGCTGGCCGCCCGCGTTCGCCGTCGCCGGCCGTCGGCCACATGGCCGACCACCTGCGCGAACTGCAACAGCTGCTCGCCGATGCGCTGGTCAACCCCTTCAACGACCAGTTCGCTGAATAACTCTCCCCCTTTCACCAAGAATACGAACCAGGAAGCCCCTGCATGGCCACCGAAGTCAAAGCCCCGGTACTGCCCGAATCCGTCGCTGACGGCACCATTGCCACCTGGCACAAGAAGGTCGGCGACGCGGTCAAGCGTGACGAAAACCTGCTTGACCTGGAAACCGACAAGGTCGTGCTCGAGGTCCCGTCGCCGGTCGATGGCGTGATCAAGGAGATCAAGTTCCCCGAAGGCGCCACCGTGACCAGCAGCCAGGTCGTGGCGATCATCGAGGAAGGCGCCGTCGCCGCCGCGCCGGCCCCGGCTGCCGCCGAGGCACCGAAGGCCGCGGCCCCGGCACCGGCCGCTGCGGCCGCCGCGCCGGCCCCGGCCGCCAAGTCCGCCGCCGACAACCTGCCCCCGGGCGCCCGCTTCTCGGCCATCACCGAAGGCGTGAACCCGGCCGACGTGGCCGGCACCGGCCGCCATGGCGCGGTGACCAAGGAAGACATCGTCAACTTCGCCCGCAACGGCGGCGTCGGCAAGGCCGGCGGCGCGCGTCCGGAAGAACGGGTGCCGATGACCCGCATGCGCAAGCGCATCGCCGAGCGGCTGATGCAGTCCAAGGAATCCATCGCCATGCTGACTTCGTTCAACGAAGTCAACCTGGCCAAGGTTTCGGCCGCACGCAAGGAACTGCAGGACGAGTTCCAGAAGGCCCACGGCATCAAGCTCGGCTTCATGAGCTTCTTCGTGAAGGCCGCGGCCAACGCGCTGCAGCGCTTCCCGCTGGTCAACGCCTCCGTCGACGGCGACGACATCATCTACCACGGCTATTCGGACATCTCCATCGCCGTGTCCACCGACAAGGGCCTGGTGACGCCGGTGCTGCGCAACGTCGAGCGCATGTCCTTCGCCGACATCGAGCAGGGCATCGCCGATTACGCCAAGAAGGCGCGCGACGGCAAGCTGGCGCTGGACGACCTGCAGGGCGGCACCTTCACCGTCACCAACGGCGGCACCTTCGGCTCGCTGATGTCGACCCCGATCGTCAACCCGCCGCAGAGCGCCATCCTCGGCATGCACACGATCAAGGAGCGCCCGATCGCCGAGAACGGCCAGGTCGTGATCGCGCCGATGATGTACATCGCGCTGTCCTACGACCACCGCATCATCGACGGCAAGGACGCGGTGCAGTTCCTGGTGGACATCAAGAACCAGCTGGAAAACCCGGGCCGCATGCTGTTCGGCCTGTAACACCCGCCGACCCCTCCCCCCGCGGAGGGGTCGGTCGCTCCGGGGCCGGCCCAGCGCCCGCCCCTTGCCCGGCGCCCCGCGCCACCGGCCTCGCCCGCGAGGCCGAAGGAAAGCACCAAGGAACCTCAAATGGCTGAACAATTCGACGTCGTCGTCATCGGTGCCGGCCCGGCCGGCTACCACGCCGCCATCCGCGCCGCCCAACTGGGCCTGAAGACCGCCTGCATCGACGCGGCGCTGGGCAAGGACGGCAAGCCGGCGCTGGGCGGCACCTGCCTGCGCGTGGGCTGCATCCCGTCCAAGGCACTGCTGGACTCCTCGCGCCAGTACTGGAACATGGGCCACATCTTTGGCGACCATGGCATCAGCTTCAAGGACGCCAAGATGGATGTCGAGAAGATGGTCGGCCGCAAGGACGCCATCGTGAAGCAGTTCACCGGCGGCATCGCCCAGCTGTTCAAGGCCAACAAGGTCGCCGCCTACTACGGCTTCGGCCAACTGCAGGCCGGCAACGTCGTCAAGGTCAAGCAGCATGACGGCAGCGAGGTCGAGCTGAAGGGCACCAACGTCATCATCGCCGCCGGCTCGGACTCGATCGAACTGCCGTTCGCCAAGTTCGACGGCGAGACCATCGTCGACAACGTCGGCGCGCTGGACTTCACCGAAGTACCGGGCCGCCTGGCGGTGATCGGCGCCGGCGTGATCGGCCTGGAACTGGGCAGCGTGTGGAAGCGCCTGGGCGCCGAAGTGACCATTCTCGAGGCGATGCCGGAGTTCCTGGCCGCCGCCGACGCCGAAGTGGCCAAGGTCGCCGCCCGCGAATTCAAGAAGCAGGGCCTGGACATCAGGCTCGGCGCCAAGGTCAGCAAGACCGAAGTGACCGGCAAGGGCAAGAAGAAGGAAGTGGTGGTCACCTACACCGATGGTGAAGGCGAGAAGACCCTGACCGTCGACAAGCTGCTGGTGGCCGTCGGCCGCCGCGCCGCCACCCAGGGCCTGCTGGCCGAGGGCACCGGCGTGCAGGTCAACGAGCGCGGCCAGATCGTGGTCGACGACCATTGCCACACCGGCGTCGACGGCGTCTGGGCGGTGGGCGACTGCGTGCGCGGCCCGATGCTGGCGCACAAGGGCTTCGAGGAAGGCATCGCGGTGGCCGAACTGATCGCCGGCCTGCCGGGCCACGTCAACTTCGACACCATCCCGTGGGTGATCTACACCGAGCCGGAACTGGCCTGGGTCGGCAAGACCGAAGCCCAGCTCAAGGCCGAGGGCATCCCGTACAAGGCCGGCAGCTTCCCGTTCGCCGCCAACGGCCGTGCCGTGGCGATGGTCGAGCCGGCCGGCTTCGTCAAGGTGCTGGCGCACGCCGAAACCGACCGCGTGCTGGGCATGCACCTGGTCGGCGCCAATGTCTCCGAACTGGTGCACGAAGGCGTGCTGACCATGGAGTTCAGCGGCTCGGCCGACGACCTGGCCCGCATCTGCCACGCCCACCCGTCGCTGTCGGAAGTGATCCACGACGCGGCCATGGCGGTCGGCAAGCGCGCCATCCACAAGGCCAACTGAGCGCCACCGGCCTGACCCAGAAGGCTCCGCCCCGGCGGAGCCTTCTTGCTTTTGCATTCCCCCGATCGCGCCCTGTTCATCGACGCGATCCGCACACCTCCCCAGGACTTCCCATGAAATCGATCTGCGTCTACTGCGGCTCCAACCCCGGTGCCAATCCCCTGTACATCGAGCGCGCCACCGAACTGGGCACGCGCATCGCCCACGAAGGCCTGCGCCTGATCTACGGCGGCGGCCGCACCGGGCTGATGGGCGCGGTAGCCGACGGCGTACTGGCCGCCGGCGGCCAGGTCACCGGGGTGATCCCGCAGCACCTGGTGGACCTGGAAGTGGCGCACCAGGGCGTGACCACGCTGGAGGTCGTCGGCTCCATGCACGAGCGCAAATCGCGCATGTTCGACCTGTCCGACGCCTTCGTCGCCCTGCCCGGCGGTTTCGGTACCGCCGAAGAGATCTTCGAGATGTTGACCTGGCGCCAGCTCGGCATCGGCAACAAGCCCTGCGCCTTCCTCGACGTCAACGGCTTCTACGCCAGGCTGATCGGCATGATCGACCACATGGTGGAAGAACGCTTCCTGCATCCGGAACAACGCCACGACCTGTGGTATGGCGACGACGCCGGGCAGATGCTGGCGTGGATGCGGGCTTATTCGCCGGCGCAGGCGGACAAGTGGTTCGACGAGAAGCTGCGCGCGGCGTTGCGGTAAGGCCATTGGCGCGTGGCGACGCGGCGGGCTTCGCTGGCGCCGCCTTCCCTGCCTGGCGCGGTTCGACGAAAAGCTGCACGCTGCGCTGCGGCAAGTCCATTGGCGCGCAGCATTGCGGCAGGCCCATTGACGCGTGGCGACGCGGCGGGCTTCGCTGGCGCCTCCTTCCCTGCCTGGCGCGGTTCGACGAAAAGCTGCGCGCTGCGCTGCGGCAAGTCCATTGGCGCGCAGCATTGCGGCAGGCCCATTGACGCGTGGCGACGCGGCGGGCTTCGCTGGCGCCTCCCTCCCTGCCTGGCGCGGTTCGACGAGAAACTGCGCGCCGCGTTGCGGTAAGGCCATCGGCGCGTGGCGACGCGGCAGGCTTCGCTGGCGCCTCCTTCCCTGCCTGGCGCGGTTCGACGAAAAGCTGCGTGCGGCGTTGCGGTAAGTCCATTGGCACGGCGTTGCGGCAGGCACACAGGCGCGTGACGACGCGGCGGGCTTCGTTGGCGCCGCCCTCCCTGCCCTGGCGCGGAATAACCGCGCCCTGCGTTGCGGACAGCCCACCGGCACGTGCCGCGGCGGCAGGCATCCGCGCGACCGTGGTCCAGCATGGTGCGGTTTGACGGAGCACCCCGCGCCGCGTTTCCGCAGGGTGCCCGGCGCGGCTCGACGAACGCCGCACGGCATTGCGGTGGGCGCCGGCAGGTGCCGGCAGGTGCCGGCATCGACCACGCGGCGGTGCGGCGGTTCACGCCATCCGGTACAGCGTCGCCTCGCGCGGCAGCGGGTGGCCCAGCAGATAGCCCTGGCCGAAATTGCAGCCCATGTCGAACAGCGTGCGCAGCTGGCGCTCGTCCTCCACGCCCTCGCCGATGGTCTCGATGCCCAGGGTACGCGCCAGCGACACCACGCCCTCGACCAGCGCCTGCGTGCTTTTGCCGTTGTCGGCGTGCAACCCGGCCACGAAACTGCGGTCGATCTTCAGCGCGCTGATCGGGAAGCGGTGCAGGTAGGACAGCGCCGAATAGCCGGTGCCGAAATCGTCCAGCTGCACCACGATCCCGCGCTCGCGCAGCTGGTACAGGGTACGCAGCGTGCGCGGGGCGTCCTCCAGCAATGCCATCTCGGTGATCTCCACCCGCAGCCGTCCCGGGTCGGCGCCGGCCGCTTCCAACAGCCCCAGCAGGCGCGCGGCGAACTCGGACGAGCGGAAATGCCGTGGCGAGACATTCACCGAAACATAGCCCGAACCGGTGCCGGCCAGGTCGCGCACCACCTGCTCGTAGATCAGCCAGTCCACCTGCTCGATCAGGCCGCTTTCCTCGCCCAACGAGATGAACTCGCCCGGCAGCAGCAGGCCCCTGCCCTCGTGCTGCCAGCGCAGCAGCGCCTCGTGGCCGACCACGGCGCCATCGGCCAGCGACACGATGGGCTGGTAGAACGGCAGGAAATCATTGTTGATGATCGCCCGGCGCAGGTCCGCCTCGAGTTCCAGGCTCTGCAGCGACTGCTCGCGCATGGCCTCGTCGAACAGCATGCAGCGATCCTGGCCCATGCCCTTGGCGCGGTACATCGCCGCATCGGCGTCGCGCAGCAGTTCCGCGCCGGAGGTGTAGCGCGGGCTCCACAGGGCGATGCCGATGCTGCCCGACGGGAACAACTCGCGCCCGTCGACCCACATCGAGTGCTCCAGCGAACGCAGCAGGCGCCGGCCGACGTCCATGGCCTCCTTGGCGCCGTCGCAGCGCACCAGCAGCGCGAATTCGTCGCCGCCCAGGCGCGCCACCACGTCGTCGCTGCGCAGCATGCCCACCAGGCGCTGCGCCACTTCCACCAGCATGCGGTCGCCGGCGGCATGGCCGATGCTGTCGTTGACCCACTTGAAGCGGTCCAGGTCGAGGAACAGCAGCGCGAACATCGGGCCCATGCCCAGCTGCGCGTGTTCGATCGCCTCTTCCAGCTTCTCCAGCAACTGCAGGCGGTTGGGCAGGCCGGTCAGCACGTCGTGCATCGCCAGGTGGGTCAGGCGCTGCTCCACGCGCATGCGCTCGCCGATCTGCGCCAGCAGTTTCTGGTTGACCTCGCCCAGCTCGCGGGTGCGCTCGGCCACGCGCTGCTCCAGCTCGGCATGCGCCTGCAGCAGGCGATTGCGGTCGCGCTGGCGCGCCAGGCTGTTGCCGATGTTGCGCGCCACGAACGCCAGCAGCCGCTGGTCGTGGGCGGTGAAGCTGACCTGCGGGTTGTAGCTCTGCACCGCGATCACGCCCACTACTTCGTCGTCGCTGAACAGCGGCACGCCCAGCCAGCATTGCGACTTGGCGCCGAATTCGCGCACCTCGCCGCGCGCGATCAGCTGGTCGATCTCGGCCCGGGTCGCGAGCAGCGGCTGGCCGCTGCGGAGGGTGTACTCGGTCAGGCCGCCACTGAAGGCGCGCGACGCGCGCACCCGGTTGAACTCGTCCACCGAATAGACGAAATCCAGCCCGTCGCCCTGCTCGTTGACCAGCGCGATGTAGAAATTGCTTGCGTCCAGCAGGCCGCCGATCACCCGGTGCACCTCGGCATGGAACACCGCCTGGCTGCCTGCGCTCATCGCCAGTTCCGAGACATTGAACAGCGCCGCCTGCAGGGCCTCGGCGCGCCGCCGCTCCTGTATTTCCTCCTGCAGGCTGGCGTTGGCCCGCTCCAGCTCCAGCGTGCGCCGCTGCACGTGCTGCTCCAACTGCACGTGCGCCTGGCGCCGGTCCATGGCGGTCAGGATGTGCTTGGCCACGAAATTGAGCACGTCGCGGTCCTCGTCGCCGTACTGCACGCCACTCTCGTAGCTCTGCACCACGATGGCGCCGCACACGGTACCGTCGCGCCACATCGGCACCCCCAGCCAATCGGCGCTGTCCGGGCCGCTGTGCACGGAATGCTGGTGGTCCAGCACCTGCAGCAGCTCGCGTGAAGGGCCATGCATGGTCCTGCCCAGGCGCAGCACCGCGAAGGTCAGGCTGTCCTGCATTTCCTCGAAGCGGAAACGCCGCTCCGGATGCGGCGCGAAGTTGTCCAGTTCGTCGGCGAAATACAGGAAGCGCAGGCTGCTCTGGTGCTCGTCGCATTCGACGATGTAGCAGTTGTCCGCGTACATCAGGGTGCACAGGATGCGGTGGAAATGGGCCAGCATCTGCGACATTTCCAGGTCGCTGCCGGCCAGGTCGGCGATCTCGAACAGGGCCCGCTGCAGGCGCTTGGCGCGTTCGAGCTGCTCGATCTGCACGCCCTGGCGCAGCGACACCAGCACCGCGGCGACGAGCGCGTGCGCGGTGCCCAGCCAGGCCTGCCGCTGCGCGTCGGAGAAACTGGCATCGATCTCGGCCAGCACCACGATGCGGGCACCACCTTCCGCGTCGGTCCAGCGTTCCACCACGGCCTGGCGCAGGCCGTCCGGCAGCGGCTCGCCCGCCAGCAATGCGTGCACCGGTCCGCGCAATCCATCGGCACCCGGGCTGACGCAGTCGCCCTGCCCGAGCACCGCATCGTCCCAGGCGAGCGCCACGGCGCTGCCCTGGGGCAGCAGGCCGTGCAGCGTCGCCACCACGCGGTTGGTCGGCGAATCGGTGTCCACGCGGCCGCTGCCGGCATGCAGGTCGAGTTGGCGGTGGGACATGATCTCCATGCGTGTTCCGGGTTCCGGCACTCCGGAACTCCCCTGTCGCAGCATAATGCCGCAACCACCGCCTGCGGTGCGCCCGCGCCGGGGCTGGCTGAACCGGCGCCGGCCCGCGCCCGGCGGCGACTAGGCAGTGGCGCGGCCAGCGCTTAGGCTGGGCCACGTGGATACCGCCCTCCAAGCCCCGACCGACGAAGCGCTGATGCTGGCCTACGCCGAAGGCGATGGCGAAGCCTTCGCCGAGCTGTATGCGCGGCATCGCGCGCGGCTGTTCCACTACCTGCTGGGCCAGCTGCGCGACCGCGCGTTGGCCGAGGAGCTGTTCCAGGACGTATGGCAGCGGATGATCCTGGCCCGCTCGCGCTGGAAGCCGGAGGCGGGCTTCGCCACCTGGCTGTTCCGCATCGCCCACAACCGCCTGAACGACCACTGGCGCGCGGCGCGGCACCGGCCCGCCGCCCCGGACGATGCCGAACAGCGCACCGCGCGCCTGGCCGATGCCTGCACCCCGGAACTGCTGGCCCACGAGCAGGACGAACGGCTGCGGCTGCGCCAGGCCATGGCCGAGTTGCCGCAGGAGCAGCAGGAAGTCCTGATCCTGCGCCTGGAGCAGGAACTGAGCCTGGAGGAGATCGGGCAGATCACCGGCGTGGGGCGGGAAACCGTCAAGTCGCGGCTGCGCTATGCGATGGACAAGCTGCGCGCGAGGTTGAGCGAATGAACAGGTCCGACCCCCTGACTCCCGAAGAGCGCGAACTGGCACGGCTGCTGGGCCGTCCCGCCGCGGGCATCGCGCCGTCGGCGCGGATCGACGCGGCCATCGCCGCGCTCGCGCGCGAACCGGCCGGGTCGGAACCGGCGCCGCGGCCGTCCGCGCCCCCGGCCACTTTCACTACCGGCGCGCGCCCGGCACGACGCGGCTGGCGCCGCGGCCTGGTGTCCTCGCTCGCCGCCGCCGCGTCGCTGGTGCTGGTTGTCGGCCTGGCCTGGCAGCTGCGGCCCACGCCACCACCGCTGCCCGCGGCGGTGGCACCGGCGCCGATGACCGCCACGGAGGCGCGCGACGCGGCGGTATCGCCCCCGCCGCCGCCGTCCGTTCCCGCCCCCATGGCAGCGCCACCACCAAGCCAGGCCCCTGTCGACAGCCTGGCACGGAAAGCAGCAGCGCCCGCGCGGGCCGCACCGGCAGCGGCGCGCGCGCCGGTCGCCTCCGTGCCGCCCCCGCCGCCGGCACCCGCCGCGCCTGCCACTGCCCCTGCCACGGCATCGCGGGTTGCCCCCACGGCGTCCAGCTATGCGCTGGAACCCGCCGCCGCGGCGGAGCAGGCCGCGGTGCAAGCCGAACTGCGCCTGCATTCGCCCCCCCAGGACGCACGCGCGGCTGCGCCGGTCCAGGCGTCCGCCGCCAGGCGGCCCGAACCGACCGCAGCGGAGGTCGTGCCCGCCGCGTCGGCCGCCATCGACGGGGACGCGCGCCTGCCGCGCCGGCAATGGCTGCAGCGCATCCGCGCGCGGCGTGCCGACGGTGACCTGGACAACGCACGTGCCAGCCTGGAGCGCTTCATGCAGGTCTATCCGGAAGCCCGTATCCCGCGCGACCTGCGGCCGTTGCTGGGCGACTGAGCGGCATCCCGCCGGCGGTTGCCGCGCGCGGGCCCGGTCCCGCGCGGCAAATGATTGCCCGGCGGCCTAGAATGTGGGCGATGCCCGACACCCTCGCCGCGCCCGCCAGCCACCTGCTGGAGATCAAGCACAGCCGTTTTCTTGCCCAGGCCATGCCGATCGGCAATGCGGCCGATGCACTGTCCTTCGTCAGCACGGTCTCGGTGGCCGACGCCACCCACAACTGCTGGGCCTACCGCTGCGGCAACGAATACCGTTCCAGCGACGACGGCGAGCCCGCCGGTACCGCGGGTCGCCCGATCCTGGCGGCGATCGATGGCCAGGGCTACGACCGTGTCGTGGTGGTGGTGACCCGCTGGTACGGCGGCATCAAGCTCGGCGCCGGTGGGCTGGTGCGCGCCTACGGCGGCACCGCCGCCGAATGCCTGCGGCTGGCGCCGCGCCTGCCGCTGGTGGCGATGCGCAGGCTGCGGCTGGCGTGCCCATTCGACGAACTCGGCACCGTGCATGCGCAGTTGGCCGCGCATGCGGCGGACAAGCTCGGCGAAGAATTCGACGAGCATGGTGCGCAACTGGCCATCGAACTGCCCGCCGAACGGGTGGACGGCTTGAAAACCCAGCTGCGCGACGCCACCCGTGACAGGGTGCGCTGGCTCGACGCCGGCGGCTGACGCCGGCACCGCCCTTCCTTTTTCCACTGCCACGCCCATGACCGATACCGCCACCGCTCCCTCTTCTTCCGCCAAGGCACGGCTGGGCACGCTGCGGGCGCTGTGGCCGTTCGTGCGCCGCCACATGGCGCTGTTCACCGCCTGGCTGGCGGCGCTGGCGGTGGCCTCGGTGGCCACGCTGAGCTTCCCGGTCGCGTTCCGGCGCATGATCGACGACGGCTTCAGCAACGGCAGCAACATCGACCAGGTATTCCTGCTGGTGTTCGCGGTGGTGGTGGTGCTGGCCGTGGCGAGCGCCGCGCGCTTTTTCTTCGTGTCGCTGCTGGGCGAAAAAGTGGTGGCCGACCTCCGGCGCCAGCTCTACGCGCACCTGATCGCGCTGGACGCGCAGTTCCATGACCGCAACCGCAGCGGCGAACTGGTCTCGCGGTTGTCCGCCGACAGCGAACTGCTGCGCAGCGTGGTCGGCAGCAGCATGTCGGTGGCGCTGCGCAGCACCGTCACCGTGGTCGGCAGCGTGGCCATGCTGTTCGTCACCAGCCCGCGGCTGGCGGCGTTCACCCTGGTCGGCATCCCGCTGGCGGTCCTGCCGATCATCCTCGGCGCACGCCGGCTGGAAAAGGCCTCGCGCGCCAGCCAGGACCGCGTCGCCGATGCCAACAACCTCGCCAGCGAAACCCTGAGCGCGGTCCGTACGGTGCAGGCGCATGCGCGCGAAGGCTACGAAACCGGCCGCTTCGCCGACGCGGTGGCGGTGGCGGTGGCGACCGCGCGCGGACGCATCCGCACCCAGTCGCTGGTCACCGCCATCGTCATCACCCTGGTGTTCGGCGCGGTGGTGCTGGTGCTGTGGTCGGGCGCGCATGACGTGATCGCCGGGCGCATCAGCAAGGGCGAGCTGGGCCAGTTCGTGTTCTACGCGCTGATCGGCGGCGGCTCGGTCGGTGCGCTGGCCGAGGTGTGGAATGAACTGCAGCGTGCCGCCGGCGGCATGGGCCGCATCGCCGAACTGCTGCAGGAACGCCCGGGCGTCAGCGCGCCGCCCGCGCCGCTGGCGCTGCCCACGCCGCTGCGCGGCGACATCCGCTTCCAGGACGTGGTCTTCCACTACCCGCAGCGCCCCGGGCAGCCGGCGCTGGACGGCTTCACCCTGCACGTGCGGCCGGGCGAGACCGTGGCGCTGGTCGGCCCCTCCGGGGCCGGCAAGAGCACGGTGCTGTCGCTGCTGCTGCGTTTCCACGATCCCGAGGCGGGAACCATCAGCATCGATGGCATCGACCTGCGCCAGGCCGAACCGACCGCGCTACGCGAGCGGATCGCGCTGGTGCCGCAGCAACCGGCGCTGTTCGCCTCCAGTGCCGCCGACAACATCCGCTACGGACGCCTGCAGGCCAGCGACGAGGAAGTGCATGCCGCCGCCCGCGCCGCCGAGGCCGACGATTTCATCCGTGCCCTGCCCGAGGGCTACGCCAGCGAGCTGGGCGAGCGCGGCGCGCGCCTGTCCGGCGGCCAGCAGCAGCGCATCGCCATCGCCCGCGCCCTGCTCAAGGACGCGCCGATCCTGCTGCTGGACGAAGCCACCAGCGCGCTGGACGCGCAGAGCGAACGCGCGGTGCAGCAGGCGCTGGAACGGCTGATGGCCGGCCGCACCACGCTGGTGATCGCGCACCGCCTGGCCACCGTGCTCAAGGCCGACCGCATCGTGGTGATGGACCACGGCCGCATCGTGGCCCAGGGTACCCACGCGCAGTTGCTGCGCGAGGGCGGCCTGTACGCGGAACTGGCGCGGCTGCAGTTCATCGACTGACGACGCCGCGCTAACGGGCGCCGATGCAGGCTGGCCCGGACGTACCGGGTTGCATGCCACGCAGGAGGTTGCCGATGTCGTTCCGCCAGTTCCCCGCCACCGACAGCAACGGCGAGAGCCGCATCATCATCGAGTTCGTTCCCGAGCCCGGCAGCGCCGGCAACGGCGATACCACGCCGCGCTATGAACTGGACGATGGCCGCCACCTGCGGCGCAACGCGCGCGAATTCGTCACGCTCGACGGACAGGTGCGGCTGCACATCTGAACAACCGGCGGGCACCCGCGCGCACGGCTTCCGTGCGTGCGCCGGCCTTGTCGCCACACGCGCCGGCATCACCGCCGGTGCGCGCATCCAGCTGGCGAATAATTGACCAGCCATCTTGACAGCCTTGCACCGCAACGGCTGCCGGCGTTCATCCACAGGCTTGTGCGCAGGTCATCCACACCCGCTGTGGATGAATGCGCGGGACACCGCCGACAACACCTGGCGGAGCGGTGCGGCCGGCGATGCGACCGCAACCGATGCTTTCCCCGGATCGCCGATGCGCGCCGGCCAAAATTTCGCCATCCATCTTGACAGCCTTGCGCCACAACGGCTGCCGGCGTTCATCCACAGGCTTGTGCGCAGGTCATCCACACCCGCTGTGGATGACGCACGTTCAGTGCTGCAGTACCCGGCCGATGCCGGTGTGGTCGATCTCGCGCGCGGCCGCGTCCAGCAGGTCCGGCGCATAGCGCTGGGCGAAGCCGATGCGGAAATGCACCTCGCCCGCCGGCGTACGCGAGGAATGGATCGAGGACAGGCTGATGCCGTGCCGTTCGAACACGTGCAGCAGCTCGCGCAGCGAACCGGCACGATCCTCGGGCAGGTGCACGCTCATCGCGCGCGTGTCGGTCAGGTCGGCCAGCAGGTAGCCCAGGCGCTCGAAGCTGTAATTGCCATCGCGCAGCGCCTGCTCGCCCACCGCCTGGCGGTTGTCGTCCAGGAACTGGCTGCGGAAGGCCGCCCGCGCCGCATCGCTGCCGTCGGCCAGCTGCGCGCGCAGCTGCCGCAGCTGCTCCAGCATGCGGTCCAGCACCTCGCCCGCGTGCGGGTTGCCGAACTGGATGTCCTCGTAGATCGCCGGGTTGAGCGACAGGATGCGCGAGATCACCGCCGCATCCAGTTCGAATGCGGTCGAACGGTAGGGCATCAGCGCCTGCAGTTCGCCAAGCAGCGGCGCGTAGCTGCGCAGCACGCCGGCCTGGGCCAGGTGGCTGGCATGTACCAGCGCCTGCACCAGCGCCATCACCCGGTCGTGGTGCTCGGGCGTGGCCGGCACGCACTCGGCCTCCAGCGCGGCGTACAGCCGTTCCAGCCAGGGCTGCCAGCACGCGGCCACGCGCGCCTCGCACACCACCATCACCCGGCCCTTGAGCGTGGGCGCCTTGGGCGGCGCGGTCATCGGATGCAGCCCGGCCACGGAGGCCTGCGAGCGCAGCATCGCCGCCATCGGTGCGCTCTTGATCGAGGTCACGTCCAGCCACAGCCTGCCGCGTTCGCGCCCGCCCGAACGCCGTACGTACTCGTCGATCAGGGCCGGCGTATGCCGGATCGGCGCCGAGAACAACAGCACGTCGGCGCGCTCGAGCAGCTGTTCGGGCGTCTGCGAGTCGGCGTCGACCGGATCGTGGCCGATCACCTCCAGCCCCATGCGTGCCTGGAAAAACCCGCGCAGCCAGCGGCCATAGGCGCCGCCGCTGCCGACGATGCCGACGACCGGTGCCTGCGCCGCGCTCACGCCAGCCGCTCGGCGCGGAACCGGTGCGGCGTACCCAGTGCCGCCGGCGCCGCCGCCAATACATCGAATTCCTCCACGCCGTGCGCCAGCGTCGCTTCCAGCGCGGCATGCACGCCGGCGATGGCGCGCCCCACCGCATCCTCGAAGCGATGGCCCTTGAGCAGGAACGCCACCAGCAGCGACATCAGCACATCGCCGGTGCCGGCCACGTCCACCGGCAGGTGCGGCGAGGCCCAGCGCCAGACCTCGTCGCGGCCGATCGCCAGGGTCACCAGTTCGCCCGGCACGCCGGACACCGAATGCGCGATCACCCACTGCGGGCCGCGCTCAAGCAGCACGCGCGAAGCGGCGATGGCGTCGTCCTGGCGTAGCGCCGGCATGCCGGTCAGGCGGCCCAGTTCGAAGGCATTGGGGGTGACCAGCCAGGCATGCGGCAGCAACCGCTCGGCGAAGATGCGCTCCAGCCCCGGCTCGACATAGGGACCGGTGTGGGTATCGCCGATCACCGGATCCAGGCAGTAGCGCAGGTCCGGGCAGGCGGGCAGCACCGTGTCCAGCCAGTCGGCGAACGCCGCGCCGTTGGCCACGCTGCCGAAATAACCGGACACCAGCGCGCCGGCGCGCTGCGGCAGGCCGCGCTCGCTGGCTCCCTGCAGCAGTTCGGCGAACCAGTCCGCCGGCAGCACGCGGCCGCGCAGCGTCGCGTAGAACGGCGCGTTGCTGAGCAGGGTGGTGGGAATCTCCGCCACGCGCAGGCCCAGCGCGCGCAGCGGCGGCACCGCCGCGCTGTTGCCGGCATGGCCGTAGACCAGCTGCGACTGTACGGAAATCACGTCCACCGGCGAAGGCCCGTCCGGGCGTTGCCGGCGACCGTGCACGAGATGGCTGTGGTCGACGTCGTTCATCGCCGCATTCTACGCCTGCGCAAACGGTGGCCGGCGGCATGGATGCGCACGCAACCAAATGCCGGAAACGACGAAGCCGCAGCGGACTGCGGCCTGGTCATGGCATTGCAGCGATCGCGCCGGGTCAGGACGAGGTCATGCGGTCCCAGAAGCCCTTGACGCCGTCCAGGAAAGTGGCCGACTTGGGCGAGTGCTTGCGCGCCTCCTCGCCACTGAAGGTGGCCTCGAACTGCTCCAGCAGCCGGCGCTGCTCGGCGGTCAGGTTGACCGGCGTCTCCACCACGATGCGGCAGTACAGGTCGCCCTCGGTACGGCTGCGCACCGAGCGCACGCCCTTGCCACGCAGGCGGAACAGTTTGCCGGTCTGGGTCTCGGCGGGAATGCGGATCTCCGCCTCGCCGCCCAGCGTGGCCACGCGCACGGCGTCGCCCAGCGCCGCCTGCGAAATGCGGATCGGCACTTCGCAGTGCAGGTCGTCGCCGTCGCGGGTGAAGATCGGGTGCTCGCGCACGCGCACTTCCACGTACAGGTCGCCCGGCGGGGTACCGGCCGGACCGGCCTCGCCCTCGCCCTGCAGACGGATGCGGTCACCGGTATCGACGCCGGCCGGCACCTTCACCGACAGCACCTTGTCTTCCTCGACGCGGCCGTTGCCATGGCAGGTCCTGCACGGGCGGGCGACGATCTGGCCGCGGCCGCCGCAGTTGTGGCAGGCCTGCTGCATGGCGAAGATGCCGCGCTGCATGCGTACCTGGCCACGACCGCCGCAGACGTTGCAGGTCTCGACCTTGCCGTCCTCCGAGCCGCTGCCGTCGCAGTCGCCGCACTCGACCAGGGTCGGGATTTCGATGCGCCGTTCCACGCCGGCCACCGCTTCCTCCAGGTCCAGCTCCATCACGTAGCCGATGTCGGCGCCGCGACGCGCCTGGCGGGCGCCGCCGCCCCCGCCGAAGATGTTGCCGAAGATGTCGCCGAAGATGTCGCCCATGTCCGGGCCACCGGGACCGCCGCCCATGCCGCCCATGCCGTGTTCGAACGCGGCGTGGCCGTGGGCGTCGTACATGCGCCGCTTGTTGCCGTCGGACAGGACCTCGTAGGCCTCCTTGCACTCCTTGAAGGCGGCTTCGGCCGCGGCATCGCCCGGGTTGCGGTCCGGGTGGTGCTTCATCGCGCAGCGACGGTAGGCCTTCTTCAGTTCCTCGTCGCCGGCGTCGCGGGAGACACCCAGTACTTCGTAGTAATCGCGCTTGCTCATGCTCTACCTCTCCCTCCCCCTCCAGGGGAGGGCTGGGGCGGGGGTTCGTGGATGCGACAAGGGCCCGGGACCGCGATGCGGTCCCGAACCCTCACCCCGGCCCCTCTCCGCGCAGGGAGAGGGGCACCGGACGTCAGGACTTCTTGTCGTCCTTGACCTCGGTGAACTCGGCATCGACCACGTCGTCGTTCGACGGGCCGGCCGCACCGGCACCCGGGGCCGGGCCACCCTGCTCGCCGGCCGAAGCGGCGGCGTACAGCGCCTGGCCGGCTTCCTCCAGCGCCTTGGAACGCGCCTCGATCTGCGCCTTGTCGTCGCCCTTCATCGCGGTTTCCAGGTCGGCCAGGGCCGCTTCCACCTTGCCGATGACATCGCCGCCGACCTTGCTGCCGTGCTCGGTGATGGCGCTGCGGGTGGCGTGGATCAGGCCGTCGGCCTGGTTGCGCGCCTGCACCAGCTCCTGGAACTTCTTGTCTTCCTCGCGGTGCGCCTCGGCGTCGGCGACCATCCGGTTGATCTCGTCCTCGGACAGGCCCGAGCCGGCCTTGATCTCGACCTTCTGCTCCTTGTTGGTCTTCTTGTCCTTGGCCGAGACGTGCAGGATGCCGTTGGCGTCGATGTCGAAGGACACCTCGACCTGCGGCAGGCCGCGCGGCGCCGGCTCGATGCCGGTCAGGTCGAACTTGGCCAGCGACTTGTTGTAGCGGGCCTGTTCGCGCTCGCCCTGCAGCACGTGCACGGTCACCGCCGACTGGTTGTCCTCGGCGGTGGAGAACACCTGCGAGGCCTTGGTCGGGATGGTGGTGTTCTTCTCGATGATCTTAGTGAACACGCCACCCAGGGTCTCGATGCCCAGCGACAGCGGGGTCACGTCCAGCAGCAGCACGTCCTTGACGTCGCCGGCCAGCACGCCGCCCTGGATCGCGGCGCCCAGCGCCACGGCCTCGTCCGGGTTGACGTCCTTGCGCGGCTCCTTGCCGAAGAACTCGGCCACGGCCTGCTGCACCTTCGGCATGCGGGTCTGGCCGCCGACCAGGATCACCTCGTGGATATCGCTCGAACGCAGGCCGGCATCGTTCAGCGCGGTGCGGCACGGCTCGATCGACTTCTTGATCAGGTCTTCCACCAGCGCTTCCAGCTTGGCGCGGGTCAGCTTGATGTTCAGGTGCTTCGGACCGGAGGCGTCGGCGGTGACGTACGGCAGGTTGACCTCGGTCTGCTGCGCGCTGGACAGCTCGATCTTGGCGCGCTCGGCCGCGTCCTTCAGGCGCTGCAGGGCCAGCGGGTCCTTGCGCAGGTCGATGCCCTGGTCCTTGTTGAACTCGTCGACCAGGTACTCGATGACGCGGTTGTCGAAGTCCTCGCCGCCGAGGAAGGTGTCACCGTTGGTGGCCAGCACTTCGAACTGCTTCTCGCCGTCGACGTTGGCGATCTCGATGATCGACACGTCGAAGGTGCCGCCGCCCAGGTCGTAGACGACGATCTTGCGGTCCTTGTTGTCGCCCTTGTCCAGGCCGTAGGCCAGCGCAGCCGCGGTCGGCTCGTTGATGATGCGCTTGACGTCCAGGCCGGCGATGCGGCCGGCGTCCTTGGTCGCCTGGCGCTGGCTGTCGTTGAAGTACGCCGGCACGGTGATGACCGCCTCGGTGACCTTCTCGCCGAGGAAGTCCTCGGCGGTCTTCTTCATCTTTTCCAGCACCTTGGCGGAGATTTCCTGCGGCGCCATCTTGCGGCCGTCGCTGGTCTGCACCCAGGCGTCGCCGTTGTCATGGGCCAGGATGCCGTACGGCACGTGGGCGATGTCCTTCTGCACCTCGCCGTCGGTGAACTTGCGGCCGATCAGGCGCTTCACCGCGTAGAAGGTGTTCTTCGGATTGGTGACGGCCTGGCGCTTGGCCGAGGCACCCACCAGCACTTCGCCGTCCTTGGTGTAGGCGACGATGGAAGGCGTGGTGCGGTCGCCTTCCGAGTTCTCGATGACGCGGGCCTTGCCGCCGTCCATGATCGCCACGCACGAGTTGGTGGTGCCGAGGTCGATACCAATGATCTTGCCCATGGGGGACTCCTGAGGATTCGTGTGCCGGCAGCCGCCGGGTATGAACGGGATGTGGGGGATGGCCGGATGACATTCAAGCCACCCCCGGAACGCTGTTTGCCGCTGGCCGCCGGCGTTAAGGCGGCGGCCAGCCGGCCGGGGTCAGTCGACCCGGGCCACCACCACCAGCGCCGGCCGCAGCAGGCGCTCGTTGAGCAGGTAGCCCTTCTGGAACACGGTCACCACCGCGCCCGGGGCCATCCCGGCCGGCGCGTCGACCTGGCTGATGGCCTGGTGATGCTCGGGATTGAAGGCCTGGCCCACCGGGTCGAGCAGGGTCAGGCCGTTGTCGGCGGCGACCTTGAGCAGTTGCTTGTAGGTCAGCTCCAGCCCTTCGCGCAGCGGGCTGGGCTCGCTGCCGGCGGCGGCCAGCCCGGCGTCCAGGCTGTCGAACACCGGCAGCAGCTCGCCCAGCAGCTTCTCGTTGGCGAACTTGCGCGCCTGTTCGATGTCGCGCGCCACGCGCTTGCGCTGGTTTTCCAGGTCGGCGCGCTCGCGCAGCGACTCGCCCTTGAGCTGCTCGATCTCGGCGCGCAGCGCCTGGACCTGCGCGTCCTGCGCCGCGGCCATGCCCTCGGCGCTGTTGTCGGTCTCGAATTCGGGGTGGTCTTGGTTCATTTCCGGTTCCCTGGCGGTCGTTCTGCCGCCTGCCTGCTCCCCCGTATGTGGGCTGCCCCCCGGGTTTCAAGGTTCCGGCTCATCCGGTGCGACAGCCGCGCATTAATGTGGCGCCCGGAGCGCCCTTCCCGGATTGACCCGCCGCATGCACATGCTAGTTTTGCGCGGCCCCATCTTCTGCCGACCATGCTCAGACATCTTTCGATCAAGGATTTCGCCGTCGTCCGCGCCACCGAACTGGAGTTCGGGCCAGGCATGACCGTGGTTTCCGGCGAGACCGGCGCCGGCAAGTCGCTGATGGTAGACGCCCTGGGCTTCCTGTCCGGGCTGCGCGCCGACAGCGGCGTGGTCCGCCACGGCGCCAGCCGGGCCGAGCTTTCGGCCGAATTCGACCTGGACGACGGCGCCCCGGCCCGCCGCTGGCTGCAGGACAACGAACTGGACGACGAGGACCAGTGCCAGCTGCGCCGGGTGATCCGCGCCGACGGCGGCTCGCGCGCCTTCATCAACGGCCGCCCGGTACCGGTGTCACAGCTGGCCGAACTGGCCGCCTTCCTGGTCGAGATCCATGGCCAGCACGAACAGCAGGCGCTGCTGTCGCGCCCCAGCCAGCTGGCGCTGCTCGATGCCTATGCCCGCAACGACGCCGAGCGCGCCGCGGTACGCGCCGCCAGCAGCCGCTGGCAGGCGCTGGTCGACGAGCGCGACGCGCTGTCGCAGCAGGGCGACGTCTCCGACCGCATCGCCTTCCTGGAGCACCAGTTGGGCGAACTGCAGCGCGAGGAACTGGAACCGGCCGCGGTGGCCGCGCTGGCCGCCAGCCACCGCCGCCAGGCGCATTCCACCGCGCTGATCGAAGCCTGCCAGTACGCCGGCGGCGCGCTCAACGGCGACGACGGCCCGTCCCTGCTCGGCCTGCTGCAACAGGTGCGGCACGAACTGTCGCGGGTCAGCCAGCACGACCCGCGGCTGGGCGAGATCGACGGCATGCTCGACGCCGCCGGCATCCAGCTGCACGAGGCCCTGGCCCAGCTGGACCGGGTGCAGGACGACCTGGACAGCGACCCGGAGGCGTTCGAGGACATCGAGCGCCGGCTCGGCCGCCTGCACGACCTGGCACGCAAGCACCGGGTGTCGATGGAGGAGCTGGCGGCCACCCGCGAGCGCATCGCCGCGGAGCTGGAACAACTGCGCGGCGCCGACGCGCGGCTGTCGCAACTGGCGGGCGAGATCGACAAGGCGGCCGCGCACTGGCAGGCGCAGGCCGCCGTGCTCACCACCAGCCGCGCCACCGCGGCCAGCGCGCTGTCGGACACCACCACCGCGCTGATCGGCGAGCTCGGCATGGGCGGCGGCCAGTTCCTGATCGAGCTGGAACCGCAGCCGCAGCCGCGCCCGGACCCGAATGGCGCCGAACGGGTCGAATTCCTGGTCGCCGCCAACGCCGGGCAGCCGCCCAGGGCGCTGCGCAAGGTCGCCTCGGGCGGCGAACTGTCGCGCATCTCGCTGGCCATCGAAGTGGCGGCACTGGGCCTGGATGCGGTACCGACCATGGTGTTCGACGAGGTCGACTCGGGGATCGGCGGTGCCGTGGCCGATATCGTCGGCAAGAAGCTGCGCGCCCTGGGCGAGCGCCGCCAGGTGCTGTGCGTGACCCACCTGCCGCAGGTCGCTTCCAAGGGGCACGCCCATTACCGGGTCAGCAAGGCGCCGGTGGAAGGCATGACCCAGAGCGCGGTGGAACTGCTCGATGCCAAGGGCCGCGAGGAAGAGCTGGCACGCATGCTCGGCGGCGCCGAAGTCAGCAAGGAAGCCCGCGCCGCGGCCCGCAAACTGCTCGCCGAGGCCTGAGCCGGCCCGGAACGGCACTACCGGGCCAGGGCCGGGACCCGCCGCACGGGCGCCATCCGCGCCGCCGGGCCTGACCCGCCTGACAGCGGCCGCCTCGCTGCCGCTACCGGGCCAGTGCCCGCCAGCGCAGCCACCGGGCGTCACGCCCCGGCGCTGCCCCTGCATGCCCTTCCCCGCCCTGGGTGCGGGAGGAGACGCAGACCCGCTGAAACGACGACACCGGCACAAGGCCGGTGTCGTCAGGTACGGGCGCCCAATGGCCGCTCAGCGGCGCTAGCGGCGCTTCTTGCGCACGTAGAGCACCAGCGAATGCTCTTCCAGTTCGTAGCCGTGCTCGGCCGCGATCCGCTTCTGCAGTTCCTCGATCTCGCGGCTTTCGAACTCGATGATCTTGCCGGTATCCACGTCCACCATGTGGTCGTGATGGCCACCCCGGTCCAGCTCGTAGACCGCCTGCCCGCCCTCGAAATTGTGCTTGAGCACCAGGCCGGCCGCCTCGAACTGGGTCAGCACGCGATAGACCGTCGCCAGGCCGATCTCGTCGCCGCAGTCGAGCAACTGCCGGTAGATGTCCTCGGCGGTCAGGTGGTGGTGGGGGGTGTTCTGCTCGAGCAGCGCCAGGATGCGCATCCGCGGATGCGTCACCTTGAGGCCGACTTTGCGCAGGTCGTTGGATTCCATGGCCATCGTGTTCATTGGCGGTTTGACGCCAGTTGCCTCCGGTCAGATCGCGCTGGGTGCCGGGGAGTGTATCATCGCCGGGATTTCCTCATTCGCCCGTCCCAATGCGCAACCTCCTGCTGATCGCCGTTGTCGCCCTGTCCACCACCGGGTGCGGCATCATCTACAAGCAGCCCATCTACCAGGGCAACCTGCTGCAAGAAAAGTCCGTCGCACAGCTGCAGGTGGGCCAGAGCAAGCAGCAGGTCAACGCGCTGCTTGGAACGCCGTCCATCCCCGACCCGTTCCACGCCCAGCGTTGGGATTACACCTCCAGCCAGCGCGTCAACCGCCTGGGCAGGACCGAGGTGAAGAACTTCACCGTGTTCTTCGAGAACGACCGGGTCACCCGCTGGGAAGGCGACTACTTCCCCAACGAGGACGGGGAACTGGCCAAGCGCAGCGTGCGCCAGTTCGGCCCCAACCTGGCCAAAGACAAGAAGAAGCGCGGCGGCCGCTGACGCCCAGCACCGCGCACCGGATCAATCGCCGCCGCGCGCCCGCCGGCGGCGATTTTCTTTGGGGTCGGCCAACAGCGGCCTGAGCAGCTCGACGCGGTCCCCGTCCTGCAGCAACTGCTGCGGCCGCGCCAGCACGCCATGCACGGCCACGGCCCGGGATTGACCACCGGGATCGAGCGCCGCCGCCGCCACCGCGTCGGCCACCGTCGCCCCCTCGGGCAATACCAGCTCGCGCCGCAGGTAGCGCTCCGGCCAGGCCAGCACCACCTCCACCCGCACGCCTCAGCCCCCCTGCTCGGCCACGCGCACGAAATCGTTGACCATGCGGTCGGCCAGGCCCTGGAAGCCCAGCGCCAGCGCCGGCCCGAGCAGGCGCGAGGTCGGCTCGAACTCGAGCTCCAGGCTCACCTTGCAGGCGGCGTCGGACAATGGCTGGAACTGCCAGCGGCCATGCAGGCGCTTGAACGGGCCGTCCTTCAGCTGCATGTCGATGCTGCCCGGGCGCTGCAGGGTGTTCTCGGTCATGAACCAGGTGCGGAAGGAGCCCAGCCCCAGGTCGAGGCGGGCCACCAGCCGCTCCGGGCCCGCTTCCAGGATCTGCGCCGCCTCGCACCAGCGGAAACGCCGCGGATAGGCGGCTACGTCGTTGACCAGGTCGAACATGCGCTCGGCCGGCTGTTCGACCAGGGCGCTGCGGCGGATGATAGGCATGCGGGATACGGACGGATGTTCGGAAAGCCTCCGAATCGGAGACAATACGGAAATGAGCAAGAAACCCGGTAAGGATAAAGCAAAGAACGCGCAGGCCGACAAAACCATCGCGCTCAACAAGCGCGCGCGCCACGAGTACCACCTGGAAGAACGCTTCGAGGCCGGGCTGGTGCTGCAGGGGTGGGAGATCAAGGCCATCCGCGCCGGGCGCGGCAACATGACCGACGCCTACGCCTACGTGAAGGATGGCGAGATCTTCCTGATCGGCGCGCAGATCACACCGTTGATCCAGGCATCGACCCATACCGTCCCGGAGGACCGGCGCCAGCGCAAGCTGCTGTTGCACCGGCGCGAGATCGACAAGCTCATCGGCCGGGTGGAGCGCGACGGCTACACCCTGGTGCCGACCGCGATGTACTGGAGCAAGAACCGCATCAAGCTGGAAATCGCACTGGCCAAGGGCAAGCAGGCGCATGACAAGCGCGATGCGGCCAAGGACCGCGACTGGGCCCGCGAGAAGCAGCGCGCCCTACGCGCCCACAACCGCAACGCCTGAGCACGGCGGCGGCCCGGCCGCCCGCCGCATTGCCCACGCAGGCGACCCTGCCCGCCCTGCTGGGCTTGGCATCGCGCGGGTATGACAGCACCGCGCGCCGGGCGACGCCCGCATGCGTCAGCGCCCTGTGCGGCACGCCGCGCGTGATCTGACCACCAGCGATGGAAGCGCCCCGTTGCCGGCATTGCCGCCAGCGACGCGGGGCCGCTGTCGCTGCATGCCGCTGCCGGCCGCGAGCCGTGTCTGCTGGCACCACCGACTTGCGCATCAGCGCAGCCGGCATACCTGCAAGGCCAGGAGAACAGCGTGCATGCCGCACCGCTGGCGCAGGCGGCGTCAGCGCAAGCACCCCTGCGCGGGCGTACCTCGTGATAGAGACCTCCAGTGGCCCCCGGGCGGTCGCGGAAGATGGCGATCACCCCACCCGCGGATGCCGGGTGCCAGCCGCCTTGACCGGCGATGCGACGACGCGGGAACCGCGCCCGATCACGCCCGTAGCGCGATGGAGCCTCACGGCATCACGGCCGCACGCGACGGACTGCAGCTGCACGCAGCGCCCTTGCGCAGGCCTGCGACGCACGCTCCGGGAGCGCGTCGGCGGGCGGAAAAAGAAAAGCCCAGCCGATAAAGGCTGGGCTCTACAGATGGTGGAGGTGGGCGGAATTGAACCGCCGTCCGAAGGCACTCCATCCCCGGCACTACATGCTTAGCTCGCCGTTGTATCTCGCCCCGGAACAGCACGGCGCGCAAAGCGCATCCCGGAACCAGCCCGCTTTATCTAGCTTGGGGCTGACGGGCAGCCACCCCATGCGATTCCGTGATGATGACCCTACGCAGCGAGCACGGACACAAGCTGTTTCGGGGCTTAGGCCTTAAGCGGCCAGAGCGTAGTTGTCGTCGTTGGCAACTATGAGTTGTGCAGCTGGATTTACGAGGAAAGCTACCCCCTCGGCATGCGCCAAGCGACTTCACAACCCCCGTCGAAACCAGTGCACCCCCGATTTCTTCAAGAATTCTTCCGTACTGATCGCCCGCATCCGCGATGCGGCGTGGACGATGCTCGACAGCGGCCATGGTACGCGATGTGGCGCGATGCGTCACCTGCGCGTGACCCGGCGGACATCTTCCAGTCATGCCCCGCCCGTGGCTTGCATCGCGGCCCGCTCATGCATGCCCCGGAAACGAAAAACGTCCGCAAACCCGGGGCTTGCAGACGTTCTTCAACTGGCGGAGTGAGAGGCCGATTCGGCCTTCCCCAGCATTCTCTGCAAGACTCAAAACCCAGCAGTATCAAGGCCTGCGACTCCGCACCCTTATCCTGCCTTCTCATACAATCCCGGCCCGAAACATGGGGCAGATGATGGGGCAGATTCGATGGCTCGACCGATCCACCGCCTGAGTGCCCGGGCGGTTCAGACCCTGACCAAGCAAGGCTACCACGCGGACGGCGGCGGCCTGTACCTGCTCATCGGCCCGACCGGGGCAAAGTCCTGGGTGCTGCGCTACCAGCGTGCCGGCCGGCGCCGTGAGATGGGTCTGGGCTCCGTCGCGGTCGTGTCGCTGGCAGAGGCCAGACAGGCCGCCGTGGCCCAACGCAAGCTGCTGGTGACCGGGGATGACCCCATCGCCACCCGTCGGGCCGCCAAGTCCGCCGGCGCGACGTTTGGTGAGGCGGCGGATGCCTACATCGCCGCGCACCGTTCCGGCTGGAAGAACGACGCCCAGGCCGAACAGTGGATCCAGTCCCTGAGGGACTACGGCCCAGCCCGAGCCACGCCTGTGGCCGAGGTGGACACCCAGATGGTGATGGCCTGCCTGCGCCCGATCTGGGAGAAGAAGACGGTCACGGCCACCCGCGTTCGCGGCCGCATCGAGCGGGTTCTGGACTGGGCCAAGGTCCATGGCATGCGGGAAGGCGAGAACCCGGCCAGGTGGCGGGGGCACCTGCAGAACCTGCTGCCCAAGCCGTCCAAGGTCACCAAGGGGCGGCACCACGCGGCCATGCCCTACGCCCAGATGCCGGCGTTCATGGCAACGCTCGCCGAGCGGGACGGCAGATCGCGGCGCGCGCTCCGCTTCACCATCCTCACTGCCGCCCGAACGGACGAAGTGGTCGGGGCGCAGTGGTCAGAATTCGATCTGGATGCCGCGGTCTGGACCATCCCTGCCAGCAGGATGAAAGGCGGCCGGGAACACTCGGTGCCGCTGACTGCCGCCGCTCTCGCGATCCTGAAGCCCCTGAGCAGGAAGGAGCCGCCCTTCAAACTGTCGGAGAACGCCATGCTGTACCTGGTCCAGAAGCCGGCACCGAAGGGCTTGGGGCTGCCCTTCACGGTCCATGGGTTCCGCTCCAGCTTCCGCGACTGGGCAGCCGAAACGACCGAGACCCCGAACGAGGTGGTCGAGATGGCTCTGGCCCACGCCATCCGGAACAAGGCCGAAGCCGCATATCGGCGCGGCGCCATGCTGGACCGACGGCGCGTCCTGATGGAAGCATGGGCCATGTTCTGTGGCTACCAATGAATACGTCCCTACCCCCCGAATTCCACTGGCGCCCCCACGTCGGGCAGACTAAGGCGCTGCAGTACGGCCGGCACATGATCGCCATGGTGGATCCGGACGGCCCTGTGGCCCTGTCGACGCGGAACGTGGGCACCAGGAACCTGACCCGGAAGTCTCACCGCGACGGGGAGGCTGCCACCCGCTTCATCAACGCATGGGCAGCGAAGTGGCGGGACCAGATCGTGGCCCAGTACGACGGGCTTGGAGTTGGATCGCCCCTCGTGCCCCCGCCACCCACTGAGCCGCAGGCATTGCCGTTCCAGGTTCCCGCGAGGAAGCCGCGAAGGCGGCGGTAAGGCTGGGCCAGCTACGCAGCGATGCGGTGCTCGTAGTAGGGGTGCCGCTTGTCATCGAAGATGGCGTACAGGGCCTGCAGGTTCGCAGGGTCCGGATTGAGCCAGGCGTCGACGTGCTCGGGCTTGATGTTGATGATCGTCCGGTCATGGCCGGCCGCGGCGACCTCCGGCTCCGGGTCGTCGGTGACCGCGGCGAAGCTCAGCAGGTCGGGCTCCTGCCCCTTCGGGTCTGTCCAGTGGGACCACAGGCAGGCGATCAGCATCTGCTCCCCGGTCCTGGGGACGAACTCGAGCACGCGATTCTCTCCGTCGACCTCGACGTGCTCGTAGAAGCGGTCGGCCACGATGAGACCGTGGGTCCGGCCAAAGGCAGGCGCCCAGAACTTCTCCAGGCTGTCCCGGCGGGCGTTGTAGGTGCCCGGGAACTTGGTGTCGTAGAAGGCCGGCTTGCCCGCCAGGCGGCATTGGTAGCGCATGGGCTTGACCACCAGCCGGCCGCCCTCGCTCACCAGGACCGGGCAGTAGTACCCGGGGAACATTCGCGAGTCCTTGGCTTCAGGCCGCGACCGCTTCAGGTCAGCGATCCGCCCCTTGATCTGCTCGATCTTGTTGCCGGCGATGCGCTTCTCGTTCTCCGCGGTCTTGGTCGGCTTGGTGGCCAGCTTCCGCTCGGCATCGGCCAGGCGCTTGGCCTGGCGGAACAGCTCGGTCTCAAGCTGTGCGACGTCCTCGGCGTCCCATTGGCGAATCTCCTGCGCTATCCAAGCCACGTCGGGGTCGTCCGAGGCCAGGAACGACAGGTCCAGCGCCCGCGGGGTCTTGGGCCTGCGCTCGTTCCCCTCGTCGCGCAACCACATCTTGGCGAACGCCTTCTTGTCGAGCACAGCACCGAACTTGCGAACGAACTTGGTGTATGCCGCTTCGATCTGGGCTGAGTAGCACATGGGAGCCTCCGGTGTTGACCGGAGGATAACGCCACCGCCGTAGGATCGATGCCATGACCCACCTGACCCGTTCACAGCTCGATGAGCTGCTCCAAGGCCTGCGGAACCAGGCCGCCCGAATTGCCCAGGAACTGCCTGCAGCAGACCTGGCCGATGCCATCGCCGGCGAGGCCGAGGCCTTGGAGCACCGCATTTCGGCGAACGATGCCGACTATTTCCACAACGAGGTGGTGGCGATCATGCACTCGGTGGGGGCGGTGGAGACGGAGGAAGGCCATGAATAGCCAGCAGGCCGACTACGACCTGGCATTCAACGAGCTGCGGCATGCGGTGTCCGAGCATGGCCCCGGCCCAGAGCTGGATGCAGTCCTGGGAGCGATCGAGGACCGCCTCATCGGCCGGTATCCGGAGGACGAGCACGCGATCCATGAGCTGATTGCGTCGTGGCTGGTCACCCTGCGTGTCCAGACCAGCCTGCAAGGCTTCATTTGAGGTTGCCATGTTGAGCCAACAGGAGATCGAGAACCGGCTAGCGGAAATCGAAGCAGAGATACCCAGGCTCCGCCTGGACATGAACACGTTCTACCGGGAGTTTGAGGACCGGACGGACCGACTCTGTGAAGACGTCCGCGATGAGCAGCAGGAGTACGTGCTCGACCGCCTGCGAGAGATGGTCGACCGTGCCGGCATCAATGGGTGAGCCCTGGTCCCCGCTGCCCCGCGAGTTCTACCGGAGGCATCCCACCGCGGTAGCGCCTGAACTGCTGAACAAGATTCTCGTGCGCGCTGACGGGAGAGCTGCCCGCATAGTCGAGGTTGAGGCCTACGCGGGCAGTGAAGACCCCGCCGCCCATTCGCACCGCGGCAAGACCGCCCGGAATGCGACGATGTTCGGCCCGCCTGGCCACCTGTACGTCTACTTCTCCTACGGCATCCATTGGGGCAGCAATGCGGTGTGTGGCGACGTTGACGATGGCGCGGGTGTGCTTCTGCGGGCCGCCGAGCCGCTCTCGGGTCTTGACCTGATGCGGGAGGCTCGGGCTGCCGCCAAGCGCGACCGCGACCTGGCCAGCGGGCCGGGGAAGCTCTCTCAGGCCATGGGCCTGGATCGCTCGTTCGACGGTGCCGACCTTGTCACCATGGACCGGGGCGTCTCCATCGTGAGCGACGGCACACCGCCACCGGTGGACCCCGTGGTGAGCCCCCGCATCGGCATCAGCAAAGCGGTCGACCTCCCGTGGCGGTGGCACGTACGGGACCACGGCCACGTCTCCGGCAAGCGCTCTCCGCGCACGTAGCGAACCACGTCCCGGTGAGGTCCATGGGCGCCAGCTGCCCCCGCGTCCATGCGGGAGCCCGGCGGGGTTTGGCCTGGACTGTCAGTCGGCGCGCTGGTGCTGGCCGGCTCACAGTAGCCGGCCCAAGGTCCACGGAATGTCAGCGAACCCAGCACCGCGCTATCGGAGTAGGCCCTTGCCGCGGCGCGAATCCGGCGCACATGGCCAGGCTTCCGTGTGTTCTCCGTCGCACTTCGGGACTTTCGTTGGTCGAAGAAGCGACCGTTCCGAACCGGCTCCTACGTGAATCCGTAAATCGCCTAGGCGCCTGCGCTGCGGACACTTCCGCTCCGACCCCACCCTGCAAGTTGCCGGGACCGTTTACGCACGGCATACGAGCCGATCACGACACCTTCACTCCCACCCCCGCGTGCTCGACTTAAGTTCGACCTGCGGGGGAAGGCGGCAAGGAGTCTGATATGGGATACAGCGCGGAATACCTGACGAACGAAGAATGGCTTCAGCTGCAGGCGGCATACCGGCTTCACGGGAACGGGCCCGGCTTCTGGCAGGTGTATCAGAAGCTGCTGCATACGGCGTCCCAACGAAATGCGGGTGCGAAGGTTGACGTAGTAAACGAATTTGCGGGCGTGGCGGAGCGGATGGGAGTGCTGCCGCGAGCGATCTTGCTCCAAGCGCCTTGCTAGCAAAACGATGCGTGGGCCTCGCCCTTCTACTCTCACCATTACGGGCGAAAATTCCAAACGCCACCACGGCTCGCCCATATCGTCGTTAGGAAGTGGGCCACCCGGCGTCAACATCGTAGGCCTTCGCCGCTTCCATGGAGGAAATTCGACCAATTTCTTCATGGTGCGCGCGCTCAGCGCTGAAGCACGCCTGCACGTGGGTGGTGATCGCGTCGGCGATGCCCTGCAGGTCGGCCAGGGTGAGCGTCACCCAACCCCTCTCCGCCTTGAAATCGAGCGTGGCCGGCGCACCGATCAAGGCGGTGGCGATCCGGTTCTGGTCCTCGATTCCGGTCAGCACCCGCACCCCGCCAACAGTGATTCCGCCGGTTTCGTGCTCCCAGCGCAGCGCGGTGGCACGTTCGCGAAGCCGGCGTTTCGCCTCCGCCAGGTCTTCGGACACGGCCTGCGTGGGGTGCACCAGCACGCCATCGACCAGAAGCCAGCCTGGGCCAGCGCCCCCGGCCTCCATCACGTGGTCGTAGCCCGGCAGCGTCTGCGCGAACGCAAGCTCTGCCTCGATGACGTTGGCGACCATTCCGCCACGGATCAGTGCGATGCGGCTCATGGAACGGTGTCCCAGTAGATGATGTCGATTTGCCCGCGATACCCGGTGCCGCCTGTTCGAGCGCCGGTGCTGCCTGATGTGCCCCAGGCGCCGCCGCCTCCACATCCAGTCTCAGTTGCGTCGCTACCGTTCCCGACGGAATTAGCGCCCCTTCCGGCACCCGGATACACCGAGCGAATTTGCGGGGCAGCGCCGGACCCGCCGGAGCACTCTCCGTGGAAAGCCGAGTAAGCATCAGCCGTACTACTCGAGCCGGATGCGCCAGGGCTACTAGTTGACGACAAACTGGCATTGCCGTTGCCAGCACCGTCACCGACACCAGCTCCACTGCGACCGCCGAGACCCGCGCCGTTCGTGCTATTGGGCGTGGCACCACCTTTGCCGCCTCTGGCCAGTACCTCAGTACCTACAATGCTGGTGTCGCCACCATCTCCACCGGGAGCGACGATGGTGAACTGCGTACCGTCCCAAGCAGCTGCATAGCCGCCCGGTCCCGCAGAGCCGATAAGCACCGAATAGGTGGCGCCAGGGACGAGATTGGTGTCCTGCTCTTTCCTTTCCCCGCCGCCTCCGCCACCACCTTTGGCGCCGGCAGCCGCCGCACCACCGCCACCGCCACCGCCACCCCGCGATACGACGCGAACAGCCGGCAGCGCGGTGGCAGGAAAGGTCCAGTCCTGGCTGGTAGTAAAGGTGACTTGCTTCCGGTAGAGCATTCCGCCTCCAGGCAGCGTGTCGCCAGCGGGGAGCTGCACAGTCTCCCCGCCAACTCGAACAAGCGGCCGCCGCTCGGTCACTCAGAGCACCACGTAGTCGTAGTCGTCCGTGACCAGCTCCGTGGCGCTCTTGGCCATGCCCAGCTTCTGGTCGATCTTGCCGGTGTTGCCGGCGTCGGCCGCATCCAGGGGCACCGCGATGACGCCTCCGGCAGTGCCCAGGTAGTAGTTCGTCCCGACGGTCAGGCCGGTGAGCGCGTCGTTGACCGAGTCGAGCGGGTAACCCGTCCCTTCCGCATCCGCGGCGACGGACTCACGCACGAAGCCGTGGGCCGGGCGCGCGTTGGAGTTGTCGGCCAGGCGCGCCTTGAGGACACCACCGTCGGAGAAGCGGTTGTAGAACTTGCCGGCGCCGATCGTCTCGCTGGCGGTGATCGGCTCGCTGGGATCTGCGCCCGGGTCGTACATCGACGGATCCAGCTTGCCGTCGCTGCCCAGAGCCGGGATCTTGCCGGCGTCGCCAGCACCGGCCGAGGCGGTGATCGGCGTGTACTGCTTGGTCTCGCCGGCGTTCCGATAGAGAACCTTGTCCACCATTTGCTTGCTCCTATGCCAGCTTCACTGGCTCATCGAAAGTGAGGTTCAGGCGGGTCGGCGAAGGGGCGTACCCGACCACGATTTCCCAGCCGGTGGCCGGCGGGACTTGGGTGAGCGCGCCGTTGGGCCCGGCGAACACGAACCCGGGGGACCACGACCAGCCAGCGTCATCGATCGATTCACCGGCCTTGATGCTGATCGCGGCGCCTGCATCGCCCGCGGTGATCGATACGCCCAGCATCCCGGCGACTGACGCCGCGTCCGTGGGATCAAGGTGGCGGACGCCATCGGCGCTCTCCGAGACCAGCCGCAGGGCCGACACCGTGGCCGCGGCGGGGCGAACCAGGGGGGCCAGCGAGACAACGGGATCACCGGCAACGCCGTCGGCGTTCTCGACTTGGATGCCCTCGCCGGCCGCGATCGAGCGTTGGTGCCACGACCCGTCGCTGCCGCGCACGGCAAGGCCCACCCCGGCTAGAGCGGCCAGCTTCTGCAGGTTCGCCGGCACCTCCCGGATCAGCTTCCAGACGGTCGACGCGACTCCGCCGGTTGAACCGCCGGTGCTTCCGCCGGCCTGGCTGCCGGAGTTGCGGATCTGAGACTCCTGGACCAGAGAGCCGTCCGGCCAGCGCAGATCCTTGCCGACGGTTGCCCCGTTGGTGCCATCGCCGCCGACCCGGACAACGCGCCCGAGCTGGTCCTTCAGCTTGATCTTCGTCCCGGCCATCACTGCGCCACGTAGGCCCGGATTACGGCTTGGCAGGCCGCGAGCTGGTCGTCTGCGTCTCGGCCGGCTCGAACAACAGCCCCCGCAAATTCCGCTCGGCGCTGGGCGGCCGCATCACGTTCGCGGGCGGCGGCACTGGCGTCGGACAGACGCTGGGTTTCGCAGCTCGCCCAGCCGTCGCGCAGCCGGAGATTGCCAGCACGCAGGTCAGCAACAACAGCATCAGCGACGGCCGGGGCCGCGGCGCGGGCTTGCTCATGGGTCTCTCCGATCTTGGCCAGGGTGTCGGACTGCTGGTGCTCGGCGCTGCGAGCGGTTTCTACGGCCTTGGTCTCGGCCTGGGCCTGCTTGGTGGCCTGCCGGCTCTGGGCCAGGTCGGCGGAGCGATCGCGCCACTCCCAGCCCGCCCAGAAGGACAGGCCGACGAGCAGGGCGGCGGCGTAGACCCGGTTCACTGCGGCCCCTCGCACATCGCGCGCTCATCGGCCCGCCGCAGGGTCAGCCCACGGAGCTCGCGGCCGCCGGCCTTGTTCCATCGGTCGAGCTCCGCACACGCCCCCGGCCAGTCGTTGGCCTGGGCCTTGCGCTGCAGGGTCGAGCCGCAGACGACCTTCGGGCCCAGGTTGAAGGCCGCACTCGTCAGGGCCGCCTCGACATGCCGCAGCATCGGCACGCCCATGCACTGGCGGACGTACCCGTTCGCCTCGGCCATGTCCTGTGCCAGCAACGCGTCGCACTCGGCGCGGGTGTACCGCTTGCCGGCCCGCACCGTCTTGGTGTGTCCGTAGCAGACGGTCAACACGCCGACGCTGTCCCGGTAGGGCTCGTAGCGGACGCCCTCCCACTTCTGGATCAGCGGCGCAGCCAGGGCCAGGACACCCGCAAGCGCCACCGCGGCGACGCCTCCGCCAACCGCCTTTGCCTTGGCGTCAGTCATCGGAGTCCCCCTGCACCGGGTCGAACCGGCGGCCGGAGAGCATCAGCTTGTGCAGCTCACTCTTCCGGCGGTTGTCCAGGACCTTGAAGTAGACCTGCACCAGCAGGCCCAGGAAGGCGATGAACAGGCCACCGAACGCGGCAATCTCGTTCGCCGTCAGCCCGCCAAAGGCCGCAACGCCCCCGCCGCCGTAGGCGACCTTCTGCGCCACAGCCGCAATCGTTGCTTCCGCCGCCTGATCTTTCATGCCCTGCCCCATTCCGTTTCGGACATGCTGGGGCAGCCTGAAGCGGGTTCAACGGGCAAAGAAAAACCCCGCAGGCGCGGGGCTTTCATCTAACGGCACAAGGCGACCTAGATTGGCTTTCTCTTTGGCGAGCTGGAGAGCACGAGCCGGCCATCTTTCACTTTGACCTGGTACGTCTTCGTCCTAACAGCCCCTTCGCTCTTCTCGTTGTTGCGCAATGCACCAGAGCGCTCATCGGCCCGGACCGATCGCACCCCTTTTCTTTCAGTGAATCGCTGCGATCCGCTGTTCATGAAGAGGCTAGAAGTCATGGCTGTATCCCGTATGGAGATGCTGTAGTTGGGGCTCGTTCAAAAGCCTGAATCCTTCGCCGCGCTTCAAGACGCCGATATGGGTCCGGCCGCCGACTGTCGGGATTCCGCGAGCAAATCGTTGCATGCCCGACTGGGTATTGACAAGAAGCTCGACTAGTTCGACAGCGTATTGGGTTGATAGGTTCCCGAAATCAATGTCCGCCTGCTGTGAATCCCAAGGCAGAGTCGGTTCCGTTTGTTCAGTGATGTCAAGGCGCAGGCCCTCAGGGAGCTCGATCCCGGCCGCGGCCAAGGCCCTCGAAATGTCAGTCAAGACAGATACACGCTGTGCAGCAATCGCCGCGGCCACCTGCTTTGTGGCGGTGTACACCAAGCTCTGGTCGACTCCACGAGTTAAGCGCTCCACATAATTCGCCATGCCACCCCAACAAATTCCGGCGTGATCGCCACCCGGAAACTGCTCTTGCAAGGATCGTGCCTGAACGTCGATCTTGAACACTTTCCCGTACTCATCGTCCTTCCCATACCCAGCGACGATGAACTGAATGGTGGGAAGATACCCTCGCTGAGTTTCCCCTACGTCACTGAACTCGGCATCCCATAGGTTGCAGAAATGCTGACAAAAGGCGGTTGCAACTGCCTCGACGGTTTCGAACTTTACGTTCTTATGGCTTCGCCGAAACCGCTTTGCGTGCTCTGCGATAGTGACCCCGCCCAAGATCGCTAGGCCAGCAGTGACAGCTCCCACGGCTATTCCGTCGTCTTCGTCAGACTGGGAGTCGTAGACGCAGAACATCTTACTGACACCACCGAAAACAGTGGTTGCGACCTGGGAGACCTGACGTTGGTCAAATGCAATGACGTAGTTCCCGTCCTTATCGGTGATGAAATTTCCATTGGCATCTTGGGCGAACGTGGTACCAGGCGCGAACGGAAAAATTACGCTGTCCACCATGCTGGACAGACTGTCGCACCCAAGAACGATGCTGTCATAGGTAGCCAAAGCAATATTGATGGTCAAAGGGCGCCCTCCTTGGGCTTGCTGTTCCACAGGCAGCAGCCAAGAGGTTCGCTGGCATTTAGACAGCCCCCACGCAGCACCCCCTTGCCGCTGTTGGCGGATGCTGCCATTGATGTGCGTGCTCGACAACACCCGCGCACTGCCGGTGCACTGCCCGGGTGAGCGCCGGGCAGACCGGCCCCGGTGCCCTCCCCGCCGCCCTGGTGGTAGGGTTGCCGGGTCTAGGGATGGGGGGATGGAATGGCGACACGTGGGCGTTGGGGCGTCACCAGAGACGAAGCCGGGGGGCTTGCCTCCATCACAGAGTGGCCGTGGTACTGGCGCTATCCAGCCGGAATCGCAACGATTGCGCTAACGCTCTGGTTCGCGCTTTACGCGGGGCAACGGTCTGAAGCCCTTATGTGGGCCGCGATCATCCTGGGCTCCCTGGTGACACTCGGCATGATGTACGAGCTGGGCTGCCTATCCATCATCCTCGCGGTGGTGTTTGGCACCTGGAAGCTGTTCGATATCCTTCTGCCAGACATACATGTCCCACAGTGGATCGTCTTCTCTGCAATCACATGGTTCCTCCTCTACTTGTGGGGGAAGCATGAGCAGAAGAAGAAGGTAGAGCTGGACAAGGCCATAGAGAACATCTGGACTCGCCTGAATCGCATCGAGGATTCCGCACGCGAGGCATATGACGAGTCAGTGGAAGTCGAGCGCAACATCCGCCCCACTCTGAAAGACCTAGAGCTCCGCATTCGCCGCATTGAGCGAGACCTTAAAGACCCCTTTTCCGGGAGTAATTAGCCTCTTCTGGCCCCAAACGTGGCTGGGTGGTAGCGTTACGCCATGAGCCAGCCCGCTGACATCCAAGACGCCGAGATCGTCCCCACTACCGTGGGCCAGTACGTCCGGGCCAAGTTCGGCTACTGGGCGCGGCGGTATGTGGGGATGATCTCCATCAGCGCGCCTGTGATTGCTGCTACGCAGGGCCGCATCTACAACAACCTGTCCGACTGGATCCTGCCGGCCATCGGCGCCTGGGCCCTGGCCTGCGGTGTCGCAATGCTGGTCATCCTGCTCACGCTGTCGGTTGGCGGGTGGTGGCACACCCGCCGCTACCGTCACTGACCCGCGTTCCGAGCGCGGAGCGCCTGTAGCTCTTCCTCGGTCGGCGCTGCCCCGGGTATTCCACCGGCCACGCTGATCTCCAAGGGCTCCTTCTCGCTCGTGCTGACCGCGGCCACACTGGCCAGATACGCGGCGAGATCGTTTGCCCGCTTCGCGCCCGGTGGAAGCTTGGCCAGCTCGATCAGTGCCTTCCGGCCGTCCGAGTTGAGCATCATCCGCGCCACGCCATTCAAGCCGATGACCGGCGAGGCCGCACCGGCGATCCCCCGGATGCTCATGTTCTTGATCGAGTCCACGAAGCTCTGCGCAGCCTGCGACACCTCGGCGTAGGGGCCAGTGCCGCTGAAATTCGCGCCGAACTTGTCCCCCAGCCGGCGCGCTGCCTGCATGGCGTCCAAGACCTCAGGCATCTCCTTCGGGTTGAAGATGGCCCGCAGCCTCTCGATCTTCTCCGGCTTGTCCCCACCGATCGCGCGAATGAAGCCGCTGGCGTTGAACGGAAGCGAGTTTGCGCCGCCTGAGGTGGGCACCGTCTCGGCCGCCGCCAGCGCGTCGTCCAGGAGCATGCGCTTGTACTGCTGCCAGGTGTCCGGGGCGTTCTTCTCCATGAAGTCGCGGACCAGGTTCAACTCGGTCGGCTTCATGGACCCCATGCGGGCGATCACGGTCTCAGGTGGCAGCGTGTTGACGGTCATGAAGTCGTCCACGTTGAACTCGTCGCCCAGTAGGCGCTTCAGCGGGCTGTTCTTCACGGCCTCCAGAAGTTGCGAATGGCGCCGGTAATCGTCGTTGGCCTGCTTCAGCAGTTCGCTGGGACGCAACGCCTGGACGCCCTCCTGGACCGGCATGTTCTGCCCGAATCCGGCCAGCTCATCGATCCGCCCGGCGGCGGCATCGAGATCGTCAGAGATTGCCCCGTACATCTTGGCCGCGAGCCTCCGGTTGAGGTCGGGGCTGACGTTGTCGAACAGGTTGGATTTCCCGCGGGCCGCGGCGCCGTAGAAGCCGCGCGCCCTGCGCGCCGCATCGAGCGAGACACCCTCGCCCTTCTGCACGATCTCGTCCAGCAGGCTCTGTGCCTGCGCACGGATCTTGCCGGCGTCGCTGCCGATCACATCGCCGTATTCGCCGATGATGTCGTTCAGGGCCTTCTTGGTGGCCGAGTAGTCCACCACTGGCGTGTCGCCAACCAGGTTCCGGATGGCGCCGAACTGTCGGGCGGCCATCTGCTCCCGGCTGGTGGCGATCTTCTCCACGGCATCGCGGACGGTCTTCTGGATGCCCTCGCCGATGCTCTGGGGAGACAGGTTGTCCTGGCTGATCCGGTCCATCACTCGCCGGACGTACTGGACGGCCTGGGTGGCGATCCGCTCGTCCGCCTTGAATGCGGTATCGGCCGAGAACACGGACTGGCGGGCCATGTTCTCCATCGCCGTCTGCGCCTTCCCGCCAGAGACCATGCCTGGCGTGAAGTCGATGCCGGTCCGTGCTGCCAATGCCTCGCTTTCCTGCGCATAGGGCTGCCGATTGGCCCGCTCACCGAAGTAGTTCATGGTTCTGGCGAGGAAGTTGGAGGGGAGGACCTCTTCGGCCACACGCATCGCGCCACGACCGAGAGCGGACAGGCCGCCGCCGAACGCAGCACCGAGGGCACTGTTCTTGACCCGTTCCTCATCGCTCACCACGGGCTGCAGGCCGCCCTGGAAGGCGCCGGCAAGAGCCGACTGCCCGATTGCGCGGGCTGCCCCTACCCCACGTCCAACCATGCCAACGGCGCCCAATGGAAGGGAAGCGGCAATTGCTCCTAGGACATTGCCACCTTTGCCACCGGTGGTGTTCATCAAGTCCTCATCCCCAGCGCGACGCTCGGCCACATGCTCGCGCATGGCCTGCTGGGGACGCAGCAGGATCTCCTTCGCCTTCGATGCCGCCTCGGGGTTGATGTTGGCGAAGATGTCGGCCAGCGCGGGGATGGGCCGGCTGGCCTGGTCGACCAGCGCTTGGACAACGCCCTC
The DNA here is from genome assembly GCF_046267925.1 of Stenotrophomonas sp. Y-13. Lineage (NCBI taxonomy): Bacteria > Pseudomonadati > Pseudomonadota > Gammaproteobacteria > Lysobacterales > Lysobacteraceae > Stenotrophomonas > Stenotrophomonas sp. Y-13. The sequence goes on from NZ_CP176501.1 coordinate 2,276,792, forward strand.
GCCCGTGTCGACCAAACCCTTGCCGATGCCCGCCCGGAACCGATCGAGCCCGCTCATCTCGTCGGTGGCGCGGTACTCCGGCTCGGCCTGCGGGGCCGCGGCTGGCGCATCGGCGGCATACCGCGACCACGGCCCTTCCTTGGCGGCCGGGGCCGGCTGCATGCCGGGCTGCTGGTACTTCTCCCACGGACCGGCCATCAGAGCTTCTCCCAGCTGCCGGGATCGGACGGGTTGCCACCCCGGAAGCGGTAGCCGCCTTCGATCGTGCCGACGGCCGGAGCCCTGCCAGTCGGGCCACCGTTGAAGGCACCACCCAGCGAGGGCTGCCCGGTGACGCTTTCCTCAAGGATCCGCACCTTGTCGTAGAGCTGTTGGAGATTCGCTCGCGCGGTCTTCTCCTGGTTGAGCGCCGTGGCGCCGTAGCGACGCACGCCGCTCTTGACCTCCGACTCTGGAACCGCTGCGCCAGACTCAACGCGCAGGATGTTGTTGATCGCCTCTTCGATCTGGCCGCCGGCAGGGCCGACGTACAGGGCACCACGGTTGAACCCACCCCCTTCCGGGAAGACAGCGTTCTCGTACTTCTTCGCTGCCTCGCGCGCCGCCTCGAGCATGCCGAGCTTCATCCGAGTCTCAGCAGGAAGCGGCTTGCCAGCGGCACCGGCTGAAGCCCCGCCCGGGTTCCACTGCCCCGACCGCTTCAGGCCGAACTCGGCAGCGTCGATCCCCGTGGCCTGGCGGGTCCGTGCGGCACTGGCGTAGCTGCTCGCCGCCGAGGCATCGGAAGCACGGGCGCGTGCGGCGTCGGCCGCCATGCTGGCGCGGCCCTGCTCGGTGGTGGTGACGCCGTTGGCGCCGGCCAGGAACCGGTTGGCCAGCAGGTTCTGACCTTCCACGGTGGCCAGCTGCTGCGGACCGTTGGCGACCCCCATCAGCGCCGCGTTGGCCCCATCCCAGTCGCCAGTGGTCGCGCGCGTCGCGGCGTCCGCGCGGAAGCCCTGCTCCTGCATGTCACCCTGGTAGCCGGAGAGCTTGGTGGGGTCCACACCTGCGGCGAACAGGGTGGCCAGGTCCGGGCTGCCGCCTAGCGCCTGAATGGCGCTGCCCAGCCCACGGCGGGCCAGCATCTCTTCGCGCTTCTTGGCAGCGTCGAGGACCAGCCCCTCCATGCGCGCGGCATCGGTCATCGATCGGCTGTAGGCACTGTCGCCCCGGCCGAACGCGCTGGCCAGGTCCATACCGCCCTGGATCAATCGGCTCAGGTCAGCCATTCATCAGCCCCCACTTCGCCTGCAGCTGGCGATTCAATGCGTTGTTGGCGGCGCCGAAGTCGCCCCCTACCTTGGCCTGCGTCTGGATCTGCGCCAGGCTCGGCTGGCCCATCCCGGACTGCGCCGCGAATCCCGCGCCGGCCCCCATCAGGCTGGAGGCCATATCGACCCAGGGATTGCGCTGGACGCCGCGCAAGCGCAGCTGGGCCAGGTAGTCGTCTGCACGGCTCCGGCGGCCGATCTGGTCCAGCTCCATGGCCACGCGCGCGTCCGCGACACCCTCGCGTTGCCGCTGCTGTGCCGGCGCATCGATGCGAGCCATCAGGTCGGCAGTCCGTGCGCCGTAGTCGCCGATGCCCAGCGCCGCGTTGTTGGCGTCGACCTGGTACGCACGGCTCACCTGCCCCACCTGGCCAAGCCCGCGCTGCGCGTTGGCCTGAGCCGCGCGCACCTGGTCGAGATACTGGCTACCGATGGCGGAGCGCTCGCTCTCCGCGCCTTGCGCCGCGCGCTCGCGCATGGCCTCGGCGATCGCCTGATCGGCTTCCTGCTGGCGGACGCCCTGCTGCCGGATCTGGCCGGCCAGGATGTTGTCCTGCTTCTTCTGCGTCTGCCGGGTGTTGTAGTAGTTCGCGCCCGCGCTCAGTGCCGTGAGCGCCAGCGGAACCCAAATTGCCTCAGTGCCCATCAGCGGCCCCCAGCGCCGTAGCCGAAGCCCGGCGAGTAGTACAGGTTGTAGAAATCCCGGTTCGCCCGGCGCGTCTCGGCCTGGTCCCGGCTGGCCTTGGCGATGGTCCCGACGCCCGAGAACAGCTCGCCCAGCGCGTCGGCGTTGAGCTGCGATCGCGCGCCGGCCAGGTTGTTGCGCAGTGACAGCGCGGCGTTGTTCGCGCCGGTGGTCATGTCCGCGCCCGTCTGCGCCAGCTGGATCATGTTCATCCGGCTGGTCTCGTCGGCGTTGCGCAGCTCGTTGGCCGCGCTCTGCGCCAGGCGATCGGCGGTCAGGATCCCCTGCTGGTAGTCCTGACCCAGCTGGCGGTTGGCGTCCACAGCAACCGAGCCACCCGTCTGACCGTTGCGCGCCATCGCAAAGCGCAGGCTGCGGTCCGCCGCGTCGTGCTGCCGGTCCAGGTTCTGCCGGTAGAAGCTGCGGCTGGCCGACAGGAAGTCATTGATGTCGGCCTCCCGCTGCGGGCTGCCGTAGATCTGGTTGATCTGCTGCATCGAACGGTTGATGTTGGCCTGCCGCAACCCTTCCTGCTGGGCCGCCTGCTGTGCTGCCTTGTTGGAACCGCCACCGGCGCCCATTACTCACCCCTCAGCTTCGAGAAATGGGCGATGTCCTCGCCCCGCACACCGAAGTGGCGCCAGACGCCCTCCGGCCGGAATCCCAGCGACCGCTCGAACCACTCGATGGCCTTCTCCCGGGTGGTGAGGGCGCTGGTCTGCAGGCGATGTGCGCCCGCCTCATACAGCCGATCCATGAGCCAGCGCGTGGCCTTGGTCATGGCGCGCCACTGCTGGGCCCAGCCGTCCTCGGTGCCGACCATCCAGGCCTGCCACACGCCGGCACCCGCCGGCTGGAAGCCGCCGCCGGCGGCGGGCAGGTTGTCGCCCTGCAGGACGGTGAAGGCGAACCCCTGCGACTTCTGCGCCGTCTCGATGAAGAACGCCGCAGCAACGTCCGGCGAGAACTCAGCCAGGCCCGTGACGGCCAGGAACTGCGCCTGCTCGTCCGCGCGCATCCGGTCCGAAAGGAACACCAGATGCGCCGGACGGCAGGGGACGATGTTCGAGGGAAGGCGAGCGGGCAGCATGGACGTATGCTGCTGCCCGCCGGAGGGGGTTCAACGGAGTCAGGACATCCCGCGCAGGTCCTGGAGGTACAGGCCCAGCGCGTTCCACTGCCAGGGTTCGCTGCCGTCGTAGGTCAGCTTCACTGACAGCGACGGGGCGGCCAATGGCATCGGGATCACCATCCCGGGGACGGTATCCGCTGGCACCGTGTACCCCGGCGTAAACAGGCCACCGTTGCTCTGGTCGATGCCGAATGAGACCGACACCCTGCCCTGGCCAACGATGTCGAAGCCGTACAGCATCTTCGTTACGCCTGGCTGCCCGAACTCGAGCCACGGCCACTGGATCAATCCTTCGAACGGGACGACCTCGAACGTCCAGCCGTCCCGCTGAATGCCGATCTCGTCACCGGCCGCTTCACCGACGCGGTGGATGAAGTCGCCGGAGCGCAGGTAGAGCAGGTCGCCCGCGATGGCCCAGTCATCGATCGCATAGGGGAAGGTGTAGCGCGACCAGGCGCCCACCTGCCCCATTCGGGTCATCGAGTAGACGAACACCTGGGCAGTACCCGGGATCCACATTTCCCCTTCCCAGTGGCCGTAGCTGTTGAACACGAGCCAGTACTGGCCCATCGCAGGGTAGTACAGCGCCAGCGGTTCACTTCCAGCCGCCATGGCTTCCTGCACCAGAGGGTCGATCGGCATGCCCACGTCACCCGCTTGGAAGTTTGTGCTGCTGGCCGCGATACCGACCGTGCGGACACCCTGCGACGCCAGGAAGAACAGGTCGTTGGATACCGGGGCGATTGCATGATGCTGCGTGCTGCCCATCGGCAACGCGTCCAGCAGCGCCATGTTGGCCGGGTCCTCGTCCACCTGCCAGAGCTGGAAGGCCTCGGCGTTGAACACGATCAGGTTGCCGCGGTACAGCCCCATGGCCGTGACCGGGTTCGCCCCGTAGTTCTGCAGGCCCGTGGGCAGGTAGCCGGCGTCGTTGTCCGTCGACCAATCCAGCGGGTTGACAGTGGCCGAGTAGCGCACGATGTCGTCGTCCCCGCAGAACACCTTGGACGCGGCAATGGCCACGATCTTGGTGTTCGGGCAGTTCGGATCCTCCACACGACGCGAGACGGCCCGCAGGGTGACGGTGCCGTCCTTCACCATGCCGCCTTCTTCCTCCGGCCACTCCGGTTCCGTGTCGCCGCTGATGTACAGGGGCTCGGCGGTCCACACCACGCGGGTGGCGGCGATCGCTTCCCATGTGACCTCGTTGTCGACCACCTGCTGGCCGAGTACCGGCGGCCAGGCCGGCTCGCTGGCGTCGGAGAACCCAGACTCGGGCTGCACCGCCTTGTAGGCCAGATCGGCGGGAAGCCCGGCAAAGGTTCCCTCCACCCACAGGTTGCCGCCCCAGATCGCGTGGTTGTGGTCCGCGACAGACCAAAGCTCGATGCCGGCCCTGCAGTAGGCCGCACCTTCAGGGCAGATGGCCTCGCAGGTTGAGCGATGGACAGCGCCGCCGGAACCGCTGTCCACCTGGTTGCCCTTGTCGATCCTGAGCAGGACGTTGGAAGCACTGAACCAATGCACCTCCACCCAGCCCCGCGTTGCGCCAGCGACAGAGGCTCCCTGGTCGATCAGGCAGGCGGCCGTGATCTTCTTGCCGACCGGGACCACCAGCTTCGTCTGGTTAAGCGCGCCGCCGCCGGCCTGGTTGCCCGGCAGTTCGACGTAGGTGCGCCAGCCCCCCTTGGAGACATGCTCGGAGTAGAAGGCCGAGCCGGTGAAGTCCCAGTTGTTCGCTCCGTCGGTGAACTCTCCGTTCTCCACGGACGTTGCCGTGGGAGACGGCGCAGTGATGGGAACGACGATGTCGCCAGGCTGGTACAGGGTGCCGGATTGCCAGACGGGATACGCCATTACTGCGCCTCGCTGCTGTTCGAAGTCGACCGGGAGCCACTGCCGTAGCGCTCCTTCACGGATGAAGGAACAGGGGTGGTCGGAGTGCCCGTCTCCTGGTCGACGGTGTAGGGGTTCCGGTTGCTGACGTCCTCGATGACCGTCTCGCCAGGATTGGTCGGCCACGTCGGCTCCACCGTCCCGGAGCGCGGGCTATCACCCACCGTCTCGGTGACTGCGTACCGGTAGCCGTTGTCCACGACCGGCACGACGACATCGCCCAACGCGCGGCCGACGTTGGGCGCCCAGGGGGTGTACCCGGCGCGGTCCGACTCGACGCGGTAAGCCATCCCATTGCCCTCGGTGGGGCGAACGAGCGTTCCCGGGAGGTAGATGTGGTTCGGCTGCCAGACCTCCCCCTTCTCCAGCCAGTAGTGGCGGATGAGGCCATCGGCAAACTCGGCCACCACGTACAGGTAACCGAGGAACGGCAGCGCGAAGTGGATGTCCTTGATGGCGGTCGCCGGTGCCGTGGGGTGCCGGATCACCTCCACCTCGACGCGCGAGGTGCCCGAGTCGACCACCAGATGCGAGAACACGACGAACTTGCCCTGGAACCAGACAAGGCCCTTCGTCCCTGCCGGGAGCACCACTTCGATGCGCGTGCCAGGACGGCACTTGATGGTTCGCGCCGCGGTGACGTACCCGTTCACCAGGTCATACAGCGAATCCGGCGATGCTCCGCCCTTGTCCCGCAAGCGGGTGATGCCCGCCTTGACCGACGTGAGTGCCTGACTGCGCATCCTTAATCCTCCTTCAAGACCGGGCGCACAGCCGGCGGCGGCATCGCGCTGCCGGGGATGTACCGCCGGGTGTGATGGGACCCGGCAATGAGGCTGCGCACGTAGGCCGTCGCCTGCGCGGCGTAGTTGCCAGCGTCGGGTTGGCCGTAGTGCGCCTTGGCATTGGCCAGGGCCTGCAGAAAGATCGCTTCGGGATCGATCGTCGTCTGGTCGCCCTCACTGTCCAATGGCAACAGCCCGAAGTGCCCCTTGATCCGCAGGACCCACGTGGCGTCGACGGGCGCAGGCCATACCTCGATGCACTGCCGGACCTCGTAGTGCGATGGGATGCCCGGACCGGGACTGCCATACATCATCGGATCGATCCCACAGATCAGGGGACGCCAGCACAGATCGCCCTGGGAAACGCCCACCCAGGTGACCATGCGAGGATCCATGTGCTTCTGACATGCGTCCTCGTTGCCCGAGAAATCGTAGAACCGAACGCCCGGCTGCATCTTCCAGGCATAGAACCGCTCCAACCGGAACACCGGGTAGCGGCGGTAGAGCATCTCCTGGGCATTGCGGATGAAGTCGTCCAGCAGCTCAGCCATGCCGGGCGGAAGAGCACCCATCGCGACCTGGGTGGCAAAGCCGAGCCGCGTGGCAATGCGGCTACGCATCTGCTTCAGCGTGGTGCGCGGGTAGTCGTCGTCGCAGGCGCAGTTGTAAACAGTGGTGGGCTCCGGGGGATCGGGCGGATCGGGAGCATCCGTCCAGGCCTCCACGAGGAAAGCGTACGTTTCCAGCCCATTGGTGCGCACCGCTGCGGTGTAGTAAATGGAGCTGGTTGCACCGACGACCGCCTCAAATACAGCGGGCACGCTTTCGCCCACTGACCACGTTCACCGTCACGGCAACCGGTGGCGGCAAGTCGTCGTCGTCCTTCTCGCCCTCATCCAGGCCGGCCAGCTTTGCCTTGCCCATGGTTGCTTGGACCATCGCGGCGCCCTGCTCCCGCTTCTTGGCCACCTGGCGCGCCTCTTCCAGCTCGGCGACCAGGCTGGCGATGGTCACCCCATGTGCGGCCAGTGCCACCCCACGGAGCTCATCAAGCCTTGCGGCGATCTTGGGGTTGTCCAGCAGCTCCTTCGCCGAGCGGTTGATGGTCTCGGGCTTGGCCTTCTCGGCGCTGTAGCACTGCCGGTAGGCCTCGCTGGCGTTGCCGCTCTCCAGGTACCGCTGGCAGAACGCCTCCTGCTTGGGGGTGAGTCCCGTCATGGGCTCAACCTCCCGATGCGGTGGATCGCCGATTCCCGGAAGTCATGGCGTCACCGAGGGTCATGGCCCCCGGCCGGGCGCACGCGGCCTCTTCCGTGTCGGCTGCGGGCTGTTGTCGACACCTGCCCGCTGGTCGGGCCGGTACTGCAGAGAGCGCCCCGGCCGGCGCTTCGAGATACGGATCGATGGTGTTGGGCGTCTGGCGGTCGCTCATGCCGCCATTACGCGGCAGCGGCCATCTCATGCAACGGAGGGAACGGGAGCTGGAGTTGCACGGGTCGCTCGGCTCCGTCGTCCAACTGGGCAGGCTCATCGTCCAGAGCCCACGCCGGCAGGTGGAAGCGGATGTCCTCTTCCAGGGCGTGCAGGTCAGGGAGCCGCCATCGCCAAAGCCACGGGAGAGCCGGCATGAGCTTCGAACAAGCCCTCAAAACCGCGGCGAAGCAGACCGCGCGCGACATGGTCGTCATCGCTGTGCTGGCGTTCCTTGCCGGCGTTGGCTTCGCCCTGCTGCTGGGAGCGATGGCATGAGCAGGTACGCCGACAAGCGCAGCTTCGACTACTGCAAGGAAACCTGCCCCGAGGTCAGCCGCGTGGTTGGTGACTTCCTCGATGGAGAGTTCGACAAGTTCATCGAGAAGGTGAAGGAGGTCTCGTCGTACAAGATGCGCGAGGCCCTGACCAGCGCATGTTCTGACCTGATTGCCGCCGAGTCCGAGAATGAGGACCTGAAGCGCCAGATCGCGCAGAAGGACAACGAGATCGATGACCTGCGCCGACAGGTCCGCGACCTCGAACGGGAGGCCGCATGAAGCGCCTCGCCTGGTCCGTCCTCGGCTACTCGGCAATGACCGCCATGTACCTGACCGCGCTGTGGTGCGCAGTGCAGGTGCAGCCGTGATCCGGCTCGCCCTCTACACCGCGGCGCTGGTGTTCTTCGCCGACATGGCCCGCCGCGCGGTGATCGTGCGCGCCGACTCCTTCGTGCTGCCGCTGGCCCTCCTGTGCCTCTGGCTGCTGGTGCTGATCGTCCGCGCCTTCCGCCACGAGCATCGCCGGCTCACCCGTCGCCGCACCGACTTCATCCGCCCGCGCAGCTTCCCCGAGCAGCGCAAGCGCGACACCCGCTGATCCCCGCCGGCGTGGCCGGCCCTATGGAGGCAACACCCATGTTCCAACTGGAAAAGCACGATTCGGCCATCGCCAACGTCAACCAGCGCATCGAGCGCCATGGCGAGGAACGCGAGCTGGCAGCCGACATCAAGTTCACCACCAGCGCCGGCAACACCCTGCTGGACAGCATCGAGAAGGGGCTGAAGGAAGCCCTGTTCCGCAAGCCCGGCAAGGGCGAGCAGCAGGACCTGCCGATCGGCGACACGCCGCTGTCGGCGGTGAAGTTCCCCAGCCTGGAGCCGCTGAAGCTCGCCCACGAGTTTCTGGGCTACGAGCTGCAGATCGACGGCCTGCTGGAAGGCGTGGAGCCCATCGTCCTGGTCGACGTGAAGCTGAAGCGCTTCGTGATCGAGCCCAAGGAAGGCGGCAGCGTCGGCCTGTCGTTCACCGCGTCGGCCAACGTCACGCCCGACGAGCTGGCCGAGCTGTCCGAAGCGCTGATCCGCGAGGACGTGCTGCTGACCCTGACCCCGCCGAAGGCTGCTGCCCAGCAGACCGACCTGGCGGCCTGATCAACCACGGAGAGGAATGCGCAGGCTGATGCGCGAGTACCTAGGCAACTGGAAGCGCCCAAAGCGGGACACCGCCCATGGGAAAGAAGGTTTCGGCCTTCCATCAAAAACCGGGTAACAGGCAACCCCAAGGCGTAGAGATGCGAGCAATTCCTAGCCGGACGCATCCGTGGATCGGGGCCACAGTACGCGGTAGCAAGCCGGAGATCAGCACCGGCCCTCTCCACCCATTCCCCCTGCCCTGCGCACTCCCCAGCGCAGGGCGCACCGCGGCAACTGGCCTCCCCTCCAGTTCCGCACCCGCGCCGGCCGGGCAATGCCGGCACCTATTACCGAGGCTCCCATGCCCGACCTGTACGACGACAACGGCGAGTTCCTCGACATGACCGACGACCGCGAGCCGGAACTGCCCGGCCCGGTGTTCCCGCAAGACCTTTCCCAGCCTGAGGAGTTCTAACCATGGCTCTGCGCATCATCCGCTCCACCGACCCCATCACCGTCAGCCGCCTGAACCTGTGCATCTACGCGGCGCCCGGCTTGGGCAAGACGTCGATCTCCTTCACCGCCGATAAGCCGCTGCTGCTGGACTTTGATCGCGGCGCGCACCGGGCGGCCAACCGCAAGGACACCGTGCAGGTGGACCGCTGGGAGGACGTGGCCAACATCACCGCCGACGACTTGGCCGACTTCAACACCGTGGTGGTGGACACCGCCGGCCGCGCGCTCGACGTGCTGACCGCCGACATCATCCGCCGGAATCCGAAAGCCGGCCGCGGCGGTGCGCTGACGCTGCAGGGCTACGGCACGCTGAAGGCCGAGTTCGTTGCATGGCTGAAGCATCTGAACAGCCTGGGCAAGGACGTGGTGCTGATCGCCCACATGGACGAGCAGCGCAACGGCGACGAGATCATCGAGCGTCTGGACGTGCAGGGCGGCAGCAAGGGCGAAATCTACAAGGCCGCCGACGCGATGGGCCGGCTGTCGATCCGTGACGGCAAGCGGATGCTGAACTTCAGCCCCACCGATTCCCAGTTCGGCAAGAACCCTGGGCAGTTGGACCCGCTGGAAGTACCGCATCCCGAGCGCGCGCCGGAGTTCCTGGCCGGCGTCATCCAGAAGATCAAGGACAAGCTCAACGCGATGACCGAGGAACAGCGGGAGGCGCAGGCGGCGCTGGAGAAGTGGCGCACCAATCTGGCCGACGTGGAGGATGCCGACGGCATCAATGGCCTGTTGGATGCGGCCAAGTCCAGCTCCCGCGCCGCGCAGATCCTGCTGCACGACCGAGCAACCGCGCTGGGCCTTACCTTCGACAAGAAGGCTGGCGAGTACATCGCACAGAAGGCGGCCTGATCATGCTGGCCCGCGTCTCCAACATCGAAGCCTTCCGCCGCTGGCGGGAGGCCGAGGATCAGCCGGTGGAGAACCTGATCGAGTTCATCACCGTGGACAACCCCACCCCGGCGATGCTGGCCGGCACCGCGTTCCACGAAGCGCTGGAGAATGCGCAGCCTGGCACCTACGAGGTGCTGGAGGCGATGGGCTACACGTTCCATCTGCCCGATGCGGAGCTGGTGCTTCCGAGCATCCGCGAAGTGCGCGCGTATGGCCAATACGGCGGCCTGACGGTCACCGGCAAGGTGGACTGCCTGGACGGTCGGCGCGTGGACGACCACAAGACCACCAGCCGATTCGACGCGGAGCGGTATCTGGCCGGCTACCAATGGCGGTTCTATCTCGACCTGTTCGACGCCGACGTGTTCCGCTGGAACGTGTTCGAACTGCGCGAACTGGAACCGCTGGTGTTCCAGGTATCCGCCCCGCAGCTGCTGGAGATCACCCGCTACCCGTGCATGCATGACGACTGCATGCAGCTGGCGCTGGACTACCTGGCATTCGCGCGCGACTACCTGCCTGCCGACATGCCGGAGGCAGCCTGATGGGCACCGTCACCTTCCAACCCGAAGAGAGCCGCGCCGGATCGCGCCGCGGCGGTGCCGCCCGGGCCGCGCTGTACGCGCACGTCGTGGAAGGCCAGCTCTGCACGACAGCCCAGATTGCGCGCCGGCTGGGCATCTCCCCCGACGCCGCCTACCAGCGGATCAAGAAGCGCCCGCACCCGCTGACGTGGGATTCCCTAGCCACGAAGTGGAGGAAGGCAGCGTGAACTTGCCCTACGAGAACGCCACCAGCGGCGACAAGGCCATCGGCGAAATCCAGAAGATGCTGCGCGCGTTCGGCTGCCAGCGGTTCGCCACCGGCGAGGACTACGAGACCGGCGAGTTGTTCGTTCAGTTCGAGCATCACGGCCGGCAGGTGCAACTTCGCGCCAGTGCGAAGGGCTACGCCGTGGCATGGCTGAAGGCACACCCGTTCACCAGCAGGACACGCGGAACCAGGGCGGACCACGAAGCCAAGGCGCTGAAGATCGGCGGCATCGCCGTCTACTCAATCCTCCGCGACTGGGTGAAGGGCCAGGTCACGGCCATCGAAATCGGGATGCTGACGTTCGAAGCCGCGTTCCTATCCCACATTCTGCTGCCGAATGGGCAGACGGTCATCGAGCATATGCACCAGCAGAAGCTGCTGCCGGCGGAGGTGAAGCCGTGAACCGCCACTTCACCCGCCGCGCCCCGAAGCGCAACGAAGGCCTCAGCTGGGGCCGCTTCCCGACTGACGACGGATCCGCGGTGACCTACCGCCTGTTCCGGCGCGACCACCGAGGCGCGCTGCACATGGAAGCCCGGACCTTCTTCACCAGCGCCGATCCCACCTACGTCGCCAAGGTCCTGCGCCACGCCAAGCGCCAGTTGCGCGACCGCGTGGACGAGATCGACCTGGCCGCCATGGAGCAAGCCGCATGAACGCACACAACGAGCAGCACGATTCGGCATCGCCAGTAGTCAAGCAAAACTTGACTACTCAGCCCGCCGCAGCGCAGGAGGCGGTGGGCTGGCAATGGCGCTGGCTGGACACTGACAACACGTGGTCCGAGTGGACCGACGGCGGCTCTCGCAAAGAGATCGAGGCGCGTATCGCACGCTGGAAGGCAGACGGCGAGGATCACCGCATGCAGGTCAGGCCGGTGTTCGCCGCCCCCGTCACCGCAGCGCCGGCCGACCACCTGCACGCGCATCTGCTGCACATGCTCGGCGCGAAGGATCACGAGGACGCTGGCCGGATCATTGGCGAGCTGCACGCTGCAGCGATGCGCACCCCCGCAGCGCCGGGGATCGACCTGCGATCACAGATGCTGCGGCTGGCCGAAAAGTGGGAAAGACAGGCTGCCGAGCATGGTGTTAGCCAGTTTACCGGCAACGATCACCTGCTGTTCGCAAACGAGCTTCGCGCGCAGATCGACGCCGGCCCCAAGGGCGCGCTGAACGAACAGTTCGGAAGCGCCGAAGGGTTGGGCAGCCCCAAGGGCGGCAGTGATGTGATCGAGCGCATCGCCGCCTTGCTCTACCAGGAAGCTACGGACGAGCCGTGGACGGTTGCCGGCGTCGAGCACGAGATGCCAGATCGGGCCTACTACCGGGAGCTGGCGCGCCGTGTGCTTGATGCGGCGCAGGCCGGCGATGCGGAGGTGCAGCCGTGAGCAACTTGGCAAGAGCGGCTACTGCGCTAAGCAGAAGGCCGCCAGGGACACCAGCAGGGCCAGAAGGGAAACCACGAAAGCCGACCAAGCGGCTCGTGCGGACGAGCGTGCCAGCTTCATGGCCTCCGCGTGTCTCCGATCTTCTTTGTCGGCCAGCGCCTTTTCCTTGTTCCGGAGCTGCTGATGAATTGCAAGGAGTGGATTCGGAGGTACCTCATACTCGTCATGGCCATCCTTGTTCGTGCCGAGGTACTTCATCAGTCGAGGTCCGATTGGGCTTGTCTCATGATAGTGCGCAGGCATCCAAGAGCCACATAGCCGCCCGCCCGCAGGGGGTGAAGGATGTCTGGTGACATGGCATGGATTCGCAAGACCTACGGCGTGCCCGCAAAGCGCGGCGCGCGCGTGGCATACCTCGGGAACGGAACGACGGCGAAAGGAACGATCCGCTCGGCGAGTAACGGGCGTCTGAACATCCAGCTCGACGGCGACCGCTTCACGATCCCCTTCCATCCGAAGTGGCAGCTGCGCTACCTGGACGCGGACAGCCCGCAGGAGGCGAGCCATGCGTGACTTCGCCGAGGTCCAGCACCATGCCCGGCAGCTGGCCGGTATGTCTGGCGTCGACCTGGAGCGCGCGCCACCGCGCACCTGCCGCCTGTGGGAGGCCCGCGCGCTCGCCATGTTCCACCTGGCCGCCGGCGACAAGGCCGAGGCCCACAAGGTCATGGCGCCGTTCAAGCGCCCCAACCTGCAACGCAATGGAGGTAGCCGACATGGCTGACGAAATCGCCCTGTGGCCACTGAAGGAGGTCAAGCTCCGGGTTGGCCTCAGCACGGCTACGATCTACCGGATGATGGCCAAGGATCTGTTCCCGAAGCCGCGCAAGATCGGCACGAAATCGCTCTGGTTCTCGCCGGAGATCGAGGAATTCATCCTCGCCGTTGCAGCCGGCAAAGCCTGGTCCCCGAACATGGGGCAAAGCATGGGGCAAGACCTCGCGGCATGAAAAAAGCCGCTGAAATCAGCGGCTTAGATCAGGTCTTGGCGGAGTGAGAGGGATTCGAACCCTCGATAGAGCTTTTGACCCTATACTCCCTTAGCAGGGGAGCCCCTTCGGCCTCTCGGGCATCACTCCGTTTTCTTTCGCCCTGCCGCGTGTTCCGTGGCAGGGCGCGAAGAATACCGTTTAACGGGGTGAAAGGTAAACCCTTATTCGGAAGTTTCTTCACTTCCCTGTGCAGCCGGCTCATCGCCGCGCTGGATACGCTGGAAAATTTCCTCACGGTGCACCGCCACGTCCTTGGGCGCGGTGATACCGATACGTACCTGGTTGCCCTTGACGCCGAGCACGGTCACGCTGACCGAGTCACCAATCATCAGGGTTTCGCCTACACGGCGAGTCAGGATCAACATTGTGCGAGTCTCCATGGAACCGGTGGGGGTTTCCCACCGGCATTGGCGCGCCAAGAACCTGCGCCCCACGACAAAGGGAAAAGACTCCCAATGTTAATGGCAGGCAGCAGGCGCCTTCAAGGCGCGCGGCTGCCTACGTTCATGCCAAGTGTGGCTTGATCCATTCCAGCACGCCGTCGAGCGCGGCAACCAGCCTGGGACCGTCTTCACCGCCACCCTGTGCCAGATCGGGACGACCACCGCCCTTGCCCCCGATCTGACCGGCGACATGGGACAACAGTTCCCCGGCCTTGACCCTGCCCATTGCCGAGCCATTCACGCCCGCGACCAGCGAGGCCTTGCCGTCCTGGGCGCCCGCCAGCAGGATCACCGCGTCGCCCAGCTGCTGCTTGAGCCGGTCCATCGCCTCGCGCAGGGCCTTGGCATCGAAGCCCTCCAGGCGCGCGGCCAGCACCTTCACGCCGCCGATCTCGACCGCCGAGGCACCGAGGTCGGCGGTCGCGCCGGAGGCCAGCTTGGCCTTGAGGGCCTCCAGCTCGCGCTCGAGCTTCTTCTGCCGTTCGCCGAGCTGGCGGATCTTGTCCACCACATCGGCCGCCGCCCCGCCCAGCAGGCTCGCGGCCTCGGCCAGGCGCGCCTCCTCGGCGTCCACGTGGTCCAGCGCCCCCTGCCCGGTCACCGCCTCGATGCGGCGCACGCCGGACGAGACGCCGCCCTCGGCGGTGATCTTGAACAGGCCGATGTCGCCCGTACGCGACACGTGGGTGCCGCCGCACAATTCGGTCGAGTAGTCGCCCATCTTCAACACGCGCACGTTCTCGCCGTACTTCTCGCCGAACAGCGCCATCGCCCCGAAATCCAGCGCTTCCTGCATGCCCATGTGGTGCACTTCGGCCGCGTTGTTGGCACGGACCTGCTCGTTGACCTTGCGCTCGATGAGCGCCAGCTCGTCGCTGCTGATCGGCTGGAAGTGGGAGAAGTCGAAGCGCAGGCGATCCGGCGCCACCAGCGAGCCCTTCTGCTGCACATGGCTGCCCAGCACTTCGCGCAGCGCGGCATGCAGCAGGTGGGTGGCGGAGTGGTTGAGGATGGTGGCACTGCGACGGGCGGCATCGATCGCGCCGGCGAGCACGTCGCCGAGCTTGATCGTGCCCTGCTCCACGGTACCGACGTGGCCGTGGAACTGGCCGGCGAATTTCTGCGTATCGGAAACCGCGAGCGCTACGCCGCTGCCGGACAGCATGCCGGTATCGCCAACCTGGCCGCCGGATTCGGCATAGAAAGGCGTCCTGTCGGTGAACACGATCACCTCGTCGCCGGCCTGCACCTCCTCCACCGGGCGCCCCCCCTTGAGCAGGGCGACGACCTTGAGGCCCTCGGCCTGCTGCTGGTCGTAACCCAGGAACACGGTGGGCGACAGCGTCGCGACCAGTTCGGCGGGCAGGGTCACGCCACCGCCGAACTTGCCGGCGGCGCGCGCCATCTCGCGCTGGTGCTCCATGGCGCTGTCAAAGCCGGCCATGTCCACCGTCATGCCGCGTTCGCGGGCGATGTCGGCGGTCAGGTCGACCGGGAAACCGTAGGTGTCGTACAGGCGGAAGGCGTCGGCACCGGGAATGACACCATCGCCGACCCGGGCGGCGACGTCGTCGAAGATCTTCATGCCCGCGTCCAGCGTCTCGGCGAAACGCTCTTCCTCGGCCAGCAGCGCCTTGTGCACCGTGGTGGCGGCGGCCGGCAGCTCGGGGTAGGCCTCGCCCATCTGCTCGACCAGGGTCGGCACCAGCTTGTGGAAGAACGGCTGGCGCACGCCCAGCATCCAGCCATGGCGCAGGGCGCGGCGGATGATCCGGCGCAGCACATAGCCGCGGCCTTCGTTGGACGGCAGCACGCCATCGACGATCAGGAACGAACAGGCACGGATGTGGTCGGCGATCACGCGCAGCGACTTGTTCTCCAGATCGGCGGTGCCGGTCAGCTCGGCGGCCTTGCGGATCAGCGCCTGGAACAGGTCGATCTCGTAGTTGGTGTGCACGTGCTGCAGGATCGCCGCCAGGCGCTCCAGGCCCATGCCGGTGTCGACGCACGGCGCCGGCAGCGGCACCAGGGTGCCGTCCGGCTGGCGGTCGAACTGCATGAACACCAGGTTCCAGATCTCGATGAAACGGTCGCCGTCCTCGTCCGGCGAGCCCGGCGGGCCACCGGCGATGTGCTCGCCATGGTCGAAGAAAATCTCGGTGCACGGGCCGCACGGGCCGGTATCGGCCATCTGCCAGAAATTATCGGAGGCATACGGCGCGCCCTTGTTGTCACCGATGCGCACGATGCGGTCTTCCGGCACGCCGATCATGTCGCGCCACAGCGCGTAGGCCTCGTCGTCGTTGTGGTAGACGGTGACCAGCAGGCGCTCGGCCGGCAGCTTCCAGACCTGGGTCAGCAGTTCCCACGCCCACGCAATCGCGTCCTTCTTGAAGTAGTCACCGAAGGACCAGTTGCCCAGCATCTCGAAGAAGGTGTGGTGGCGGGCGGTGTAACCGACCGAGTCGAGGTCGTTGTGCTTGCCGCCGGCGCGCAGGCAGCGCTGCACATCGGCCGCACGGACATAGCTGCGCTTTTCGGCGCCCAGGAACACATCCTTGAACTGCACCATGCCGGAGTTGGTGAACAGCAGGGTCGGGTCGTTGCCCGGCACCAGCGGCGCCGACGGCACGATGGTGTGGCCCTTCCCCTTGAAGAAGTCGAGGAAGTCGGCGCGGATCTGAGAGGTAGTGAACTTGACGGGTGTATTCATGAGGACTGGCGATAGGCGGGCTGGCGGCAGCCGGCACCCCACGCGGTGCGTGGACCCGGGACAGCCGAAACCCTGAAAGGGTATCAGGCCCGGTCGCGTCAGTCCTCAGGATCGTAGCGGGTAGCGGCGCGGATGCAGCCGCCGTCGAAGCCGCGCCGGGCCAGCATGTCCGCGGCCTTGCGCCGCTGGGCCAGGTCCAGCGGCCCGTCCGGACCAAAACGGCGGCAGACCAGGTCCCTGGCCAGCGCTGTCCAATCACCCTCGAAGGTAGCCAGTGCGGCCTCGATCGCCTCGCTGTCCAGGCCGTGGGTGCCCAGCTCGGCACGGATGTGCAGGGGGCCGTAGCCGCTGCCGGTGCGGTTGCGCACAAGGGCCTCCGCGAACCGGGTGTCGTCCTGCCAGCCTTCCTCGGCCAGCCGCGCCACCGCGGCGTCCACCGCGTCGGCGTCCACCCCGCGGGCCTTGAGCTTGCGCCCCAACTCCTTGCGCGAATGTTCCCGCCGCACCAGCAGCCCAAGTGCGCGCTGCAGCGGCGTCTGTTCACGTGGCCGCCGGCTGCGGCGGCCCGACTGATCTTCGCTGTCGTTCATTGCGTTACCTGCCATCGCGCGCGTACGGGGCATGCCCCGTACCTACCTGCTGGCAACCCTGCTGCGGAGCATCCCTTTACCTCCATGAAACCGCGGGGACGGGACGACGTCACTGACGATGCGCCGCCCGTCCCCGCGGGAAAATCATTCCTCGTCCGCGTCGTCGCCGGCATCGCGCGCGGCGTCGGCGGGCTGGAATTTCTCGCGCAGCTCGGCCTCCAGCCTGGCTGCCACCTGCGGGTTGTCGCGCAGGTAACCACGGGCGTTGTCCTTGCCCTGGCCGATGCGCTCGTCGCCGTAGCTGTACCATGCGCCGGCCTTCTCCACGAGCTTGGCATCCACGCCCATGTCGATCAGCTCGCCCTCGCGGCTGATGCCTTCGCCGTACAGGATCTCGGTGACCACCTGCTTGAACGGCGGCGCCAGCTTGTTCTTGACCACCTTGATCTTGGTCTGGTTGCCGATGATCTCGTCGCCCTTCTTGATCGAGCCGATGCGGCGGATGTCCAGGCGCACCGAGGCGTAGAACTTCAGCGCGTTGCCACCGGTGGTGGTTTCCGGGCTCTGGCCGGGCATCATCACGCCGATCTTCATGCGCAGCTGGTTGATGAAGATCACCAGGGTGTTGGAGCGCTTGATGTTGCCGGTGAGCTTGCGCAGCGCCTGGCTCATCAGTCGCGCCTGCAGGCCGGGCAGCTGGTCGCCCATCTCGCCTTCGATTTCAGCCTTGGGGGTCAGCGCGGCAACCGAGTCGATCACCAGGATGTCCACCGAGCCCGAACGCACCAGCATGTCGGCGATCTCCAGCGCCTGTTCGCCGGTATCCGGCTGCGACAGCAGCAGGTCGTCCACGTTCACGCCCAGCTTGGCGGCGTAGATCGGGTCCAGCGCATGCTCGGCGTCGATGAAGGCGGCGGTGCCGCCCTGCTTCTGGCATTCGGCGATGGCCTGCAGGGTCAGGGTGGTCTTGCCCGAGGACTCCGGGCCGTAGATCTCGACCACGCGGCCCTTGGGCAGACCGCCGATGCCCAGCGCGATGTCCAGCATCAGCGAACCGGTGGGAATCGCCTCGACGGGCTCGACCACGCGGTCGCCCATGCGCATCACCGACCCCTTGCCGAACTGCTTTTCGATCTGGCCCAGGGCGGCAGCGAGCGCGCGCTTCTTGTTATCGTCCATCGGGGTCTTCCTCGTCGTTGATGTCATGGATTTCGTCATGGGTCCACTGTAGCGGGGGCGTATCGCACAGGCTGAGACGAGTGCGGGCGGCCAGATTATCGGGACGGGAAGGATACCGGCAGCCGCGCCGGCACCTGCCGCCCGTAGGAAAACCATCGCCCCTGCGATGGGAGAAATGCGGTCACCGGTTCGGCCTCAACAGCCCGCAATACAGGCCTTCGATGGCGAAGTCCTGGTCCGGCAGCACCTCGATGGGCGCATAGTCCGGATTACGCGGCAGCAGGCGGATGCGGTCCTTGCCGACCTTGAGCAGCTTGACCGTGATCTCGTCGTCGATGCGCGCCACCACGATCTGCCCGGACCGCGCGTCACGGGTACGGTGCACGCCGATCAGGTCGCCATCGAAGATGCCTTCGTCGATCATCGAATCGCCCTGAACCTTCAGCAGGTAGTCCGGCGCCGGCGAGAAGAACACCTTGTCGAGCACCACGAAATCGTCCGCCCCCGAGCCGATGTCCGCGCCGATCGGCAGACCGGCGGCGACCCGCCCCAGTACCGGCAGGCGCAGCACCGGGTCCTCGGCCATCGCCGCGACCGTCACCGCCGGTTCGTCGTCACCGGCGGGCCGCACCAGGCGGATGCCCCGTGCCCGGCCCGGTACCCGTTCGATGGCGCCGGCCGCTTCCAGTGCATCCAGGTGATATTGCGCAGAGCGCACCCCCTTGAAGCCGAAAGCGCGGGCGATCTCGGTCTGCGAGGGCGGCATGCCCTCGCTGTCGATGCGCTCGGCGATCATCTGCAGGATCGCCTGCTGGGTCTGGGTCAGGTCCATGGTTAGTAGTATTACTACTAACGAAGGCCGTCGCAAGTGCCTGGCGGCCAGGCCACCAGGCGGGCCCCCGGCCCTTGCCGTACGCGGTCGTCGGCCCGCTAGGAGCGCCTGCCGCTGCGCCAGATCGAGAACAGGATCCACACCCCGCACAGCCCGGCGCCGAGGAAACCGGCCACGCCCAGCGCCAGCAGCCAGCGGTTGCTGCCGCTGCCGATGCTGTTCATGACGATGGACGAGCCGATGATCAGCGCGGCGGTGACGATGCCCACGGTCAGGCGGTTGGCAGCGCGGTTGACCTGGTCGCCGAAGCCCTTCAGTCCCGGCGTGTCCACCATCAGGCGCATGCGCCCGCGGCGTGCGGCCTGCAGCAGGCGGCGCATGTCGCGCGGCAGGTCGCCGGCCAGGTCGAGCGCGCCGAGCAGGCTGCGACGGCCACGCCGCAGCACCGCGCGCGGCGCGTAACGGCGGCGCATGATCCGCTCCAGGAACGGGCGCGCGGCGCCGGCCATGTCGAAATCCGGGTCCAGTTGCCGGCCCATGCCTTCCAGGGTCAGGAAGGTTTTGATCATCAGCGCCAGGTCGGCCGGCAGGGTCAGCCCGTACTGGCGCAGCAGTGCGGTCACGTCACCCAGCATCAGGCCGATGCGCAGGTCCTTGAGCGGTACCCCGCGGTACTGGTCGACGAAACTGCCCAGGTCCTGCTGCAGGCGCGATTCGTCGACTTCCACGCCACCGGCCCACTCCAGCAGCACGTCGGTCACCGCCTCGGGATCCTGGGTCACCAGCCCGTGCAGCAGCCTCGCGACCTGGAAGCGGCGCTGCTCGGACAGCCGCCCGACCATGCCGAAATCGATGATGCCGATGCGCCCGTCGCGCAGGTAGAAGATGTTGCCCGGGTGCGGGTCGGCGTGGAAGCAGCCGTCGTCCAGCACCATCTTGAGGATGATCGCCGCGCCGGTATGCGCCAGCGCCACGCGGTCCAGGCCGGCGGCATCGACGGCCTGCAGGTCGCGTCCGGGAATACCGTCGACGAAGTCCTGCACGTTCAGGCTTTCGCAGGTCCATTGCCAGTGCACGCGCGGGATCAGCACTTCCGGATGGCCGGCGAAGTTGCCGGCGATGCGCTCGGCATTGCGGCATTCGGCGGCGAAGTCCATCTCGCGCCGCAGCGACCGGGTGAACTGCTGCACCACTTCCGAAGGCCGGTAGCGGCGCAGGTCTGGCAGGCGCGCCTCGATGATCTCCGCCAGCCGCGCCAGCAGGCGCAGGTCGGCCTCGACCACGTCGCGGATGCCGGGCCGGCGCACCTTCAACACCACCGGGGTGCCGTCGTGCAGCCAGGCCCGGTGTGCCTGCGCCAGCGACGCCGCGGCCATCGGCCGCTGCTCCAGGCGGGCGAAGGCCTGCTCCGGCGGCTCGCCAAGGTCGGCCTCGAGCTGCCCGCGCACCTGGTCGTACGGCAGCGCCGGCACCGCGTTCTGCAGCTCGCTGAACTGGTCGATCCATTCCGGCGGAAACAGGTCCACGCGCGTGGCCAGCACCTGCCCCAGCTTGACGAAGGTCGGGCCGAGTTCCTCCATCGCCCGCCGCACCCGCACCGGCGCGGACATCTGCAGCATCTGGCCGGAATCGTTCCAGTGCAGCAGGCGCCCGGCGCGCTGCAGGACGTCGGCCAGGCCGACGCGGCGGACCACGTCGCCGAAGCCATAACGGATCAGGACCGCGGCGATCTCCTGCAGCCGCCCCAGGTCGCGCACGGTGCCCAGCGCCTCCCACATCAGCCGCGCCCTCCACAGGGGAGCCGCCGGCCAGCCATCACAGCAGGGCCTCCAGCCCCTCCAGCGCGCGCGCCACGGTCTGCCGCCGCACCGCCTCGCGGTCGCCGTCGAAGTGGAAGCGCTCGGCATGGGTGTAACCGCCACGCCGCTTCCAGCCGATCCATACCGTGCCGACCGGCTTGTCGGCGCTGCCGCCGCCGGGCCCGGCGATGCCGGTGACGGCCACGGCGACGCTGGCGCCGGAATGCACCAGCGCACCCGAAACCATCTCGATCACCGTCTCGCGGCTCACCGCGCCCTGGCTTTCCAGCGTCTGCGGACGCACGCCCAGCAGCGCCTGCTTGGCTTCGTAGCTGTAGGCCACCATGCCGCTGTCGAACCAGTCCGAGGAGCCGGCCACGCCGGTCATGGCCTTGGCGATCCAGCCACCGGTGCAGCTCTCGGCGGTGACCACGCGGTCGCGCGCGGCGCGCAGGCGCTCACCGATGCGGGCGGCGAGGCGCTCCAGTTCCAGATCGTCGGGCGTGGTGGCCATGTCGTCGCCTGCGTAAAGGGTTGCCCCGTTGTAACGAAAAACCCGCGGCGGCGAAACCGCCGCCGTGCGCCCGCCGCGTTCAGCGGTCGCAGCCTTCCAGCTTCAGCGCCTGCCCGGGCTTGATCGCATAGGCCGGGGCGCGCAGCCCGTTGGCGCGCGCCAGGGCCGGCAGCTCGCACTGGAAGCGCGCGGCGATGCGGCCCAGGGTGTCGCCCTTGGCGACCTTGTAACTGCGCGCGGCCGGCCGCCGTGCCGGGCGTGCCGGGGCGACTGGCGCGGTGGCGGCAGGCGCGGCCGCCTGCATCGCCTGCACGTCGCCCACCGCCACGTTGCCGGTGTAGCTGGCGGCCTGCGGCCGCTTGATCGCGGCATTCACGTCGGCGGTGATCAATGCCCGCGCCAGGTCCGCGCGCGGCCCGTTCACGCAATGCCGGTTGTACAGCCCGGCGATGCGGGTGGTGGCGTTGATGGTGGTGCCGGCGGGAATCCAGCCATCGGCCTCGTAGCGCGGGTTGAGGTTGCGCAGCACGCGCATGTAGCCGTCGCGGGTACCGGCGCTGCCCAGGCAGATGGTCAGCTCGTAGATCGTGGTGGACCTGGCCAGGCGGATCGTCGCCGGCTGCGCGTTGACCTTGGGGAACTCGACGCCGTACTGCTGCGGGTGCAGGAAGATCCACGCCGCGGCGATCACCATCGGCACGTAGTCCTTGGTCTCGCCCGGGAACTGGTTGTAGATCGAATCGGTCCAGAAGCCCTGCCCGCCGCCCTGGTTGAACACCCGCTGCGCGCGGCCCTCGCCGCCGTTGTAGGCGGCCAGCGCCAGCTCGATGTTGCGGTTGAGCTGGCCCATGCGCTCGTTCATATAGGAGGCGCTGGCCTCGGCGGCGCTGCGCGCGTCGAACCGGGTATCGAAACCGCTGCCGTCCGGGCCGAGGCCGAAGCGGCGGCCGGTGGCCGGCATGAACTGCATCAGCCCCGCCGCGCCGGCGCGCGAGGAGGCGTGCACGCGGCCGTTGGACTCCTTGGCCATGATGCCGAACAGCAGCGCCTCGGGCAGGCCGCGCTTTTCCCACTCCGGCCACATCACCGCGCGCAGGTTCATGTAGTTCTCGTAGCTGGTCAGCAGCGCCGGGCGCATGTCGGTCAGCCAGCGGCGGATGCCGGCCTGGATGGCCGGGTTGTATTCGACCATCTCATCGAAGGCGTGGCGGTGGTCGTTGAGCAGTGCCGCCGCGCGCGCGGCCTCGGGCACGTCGGCGACCAGCGGACCGACGTGGTCGGGATCGGCCTCGAGCGTATCGCCGGCCTCGTCGGCGCTGTCGCCGGCGCTGTCGTCGGCCTGCTTCTTCAGCAGCCGCTTGTAGGTGGACAGCAGGTTGCCCACCTGGCAGCCCTTCTGGCCGATGCAGGCATTGATCACGTCCTCCATGTCCTCCAGCGCGGCATTGCCCTCGGCGGTGCCCTTGGGGTCGGCGTTGGCAACCAGCAGCAGGGCATCCGCATAACGCTTCTCAGCCGCGGCCATGCGCTGTTCGATCGCCTCGACCCGGGCCTTGTCGCGGGCGGACACGCGCTGCGCGTGCGCGGTGGGAATGGCGATCAGCAGCGAGGCGGCGACCAGCAGCGAGCAACGACGGAAGGACGGAACGGAAGCAGGCATCAGCGGCTTTACGGGCGGAAAGGCTGGCAGGGTAGCCGCCGGCCTCGCTGCCCGGCAACCGGAACGGCCAGGCGATACAGTCGGCAGCTAGAATCACCCCCACGAACACCCGGGAGCACTGCATGGACCCCATCCTGATCGGCAAGGGCATCACCGACGACATCGCCGTCACCCTGCTTCCGCGCTTCGGCAACCGCCATGGCCTGGTGGCCGGCGCCACCGGCACCGGCAAGACAGTGACGCTGATGACCCTGGCCGAGGGCTTCTCGCGGCTGGGCGTGCCGGTGTTCCTGGCCGACGTGAAGGGCGACGTGGCCGGCCTGGCCGTGCCCGGCGACGGCGGCGAGAAGCTGGCCCAGCGCGCCGCCGACATCGGCGTGCCCGGCTACGCCCCGGCCGCCAGCCCGGTGGTGTTCTGGGACCTGTACGGCCAGCTCGGCCACCCGGTGCGGACCACGGTCAGCGAGATGGGCCCGACCCTGCTGGCGCGCATCCTGGAGCTCAACGACACCCAGGCCGGGGTGCTCGACATCGTGTTCAAGCTGGCCGACGACCGCGGCCTGCTGCTGCTCGACCTGGACGACCTGCGCGCCCTGCTCAACCTGGTGGCCGAGGAGCGCAAGGACGTGTCCACCGAGTACGGGCTGGTCAGCGCACAGTCGGTGGCGGCGATCCAGCGCGCGCTGCTGCGCCTGTCGCAGGACGGCGGCGAGGGGTTCTTCGGCGAACCGGCGCTGGAACTGGCCGACATCATGCGCGTCAACCACGACGGCCGCGGCGTGATCGGCATCCTCGCCGCGGCGCAGCTGATCCTCAAGCCGCGCCTGTATTCGACCTTCCTGCTGTGGCTGCTGTCCGAACTGTTCGAGAAACTGCCGGAAGTGGGCGACCTGGAGAAGCCGAAGCTGGTCTTCATCTTCGACGAGGCGCACCTGCTGTTCGACGATGCCCCGCCCGCCCTGGTGCAGCGCATCGAGCAGGTGGTGCGGCTGATCCGCTCCAAGGGCGTGGGCGTGTATTTCTGCTCGCAGTTCCCCGATGACGTGCCGGCCAACATCCTTGGCCAGCTCGGCAATCGCGTGCAGCACGCGCTGCGCGCCTTCACTCCGCGCGACCAGAAGGCGGTCAAGACCGCGGCCGAGACCTTCGTCCCGAACCCGAAGCTGGACGTGGTCGCCACGCTGTCGCAGCTGGGCACCGGCGAGGCACTGGTGTCCACCCTGCAGGACAAGGGGGTGCCCGCGCCGGTGCAGAAGACGCTGGTGGCGCCGCCGCGCTGCCGCATGGGCGCGATCACCGACGCCGAGCGCGCCCAGGTCCGCGCCGGCAGCCCGGTCGGCAGCCGCTATGACAGCGCGGTCAACCGCGAATCGGCGGCCGAGATCCTGGCGCGTCGCGCGCAACAGGCCGCCGACCAGGCCAAGGCGCCGGCGGCGCGCACCCGCGAGCAGGACGACAGCCAGGAAGGCGGCTTCGGCCAGGCCATCAAGGACGCCATCTTCGGTACCAGGCGCCGCCAGGGCATGATCGAGACCATGGCCAAACAGACCACGCGCACGGTCGGCACCAAACTGGGCAACCAGATCGTGCGCGGCATCCTCGGTGGGATTTTCGGCGGCAAGCGCTGACCGGTCCCCGCGACCGCCATGGCGTCCGCTGGCCGACGTCGCCGGATGCCTGCGCCACCGCGTGTCACGCCGCGCTCGGCAAGCGCCCCAACCCGGTGCCGTGGCCGCCGCGGGCAGCCCGCCCGGCGTGCCCGCGCTCCATCGACGTGCCGTGACGTCAGCCATTGGTTGGCCTGGCGCACGCGTGCGCGGCTACCATGCGCCGCGTCTTCCCGATGTTCCGTCGCAATGAGCCGCTGGCGTCCCCCTGCAGAAAAGAGCACTGCCCTGATCACCGCCCAGGGCCATGCGCGGCTGAAGGCCGAGCTGGATGAACTGTGGCGGCAGCGGCGACCCGAGGTGGTCAAGGCGCTGGCCGCCGCCGCGGCCGAAGGCGACCGATCGGAGAACGCCGAATACACCTACCGCAAGAAGCAGCTGGGCGAGATCGACCGCCGCGTGCGCTATTTGAGCAAGCGCCTGCAAGCGCTGCGCGTGGTCGACACCCGCCCCAGCGACCCCGATGCGGTGTTCTTCGGCGCCACGGTGGAACTGGAGAACGTCCAGTCCGGCCAGGTCCACGTCTACCGCATCGTCGGCCCGGATGAAACCGATGCGACCGCCGGCTGGATCAGCATCGATTCGCCGCTGGCCCGCGCGCTGCTGAAAAAGCGCATCGACGACGAATTCGAGGTGGAACTGCCGGGCGGACGGCAGGGGTTCGCCATCATCGGCATCGACTACGCCGCCGGGTGATGCCCCACGGCGACGGGTGCGAGCCGCCCCCCCCCCGCCTGCGGCTTCGCGCCGGCCAGGCCGCCGGGCCGGCAAGTCGGCACGGCATCCCGCGCAAAGCGGGACGCACCGGTCATGGCCGGCGAACCCGGACCGCGTCAGCGCAGCGGCGCGGGGTATGTGCGCCCTTCGCGCAACGGCCGGAAATAGCCGGCTTCGGCGTAGAAGGCATCGTCCTGCCGCGGCTGCCAGCCGGGCACGCCGGCCAGCGGCAGCGGGCGCAGCTGCAACGGATCGTCGAGGATCTCGCCGGCTGCCAGCGCCCCGGCCACGCGCGCCACGCAGGCCGCATCGTCCGCGCCGTGCACCACCACGCAGCGCCCGACCAGGCGCCGCCCCGGCACCAGTGCCTGCTCCATCAGCGCGTGCCCGATCACCGCGGCCACGCCGATGCCACCGTCCTGCCAGCGCGCGGCCTGCGCGGCGAACAGCGCAGGCCACTGATGGCCATCCCACAACCGCAGCAGCCCCGGATCGGCAATGCGCACGATCACCCCGCATTCGTCGAACTGGGTCAGCGCCTGCTGCGCGCGGTTGCGCCGCTGCGGCCCCATCGCGGCGACATGCAGGCACTGGCGCGCGTTGAGCGCCGACTTGATCGCCGGGTAACGTGCCCAGACCAGTGCGTTGAACAGGTCGTGCCAGTTCTCCGGGCGGGTGGCGATGCGCCCCCGCGTGGCGATGCGCGTTTCGTAGTGCAGGCCATCGGCCAGCAGCGCCTCGTCCTGCACGACGAAGCGCGGCCCGTGCGCCGGCAACAAAGCGTTGAGTGCGTCGATCCCGGGCCACCCTGCGGCGGTCATCCATCCGCGATGGGCGGCATATCCATCGAACAGCGGATGCCGGAAGCACGCCGGATCGACCTGCGCACGCGACGGCGCGATGAAACGGCGCCGCCCGGGTGCAGCGCAAGCGCCGTCCGCGCCACCGCCCCCGCCTCCCGGCTGGCCGGTCACAGCACCTTGAGATCGAACGGCGTCGTGGCGGGTTTGACCCGGGCGTCGCCGAACAGGTCATGCTCGTCGCTGTCGGTGATCTCCACGTCGACGAAATCGCCCACGCGCAGCCCCGCCGCGTCGGCATTCTGGATATGCACCAGGCCGTCGATCTCCGGCGCGTCCGCCCGGGAGCGCGCCACCGCGATGCCGTCCTCGATGGCGTCCACCAGGCATTGGTGCACGCTGCCGACCTTCGCTTCCAGCCTGGCCGCGGAGATGGCGGCCTGCTTTTCCATGAAGCGCGCCAGGCGCTCCTGCTTGACGCCTTCCGGCACCGGGTCGGGCAGCTCGTTGGCGGTGGCGCCTTCCACCGGCGAATAGGCGAATGCACCGACGCGGTCGAGCTGGGCGGCGTCGAGGAACTCGAGCAGCTGCTCGAACTCGGCTTCCGTCTCGCCCGGGAAACCGACGATGAAGGTCGAACGCACGGTGATGTCCGGGCAGATCTGGCGCCAGCGCAGCACCCGCTCCAGGGTCTTGTCGACCGCGCCCGGGCGCTTCATCAGCTTGAGGATGCGCGGACTGGCGTGCTGGAACGGGATGTCCAGGTACGGCAGGATGCGGCCGTCGGCCATCAGCGGCACGACATCGTCCACGTGCGGATACGGGTAGACGTAGTGCAGGCGGGTCCACGCGTCCAGCTCGGACAGGCCCTCGCACAGCGCCTTCATGCGCGTGGCGTATTCCCTGCCGCGCCAGGTGCCCGGCGCGTACCGGCGGTCCACGCCGTAGGCCGAGGTGTCCTGCGACACCACCAGCAGTTCGCGCACGCCGCCCTTCACCAGCCGCTCGGCCTCGCGCAGCACGTCCTCCACCGGGCGCGAGACCAGGTCGCCGCGCATCGACGGGATGATGCAGAAGCTGCAGCGGTGGTTGCAGCCTTCGGAAATCTTCAGGTACGCATAGTGGCGCGGGGTCAGCTTGATGCCGTAGTCCGGCACCAGGTCCACGAACGGGTCGTGCCTGGGCGGCAGCGCGGCATGCACCGCATCCATCACGCTGGCGTAGTCCTGCGGCCCGGACACCGACAGCACGTCCGGGTACTGCTCGCGGATCATCTCCGACTTCTTGCCCAGGCAGCCGGTGACGATGACCTTGCCGTTCTCGTTCATCGCCTCGCCGATGGCATCGAGCGACTCGGCCACGGCCGAATCGATGAAGCCGCAGGTGTTGACCACCACCACGTCGGCCGCGTCGTAGGACGGCACGATGTCGTAGCCCTCCACCCGCAACTGGGTGAGGATGCGCTCGGAATCGACGAGGGCCTTCGGGCAGCCAAGGCTGACGAAGCCGACTTTGGGGTTCAGCTGGGACATGGGGTCTGGCGGTTCTGGAAGGCCGGGGCCGGAATGGCCGCGGGGCCGTGAGGGCGGCGATTATACCGGCCGGATGCCGGCGCTACCCGGCAGTGGCCTTAACATCGGCGGGAATCATTCCCCCGCGCCACGGAGCCCTCCATGAACCACTGGATCACCCTCGCAACCGCCCATGGCCCGGTACGCGCCTGGCAGGCCCTGCCCGACGGCCCCGCGCGCGCGGGGCTGGTGGTGATCCAGGAGATCTTCGGCGCCAATGCCCATATCCGCCATGTCGCCGAGCAGTACGCTGGCGAGGGCTACGCGGTGCTGGCCCCCTCCTTCTTCGACCCGATCGAACCGGGGCTGGAGCTGGACTACGACGCCGCCGGCACCGCCCGCGGCAGGGCGCTGGTGGACGCGCTTGGCGTGGACCGCGCCGTCGATATCGTGGATGCCGCCGCGCACGCCCTGGCCGGGCACGGCAAGGTCGGGACCGTGGGCTACTGCTGGGGCGGCACCATCGCCCTGCTCGCCGCGCAGCGGCTGGGCCTGCCCTCGGCCAGCTATTACGGCGCACGCAACGTGCCGTTCCTGGATGCGCCGTTCAAGGCCCCGGCGATCTTCCATTTCGGCGCGCAGGACCCCTCGATCCCGGCGGCCGCCGTTGCAGCGCACCGTGAAAAGCAACCGTCGATGCAGGTATACGTGTACCCGGCCGACCACGCCTTCAACCGCGAGGTCGGCGCGCACTACCACGCTCCGAGCGCCGCGCTGGCGCGCGAACGCACCCTGGCCTTCCTCAGCGAGAACCTGCGATGACCGACGTTGTGACGTCCGATTTCGAGCTTGACACCCGCCTTGCCGCCGACAGCGTGCTGATCGCCGACGGCCCGCTGTCCCAGATCCGGCTGATGAACGACGACCGCTTCCCCTGGGTCGTGCTGGTGCCGCGCGTCGCCGGCGCCAGCGAGTGGATCGACCTGGACGGCAACCAGCAGCGGCTGCTGCTGGCCGAGATCAACCAGGTCTCCCGCCACCTGAAGCAGAAGCCCAACGTCACCAAGCTCAACATCGGCGCGCTCGGCAACATCGTGCCGCAGCTGCACATCCACCTGGTCGGCCGCCATGAGGGCGATGCCGCCTGGCCCGGACCGGTCTGGGGCAGCGGCCCGGCGCAGCGCTTCGACCCGGGGGTGCTGGCCGAGCGTGTCGAAATCTGGCGCCAGCGGCTACGATAGCCACCACTTCAATCAAGGACCCGCAAGTCGATGCGCTCCAACCTGATCGCCGCCCTGATCCTGATCGTCGTCGGCCTGTTCTTCCTGGCCAAGAACCTGGGCTGGATCAACGGCAACATCGGCTCGATGCTGGCCACCTGGTGGCCGGCCATCCTGGTGGCCGTGGGCATCGGCATGCTGTTCGGGCGCGGCAAGTAGGCCCGGGCCGCCGGCGCAAACACGAAGGGCGCGGAATTCCGCGCCCTTTTCGTCTGCCGCGGAACCCGCCGCTCAGGTACGCGGCAGGGTCACCCCGGTCTGGCCCTGGTACTTGCCGCCGCGATCGCGGTAGGACGTCTCGCAGACATCGTCCTTGTCGGCCTGGAAGAACAGCATCTGCGCCACGCCCTCGTTGGCATAGATGCGTGCCGGCAGCGGCGTGGTGTTGGAGAACTCCAGGGTCACGTGGCCTTCCCACTCCGGCTCCAGCGGGGTCACGTTGACGATGATCCCGCAGCGCGCATAGGTGCTCTTGCCCAGGCACACCACCAGCGTATCGCGCGGGATGCGGAAGTACTCCACCGTGCGCGCCAGCGCGAACGAGTTCGGCGGGATGATGCACTCGTCGGCCTCGATGTCGACGAAACTCTTCGGGTCGAAGTGTTTGGGGTCGACGATGGTCGAGTTGATGTTGGTGAACACCTTGAATTCGCGCGAACAGCGCACGTCATAGCCGTAGCTGGAGGTGCCGTAGCTGACGATGCGCTGGCCATCAAGCTGCTTGACCTGCCCGGCTTCGTACGGCTCGATCATGCCGTGCTGCTCGGACATGCGGCGGATCCAGCGGTCACTCTTGATGCTCATTCGACGTTCCTGGTGGCGATGGAACCCGGCCCGCGGGCCGGAGGGAGGGCGATTCTAGCCCAAGCCCGGCGCCTGGCATGGCGCCCGGGTGGTAGCGGCCGCCGGCTCAGACCAGCGAGGAAACGATGGGAATGCCCGCCCGCGGGCGCTTGCCCAGCTCCTCGACCATGCGCCGCGCCGCGGCCACATAGGCTTTGGCGGCCGCCGAATCAGGCGCCGCCGCCACGATCGGCGTGCCGGCGTCGCCCTGCTCGCGGATGCCGATCTCCAGCGGCAGCGAGCCCAGCAGCGGCACCCCGTACTGGGCGGCCATGCGCTGGCCGCCGCCTGCGCCGAACAGGTGCTCGACGTGGCCGCAGCTGGAGCAGGTATGCACCGCCATGTTCTCGATGATGCCCAGCACCGGCACTTCGACCTTCTCGAACATCTTCAGCGCCTTGCGCGCGTCCAGGGTGGCGATGTCCTGCGGCGTGGTCACGATCACCGCGCCGGCCACCGGGATCTTCTGCGCCAGGGTCAGCTGGATGTCGCCGGTGCCCGGCGGCAGGTCGACTAGCAGGTAGTCCAGATCGTCCCAGCGGGTGTCGTTGAACAGCTGGGTCAGCGCCGACGTGGCCATCGGCCCGCGCCAGATCATCGGCGAGTCCTGATCGACCAGGAACCCGATCGACATGGTCTCCACCCCGAACGCCCGCATCGGCTCGATCGACTTGTTGTCCGGGCTCTCCGGGCGCCCGCTGAGCCCCAGCATCGCCGGCATGCTGGGCCCGTAGATGTCAGCATCCAGCACCCCCACCCGCGCGCCCAGTTGCTGCAGCGCCACAGCCAGGTTCACCGCCGTCGTCGACTTGCCGACCCCGCCCTTGCCGGAACCCACGGCGATGACGTTGCGGATGCGGGGATGGGGCGAAAGTCCCTTCTGGACGCGGTGAATGCTCGTCGACAGGGCGGCTTTCTGCGAGGCCATGCTAGTAATTCCTGATCAGATAAACCCGCAGATGATGCTTCATAGAAGAGCTCCAGGGTAGCGGCAGGCCAGGCGCCCCATTCCTTTGATGGCCCGATGCAGCGGCGCCAGACCCTGCATCACGTGCGGCACTCCGACGACTTGAGTTCTGGGCCACCACGCAGTTGCGCTTCCATAGGACATCCAGTGCGCTCGGATCTTCAATGAGACCTGACCACCGTCGTCGAGCCAGAAGTTTGCCGGATCACGCACTTATGACCATGAACTGAATGGTTGACATGCAAAATTAACCATGTGTTAATTCGAAGTTATCGGCACATGAATTTTTTGCGACGTGATTCCAGACCGCGAGGAGAGTGAAGCACGGACTGCCGATCCGGCTTTCACCTCGCACACTGCACCCAGGGGCAACCGATGATCAACCGCTTCTCACTCAGCCGTCACCCGCTGTCGTTCGCGCTCGCCAGTGCCATGCTAGTCACTGCAGTAGCGCCGGCTCATGCTCAGGAAGCTGAACTCCAGCCCGGCCATGAGGTGAGCAACAAGAATGCAACCAATCTGGACAAGGTCACAGTCACCGGCTCCCGCATCAAGCGCGCAGAGGTCGAGGGTCCAGCACCGGTAACAGTGATTTCCTCCGCTCAGATCGAGCGCGAAGGCTTCACTACCGTCTTCGATGCGCTCAACACCCTGACCCAGGCCAGCGGATCCACCCAGAATGAGATTTTCCAGGGTGGCTTCACGCCGAATGCCAGCGTGATCAACCTCCGCGGCCTCGGCCCGGGCCGCACCCTGCTGCTGATCAATGGCCGTCGTGCCGCCGACTACCCACTGCCCTACAACGGGCAGAGCAACTTCGCCAACTTCGGCAATATCCCCGCCGCCGCAGTCGAGCGTATCGAACTGCTGGCAGGCGGCGCTTCGGCGATTTACGGCTCCGACGCCGTTGCCGGCGTGGTCAACATCGTTCTCAAAACGAACTTCGAAGGCGATCTGCTCAAGGTCAAGGGCTCCACCACCACCGATGGCGGCCGAGATCGCGCCGACCTGCAGTGGATTGGCGGAAAGACGGGCGACAAGTGGAGCGTCACTTATGCCGTCGAGTATTTCAACTCCGAGCCGCTGCATGCGTTCCAGCGTGACTTCATGGACTCGCTGCTGGACAACCCGCTGCCACCGGACTACGTGGGCATCCAGCCAACCGGAACCATGCGCGTCCGCGACCGCACCAAGAGCGCGAACAGCTATATCGCGCCGCCCCCGGGGGCGTGCGAGCAGTTTGGCGACGAGTGGGTTCGCCACAACTATCGCTCCGCTAATGCAGCCGGCGTGATCACCAACCTTGGCCAGGCTTGCGGCAGCTACAAGGATGTGGGTTACCAGACGATCAGCAATGGCAACAACGACATGTCGGCCTACCTGTACGGCACGTTCGATTTCGACAGCGGGGTCCAGGCATGGGCAAGCCTGCAGACTTACTGGTCGCGCGCCAAGTACACCGGTGGCACCCAGTTCTGGGGTGGCCCCACTGTCGGTGGCCTCTGGTACGACCAGGGCCTTGGCACCATCGTCGACGCGCAGCGCGTCTTCACACCGCAGGAAGCCGGCGGCGTGGACAAGCTGATGAGCAAGAACGACGAGAAGTCCTACGATTTTGCCGTCGGCTTCAAGGGGAACTTCGGTGAACGCTTCGACTGGGATGCCACCCTGTCCCGCGCGGAGTACCGCATCAAGGTCGAAACTCCGCGCCTTATCGCCTCGAAGATCAACGACTGGTTCCTCGGCCAGCGTATTGGCACGCGCAACGGCTACGCGATCTATGATCTGAATGAATCCCGCTACTACAGTGCGCTGACGCCTGAGCAGTTCGCGTCGATGAGCACCGTCATCAAGACGGATGCAAAGTCGTACGTGAACCAGGGCAACTTCGTGGTTTCCGGTGATCTCTTCGAACTGCCTGCGGGTCCGCTCGGCTTCGCAGCCGTGGTGGAAGCATCCCAGCAAGAGTACGAGCTGAACGAAGATCCGCGTATCCTGCCGGACTATACCGGTGCCGATCGCCCCTACAACCGCACGGGCACGGGCGGCGGCGGCAAGCGTGACCGTTACGCGACGGGTGTCGAGCTGTCTGTTCCGATCTTCGACAGCCTGAAGGCCAGCATCGCCGGCCGTCTTGACAAGTACGACGACATCACGGCGGTGGATGACGCCCGCACCTGGAACGCAGGCCTCGAATGGCGTCCGTTCTCGAACCTGCTGGTGCGCGGCTCCTACGCGACCAGCTTCCGCGCCCCGGACATGCACTACGTATTCGCAGAGCGCAGCGGCTCGTACAGCAGCATTCTCGACGTGCGCCGCTGCCTTGAAAGTGGCCGCGTGGCGTCGCAGTGCCCGACCTCGGATACGACCACCAACTACACTGCGTTCGGCGTCCGCCAGGGCACCAAGGATCTGCGTGAAGAGACCGGCAAGTCGTGGACGGCCGGCTTCGTGTGGGACATCATTGACGGCCTGTCGATCAGCGCCGACTACTACCACATCGAGTTGGAGGACGTGGTCTCCGACATCACTTCCGCCTATATCCTGGAAGGGGAAGCGGGCTGCATCACCGGCAAGACCCGCAATGGCCAGCCGTTCACCCTGGGCACCTTGGGTTCCGCATTCTGTAACGACATGCTGTCGCGTGTTTCCCGCCTGAGCGCTCCGGGCACGCCGAACGATGGTCAGATCACGGAGATCCGCCGTGGCCCGATCAACCGCGCGGTCCTCGGCACCAAGGGTATCGACGCGACCCTGGACTACAGGCTGGACACCGACCGACTGGGTGACTTCCGCGTCCAGGTGGGCTGGTCGCACACCCTGGGCCAGACCTCCGCGCAGTTCAAGACCGACCCGGTCCTGGACTACCGCGATGACCTGGGTAACTTCGATTTCCGTAGCCGTATCCGTGCAACCGGTACCTGGCAGCGTAATGACTGGCAGGCGGCATTGTTCATGATCCGCTATGGCAGCCTGCCCAATTGGCAGGAAACCGGCCGCATCGCCCCCTATTTCATCTGGAACGGCAGTGTCGGCAAGAAGATCACTGACAAGGCACAGGTGAACCTGTACGTCAACAACATGTTCGACAACCATCACCCGAGGGACGACGGCTTCAACTCTTACCCGTACTTCTGGCGCGCCTTTGATGCAGTTGGACGTGAGGTTGCGGTCGAGTTCCAGTACCGCTTCCGTTGATTGAACACGTGATGTAAACCGAATGGCCCGGGTACTCCCGGGCCATTCTGTTGATGCGCAAGCCGATATCAGACAAGGAAATCCAGATGAAATCATGCCTGCCAGCAGCCATTCTGCTCACACTTTCCATCTCTGCCGCCTCTGCGGCGCCGGTGCAGTCGCCCCCGTCAATCCGCGACTTTGTCGCGCACTCCGCCTACGGTACCGCCAAGATTTCGCCGGATGGGCGCTATATCGCCATCACCATGGATCGCGGTGAACAGGACGTACTGGCCGTACTGCGGACTTCCGACCTCAAGATCGTCAAGGTCAACCAGCTCCCCGACCAGAAAAGCGTTGGCAGTTTCTACTGGACGAGCCCGGAACGCCTGATGTTCAACGCTGTCAAGAAGATGGGCGGTTATGCGGCTCCCTTTTCGACCGGAGAATGGTTTGCCGTGAACGCAGATGGCTCGCAGCCGCGGCCACTCATTTTCTACGGCACCCGTGATGCCACCCAACGGGCAAAGACCGTCGGCGCAGAGCGTTTCAGTCTGCTTGATACGCTGAAAGACGACGATCAGAACGTGATCATGCAAGTGACCAGCGCCCGTTCCTCCGAGGGCGTCGGCACCGAAATCGTCAGGATGGATACTTTGAGTGGTCGGCGTACCAGCCTGGCGCGCGCACCAAAGGAGAACTGCAACATCACCCTGGATTCCGCCAAGCAACCGCAGTTCGCAGTCTGCTCCACCAGCAAGGGTGACGATGGCGAGTACGATGAGCGAACCGAGCTCTACCGGCGGGATGCGGGCAACTGGACCCTGATCAACTCATCCCAATCGGACGGCAACCATCTGGATATCGTGCGGGCAACCACGAACGGCACGATCTATGCAAGTCGCGATGACGGACGGCGGCCAGCCGCGATAGGCACGCTGGATCCCTCGACAGGAAAGTTCACGACGCTTCACCAGGATCCCGTCGCCGAGGTCTCCGACATGATCTGGTCAACGGATGAAACAACGCTCATTGGCGTGGTCACCGAGGCCGGGGCCCCCAAGGTCACACTCACCAATGAAGATCATCCGGATGCACAGCTTTATCTGTCGCTGGCGAATGCGTTCGAAGGGCAGATGGTCGACTTCTCCAACGCCACTGCCGATGGCAAGAAGATCATCGTCAACGTTTACAGCGATACCAACCCATCCGAGCTGTATCTGTTCGATCGTGAAAGCGGCAAGGCGCGGTTTCTGATGAAGCAGAGGCCGCAGCTGGCGTCGGCCCGGCTCGCCTCGGTGAAGCCTTTCTCGTTCACCTCTCGTGACGGAAAGCTCATCCATGCATTCCTCACCCTACCGCACGGCAGTGATGGCAAGAATCTTCCACTGATCGTGAATCCACACGGCGGCCCCATCGGCCCGCGCGACCGCTGGGGTTTCAATCCGGAAACACAATTGTTTGCCAGCAGGGGCTATGCGACGCTGCAGGTCAACTACCGAGGCTCTGGTGGGTATGGCAAGGAATTTCAGGATGCAGGCCACCAGCAATGGAGCCAAGGAATCCAGAACGACATACTCGACGCGACGCACTGGGTGATCGACAACGGCTACGCCAACAAGGATCGCATCTGTATATACGGCGGCAGCTTCGGCGGCTATTCCGCACTGATGGCACCCATCAGAGAGCCCGGCCTGTTCAAATGCACGTTCGGATATGTGGGTGTCTATGACATCGACATGATGTTCAAGAAGGGCGACATACCCGAGCGGGACTCGGGTCGTCGCTTCCTGCGGCGTACGCATGGGACCGATTCCAAGCTGTGGGCGGAGAGCTCACCCGCACGCCGGGCTGACGAAGTGAAGATCCCGGTGTATCTCGCCGCTGGTGCCCGTGACGTACGCACTCCGCCAGAGCAGACGGAACTGATGAACAAGGCTCTGATCGCAGCAGGCAACAAACCGGAAGGCATGATCATCCAGTCCGGCGAAATGCATGGCTTCTACGGCGAGGACGCACGCGTCAACCTGTACACGGAGATGCTGGGCTTCTTCCAGCGTCATATCGGCGATGGCAAGGTCGATGTCGGCCAACCGACCAACGCGGACTGACGCGGGCGTGGTAAACGCGCCCGGAGAATGGCGGTGCCACGAGCGACGGGGGGCGTTTCGCGCCCCCCGTCGCCGCAATGACTTTTGACCGTTCCACGGCACCTGCCAGCCAGTCGAACATTGCTTCATGGCAGGGACAGCAGAAAGCAGACATATGACGCTTAAAGGCACACTCACCAGGGCATTTATCTTATTGGCCCTGTCGAGCGCTTGGACTCCCGCTGTCGCGCGCGAGGCAGTCGGTACGCTTCCGGCCGATCCTGTACAGGATCCACTGATGGTCACATCCGGCTTCCTCAATGGACACCCGGACTTGCGCTTTCGAATGCTTGGCATTGAAAAATACAAGTCGGGTGAGCACAAAAAGGCGCTGCGATACTTCCAGAATGCTGCCTTCTACGGGGACAAGCCGTCACAAGGCATGGTCGCGGAGATGTTATGGACCGGCACCGGCACCGAGCGCGACCGGGCGCGGGCCTATGCCTGGATGGATCTCGCAGCAGAGCGTGGCTACGAGGGTTTTGCGGGGATGCGCGAGCGGTACTGGACTGACCTGTCAGAAGACGAGCGTGCACAGGCGCTTGAGGTAGGGCAGGAGGTCTATGCCCGTTACGGTGACGCGGCGGCGTTGCCGCGTATTGCCTCCAAGCTACGCAGAGAGCGCAGGAGCCTTACCGGCAGCAGGACCGGTTTTAGCGGGAACGTACGCATCATCATTCCCACGGCCGTGGGCAGTACCGAAATTGATGGTTCGAAGTTCTATGACGAACGCTATTGGGATCCTGCCAAGTACCAGGCATGGCAGGATTCGTCATGGATGAAGCCGCGCATCGCCACCGTAAACGTCGGCTCCGCGCAACAGCTGCCTGCCGACAAGCAGCCGTCACGCATACCGCCGGTGGCGCCGCTTCTGGACGCTCCAGAACCGGACGCAGACGATGAGATGCCCCGTATTGAAGGCCTCCGTGACAGTCCCTGACAACGCCGGACCTGCTCCGTCGTCGTCAAACGCGGTCCTTTAGTATCTCCCGCGCCGCATTATGCCCCGGCGCCCCGGTCACGCCGCCGCCGGGATGGGTGCCGGAACCGCACAGGTACAGCCCGGGGATCGCGCCGCGGTAGTTGGCCTGGCCCAGCATCGGCCTCGCGCTGAACAGCTGGTTGAGGCTCAGCGCGCCGTGGAAGATGTCGCCACCCACCAGGCCGAAGGTGCGTTCCAGGTCCAGCGGGCTGAGGATTTGCCGGCCCAGCACCGAGGCGGCGAAGCCGGGGGCGTGGCGCTCGACGGTGGCGATCATCAGGTCGGCCACCTCCTCGCGGTGGTCGTCCCAGCTGCGCCCGTCCGGCAGCTGCGGTGCCACGTGCTGGCAGAACAGGCTGGCGACGTGCTGGCCCGGCGGCGCCAGCGAATCGTCCAGCGTGCTGGGAATGAGCATCTCCACCACCGGCTCGCGCGACCAGCCGTGGCGGCGCGCGTCCTGCCAGGCACGGTCCATGTAGTCCAGGCTCGGGGCGATGATGATGCCGGCGGTGAGATGGTCGCCCTGCCCCGGCAGCACGCTGAAATCGGGCAGCCGCGACAGCGCCACGTTCATGCGGAACGTGCCCGAACCGCAGCGCCAGTTCGCCATCCGCTCGCGGGTGGCCGGCGGCACGTCCGCCGGTTCCAGCAACCGCTCGTACAGCAGTTTTGGATTCACGTTGGCGACCACCGCGCGGGCGCGGATCACCTCGCCGCCGGCGGTCACCACGCCGGTCGCCCGCCCTCCTTCCACCAGCACCCGCTCCACGCCGGCGCCGGTGCGGATCACTGCGCCGGCCTCGATCGCCGAACGTGCCATCGCCTGGGTGATGGCGCCCATGCCGCCGATGGCATGGCCCCAGGCGCCCTTGACCCCGTTGCTCTGCCCGAACACGTGGTGCAGCAGCACGTAGGCGGTGCCCGGCGCATACGGGCTGGCGTAGTTGCCGACGATGCCGTCGAAGCCGAACAGCGCCTTGATCGGTTCGCTTTCGAACCAGCGGTCCAGGTATTCGGCCGCGGACAGGGTGAACAGGTCCAGCAACTCCTGTTTCAAGGCGATGTCCAGGCCCTGCAGGCGCCGCCCCAGCTGGCCGGCCTTCCACAGTTCCGGCAGCGCATGCAGCCAGCCGCCGCCGGTCACGTTCGGCGGCGGCTGCAGCGCCACCGCGCGCAGCACGTCGGCGAAGATCTCCAGGCGCTGCTCGTAGGCCGGCAGGCGTTCGGCATCGCGGGCGGAGAACTTCGCCACTTCCAGGCCGGTGCGCCCGCCGCCGGCCAGCAGGTAGCGGCCGCCGGGCAGTGGCAGGAAATTGTTGATCCGCCGCGGCACCACGCGCAGGCCATGGCGCTCGAGCTGCAGGTCCTCGATCACCCGCGGCTGCAGCAGCGACACCGTGTAGGACGCCACCGAATTGCGGAAGCCGGGATGGAATTCCTCGGTGACCGCGGCGCCGCCGACCACCTCGCGCCGCTCCAGCACCAGTACCCGTTTGCCGGCCCTGGCCAGGTAGGCCGCGCACACCAGTCCGTTGTGGCCGCCGCCGACCAGGACCGCATCCCACTGCCGCGAAGCGTTGTCTGTCATCCGCCCTGTATATCACCCCGCGGCAGCCGCCGGACCCGGCGACCGGCATGACCTTCGACACCCTTTCGGCAACGGTTACAGGCGTATCTTCTGCGCACGCCCCGTGATCGGGGTCTCACCCATGCACCGAATCCGGCCCGGAGGCCTCCTGTGATCGTTAGCAAACCCCAGATTCTCCTGCTGACCCTGGCCGTCTCGGCCGCGCTGGTCGGCTGCAAGAAAGAAGAAGCCCCGGCCGCGGCCGCCACCGCGCCGACCCCCGAGGCCGCCGCCGAACTGAAGCTGGACGAGTCCAAGCTGCCGGCCTACAACGCCTTCAGCGTGGCCGACCTGGATCCCAGCAAGGACGCCTGCACCGACTTCGGCGGCTACGTCAACGACAAGTGGCTCAGCGCCAACGAGATCCCGGGCGACCGCACCAGCTGGGGCGCCTTCACCATCCTCGACGAGCGCTCGGTCGCCGTGCAGCACCAGCTGGCCGAACAGGCCGCGGCGATGAAGAACGCGACCGGCGTGGAGAAGATCGTCGGCGACTTCTGGGCCTCGGGCATGGACGAAGCCAAGATCAACGCGCTGGGCATCACCCCGCTGAAGGCCGACCTGGAGGCCATCGACGCGCTGGCCGACAAGGACGCCATCGCCAACTACCTGCGCACCAGCGCCGCCAAGGGCGAGAACGTGCTGTTCGGCTTCGGCCCCGAAGCGGACTTCAAGAACTCGTCGATGAACATGGCCTACGCCAGCCAGGGCGGCCTGGGCCTGCCGGACAGCACCTACTACACCGACGCGAAGAAGGCCGACAAGCTCAAGGCCTACCAGGCGCACGTGGCCAAGGTGCTGGAACTGTCGGGCGTGGCCGCGGCCGACGCCGCCAAGCAGGCCGAGGACGTGGTCAAGTTCGAGACCCGCCTGGCCAAGGCCTCCAAGTCCAGCGTCGAGCTGTCGCGCGATGTCTCGCTGTACTACAACCCGGTCACCGTGGCCGACGCCGACAAGCTGACCCCGAACTTCAGCTGGAGCAAGTTCTTCGAGGCGCAGGGCATCGCCGCGCCGGAGAAGTTCTCGCTGGCCATCCCCGGCTTCCACCAGGAAGTGAGCAAGATGCTGGGCGACACCGACCCGGCCGCATGGCGCGCCTACCTGCGCTTCCACACCGTCGACGGCGCCTCGCCGTACCTGAGCGATGCGTTCGTGCAGGAGAACTACGCGTTCTACGGCAAGGAACTCAACGGCCAGAAGGAAATCAAGCCGCGCTGGAAGCGCGTGCTGGGGACCATCGAGAACGACGCCGGCGAAGCCTTCGGCCAGATGTACGTCAAGGTCGCCTTCTCGCCGGAAGCCAAGGCCAAGATGGAAGAACTGGTGAAGAACCTGGCCGCGGCGCTGAAGGACCGCATCCAGAACCTGCCGTGGATGAGCGCCGAGACAAAGGCCAAGGCCATCGCCAAGTGGGAGACCTTCACCCCGAAGATCGGCTACCCGGACAAGTGGCGCGACTGGAGCGGCCTGCAGACCAGGCACGACGACTACCTGGGCAACATCCGCGCCGCCAACGCGTTCAACTACAAGTTCGCGTTGTCCAAGATCGGCCAGCCCGTCGACAAGACCGAGTGGGGCATGACCCCGCAGACGGTCAATGCCTACTACAACCCGCTGCAGAACGAGATCGTGTTCCCGGCCGCCATCCTGCAGCCGCCGTTCTTCGACCCCAACGCCGACGACGCGCTCAACTACGGCGGCATCGGCGCGGTGATCGGCCATGAGATGACCCACGGCTACGACGACCAGGGCAGCCGCTTCGGGCCGACCGGCAACTTCGAGAACTGGTGGACCGAGGCCGACGCCAAGGGCTTCTCCAGCCTGACCGGCAAGCTGGTCAAGCAGTTCGACGAGTACAAGGTGGGCGACCAGAACGTCAACGGCTCGCTGACCCTGGGCGAGAACATCGCCGACCTCGGCGGCCTGGCCACCGCCTACGACGCCCTGCAGAAGGCCAGCGCCGGCAAGGAAGACCCGAAGATCGACGGCTTCACCCGCGACCAGCGCTTCTTCTTCAACTGGGCCACCGTGTGGCGCACCAAGTACACCCCGGAGAATGCCAAGGTCCGCCTGGCCACCGACCCGCACGCCCCGGCGCAGTTCCGCGCCATGGGTGCGCCGTCGAACCTGCCGACCTTCGCCGCCGCGTTCCAGTGCAAGGCCGGCTCGCCGATGGTCCGCAGCGGCGACAAGCAGGTGGTGATCTGGTAATCGGCCAGCGCACCACGCGCCAGCCAACGAAGGCCCGGGATTTCCCGGGCCTTCGTTTTTCCGCGCGCCGCGCACGCACGAAGGCGCCACGCGCGCGGCGCCGACGCAACCGCGGCGCCTGCCCGCACCGGTGCCGTGGCACGCTCCTCCGTCTGCGCCGCCCGCTGCTAAACTCCGCCCACTTTCAGTCCTCGACGGATCCGCTGCACATGCCCACCCTCCGCCCGCTTTCCCTGGCACTGGCCTTTGGCGTGGCCGCCGCGCTGTCGGCGCCTGGCGCCGATGCCGCGCGCAAGAAGGCTGCCCCGCGCGCGCCCGCGGTCAGCCCCGCCTGCACCGACTTCTACGAGCAGGCCAACGCAGACTGGCTCAAGGCCAATCCGGTCCCGCAGGTCGGCGCCGTCACCGCGCTGGGGCAACTGGCCGACAACGCCCGCACCCAGCAGCGCCAGCTGCTGGAGCGCGCGATGACTGCGCCGCAGGGCAACGTGCAGAAGCTGCTGGGCGATTTCTGGGCCAGCGGCCTGGACGAGGCGGCCGTGGAAGCCGACGGCTCCAAGCCGATCGCGCCGCTGCTGGGCCGCATCAATGCGATCAAGAAAGCGAAGGACATCCCCGCCTCGATCGCCGCGCTGCACCAGGTCGGCATCCCGGTGGCGTTCAACTTCGCCCCGGACGTCGACCTCAAGGCGCTGGACCGCCACATCGGCTACTTCATGCAGGGCGGCATGGGCCTGCCCGACCCGGCCTTCTACACCCGCACCGACGCCGACACGGTGGCGCTGATGGGTCGCTACCGCGCCTATGTGAAGCAGATCCTGGCGCTGACCGGCACCCCGGCCAGCAAGCTCGACGCCGAGTCGGCGCTGGTGATCCAGCTGGAGACCGAGCTGGCGCGCAACGCGCAGCCGCTGGCCGGCATCAACAACCCGTTCAACAACTACGCGCCGGTCTCCACCAAGGACCTGAACAGCCGCTACCGCAACCTGCAGCTGGACGCGTTCCTCAAGGCGCAGGGCGTCAACGACGACCTGGTGTCGCTGTCCGATCCGGCGCTGTTCCAGCAGCTCAACGGCATGATCACCCGGCTGCCGGCCGAGCAGTGGAAGGCCTACCTGCGCTGGCGCGTGGGCGATGCCATGGCGCCGTACCTGTCCAAGGCCTACCGTGACGCGGAATTCGAGTTCCGCGGCCGCGTGCTGCGCGGCCAGGCCATCGCGCCGGCGCGCTGGGAACAGGTGCTCGACGCGATCAACGTCGCCGCCGGCCCGATGCTGGGCCATGAATACGCCGCCGCCCATGTCAGCCGCGACGCGCTGCGCCAGGCCGGGCTGATGGTCGACCAGATCCGTGAAGCGCAGATCGCCGCGGTCAAGCGCAGCACCTGGATGAGCGCCGAGGCCAGGAGCGAGGCCGAGGCCAAGCTGGCCGCGCTGAAGATCGAGATCGGCAAGCCGCTGCGCGACCTCGACTACACCGTGCAGCCGATGGGCCGTGGCAGCTTCGGCGGCAACATGCTGATCGCCTCGACCTGGCGCCATGCCCAGGAAATGAAGCGCATCGGCAAGGGCAACGCCGACCGCCGCTGGGACGTGCTGCCACAGCAGCCAGCGCTGTCCTATGACCTGGCGCAGAACCGCCTGATCGTCACCGCCGCCGCGCTGCAGGGGCCGATCTTCACCGATGCCGACGGCCTGCCGGGCAAGTTCGGCGCCTACGGCGGCCTGGTCGCGCATGAGATCAGCCGCGCGATCGACGCCAAGGGCGCGCTGGTCGATGCCAAGGGCGAGCTGCGCAGCTGGTGGACGCCGGCGGACAAGAGCGCCTGGACCCTGATCGGCAACCGCGTCGCCACGCAGTACGGCGCTTACCCGTTCCCGGGGGTGAAGGACGCCAAGGTCAACGGCGAACTGACCCGCGACGAGAACATGGCCGACATCTCCGGCGTGGAGATCGCCTGGGAGGCGTTCGCCGCCGCGCAGCCGGACGCCAGCCCGGCCGACCGCCAGGCCTTCTTCCGCGCCTGGGCATCGCTGTGGCCGCAGCAGCTCTCGCCCAACGAGGCGGTGCAGCGGCTGGGCGCCGAACCGCGCGCGCCGGGCCGCTGGCGTACCAACGGCCCGCTGGCCAACCTGCCGGCCTTCGGCGCGGCGTTCCAGTGCAAGCCCGGCCAGCCGATGCAGCGCACCGATGCGGAGCAGATCCGGATCTGGCGCTGACGGGCCACTCCCTCGGCCCACGAAAAAGGCGCGGACTTCCGCGCCTTTTTTGTTTCCTGCCCTGTAGAGGCGGGGCTCGCCGCGCATGACCCCTGCATGACGCCTCGCCTGGACAGCCCTGTGCCGGGCAAGCCCGGCACCTACGCGTGACGCGCGCCGCGCGTCACTTCACCCGGCGCAGGTGGTTGGGTCGGCCGCCACCACCGCGGCGGTTGAACGGCGGCTGCCCGCGCCAGTAGCGGATCAGCAGCCAGCCGAACAGCATGCCGCCCAGGTGCGCGAAATGCGCCACCCCCGGCTGCCAGCCGGTGAACCCCAGCATCAGTTCGATGGCGCCGAACACGATGACGAAGGTGCGCGCCTTCATCGGGATAGGCGGGAACAGCAGCATCACCCGCTGGTTCGGGAACAGCATGCCGAACGCCAGCAGCAAGCCGAACACGCCACCGGACGCACCCAGCACCGGGCCGCCCTCGCCGATCAGCGCCGCCACCAGCAGCTGGCACAGGCCGGCGCCGGCCACGCACACCAGGTAATACGTGGCAAAGCGCTTCTCGCCCCAGGTCAGCTCCAGCGGTGCGCCGAACATGTACAGCGCCAGCATGTTGAACAACAGGTGGGTGAAACCGCCATGCAGGAAGCCATAGGTCAGCAGTTGCCAAGGCTGGAAGTTCTGCCCGGGCGAGAACGGGTCGAAGCCACCGGTATTGAGCGGCCACAACATGAACGGCTCGAACGTTTCCATCCC
The DNA here is from genome assembly GCF_046267925.1 of Stenotrophomonas sp. Y-13. NCBI lineage: Bacteria > Pseudomonadati > Pseudomonadota > Gammaproteobacteria > Lysobacterales > Lysobacteraceae > Stenotrophomonas > Stenotrophomonas sp. Y-13. The sequence goes on from NZ_CP176501.1 coordinate 2,320,785, forward strand.
CAGCAGGAACGGCTGCTGCAGGATGAACAGCACGACGTTGGCGATCAGCAGCGCCTTGGTGACGGTGGGCAATCGGGGAAACATGGCGGCATCCTTGGGAACTGCCGCCATGATAGCCGGGGACGCGCCGCTACCTTCGCTGATGCGTCATCGCCTTCGCGCTGACGCCCCACGGTTTGCAACGCAAACCGCGGGCCCCATCTCGGGCTTCCAGACCCCGCCGCTTCGCGGCCGCCCCCTGACTCAGGGGGAATGCGTCATCGCCTTCGCGCTGACGCCCCACGGTTTGCGACGCAAACCGTGGGCCCCATCTCGTGCTTCCAGACCCCCGCCGCTTCGCGGCCGCCCCCTGACTCAGGGGGAATGCGTCATCGCCTTCGCGCTGACGCCCCACGATTTGCGCCGCAAACCGCGGGCCCCAGCTCGTGCTTCCAGACCCCCGCCGCTTCGCGGCCGCCCCCTGACCCGGGGGGAATGCGCCATCGCCTTCGCGCTGACGCCCCACAGTTTGCAACGCAAACCGCGGGCCCCATCTCGTGCTTCCAGACCCCCGCCGCTTCGCGGCCGCCCCCTGACTCAGGGGGAATGCGTCATCGCCTTCGCGCTGACGCCCCACGGTTTGCAACGCAAACCGCGGGCCCCATCCCGTGCTTCCAGACCCCCGCCGCTTCGCGGCCGCCCCCTGACTCAGGGGGCTTGGTTCCAGGTTCCAGATATATAGGCGGGTGCCGGCTGTCGGCTGCGCGCTCGATCCGCTCACTTGAAACCGGTCGCGGTGTCCTGGTTCCCCGCGCTTCTTTACCCGTTCCTGCTTCAGGCAGGCCCCCAGATCCGGGCATCCAGGTCGGGCGGCGGCCGTGCGCGCCGGACCCGGCCGTTCTCGACCACCACGCCCTCGGCGCGCAGGCGTTGTGCCTGCTCGCGCCAGCCGGCCGACCCCTCGGGCAGGGCGATGCGCCCATCCGAACGCAGCACCCGGTGCCACGGCAGGGTCCGGTCGTCGTTGCCGCCGAGCAGCCGCGCCACCAGCCGCGCGCGGCCCGGCAGCCCGGCCTTGGCCGCGACCTCGCCGTAGCCCATCACCTGCCCGCGCGGGATGGCGCGGATTACCGCCAGGATGCGTGCCTGTGCCGCCGCCGCATCGGTCGCCGCGCTCATCGTCTGCGGGCCACGCCGCTGCCCACCAGCAGCACGCCCAGCAGCACCAGCACGGTGCCGGCGCCCTGCCACGGGCCCATCGGTTCGTCCAGCAGCCATACGCTCAGCACAATGGTGGAGACCGGGCCCAGCATACTCACCTGCGCGGCCAGCGAGGAACCGATGCGCTTGACCCCGAGCATGATCGCCAGCACCGGCAGCACCGTGCACACGGTGCCGTTGAGCAGCGACAGCCAGTACACCGGCGGCGGCTGCCTGCCGAGCGCCGCCAGTGGCTGCAACAACAGGTACTGGCCGATGCACAGCACGCAGGCCACGGTGCTGGCGTAGGCGGTCAGGCGCACCGCGCCGATCCGCGCCACCGCCTGGCCGCTGCCGAACAGGTAGACCGCGTAGCTGAGCGCGCTGGCGAACACCAGCGCCGCGCCGAGCAGCGTGCGCCGGCCATCGAGCTGGATGTCGTGGCCGAAGGCCAGCAGCACGCCCAGGTAACTGACCAGCAACGCCAGCACCTGCAGCCGCGTCGGCCGCTGCCGCAGCACCAGCAGCGCGATCAGCACCACCAGGGTCGGGCTCAGGTACAGGATCAGCCGCTCCAGCGTGGCGCTGATGTACTGCAGCCCCAGGAAATCCAGGTAGCTGGACAGGTAATAGCCGCTGAAACCCAGCAGCGCCACCCGCCCCAGGTCGCCGCGCGACAGCGCCGGCGCCCGGCGCGCGGCCCACGCGCCCATGGCCACGAAGAACGGCAGCGCGACCAGCATGCGCAGCGCCAGCAGCGTGGTCGCATCGGCACCGTGGCGGTAGGCCAGCTTGACGATCACCGCCTTGCCGGATGCGGCAATGGCGCCCACGCCGGCCAGCAGCAGGCCGCTGGCAAGCAGGCGCCGCGACGTGGTCGGCAGCGACGAAGCGACCGGCGCCGGCGGCGGCGCCGCAGCGGCGCCGCGGGGGGGAGCATTCACGGGATGAGCGCATCCGGGGGAGATGAGCCCGGCATTATCCCGCCTGCGGCGCGCTCAGCGCATCAGCACCACTTCCTCGGCCGAGGTCGGGTGGATCGCCACCGTATCGGCCATCTGCCGGCGGGTCACCCCGGCCTTGAGCGCCACCGCGAAGCCCTGCAGGATCTCGTCGGCGCCCTCGCCCAGCAGGTGGATGCCGACGACCTTCTCGTCCGCGCCGGCGCAGACCATCTTGAACAGCGAACGGGTCTGGCCCTCGCCGAGCGCCTGCAGCATCGGCCGGAAGCGGCTGTGGTACGTGGTGACGGTGTCGAAGCGCCCGCGTGCCTGCGCCTCGCTCAGGCCGACGCTGCCCAGCGGCGGGTGCGAGAACACCACGCTGGGGATGTTGTCGTAGTCCAGCCGCGCCTCCGGCTGGCCGCCGTACAGGCGGTCCATCAGCCGGCGCGCGGCGGCGACCGCCACCGGCGTCAGCATCGCCTGCGCGGTGACATCGCCGACCGCGCTGATGCCGGGCACGGAGGTGTCCTGGAACGCATCGACCACGATGGCGCCGTTGTCGTCCAGCGCCACCCCCACGGCCTCCAGCCCCAGCCCGCGGGTGCTCGGGGCACGGCCGGTGGCGAACAGGACGGTGTCGAACAGCGCGTCCGCGGCACCGCCCTGCAGGCGCGCGTGGATGCCGCCCGCGCGCCGCTCCAGGGCCTGCAACTGGCACTCGAACCGCACCGTGATGCCCTGCTGGCGCAGGTTCTGCGCCAACTGCGCCGTCATTTCGGCGTCGAACTGCGACAGCAGCTCCTTGCCGCGCACCAGCAGCGTCACCTCGCTGCCCAGCCCATGCAGCACGCCGGCCAGTTCTACCGCGATGTAGCCGCCACCGACGATGGCCACCCGCGCCGGTGCCGCCTGCAGGGCGAAGAAATCGTCCGAGACCCCGCCTAGCCCGGCACCGGGCAGGTCCGGCTTCAACGCATGCGAGCCGGTGGCGATGACGATATGCCCGGCGTGCAGCCGGGTGCCGTCCTCGCATTCCACGGTGCGGGCGTCGCGCAGGCGGCCGCGCTGCGCGATGTGCACCACGCCGCTGTCCTGCAGCCGCTGCCGGTAGCTGGCATGGATGCCATCGATGTACTGCTGCCGGCGCTGCAGCAGCCGCGGCCACGACAGGCGCGGCGCCGCCGGCACGTCGAAGCCCAGCGCCGAGGCCAGCGCGATGCGTTCGGCGAGGTCAGCCGCCAGCCACATGGCCTTCTTCGGCACGCAACCGACATTGACGCAGGTACCGCCCAGCAACGCCGGTTCCAGCATCGCCACCTTCGCGCCGTGCGACGCGGCGCGGAAACACGCGGCCAGCCCGCCGGAACCACCGCCGAGCACGACCAGATCGAATGACTGCCCGCTCACCGCGCCGCTCCCATGCGCCGGGATGCGGTTTCGATCACCGCCACATGCCCGCTGATGAGGTCGGTCATTGCGCGTCCACTCCTGTTGTCCATGCGGGCCCCGAGCATGCCATGCCGTGCCGTTGCCGGCCTGTAAATGCCCCGGCGAAACCGATCCACGCGGCCGCGGCCATGCGCCACCGACGCCGCCGGGCGGGCATCAGGCAACGCGCGGGCAGCGGGCGCAGCCGGGCGTGGTCGCCCGCGGCGCGGCTACCGCGGCCGCGCGTCGGCCGGATCGCGGCGCAGGGGCGGCAACCGCCAGTAGGTGATCGCACGCCACAGCCATTCCATCGGCCCGAAACGGAAATGGCGCAACCAGACCCGGCTCAGCAGCAGCTGCACCGCGAACAGCGCCACCGCGAACAGCAGTTGCCACGCGCGTCCCATCTGCTCGAAACCGCCCAGCCCATAGCCGTAGAACAGCAGCGTGCATACCAGCGACTGCCCCAGGTAATTGCTCAGCGCCATGCGCCCGGCCGGGGCCAGCCCGCGCAGCGCGTGGCTCCAGCGCACGCCCCAGGCCAGGTAGCCCAGGCACATCAGCAGGCCGGCCACCGCGGTGCCGCCGTAGGCCGCGGCCGAACGCAGGTCGAAACGCCCCGGCGCCAGCCACGGCTGGTACCAGGCACAGGCCAGCATCAGCGCAAGGCCCAGCGGCAGCGCGCCCCAGCGCAGCCACGCGAACAGCCGCCGGTGCGCCTCGGGATCGGCGATGGCGCCGCTGCGCGCGAACCAGCTGCCGATCAGGAACATGCCCAGCACCTGCGGCCCCACCACCAGCAGCGCGCCCAGCGATGCGCCGAAATCGCGCAGCCGTTGCAGCACCGCCTGGCCATAGGTGCCGTGCCCGTAGGCCTGTCGCTGGGCCTCGATCGCGGCCTGCGCGTGGGCCGCCTGCGCGGCCGTTGTGTCGGCCGGCACCAGCAGCATCAGCGCGCCCAGCAGCAGCATCAGCCCGACCGCCGCCAGGTAGGCCAGCACGCCCATTGCCGGCAGCCAGGCACGCGGCGCGTCACGGAACGCCAGCAACAGGAACGACAACAGCGCGTAGGCGACCAGGATGTCGCCGGACCACAGCAGCAGCGCATGCACCAGGCCGATGCCCAGCAGGGCGAGGCTGCGGCGCAGGTAGAAGCGGGTGAAATCGCGCCCGGCGACCTCGGCGCGCTGCGCCATCACCGCGAAGCCGGCGCCGAACAGCAGCGAGAACAGGGTGAAGAACTTGCCCTGCACGAAGATGTAGACGAAGGCGTCCGCCCAGCGGTCCACGCCCCGCCAGTGCGGGTCGATGCCACTGGTGGACAGGTCCAGCGGGCCGACGAAGGCCTCCATGTTCATCAGCAGGATGCCCAGCAGCGCCAGTCCACGCAGGACATCGAGCGTGGCGATGCGCTCGTCCGGCGCGATCGGCTGGAAAGTGGCGTTGGACACGTCCGTGGTTCCCCCGTGGATGGACCGGCGATTAGAGCATGCGGCCACGGCCACCGTCCGCGGCGCCGGAAAACGAAACGGCCCGCACAGGGCGGGCCGTTCGCTGCGGAATCGCCGGTCGGGCGATCAGTGGTGGTGGCCACCGTCGCCATGCACGTGGCCGTGCTGCACTTCTTCTTCGTTGGCCTCGCGGACTTCCACGATCTCCACGTCGAAGTGCAGGTCCTTGCCGGCCATCGGGTGGTTCAGGTCGACGTCGACCACGGTCATGCCGACCTTCTCGACGGTGACCGCGCGCGGGCCGAAGTTGGTCTGCAGGATCACCTGCTGGCCCGGCACCAGGCGGGTGTTGCCGAAGTGCTTCTTCGGCACGCGCTGGGTCAGGCCCTCGCGGCGCTCGCCGTAGGCGTCGGCCGACTTCACGTCCACGCCGAAGCTCTCGCCGGCCTCCTTGTCCATCATCGCCGTCTCCAGGCCCGGGATGATGTTGCCGTGGCCGATCAGGATCGCCAGCGGCTCACCACGCTCGCGGGAGCTTTCGATCGGCGCCTGGCCGACTTCGGAAACGGTGTAGTGGAAACGGACGACGCGGTCTTTTTCGATCTTCATGCGCAACTCTTCAGTGGCTGCCCGCTGGCAGACGTTGGGACGGCCTTGCCGGCCGACGGGGAGGCGGCCATCATGGCAGCCGTCTTGAGGTGGCGCATTATCCGGGCTCCATGCACATCACGCCAGTTTTCCGGTACCGCCGCTGGCGGCTGCCGGCCCTGCTCGCCGCGGCCTCGGTTCTCGCCGCCTGCGGCCATGCGCCCGCCAGGCGCCCCGCCTCGCCCCCGGCCAGCCATGCCTGGCCACAGGTGACCCCGGCCGATCCGGCCGCGGCCTCGTCGGTGCTGATGCGGGCGCTGGGGCTGGTCGGTACGCCTTACCGTTACGGCGGCAACACGCCCGAATCGGGTTTCGACTGCAGCGGGCTGGTCAGCTATGTCTACCGCGACATGCTGGCGCTGAACCTGCCGCGCACCTCGCGCGAGCTGGCCGCCGTGCAGGGGCCGCGCATCGAGCCGCGGCAGCTGGCAGCCGGCGACCTGGTGTTCTTCGGCGACAAGGGCAACGTCTGGCACGTCGGCATCTATGTCGGCGAGGGGCGCTTCGTGCACGCGCCGAGCACCGGTGGCACGGTGCGGCTGGACCATCTGGAAGGCCCGTACTGGCGCGACCACTACACCGGCGCCAAGCGCGTGCTGCATTGAAGTGTGAAAAAAGTCATAGGAAATAATGAAAATTTAACGAAATTTGTACCTATGCACACTTTTCACAGGGCATGATCGCCCATCGCTTTTTTCCGTGACTGCCGCGTGACGAACGAAAATCCGTCCCATCCGGGTCAACCCGGTCACCGAATTCCCGCCTTCCGCCGGCTGCTGTGCGCCGCGGCCCTGGCCATCACCGCCATGCCGGCGCTCGCCCAGAGCGCTCCCGATGCCGAGCCCGCCGCCCGCCCGGCCGCGGCCAAGCCGGACGCCCAGCGCAGCAAGGCCGACGCCGCCGCCACCGCGACCTTGGCCGCCCTGCTCCCGCACCTGGCCGCCAACGACACCATTCCGCTGATGGACCGCTCGGCGATGTTCGCCGGCGACCTCGGCCGCCTGCTCTCGGCCTACGACGCATCCAAGAGCGTGGCCGGCGCCACCGACACGGCGCTGGCCAACGACAGCGACGGCAAGGTGCAGTCGATCCTGCGCCGCGCCATGACCCTGCTGGGCACCCCGTACCGCTGGGGTGGCACCTCGCCGGACGCCGGTTTCGACTGCAGCGGCCTGGTCGGCTACGTGTTCCGCACCGCGCTGGGCATCGAGCTGCCGCGGGTGTCGCGCGAGATGGCCAGCCAGGCCAGCAACGAGCTGATCAAGGACCGTTCGGCGCTGGTCGCCGGCGACCTGGTGTTCTTCGGCCGCAGGGGCCGCGTCGACCATGTCGGCATCTACGTCGGCGAAGGCCGCTTCCTGCATGCGCCGAGCACCGGCAAGGACGTGCGCACCGACACCCTGCTCAGCGGATACTGGGGCGACAAGTTCATGCAGGCGCGCCGCCTGGACCTGTAACCGGCGTCCCGGGCTGCCTCTTGCAAAGCCGCGGCTCCGCCGCGGCTTTTTTCATGCCTGTCCCCGGATGGCGCCAGCCACCTGGCCGCCGTGTCTCCGGGCCGGAGTCGCTCCGGCCCGGATGGGGTGCCTCAGCGCTGCTCGACGCCGAACGGGCCGAACGGCTCCAGCTGCGGTGCGACCGCGTCGCGGTCACCGACCACGATCACCGATAGCGTCTCCGGTGCGTAGTAACGCGCGGCCACCGCCTGCAGTGCCGCCGCGTCCACCGCACGGATCCTGCCCACGTACTGGCCCAGGAACTCCGGCGGCAGCCCGGCGAGCCAGTTGCTGGCCAGGGTGCCGGCCACCGTGGCCTGCAACTGGTTGCTGATCAGGTAGCCGCCGGCGACATAGCGCTTGGTCGATTCCAGTTCGGCGGCCGGTACCGGCTCCTTGCCCAGCCGGTCGAACTCCTTCATGAACTCGTGCAGGGACGCGCCGGTGACCTCGTTGCGCACGTCGGCCGACGCCACCAGGTTGCCGCCGGCGCGCAGCGCCGCCAGGCCCGCGCCGGCACCGTAGGTGTAGCCCTTTTCCTCGCGCAGGTTCTGGTTGAGGCGGCTGCTGATGCCACTGCCCAGCACGGTGCTGGCCAGTTGCAGCGGCACGTAGTCCGGGTCGGTGGCGGCGATGGCCGGGCGCCCGATGCGGAAGGTCGACTGCACGCTGCCCGGGCGCGGCAGTATCGTGCGTTGCGCCGGGGCCTGGCGCGGCGCGGGCGCGGTGTCGGCGACCGCATCGCCCTGCCCCCGCCAGTCACCGAAGGCACGCTCGGCCTCGGCGAACGCGGTGGCGGCGTCGATCCGGCCGGTGATCACCAGCAGGCCATGCCCGGGGTGGAAGCGACGCGCGTGTTCGCGCTTGAGCGCGGCCGGGGTCAGCGCCGGCAAAGTGGCGTGGTCGAGCTGCGTGCGCGCATACGGGTGGTCGCCGTAGACCGCCTGCAGCAGCGCGCGCGAGGCACGGAAGCCCGGCTGCGCCTCGGCCGCCTTCAGCTCCTGGGCGGCATTGGCCCGGGCCAGTTCCACTTCGTTGTCGGCGAAGGCCGGGGTGCGGGCGACTTCGGCGAGCAGCGCCAGCATCGGCTTGGCCTGCGAGGCCAGTGCCGAGCCGCTCAGCAGCAGGCCGTCGACGCTGGCGACGGCGCTGACGCTGCCGCCCATGCCCTGGGCCAGCTCGGCGATCTGGCGCGCGTCGTGCGCCTGGGTGCCGGCGCTCAACAGCCGCGCAAGCACGGTGGCGAAGCCGGGCGTGGCGGCGGCATCGGCGGCCAGCCCGGCACCGCGCATGGCCAGCACGTAGTCCACGCGTGGCAGCCCGTTGCGGGGCACGACCCACACTTCCAGGCCATTGGCCAGGGTCCTGCGCGATATTTCGGGCACCGGCAGCGGTTTGTCGGCGGCATAGTCCGGCAGGCCGGCGGGCAGCGCCGCGGGGGCGGCGCCCGCGCCGGTCGGGGCGAGCGACAGGGCCAGGCCCATCGCGAGCAGGCAGGGTATCGGCTTGATCATGGCGGTGTCCTCACTTCTGCGCGGCGGGGGCCAGCATCGCCGCCGGCTTGCGGTCGATGACGGTGCGGTTGGCGGTGGTCAGGTAGGTGCGCGCGGCGCGCTGTACGTCGGCGGCGTCCACCGCTTCGATCCATCCCGGGATCCGGTTGACCACCTGGGCATCGCCCCACAGCGCCTGCAGCTTGGCCAGCGCGTCGGCGCGGTCCAGGAACATCTCCAGGCCGTCGTACCACTGCGCCAGCAACTGGGTCTTGACCCGCGCCAGCGTGGCCGCGTCCACGCCTTCGCTGGCGACCCGGGCGATCTCCGCGTCGATCCCGGACAGCACCGCGTCGGCGTCGTGGTCGGGCTTGTACATGGCGAACACCACGAACAGGGTGGGACCGTCGTACTCCCAGGCGCTGGTCAGGCCATAGAGCGAGTCGACGTTCAACGCCAGCTGGCGCTCCTTGACCAGACCCTGGTGCAGGCGCGAAGCCTCGCCATTGGCCAGCAGCGCGCCCAGCACCGCCATCGGCGCCTGGTCGCGGCTGCCGCGGTCGGGCATCTTCCAGCCCACCGCCAGCGCCGGCACCTGCGCCAGCGCATCTGACTGCTGCAGGCGGACCTCGCGGGTATTGAGCCCTTCGGTGTAATCCGGCCGCGGCGGCGTCGGCCGCGCCGGGATGTCGCCGAAGTAGCGTTTGGCCAGGGCGAAGCCCTGTTCCGGGGTGACGTCGCCGGCGATGGACAGCACCGCGTTGTTGGGGCCGTAGTAATCGCGGTGGAAGGCGCGCACGTCGTCGAGGCTGGCGTTCTCCAGATCGTGGAAGCTGCCGTAGCCGTCATGGTTGTTCTCCCACTTGGAGAACGCGTGCTGGCCGATGTCGATCCACATGAAGCCGCCATAGGGCTGGTTCTGGACGTTGTTGCGGATCTCCTCCTTGACCACGTCCTGCTGGTTCTTCAGCGTTTCCGGGTTGAAGTCCAACGTGCGCATCCGGTCCGCTTCCAGCCACAGCATCGGTTCCAGCGCCGAGACCGGCGCGGTTTCGATGTAGTTGGTGAAGTCGGCGCGGGTGGAGCCGTTGTTGCGGCCGCCACCGCCGGTGATCACGCTGTCGAACACGCCCTTGCGCGCCTGTGGCGTGCCCTGGAACATCAGGTGTTCGAACAGGTGCGCAAAACCCGTGCGGTTGCGCGGTTCCAGGCGCATGCCGACGCGGTAGACCACGCTGATCCCGACCACCGGCGCGCTGTGGTCCTCGGACACCACCACGGTCAGGCCGTTGTCGAGTTTCTCGACCGCCACCGGCACCCGCCACTGGTCGGCGTCGGCGGCAGCGGCCGTGCCGGCCAGCGCGCAGCCGGCCAGCAGGAGCATTCGTTGCAGCATCATGGAGCGACTCCTTTCGTTGTCATGGACGGGCCGGATGGCCGCCGCCCCCATGATGCACCCGCCTTGCGCGGATGGCCGTCCCCGGGCAGGCCCCGGCGACGGGCGGTCAGTCCACCCCGACGCCGGGACGGACCGGGGCGTCGTAGACCTGCCGGTCCAGCAGCCCGGTTTCCTTGGCCACGATCACCGGCACCACCATCTGTCCGGTGACGTTGGTCATGGTGCGCATCATGTCCAGCACGCGGTCAATGGCGTACAGGTAGCCGATGGTCTCCAGCGGCAGGTTGGCCGCGCTCAGCACCACGGTGGCCATGACCACCGCCGTACCCGGCACGCCGGCGGTGCCGAAGCTGCCCAGCACCGAAGCGATCAGCACCACCACGTACTGCTCCGGGGTCAGCGGCACCCCGGTGTACTGGGCGATGAACACCGCGCACAGCGCCGGGTAGATCGCACCGCAGCCGTCCATCTTGATGCTCGCGCCCAGCGGCACCGCGAACGACGCGTAGTCCTTGTTGACGCCCAGGTTGGCGGTGATCGAGCGCATCGCCGCCGGCATCGCCGCAAAGCTCGACGAGGCCACGAACGCCACCTGCATGCCCGGCGCAGCGCCGCGGAAGAACTTGATCGGGTTCAGCCCGTGGGCGAGCAGCAGGCCGCTGTAGACCACCACGATATGCAGCGCGCAGGCCACGTACAGCGCCAGCACGAAACTGCCCAGCGGCAGCAGCTTCTCGAAGCCATAACTGCCGACCAGGCCGGCGATCAGGCCGAAGGTGCCCAGCGGGGTCATCTCCAGCACGAAGCGGGTGACCTGGATCATGACCTCGCTCAGCTGCCCGGTGAGCCTGCGCGCCTCGCCGACCTTGTCGCCGAGCTTGACCATGGCGAAGCCGAGCAGGCCGGCGAAGAAGATCACCGGCAGGATCGAGCCGCGCCCGGCGGCCAACACGGTCTCGCCGGCGGCGTTGACCTTGGTACCGATGCCCGACAGCGCGTAGAACACGTTGGACGGCACCACGTCCATCAGCACCTTGGCCACCGACGGCACGTCGCGCGGGGTATAGGCGCTGTCCATGGCCAGGCTCAGGCCGCCGGTGCCCGGCTGCATCACCGTGCCCACGCCCAGCCCGACGCATACCGCCAGCGCCGCGGTGATGATGAACCACAGGAAGGTGCGCCCGCCCAGCGCCACCACCGATTTCTGCCCGTGCAGCGAGCCGATGGCGCTGATCACCGCGAAGAACACCAGCGGCACGGCGATCATCTTGATCAGGGTGACGTACAGCTCGCCCAGCGGGCCGAACCAGAGCTCGGCGGCCGGGCCCAGCGCCCAGCCGGCCAGCGCGCCAAGCACGAAGCCGCCTGCCACGCGCTGCCAGAACGGAATCCGCAACCAGGCAGAAACCAGCTTCATAGGGGAATCCGGGGACTTTTTTCAGGAACCGGCACGATAGCGCAAGCCCGCGGGCGGCACGACGCCAGCGCGGAAAAGCTGCGTGTCATCGGCATGCCTTTTCAGGATCGTCATAATGGCGGCCTGTTCCGGATTCATGGTCGATCGCATGCGCCACGCCCCTTCCCTGCTCGCCGCCCTGTCCACCCTGCTGCTCGGCGCCTGCGCCAGCACCGCCGCGCCCCGCGCGCCGCAGGCCCTCGCCGTCGAGGTGCCGGCGGTCAGCCACCCGCAGGGCGAGACGCCGCAATGGTGGTACCGCGCCGGCGCCGCGCAGGCCGCCGGCAATGGCGCCATGGCCGGCAAGGCGAAGAACGTGATCCTGTTCCTGGGCGACGGCATGAGCCTGACCACCGTGGCTGCCGCGCGCATCCTCGAGGGCCAGCGCCACGGCAACCCGGGCGAGGAGAACCTGCTGTCCTGGGAGCGCTTCCCGGCGACCGCCTTCAGCAAGACCTACAACACCGACTCGCAGACGCCGGACTCGGCCGGCACCATGACCGCCATCACCACTGGCGTGAAGACCCACATGGGCGCCATTGGCGTCAGCGCCGGCAGCCGCAGCGACTGCGCCGACAGCCTGGGCAAGCATGCGCTGACCTGGCTGCAGCTGGCCGACAGCGCCGGCATGGCCACCGGCGTGGTGTCCACCGCGCGCCTGACCCACGCCACCCCGGCGGCGACCTACGCGCATTCGCCCGACCGCAACTGGGAGAACGACACCGACGTGCCCGAGGCGGCCCGCGCCGCCGGCTGCGTGGACATCGCCCAGCAGTTGCTGTCGACCACGCGCTACGGCCGTGGCCCGCTGGTCGCGCTGGGCGGCGGCCGCGGCCAGTTCACCACCGTCAACGAGCAGGATCCGGAGTATGCCGACAAGGTCGGCCTGCGCCTGGACGGCCGCAACCTGGTGGCCGAATGGCAGGCCGCGCACCCGCAGGGCGCCTACGTGTGGAATGCCGCGCAGCTCAAGGCCGCGGCCGATGCCCCGGCGCTGCTGGGCCTGTTCGAGCCGGACCACATGCAGTACGAGCACGACCGCGCCCGCGACCCGGCCGGCGAGCCGTCGCTGGCCGAGCTGACCCGTGCGGCCATCGCCAACCTGTCCAGGCATCCGGAAGGCTATGTGCTGATGGTGGAGGGCGCGCGCATCGACCACGCCAACCACAGCGGCAATGCGGCGCGCGCACTGGGCGACACCATCGCCCTGTCCGATGCGGTGCGCGCGGCGGCCGAAGCGACCTCGGCCGATGACACCCTGATCATCGTCACCGCCGACCATTCGCACACGCTCAACTTCGTCGGCTACCCGGCGCGCGGCAACCCGATCCTGGGCAAGGTCAAGGACAAGGGCGGCGAGGACGGTGCCGGCGGCCTCGACCTGGCGCGCGACGCCACCGGCCTGCCCTACACCACGCTCAGCTATGCCAACGGTCCCGGCTACACCGGCGCCAGCAACCGCCAGCCGGCCGGCCCCAAGACCTTCCCGCACGCGCCCAGCAGCTACGAGCCGGCGCGCGGCCGCCCCGACCTGACCCACGTCGACACCGAGCACCCGGACTACATGCAGGAAGCGCTGGTCCCGGCCAAGGCCGAATCGCACGGCGGCGAGGACGTCGGCATCTGGGCGCGCGGCCCCGGCAGCACCGCGGTGCGCGGCACGCTGGAACAGAACGCCATCTACCACCTGATCGTGCAGGCCACCCCGCGCCTGCGCGAGCGCCTGTGTGAACAGGGCACCTGCGACGCGCAGGGCGTGCCGGTGGAACTGCCGCAGCCGGCGAAGTTCGAACGCAAGGCGCCGTAAACCACGCGCGACGGCACGCGTCGGGGCCAGCGACGGCACTGCTGTCGCTGGCCCTGCTGCCCGCCCCGGCCTGTGCCGGGGAGGCCTGCCATCGCCGCGACACCCAGCGCCTGGAGGTACTGCCCGGCTGCACGCAGACGGCGCCGGGCGCGCTCGCGCCCAGTGCCGGCGCACGGGCGCGGCTGCGCTTGGACGAAAACGGACTGGCCGCGCTGCAGGCCGGCAGCCAGGGCTATTACGTGCGCCGCGACGGCACCCACCTGCCGGTCATCACCTGCGACAACGGCCCGGACTACTTCGCCCAAGGCGTGGTCCGCGCGCGCGTGGACGGCCGGATCGGCTACTACGACACCCGCCTACAGCTGGCCTTCGCCGCGCGTTTCGACGGGGGCTTCCCCTTCCGGAACGGCAGCGTCGAGGTCTGCGACGGCTGCCGCGAAGGCGCGGCAGACGCCGGCGGCCGCACGGACATCGTCGGCGGCACCCGCTTGCGCATCCACCGGCAGGGCAACGCGCTGCCCGATTCGCCGTAGCGGACGGCGCCCGCCCGCGCGCCCGTCGCCCGACGTGCATGGCAGCGGGATGGACCTGCGCCCCCTCATCGGTGCGCCTCCTACAATGGCGCCGATGGAATCCTCCCTGCCACCGCTGCCGGACCTCACCACGCCCGTGCTGGTCGGTTTCAGCGGCGGGCTGGACTCGACCGTGCTGCTGCACCTGCTGGCGCACGCCCCGGCGGCGCGCGCGCTTGGCCTGCGCGCCGTGCACGTGCACCACGGGCTGCAGCCCGCCGCCGACGCCTGGGCCGCACACTGCCAGCGCGTCTGCGATCAATGGCAGGTGCCGCTGCAGGTGGTGCGCGTGCAGGTGGACGTGGCGGCCGGCGAAGGCCTGGAAGCCGCCGCGCGCCGCGCCCGCCACGCGGCGTTCGCCGGCCTGCTGCAGGCGGGCGAACGGCTGGCGCTGGCGCACCACCGCGACGACCAGGCCGAGACCTTCCTGCTGCGCGCCCTGCGCGGCTCGGGGGTGGAGGGACTGGCGGCGATGCGCGAATACCGCGAGTTCGGCGCCGGCCAGCTGTGGCGGCCGCTATTGCGCGTTCCGCGTGCCGCACTGGAAGCGCATGCGCGCCAGCACGGCCTGCCGTGGATCGACGACCCCAGCAACGGCGAGGACGCCTTCGACCGCAACTTCCTTCGCAACGCGGTGATGCCGCTGCTGGCCACGCGCTGGCCCGACGCGGCCGCCGTGTTCGCGCGCAGCGCCGCGCTCGCCGGCGAAGCCACGACCCTGCTGCAGGCGCAGGACGAACGATGGCTGCACGCCTGCCGTGATGGCGATGACGGCCACGCGCTGTCGGTCGCCGCGCTGGCGGCGCTGCCGGCGCCCGCCTGCGCCCGCGTGCTGCGCCTGTGGGCGCGGCAATGCGGCCTGCCACCGCTGCCGGGCCATGGCGTGGCCCGCATCCAGCACGACCTGCTCGGCGCCGGCCATGACCGGCAGGCGGAGTTCCGCTGGCAGCAGGCGCGCATCGTGCGCTGGCGCGACCGCCTGCAGGTCGCCGCCGTGTACCCGCCCTGGCCCGACGGCTGGCAGGCCGATTGGGACGGCCGCGCACCGCTGCCGCTGCCCGATGGCGGGGTACTGGCGCTGCATGGCGCGCCCGGCTTCGACGCGCCGCTGCAGGTACGCCAGCGCCGGGGCGGCGAGCGCATCCGCCTGCCCGGCCGCGCCCATTCGCACCTGCTCAAGCACCGCCTGCAGGCGTCGGACATCCCGCCGTGGCTGCGCCCGCAGCTGCCGCTGCTGTGCGACGGCACGCAGGTGCTCGCCGCCGGCGACGGCATCGTCGCCGCACCGTTGCGGGACTGGCTGCAGTCCCGCGGCGCGCAGCTGCGCTGGCAGCCCCCGGGCAGCGCGAATTGACCCGTCAGCGCCCGCCGCTCACACTTCCCCCATGCCCAAGAAGTCCCCCAACGAGACCTCGCCGGTCGCCCACTTCGAGCAGTCGCTGGAAGAGCTGGAGCAGCTGGTGCAGAAGATGGAAACCGGCGAGTTGAGCCTGGAACAGTCGCTGGCCGCCTACGAGCGCGGTGTCGGCCTGTACCGCCAGTGCCAGCAGGCGCTGGAGCAGGCGGAACTGCGCGTGCGCCTGCTCACCGATCCGGCGCAGCCGGAGAAATCCGAACCGTTCGAACAGGCCGGCGATGTCGACTGAGGCCCTGTTCGCCGGCTGGATCGAACGTACCGAACAGCACCTGCACGCCGCCCTGCCCGACCCCGACGCCGCGCCGCAGCGCCTGCACCAGGCCATGCGCTACGCCGTGCTGGGCGGCGGCAAGCGCATGCGGCCGCTGCTGGTGCGCGCCGCCGGCCACCTGTTCGCCGCCGACCCGGCGCTGCTCGACGCACCGGCCAGCGCGGTCGAGCTGATCCATGCCTATTCGCTGGTGCACGACGACCTGCCGGCGATGGACGACGACGCGCTGCGCCGTGGCCGTCCCACCACCCACGTCGCGTTCGACGAGGCCACCGCGATCCTGGCCGGCGATGCGCTGCAGACCCGCGCCTTCGAGCTGCTTGCCGACGCTCCGCTGCCACCGGCGCTGGCGGTGGCCTGCCTGCGCACCCTGGCCACCGCGTCCGGCGCGGCCGGCATGTGCGGTGGGCAGGCGCTGGACATCGACGCCACCGGCCGCCGGCAGCCATTGTCCGGCCTGGAACGCATGCACGCGCTCAAGACCGGCGCACTGATCCGCGCCGCGGTGCGCATGGGCGCACTGTGCGGTGGCGCCAGCGATGCCGAGCTGGCGCGGCTGGACGGCTTCGCCGACGCGCTGGGCCTGGCCTTCCAGGTACGCGACGACATCCTCGACGTCGAGGCCAGCTCCGAGCAGCTGGGCAAGACCGCCGGCAAGGACGCGGCGCAGGACAAGTCCACCTTCCCGGCACTGCTGGGCATGGACGGCACCAAGGCACGGCTGGAAGCGCTGGCGGTCGACATGCATGACGCGCTGGCACCGTTCGGTGCACGTGCCGACGCACTGTCGGCGCTGGCCGAGCTGGCGATCCGGCGCTCGCATTGAGGCCCCAGCGGGCACGCGCCGCAAGCGTCCGGCCACATGCACCCCGCAACGGAAAAGGCCCGGGAATCCCGGGCCTTTTCGCTACTGCTTGCTGCCGCCGGATTACTTGATCAGGCGCAGGGTGAACGGGTAACGGTAGGCTTCGCCCTTGTTCGCGGCGAGCGCTGCCATGATGGTCAGCACCAGCCACGCGATACCCACGACGATCAGCAGCAGGAAGCCGATCAGCACCAGCGTCAGGATGCCCGAGACGAACGCGGCGATGAACACGGTGATGTTGAAATTCAGCGCTTCCTTGCCCTGGTCGGCCACGAACGGCATCGTGTCCTTCTTGACCAGCCACACGATCAGCGGTCCCAGCAGATTGCCCAGGGGGATGACGATGCCGGCCAGTGCGGCCAGGTGCGCAAACATGCCCCATTGCTTTTCTTCGGCACTGACGCCGTTGGCCGCGGTGTTCTCGTAATCGCTCATGGTGTTTCCCTTTACCTTGGTCTGTGGAATGTGTGGGGTGCTGTCATCCGCGGTCCCCCGGAGTGCCCCGCAGCGGCGGCAGCCGAAGAATTACGTCACTCGTCGCCCGCGACCGTCATTGTCCCGACTAGGATCGATCCTGTCGAGATATGTGAACGCGGGTCGACGTCATTGCCCACCGCCTCGATGCTGGCGAACATCTGTTTCAGATTGCCTGCGATGGTGATGCCATCGACCGGCCAGGCGATCTGGCCGTTCTCGATCCAGAAACCGCTGGCGCCGCGCGAGTAGTCGCCGGTCACGCCGTTGACCCCCTGGCCCATCAGCTCGGTGACCAGCAGGCCGCTGCCCATACCCGAGAGCATGGAGCGCAGGTCGCCGGCATTGGCCGCGACCGCCAGGTTGTGCACGCCGCCGGCGTTGGCCGTGGTCTGCAGGCCCAGCCGGCGCGCCGAATAGCTGCCCAGGATGTAACGCTGCAGCACGCCGCCGCTGACCAGCGCCGAATCGCGCGTGGCCACGCCCTCGCCGTCGAACGCGCTCGAGCGCAGGCCGCGGCGCAGCCGCGGCCGCTCGTCGATGGCGAACCACTCCGGGAACAACCGCGTCCCGGCACTGTGGAGCAGGAAGCTGGCGCGCCGGTACAGCGCGCCGCCGGAAACGGCCGACAACAGGTGGCCGATCAGCGAGCGCGCCACTTCCGCGGCGAACAGCACCGGCACCTGCCCGGTCGCCAGCGAGCGCGGCTGCAGCCGTGCCAGGGTGCGCTCGGCCGCGCGGCGGCCGATGGCCTCCGGGTCCTGCAGGTCGGCACGGGCGATGGCGCTGCTGTACCAGCCGTCGCGCTGCATGCCGTCGCCCTGCCCGGCGATCAGCGCACAGCCGATGGAATGGTGGCTGCTGCGTTCGCGGCCGATGAAGCCATGCGAGTTGGCGTAGACCGACAGGCTCTGCGCGGTGGCCACCGAGGCGCCGTCGGAATTGGCGATGCGCGGATCGGCGCCACGCCCGGCCGCTTCGCAGGCCAGGGCCAGTTCCACCGCGTCATGCGCGTCCAGCGCCCACGGGTGCCAGGTGTCCAGATCGGGGAAGTCGCGCGCCATCAGCGCCGCGTCGGCCAGGCCCGCGGCCGCATCGTCTTCGGTGTGGCGGGCGATGGCGCAGGCCTGGGCCACGGTTGCCTCCAGGCTGCCGTCCTGCAGGTCGGCGGTGCTGGCGCTGCCCTTGCGCTGGCCGAAATACACGGTGACGGCGATGCCGCGGTCGTGGGTGGACTCGACCGTTTCCACTTCGCCCAGGCGGACATTCACGTCCAGCCCGCGGTCCTCGCTGCAGCTGACCTCGGCCTGGCTGGCACCCAGCGCGCGGGCCTTGTCCAGCAGCCGCTGCGAGATGCCGGCCAGGTGTTCGAGCCGCTGCAGGCTGTCGTCGGCGGCGAAGGTTCCGGTGGTGATGGTGTTCAATGCTTTATCCTTTCAACGAATCAGGCCGGAGCCGGCCGTTTCCTTCCCCGGCCGGGGAAGGTGGCGTGAAGCGCCGGATGCGGGTACGGGCCAGGCCCCATGCCACCCGGCATCGCGGGACTTTGCCCATGCCCTCCCCCCTCTCCCCGGTGGCAGAGGGGCACAACGGATCAACTTTAATCGAGTAACAAGGCAATGCGCGGACGCGACGAAGAGACCGGCGAATTTTTCAGCGAGAGCCGCAGCCAGAACCGGCGCGAGGCGCTGGAAGTACTGGCGCTGGGCGAGAAGCTGGTGGAACTGACGGCGGCGCAGCTGGCGCGCCTGCCGATCCCCGCCGACCTGCTGGAGCACATCGAGTACAGCAAGCGCATCACCTCGCATGGCGCGCGCAAGCGCCAGCTGGCGTTCCTGGCCAAGCAGATGCGCCGCGAGGACGACGCCACCCTGGACGCCATCCGCGACGCGATGGAAGCCAACAGCGAGACCTCCAAGCGCGCGGTGGCGCTGATGCACCGCATCGAGCGCTGGCGCGAGCGGCTGCTGGCCGAGGGCGACGCCGCCCTGGCCGAGCTGCTGGACGAGTACCCGGATGCCGACCGCCAGGCCCTGCGCACCCTGGTCCGCAATGCGCTGGCGGAGAAGGCCCGCAACAAGCCGCCGCGCGCGTACCGCGAGATCTACCAGGCGCTGCGCGAGCTGATGCTGCCGGCCCTGGCCGGCGCCGATGCCGAGCCGGACGCGGACGAAGCCGACGACACGGACCAGCCGACCGCCTGACATGCGCCGCGAATGGGCCCTGGCCATACTGCTGGCGGCGATGCTGCTGGCCGGCCTCGGGCTGCTGCTGCGGTCCGCGCTGGCGGGGTTCTACGGCAGCGTGCTCGGCGGGCTGTGCCTGGGCACGGCCGCGCTGCTGGGCACCACCGGGGTCGCCATTGCCGGCCTGTCGGCCATCCACCGCCGCTGCTCGCGGCGCACCTTCGCGCTGGCGCTGGCCTGCGCGCTGCTGCTGCCGCCGCTGGCGCTGGCCGCCGGCGTCCAGCTCAAGCTGCGCAGCGCCTATCTGGCCGTGGTGCCCTGGCAGCTGGACGTGCACGACATCGCCTACCGCAAGGAACAGCGCTGGGGCCTGCCGCTGCTCGCCCTGCCCGGCGACAACGAGACCGGCATCCGCGTCTTCCCGCTGCCACCGCGTGCGGCGCAGGCGCTGCGGCAGCACGGCATCGGCTACCTGCGCGGGTTGCCGGACATGCCGCTGCGCCTCGACGACCCGCGTACCCGCGGCCGCTACGGACCGTGGCATGAGACGCCGCTCGACGAAGACGCGCGCCGCCATGTCACCCGCCATTGCGCGCGGGACGAGGGCGGCTTCTGCATCAGCGTCGACGCCCGGGTCTGGGGCGCGGTGCAGCAGGCCACCTCCACCCCCGGCAGCTACTACGCCATCGGCCGCAGCGGGGTGATCGTCATCGACCCGGCGCGGCAACGGGTGATCTACATGTACAACGGCTAGGGCGGCGCGGTAGCCACCACGCCACGGCTCAGGCCTGGGTGCCACCCACGGTGAGCCCGTCGATCAGCAGCGACGGCTGGCCGACGCCGACCGGCACGCTCTGGCCGTCCTTGCCGCAGATGCCCACGCCTTCGTCCAGCGCCAGGTCGTTGCCGACCATGCGCACCTTCTGCATGGTTTCCGGGCCATTGCCGATCAATGTCGCGCCCTTGACCGGGGCGGTGATCCGGCCGTCCTCGATCAGGTAGGCCTCGGTCGCCGAGAACACGTACTTGCCGCTGGTGATGTCGACCTGGCCGCCACCGAAGTTGACCGCGTACAGGCCCTTCTTCACCGAGCGGATCATTTCCTGCGGGTCGTGGCTGCCGGCGCGCATGTAGGTGTTGGTCATGCGCGGCATGGTCAGGTGCGCGAACGATTCGCGGCGGCCGTTGCCGGTGGGCGCCACGCCCATCAGGCGCGCATTGAGCGTGTCCTGCATGTAGCCGACCAGGATGCCGTCCTCGATCAGCGTCGTGCACCGGGTCGGGGTGCCTTCGTCGTCGATGGTGAGCGAGCCGCGGCGGCCTTCCAGGGTGCCGTCGTCGACGATGGTCACGCCCGGGGCGGCGACGCGCTCGCCGATGCGGCCGGCGTACACGCTGGTGCCCTTGCGGTTGAAGTCGCCTTCCAGGCCGTGGCCGACCGCCTCGTGCAGCAGCACGCCCGGCCAGCCCGGCCCCAGCACCACCGGCATCACCCCGGCCGGCGCCGGGATCGCCTCCAGGTTGACCAGCGCCTGCCGCAGCGCTTCGCGGGCGAAGGCCTCGGGGCGGCCATCGGCGAACAGTTCCTGGTAGCCATGGCGGCCACCGCCACCGGCATAGCCGGACTCGCGGCGGCCGTCCTGTTCGACGATCACCTGCACGTTCAAGCGCACCAGCGGGCGCACGTCGGCGCCGAGCACGCCATCGCTGCGCGCGATCAGCACGGTATCGACGCCGCCGGACAGGCTCACCATCACCTGCTGCACGCGCGGGTCGGCCGCACGCAGGTAACGGTCCAGGCGCTTGAGCACCTCGACCTTGGCCTCGTTGCCGAGGCTGTCCACCGGATCCAGCGCCGGGTACAGCGGCCGGGTGGCCGGCGCGCGGGCCTGGCCGTGTGCCAGTGCGCGCGCGTCGCAGCTGCCGCCGTCGCGCGAGATCGCGCGTGCCGACTGCGCGGCGGCCAGCAGCGCCGCCGGCTGGATGTCGTCGGAATAGGCGAAACCGGTCTTCTCGCCGGCAATGGCGCGCACGCCCACGCCCTGCTCGATCGAATGGGCGCCGTCCTTGACGATGCCGTCCTCCACGCTCCAGCTTTCGCGCCGCGAGTGCTGGAAATACAGGTCGCCGAAATCCACCCCCGGGCCCAGCAGGGTGCCGAAGGTGCGGTCGAGGC
This sequence comes from Stenotrophomonas sp. Y-13, assembly GCF_046267925.1. Lineage (NCBI taxonomy): Bacteria > Pseudomonadati > Pseudomonadota > Gammaproteobacteria > Lysobacterales > Lysobacteraceae > Stenotrophomonas > Stenotrophomonas sp. Y-13. The sequence continues at coordinate 2,342,047 of NZ_CP176501.1, forward strand.
GGGTGGCATCCAGCCCGGCCGGCAGCAGCAGGCGGGATTCGGCGAGCATCAGGGCGTTGTCGGTCATGGCTTTCCAGATGGGGGGCAGGCCACGGGTTCGCAAGCCTGCGGCAGCGTCGGTCAGGGGCTACCGGCGCCGGCCGGTTGCTGCGCCGGCGGCGGCAGGCGCGGGGCGTCGCGGTCGACCACTTCCACCTTCGGGTCGGACCACGGACCGGTGACACGATAGGTCCTGGCGCCGATCTCGCCCAGTGGCTTGCCCAGCACCGCATTGGCGGCCGCTCCGACCGCCGCGCCCACCGGGCCGCCGGCGACCGCGCCGACCACGGTGAGCAGGTTGCCCGAGCGCGGGTTGACCTCGACGGTCTGGTCGAACCGCTGCGCGCGCAGGTCGGCCTGGCCGCGGATGGTGATGTCCGCCGCCGGCCCCTGCATGCCGATGCGGTCGGTGCGGGCCAGGCCGTCGCCGAACGCGACGCGGCCCTCGGCATGGTTGAACGCCAGGCCCTTGGAGAAGAAGTCGCGGAAATCCAGCAGCAGCCGGCGCGGCAGCTGGGCGACGCTGAGCAGGCCCAGCACCCGTCCCGCCCCCGGTTCGACCTCCAGGATCTGGCCGTTGCGGATATCGATGTCCAGGGTGCCTTCCAGCCCGGCCAGGTTGAACGCGGCCGGCGCGCCATCCCAGCCGGCGTTGAACTGCAACTGTCCCTGGCCACCGCGCAACTGCCCGCCATAGCCGAGGTTGTCCAGCAGCCCGCCCAGGTTCTCGCTGCGCACGGCCGCCTCGAACCGGGTCCGCGCCTGGGCGCCGGTGCCGCGCCATTGCCCGGTCACGTCGATGGCCTGCTTCGGCGAGCGGAACTGCAGTTGCGACACCTGCAGGCCGTCGGCCAGCGGGCGGGTGCGCAGCGTGGTCTGTCCCAGTTCGGCCTTGCCGAAGGACAGGTCGCCGATGTCCAGCGCCAGCGGCGGCACCCTGGCCGGGTCCACCGGGTCCGCGGGACGGTCGCCGGCCTCGCCGGCCACGGCCGTGGCCGCCTGCCAGTGCACCCGCGCCAGGGTACCGCTGACGGTGCCGCCCTCGGCCGCGGGGAACGACAGGTCGCCGGCCAGCGACGGCCCTTCCAGCTGCACCGCCACCGCGTCCTTGCCCGGGCGCAGGCGCAGCCGGGTCTGCTCGAAGCGGCCGCCGACCAGCAGCAACTGGTCGGCCAGCACGTCCACCTGCTTCAGCGCCACGCCGTCGGCATCGGCGCCGCCCGCGCCGCCCTGCCCGCGCGCCAGGCCGATCCATTCCAGCGCGTCCAGCGACGGCGTGCGCCCGTCCACCACCAGGCCGTCGGCCGGCGGCTCGCGGCTGACCCGGTCGCTGCCCAGGGTCACCTGTACGCCGGTACGGCCGTTGTGCGTGCGCGCGGCCAGCGCCAGGCGCCGGCCGAAGGCGACTTCGGTGGTGCCGCTGCCCAGCGGCAGGCTGGCGGTGACCCGGGTCGGCAGGGTGTCGGCGGCCGGCTTGTCCAGCGGCGCCGGCAACTGCAGCCGCGTGCCCTGCAGGTCCGAGCGCAGGCTGAGCGTGGTCGGCGGCGCGACACGGCTGCCGGCCGCTGCCTTGGGCAGGGCCACGCCGATGGTCCAGCGCGAGGTGCCGTGCACGTAGGGCTGCAGCCATTTCAGCTCCGGCGCGCGGTCCAGCAGATCGCTGGCGGCCAGCGAAGACGTCAGCTCGGCCTCGAACGCATTGCCGGGATCGCCCACCGGGCTGCCGGCGCTGAGCGACAGCACGCCGTCGTGCTCGCGGTGCCTGACCTGCAGCGCGGTCGCGCGGAAGCCGTCACTGGCGTACTCGGCCTTGCCGCGCACGTTGTCGAAACGCAGGTCCCAGCGGCGGTCGGCCAGGGTCGCGCCGCGCAGCTCCACGGTACCGCTGACCTGGCCCTCGCCGCCGCGCAGCGGCAGCGACAGGCCGAAATCGACCGCGGCCGGGCCGTTGGCACTGAGCGCATCCAGGGTTTCGCCGTAGCTGCCCTGCAGCGGGCTCTGCCGCAGCAGTGCCAGCAGGTGCCCGCTGTCGTCGAGCGTGCGCGCGTCCACTTTCAGGCGCGATTCGTGGAAATCGGCGATGCCGGCACGGAAGGCATCGACCTTGACCCCGCCGAGACTGCCCTTGCCCTGCAGCGCGAAGCCATTGGCGATGAAGGTGATATCGGCATCCACGCCGCTCATCGCCGGCCAGCCGTGCGAGAAGCGCAGGGTGCCGTTGTCGATGCGGCCGCCGGCCTCGAAGCGGCCATCATTGCCATCGAACGGCCAGTCGTCGAGGTCGCCCACGGCCAGGCCGACGCCACCGCGCAGCTGCCCGTCGACCAGCGCGCCGTCCAGCCAGTCCACCGCGGCCTGGCTCATGTGCGAGCGCACCCAGAACCCCTTGGCCGCGGTGATCGGCACGTCGTCCAGCTGCGCGGCCAGGCTGATCCACGGCCGCGTGCCGTCGCCCTGGAACCACAGGCCGCCGCGCACGTTGGCCGCGTAGTCGTTGCCCTGCACGCGCATGGCCGGCGTGGCGACGTGCCAGCCGGCGCCTTCGCGCCAGACCACTGCCTGGCCGTCCAGCTTCAGGGTGTGGACGACCCCGAACCCGGTCGGCCAGTCGAAGCGCAGCGGATGCGCCGGCTGCAGCCGCAGCGCCACCGCCTGGCCATCACCCTCGAAGCGCCCGCGCAGGCCGCTCAGCCCCGGGCTGCCCGCGACCGCCGCGAACGCGGCTTCCTCCAGCTCGCCGGCGCCGTGCATGGCCCCGCCCGCCTGCCCGGCGATATCCACGTCGGCGAAGCGCAGCACCGGCGCGGCGCGGTACAGCCAGTGGCGCAGTCCCGGTTCCACGGCGTCGCTGAGCGCGGCCACGCGCAGCAATGGCGTCGCGTCGATGCGCCGCCCGCGCAGCGCGAATTCGCGCCCGCCGCCCAGGTGCAGGCCGTCGAGCACCTGGCTGCCGGCCGTGCCGGTGGCCACCCGCAACTGCGGCGCATCCACGTACCAGCGGTCACCGTCCTGGCGCCAGCGCGCGCGCAGCCGCAGGCTGTCGAAGCCGGCGACCGGTGGCTTGCCGCCGGCGGCGAAGGGCGCGCCGGCCAGTTCCAGCCGCTCCAGCGTGGCATCGGCGATGACCGACGCCACGCGGTGGTCGTTCAGCGCCACCCAGGTGCGGATCGTGCCGGTGCCGCGGCGCACGTCCAGGCCACCGACGTGCAGCAGCGCGCGCCAGGCCGACAGGTCGGCAGGCGCCGCCGCGATCCAGGCGGTGCCATCGCCACGCTGGCGCTGGAAATCGACCACCGCGGTCACCGGCGCGGCATCGTGGGCGATCCAGGCCCGCGCACCCGCGCGGATGCGGTCGCCGTCCACGCGCAGGCGCAGGTCGATGCGCGGCAGTTCGGTGTCCAGCCCGAGCGACGGCGCGTCGAGCCGCAGGCGGCCGCCGATCACCTGCAGCTCGCCCAGCCGGCGCACGGTTTCCATCGGATCGCCGGCGGCGGCGGCAGTGGGCAGGCCGCGCACCGACCAGCGGCCATCGTCGGCCCGCTGCAGGGTCAGCGCCAGCCCGCGCAGGCGCAGTTCGGTCAACGGCGCGCCGGGCAGCAGCCCGGAATACAGCGATACCAGCACCTCGGCCTGGCCGATGCGCACGCCTTCGCCCTGGCCGATGCGCAGGCCATCGAGCCGCAACAGCGGGCCGCGGCGGGTCCAGGCGGTGTCCAGGTGGTCGAACGCCACCGGCTGGCCGGCGCGCGCGCTCAGCCAGGCCGCGACCTTGTCCGGGTGCCGCTCCACCAGCGGCAGCAACTGGTTGAGGCTGCCCACCAGCACGGCCACGACCACCAGCAGCACGGCCAGCGCATAGATCGCATGGCGGCGCAGGTGGCGGAGACGGTAGCGCGACAGCACGGGCATCGGGTTCGGGGCCGGGGATCAGGGGCCAGGGGTCAGCAGGCAGCCGGGGCGGTCACCTGCGGCACGCAGCGGGCCACATTGCCACACGGGCAATGAACGCGGCCCGTTCCGCCGCGGCGCCGGCCCCCGCTCACAGCAGGACCACGTCGAACTGTTCCTGCAGGTACTGGTCGTCGGCCTGGAAGCGGATGCTCTTGCCCAGGAATTCCTCCAGCTCGGCCACCGCCGCCGATTCCTCGTCGGTGATGCGCGCCACCACCTTGGTCGAGGCGATCACCAGCAGCCGCGCGGCGTCGAACTGGCGCACGGCGCGGGTGATCTCGCGGAAGATCTCGTAGGTGACCGTCTCGGTGGTCTTGATGCTGCCGCGCCCGCCGCATTCCGGGCACGGTTCGGACAGCTGCCGCTCCAGGCTCTCGACCGTGCGCTTGCGGGTCATCTCCACCAGCCCCAGCGGCGAGAAGTCGTAGACGGTGGTCTTGGCATGGTCGCGCGCCAGCGATTTCTCCAGCGTGCGCAGGACCTGGCGGCGGTGCTCCGGATCGACCATGTCGATGAAGTCGATGATGATGATGCCGCCCAGGTTGCGCAGCCGCAGCTGCCGCGCCACCGACTGCGCCGCCTCCAGGTTGGTGCGGAACACCGTCTCCTCCAGGTTGCGCTGGCCGAGGAAGGAGCCGGTGTTGACGTCGATGGTGGTCATCGCCTCGGTCTGGTCGATGACCAGGTAACCGCCGGACTTGAGCGGCACCTGCTTGTCCAGCGCGCGTCCGATCTCGTCCTCCACCCCGTACAGGTCGAAGATCGGGCGATCACCGGTGTACAGCTCCAGCTTCTCGGCCAGCACCGGCATGTACTTGGCGACGAACGCCTGCAGCTGGCCGAAGGTTTCCTTCGAGTCCACCTTCACCTTTTCCACGTCCTTGCGGATCAGGTCGCGCACCGAGCGCAGCGGCAGGCTCAGGTCCTCGTAGATGATGCTGCGCGGCGGCGCCTCGCGGCCGCGGCGCTCGACCACGTTCCACACCCGCGACAGGTAGGAGATGTCCTCGGCCAGCGCCTCGGCCGGCTGGCCTTCGGCGTTGGTGCGCACGATGTAGCCATAGCCGCCGTGCTGGGCGGATATCTCGGTGACCAGCGCCTTGAGCCGCGCACGCTCGGCCTCGTCCTCGATCCGCGCCGACACCCCAACCATCTTCGACTGCGGCAGCAGCACGAGGTAGCGCGAGGGAATGCTGACCTGGGTGGTCAGGCGCGCGCCCTTGCTGCCGATCGGGTCCTTGACCACCTGCACCACCACGTCCTGGCCGTCGCGCAGCAGCTCGACGATCGGCACCGAGGACGGCAGCGGCAGGCTGGGCGCGGTTTCCTCGGTGTCGGCGGCCACCGGGGCCGGCCGCACCACGTCGTTGGCATGCAGGAACGCGGCGCGCTCCAGCCCGACCTCGACGAATGCCGCCTGCATGCCCGGCATCACCCGCTGCACCCGGCCCTTGTAGATGTTGCCGACCACGCCGCGGCGCCAGCCACGCTCGATGTGCAGCTCCTGCAGCATGCCGTTCTCGATCACCGCCACCCGGGTCTCGCGCGGGGTGACGTTCACCAGTATTTCCTCGGACATCGGTTCAATCCTTCCCGGTCACGCCAAACCCGCGCAGCAGCGCGGCGGTCTGCTGCAGCGGCAGCCCCATCACGCCCGAATAGCTCCCCGCCAGCCGGCTGATCCAGCGTTCGGCGCCCCCCTGTATGGCATAGGCGCCGGCCTTGCCCATCGGCTCGCCACTGGCGACATAGGCGGCGATCTCGTCCTCGGCCATCGCCGCGAACGTCACCTCCGATTCGACCACCACCTGTGCCTCGCGGGTGGGCGCCGCCAGGGCCACCGCGGTGATCACCCGGTGGGTGCGCCCGGCCAGCGAGCGCAGCATCGCCGCGGCGTCGGCGGCATCGACGGGCTTGCCGTAGACGCGGTCGCCCAGCACCACTTCGGTGTCGGAACCGAGTACCACCGGCTGCGGGTCGTCGTCGACCTGCGCCAGCCCGGCGCGCGCCTTGTCCATGGCGACCCGGCGCACATAGGCCAGCGGCGATTCGTCGGCGCCCCGGCATTCCGGGACCTCCAGGTCGAGCGCGCGGAACGGGATGTCCAGCCGCGCGAGCAGTTCGTTGCGACGGGGGGAGCGGGAAGCAAGATAGAGCATCGGCGAAGCATAACCTGCGCCCGTTGCGGCCGCGCCTGTCATCGGCGGCGCATGACCATGCTCGCCATGGCGGGGCGTTAGCACCTACGCTGGGACGGTCGCCCCCTGAACGACCGGCAACACCCCCGCCGCGGCCCCGACCCCGCGTGGCCTCACCGCCCGTTCATCACCACCGCACCACCCTCGCATCCGTCCAAGGAGGATCCACATGCGCCATTCCACCCTCGCCCCGCTGCTGCTCGCCCTGTCTTTCGCTTCGGGAGCCCCGATGACCGCCCACGCCCAGAACGCCCCGGCCGTCGTGGCCAGCGACGCGACCCTGCTGAACATCTCCGCCCAGGCCGAAGCCCGGCGCGTCCCCGACGTGGCCACGCTGTCGGCCGGCGTGGTCACCCAGGCCGCCGACGGCAATACCGCCATGCGCGAGAACGCGGTGCAGATGGACAAGGTGATGGCCGCGATCAGGGCCGCCGGCATCGCCGAGCGCGACATCCAGACCAGCGGCGTCAACCTCAACCCGCAGTACCGCTACGCCGACAACGAGGCGCCGAAGATCACCGGCTACCAGGCCAGCAACACCGTCAGCCTGAAAGTGCGCGACATCACCAAGCTGGGCAAGGTGCTCGACAGCCTGGCCGCGCAGGGCGCCAACCAGATCAACGGCCCCAGCTTCGAGATCGACCAGCCCGAGCCGGTCTATGACGAGGCCCGCCTGGCCGCGCTGAAGAAGGCCCAGGCCCGCGCCGAGACCTACGCCAAGTCGCTGGGCCTGCGCGTGCGCCGCATCGTCAGCATCTCCGAAGGCAGCAGTGGCGGCTTCCGCCCGCCGATGCCGATGATGGCGATGGCGCGTGCCGGCAAGGCCGAAATGGATACCGCGGTGGCCCCGGGCGAGACCACGCTGTCGGTCAACCTGGACGTGGTGTTCGAACTGGGCCGCTGAACCCAGGGGCACCCGGCCTTCCGGAAAACGGCGCCTGCGGGCGCCGTTTTGCTGTCTGCTGGCTGACCGGAAAACCCGCCCCCGCTTGCCGGATCGTGGATTTGCGGGCGCACTGGGTCCACGCGGGCCGGACCGATGCAACCCCGTCCCGCGCCACCGAGCGTTGTATCCGGCACACGCCCCTGCATGGAGGTGGTACATGGTCCGCACGCATTCCGGCACTTCCCCGATCCGTTTCGACACCTCCCGCATCCTCGCCTACAGCACGGCCATCGCGCTGCATGCGCTGGCGGCGGGGCTGCTGCTGATTCCGCTGTCGCAGGCCCCCATCCGCAACGATGCCGTCCGCCAGGAGCCACGCTGGCAATTGCCGGAGATCGTCCCGGTGGTGCCAGTGCCACCGCCGACGGAAGTCCCGGTAGTCAGCCACACCCCGCCGCCGACCCGCCACGCCCTGCCGGCCCCGGTGGAGGACGCGCCGATGCCGGTCTTCGCCACCGAGGCGGTCATCGCGCCACCGGCCGCGGCCGTCGCGCCGACCGATACCGCCGCGGTGGCCGATTCGGTCGCCCCGCCAGCGCCACTGGCGGGCGTGCAGCTGCGCTACCTGCATGCGCCGGCCCCGACCTACCCGCGTGACGCGCTGCGCGTCGGCGCGCAGGGCACGGTGATCCTGCGCGTGCTGGTCGACGTCGACGGCTCGCCGCTGGAAGTGCGCGTGGAGCGCAGCAGCGGCAACCGCAGCCTGGACAACGCCGCGCGCACCCAGGTACTGCGGCAGTGGAAGTTCCAGCCGGCCATCGACAACGGCCGGCCGGTGCAGGCCTATGGCCTGGTGCCGGTGGATTTCAAGCTGAATTGAGCCCGTCCCCGGACCGCCGGGAAGCGCCCCGCCGCGCTTCCCGGCGGGCACCGGCGTGAAGGCGCGCGTATTAATCCATTTTTCACGATCACCTCACCTGGGGAAAACATAGATTCGCGGCCGTCGATGTCCCTGGCCGCCGGTCCGGCGGTCGCCTGCCGCAGTTCCCTTGGAGAGAAGACTGTGAAACATCCGACCCATCGGCAGCCCGCCTGCCGCCCGAACCGTCTCTGCGCCGGCATTGCCACCAGCCTCGCGCGCCTGTTGCTGGTCCCGGCCACGCTGGCCGTCGCCGCCCCGGCCGCACTCGCGCAGAGCGCTGCGAATGAGAAGCCCACCAACCTCGACCGCATCACCGTCACCGGTTCCAACATCCCGCGGGTCACCACCGAGACCGCTTCGCCGGTGCAGGTGATCACCCGCCAGGAGATCGACCGCACCGGCAAGGCCACCATCGGCGAGTACCTGCAGACCCTGACCAGCGACGGCGCCGGCTCCATCCCCAAGAGCTTCGGCACCGGCTTCGCCGGCGGCGGCTCCGGCATCTCGCTGCGCGGCCTCGGCGCGGCCTCGACCCTGGTGCTGCTCAATGGCCGCCGCATGGCGCCCTACGGCCTGGCCGACGATGGCCAGAAGGTGTTCACCGACCTCAGCGTGATCCCGATGGACGCGGTCGAGCGGGTGGAGGTGCTGAAGGACGGCGCCTCGGCCATCTATGGCTCGGACGCCATCGCCGGCGTGGTCAACATCATCCTGCGCAACGACTTCACCGGCGCCATCGCCAAGGCGTCCTATGGCATGTCCGGCGACAGCGACGGCAATGCCCGCCGCGGTTCGCTGACCGCGGGCATCGGCAGCCTCGCCGAGGACGGCTTCAACGCCTTCATCAGCCTCGACGTCAGCAAGACCGACGGCATCCGCATCTCCGACCGCCGCAACCGCAAGTGGATCGGCAACGGCGACCTCAGCCCCTACGGCTACGACCGCGTCGCCGGCGGCCAGAACTTCCCGCTCAACGGCGCCATCACCGCCGGCGGCACCGTGGCCGGCAATTCCCCGGCGGGCAGCATCCGCGATCCGTTGACCGGGCTGTACCAGTCGCTGCCGGGCTGCGCACAATTCTCCAGCATCACCCCGGCCGACCCCGGTGGCGGCTGCCTGTGGGAAACCCAGGACTTCCGCAGCCTGAGCCCGAGCGAGGAGTTCGGCAACCTGTTCGCGCGCGGTACGTTCGCGCTGTCGGACAACTTCGAGCTGTACGGCGAGTTCGGCTACTCGAAGAAGAAAACCGAGTTCTACAACACGCCCAGCGGCGTCTCCGGTTCCTGGGGCTATCCGGGCGGGCCGGTCAACGCCAGCAGCGGCGCCGGCGCCACCGTGCTCGGCGCCGCGCACCCGGACAACCCGCTGGGCGCCAACGCGCGGCTGCGCTACGCCGCGTTCGACGTGGGCCCGCGCGTGACCCGCAACACCAACGAGTTCACCCGCTTCCTGGTCGGCATGAAGGGCACCGTGGGCGACTGGGACATCGACACCGCCTACCTGCACTCGGCCACGCAGCTGGTCAACGAGCGCACCGGCTTCCTGCGCTACAGCCACGTGCGCACCGCGCTGTCCGACCCGAACAGCCCGGTCGGCTGGTGGCGCCTGGGGGCCAACGCCGGGCTCAACTCGCAGGCCCTGTACGACTACATTTCGCCCACGATCCATGCCAACGCCAACACCAGCCTGGACATGATCGACTTCAAGGCGTCGCGCACCCTCACCGAGCTGCGCGGCGGCCCGCTGGGGCTGGCTTTCGGCGCCGAGTACCGGCGGCAGAAGGCGCAGCTCGATCCGCAGACCTACACCGATATCGGCGACATCATCGGCCTGGGCTATTCGGCCTACAAGGGCACCCAGAAAGTAACCGTCGGCTACGTGGAAATGGTGGCGCCGGTGCTGCCGTCGCTGGAACTTTCCGGCGCCTTCCGCGTGGACAAGTACCAGGGTGGCGACACCGCGAGCACGCCCAAGCTCGGCGTGAAGTGGACCCCGGCCGAATGGATCGCGCTGCGCGCCACCTACGCCGAGGGCTTCCGCGCCCCGGGCGCGGCCGAAGCGGGCGATGGCGGGCTGGCGGCGTTCAGCACCGCACGCGACCCGGTGCGCTGCCCCGGCGGCACCCCGGCGCCCGGCGCCACCGCGGCGGACTGCGCGGTCAACCTGGCGATCATCACCTCGGCCAACCCCAACCTGAAGCCGGAGAAGTCCAAGAGCTACACCGCCGGCCTGGTGCTGGACCCGACCTCGACCACCACGCTGACCTTCGATGCCTGGCAGATCAAGCGCACCAACGAGATCAACCAGGGCGATACCGACCAGGCCCTGGCCGCCGGCCGCGGCGTGCGCTCGGACAACGACCTGCCGGGCATCCCCAACAGCGGCAGCCTGCTGGCGGTGAGCGTGGACTACATCAACTCGGCGCAGACCACGGTGCGTGGTTTCGACTTCGACATCCGCCAGCGCGTGCCGCTGGGCGACTACGGCAAGCTGGTGGCGGACCTGCAGTGGACTCGGATCAACTCGTTCAAGCGCGATGACGGCGCCGGCGCGGTGTACGAGTACGCCGGCACCCACGGCAACTGCGACGTGACCAACTGCATCGGCACGCCCAAGGACCGCCTCAACCTCGGCCTGACCTGGGACATGGACCGCTTCAGCGTCAGCGCCATCGCCAACTACATCGGCAGCCTCGACAACGTCGCGTTCAAGGGCGACAGCTGCGCCAACCACTTCACCGACGGCAGCGATGCCCCGGACGGCTGCAAGCTGCCGTCGTTCTACAGCATCGACCTGTCCGGGCGCTGGCGCGTCACCGATGCGTTCGAGGTGTTCGGCTCGGTGCAGAACCTGACCGACCGCATCGCCCCGCTCGATCCGCTGACCTATGGCGCGGTCAACTACAACCCGCTGCACTACAGCGGCGCCATCGGCCGTTACTACACGCTGGGCGCGAAGTACACGTTCAACTGACCGGCCACGGATCGCCGGCTGCACAGGCCCGGGCATGCCCGGGCCTGTGCATTTCCAGCCGGCAGCGCGCGCGCAACGAAAAAGGCCTGCATCTTGCGATGCAGGCCTTCGAATCTGGCGCCCGAAGTTGGAAGTTTCAGATTCTGCTGGGCGCCTACTTCCTTGTTTCCGGCAGAAGTCCTGCGCCAAGAGCACTTGATTCTCGGTGTTGCTGTCAGCAGCGTGCTGGCACCTTCGTCGAAATGCAAAGTTACGTGTCCACCGTATTCTGGATGCATAGAGCTGAAGGCACTGGCCCGTCGTTGCCAGAACATCCGGCGCACCCTCGATCATGCGATCAGCCGTAACCTGGCGGCCTCGATGGTTCATGGAAAGAGGCGTTCGCAGCAACGGCTCGCGTGCTTGCAGAGATCAGGCGCAGATGCCGCCTCCTACCGGCTCTCGGTCAACCGCATGCTCACCGAGCGTGGCACGGCCGACACCGAGCATCTCGAGGAAACCATCGCAGCGGCAACCACGCGTTCGATCAGCGACCAACGGGTGTGCCACGTGGCGATGCCACTCACCCATGCGTGGTTGGTGGCGATGATCGATCGGGAGCAAGCATGTGCGTTCGGCCCGGACGATGCACTCGACCGCATCTGCAGCGCGGCTCAAGACCACGCGCTCACGTTGTATGGGTTGCAGAAGAAACACTGGGCGCGAACCGCGCGCCAACGCCGCTGGCACCTGATGCCAGTGGTCATTGGTGCGGAAGGACAACGCAACGCCTGAAGCTGCTGAGCATGTCGAGATTGTGGCTATCGCAGATCGCATCTGGCTTGACGACCGAGGGTGCAGCAAGAACGCACGTGGCGGCAGCATTTGCATCAATGCGTTGCGACAGAACGAAGCCAACGCGACCGATGTCCAAAACTCTGCAGTGCCATGCCCCCGATGGCGGATCAGTGCGGTAGACGACGTCGCGCCTGGTGTTACGGACAAGCTGATTCGCCGGGGGTGGACTCGGCGCAGTACCAGACTTCGTCGTGTTTGTTTGGATGGTAGTGGTCGCCGACCATCAACCGATCATCCTTCGATAACTTGTTCAGCACGTCCAAGTACTTTTCGAATCTCGTCGAAATTCTTAACTCGGTGCGCGCCCTCTTTCTCGTACATGTAGGACCAAGTGATCGACGAGTTCGGTAGCAGCTTTCGAGGATGAACAGCTTGCGGCCCTGCTCAAGTGCGGCGCGCGCTTGAATGAGGGTGCCTGACGTATCGCCGGCCTGGACGATAGTCGTGGCCTTCGTGATTGCAGACATGGTGACGTTCCGCTCGGTGAAAGCCATGCGGTTGCCCTCTGGCCCTTGCTGACCGCAGGCGTCGAATCCCTGGCGTCACCGCAGTTGGAGCGCGAGGTTGGCCTCCAGAAGCAGGTCAACCAAGAGATTGACACATTGACTGTGCGATACACAGTGTGCGACACTATGTGAAAAGGAGTTCCACATGACCGGCCATGCCGAAGAAGCCAACCTGATCCAGGAGTTACGCCGCGGCACTCTGGTGCTGGCTGTGTTGAGTGCACTGCAGAGTCGTGAATATTGTGGTGCCGACCTCCGGGTCTGGTTGGCGGAAGCCGAGCTCCCTATTGAAGAAGGCGCGCTCTATCCGATGTTGCGTCGCCTGGAGGCACAGGGATTCCTGAGCAGTGAGCGAAGACCAGAAGACTCGCGCCTGAAACGATTCTATAGGTTGTCAAATGCAGGAAAGTCCGCACATCGCAAAATGCTTGGCCAATGGCATGCGCTTTCTGGAAGTTTGGCCTTGCTCAATGGAGAACAGCCATGAACGCCGTTGACAGATATTTGAAGCACGTGGGTTGTTGGATGCTGCCAAATCAGCGTTCGCGTGTACTTCAGAGGGTCCGAGAAGATATTGAAGAGATCATCGGCGATGAGTGCGAGGAGACCAAGATCGAGCAGCGTCTACGTCAGTTCGGTCCGCCGCCTGTCGTGGCCGCACGCTATGCCGACTACCCCCACGTGATCCCGGGCATGCTCGCGCCTGCGTACTTTATGGTCATCCTGATCACGCTGGCTGCGTTGTTCCTCGTCAATCTGACCTTGCTGATTCCCCGGGCCATCCACGGAGAAAGCTGGCTGAGCAACCTGGGTCTGGTTCTCGCGACCTCGTTCTCTGCCGCCCCTTGGGCATTCACGGTCATCACCATCGTGTTCGCACTGCTGGGCTATTGGGCGCAGCGGCGAGCACACCACCCCCGCTCCCAAGCAGTATCACCATGAATCGTTCTTGCTTTGCCAGTGCGCTGGCGTTGGCAGTCTCCTGCTGCCTTTTTTCAGGATAAACCGTTGCCCAGCAACCAGATCCCATCTGTGCCGGCAAGATCATGGCTGCTCATGGCGAGGTCAAGATCGCCTACACGCCTGAAGAATCCAAACAGGGAGAAGTCGTCGTGTTGGTACCCGGCGCCGGGGAACATGCCGAAGACTGGCCGACGGCCTTGACCCAATGACTACTTGAGCATGGCTATCGCGTTCTGAAGCTGGAAACACGCGATGTGGGATGTTCGACACGTCTCGACGCGAAGGGGCCAGTGGATTCGGCCGCCCTGTTCGCGCAGCTTGGCAAGGGTGAGAAGCCGTCGACTGCCCACACTGCCCAAGGCATGGCCGGGGACGTGATCGCGGTGATGGATCATGCCAAGATCAGGAAAGCCCATCTCATCGGCGCCTCGGCTGGCGCGACGGTTTCCGGATGGCTTGCGTCCAAACGACCCGAACGCGTGTCGTCCCTGGCCTTGCTGATGGCGAACTCGGGGACTCCACTCAATCCGATGCCTGCTGACCCGGTAACAATGGCCAGTGTCGGCATGCCACCCGCAACGGACGCAAGCATCGAAGCTCGGCGCACCTTGCTCGCGGCAATGAACAAGGCCCCGGAAGCGGACGAGCCGACACGTTCGCCTGAAGTCCGTCAGCAAGTGGCTTGATGCCACGTCAGCCAGCCGTATTGATGGAGACGGACCGGCACGGCAGGCCGTCGCGGAAGTACATCTGCCGGATCTTGACCAACATGACCATGTTGATCACTCCTGAGATCCCCTGAGCCGAAAAGCTCGGGATGCGGGCTGCAGGCGGGTCAGTTTTGCGTGCGCACCACAACGGAAAGTGGGTCGGTTCTGGATGCGCGCCAACAGGCATTTTTTCCGGGACAGCAAAAAGGGCCGCTTGCGCGGCCCTAAGTGTTTGAATCTATGGCGCCCGAAGTTGGACTCGAACCAACGACCCCCTGATTAACAGTCAAGTGCTCTAACCGGCTGAGCTATTCGGGCGGGGACGCGCATTCTATACGCATGTCAGGCGCGATGGTAGGGGTGATTGGCGAGCATCGCCGCGGCGCGGTACAACTGCTCGGCCACCACCAGCCGCACCAGCATGTGCGGCAGCGTCAGCGGCCCGATCGACCATTTCTCGTCGGCGCTCGCCGACACCTCCGGCGAATGCCCTTCCGGGCCACCGATCAGGAACGCCAGGTCGCGGCCCTGTGCGCGCCAGTGCTCCAGCCGCTGCGCGAGCTGCTCGGAACTGAGCTGGCGCCCGGGCACGTCCAGCGCCACCACGTATGGATTCTTCGGCAGCGCCGCCAGCACCCGCCGGCCTTCGTCCTCGATCGCGCGCCTGGGGTCGCGCCCCTTGCCACGCAGGCCCGGCTCGATCTCCACCAGCTCCAGCGGCAACCAGTGCGACAGGCGCTTCTGGTACTCGGCGAATCCCTGCGCCACCCACGATGGCGCGCGTTCCCCGGTGGCGATCAGTCTGGCTTTCATGGCGCGGCTCCCGGCACGGCGTCGAAACGAAGACGGCGCCCTGCGGCGCCGTCGCGTGGCATGTGGCCGGGCAGGTCAGCCGGCCTGCTGCTCGTCGTCGGCGGACGACGGCGGCTGGTCGCCCACCGTCCACAGGCGCTCGAGCGCGTAGAACTCGCGCACGCGCGGCAGCATCACGTGCACGATCACGTCGCCCAGGTCCACCAGCACCCACTCGGCCTCGCGCTCGCCCTCAACGCCCAGCGGCATCACCCCGAGGTCCTTGGCGAAGCGCACCACTTCGTCACCGATGGACTTGACGTGGCGCGTCGACGTGCCCGAAGCGATGACCAGGTAATCCGCCACGCTGGACTTGCCGCGGACGTCGATCTCCACGGCGTCCTTGGCCTTGAGCTCCTCCAGCGCCGCGTGCACGGAGGCCAGCAGGGCGGGAACGGACGGCGGCGGATTGGGCAACTGGGTCTTGATGACTTGGGCTTCGGTGGTCAAAGCGGCAGAACTCGATGAATTGAAGCGGCGATTATAGAGAACCCGGACCGGCCCGGCATTCACGCCGTGGCGCATCCATACAGGCGGTGGGCGGCGATGTAGGCGGCGACGGCGGGCGGCACCAGCCCGCGCCAGGCGCCGCCAGCGGCGATCAGGCCGCGCACGGCGGTGGCCGATTCGGCCTGCAGCGGCTGGCGCAGGCGCCACACCCGCCCGGCCGGCCGTGCGCGCAGCGATGCGGCAGCGTCCGCCCAGGCATCGCGCAGGCGCGCGGCCAGCATGGCGGGCAGCTGCCCGTCCAACGCATTGCCGGGACGCTCGGCGACGACGATATGCGCCAGTTCCAGCAGGTGCTCCCATTCATGCCAGGTCGGCAGGCCCAGCAGGCTGTCCGCGCCCATCAACAGGGCGACCGGAGCCGTGGCGCCGGTTTCGGCGCGCAGTTCCCGCAGGGTGTCCACGGTCCACGACGGTACCCCGGGCTGGCGCGCGGCGCGGCGCAGTTCGCGGGTGTCGACGCACAGTCCGTCCTCGCCGGCAACCGCCAGTTCCAGCATGCGCATGCGCTGCGCGGCATCGGCACCGGGCGGCGGCCGGTGCGGTGGATCGGCGGCCGGCATCAGCCGCACCGGGGCCTGCAGTTCGTCGCGGGCGCGGCGGGCAATGGCCAGGTGGCCGTTGTGCACCGGGTCGAAGGTGCCACCGTAGAGCAGCAGCAGGCCGTCACCGGACCGGTCCGGGCCTGGTCCCGGCATGGCCATCACGGTCAGCGCGTCCCGCGGGCCAGCAGGCGCACCGCCTGCGCCTCGGCTACCGCCAGCAGCAGGCGTTCCAGCGCCAGCCACGGATCACCCTCGGCGCGCCCCTTGGCCATGCGGTCGACCTGTCCGGCCTCGGCCACGAACCGCTCCCAGCGCTGCGCCGCCGGGTGCCGCTGCAGCGCGCGCTTGAACGGCGCCTGCCGCGACTCCCAGATGCCGCGCGCCTTCATTTCGCCGGCCAGGTTGCCGCCGGCGGCCTGGACCCGCGCCAGCCCGGCCGTGAGCAGCAGCTCGCGGATCAGGATCGGGGTGAGCGCGGCCACCGCCTCGCCCTCGGCGCGCAGCCCGGCGAGCATGCGCAGCACCGCCTGAGGCTGCCCGGAGAATGCTGCCTCGACCAGCCGGAACACGTCGTAGCGCGCGGCGTCGGCGACCAGCGACTCCATCTTCGCCACGTCCAGCGTCTGGCCTTCGGCCAGCAGCGCCAGTTTGTCGATTTCCTGCGCGGCCGCCAGCAGGTTGCCCTCCACGCGTTCGCTCAGGCGCTGCACCGCCGCCGGCTCGGCGCGCAACCCGCGGGCACGCAGGCGGCGCTCGATCCAGTCGCCCAGTTCATGCGGCTTGATCGCCCACGCCACCGACAGCACGCCGGCCCGCGCCACCGCGTCGGCCCACTTGCCCTGGTGCGACTTGCTCCACTCGCCGGCGGTGATCAGCAGCACCACGTCGGCCGGCGGCTGCGCGCAGAATTCGCTGATGACCTCCGCGCCCTCCTTGCCCGGCTTGCCACTGGGCAGGCGCAGCTCCACCAGCCGGCGCGCACTGAACAGGCTCGGCGCGTTGAAGCTGGATGCCAGCTGGCCCCAGTCGAAGTCACGGCCGTCGGCATCGAACACCTCGCGCTCGCCGATGCCTTCGGCGCGCGCCCGCGCGCGCACCGCATCGGCCGCTTCCAGCACGCGCAGCAGTTCCGGCCCGGCGATCAGGTAGACCGGCGCCAGCGGCTGCGTGCCGGCCTGGGTGGCGAGCTGCTCGGGACGCAGTTCCATCGCTCAGCGCCCGCGCGCCGGAGCCGCCATCGTCGGCATCGCTCAGCCGTCCTTGCCGGTGGCCGGAGCGGCGCCGCGCTGCTTTTCCATCTGCGCGCGCACCACGCTGTCGATGCGCCGCAGGATCGAGGCGGACATCTCACGGCGCAGTTCGTCGGCGAGGATCTCGCGCTCGGTGGTGGTACCGGTGGCGTCGGTCGGCTCGGACACATAGTCGCGCGACAGTTCGATCACCTGCTCGGGCACCAGCACGCTGCCGTCGGGGTGCTGGAACACGAACACCACCGCGTAGCGCATGCTGTATTCCTGGGTGCGGCCCTGGGCGTCGATGGCGATGGGCAGGTCGCCCCAGCGCTCGGAGCGGATCTGCAGCCGGGCCGCGCCCTTGCCGGGCGCGTCCTCGCCGACCACGACCGCACCGGAGGCGTGCAGCCCGCGCTCGAGCAGCTTGACCAGTTCGCTGTAGCGCACGTTAGATTCGACCTTTACCGCCGGGGTGTCCTCCGGCAGGGTGAGCCTGTTGCGCAGGTGGAAGCCGCAACCGGTCAGGCTCACGGCAAGGACGAGGGCGGTCAGGTATCGGGTCATGGGCACAGTCTGGCGGAGCCGGCCGGGAGCGGCAACAGAAAACGGCCCGCATCATCGCCCATCCGGTGTGAGCGGGGATGAAACCGGGATCGCTGATCCACTGTTCGCAAACGCACTCCGGGCGTGTGGGGGCAACACGAAGCCGGAGCCGGCGCTCACACGCTCCTGGTAGGAAAGCACTCGCGAAAAAGCCGGTTGCCAAGCCCCAGCCCCCCAGGTTGGGGGGCGATCCGCGCGCAAGCGCGGATGGGGGGGCGCCGCGACAGACCACAAGCCGCAGCGAATGACAAACGCGCCGCCGCGCGCCCGGATGGCGAACCATCGGGGGCGCGCCGCAGGCGTATCAACCCGCCACGATGTTGACGATCTTGCCCGGCACGATGATGACCTTGCGCACGGCCAGGCCTTCCAGGAACTTGGCCGCGTTCGGCTCTTCCCTGGCGGCGGCCTCGATCAGCTCGCGGCTGGCGTCGGCGGCCACCTCGATGGTGCCGCGCAGCTTGCCGTTGACCTGCACCGCCAGGGTCAGCGCATCCTTGACCAGCGCGCCGGCGTCGACCTGCGGGAACGGCTGGTCTTCCAGCAGGGTCTCGCCATGGCCCAGCGCCTGCCACATCGCATGGCAGGCATGCGGGGTGATCGGGTTGAGCAGCAGCACCGCCGCCTGCAGGGCCTCCTGGCGCACCGCCCGGCCCTGGTCGCTGGCGTCGTCGAACTTGGCCAGCACGTTGAGCAGCTCCATCACCGCGGCGATGGCGGTGTTGAAGGCGTGGCGGCGGCCGTAGTCGTCGCCGACCTTGCCGATGGTCTCGTGGGTCTTGCGGCGCAGGGCCTTCTGCCCGGCGTCCAGCGCGGCGACATCCAGCGCCGGCGCGCTGCCATCGGCGGCATGCCGGTGCACCATGGTCCACAGCCGGCGCAGGAAGCGCGCCATGCCGTCCACGCCGGCCTCGTTCCATTCCAGCGACTGTTCCGGCGGGGCCGCGAACATCGAGAACAGGCGCACGGTGTCGGCGCCGTACTTGGCCACCATCGCCTGCGGATCGACGCCGTTGTTCTTGGACTTGGACATCTTCTCGGTGCCGCCGATCACCACCGGCTGGCCGTCGCTGCGCAGGGTGGCGCC
The DNA here is from genome assembly GCF_046267925.1 of Stenotrophomonas sp. Y-13. Taxonomy (NCBI): domain Bacteria; kingdom Pseudomonadati; phylum Pseudomonadota; class Gammaproteobacteria; order Lysobacterales; family Lysobacteraceae; genus Stenotrophomonas; species Stenotrophomonas sp. Y-13. Next base: position 2,360,858 of record NZ_CP176501.1, read on the forward strand.
GGTGATGCGGCCGCGCTCGTCGCGCACCACGTCCACGTCGGCCGGGTTGAACCAGTCCCTGGAGCCATCGGCGTTGAGCCGGTAGAAGGTCTCGGCGATCACCATGCCCTGGCACAGCAGGTTGCGCGCCGGCTCGTTACTGTCGACCATGCGCGCGTCGCGCAGCAGCTTGTGGAAGAAGCGGAAGTACATCAGGTGCAGGATCGCGTGCTCGATGCCGCCGATGTACTGGTCGACCGGCAGCCAGTAGTTGCCGCGCTTGTCCACCGCCTCGCGCGCACCCGGCGAGGTGTAGCGGGCGTAGTACCAGCTCGATTCCATGAAGGTGTCGAAGGTGTCGGTCTCGCGTTCGGCCGCGCCGCCGCATTCCGGGCAGGTGGTCCGGCGCCATTCCGGGTCGGCCTTGATCGGCGAGCCGGTGCCGGTGAACTGCACGTCCTCGGGCAGCACCACCGGCAGCTGGTCTTCCGGCACCGGTACCGCGCCGCACTTGTCGCAGTAGATCACCGGGATCGGGCAGCCCCAGTAGCGCTGGCGGCTCACGCCCCAGTCGCGCAGGCGGTAGTTGACCCGGCGCTGGCCCTGGGCCTTGCGCTCGAAGCGCTCGGCCAGCGCCTCGAAGGCGCCCTGGAAATCCAGCCCGTCGAACTCGGCCGAGTTGACCAGCTCGGTCTCGCGGGTCTTGTCGCCGTACCAGTCCTGCCAGCGGTCCGGGTCGTAGCTGCGCTCGTCGTCGTTCTTGGGGTGCTTCAGCGCGATGACCTGCTTCTTCGGCAGGCCGTACTTGCTGGCGAACTCGAAATCGCGCTGGTCGTGGCCGGGAACGGCCATCACCGCGCCGGTGCCGTAGCCCATCAGCACGAAGTTGGCGACCCAGATCGGCACCTGCTCGCCGCTGACCGGGTGCACCGCCTTCAGGCCGGTGTCCATGCCGCGCTTTTCCTGGGTTTCCAGCTCGGCCTCGGAGACGCCGCCCTGCTTCAGCTCGGCCAGCAGCGCGGCCAGTGCCGGGTTGTTCTTCGCCGCATGCACCGCCAGCGGGTGTTCGCCGGCGATGGACACGAAGCTCACGCCCATCACCGTGTCCGGGCGGGTGGTGAACACGCGCAGCGGGTCCAGCACGCTGCCGTCCACGTCACGCACGTCGAACTGGATCTCCAGGCCTTCGGAACGGCCGATCCAGTTGCGCTGCATGGTCTTGACCGATTCCGGCCAGCCGTCCAGCTCGTCCAGGCCGTCCAGCAGCTCCTGGGCGTAGTCGGTGATGCGCAGGAACCACTGCGGGATCTCGCGCTTTTCCACCAGCGCGCCCGAACGCCAGCCGCGGCCATCGATGACCTGCTCGTTGGCCAGCACGGTCTGGTCCACCGGGTCCCAGTTCACCACCGCGTTGCGGCGGTAGGCCAGGCCCTTGCGCATCAGCCGGGTGAACATGCGCTGCTCGTGCACGTAGTAGTCCGGCGTGCAGGTGGCGAACTCGCGCGACCAGTCGATGGCGTAGCCCAGCGACTTGAGCTGGCCGCGCATGTGGTCGATGTTGGCGTAGGTCCACTTGGCCGGCGCGGTGTTGTTCTTGATCGCCGCGTTCTCGGCCGGCAGGCCGAACGCGTCCCACCCCATCGGCTGCAGCACGTTGTGCCCGGTCATGCGCTTGTAGCGGCTGATGACGTCGCCGATGGTGTAGTTGCGCACGTGGCCCATGTGCAGCGCGCCGGACGGATACGGCAGCATCGACAGGCAGTAGTACTTGGGCTTGTCCGAGGTTTCGTCGACCTCGAAGGCACGGGTGGTTTCCCAGTACTTCTGGGCAGCGGTTTCGACCTGCTGGGGATCGTAGATGTGGGTTTCGACGCTGGACATGAAAGCGTTGGGGCTGCGGCAAAGCGGGACAGCGTACCGCAGTGCACCAGAGGGCTCCAATCCGGCCCACCCCGCCGCCCCCGGGAAAAACCCGTTTCCTGCAATATCAATCGCTTGCGCGATTTCGCCCGGCGGCGGCCATGAGCGCCCCGGGCGCCCGGCCGGTTTCCCGCGCCGGCCCGCTATGCTGCCGGCTCCATCCCTGGGGAATGAGACCGATGCCGATCCGCCGCCACCTCGCCACCGTCCTGCTGCTGGCCTGCGCCCCGGCCTGGGCCGAACCCGTCGCCGTGCAGTGCGGTCGCCTGTTCGACGCCCGCAGCGGCCAGCTCAAGGGGCCGCACACGCTGCTGGTGGCCGACGGCCGCATCCAGCAGGTGCTGGCCGGCGCCGATGCGGCAACCGGCGGCGCGCGCGCGGTCGATTTGCGCGACAAGGTGTGCCTGCCCGGCTGGACCGACCTGCACGTGCACCTGGGCAGCCAGTCCAGCCCGCAGAGCTACTCCGAAGGCTTCCGCCTGGATCCGATGGACTACGCCTTCCGCGCGGTCGGCTACGCCGAAAAGACCCTGATGGCCGGCTTCACCAGCGTGCGCGACCTCGGCGGCGAGGTCGGCCCGCACCTGCGCGACGCGATCAACCAGGGGCTGGTGAAGGGGCCGCGGATCTTCGCCGCCGGCAAGTCCATCGCCACCACCGGCGGCCACGCCGACCCGACCAACGGCTGGAACGACCAGCTCTCGCACCTGATCGGCACGCCCGGCCCCACCGAGGGCGTGATCAATTCGGTGGACGAGGCGCGCCAGGCGGTGCGCCAGCGCTACAAGGACGGCAGCGACGTGATCAAGATCACCGCCACTGGCGGCGTGCTCAGCTATGCGCGCTCCGGCGACGCGCCGCAGTTCACCGTGGACGAGGTCAAGGCCATCGTCGATACCGCGCGCGACTACGGCTTCCGCGTGGCCGCCCATGCCCACGGCACCGAGGGCATGAAGCGCGCGGTGCTGGGCGGGGTCACCAGCATCGAGCACGGCACCTACATGGACGATGAGGTCATGCGGCTGATGAAGCAGCACGGCACCTGGTACGTGCCCACTTTCTACGCCGGGCGCTTCGTCACCGAGAAGGCGGCCATCGACGGTTACTTCCCCGAGGTGGTGCGGCCCAAGGCCGCGCGCATCGGCGCGCTGATCAGCCAGACCGCGGCCAGGGCCTACCGCAACGGGGTCAGGATCGCCTTCGGCACCGACCAGGGCGTGGGCCCGCACGGCGACAACGCGCGCGAGTTCGTCTACATGGTGGAGGCCGGCATCCCCGCCGCGTACGCGCTGCAGGCCGCCACCGTGCATGCCGCGCAGGTGCTGGGCGTGGACGACCAGGGCGTGCTGGAAGCCGGCAAGCGCGCCGACGTGATCGCCCTGGCCGCCGACCCGCTGCAGGACATCAACGCGGTGCTGGACGTGCGCTTCGTGATGAAGGACGGGGTGATCTACAAGCAGTAATGGCCGCGCGCACTCCGCCGCAGGGAGCGCGCGCCGCCCGGCTCAGCGCGGCGCCAGCCGCGCCAGCAGCGCCAGCCACAGCGCCCAGCCCAGGAAGGCCAGCCGCTGCGCCATCGCCACCGGCATGACGCTGCCGAACACGAACGCGCTGCACAGCATCCACACCGCGCAGGCCACCGCCAGGGTCGCGACCGGGCGCCATGCCGCATCGCGCGCGGCGCCCACGCGCAGCATCGCCGCGCCGGCGCAGAACGCCACCAGCCACAGCAGCCAGACGCTGGCGTGGGCCTGGCTGGCGCGGTTCTCGATGTCCTGCGCGTCCAGCGGGAACACGCCCATGGCGGCGAAGGCCAGCCCGGCCAGCAGCAGCATCTGCCCGGCCACCCGCAGCGGCCGCGAGGCCGTGGCCGGCATGCGCAGCACCAGGCCAAGCGCGGCCAGCGCCGCCAACAGCCCCGGCAGCACGAAGCCCAGCGCGTTGAAGGAGCCCGCGCCGGGAACGCCGGTGGCGCCCAGCAGCGAAACCGGGTGGCGCATCTGGTCGTAGAACGGCAGCCGCGCGCCGAACACCGCCAGCGCCACCAGCCATATCACCACCGACGCCGGCCCGGCCCAGCGCACCCATGCTTTCCACACCATCGCCATTTCGACCCCGTGCTTGCCGGCGCAGGAACGCGCCAGCCGATGCCGGCGATTGTGAAGGCTGCGCCGCTGGCGCGCACGCCAACGCCTGCCGGCTCAGCCGCGCCAGTGGAAGACATCCTCGACGCCGGCGCCGAACGCGCGGGCGATGCGGAACGCCAGCTCCAGCGACGGCGCATAGCGTCCGGCCTCGAGCGCGATGATGGTCTGCCGGGTCACGCCGCAGGCGTCCGCCAGTGCCTGCTGGGTCATCTCGCCGTGTTCGACCCGCAGCCGGCGGATGTCGTTGCCGACCGGCGTGCCGCTCACCGGCAGCCGTACCGGTAATGCCACAGCATGACCGCGGCGTGCACGCTGAGCGAGAGGCCGACCAGCCATGCCAGGAAACTCCCCAGCCAGGCACCGCCGCGCGCCGCGACGAAATCCGCATGCTCCTCGGCCAGCACCGAGGCCACCATCAGCATCAACGCCAGCGCGGCGTAGCCGGCACGCGCGCCCTGCGCCTGGATCGCCCGGTCGCGCTCGTCGGCCACGACGCTGCCGTCGCGGCGCAGGAACAGGAACGCGCCGACCAGGAACAGCCACCAGGCGGGGCCCAGCACATCCGCCCTTGCGCCCGCGCCGCCAAGGAGCAGCCAGCGCCCCAACAGGACCGAGGCCAGGCCGGCGCTGGCCAGCAGCAGCCAGGCCAGCTTCTGTTGCCGGTTGATCGCCACGCGCGTGCCGGTGCGTTCCATGGACTCTCCTCTTCTCTCCCGCGCGCGCCCCTTGGCAGCACTGGCGCGATGCGATGCGACGTTGGCATCCGCCCGCCACCATGTCAAATATCTTTTACATCGACTTGCATCCACGCGCTCTGCCACCATCTCCGACGAAACCTCCCACTGCGAGTCCCGCGATGTCCGACCTGCCCCACGTTTTCGACGCCACGACCGAGACCTTCGAAACCGACGTCCTGCAGAAATCGCTGCAGACGCCGGTGCTGGTGGATTTCTGGGCGACCTGGTGCGGGCCGTGCAAGACGCTGGGGCCGATCCTGGAGAAGCTGGCCGGCGAGTACCACGGCGCGTTCGAACTGGCCAAGGTCGACGTGGACAAGGAGCAGCAGATCGCCGCGGCGTTCCAGATCCGTTCGGTGCCCACCGTGTTCCTGGTCAAGGACGGGCAGATCGTGGACGGTTTCCCCGGCGCGCTGCCGGAAGGCCAGCTGCGCGAGTTCCTGTCCCAGCACGGCATCACCCCGGCCGAGGCGCCGGCCGAGCTGGAGGCCGAGCCGGCGCCGCTGGATCCGCTGTCGCAGGTCGCCGCGCTGCGCGAGGCCATTGCCGCCGAGCCGGACAAGGCCGAACTGAAGCTCGACCTGGCGCTGGCGCTGATCCGCACCGGCGAGGTCGCCGAGGCCGGGCAGCTGCTCGACGCCTTGCCCGCCAACCTGGCCACCGACGACCGCACCATCCGCGCCCGCGCACGTCTGGACTTCCACGCCGCGGCCGCCGACGCGCCGCCGGCCGACGCCCTGGCCGCGCGGGTGCAGGCCGACGGCAACGACCTGGAGGCGCGCTACCTGCTCGGCATCCGCCAGCTGCTGGGCGGCAGCGAGGAAGCGGCGCTGGAGCAGTTCCTGGAAATGCTGCGGATCGACCGCGGCTACCGCGACGGCCTGCCGCGCAAGGCGTTGATCGATGCGTTCCGCGTCGTCGAGGACGACGACCTCGTCGGCCGTTACCGGCGGCGGATGTCCTCGCTCCTGTTCTGAGTGTCATTGCACGTTCAGGCAGGTGAAGCGCGGCCTGCCGGATAATGCGCTGTTCATCGTGGTGATGACGTACGGCGACACCGCCGTGCCACATGGGGAGGGAGGCGCGAGCAATGCCGGGCGCCGGTTCCCGCGACGCAAGGACCTATTGCCGATGATGTCGTTCAACCGGGGTGGGCTGCGCCTGACCGTGCTGCTGCAGATCGCGCTGGCGACGCTGCCGCTGTCGTGCTCGGCCGCGGCCAGCGCCCAGGACTGGAACTATCGCGTGCGCCCCGGCGACACCCTGTGGGACCTGGGCACGCGCTATCTCAAGCCCACCGTGTCCTGGGAAGAACTGCGGAACCACAACGCGGTGGCCAACCCCTACCGCCTGCCACCGGGCCAGGTGCTGCGGTTTCCCATCGCCTGGCTGCGGGTGGAGCCCGCGCCGGCGCGCGTCGTGGCGGTGCGCGGCCAGGTCGATGTCGGCACCGATGGCCAGCCGTCCGCGGCCGCCCGCGAGGGCATGCGCCTGCCCATCGGCAGCCACATCCGCACCGGTGCCGAGGCCAGCATCACCCTGGCGTTCGCCGACGATTCGCGGCTGCTGCTGCGCGAGCACTCGGAACTGCGCCTGGACCAGCTCAGCAGCTATGGCGCCACCGGCATGGTGGATACGCGCCTGCGGCTGCAGCGCGGCCGCAGTGGCAGCCGGGTGACCCCGGCGCAGGGGCCGGCATCGCGCTACATGATCACCGCGCCCACGGCCACCAGCAGCGTGCGCGGTACCGTGTTCCGGGTCAGCGCCGGACAGGACGGCGACCCGGCCGCCACCGAAGTGGTCGAAGGCCGGGTGCAGGTGGGCAACCGCCATGGCCAGCGGATGGTCGCCCCCGGCCAGGCCAGCCTCAGCGCCTCGGCCGGGCACGCGCCGGCGGCGGTGCAGCCGCTGCCCCCCGCACCGGAGCTCGACGCCGCGCGGCTGCGGCTGGCGCCGCTGCCGCTGCTGGCGGCCTGGCAGCCGGTGCCACAGGCGCGCGGCTACCGCGTCGAGGTGGTGCGCGCCGATGCGCCCGAGGTCCTGCTGTTCGCGCGCGACACCACCGATTCCAGCATCCGTATCGACGACCTGCCCGGCGGGCAGCTGCGCCTGCTGGTGCGCGCGGTGGCTGCCGACGGTGTCGAAGGCCACGACAGCGCCCATGATTTCGAGGTACCCGACGGCCTGCCGCCGCCGCTGACCACCGCCCCGGTGCATGGCCAGACCCTGGCCCAGGCGCAGCCGCGCTTCGCCTGGGCGCAGGTGCCCGGCGCCACCGCCAGCGTGCTGCAGATCGCGCACGAGCCGGCGTTCCGCCAACCACTGGTCGAACGCCGCACCGACGCCACCCGGCTGCGTTCGCCGGTTGCCCTGGCGCCAGGCGACTACTACTGGCGGGTCGCCTCGGTGGATGCGCAGGGACGCAGCGGCCGCTTCGGGCAGGCCCTGCCCCTGCGGGTCAGCGACGCGCCGCCGGATTCCGGCCTGCAACCGGCGCAGGCCGGCAGGGGCCAGTTGACCCTGCGCTGGCAGCCCGGCGCCGACGGCCAGCGCTATCGCGTGCAGGTGGACCGCCGCGGCGACTTCAGCGCCCCGCTGCTCGACCGCGAAACCCGCGTGCCGGAGGTGGTGATGAAACAGCCTTGGCGCGGCGGCACCCTGCACGTGCGCGTGCAGTACATCGACGACGACGGCTATGCGGGCCCGTTCTCCAGCGCCCAGCAGATCCGGCTGCCGTGCAAGCTCTGCTACGGCGCCGGCGCCGGCGCCCTGCTGCTGCTCGCCCTGTGAGACTGTTCCTGCTGCCCTGGCCGTGGCGGCTGCTGCTGGCCGTGGCCGTGGGCGCGCTGGCCGGCTGGGCCAGCCAGACGCACCTGCTCTGGCAGCAGGACGAATACGTGTATGACCGCCTGGTGGGCAACTGGCACTACCCGCCCGACGAGCGCCTGGCGATCGTCGCCATCGACGAGCGCAGCCTGCAGCAGCTGGGGCAGTGGCCGTGGCCGCGCGGCACCCATGCGCGGCTGCTCGAGCGCCTGCGCGAAGCCGGCGCACGCCGCGTCGCGCTGGACCTGATGTTCCCCGAGCCCGACCGCAAGGACGCGCGCCAGGACGCGGAGCTGGCGGCGGCGATCAAGCGCGGCGGCAACGTCGTGCTGCCGGTGCTGGCGGCCGCGGCCAGCGACGAGGCCGTCCCCGAGGAACTGCTGCCGGTACCGGTGCTGGCCGCGGTGGCCGACGGGCTGGCGCATACCGACATCGAGGTCGATGGCGACGGCGTCGCCCGTGGCCTGTACCTGCGCGCCGGCGTCGGTTCGGCGTACTGGCCGGCACTGGGCCTGGCGCTGAGCGGCCTCGACGGCCCCATCCCCGGACTGGCCGATCCGGCCCCGGACACGCTCTCGCCGTACCAGTGGCGGCGCGACAACTACGTGCGGCTGCGCTACGCCGGGCCGCCGGGCAGCTTCCCGCAGGTGTCCTACATCGACGTGCTGGAAGGGCGGCTGCCGCCCGGGCTGCTGCGCGACCGGCTGGTGATCGTCGGCATGACCGCCAGCGGCATCGCCCCGCGCCTGCTCACCCCGACCTCGCGCGAGTACTGGATGAGCGGCACCGAATACCAGGCCAACGTCGCCTCGATGCTGCTCGGCGGGCACGTGATCCTGCCGCTGCGTCCGCCGCTGCAGCTGGCCGCGGTGTTCGTGCTGGTGGCGCTGTGCGCACTGGGCATGACCCAGCGCCGGCTGTCGCCGTGGCTGGTCGCGGTGCTGTCGCTGGTGCTCCCGCTGCTGCTCAGCACGGTGCTGCTGCGCGGCTTCAACCTGTGGTTCGCACCGGCGGCGGCGGTCGGCGGCGCGTTGCTGATGTGGGTGGCCTGGGGCCTGTGGCAGCTGCGCTATTGGCGCCGCCAGGCCAACCGCGACCCGCTGACCGGGCTGGCCAACCGCATGCGTTTCGAAGAAGCGCTGCAGCAGGAATACGAAGCGGCGCGGCGCGGCGGCCGGCCGTTGAGCCTGGCCCTGATCGACCTGGACAACTTCAAGCACTACAACGACACCTTCGGCCACCACGTCGGCGACCTGGTGCTGCAGCAGACCGCGCGGATGATCGGCGAGCTGGCGCGGCGGCCGCGCGACCTGGCCGCGCGCTTCGGCGGCGACGAGTTCGCCCTGGTGTTGCCGGACACCGGCAGCGAGGGTGCGGTCCTGCTGGTCGAAACCCTCATCGGCCGCGTCCGCCAGGCGGGAGTGGCGGTCGGCAAGGGCCGCCAGGCCAGGATCAGCGTCACCGTCGGCGTGGCGACCATCGTGCCGGGCGCCGACAGCCTGCCCGGGGAACTGTTCCGCGACGCCGACGCCTCGCTGTACCAGGCCAAGGCCGCCGGCCGCGACGGCTACCGGGTGGCCGACTGAGGCGCCAGCCGCCTCACCATACGGCAGCGAATGCTAGACTCCCGGTCCCGCGTACGCTCCAGTCCGTCATGAAAGCCAGCACGTTCCGCCTCGGTATCAATCTGTGGCCGCCGTTCCTGTTCTCCGGCATCCACGTCACCGAGCTCCACGCCGATTACCGCTATGTACGCGTGGAACTGCGCGAGCGCCCGTGGAACGTCAACTACGTACGTACCCATTTCGGCGGCAGCCTGTTCGCCATGACCGATCCGTTCTGGATGCTGTGCCTGCTGCACAACCTCGGGCGCGACTACTACGTGTGGGACAAGGCCGGGGAGATCGAGTTCATCAGGCCCGGCAAGGGCACGGTCAGTACCGAATTCCGGCTCGACACGGCCACGCTCGAACAGGTGCGCGCGGCCACCGCCGGTGGCGCCAAGCACCTGCGCTGGTTCAGCAATGACGTGCTCGACGCGCACGGCGAGGTGGTCGCGCGCGTCCGCAAGCAGGTCTACGTACGCCCCAAGCCGGAAGCACGCCAACGCGGTGCATAGCCGCGCACGCCGTGGCTTCCCGGCGCCTGCTGTGCATCAGTGGCTGGACAAGGCCGGCGGCAAAGGCATGCGCAAGGTTTCCCTGCCACCGCGCCGTGCACGCGAGGCCACTTCCAGCGCGGTGCCATCGGCGGACACGGTGATGGGCCGCTGCGCACCACGCAGCCCGGCCGGAAGTGCGTCCAGGCGTTCGGCCAGCGGCCTGTCCGCCCGCTGTGCCGCATGCCCGCGCAGCCACAGCGCCGCATTCAACAACCGCAACCGGGCGGCGGTGTCCTGCTGCTGCGCTCCATACCGGGCATACGCCGGCCCGGCAATGCCGCTCAGGATGCAGCCGACGGCGTTGGCGGCGCATTCCAGCCGCCACACCGACGGCACCGGCGCCGGTGGCAACGGGCGGTCCCCGGCGATCGCCTGCAGGGTTTCAGGCAGGCAGGCCTGGCCCATCGTTTCAGCCACGCGGGCCACGCTCCTGTCGCGGTCGTACAGCAGCTTCGCCGTCTGCGGCGTCACCCACCAAGGCGCATCCTGCGCCAGCTGCGCCACCCTGGGATAGCCGCCGCGCACCATGGCGAATTCTCCCTGCATGCCCGCGCAGTTGCTGGCTTCCTGCGGCGTCAGCGGCGCGAGCGCGGTGGTGCACCCCTCCGGTATCGGCGCATCCACCGGCAATTCGGCCAGCACGTCCGCGAACAGCTCCGCGCTGGCGGCCAGCAGCGCGCCGCCGACCATGCTGGTGAGCAGGCTGTCACCATGGCCCAGCAGCATGCGCCCGATACCGGCATCGCGGCACAGCCCGGCCAGTGAGCGCTGGCTGTCGCCCTGCACGTGGGCCAGCGCGTGCGCCGCCAACGGCACGAACAACGGTCGCATGTTCGGCACTGGCGTGGCCGCATCCAGCGGCAGCGGCGATTGGTAATGACCATGCACGGCCAGTTCGTCCATCTGCGCCAGCACGGCCGCCTGCGGCAGCAGGGCCTCGGCCACGGCCTGCGGTTGCCCACGCACCCGCGCCAGGCAGCCGGTGGCATGCCTGCACAACACCGGATCGAACGGCTCGGTGTTCCCGCCGGCGCCAAGCCGCGGCTTGACTTCCAGGGTTACCTCTTCCCGCTGGCCACCGCTTTCGAGGGTGTGGTCGACGAAACCGGCATGCCAACGTAGGTACTCAGCCACATAGGCGTCCACCCGTGCCTGGCGCTGCCCGGGTGTCCCCGCCATGCCCAGCGTGGCGAGCGTGGCGTAGCCGTTGCTGCCCGGCATGTCGCGCGGCGCTTCCAGTACCGCCAACGCACGCTTCTGCGTCGCCGACAACGGCCACAGCGACGACAGCAGCAGGACCGCCGCCACCAGCAACAATAGCCCGGCCAGGCCTGCGGCCATCCGTCGCAACACCTTGCCCATGGTCCTGACCTCCCGATGTTTCATGGCATCTCCTTCCCTGGCCGATCGACACGCCGGATTGATGAACGATATCCGACGTCGCCCTGCATCGCCCACCTGCAACCGCCATCCCGGCCATGCCGCTCACCGCTACAATCCCCACATGTCGCCCGAAGCTCCCGCCGCACCCCACCGCCCCTCCCTGCAGCGCCTGTTCCTGACCGGATTGCTCACCCTGCTGCCGATCTGGCTGACCTGGGTGGTGATCAAGTTCGTGTTCGTGCTGCTGTCCGGCATCAGCAGCCCGCTGGTGGTGCCGCTGTCCGAACGCATCGCCGCCTCCTTCCCGCATTACCTGGGCTGGGTACGGGTGGAATGGATGCAGGACATCTTCGCCCTGCTCGCCACGCTGCTGGTGATCCTGCTGGTGGGCGTGCTCAGCCGCCGGGTCATCGGCCAGCGCCTGCTGCGCTGGTTCGGCGCGGTGATCCGCCGCATCCCGCTGGCCAGCATCATCTACGACAGCGCCAAGAAGCTGCTGGACATCCTGCAGACCCAGCCGGGCAGCACCCAGCGGGTGGTGCTGATCGATTTCCCGCACCGCGAAATGAAATCGGTGGGCCTGGTGACCCGCGTCATCCGCGAACACGGTACAGACCGCGAGCTGGCTGCGGTGTACGTGCCGACCACGCCGAACCCGACCTCCGGCTATCTGGAGATCGTGCCGGTGGAGTTGCTGACGCCGACCGACTGGACCGTGGACCAGGCCATGAGTTTCATCATCTCCGGTGGCGCGGTGGCCCCGGACAGCGTGCCGTTCACCCGCGCCGGCGAGCGCTGAAACGCCGCTTGCCAGGGCAGGAACAGGGTGCGCCGGGCGGGCACCGGGGGTGACTGCCGCCTTTATCCGTTGCCGGTTGCTCTTCACTAGCGCCGGCCGCTAAGGCAAGCTCCCGGGCCTGTGCGTTTCCGGAACCACCGATGACCTCCAGCCCGCTTCGCCTTCTCGCGCTTGCCATGGCCTCCGTCCTGATGTTCTCCGCCGCCGCGCCCGTCGAGGCGGCGAAGAAGAAGAGCCAGCGCCCGACCGCGACGCAATCGCGCACCGCCAAGCCCAAGGCGCGCGGCAGCAGGCCCCCGGCGCGTCCGGCGCCCCGCCCGGCGCGCGCGCCGCTGCCGGTCACCCAGGACAAGGCCACCCGCCTGAACCGGCTCTACGACGAGTACTGGGATGCGTCGATGCGGCTGAACCCGCTGCAGGCCACGTTCCAGGGCGACCCGCGCTTCAACGACCAGCTGCCCAACTTCCTGTCGCCGGCCTCGCGCCGCCAGGCGCACGACTTCATGGTCGAGTGGCAGGGCAAGGCCGAGGCGCTGGGCAAGGACGGCCTGCAGGGCCAGGACCTGCTCAGTTACGAGATCTTCATGCGCGACGCGCGCATCTCGCTGGCCGCCGAGCAGTACCCGTCGTGGATGCTGCCGATCAACCCCTACAACAACCTCGCCAGCATCATCGCGGTGCTCGGTTCGGGAGCCGGCGCGCAGCCGTTCCGCACGGTGAAAGATTACGAGAACTGGTCGCGGCGCTCGCTCGGGGTGCCGGCGCTGTTCGACCAGGCCATCGCCAACATGCGCGAAGGCATGGCCGCCGGCGTGGTGCAGCCGCGCGCGCTGATGGAGAAGGTGCTGCCGCAGCTGGACGCGGTGATCACCCCGACCGCCGAGGAAAGCATCTTCTGGGCGCCGATCCGCAACATGCCGGAGGACTTCCCGGCCGCGGACCGGGAACGGTTGGCCGCCGAATACAAGCGCATGATCGAGTACCGGCTGCTGCCGGCCTACCGCGCGCTGCGCGGCTTCATCGCCACCCAGTACCTGCCCGCCACGCGCGCCAGCGACGGCCTCGGCGCCCTGCCCGGCGGCCAGGCCTGGTACGCGCACACCATCGCCGGCCTGACCAGCGCCTCGCGCACGCCGGCCGAGATCCACGCGCTCGGCGAGCAGGAGGTCAAGGACCTGCAGGAGCGCATCGCCCGGGTGATGAAGGAAGCCCGGATCCGCGGCTCGATGCAGAAGGCGTTCAACGCCATGCGCAACGACCGCCAGTTCACCTTCCGCGACGAGGCCGCGCTGCTGGCGCGCTACCGCGAGGTGGGGCAGCAGGTGGACGCGGCGCTGCCGGCGCTGTTCGCCACCCGTCCCAGGGCCGCGCTGCAGGTACAGCCGGTGCCGGCCGAGCATGCATTGAACGCCAGCGCCGCCAGCTACCAGCCGCCGACCGCGGCCGACGGCGGCCAGCACGGGCGGCTGCAGGTCAACACCCGCGACCTCCCGTCGCGCAAGCGCTGGGCGGTGCCGATGCAGTACCTGCACGAGGGCATCCCCGGCCATCACCTGCAGCTTGGGCTGCAGCAGGAACTGTCGACGCTGCCGCGCTTCCGGCGGCTCGGCGGCGACGTCGCCTTCATCGAGGGCTGGGGCCTGTACGCCGAGTCGCTGGGCGACGAACTGGGCCTGTACCGCGACCCATACGACCGCCTCGGCTACCTGCAGACCACCCTGCTGCGCACCGTGCGGCTGGTCGCCGACACCGGCCTGCACGCGGCCGGCTGGAGCCGCCAGCAGGCGATCGACTACATGGTGAAGAACGCCGACATCAGCGCCGCCGATGCCGCCGCGGAAGTCGAGCGTTTCATGGCGCTGCCCGGGCAGACGCTGGCCTACCGGGTGGGCGAGATCAAGATCCGGCGCCTGCGCGAGAAGGCGCAGGCGGCACTGGGCGAGCGCTTCGATCCACGCGAGTTCCACGATGAAGTGTTGAAGGACGGCTCGATACCGTTGGATATTCTGGAAGCCAAGATCGACCGCTGGATCGCCAGCAAGACCCCCTGACCCTGCAAGGAGCCGCCATGCTGCCGTGGATGTCCCGACTCGCCCCGCTGTGCCTGTTCGCGTTGTCCACGGTGGCCGGCGCCGCGCCGCCGGCAGCGCCGGACGCCGGCATCGACGGCCTGATGCAACGCTATGACGGCCGCGTGCCCGGTGCCGCGGTGCTGGTGCTCAAGGACGGGCAACCGGTGTTCCGCCGCGGCTATGGGCTGGCGGTGCTGGAGGACGGCACGCCGGTATCGCCGGCCACCAACTTCCGGCTGGCGTCGGTGAGCAAGCAGTTCACCGCCGCCGCGATCCTGCTGCTGGCCGAGGACGGCGCGCTGTCGATCGACGACCCGCTGAAAAAGTGGCTGCCCGAGCTGCCGGCGGTGGCCGACGCGATGACCCTGCGCCAGCTGCTCAGCCACAGCAGCGGCCTGCTCGACTACGAAGACCTGATGGACCCGGCCGACACGCGCCAGGTGCATGACATCGACGTGCTGCACCTGCTGCAGAAGGAGAACCGCACCTACTTCGCGCCGGGCAGCAGCTACCGCTACAGCAACAGCGGCTACGCGCTGCTGGCGCTGGTGGTCGGCAAGGCCTCCGGCAGCGACTTCGCCAGCTTCCTGCGCCAGCGCATCTTCCTGCCGCTGGGCATGACCGCCACCTTCGCCCACCAGGACGGCGTCGACGAGGTGCCCGAGCGCGCCTACGGCTACAGCCAGATCGACGGCCACTGGCAGCGCACCGACCAGAGCACCACCAGCGCGGTGCTCGGCGACGGCGGCATCTATTCCTCGATCGACGACCTGGCCAAGTGGGACGCCGCGCTGTACGACGAGCGCCTGCTGCGCCGCGCCTCGCTGCAGCAGGCCTTCAGCGCGGCCACGGCGACGCCGGAACCGGACGTGCCGCACTACGGCTTCGGCTGGCGCATCAACGGCGACGCGCTGTGGCACAGCGGCGAGAGCATCGGCTTCCGCAACGTGATCGTGCGCTACCCGAAGCAGAAGCTGACGGTGGTGGTGCTGAGCAACCGCAACGATCCCGAGCCCTATGCGCTGGCGCTGCAGATCGCCCGCCGCTGGCAGGCCCCGCAACGGTGAAGCTGCAGGGCATCCACCACGTCGCGCTGATCGCGTCGAACTACGCGCGCTCGCGCGACTTCTACACCCGCATCCTCGGGCTGGAGGTGGTGGCCGAGCATTTCCGCGCCGAACGCCAGTCGTGGAAGCTGGACCTGCGCCTGCCCGACGGCACCGGGCTGGAGCTGTTCTCGTTCCCGGCCCCGCCGCCGCGCCCCAGTCGCCCGGAAGCGCGGGGCCTGCGCCACCTCGCCTTCCGCGTCGCCGCGCTGGACGCGGCCATCGCCCACCTGCAGGCCGAGGGCGTGGCCTGCGAGCCGGTGCGGGTGGATGAGTACACCGGCCGCCGCTTCACCTTCTTCGCCGACCCCGACGCGTTGCCGCTGGAGCTGTACGAACTGCCCTGACGGCGACCGGCCGCGACGGGCACGGCGCGCGGGTGGCCGCCTGGCGCGCCCGCACGGGCGGCCGTGGCCGCGCCGCCGGTCACATCCGCCGCCCTCCCACGTCCCTGGTCCCAATGACTTCCGGCGCATTGCCGGCAGCCCGGCCGCGGCGGCATGTTGCGGCCATCATCCAAGGAGAGGTCCGGCCCCATGCTGCAGATCCGCGGTCTGTCGAAAACCTACGCCAATGGCGTGCATGCATTGAACAATGTCGATCTCGACATTCCGCGCGGCATGTTCGGGCTGCTCGGGCCCAATGGCGCCGGCAAGTCCTCGCTGATGCGCACGCTCGCCACGCTGCAGGAGGCCGATGCCGGCAGCGCCACCCTGACCACCGCCGATGGCACCGGCATCGACGTGCTCAGGGACAAGGACGCACTGCGCCGCCGGCTGGGCTACCTGCCGCAGGATTTCGGCGTCTACCCGAAAGTCAGCGCGCTGGACCTGCTCGACCATTTCGCCGTGCTAAAGGGCCTGACCGCGCGCGCGCAGCGGCGGGAAGTGGTCGAGGGCCTGCTGCAGCAGGTGAACCTGTGGGATGCCCGCAAGCGCAAGCTCGGCACCTATTCCGGCGGCATGCGCCAGCGCTTCGGCATTGCCCAGGCGCTGTTGGGCGACCCGCAGCTGGTGATCGTCGACGAGCCGACCGCGGGCCTGGACCCGGAGGAGCGCAACCGCTTCCTCAACCTGCTTGCCGAAATCGGCGAGAACGTGGTGGTGATCCTGTCCACCCACATCGTCGAGGACGTCACCGACCTGTGCCCGGCCATGGCCATCATGAACAAGGGCCAGGTGCTGCTGTCCGGCAAGCCGGTCGATGCGATCGCCGCGCTGCAGGCGCAGGTCTGGCGCAAACAGGTGGCCAAGGCCGCGCTGGCGGACTATGAAAGCCGCTTCACCGTGCTGTCGACGCGGCTGGTGGGCGGCCACCCGGTGATCCATGTGTTCGCCGACACCTGCCCGGAAGCCGGCTTCGAGCCGGTCGCGCCGGGGCTCGAGGACGTCTACTTCCAGCGCCTGCGCCTGCAGGCGCAGGCCGCCTGACGGAGACGACCATGACCCTGGCCTTCCTGCGCTTCGAGCTGCGCGAGCAGCTGCGTTCCCCGTTGCTGTGGCTGCTGGCGGCGCTGTTCGCGCTGCTCGCCTTCGGCGCGGCCTCCAGCGATGCCGTGCAGATCGGCGGCGGCATCGGCAACGTGCACCGCAATGCACCGTCGGTGATCGCCACCTTCATGACCGCCTTCACCCTGATCGGGCTGCTGGTGGTCACCCTGTTCGTCAGCAATGCGCTGCTGCGCGACTTCGAGCTGGGCACCTCGGAGCTGGTGTTCTCCAGCCCGATCCGGCGCCGCGACTACCTGCTCGGCCGGCTTGGCGCCGCGCTGCTGGCCAGTCTGCTGATGTACGCCATCATCGGCGCCGGCCTGTTCGTGGCACAGTTCATGCCCTGGATCGACGCCGCGCGGCTCGGGCCGGTGTCGCTGCGCCCGTACCTGTGGTCGTTCGCGTTCATGGTGCTGCCGAACGTGCTGTTCACCACCGCGCTGCTGTCGCTGCTGGCGGTGACCACCCGCAACATCCTGTGGGTCTACATCGGCGTCATCGTGTTCTTCGTGCTGTACGGCGTCAGCCGCGCCCTGCTGGCCGACATCGACAACCTGCGCGTCGCTTCGCTGCTCGACCCGCTGGGCATGCGCGCGATGGGCCAGGCGATGCGCTACTGGTCGGCCGAGGAGCGCAACACCGGCCTGCCCGCCTTCAGCGGCTACCTGCTGGAGAACCGGCTGCTGTGGCTGGCGGTCACCGCCGCCCTGTTCGCCGCCACCTTCGCCCTGTTCCGCACCGAACGCAGCGGCACCGGCCGCAGGCGCGGCAGGAAGACCGCCAGCGTCGCCACCACCGACGGCAAGCGCAGCCAGGTGGTCGCCCCCCGGGTCACCCCGGCATTCACTGCCGCCACCGGCTGGCGGCAGCTGCTGCGCCAGGTCGGCTTCGATGCGCTGGGCGTGTTCCGCAGCGCGCCGTTCCTGGTGCTGCTGGTGCTGGGCATGGCCAACTTCATTCCCAGCGCCCTGCACCGCCGCACCCTGTACGGCACGCCCAGCTGGCCGGTGACCTCGCAGATGCTGGAGGCCCTGCAGGGCAGCTACAGCTTCCTGCTGATCATCATCGTGCTGTTCTACGCGGGCGAGCTGGTGTGGCGCGAGCGCAGCGCGCGCATCGCCGGCATCAGCGATGCGATGCCGGTGCCCAACTGGGTGCCGCTGCTGGGCAAGTTCCTCACCCTGGTCGCGGTGGTCGCCGCGTTCCAGGCCGTGGGCGGGCTTACCGCCATCGCCATCCAGCTGGCCAAGGGCTACACCCAGCTCGAACCGCTGCTGTACATCAAGACGCTGGCGCTGAACTCGGTGGTCTACATCCTGATGGGCGGCATGGCGCTGGTGCTGCAGGTACTGAGCAACAACAAGTTCCTGGGGTACGCGCTGCTGATCCTGCTGCTGATCGGGCAGTCGGTGCTGGGCATGCTCGACTACACCCAGAACCTGTACAACTTCGGCAGCTGGCCGAACGCGCCGTACTCGGACATGAACGGTTACGGCCATTTCCTGACCGGGCAGCTGGCCTTCCAGGGCTACTGGACGCTGTTCCTGCTGGTCCTGCTGCTGCTGTGCGCGGCGCTGTGGGTGCGCGGCGTCGATCCGGCCTGGCGCCAGCGCCTGCGCCTGGCCCGGCAGCGCCTGCGCGGCCCGCTGGGCGCGGGCCTGGCCGCCGCCGTGCTGGCGTTCATCGGCTGCGGCGGCTGGCTGTACTGGAACACCAACATCCGCAACGAGTTCGTCTCGCCGGACCAGGTGCTGGACCGCCAGGCCCGCTACGAGCGCGAGTACCGCAAGTACAAGGACCTGCCGCAGCCGCGCATCGTCGCCGTGGACAACCACGTCGACCTGCATCCGGAAACCCAGAGCGTGCGCATCGACGGCCGCTACCGGGTGCGCAACACCCATGCCACGGCCATCCCGGCGATCCATGTGGCGATGGCCGACGACCGCACGCTGGCCGGCATCGAGCTGGGCGGCGCCCGGCTGACCACCCACGACGCGCAGTTGGGGTACCGCATCTACACGCTGGATGCGCCGATGCAGCCCGGCGAGGAGCGCGACATCACCTTCACCGTGGACATCCACCCCGACGGCATCACCGCCGGCCAGGCGCAGACCGAGATCGTCGACAACGGCAGTTTCTTCAACAGCCGCGTGCTGCCGGCGTTCGGCTACGACACCGGGGTGGAGATCAGCGACCGCAACGAACGCCGCAAGCGCGGTCTCGGCGAGCCCACGCGCATGCCGCGGCTGGAGGATGCGGCCGCGCGCGCCAACAACTACATCTCCAACGACGCCGACTGGCTGGATTTCCGCAGCACCATCTGCACCGCGCCGGACCAGATCGCGCTGGCGCCGGGCTACCTGCAGAAGGCGTTCGAACGCAATGGCCGCCGCTGCTTCAGCTACGCCATGGACCGGCCGGTGCTGAACTTCTACGCCTACCTGTCGGCACGCTGGGAAGTGAAGAAAGCGGCCTACAACGGCATCCCGATCGAGATCTACCACGACCCCAAACATCCGTACAACGTGGACCGGATGATCGAAGGCGTGCAGAAATCGCTGGCCTACTACGAGGCCAACTTCAGCCCGTACCAGCACAAGCAGGTGCGCATCATCGAGTTCCCGGGCTACCGCTCGTTCGCGCAGAGTTTCGCCAACACCATTCCGTATTCCGAATCGATCGGCTTCATCGCCGACCTGCGCGACAAGGATGACGTGGACTACGTGTTCTACGTCACCGCGCACGAGGTGGCGCACCAGTGGTGGGCGCACCAGGTGATCGGCGCCAACATGCAGGGCGCGACCGTGCTGTCCGAGTCGCTGTCGCAGTACTCGGCGCTGATGGTGATGGAGAAGGAGTACGGGCGCGGCCACATGCGCCAGTTCCTCAAGGACGAACTGGACAAGTACCTGTCCGGCCGTGGTGGCGAGGACGTCGAGGAGCTGCCCCTGTACCGGGTGGAGAACCAGCAGTACATCTACTACCAGAAGGGCTCGCTGGTGTTCTACCGGCTGCGCGAGGAGATGGGCGAGCAGGCCCTGAACCGGGCGCTGTCGCGCTTCCTCCAGGCCAAGGCCTTCCAGCAGCCGCCGTACACCACTTCGGTCGAGCTGCTGGAGTTCATCCGCGCCGAGGCCGGCCCGGCGCACCAGGCGCTGATCACCGACCTGTTCGAGAAGATCGGCTTCTACGACAACCGCGTGGTCGAAGCCACCGCGACCCGGCGTGCCGACGGCCGCTACGACGTGACCATGAAGCTGCATGCCGACAAGCGCTATGCCGACGGCCTGGGCAAGGAAACGCCGGGGACGCTGGACGACTGGATCGAGGTCGGCGTGTTCGCCAAGGGGGCCTCGGGCAAGGAGCGCGACGAGAAGGTGCTGTACCTGCAGCGCCACCACGTCACCACGGCCGCGCCGACGTTCACCGTGACCGTCGACGGGCGCCCGGACGAGGTCGGCTTCGACCCCTACAACAAGCTGATCGACCGCGTGTCGGCCGACAACCGCAAGCGGGTCGGCTACCGCTGAGGCGGCTGATCCGGCCCTGACCGGGCGTGCTGCGGTGCGGATTCCGTACCGCAGCGAATGGGTATACATTCGCCTGCACCCGGTCGCTCCTGACCACGCCATCCGCCCTGGGAGGGGACACATGCGCAAGACCTTCAAGACCCTGTTGCTGGCCCTGCCGCTGGCCATGGCCGGCATCACCGCGGCCCAGGCCGACAACACCAGCGCCGAAGGCCGCTGGCGGCAGATCGACCCGGACACCCACCGGGCCAAGTCGATCGTCGAGATCAGCCGCACCAGCAACGGCGCGCTGCACGGCCGCATCGTCGAGCTGCTCAACCCCAGCCGCCCCAACCCGACCTGCGACAAGTGCAGCGACGACCGCAAGAACAAGCCGATCACCGGCATGGAAATCATCCGCGGCATGCGCGCCGACGGCGCCAACAAGTGGAGCGGCGGCAGCATCCTCAAGCCCGACGAGGGCAAGGTCTACAAGTCCAAGATGGAGCTGATCGAAGGCGGCCGCAAACTGCAGGTCTCCGGCTGCATCGCCTTCATCTGCAAGTCGCAGGTGTGGGAACGGATGTAACCCGCCCGCCGGCGTGCCCCGGCACGCCACCGGCAGCCCCCCGCGAAACCCGGCCCAGGCCGGGTTTCGCGCGTACGGGGCGGGTTTACCGGTCGCCGCGGCGCGGCATGCGATAATCGGCGGTCCCCTCTGTTCCTGCCAACGGCCATGACCCGTACCGCGCTCGTCACCAATGCCCTGCCCTATGCCAACGGCCCGCTGCACCTGGGCCACCTGGTCGGCTACATCCAGGCCGACATCTGGGTGCGCGCGCGCCGGCTGATGGGCGGCAAGGTCTGGTACGTCTGCGCCGACGACACCCACGGCACGCCGATCATGCTGGCCGCGGAGAAGGCCGGGGTCAGCCCGGAAACCTTCATCGCCAACATCCAGGCCAGCCACGAGCGCGATTTCCTTGCCTTCGGGGTCGAGTTCGACCACTACGACTCGACCAACTCGGCCGCCAACCGCGAGCTGACCGAGGCGCTGTACCAGCGGCTCGACGCCGCCGGCCATATCAGCCGCCGCTCGGTGGCGCAGTTCTACGACCCGGCCAAGGGCATGTTCCTGCCCGACCGCTACATCAAGGGCACCTGCCCGAAGTGCAAGTCGCCGGACCAGTACGGCGACAACTGCGAGGTCTGCGGCGCCACCTATGGCCCGACCGACCTGATCGACCCGAAGTCGGTGGTGTCCGGCGCGACGCCCGAGATCCGCGATTCGGAGCATTACTTCTTCGAGGTCGGCCGCTTCCAGGACTTCCTGCGCGACTGGCTGGCCGGCGACGTCGCCCTGCCGGGGGTGAAGGCCAAGCTGGCCGAGTGGCTGGACGCCGAGGGCGGGCTGCGCGCCTGGGACATCTCCCGCGACGCCCCCTACTTCGGCTTCGAGATCCCGGGCGCACCGGGCAAGTACTTCTACGTGTGGCTGGACGCGCCGATCGGCTACCTGTCCAGCTTCCGCAACCTGTGCGCGAAGACCGGCGACGACTTCGACGCGGTGCTGGCCGCCGACAGCAGCACCGAACTGCACCACTTCATCGGCAAGGACATCGTCAACTTCCACGGCCTGTTCTGGCCGTCGGTACTGCATGGCGCCGGCCTGCGCGCGCCGACCCGGCTGCACGTCAACGGCTACCTGACCGTGGACGGCGCCAAGATGAGCAAGTCGCGCGGTACCTTCGTCATGGCCCGCACCTACCTGGACGTGGGCCTGGCGCCGGAAGCGCTGCGCTACTACTTCGCCGCCAAGTCCTCCGGCGGCGTCGACGACCTGGACCTGAACCTGGCCGACTTCAGCGCCCGCGTGAATGCCGACCTGGTCGGCAAGTTCGTCAACCTGGCCAGCCGCTGCGCCGGCTTCATCTCCAAGCGTTTCGACGGGCGCCTGGCCGACGCACTGCCGGACCCGGCCCAGTACGACCGCTTCGTCGCCGCGCTGGCGCCGGTGCGCGAGGCCTACGAGCGCAACGACCCGGCCGCCGCGATCCGCCTGACCATGGCGCTGGCCGACGAGGCCAACAAGTACATCGACGACGCCAAGCCGTGGGTGATCGCCAAGGAGCTTGATAACGGCCGGTCAGGCGCCGAGGCCGAACTGCAGGCGGTCTGCACCCAGGGCCTGAACCTGTTCCGCGTGCTGGTGGCCGCGCTCAAGCCGGTGCTGCCGGCCACCGCGCTGCAGGCCGAGGGCTTCCTCAATGCGCCGATGCACGGTTGGGCCGACATCGCCGCCCCGCTCACCGCCCACACCATCGCGCCCTACGTGGCGCTGTTCACCCGTATCGACCCCAAGATGATCGACGCCATGACCGACGCCTCCAGGGACACCCTGACCTCCCCGCCCGCCGCCGAGGCCAAGCCGGCCAAGGCCGAAAAGCCCGCCAAGGTGGAAGCGAAGACCGAGCCCAAGGCCGACGGCGACGCGCCCGCGTACATCGGCATCGACGACTTCGCCAAGCTCGACCTGCGCATCGGCAAGGTGCTCGAGTGCGGCTTCGTCGAGGGCTCGGACAAGCTGCTGCGCTTCCTGCTCGACGCCGGCGACCTCGGCCAGCGGCAGATCTTCTCCGGCATCCGCGGCAGCTACGGCGAGCCGGAAACGCTGGTGGGCCGCAACGTGGTGTTCATCGCCAACCTGGCGCCGCGCAAGATGCGTTTCGGCCTCAGCGAAGGCATGATCCTGTCGGCCGGCTTCGACGGCGGCGCGCTGGCCCTGCTCGACGCCGATGCCGGCGCGCAGCCGGGCATGCCGGTACGCTGACCCCGGCCGCGGTACGGCCGGCGGTCGCGCGGGCCTGCGCATGCGGGCCCGGGGCCACGCTCCGCGCCTGCCATTTCCCCGGCCGCGTCGCGTCCCCTTTGCCAGAGAACGCCCCGCATCGGCACTGGAACCATGGAACTGGCCCTGTTCGATTTCGACCACACCATCACCGTCTGCGACACCTACAGCCGGTTCCTGCGCCGCGTGGCCACGCCCGAGCAGCGCGCGCAGGCATGGTGGCGGGTCGGGCCGTGGCTGCTGGCCTATCGACTGAAGCTGATTTCGGCCACGCGCATCCGCCGCCGCGTCACCGCGCAGGTGTTCAGCGGCCGCCACGCCGGCGAGATCGCGCAGATGGCCAGCGACTATGCCCGCGACCACCTGCCCGGCATGGTCCGCGCGGAGATGCTGGAGCAGATCCAGTGGCACCGGGCGCAGGGCCACACGGTGGCGGTGGTCTCGGCCTCGATCGACCTGTACCTGCAGTCGTGGTGCGACCAGCTGGGCCTGCAGCTGATCTGCAACCGGCTCGAAGTGCAGGACAACCGCCTCACCGGCCGCTACGCCGATGGCGACTGCGGGCCACGCAAGGTCGCGCATATCCGCCGGCGGTTCGACCTGGGCGCGTTCCAGCGCATCCACGCCTATGGCGACAGCCGCGAGGACAGGCCGATGCTGGCCCTGGCGCACGAACGCTGGTACCGCGGCAGGCCGGTTTCCTGATCCCCATGCACGACACCCACGACAACCTGATCGAACGCCTGGACCGGGTGCTGCCGCAGACCCAGTGCGGGCAGTGCGGCTACGACGGCTGCCGCCCGTATGCCGCGGCGATGGCGCGCGGCGAAGCCGGCATCGACCACTGCCCGCCCGGCGGCGACGCCGGCGCCCGCACGCTGGCGCACATCCTGGGCGTGCCGGCGCGGCCCTACGACCGCAGCCGCGGCACGCACACGCCGGCACAGGTCGCGGTGATCGTCGAGGCCGACTGCATCGGCTGCACCAAGTGCATCCAGGCCTGTCCGGTGGATGCCATCGTCGGCGGCGCCAAGTTCATGCACACCGTGCTGGCCGACCTGTGTACCGGCTGCGAACTGTGCCTCCCGCCCTGCCCGGTGGACTGCATCGTGCTGCAGCCGGCATGAACGCCGCGCGGCCGTGGGGCCCTGTCCCCGCCCCACGGCCGTCCCGCATCCCCATGCATGCCGTCAGGCGGCGCCGGCAAGCCTGCGCAGCCCCGCCACCAGCCGGTCGATCTGCGCCGGCGAGGTGAAGATGCCCGGCGTGACCCGCACGCAGGCGCCGTGCGCCAGGCCGTCGCGGTGCACGGTGAACACCCCGTGCTCCTCGAGCAGGCGCCGGGCCACGCCGATGTTCTGCTGCAGCGTGACCTGCCCCGCCAGCCGGAACGAGGCGATCGCGCTGCTAAACCGCGGCTCGTCCGACCCCAGCAGCTGCAGCCCCGGCAGCGCGCGTGCCGCGTCGCGCCACTGGTCGCGCAGGCGCAACAGGCGCGCGCGCTTGGCTGCGGTGCCGATGCGCTGGTGGAACGCCAGCGCCGCCGGCAGCGCCAGGAACGCGGCGAAATTGGCGGTGCCGGTATGCACGCGGCTGGCGATGCCGCGATCCCGATCGCCCATGTACGGGTCGATGTCGGCCACCCGTCCGCGGCGCACGTACATCGCGCCCACGCCGACCGGCGCGCCGATCCACTTGTGCAGGTTGATGCCGACGAAGTCCGCGCCCAGGCCGTCGATGCGGGTCTCGACCTGGCCGATGGCATGGGCCGCATCGACGATCACGTCCACGCCGCGGGCGCGGGCCATGGCCGCGATCTCGGCCACCGGCAGCAGCATGCCGTTGCGGTGGTTCACCTGGGTCAGCAGCATCAGTTTCAGGCGCGGGTTGCGCTGCAGCGCCTGCGTATAGGCCTCCAGCACCTGCGCATGGCCGCAGGGCTCGGGCAGGGCGATCGCCACCGGCTCGACCCCGCGCCGCGCGCGCAGCCACTGCATCGCGGTGATGGTGCTGTCGTAGTCGATGTCCGCATACAGCACCTGGTCGCCCGGGCGCAGCCGGTTGTAGCCGCCGATCAGCGCCTGCAGCGCTTCGGTCGCGCCGCGGGTGAGCACCACCTCGTCCTCGCCCACGCCGAGGAAGTCGGCCAGCTGCCGCTGCACCGCGCGCATGCGCTGCGGAAACGCGACCCGCCCGAACCAGGCATTGCCGCGGTTCACCTCGACGGTGGCCTGCGCGTACGCCTGCAGCACCGGCCGCGCCATCGCCCCCCAGTAGCCGTTGTCGAGCATGACCACTTCGTCGCCGAGGTCGTACTGGGCCGCCACCGCCGCCCAGTAGGTTTCATCGCCGGCCAGCTGCGCCGGCGACACCCCCGCCGGCGGCTCCGGCAGCGCCGGCGCGGCAGCCGTCGCCATCGCCGGCGCGCCCGCGGCCAATGGCATCAGCGCGGCACCGCGCAGCAGGCGTCGTCGTGCGCCGTCCATGCTCAGAACGCCACCCGGTACTCGGCATACACGTGGCGCCCGTCGGTGTCGTACGGCGCATTGCGCGAGTACACCAGGCCGCGGCTGGCCTGGAACACCGCCTCGTCCGGGTAGCGGTCGAACAGGTTGTCGGCACCGATGCGCAGGCTGTTGCCCGCATTGAAGCGGTAGGCCACCGCCAGGTCGAAGAACTGCATGTCGCCGAAGCGCTGGAAGATGTCGCCGGTGGCATTGCCGGTGGCATCGGTCCAGGCGCCGTAATGGCGCAGCTTGCCCAGCACGGTCCAGTTGCCGATGTCGTAGTTGGCGCTGAAAGTGCCCTTCTGCCGCGGCAGCCGTTCCTCGAAGATCACCCGCTGGGTCTGGCTGGTGGCGACGCTGGTCGCGCCCTTGTCCACCTGCGTGCGGTTGTAGTTCCAGCCCAGCGTCAGGTTGAGCCGGCCCGGGCCGGCGTCGCCCACCCAGCTGCCCACCAGGTCCACGCCGCGCGTGGTGGTATCGAAGTCATTGGTGAAGTAGCTGACCGAGGTGTAGCCCATCGGGTTGGGCACCCCGGCCGGGATCTGGAACGACGCCGACTGGCTGAAACGGTCGGTGACCTTGATGTCGTACAGGTCCACCGAGCCGGACAGGCCGGCCTCGTTGCGCCAGGCCAGGCCCAGGGACGCGGTGCGCGACTGTTCCGGCTTGAGCGCGCGGGCGCCCAGCAGGCGCGCCAACGGATCGTTCGGCGACAGCCGGCCCGAGGTGAAGACCTGCAGCGTCACCGTGTCCAGCCCCTGCACGGTGCTGGTGGTGTACAGCTGGCCCGGGGTGGGTGCGCGGAAGCCGGTGGACACCGAGCCGCGCAGCGCGAATGCCGGGGTGATCTCGAAGCGGCTGGAGAGCTTGCCGTCGAGGGTGCCGCCGAAACTGGAGAAGCGCTCGTAGCGCGCGGCCGCGCCGACATTCCAGCGCGCGCTCACCGGCGCCTCCACGTCCACGTAGGCGGCATGGCTGCGCTGGCTCCAGCGTCCGGCGTTGTCCGGGCCGAAGCCCGGCGCGCCGTTGGAGTTGCCGGCCAGCCCGGCCGCCGCGCCCGGGCCGATCGCGTACGACGCCGGGTCGCCGGCATCCACGCCGTAGGTTTCCTCGCGGAACTCCGCGCCGAAGGCGATGTTCAGCGGTGCCGGCAGCGCCGCCAGCGGCAGTGCGTAGACGAAATCGGCGTTGAGGTTCTTCTCCACCTGCGACAGCCGCCCCAGGTAGAACGCGGTCGGGCTGGCCGGGCCCAGCGAGGCGTTGATCGACTCGTCCAGGGTGTACTCGATGCGGTTGCGGCTATAGGTGCCGCTGACGTCCCAGCTCAGGTCGGGGGTGAACTGGCCGCGCACGCCGGCCACCAGCTGCAGGTCGTCGTAGTCGCTGCCGTACTTGGGCGAAAAGCCGGTCGGGTACAGGCTGCGCACGTCCCAGCCGGGGAACACCGCGGTCGGCCTGTACACCGAGGCGGTGCCGTCGGGATTGCGCCAGTTGAAATCGCTGACCCCCTCGCCGCTGTTGTACAGGCCATGGGCGTAGGCCTCGGCGGTCTGCCCGAACGGCAGTTTCAGGTTGAAGCCCAGCCGCCGGTTTTCCAGGTCGGGCTGGCCCCAGCGCTGCACCGGATCGGGCACCTGCAGCTCGGGGTGCGCGTTCTGGAAGGCGATCGCGTCGGGGCGCTGGCGGCTGCGCGAGGTGGCATCGGCGGTGTCGTAGTCGAGGAACAGCGACAGCACGCCGGCCTGCCCCAAGCCGACGCCGGTGCGGGCACCGAAGCGGCGGGCTCTGCCGTCGCCCTCGGCGTACTCGGACGCGCCCAAGGTGAACTCGCTGCCGATGCTGTCGTCGAGGATGATGTTGATGACGCCGGCGATGGCATCGGAGCCGTACTGTGCCGAGGCACCGTCGCGCAGCACCTCGATGCGCTTGATCGCGCTGGTCGGGATCTGCGAAAGATCCGGCCCCTGCGCACCGCGCGAGCCGAGCAGCGCCGAGCGATGGAAGCGGCGGCCGTTGACCAGCACCAGGGTCTGGTCCGGCGACAGGCCACGCAACGTGGCCGGGCGCACGAACACCTGGCCATCGGCCATCGGCAGGCGCTGCACCACGAACGACGGCACCAGCTGCGCCAGCACGTCGGACAGGTCGGTGGACTCGACGGCCTGGATTTCCTCCTGCGAGAACACGTCCACCGGTGCCAGCGTGTCGAACTGGGTGCGGTTGGAACCACGCGTGCCGGTGACGATCATCGCGTCCAGGGTGGTCGGCTGGGCGGCCGCGTCGGCGCCAGCGGCGGTAGCGGTGGCGGCGCGCGCGTCGGTGCAGGCAAGGGGAAACAGGACGGCGCCAACGGCCATCGTCAACAGGCAACGCTTCACTTCGGACTCCGGTAGGCAGGGGACCGGGCCGGCAATGCCGACCCGCGGCGCGCATGGTCGGCGCCGCGCGTTTCCCGCCGATGACAGAAGCCCTGCATCTGCTTCATGCAGAAAGTGGCTTTGGCATGTTGCCGGCTGGCGATGCCGGCGCGTGCGTCACTCCAGCCGCTGCAGCTCCCACGCGCGGTGGATCCGCGCGTTGCGTTCGAAATCCGGACCGATGGTCCTGGCGCTGATCTCGCGGCAGCGCGCGAACCCGGCGATGGCGTTCTCTTCGAGTTTGAAGCGGCGGAAGTTGTTGGAGAAGTACAGCACGCCGCCCGGCGCCAGCCGCGCGACCGCCGCGCGCAGCAGGCGCAGCTGCTCGCGCTGCACGTCGAAGTCCTCGGCGCGCGCGGAGTTGGAGAAGGTCGGCGGGTCGCAGAAAATCACGTCGTACTGGCCCTGCTCGGCCTCCAGCCACTGGATCGCATCGGCCTGCACCAGCTGGTGGCGGCTGCCGCCCATGCCGTTCAGGGCCAGGTTGTCGGCGCACCACTGCAGGTAGGTACCGGACAGGTCGACGCTGGTGGTCGCGGCCGCGCCGGCCACCGCCGCTTCCACGCTGGCCACGCCGGTGTAGCAGAACAGGTTGAGGAAACGCTTGCCGCGCGCCTGCGCGGCCATGTGCCGGCGCAGCGGGCGGTGGTCGAGGAACAGGCCGGTATCCAGGTAGTCGAACAGGTTCACCCGCAGCAGCGTCTCGTTCTCGCGCACCAGGATGAACTCGCCGCGCTGCTCGAAGCGGCCGTACTTGCTGCCGCCCTTGCCGCGCTCGCGCGATTTCAGCGCCACCTGCTCGGCCGGCACCTCGAACACCTCGCGCGCCGCGGCCAGCAGCTCGTTGCGGCGGCGGCGCACGTCGGCGTCGGGGATGGTGGCCGGCGCGGCGTACTCCTGCACGTGCAGGAAGATGCGGCGCTTGCCGCCGTCCTCCTGGTAGACGTCGATGGCCGCCGCGTACTCCGGCAGGTCGGCGTCGTAGGCACGGAAGCAGCTCACGTTCTCGCGCGCACGCCAGCTCTTGAACTTCTTCAGGTTTTTGCGCAGGCGGTTGGCCACCATCTGCGCGCCCTCGCTGAGTTCCCGTGGCTGGCCGTCGTCCGCGCGCCCGGCCACCGCGATGGGGTCGCAGACGATCAGCGTGCACTCGATGGCGCCGTTGAACAGCTGGTAGGTCCTGCGCGCGCGCAGGCCGGTGGCGAAGGCCAGCTCGGCGTTGCCGCACAGCAGGCTGGCGCGCCACTGCGGCACCGTGCGCTTGAGCGCCTCGCCCAGGCGGCGGTACAGCGCGGCGTCGGCGGCCAGGCGTTCGTCATAGGGCGGGTTGCAGACCACGCAGCCGGTTTCCTGCGGCGGCACCTGCAGGTCGGCCACGTCGCGCACGCCGAACCAGATGGCCTGGCCGACACCGGCCTCCTCGGCGTTCTGCCTGGCCGCACGGATCGCCTGCGGGTCGAGGTCGCTGCCGTGGATGACCTGTTTCAACGCGGCGCGGCCGACGCGCTCGCGCTCGCGCGCCTCGGCGACCAGTTCGCACCACTGCACCTGGTCGAAACCGCGCCAGCGGCTCGGCGGCCTGGTGGAAAGTCCGGCCATGGATGGCCGGGCCGTTGCGGAGGGATCCGCATAACGCTGCAGCCCGGGCGCGACGTCGGCGGCCATCAGCGCGCCTTCGATCAGCAGCGTACCGCCGCCGCACATCGGGTCGAGCAGGCCGCCGCCTTCGGCGTGGATCTTCGGCCAGCCGGCGCGCAGCAGCACCGCGGCGGCCAGGTTTTCCTTGAGCGGTGCATCGTTCTGCGCCAGGCGCCAGCCGCGCCGGTGCAGCGAACCGCCGCCGAGGTCGATGGAGATCGTGGCCCGGCCCTTGCGCAGCGACAGGTTGATGCGCACGTCCGGCAACTCGACGTTCACCGACGGCCGCTCCAGTCCCTGCCCGCGCAGCCGGTCCACCACGGCGTCCTTGATCCGCTGCGCGGCGAAACGCGCGTGGGTGATGGCGTCACCGGAGACATGCGCATCGACCGCCAGGGTCAATTCGGCGTCCAGATGCGTTTCCCACGGCATCGCCAGCACGCCCTGGTACAGCGAACCCTCGTCCGGGCAGTCGAACTCGGCCAGCGGCCACAGCACGCGGCTGGCCAGGCGCGACCACAGCACCACGCGCTGGGCGTCGCGCAGTTCCCCTTCGGCATTGACCCCGGCGATGGTCGCGGTGGCGCGGGGCAGGCCGAGCGCCAGCAGTTCGTCGGCCAGGAGGTACTCCAGGCCCTTGGCGCAGGAAACGAAGAATTTCACGGGGGGCATCACGGGGGAACGGCAATGGGCCGGGGGCGCCATTGTACGGGGCCCATGTAGATGCGGGGCTTGCCGCGCATGAAGCTTCCCCGGTAAAGCCACATGCGGGGCAAGCCCCGCATCCACGGGATCGGCAGCCGTTACAAGGCCTGCAGCAGGGCTTCGAATTCGCGTGCCGAAGCCTCGACGTGGTGTTCCAGGCGGTGGCCGTCGTCGACCAGCAGCAGCCGCGCGGCGCGGGCCTGTGCCCAGGCGATCACCGCGCCCGGCGGGATCAGTTCGTCGCCCCAGGCATGGACCACGCTGGTCGGCACCGGTGCCGCGTCCAGCGCCGGCATCGGCCCCATCCGGGTCGGCGGCACCATCAGGAACAGCCCGCGCACCGGCACCTGCAGCGAGGCGATGGCGGAGATGTAGGCGCCAAGGCTGGACCCGGCCAGCACCACCGGGCCGCGCGCGGCGGCCTCGCCGGCCAGGCGGATCAGGCGCTGCAGGCGCCCCGGCACGTCGCCCACTTCGCTGATCTCGCGGCGGGCATCGAGGTCGGTGTAGTCCGGGCGCTCATGGGTCCAGCCCAGGCGCTGCGCCACCTCGGCCAGCGCGGTGACCTTGGTCGCGTCGGGACCGCTCTCGAAGCCATGGGACAGGATGCAGTGGCCGCGACTCATGGGGCACCGTGGGAGGAAGCATGACGGGGCGGCAATGCTAGCATCGGCCAATGCACGCCATGCCCGCGATCCATATCGATCCCCTGCCCTACGAGCCGCTGCTGGCGCTGCGTGAACCGGGCGCGATCGACCTGGTGGTGATCCACTGCACCGAACTGCCGGACCTGGCGATGGCACGCGCGTACGGCGAACGCGTGCTGTACGCCAGCGGCACCGGCAACAGCGGCCACTACTATATCGACCGCGACGGCAGCATCCACCAGTACGTCGCGCCGGAACGCAGCGCCCACCACGTGCGCGGCATCAACCCGCGCGCGCTCGGCATCGAACTGGTCAACAGCGGCCGCTACCCGCACTGGCTGGACTCGCGCCACCAGGCGATGGACGAGGCGTACCCGCAGGCCCAGATCGACGCCCTGGTGGCGCTGCTGCGCTGGCTGCCGCAGCGACTGCCGGCATTGCGCTGGATCGCCGGCCACGAGGATCTCGACACCGAGCAGGTGGCGGCCAGCGACGACCCGGCGCGCACGGTGCCACGCAAGCGCGATCCGGGGCCGCGGTTCCCGTGGGACCCGGTGCTGGCGGCGATCACGCTGCAACGCCTGCCGGCAGCCGCGTAGGCGCGGCTTCAGCCGCGACCGGGCGGATGCATCGGGCGCCGGCGATGGCGGCAGGCGCTGCGGTGGAGCGCCATTCCGGGCAGGCCCCGTCGCGGCGGACGCCGTTGCCGTGGACGCCAGTGGGCGGGCCGGGCAGACCTGCACTGCCGTGGGTGCCGGCGGACAGCCGCTCATTGGCTGGCCGCGGCGGTCGCGCCGGAATCCGCAAGGGCGCAGGCACCGCCACGCACGCCGTCGCCGGCGGGCACGTTCGCCGCCCAGGCCGCTGCTACGCGCGCGCCACCGGGCGCGAGGGATCGGATGACCAGCCACTCCACGAATCGGCGAACACCCGCGCCCCGCCCAGGCCGGCGACCTCGAAGGCCAGCAGCAGGTGACAGGCGGTGACGCCGGAGCCGCACATCATCACCGCCTCGCCCGGCGCATAGGTGCCCAGCAACGGTTCCAGTTCGGCGCGCAGCTCCGCCGCCGGGCGGAAGCGGCCATCGCGCAGGTTGAGCGCGAACGGGCGGTTGCGCGCGCCCGGCACGTGCCCGGCGACCCGGTCCAGCGGCTCGACCTCACCGCGGTAGCGTTCGCCGGCACGGGCGTCGATCAGCCAGCCCGGCGCCTGCGACAGGCGCGCGGCGATTTCGTCGGCAGCGGCAACCTGTGACAGGTCGAAGCGCCCGGGATACGGCGGCAACGCCGGCACCTCCGCCGGGGCGGTCGACAGCGGCTGCGCGGCGGCCTGCCAGGCCGCCAGCCCACCATCGAGCACCGCGACCCGGCGGTGGCCGATCAACCGCAGCAGCCACCACAGCCGCGCCGCGGCCATGCTGCCGTCGCCGGCGTCGTAGACCACCACTTGGGTATCCGGGCCGATGCCCCAGCGCCCCACGGTGGCGGCGAAGGCATCACTTTCCGGCAGCGGGTGACGGCCGTGGCCCTGCCGCGACAGGTCGGACAGGTCGCGGTTGAGATCGGCATACACCGCGCCCGGCAGGTGCCCCGCCGCATACTGCGCGGCGCCGGACTGCGGGTCGGCCAGCGAGAAGCGCGCGTCCACCAGCCGCAGCGCGGTGCTGGCGGTGGCACGGGCGTCGAGCAGGCGCGGGGCTTGCGCGGCAAGGGCGGCGGCAAGCGAAGCGACGTCCACCAGCGTGGTCCATGGCGGGGCGATGGCATTCATGGGGTCTGCTCCAGTCGGCGACGCAGGTTGTAGAGGATGGCCGCGGTGGCGCCCCAGATGCGCTGCCCCGGCCAGGTGTACTCGAGCACGTGGCGGACGCGGCCGCGGTGGTCGATCTCGACCTGGCGCAGGTTGCCCGGGTCCATCAGGAAATCCAGCGGCACTTCGAACACTTCGGCCACTTCCGCAGGCTGCGGCACCGGCACGAACGCCGGGTCGATCACCGCCACCACCGGGGTCACCCGGAAACTGGAGATGGTGACGAACGGATCCAGGTAGCCCAGCGCCTGCACCCGCTCATGCGGCAGCGCGATCTCCTCGCTGCTCTCGCGCAGCGCCGCCGCCACCGGGTTGCGGTCGCCCGGTTCGATGCGGCCGCCGGGAAAGCCGACCTGGCCGCCGTGGTTGCGCAGGGTCTCGGTACGGCGGGTCAGCAGTACCTGCACGCCCTGCGGCCGCGGCACCAGCCCGGCCAGCACCGCGGCCTCGGCCGGGGGACCCGGGGGCAGCAGGTCGGCCAGCTCGTCGTGGTTCCAGCCTTTGCCGGCAGGCGCGGCGGCCAGCGGGTTCAACGCGCGCAGCAGCCGTTCGTGCCCGGGCAGCGCCGCCGCCAGCGAACCGGCAGCGCGCGCGCGCAGCGGCAGCACGTCCTGCATCAGCTGCCGGCGCTGGTGTTCGCTCATGCCCATCCAGCCGGCGATCTCCGCGCGCGTGCGCAGGCAGCCACGGCAGTGGCCGGCCGGGTCCAGCGAGCAGATTCCGATGCAGGGACTGGAAACGGCACGGCGCGTGGCATCCATCGAGTGCGACATCCTGCAAGCCTAGCGCGAACGCGGGCACCGGGGCGTACCGCGCGACAGCCACCGCGGCGCGGCCGTCATCGCGGCGTGTCGCCGCGCGCGGATGCCCGGCGCAGGCAACGCCGGGAAGCCCAATGAAAAATGCGCCGGCGTACTGGCCGCCGGCGCATTCGTCCTGCCCACTGCGGGCAGTGGTTACTTGACGCTGACCAGCTTGACTTCGTACTGGACGGCCACGTTCGGCGGGAAGCCGGTACGCGGATCGGCACCGAAGGCCTTGTCCGGCGACAGCGAGATTTCCCACTTGGAGCCGGCCGGCATCTGCAGCAGCGCTTCGCGCATGGCCTGCATCTCCACGTCGCTCAGCTTCAGCGCCGGCACGTCGTGGGCCTGCACGTTCTCCGGGCGCTGGCCGTAGGGGAACGGACCGGCGACCTGCAGCTGCACGGTGCTGGCCTGGGTCGGCTTGGCGCCGTTGCCGGTCTCGATCACGCGGTACTGGACGCCGCTGGGCAGGGTCTGCACGCCGGCCTTGGCCTTGTTGGCGGCCATGAACTGGTCGCTGCGGGTCTTGTTTTCCGCGGCCACCTTCTCGTACTCGGCCTTGGCCGCCGCGGCACGGCCCTGCTCGCGCTTCTGGAACGCTTCGACGGCCGGCTTCAGCTGCTCGGCGGTGATCGCCGGCTGCTTCTTCGCGTACGCGTCCTGCAGGCCCTTCACCACCGAGGCGATGTCCAGCTGTTCGCCGCGGCCGGTGAGCTCGGCCAGGTTGTTGCCGTAGTCGTATCCGAAGTAGTAGCTCAGCTTGCCCTTCTCGGACGAGACGTCCTGGGCCATTGCAGTGCCGGTGAGGGCCAGGGCGGCCACGGCGACCGCGATAGAACGCAACTTCATCAAACAGTTCTCCAGGAAAGATGTCTCAGGGCAACCATGCCGCTAGAGGCGACGGGTTAGGATAGCCGCCACAACGGCGGACCGCCACTGACGACAAGGGCTTCTGACCAACGGTCGTGGCGGGAGTTCCCCAATCACTTTTTCTTAACTTTTCGTGGAGTCCGCATGTCCGACGCACCGGTTTCGATCAACACCCGCGACGGCGTCCGCACCATCACCGTGCAGCGCCCGGAGAAGCTCAACGCGCTCAACCGCCAGACCCTGGAGGCGCTGGACGCCGCGTTCGCGGACGCGGCCACGGCCGCGGACGTGCGCGTGGTGGTGCTGACCGGCGCCGGCCCCAAGGCGTTCGTGGCCGGGGCCGACATCGCCGAGATGAACGGCCTCAGCGCGGTCCAGGGGCGCGACTTCTCGCTGCTCGGGCAGCGCCTGATGCGGCGCATCGAGCGCCTGCCCAGGCCGGTGATCGCCATGGTGAACGGGTTCGCACTGGGCGGCGGGCTGGAACTGGCCATGGCCTGCCACCTGCGCATCGCCGCCGACAGCGCCCGGCTCGGCCAGCCGGAAATCAACCTCGGCCTGATCCCGGGCTTCGGCGGCACCCAGCGCCTGCTGCGCCTGGCCGGCCGCGCCGCCACCCTGGAACTGTGTTTGCTCGGCGCGCCGATCGACGCCGCCCGCGCCCAGCAGCTGGGCATCGTCAACCGCGTGGTCGCCGCCGCCGAGCTGGAAGCGGAAACCCTGAAGATCGCCACGCAGCTGGCCAAGGCCGCGCCGCTGGCGCTGCGCGGCATGCTCGACGCGGTCAATATCGGCGGCGAATGCGGCATCGAGGAAGGGCTGGAGTACGAAAGCGCGCAGTTCGGGCTGATGTTCTCCACCGAGGACATGCGCGAAGGCACCCGCGCGTTCCTGGAACGCCGCGCCCCGGAATTCCGCAACTGCTGACCCGCACCGCGATGCCCGCTGCTTCCGCATCCCCCCGCCAGCTGCTGCAGTACGTGCTGGACGACAACCTCGACGCCGCGATCGACGCCGGCCTGATGGACTACGCGCCGCAGCCCGGCGACGCGACGCTGGACCCGCAGCACCCGGACCTGCCACAACGACTGGCCCAGGCCCAGCAGCGGCTGCAGGGCGCCTGGGCGGCGCGTGAGCGGTACCGTGCCCGCGCCGTGCGCCTGGCGCGGCGCGCCGCCGAGCGCGAGGCCCGGCGCGCACCGCCGCCGGCGCCGGACCGCAGACCCGCCCTGCCCGCGGCCGCGGCGGCCATCCTGGCCCGCGCCCAGGCAAAGGCGAAGCAGCCATGAAGAAACCGACGAGCCCGCGCACCGCGGCCAAGGCAGCAACCGGCACCGGTGCCGGCATGACGACGGCGGCGAAGCCCGGACGCGCGCGCCCCGCTGCCGGCGCCGCTGCGGGCGCGCGCGCGTCACGCAGCAGGCGCATGAACGGCGCGGAAGTGCGTGAGATGTTCACCCGACTGCGCGAACTGAATCCGCACCCGACCACCGAGCTGGAATACCGCACGCCGTTCGAGCTGCTGGTGGCGGTGACGCTGTCGGCGCAGGCCACCGATGTCGGGGTGAACAAGGCCACCCGCAAGTTGTTTCCGGTGGCCAACACCGCACAGGCGATCCTCGCGCTGGGCGAGGAAGGACTGAAGCCCTACATCTCCACCATCGGCCTGTACAACGCCAAGGCGAAGAACGTGATCGCCGCCTGCGCGATCCTGGTGGAGAAGTACGGCGGCGAGGTGCCCGCCGACCGCGCCGCGCTGGAAGCGCTGCCCGGGGTTGGCCGCAAGACCGCCAACGTGGTGCTCAATACCGCTTTCGGCGAACCGACGATGGCGGTGGACACGCATATCTTCCGCGTGTCCAACCGCACCGGGCTGGCGCCGGGCAAGGACGTGCGCGCGGTGGAGGACGGGTTGCTGAAGGTGATCCCGGCGGAGTTCCTGCAGGATGCGCATCATTGGCTGATCCTGCATGGACGTTATGTGTGCAAGGCGCGCAAACCGGACTGCCCGCAATGCGTGATCCGCGACCTGTGCCACTTCAAGGACAAGACCGTCGCCTGAGGCGGCGGCAGGGCCAGCCGCGGGCGCGGCATCGACCCAATGCCGCCGATCCGTCGCTGCGGGCCGGCGCGCAAACCGGACTGCCCGCAGTGCGTCATCCGCGACCTGTGCCACTTCAAGGACAAGACCGTCGCCTGAGGCGGCGGCAGGGCCAGCCGCGGGCGCGGCATCGACCCAATGGCGCCGATCCGTCGCTGCGGCCCGGCGCGCAAACCGGATTGCCCGCAATGCGTGATCCGCGACCTGTGCCACTACAAGGACAAAACCGTCGCCTGAGGCGGCGGCAGGGCCAGCCGCGGGCGCGGCATCGACCCAATGCCGCCGATCCGTCGCTGCGGGCCGGCGCGCAGACTCCACTGCGCGCAGTGCGTCATCCGCGACCTGTTCCACTGCAAGGACAAAACCGTCGCCTGATGCCGCCGCGCGTGGCCGCCGCGCGCGGAGCCCATGCAGGGGCCGACAGTCCCCTCGCGAGCCGCCCGCCCGCCGGCGCACGCGACTGCCATCTGCGCGACACCTGCCGGTAACAGCCGATCCGTCCACTACGCCGGGGTGGGCGCCGCGGCAGCCGGCGCAGGTCGCGGGACTGTCACATTTACGCAATCTTTACGCCCTAGCCTGCACACCATCCTCAACCTGCCTGCAAGGCTACCCATCCCATGAAACTGCATCGCCAACTCCTCACGGCGGCCGTCGCCGCGGCACTGTTCGCGCCGGCTGCCCATGCCGAAGTCGCCATCGACGTCATTGGCGGTTCCGAGATCACGTTTGAAGGCCTGGTACAGGCTGACGGCAACTGGTTCAGCAACGACCGCGCCGACCTCAACGGCACCACCGGGATGAACGGCAAGGACAGCGAATTCGAGCTGCGCCGCGCCGAGCTGGTGCTGAAGGGCAAGGGCCCGGGCAACGTCGAGTGGGTGGTCGGCTACGACGCCAAGGCCGACAAGTTCCTGGACACCAACCTCAAGTACAAGCTGGGCGGCAACGCCAACCACTTCCTGCAGGCCGGCCAGTTCAAGCAGCCGAACAGCCTGGAAGAACTGTCCAGCACCAAGAACAACGACTTCATTTCCAAGGCCACCGTGACCAACACCTACGCCGTCGCCCGCCGCCTCGGCGTGGGCTACGGCATCGGCGACGCCAACTGGTCGCTCACCGCGTCGGCCTTCGGCCGCGAGCTGACCCGCAACCTGGCCCACGGCAGCGGTTACGGCGTGCGCGGCACCTTCGCCCCGATCAACGAGAAGGGCAACATCCTGCACTTCGGCCTGAGCTACGCCGACTACGACACCGACGCCGACACCCTGCGCCTGCGCGCGCGCCCGAACGCCGACCTGGCCACCGTGCGCCTGGTCGACAGCGGCGACCTGAAGGACACCGACCGCATCGGCACGCTCGGCGCCGAAGCGATGTACGTGCACGGCCCGTTCAAGGCCCAGGGCGAGTACTACAGCGCCAAGGTCAAGCGTTACGACCACGGCAACTACACCACCGACGGCTACTACGTCAGCGGCGTATGGAACGTCACCGGCGAGACCTGGGGCTACAAGGGCGGCACCCCGAGCCTGGGCCTGCCGGACGAGCCGGGCCGTGGCATGTGGCAGCTGGGCGCGCGCTTCGACCACATCGACCTGAACGACGGCGGCCTGCGCGCGCCGGCCGTGGCCGGCGGCGCCCCGCTGGTGGACGGCGTGCTGGGCGGCAAGATGGACATCTGGACCGTCGGCGCCAACTGGTACTGGCGCTCCAACTTCAAGGCCTCGCTGAACTACGTGAT
The DNA here is from genome assembly GCF_046267925.1 of Stenotrophomonas sp. Y-13. NCBI lineage: Bacteria > Pseudomonadati > Pseudomonadota > Gammaproteobacteria > Lysobacterales > Lysobacteraceae > Stenotrophomonas > Stenotrophomonas sp. Y-13. The sequence goes on from NZ_CP176501.1 coordinate 2,399,076, forward strand.
GGTCGACAGCAAGAAGTACTCCTCCAGCGCGCGCGGCTTCGTCGCCGACAAGCCGAACATCCTGGAAGCCCGCCTGCAGTTCTTCTGGTAAGCTGCTCCCGCTCCACGCTGCACCACGGACGCCCCGCAAGGGGCGTTCGTCGTTTCAGCCTGCGCCGCTCGCGCGTGCCGCGCTGCGGCCCGTGCAGGCCACCGGCCGGGCGTGCGGGTTGCCCGTTGCCGCGGCGTGGCCGTTGCCGGCCGGCGCACTCCCCTCCCTCGCCCTTGCGCACTGCGCACTGCGCACGGCGCTCGCAACGGCCCCGACACGCCACCCGCGGGAAGCCCAGCGCTCCCGCCTTGCGCGGGGCCACGCGACACTCCGTCGCCAGCGGCGTGGCGGCGTCTTCCAGCGCCCCCACGCTACCGGCATCACGCCCGGCGACGGCGCCCGCCACCTGCAGGCCACGGGCTCACCGCCCTCCGCTGGCCGCCGCCGCAACACCGGTCCGGCTCCGCGGCGCCTGTCATGTCCGCGTCACATGACAGACGCGGCGTTGTCATCGAATGGTTATGGAATAGGCGCCGGGCGGAACTGACCGCACATTCACCTGCCAGGAGCCATTCGTGATCCACCCCATCAAATCGCGCGCCGTCGTCGCCATCCTCGCCGCGTCGTCCGTGTTCGCCGCCAATGCCGCCGACGTCACCGGCGCCGGCGCTTCGTTCATCTACCCGGTCATGTCCAAGTGGTCGGCCGACTACAGCGCCGCCACCGGCAAGAAGGTGAACTACCAGTCCATCGGCTCGGGCGGCGGCATTGCCCAGATCAAGGCCAATACGGTGGATTTCGGCTCGTCCGATGCCCCGCTCAAGCCCGAGGAACTGGCCGCCGCGGGCCTGGTGCAGTTCCCGTCGGTGATCGGCGGCGTGGTCCCGGTGATCAACGTGGCCGGCGTGGAAGCCGGTGCGATGAAGCTGGACGGGCCGACGCTTGCCAACATCTTCCTGGGCAAGATCACCAAGTGGAACGACCCGGCCATCGTCGCCCTCAACGCCGGCCTGACCCTGCCGGACGCCAAGATCACCGTCGTGCACCGCTCCGACGGCTCGGGCACCAGCTTCAACTACACCAACTACCTGTCCAAGGTCAGCGCCGACTGGAAGAAGCAGGTCGGCGAAGGCACCACCGTGCAGTGGCCGGTGGGCATCGGCGGCAAGGGCAATGAAGGCGTGGCCGCCTACGTCAAGCAGATCCGCGGCGCGATCGGTTACGTCGAGTTTTCCTATGCGCTGCAGAACCGCCTGACCTTCTCGCGCCTGAAGAACGCCGCCGGCAACTTCGTGCAGCCGCGCGACGAGACCTTCTCGGCCGCCGCCGCCAGCGCCGACTGGGCCAACGCCAAGGACTTCTACCTGGTGATGACCAACGCCCCGGGCGAGCAGTCCTGGCCGATCACCGCCACCAACTTCATCCTGATGCGCAAGCAGCCCAAGACCGTGGAAGGCGCCAAGGCCACCGTCGAGTACTTCCGCTGGATCTATGCCAACGGCAGCGCCCAGGCCCGCCAGCTGGACTACGTGCCGCTGCCGGCCCCGCTGGTCCGCCAGATCGAGACCTACTGGCAGCAGAACATGCGTTACTGAGTAAAGAGCCGGCGGGCCCTCTCCCTCGTCGCCTCGGGCGCGGATCAAGTGATCCGCGCTTTTTTTTGCGTGGGCGGCGGACAGGAAGCAGGGGAACCGGGGCGAGATGCCGCGCGCGGGGGCCGCCCCGGCAGGCGCCCGCTTTCCCGGCGCGACACCGCTGCCGGGCGCCCGCCCCCATGGCCGCCGCCCCGTTTTCCAGCCCATGTAATCAGGCTGTAACAAAAACATCATTTCATAGCCGCATCCGCCGGCAACGCCGGCCTTTCTGCCGCCATGGAGCTCCCGCATGAAACTGCACACGACCGGCCTTGCCGCCCTTTCCCTGGCCATCGCGCTGGGCCTGTCGGGCTGCGGCGGCAAGAGCGACTCCGCCCCCGGCGCGGCGTCCGCCCCCGCAACGCCCGCCGCCGCCGGCGACAAGGTCGCTGCCGAGATTTCCGGCGCCGGCGCCTCGTTCATCTTCCCGCTGGTCTCCAAGTGGTCGGCCGACTACAACGCCGCCACCGGTGCGCGGATCAACTACCAGTCCATCGGCTCGGGCGGCGGCATCGCCCAGATCAAGGCCGGGACCGTGGATTTCGGCTCGTCCGACAAGCCGCTGTCCTCCGAGGAACTGGCCCAGGCCGGCCTCGGCCAGTTCCCGTCGGCGATCGGCGGCGTGGTGCCGGTGGTCAACCTGGAAGGCCTGCAGCCGGGCCAGCTGCGCCTGAGCGGCACGCTGCTGGCCGACATCTTCCTGGGCAAGATCAAGACCTGGAACGACAAGGCCATCGCCGCCGCCAACCCGGGCGTGGCGCTGCCGGACACCAAGATCACCCTGGTGCACCGCTCCGACGGCTCGGGCACCACCTTCAACTTCTCCAACTACCTGTCCAAGGTCAGCGGCGAATGGAAGGACAAGGTCGGCGAAGGCACCTCGGTGCAGTGGCCCGACGGCGTCGGCGGCAAGGGCAACGAGGGCGTGGCCTCCTACGTGCAGCAGATCAAGGGCTCGCTGGGCTACGTTGAACTGGCCTACGCACTGCAGAACAACATGCCGTACGCGTCGATGCAGAACGCCGCCGGCAACTGGGTGCAGCCGACCGCCGAGAGCTTCGCCGCCGCGGCCGCCAGCGCCGACTGGGCCAACGCCAGGGACTTCAACCTGGTCATCACCAACGCCCCGGGCGAGCAGGCGTGGCCGATCACCGCCACCAACTTCATGCTGATGCGCAAGCAGCCCAAGGATGCCAAGCGCAACCAGGACACGCTGGCCTTCTTCAAGTGGGCGTTCGAGAACGGCCAGCAGCAGGCCAACGAACTGCACTACGTGCCGCTGCCGGCCGAACTGGTGACCCAGATCGAGGGCTACTGGGCCAGCGAGTTCAAGTGACCGGGACCTAGCGAGCCACCGCCGCGCCCAGCGGGCGCGGCGCTCCGCACCGCCTCCCGCCGTCCTTCCCCACAGGCCATGCCGCTGCCATGAACGCCACTGCCGCCTCCCTCGCACCGCCCACCTCGCGCGACCTGCGCGACGCCCGCAACGACCGCCTGTTCCGCGGGTTCCTGATCGTCACCGTGGTGCTGGTGCTCACCGCCCTGGCCTGCGCCGCGCTGTCCATGCTGTGGGGCGGCCGCCACGCCCTGCAGGAGCAGGGACTGAGCTTCTTCTACACCGCCGACTGGAACCCGGTCGAAAACCGCTTCGGCGCGCTGGCGCCGATCTACGGCACCATCGTCACCGCGCTGATCGCCATGCTGATCGCGGTGCCGGTGAGCTTCGGCATCGCCTTCTTCCTGACCGAAGTCGCCCCGCGCTGGCTGCGTGGCCCGGTCGGCACCGCCATCGAACTGCTGGCCGGCATCCCGTCAATCATCTACGGCATGTGGGGCCTGTTCGTGCTGGTGCCGGTGATGACCGAATACGTCACCCCGTTCCTCAACGACCACCTCGGCGGACTGCCGCTGATCGGCCCGCTGTTCCAGGGCCCGCCACTGGGCATCGGCATGCTCACCGCCGGCTTCGTGCTGGCGATCATGGTGATCCCGTTCATCTCCTCGGTGATGCGCGAGGTGTTCCTGACCGTGCCGACCCGGCTGAAGGAATCGGCCTACGCGCTGGGTTCGACCAAGTGGGAAGTGAGCTGGGACATCGTGTTGCCCTACACCCGCTCGGCGGTGATCGGCGGCATCTTCCTCGGCCTCGGCCGCGCCCTCGGCGAGACCATGGCGGTGGCGTTCGTGATCGGCAACAGCGTGCGCCTGACGCCGTCGCTGCTGGAGCCGGGCACCACCATCGCCGCGCTGATCGCCAACGACTTCGGCGAAGCCACCGAAACCTACCGGTCGGCACTGCTGCTGCTGGGCTTCGTGCTGTTCATCGTCACCTTCGTGGTGCTTGCCATCGCCCGCCTGATGCTGATGCGCCTGGCCCGCAAGGAGGGCAACTGATGTCCACCGCCGACTCGCTGTACCTGCGCCGCCGCCTGGTCAATGGCGCGGCACTGCTGATGGCCTGCGCCACCGCCGCGTTCGGCCTGCTGTTCCTGGGCTGGATCCTGTGGACCCTGCTGGCCAAGGGCCTGCCAGGCATCAACCTGGACCTGTTCACCAAGATGACGCCGCCGCCGATGCAGGACGGCGGCCTGCTCAACGCGTTCTTCGGCAGCGCGGTGATGTGCGCGCTGGCCATCGCCATCGGCACCCCGCTGGGCGTGGCCGCGGGCACCTGGCTGGCCGAGTACGGCAATGCGCGCAAGGCCGGCACGGTGGTGCGCTTCGTCAACGACATCCTGCTGTCGGCGCCGTCGATCGTGCTGGGCCTGTTCGTCTACACCCTGTACGTGATGCAGACCGGCGGCAACTTCTCCGCCTTCGCCGGCGCGCTGTCGCTGGCTTTCATCGTGCTGCCGGTTGTGATCCGCACCACCGACGAAATGCTGCGGCTGGTGCCGGTGCAGATGCGCGAGGCGGCGCTGGCGCTGGGCGTGCCGCAGTGGAAGGTAATCGTGCAGGTGCTGTACCGCAGCGCCATGGCCGGCATCGTCACCGGCATCCTGCTGGCGCTGGCCCGCATTTCCGGTGAGACCGCGCCGCTGCTGTTCACCGCCTTCGGCAACCAGTACTGGAACAGCAACGTGTTCCAGCCGATGGCCTCGGTGCCGGTGGTGATGAACCAGTTCGCCGGCAGCCCCTATGAATCCTGGCAGGTGCTGGCCTGGGCCGGCGCCCTGGTGCTGACCGTGTTCGTGCTGCTGGTCAGCCTGTCCGCGCGTGGCCTGCTGCTGCGCAACCGCATTTCGAACGATTGATCCGAACGACCGACCTACTTCCATGGACCTGCCCATGAACGACCTCAGCAATGCCGTGCCGATGCAGCGCATCGCCGTGCCCTCCGCGCACCAGGACCTGCAGACGCCGGCACCGGTCAAGCTCGCCGCGCGCGGCTTGGACTTCTATTACGGCCAGTTCCATGCGCTGAAGAACATCAACCTGGAAATCCCGGAAAAGCGCGTGACCGCGCTGATCGGCCCGTCCGGCTGCGGCAAGTCCACCCTGCTGCGCATCTTCAACCGCATCTATGCGCTGTACCCCAAACTCGAAGCCCGCGGCGAGGTGCTGCTGGACGGCGAGAACATCCTCTCGCCGAAGTACCCGATGAACCGCCTGCGCTCCAAGGTGGGCATGGTGTTCCAGAAGCCGGTGCCGTTCCCGATGACCATTTTCGAGAACGTGGCCTACGGCATCCGCCACCACGAGAAGCTGTCCAAGGCCGAGATGGCCGACCGCGTGGAGCACGCGCTGCGCCAGGGCGCGCTGTGGGACGAGGTCAAGGACAAGCTGGGGCAGAGCGCGCTGGGCCTGTCCGGCGGCCAGCAGCAGCGCCTGTGCATCGCCCGCGCGGTGGCGCTCAAGCCGGACGTGCTGCTACTGGACGAGCCGACCTCGGCGCTGGACCCGATCTCCACCAGCCGCATCGAACAGCTGGTCGAAGAGCTGAAGAACGACTACACCATCGCCATCGTCACCCACAACATGCAGCAGGCCGCGCGCGTGTCCGACTACACCGCCTTCATGTACCTGGGCGACCTGATCGAACACGACCGCACCGACGTGATCTTCTCCAACCCGTCCAGGCAGCAGACCGAGGACTACATCACCGGCAGGTTCGGCTGAAGCGGCGCGCCTGGCCGATGTCGCGACGGCATCGGCCGCACCCGCACGGCCGCACCGCGCGCTGCGCCGGCCACGCGCCCGGGCGCTGTCGCCGCCACGGCCGCAGCGAACCACAGGCCGGTGCGGCGGCGGCGATCCGCCTTGAACAAGCCCCCTTCCGCACTCCCGCTTCCGTCATCGCCCAGAGACGCTCATGAACACCCATCCCAACGACCACATCGTGAAAAGCTACGACGAAGAACAGCACCGCCTGGTGGCCGAGATCGTGCGCATGGGCGAGATGTCCGTCGCCCAGCTCGAAGCCGCGCTGGACGTGATCGAGCGCCGCGACGAAAGCGCCGCGCGCCGGATCATCGCCAACGACGAGGCCATCGACGCGCTGGAGCAGCAGATCAGCCACGACGTCATGCGCCTGGCCCTGCGCGGCCCGATGGCGCGCGACCTGCGCGAGATCCTCGCCGGGCTGCGCATCCCGGCCGACATCGAACGCATCGGCGACTATGCCGCCAACGTCGCCAAGCGCTCCATCGCGCTGGCCGCGGTGCCGCCGCTGCCGCAGATCCAGGGGCTGCGCGCCCTCGGCCGGCTCGCCGCGCAGCAGGTACGGCGCGCGCTCGATGCCTATCGCAACGGCGATGCCGACGCCGCGCAGGCGCTGCGCCAGGACGATGCCCGGCTGGACGCGCAGTACACCGCGCTGTTCCGCGAGCTGCTCACCTACATGATGGAAGACCCGCGCAACATCACCCCGTGCACGCACCTGCTGTTCATGGCCAAGAACCTGGAGCGGATCGGCGACCACGCCACCAACATCGCCGAGAACGTCTGGTTCCTGGTGCATGGCGACGCACCGCTGCCGCCGCGCGAGAAGCGCGACGAGACCAGCACGGTCGACCACACCTGACCGCAGGCCTGCATCCCCGCTCCCGTTGGAGCGAGGCTGCATGACCCGAGCGTCACTGGCGCGCATGGGCCTGCGCGCAGTGGAAGACAGCCCCCTTTTCCGCTCGGGGAGGGGCTGGAGCGCGGGACGAAGCCGGGCGCAGCACGCCTGATTGAGGCCGAGGCTTCCCGATCATTTCGCACAAGCGCACGTGGCGACACGCCGATGATCGCGATCACCGACAATTCCCGGCCGCGCACATTCATCCGAAGGGGGAAGGAAAAAGCGACGTTCCCCTCCACTACGCGGTCGTCTCACGCCGCATTGTTGGCGCCGTCGCCGCCTGTCACGTCACAGGCCGCGCCCGAGGCCAGGCGGGCATCGTCGCTGGCCAGGAAGACGACCAGCGGCGCGATCGACCCGGGCGGCAGCCAGGGCAGGCCGAGCGGCGATCGGGCGGCGAGCCGCCGCTTGGCCACGGACTCGAGCTCTTCCAATGGCGCAGCGTTGTCCAGGTCGTCCAGCGCCTGTGCATAGCGCTGCCTGTACCGCGTGAGCGGCGCATCGATCAGGCCGGGAATCACCGCATTGACCGTGATGCGGTATTGCCCCAGTTCCAGCGCGGCCGATTTCACCAGCTCTATCAGTCTCCCCTTGGACGCCGAATACGCGGCGCCATATTTGGTGCCGTGCCTTCCCTGCGTGGAGGAGGTGACGATGATGCGGCCGCCGCCATTGGCGACGAGGCAAGGCGCCACCGCGCGGATGGCGTTGCAGGTGCCGGTGAGGTTGACGTCGATCTGGTCGTGCCAGTGCGCGTCCTCCATTTCCAGCAGCGGCGCGAACACCTGGATGCCGGCATTGGCGAAGAGGATGCCGATCCGGCCGAAGCGCTCGACGGTCCATGCGGCCGCTTCGCGCAGGGCGCCGACGTCGCACTGGTCGAGCCGCCGCGATGCCCATCTCCCGCCGGCATCGACCACCTGCCGGCCGGTTTCGCCCCGGTCCTGGACGGTGGCCGGCGCCACCTCCAGGACCGGACTCACCGCACCGGCGACATCGATGCCGACCACGCTCGCGTCCTCCGGCGCGAAGGCCGCCGCGGCGGCCCGGCGCGAAGTGGATCGCCGCCGGACCATACCGGAACCGCCGCGCGGTTTACCGGCTCAAGGCGGCGACGCCGTAGCGCCGGCGCCGCGCGCGGAGACGCGCCAGACGGTATTGCCGACGTCGTCGGCGATCAGCAACGCGCCGCCGGCGTCCTCGGCCAGACCGACCGGCGCGCCCTTCAGGGTCTTTTCGTCCGCCGAAGCAAAGCCGCCGACGACCTGCTCCGGCGTGCCCACGGGCTTGCCACCCTGGAAACGCACGAAGACGACGTTGTAACCGCTCAGCGGGCTACGGTCCCAGCTGCCGTGCTGGCTGACGAATGCGCCGCCGCGGTATTTCTCCGGCAGGCCGTCACCGCGGTAGAACCACAGTCCCAGCGGCGCCACGTGCGAACCCAGCGCATAGTCGGGGCGGATCGCCCTGGCCACCAGGTCAGGGCGTTGCGGCTGCACGCGCGTATCCACGTGCTGCCCGTAGTAGCTGTAGGGCCAGCCGTAGAAGCCGCCCTCCTGCACCGAGGTGAGGTAGTCGGGCACCAGGTCCGCGCCGATCTCGTCGCGCTCGTTGGCGATGGCCCAGAGCTTGCCGGTCGCCGGCTCCCAGCCCAGGCCGGTCGGGTTGCGGATGCCCGAGGCGTAGATGCGGCTGGCGCCGGTGCGCGCATCCACTTCAAGTACCACCGCGCGGCGGTATTCCACGTCCAGGCCGTTCTCGGTGATGTTGCTGTTGGAACCGACGCCGACATACAGCCGGCTGCCGTCCGCGCTGGCCAGCAGCGCCTTGGTCCAGTGGTGGTTGATGGTGCCGGGCAGGTCGGCGAACTCGACGCCGGGATCGGACATGCGCGTTTCCCCGGGCGTATAGCGGTACTTCATGATGGCGTCGGTGTTGGCGACGTACAGCGTGTCGCCGATCAGCTGCACGCCGAACGGCGAATGCAGGTTCTCGATGAACACATGCTTGCGCCATTCGCCCGGCTGGCCGGGTACACGGCGCAGCAGGGTGATGCGGTTGCCGCCCTTGCCGCCCTTGCCGGACTGGTTCTTGACCAGGCCGGCGATCATCTGCTTGGGCGAGGAAACCGGCTCGGCACCGGGGCCGTTGGCTTCGACCACCAGCACGTCGCCATTGGGCAGCGCCAGCAGCTGGCGCGGGTGCATCAGCCCGGAGGCGATCGGCTCGATCTCCAGCCCGTCGACCACCGCCGGCTTCTCGCCCTGCGCCCAGCCGGTGCCCTTGGGCACCTGCATCGGCGGCACGAAGAAACTGCGCGGCTCGGGCAACGGCGGATTCGCCCCGGATTGCTGTGCCGGCTCGTAGGCCGCCTTTTCGCAGCCGGCCAGCGCCATGACCAGCGCCACGGCGAACGCCATGGCCAGATTCGCCCTGCTCATGGCCTGTCCTCCGATACCGATGCCGGTTGCAGCGCGGTGATGACCAGGCCCACGGCGATCAGCGCCACGGTGACGGCGGACAGCCACACCGCCTCGGGCACCACGCCGTAGGCATCGCGGCTATGGACGAAGGCGTTGACGATCGCCGCGACGATGGCGAAAAGGTTGAGCCAGAAGTCGAGTTTTTCGATGCGGGTGCTGCGGCGTGCCGGCACCCATACCTGCACCAGGTTGATCAGGCGCGGCAAGATGGCGAACAGTAGGCCGATCGCGTTGAGCCAGGCCGCCGACTTGACCCACAGCACGTTGGCGCTGCACGCATACGTCACGTCGAAGACCAGCGCCGCGACGAAGAACCCGAAGGGTATGGGATTGAGCAGCGCGAACAACGCATGCGCGATCCGCGAACGTCTCGGTACAGGATGGATGGGCATGGAAATCCAGGTTCATGGGCCGGAGGATCGACGGTCGCGGACCCGGCGGATATTTCCGCCCCGATGATGGCCCGCTGCTGCTAACTATAGGACCACTGCCATGACGGCGATGTCACCGGCGGCGAGGACCAGGCCTGCCGCCGCATCCGGCCGGCCAGGTGCCGCCATGCCCGCGGTTACCTGCCATACCCGGCGCCGGGCGCGGTCTGGCACCGCGCTCCCTGCACCGCTCCACGGAGTCAGAGCCGCTGCCGCACCGCCTCGAACAGCGCCACGCCGGTGGCCACCGACACGTTGAGGCTTTCCACGTCGCCCGGCATCGGGATCCGCACCAGGCCGTCGCAGGTCTCGCGGGTCAGCCGGCGCAGGCCGTCGGACTCACCGCCCATCACCAGCGCCACGTTGCCGCGCAGGTCCAGCTGGTGGATGGTCTGCTCCGCCTCGCCGGCCAGCCCGTACAGCCACACGCCCTGCTTCTGCAGGTCCTTCAGGCAGCGCACCAGGTTGGTCACCGCCACCACCGGGATGCGGTCGGCCGCGCCGGCGCTGGTCTTGCGCACGGTGGCATTGACCGGCGCGCTCTTGTCCTTGGGGATCACCACCGCGGTGACGCCGGCGGCGGCGGCGCTGCGCAGGCAGGCGCCAAGGTTGTGCGGGTCCTGCACCTCGTCCAGCACCAGCAGCAGCGCCTTGCCTCCGGCGGCCTCGACCAGCCCTTCCAGCTCGTTCTCGCCCCACAGTTTCGCCGCGGCGTAGCGCGCGACCACGCCCTGGTGGCGCACCTGCCCGGCCACCCCGCCCAGCGCCTGCGCGGCCACGCGGCGCACGTCGATGCCCTTGCGCCGCGCGTTCTCCTCGATCTCCACCAGCCGCGGGTTCTTGCTGCCGGCCTCGATCAGCACCTCGCGGACATTGTCCGGGTCCTTCTCGATCGACGAAGCCACGGCGTTGACGCCGACGATCCACTGGTTCTGCTTGCTCATTGCGACCGCGCGAGGGGGAGTTGGGCGCGTAATGGTAGTGCATCGGCCCGGCCGGCACCGGCGCCGGCTGAATGCAGGCCCGGCGGCCGCCTGTCCTGGCGCCGTGCCGCTCCGGCGGGCGCGGGCTCGAAAAGGCGCCCTCGATGCCGCCCCGGCTATCGGCGCATCCCCGGGGAAACGCCGGCAGCCCGTGAACAGGTGCCAGACGCGGGTCCGCTGGCCCTGCGCAGGGCCGTTGCGTGCCTCAGTACTTCTGCTTGGCGCGCTTGGCCGGCTTGCCGCGCGGCGGCAGCGGTGGCAGGCCCTGGTCCGCCGCGCTGGCGTCGCCATCGAGCCGCTCGACCAGGCGGAAGTCGATCTTGCGGTCTTCCATGCTGGCCTTGAGCACCAGGATGCGCACCCGGTCGCCGAGCCGGAACTGGACGCCGCGACGGTCGCCGGTAAGCGTCTTGCGCAGCGGGTCGAACTGGTAGTAATCGTGCGGCAGCTGGGTGACGTGCACCAGCCCGTTGACCTTGGAGTCGTCCAGTTCCACGAACAGGCCGAAGCTGGTCACGCCGCTGATCACGCCGTCGAACTGGCCGCCGACGTGCTTTTCCATCCATGCCGCGCGGAAGCGCTCGTCCACCTCGCGCTCGGCCTCGTCGGCCCGGCGCTCGCGCTCGGAACACTGCAGCGCCAGCGCCGCCATCTCGCGCGGGGTGTAGGTGTACTTGTCGCGCGGGCCGCCGGTGAGCGCGTACTTGATGGCCCGGTGCACCAGCAGGTCCGGATAGCGGCGGATCGGCGAGGTGAAGTGCGCGTAGGCCTCCAGCGCCAGACCGAAGTGGCCGTTGTTGTCCGGCGAGTACACCGCCAGCGACTGGCTGCGCAGCAGCACCGATTCCAGCAGCGCCGCGTCCGGGCGCTCGCGCACCTTCTTCAGCAACCGGGTGTAGTCGCCCGGCTGCACCTTGCTCCACGCCGGCAGGCTCAGCTTGAACTCCTTGAGGAACTCCAGCAGGTCGGCGAACTTGGATTCCGGCGGCCGCTCGTGCACCCGGAACGGCGCCGGGATGTGGGTGGCCAGCAGGTAGCGCGCGGCCTCGACGTTGGCCGCGATCATGCATTCCTCGATCAGCTTGTGCGCGTCGTTGCGTACCAGCATCCCGGCCTGGGTGACCTCGCCGCGGTTGTCCAGCACGAAGCGCACCTCCGAGGATTCGAACTCGATGGCGCCACGGCGTTCGCGGGCCTTGGCCAGGATGCGGTACAGCTGGTGCAGGCTCTGGATCTGCGGCAGCAGCGGGCCGATGAAGGCCTTGGCGTCGGCGTCGTCCTCGCCCACCGCGTTCCACACCTGGGTGTAGGTCAGGCGCGCGTGCGAGTTCATCACCGCCTCGTAGAAACGCGACTGCACCACCTCGCCCTTGCGGTCCACCTGCATGTCGCAGACGAAGCACATGCGGTCTTCCTTCGGCCGCAGCGAGCAGATGCCGTTGGACAGCGTCTCCGGCAGCATCGGCACCACGTAACCGGGGAAGTACACCGAGGTAGCGCGCTTGAGCGCCTCCTCGTCCAGCGGGGTGCCGGGGCGCACGTAGTGCGAGACGTCGGCGATGGCCACCACCAGGCGGAAGCCGTCGCGGTTCGGTTCGCAGAACACCGCGTCGTCGAAGTCCTTGGCATCCTCGCCGTCGATGGTCACCAGCGGCAGCGCGCGCAGGTCCACGCGGGTGCCTATCGTCGCCGGGTCCACGGTCATCGGGATCGCCGTCGCCTCGTCCAGCACTTCCGGCGGGAACTCATGCGGCAGGTCGTGGCCGTGGATGGCGGTTTCCACCACCAGCGACGGGGTCAGCTTGTCGCCGAGCACCGCGATGACCTTGCCGATCGGCGGGCGCCGCGTATCCGGGGCCTGGGTCAGCTCGCACACCACCAGCTGCCCGTCCTTGGCCCCGCCGGTGGCGTCGGCCGGGATCTGGATGCTGCGCTGGATGCGCTTGTCGTCGGGCACCACGTAGTTGATGCCCAGCTCCACGCTGAAGTTGCCGATCAGGCGGTTGACACCACGCTCGAGCACGCGCGCGATGCTGCCTTCGCGGCGGCCGCGGCGGTCGATGCCGGTGACATTGGCCAGCGCGCGGTCGCCATGCATGACCTTGCGCATTTCGTATGGCGGCAGGAACAGGTCGTCGCCGCCCTCGTCCGGGCGCAGGAAACCGAAGCCTTCGGGGTTGGCGATGACCACGCCGGGAATCAGATTGGTGACCAGCACCGGGGCGAAGCCGCCGCGGCGGTTCTGCACCAGTTGCCCGTCGCGCACCATCGCGCCCAGGCGCTTGGCCAGCGCGTCGGCCCGATCCGGCTCGGTCAGGCCGAGCCGGGCGCCGATCTCCTCGGCGTTCTGCGGCCCGTCGCAGCGGTCCAGCAGCTGCAGGATCGCCTCGCGGCTGGCAATGGGCTGGGCGTAGCGTTCGGCTTCGCGCGCGGCATAGGGGTCGTCGAGGACCGCGGCCGGTGCCGGCCGCGAGCGACCACGCACGAAACTCTTCGGTGGCGCGCTGTCGCGGGATTTACCGCGGCCGCCCTTGGCGGGCGTGGCCAGGCTCTCCGGCATCCACGGCGGCAGCTTGGCCGACTTGCGCGGCTTGCCCGGCGTTGCGCCGGGGGCGGACTTGGGAGCCTTGCCGGCCCCGGTGGTCTTTTTGTTTTTCATCAACCCCCATGGTACCCGGTGCGACGTGCATGAAGTGCGTACGACAGCCACCGCCACCACGCCGGAACCCGTTGACAAACCCGGCAGCGATCACCAGAATTGCCGGCTCGCATCGCCCAGGTGGCGGAATTGGTAGACGCACTAGTTTCAGGTACTAGCGGGTAAAACCGTGGAGGTTCGAGTCCTCTCCTGGGCACCACGATGCGAAACGACGAAACCCGCGCAGGCGGGTTTTTTTGTGCCCGCCATCCGCGCCGCCCTTCCCGCCGGGCCATCGACGGCGCTGCCGGAAACCGCCACCGCGGGTTCTCCCGTGGCATGCGCGGCGCGCATGCCCGTGACCGCGCACGCTGGCATGCGTCGCGCACCGGCAGGCGCGCGCCTTACCGCCGCAGGCGGGCGCCTGCCCGGCCGCCAGCGCATGCATTGAGTGGTTGACGCCGCTGCGGACGCCCTGCATAATTCCGCTCCTGAGTCGCCCAGGTGGCGGAATTGGTAGACGCACTAGTTTCAGGTACTAGCGGGTAAAACCGTGGAGGTTCGAGTCCTCTCCTGGGCACCACGACTCAACAGATCAAACCCGCGCAAGCGGGTTTTTTCGTATCTGCGGTCATGCGCCATGCGTCGGGCGCACGCCGGCAGGCGGCGGCCCTGGTTTCTTTCCCAGGCGCGCCGTCCGGAACCGGCTGCCATCTTCCGGCGGCGATCGACGCACGGCAGCGGAACCCTGCACCCGCTGCGGCGTGCACGCCCTGTATTGCACGCCTCCTTACCTTCCCTGCCGCGCACGCACGAATGCCAGCACGAAGCGTTGACACCGCGTCCGGCCATCGGCACAATTGCCGCCCTGAGTCGCCCAGGTGGCGGAATTGGTAGACGCACTAGTTTCAGGTACTAGCGGGTAAAACCGTGGAGGTTCGAGTCCTCTCCTGGGCACCACGACTCAACAGATCAAACCCGCGCAAGCGGGTTTTTTCGTATCTGCGGCACGCTGCGACTCCGCCGGGGTTGCGCCCAGTCCACCGCCCCCGCCCGGATACGACGATCCCCGCCTTGCGGGCGGGGATCGCGGTGACTCAATGACCGCCGGCACTGGCCGCGCCAGCACCGGCGCCGAACGGCGGTTTGGCCAGCCACAGGAAGGCGATGATCGCCAGGAACGTCCAGCCCAGCAGATAGAAGATGTCGTTGAAGCCCATCTGCGAGGCCTGGTGGTCGATCATGCTGTTCAACAGCGCGGCGCCGTGCTGCAGGTCACCGTGCCCCATCGCCAGCACCTGCTCCTGCATGCCGGGCGTATACACCGATACATGTTCGGTCAGGTGCGCATGGTGCTGCTGGGTGCGGTGCGCCCACAGCCAGGTGGTCAGCGATGCGGCGAAGCTGCCGCCCAGCGTGCGCAGGAAGGTGGCCAGGCCGGAGCCGGCGGCAATCTCGCGCCCGTCCAGGTCCGACAGCAGGATCTGCAGCACCGGCATGAAGAACAGGGCCACGCCCACGCCCATGATCAGCTGCACCCCGGCCACGTGCTGGAAATCCACCTGCAGGTTGAAACTCGAGCGCATGAAGCTGGTCAACGACAGGAACACGAAGGCGATGGAGGCGAGCATGCGCATGTCGTAGCGCGACGCGTACTTGCCCACCAGCGGCGCCAGGATCACCGGCAGCACGCCAATCGGCGCCGTCGCCAGGCCCGCCCAGATCGCGGTGTAGCCCATGTCGCGCTGCAGCCACAGCGGCATCATCAGCGCCACGCTGAAGAACGCCGCGTAGGCCACCACCATCGCCAGGGTGCCAGCGCGGAAGTTGCGGTGGCGGAACAGGCGCAGGTCGACGATGGGGTCCTTGTCGGTCAGTTCCCAGATCAGGAACACCGCCAGCGACACCACCGCCACGCACGACAGCACCACGATCTTGGTCGAGGCGAACCAATCCTCGTCGTTGCCCAGGTCGAGCACCAGCTGCAGCGCGCCGACGCCGATCACCAGGGTGACCAGGCCGACGTAGTCCATCTTCGGCGTGTCGATGTGCTCGGGCCGGCCCTTGAGCTGCGCGCCGACCACCAGCGCGGCGAAGATGCCCAGCGGCACGTTGATCAGGAAGATCCACTCCCAGCTGTAGTTGTCGGTGATCCAGCCACCGAGGATCGGCCCACAGATCGGTGCGACCACCGTGATCATGGCCAGCAACGCCAGCGCCTGGCCGCGTTTCTCGCGCGGGTAGATCGACACCAGCAGCGACTGCGTGATCGGGTACATCGGCCCGGCGACGAAGCCCTGCAGCGCACGCGACAGCACCAGCATGCCCATGCTCTGCGCCAGGCCGCACAGCAGCGAGGTGATGACGAACGCCAGCGTCGCCCACACGAACAGCCTGCGTTCGCCGAAACGGCGGCTGAGCCAGCCGGTCAGCGGCAGCGCGATGGCGGTGCTGACCGCGAACGAGGTGATCACCCAGGTCGCCTGCTGCGAACTGGCGCCGAGGTTGCCGGCGATGGTCGGCAACGAGACGTTGGCGATGGTGGTGTCGAGCACCTGCATGAACGAGGCCATCGCCAGGCCCACGGTACACAGCGCCACGCTGGGCGGCGCGAAACCGGCGGCCGGCTGCGGCATGGCCGGAGCTTGAGCGGACATGCGCGGCGACCTCAGCCGGCCTGGCGCGGCAGGTTGTCGTGGATGATCCGCGCGATCGCCGCGTCGGCGTCATGCAGCTGCCTGGCGTAGACGTCGGTGTCGAACACGGTGCCCTCGGCCGGCTTGGCCGGCAGCACGCCGCCCTTCTGGTCGCGCAGGCTCACTTCGGCCTTCATCGACAGGCCGATGCGCAGCGGATGCTGCGCCAGCTGGCTGGCGTCGATGGCGATGCGCACCGGCACGCGCTGCACGATCTTGATCCAGTTGCCGCTGGCGTTCTGCGCCGGCAACAGCGAGAACGCCGAGCCGGTGCCCAACCCGAGGCTGGTGATGCGGCCCTTGTACTTCACATCGCCGCCGTACAGGTCCGAGCGCAGTTCCACTTCCTGGCCCAGGCGCATGTGCCGCAGCTGGGTTTCCTTGAAATTGGCGTCCACCCACATCTGCTCGGCGGGCACCACCGCCATCAGCGCAGTGCCCGGCTGCACGCGCTGGCCAACCTGCACCGAGCGCCGCGCGACATACCCGGCGACCGGCGCGACGATGCCCGCACGGGCGTTGTTGAGCCACGCCTGGCGCAGCTGCGCGGCGGCGGCCTTCACGTCCGGCTGGGTCGCGACCACGGTGTCGTCGACCAGCGCGCGGCTGCGTTCCACGGTCTCGCGCGAACCGGCCACCGCGGCCTCGGCCGCGGCCAGCTCGTCGCGGGCATGGGCCAGTTCCTCGTTGGAGATCGCGCCACTGGCGGCCAGGTCGCGGCGCCGGGCGAAGTCCTCGCGCACGCGTCGCAGGGTGACCTGGCGGGCGTTGAGGTCGGCCTGCGCGCCTTCCACGCTGCGGTACAGGCCGCGCACCTGGCGCACGGTGCGCGCCAGGTTGGCTTCGGCCTGCTGCAGCGCCACCTCGGTGTCGGCCGGGTCCAGCTGCACCAGCAGTTGGCCGCGCTCCACGCGCATGCCGTCGTCGGCGGCGATGGCGACCACGGTACCGGCCACCTGCGGGGTGATCTGCACCTGGTTGCCCTGCACGTAGGCGTCGTCGGTTTCCTCGAACCAGCGGCCGAAGGCGAAATACCACAGCGCGAACGCCGCCAGCAGCAGGACGACGAGGACAAGCAGGCCGCGCAGCAGCCGGCCACGGCGGCTGCCAACGACGGGAGCTTCAGGAGTGTGGGTCTGGCTCATGGGGTGTTTCTCAGGAATGCGGGGACACGGGGGAAGAGGAGGACAGCGGGGCGGCGACGCCGTCGGCCGACGGCGCATAGCCGCCGCCCAGCGCCTGGCTCAAGCGCGCGGCGGCGAGCAGCTGCTGCGAATGCAGCGCGGTCAGCGCCTGCTGCGCACCGAGCAGCTGCGACTGCGCGGATAGCACGTCCAGGTAGTTGCCGATGCCCGCGCGGTAGCGTTGGCCGGCCAGCTCGAACGCCGAGCCGGCGGTGGCGACCGCCTGCTGCTGCGACTGCACCTGCTGCTCGAGCGAGCGCACCGCGTTGACCTGGTCGGCCACCTCGCGCAGCGCATCGACCACGGTCTGGTTGTAGCCGGCCACGGCCAGGTCGTAGCTGGCGTCGGCACCGGCAAGGCCGGCGCGCAGGCGGCCACCTTCGAAGATCGGCAGACTCAGTGCCGGACCAAGGTAGGCGAAAGTGGAACCACTCCTGAGCAGGTCGCCAACGTTGGGCGCGACCACCCCGGCCAGCGCGGTCAGGTTGAAGCTGGGGTAGAACCGGGCCTTGGCGACCTTGATCTGCCTGGCGGCCGCTTCCACCCGCCAGCGCGCGGCGACGATGTCCGGGCGGCGCCCGAGCAGCTCGCTGGGCAGCACGCCCGGCAGCTGCAGCGCGGTGACGTCCAGCGCCTGCGGACGGGCGATGACCAGGCCGCGGTCCGGGCCCTGGCCGAGCAACGCGGCCAGCGCGGTGCGCGCGGCGTCGATCTGCTGCTGCGCGGCCTGCAGCTGCTGCTGCGCGGCGGGAACCCGGGCTTCGGCCTGGCGCACCTGCAGGTCGCTGTCGATGCCGGCGGCGCGGCGCTGGCGCACCAGCTGCAGGGTCTTGCGCGCACGCTCCAGCTCCTGCTCGGCGATGTCGTGGGCGCGCCAGGCACGATCCAGTTCGACATAGGCCTGGACCATGCCCGAGGCCAGCTTCAGGCGCGCGGCCTGGGCATCGACGGCGGCGGCATGCGCCGTGTCCACCGCCGCTTCCCAGCTGGCGCGCTTGCCGCCCCACAGGTCGAAGCCGTAGCTGAAATCGAATGCGACCTGGCCACTGCCCATGTAGCGGCCACCGAGTTCCTCGCCGACCATCGATTCGGGCAGGCGCACGCCGGTGTAGCCGCCGGAGACGGACAGGCTCGGCAGGCGCTCGGCACGGGCGATGCCGGCCTGCGCCTGGGCCTGGCGCAGGCGTGCGTCGGCCGCGTCCAGGCTGGGATGGCCGGCCAGCGCCTCGGCCACCAGCGCGTCGAGCTGCGGGTCGCCGAAGGCACGCCACCAGTCACTGGCCGGGAACGCGGCCACCGACAGGTCGCTGGTGGCCAGGGTGCGTTCGCTGTGCAGGCTGCCGGTGTCGAGCAGCCGCCCCTGCGGCTGCAGTCCGCCGCTGCTGGCGCAGGCGGCGAGCGCCAGCACCAGCGTCGCCGGCAACAGTGGCCGCGCGCGCTGGCGCAGGGAGTGGGAGACGGGGAAAGGGATCATGGGGGCGTCAGGGAGTCGCGGATGCGGGTGAGAAGGGACATCAGCTGCGCGCGTTCGTCGGGGCTCAGGTCACGCATGGCGTAATCCATCACCGCGTCGCCGCGCTTCTTGAGCCGCGCGCACAGCTCGCGGCCCTGTTCGGTCAGCACGATCTGCAGCGCCCGCCGGTCCTGCGCATGCGCCTCGCGGCGCACGCAGCCCAGCGATTCGAGCTTGTCCAGCAGGCGGGTGACCGCGCTGGGCACCTGGTCCAGCGCCTGCGCCAGTTCGTTGGCGGTGCACGGGGCCATGTGCGCCAGCGTCTTCAGGCCCACGAAATGGGTGAAGCCGATGCCGATGTTTTCTTCGGCCATCGACGCGTCGAGCTGCCGGGCCAGGCCGTCGCGGGTCTGGCGCAGCAGCAGGCCGAAGCTGGGGGGGTTGGTGGTCGCGCAGATCATGGGCGCGGATTTTATTGCATCCGGAATAATTCTCAATGGAAATATTCCACCCGGCATGAAATGCGCCGTTGCAGCATTGGATCAATCGCGCGGCCGGCCGGGCCCCGGCCCGGGCCTGCGGCTTGGCATCCCCGACCGCATCCGGATAATCACCGGCTCGCGGGGGCGACGGCCGTCGCCGCCCCCCAGCACCAGGTAACAGCCCCGCATGACCGAACTCGTACGCCCCGCCTTCCACGGCTTCGAGCAGCAGCCGCTGCGCGAGTACGCCGAGCGCGCCTATCTCGACTATTCCATGTACGTGGTACTGGACCGCGCCCTGCCCTTCCTCGGCGACGGGCTCAAGCCGGTGCAGCGCCGCATCATCTATTCGATGAGCGAGCTGGGCCTGAACGCCGCGTCCAAGCCGAAGAAGTCCGCGCGCACCGTCGGCGACGTCATCGGCAAGTACCACCCGCATGGCGACATCGCCTGCTACGAGGCGCTGGTGCTGATGGCCCAGCCGTTCTCCTACCGCTACCCGCTGATCGACGGCCAGGGCAACTTCGGCTCCAGCGACGACCCCAAGTCGTTCGCGGCCATGCGCTATACCGAATCCAAGCTGACCCCGATCGCCGAGGTGCTGCTGGGCGAGCTGGGCCAGGGCACCACCGACTGGTCGCCCAACTTCGACGGCACGCTGGAGGAACCGAGCTGGCTGCCGGCACGGCTGCCGCACCTGCTGCTCAACGGCACCACCGGCATCGCCGTGGGCATGGCCACCGACGTCCCGCCGCACAACCTCAACGAGATCGTCAGCGCGCTGGTGCGGCTGATCGACGACCCGGACGCGACCGTCGCCGACCTGTGCGAGCACGTGAAGGGCCCGGACTACCCGACCACCGCCGAGATCATCACCCCGGCCAGCGACCTGCGGCAGCTGTACGAGACCGGCAACGGCAGCGTGCGCGCCCGCGCCACCTTCCTCAAGGAAGGCAGCAACATCGTCATCACCGCGCTGCCGCACCAGGTGTCGCCGTCCAAGGTGATCGAACAGATCGCCCAGCAGATGCGGGCCAAGAAGCTGCCCTGGCTGGAGGACATCCGCGACGAATCCGACCACGCCAACCCGGTGCGCGTGGTGCTGATCCCGCGCTCCAGCCGCGTCGACGCCGAACAGCTGATGGGCCACCTGTTCGCCACCACCGACCTGGAGAAGAGCTACCGGGTCAACCTCAACGTCATCGGCCTGGACGGCCGCCCGCAGGTCAAGAACCTGCGGCAGCTGCTGGGCGAGTGGCTGCGCTTCCGCCAGGACACCGTCACCCGCCGCCTCAACCACCGGCTGCAGAAGGTCGAGCGCCGCCTGCACCTGCTGGAAGGCCTGCTGGTGGCCTTCCTCAACCTGGACGAGGTGATCCGCATCATCCGCACCGAGGACGAACCCAAGCCGGCGCTGATCGCCCGCTTCGGCCTGTCCGAGGACCAGGCCGAGTACATCCTCGAAACCAAGCTCAAGCAGCTGGCCCGCCTGGAGGAAATGAAGATCCGCGGCGAGCAGGACGAGCTGGCCGCCGAGCGCGAGAAGATCCTGTCCATCCTCGGCAGCGCCGCGAAGCTGAAAAAACTGGTCAAGGACGAACTGCTGGCCGACGCCAAGAAGTTCGGCGATGAGCGCCGTTCGCCGCTGGTGCAGCGCGACGCTGCCCAGGCCATCGACGAGACCGAGCTGGTCGCCAGCGAGCCGGTCACCGTGGTGCTGTCGGAGAAGGGCTGGGTGCGCGCGGCCAAGGGCCACGACGTGGATGCCGCCGGCCTGTCCTACCGCGAGGGCGACAGCCTGCTGGCGGCGGTGCGCGGGCGCAGCACGCAGCAGGTGGCGTTCCTCGACAGCGAGGGCCGCGCCTACTCCACGCCGGCGCACACCCTGCCCTCGGCGCGCGGCAACGGCGAGCCGTTGACCGGCCGCTTCTCGCCGGCCGCCGGCAGCAGCTTCGTGACCCTGGCCAGCGGCGACAACGACACCCGCTTCGTGCTCGCCTCCTCGCACGGCTACGGCTTCGTCACCCGCTTCGAGAACCTCACCGGCCGCAACAAGGCCGGCAAGGCCATGCTCAACCTGTCCCCCGGCGCGGCGGTGCTGCAGCCGATGGTGGTGGCCAACCCGCAGGCCGACCGCATCGTCGCGGTCACCAGCGCCGGCAACATGCTCGCCATCCCGGCCAGCGACCTGCCCGAGCTGGACAAGGGCAAGGGCAACAAGATCATCGAGATCCCCAAGGCCAAGCTCGCCACCGAGCGCGTGGTCGCGGTGGTCGCGGTATCGCCCGGCGCCACCCTGCAGGTGCGCAGCGGCCAGCGCACCATGAACCTGTCGTTCAAGGAGCTGGATGCGTACGTGGGCGCGCGGGCCAGCCGCGGGCACCTGCTGCCGAGGGGGTGGCAGAAAGTGGAAGGCCTCGATGTCCAGTAGCCCGTTTCACTGACGCGCGGCGGCGCGGCCGGTATTGCAGTCGCCACGCGCAGGCGTGGCGCGGCAGAAGGTGGAAGGCCTCGACGTCCAATAACCCGTTTCACTGGCGCGCGGCGGCGCGGCCGGCATCGCCGTTGCCATGCGCATGCATGGCGCGGCGCGCAGTGTGAACGATCCATGCTGTGTTCCGGCCGTGGCGACGGCCGGAAACCCGCCTTACAAGGAAGCAACATGACATCCCAGCAAGACGCTTCACCGCAGAGCATCTGTCCCGAGTGCCGCGGCGACAACCTGTATACCCACGGCGGCATCAGCGCCCGCGGCGGCTACGGCCCGGACCTGCTGCCCGGCGCCAGCGGCGTGTTCGCCAGCGCCAAGATGCGCAGTGTCGTGTGCCGCGATTGCGGCCTGGTCCGCTTCTATGCAGGCAACGACGCGCTGGCGCGGATCACGCCGGAGAACGGCTGGCGGAAAGTCCGCTGAGGGGAACGCCATGCAACCCGAATTCTGGCTGCAGCGCTGGCAACAGGGACAGATCGGCTTCCACCGCGGCGAGGTGATGCCGCTGCTGGAAAGACATTGGCCTGCGCTGCAGGTCGCGCCGGGCGGCCGCGTGCTGGTGCCCTTGTGCGGCAAGAGCCTGGACATGCACTGGCTGGCCGCGCAGGGCCACCGCGTGCTCGGCGTGGAGATCTCGCCGCTGGCGGTGACGCAGTTCTTCGCCGAGGCCGGGCTGCGGCCCGAACGCCGCAGCAGCGCGCTGGGCGAGCATTTCAGCGCCGGCCCGATCGAGATCATCCTGGGCGACGCCTTCACCCTCGATGACGCGACCCTGGCCGGTATCGCCGGGCTTTACGACCGCGCTGCGCTGATCGCGCTGCCGCCGGAACTGCGCCAGCGCTACCGCGACACCGTCTACGCA
Organism: Stenotrophomonas sp. Y-13; assembly: GCF_046267925.1. Taxonomy (NCBI): domain Bacteria; kingdom Pseudomonadati; phylum Pseudomonadota; class Gammaproteobacteria; order Lysobacterales; family Lysobacteraceae; genus Stenotrophomonas; species Stenotrophomonas sp. Y-13. The sequence continues at coordinate 2,421,509 of NZ_CP176501.1, forward strand.
CGGCTGCCGGCCGGCTGCCGCGCGCTGCTGATCACGCTCGAATACCCGCAGGCGGAAAAGGCCGGGCCGCCATTCGCGGTGGGCCAGACGGAAGTGGAATCGTTCGCGCCGGCGTGGCGGGTGGAACTGGCCGAGCGCCGCGACATCCTCGCGCAGGAGCCCGGCTTCCGCGCCGAAGGCGTCAGCGCGCTGTCCACCGCGGTCTACCGCATGCGGCGCGCCGGCGACTGACAGGCACGCTCCCTGCATCAACGAAAAGGCCGGGAATTCCCGGCCTTCGTCGCTCATGGGCGTGGGTTGGCCACGCTCAATGCGCCGGCGACCCCTTCGCATCCATCTTGCTGGCCTGGTACAGCTCCAGGCCGATGCGCTTGATCAGGCCCAGCTGCTGCTCCAGCCACCAGGCATGGTCTTCCTCGGTGTCGCGCAGCTGCGCGATCAGGATGTCGCGGCTGACGTAGTCACCGTGCGACTCGCACAGCTTCACCGCCGCGGCCAGGTTGGCGCGCACCTGATATTCAGTCTGCAGGTCCTTCTCCAGCATCTCGACCACGCTCTTGCCGGGGGCGAAGACGTGCGGGCGCATGTCCGGGTCGCCGCCCAGGAACAGGATCCGCCGCAGCAGCGCGTCGGCATGCCCGGTCTCCTCCTCCATCTCGTGGCCGATGCGCTCGTACAGCGCATGCAGACCCTGGTCTTCGTACCGGCGCGAATGGATGAAGTACTGGTCGCGCGCGGCCAGTTCGCCGCGCAGCAGCTCCTTCAGGCAATCGATGACTTCCGGGTGTCCCTGCATGGGGGTGCTCCTGATATGCGTAGGGGCACAGGATGCCCGATCCGGCACGGCGATGATCTAATCGGAATCAGTTTCAGTTGCGCCCTGCGTACGGCACCGCCCTCGCCTACAATCGCGCTTCCTGGGGCCGGGGGAGAGGCGCATGAGGCGCTGGCTGCTGCGTTCGCTGTGGGTCGTGCTGGGGCTTTCGATCCTTGTGTCGGGGGGGCTCTGGCTGCTGCTGCGCGGCAGCCTGCCGGAACTGGACGGCGAGCTCGCCCTGCCCGGGCTGTCGGCACCGGTCCAGGTGCAGCGCGACGGCAACGGCATGGTCACGGTGGATGCCGCCGACGAGCGCGACATGGCCCGCGCGCTGGGCTACGTGCACGCCCAGGAACGCTACTTCGAAATGGACCTGATGCGGCGCTCGGCGGCCGGCGAGCTGGCCGAACTGTTCGGCGCCAAGGCCCTGCCGCTGGACCGGCGCATGCGCGTGCACCGCCTGCGTCCGCGCGCGCACGACACCCTGGACGTCGCCCTGGGCGAGCGCCGCGCGGTACTCGAGGCCTACCGCGATGGCGTCAACGCCGGGCTGGCGGCACTGCCGGTACGGCCCTGGCCCTACCTGCTGCTGCGCCAGCAGCCGCGCCCCTGGCGCCTGGAGGATTCGGTGCTGGCCGGGCTGGCGATGTACGCCGACCTGCAGGACCCGGGCAACAGCCGCGAGCTGGCCCTGGCCCGCATCCGCGAGGTGGTGCCACCCGCGCTCTATGCCCTGCTCGCGCACGACGGCAGCAGCTGGGATGCGCCACTGTTCGGCGCCGCGCGCGGCGATGCACCGCTGCCCGATGCGGCGACGCTGGACCTGCGCCAGCTGGCCGGCAGTGGCGGCGGCGAGGCCACGGCCGCGCGTCCTGCCCCCGCGCCGCGGCGGGACAGCGGGATCGGCTGGCCACCGGTGGCGGCCGACAGCGCGCCGGGCAGCAACAACTTCGCCGTCGCCGGCGCGCTCACCCGCGATGGCCGCGCGATCCTGGCCGACGACATGCACCTGGCCCTGCGCGCGCCCAACCTTTGGTTCCGCGTGCGCCTGCGCCATCCCGATGCGGCCGCGCCGGGCGGCAAGGTCGACGTGGCCGGGTTCAGCCTGCCGGGGCTGCCGGTGGTGATCGTCGGCAGCAATACCCATGTGGCCTGGGGCTTCACCAACAGCTACATCGACACCGCCGATTTCGCGCGCCTGCCGGCCACCGCGCCGTTGCGCGAATACCACGAAACCATCGCCGTGGCCGGCGCGCCCGCCGACACCCTGGTCGTACGCGAAAGCGACTGGGGCCCGGTGCTGCACGACAACGCCGACGGCAGCCTGCTGGCGCTGCGCTGGACCGCACAGCTGCCGGGCGCGGTGCGCCTGGATTTCGCCGACATGGCCCGCGCCGGCGACCTGAACGCCGCGCTGGCGGTGGCCGACCGCGCCGGCATCCCCGCGCAGAACCTGCTGCTGGCCGACCGCCACGGCCGCATTGCCTGGCGCCTGGCCGGCGCACGCCCGGACCGCAGCGGGACGTGCACCGCCGGCGGCATCGCCAACACATCCGATGCGCCGTTGCCGCCGGGCACGTCGCCCTTCAACGAACCCTGCCATCCGTGGCCACTGCGCACGGATCAGGCGCCGTCGCTGGTCGATCCCGCCGACCACCGCCTGTGGACCGCCAATGGCCGCGTGCTCGATGGTGCCATGCTGGCCGAGGCCGGCGATGGCGGCTACGACCTCGGCGCGCGGGCACGCCAGGTCCGCGACGGCCTGTTCGCGCGCGAACAGTTCGACGAGCGCGACCTGCTCGCCATCCAGCTCGACGATCGTGCCGTACTGATGGAGCGCTGGTGGAAGCTGCTGCGCGCCACCGTGGAGCACAGTGACGACCCGGCGCTGCGGCGGCTGGAAGCGGCCAGCCGCCACTGGGACGGCCGCGCCGCGGTCGACTCGGCGAGCTACCGCATCGCCCGCGGCTTCCGCGGCATCGTCCTGGATACGCTGGAGGACGGCCTGCTGGCGCCCGCGCGGCAGCGGCTCGGGGAGGACTTCGTGGCGCCGCGCCTGCCACAGCTGGAGGGCGTGGCCTGGCCGCTGCTGGAACAGCGCCCGCCGCACCTGCTGCCAGCGCCGTTCAAGCGCTGGGACGAACTGCTGGCGCACAGCGCGCGGCAACTGGAAGCGGACCTGGCCGCGCAGGGCCACGACCTGGCCGCGCGTACCTGGGGCGAACGCAACACCGCGGCGATCTGCCACCCGGTGTCGCGTGCGCTGCCTGCGCTGTTCAGGCGCTGGCTGTGCATGCCGGCACAGGCGCTGCCCGGCGACGGCAACATGCCACGCGTGCAGACGCCCGACTTCGGCGCGTCCGAGCGCATGGTGGTCTCACCCGGCCATGAAGCCGACGGCATCGTGCACATGCCCGGTGGCCAGAGCGGCCATCCGCTGTCGCCGTTCTGGGGCGCCGGCCACGACGACTGGGTACACGGCCGGCCGACGCCGTTCCTGCCGGGCGCCACCACCCACACCCTGGTGCTGCGCCCGCGCTGAAACGGCGGGCGCAGCACGGATCAGCCAACGCGCGGCGCTATTTCAGGCGCACCGTCCATTCGACCTCGAGCATGTCCTCCGCGTTGAACAGGCGGCTGACCTGCACCCAGCTCGCGGCAGGGTACCTGCCGTCGGCGAAGAACGCCTTGCGCGCCGGAATGGCCTTGACCAGCGCATCCATGTCGGTGGTGTACGCGGTTTCCTTCACCACCTGGCTGCTGTCGGCGCCGAAGCGCTGCAGGATCTTCGTCAATTCGCCATAGCACGCCCGCACCGCGGCCTGCATGTCCTGGCCGCGGCACGGCACGCCGGACACATACAGAGTGTCGCCATCGCGCACCACGCCGCTGTAGCCAATATCCGCTTCCCAACTGCCCAGGCCGTGGCGCTCCAGCGGCACCTCCGCGGCAGCGGCAGGCGCGGCGCACAACAGACCGGACACCAGCAACGAATACGCACGCATCGAAGAACCCCCTTGAGCGCAACAGTGAGATGAGCAACGGCGGCTTCGGGCAGGGACCGCCGCCGCCGCGATGGATACGGACGCGCCGGCCGCAGGGACAGACGCGCCGTGCGATGAGGAAAGACCGGCGGCGCAGCAGCGCGCCGCCGCCCTGCTCATCCTGCCAGCGCCTGCGCGTGCACGCCGGCCACCGCGCGACCGGACGGATCGGCCATCGTCGCGAAGCTGGCGTCCCAGGCGATCGCCGCCGGCGAGGAACAGGCGATGGACTTGCCGCCCGGCACCGTCTCCGCCGCCGCCGGGCTGGGATAGAACTGCTCGAACAGGCTGCGGTAGTAGTACGCCTCCTTGGTCTGCGGCGGGTTGTACGGGAAGCGCTTGTCGGCGGCGGCGAGTTCGCGGTCGCTGACCTGCGCCTCGGCATGCGCCTTGAGCCCGTCGATCCAGCCGTAGCCGACGCCGTCGCTGAACTGCTCCTTCTGCCGCCACAGGATTTCCCTGGGCAGGTAGCCCTCGAACGCCTCGCGCAGCACCGCCTTCTCGATGCGGCCGCTGGCCTTGTCCACCATCTTGTGGCGGGCGTCCATGCGCATCGCCACGTCGAGGAAGGCGCGGTCCAGGAACGGCACCCGCGGCTCCACGCCCCAGGCCATCATCGACTTGTTGGCGCGCAGGCAATCGTAGTTGTTGAGCGCGTCGAGCTTGCGCACCAGCTCCTCGTGGAACTCGCGCGCGTTCGGCGCCTTGTGGAAGTACAGGTAGCCGCCGAAGATCTCGTCGCTGCCCTCGCCGGACAGCACCATCTTCACCCCCATCGCCTTGATCCGCCGCGCCAGCAGGAACATCGGCGTGGAGGCGCGGATGGTGGTGACGTCGTAGGTCTCGATGTGGCGGATCACTTCCGGCAGCGCATCCAGGCCTTCCTCGAAGGTGTACTCGAAGCCGTGGTGCACGGTGCCGAGCATGTCGGCGGCGATCTTCGCCGCGGCCAGGTCGGGCGAGCCGGCCAGGCCGATGGCGAAGCTGTGCAGGCGCGGCCACCAGGCTTCGCTGCGGTCGCCGTCCTCGATGCGATGGCGGGCGTAGCGCGCGGCCACCGCCGCCACCAGCGACGAATCCAGCCCGCCGGACAGCAGCACGCCATAGGGCACGTCGGTCATCAGCTGGCGGTGCACGGCGGCCTCGAAGGCTTCGCGCAGCGCCTGCCGGGACACCTCCACGCCCTGCACCGCGTCGTAGTCGCGCCACGGCCGCGCGTAGTACTGCAGCAGCTCGCCGGTGGCGCTGTCGTACCAGTGGCCCGGCGGGAACTGCGCCACGTCGGCGCAGGTATCGGCCAGCGATTTCATCTCCGACGCCACGCACAGGCGGCCCTGCTTGTCATGCCCCCAGTACAGCGGCACCACGCCGATCGGGTCGCGGGCGATGATCGCGCGCCCGGCGACCTTGTCCCACAGGGCGAAGGCGAAGATGCCGTTGAGCCGGTTGAGGAACGACGCGGGGTCGTCCTCGCGGTACAGCGCATTGATCACCTCGCAGTCCGAGCCGGTCTGGAACGCATAGGGCTGTACCAGTTCCTGCTTCAGTTCGCGGTGGTTGTAGATCTCGCCGTTGACCGCCAGCGCCAGCGTGCCGTCCTCTGACAGCAACGGCTGCGAACCGCCGGCCGGGTCGACGATGGCCAGGCGTTCATGCACGAGGATGGCGCGCTCGTCCACGTACACGCCGCTCCAGTCGGGGCCGCGGTGGCGCTGGCGCTGCGATTGTTCGAGGGCCTGGCGGCGCAGCGCCTGCAGGTCGTCGCCCGCCTGCAGGCCGAAGATGCCGAAGATGGAACACATGGGGACTGCTCCTGGTTGTGGGGGCTTTTCGTTGAATCCCGGTCATGGCTGGCCGGGCGCTTGTGGAGGGACCCACGCACGCAACAAAAAACCCGCATCGGCCGATGCGGGTTTTCTGGTCACTGGGCGTATGGTGCTTGTGGCTCAGTCGCAGACCCGCATCGGCCGCGCGCGATTGTTCGCAACCGCATTATTGCGGTTGTTCGACACGTTCACGTTGGTGCGGGCGTTGCGGTTCATGGGGCCGACGATAGCGTGGCCCTGCGACGGCGTGCAACTGTTTCGTGGGCAACCGATGTGCCCGTGCGTGCGCGCCCGCGATCCCACGGCCGCCGCGGCGGCCGCGGGCGGATCAGGCCAGCAGCCGCGCGATCAACTGGCGGTACAGGTCGGGCAGCGCCCGCAGGTCGTCCAGGCGCACGTGCTCGTCCACCTGGTGGATGCTGGCGTTGACCGGTCCCACCTCGATGCACTGCGCGCCCAGCGGCGCGATGAAGCGGGCATCGGAGGTGCCGCCACCGGTGCTCTCCTCGGGCGTGGCGCCGGCGAACCCGGCCAGCACCTCGCGCGCGACGCTGCGCAGGCGTCCTTCCGGGGTGTAGAAAGGCTCGCCGCTGCGGTGCCATCGCAGCGTGTAATCAAGGCCATGGCGGTCCAGCAGCGCGGCGATCTCCGCTTCCAGCCGCCCGGCATTCCAGTGCGGGTTGTAGCGCAGGTTGAACATCACCTGCAGGTCGCCGGGGATGACATTGCCGGCGCCGGTGCCGGCGTTGATGTTGGAAATCTGCAGGCAGGTCGGCGGGAAGCTCTCGTAGCCGTCGTCCCAGTGCCGCGCGACCAGTTCGGCCAGCGCCGGGGCGGCCAGGTGGATCGGGTTGCGCGCCTTGTCCGGATAGGCGACATGGCCCTGCACGCCCCTGACCTGCAGCGTCGCCGACAGGCTGCCGCGGCGGCCCACGCGCAGCAGGTCGCCCAGGGTCGCGGTGGACGACGGCTCGCCGGTGATGCACCAGTCGATGCGCTGCCCACGCTCGCCGAACAGGCGCGCGACGTGGCGCACGCCATCGATGGCATCGCCCTCCTCGTCGCTGGTCAGCAGTACCGCCAGCGTGCCCGGATGATCGGGATGGGCGGCGACGAACTGTTCGGCGGCGACCACGAACGCGGCCACGCTGCCCTTCATGTCGGCCGCGCCGCGGCCGTAGAGCATGCCGTCGCGTACCTCCGGCTGGAACGGATCGCTGGTCCAGGCCGCAACCGGGCCGCTGGGGACCACGTCAGTATGGCCGAGCAATACCAGTACCGGCGCGCCGCTGCCGTGGGTGGCCCACAGATTGTCGACCTCGCCCAGGCGCAGGTGCTCGCAGTGGAAGCCGGCGGCGCGGAGGCGGCCGCCGAGCAGTTGCTGGCAACCCGCGTCGTCCGGGGTCACCGACGGCCGGGCAATCAGTTCACGGGTCAGTTCGACCACATCGTCCATCGGCGCCATTGCCTTACCCGATGCCGAAGCGCTGCTTGAAGCCGTTGTCGGAAAAACCCTGGCTCAGCGCGCCGTCGTCGGTGACCACCAGCGGGCGCCGGATCAGCTGCGGGTACTCGCGCAGCAGCAGCTTCCACTCGGCGTCCGAGCCCGGCGCCCTGCGCGCATCGGGCAACTGCCGCCAGGTGGTCGAGGACTTGTTGACCAGCGCGTCGAAACCACCGGCCTTGCCGGCCCATTCGACCAGGGTCTCGGGGCTGGGCTTGTGCTCGCGGTAGTCGATGAAAGCATGGGCGACACCGAAACGGTCCAGCCACTTGCTGGCCTTCTTGCAGGTATCGCAGTTCTTGAGTCCGTAGAGAGTGGTCATTGCAGGATCCAGGGCTTGCCCTCTCCGGCCAGGGAGAGGAGGAACATCAATCGGCCAGGCCGCGCAGCAGGTCGTTGACGCTGGTCTTGCTGCGGGTGCGGGCGTCGACCTGCTTGACGATCACCGCGCAGTACAGCGAATGGGTGCCGTCCTTGCTCGGCAGCGAGCCGGACACCACCACGCTGTAGGGCGGGATGTAGCCGTAGCTGATCTCGCCGGTGGCGCGGTTGTAGATGCGCGTGCTCTGGCTCAGGAACACGCCCATGCCGATCACGCTGTGGTGGCCGACCACGACGCCTTCGACCACTTCCGAGCGCGCGCCGATGAAGCAGTGGTCCTCGATGATGGTCGGGCTGGCCTGCAGCGGTTCCAGCACGCCGCCGATGCCGGCGCCGCCGGACAGGTGGCAGTGCTTGCCCACCTGCGCGCACGAGCCGACCGTGGCCCAGGTATCGACCATGGTGCCCTCGCCCACGTACGCGCCGATGTTGGTGAAACTGGGCATCAGCACCACGTCGCGGCCGAAGTGGGCGCCGCGGCGGGCGATGGCGCCGGGCACCACGCGCACCCCGGCGGCGCGGAATTCTGCCTCGCCATAGCCGCCAAAGCGCGATTCGACCTTGTCCCAGAACGGCGCCGGACGCCCGTCCATCACGCTCATGTCGTTGACGCGGAAGTACAGCAGCACCGCCTTCTTCAACCACTCGTTGACCTTCCAGCCGCCATTGCCGTCCGGCTCGGCGACCCGGAACTCGCCCGACTCCAGGCCGTCGATGACGCGGTTGACCAGCGGTCGGGTGTAGCCCTCGATCTCGTCCATGGTCAGCATCGCGCGGCGTTCGAACGCGCTCTCGATGCCGAACTTCATTTCCGCCACGCCCGGCGCTGGCGGCTTGCGCAGGCTGCGCGGACCGATCGATTCGATCGCCTTCGGCCGGGCCGCGGGCGTCTTCCTGGGCGCCTTGGCCGGCTTCGCGGCCGGCGCCGCCGCAGCGGCGACCTTCTTCGGCGCGACCTTCTTCGCGGCGGTCCTGGTCGTAGCGGTCTTGGTCGGGGCGGTCCTGGCCGTAGCGGTCCTGGTCGTAGCGGTCCTGGTCGTAGCGGTCCTGGTCGGGGCGGGCTTCTTGGCGGCGGGCTTCCGGGTGGCCATCAGCGGGGGTCTCCTGGCGTTCTGTCGGGCTCCAGGCAGGCCAGCAATGCGTCGCGCAGTGCCTGCCGGGAAGTTTCGGTAAGGGGGCGATCGTGGCGATCGGTCAGCTGGAACTGGTCCTCGGCGCGTTCGCCGAAGGTGGCGATGCGCGCATCCTGCACCCGCAGCTGCTGGTCGCGCAGCACGTGCGCGACGTCGGCCAGCAGGCCCGGGCGGTCCGGCGCCACCAGGTTCAACACCGTGCGCGCATGCTCGGCGTTCTCGATGAACTCGATGCGCGGCGCGAAGCGGAAATGCCGGAGCTGGCGCGGGATCACCCGCCGCGCCGGCCGCAGGCATTGGATGTCGCCGGCCAGCGCCTTGCGCAGCAGCAGCTCCAGGCGCGCGGTATCGCCGTCGGCGAAGCTGCCGGCCGGGGTCACCTCGAAGGTATCGAAGATGGTGTCCTCCGGCCCGTCGAGCACCCGCGCGCGGTGGATGCTGTAGCCGGCGCGGTCCAGGGTCATCACGATCGCGGCGAACAGGCCGTCGCGGTCGGGCGAATGCACGAACACTTCCAGCGCGTCGCTTTCCGGTGCGATCCGGCGCGCCTTGACCAGGGTGCCGCCGCGCGCCACTTCCATCAGCGACGTGGCCTGCCACACCAGCTGCTCGGGCCGGAAGCGCACGAAGCTCTCGTCGGGCATCGCGCTGAACTGGCGCTCGATCACCGCATCGGCATGGCCGAGCGCGCGCATCAGTTCGCGCACGCTGGCGCGCGCTTCCTGCACCCGTTCGGCCTCGGGCAGCGGCTGTTCCAGCCCCTCGCGCAGGGCGCGGCGCGCGGCGAAATACAGGTCGGCCAGCAGCCGGTCCTTCCAGGCGTTCCACAGCTTCGGGCTGGTGCCGGCGATGTCCGCGCAGGTCAGCAGGTACAGGTAATCGAGCCGTTCGCGGCTGCCGACCAGGCCGGCGAAGCGGTGGATCACCTCGGCGTCGGTGATGTCCTGCTTCTGCGCGGTGACCGACATGCGCAGGTGCTGCTCCACCAGCCACGCCACCAGTTCGGTGTCGGTGGCGCTGAGGCCGTGCGCGGCGCAGAACGCGCGCGCGTCCACCGCGCCGAGTTCGGAATGGTCGCCGCCACGGCCCTTGGCGATGTCATGGAACAGCCCGGCCAGCAGCAGCAGTTCCGGCTTGCGCAGCCGCGGCCAGACCTCGTGGGCGATGGAGAACCGCTCGTCGGCGCGGCCGGCGGCGAACACGCCGATGTTCCGCAGCACCATCAGCGTGTGCTGGTCCACGGTATAGACGTGGAACAGGTCGAACTGCATGCGCCCGGACACCTGCGCGAACGCCGGTATCCACTGCCCGAGCACGCCCAGCCGCGCCATGCGCGCCAGCGTGTCCACCGCGCGCGGCCCGCGCAGCAGGGCGATGAACTGCTCGCGCGCCGCCGCGTCCACTTCGGTATAGGCGGGAATCTCGTCCAGCATCTCGGCCAGGCCGCGCGCGGTCAGCGAATGCAGCCCGCGCACCTGCGGGGTGCGCGCCCAGCAGGCGAACAGGGCGAAGATGCGGGCGATGTCGCCATGCGGCCACAAAGGGTCGTCGGCCGACAGGTAGCCTCGGCGCAGCGAAAAACCGTCGCCGACCGGCTCGGGCGATGCCTCGCCGTCGAACTGCTCCTCGAACCGCTGCAGCAGGCGGTCGCTGATCCGCCGCACCACCGCCGCGCTGCGGTAGAAGCCCTGCATCATCTTTTCCACGCCCAGGTTGCCGGCGTCGTCGGCGAAGCCCATGCGCTCGGCCAGCGCCTTCTGGTGGTCGAAGCGCAGGCGCTCCTCGGCGCGCTGCGCGACCAGGTGCAGGCCGAAGCGCAGCCGCGCCAGCACGGCGCGCTCGCGCTTGAGCGCGGCGGCCTCGTCCAGGCCCAGGTGGCCCAGCCCGACCAGCGCGTCGATGTCGCTCACGCCGAACGCGCGCAGCGCCATCCAGCCCAGGGTATTGAGGTCGCGCAGGCCGCCGGGGCCATCCTTGATGTCCGGCTCCAGGTTGTCGGCGGTATCGCCGAACCGCTGGTGCCGCAGCAGCAGCTCCTCGCGCTTGGCCAGGAAGTAATCGCGCGCCGGCCAGATCAGGGTCGGCGATACCGCGCGCGCCAGCGCCTGCTGCGCGCCCGGCGCCACGCACAGCGGCCGCGCCTCGATCAGCGCGGTGAGCACGGTCTGGTCGGCCGCGGCCTGCGCGCACTGCGCGGCCGAGCGCACCGCGTGGCTGGCCGGCAGCCCGGCGTCCCACAGCAATGCGAACAGGCGCGCCAGCGCGGCCTCGCTGGCCTGCTGCACCTGGGGCTCGCCCAGCACCAGCAGGTCGATGTCCGAACGCGGGAACAGTTCGCCACGGCCATAGCCGCCGACCGCGAACAGCGACAGTCCACCCTCGCCCGCCAGGCAACGCCGCCAGGCCTGCTGGATCAACTGGTCGACGCAGCGCGCACGCAGTGCCAGCAGCCGCTCGATGTTGTCACCCTGCTCGAAGCGCCGGCACAGCCGCGCGTCGGCCTGGGCCAGCGACTGCCGCGCCGCGGCAGCCCACTGCGCATCGCCCGCGGGGTCGGCCGGCGCGTCCGGTACGTGCTGGACCAGATCCGCCGGCAACAGGCTCATGCCGCCCCGGGTTGCGCGTGCCCGGCCTCGGCCGGCGACAGCGTGAGCACCTCGACGCCGTCCTCGGTCACGGCGACCATGTGTTCCCACTGCGCCGAGAGCTTGCGGTCCTTGGTGACCACGGTCCAGCCGTCGGGCAGCACCTTGGTGTAACGGGTGCCCTCGTTGATCATCGGCTCGATGGTGAAGGTCATGCCCGGCTTGAGCACCAGCCCCTGCCCGGGACGGCCGTAATGCAGCACCTGCGGCTCGTCGTGGTAGACCTTGCCGATGCCGTGGCCGCAGTACTCGCGCACCACGCTGAAGCGTTCGGACTCGGCGTATTCCTGGATCGCATGGCCGATGTCGCCGAGCGTGGCGCCCGGCCGCACCGCGCGGATGCCGCGCCACATCGCTTCCCGGGTCGTCTCCACCAGGCGCCGGGCCATCACCGAGGGCGTGCCGACGTAGTACATGCGGCTGGTGTCGCCGTGCCAGCCATCCTTGATGACGGTCACGTCGATGTTGACGATGTCCCCGTCCTTGAGCACCTTGGCCTCGCTGGGGATGCCATGGCAGATGACGTTGTTGACCGAGGTGCACAGGGTCTTGGGAAAGCCGCGGTAGCCGACGTTGGCCGGGATCGCGCCCTGCACGTTGACGATGTGGTCGTGGCAGATGCGGTCCAGTTCCTCGGTGGTGACACCGGGCTTGACGTGCGCGCCGATCATGTCCAGCACTTCGGCCGCCAGGCGGCCGGCGATGCGCATCTTGGCGATTTCTTCGGGGGTTTTCAGGTTCACGCTCATGGCCGCCATTATCACCCATCGGCGCCTGCCTGAACGAGTTTTCCGGCGCCACCGCCGCCCGCCCGGCCCGGCGATTTGCGTGGCGCCCCCGCGCACCCTATAATCCGGCGGCTGCGTTGCCGGCCCCGCGCCTGCCCAGGCCGCCCACACCGGGCGTCACCGGTGAATCCACACCTGCTGCCCCCATCCGTGCCGGGGTGCTCCGCGAGGAGTTCGGCCACGGAGGCAACAGGGAAGCCCAACCCCGGAACCCGTCGCGCTTCCACGCGTCCCGCACACTTTGCCCGCGGGCGGAATCGCCGGTTCCCCGTCAGGAGTTCTGCAATGTCCCAGATCACCATGCGCCAGATGCTGGAAGCCGGCGTCCACTTCGGCCACCAGACCCGTTACTGGAACCCGAAGATGGCCCCGTACATCTTCGGCGCCCGCGGCAAGATCCACATCATCAACCTGGAAAAGACCGTTCCGCTGTTCAACGACGCGATGAACTTCATCTCGTCGGTTGCCCAGAAGCGCGGCACCATCCTGTTCCTGGGCACCAAGCGCAGCGCGCGCGATGCCATCAAGGAAGAAGCCGAGCGTTGCGGCATGCCGTTCATGAACCAGCGCTGGCTGGGCGGCACCCTGACCAACTTCCGCACCGTCAAGCAGTCGGTTGCGCGCCTGAAGGAGCTGGAAGCCGGCGAAACCGACGGCACCTTCGACCGCCTGGTCAAGCACGAAGTGCTGGGCCTGCGCCGCGAGCGCGACAAGCTGGAAGCCTCGCTGGGCGGCATCAAGGACATGAACCGCCTGCCCGACGCGATCTTCGTGATCGACATCGGCCATGAGGACATCGCCATCAAGGAAGCCAAGAAGCTGGGCATCCCGGTGATCGCGGTGGTCGACACCAACTACAACCCGGAACTGGTGGACTACGCCATCCCGGGCAACGACGACGCCATCCGCGCCGTGCAGCTGTACGCCCGCGCCGCCGCCGACGCGGTGCTGGAAGGCAAGGCCGCCGCCCCGCACGCCGCCTCGGTGCGCGAGGAAGAGTTCGCCGACGCCGCTGCCGCCGAAGAAGCCAAGCCGGCCCGCCGCGCTCCGGCCAAGAAGGGCGCCAAGAAGGGCGACGAGGCTTCGGCCTGATGCACCCGGCGGGTGGCGCCCCCACCCGCCTCCCCTGCGGCAGCGCCACCGGCGCCGGCCACTGACAGGGCCACGTAACAACGGCCGGCGATCATCGCCGGCCTGCCCCTTTCTATCGTTGAGGTAATCCCATGGCTGAAATCACCGCCTCCCTGGTCAAGGAACTGCGCGAGCGCACCGGCGCCGGCATGATGGAATGCAAGAAGGCTCTGGCCGAGAACAACGGCGACATCGACGCCGCTGCCGAAGCCCTGCGCAAGTCCGGCGCCGCCAAGGCCGACAAGAAGGCCGACCGCGTCACCGCCGAAGGCCGCATCGGCGTCGCCGTGAACGGCGGCAAGGCCGTGCTGGTCGAAGTGAACTCGGAAACCGACTTCGTCGCCAATGACGTCAACTTCAAGGCGTTCGTCGACGCCGTCGCCGCTGCCGCGCTGGCTTCCGGCGCCGCCGACGTCGAGTCGCTGAAGTCGGCCAAGCTGGCCTCCGGCGAGACCGTCGAGGAATCCCGCACCGCCGCCATCCAGAAGCTGGGCGAGAACATCCAGATCCGCCGCCTGGCCAAGGTCGACGGCAACAACACCGTCGGTGCCTACGTGCACAGCAACGGCAAGATCGGCGTGCTGGTCGACCTGGCCGGCGGCAACGCCGAGCTGGCCAACGGCCTGGCCATGCACGTGGCCGCGATGAACCCGCCGCACAACAAGGCCGCCGACGTGCCGGCCGAGTTCGTTGCCAAGGAAAAGGAAATCGAGCTGGCCAAGATGAGCGAAAAGGACAAGGCCAAGCCGGCCGAAATCCTGGAGAAGATCATCAGCGGCAAGATCAACAAGATCATCAGCGAAGTCACCCTGTACGGCCAGAGCTACGTGCTGGACAGCGACAAGACCGTCGAGCAGGCCGTGAAGGCCGCCGGCGGCGACGTCGTCGGCTTCCAGCGCCTGGTGGTCGGCGAAGGCATCGAGAAGGTGGTCGAGGACTACGCCGCCGAAGTCGCCAAGGCGATGCAGGTCTGATCCGGCCCCGATCCGGAGCCCAGAAGAAGCCGCGGACTCCGCGGCTTCTTTTTTTTCCGCCATACGGCGGCCGGACCGGCTTTTGCTGTGGACTTCAAGTCCCTTTGCCCGATACTGTGACGCAAACCCGCCCGCCCCCGCCCTGCCTGTATCCTTGATGGCCTGCTGAACACCTCCCCCGACATGTCCCCCGAGCTCAACGCAGCGCTGTCACTCTGCCGCAACCTGCCCTCGCCGCCGGGCATCGCCATCCGCATCATCGAGCTGGCGCAGGATCCGGAGACCGACATCGCCACCGCGGCCGATGCCATCGCGATGGACATGGCGCTGAGCGCGCGGATGCTGCGCATCGCCAATTCACCGCTGTATGCCAGCCGGCGCCGCATCGAGAACCTCGGGCAGGCGCTGACCATGCTCGGGCTGAACGCGACCCTGCAGCTGGCACTGGGCTTCTCGCTGGCCAACGCGATGGACAAGGAGGGGCTGGACCCGCGCCTGCTGGAGCGCATCTGGCGCCGCAGCGTGCTCTGCGCGCTGGCCGCACGCTTCCTCGGCCTCGGCAGCGGGGTACGCCGCGTCGAGGAACTGATGCTCGCCGGGCTGCTGCAGGACGTCGGCACCCTGGCGCTGATGCAGGCCAGCCCGGACATCTACCCGGCGCTGTTCGACAAGGCCACCTGCAACGAGGAACTGCTCGCCCACGAGCGCGCCATCCTCGGCTGCAGCCATGCCGACATCGGCGCGCAGCTGTGCGAGCAATGGCACCTGCCCCGGTACCTGGTCGAGGGCATCGCCCGCAGCGAACCCCCGGCCGAACCCGAAGACCTGTTCCAGCGCTGCATCGCCCTGTCCGGCTGCGTGGCCGAAATCTGGCTGGCGGCCGATGCCGACGCCGCGCGCAGCCATGCGCTGCAGCGCGCCTACCGCGAACTGGGCATGGACAGCCAGGGCTTCGAGCTGGTGCTGCAGCGGGTCAGCCAGATGCTGCCCGAGCTGTGCGCGCTGCTCGACGTGCCGGTACCCAGCTCCGCGCGCCTGCGCTTCCTGCTCGACCACGCCGACGAACTGAAGGAACTGCGCAACCTGCGCGAGCTGCAGGACGCCTCCGCCAGCCGCCGGCGCGCCGATGATTTCGAACTGATGGCCCGGCGCCTGGCCGAACAGGCGCACCTCGACGCGCTGACCGGGGTACTCAACCGGCGCCACCTGGAAACGGTGCTGGAGCAGGAGTTCGCCCGCGCCGCGCACATGAACCGGCCGCTGTCGATCGCCTTCATCGACCTGGACGACTTCAAGAAGATCAACGACGCCCATGGCCACCTGGCCGGCGACCAGGTGCTGCAGTCCTTCGCCTCGCACCTGCAGGAGCAGCTGCGCACCAGCGACACCGTCGCCCGCTTCGGCGGCGAGGAGTTCGTGGTGCTGTTCCCCGACACCAACGAACGCATCGCGCTGGAAGTGGTGCGGCGGGTGCTGGACACCATCGCGCAGACGCCGATGGCGGAGATCGAGGGCGCACCACTGCACGTGACCTTTTCCGCGGGCGTGGCCACCCACGGCGACTATGAGCGCTTCGCCAACGTGCAGGACCTGCTCAAGGCAGCCGACGACGTGCTCTACCGTTCCAAGAGCCTGGGCCGCAACCGGGTGATCGCCCGCGCCCCCGAGCCGCAACCGGCTTCCGGCTGAACGCGCGCGGGTGCGGCACCGGGCCGGTCATTGCAGTGCAACAAAAGCGCTGCCCGGCGGGCCTTCGATCCGTTAGAATTCCCGCGTTTTCCAGCCATCGAGGTCGTCCATGTCCCAGCTCGCCTACCAACGCATCCTTCTGAAGCTTTCCGGGGAGGCGCTGATGGGAGACGAGGACTACGGCATCGACCCCAAGGTCATCAACCGCCTGGCGCGCGAGGTCATCGAAGCGCAGCAGGCCGGCGCCGAGGTGGCGCTGGTCATCGGCGGCGGCAACATCTTCCGTGGCGCCGGCCTGGCCGCCGGCGGCATGGACCGGGTCACCGGCGACCAGATGGGCATGCTGGCCACGGTCATCAACGCACTGGCCATGCAGGACGCGCTGGAGAAGCTCGGCGCCAAGGCGCGGGTGATGAGCGCGATCAAGATCAACGACGTGTGCGAGGACTACATCCGCCGCCGCGCGATCCGCCACCTGGAGAAGGGCCGGCTGGTGATCTTCGCCGCCGGCGTCGGCAGCCCGTTCTTCACCACCGATTCGGGCGCCGCGCTGCGCGCCATCGAGATCGGCGCCGACCTGCTGCTCAAGGCCACCAAGGTCGACGGCGTCTACGACAAGGACCCGAACAAGCATGCCGACGCGGTGCGCTACGACACCCTGAGCTACGACCAGGTCATCAGCCAGGGGCTGGAAGTCATGGACACCGCCGCCTTCGCCCTGGCCCGCGACAGCGACCTGCCGCTGCGCGTGTTCGACATGGGCCAGCCCGGCGAGCTGCTGAAGATCCTGCGCGGCGAGAACATCGGCACCCTGGTGCACGGCCGCGACGCCCACTGACCCCGGCCCGCGCCGCGGGACCACGCACCGGGCGCGCGGGATCGGCCGCGCCCGGCTTCACGATTCCCGTCCGGCCGGCAGGGCTGTTCGCCTATAATCGGCCGGTTCCAGAAACATCCAGGATTCCGGCGATGATCAACGACATCAAGCAAGATGCGCAGGCGCGCATGGCCAAGAGCATCGACGCTCTGCGCCACACCCTCACCACCATCCGCACCGGCCGCGCCTCGCCGGCCCTGCTGGACGGCATCAAGGTCAAGGCCTACGGCACCGACACGCCGCTGAACCAGGTGGCCAGCATCAGCGTCTCCGAAGGCCGCTCGCTGGTCATCACCCTGTTCGACAAGAACATGATCAAGGAAGTGGAGAAGTCCATCTACGCTTCCGACCTGGGCCTGACCCCGACCACCGTGGGCACCACCATCCGCCTCAACCTGCCGCCGCTGACCGAAGAGCGCCGCCGGGAACTGGCCAAGACCGTGAGCAAGGAAGGCGAGGACAGCAAGGTCGCCATCCGCAACATCCGCCGCGACGCCAACCAGGAAGTGGCCCGGCTGCTCAAGGACAAGGCGATCACCGAGGACGAGGACCGCCGCGCGCAGGACGAGATCCAGAAGCTGACCGACAAGGCGATCAAGGACGTCGACGAGGTGGTCAAGCTCAAGGAACAGGAACTGATGGCGGTCTGACCGGTGCCGTCCGTCATGCCAGACGGCATGCCAGCACCCGGCGTGCCCGCGCACGTTGCCATCATCATGGATGGCAACGGCCGCTGGGCGCAGCAGCGGCGCCGCCCGCGCATGATCGGCCACCGCGCCGGCGCGCGCGCGGTCAACCGCACCATCGACTTCTGCCTGGAGCGCGGCATCGCCGCGCTCACCCTGTTCGCGTTCTCCAGCGAGAACTGGGGACGGCCGGCGGAAGAAGTGGACGCCTTGATGAAGCTGTTCCTGGGCGCGCTCGACCGCGAGGTGGACGAACTCGACCGCCGTGGCGTGCGCGTGCGCTTCATCGGCGACCGCGCGCGTTTTGCCCCCGGCATCGTCCAGCGCATGGCGCGGGCCGAACAGCGTACCGCCGGCAACGGCGCGATGACCCTGAACGTCGCCGCCAGCTATGGCGGCCGCCAGGACATCGCCCATGCCGCGCGGCTGCTCGCCGAGCAGGTCGCCGCCGGCGCGCTGCAGCCCGCGCAGATCGACGAAGACCTTCTCGGCCGCCACGTGGCGCTCGCCGACCTGCCGCCGCCGGACCTGTTCATACGCACCGGCGGCGACACCCGCATCAGCAATTTCCTGCTGTGGCAGTTGGCGTATACCGAACTGTGGTTCACCGACGTGCTGTGGCCGGACATCGATGCCGGCATCCTGCAGCAGGCCCTGGACGACTACGCGCGACGCGAACGCCGCTATGGATTGACCAGCGCACAGGTCGCCGCGGCGGCCACGGAGACCGTTTCCCCATGACCAAGACCCGTGTCATCGCCGCGCTGATCATGGCCCCGGCGGCCATCTGCGCGATCCTGCTGCTGCCGCCGCAATGGCTGGCCGCGGCCGCCGCGCTGGTGTTCCTCACCGGTTTGTGGGAATGGTTCCGCCTGGCCGGCGTCGATGGACTGCCGCGCACCGTGCTGCTGGTGCTGAACCTGCTGCTGATGGTGCTGCTGGTGTGGGCATCGGCCGGCAGCCTGGTGCTGTTCCAGCTGGCCACGCTGGCCGGAATCGGCTTCTGGCTGCTGGCGCTGCTGTGGCTGCGTTTCTTCGATTTCGGCGCCCACGAGGAAAGCAGCGCGCGCATGCTCAAGTTGGCCGCCGGCACCCTGGCGATCGTTCCGGCCTGGGCCGCGCTGGTGTTGATCCACGCCGGCGAACCGCACGGCAACCGCTGGCTGCTGACCGCGCTGGCGGTGGTCTGGGCGGCCGACTCGGGGGCGTACTTCGCCGGGCGCGCGTTCGGCAGGCACAAGCTGGCGCCCCGGGTGAGCCCGAACAAGACCATCGAAGGCCTGCTGGGCGGGCTGGTGGCCGGCCTGGTCGTCGCGGTCGGCTTCGGCTGGCTGGCCGGCGTGCAGCCCGGCGCCATCGGCTGGCTGCTGCTGGTGGCGACGGCGACGGTGCTGGCCTCGGTGCTCGGCGACCTGTTTGAAAGCCTGCTCAAGCGCCATGCCGGCTTCAAGGATTCGGGCAACGTGATCCCCGGCCACGGCGGCGTGCTGGACCGCATCGACGGCGTGCTCGCGGCTCTGCCGGTGTTCGCGCTGGGCAAGGAAATCTTCGGTTTCTGACATGTCCGCCGCCCCGCTCCCTCTCCCGCGCCGGGTCGCGATCCTGGGCGCCACCGGCTCGATCGGCACCTCCGCGCTGGACGTCATCGCCCGCCACCCGGGGCAGATGCGCGCCAGCGTGCTGGCCGCCGGCAACAACGTGGACGCGTTGCTCGCGCTGTGCCGCAGCCACCGCCCCGAACACGCCGCCATCGCCGACCCGGCGCTGTATGCGCGCCTGCGCGACGGGCTGCGCGATGCCGGCCTGGCCACCCAGGCGCACGCCGGGGCCGGGGCCATCGACGCCTTGGCCGCCGGCGACGCCTGCGACACCGTGGTGGCGGCCATCGTCGGCGCCGCCGGGCTGTCCTCGACCCTGGCCGCCGCCCGCGCCGGCAAGCGCCTGCTGCTGGCCAACAAGGAATCGCTGGTGCTGGCCGGCGAACTGCTGACCCGCGAAGCGGCCGCCGCCGGTGCGGACATCATCCCGATCGACAGCGAGCACAACGCCATCTTCCAGTGCCTGCGCTCGCGCGACGCCAGCGTCGAGGGCGCGGGCGTACGCCGCATCCTGCTCACCGCGTCCGGCGGCCCGTTCCGCGGCCGGCGTCGCGCCGAACTGGAAGCGGTCACCCCGGCGCAGGCCGTGGCGCACCCGAAGTGGTCGATGGGGCCGAAGATCTCGGTTGACTCGGCCACGCTGATGAACAAGGGTCTGGAAGTGATCGAGGCCCACCACCTGTTCGGCGTGCCGGGGGCGCGCATCGAGGTGCTGGTGCACCCGCAGAGCCTGGTGCATTCGCTGGTCGAGTTCATCGACGGCTCCACCCTGGCCCAGCTCGGCCTGCCGGACATGCGCACCACCCTGGCGGTGGGCCTGGGCTGGCCGCGGCGGGTCGAATCGGGCGTGGCCGGGCTCGACCTGCTGACCCAGGGCCGGCTCGATTTCGAGGCGCCCGACCTGGAGGCCTTCCCCTGCCTGCGCCTGGCCTGGCAGGCCATGGAGGCCGGCGGCAGCGCCCCGGCGATCCTGAACGCCGCCAACGAAGTCGCCGTTTCAGCCTTTCTTCAGGGCCGCATAGGCTTCCTGTCGATCCCGGCGCTGGTGGAACATGCGCTGTCCACCCTGCCTGACATGGCTGCCGATACACTGGACGCCCTGCTGGCGGCCGACGCCCGCTCCCGCCAGGTCACCTCCACCGCCATCGCCCGCCTGCCCCATGCCTGACCCCGTCTTCCAACCGAGCCGCGCCCATGGCTGACTTCCTCGGTTCCGTGTGGTGGATGATCGTCAGCCTCGGCGTGCTGGTGACCTTCCACGAGTTCGGCCACTACTGGGTGGCGCGCCGCTGCGGGGTGAAGGTGCTGCGCTTCTCGGTCGGCTTCGGCCGCCCGCTGTGGAGCCGGCGCAACCGCAACGGCACCGAGTTCGTCATCGCCGCCATCCCCCTGGGTGGCTACGTGAAGATGCTCGACGAGCGCGAGGTCGAAGTGCCGGCCGGCGAGCGCGCCGTGGCGTTCAACAACAAGAGCGTCTGGCAGCGCATCGCCATCGTGGCCGCCGGCCCCGCCGCCAACCTGCTGCTGTGCATCGCGCTGCTGTGGGCGATGTTCGTGATCGGCCGCCAGGACTATTCGGCCACCGTCGGCCGCAGCAGCGGCATGGCCGCCAGCGCCGGGCTGGCGGCGGGCGACCGCATCATCGACATCGACGGCCGGGCGGTCGCGACCTGGGCCGAGGCCAGCATGGCCCTGACCACGGCCGCGATGGACCGCCAGGACGCCCGCGTGCGGGTACTGGACGCGCTGGACACCCCGCACACCCGGGTGCTGCCGCTGTCCACCCTGCCGGCCGGATTCGACGAACGCACGGTCCCGCAGCAGGCCGGGCTGGCGTGGCGCTTCATGCTGCAGCCGGCGCAGGTCGAGTCGGTGGCCGAGGGTTCGGCCGCCAGCGGCCAGCTGCAGCGCGGCGACCTGATCCTGGCCATCGACGGACAGCGCGTGGAGAGCGCCGACCAGGTCGCGCCGCTGGTGCAGCAACTGGGCGAGCGCGGCGGCCCGGGCATGGTCGAGGTCGAACGCGACGGCCAGCGCATGGCCCTGGAAGTGCTGCCGCGCAAGGCGCCGGGCGACGGCCGCTGGCTGCTCGGGGTGGGCTTCGTCACCGGCCAGGCGCCGGCCTACGACGCCCGCCAGCAGTACGGGCCGCTGGCGGCGCTGCCGGCCGCGGTACGCGAAGCCGGCCGCCTGGCCGGCGACTCGCTGGGAATGATGCGACGGATGCTGACCGGGCACGCCTCGGTCAAGAACATCTCCGGCCCGATCACCATCGCCCGCGTCGCCAATGCCTCGGCCGAGCGCGGGGTGGACTGGTTCCTGTACTTCCTGGCCCTGCTGTCGCTGAGCCTGTGCATCATCAACCTGCTGCCGATCCCGATCTTGGACGGCGGTCACCTGCTGTATTACCTTATCGAGTTGCTCAAGGGCAGCCCGTTGAGCGAGCGCGCCATGGCCGCCGGGCAATATGTCGGCCTGGCGCTGCTGGCCGGACTGATGGGGCTGGCGTTCTACAACGACATCCTCGGGCTGTTCCCGCGATGAACTTTTTCCCGCTGACGTCGTCATACGCCGGCACCCACGCAACAATGAAATCGACTCCAACCGGACGTGACATGACGCGACTTCCCAATCGCCGCCTGCTTGCCCTCGCCCTCGCCGCCGGTCTGGCCGCGCCCGCGCTCGCGCAGGCAGCCGAGCCCTTCACCGCCAGCGACATCCGCGTGGACGGCCTGCAGCGCATCTCATCCGGTACCGTCTTCACCTACCTGCCGGTGGAACGCGGCGACCGCGTCGACGACGCCAAGGTCGGCGAGACCATCCGCGCCCTGTACAAGACCGGCTTCTTCGAGGACGTGCAGCTGGACCGCCAGGGCGACATCCTGGTGGTCACGGTCAAGGAACGCCCGGCGATCAACAAGCTCACGGTCACCGGCAACAAGGACATCAAGAGCGAGCAGCTGCTCAAGGGCCTGGCCGACATCGGCCTGAGCGAGGGCGGCACCTTCGACCGCCTGAGCCTGGACCGGGTGACCCAGGAGCTGCGCCGCCAGTACAACGACCGCGGCAAGTACAACGTCGAGATCACCCCGACGGTGAGCCCGCTGGACCGCAACCGCGTGGACGTGGCCATCGCGGTCAAGGAAGGCAAGGCGGCCAAGATCCGCCACGTCAACCTGGTCGGCACCGAGAAGTTCGAGGCCGCCGACATCCTCGATACCTGGGAGTCCAAGGAGCACAACTGGGCCTCGTGGTACCGCCGCGACGACCAGTATTCCAAGGAAAAGCTGTCCGGCGACCTGGAGAAGCTCAACTCCTGGTACCTGGACCGCGGCTACATCGATTTCAGCGTCGACTCGACCCAGGTCTCGATCAGCCCCGACAAGCGCGACATGTTCATCACCGCCGGGGTGACCGAGGGCGAGCAGTACAAGATCTCCGAGATCAAGGTCACCGGCGACACCATCCTGCCGCAGGAAGAGGTCGAGCGCATGGTGTTCCAGAAGGCCGGCGACACGTTCTCGCGCGGCCTGCTGGAGTTCAGCGCCGACGCGATCACCAACACCCTGTCCAACATCGGCTACGCCTTCGCCAAGGTCAACCCGATCCCGACCAGCAACCGCGCCGAGCGCACGGTGGCGGTCAACATGCAGGTGGTGCCCGGCCCGCGCGTGTCGGTGCGCCGCATCGTGTTCAAGGGCAACACCCGCACCGCCGACGAGGTGCTGCGCCGCGAGATGCGCCAGTTCGAGAACGCCTGGTACTCGCAGGCCGCCATCGACCGCTCCAAGATCCGCCTGCAGCGCCTGGGCTACTTCGAATCGGTCGACGTCGAGACCTCGCCGGTCACCGGTAGCAACGACCAGGTCGACGTGGTCTACAACGTCAAGGAAACCACCTCCGGCAGCTTCGTGTTCGGCCTGGGCTATTCGCAGTCCTACGGCATGACCACCTCGGTGCAGCTGTCGCAGAACAACTTCCTGGGCGGCGGCAACCGCGTGTCGGTCGAGGCCTCGCGCAGCAGCTACCTGCAGCGCTACGGCTTCTCGTACATGAACCCGTACTTCACCGACGACGGCGTCTCGCTGGGCTACAACCTGTCCTGGCGCGAGCTGGACTACTCGGACTTCAACACCGCCCAGTACAACAGCACCAACGGCTCGGCGCAGATGATCTTCGGCGTGCCGATCACCGAGAACGACAGCTTCTCGCTGATGTTCGGCATCGACAGCAACCAGATCACCACTTACAGCGGCTACACCCCGCAGTCGATCATCGACTACATCGATGCGATGGGCACGCGCACGTTCCACTCCTGGCGCACCGAGCTGGGCTGGGCGCGCGACACCCGCAACGACTACTTCATGCCGACCCGCGGCACCTACCAGCGCCTGGGCCTGGAAGCCACCCTGCCCGGCTCCACCGCCGAGTACTACAAGCTCAGCTACCAGATCTCCAAGTACTGGCCGATCATGCCGTCGCTGGTGATCAACACCCGCGTCGAGTTCGGCTACGGCGACTCCTACGGCAACGACAAGGTGCGCGACATCTGCTGGTTCGAGACGCCCGCCGTCCCCGGCACCCCGGCCGATGGCGACAAGCCGGCCGTCCCGGGCACGCCGGCCACCACCGAGGTGGTGGACTGCGCCACCAACCCCACCGCCAAGCACCGCCAGGTCAAGGCGTCGGGGCTGCCGTTCTTCGAGAACTTCTACGCCGGCGGCACCAACTCGGTGCGCGGCTTCCGCGACAACACCCTGGGCCCGCGCTCGGAGATCTTCGGCGGCTACTACCGCGGCCAGCCGCTGGGCGGCTCGCTGAAGACCGTCGGTTCGGTCGAGGCGTACTTCCCGAAGCTGTTCGACAGCCCGTCGGCGCGCGTGTCGGCGTTCCTCGACTTCGGCAACGTCTACAACGGCACCGACAACTTCGACGCGGGCGAACTGCGCGCCTCGGCCGGTGTCGCGCTGCTGTGGCGCGCCCCGGTCGGCCCGATTTCGATCAGCTATGCCTTCCCGCTCAAGAAGAAGGAAGGCGACGAGATCGAGCGGCTGCAGTTCACCTTCGGCGGACAGTTCTAGGGAACTGCCCGCGCGCCCAAGGCGTCGCCTTGGGCACCCCAGGTTTCGCTGAGCGAAACCTGGGGACGCGCCCTGGCCTTCCGATCCCCCCGCCTTCGGCGCACCCCCTTACCAAGGGGGCTCTTCTCCAGAATCATTCCGGCGGTTCCAAGCCGAGCCGGCCTGCGCGCGGCCTGTGCCCCACCTGCCGCATGACCGCGCCACTTCCAGACGCTAAACTCCCGGCGTGAATACTCCGACCCATACCGCACAGGAACTGGCCGACCGTTTCGGGCTGCAGGTGCACGGCGATCCGTCCACCGCGATCCACGGCGTGGCCACGCTGGCCCATGCCGGCCCCGGACAACTGACCTTCCTGGCCAATCCGCGCTACCGCGCGCAGCTGGCCGAGAGCAGGGCCGGCATCGTGGTGCTGCGCGCCGACGACGCCGAGGCCGCCCCCGGCACCGCCCTGGTCGCCAAGGACCCGTACACCACGTTCGCCAAGATCGGCGCGCTGTTCGAGGCGGTGCCGCTGCGCGAACCCTGCGTCCATCCCAGCGCGGTGATCGACCCGTCCGCGCGGGTGGCCGCCAGCGCCCATATCGGCCCGTTCGTCAGCATCGGCGCGCGCAGCGTGGTCGGCGAGAACTGCATCGTCGGCGCCGGCAGCATCATCGGCGAGGACTGTTCGCTGGACGCCGGCTGCGAGCTGGTCGCCCGCGTCACCCTGGTCACCCGCGTGCGCCTGGGCAAGCGCGTGCGCGTCCACCCCGGCGCCGTGCTCGGCGCCGACGGTTTCGGCCTGGCGATGGACGCCGGCCACTGGATCAAGGTGCCGCAGCTGGGCGGGGTGCGCATCGGCGACGACTGCGAGATCGGCGCCAACACCTGCGTGGACCGCGGCGCACTGGAAGACACCGTGCTGGAAGAAGACGTGCGCCTGGACAACCTGGTGCAGATCGCCCACAACTGCCACATCGGCGCGCACAGCGCGATCGCCGGCTGCACCGGCATCGCCGGCAGCGCCCGGATCGGCCGCTACTGCCTGCTCGGCGGCGCGGTCGGAGTGGTCGGCCACCTGGAGATCTGCGACCACGTGGTCGTCACCGGCAAGTCGGTCGTGCGCAATTCCATTACCGAACCGGGCGAGTACTCGTCCGGCACCCCATTGACCGACAACCGCACGTGGCGCAAGAACGCCGCGCGCTTCAAGCAGCTGGACAGCCTGGCGCGCCGGGTCCTGGCTGTGAGCAAGGAGAAGGAATGAACTCACCGCTGCCGTTGCCCATCGACGTCAACACGATCCGCACGCTGATCCCCCACCGCTACCCGTTCCTGCTGGTGGACAAGGTGGTCGCGCTGGATACCGAGGCAAGGACGATCGTCGCGCACAAGAACGTCACCATCAACGAGCCGTTCTTCCAGGGGCATTTCCCCGGCCAGCCGATCATGCCGGGGGTGCTGATCATCGAGGCGCTGGCGCAGGCCGGCGGCGTGCTGACCCAGCTCAGCCTCGGCCGCGACGCGCAGTCCAAGCTGTTCTACCTGGTCAAGGTGGACAACGTGCGCTTCATGAAGCAGGTGGTGCCCGGCGACGTGCTGGAGCTGCACGTGCAGGTCAAGCGGGTGATCCGCAACATGGCCGTCTACTACGGCGAGGCCAAGGTGGACGGCGAAGTGGTGGCGCATGCCGAGGTGCTGTGCGCCGGCACCCGCGAATGATCCCGACCGGAGCCCGCGCATGAACGACAGCGCCCCCCTGATCCACCCCACCGCGGTCATCGACCCGTCGGCACGGCTGGCCGACGACGTCCGCGTGGGCGCGTTCTGCCTGATCGGCGCCGACGTCGAGATCGGCGCCGGCACCGTGGTCGGCCCGCACTGCAGCATCCACGGCCCGACCCGGATCGGCCGCGACAACCGCTTCATCGGCCACGCCGCCATCGGCGGCGAGCCGCAGGACAAGAAGTACGCCGGCGAGCGCACCGAGCTGGTGATCGGCGACCGCAACGTGGTCCGCGAGTTCGTCACCGTCAACCGCGGCACCGGCGGCGGCGGCGGCATCACCCGCATCGGCAACGACAACTGGCTGCTGGCCTACACCCACGTCGCCCACGACTGCCAGGTCGGCGACCACTGCGTGTTCTCCAACAACACCACCCTGGCCGGCCACGTCAGCGTCGGCAACTGGGTGATCATCAGCGGCTTTGCCGGCGCCCACCAGTTCTGCCGCATTGGCGACCACGCCTTCCTCGGCATGGGCGCGCTGGTGACCGGCGACATCCCGCCGTTCACCATGGTCGGCATCGACGGCCACGGCCGTCCGCGCGGCATCAACAGCGAAGGCCTCAAGCGCCGCGGCTTCGATACCGCGCGTATCGGCGCGATCAAGCGCGCCTACCGTACCCTGTACGTGGCCGGCATTCCGCTGGCCGAGGCCAAGCAGCAGCTGGCCGAGCAGGCGCGGGACAGCGACGACGTGCGGCAGATGCTGGACTTCATCGAACACGCGGACCGTCCGCTGCAGCGATGAGCGCCGAAGGCAGCACCGGGAACGGGCACGCGGGGCCCGGGGACGGCGGCGACGGGGCACCCATCGCCGTCGCCCGTGAGCGCGTGGCGCGCGGCCCGCGCATCGCGCTGGTGGCCGGGGAAACCTCCGGCGACCAGCTCGGCGCCGGCCTCATCGCCGAACTGCGCCGGCACTTCCCCGACGCCGAATTCGCCGGCATCGGCGGCGATGCCATGCGCGGCGCCGGCTGCCAGACCTGGTTCGACGCCAGCGAGCTGGCGCTGATGGGCCTGGCCGAGATCCTGCGCCACCTGCCGCGCCTGCTGAAGCTGCGCCGCGCGTTCCGCGAGCGCGTGCTCGACTGGCGCCCGGACGTGTTCATCGGCATCGACGCGCCCGACTTCAACCTTGGCGTCGAACGCTGGCTCAAGCAGCGCGGCATCCGCACGGTGCACTACGTCAGCCCCTCGGTCTGGGCCTGGCGTGAGAAGCGCGCCGAGAAGATCGGCGCCAGCGCCGACCGGGTGCTGTGCCTGTTCCCGATGGAGCCGCCGATCTACGCGCGGCATGGCGTGGACGCACGCTTCGTCGGCCACCCCATGGCCGATGCGATCCCATTGGACAGCGACCGCGCCGATGCCCGCACCCGGCTCGCACTGCCCGCCACCGCGCCGATCCTGGCGGTGCTGCCGGGCAGTCGCCTGGGCGAGATCGGGCGGCTCGGCCCGGCGTTCTTCGAGGCCGCCTGGCAGGTGGCCGAGCGCATGCCCGGCCTGCACATCGTGGTCCCGGCGGCCAATGCCCGCTGCCGGCAGCTGATCGACCAGCAGATCGCCGCCTCGGCGCTGCCGGCCGCGCGCCTGCACGTGCTCGACGGCCAGGCCCGCGACGCGCTGACCGCCGCCGACGTGGTGCTGCTGGCGTCGGGTACCGCCACGCTGGAAACCATGCTGGTCAAGCGGCCGATGGTGGTCGGCTACCGCGTGTCGGAGCTGACCTACCGCATCGCCCGCGCACTGAAGCTGGTCAAGGTCGACCGCTACGCCCTGCCCAACGTGCTGGCCAGGCGCGACCTGGCGCCGGAACTGATCCAGCACGACTGCACGCCGGAGCGCCTGGCCGCGGCCGTGCTGCGCTGGTTCCAGCATCCCGGCCACGTGCCGGGGCTGCAGGACGACTACCGGCGCCTGCACCTGGAGCTGCGCCAGGACGCGTCGGCCCGCGCTGCCGACGCGGTGGCGGAGCTGCTGGCGCGACCCGCATGAGCCAGCCCCCGGCCGCAACGCTGGCACTGTTCGACGACGGCCTGCTGGCCGCCCGCCAGGGACCGCGCCTGACCGCCGGCGTGGACGAGGCCGGGCGCGGCCCCCTGGCCGGCCCGGTGGCCGTGGCCGCGGTGGTGTTCGACCCGCAGCGGCCGCGCATCAACGGCCTGGACGACTCCAAGGCACTCACCGCCGCGCGCCGCGAACAGCTTTTCGAGCGCATCGTCGAACGCGCCCTGGCCTACAGCATCGTGCTGGTGGACGTGGCCGAGATCGACGGCATCAATATCTTCCAGGCCACCATGCAGGGCATGCGCCGGGCCGTGCAGGGCGTGGCGCACGTGGCGCAGTTCGCGCGCATCGACGGCAACAAGGTGCCCAAGGGCCTGCCGTGCCCGGCCGAGGCGCTGGTCGGCGGCGACGCCCTGGACCGCGCGATCATGGCCGCCTCGATCCTGGCCAAGGTCAGCCGCGACCGCTACATGCTGGACCTGCACCTGCGCCATCCCGAATACGGCTTCGACCAGCACAAGGGCTACGGCACCCCGGCCCACCTGGCCGCGCTGCGCGCGCATGGCCCGTGCCCCGAGCACCGCCGCAGTTTCGCACCGGTGCGCGACGCCCTGGCCGTGACCTAGCCACGGCCGCGGGTGCATTGGCCGCCCGTCAAGCCTTGTCCGCTCCCGCCCCCGCCGCTACCCTGCCCGTTCACCGCAGTGATCCGGCATGAGCACTCCCCGCTTCGTCCACCTCCACGTCCACACCGAATTCTCGATGGTGGACTCCACCATCCGCGTCCCGGCCAAGCCGGACCAGGCCGATCCGAAGAAGGCCAAGCAGGCCAACCTCCTCAGCCGTTCGGTGGAAATGCAGGCGCCGGCGCTTGCGGTCACCGACCTGAACAACATGTTCGCGCTGGTGAAGTTCTACAAGGCCGCCGAAGGCGTGGGCATCAAGCCGATCGCCGGCGCCGACGTGCTGATCGCCGAGGACGGCCACGACCCGTGGCGCATGACCCTGTTGTGCCGCGACCGCGACGGCTACCTGAGCCTGTCGCGGCTGCTCAGCCGCGCCTGGCTGGAGGGCCACCGCCCCGAGGGCGGCGTCGCCATCCACCCGCAATGGCTCAAGGACGGCTGCCACAACCTGTTCGCGCTGGCCGGGCGCCAGAGCCTGGCCGGGCGCCTGGCCGGCGAAGGCCGCCATGACCTGGCCGAACAGCAGCTGGCCGACTGGCAGCGCGTGTTCGGCGATGGCCTGCACCTGGAACTGACCCGTACCGGTCGTGACGGCGAGGAAGCCTTCAACCAGTTCGCGCTGATGGCCGCCGGCCAGCGCGGCCTGCCGGTGATCGCCAGCAACGACGTGCGCTTCCTGTCGCCGCAGGACTTCGACGCGCACGAGGCGCGGGTGTGCATCTCCACCGGGCGCGTACTCGACGACCCCAAGCGCCCGCGCGAGTACAGCCGCGAGCAGTACCTGAAGTCGCCGGAGCAGATGTGCGAGCTGTTCGCCGACATCCCCGACGCCATCGACAACACGCTGGCGCTGGCGCAGCGCTGCAACCTGGAGATGCGGCTGGGCACCTACTTCCTGCCCAACTACCCGGTGCCCGACGACGAGACCCTGGACACCTGGATCCAGAAGCAGTCGCGCGACGGCCTGGAAGAACGCCTGCAGAAGAACCCGCTGGCGCCGGGCAAGACCCGCGAGGACTACTTCGAGCGCCTCGAGTTCGAGCTCGACACCATCATCAAGATGGGCTTCCCCGGCTACTTCCTGATCGTGGCCGACTTCATCCAGTGGGGCAAGAACCAGGGCATCCCGATCGGCCCGGGGCGTGGTTCGGGCGCCGGCTCGCTGGTGGCCTGGGCGCTGAAGATCACCGACCTGGATCCGCTGCCGTACAACCTGCTGTTCGAGCGCTTCCTCAACCCGGAACGCGTGTCGATGCCCGACTTCGACATCGACTTCTGCATGGACCGCCGCGACGAGGTGATCGACTACGTCGCCCGCAAGTACGGCCGCGAGCGGGTCAGCCAGATCATCACCTACGGCACCATGGCCGCCAAGGCGGTGGTGCGCGATTCCGGGCGCGTGCTCGGCTTCCCGTACGGCCTGGTCGACGGCGTGTCCAAGCTGATCCCCAACATCCTGGGCATCGGCCTGAAGGACGCGCTGGGCAAGGGCAAGGAAGGGCCGGATTCGGAAATGGCCTCGGCCGAGCTGATCCAGCGCTACCAGAACGAAGACGACGTCCGCGACCTGATCGACCTGGCGCTGCAGCTGGAAGACCTGACCCGCAACGCCGGCAAGCACGCCGGTGGCGTGGTCATCGGGCCCGAGCCGCTGTCCGAGTTCTGCCCGCTGTACGCCGAACACGACGAAGGCAGCCTGGGCAAGAACCCGGTCACCCAGTTCGACAAGAACGACGTGGAGGAAGTGGGCCTGGTGAAGTTCGACTTCCTCGGCCTGCGCACGCTGACCATCATCGACTGGGCGGTGAAGGCGATCAACAAGCGCCATGCGCGCGCCGGCATCCCGCCGGTGGACATCGCCGCGATCCCGCTCGACGACGCGCCCACCTACAAGGACATCTTCGCCAACGGCAACACCGGCGCGGTGTTCCAGTTCGAATCCTCGGGCATGCGCCGGCTGCTGAAGGACGCGCGCCCGGACCGCTTTGAGGACCTGATCGCGCTGGTGTCGCTGTACCGCCCCGGCCCGATGGACCTGATTCCCTCGTTCAACGCGCGCAAGCACGGCCAGGAAGAGATCATCTATCCCGATCCGCGCACCGAAGCCATCCTCAAGGACACCTACGGCATCATGGTGTACCAGGAGCAGGTGATGCAGATGGCGCAGATCGTCGGCGGCTACTCGCTGGGCGGCGCCGACCTGCTGCGCCGCGCGATGGGCAAGAAGGTGCCGGCGGAAATGGCCAAGCACCGCGAGATCTTCCGCGAGGGCGCGGCCAAGGGCGGCGTCGACGGCCCCAAGGCCGACGAGATCTTCGACCTGATGGAGAAGTTCGCCGGCTACGGCTTCAACAAGTCGCACGCCGCCGCCTACGCGCTGGTCAGCTACCAGACCGCCTGGCTCAAGCGCCACTACCCGGCCGAGTTCATGGCCGCGACGCTGTCCTCGGACATGGACAACACCGACAAGGTGGTCGGCTTCCTGGCCGAGGTGCGCAACCTCGGCCTGCGGGTGGAGCCGCCGCGGGTCAACGAATCGGCGTACATGTTCGAGGCGTCCTCCGCCGACACCATCCGCTACGGCCTGGGCGCGATCAAGGGCGTCGGCCAGGGCGCCTGCGAAGCGGTGGTGGCCGAGCGCCTGCGCGGCGGCGAGTACACCACGCTGCTGGATTTCTGCGCGCGGGTGGAATCGGCCAAGCTCAACCGCCGCACCCTGGAAGCGATGATCCAGTGCGGCGCGCTCGACGGCCTTGGCCGCAACCGCGCCTCGCTGATGCTGCAGCTGCCCGAGGTGCTCAAGGCCACCGACCAGATGGCGCGCGAGAAGGCATCGGGCCAGAACTCGTTGTTCGGCGCGCCCGATCCGGTCAACGCCGCCGCGCAGCTGGACCTGCCGGAAAGCCGCGAATGGCCGGTGGCGCAGCTGCTGGGCGGCGAACGCGAGACCCTGGGCTTCTACCTCAGCGGGCATCCGTTCGACCCGTATGCCGATGACGTCAGGGAGCTGGTCGGCACCGACCTGGGCGCGCTGGACAAGCTGGTCGCACCGGCCCCGCCGCCGCGCGACGGCGAGAAACGCGGCTGGCGCCAGGAAGCGCAGGTGATCCTGGCCGGCATGGTCGTGGGCATGCGCCGCAAGGGCGACAGCCAGGTGTTCGTGCAGCTGGAGGACGGCAAGGGCCGGGTCGAGTGCAGCGCCTTCTCCGACGGCCTGGCCGAGTTCGGCCACCTGATGACCAAGGACCGCATCCTGGTGGTCAAGGGCGGCCTGCGCGAGGACGAATTCAACGGCGGCTACGCGCTGCGCATCCGCCAGTGCTGGGATTTCGAACAACTGTGCGCCGACCACGCGGTGCGCCTGTCGCTGCGCGTGGACGGCCGCGGCGGCCCGGTATGGCAGCGCATCGAACCGCTGCTGGCCACGCACCGCCCCGGGCGCACCCCGATCCGCCTGGACCTGCTGCTGAAGGGCAAGGACGGCGGCGGCGTGGCCGGCATGCTCGACCTCGGCGGCGCCGGCGCGGTGCGGGTCAGCACGCAGCTGCTCGACGCCCTGCGCGAGGACCCGGCGGTGCGCCGGGTCAAGCTCGCCTACAGCCCGCCCTGGGCCAGCTGAAGGTCCGGACGGCCGCGTACGGGTGCACCCGACGCGTTCGGCTACACTTCCCCACTTTCATTCAAGACGGTTTCCGATGAACCCGAATTACCTCGATTTCGAGCAGCCCATCGCCGATCTGGAAGCCAAGATCCAGGAGCTGCGCAGCGCCAGCGCGGGCCCGGCGGTCAATGTCGAGGCCGAGGTCCGGGCACTGCAGGACAAGCTGCGCCTGCGTACCGCGCAGATCTTCCGCAACCTCTCGTCCTGGCAGGTGCTGCAGGTGGCACGCCACCCCTCGCGCCCCTACACCCTGGATTACATCGGCATCTTCTGCGACGAGTTCCAGGAGCTGGCCGGCGACCGTGCGTTCGCCGACGACAAGGCCATCGTCGGCGGCCTGGCCCGCATCGGCGGCCGCCCGGTGATGCTGATCGGCCACCAGAAGGGCCGCGACACCAAGGAAAAGATCAAGCGCAACTTCGGCATGCCCAAGCCCGAGGGCTACCGCAAGGCGCTGCGGTTGATGAAGATGGCCGAACGCTTCGGGCTGCCGGTGCTGACCCTGATCGACACCGCCGGCGCCTGGCCGGGCATCGACGCCGAGGAGCGCGGCCAGTCCGAGGCCATCGCCCGCAACCTGATGGAAATGGCCGAACTGAAGGTGCCGGTGATCTGCACCGTGATCGGCGAGGGTGGCTCCGGTGGCGCGCTGGCGCTGGGCGTGGGCGACCGCACGGTGATGCTGGAATACAGCGTCTACTCGACCATCAGCCCGGAAGGCTGCGCCTCGATCCTGTGGAAGGACGCCGGCAAGAACAAGGAAGCGGCCGAGCAGCTGGGCATGACCGCACCGCGGCTCAAGCAACTGGGCCTGATCGACAAGGTCGTGCGCGAGCCGATCGGCGGCGCCCACCGCAATCCGAAGCAGATGGGCCGGCGCCTGAAGGCGGTCCTGCTCAACGAACTGGACGCGCTGGAAAAGCTGCCGGTCGACGCGCTGCTGGCCAAGCGCTACGCGCGGCTGCGCGGCTATGGTGCCTACGAGGCCGCTTGAGCCGGTTCCGGCGGCGCGCGCGAAAAGGCCGGCATCCGCCGGCCTTTTTCGTTTTCAGCGCGGTGTGCAATCCCGGCGGGTCAGAACGGCTTGGCCAGCACCAGGTAGACGATGGCGATGAACAGCACCAGCGGCAGTTCGTTGAACCAGCGCAGCGCGCGCGCCGACGGCAGCGCGCGGCCGGCATCCACGCCCTTGAGCCAGCGCCCGGTGAAGATGAAATACACCAACAGCAGCACCACCAGGCCGAGCTTGGCGTGCAGCCAGCCGGCGGCGCCGGGCGCGACCATGGTCGGGAAATCCGGCAGCACCCGGTAGCCCAGCCACAGCACCAACCCCAGCACGAAGGCCAGGCCGAACATGACGTGGCCGAAGCGGTACAGCCGCCGCCCCATCAGCTGCAGGCGCTGCCCGACCTGCGCCTGGCCGGCGGCCTCGGCCAGGTTGACCAGGATCCGCGGCAGGTAGAACACCGCGGCCATCCACGCCACCACGAACACGAGGTGGAAGGTCTTCACCCAGAAATACGACTGCATGCGCTGGCTCCATCGGCGGCGTAGGATGGCCGCATTTTCGCCCATCCGCCGCCGACACGCACATGCAGGAAAAGCACTACGACGCCGCCTATTTCCAACACTGGTACCGCCGCGGCGACATCGGCGGACCGGCGCGGCTGGCACGCAAGGTGCAGCTGGCCGTGGCCACCGCCGAGTACTACCTGGAGCGGCCGATCCGCAGCGTGCTCGACATCGGCTGCGGCGAAGGCGCGTGGCGCGCGCCGCTGCTCAAGCTGCGGCCGAAGCTGCAGTACATGGGCTTCGACGGCAGCGAGTACGCGGTGCAGCGCTACGGCCGCACCCGCAACCTGCACCTAGCCCGCTTCGGCGATTTCCAGTGGCTGCGCCCGTGCGCGCCGGTGGACCTGCTGGTCTGCGCCGACGTCATGCACTACGTACCCAGCCGCGAACTGCGCCAAGGCCTGCCCGGGCTGGCCGAGCTGTGCGGCGGCGTGGCGTTCCTGGAAACCTTCACCGCCGACGACGAGTTCCATGGCGATCACCAGGGATTCCAGCCGCGCCCGGCGCGCTGGTACCGCCGCCAGCTGGCGCAGGCCGGCTTCCGCGCCGCCGGCTCGCACTGCTGGCTGGGGCCGCACTGCGCCGACGACATGGCAGCGCTGGAGCGCGGCGGCTGAACCCGCGCCACGCCATCGCGTCGCGCGGTCGCCCCACGGCCTGCACCGCACACCGCCGGCCCCGTCTTTCGCCCTGCCACACCCCGCGGCTTGCGGCGCGCCCCTGATTCAGGCGGGCTTTTCTCCGGACACGTTCCGCAGGTACGGGGCTCTGCCGCCCCGCCGGTCCTGCAGGGCCCCACTCCGCGCACCGGCCGGATCCGGCCGGCGCCGCGCCCGTCATTCTCCGCTTAACGCCGCACCCGCCTGTTTGCGTTATGCTGCAAGGCACCATATGACCATACATATTGCCCGGCATGCTCTATCAACTGCATGAGATGACCCGCAATCTGCTCGCGCCCTGGGTCCACCAGGCGCAGGCCAACGCGGCGTTCTTCAACACGCCGGGCCACTGGTGGTCGTCCATGCCCGGGGCCGACCGGCTGGCGGCGATGAACGAACTGTTCCACCGCCTCGGCAAGGATTACGAGAAGCCGGAGTGGGACATCCACGAGCTCGAGCTCGATGGCGAAGTCGTGCCCGTGGCCCAGCTCACCGAACTGGAAAAGCCGTTCTGCCGCCTGCTGCGCTTCAAGCGCCACAGCAACGACGGCGCCCGTGTCGAAGCCCTGCTTGCCCAGCCCGCGGTGCTGGTGGTGGCGCCGTTGTCCGGCCACCACGCCACCCTGCTGCGCGACACCGTGCGCACCCTGCTGCGCGACCACCGCGTGTATGTCACCGACTGGATCGACGCGCGCATGGTGCCGGTGGAACAGGGCGAGTTCGGGCTGGACGATTATGTCGAGTACGTGCAGGCGTTCATCCGCCACCTCGGCGCCGCCAACCTGCACGTGGTCAGCGTCTGCCAGCCGACCGTGCCGGTGCTGGGCGCGGTGTCGCTGATGGCCGCCCGCGGCGAAACCACGCCGCGCTCGCTGGTGATGATGGGCGGGCCGATCGATGCCCGCCGCAGCCCCACCGCGGTCAACAATCTGGCCACGCGCAACCCGCTGTCGTGGTTCGAGAACAACGTCATCCACACCGTGCCCGCCCCCTACCCGGGCCAAGGCCGGCGCGTGTACCCGGGCTTCCTGCAGCACGCCGGCTTCGTGGCGATGAACCCCAGCCGCCACCTGATGTCGCACTGGGATTTCTACACCGACCTGGTCAAGGGCGACCTGGACGACGCCAACGCCCACCGTCGTTTCTACGACGAGTACAACGCGGTGCTGGACATGCCCGCGCGCTTCTACCTGGACACCATCCGCGTGGTGTTCCAGGAGTTCCTGCTGCCGCGCGGGCAGTGGCACGTGCGTGGCGAACGCGTGGACCCGTCGGCGATCCGCGACACCGCGCTGCTGAGCATCGAAGGCGAACTGGACGACATCGCCGGCCTCGGCCAGACCGAAGCCGCGCAGGCGCTGTGCACCGGCATCCCGGCCGCGCGCCGCAGCCACTTCATCGTCGAGGGCGCCGGCCACTATGGCATCTTCAGCGGCCGCCGCTGGCGCGAGGTGGTGTACCCGAAGGTGCGCGACTTCTTCATCGCGCAATCGCAGCCGGCGGCGGCGAAGAAGCCGCGCAAGGCCGCCGCCAGCAACGTCACCCCGCTGCGCCGCCGCGCGCAGCGCTGAGCCACCGCGCCCGGCCCGTACGCGCCCGCGAACCGGGCGAACCGCGGGCAGCGCTGCCGACAAAAAAACGGGGCACCCAGGTGCCCCGTCGTTCGTCGCCCCGCCGGTCCGCCTACAGCCGCACCAGCAGGTGCTTGGCGATGGCCCCGTGCAGCCGGCCGATGGCACGCGCCAGGTGCAGGGTCGCCAACAGCAGCACCAGCCCCACGGCCACCGACAGCGGCCATACCCACAGGCCGCCGCCCAGGTTGACATCGTTGATCCAGATGCCGACGGGCTGGTCCAGCGCCACGTCGGCCAGCGGCGCGAACACCAGTGCCAGCGAGGTCGAGAGCAGGGTCGTGGCGACGCTGAAATAGACCACGCCCAGCGGCAGCATCAGCACGAAATACAGCATGGTCAGCCAGGTGCGTACGTCGGTGAACATCGCGCCGATCCGCGCCAGCCAGCCCTGGCTACGGTCGGTGTACATCGGCCGGCGCGGCATGCGCACGCCCAGCAGCGCCTCGATGATGCGCCCCTCCACCAGCGACAGCACCCGTACCGACCCCAGGAACAGCAACAGCACCGGGATGCCGATGATCAGGATCAGCAGCGACACCGACAGCGACAGCCCGGTCACCACCCAGGTGAAGAAGAACACGCCGGTGACCAGCGACAGCAGCATGTAGAACAGCGCGCCATAGGTATGCGGGTCCAGCACCACGCCGAAGAAGCGTGCGGCCGCCGGGCGCGGCCTGGCGTTGGGCGCGGCCGGGGCGGTGACGGCCACGCCCGCCGCGGGCGTGGCGAGCGGCGGCGTTGGCGGCCGGCGACCCGGCAGTGGCGTGCGCAGCGCGCGGTTCACCGTCACCTCGGTCTCGCGGTAGATCTCGGCCACCTCCTCCGGCGCGCCGTAGCTGCCGGCGACACCGGCGATCACCTCGGCCTCGCTCTTGCCGGGCTGCTCGGCCAGCTCCGAGCGCAGGTACTCCTCGGCGTCGTACAGCGCGTCCTGGACCATCGCCGGGTCGGCACCGGCCAGCGCGGCGCGCAGCTGCTCCAGGTATTCGGGAATCGTGGTCGGCAGCGGCCGTGGATTGGTCTCGTTGTTCATCGTTCGACTCCCTCCAGTACGGACTCCAGCGAGTCCCGGGTGGCATTCCAGGCCGCGATCCACTGCTTCAGCACGGCGCGTCCCTCGTCATTGATGCGGTAGTAGCGCCGTGGTGGCCCGGCCACCGACGGCTCGACATGGCTTTCCAGCAGGCCGGCGCCTTCCAGGTTGCGCAGTACCGGGTACAGCGCGCTCTGCTTGCCACTGAGCACGCCATCACCGGTGCGCTCCAGTTCCTTGGCGATCAGGTACCCGTACAGCGGCTCCCCGGCCTTGGCCAGCACCGCCAGCAGTGCAAGCGACACCGTGCCGGCGCTGAGTTCCTTCTGGAATTTGCGCAGTTGGGCCTCGAAATCACCCATCGCCCCGCTCCTGCCAACTAGCCTGAAGCCAACACTATTACTCACTTCGCTATAGTGGATGTGCCGGTAGTCACCCCACTCCCGGCATGGTCTGGCGGCAGCCCCGGGCGATCCGCCAGAATCGGCCCACACCCGATCACGGAACGCGCCCGATGACGCTACGCCCGACCCTGCTGGCCCTGGCCCTGATGCTGCCCCCGCTGCCGGCGCTGGCCGCCGACGCGCCGGCCAGGTACCGCAGCGCGCAGGAGATCCTCGCTGCCTCGCCCGACAGCGACTGGCACGTGCCCGCCGCCGACAACCTGCTGTACATGGACCTGGACGGCGGCCGCGTCATCATCGAACTGGCCCCTGAATTCGCCCCCGAACACGCCGGCAACATCCGTACCCTGGCGCGCGAGGGCTTCTGGAACGGCACCAGCATCTACCGTTCGCAGGACAACTTCGTGGTCCAGTTCGGCGACGCCGATGCCGACGACCCGGCCCGGGCGCGGCCGCTGGGCAGCGCGAAGACCCATCTGCCGGCCGAGTTCCAGCGGCCGTCCCGGGGACTGGCGTTCACCGCGCTGCCCGACCGCGACGGCTGGGCCGCGAAGACCGGCTTCGTCGGCGACTTCGCCGTTGCCGGCGACGGCGAACACACCTGGCTGGCGCACTGCTACGGCGCGGTCGGTGCCGGCCGCAACAACGACGAGGACAGCAGCATCGGCGCCGAGCTGTACGTGGTCACCGGGCAGTCGCCGCGCCAGCTCGACCGCAACATCACCCTGGTCGGGCGCGTGCTCAAGGGCATGGAACTGCTCAGCACGATCAAACGCGGACCCGAGCCGATGGGCTTCTACGAAGACCCCGCGCAGCGCACGCCGATCCGTTCCATCCGCCTCGCCAGCGACGTGCCCGCCGCGCAGCGCACGCCGCTGCGGGTGCTGCGCACCGACTCCAGGACCTTCGCCGACATGGTGGAGGCGCGCCGTAACCGCCGCGACGATTTCTACAAACGCCCGGCCGGCCATATCGACCTGTGCAACATCCCGCTGCCGGTGCGCTGAGCCGGGCCGCATGCGGGTGACGCCAGCGGCCACCACCGCCTGCGGTCACCGGCCGCTGCCTAGCGCTGGCTGACCGCCACACTGCCCAGGACCAGGCCGCCGGCGAGCAGCATCTGCAGGGTCACCGGCTCGCCCAGGAACAGCCAGGCGAACAGCGCCCCGAACAGCGGGATCAGGTAGGTGACGGTGGCCGCGCGCGACGCTCCGATCCGGCCGATCAGGCGGTAGAACACCAGGAACGCCAGGCCGGTGCAGAGGATGCCCAGGGCGACGGCACTGGCCCACGAGGCGGCCGGCACCGGCTGCCGCGGCCAGTGGCGCAGCGCCATCGGCAGCATCCACAGCGAAGCGCAGCCCAGCGTGGCCGCCGCCGCCGCGGCCGGCGGCAGTCCGCCCATGTGGCGACGGACCAGGTTGGCGCCCAGCCCGTAGAGCAGCGCCGCCACCGTGCCGGCCGCCACCGCCGCGCCGATCGCCAGGCCCGACACCTTGGCCGTGGCCAGCACCACCACGCCGGAAAAGCCGACCAGCAGCGCGAACGCCCGGCGCGGGCCGATCTTCTCGCCGAAGAACAGGAAGCCGATCAGCGCGGCGAACAGCACCGTCATCGCGTTGCAGATCGCGCCGATCGCCGCCGGCGCACGCTCGGCCGCCCACGCGAACAGCACGAACGGCAGCGCCGAATTGACCAGGCCGACAGGCGCCAGCCACAGCCAGCGCCGCGCCGGGAAAAGCGCGCGTGCACGCCACAGGAACGGCATCAGCACCAGCGCGCCGAGCAGCAGGCGCACCTCCACCAGCGCGTACGGGCCGAAGTCGGGCACCGCGATGCGCATGAACAGGAACGATGCGCCCCACACCATGCCCAGCCCCAGCAGTTCCAGCGGCGTGGACCAGTCGCGCGCCACCGGCGCCGGCGTCGCCCCGCTCATGGGCCCGGCTCCCTCACCATCGTTTCCGCCCGCACCGCGCCTGCCATCGACATCCCTCCGTGGGTGGAACGCAAGCATCCCTGCAACCGCGCCCGCTGACAAACAGCGCGCGCCCGCGCCGCCGCGTTTCACGTTGCCTTGCCCGCCCGATGCCCAGGCTGGGGGCCCCTTCCCACGGAGCTCCCCCATGCCCCTGCTGCGCATCCGCATCACCGGCAACGCCGACGACGCCCTGGCCGTGACCGACCTGCTGCACGGCCTGGAAGGCATCGAACACGTCGAGGAGACCGACGACCTGATGCCGCACATGGACGACGAGGACTCCAGTTCGGCCGGCCTGTCCGACGACATCGGCCCCGGCATCCACGAACTGGAAGTGGAGGTCGGCAACACGGCCACCGCGGACAAGGCGCGCCGGGCGGTGGAACTGCTGGCCCGCGAACGCGGACTGGTCATCGAGTACGAGCAGGACGAGGGCTGAGCCGCGCCACGGCGCGGGCGGGCGCTGGCAGGCGCGGCGCCGCCGCGGTTTGATCCTGGTCAAGACATCGCGGCCGGCGGCAGCGCACATTCCGCTGTCCATCCACCGCTACAGGAGACCACCGCGATGACCGACCTTTGGCTCGACACCCTGATCACCGCCACCCCGCAGGAAGGCTTCGAGCTCGCGGTCCTGTTGAGCCGCCGCAGCGTCAAGTACACCCAGCCGGACCTGTCCATCCTGCAGAAACTGCGGCCGGAGTATGCCGACTCCACCGACGCGCTGACCGCGGCCGCCCAGGTGCTGGCACTCAATTTCCAGACGGTGGCCGCGGCCAATAATTACTGGCGGCCGTGAGGTCGCTGGCGCACCCCGGTGCGCCCTGCGACCGGCTCACCCCTGCCGCTGGCGCCGGCAACGGCGCCGGGGCTGCAATCCACCGCACCGCAGCACGACGGCGGCAGGCCGGGGGTGAAGGTGCCGCGGACGTCTCCAGCGCGCGATCGCTCTGTATCCCGGGGCCGGGAATGCACGGTCCGTGGCCGCCGCGGTCAGCCCGGTGGCCACGCCGGCCGCAACGGCGTCGTGCCCGGCGCAGCCCGCGGCCGGCAGTGGCAGGGGGTCAGCCCGGCCGCGCAGCCGTCAGCGGCTGGCGCCGTCGTAAGGGTGGATCTCCAGCGCCTCCAGATCGACGTCCGGCACGCAACGCAGGTTGATCGCCACGGTCGGCTGGCCACTGCGCGGGTCGACCGCTTCGCTGAACGGAGCAACGCCGCAGACGTGGCAGTGGTGGTGATCGATGTGCCTGGAATTGAAGCGGTAGCTCTCCAGGTGCGCCGGATCGGTCCGGAGTTCGAAACCGCTGCGCGGGCCGAACCACAGCAGCGAACCGCGGCGCCGGCAGATCGAACAGTTGCAGGACACGGCGCTGGCGATCGGCTCGGCCGACTCGAACGCGAACGCGATGCGCCCGCAGTGGCAACTGCCTTCGTAATGCATCGCATCCCCTCCACCGGTGTGTCTGGCGGACATGGTAAGCCAATGGCAGGGGCGTCCGCCGCGGCACTGGCCTATGCTGGACGTTTCCTCCGCAACAGGTATCCCGATGCGCAAGCACCTGCTCGCCGCCGCCCTGCTCGCCAGCCTGGCCGGTTGCCAGAACAGCGACGCCCCGTCCTCCCCGTCCGCCACCACCGAACAGGCCGGCCAGAGCCAGGCCGACGCGCAGTTCGCCGAACTGTCGAAGAAGGCACTCGATACCTGGATGCAGCTGTCCCCGGTCAGCGCCACCCAGATCGGCGACCACCGTTACGACGCCGAGCTGGATGACCTCAGCGCCGCCGGCCAGCAGAAGGGCCTGGAGGCCAGCAAGGCGCTGCTCGCCGAGCTGGACCGGATCGACACCGGCAAGCTCGGCCGCGAAAACCAGGTGGACGCGGCGATCCTGCGCAACCAGCTGCAGTCCGACATCTGGAGCAACGAAACCCTGCAGTCGTGGAAGTGGGACCCGCAGGTCTACACCGGGCTGGCCGGCAGCGCCATCTACGGCCTGATGGCGCGCGAGTTCGCGCCCCTGCCCGAGCGCCTGAAGTCGGCCACCGCGCGGATCGAGAAGATCCCGCAGATCTTCGCCGCCGCGCGCGCCAACCTCGACCCGGCACGCGTGCCGAAGATCCACGCCGAAACCGTGGCCAAGCAGAACCGCGGCATCCTCAGCCTGGTGGAGACCTTCATCGTCCCCAACATCGGGCAGCTCGAAGCCGCCGACCAGGAACGCCTGAAGACCGCCATCGCCACGCTGACCACCGCCGTCGAAGAGCAGCAGGCGTGGCTGGACAAGACCCTGGTGCCGAACGCCCGCGGCGACTTCCGCATCGGCGCGGAGAAGTACGACCAGAAGCTGAAGTTCTCGCTCAACTCCTCGCTCTCGCGCGCCGAGATCGGCGAACGCGCCCGCGCCGAACTGACCCGCGTGCGCAAGGACATGTACGGCATCGCCCAGGTGGTGCTCAAGGACAAGCCGGGCGCGCCGGACATGCCGGCCAACCCGACCGACGAGCAGCAGCAGAAGGCGATCGAGGCCGCGCTGGAACTGGCCTATGCCGAGAAGCCGGCCCGCGACAAGGTCGTCGACGACGCCAAGGCCGCGCTGGCGCAGTCCACCGAATTCGTGCGCACGCATGACCTGATGACCCTGCCCGACGCCCCGGTCGACATCATCCTGATGCCCGAATTCCAGCGCGGCGTGGCGGTAGCCTACTGCGATTCGCCCGGCCCGCTGGACAAGAACCTCAAGACCTTCTACGCGGTCTCGCCGATCCCCGACGACTGGAGCGACAAGCAGGTCGATTCGTTCCTGCGCGAATACAACAGCCGCATGATCCACCTGCTGTCGATCCACGAAGGCACCCCCGGGCACTACCTGGAAGGCTGGCACTCGGGCAAGTTCCCGTCGACGCTGCGCGCGGTGCTGCGCTCGGGCCTGTTCGCCGAGGGCTGGGCGGTCTACACCGAACGCATGATGCAGGAGCAGGGCTACCTGGACAGCGACCCGCTGTTCCACCTGGTGCAGCTGAAGTTCTACCTGCGCACGATCGCCAACGCCATCCTCGACCAGGGCGTGCACGTGGACAACTGGAGCCGCGAGCAGGCCATGCAGCTGATGACCCACGACGCCTTCCAGCAGGAGAGCGAGGCCGCGGGCAAGTGGGTGCGCGCGCAGCTGACCTCGGCGCAGCTGCCGACCTATTTCGTCGGCGCGCAGGAGCACTTCGACACCCGCAAGGCGGTGCAGGACAAGCTCGGCGCCGACTTCAAGCTCAAGGCCTACCACGACCAGATCCTGTCCTACGGCGCGCCGCCGGTGCGCTTCGCACGCCAGCTGATGCTGGACCAGCCGATCGAGTGACCGCCCCGCGCGGGGACGCGCAAAGGCCCGGGGATTCCCGGGCCTTTGTCGTTGCGGCGCCCGCCTGCGTCGCCCGCGCCGCGCGCAGGCCTGCACGCGACCGCCGGCCTGTCCGGTCACCACCCCGCCGTGTTCACGCAGGCCGGTGCCGCGCCGGGGCATGATCGGCCCAGGCAACCTGCCTCCAGGAGATC
Organism: Stenotrophomonas sp. Y-13; assembly: GCF_046267925.1. Classification (NCBI taxonomy): domain Bacteria; kingdom Pseudomonadati; phylum Pseudomonadota; class Gammaproteobacteria; order Lysobacterales; family Lysobacteraceae; genus Stenotrophomonas; species Stenotrophomonas sp. Y-13. The sequence goes on from NZ_CP176501.1 coordinate 2,464,625, forward strand.
GCATGAACGTGATGCTTGCCGCGCTGCTGTCCACCGCCCTCACCGCCACCCCCGCATTGGCCGCCGCGCCCGCCGTGCCGGCCGACTCGCCGCTGGTGGGCCAGTGGCTGCTGGACGTGGACAGCCTGCCGATGCCGCCGGAAGCGCGCCCGAAACGCGTGGACCTGGTGTTCGCCGCCACGCCCGACGGCCGCTGGAACGAGCGCGTCCAGATCGTCGGCCAGGACGACAAGATCATGCATGCCGAATCCACCCTGGCGCTGGACGGCACCCCCGGCCGCGCGTCGGGCACGTACTGGGTCGACGTGCTGGCCGCCAAGATGCCGGCGCCGAACGTCCTGGTCATGCAGTTCGTCTACGAAGGCATCCCGCGCTCCACCCGGGTGTACTCGGTCAGTGCCGACGGCAACGTCATGACCGAGACGGAGTCCTACTTCAAGGACGGCACGCCGGTACTGCGGACGGCGCTGTTCAAGCGCGCCGGGCGCGCCCGCTGACCGCGCCCGCCGCCCTGCCGCGGACGCGGACCGCCACCGGCGCCGGCGCGGTTGACGCCCGCCCGCGCCGGCGCCAATGATCGGCACTCGTCCCGCCGGCGCACGCCATGCAAACGATCGACTGGAACGACTTCAGCAAGGTGGAACTGCGCGTGGGCCGCATCGTGGCCGCCGAGCCGTTCGCCAAGGCGCGCCGGCCGGCATACATCCTGCAGGTCGATTTCGGCCCGGAGATCGGCGTGCGCAAGTCCAGTGCCCAGATCACCGACCTGTATGCGCCCGAGGCGCTGGTCGGCAAGCAGGTGGTGGCGGTGGTGAATTTCCCGCCCAAGCAGATCGGCCCGCTGATGTCCGAATGCCTGGTCACCGGCTTCCACAATGCCCACGGCCAGGTATCGCTATGCGTGCCCGAACACGATGTCCCGCTCGGCACCCGCCTGCTGTAACGCGCTTCGGAGAACCCCATGGACAGCGATTTCCTGTGCCGCTTCCTGCTGTGGTCGCTGGCGTTCAACTACGCCGTCCTGCTGGCCTGGTTCCTTGCCTTCGTGACCGCGCGCGACGCGCTGCGGCGGTTGCATGGCCGCTGGTTCGCGCTGCCCGATGCCAGCTTCGATGCCATCCATTACGGCGGCATGGCCGCGTACAAGATCGGCATCCTGCTGTTCAATCTCGCTCCGCTGGCGGCGCTGTGGCTGGCGCGCCGCGGTGGCTGATCCGGTGCCTTCGTCGACCGCCAGGGTTTTCCCGCCGGGGACGCACATGACCGGCGCCATCACCGACCGGCGCAGCGCGCGCGGCGGGGCGGCCACCGCAGGGCGCGCCGGCGGCTTCACCAGCGAAGACCCGGCGGCGATGAAAGCCCGGGGGCGGGAGCGCGGGGCCGAGGTCCGCGGCAACGCCGGGGGCGAGGCCGGGCTGCTGGCCCGGGCCGACAGGATGCCCGCGGCCGGACGCGACAGGGCACGGCGCATCCATGCGCTGGTCGTGGCCGCCACAGCCGGCCTGCAGCCTCGCACCGGGCAGGGCATGCCGACGTGGGCGCGGGACGCCGGGGCGCGGCACTTGCTGCAGGGCGCGGGCAGATTCGACACCGGTTACGCCAGCTGCGGCCTCAGCGACCAGGCGGCACTGGACGAGGGCGGGCGGTGGCCAAGAGCCCTCGCCATCCACCGGTTCGGCGCTGCCGGGGCCGACGTGCTGACCGCACCGGTGCGCCGGGCCGCCGGCTGAACCGGCCCCGGCGCCCCGCTGATCCGCGGCAGCGCCACCCACCACCACAACCCACGGGGACAACGCATGGGCAAGGGACGTCTTGAAGCCTTCAGTGACGGCGTACTGGCGATCATCATCACCATCATGGTGCTGGAGATGAAGGCCCCGGAAGGCGCCACGCTCGACGCGCTGCTGCCGCTGGCGCCGTCGTTGCTGAGCTATGTGCTCAGCTTCATCTACGTGGGCATCTACTGGAACAACCACCATCACCTGCTGCAGGCCTGCAGGCGGGTCACCGGCAGCGTGCTGTGGGCCAACCTGCACCTGCTGTTCTGGCTGTCGCTGCTGCCCTTCGCCACGCGCTGGATGGGCAACAACCACCTGGCGCCGCTGCCGTCGGTGGCCTATGGCGTGGTCCTGCTGGCCGCGGCCATCGCCTACTGGCTGCTGCAACGGCGCATCATCGCCGCCGACGGCAGTGAATCGGTGCTGCGGCACGCGCTGGGCGTCGACTGGAAAGGCAAGCTGTCGCCGGTGCTCTATCTCGCCGGCATCGGCGCCACGCTGGTCGATGCGCGGCTGGGCCAGGCGCTGTACGCGCTGGTCGCGCTGCTGTGGTTGATTCCCGACCGGCGCATCGAGCACGAACTCGAACACTAGTGCGCGCATGTCACGCGCCGGCGGCTGATGCAGGCCGGGCGCCCGCGACCGCGGCCTGCACCCGTGTCGATGGCGGTGCATGCGCGCCGCAGGGGCTGCCCGGCCTGCGCCGCTCCCTTGCGGCGCCGCCGCTATCCGCGGGCTGCGGTACCCGCGCGCCGGCGCATCGTCCGGCGGCCGGCCCGCTCCCCGTACGCGCCACGCTGGCAGGCGCTCAGGGAGGCGAGCCAGCTGCCGGCGCGGGCAGCCAGTAGCCCAGCACCGCCTGCAGCTCGGCAGTCTCCACCGGCTTGCGCAACACCAGATAGCCCTGTTCCTGGGCGTCGGCCAGCTCGGCCGAATCCAGCTCGCCACTGACCATGGCCCCGCGCGCGTCCGGCAGCCGCCCGAGCAGTTCGCACAGCAGCTCGAAGCCGTTCTCGCCCGAACGCAGCCGCTGGTCGCAGAACACCACGTCCGGCCGCAAACCGGACTCGAGCAGGCGCAGGGCCTGGCTGCCGGATTCGACGCAGGTCGTCTCAAGCCCCCAGGACCGCATCAGGGTCTGCCAGGCGCTGCGCACCAACGGATCATCGTCGACGACCAGGCAGCTGCCCGACCATTGCGGCAGCATCCGCGGTGGCGGCGGGTCCAGCGACCGCGGGACCACCAGCGGTGCCGCCGCCTGCGCCGCGTCGGGCTGGATCCAGAAACACGACCCCTTGCCCTCGCGCGAGCGGAAACCGTGCCTGGCCCGCATCATGGCGCAGCAGCGGGCAACCACGGCCAGCCCCAGCCCGTGGCCGGCGCTGTCGATGTCCCAGGCGTGCTCGTTGCGGAAGAACGGCGAAAAGATGTCGGTGCCCTCGCGCATCGCGATGCCGATGCCGGTATCCCAGACTTCGCACCGCCAGCCACCCGCCCGCCGGCGCACGGCCAGCAGGATGCCGCCGCGGCGCGTGTAGCGCAGGGCGTTGTGCAGCAGGTTGTTCAACGCCTGGCGCAGCAGCGTGCCATCGGCCATCACCACGGCCGGGCCCGGGGGAAGGCGCACGCGCAATGCCAGCCCGCGATCGCGCGCCTCCTCGCGGAACAGGGTCGCGACGTTGGCGATCATGCCTGCCAGATCGACCGCCTCGGTGCTGATCTGTACCCGGCCACTCTCGATCCGGGACAGGTCGAGCAGCGCGTCGAACATCTGCGTGGCCGACTGCACGCTCTGGCGCAGGTCCGCCAGGGCGCCGTCGAGCGCCGGATCCCGGTTGCTGCGCGAGATGGACGCCACCAGGAAGCCCATGGCATGCACCGGCTGGCGCAGGTCGTGGCTGGCCGTGGTCAGGAACAGGTTCTTGTCGTACAGCGCCTGCTCGGCCTGTTCCTTGGCCCGGCGGAAGTTCTCGGCCAGGCGCACGCCCTCCTCCTGCAGCACGACGTTCTGCACGAAGAAGCGCAGCGAGATCGCCGAATGCCGCAGGATGGTGAGGATGTAGACCAGGGCCAACGGCATCACGTAATGCCAGTGGTCCGGGAAGGTGTAGGGCACCAGCAGGGTCACGCTTCCCCAGCCGGACAGGAAGAAGCAGCGGAACACCGACAGCACCGGCGAGGCATGCACCGAGTTGCTGGCCACGATGGCCGCGATCGTCACCAGATACAGCAGCTGGAACTCGAAGGTGGCGTGTGCGGCGGTCAGCAGCGGCGGCACCGCCATGCTGCTGCCGTATACCAGCGCCACGCCATGGATCAACGGCGACCAGCGGCGCAGCACTGCCTCCGGTGCATCCTGGATACAGGCGCGCTGGTAGCGCCGGTACAGCCCGCGCACGCCCCAGAAGCCGACGAAATACCAGGCCGACCACAGCACCAGGCCCAGCGGGTCCTGCCCGAGATGGGCGTACCAGGCGATGAACGGCAGGCTGACCACGACCATCGCGCCGAAACCGTAATTGACCCGGGCGAAAGCCACCTCGAGCAGGCCCACCCGGCGCGCCGGGCTGATGTCGGCGTAGCCCGGCGGGCTGTCGGCAGCGGCCGGTGCGGACTGGCCCGGCTCAGACATCGATCCGCTTTCCGCGCAGCCGGGTTATCAGTTCGACGCGGGTGCGCGCGCCCAGCCGGGACAGGATGCCGCTCACGTGCTCCTTCACGGTCTGCTCGGTCAACGACAGCTGCTGCGCCACGCGCTTGTTCGGCAACCCCTTGAGCATCAGCGCCAGCACCTCCCCCTGGCGCGGGGTCAGCCCCAGCTCGGCCGGACTCAGCGGCAGGCTGCGCGCATCGCCGTTCCACCGGCCGGGTACCGATGCGTCGTCGAACCAGCCATCGCCGCGCAGCACCGCGGCGACCGCCGACGCAAACACCGCGGGCTCGGCGTGCTTGAGCAGGAAGCCATCCACGGCCAACCGGCGTACCTTATCGCGTATGGCCGGATCATCGTCACCGCTGATCACCAGCAGGCGGACCGCGGGGCAGGCGTCGCGCAGGCGCGCCAGCAGCGGCAGCGCGGTGCCGTCCGGCAGCCAGAAATCCACCAGCGCCAGTGTCGGCACCCCGGCCTGCTCCAGGTGGGCCCACAGCGCACCGGCGCCGCAGATGCCCTCGGCGCGCGCGAACCCGCAATGCGTGCGCAGATAGTCGGCAATACCGCGTGCGACCAGCGGATGATCGTCCACCACCACGGCCGAGGGTGGGTGCCAGGGCGTCATCGCGATGCCGGCGTGGCCGGACGAAGGCCGCGATTCACGTGCGGTGCCCGGGTACTGCGCTTGCCAGCCATCTATCCGTCCCCCTTGTCACGGCCGCCGCGTTCCGGGGCGCCCGCCGTCGCCCCGCGGGTCACTCCGGCTACCCATGCCCGCCCCCGCCGGCCAGGCACCGCTTCAGTGCATCGCGTGCCTTGAGTCCATCGTGCCAGGCGATTTCGGCGATCGACGCGCCCTGGTAAATCACCTCGAAATGCCAGTCGTCCTCCATCCCGGCCAACAGCGCCTCGATGCTCGGTACCGCGAACAGCAGCATCGGCGGCGCGGTTGCGCTTGTCTGCGCGTAGATGGCGTTCAAGGTGGCCGGCTGCAGATTACCCTGCCTGAGGGTCACGCGCACCGGCGTGCCGTTGCCGAGCCGCGGAAAGGCGTGCTCCTGGGTCAGGGGCGAAAAGCCCAGCAGCGCGCCGCGGTAGCCGCCGCCCGGCCCGAACAGGGTCACCACCACGCCATTGCTGATGCCATCGACGCGTTCGCGCTTGACCCGCTTGCCGCGCAGGAACGAGGCCGCACAGTACTCGCCCGGGCGCGCGCCGGACCTGGCCTGCATGAACTCCCACCAGCCGGCGATGACTTTCTCCCGGTAGCGGATCGCCTCTTCCTTGTTCGATTCCAGGATGTCCGCCGAATTGATCTGCGCCCGCCGGGTTTCCATCATCGATCCCAGCACGTCGAACGAAGCGGCGTCCACGCCGGGGGCGGCCGCGCACGGCACGCTCGCCAGCAGCAGCCCTGCGGCCAGCACCATGTTCCTGATCATCGCCATCCTCCTTTTTCCACTGTCGTGTACCGCCGCACCCGGCGCCGTGGCGGGCGCGCTCAAGGCCCGGCCGCCTGGCGCGCCAGCGCCTCGCACATGTTGCGGGTGCGTCCGAGGCCGGCGCCTTCGTGATCGGACCGGATCAGGATGTCGTCCACCTGCCATTGCCCCTGTGCGTCAGGCCGGGTCCGGAACTCCAGGAAGCACATCGCAAAGCCGCCGGCATCGCCGCCCACCACGCCCTGGCTGCCGTAGGCCGTCACCGCCTCCCGCTCCCAGGTCTGGGTGTAGCGCAGGAAACGGGTGTCCCCGGCCTGGTGGAACTGCGGGTTGCCCATGAGCGCGACGACGTCCTGCTCGGGCCGGCCCTTCCAGAGCGGCAGCAGGCTGGATTCCAGCGGCGTCAGCGTGCGCCCGTCGGCGCCCCTGCCACCGCCGCGCGCGGCCTGCGTGTCGGCCTGCATCCGTGCCTGCAGCTGCGCGATGTCCCGGCCCAGCCCGGCCTGGATCGACGCGGTGCCCGCGTCCAGTTCCCGCTGTTTGTGCTTCAGCTTCTCCATCGCGGCCTGGCGGTCGGCCTCGGACAGCGGCGTGGCCCACTTGCCGCTCGGGTCGGGACGCCTGCCGGCGAGGACTTTCTCCCACCAGAAATTCTCCCAGGCGAACGCCAGGAACTCGGACGGCAGCGTCTCCGACAGCAACGGCAGGTCCGCCGGCAGGCCCAGCGCGGCCATGCGCTTGCCGAACGCGCCGGCGTCGAACGTGCCGCCGGCCTTGATGGCGGCATGCAGCGCGTGGTCGAAGGCGATGTGGTTGCAGGCGATGGCGCCGGCCCGCGAGAGCGCCGGGGCGGCGGAGCTGTTCCAGCCGGTGGCGGCGACCGGCTCGGTTTCCAGGTCCGCGCGCCTGAGCTGGTAGCTGCCGGGCCCGATGCGGAAGGTGACCACATCGCCGGCGCGCACCGGCGGCACGCGGTCCCCCGCGCGCGCCCCGGCCTTTTCCAGCGGCGCGGCGTTGGGGCACTGGAACTGCAGCTTCATGTGCACGAATTCGGGTTTGTCCGCGCTCTCGTACACGGCCGTCACGTCGATCTCGCGTATCTCGTGTGCGCCGCCGACGTCGGCGGGCGGCGTGCGATTGGCGATGACCCGGACATCCGCGAAGTAGGCGATGCGATCATCCGCGGTGCCCTCGTACTGCAGCACCACGGCAAAGGCCCACGCCTGCGCCGGCCACAGCAGCAACGCGGCAACCAGCGGCATCCACAACCAGCGCGTGGCGATCATTCACACATCCGGATCCGGCCGATGACGGGAACGCGCGAGGCCGTCGGCAACCGCCAGGCGCGGCCAATTATGCGTAGCCGCCCCGCCCCGGGCGGAACCCTACCGCAGTAGGGTTGAACCACTCCGGCGGCGCTGGACATCCTTCGTCTCCTTTCAAAAACCGCATCGAAAAGGAGCTCCACGATGAACAAACCGATCGCGCTGGCTACGGCGGCCACCCTCGTTGCGCTGACATCGGCCTGCGCCTCGTTCTCGGTCACCGACGATGCCATCGAGCGCAACACCGCCCAGTCGCTCGGGCTGGCCAAGGGCACGTTCACCATCACCGATCGCAGCAACGACGGGGTCAAGGCGAGCTATCTGGTCAGGACCGACAGCGGAAAACAGTTCTCGTGCTACGTCACCGGCGGCATATCCGTCACCGGGCGCGCGGCATCCGATGCGATCTGCTCCGAGCTCGGTAAGGGCGGCATGAGCGGCAAGCCCGCGACCGACGGCGCGTGCAATGCGCTGCTGAAGGCCGCTGGCAAGTGCTGAGCCGCCCGCGCGGCGACGACACCGCCACGCCCCGCGCGGGCGGTGGTGCCCTCCCGCGGTGCCCTGGCTGATGTGCGGCATCGTCTGCCGGCGGCCCACGCCGGCAGACGCGACGCCGTAGCGGCGCGCTTACGCCTCGGCGGCGACGAAGCCGCCGGTCTGGCGCGCCCACAGCCGCGCGTACAGGCCGTTGGCGGCGATCAGCCCGGCATGGGTACCGGTCTCGACGATGCGGCCGTGGTCCATCACCACCAGCCGGTCCATGCGCGCGATGGTCGACAGGCGGTGGGCGATGGCGATCACCGTCTTGCCGCCCATCAGTTCGTCCAGGCTTTCCTGGATCGCCGCTTCCACCTCCGAATCCAGCGCCGAAGTCGCCTCGTCCAGCACCAGGATCGGTGCGTCCTTGAGCAGCACGCGGGCAATGGCGATGCGCTGGCGCTGCCCGCCGGAAAGCTTCACCCCGCGCTCGCCGACATGCGCGTCGTAGCCGCTGCGGCCCTCGCTGTCGCGCAGCTCGGCGATGAAGTCGGCGGCACGCGCCTTGGCCACGGCCGCGCGCAGCTGTTCCTCGCTGGCGTCGGGGCGGCCGTACAGCAGGTTCTCGCGGATGGAGCGGTGCAGCAGCGAGGTGTCCTGGGTGACCACGCCCACCTGCGCGCGCAGCGAGTCCTGCTGCACCGTGGCGATGTCCACGCCATCGATGAGGATGCGGCCACGCTCCACGTCGTGGAACCGCAGCAGCAGGTTGACCAGGGTGGACTTGCCCGCGCCGGAGCGCCCGACCAGGCCGATCTTCTCGCCGGCGCGCACGTGCAGGTCCAGCCCCTCGATCACCCCGTGGTGCTTGCCGTAGTGGAACGACACGCCCTCGAAACGGATGTCGCCGCCGACCGCGCTCAGCGCCGGGGCACCGGGCACGTCGTCCACCGTGGGCGGCAGCGAGATCGAATTGATGCCGTCGTGCACGGTGCCGATGTTCTCGAACAGCGCCGACAGTTCCCACATGATCCACTGCGACATGCCCAGCATGCGCAGCACCAGCGCCACCGCCACCGCCACGGAACCGGCGCTCACCGCGCCGCCATGCCACAGCCACAGGCCCAGCGCCACCGCGGAGAACAGCAGCAGCATGTTCAGCGCGTACAGCAGCGAGTAGACGCGCGTGGCCAGCCGCATCTGCGGGTGCACCTTGTCCAGGAAGCCGCTCATCGCCTCGCGCGCGTAGGCCTGCTCGCGCCGCGAATGCGAGAACAGCTTGACCGTGGCGATGTTGGTGTAGCTGTCCACGATGCGCCCGGTCATTTCCGAGCGCGCGTCGGCCTGCTCGCGCGAAATACGCTCCATGCGCGGCACGAAATGCCACATCAGCAGCGCATAGCCGACCAGCCAGGCCACGAACGGCAGCATCATCCGCCAGTCGGCGGCGCCGGCCACCGCCAGTGTGCCGATGAAGAACACCAGCACGTAGTTGCCGATGTCGAACAGCTTGACCACCGTCTCGCGCACCGCCAGCGAGGTCTGCATCAGCTTGGTGGCGATGCGCCCGGCGAATTCATCCTGGAAGTAGCCCATCGACTGCCGCAGCAGGTAACGATGCACGCTCCAGCGGATGCGCATGGGGAAGTTGCCGAGCAGGGTCTGGTGCTGCACCAGTGAGTTGAGCAGCACCAGCAGCGGCAGCGCGACCACTACCAGCAGCCCCATCCACAGCAGGCGCCGGCCTTCGGCGTCGAGGAAGGTGGCCGGGGTGCTGGCGCCGAGGCGGTCCACCAGCGCGCCGACATAGGCATACAGCGCCAGCTCGGCCACGGCGATGCCGGCCGTGGTCAGCGCCATCAGCACCAGCCACTTTTCCGCGCCGCGCGTGTAGTGCCGGCAGAACGCATAGAGCCCGCGCGGCGGCTGCGCCGGCGGATCGGACGGGAACGGATCGAGGCGGGATTCGAACCAACGGAACATGGAGACGGGCCAGCGGACGGACGGGGCCTGTCATTGTCGCGTATCCCCGCGGCGCAGGGGGCTGGGCGGGCGCCGGTGCCCCGCCAGGCCTTGACGATGCCTGGCCAGCGCGGGCGGCAACCAGACGCCAATGGGCCGGGACGCAGGGGCAACCGGCCCGTCCACCGGTTCAGCATGCAGCACCGCGGGGAACCGCTGCCCTGCGGCAGTGCATGGCCGGCGGACGGCACCTTCGCATCCACTACGCATCCCGATGTCGATGGCATGGCGCCTTCCACTCTGCCGGCTGGAAGCTGGGACGGCAATGAATCGATAATCGGCGCCGATGCGCGACGCCGCACCGGTGCCCGCGGATACGGCAGTTGAATCGACACTCATGGAAAGGAGACGGCAATGCGTTGGTGGACACTGCTTCTCGTCGCGGCGGGGCTGGCGGGCGGCTACAACTGGTGGAGCCAGCGCGCGCCTGGCGGCGCCGCGCCGGCAACGGCAACGGCAGGCATCGACGGCTTCGTCGCGGTGGAAATGCCGACAGGCACACCGCGTGACACGGTGCTGGTGCTGGCGCCGCCCAACTGCCCGTCCGAGCAGGCGCAGCGGGCCGAAGCCCTCATCCGCGAGCTGACCGACATCGGCATCCCGGTGAAGCGCGGCAGTTCCTTTTCCTTCAACATCGAAAACCCCAGCCAGGAACAGCGCGCTGCCGTGGACCGCACCGTCGAGGTGTTCCAGCAGGGCGCGCCCGCGGTCTTCATCAATGGCATGGGCATGTCCAATCCCACCACGTCGCAGGTCGTGGCGGTCTACCGCAGCACCCGCGGCGGTTAGGCGCGCGCAGGAAGAACGCGACCGCCGACGGAAGCCGGGCAACCCGGCCAGCCATCAGGCTGACGCCGGGCCGGTCCACGACCGTCCCGGCGCCGGCCACGGCGCATGGCCTGCATCACCGGCAAGCCACACGAACACGGCCCCCTCCCGGCGTCGGTACGCACGAGTGGACGCGGGAGCGGCAGGCCCGCACGCCCTGCCGCGCATCGGCATGCCACGGTGCAGGCCCCGCCCCGGCACCGACCATCACGGCGTCGTCGGCACCAGCAGCAGGTCCTGGAAGTCGAAACTGAAGTCGGTGAGCGAGGAGACCGCCTGCATGCGCACGTCGCGTACCTTGCCGTCCGGGTCGAGACTGAAGTTGACGAAGGCGTCGGCATTGAGCGAGCGGTTGTCCCAGCGCACGATGAAGGTGTCGTGCTGCCAGTGCTCCAGGGTGCCGACCAGGTCGGCGGTGGCGCCGAAGCGCAGGCGCAGGGCACCGCCCTTCTGCTCGACGTGCACGTCGCCGTACCACGCATCGCGATAGGTGCCGGCATAGCGCGGCAGCGGCAGCGATGGCCGGCTCTTCGCATCGCGCGCGGCGAGGTGCTTCTGCCAGCCTGCGTCGGCATTGTCCTGCGCCTTGGCCACGCCCGCGGCGTAGGCGGCCACCCAGTCGTGCGCGGGCGCACCCAGCATCGCGTCGAGCACGCTCATGGTGATGGCATTGAATGCCGCGCCGGATTCCTGGTTGGTGAGCACCACCACGCCCAGCTTCTGCTCGGGCACCAGGGTCAGCCGCGACACCTGCCCCGGCCAGCCGCCGGTATGCCAGACCAGCTTCTGCCCGCGGTAGTCACTCAGGCTCCAGCCTTCGCCGTAGCCGGCGAAGTTGGGCCTGGCCGGCGCCAGTTCCGGCACTGATGGCGCAGGCACCACCTGCGGGATCTGCATCTGCCACATCTGCTGCTGGGTCTTTTCCGAAAACAGCGGCGTGCCATCGGCCAGCCTGCCGCCGGCCAGCTGCACGTTCATCCACAGCGCCAGGTCATGCACGCTGGAATAGAGGCCGCCGGCGCCGGCGTTGTTGGACCAGGTCAGCGGTGCCACCGGGCGCAGGTCCCTGAAGTCGAACTTGGCGTGGCCGACGGCGGCCTTGTCGCCGGGCTTGAGGTGGTCGGCGTTGTAGCGGGTACCCGCCATGCCGACCTTGTCGAAGATGCGCTGCTGCAGGAAATCGGCGAAGGACTGGCCGGATACCGTCTCGATCACCTGCTGCGCCACCGCGTAGAGGATGTTGTCGTAGGCGTAGCGGTCGCGGAAGCCATTCTTCAGCGGCACGTGCGCCAGCCGCGCCACCACCTCGGCGTTGCTGTAGGTGGTGGTCGGCCAGAACAGCAGGTCGCCTGCGCCCAGGCTCAAACCGCTGCGGTGCGAGAGCAGGTCGCGGATGCGCATCTCGCCGGTCACGTACGGGTCGGACATGCGGAAACCGGGCAGGTGGTCGACCACCCGGTCGCTCATCTTCAGCTTGCCTTCCTCGGCCAGCAGGTTCAGCGCGGTGGCAGTGAAGGCCTTGGTGTTGGAGGCGATGGCGAACAGGGTATCGGCCTGTACCGGTTCGGGCCTGCCGATCTCGCGCAGGCCCCAGCCGCGCTCCAGCACCACCTTGCCGTCCTTGACCACCGCCACCGCCACGCCCGGCACGTCGAACTGCTGACGCACCCGCTCGACCGTGGCATCGAGCTGCTGCAGTTCCGCCGGCATCGCCGCCTCCTGTGCGTCCGCCACCTGTGCCGCCATGCCCATCGCGAGCACCAGCCCGCCCCCCAGCCACTTGTTCAATGCGTTCTCCCTCGGGATCGATGCCGGCAGGCCGGCCTTCTCGCGATGGTAACGCGGCCACCGCCACCCTCGCCTTCCACGCCATCGGAGCCCCGCCATGGATCTCGCCGCCGCGACCACCACCACCCTCGTCCCGTGCCTGCGCTACCGCGATGCACCGGCGGCGATCGATTGGCTGTGCCGCGCCTTCGGCTTCCAGCGCCACGCCGTCTACCAGGACGGAGCCAGCGTCCACCATGCACAGCTGGTGTTCGGCAACGGCATGGTGATGCTGGGTTCGGTACAGCCCGGCGCCTGGGGCAGCCACATGGTCCAGCCCGACGAGGTCGGCGGCATGCAGACCCAGAGCACCTGCGTGGTGGTCAGCGACGCCGACGCCCATTACGCGCGCGCGACCGCGGCCGGCGCGGAGATCGTCATCGACATCGCCGACCAGGACTATGGCGGCCGCGGCTATGCGTGCCGCGACCCGGAAGGCCACCTGTGGTGGTTCGGCAGCTACGACCCGTGGAAGGCGCAGGCAACCTAGGCCGGCGACCGCATGGCCGCGCGGCGCCGCGATGCAGGCGCGGCGTGCCGGTAGAATCGCGGCGATGACGCCCCGCCCCGCCGCCACCGACGACCTGTTCGCCCGCGCGCCCGGGGCGGCCGCCGCCATGCCGGGCGTGCACGTCGGCATTGGCGGCTGGACCTACGCGCCCTGGCGCGGCGGCATGTTCTACCCGCCCGGGCTGGTGCAGCGGCGCGAGCTGGAGTACGCCAGCCGCCAGCTGACCGCCATCGAGATCAACAGCACCTATTACGGCACGCAGAAGCCGGCCATCTACGCCGGCTGGCGCGACGCCACCCCGGACGGCTTCGTGTTCTCGGCCAAGGCGCCCAAGCGCATCACCGGCGCGCGGCGGCTGGCCGGCACCGGCGCGCAGGTGGAGGACTTCATCGCCGGCATCGCCACGCTGGGCGACCGGCTGGGGCCGCTGGTCTGGCAGTTCGAGGCCGGGCGCACGCTGGACCGCGACGACTTCGCCGCCTTCCTCGACCTGCTGCCGGCCACGGTGGAGGGACGCACGCAACGCCACGCGCTGGAGATCCGCGACCCGGCGTTCCTCGACGCCGCAATGGTGGCGCTGGCGCGGCAGCGCGGGATGGCACTGGTGTTCACCGATTCCCCGGACCACCCCAACGCCGCCGACCTGTACGCCGACTTCGTCTACGCGCGGCTGATGCGCAGCCGCGACGAATGCGCCAGCGGTTACCCGCCGGCGGAACTGGCGCGCTGGGCCGGGCGCATCGGCGACTGGCGGCAGGGCCGCGACCCGCACGAGCTGCCGCACGCCAGCCCGGTCGGTGCCGCTTCCGCGCCACGCGAGGTGTTCGTCTACTTCATCGGCGCGGCCAAGCACCGCAATCCCGCCGCGGCACGCCAACTGCTGCACCTGCTGGGCGGAAACTGAAGCATCCACTGCAGCGCCGGCAACGCACATCGGCGACAATTCGCCAATGTCCAGTCCCGATACACGCAAGGCCCTGCTGCAGATCCACTTCTGCGTACTGCTGTGGGGCGTGACCGCCATCCTCGGCAAGCTCATCACCCTGCCCGCGCTGCCGCTGGTGTGGTGGCGCATGCTGCTGGTGGTGGCGATGCTGGCGCTGCTGCCGCGGGTGTGGCGCGGCCTGTCGGCGCTGACGCCGCGGCTGGCGCTGGGCTACTGCGGCGTCGGCGCATTGGTGGCGTTGCACTGGCTCACCTTCTATGGCGCGGTGAAGCTGGCCAACGCCTCGGTGGCGGCCACCTGCATCGCGCTGGCGCCGGTGTTCACCGCCATCGTCGAACCATGGATCGCCCGGCGGCCGTTCCAGCCGCGCGAGCTGGCCTTCGGCCTGGCGGTACTGCCGGGCGTGGCGCTGGTGGTGGGTGGCGTGCCCCATGGCATGCGCCTCGGGGTGGCGGTGGGCGCCTTGTCGGCGCTGCTGGTGGCGGTGTTCGGCTCGTTCAACAAGCGCCTGGTCAGCCATGCCGACCCGTTGACCGTCACCGCGCTGGAGCTGGGCGCCGGCACCCTCACCCTGACCCTGCTGGCACCGGCCCTGCCACTGCTGCTGCCCGCCCTGGCCAGTGACCTGTGGGTGATCCCCGGCCTGCACGACGGCGTCCTGCTGCTGGTGCTGGCGGGCCTGTGCACACTGCTGCCGTTCGCGCTGGCGCTGGTGGCCCTGCGCCACCTCAGCGCCTACACCGTGCAGCTGGTGACCAACCTGGAGCCGGTGTACGCGATCGTGCTGGCGATGCTGTTCCTGGGCGAACAGCGCGAACTCACGCCGCTGTTCTACCTGGGCGTGGCCATCATCATCGGCGCGGTGTTCCTGCACCCGCTGCTCAACCGCGCGCGGCCCACCCCCGCGGCCGGCGCGCAGCCGTGACAGCCGCCCTCATCCCGCGACCACTACCCGGTCGCGGCCCTGCGCCTTGGCCTGGTAGAGCGCCGCATCGGCACGGCGCAGCGTTTCCTGGGCTGATTCGCCGGCGCGCTGCGTCGCCAGCCCGATGCTGATGGTGACCGGCAAGCCCAGTGGCAGGTGCGCCACCGCCTGGCGCAGGTACTGGCACTGCAGTTCGGCCTGGGCCAGCGGGGTGTCCGGCATCAGGATCACGAACTCCTCCCCCCCGTAGCGCGCGGCCATGCCGCGGCCGGCGAACTGCGCCCGCAGCACCGCGGCCAACTCGACCAGCACCCGGTCGCCCTCGGTGTGGCCGTGGATGTCGTTGATCTGCTTGAAGTGGTCGATATCGACGATGGCCACGGCCGGCGGCACGCCGGCATCCCGCGCGATCGCCTCCGCCAGTGCCGCGGACAACGCGCGGCGGTTGGGCAGAGCGGTCAGCGGATCGGTGCGGGTCTGCTCGGACAGTTCCAGGTTCTGCTGCTCCAGTTGCACGTAGTACTCGGCCAGGCGCGCCTCGTACCAGTCGTGCTCGCTCTGGTGGTGGTCGATGCGGCGGCGCAGGCGGCGCATTTCCAGCAGCCGCGACACCTGCCGCGACAACGCCTGCAGTGCCTGCTTCTGGGTGTCGGCGAGCTGCCCGGGGTTCGTATCGAACACGCACAGCGTGCCCAGCGCGTAGCCATCGCTGCTCAACAACGGCGCGCCGGCGTAAAAGCGGATGAACGGGTCGTCGGTGACCGAGGGATTGCCACGGAAACGCGCGTCCTGCAGCGCGTCCTCGACCACGGTCAGGTCGGCCGGCCGCAGGATGGCATGGGCGCAGAACGCCTCCTCACGCGGGGTCTGCTCGCCGTCCATCCCCTGCAGCGACTTGAACCACTGGCGCTCGCCGTCGATCAGCGACACCGCGCCCATCGATGTGCCACAGATCGCGCGGGCGATGGTCACCAGGTCATCGAACGCCTGTTCGCGCGGGGTATCCAGGATGCGATAACGCTGCAACGCGGCCAGACGCTCGGCCTCGTTGGCGGGAAGGGGCGGCTTGATCATCCGGGCCGGGCCTGTGTCCTTGGGCGTGACGGAAACAGGGCGAGTCTAGCCTCACCCCGCCGTAGTCAGCGCGGCGAACCGGTCACACTTCACCACTCCCGCTGCTGCGGCAGCAGCCCGCGCAGTTCCTGCTCGGTGAGGTTGCGCCACTGGCCGGGCTTGAGCGCGCCGATCTTGATGTTGTCGATGCGCACCCGGCGCAGCTGGGTGACACGGTAGCCGAAGGCGGCGGCCATCAGCCGGATCTGGCGGTTGAGGCCCTGCTG
Source organism: Stenotrophomonas sp. Y-13 (assembly GCF_046267925.1). Taxonomy (NCBI): domain Bacteria; kingdom Pseudomonadati; phylum Pseudomonadota; class Gammaproteobacteria; order Lysobacterales; family Lysobacteraceae; genus Stenotrophomonas; species Stenotrophomonas sp. Y-13. The sequence goes on from NZ_CP176501.1 coordinate 2,480,699, forward strand.
CAGCACGATGCGGAAGCCGAACTTGGCGATGCGGGTGGCGCGGCACGGCAGCGTCATCTGGTCGTGGATGCGCACGCCGCGCGCCATGCCGCGCAGGAACTCCTCGGTGACCGGCTTGTTCACCGCCACCAGGTACTCTTTCTGGTGGCCGTTCTCGGCACGCAGGATCTGGTTGACGATGTCGCCGTTGCTGGTCATCAGGATCAGGCCTTCCGAATCCTTGTCCAGGCGCCCGATCGGGAAGATGCGCTGCTCGTGGCCGACGAAGTCGACGATGTTGCCCTTGACCGCGCTCTCGGTGGTGCAGGTGATGCCCACCGGCTTGTTCAGCGCGATGTACACGTGCCTGCGGCCGGTGCTCTTCTGCACCGCGCGCGCGCGCAGCGGCTGCCCATCGACGCGTACCTCGTCGCCCTCGCCGACCACCGCGCCGGTGCCGGCCACCGTGCCGTTGACGGTCACGCGCCGGGCGCCGATCAGGCGGTCGGCCTCGCGGCGGGAACAGAAGCCGGATTCGGCGATGTGCTTGTTGAGTCGGGTCGTCATCGACCCATTATCCGCCATCGCCCGGGGCGGCGGACAGCGCGGCGGCATCGTCGCCGGCGGCGACCACGCGGTCGCGGCCGCCGCGCTTGGCCTGGTACATGGCATTGTCGGCGCGCCGCAGCAGCGCGGTCAGGTCGTCGCCCTGCGCGAGCATTTCCGCCAGGCCGATGCTGACCGTGACCACGAGGCCGTCGTGGCGCAGGTCGGCCGCCTGCCGCGCGATCTTCTCGCGCAACTGCTCCAGCCGCGGCAGCGCCACCTCGGCGCGGGTACCCGGCAACAGCACCAGGAACTCCTCGCCGCCCATGCGGATGACGTCGTCGCGGTCACGCACCGCGGCGAGCAGCGCGTTGGCCACCGACACCAGCACCGCATCGCCGACCTCGTGGCCGAAGCGGTCGTTGATCTGCTTGAACAGGTCGATGTCGAGAAAACCGATCGACAGCGGCAGGTCGTCCTTGCGCGCGCGCAGCATGTGGCACTCGAGCTGGCGCAGGCCGGCGCGGCGGTTGGGCAGCCCGGTCAGCGCATCGGTGTCGGCCAGCTGGCGCATCTCGTCGCGCTGCTGGCGCAGGTTGCCGAGCCGGCGGTTGAGACCGTAGGCATACATCATCAGGAACCAGGTCACCGACAACTGCACCGCCTCGACCCGGAACCGCACCAGTTCGCGGCTGCCGGCCATGTCGGCCAGGGCCATCAGCAGCAACGGCGCCACCGCGGCGATGCCGTCCACCGCCTGGTAGTCGCCGCGGCGCAGCGACGCGATACCGGCCACCAGCGCCAGCACGCAGACCAGGGTGAAAGCGTGGTCCAGGGTGGCGGCCACCCATGCCAGCCCCGCCCACGGCAACAGCGGCGTGACCAGGGCCAGCAGCATCAGCAACAGCGCCAGGCGCCGCACCCACGGGCGCGAGCGCGGCCAGGTCTGCAGTCCGCCGCACAGCCGCCACAGCACCCAGCCCATCACCCCGATGCTCAACGCCGAAGCCGACACCATCCACCACGAGGCCAGGCTGCCCACCGGCAGCCAGGGTTCGGGGTAGCCACTCAACCCGCTGAGCACCGACTGCCACACCACCAGCAGGACGGTGGCCAGCGTGTACACCAGGAAATCGCGGTCGCGGGTGGTGAAGAAACCCATCAGCGCCGACAGCGCCAGGGCAATGGCGATGGCGATGCAGGCGGTGCGCACCAGCAGGCGCATGGTGTCGATCTGCTGCACCGGGCTGGGCGCGCCGAGCTGCAGCGTGGGAATGAAGCGCGCCTTGAGCGGCTTTTCCCAGGCCACCCGGATCGGCTCCATGTCGCCGGGCTTGGGCACCATGACCATGCCGATGCCGGCGCGGAAACGCGAGTCGCGGGTGCGCGCGTCCTGCATGTTGCCGCATATCTGCCGGTCGCCGTGGGAGATCATCACCTCGCCGGCGAATACGTTGAACACGTCCACGGCCTGCGGCGCGCCGGACCAGCCGCCGGCCGGCGCGGGAATCAGGATGCCGTCGCCCAGCCGCTCCAGCACGCCCGGCGGGCAGGCGCGGATCGGTGTTTGTTCGGCGGTCGGTTCGCCGATCAGCAGGTAATCATGGTCGAGTTGCGGGCGCTGCGCGAAGCTGGCCAGCGGCAGCAGCAACAGCAGCAGCGACAGCAGCCTCTGTCCCGCCATCACCCGCGCCCTCGCCCCACACCCCGCGATCACCATCCCTTCCCCTGCGCACACCCCATGCGTCGGCGATTATCGCATGCGGCCATTGCGCCGCCGTCACGCCGCTCCTGCTGCCGGAATCGCCGCCGGCAGTGGCGCGCACGCAGCCGCCGCCATGGCGGCCGGCCGCGTGCGCCGTGGCTCAGGCACCGCGCGGACCGCGCGGTTTGAAGCCGCCCGGGCGACCGCCCGGGGCGCGCGGGCCACCGGGACGCCCGGCAGGCCGGGGGCCCTTGCCGAAGCGCGGCTTGAACCCCGGCGCGGCGCCCTGCGCCTCGCCCGGCTCCACCCTGCGCATGCGCAGCTGCTGGCCGGACACCCACACCTTCTGCAGGTGCTGCAGGGTGTCCGCGGGCATTTCCGCCGGCAGGTCGAGTACCGAGTGGTCGTCGTGGATATCGATGCGGCCGATGTAGCGGCTCTCCAGCCCGGCCTCGTTGGCGATGGCGCCGACGATGTTGGCCGGCTTCACGCCGTGCATGTGGCCGACCTCGATGCGGTACGTCTCCATGCCGAATTCCGGCGCGCCGCGCGGCGGCATTTCGCGCCGCTGGCGCGGCTCGAAGGCGCCTTCGGCACGTGCCGCGCGCTCGCCGTCATCGGCCTGCGGGGCACGCTCGAAGCGCGGTTCGAACCGCGCCGGACGTTCGCCGCGGTCCTCGCGCTGGCGCGGGAAACCGCCATCGCGCGCCGGGCGCTCGCCGCGGCCGGCCGGCGGCTCGCGGCGCTCGCGCACCGGCGGCGCCAGCAGGAACGGGGCGTCGCCCTGCAGCAGGCGCGCCAGCGCCGCGGCGATCTCCACCGCCGGCACGTTGTGCTCGTTCTCGTAACGCTGCACCAGGTCGCGGTAGAAATCGGTGTCGCCGTCGGCCAGGGTCTGGCTGATGCGCTCCATGAACTTGGCCACGCGGTGGTCGTTGACCGCGTCCACGCTTGGCAGCTGCATTTCCTCGATCGGCTGCCGGGTGGCGCGCTCGATCTGGCGCAGCATGCCCTTCTCGCGCGGGGTGACGAACAGGATCGCCTCGCCGCTGCGTCCGGCGCGGCCGGTACGGCCGATGCGGTGCACGTAGCTCTCGGTGTCGTACGGGATGTCGTAGTTCAGCACGTGGCTGATGCGCTCCACGTCCAGGCCGCGCGCGGCCACGTCGGTGGCGACCAGGACGTCGAGCTTGCCTTCCTTCAGCTGGCCGATGGTGCGCTCGCGCTGGGCCTGCTGCATGTCGCCGTTGATGGCGGCGGCGGCCAGGCCGCGCGCCTGCAGCTTCTCGGCAAGCTCCTCGGTGCCGGCCTTGGTGCGCGCGAAGATGATCATCGCGTCGAACGGCTCCACTTCCAGGATGCGGGTCAGCGCATCGAGCTTGTGCATGCCGCTCACCCACCAGTAGCGCTGGCGGATGTTGGCCGAGGTGGTGGTCTTGGAGGCGATGGTCACCTCCACCGGCTCGCGCAGGTAGGTCTGCGCGATGCGCCGGATCTGCGACGGCATGGTCGCCGAGAACAGCGCGACCTGGCGGCTCTCCGGCAGCTTCTTGAGCACCGCCTCGACGTCGTCGATGAAGCCCATGCGCAGCATTTCGTCGGCTTCGTCCAGCACCAGGGTCTTCAGCTCGGACAGGTCCAGGGTGCCGCGGTCCAGGTGGTCGATGACGCGACCGGGGGTGCCGACCACGACGTGCACGCCGCGGCGCAGCGCCGAGAGCTGCTGGCCATAGGGCTGGCCGCCGTACACCGGCAGCACCCGGAAGCCGGGCATCGACGCCGAATAGGTCTGGAACGCCTCGGCGACCTGGATGGCCAGCTCGCGGGTCGGGGCCAGCACCAGTACCTGCGGCTTGGTGGCGGAAAGATCGATGTTGGACAGCACCGGCAGCGCGAAGGCACCGGTCTTGCCGGTACCGGTCTGCGCCTGGCCGAGCACGTCGCGGCCTTGCAGCATCGCCGGAATGGTGGCGGCCTGGATCGGCGACGGGGTTTCGTAGCCGACGGCGGCCACCGCCTTCATCACAGCGTCGGACAGGCCGAGGTCTGCGAACAGCAGCGGCGCGGGGGATTCTTGGGACATGGGGACTCCGGGGGCACCGCGGCGAACGCAGCGGGCAGGAAAATGGGGCGTATTGTGCGCCTTGCGCGGCCCCCTGTCGAAAGCTGCCGATGGCATCCGTTCAGCTGTCCTCCCCAGCAGCCACCGGCAGGTGCCTGTCGCGGCCGGTTCCCGCCAGGCACGGGCGAATCCCGGCCCCGGCGCGCCGCGCGGGTGAGGCGGCCACCGGCGGCACCGTGACGCCGGCGCCCGCCGCCGGACGCTGGCCCGCCGGGTGGCCACCGCGGTTACAGCGGTTCACGGCCGCGGCAGGCGATAATCGCCCCCTTTCCCCGCCGGCCTCCCCATGCAGACCATCGATTTCGAACTGGACCGCGAGTACGTGGAACTCAAGCAGTTGCTCAAGCTGACCGACCTGGTGGCCAGCGGCGGCGAAGCCAAGATGATCATCGGCGAGGGCCAGGTCCGGGTCGACGGCGCGGTCGAACTGCGCAAGGCCTGCAAGATCCGCGCGGGCCAGCAGGTGGAGCTGGGCGACGTGCGGATCCGGGTGCGCTGACGCCGGCTGCGGGCGCTCAGCCCGTGGCGCGCTGGGTCAGGTGCGCGGCGATCATCTTCCTGAAGGGCGCCACCCCGTGCGCTGCCCGCAGCGCGGCGCCGCGCAGCAGCCGTGCCGGCAGGCGGCTGTCGTTGTACAGCGCGGCAATGGCATTGGTCGCCTCGTACAGTGGCCGCGTCGCCAACCGGTGCCCCCGCTCGTAGCGCGCCAGCACCGCCGCCGCGCCGATGTCGGCGCCGCGCGCGGCCGCGGCCGCGACTTCCCTGACCAGCCGCTGCTGACTCTGCAGCCCGAAATTGAACCCGTGCGCGGTCACCGGGTGCATGCCCACCGCGGCATCGCCGGCCAGCGCATAGCGGTGCCCAGCGAAGCGGTGCGCGTACACGCCCACCAGCGGATAGGCATGGCGCGTGCCGACCGGGCGCATCCGTCCCAGGCGCTGCTCGAAGAAGCCGGTGACGGCCTCGCCGAAGGCGGCCTCGTCCATCGCCATCAGTTCCTGGATGCCCTGCGGCGGCAGGGTGATCACCGCCGAGCACTGGTCGCCGGGCAGCGGCAGCATGGCCAGGGTGCGGCCGTAGCCGAACCATTCCCACGCGGTGTGCTGGTGCGGCAGCTCGTGGGCAAGCCGGCATACCAGCATCGACTTGCCGAAATCGCGCATCTGCGCGCCGATGCCCATCATCCGCCGGGTCGCCGAGAAGCGGCTGTCGGCGGCGACCACCAGCCGCGCCGACAGGCGGCGGCCATCGTCCAGCACCACCGTGTTGGTGGCCTCGCCGGTCTCGATCGCGGTCACCCTGGCGCCGTCCACCAGTTCCAGCCCGGCCTGGCCCTGCACCGCCTCCCAGGCGGCGCGGCGGATCAGGTGGTTGGGAACCAGCCAGCCCAGCGGATCGGCGTCCTCGTTGCCGGCGGCGAAGCCGAGCGCGAATGGCGATGCGCCGTTCATGACCCTGGCGCTGCGCAGCGGCGAGACCTGCGCCGGATCGATCCGCTCCCACAGCCCCAGGGTGCGCATGATCTGCCGCGAGGCATGGGTCAGCGCGATCTCGCGGCCATCGAAGGCCGGCTCGGCCAGCGCCGCGGCCGGCTGCAGTTCCACCAGGGTCACCGCCAGTCCGGTATCGGCCAGCCCGCGTGCCAGACACAGCCCTGCCGGGCCCGCGCCCACCACCAGTACATCGACAGCCCGCATCTTCCGCCTCCGCATTCCGTGTCCGGCACAGCCTAGGGCCGGCGACCGGCGGCGGCCTTGATCCGGATCATGTCAGGCCCGGGTCGCCCCGGCGCGGGTGTTCACAGGTCGCCGCGGCGCGGCTCCACGCCTGCCGTGGCCGGCGTCAGCGGCGGCCGCGGCGCGGCGTCGGCCGGCATCTCCAGCAGCGCGGTGTCGATTTCCGACAACGGGCTCTCGTCCGGGCAGGCCTCGTCGGGGAAGCCGAAATGCTCCTTCAGCGCCTGCCCGCAGCTGGTCACCGCGTCCAGCTCGGCGCCCTCGAGCTTGCACTGGCGGTCGAAGGCGATCAGGAACGCATCCTTGCGGCGCACGAAGTCGTCGCCGCACTTGCGCATCTGCTTGATCCGCTCCAGGTCGTCCTGCACCGCGTTGGTGCCATCCAGGCCGTACTGCTTGAGTTCTTCGCTGGTGAGCAGGCGCAGGCTGCGGTTGGGCACGGTCATCATCAGGTCGGCCACGCCCACCGCCACGCCGTTGCGCTGCAGGTAGTCCTTCACGTTGTCGTAGACCTCGTGCAGTTCCTTGTTGAGTTCGGCGCGCGAGGTGGCGGTGGAACTGATGCGCATCATCCGGTGGATGCCGACCTTGCCGGAGATCAGGCGGTTGTCGCCGGCGGCGAGCACGAACACGCAGGCGCTGTGGCAGATGGAGCCCTCGCGCACCCAGATGGTCCAGCCGGATTCGCCGATGCTGTCGCCGGCTACGATCGCCGCTTCCACCTGGCCGCCGCTGGAGTCCAGGTCGAGCACCCGCTTGCCGATCTTCTTGGCGTCGGCCACCACCGCCAGCCGCGACACCATCGCGGCGAACGACGGGTTGATCTTGCCGGCATAGCGCACCCGCAGCAGCCCGCGTTCGCGGCACGGCTCCAGCGCCGCATCCAGGGTCTTGCGGTCCAGCGCCTCCAGCGCGGCGCCATCGCCGGCTTCGCCGGTGTAGTCGGTATCGCAGCTGACCCAGGCCTTGCCGTTCTCCAGCACCACCTCCGGCCAGGCCTTGTCCCGCGCCGGCTTCACCGGCGGCGGCGGCGGCGGTGCGTCGGCCGCGTTGATCGACACCATGTGGTCGCCATCGGCGGCCAGCGCCGCGGCCGGATCGGCGGCCGCCACCGGCCTGTCCTTGTCGCCCCCGGTGCAGGCGAGCAACCCGGCACCCAGCAACGGCAACCACCAGAATCTGCGCAACATGGACAACGATCGGATCCGGAGCAAGGCGCCGCGCGCCAGGGGCTACAGTCTAGTCCGCATCGGCTGCGGCACCGCAATGCGCCCTGAACCGCGCGGCCCGGCCGCGCATTGATGTCCGGAAATGGCCAGTCCGGACCCGCCTTCGGGCCTAGACTGGCCCCATGAGCACTCACGCGCTGCCCAGCCACGACCAATGCGAACAGGCCCGCCTGGCCCGCGACGCGCGCTTCGACGGGCTGTTCTTCACCGCCGTGCGCAGTACCGGCATCTACTGCCGGCCAGTGTGCCCGGCACCGCCGCCGCGCCGCGACAACGTCAGCTATTACCCCACCGCCGCGGCGGCCGCGGCGGCCGGCTATCGCCCCTGCCTGCGCTGCCGCCCGGAACTGTCGCCGGACGACGCCAGTTTCATGCAGGACCATACCCTGCACCGGGCGTTGGCGCTGCTGGACGAAGGCATCCTGCAGGACCAGCCGGTCGCCGCGCTGGCGCAGGCCATGGAGCTGAGCACGCGCCAGCTGCAGCGGCTGTTCGTCGCCCGGCTCGGCGCCACCCCCGCGCAGTTGCACGCGACCCGGCGCCTGCTGCTGGCCAAGCAGCTGCTCACCGAAACCCACCTGCCGGTGACCGAGGTGGCGCTGGCCGCCGGCTTCAACAGCCTGCGCCGCTTCAACGACGCCTTCCTCGCCGGCTGCGGCATGCCGCCCAGCGCCCTGCGCAGGCGCCATGGCGCGGTGGCCGGCGGCGAGCCGGTGCTGCGGCTGGCGTACCGTCCGCCGCTGGATTTCCCCGCCATGCTCGAGTTCCTGCGCAGGCGCGCGATCCCCGGCATCGAACGCATCGACGCCGACAGCTACCGGCGGGTGATCGTCGCCAATGGCCGCGCCAGCCTGATCCGGGTCAGTGCCGACCCGAAGCGGCCGGAGCTGCGCCTGCAGCTCGGCACCACCGACGCGCGCGCGATCCCGGCGATCGTGGCCAGGGTGCGGCGGGTGTTCGACCTGGATGCCGACCTGGCCACCGTGCATGCCTGCCTGGCGCGCGAGCCGCTGCTGGCGCGGGGCATCGCGCGGCGCCCCGGCCTGCGCATCCCCGGCGGCTGGGACGGCTTCGAAGTGGCCGCGCGCGCCGTGCTGGGGCAGCAGGTCAGCGTCGCCGCGGCCACCACCTTGGCGCGGCGGCTGGTCGAACGCTTCGGACAGGCGCTGGCGGACCTGCCCGACGGCCTGGACCGTCAATTCCCCACCCCGGAAGTATTGGCCGAGGCGCCGCTGGAAAGCATCGGCCTGCCGCGCACCCGTGCGGCCACGCTGCGGGCGGTGGCGCGGGCCTGCAGCGAAGGCCGGCTGCAGTTCAGCCGCGCCCAGACCCTGGAACAGTTCGTCCAGCAGGCCACCGCGCTGCCCGGCATCGGCCCGTGGACGGCCCACTACATGGCGCTGCGCGCACTGGGCATGCCCGACGCCTTCCCCGCCGGCGACCTGGTGCTGCAGCAGGTGCTCGGCGAAGGCCAGCGCCTGAGCGAGCGCGCCACCGAGGCCCGTTCGCAGGCCTGGCGCCCCTGGCGCGCCTATGCGGTCCTCCATCTGTGGCACCTGGCCGCCGAACCCGACAAGGAACCGACGCAATGACCCTCTTCTATGATCGCTTCAACACCCCCATCGGCCCCCTGACCGTCGCCGCCGACGCGGCCGGCCTGCGCCACATCCTGTTCGCGCACAACCGCCACGATGCCAAGGGCCGCGACCAGTGGCAGCACGCGCCGGACGCCGTCGCCGAACCCCGCCGGCAATTGCTGGACTACCTGCATGGCCGCCGCCGCACCTTCGACCTGGTGCTGGCCCCGGTCGGCACCGAGTTCCAGCTGCAGGTCTGGCACGCGCTGGCCGACATCCCGTTCGGCGGCACCTGGAGCTATCGCCAGCTGGCACAGCGCATCGGCCGCCCCAGTGCGACCCGCGCGGTGGGCGCGGCCAATGGCCGCAACCCACTGCCGATCGTGCTGCCCTGCCACCGGGTGATCGGCAACGACGGTTCGCTGACCGGCTTCGGCGGCGGCCTGCCGACCAAGGCCGCGCTGCTGCGGCTTGAAGGCGCGCTGCCCGACACGGTCGCCGCGCCCGCCCTGTTCGACTAGACCGCGACGACGAAGCACCCGGCGTCTGCCTGCTGTCATCATGGCGGGACTATCATTGGCGCATGATCCAACTCCGCACTTCCCTCGCGCTGCTCGGCGCCTGCCTGCTCGCCGCCTGCGCCTCGACCGGCCCCACCCCCGCTACTCCCGCTGCCGCCACGGCGCCGCCCACCGTCCTGCTGCTATCCATCGACGGCCTGCGCGCGGACATGGTCGAGCGCGGCCACAGCCCCAACCTGGCCCGCCTGGCGCGCGAAGGCGTGCGTGCGGTCGGCATGTCCCCGTCCTACCCGTCGCTGACCTTCCCCAACCACTACACCCTGGTCACGGGGCTGCGTCCGGACCACCACGGCATCATCCACAACAGCATGCGCGCCGAGGACCTGGGCGATTTCCGCCTGGACAACCGCGAGGCGGTGACCAACCCGGCCTGGTGGGGTGGCGAGCCGATCTGGGTCGGCGTCGAGAAGGCTGGCTACAAAAGCGCGACCTGGTCATGGCCCGGCAGCGAGGCCGCCATCCAGGGCGTGCACGCCAGCCAATGGCACGCCTACGACGAAAGCGTGCCGCTGCCCGAACGCATGCAGTTGGTGCTGTCATGGCTGCAGGGCGCGCCCGACGGCCACAAGCCGCGCCTGGTCGCGGCCTACATGGAGCAGGTCGACAAGGCCGGGCACACCTACGGTCCGGACTCGCCCGAGTACGCCGCCGCGCTGCAGCAGGTGGACGCCGCCATCGGCGAGCTGCTGGACGGCATGCGCCGCGACGGCCTGCTCGACCAGACCAACGTGATCGTCGTGTCCGACCATGGCATGGCCAATGTCGCGGACGGACAGGTGATCGCCACCGAGGACATGGTCGCCCCGGAGATCGCGCGCGAGGTATCGGTCGGCCAGTCGATCGGCTTCGCGCCGCAGCCGGGGCGCGAACGCGAGGCGGAAAAGGCCCTGCTCGGCGCGCACCCGCACTACGACTGCTGGAAGAAGGAACAGCTGCCGGCACGCTGGCACTACGGCACCCACCCGCGTATTCCGCCGATCGTCTGCCAGATGCACGAAGGCTGGGATGCGCTGACCCGCAAGAGCATCGCCCGGCGCCCGCCCGGCAACCGCGGCTCGCACGGATACGACCCGGCGCTGCCCTCGATGCAGGCGGTCTTCGTCGCCCGCGGCCCCGCGTTCCGCCAGGGCGTACTACTGCCCCGCTTCGACAACGTTGACGTCTACCCGCTGCTGGCGCGGTTGACCGGCATCACCCCGGCGCCGAACGACGGCGATCCACAGGCGTTGCTGCCGGCGTTGCGCGGACAGGATTGAATGGCGGCCGCCGCTCGATCGCGGCGCAGCACACGCCATGACCGGCGCCGGCAGGCAGGGCGCGAGGCAAGCAAAAAAAAAGCGGCGCAAGCGCCGCTTTTTCGCTGATGCCAGCCGGGATCAACCGGCCTTGGCCACCGTCTTCTTGGCCACGGCCTTCTTGGCCGGTGCCTTGGCGACAGTCTTCTTGGCGACCGGCGCAGCTGCGCCCACGGCCACCTTGCTCACCGAATGCGAGCGCGCATTGCCATAGCTGGCGTTGTAGCGCTTGCCCTTGGCGGTCTTACGGTCACCCTTACCCATGTCGTCAACTCCTTAGTGTGAAATCAGATTGCCCCGTACTGACACGGGTTCGGCGAGGCCGCTGTAGCAGCGCCCCCGCGCGTGAAGTGAAAGCCTACCATGCGCCCCTCAATGCGCGCAGCTGGCGTCGTGCACGTGCAGGTGGTTGAGCCGCAGGTTCATCAGGTGCGCCAGCCCCACCAGCACGCCGCCGAGCGTCATCACCACCGCGTGCGGCAGCTGCGAATGATGCAGCCCGGCATGCAGCAACCCGGCCCACAGCAGCGCCAGGCCCGGCACCAGCAGCGCCAGCGCACGCAGCGCGCGGTGGCGGCGGTAGCCCCAGAGCAGGCTAAACAGGCCAAGGAAGGTCACGAACACCACCACCGCCTGTTCGACCCCGTCGCTCAACCAGAACGACAGGCCCAGCGACGGCGCCAATGCCAGCAGCGCCGGCAGTGCCGCACAGTGCACCGCGCACAGCAGCGACCCGGCGGCACCGAAGCGGTCGAGGAACTGGCGGGACGATTTCAGCGGCATGACTTCCAGCAGGGGCGGTGGCGCGTTATGGAATAATATAACATTATCCATCGGCCCGCTTGAGCTCCCTGCTTCTCGTTTCCCGTCCCGGCCGTCCCTCGCCCCTCAATTGATACAAAGTAACAACACCATGACCCGACCCGCCCACTCCCACCGCTTTCCGCGTCTCGCCCGCCACGCCCTGTCCGTGGCGCTTGTCGCCGCCCTTCCGGCCGCCGCCCAGGCCGCCGACGAAACCGATGGGCAGAGCCATCACCTGACTGAACTGTCCACGGTCAAGGTCACCGCCTCGCCGCTGCAGAGCGATGCCGAATCGCTCGCCCGGCCGGTCGCGGTGCTGGCCGGCGAGGAGCTGGATGCACGCAAGGGCGCCACCCTGGGCGACACCATCGCGCGCATGCCCGGGGTGCAGACCAGCAATTTCGGCCCCGGCGTGGGCCGGCCGATCATCCGTGGGCAGGAAGGCCCGCGCGTGGCGGTGGTCGCCAACGGCGTCGGCAACATGGACGCGTCCACCGTCAGCGCCGACCACGCCACCAGCATCGAGCCGTTCCTGGCCGACCAGATCGAGGTGCTGAAGGGCCCGGCGACCCTGCTGTTCGGCAGCGGCGCCATCGGCGGCGCGGTCAACGTGGTCGACGGGCGCATCGCCCGCGACCTGCCCGACCGCCCCCTGAGCGGCCGCGCCGAGCTGCGCGGCAACAGCGTCAATGACGAGCGCAGCGGCATGTTCCGGCTCGATGGCGTCAGCGGCGGCAACCTGGTGCTGCACGTCGATGGCCTGGTGCGCAACGGCGACGACTACCGCATTCCCGGCCGTGCGATCGACCCTGCGGCGCTGGACGACGACCATGACGATCACGCCGATCACGCCGATCACGGCGACGAGCTTGGTCCGCGCGGACGCCTGGAGAACAGCGCCATGCGCACCCGCGCCGGCGGCGTCGGTGCCACCTGGCTGGGCGAATCCGGCTTCCTCGGCGCCTCGCTGGGCACCTACCGCAGCAACTACGGCATCCCCAACGGCGCCCATGTCCACGCCGGCGACGATCACGACCATGACCACGACCACGACGACCACGGCGAAGAGGCGGCTGGCGAGCACGACGTGCGCATCGACATGGTGCAGAACCGCTTCGACGTGAAGGGCGGTGTCTACGATCCGCTGCCGTTCCTGCAGAGCGTCACCGTGCGCGCGGCCTGGACCGACTACGAGCACACCGAACTGGACGCCGGCACCCCGTCCACCCGCTTCACCAACAAGGGCGTGGAAGGCCGCGTGGAAGCGGTGCAGACCCCGCTGGCCGGCTGGAACGGCGCGTTCGGCCTGCAGTTCGGCGACAGCGACTTCGGCGCGCACGGCGAGGAGGCCTTTGTCCCCGGTACCACCACCCGCAGCCTGGGCCTGTTCGTGCTGCAGGAAAAGCAGTTCGGCCCGCTCAAGCTGGAACTGGGCGGCCGCCACGACCGGGTCCGGCTGAGCCCGGAGGGCACCGCGCCCGACCGCGACTTCGGCGCCACCAACCTGTCGGCGGCCGGCATCTGGACGGTCAACGACCATGTCGACCTGCGCTTCGGCGTGGACCGCTCCGAGCGCGCGCCGACCAACGAGGAGCTGTACGCCGCCGGCGCCCACATCGCCACCCGCTCGCTGGAGATCGGCGACGCCAACCTGGACACCGAGCGCGGCCACCGCATGGAACTGGGCCTGCACGCGCACAGTGACCGCATCGACGTCTCGGCCGCGGTCTACCAGACGAAGTTCAGGGACTTCATCTATCTGGCCGACACCGGCGTGGTCGAGCAGGGCCTGCCGGTCCGGGTCTGGACCCAGCAGGACGCCACCTTCAAGGGCGCCGAGGCCGAGGCCATGTTCCATCTGGTCGAAGGCGACGGCGGCGACTGGGACCTGCGCGTGTTCGGCGACTACGTCAAGGCCGAACTGGACGGCAGCGGCAGCCGCCGTGCGGACATCGCCGTGCCGCATGGCGACCACAGCCACGCTTACAGCGTGGACCTCGCCAACGGCGGCCATCTGCCGCGGATCGCGCCGGCACGCGTCGGCGCCGACCTGCGCTGGGCCCGCGACGGCTGGCGCGCTTCGCTGGGCGCGATCCGCTACGGCAGCCAGCGCGACGTCGCCGCGAACGAGGCACCCAGCCCCGGCTACACCCTGGTCGACGCGCACCTTGCCTACCGCTGGGACCGCAACGGCAGCAACAGCTACGAGCTGTTCCTGGACGGCAGCAACCTGGGCAACCGCCAGGTGCGCCCGCACACCTCGCTGCTGCGCGACTACGCACCGCTGCCCGGCCGCGGCGTCGCCTTCGGCATCCGCGCCTGGTTCTGACCGGCGCGCTGCCGACGACGGCATGAAGGAAGGGGCCGCAAGGCCCCTTCTGCTTTTACGGCACCCGAACGCCACCACCGCGCAGGTGAACGCCCGCCCCGGCGGACACTGCGTTTCACGCCGCCTCATTGCAAGCGGACACTTTTGTCCGGATCATGTGCGCATGACCTCGATCCGTTCCGATGCCGCCGCGCGTCGCGCCCAGCTGCTGGACGCGGCCGACGCCGTGTTCGGCGAACACGGCATCACCGCGCCGCTGGACCTGGTGGTGGAACGCGCCGGCGTCGGCCGCGCCACGCTGTACCGCAACTTCCCCGACCGCGCCGCGCTGATCGAGGCGATGCTGCAGCGCACGGTGGAGAAGATCCAGGCGCACGTGGCTGAACTGGGCGAGCGCGATGACGCCCTGTTCGCGCTGCTCGAGGGCATGGCCCGGCGCATCGTGCACTCGCCGGCGCTGGCCGATTACTGGCGCGCCGTGGACCAGAACGACCCGCCGATCCGCGCCGCGCGCCAGCGGGTCCTGAAGCTGATGGAGCCGGCCCTGGAGCGGGCGCGGGCGGCGGGCCTGTGTCGCCCGGACCTGGCGCTGGCCGACCTGTCGCTGGTATCGAGCATGCTCGGCGCCGCGCTGCGCGGACGCACCCGCGCCGAGCGTGCGCGGCTCGCCAGCCGCGCACTGCAGTTGCTGCGCCCCGGGCTGGCCGCGACCGGGGGCGCCGGCGAATGAAACCGCTCAAGCCGATCCCGGACTGGGAGGAACACGAAAAACCCACCCTGCCCGGCTCCGCGTCGATGCCCTGGCATCCGCCGCACCGCCGCGCGGCCTACGCCGCGGTGGCGGTACTGGTGGCGATCACCGGCGGCCTCGGCAACGCGCTGCTCAGCGCCAACCTGCCGTGGATCCAGGGGCAGATGGGCCTGCAGCCCAGTGAGGCCAACTGGCTGGTGGCGTCCTACGTGATGGTCAACGTCACCGCCAACCTGCTGGTGTTCAAGTTCCGCCAGGAGTACGGCATCCGCCTGTTCGCCGAACTGGGCCTGGGTGTCTACGCGGCGCTGGCGGTGCTGCACCTTGCGGTGGGCGGGCTGGCGACGACGATCCTGGTGCGCGCCGCCAGCGGGTTCGCAGGCGCGGCCTGCACCACCCTGGGCACGCTGTACATGCTGCAGGCGCTGCCACGCAGGTACGTGGGCAACCTGCTGGTGGTCGGCGTGGGCCTGTCGCAGCTGGCGGTGCCGCTGGCGTGGCTGCTGTCGCCGGGCCTGCTGGACCACGGCGAGTGGCACAACCTGTACCTGTTCGAGGCCGGGCTGGCGCTGTGCGCGTTCGCCGCGGTGGTGATCCTGAAGCTGCCGCCGGGCATCCAGATCAAGGTGTTCGAGCCGCTGGACTTCGTCACCTTCGCCATCCTCGCCCCGGCGCTGGCGATGCTGGTCATCGTGCTCAACCAGGGCTACCTGCACTGGTGGTTCGACACGCCGTGGCTGGGCGGGCTGCTGGCCGCGGCGACGCTACTGGTGCTGGTGGCGTTCCTGATCGAACACTACCGGCGCAACCCGCTGCTGCAGATCCGCTGGCTGATGGGGCCGACGATGCTGCGCTTCATCGCTGGCGCGTTCCTGATCCGCTTCCTGACCAACGAGCAGTCCTACGGCATGGTCACGATGATGCGCACCCTGGGCATGGGCCCGGAGCAGATGGCGCCGTTGTTCGCGGTGATCCTGCTCGGCGTGCTCACCGGCATCGCCGCCGGCGCGCTGACCTTCGGCCCGAAGGCGCTGATACCGCAGTTGCTGGCCTCGATCATCCTGCTCGGCAGCGCCGCTTTCCTCGACCAGCACCGCACCAGCCTGGACCGGCCGATGGATTTCGCGCTCAGCCAGTTCCTGGCGGCGGTGGGCAGCGGCATGTTCATGGGCCCACTGATGCTGATGGGCATGCGCCAGGCCATGGCGCGCGGGCTGGACCACATCGTGTCCTTCATCGTGGTGCTGTCGCTGACCCAGACCTTCGGCGGCCTGGCCGGCTCGGCACTGCTGGGCAGCTACCAGCTGCATCGCGAGCACGTGTATTCCAGCCAGCTGGTCAGCCAGCTGGATCCGACCGATGCGGTCGTCGCCCAGCGCCTGCACGCGCAGCAGCAGGGCTACGCCCGCCTGGTCACCGACCCGGTACAGCGCCAGGCCCAGGCCGCCGCGGCGCTGGCGCAGGCCGCCAGGCGCGAAGCCAACGTGCGCGCGTTCAACGACGTGTTCGCGCTCAGCGGCTGGCTGGCGATCGGCTTCCTCGGCTGGCTGCTGCTGGAAGTGCTGTTCCGCAACCCCACCGTGAAAAAGGCGATCCGGCCGGCCACGGCCACAACGCCTTCCAAGTGAAACCAACGACATGAGCGACAAACAGCAGACACCCGGCGATGCCGACGCGCAGATCACCGACGCCAGCGATGGCGAAGTGGCGGCGGCGCCGGCACCGGTCTCCAAGTACAACACGCCCAGCCGCGCCAGCGTGGTGGTGATGGTCGCCATCGCCCTGCTCGGGCTGACCCTGATCCTGCGCGCCTGGCAGCTGTGGCCGTTCAACAGCAGCCACGTGCATACCGACGACGCCTACGTGCGCGGCCAGGTCACGGTGCTGGCACCGCAGGTCAGCGGCTACGTGACCGACGTGCTGGTGAAGGACTTCGACCACGTGAAGCAGGGGCAGCCGCTGCTGCGCATCGACGACCGCAGCTACCGGCAGAAGGTCGACCAGGCCGAGGCGGCGCTGGCCGAGGCGCGCGCGCAACTGGCCAACTCCGACCAGAGCCAGGCGCAGAACCGCGCGCAGATCGCAGCGGCACGGGCCAACCTGTCCGCCGGCCAGGCCGAGCGGCGGCGCACCGGCACCGAACTCCAGCGCTACGAAACCCTGGCCGCGCAACAGCTGGTATCCAGCAGCGACCGCGACAAACTGCGCGCCAGCGCGCAGGCGGCCAGCGCCGGGGTGGCGCAGTCGCAGGCGGCCATCCGCATCGCCGAGGAGAACCTCACCGCCACCCGCGTCGCGCGGCAGGCGCTGGAAGCGCGCGTGGCCAGTGCACAGGCGGCGCTGGAGCTGGCGCGGATCGACCTGGACAACACCGTCATCCGCGCCCCGCGCGACGGCCAGCTGTCCGAGGCCTCGGTGCGGCTGGGCCAGTACGTCACCGCCGGCACCCAGCTGCTGTTCCTGGTGCCGGACAGCCTGTGGGTCGTGGCCAACTTCAAGGAAGGCCAGACCTGGAAGATGGCCATCGGCCAGCCGGCCACCTTCAGCGTCGACGCCTTCCAGGGCCAGCGCCTGCACGGCCATGTCGAACAGATCGCCCCGGCCACCGGCTCGGAGTTCGCCGTGCTCAAGCCGGACAACGCCAGCGGCAACTTCACCAAGGTGGTGCAGCGGCTGCCGGTGCGCATCGCCATCGACCCGGACCAGCCGCTGGCCGCGCGCCTGCGCCCGGGCATGTCGGTGGTGGTGGAAGTGGATACGGCACAGCGCTGAGCTCCCCGGCCGGGCACCACGCCGCCGACACACCGGCATCCACCGGGCTGCGCTAGGCTGTTGCCTCGCCCCCGGTTCGGATATCCCGATGAAATCGCCTCTGGCCCTCGCCGTGCTCGCCGCCTGCACGCCCGCCGGCGCCCTTGCCGCCGATACGCTGTACTCGGGCGGCACCATCCTCACCGTCAACGACCGCCAGCCGCAGGTCGAAGCGGTGGTGGTGCGCGACGGGCGCATCGCCTTTGTCGGCACGCGCCGGGCGGCACTGGACTTCAGCCCCGCCGCACGCCAGGTCGACCTGCAGGGCCATACCCTCACCCCCGGCTTCATCGACGGCCACAGCCATGTCTCCGGCACCGGCCTGCAGGCGTTGTCGGCCAACCTGCTGCCCGCCCCCGATGGCGAGGGCAATTCGATCCCGGACCTGCAGCGGATCATGCGCCAGTTCCTGACCGGCACCGCCATTCCCGGCGGCTACAAGGTGCTGATCGGCTTCGGCTATGACGATTCGCAACTGGCCGAACGGCGCCACCCCACCCGCGAGGAACTGGACGCCATCACCACGCAGATCCCGGTGATCCTGATGCACCAGTCCGGCCACCTGGGGGCCTACAACAGCAAGGCGCTGGAGGTGGCCGGGATCACCGCGGCCACGCCCGACCCGGAAGGCGGAGTGATCCGCCGCGAACCCGGCTCGCGGGTGCCCAACGGGGTGATGGAGGAAAACGCGCACAACCTCACCCTGGCCAAGCTGATGCCGACGCTCGGCCTGGACGAGGCCATGGCGATGCTCGAGGCCGGCCAGGCGCTGTACATGAAGCACGGCTACACCACCGCCCAGGACGGCAATACCGATGCCGGCACACTGGCGATGCTGCCGCTGGCCGGCAAGAGCGGGAAGCTGAAAATCGACGTGGTCGCCTACCCCAACATCGAGGTGGCGCTGAGCAACCCGGCGATGCAGGGGCCCTACTACAGCCGCCAGTACACCGACCACTTCCGCATCGGCGGGGTCAAGATCACCCTGGACGGCTCGCCGCAGGGCAAGACCGCCTGGCTGACCCAGCCCTACTACAAGGTGCCCGACGGCCAGAAGCAGACCTACGCCGGCTACCCGATCTTCACCAACGCCCAGGCCGACGAGCTGATCAACCGCGCCTGGGAACACGGCTGGCAGGTGCTGGCCCACGCCAACGGCGATGCCGCCATCGACCAGTTCATCCACGCCGTGAGCGCGGCCGAAAAAGCCCACCCGGGCAGGAAACTGCTGCCGGTGCTGATCCACGGCCAGACCCTGCGCAGGGACCAGGTGCCGCAGATCGCCCGGCTCGGCATCTTTCCCTCGCTGTTTCCGATGCACACCTACTACTGGGGCGACTGGCACCGCGAATCGGTACTGGGCCCGGCGCGTGCCGAGAACATCTCGCCCACCGGCTGGGTACTGGATGCCGGCATGAAGTTCACCTCCCACCACGACGCACCGGTGGTGTTTCCCGACGCGATGCGGGTGCTGGACGCTACCGTCAACCGCACCACCCGCAGCGGCTATGTGCTCGGCCCGGACCAGCGGGTCACCCCGCTGCAGGCGCTCAAAGCCCTCACCCTGTGGGCGGCCGAGCAGTATGGCGAGCAGGACAGCAAGGGCTCGATCGAAACCGGCAAGCGCGCCGACCTGGTGGTGCTCTCGGACAATCCGCTCACCATCGCCCACGCCGACCTGCACAGCATCAAGGTGCTGCAGACCATCAAGGACGGCAACGTGGTCTACGACGCGGCCAGCGACACCGCCAGCACCAGCGCCTCCTGCGCCGACAACCCCGAATGCTCCCGCCGGCTGGCCGACACCGGCTTCGGCCACCACCACTGAGTCCCTGAGCCGGCCGGGCGGGATCGCCTGGTCTGGTATGCGGGAGCGGCAAGGGCCGGGCCGGTCACCGGGGCCGGCAATCCCCCAAACCGGCTTACGCCCCCGACAACCGGTTTCCGGGCGCAATTGCCCGGTCAGGCCTGCGAGAGCGGCAAGCATCGGCCCGGGGAAGCAGTGAGCGCTGGCCTCTCATTGCCTCAGCAAGCGCCGGCCGATCATTGCTCCGGTCAGTGGCGAGCGCGGAAGAGCTGTTGCTGCCCGGCGGCGGGAGGGACAACGCCGGACGGGCGGATCGCCGTGTTTCGCCGGCGGAAGCTGCAATTGCTGGCCGGTCATTGCCCCGGCCGGTGGGCGGGCGCGGAGGAGCGGTAGGTGCCCGGCGGCGCCCAGCTAACCGCTGACAACGAGCGATCTACGGTCATCGACGAGCGGTTTCCGGTCGACGGCGAGCGTTTTTGCTCATGCACGAGCGACTTCCGGAGGACGGCGACCATTTTTCGGTCGACCGCGAGGAGCATTTTTCGATCGATGCCGACCGTTTTCTGGTCGCGCGCGAGCTATTTTCGTTCGGTTTGGACCTGGTTTTGGTCGATTGTTCTGAAATTGAACGCAATGACTGCCTTGTGCGCCCCGGCGAGCGATGTCGAAGATGTCAGACGTTGGCTAGGCGTAGCGGTCGGTGGGCAGAGCCCAAGCAGGCCGCCCCCCCTCTCTCCCCAGCCGTGCCGATCGGTGCCGCGCCGTGCAGAGCAGAGCCGATCCGCCGCTGCGTCTCCTGCAGCCATCGAATCGGGCACCTCCGCCAAAGAACTGGGCACCCCGCCCAACGGGTCGGGCGACAGCACCAAGCACACAGGTTGCCCCGGATATCGCCTGACTCTTACCCCGCCACCGCTATCGGCCAGAAACGGCCGTTGCCCTCTGCCTTAGTTAAGTAAAACATGGCGGGCGTTTACGCCCGTAACGCTGTTCCACCATGGGGAATTGTGTAGGTGGCAGCGTGCGAATGCGGACGGCTCACTCGAACCTTCCGTACAAATCGAATGCGACTCAGCTCCACGCATGAAGCGGGGGACGGTCGATTGCAAAAGGGAAGAACAATGATTGACTGGATTCGGCGAAATCTGACGAAGCCCAAGAGGCTCACCACCAACGACACCGAGCCTCTGCCGCCAAGCCGGATCTTGGCGCGTCCCGATGTATCGGACCGCAACCAGCACGTAAAGGACTACCTGCGTTACTACCTGTCCTTCTCAACACCGTCAATGTTCGCGGTACTGCTAAACGGTCCGTGGGGAATAGGAAAGACCTTCGTCATCAAGCGCTTCATCGAGTCGCTCGGCGAAACGACGCGGTACATCTACGTTAGCCTTTATGGCCTCAGATCCGTCGACGAAATCGATGATGCGATCCTGCAATCCATGTATCCCGTCCTGAAGCATAAGGGCGTCGACATCGGCGGTCGCGCACTAAAGTCAGTCGGCAAGTACTTCAATGTTGAACTGGACCTCAAGGCAAGAGACTTTATCGCCAGATCAAAATCCGACCTCTACATATTTGATGACTTGGAACGCTGCGAGATGCCCATCAACACGGTTATGGGCTACATCAATGTGTTCGTCGAGCAAGAGGGCTACAAAGTCATCATTATCGCGAACGAAGCCGAAATCAGAGACGAGGCGTACCAGCGCATTCGCGAGAAGCTAGTAGGGAAAGCATTCGACATCCAGTCGGCCTTTGAGGAAGCGCTCGAGGCGTTCTTTGCTTCGATCAAGAACCGAGACGCGAAGGACTTCGTAGCGTCCCAGTCTTCGGTCATTGCTGAGATCTACCACCAATCCGAACTGAACAATTTGAGAGTGCTGCACCAGACGATCTGGGACTTCGAACGTCTCTACCTTCTACTGGACGAGAAGCATCGGGCGAACCACGACGCTATGACCGAGCTGTTGGGATTGCTGTTCGCGCTTTCATTCGAAGTGAAAGCCGGGCGGCTATCCTCGAAGGACATAGAGGAACGCCAGACCAATCTTCTAACGGCCTTCATGCGGCGCGACGAGGGCAGCGAGGCGCCGAAGATCGTCGAAGTCGATAAGCGGTATCCGACGATCCGGCTGGATACGGATCTATTGTCAGACCAAACGCTGGTCGCCGTAATCGTCAAGGGAGTTATCGACCAAACGAGGATACGCAGCGAACTCGATGAAAGCTCGTTTTTCGTGACGCTTGAGCAGGAGCCGGCTTGGCGTACGGTTTGGCATTCCCACGAACGGACGGAAGACGAAATCAATCGCGCTTTGGCAGAAATGGAACGCACATACGCGGCGCGCGAGTACACGGTCCCTGGTGAGCTGCTGCATGTGTTCGGACTCCGACTCTGGTTGTCGAAGATCGGAGCTATCCCCGGGAACCGCGAACAAGTGCTTGCTGATGGCATGGCCTATATGGATGACTTGTATGCACGCGGCGTGCTCGAGCCTATCGATCCGCACGGGGACTATTTGGATTTGGGGGGCAGTGGCTATGGTGGGCTGGGAATCCACGAGGCTGAATCGGTCGAGTACCGCCAACTGCGCGACTATTTGAACGAGAGGCGTCGTGCGACAGCGGCTGACCGCAGGCCTGAGATCGCCGAAGAACTGCTGGCGAACATGCGGGACGATCCGAGCTTGTTCCTGCGTCGGGTCTGCCTGACGAACCACGAGGACAACAAGTTCTATGACATACCTGTCTTGGCGTCGCTAGATCCTGCTAGGTTTGTTGCTGTTTTCCTCGGGCTGCATCCCCGCGGCCAGCGGGGCGCGATGATTGCGCTCAAGGCTCGATACGAGCATGGTCGGATCGACCGCGATCTACTAGACGAACGACCGTGGGCTATTGAGGTCAGAAACCAGATCCAAGCGGCGAGCGAGGCTATGTCCCCGATTCTCAAGGATCGACTGCGACAACTCTTGGAGTACGCCTTGGAAGACGTGCTTGGCATTGGGGGGCAGGACCACGTTGCAGACGGCGATCGCACCGCCGCGCCCAGCTGCTGAAAAGCAAAGGCCGCACGGTGTGCGGCCTTTCCAGTAATCAACAGCTGGCGGGATTCAAC
Source organism: Stenotrophomonas sp. Y-13 (assembly GCF_046267925.1). Classification (NCBI taxonomy): domain Bacteria; kingdom Pseudomonadati; phylum Pseudomonadota; class Gammaproteobacteria; order Lysobacterales; family Lysobacteraceae; genus Stenotrophomonas; species Stenotrophomonas sp. Y-13. The sequence goes on from NZ_CP176501.1 coordinate 2,503,089, forward strand.
CGGCGCAGTTGGCGCACAACCCGTGTACTTCCAGGGTCTGTGCCTGCGGCTTGAAACCCAGTTCGCGGGCGCGGTTCTCGAGCTGGCGCACGATGTCCCGGTCCTCCAGCTCGACCGCGCTGTGGCAGCGGTCGCAGATCAGGAACGGCACCGAGTGCTGGTTGCTGCTGGGGTGGTGGCAGGCGACGAAGGAATTGACCGACGACAGCTTGTGCACGAAGCCGTTGGCCATCAGGAAATCCAGCGCGCGGTACACGGTGGGCGGGGCATCGGCGCCCACGCCCTTGCCCTCGCGCACCCAGTCCAGCAGTTCGTAGGCCTTGACCGGCTTGCCGGCTTCGGCGATCAGCCGCAGCACGTTGGCGCGGATCGGCGTGAGCCGCAGCCCGCGCTCGCGGCACACCCGTTCGACCACGGCGACGAAATCCGCCGCGTCGTCGACATGGTGGTGGGGGGCGGTGCAGCTGTGCTCGTGTCCGGTCATGTCAGCCTCGGCGGGATCAACCCTTCGGGACCTTGATGAGTGCGGCGTCGATGCGTTTCAAGGCTTCGTCGCGGCCGGCCAGGTACACCGTGTGCGAGATGTCCGGGCTGACCTGGGTGCCGGTGATGGCCACGCGCAGCGGCTGGGCGACCTTGCCCATGCCGATCTCCAGCGCGGCGGCGGTGTCGTGCAGGGCCACGCCCACGCTCTCCGCGGTCCACTGCGGCAGCGCCGCCAGCAGCGCGCGCGCCTTGCCCAGCGCCAGCTCGGCACCGGGCTTGAAGTGCTTGGCCACGGCCGCCTCGTCGTATTCGGTCAGCGGCTGGTACCAGACCACCGCCTTCTCGGCCATTTCCTTCAGCGTCTGCACGCGCTCGCGCAGGGCGATGACCACGTCCACCGGCGCCGGGCCGGCGGCCAGGTCCAGGCCCAGCTTTTCCAGCTGGTAGACCAGGTGCGGCGCGATGCGCTCCGGCGCCTCGGTCTTGAGGAAGTGCTGGTTGACCCAGCCGAGCTTGGCCATGTCCAGGCGCGAGGCCTTGGAGTTGCAGTTCTTCACGTCGAACAGGTCGATCAGCTCCTGGCGGCTGAACAGTTCCTGGTCGCCGTGCGACCAGCCCAGCCGTGCCAGGTAGCTCAGCAGCGCGTCGGGCAGGTAGCCGGCGTCCCGGTACTGCATCACGTCCGCCGCGCCGGTGCGCTTGGACAGCTTGGCGCCCTGCTCGTCCAGGATCATCGGCATGTGCCCGAACTTCGGCACCGGCGCACCGATGGCCTCGTACAGGTTGATCTGGCGCGGGGTGTTGTTGATGTGGTCGTCGCCGCGGATGACCTCGGTGATGCCCATGTCCCAGTCGTCCACCACCACCGCGAAGTTGTAGGTGGGGTAACCGTCGGGACGGAAGATCACCATGTCGTCCAGTTCGCTGTTGGCGATCTCGATGCGGCCCTTGATCAGGTCGTCGAAGGCGACCACGCCGTCGAGCGGGTTCCTGAAGCGGATCACCCGGTTCGGGTCGTCCTTGAACGGCAGGCCCAGGTCGCGCGCGGCGCCGTTGTAGCGCGGCTTTTCCTGCCGGGCCATCGCGGCCTCGCGCATGGCATCGAGCTCCTCGCGGGTCTCGTAGGCGTAGTAGGCCTTGCCGGCGGCGATCAGCTGCTCGGCCACTTCCCTGTAGCGGGCGACGCGGTCGGTCTGGTAGACCGGGCCTTCGTCGTAGTCCAGGCCCAGCCAGTCCATCGCTTCCAGGATGGCGTCGATCGCCGCCTGGGTACTGCGCTCGCGGTCGGTGTCCTCGATGCGCAGCACGAATTCGCCGCCGCGGTGGCGGGCCTCCAGCCAGCAGTACAGCGCGGTGCGGGCGCCACCGATGTGCAGGTAGCCGGTGGGACTGGGGGCGAAGCGGGTGCGGACGGTCATGACGGGCGTGGAAGTGGGAATAGGCGCATTTTACCGCGTGATGGCTGCAACAAGCCGCTCCTGTCCTTTGCCCGGAAATCCACCCAATCCGCGGCGTGCGCGCAGGAGCGCGCGAGCGAATACGATGACGGGGACTTATTCCGGGGATATGGCCGGCCGCATCCGCGGAACGGGACGGTACCTCCCTGGACATTCCATCGCCGCCCACTCCGGAACCGCCCATGCGCCGATTCGCCTGGCTCCTGCTGCTTCTCACCGTTCCCCTGGCTGCCGGCGCCGTCGTGATCCGGCACGACGTCGACGATGCGAAGTACCGCATGCCCGCCTCAGCCTTCCCGGCGCTGGTCGACATGCCCGGCGAGGGCCATGGCGTGCTGATCGCGCCGCGTTGGGTGGTGACCGCGGCGCATACCCTCCCGGCCCATTTGCCGCTCGGCCAGGTCGTGGTCGACGGGCGGCCGCGCGAGGTCGCGCGTGTCGTCGTCCATCCGGGCTACCGGACGCTGCCGCAGGCACTGGTCGACCAGGCCATGGCCAGCGGCGAGGCGATGCTGATCGTGGCTTTCCTCGCCACCTCCGACGACATCGCGCTGATCGAACTCAGGCAACCGGTGGCGGGCGTGGCGCCTGTCGCGCTCTACCCGCGCGGCGACGAGCCTGGCCGGACCATCGCGATCGTGGGAATGGGCGCCACCGGCACCGGCGCCACGGGGCACGATCCCGCCGGCCCCAACCGCACCGAGCTGCGCCGCGCGTTCAATATCGTCACCAGTGCCTATGACCGCTGGCTCTGCTATGTGTTCGACGAACCGCCCGCCGCCCTGCCCCTGGAAGGCATGCTGGGAAACGGGGACAGCGGAGGCCCGCTGCTCATCGAGGACGGCGGCCAATGGCGCCTGGCCGGCCTCGGGTCATGGAAGGTGATGGCAGGCGACGTGCGCACCGCGCGGCCGGGCCGTTACGGCCAGACCGCGTGCAACGTGCGTGCGAGCCACTACGCCGACTGGATCCAGGCGGTGATCTCCGGGCGCCCGCCGGCGCAGGCGGGAAGCTGAGCACCGCGCCGGCGGGCGTGGCCTTGGCGGCACACCCCGGCTTCCATCTCAGGGCCTGCGCACCACCAGCTCGCCGTGCACTTCGGTACCGTCGGACAGCACCAGCGACACCGGCACGCGCTGGCCTTCCTGCAGCGGGCCGCTGCCATCCATCAGCATCAGATGCAGCCCGCCGGGCTTGAGCTCGACGCCCTTGCCCGCCGCCAGCGGCAGGCGCTCGATCGCGCGCATGCGGCTGACCCCATCGACCAGCGTGGTTTCATGCACGGACACGTCCTTGAACGCCGGGCTGCGCACCGCGGTCACCGCCACGTCGGCCTTGCAGGTGTTGTCGATGCGACCGAAGCCACCGGCCATGTGCGCCATCGCCGGGAAACGGATCCAGCCGCCATCCAGGCGCACGCACGACGACGGCGCGGCCTGCGCCAGCGCACTGGCGGCGAAGCCGGCCATGCCCAACAGTACGCACGCGAATGGTTTGGTTATCATCGGACCCTCGACTCCCTGCCGTAATTCGAGGCCGCAGCATGACAACGCTTATCGACACGATCAACCACGGCCCCGTGCGCGAACTGCGGCTGGCACGGCCGCCGGTCAACGCGCTGGATACCGAGCTGTGCCGCGCGCTGATCGCGGCGATGAACCAGGCCATGGCCGAGGACGTGCAGGGCGTGGTGCTGTCCGGCGGCGAGCGCGTCTTCACCGGTGGCATGGACGTGCCGTACCTGCTGCGCCATGGCGAAGACCGGCAGCGGCTGATGGACAGCTGGCAGGCGTTCTTCGGCGCCGCGCGCACGCTGGCCGATAGCCGCATCCCGGTGGTGGCCGCATTGACCGGGCACTCCCCGGCCGGCGGCTGCGTGTTGGCGCTGTGCTGCGATTACCGGGTGATGGCGCGCAGCGTCGATCCGGCCAAGCCGTACCTGATCGGCCTGAACGAAGTGCAGGTGGGGCTGGTCGCGCCGGAAGGCATCCAGCGGCTGATGCGGCGCGTGGTCGGTGCGCACCGGGCCGGGGTGCTGCTGGCGGGCGGGCAACTGGTCAGCACCGAGCGCGCGCTGGAGATCGGGCTGGTGGACGAACTGGCCGACGGCGCCGACGCCGTGGTCGCGCGCGCGCTGGCGTGGCTGCAGGCGCAGCTGACGCTGCCGCGGCAGCCGATGCTGCAGACCCGCGCCATTGCCCGCGCCGACCTGCACGAGGCGATGCAGCCGCAGCACATCCAGCTGGAGCGCTTCGTCGAGGCCTGGTATTCGGCCGACGCCCAGGCCGCGCTGCAGGCCCTGGCGGCCAGGCTGGGCAAAAGCTAGGAACGGGGTGGCGAGGAACCAGAAACGGAGAGAGGCACGGCACGCTGCCGCCGCTTTCACCCGGCTCTCGTTCCTCTGCACGCGTTTCTGCTCCAAAATGGCGGCCTGTCGAACCCCAGGCCCGCCCTCTTGTCCGCCAACGCCGACCCCGTGGTACCCGAACTGATCGACCTGCTGTCGCTGGAGCGGCTCGAGGACAACCTGTTCCGGGGCCAGAGCCGCGACATCGGCACCAAGTACGTGTTCGGCGGGCAGGTGCTGGGGCAGGCGCTGGCCGCCGCCCAGGCCACCATCGACAACGGCCGTCACGTGCATTCGCTGCACGCCTATTTCCTGCGCGCCGGCAACATCGACCACCCGATCATCTACGACGTCGACCGCACCCGCGACGGCGGCAGCTTCTCGGTGCGCCGGGTCACCGCGATCCAGCACGGCAAGGTGATCTTCTTCTGCGCGGCGTCGTTCCAGCAGGCCGAACGCGGCGCCGAGCACCAGCACAAGATGCCCGAGGTCCCGCAGCCGGAAGACATCGAGCCCAACCGCCCGCTGCCGCCGGAGGTGCTCGAACGACTGCCGGTGAAGGTGCAGCGCTGGCTCTCGCGCGGCGGCCCGTTCGAGTTCCGCCACGTCTACCCGCGCGATGAACTGCATCCGCCCAAGCGCCCGCCCTACCACCAGGTGTGGATGCGCCTGAACGAGCGCGTCGGCGATGCGCCGGAACTGCACCAGGCGCTGCTGGCCTATGCCTCGGATTTCCACCTGCTGGGCACCGCGACCTTCCCGCACGGCATCAGCTACTACCAGCCGCACGTGCAGATGGCCTCGCTCGACCACGCGCTGTGGTTCCACCGCCCGTTCCGCGTGGACGACTGGCTGCTGTATTCGCTGGACAGCCCCAGCGCGCAGGACTCACGCGGTCTGGCCCGCGGCCAGTTCTTCACCCGCGACGGCGTGCTGGTGGCCAGCACCGCGCAGGAAGGCCTGATCCGGGTCGCGCCGGCGGCCGGCGAAGGCGGCGGGGAGTAAGCATGCGCAAGATCTTCACCAGCCAGCGCGTGGAAAACGCCGAAGGCGTGGCCGCCCTGCTGCGCGAGGCCGGCATCGAGGTCCGCATCACCAACGGCCGCTCGTACCAGAGCAGGCGCCGCGGCCAGTTCAGCTATCTGGACAAGAAGGACGACAGCCAGTTGCCCACCGTCTGGGTGGTACGCGCCGACGACCAGCCGCGCGCCCGCGAGATCCTGCGCGACGCACGCCTGCTCGACACCACCCGCCGCGACCACCCGGTCGCCGAGTACGCATTCCGCGACCCGCCGGCGGCGTCCGGCAGCCGCAGCTGGGCCTGGCGCATCCGCATCGCGCTGCTGCTGGTGATCGCCGCCGTCGCGCTGGTGGTCATGCTGCGCCACCGCGCCGCACCGCCGGCCGCACCGGTGTCCGCACCGGCGCCGCAGGTGCAACCGGCCCCCGGCCAGGACAACGCGGACGGCTTCCGGGTACGCATCCAGCCCAGCCAACCGGCCCCGGCCCCGGCCCCGGCCCCAGCACCAGCCGCACCGGCACCGCCACCGAAGCCCTGACCGGCAGGCGGGCAGTCACATCGGCCGGCGGGCTCCGTCCGGTAATGCAGACCACCGGGAGCCGCCCATGACCGCTGCCACGCTCGAATCCCTGCTGCACCACGAACTGCCCGCCGCCCGCGGCGGCTGCACCCAGTCCTATGGACGCATCGTGGTGGCCTGCCAGAACACGGTGACCGCCATCGCCCTGGCCATGACCCGCGACGTACAGGCCAGCGAGGACATCGCCCAGGAGGCCTTCATCAAGGCCTGGCAGCAGCTCAACCAGCTCAGCAATCCGTCCAGCTTCCTGCCCTGGCTGCGGCAGATCACCCGCAACCTCGCCCGCGACTGGCTGCGTGCCAACCGCAACCGCCCGCTCAGCGGCGAAGCCGCCGAGATCGCCATCGGCATGGCGGCCGACCCCGCCCCCGGCGCCGCCGAAGCCATGGCGCGGGTGGAGGAGGAACTGGCTGCCGAAGAGATCATCTCCGCCCTGCCCGAGGACAGCCGCGAGGCGTTGCTGCTGTTCTATCGCGAGGGCCAGAGCTCGCAGCAGGTCGCCGCGCTGCTGGGCTTGAGCGACGCGGCGGTGCGCAAGCGCCTGTCGCGCGCGCGCGCCACCGTGCGCGAGCAAATGCTGCGCCGCTTCGGCGAGTTCGCGCGCGCCAGCGCGCCGGGCACCGCGTTCGCCGCCACCCTGTGCTCGCTGCTGATGGTGGCCGCGCCCGGCACCGCCAGCGCGGTGGTGATCGGCAGCAGCGCCGGCCTGGCCGGCGCGGGCAAACTCGGCGCCGGCGGCATGGGCGCCAGCGCCGTGGGTGGCGGTGCGGCGGGCGGTTCCGTCGGCATGCTGGCCAACACGCTGATGGCCGATGGCTTCCACTTCGGCCTGGCCCTGGGCGCCACCCTCGGCGGCACCGCGGCCGCCTGGCTGGGCGGGTTGTACCTGCTGCACTACGCCGAATCGGCCGCCGAGCGCGCACAGGTACAGCGCTTCATGCGCCTGCACACCGCCACCGCCGCCCTGTTCTGCGGGAGCACGCTGCTGGTGGTGCTGCTGCACCTGGGGCTGGTGGTGTCGCTGGCATCGCTGCTGGTGGGCATGTGCGCGATCAACTACCAGTACCTGGTCACGCTGCCGCGGATCATGGGCCCGATGCTGGCCCGCGACGCCGCCCGCCATGGCCGCAGCGGCCCCACCCGCCTGTACAACAGCCTGTTCGGCCGCAGCGCGGTGGCGGTATCCAGCGTGCTGGTGGTCGCTTCGGTGCTGTACGTCCTGCTCACCCGCTGACCCGCCGCGCCCGCGGCCAATGCGGCGGGCGCGAAAAGCAGCGCCCCGCACGATGGCGGGGCGCTGTTTCATCGGGACTGGCTTACTTCGCCGCGGGTGCCGGCATCGGCTGCGGACCGCGCGTGCCCATCCGGGCACGGGCAGCCTCCAGCTCGGCAGGGCTCAACTTGCCGTCCTTGTCTGTATCGGCATTGCGGAACCATTCCTCGCGGCGCTGCTTGGCGCGCGCCTCGCGGTCGGCCTGGTCGATGAAGCCGTCCTTGTTGACGTCCATGCGCTGGAAGAAGGCCTGGTACTCGGCGGCGCTGACGCGGCCATCGTGGTCGCTGTCCATCATCCGCAGCATCCCCTTGCCTCCCGGGCCGCGATGGTGGCGGCCCATGCCGCGGTGGCCGTCGCCGCCACGGGCGTGCCAGCGCGGCATCTCATCGCGCGACAGCCTGCCGTCCTTGTTCGTGTCCCGTGCGTCGAAGCGCTGCGCCAGCCGCGGGTGCGCCGCGGCTTCCTGGCGGTCGATCGCGCCGTCGCCGTTGGCATCCATGCGTGCCGGCGCCGGCTTCTGCGTGGGCGCGGTGGCGGCCAGGGTGGCGCCGGTGGCGGAAGCGGCCAGCAGTACGGCCAGCAGGATCAGGGGGTTGCGGTGGGTCATGGTCTGGCTCCGGTGGTGGAAGATCGGGCGCATGGCTGCGTCCTCATGGCAATCAACGCGCGCCGGACGCCTGCGTTGACGCCGATACCGGCGGTGTTCACGGCGCAGACAGCCCGCGCCGGACGCGCGTACTGAGACCGCCGGCCGCTATGCTGTGGCCATGGCCCTGCATGGCGACTCCCACGAAGAACTGCGCCTGTTCCAGACCGGCGAACACCCCTGCGGCTACTTTCCCGAGCGGCGCGCGCGCGACCTGGTGCTCGACCCGCAGGACAGCCGGCTGGGCGAGCTCTACCCGATGGCGCTGGGCTGGGGCTTCCGCCGCTCCGGCGACCTGGTCTACCGGCCACACTGCCAGCAATGCCGCGCCTGCGTGCCGGTGCGGGTACCGGTGGACCGCTTCGCGCCCGACCGCAGCCAGCGCCGCTGCCTGGCGCGCAACCACGACCTCGAATGCCGGGTGCTGCCGGCCGCACGCACCGACGAGCAGTTCGCGCTGTACCGGCGCTACCTGGCCGCGCGCCATGCCCGCGGCGGCATGGACGACCATGGTCCGCACGAGTTCGACCAGTTCCTGATCGGCGGCTGGTCGCATGGGCGCTTCCTGGAGATCCGCGCCCCGGGCGCCGCCGGGCAGCGCGGCCCGCTGCTGGCGGTGGCCGTCACCGACGTCACCCCGCTGGGGCTGTCGGCGGTGTACACGTTCTTCGATCCGGACCAGCGCGCACGCGGCCTGGGCACCTACGCGATCCTGCAGCAGATCGACTGGGCGCGCCGCTGCCGCGCTCCCCACCTGTACCTGGGGTACTGGATCGACGGCCACCGCAAGATGGACTACAAGCGCCGCTACCGGCCGCTGGAGTGCTTCGACGGCCGCCGCTGGCTCGACATGGACACCGGTGCCGCGCCGGTCGCTTAGGCCCATACGCTGCCATCCCACCTTCATCGCCCGGGTGCGAGAATGCGGCCATGAACAAACACACCCTGCTCCTGGCCCTGACGATGCTCTGCGCCGCCTGCACCAGCACCGCCCCGGCCACCGCGCCGGCAGCACCGGCCACGCCCCAGCTGCGGCTGGCGACCTACAACACCTCGCTGTATTCGGACGATGCCGGCGGCCTGATCCGTGAACTGGAAGGCGACAGCGCGCATGCGCGCAAGATCGCCGCGGTGCTGCAGCGGGTCCGTCCCGACCTGGTGCTGCTCAACGAGTTCGATTTCGACGAGGCCCATCGCGCCGCGGACCTGTTCCAGCAGCGCTATCTGGAAACCGCGCAGGCCGGTGGCGGCGACCCGTTGCGTTATCCCTACCGCTACCTGGCACCGGTCAACACCGGGGTGCCCAGCGGCCTGGACCTGGACAACAACGGCAGCGTCGGCGGCAAGGGCCGCGAGCGCGGCAACGATGCCTGGGGCTACGGCCTGCATCCGGGCCAGTACGGCATGCTGGTGCTGTCGAAGTACCCGATCGACACCGCGGCCGTGCGCAGCTTCCAGCTGTTGAAGTGGAGCGCCCTGCCCGGCGCGATCCGCCCGATCGACCCGGATACCGGCAAGCCGTTCTGGAACGACGCGGTCTGGTCGCAGCTGCGGCTTTCGTCCAAGTCGCACTGGGACGTGCCGGTGCGCACCCCGCTGGGCACGGTGCACGTGCTGGCCGCGCACCCGACCCCGCCGGTGTTCGATGGCCGGGAAAAGCGCAACGCCGCGCGCAACCATGACGAACTGCGGCTGTGGAAGGACTACCTGGACGGCGGCGACGCGCCGTGGCTGTGCGACGACCAGGGCCGCTGCGGCGGGCTGGCCGCGGACGCGCGCTTCGTGATCGTCGGCGACCTCAACAACGATCCGGTGGATGGCGACGGCCGTCACGACGCCATCGTCGAGCTGCTTGAACACCCGCGGGTGCTGCGCTACCCGACCCCGGCCAGCGCCGGCGGCGAGCAGACCAGCCTGGCCTATGCGGAGAAGGGCATCATGCGCCGCGGCGCGCCGCAGCATGCCACCGGTGATTTCGGCCCGCGCTCGGGCACGATGCGGCTGGATTACGTGCTGCCCTCGACCGGCTTCAGCTACGTCGACGGCGGCGTGTTCTGGCCGGCGGCCGGCACCGCGGAGGCGGCGATCGCCGACGGCAGCGACCACCACCTGGTATGGGTGGACGTGCGCTGAGCCTGCCCGACGGCAGCAGCGACTGAAGAAAAAAACGCCGGCGACCGCCGGCGTTTTTCTGTCATGCCGAGCGGCCGGTCAGCGCAGCTCGATGGCGATGGCCGCGGCCGCGTCGCGGGCGATGGCGCGGGCCTGGTCCACGTCCGCGGCACGGGCCAGGGTGACGCCGACCCGGCGCTGGCCCTGCACCACCGGCTTGCCGAACAGGCGCAGCGCCGAATCCGGGTGCGCCAGCGCGTCGGCCACGTTGCTGAAGAACGGCACGCCGTTGCCCTGCGCCAGCAGCGCGCGTGACGCCGCCGGCCCATAGTGGCGGATCAACCCGCCCTCGCCGGCATCGACCGGCAGCCCGAGGATCGCCCGCGCATGCAGCGCGAACTCGCTCAGCGCCTGCGATGCCAGCGTCACCAGCCCGGTGTCATGCGGGCGCGGGCTGACCTCGCTGAACCATACCTCGTCACCCTTCACGAACAGCTCCACGCCGAACACGCCCCAGCCGCCGAGGTCGTCGGTGATCGCACGCGCCACCGCCTGCGCACGCGCCAGCGCCGCGGCCGACATCGCCTGCGGCTGCCAGCTTTCGCGGTAGTCGCCGTCGCGCTGCAGGTGGCCGATCGGCGCGCAGAACGCGGTGCCGCCGGCGTGGCGCACGGCAAGCAGGGTGATCTCGTAGTCGAAATCGATGAAACCCTCGACGATGCAGCGCCCGGCGCCGGCGCGGCCACCGGTCTGCGCGTACTCCCAGGCCGGGCCGATGTCGGCCGCGCTGCGCAGCGTGCTCTGGCCCTTGCCCGACGACGACATCACCGGCTTGACCACGCACGGCAGGCCGATGGCCTCTACCGCGGCGCGGTACTCGGCCTCGGTGTCGACGAAGCGGTACGGCGACGTCGGCAGGCCCAGGGTTTCGGCCGCCAGCCGGCGGATGCCCTCGCGGTCCATGGTCAGGCGCGCCGCGCGCGCGGTGGGAACCACGCGCAGGCCCTGCGCGGCCTCCAGCTCCACCAGGGTCTGGGTGTGGATGGCCTCGATCTCGGGCACCACCAGGTGCGGCTGTTCGCGCGCGATCACCGCGCGCAGCGCCTGCGGATCGAGCATGTCGATGACATGGCTGCGGTGCGCAACCTGCATCGCCGGGGCATCGGCATAGCGGTCCACGGCGATCACTTCCACGCCGAAGCGCTGCAGTTCGATCGCCACTTCCTTGCCCAGTTCGCCCGAACCGAGCAGCAGCACACGGGTGGCGGAAGGCGACAGCGGGGTACCAAGCGAGGTCATCGGGCGGATCCGGAGGGCAACGGGGGCGCACATTCTAGCCGCGGGCGGGCAACCGGCCCCTCTTGCATGTTGATATCAATTTGATATCTTTCATCGTAACCACCACGGAAGACGCGCCATGAAAGAGAAAGCCCTCGGTTCCCTGCCCGGCATTCCCAGCCTGCTGGGCTCGCTGCTGTTGATGCTGGCCGGCGCCGCCGCGCTGGTCTACGCGGTGGTCCTGGCCAAGTCCGGGGCCGGCGGCGCCGGCCTGCTGGTGGCCGCTGGCCTGGTGCTGCTGGTCGTGGGCCTGTTCCTGAGCTGCGGCCTGTACATGGTCCAGCCCAACCAGGCCGCGGTGGTGAGCCTGTTCGGCAAGTACGTGGGCACGGTCAAGGACAACGGCCTGCGCTGGAACAACCCGTTCTTCACCAAGAAGAAGGTCAGCCAGCGCGTGCGCAACTTCGAGAGCGGCAAGCTCAAGGTCAACGAACTGGACGGCTCGCCGATCGAGATCGCCGCGGTGATCGTGTGGCAGGTGGTGGACGCCTCCGAGGCGGTCTACAACGTCGACGACTACGAGAGCTTCGTGCACATCCAGTCCGAGTCGGCGCTGCGCGCGATGGCCACCAGCTACCCCTACGACCAGCACGAGGACGGCCAGCTGTCGCTGCGCAGCCACGCCAGCGAGATCTCCCAGCACCTGAAGGACGAGCTGGCCGAGCGTCTGGCCGATGCCGGGGTGCAGGTGCTCGACGCGCGCATCAGCCACCTGGCCTATGCCCCCGAGATCGCCCAGGCGATGCTGCAGCGGCAGCAGGCCAACGCGGTGATCGCCGCGCGTCAGCGGATCGTCGCCGGCGCGGTGGGCATGGTCGAGATGGCCCTGGCCGAGCTGCAGAAGAGCGGCCTGGTCTCGCTGGACGAGGAACGCAAGGCGCAGATGGTCGGCAACCTGCTCACCGTGCTGTGCTCGGACCGCGGCACCCAGCCGGTGGTCAACACCGGTTCGCTGTACTGAGGCCGTCCGATGAATGACCTGCTCGCCGCGCTGATCGTCGCCCTCACCGGCCTGCCCGCCCTGGGCATCGCCGCCTGGAGCAGCCGCGATGGCAGCCGCCACGCGCGCGGCCTCGGGCTGCGCTGGGCGCTGATCGCGCTGAGCCTGTTCCTGGGCGCCACCGGCCTGTACCTGGCCGCCGGCAACCGCATGGCCACCTATGCGGTGGTGATCGCGCTGGTGGTGGTGGTCAACGCGCTGGGCGTGGCGCTGGTCCTGCACCTGCGCCGCGCACCGGTGGGGACGGGACGCCGGTGAGCGAGAAAAAGGCCTATCCGCTGCGCATCAACGCCGACGTGCTGGCGGCGGCGCAGCGCTGGGCCGACGACGAGCTGCGCAGCCTCAACGCGCAGATCGAGTACGTGATACGCGATGCGCTGCGCAAGGCCGGGCGGCTGCCCACCCCCAGGAACGAATCCACCGAGGAAGAACCATGAGTACGCAATGGAAGTATCTCGTCGTCAAAGTGAAGACCGGCATGCTCGGCGACTTCAAGATGGAGACGCTGCAGGAAGAGCTGGACCGGCATGGCCGGCTCGGCTGGGAACTGGTCAACGTGGTACACGCCACGCCCACCATCTCCTCGCCCACCCTGATCTTCAAGAAGGAAGTCTGAGATGAAGCGACTGCAGGCATGGATCGCCGGCATGGCGACCGCGGTCGTGATCGCGGCCGGTGCGGCGGCCGCCGATTCCCCCGCCGCGCTCGCCACGCGGCTGCTCGACCAGCTCGACGCCGGCCAGTACGCCGCGGCCGAGGCCACGTTCTCGCCGCAGATGAAGGCCGCGGTTCCTGCGCACAAGCTCAAGGCCATGTGGGAGTCGCTGCCCGTGCTGCTGGGCGCGGCGGGTGCGCGCGGCGAAGCGACCGTCAGCGAGGCCGACGGCTTCCGCATCGTGGCCATCCCGCTGGCCTACGCACGCGACAACGTGCTGGCGCGCGTGGTGCTGGACGGCGACGACCGCATCGCCGGCTTCCTGGTGCAGCCCCCGCCGCCCCCGCCACCGCCGCCGGCCGCGGATGCGTCCTTCAGCGAACAGGCCATCACCCTGCCGGCGCTGGCGTCGGGCAAGCCCGGACTGCCGGGCACGCTGACCCTGCCGCGGGGCAAGGGCCCGTTCCCCGCCGTGGTGCTGGTGCATGGCTCCGGCCCGCAGGACCGCGACGAGACCATCCGCGGCAACCGCCCGTTCCTGGACATCGCCCGCGGCCTGGCCGCACACGGCATCGCCTCGCTGCGCTACGACAAGCGCACCCGGGCGCGGCCGCAGGATTTCAGCGGCACGTTCGGCATCGATGACGAAACCACCGACGACGCCGTCGCCGCCGTCGCCGCGCTGGCCGGCAATGCCGCCATCGCCCACGACCGCATCCACGTGCTCGGCCACAGCCAGGGCGGCCTGCTGGCCGGCCGCATCGCCGCCAGGAGCCAGGGCAAGGTGGCCGGACTGATCCTGCTGGCGGCACCGGCGCGCCCGATCCTCGACCTGCTGGGCGAACAGAACCGCTACCTGGCCCATCTCGACGGCAGCGTCAGTGCCGAAGAACAGGCGCACCTGGACGCCCTGGACGCGGCCATCGCCAAGGTGCGCCGCGACCCCGCGGCGAAGCTGCTGGAGCTGCCCGGCCACTACTGGCAGCAGCTCGAACGGATCGACCCGGTGGCCGATGCGCGCGCCAGCCAGCTCCCGGTGCTGTTGCTGCAGGGCGGCCGCGACTTCCAGGTGGTCGATGCCGACTGGCAGCGCTGGAAACAGGGACTGCAGGGGCCGCGCTACCGCTTCCACCTGTACCCCGCGCTCAACCACCTGGGCATCGCCGGCGAAGGCAAGGGCACGCTGGACGAATACAGCAAGCCCGGCCACGTCGATGCCACGCTGATCCAGGACATCGTGCGCTGGGTACAGGCGCAGGAATGACACCGCGGTGTGCCGATGCCGGCGTGATGATGCCGGCACCGGACACCCGCGGCCCATGACCACCGGAACAGGAACCCGCGAAATGTCGACTGCGACACCCCTGCCGAAGGACTATCCGCTCGCGCCACAGGGCGGCATGCCGCTGCTGATCCTGTGGGCCATCCTGCTGGCGGCGATCGGGCTGCCGCTGGCGTTCCTGGCCGGCGACAAGGGCGTGGCGGCACTGGCGAGCCCACGCGCCTGGCTGGGTCCGGTGCTGGTGTCGCTGACCGGCGTGGCGGTGAGCCTGGCCTACCTGCGCAAGCGCATCACGCTCGACGCCGGCGGCCTGGTGGTCCGCTCCACGTTCTATACCCGGACCGTGGCCATCGGCTCGCTGCAGCTGGAGCGCGCGCGCATCGTCGACCTGGGCGAACACCGCGCCTTGAAACCGGCGCTCAAGACCAACGGCTACAGCCTGCCCGGCTTTCGCTCCGGCCACTACCGCATGGGCAATGGCAGCAAGGCGTTCTGCCTGATCACCGACCCCAGCCGCGTCCTGGTGCTGCCGCTGCGCGATGGCGCGCAGTTGCTGCTTTCGCCCGAGCAGCCACGTGCCCTGCTCGACGCACTGAAGCAGCGCGCCGGCGACGGCGCGGCGTAGAAGCGGCCAGCGCGCATCGCCGCGGGCACGCCTGCATGCGCCAGCGCCGGCAATCGACAGCTCCGCGGCGATGGCCCAAGCTAACGCCATGCGCACCGCTCCCCGCCTGCTGCTCAATACCCCGGATATCGAACTGTGGCCCGGCGGCCTGCTGCGCGCGCGCAGCAACCACGATGCACGGCTGCTGTCCCGCGCACGCACGGTGCTGCGGCGCAAGCGCGACGGACGCTACCTGGCCGCGCAGCTGCCGGAAGGACTGATGCCGATGGTCGAACGCCTGGCCCGCGAGCCGGGCATCGACGCGGCGCTGCAGTGCCTGGAAACCCCGCTGCCGCGCGGCGGTCCGCCCGCGCAGGCGTCGCTGCCGCTGGATCGCCTCAACCAACGCCTGCAGCGCCTGGGCCTGGACCAGCGCTATGCCGCCGGCAGCGGCCTGCCGCTGGTGGCGGAGCCGGCCTGGCTGCATTTCGCCGGCCTGGACCGCTACCGGCGCGCGCTGTGGCTGAGCCGCGGCGCCGCGCGCGCGTGGCAGCGGCTGCGCGCGGCCGCTGCGGTCGATGGCGTCGCGCTGGATGCGATCTCCGGCTACCGCAGCCACGACTACCAGCTGGGCATCTTCGAACGCAAGCTCGCCCGCGGCCTGCGCGTGGCGGAGATCCTCACCGTCAACGCGGCGCCGGGCTACAGCGAGCACCACGGCGGCAACGCACTGGACATCGGCACGCCCGGCGAGCCGCCGGCGGAAGAATCGTTCGAGCACACCGCGGCCTTCGCCTGGCTGCAGGCGCATGCCGGGGAGTTCGGCTTCCACATGAGCTACCCGCGCGGCAACCCGCACGGCATCGTCTACGAACCCTGGCACTGGTGCTTCAGCGGCCCCACGGGCTGAACCCGCCAGCGGCGGCCGCTGGCGCACGCGCAGCCCCGGCCACCCGCGGCGCCTGCACGAGGTCGGCCCTCGGCGTACGGCGACCCGCCCCGGCAGCGTCCGGCCGCCTTGGCATGCACCGCACCGGCGCACCCAGCGGACGACAGCGCTGATGCGGTGCTCAGTCCTGCGAGCGGTTGGTGTCCGCGCCGCCGTCGGCCATGTCGGCGATCCGCCACAGGTACAGGCTGGCCAGGGTGCGGTACGGCCCCCAGCACTGGCCACGGGCCTGCAGCTCCCGCGGCGTGGGCAGCCCCGCCCCGCCATCGACCCGCTGCGCACCCTTGCGGACGCCCAGGTCGTCCACCGGCAGGATGTCCGGCCGGCCGAGCCGGAACATCAGCATCATCTCCACCGTCCAGCGGCCGATGCCGCGGATCGGCAGCAGCGCCTCGACGATGGCCTCGTGGTGCATCCACGCCATCTGCCGGGTCGAGGGGATGTCCCCGGCCAGCTCGCGCCGCGCCAGGTCGCGCAGCGCCAGTGCCTTGTTGCCCGATACGCCGCAGGCGCGCAGCCCGGCGTCGTCGATGCGCGCCAGTGTCGCGGCGTGCAGGCGCTGGCTGCCGATCGCCGCTTCCACCCGGCCGACGATGGTCGCGGCCGCCTTGCCGCTGAGCTGCTGGAACACGATGGCGCGCGCCAGTGCATCGACCGGATCGAACGGACGCCGCCACCCGGGCGGCGCATCCAGCGGGCCGACGCGGCGGATCCAGCGCGCCAGGCGCCGGTCGTGGCGCTGCAGGTGCGCCAGCCCCTGCCCGAGGTCGAAACCGCGCGGGTGCCGGGGCACGCGGCTAGCGCCTCAGCGCGCTGAGCGCCAGCAACACCCAGCCGGCCATCAGCGCGGTGCCGCCGGCCGGCGCCAGGCGCGTCGGCCACCAGCCCAGCGCACCGCCGGCCACGCTGCCGGAGAACAGCAGCACGCCCAGCAGCAGCACATACAGCGCTGTACGCCCGGCGGCGTTCAGCGATGCCGGGCCGAGTATCGCCAGCACCGCGCCATGGCCGAAGGCGTACAGGGCCGCCGTCTCCAGGTGGGACCGCGCCAGCGGATCGCCCACCGCATGCGACGCGTAGGCCGACATGCCCACCGCCGATGCCGCCAGCAGCGCCCCGCAGAACGCCAGCAGCGACGGCCTGCGCACCCTCCGTTCCAGTCCCAGCATCATCTTCCCCCGGTTGCTCGGCCACCACGGCGTGGCCATGTACATGCGGACGCCGGGCGCATCGCCTGCCCGGGCCGGCGTCCGCGTGCCACCGGGCAGCAGGCAACAAAAAACGCGCCGCTGGGGGCGGCGCGTTTTCTGTGCATCACTTCATTCTTCCGCGACGGGCCGGTTACTTGACCGACCAGTACACGTCGTAGGTGCCGTCGGTGGTGAACGCCTTGTCCACGCCGCCCTTCCACGATTCGTACGGACGGTCGGTCACTTCGTAGCCGGCAGTGGTCGCCCAGGCGCGCAGCGCGTTGCGCGCCACGTCCAGGCCCGCCATGTGGCCGGTGTAGGAAGCGAACGCCGAACGGTGCGCGTCGGCATGCACGTAGGTCACCGGGTTGCCGGACGGGATCTTGACGTCGAGCTTGCCACCGGTGGCGGCAACCGGGGCGGCCTCGGCCTTGTCGGCCTCGCCTTCCTTCTTGTCGCCGGCAGCGGCGGCAGCGCTCTTCTTGCGCACCGGCTGGGCCACGTCGAAAGCGTACTTCTCGGCGCCGAAATCGGTGGTCACGATGCGCACCGGGCCGGCGGCCTCCAGGCCGTTGGCTTCCATCGCGCGCTTGATCCACTCCTGGTTGTCCAGGATCGACTTGCGGATGCTCTCGTTGCTGCGGTCGATGTTGCCGGCGTTGACCACCAGCAGGTCCTCGACCGGAACGTCCACGACCTTCAGGTCGGTCAGCGGGGCTTCGGCGGCGCGGTAATCGACGTTCGGCACCGAGGCCAGCATGTTGGCCATGCGCGACAGGCCCAGCTTCAGGTCGTCGCCGATGTGGCGGCTGACGTACAGGCCGGCGTAGCGGCCGAACAGGTCGAACCCGTAATTGACCGAGTAGTCCTGGGTGATCTTGACGTTGCGGTCGTTCTTGCCGGTCGGCTCCAGGGTGAAGGTGGTGACCTTGTCCTTGCCCTTGGTCTGGTCCTCGATCGCGATCACCACGCGCTTGTTCTGCTCGGTGTCGGTGATTTCCCAGCTGCCCTGGCCCAGCGCGCTGTCCTTGGACGAATACTCCAGGCGGGCGCCCTTGCCGGCGTCCGGACCGCTGTACTTCAGCTCGATGCCCTTGTCACGCAGCACCAGCGGGTTCCAGTCCTTGAAGCGGCGCAGGCTGTTGACCGTGTCGTACACGATCGTCATCTTGCGGTTGGTTTCGATGCTTTCGGAAATGTGGCGCTCGCCCGGCAGGCACACGCCAATGATGACGAAGAGGCCAGCCACGATCCCCAAGGCGATCAGGAACTCGATAATACGGGTCATTCAGGAGTCTCCGGGGCCGATCCCACGGCCGGGTTGATTGAAGCGAAGCCCCCATCCTATCAGGCTTTGCGCAGGTTGTTGACGGATTTGGCGCACCGGTTTCCGTGTCCGGTGCAGGCATGCGGGCCGAAGGCCGTAAAGGCGGCCACCCCGCCGCCGGGGCCCTGCACGATGCCATGCGCGGGCCGGGCTGGCGAGGGGTGCGACGCCGCTTATTTTCCCTCTACCGGCGGCCTCCGCACCAGTCGTTCCATGAGATTCATTCGAAAGCAGATTCCGCCATGCCGGCATCGCCGGCCGCGGCAACGCCCGCCGGACGCAGCCGTATGGCCCGGGCGCGCGGCGCGGTGGCCGCTCACACCAGTTGCAGCTCGAACGCCTTGAGCACCGCCCGGGTGCGGTCGCGCACGCCCAGCTTGCTCAGGATGTTGGACACGTGGTTCTTGATGGTGCCCTCGGCCACGCCCAGTGAATTGGCGATCTCCTTGTTGGAAAAGCCGCTGGCCATCAGCCGCAGGATCTCGGTCTCGCGGTCGGTCAGCGGATCGGGCCGGTCGAGGCTGACGAACTCGTTGCGCATGTGCTCCAGCCCGGACAGCAGGCGCTGGGTCACCGCCGGCTGCACCAGCGAGCCGCCTTCGGCCACGGTGCGGATCGCGCCGACCAGCTGCTCCAGGGTCACGTCCTTGAGCAGGTAGCCCTTGGCACCGGCCTTGAGCCCGGCCAACACCAGCTGGTCGTCGTCGAACGTGGTCAGGATGATCGCCGGCGGCAGCTGCCCCAGCCGCGACAGGGTCTGCAGCGCCTCCAGCCCGGACATCACCGGCATGCGCATGTCCATCAGGACCACGTCCGGCGCCACCTGCGGGATCATTTCCACGGCCTGGCGGCCATCGGTGGCCTCGGCCACCACTTCGATGCCGTCGTCCAGCGCCAGCAGCGAACGGATGCCCTGGCGTACCAGGGTTTGGTCATCGACCAGACAGACACGGATCATCAGTTCACTCCTTGCGGCCCGGAGGCCAGCATCATATGGGTTGCCACCGGCAGCGAGGCACGAAGGTGGAAGCCTTCGCCGCGCCGTGCCGACACGTCCAGTTCGCCGCCATACTGCGCCAGGCGTTCGCGCATGCCGCGCAGCCCGTTGCCGGGCAGGATGTCCTCCACCTCGCCACCGACGCCATCGTCGCGGGCGTCGATCACGATCCGCCCATGGGCGCGTTCGACCCGGATCCACAGGTTGCGTGCGCCGGCATGGCGCACCGCGTTGGTGATCACTTCCTGGGTGCAGCGCAGCAGCACGTGGGCGCGCTCGGGGTCTTCCACGCTCAGCGGGTCGTCCATGTCCAGGTGGATCTCGAGCGAAGGTACCCGCTCGGCCAGCGGCCGCAGCGCCGCGGCCAGGTCGATCGCCCCGCTCTCGCGCAGCTGGCTGACCGCCTCGCGCACGTCGGTGAGCAGCAGTTTGGCCAGGGTGTGCGCCTGGCGCACGTGTTCCTGCGCCTGGCCCTCGGTGATGTGGCCGGCCACTTCCAGGTTCAGGCTCAGCGCGGTCAGGTGGTGGCCGAGCAGGTCATGCAGTTCGCGCGAGATGCGGGTGCGCTCGTTGACCCGCGCGCTCTCGGCCAGCAGCAGGCGGGTCGCGCGCAGCTCGGCGTTGAGCCGGCGCTGTTCCTCGCGGGCCTGGGTCTGCTGCCGCGCCACCAGGCTGGTCACGAAGATGAACATCGAGAACCCGGCATACAGCAGCGACTGCAGCAGCGCCTCGAACAGCGGCAGCCCCATGATCAGGTGGTAGACCGGCAGCACCGCCAGCTGGCTGAGCACCAGCCAGACCACCCCGACCCGCTTGCTCAGCAGCCACGGGATCACCCCGGCCGCGACCATCAGCAGGATGCTGCCCAGCCCGGTGACGCTCAGGTAGCTCACCGCCAGTCCGGACAGGGTCAGCACCAGCAGGGCCAGGCGGTCGTACCAGCTGGTGTGGCCACCGGCGGTCAGCCCGCGGGTCAGCCAGAAGTAGCACACGCCGAACGCCAGGTACGCGGCGAGCAGCCAGGTGGCTTCGCCCAGGCTCGGCGGCAGCTCGCCCTCGGCCGGCGCGTACTGGGTGTAGAGCAGCGGCAGGCTGACCAGGCCCCAGGTGAACAGGCCGGCCAGGCGCAGGACGCGGGTATGGCTGAGATATCCCAACATGGGTGCATGGTAAGGACCGCGGCGGCTTTGCGCCCTCCCACGGAAGTCATGCCCGGATGGCGCTCGCCCGGTCCGGCCGGCCATGCGATAATCGCCGGCCAGCCCCCACCCCTCACTCGGGGCCGACCGCTTCACCCACGGAGTCACAATGTCGATCGTCATCCGCGACGTGCGCGAGCACGAGCTCGATTCCGTCCTGGCACTGAACAACAACGCCGGCCTGGCCATCCTGCCGCTGGATGCCGCCAAGATCCGCCGCTTCTACGAAACCGCCGAGTATTTCCGCGTCGCCGAGCGCGACGGCAACATGGCCGGCTTCCTGGTCGGCTACGGCAGCAGCGCCGAGCACGACAGCTGCAACTTCGCCTGGTTCCAGCAGCGCTACCCCAGCTTCTTCTATATCGACCGCATCGTGGTCGCCAGCCGCCGCCGCGGCGGCGGCGTGGGCCGTGCGTTCTATGCCGACGCGCAGAGCTACGCCGAGCTGCGCTACCCGCAGATGGCCTGCGAGGTGTTCCTGGACCACGGCGCCGACGCCGCGCTGCTGTTCCATGGCAGCTTCGGCTTCCGCGAGGTCGGGCAGAACACGATGCCGGCCGTGGACGTGCGTGCCAGCATGCTGCTCAAGGACCTGTGCAGCTATGAGTGGGTGAAGGAAACCTATGGCGACAACCTGCCCGACGTTCCGTGGGCGGGCCACACACGCCGGCCCATGCAGCAGCGGCCGACGGGAACCTGAGATGGCAGTGAATCCGGATTACGAACAGGCAGGCGAACTGAAGATCGGGCAGGTGGGCATCGCCAACCTGCGCATCCGCACCCTCGACGTGGAGCGGCTGGTACAGGAAATGCGCGAACGCGTGGCGCGCGCGCCCAAGCTGTTCGGGCGCGCGGCGGTGATCCTCGATTTCGGCGGCCTCAGCCGCGTTCCCGACCGGGCCAGCGCGCAGGCGCTGCTGGACGGGCTGCGCGATGCCGGCGTGCTGCCGGTGGCGCTGGCCTATGGCACCAGCGAAGTCGAGCAGCTCTCGGTCCAGCTCGGGCTGCCGCTGCTGGCCAAGTTCCGTGCCCAGTACGAACGCGCCGATGCCGCCCCGCCGGCACCGGCCCCGGCGCCCGCTCCGGCCCGACGCGCGCCCGAACCGGCACCGGCACCGGCACCGGCCGCGCAACCCGGGCGCATGCAGCTGGGCGCGGTGCGTTCGGGCCAGCAGCTGTACGCCGAGAACTGCGACCTGACCGTACTCTCAACGGTGGGCGCCGGTGCCGAGGTGATCGCCGACGGCAGCATCCATATCTACGGTACGCTGCGTGGCCGCGCCCTGGCCGGCGCGCAGGGCAATACCGGTGCCCGCATCTTCTGCCGCGACTTCCACGCTGAACTGGTCGCGATTGCGGGACGCTACAAGGTGCTGGACGATATTCCCGACAACCTGCGCGGCAAGGCCGTGCAGGTCTGGCTGGAGCAGGACCAGATCATGATCGCTGCGCTGGATTGACGCGCAGCCCACCACGGAACATTCAGGAGAAATCCTTTGGCTGAAATCATCGTAGTCACCTCCGGCAAGGGCGGCGTCGGCAAGACCACCTCCAGCGCCAGCATCGCGTGCGGCCTGGCCCAGCGCGGCAAGAAGGTCGCCGTCATCGACTTCGACGTCGGCCTGCGCAACCTGGACCTGATCATGGGCTGCGAACGCCGGGTGGTGTACGACTTCGTCAACGTCGTCCACGGCGAGGCCACGCTGAAGCAGGCCCTGATCAAGGACAAGCGCTTCGACAACCTGTACGTGCTGGCCGCCTCGCAGACCCGCGACAAGGACGCGCTGAACAAGGAAGGCGTGGAGAAGGTGCTCAAGGACCTGGCCGCCGACGGCTTCGACTTCATCATCTGCGACTCGCCGGCCGGCATCGAGAAGGGCGCGTTCCTGGCGATGTACTTCGCCGACCGCGCCGTGGTCGTGGTCAACCCGGAAGTGTCCTCGGTGCGCGACTCGGACCGCATCATCGGCCTGCTCGACTCCAAGACCGCCAACGCCGAGGCCGGCAAGAGCGTGCCCGCCTTCCTGCTGCTGACCCGCTACAGCCCGGCGCGCGTGGAAAGCGGCGAGATGCTCAGCATCGGCGACGTGGAGGAAGTGCTGGGGCTCAAGGCGATCGGCGTGATCCCCGAGTCCGGCGACGTGCTCAACGCCTCCAACAAGGGCGAGCCGGTGATCCTGGACACCGAATCCATGGCCGGCCAGGCCTATGAGGACGCGGTGGGCCGCATCCTGGGCGAGGAGCGCCCGATGCGCTTCATTTCGGTGGAGAAGAAGGGCTTCTTCAGCAAGCTGTTCGGAGGGTGACGATGGGACTGTTCGACATCTTCAAGGCGAAGAAGAGCACGGCCGAAACCGCCAAGAACCGCCTGCAGATCATCATCGCGCAGGAGCGCAGCACCCGCGGCGGCCCGGATTACCTGCCGCTGCTGCAGCGCGAGCTGCTGGAAGTGATCAAGAAGTACGTCAACATCGACGCCGACGCGGTCAAGGTGGACCTGGTCAAGGACGGCGAGCACGACGTGCTCGACATTTCCGTGGCCCTGCCCGAAGGCCCGCAGGGCTGATGCCGCGAGCCGGGACCGGCCAGCGGTCCCGGCCCCGCCTGTGACGATGTCGACACCGCCGGCCAACGCAGCCGCCGCCATTCTGTGCGTGGGCGATATCGCCTGGGACGCCGCGGCCACCCTGCTCGCGCGCCACGGCCTGCGCCTGAACCGGGTCGAGGACGGCGCGAAGATCCCCGGCAGCTACTGGGGCGAACCCGAAGCCGGGATCATCGCCAGCGACGTCTACGTGCGCGCCGACACCCCGGTGCACTCGATGCTGCACGAGGCCTGCCACCTGATCGTGCTGCCACCGGAGCGGCGCGCGCTGGTGCATACCGACGCCACCGATTCGGTGCCCGAGGAAGACGCCACCTGCTACCTGCAGATCGTGCTCGCCGGGCAGCTGCCCGGGGTCGGCAGCGCGCGGCTGATGGCCGACATGGACGCCTGGGGCTATACCTACCGCCTGGGCTCCACCCGTGCCTGGTTCGAGCACGATGCCGACGATGCCCGGCAATGGCTGCTCGAACGCGGCCTGCTGCCGGCTTGAGGCGGCCGCCCCGGGCCGCGGCGAAAACACACCCGCGGCGCACGCGTGCCGTGGCTCCCGCGCGACACCCGGCTACGGCCGCGACGCGCCCATGTCGAGGATGACCCGGGTACCGCGTTCGCGGCCCGAGTGGATGTCCAGTTTCCAGCCCAGGTGCTCGCACAGGCGGCCGATCAGGTCCAGGCCGATGCCGGTGCGCATGTTGCGTTCGCCGCGCGCGGTCTTGGCGTAGGCCGCGGCCACTTCCTCCGGGCTCATGCCATGGCCCGGGTCGTCGATGGTCACCACCGCGTGCGGTGTCAGCCACAGGCGGATCACGCCGCGGTCGCTGTTCTCCAGCGCGTTGCGCAGCAGGTTGCCGACCGCCGCCTGCACCACGCCCACCGGCGCGACGATCGTGCACGGCGCGGCCTGCATCACTTCGACCGACAGCTCCTTGCCGCTGGCCAGGTAGGCATGGTCGGCCACGATCTCCGGCAACAGCTGCTCCAGCGCCAGCGGCTCGCTCAGCGCCGCCAGCCGCGCCGGGTCGCGCGCCAGCAGCAGCATCAGCTGGATCAGCTGCTCCATGCTCGACGCGGTGCTGCGCACCCGCTGCAGCTGCTGCTGCGCACGCGGCGGCAGCCCGGGCTGCTCCAGCGCCAGTTCGGCGGCGCCGGTGATCACCGCGATCGGCGTGCGCAGTTCGTGGCTGGCGGTACTGATGAAGGCGCGTTCGCGTTCGACGAAGCGCTCGTTGCGCTCCAGGTAGTCGTTCACCGAATCGGCGATCACCTCCATTTCGCTGCTGCCGCGGGCAGCGACCTGCACGCGCTGGCCACTACGCTCGGGCTGCAGCGCGGCGATATCGGCGGCCAGCCCGGCCAGCGGGCGCACCAGGCGGTTCATGCCGACCCACGCCATCAACAGGGTGACGACCACCATGGCGATCCCGGCCAGCACCGCCCAGCGGGTGATGAAGTGTTCCAGTTCGGCGAAATCGGTGATGTCCAGTACCAGCATCGTGCGCCCGAAGTCGCTGGTCTGGCGCACCATCACCGCGCTGCGGTGGCCTTCCAGCCGGACCCCGTCGTGCAGCCCCGGCGCCAGGTGCGCCAGCACGTCGGGAATGCCGTGGGCATCATGCTCGCTGAAGAAATGCAGGGTGTCCGAATCCTGCCAGCGGTAATCCGGGTCGGTACGCTTGCTCGCGATCACGCTGTCCAGTTCGGAGTTGAGCAGCGCCCGCCACACCGAGTGCTCGGCGCGCTCGTGCACGTAGTTGGCGGCGCTGAACACCACCAGGGTCAGCAGCGCCAGGTAGCTGGCCAGCCAGACCAGCAGCTTGCGCCGCAGCGTCCGCCGCTTCATCGCCCGTCGCCTGCCGCCGGGTCCGCGATGGCCGGTGCGTCCGGCGCGCACAGCCGGTAGCCCACGCGCGGCAGGGTATGCAGCAGCTTCTCGGCGAACGGCCCGTCGACGCTGCGCCGCAGTTCGTAGATGTGCGAGCGGAGCATGTCGCCGTCGGGCGGCTCCTCGCCCCACAGCGCGTACTCCAGCTGGTCGCGCGGCACCGCCGCCGGGCTGGCGCGCATCAGTACTTCCAGCAGCTTGCGGCAGGCCGGGTACAGGTGCAGCGGGCGGCCGCCGCGCTGCACCTCCAGGGTGGCCAGGTCCAGGCGCAGATCATGCACCTCCAGCACCTTGCGCGGGTTGCGCCCGCGCGTGCGCGCCAGCACCGCGTCCAGCCGCACCTCCAGTTCCGGCAGGGCGAAGGGCTTGGTCAGGTAGTCGTCGGCGCCGGCGCGGAAACCGGCGATCTTGTCCGGCAGCTCGTCACGCGCGGTGAGCATGATCACCGGCACCTCGGAGCGGTGTTCCTCGCGCAGCCGCCGAAGCACTTCCGGCCCTTCCATGCGCGGCAGCATCCAGTCCAGCAGGATCGCGTCATAGGCATGGGTGGCGGCCAGGTGCAGCCCGGTCACGCCATCGGGGGCGACATCGAGCACATGCCCGCGTGCCTCGAAATAGTCGAAAAGATTGGCGATCAGGTTGCGATTGTCTTCGATGACCAGCAGCCGCATGTGCAGAACCCTTGGAATGGCGCCTCGCCGGCGGATGCGCGCCGGCGCCATCGGCGGCGGCGGACGGACCGGCGGTACCCGGCCATCGTAGCCCCAGCACTGGTCGGAGCGACGTCGAAACAGGTCACAATGCGCGCTACGACGCGCTTCCCACGCCGGCGGCGCGATCCTTTCCGTCCACTCCCAAGACGAGCCCAGCGTGCGCCCGACCCGCCTTCGATCCCCCGCCTCGTGGTACCTGTTGCTGGCGCTGGTGGTGGCCAGCCTGCTGGCCGGACTCGGCATGCGCGAGCCCTCCCCGCCCGACGAGCCGCGCTTCGTGCTGGCCGCGCGGCAGATGGTGGAGACCGGGCAATGGCTGCTGCCGCACCGCGGCAGCGAGCTGTATGCCGAAAAGCCGCCGACCTTCATGTGGATCCAGGCCGCCACCTACAAAGTGCTGGGCCACTGGAACATCGCCTTCCTGCTGCCGTCGCTGCTGGCCGCGCTGCTGACCCTGTGGCTCACCTGGGACCTGTCGCGGCGGCTGTGGAACCGGCGCGTGGCGCGCTACGCGGTGCTGGCGCTGTTCGTGTGCATCCAGTTCGGGCTGATGGCCAAGCGCGCGCAGATCGACATGGTGCTGGTGGGCATGACCACGCTGTCGCTGTGGGCGCTGCTGCGGCACACGTTGCTCGGGCCCGACTGGAAACTGCTGGCACTGGGCGCCTTCGCCGCCGGCGTAGGCACGGTGACCAAGGGCGTGGGCTTCCTGCCGCTGCTGGCGCTGCTGCCCTGGGCCGCCTGGCGCTGGCGCCACCCCGGCGCGCCCGGCGCCGGGCGCGGCTGGGGCTGGTGGCTGCTGTTGCCGCTGTTCATTGCCGGTACCGGGGTGTGGCTGGCGCCGCTGGGCATCGCCCTGCTGAACAACCCCGACCCCGGCCTGCAGTCCTACGCCCACGAACTGCTGTTCAAGCAGACCGGCACCCGCTACGCCAACGCCTGGCACCACCACCAGCCGGCCTGGTACTACCTGCAGGTGATCGCCACGCTGTGGCTGCCGGGCAGCCTGCTGCTGCCGTGGCTGGTGCCGGCCTGGTGGCGGCGGCTGCGCCGCGCCGACCCGCGCTACATCGTGCTGCTGGGCTGGGCACTGCTGGTGCTGCTGTTCTTCAGCGCCAGCCCCGGCAAGCGCGAGGTCTACATCCTGCCGATGCTGCCGGCGCTGGCGGTGGCGGCCGCGCCGCTGCTGGCCGGCCTGCTGCGCCGGACCGGCGTGCGCTGGGCGCTGCTGCTGTACGTGGCGCTGCTGGCGGTGGCGATGCTGGCGGTCGGCTACGACGCACTGCAGCACGCCGATGGCTGGGCGCAGCGCAGCGCGGCCAAACGCGCGATCGACCCGGCGGTAGTCCCACGGGTCGGCGCCTGGCTGCTGGGCTTCGGCATTGCCGCGCTGGTGCTGGTGGCGACGCTGCGCCTGCGCCGCGCCGGGCTGGCCGCGGTGCTGGCCACGGTGCTGCTGTGGACGATGTATGGACTGGGGCTGATGCCGGCCCTGGACCCCTACAGCTCGGCCTCGGCGGTCATGGACAAGGTGCGCCAGCGCATCGGCGACGGCGAACTGGGCATGGTCGCCTGGCGTGAGCAGAACCTGCTGCAGACCCATCCGCAGGCGATGGACTTCGGCTTTAAGCGGCCGTGGCCCGAACAGTGGGAGATGGCCGGGCAGTGGGTGGCCGCCGCCCCGGAACGGCGCTGGCTGTTTGTCCTCAAGCAGGCCATGACCCCCTGCGCCGACCCGGCCGCGGTGATCGACATCGGCAGCGCCAACCGCAACCAGTGGCAGCTGCTGCCGGGCACCGCGCTGGATACCGCCTGCGTGGCCGCCACCCACGGCCAGGTCGCGGGAACGGCCGGCGAGACCGACGAGGACTGAACGCGGGGCGGGGTTAACGCCGCGGCAACGGGCCTCCGACCACTCTCCGACATGGCCGCCACCACCATGCGGCCATTCATCGTCGAAGGCTCCGCATCCGTGCCTGCCATCCCGTCCTCGCCGCCCCCGTATGTGCTGCCCGCGCCCGGCCTTGCCGCCACCCGGCGCGGCTTCCTGGCCCGCCACCTGCTGCTCCCGCTGCTGCTGGCCGTGGCCGCCAGCCTGGTGTTGATGGCCGGCAACGGCGACCAGTGGCTGGCCGACCAGCTCTACCGCTGGGAAGGCGGCCACTGGGCGTTCCGCGATGCCTGGTGGACCACCCACGTCATCCACCGCGGCGGCAAGAACCTGAGCACCCTGGCCGCGGTGCTGGTGATGCTGGCGCTGCTGCGCGCCTGCCTGGACACCCGCTGGAAGCCCCTGCGCCGGCCGCTGCTGTACCTGCTGCTGGCGGTGGGCCTGTCCACCGGCGTGGTCGCCCTGCTCAAGTCCATGACCCAGATGGATTGCCCCTGGGACCTGGAGCGCTACGGCGGCCTGCGCCCGTTCATCGGCCTGTTCGAGCCGCGCCCGGTGGTGCTCGGCCACGCCGCCTGCTTCCCGGCCGGCCATGCCAGCGCCGGCTACGGCTGGGTGGCGCTGTACTTCTTCGCCCTGCAGGTACGCCCGCGCTGGCGCTGGGCCGCGCTCGCCGTGGCGGTGGCCACCGGGCTGCTGTTCGGCATTTCCCAGCAGCTGCGCGGCGCGCACTTTTTCTCGCATGATGTGTGGTCGCTGGCGGTCAGCTGGACCGTGGCGGTGCTGCTTTACCTGTTGATGTTCCCACCGGCCAAGGCCACCCCGTTCAAGGAAGAAACCCACGCATGAGTACGGCTTCACCGCATCTGCCGGCATCGACCAGCGCATTCGCACGGCTGCGCCGCTGGCGCCCGGAAATCTCCACCGAAACGCTGATCCTGCTGTCGAGCGCGTTCTTCGCCTTGGCCTGCAACGGCCTGTTCTGGCGCGACGCCCTGGCCACCAACCCCGGCAGCGTGCTGTTCGCGGTGTCGCTGTTCGCCCTGCTGATGGGCGTGCACGCGCTGCTGCTGGGCCTGCTGGTGTGGCGCTGGAACGCCAAGGTGCTGCTGACGATCCTGTTCGTCACCACGGCCTTCGCCACGCACTACATGAACAGCTTCAACGTCTATCTGGACGCGGACATGCTGCGCAACGTGCTGGCCACCGACCACAAGGAGTCGCGCGAGCTGATGACCCCGGCGCTGCTCCTGCCGCTGCTGGTGTATGCGCTGATGCCCTGCGTGCTGCTGTGGCGGCTGCGCCTGCGCCGCCGCAGCTGGAGCCGCGCCCTGCTGTGGCGGCTGCTGTTCCTGGTGGGCGTGGTGGTGGTGTCCGGTGCCGGCACGCTGGCCTCGTTCCAGAACGTATCGGCGCTGATGCGCAACCACCGCGAGGTCCGTTACCTGGCCACGCCGGCGAATTACCTGATCGCACTGAAGCAGAACCTGGTCAGCTCCAACCCGATCAAGAACCAGCCCAAGCTGCCGCTCGGCACCGATGCCAAGGCCACGCCGCGCGCGGCCAACAGCAAGCCGCGCCTGCTGGTGCTGGTGGTCGGCGAGACCGTGCGCGCGCAGAACTGGGGCCTCAACGGCTACGCCCGCCAGACCACGCCGGAGCTGGCCAAGGCCGGGGTGATCAACTTCCCGGACATGCATGCCTGCGGCACCAGCACCGAGGTATCGCTGCCGTGCATGTTCTCGCCGTTCGGCCGCCACGACTACGACGCCAGGAAGATCCGCGCCCACCAGTCGCTGCTGCACGTGCTCCAGCATGCCGGCATCGCCACGCTGTGGCGCGACAACCAGTCCGGCTGCAAGGGCGTGTGCGAAGGGCTTGAGACCCAGCGGCTGGACGACGCCACCAAACCCGGACTGTGCGCCGATGGCCGCTGCATGGACGAGATCCTGCTCGACGACCTGGCCGCGCAGGTGCGTGCCCGGCCGGGCGACCGCGTGGTCGTCCTGCACCAGCTGGGCAACCACGGCCCCAGCTATTTCCAGCGTTACCCGGCGGCGTTCCGCCAGTTCGTGCCGACCTGCGACACCCCGGACCTGGGCAAGTGCAGCCGCGGCCAGATCGTCAACAGCTACGACAACGCCATCCGCTACACCGACCATTTCCTGGCTCGCACCATCGCCACCCTGCGCGACATGCAGGACTACGACACGGCGATGATCTACCTCTCCGACCACGGCGAATCGCTGGGCGAGAAGGGGCTGTACCTGCATGGCGTGCCGTACGCCATCGCACCGGACGAACAGACCCGGGTGCCTATGGTGATGTGGTTCTCCCCGCAGTTCGCCGCCGGCCGCGGACTGGACCTGCAGTGCCTGCGCGAGCGTGCGCGCCAGCGCAGCGACCACGACAACCTGTTCCCCTCGGTACTGGGGCTGATGCAGGTCACCACCTCGGTGTACGAGCGCGAGCGCGACCTGTTCGCCGGGTGCGCCGGCTAGCAACCGGTCCCGCCGCGGGAGCGACGCCCGTCGTTCCCGCGGCAAAGCGCCGCGGGATCATCCAACCGGCATTGCGAGAACCCACCATGGCCACCTTTCAGCAATGGCTGCCCTGGGCGCTGCTGTCGGCGGCCTTCGCCGCGCTGACCGCGATCTTCGCCAAGCTCGGCCTGCAGCAGGTCGATGCCGACCTGGCGATGCTGCTGCGTACCATCGCCATCGTCGCCGTGCTGGGCCTGTTCGTGGCTGCCACCGGCAAGTGGAGCAACCCGCTGGCGCTGCCCGGCAGGACCCTGCTGTGGCTGCTGCTCTCGGCGCTGGCCACCGGCGCCTCGTGGCTGTGCTACTTCCGCGCCCTGCAACGCGGTCCCGCCTCGCAGGTGGCGCCCGTGGACAAGCTCAGCGTGGTGCTGGTGGCGGTGTTCGCCTTCGCCTTCCTGCACGAGCGCCTGGCATGGCGCGAATGGCTGGGCGTGGCGATGATCGGCGGCGGCGTGCTGCTGATGGCACTCAAGCGCTGACCCACCCCCTTGCCGCGGCCGCCGCGGCCCTCTAGCCTTCGCCGATCCAATACCACCGGGGAATCGCGTGAAACAACGTCATCTGCTGTTGGCCCTTGCCGTGAGCGCCGGCGTGCTGTCGCTGGCCGCCTGCGAGAAGGAAGCCGCCACCGACACCGCCGCACCGGCGGCACAGGCCGCGCCGGCCGAAAGCGCCGACCAGTTCGTCGCCCGGATCAATGCCGAGTTCAAGGCCATGTACCCGGAAATGACCTCGGCGCAGTGGCTGTCGTCCACCTACATCAACGACGATTCCGCGCGCGTGGCGGCCAAGGCCAACGAGCGCTGGCTGACCACGCTCAACGGCTGGATCGAGCAGGCCGGCAAGTACGACGGCCAGCCGATGAGCGAGGACACCCGGCGTGCCCTGCACCTGCTCAAGCTGATGACCGCCATGCCCGCCCCGCGCGACCCGGCCAAGCTGGCCGAGCTGGCCGCCATCGCCACCAAGCTGGAGGGCGACTACGGCGCCGGCACCTACTGCACCGGCGAAGGCGACCAGCAGAACTGCCGCCAGCTCGGCGAGCTGGAACAGGTACTGGCGCGCTCGCACGACTACGACAAGCAGCTCGACGCCTGGCAGGGCTGGCACTCCACCGCCGTGGCCTCGCGCAAGCCGTACCAGCGCTTCGTCGAACTGGTCAATGAAGGCGCGCGCGAACTGGGCTATGCCGATGCCGGGCAGATGTGGCGCAGCGGCTACGACATGCCGGCCGAACAGGTCGGCCCGGAAACCGACCGCCTGTGGGAGCAGGTCAAGCCGCTGTACGAACAGCTGCACTGCTACACCCGCGCCAAGCTGGACAAGGAGTACGGCAAGGACAAGGCCGAGGTCGGCGGTGGCCTGATCGCCGCGCACCTGACCGGCAACATGTGGCAGCAGGACTGGAGCAACCTGTGGGACCAGCTGCAGCCCTACCCCGGCGCCGGCAGCCTGGACATCACCGCCGCGCTCGAGAAGCAGCACCAGGGCAACCTGAGCGCGGCGCTGGCCAAGGCCGGCGCCAACGCCGACGTCGCCGCCCGCTTCAAGGCCCAGCGCGAGGCCGAGCTGGCCACCGCGCGGCAGATGACCGAGCGCGCGCAGGACTTCTACGTCTCCCTGGGCATGCCCAAGCTGCCGCCGAGCTACTGGCAGAACACCCAGTTCATCAAGCCGCTGGACCGCAACGTGGTCTGCCACGCCAGCGCTTGGGACATGAACATGGGCGGCGACGGCAAGGACGTGGGCCCGGATGTGCGCACCAAGATGTGCATCACGCCCACCGAAGAGAACTTCACCACCATCTACCACGAGCTGGGCCACATCTATTACGACCTGGCCTACAACCCGCTGCCGCCGCTGTTCCAGGGCGGTGCCAACGATGGCTTCCACGAAGCCATCGGCGACACCATCGTGCTGGCGATGACCCCGCAGTACCTGAACTCCATCGGCCTGGTCGACAAGCCGCAGGAAAGCCGCGAGGCCACCATCAACGCGCAGATGCGCATGGCCCTGAGCGGCGTGTCGTTCCTGCCGTTCGGGCTGATGATCGACCGCTGGCGCTGGGGCGTGTTTGACGGCTCGATCAAGCCCGAGCAGTACAACCAGAAATGGTGGGAACTGAAGGCGCAGTACCAGGGCGTGGCCCCGGCCAGCGCACGCGGCGAGGAATTCTTCGACGCCGGCGCCAAGTACCACGTCCCGGGCAACACCCCGTACCTGCGCTACTTCCTGGCGCGCATCCTGCAGTACCAGTTCTACAAGGGCCTGTGCGACGCCGCCGGCTACACCGGCCCGCTCAACCAGTGCACCTTCTACGGCAACAAGGAAGCCGGGCAGAAGTACTGGGCCATGCTCAGCAAGGGCGCCAGCCAGCCGTGGCAGGCCACCCTCAAGGAACTGACCGGCACCGACAAGCTCGACGCCGCGCCCATGCTGGAGTACTTCGCCCCGCTGCAGGAATGGCTCAAGCAGCAGAACGAAGGGCAGATGTGCGGGTGGCAGGCCGGTCCCGCGCAGCCGGTGAAGCCGGCCGCGCCGTAACCCCGGTTCCGGTTCAGGCATCAAAACGAAGGGCGCCGGCAAGGCGCCCTTCGTTCACCTCCTTCCGCGCATGCAGCGCATGCCAACGCGACGCCCCGCAGACGCCCCATGACCGACTTACCCGCAAGCGGACCACCCGCCCTGCCCCGCGCCCAACCCGCGCCCGGGCCGTCCAGGGACACCGTGTGGCTGCTCACCGGCCTGATCGCCAGTGTGCTGGCCGCCGTGGTCATCACCGTGATCGGCATGGTGGTCTACCCGCAGTTCGCCGACACCTTCACCGCCTTCACCCTGCGCGGCACCGACCTGCCGCTGCCGACCCGGCTGGCCACGCGCTTCTACCCCGCCATCTGGCTCGCCCCGGCGCTGGTGCTACTGATCCGGCTGTGCTGGCCGGGCAAGGCCAGCCGCGCGATCGCCGCGGGGGTATCCGGACTGCTCATCCTGATCGTGGGCGTGCCGCTGGCGCTCGTTTCGGCCTACCTGCCGATGATCCAGCTGATGCCGGTGTTGTAGGCGCGTCCGGGGGCCACCTCGCGCCGCCTGGGGCGGGTGCCAGGCGCAGGGCAAAAGCCGGCAGCCCGATGGCGTGGCAACGAAAGGCCAGTGCGCTGCAACGAAGGGAGCCAATGCAGTCATCCCTTTCTTCGCAGGGCGTCCTTGAGGACGCCGTTCTCGAACAACTGTTCGGCCAGCAGCTTCCTCAACCACCTGTTCTCGGCCTCCAGCCCCTTGAG
The DNA here is from genome assembly GCF_046267925.1 of Stenotrophomonas sp. Y-13. NCBI lineage: Bacteria > Pseudomonadati > Pseudomonadota > Gammaproteobacteria > Lysobacterales > Lysobacteraceae > Stenotrophomonas > Stenotrophomonas sp. Y-13. Next base: position 2,536,473 of record NZ_CP176501.1, read on the forward strand.
TCGCTTGACCCCCGGCACGCTCATGCCGCCGAACCTGCTGCGCCGCAGGTAGGAGGCCTCGCTGAATCCATACCGCCGGCACAGGTCCTTCACCGCCATGCCCGCTACAGCCTCACGCGGGAAGCCTATGACCTGCTCTTCGGCAAACCATCTCTTCACATCCAATCTTCACCTCATTGGGAATCGGACTCCAGATCGTCGTGCTACCCAAAGAGGGGGACATCGCGGCCACAGACTGGTCTCCACCGGGCGCAGGGCATTGCCGTTGATGCGGGACCCATACGGACACAAGCGCACGCCAGGGCGAGGGATCGACATACAGGTGTGTCCGCACTCTTCGTACTCGTGGCTTTTCATCGCTCGCGACTCATCGCGACATTTGCAGCGCCGGGTATTACGGGCTTGCGGTCAACGGGTGGCAGTACAATGGCTGCGTGCACCCTTGACGCATGTTTGCCTCACTGGTGACCAACGGGCAGAGGCCCAACAATCTGCCGCCCCGAACCCGCTTCGCAGCTCTGCCTTACCCAGACATCAGGCGCACCCCATGAAAGATGTCAGCCGCCGCGAATTCCTGCTTGCCAGTGCCATGGGCGTTGCCTCATCGGCACTACCTTCAATCGCCACCAGCGCGGAGAAAGCACCAATGTACGGTCTCATTGGAAAGATCGACGTCGTACCGGGCCAGCGCCCTGCGGTCGTTGCCGCACTACTTGAAGGCGTGAACGCCATGCCCGGCTGCCTGAGCTATGTCGTGGCTGAAGACCCGGCAGATGCCAACGCGATCTGGGTGACTGAGGTCTGGGACAGCAAGGAGCATCACGCGAATTCGCTGACGCTCCCTGCCGTGCAGGACGCCATCAGGCGAGCCAGGCCTTATATCACCGGCTTCAGCGAGCATGTTGAAACCAATCCAGTCGGCGGTCGTGGTCTCGTAGCCACAGGGTGAGCCGCCCGGCCGTTCGCCGAGGCCGACGCTCCGCGGCACCAGGTATGAAGCAGGGTTGAAGTTCGCCAGGTGCTTGTATCCAGCGCGACCAGAGGCCGGATCTACAACCCGGCGAGTTCGCATTCATCATGCAAGCACTGCAGCAGGTAGGCAGAACAAGGGCACCACGCACCGCGCACCGCGCACGGAGGGCACCATGGGACTTCTGACCTTCAGCATCAACCTCACCCTGGACGGCTGCATCGACCACCGCGAGGGCATAGTCGACGACGAGACGCATGCCTTCTTCACCCGGCTGATGGACGAGAGCGGCGCGATGCTGTGGGGGCGTGTCACCTACGAGATGATAGAAAGCCACTGGCCGGCAGTGGCCCGCGGCGAGGTGGAGGCGCCCGCATCGATGCGCGAGTGGGCGGTCAAACTGCAGGCCAAACCGAAGTACGTGGTATCGGCGAAGCGAACGGATTTCTCCTGGGCGAACAGCCACCGCATCGCCGGCGATCTGCGCACGGGCGTGCAGCAACTGAAGGACGCCACGCCGGGCGGAGTGCTCCTGGGCAGTGGCATGTTGGCGAACGCGCTGGACCGGCTGGACCTGATTGATGAGTACCGGTTCCTCGTCCACCCCAGGATCGCCGGCCATGGTCCCACCCTGTACGCGGGTGGGCTGCCCGCCTCGCGACGACTCGAACGGGTGTCGGCGCAGCCACTGCGCTGCGGCGCGGTCGCCCTGCACTACCGTCGCGCATGCTGAGCCGGGACCTGACCGTGGCGGCTCGACGCCCATTGCCATCGCGACCCCGTCGCGGCCCGGCCCAGCGCTGACGCAGGCGTCCCATGCGCAAGGCACAGTTCGCCGCCGTTTTCTCCCTCGCATTCTTCGCGCTTGCAGGCGGGTGCCTGATTCTTGCGGGGCACGGATTCACCACGTCGAGCAAGCGCGGCCATTGGTCGGTCTTCGTACCCGCCCCGCAGGCCTATGTGATGGCGGCCATCATGTTCGTGCTGTCATTGCTGGGCGGGGTCTGGCTGCTGCAGCAGGCACGCGCCCCGCACCGGGTTTGGATGTTGGCCGCGGCGGGGTATGCCGGCACTGCCTTCCTGCTGACCAGGGCATGGGCGCACTGGCTTCACTGATTGTCGTCCGCGCGTGCGCCCGTTGCCTGGATGAGGAACGCGATCATCGCCGTGGATGTCCGCCAACGGGCGGCGCTTCCCGTGCAGGTACCCGCCCCAGGGCGTGCGGGTTGGCGGCGGCCGGAAACACGTCCAGCGGTGGGCCATCGCCCATGTCTGGGCAACGCCGTGCCGGTGTTTCCCAGCCCGCTGGGTTGGTCAACGCTGATACCCGGGACAGGCCAAACCTGAGTCGTTCCGGCACCTGTGCCAACGCCGGCAGCTTCCGCAGCGCGGCGTGGCGCGCGGGTATCCGGCGGCTCCCGGAGGAGGAACGGGTTACGCGTCGTGGCGATCCCCATGCCGCGGTCGCGGGCTTCGCCGTGTGACGCAACAGAGGGCCGGCGCTGGCACGCAATGCCCGGGCATCTGCTGCCGGGCTCCGGTGTGCGCCGGCCCGCGCGACCGCCCGGCCCGGTTGGCGTTAGTCTGCCCCGACCACTCGCCCTTCACCTGCCCACATGTCCACCCGCCCCCGAACCACCTGCACCGGCAGCTGCCACTGCGCCGCCGTCCGCTTCGAGATCACCAGCGACTTTCCCGAGCTCACGACCTGCGACTGCTCCATCTGCCGCCGCAAGAACGCGTTGATGGTGAAGGTGCACGAAAGCGACTTCCGCCTGCTCGCGGGCCAGGAGCAGCTGTCGGCGTATCAATTCCACACCTTCACCGCCACGCACTACTTCTGCCGGACCTGCGGCATCTACCCGTTCCATCGCAAGCGCGTCACCCCGGACCACTACGGCATCAACGTGTTCTGCCTGGAGGATTTCGACCCGGCCGGCATCCCGGTGCGGGCCACGGTGGGCGCCGGCATGGCATAGCCCGGCCAGCCCACCGCCGCGCGCTGCCGGTGGAAACAACAAGGGCGCCACCCGGCGCCCTTGTCCGTTCACCCGCATCAACAACTCAATGCGTGGCCACGGCGTCCTTCGCGCCGAGGCCCAGCTCCGTGGCCAGGTTGCGCTTCCAGGTGTCGAAGTCGATGCCCTGCTCCGCCACCTCGGCATGCGCGGCGTCCTTCAGCGCGTCGGAGTACATCAGCCGCACCGGGGTGCCGCTGCGTTCGTGCAGCTCGGCGGCCTGCATGATCAGCGCCAGCACGCGGGCGGCGCTGGAGGTTTCGCCGGCGATCCTGCCGTCCATGCCCAGCACCCATTCGCCGTCGCGGCGGACGATGCCGGCCAGCAGGGTGCGCTGCTGGTCGCGCAGTTCGGCGTGCGGTTCCACCGCGGGCTTCGGCGCCGGGTTGGCCGCGGCCTGGTTGCGCTCGCGCTCGGCCAGCTTCTTCTTCGCCTCGCGGCGGCCCTTGGAATGGATGGACATGGTGGCAGCTTCCGGTGGCGGCCATGCTGGCCGGTAGGGGGAGAATGACGCAGTCGGGGTGAGGCGGGAATGGAGGCCGGCTAGACGTGCATGTGCGGGCCGGCCAGGTGGCGCTCGCGGCGGTGTTCCCAGTACCAGAACGCGAAGCCCAGCAGCATGAAGCCGGCCATGCCCAGTGCCAGGTGCAGCGGCCTGCCGCTGAGCAGCGGCGACACCACGCCGGCCACCAGGGTGCTGATCATCAGCTGCACGAAGGCCTGCAGCGACGAGGCCAGGCCGCGCTGCTGCGGGTACATGTCCAGCACCGCCAGCGCCAGCACCGGGAAGATCAGCGCCATGCCCAGCCCGCCCAGGAAGATGGGCAGCACCGCCCACGGCAGCTGCAGCTGCACCACCGAGGCCGCGTAGGCGATGTTCAGCGCCGCCGACAGCGCACAGCAGGCGAAGCCGATGCTGATCTGCCGCACCGGCACGGTACGCCCGGCCATGCGCCCGGACAGGAACGCGCCGGTGGTCATGCCGCCGATGGTGGGAATGAACAGCCAGGCAAAGCCGCCCTCGCCCAGGCGCAGGTGCTGCATGACGAACACCGGCGCCGAGGAGATGTACAGGAAAATGCCGCCGAAGTTGACGCTGCCGGCCAGCGCCAGGCGCAGGAAGCGCGGGTTGAAGCCGATGCGCAGGTAGTCGCGCAGCAGGCCGCGCGGCGACAGCGGCGTGCGCGCCGCGGCCGGGTGCGTTTCCGGCAGCCAGCGCGCGGTAGCGGCGACCAGCAGCAGCGAAAACACCACCAGGAACCAGAAGATCAGCGGCCAGTCGCCGCCGCCGAGCAGGATCCAGCCGCCGATGATGGGGGCGATGGCCGGGGCGATGCCGAAGATCATCGACACCTGGCTCATCAGCCGCTGCGCATCCGGGCCGTGGTACAGGTCGCGGATCACCGCGCGGCCGACAATCATGCCGACGCCGGCGCAAACGCCCTGCAGCGCGCGGAACACCAGCAGCGTGCCCAGGTGGGTGGACAGCGCGCAGCCGACCGAGGCGGCGGTGAACAGCATCAGCCCGCCCAGGATCACCCGCTTGCGCCCCCAGGCATCGGACAGCGGGCCGTGCGCCAGGCTCATCAGGCCGTAGAACAGCAGGTAGACGCTGATGGTCTGCTGCACCGCCACCTCGTCCACCGCCAGCTCCCGCGCCAGCAGCGGGAACGCCGGGAAGATGGTGTCGATGGAAAACGGCCCGAACATGGACAGCCCGGCGAGCAGCAGGGCCAGGCGGCGGGTGGACGGCGAAGCGGTGGTCATGGCGTATCCGGCGGGGCGTGCGCGGCGACGCACGACGGGCGCCGGCCCTGTGCGGGCGGCGCCTGGGAACAACGGGAAGCCGCATATGATAGGCCCGCCGCCGCCGCGACGCCACGCGCACCGGTGCCCGGCACGCGCCGGCGGCGTGGCCCGTTCAGCCTGGCGACCGCGCCGGCCGCCCGGGGCAACGGCTATAATCGGCGCGCTACACGGTGGGAGAAGCGGTTCATCGCTGCCGAAGGCGCAAACGCCCGCAATCGCTCAGGCCCGATACCACCTGCGTCAAAACTCTGGAGAGACCGGTTCAATCCGGCGCCGAAGGTGCACGAGGCGCGCGACCCGCAGGTCGCGCCTTCCAAACTCTCAGGCAAAAGGACAGAGGGGCACGAGGCGAGCCACCGGCTTGCCGGCCGTGGTGCCGCGTGCGCGGAACCGCTGCCGGAGGGCATGCGGCCGCCGCCCCAGCCCCGCACGCCACCTCCGGACGTCCGTCATGCACCAGAACACGCCTTCGCTGCGCGAACTCGAACACGCCTCCGCCTTCGTCGACCGCCATATCGGCCCCAACGATGCCGAAATCGCGCAGATGCTGCGCGTGGTCGGCCATGACTCGCTCGACGCGCTGACCGACGCCATCGTCCCCGGCGCGATCAAGTCGCCCGCCCCGCTGGCCCTGCCCGAGTCGCTGACCGAAGTGCAGGCGCTGGCCAGGATCCGCGCCATCGCCAGCAAGAACAAGGTGCTGCGCAGCTTCATCGGCCAGGGCTATTACGGCACCCATACGCCGAACGTGATCCTGCGCAACATCCTCGAGAACCCGGCCTGGTACACCGCCTACACCCCGTACCAGGCGGAAATCTCGCAGGGCCGCATGGAAGCGCTGATCAACTTCCAGCAGATGGTCGCCGACCTGACCGGCATGGAGATCGCCAACGCCTCGCTGCTGGACGAAGCCACCGCCGCGGCTGAAGCCATGACCCTGGCCAAGCGTTCGGCCAAGTCCAAGTCGGACGTGTTCTTCGTGCATGACGCGGTGCACCCGCAGACCCTGGAGCTGCTGCGCACCCGCGCCGAGCCGATGGGCATCACCCTGCGCGTGGGCACCCCGGCCGAAGCGCTGGACGCCGACTGCTTCGGCGTGCTGCTGCAGTACCCGGACACCTTCGGCCACATCGGCGACCACAAGGCGCTGGTCGAGGCCGTGCATGCCCGCCAGGGCCTGGTGGCGGTGGCCACTGACCTGCTGGCACTGACCCTGATCACCGCCCCCGGCGAATGGGGCGCGGACATCGTGGTCGGCAACAGCCAGCGCTTCGGCGTGCCGTTCGGCTTCGGCGGCCCGCACGCCGCGTTCATGGCCTGCCGCGACGCCTACAAGCGCTCCATGCCGGGCCGCCTGATCGGCGTGTCGGTCGACGCCGAAGGCAAGCCGGCCTACCGCCTGACCCTGCAGACCCGCGAGCAGCACATCCGCCGCGAGAAAGCCACCTCCAACATCTGCACCGCGCAGGTGCTGCTGGCGGTGATGGCCTCGATGTACGCCGTCTACCACGGCCCGGAAGGCCTGACCCGCATCGCCCGCCGCACCCACCGCCTGGCCACCCTCCTGGCCGCGGCGCTGCGCGGCAACGGCGTGGACGTGGGCGAACACTTCTTCGACACCCTGTACGTGCGCAACGTCGACGCCGCCGCGCTGCAGGCCAAGGCCGTGGCCGCCGGCTACAACCTGCGCGTGATCGACAGCGCGGCGGTGGGCATCAGCCTGGACGAAACCGCCACCCGCGAGGACATCGTGGCGCTGGGCGCGCTGTTCGGCGCCCGCGTCGACGTGGACGCGCTGGACGCGGCCACCGCCGACGCGCTGCCGGCCGGCCTGGTGCGCCAGTCCGCGTTCCTGACCCACCCGGTGTTCAACACCCACCACAGCGAGCACGAACTGCTGCGCTACCTGCGTTCGCTGGCCGACAAGGACCTGGCGATGGACCGCACGATGATCCCGCTGGGCTCGTGCACCATGAAGCTCAACGCCACCGCCGAGATGATCCCGGTGACCTGGCCGGAGTTCGCCAACATCCACCCGCTGGCCCCGGCCGACCAGGCCCAGGGCTACAAGGAACTGATCGACGGGCTGGAAGCGATGCTGGTGGAATGCACCGGCTACGACGCGGTGAGCCTGCAGCCGAACTCCGGCGCGCAGGGCGAATACGCCGGCCTGCTGGCGATCCGCGCCTACCACGCCTCGCGCGGCGAGGGCCACCGCGACATCTGCCTGATCCCGGATTCGGCGCACGGCACCAACCCGGCCTCGGCGCAGATGTGCGGCATGAAGGTGGTGGTCACCAAGACCGACGCCAACGGCAACGTCGATGTCGAGGACATCCGCGCCAACGCCGAGAAGTACAGCGACCGCCTGGCCGCGATCATGATGACCTACCCGTCCACGCACGGCGTGTTCGAGGAAGAGGTGGTGGAGATCTGCCAGATCATCCACCAGCACGGCGGCCAGGTGTACACCGACGGCGCCAACATGAACGCGCTGGTCGGCGTGGCCAAGCCCGGCAAGTGGGGCTCGGACGTATCGCACCTGAACCTGCACAAGACGTTCTGCATCCCGCACGGCGGCGGCGGCCCGGGCGTGGGCCCGTGCGCGGTCAAGTCGCACCTGGCGCCGTTCCTGCCGGGCGCGCTGGTCGCCGAAGGCCTGCGCACCCAGGGCGTGGGCAACGGCGCCATGGTCTCGGCCGCCACCTTCGGCAGCGCCTCGATCCTGCCGATCAGCTGGATGTACATCGCGATGATGGGCGCGGCCGGCCTGCGCAAGGCCACCCAGGTCGCGCTGCTCAACGCCAACTACATCGCCAAGCGCCTGGCCCCGCACTACAAGACCCTGTACACCGGCCGCAACGGGCTGGTGGCGCACGAGTGCATCCTCGACGTGCGGCCGCTGGAGAAGACCTCCGGCATCGGCGCCGAGGACGTGGCCAAGCGCCTGATCGACTTCGGCTTCCACGCCCCGACCCTGAGCTTCCCGGTGGCCGGCACGCTGATGGTCGAGCCGACCGAAAGCGAATCGCAGTACGAACTGGACCGCTTCATCGACGCGATGATCCAGATCCGCGAGGAAATCCGCGCGATCGAGGACGGCCGCCTGGACCGCGAGGACAACCCGCTCAAGCACGCCCCGCACACCGCCACCGCGGTGTCGGCCAGCCAGTGGACCCACGCCTACCCGCGCGAGCTGGCGGCGTTCCCGCTGCCGTCGCTCAAGCAGTCCAAGTACTGGCCGCCGGTGGCGCGCGTGGACAACGTCTACGGCGACAAGAACATCATGTGCGCCTGCATCCCGGTGGATGCTTACAAGGAAGACGTCGAGGCCTGACCGGGCCGCGACACCAGGTAAAGGCAACGGCCCGCGCAAGCGGGCCGTTCGCTTTGCGTGCGTACTTCCGACGGGCACATGCGGCGCGCGCCTACGGCCGGCGCACCCGGTAGTCCGCTTGTCCACCCCGCCACCAAGTGATAACGTTCGTTATAACAAGCGGCGGAGTCCCACCATGAAGCTCAAGATCACCAGCATCGGCAACTCGTCCGGCATCATCCTGCCCAAGGAACTGCTTGCACGCCTGCGCCTGGAAAAAGGCGACGAGCTGCATGCGCTGGAAACGCCCGACGGCATCCGCCTGACCGTATTCGACCCGGAGCTTGCCGCACAGATGGAGGTGGCCGAGGCGATCATGCGCGAAGACCGCCAGGTGCTGCACAAGCTGGCGCAGTGAGGCGGCCATGATCCGCTGGATCAGCAAGCCACTGGCACTGGCCATCCACGACCGCCAGCTCGCCGAACATGGCGGCGGCAGCGGCGTGCGCGACGACGCCCTGCTCGACTCCGCGCTCGCGCGCGCGCAGCAGCTGCACGCCTATGGCGAGCCACCGCCGGACCTGGCCGATCTTGCCGCCAGCCTGGCCTACGGCCTGGCGCGCAACCATCCGTTCGTCGATGGCAACAAGCGCACCGCGCATGTCTGCTACCGCGTGTTCATCGCACTCAACGACGGCCAGCTGACCGCGACCGATGAAGAGAAGTACATCGCCATGCTGGGCCTGGCCGAAGGCGCCACCAGCGAAGCCGAGTTCGCCGCCTGGCTGCGCCCGCGCATCCGCATTGATGCCGGCGGCCACGTACAGGAACCGCGCGCGGGCTGCGCCGGCTGAAGCGCGGCACCACCGCCGCGCACCGGCCCATCACCGGCCCCAGCAACCGCTGTTCTTCAACCCGGCATCGGCTTGTGGCGTGCGCCCCACGCGCAGCCCGCCTCTTTGCCTGCATAGCCGCAGGCTGGATTCCCGCGCCGCAGCGCACAGCCGGACGTCACTCCGGCGCGGCGGTTTCCTGCTGCCGCGCCGCGATCATCGCCCGGTACTGGCGCGGGGCCATGCCCACCTCGGCCTTGAACTTGCGGGTGAACGCGCTCTGGTCGGTAAAGCCGCAGGCCTGGCCGATGCTGGCCACGCTGTCCTGCCCGTGCAGCAGGTGCAGGGCAATCTGGATGCGCAGGCGCGTGAGCACCTGCTGCGGCGTCATCTGGAACACCTTGCGGAAACTGCGCTCCAGCTTGCTCAGCGAAAACCCGGTGATGTCCAGCAGGGTCTGCATGCGCACGTTTTCGGCGTAGTGCGTGTTGAGGTAATCCAGCGCCAAGCGCAGCGGCTCGTACTGCGATTCCAGCCCGCCGCGCTGGCCCAGGTCGCGCGAGATGCCAATCAGCCCCGCCACCCTCCCGTTCTCCACGATGGGCCGCTTGCAGGTCAGGCACCAGCCCGGCTGGCGGTTGGCGAACAGCTGCAGCTCCATCACGTTCTCGATCACCTCGCCGCCCAGCACACGCGCGTCCTGGGCCACGTAGGCCTCGCTCATGCCCGCTGGGTACAGCTCGTCGGCGCGCTTGCCGATGACCTCGCCGCGCGACTTCACCCCCAGCCGCTGCATCATCGTCTTGTTGACGTGCGTATAGCGGCCCTGCACATCCTTGGCGAAGAACAGCACGCTGGGAATGGCGTCGAACAGGGCTTCGATCTCGGCGGGGTCGATACGCATCAAGCATGGGTCCGGCAGCGGAGCAGTCCCCGCATTCTAGCCAAGCCCCCCGCCAGCGCCGGGCACGGGCCGGCATAACACACCGGCAACGGCCGCTTCACCTTCTCCCCGCGCCGCCCGGCCTATACCTGCAGGCCCACACCCACGGGAGTACCGCCATGACCCAGGGCGACAAATCCAGCTACACGGACAAGCAGAAGCGCCAGGCTGCGCACATCGAAAAGAGCGAAAAAGCCCGCGGCGCCAGCACCCGAACCGCCGAGCGCATCGCCTGGGCCACGGTCAACAAGCACGATGGCGGTGGCAAGAAATCCGGCAGCGGGCGCAAGCACCACACCAGCCACTGAACGCGCCACTGCGGCGCCGGCCCTGTGCAGGCATGTGGCCGCAGGCGCGTGGCGGCCCTGCCGGCGCGCCGGGGGCCGGGAAGCCCGGCTCAACGCGTCGCTGGCGTCGCCGCCGGTGCCGCCGCCGCGGCGCCGCGCGCTCCCCTGGGCGCGGCCTGCACCTGCCGCACCGAGGTAATGGGCACCGCTTCGGCGCGGCGCTGCGCCGGCCACCACAGATAGACAAAGGCGCTGCTGGTACCCAGCAACCGCGCCTGGCCCGGCCGCGGCGCGGCGTCGCCGATCATATGCACCTGTACCGGCGTGCCGCGGCCTTTCTCGCGCACCAGTTCGCCCTTGGTCTGCATGTACACCGCCGAGCCCATCAGCATGAACGACGCCACCACCAGGCTCACCCCGGTGATGGGGTGGATGCCAATGCCGTCCCAGGTCATGATCCGCGCCTGCGGAAACGCCATGCGCGCCCACCAGCGCCGCCGGCGCAGGTCGGCCACGTAGTCCGGGTAACGGCGGCGCAGCGCCTCCGGCCAGCTCACCAGTACCGCCAGCAGCACGCCGATGGCGAAGATCAGCACACTGCCCGGGTCGCGCAGGCCCGCCACCAGGTAATCGCTGGCCTGCAGGTAATCGGCAATGGTGATGCCGAAGCCGTGGTAGAACCACGCGCTCGACCACAGCCCCAGGAACCCCACCAGCACATACGCCGCTGAAAACATCAGCGCCGGCTCGCGGCACCCGCGCCGCCACAGGTTCAGCACCCACGATTCATCGCCCGTGCCGACATCGGGAATCGGCGACCAGTTCATCGGCGTGGCGGGCGGCGCGCCACCCGGCGCCGCCTGTTTGTCGTCGTGCTCTGCGTGCGTCATGCGCTCCCCCTTGTGCTGCGGCAGCATCGCCTATTTGCCCCGCCCGAGGGAAGCGACGCCGGTCCCCGGCACGCAGGGGCGCGACGCCCTGCCCGCCGGCATCCACGCCAGCGGCGGGTACACCTGCTTCGACCACATCAACGCCGCCAGCGACGAAGGCGGCTTCGCAACGCACCTGCAGCAACTGGCCGCCGCCTGAGCCCACGCCGGCGCAGGGCCATTGGCCGTGCGCCCCGCGCGTGCTGCGCTCCCTCAGTGCAGGGAATCGCCGTATGCCAGCTCCGCCTCCGCCCGCACCGGGTCCCGCGGCTCCCTCGCCGGCAACGCACGCGGCACCGCATACACCGCCCGCGCCTCCTCCACCCGCGAGCGCGCATCCGCGCCGGCTGCCCGCCGCTGCGTTTCCACCGCATCCAGCACACCGCGCACGGCCGCCGCCGCATCGCACACCGCGCGGCCCATCGACGGCACCGTACCGCGCGCCCACCCGGCCGCATCGCCGGTGGCCAGCACATCGCCCTGCGCGGCCAGCGTGCGCACCCAGCCATCCAGCGCATCCACCTGCGCCAGCGTGACGCCGAAGGCGTAGCCCTGCGCCTGATCCGCAGCATCGCGCGCGGGCGCGCCCGCCTGCGCCGTACGCTGCGCGGGCCACGACACCTCGTCCAGCACCAGGTCCACCTGGTCGCCCAGCAGTTCCAGGCAGAACGCCACCTCGGCCAGGCGCACCTCGCGCGCCGGCTCGCCCGCTGCATCGGCCAGTGGCTGCATCAACCGCAGCAGGAATTTGATGTGGTCGCTCAGCCGCACCAGCCGCTGCTGGCTGTCCTCGGGCAAGTACAAGTAATAGCCCGGCCTGTCATCGTCCAACGTGTGCTTTGCCATCGTTGCCGTCTCCTTCCATGAAGTGACCCTTCCGCGCCAAGAAGCGAAGGAAGGGAAGTCGGGAGGCTAGAAACCGCGTACAGACGGCGGGCTTATTTCCCTTGCGGGTGTTGTATTCGCCGCCCTCCCGACGCAGGCATCGCGTCGGCTGCACCTGCAAAGCAGGCACAAAAAACCCACCGATTTGTCGGAGGTGGGTACCGCTGTACGGGGAGTTTCTAGGCTCCGTGAGGCAAGACTGCTATTGAATAGCCTGAGCGTCAAGTAGAAAACTGGCAAATGAACTCAGACAACCGTCCGACGCCATGTCAGAGAACCACTCAACGCCCGCTATTACCGAGGCACCAAGCTTGCAGTTTTTGGATCATATTTCATGTCAGTGATGGAGCCGTCACGGATCCGGCTCACCGCTTCGTCTATAACGTGAAGCGGCACCAAGAACCACTCCCTTGGCTTTACAGGATTGCCAAAGCGATCATCTATGGTCAGATCAAGCTGCACCGATCCAAAAATTCGGTGAAACAGGTTCTCCAACTTAGTCCGATTGACATTAGAGAGAGTGTAAGTAGCAACCACTTCGACATCTGCCAATAAATATGTTGCATCCCTAGCTGCATTGGCGATACGAGCTTCAACCTTCCCACCAGTTACACCGATCTTATGAATCAACTCCCGATGCTCAACCACATAAGGCATTGAGGAGAGACTTCGCAATACATAAATTGTTCCAGAAACGACATCATCAGGCTCCAAGGCATCACCGAACAGAGGCCCTGCTATGGGCTCGGAGATCAACCGAGCAACCTTGTCTCGATGCAGCGCCCGCTGAAGCGACCTTTGAAGGAGCTCACCTTCAGTGCCGTTATCGTAGATAACACGCAACCGGCCATCTCGACGCTCATAGTCAGTAGTGAATTCCTCATACTCTTCTGCAACATAGGCGATCTGCCCACTGATAATGAAGAACGTCCCCTGCTGAATTTCGTCCAGCGAGCGGGTCTCCAAGATTGTAGTTCTCCGAACCCCCTGATCCAGCTCTCGCCTCACCTTCTCAAATAGCGGCCTAAACGCCTCGAAGTCTTGGCATCGTGTGCGATTCGCTATCTCCTCAGCAGCCCTCCTATCTGCATAGGACGACACATGTCGCAGTTGGGTGATGTCGCTTTCGTCGCCAGGTGTTCCAGCGCCCAACTCGGCTAACAACGCCTCGTCGTCCAGCTCTTCCGGATTGACCGTCATCACCGCCTGTGCATCCAGCAAACCAGCCTTATCCATGGGTATCAGTAGGTCGTGCGCCTCAGGCATGCTGCGCAGACGGTCCAGCCGGACCGCATATATCCGCTCGAAGATATCGCGGCCTTCGCCGTGCTGTGGGACACGGCCATGAGTCTCCACGAAGCGCAAGATGTCCTCGAACCCCGCAATCAGCCGCTCCTGCTGCGCCGTATGCGTACTGGCCTTGGTGGGAGCTGCTTCGACGCCCAAGGCTTCCAGCAGGTCATCGTCGTCCATGTCAGCCATGGGCCTGAGCCTCCCTGGCCTTCTCTTCAGTCCGATATTTAGCAAAGGCCGCTACGCCTTCGGCCATTCGCTTCTCCCAAGCGTCGGGTGAATTGATATCGGGCAGCCGCCCCTTCTCGATCTTGAACTCCAACGCGCGCTTGGCCAGCTCGCGCGCCTCTTCCTTGGGGATGTTCACGCGCTTGGCTGAAATACTGGCCTGGACTTGGCGCAGCACCTTCTCGTCCATGGCTTTGGCCAGCACCGAGTAGGCCGCCTCGAACGGATTGATCCGGTCGATCAGGTCGATGTCCAAGTCTTGGACGTTGATGAACTTGCGCGCGCCGTCGATCAGAGCCGTGCTGCCCTGCTGCTCGCTTGCAATGCCATCCGCTTCGGCCCTGGCCAGCGCCTGCTTGGCCTGCTGGGTGAGGTTGAGCGCGGCGATGGCATGCTGGCGAATGGCTTCCTGATCTGCCTCGCTCAACTCCGGGTAGCGCTCGCGCACGATCTTGCCCATCTGCACCTGCGTCAACTCTTCGGGCAAGGTGTTGTCGTTGAACAACCCGTTCTCAATCGCCGTCTTGTCTTGGACGAAGGCGGTGATGACCTCGTTCAAGTCCTCCTTGCAGATCCTCTTGGCTTCCTGGGTCTCGGGCATGGTCAGCCCGCCAATCTCTACGTGGACTTGGCCCGTTGCGGCGTTCACGCCGACGTTGGAACCACCCTCGACATAGCCTCCTTCGTACTCGAAGCCTTCGAGCTTGCCTTGGTTTTTGGGCGTGAACTCGAACCGGGGTGCCAGCACCTGCTCCATCAGCAGGCTTGCGGCAATGGCTTTCAGCGTGTCGTTGACGGCTGCCACGACTTCGACCTCACCCGCGGCCGGCTCGGCAATCAGGTTGGTGAAGCGCGAGCGCTCCTTACCGGGGGCATCGCGGGTGGCCCGACCAATGATCTGGACGATCTCGGTCAGGCTGCTACGGTATCCGATCGTCAACGCGTGTTCGCACCAGATCCAGTCGAATCCTTCCTTGGCCATGCCCAACGCGATGATGATGTCCACGTGGTCGCGGTTATTCTTCTGCGCAGGGTCTTTCAGCGAGTTCAGCACCTTGGCACGCTTGGTTGCGTCGCTGTCATCCACCAGGTCCGCCACCTTCAAGACCGACCCGTCGGCTCGTTCGACCAGATGGAAACCCGTTGCAGGATCGACACCCTTCCAGGTGCCGAGCGCTTCCATGACCTCTTCGACCTCCTTGTACTTGTCCTTCAGGCTCTCCCGAGCGTTGACGTTTGGGATGTGGACGATGGTCTTCATCGCCGGATCCAGCACCTTGGTGATCGCGTCCAGGTACCGACCCGTATAGAAGTAGTAGCCGATTTCCAGCGACTTCAGGTAGGTGTAGCCGTTCAACTGCTCGTAGTAGGTGTACGTCACCGTCTCGAAGCGGTTCTCGTCCTGCGGCGCCAACACGGCCACCGTGTCGCCCCGGAAGTAGGAGCCAGTCATGGCCACCAAGTGGACGGAGCCGGCCGCAATCAGCTGCGTGAGCTGACTCCCTAACACGTTGTCGGGGTTGCTGCTGACGTGATGGAACTCGTCTACCGCCACCAGTCGGTCGTTGAACGCGGCAATGCCGTACTCCTCCACGGCAAAGCGGAAGGTGGCATGCGTGCAGACCAGCACCGTGTCTTCGCTTTCCAGGAAGCGGCCCACAGCCCGGACCTTACTCTTGTCGGCCTTGACCTCGTCATCTCCTGGCGCGTTGCACAGGTTCCACTGCGGCTCGACCTTCCAGTCCGCCCAGAAGCCGAACTTGGTTAGTTCTTCGTCGGCAAAGCTGCCGCCAATGGACTTCTCGGGCACCACGATGATGGCCTGCTTGAGCCCTTGGTTGTGCAGCTTGTCCAGCGCAATGAACATCAGGGCGCGAGACTTGCCCGAGGCAGGCGGCGACTTGATCAGCAGGTATTGCTCGCCCCGCTTGGCAAACGCTCTGGCCTGCATGGGGCGCATGCCGTAGGCGTCCACCTTGTTCGACACGCCCGTGCGGGCGGTGGCAATCGAGACCGACGGGACTGCCTTGGTGCCTTCCGATGTCATTTCGCCTTCCCCTTCTTCGGCTTGGCCTGGGCAGCCGTCATCTTGGTGTATAAGTCGAACAGCTTTTCCAGCCGCTCGGTATCATTTTTGAACTTGCGGCCGATGTAGATGCGTTCCAGCACCTCATCGTTCTTCTCGTGCGCCCGGCGCAGGTCATCCGGCATGTTCTCCGGGTCGTACAGGTCAGCAATAGTGGCCGGGAAGTGGTTTTCGCGGGCCAGCAGAATCGCTTGAGCACACGCCGTGAGGTCGGCTTTGTTCTGCTCGGTTAGGGTTGGCACTGGGAAGGTGTTCCATCCCAAGGTGTTGGAGTACCGGTAGTCAGTTTTCAGCTTCCCGCAGACCGCCCGAACCCAGGCCATGTGCAGCGTAGACGCGAGGATGGAGAGTTGCCATAGAGGTGCGTCGTAAAGCGCAAATGCAGCATTGCTGATCACGACTTTGGAATCAAAGAGATCAACGGGGAGATAATTTCGCCTCTCTGACGAGACGGCACCTACCGCAATTGTGGAAACCTCCGAACGGCCGGCCAGGTAGACAAATCGGTGCGCCCTTCCTGCAAACTCACGCGTCGAATGTAGCGTGCTCTTCTCGCGAAACGCCTGCACTTGGCGCAATCGCCATTCTATATCCGGCACGCTGCGCGCGGCCTCTACTTGATCATCCTCGATCCATAGACACAACCTCTTCTTACCTTTGATTAGCTCCTCAGATCCGACTTAAGACCTGAGAAATCGATGCGCCGGCGGCCACCTGGACAAGAGCTCCACGGCGTCACCAAAATCTAGAATAAGGCCGCCGCCGTCTCTAGGCATGCTTCCCATGACCATCCGGGAAAGCTGAGGTACAGGCTCAGGAGACGTTTCGACGTAAGTTGTTTTCCCCGGCAGTAGGTACGGCGAGATTTGCTCAACCACTCTCACTTGGCTGCCGTCCCAGATACGCTTTGGATGAGGAGATCTCCTGGATATTCCGGCGATTACAACAGTAACTCCGGCATTCTTAGCGGCCAGGTTGGCCCACTTGAATGGCCTTACGCCAAATGAGATTTCGTAGCCATCATCAAGGAGGTGAGGCCACAGGACTGAAACCTGAAGTCCCTCACAGATCGAGCTAGTAGCTACGAATGCACAACTCGCATCTGCTGCTTCCAGATAACGCCTCGCGCACAGAAACCATCCAGATACATAGTCAAGCGACTTCCACTTCTTGATGAAGTGGCCACACAGATCCTGGATGTCTTGCTTTTGACCTTCTTCTTGCTTGCGACTTCCATAGTAGGGCGGATTCCCGCAGATGAACGTCTCTCCACCTTCGTTCTCGAAGTCAATTTCCGACTGATCCAGCAGTGTATTGAATAGGTCATCGCCAATCAGCTTTACAACAGTTCCAGTAGGAGGGCAGATGGCCAGCCAGTCCAAGCGCAGGGCATTCCCGCACGTGATCCAGTTCTGACTATCCAACGGCAGCACGTCTTTCAGCGCTTCCTTCTGGCCGCGGTAAAGCACATCGCACTGGAACTCGGCGATGATCAGCGCCAGGCGCGCAATCTCTGCCGGAAAGTCGCGCAGCTCAATCCCTCGAAAGTTGTTGATCGGAATTTCCGAAGGCTGGTCCGCCTCGCCGCGTCGACGGTTGATCTCAGCCTCGATCTCGCGCATTTGCTTGTACGCGATGACCAGGAAGTTCCCGCTACCGCATGCCGGATCGAACACGCGAATGCGCGCCATGCGCTTGCGCAGGTTCAGCAGTTTCAACTTGTTGTCGCCGGCTGCTTCCAGTTGCGCCCGAAGTTCGTCTAGGAACAGCGGATTCAGGACCTTCAAGATGTTCGGCACGCTGGTGTAGTGCATGCCCAGGGCGCCGCGCTCCTCATCGTCGGCAACAGCCTGGATCATCGACCCGAAGATGTCGGGGTTGATCTCCCGCCAATCCAACTGCCCCGCTTGGTACAGGTAGGACCGAGCCGTACGAGTGAACTTGGGCACATCGGTGCTGCCGGAAAACAGGCCGCCATTGACGTAGGGGAATTCAATGGCCCAGCGCGGGATGCCAGCAGCCGCACGATCTTCGGTCTTGGTGTTCATGGCGCGGAAGATCATGCCCAACACCTCGTGGACGTTGGATCCGTCTCGCGCGCTCATCTGGTCCACGGTGGCCGTGAAGATCGAGATGCCGGGGAAGATGTCCGTGTCTTCAGCAAAGAAGCAGAAGATCAAACGGGCCATGAAATGGTTCATGTCCGGCCGGCGCGTGGCCGTTGCCCAATCTGGGTTCTCGCGTAGCAGCTCGACGTACAGCTTGTTCAGGCGCCCGGTGGCCCGAACGTCGATGGGGTTGTCCTTGATCTCCCGGATCGTGGAGATACCGGCCAGTGGCAGGAAGAAGCCGAAGTGGTCGGGGAACTGGCCGAACTCGCAGGCGATGGCGTCGCCCGTGGCCAGCTCCTCGGCTTCCAGCGTGGTGCCGTCGGTGGCCAGGACGAACTTGGCCTTGGCCTGGACGGTCTTGGAGCTGGCCTTCAGGGCCGTCAGCGTCTGCCCTACCTGGCCGTGCTCGGCCACGGCAATGTGGATGTGGTTGCGCTGCAGCACGCCACCCCGCAGGTCCGAGGCGTTGCTTTCGCCCTTGCGCAGGCGGGCGATGGTGGTGGTCTTATTGCCGAACGCGGCCAGGAACTGGAACGGGAACTCGCCGGCCTCAAAAGGCTGCAAGGCTAGGTCGGAAAGCGCCTGTTCGATCTCTACGGCATTCATGCGGATGTCTTACATTTTTATAGGCAATTGTCCCATAGACGCCAGCGACAGAATCATATTTTAGCCACGACGAATTGGTATCTGCGCCCCCTGTCTTTGATGCAAGAGCCCATGCCCAAACCAAAAGCCCCGCTTTCGCGGGGCTTCCGGGCACAACTTCATTCCACCAGTTCTACCCGTTCCGCGCACGCATGCATGCGCGGGCCTGCTCAACCCCACGGATCCTGCAACACCATGGTGTGATCCCGGTCCGGGCCGGTGGAGACGATGCTGATCGGGCAGCCGGCCAGTTCTTCCAGCGCGCGCAGGTAGGCGCGGGCGGCGGGCGGCAGCTGGTCCCACTCGGTGATGCCGTGGGTGTTCTCGCTCCAACCCGGGAATTCCAGGTACACCGGGGTGCACTCTTCCCAGCCCTGCGCGTCCAGCGGGGCGTATTCGGTGCGCTTGCCGCGGTACTCGTACGCAATGCACACCTTGAGCTTTTCCATGCCGTCCAGCACGTCCAGCTTGGTGATGCAAAGGCCGGTGATGCCGTTGATGGCCACGGCGCGCTTGAGCGCGACGATGTCCATCCAGCCGCAGCGGCGCGGGCGGCCGGTGGAAGCACCGTATTCGGCGCCGCGGTCGCGGATGCCCTGGCCGATTTCATCGTCCAGTTCGGTCGGGAACGGGCCGCCGCCCACGCGGGTGGCGTAGGCCTTGGCGATGCCCAGCACGTAGTCGATGGCATCCGCGCCCACGCCGGCACCGGCCAGCGCGCCGCCCACGGTGGTGTTGGAGCTGGTGACGTACGGGTAGGTGCCGTGGTCGATGTCCAGCAGCGCGCCCTGCGCGCCTTCGAACAGCACGCGCTTGCCCTGCTTGCGCAGGTCGTGGCAGATACCGGCCACATCACTCTTCATCGGCTCCACGTATTCGCCAAAGGCCAGCGCTTCGGCGTAGACGCTGTCGAAATCCACCGGCTCCACGCCCAGGTACTTGGTCAGCACGAAGTTGTGGTAATCCAGCGCGGTGCGCAGCTTTTCGGCCAGCTGTTCCGGGTAGTGCAGGTCGGCGATGCGGATGCCGCGGCGCGCCACCTTGTCTTCATAGGCCGGGCCAATGCCGCGGCCGGTGGTGCCGATGGCCTTGCCACCGGCGGCCTTTTCGCGCGCCTGGTCCAGGGCAATGTGGTACGGCATGATCAGCGGCGCGGCCGGGGAGATCTTCAGGCGCGAGCGCACTTCCACGCCGGCCGTTTCCAGCTCTTCGATTTCCTTGCGCAGCGCGGCCGGGGAAATCACCACGCCATTGCCGATCAGGCACAGCGCGTCGTCGCGCAGGATGCCGGACGGAATCAGGTGCAGGACGGTCTTCTTGCCGTTGATGACCAGGGTGTGGCCGGCGTTGTGGCCGCCCTGGAAACGCACGACGGCACCGATTTCCTCGGTGAGCAGATCGACGATCTTGCCCTTGCCTTCATCGCCCCACTGGGCGCCGAGAACAACAACTGATTGACCCATGGCGGGTGAACTCCTGAGTTGGCTGCGGCCATCGGGGCCGCGGACGGGACCGCGCGGGGCCGGCGGGCCTGCCGGGGTGGCGCTCCATCGGGGAGTGCCGGGCAAACGCCAGGGCCTTACACGGAAAAAGCCGAACGGGAGTGCCCCGGCCGGCTTTTCTGGATTATCCGGGTTTTGCCTGACGGCTACCACCCCCGCCGGCCCCAGCCGGGGCGGGCGGCCGGCCGCGGTTCAGTGGCGCAGCCACCACAGCGCGGCCAGGCCGATGGCCAGCAGCACCGCGCCAGACTGGCGCAGGGCCGCGGCGGGCAGTTCCAGCAGGCGCGCGGCCATGCGCTTCCACGCCAGCGGCGCGGCGAACAGGAGCAGGCCTTCGAGGATGGCGACCAGGCAGAGCGCGGAGAAGAGGTCTTGCATGGGGATGGCGAGGCGGGGGAACACCGCGGCCGGGGGCGCATTGCAGTGCAGCGCCGCGGCCGCGGCTTCCTGTTTCCTGTAAGGGCCCGGCCCCTGCCCTCCCCCGGCGGGAGAGGGGCGGGGCGGCGCGGGCCCGGGCTCAGCGGTCGTTCTTGAGGTACTGCAGGAACGGGTCGTTCTTGTCCAGCACGATCACGCCGTTGCCGTCGGTCATGGAGGCGCGGTAGGCCTCCAGGCTGCGGTAGAAGGCGTAGAACGCCGGGTCGGCCGAGCCGGCCTTGCCGTAGATGGCGGCGGCCTGGGCGTCGCCCTCGCCGCGCAGCTGCTGGGCGTCGCGCTCGGCTTCGGCCACCAGCACGGTGCTTTCGCGGTCGGCCTGGGCGCGGATGGTGAGCGACTGCTCTTCGCCTTCGGCGCGCAGCTTGGCCGCTTCCTGCTTGCGCTGGGCGCGCATGCGCTCGTAGACGTCGGTGATCACCTGGCTGTCGGTGGGCAGGTCGATCTGCTTGATGCGCAGGTCGATGATCTGCATGCCCAGGGTCTTGACCGCCTCGTTGATGCCCTGCAGCTGCCCGGCAATGAGCTCGCCGCGGTCGCCGGACACCAGCTGCTGCAGGGTGCGGGCGTTGATCTGGTTGCGCAGCGAGTCGGTGATGATCGGCGCCAGGCGGGCGTTGGCCACCTTGCCGTCGCCGCCGGTGGCGCGGTAGTAGGCGCGCACGTCGGAGATGTAGCCGATGGCGAAGAAGTCGACGCTCACGTCCTTCTGTTCGGCGGTGAAGTAGCGCGCCGGGGCGGTGTCCAGCACCTGGAAGCGGCGGTCGAACACGCGCACCGTTTCCACCAGCGGCACCTTGAAGTGCAGGCCGGGCTTGATGTCCGAGCGCACCACCTTGCCCAGGTTGAGCACCATGGCGGTCTGGTCTTCACGCACCACGTACACCGAGCCCAGCAGGCCCAGCAGCACGGCGACCAGCAGGCCGATCACAAGGGAATTCTTCATCGGCCGGCCTCCTCACGGTTTGCCGAGCGCGAACCGGAACGGTCCGCGTTGCGAATGCTGTCGGTGGCGGCCGGCAGCGCCGGCACCGCCATTTCCGGGGTCAGTTGCGGGGCGTTGGCGGTCTTGCCGGCGTCGACCGGCATCGGCACGTAGATCAGCTGGCGGCCGTCGCCGCCGATGACCTTGCGGTTCTCGGCCAGCACGTCCTGCACGGTTTCCAGCCACAGGCGCTTGCGGGTGACTTCCGGGGCGTTCTTGTATTCGGCCTGCAGCAGGGTGAAGCGGCGCGCGTCACCTTCGGCGCGGGCCACGATGGCCTGCTTGTAGCCTTCGGCGGTGGTGCGCGCGCGCGAGGCCTGGCCGCGCGCTTCGGGCACCACCTTGGCGGCGTAGGCCTGGGCTTCGTTGATCAGCCGTTCCTTCACCTGCTGGGCGCCGTTGACCTCGTCGAAGGCCGGCTTCACTTCTTCCGGCGGGCGCGCGTCGGGCAGGGTCAGGCCGGTGACCACCAGGCCGGTGCGGTAGGCCTTGAGCGAGGCCTCCAGGCGCTGCTCGGCGGCCACGGCCAGCGGGCCGCGGTTGTTGAGCACGGTGTTGAGGTCGGCACGGCCCACCTGCTCGCGCACCGCGCTCTGCGCCGACTGCTCCAGCACCTGGTCGGCGTCGATGGTGCCGAACTGGTACAGGCGCGGGTCGTCCACACGGTACTGCACGTTCAGCGCCACGTTGACGATGTTCTCGTCGCGGGTGAGCACCGGCACGTTGCTGCTGAAGGTCTTGATCTGGGTGGCGTTGACCTTGACCACCGATTCGATCGGCCACGGCAGCTTGAAGTTCGGGCCTGGCTGCAGGATGCGCGAGAACTGGCCGAAGCGCAGCACCACGCCGCGCTGCTGTTCGCCGATCAGCTGGAAGCTGGACAGCAGCACCAGCAGCGCCACGCCCAGCAGTACCCAGCGCCAGATGCCGCCGTCGAACAGGTCGCGCAGCGGGCCGGGCAAGCCGCCCCATCCGCCGCCGCCATTGCCGCCGCGCGGCGAGCGCGATCCGCGCCGGTTGTCGGCGGGGCCGCCACTATCGTTGCCGCCAGGTGTGTTCCAGGCCATGCATGCTCCATCTGTCAGGGCCTGTCCGCGGGGCGTTCCCGCAGTCCTGGCCGTGGTCAATCGAATCCGGATTCTACTAGATGGGGCAGACCTGACGTTTCGCAACCGCTATCTTGGTTGTCTCCCGTTCCGCCGCAGGCCATGCCATGTCCGCCCCCGCCCCGTTCACCGCCTTCCGCATCCACAACGACGACGCCGGCTACCGCGCCGGGCTGGAGCAGGTCGCCCTGGACCAGCTGAGCCCGGGCGAGGTGGTGGTGCGCGCCCGCTGGTCCTCGGTCAACTACAAGGACGCGCTGGCCGGCACCGGCCAGGGCAAGATCCTGCGCCGGTTCCCGCTGGTGGGCGGCATCGACGTGGCCGGCGAGGTGGTGGCCTCCCGCGACCCGGCCTTCCGCGAGGGCGATGCGGTGCTGGCCACCGGCTGCGGCCTGAGCGAAACCCGCGACGGCGGCTACAGCCAGTATGTGCGGCTGGAGTCGAAGTGGGCCATCCCGCTGCCGGCCGGGCTGAGCCTGCGCGAGGCCATGGTGCTGGGCACGGCCGGGTTCACCGCCGCACTGGCCCTGCTGCGCATGACCGACAACCGGCAGACCCCGGCGCACGGCCCGCTGGCGGTGACCGGCGCCACCGGCGGGGTCGGCTCGCTGGCGGTGGATATCTTCAGCCGCGCCGGCTTCGAGGTGCACGCCATCAGCGGCAAGGCCGAAGCCAGGGACTACCTCACCACGCTGGGTGCCACCCAGGTGCTGGGCCGCGAGGCGCTGGCCACCACCCGGCCAATGGAATCGGCGCGCTTCGGCGGCGGCCTGGACAATGTCGGCGGCGCCATGCTCACCAGCCTGCTGGCGCAGACCGCGCCCTACGGCAACGTCGCCTCGGCCGGGCTGGCCGCCAGCGCGGAACTGGACATGACGGTGATGCCGTTCATCATCCGCGGCGTGTCGCTGCTGGGGGTGGCCTCGGCCGGCACCGCGCGCGACATCCGCGAACAGGTGTGGCAGCACCTGGGCGACGACTGGAAGCCGCGCCACCTGGACACCATCTGCACCCGCGAGGTGGGCCTGGACGGGTTGCCGGAGGTGTTCGCCACCATGCTGGGCGGCGGTTCGTTCGGGCGCACGCTGGTGCGGATCGACTGAATGCGGCGCCGCGCGCGGCGTGGCGGGTTGCTTCGCATCGCAGCGGGCACGACACTATGGCCGCGACATCATCTTGGGGAAGAACGTGGCGCGTATTCTGATCGTGGACGATTCGCCGTCGCAGCTGCTCGGCATCCAGCGCATCGTCGAAAAACTGGGGCATGAAACCTTCACCGCCACCGACGGCGCCGCCGGCGTGGAAGCGGCCAAGTCGGTGCTGCCCGACCTGGTGCTGATGGACGTGGTGATGCCCAACCTCAACGGTTTCCAGGCCACGCGCACGCTCAAGCGCGAGGCCAGTACCGCGCACATCCCGGTGGTGCTGGTGACCACCAAGGACCAGGACACCGACCGCCTGTGGGGCATGCGCCAGGGCGCCAAGGCCTACGTCACCAAACCGTTTTCGGAAGACGAGCTGTCCGAGGTGATCGCGCGGGTGTTCGAAGGCGGCGGCGACGCGCCCGAAGCCTGATCTGTGGATGCGGGGCTTGCCCCGCATGCGGCTTTCCCCGGCAAGGCCCCGTGTGGGGCGAGCCCCACACCTACGAGTCCACGGCCCCGACCTGATGCGGTCGGGCGGCGACGTTTCCGAAACCTGGCCTGTGGATGCGGGCCTCGCTCCGCATGCTCGATACGAGGCTTGCTCCGCATGCTGTGGATGTGGGCTTGCAACGCATGCCAGATACGGGGCTTGCTCCGCATGCTGTAGATGCGGGACTTGCACCGCATGCTAGATACGGGGCTTGCACCGCGTGCTGTGGATGCGGGCTTGCCCCGCGCGCTTACCCTGTAGATGCGGGGCTTGCCCCGCATGCGGCGTTCCCCGGCAAGGCCCCCGTGTGGGGCGAGCCCCACACCTACGACGCCGTGGCCCCGACCTGATGCGGTCGTGCGGCGACGTTCCCAAAACCTGACCTGTGGATGGAGCGGCTCGCCCCACATGCTGTGGATGTAGGCTTGCACCGCAAGCTAGATACGGGGCTTGCTCCGCGTGCTGTGGATGCGGGCATGCACCGCACGCTTACCTTGTAGATGCGGGGCTTGCCCCGCATGCGGCTTTACCCGGCAAGGCCCGGTGTGGGGCGAGCCCCACACCTACGGGGCCGTGGCCCCGGCCTGATACCGCCGCAGGGGCGCCCTCACGGGCCGCGCCTGCCGCTGGCGATACGTCAGATTTTCTCGCCGAAGGCCTTGGCCAGCGCGCGGTAGGCCTTCTGCTGGGCCTCGTTGGTCGCCACCGGGGCGATGACTTCCAGCTCCACGATCTGGTCGCCGTCCGGCTTGCCCGGCAGCCCGCGGCCGCGCAGGCGCAGCTTGCGGCCGCTGTCCGAGTCGGCCGGCACCTTCAGCTCCACCGCCCCGCCCAGGGTCGGCACGCTGATGCTGGTGCCCAGCGCCGCCTGCCAGGGGGTGACCTGCAGGGTGTAAAGGATGTTGCGGCCGTCCACCTCGAACTGCGGGTGCGCGGCGTATTCCACTTCCAGCATCAGGTTGCCGCCACCGCTGCCCTGCCCGGCCAGGCGGATCACCTGCCCGGGGCGGATGCCCTTGGGCACGCGCACGTCCAGCTGGCGGCCATCGACGTTGATGCGCAGCGTGTCGCCGTTGTAGGCCGCTTCCAGCGGCACCGACAGCTTGGCGCGGGTATCGCGCGTGGGCTGCGGCCCGACGTTGCCACCGAAACCGTCGAATCCGCCACGCGCACGGCCGCCCCCGCGCTGGCGCGCGAACAGGCTTTCGAAGAAATCGCTGAAGCCGCCGCCGGCACCGGCGCCGCCGAACACTTCCTCGAAGTCGAAGCCCTGGCCGCCGCCGAAGTTGGGCGGCGCGTGGAACTCCTCGCCGGGCCGGTAGCCCTGGGCGCGCAGCTGGTCGTAGGCCTGGCGCTTGGCCGGGTCGCGCAGCGCCTCGTAGGCCTCGTTGACGGCCTTGAACTTCTCCTCGGCGCCGGCTTCCTTGCTCACGTCCGGGTGGTACTTGCGCGCCAGCCGCCGGTAGGCGGTCTTGATTTCGGCATCGCCGGCCGTGGGCTCCACACCCAATGTCGCGTAGTAATCCTTGAATTCCATCCAGACACCCTTTCTGAAAGAGTCGGGCCCGCCGCCTTGCGGCGAACGGGCCGATACGGGTTCGGCTGCCGCCGTGGCGCCATTCTAGCGGGCCACGGCGGTGCCGATGTGTGCGCGGCGCGTGCTTACGCGGTGCCGCCGGCGCTGGCCACCTGGATGCGGCGCGGCGCGGCCTCGGCGCGCTTGGGGATGCGGATTTCCAGCACGCCGTCACGGCTGCTGGCGACGATGCCTTCGGCGTCGGCGCTGTCGGGCAGCGCAAAGCGGCGTTCGAACGTGCCGTGGCGGCGTTCGATGCGCGAGAAGTGCGGGCCTTCCACCGGCGCTGGCGCGCGGCGCTCGCCCTTGATCGACAGCACGCCCTTGTCCATCTGCACCTCGATCGAGGCCGGGTCCACGCCCGGCAGGTCGGCGTGCAGCACGAACTGCGTGTCCTGTTCGCGGATGTCCACGGCCGGCACCCAGGTACCGGCCGGTGCGGCGTCGCCGGGCATGTCCAGCAACGGGGCGAGCAGATGGCGGATATCGGACTGGGTCGGCCACTGGCGGTAACGTACGATGCTCATCATCTCCTCCTGCAGGGATGCGGGCGGGCGGCCGGAATGGCGCCCTGCGCCCATGCACGGGAAATGCTGCGTGAAGGCCGCGCTTTCAAGCCGTTGACGCGGCCCTCAACCCCAGCTCACTAAACTTCGATTCAGACTCTGGAGAAGCCCATGACCATCCACGTCGGCGACCGCATCCCGGAAGTGACCCTCAAGCGCATCCGCGAGGGCATGGAAACCATCGACACGCAGGCGCTGTTCGATGGCCGCAAGGCGGTGCTGTTCGCGGTGCCCGGTGCGTTCACCCCGACCTGCTCGGCGCGCCACCTGCCCGGCTACATCGAGCGCTTCGAGCAGTTCCGCAGCCGCGGCATCGACGTGTTCTGCATGGCGGTGAACGACCCGTTCGTGATGCAGGCCTGGGGCAAGGCGCAGTCGGTGCCGGACGGGCTGCTGATGCTGTCCGACGGCAATGGCGACCTCACCCGCGCCCTGGGCCTGGAAATGGACGCCAGCGGATCGGGCATGGGCATGCGTTCGCGCCGTTTCGCGCTGTACGTGGACAACGGCATCGTGCGCGCCGTGCACGTGGAGGAACCCGGCAATTTCGAGGTGTCCTCCGCCGAGTACGTACTGGCCCACCTTCCGGAGTAGCGATTCCCTTCCACCAAGGAGCACGCCCGCCATGAGCAAGCAGCCCGCCAGCAAGAAAGCCATGACCGTCCCGGCCAGCGGCATCAGCGACCGCAAGACCCTGCGCGCCAACGCGCGCAGGAGCATCGAGGACGGCGCGATCACCCCGACCTATGCCGCCGACCGCAAGATGGTGATCAAGCTGCTCAACGACGCCCTGGCCACCGAATGGGTGTGCGTGCTGCGTTATTACCGCCACTACTACATGGCCAAGGGCATGCTCGCCGACGCGGTGAAGGCCGAGTTCCTGGAGCACGCGCAGCAGGAGCAGGCGCACGCCGGCATGCTGGCCGAGCGCATCGTGCAGCTGGGCGGCGAGCCGGACTTCAACCCGGACACCCTCACCGCCCGCGCCCACGCCGAGTACAAGGAAGGCGGCAACCTGCGCGACATGGTGCGCGAGAACCTGATCGCCGAGCGCATCGCCATCGACAGTTACCGCGAGATGATCAACTTCGTCGGCGACAAGGACACCACCACCAAGCGCATCCTCGAGCAGATCCTGGCGCAGGAAGAAGAACACGCCGACGACTTCGCCGACCTGCTCGACGGCTGGATCGGCGAATAGCCGCGGCGAAACGCGCCCTGGCGCTTTGCGCGGAAGAGCGTGCGAGGCAAGCCTCGCACCTACGTGGGCACATCGCGCAACGTGCCGCGCGCCGGGCGGAGGGGCCTGCAGGCGCCGGCGGCGGGCGCCGCGGCGGCCAACCATGAAGCACATGCCGTGGCTGGATCGTCCAATGGCACCGTAGGGCCTCCCTTGGACTGTGCGATGGCATCGTAGGTGCCGTAGCGGCCGAGGGCATCGTAGGTGCCGGGCTTGCCCGGCACAGGGGCCTTCCCGATATCGGTCACGAAGAGCGTGCGAGGCAAGCCTCGCACCTACGCGGGCACATCGCGCAACGTGCCGCGCGCCGGGCGGAGGGACCTGCAGGCTCCATCGGCGGCCAGCCATGGAGCGCAATGGCACCGCAGGGCCTTTCTTGGATCGTCCAATGGCATCTGGACGCCGGAGCGGCCGAGGACACCGTAGGTGCCGGGCTTGCCCGGCACAGGGGTGTTCCCGATATCGGTCACGAGGAGCGTGCGAGGCAAGCCTCGCACCTACGCGGGCATAACGCTGCCCTGTGCCGCGCGCCGGGCGGAGGGGCGTGCAGGCGCCGGCGGTGGCCGCCGCGGCGGCCAACCATGAAGCACATGCCGTGGCTGGATCGTCCAATGGCACCGTAGGGCCTTCCTTGGATTGTGCGATGGCATCGTAGGTGCCGTAGCGGCCGAGGGCATCGTAGGTGCCGGGCTTGCCCGGCACGGGGGCCTTCCCGATATCGGTCACGAAGGGCGTGCGAGGCAAGCCTCGCACCTACGCGGGCACAGCGCCCACCGCTCAGTGCGCCACGCGGAAGCGGATGCGGGTCCAGGCGCCGTCGGCGGCCAGTGCGGTGAGGCTGTGCTCGCCCGGTTCGTCGAAGTCGCGCACGAACGCGCGCGCGCCTTCGGTCTGCGCGATCCAGCGCCCGTCCAGCAGCCACTGCACCGTGGTTTCGCTGCCGATCGCCCGTATCTGCAGGCGCGGGCCGTGCGCCGCGCCCGGCGCGCGCGCCACGGTGGCGCGGTCGGTGAGTCCGTCGATGTGCAGGGCGGCATCCTTGCCGCGGCCGTCGTCGGGGCAGTCCGGCGCCAGCGGTGGCAGCTGCTGCGCCTGGCGCTGCGCCTGCGACAGCCATGGCGAGGCCAGCGCCGGCCAGCGTGCGACTTCGCGCGCCTGCCGCTGCGGGTGGCCCTCGCAGCCGGCCGACAGGCGCTGGCCGCTGCGCGCATCCACCTCGAAGCGCACCTGCCCGGACTGCCACAGCCGCGCATCGCGCTCGGCGAAGGTCGGCGGCACGGTGCCATCCAGCGCCAGCGCGTCGAGCCGCCGCTGGCACAGCGCCGGCGGCGTGTCGGTGGCGGCCAGGCCCAGCGGCCAGCACACCGTCACCTCGCCAACGCTGGCCGGCATCGGCGGCGTGTCGCTGTCGCCGGGCTGGCGCGGCAGGCTGTCGATCACTTCGAACATCAGCGGCAGCGCGGTGACCGCGCCGTACTGGCCGGGCAACGGCGTGCCGTCCGGGCGCCCCACCCACACGCCGACGGTGTAGCGGCGGGTGCTGCCGATCGCCCAGGCGTCGCGGTAGCCATAGCTGGTGCCGGTCTTCCACGCCACCGGCGGGCGGCTGCCGGTGTCGAAGGTGCCCAGCCCGTAACCGGGGCGCGGGTTGGACTGCAGGATGTCGCGCACGATCCACGCCGCGCCCGGCGACACCAGCCGGCGTTCGATGCGCGGGTCGTCGGCGGTGTAGCGCACGCGCCCGGCGATGCCCTGGCGGTTGAGCGCGGCGAAGGCGCCGACCAGGTCCTCCAGGCGCGCGCCGGTGCCGCCCAGGATCAGCGCCAGGTTGGGCTGCACCCCGTGCGGGAAGCGCAGCTTGATGCCGGCGTTGCCCAGCCGCGCGGCGAAGCGCGACGGGCCGACGCGGTCGAGCAGGTCCACCGCCGGTACGTTCAGCGACAGCCGCAGCGCGGTGGCCGCGCCGACCGGGCCGTTGAACGCGGCGTCGAAGTTGCCGGGGCGGTAGCCGCCGAAGCTCTGCGGCGCATCGACCAGCAGGCTTTCGGAATGGATCAGCCCGTCGTCCAGCGCCATGCCGTACAGGAACGGCTTGAGCGTGGAGCCGGGCGAGCGCCAGGCCTGCACCATGTCCACGTGGCCCAGCCGCGCCTTGTCGGCGAACGCCACCGAACCGACGTAGGCGCGCGCCTCCAGGGTGGCGTTGTCCATTACCAGCAGCGCGGCGGAGGTGCGCTCGGGCAACTGCGAGAAATACGCGGCCACGCGCTCTTCCAGGGTGCGCTGCAGACCGCTGTCCAGGGTGGTCTGGATCTGCGCCGCGCGCGGTTGCGCACTGCGCAGCCGCTGCGCCAGCAAGGCCGCGTGCAGCGGCTGCTGCAGCGAGCGTGCGACCACCGGCTCGATGCGCGCATCGGCCACCGCTTCGTCCGACCACGCGCCCAGTTCGGTCATGCGCGCCAGCACCTTGTCGCGGGCGCGGCGCGCGGCCTCGGGGTGGCGGTCCGGGCGCAGCCGGCTCGGCGACTGCGGCAGCACTGCCAACAGCGCGGCTTCGGCATGCGACAGCCGCGCCGCCGGCTTGCCCAGGTAGGCCCAGCTGGCCGCCTCCACGCCTTCGATGGTGCCGCCGTAAGGCGCGCGCTCCAGGTACAGGTCCAGGATCTGCGCCTTGTCCAGGTGCGCCTCCAGCTGCAGCGCGCGCAGCAACTGCTTGGCCTTGCCCCACGGCGTGCGCGTGTGCGGGTCGAGGATGCGCGCCACCTGCATGGTCAGGGTGGAGCCGCCGGAGACGATGCGGCGCTCGGCCAGCATCTGCCCGCCGGCGCGCAGCAGCGCCCACGGATTGATGCCGGGGTGCCGCCGGAACCAGCGGTCCTCGTAGGTCAGCAGTGCCTGCAGGTACAGCGGCGAGACGGTCTTCGCATCGGCCGGGTAGCGCCACACGCCCTGCGCATCGGCGAAGGCGCGCAGCGGCGTGCCGTCGCGGGCGACGACCAGGGTGCCGGTGTCGCGTGCGGCCGGCAGCGGCAGCGGGAAGGCGATGTCCAGCACCAGCAGCAGCGACAACAGCGCCACCGCGCCCCAGCGCAGCCATGGCAGCAGGCGCCGCAAGCGCCCGCGCGGCGGCCGCATTGCCGGGTCAGTGCCGCGTTCGCCGCCCGCGCCCGCGGCGGGCGCGGGAGCGGGAGGTACCGGAGTGCGGGGTGCGGCGCTCGCCATCCATCATCCATTCATTGCCGCGCGGGCGCGCGCGGTGGCACGTGCCCGCGGTGATCGTCATGGCTGCACGACGGTGATCGTGGTCGGGTTGGACCGGCCCACGCCGCGCAGCTCGGGACGGTACATGTCCTCGGCCAGCGGCGGCGGCACGGTGTAGGTGCCCGGGGTGACCGCGCGCACCAGGTAGAACACCCGCGCGGTGCTGCCGCGCGACAGGTTCAGCGCGGCCACGTAGCGGTCGTCGCGGAACTCCTCGTGCTTGGCATCGGCCGCGCCGCCGCGGTCGTTGATCTGGATGCCGTCCACCACCACGTCGGCCCACTGCTTGGCGTCGCCGAGGTTGAAGTTCTCGATCTCCAGGCCGGCCGGCAGCAGGTCGGTCAGCAGTGCGTCGGGCATGGCGGTGTTGGCGGTGACGCTCAGGCGCACGATCAGCGCCTCGCCTTCCTTCAGCGGCCGCGGGGTCCACGGCTTGCCGTCGGTGGTGAACCAGGCGCGCTCGATGCCGATCACGCTGTTGTCCGGCGCCGGCGCCTGCCGCGGAATGCCGGCCACTTCCAGGCTGGCGAACATCGGCGCCTGGCCCTGCGGGGTGAAGCGCACGCCCTGCGCCAGCTGCGTGGCGTCGAACACCCGCGCGAACAGCTTGCGCGCGTCGATGGCTTCGCGCGCCGGGCCCACCGCCAGTTCACCGGAGACCAGCTTCTTCTGGTCGGCCATCAGCGCCTTGCCCAGCCGCGCCAGCGCCACCTGCTCCTGGGTGCTCAGCCACAGCCAGTCGGCGTTGCGGCGCGCGTCCAGTTCGCGGCCCAGGCTGACCGCGCGTGCGTCGTACCCGGGCTTGGCCAGGCCGCGCTCGTGCAGCAGCGCGATCATCAGCGCGTCGTCGCGCAGCGGGCTGCCGTAGTCGCCGAAATACGCCGGGCGGTCCTTGCCGGCCATGCCGAAGCCGGCGGCGATGGCGGCCTGGCCGCGCTTGCTATCGCCCTGCAGCGACAGCGCCACGCCCAGGTGCACCAGCGACAGCCCGGTCACCGCCTTGCCGCGCTCGTTGTCGTACAGCGCGCGCAGCGTGCCCAGCGGGGCGCGGTTGACCCGCGCCAGCACGTAGCCCGAATACGCCTGGTTGGCGAACTTCAGCGCCTCGCGGCGGTCCTGGCCGTAGAACTGGTTGCCGCCGCTGAGCAGGTCCTCGCTGATCCGGTTCAATGCCTTCTGCAGCACGTTGTCCGGCACCGCGAAGCCGGCATCCTTGGCGTCGAGCAGGAACTCGGCGATGTACGGGGTCAGCGCCGGGTTGACGTAGTCGTCGCTGCCCCACATCGAGAAGTTGCCGTTGGCCACCTGCATCGAGGCCAGCCGCCCGAACGCGCCTTCCATGCGCTCGCGGCGGGCCTTGGCGTCCAGCCCGTCGGCGCCGAGCATGGCCGAGGTGGCCTGGTCCAGCAGCAGTGCCGCGTAGCCCTTGCTGGTGGTCTGTTCGGCGCAGCCGTAGGGGTAGTTCAGCGCGCCCTGCAGGGCCGAGGCGAACGGGATCGGCGGCAGCGGGCTGACCAGCATGCGCGCATTGACCGAACCGGCCATCAGCCCGCCGGCGAAGGCGCTGTCCAGGGTGACCGGCGCCAGCGGGTCGAGCGTGCGGGTCTGCGCGCGCAGCACCTGCGGCCAGGCCGCGCGCACCGGCAGGTCGTAGCGGCGGTCGACCTTGAAGCCGTTGCCGTCCACCCGTACCCGCACCTTGGCCACGGTGTAGCCCTCCTGCGCGGTGAGCGGGAAGCTCAGGGTCTGCTTGGCGTCGGCGGCCAGCTGCAGCCGTCGCGCGGCCTCGCCGATCGCCAGCGGGCCCTCGCCGTCCACCCGCACCGTGAACTCGCCGGGCTTGCCGGTGAAGTTCTGCACGTCCAGGGTCACCGTGCTGCGGTCGCCGGGGG
Source organism: Stenotrophomonas sp. Y-13 (assembly GCF_046267925.1). Taxonomy (NCBI): domain Bacteria; kingdom Pseudomonadati; phylum Pseudomonadota; class Gammaproteobacteria; order Lysobacterales; family Lysobacteraceae; genus Stenotrophomonas; species Stenotrophomonas sp. Y-13. The sequence continues at coordinate 2,569,024 of NZ_CP176501.1, forward strand.
CCATGACCCGCGGCATGCTGGCCTCGGCCAGGATCGGCGCGCGCACCACCGTTTCCACGTGGCGGTTGCCGTAGCGCGTGTCCGAATACACCAGCGCCGACACCCGCAGGGTGCCGTTGAAATCCGGTACCGGCAGGGTGATGCGGGCGTTGCCCTTCGCGTCGAGCGCGACCGGGCCGGAGAACAGGTCCACGGTCTGCACCCGCGCGGTCGGGCGCCGCGCCTGCGGCAGCGCCTGCAGCGCCATGTCGCCGCCGAACTTGAGCTTGCCGCTGTTGCCCTCGAAGCTCTCGATCACCCGCCCGTAGATGTCGTAGGCGTCCACCCCCAGGCGGCGCTGCGCGAAGAAATGCGCGTTGGCGTCGGGCACCGCGAAGCGGGTGATGTTGAGGATGCCCACGTCCACCGCCGAGACGGTGACGTGCGCCGGCTTGCCGGCCAGCTCCGGCGCGCTGACGGTGACCGTCATCGGCTGTTCGGGGCGCATCTGCTTCGGCGCCACCAGGCCCACCGCGATGCGGCGGTCGCGGCGGTCCATCGGCACGTGCGCCACGCCCACGGCGCGCGCCGGGGTGATCTTGCTGGACGCGCTGCCACCGCGGAACACCAGCGCGGTGACGTAGACGTCGTGCCGCTCCCAGTCCTGGGTGACCGGGATCTCGAAGGTGCTGCCCGGCTTGGCCTCGATGTCCTGCACGTAGAGCATGCGGTCGCTTTCGACCATCAGCACGCCCCGCCCGGCATGCGGCGGGGTCAGGGTCACCTTCAGCGTGTCGCCGGCCTTGTAGCCGGTCTTGTCCAGGGCCAGCTTGACCTTGTCCGGGCGCGCGTCGAGCCCGCGGTTGTCGTCGTTCCAGCTCCAGCCGGCGCGGAACGGGTAGCGCATGGTCAGCCCGGTGGCCGGGTCGAACACGTCCACCCGGTATTCGCCCCACTCCACCGGGAAGTCGAACCGGGCGGCGGTGGCGCCGACATCGAGGGTGCGGGTTTCCTTGTTCTCGAAGCGACGGGTGAAATCGTAGTCCCAGCGGTTGTCGGTGAAGGTCCAGTGGTAGTCGCGCAGTTCGCGCACCAGGGTGACCTTGAGCCCCTTGGCCGGCTGCGGCTTGCCGTCGGCATCCACGCGCTGCAGCTCGAAACGCGCGTTGGCGTTGGCGTCGGCGCCATCGGTGTCGCTGAACAGCGGGCGCACCGCGACCAGCGCCGGTGCCGGCCACAGCACGCGCTTGAGGGTACGGGTGACGGTGCGGCCGCCGGTCTCGTAGACGCTGGCCGAGACCAGCGCCGCCACCGGCGTACCCTTGCCGACCTCGTCCGGCAGGGCGATGTCCTGGCGCAGCCGGCCGTCGCTGGGCAGGGTGGTGTCGATCACGTCGCTGGCGTCGCGCGGCAGGCTCACGGTCGGGTCGCCGAAGAACCAGCCCGGCATCGATTCCAGCGGGTGCTGCTCCACCGCCACCGCCAGCCGGGCGGTGAAGCGGTTGCCATCGGCCGGCGCGCCGTACAGGTACGCGGCGTCGGCCCGCAGCTTCAGCGGTTCGCCCGGTTTGAGCGTCTTCTGTGCGCTGTCCAGGTCCAGCTTCATGCGCTCGGGCAGGAATTCCTCGATGCGCAGGGTCAGGCCCTGCACCGCCTCCTTGCTGGCCGGGTCGGTACGGAACTCGACCTGCCAGCGGCCGATGGGCGCCTCGGCCGGGATCGCCTGTTCGAAACTGAAATAGCCCTGCGCGCCCGGCTGCAGGCGGGTTTCGCGGAACACCTTGCCGTCGGGCTGCTTGAGCCGCAGGAACACCGGCTGCGCGCCCTTGTCCGGCGCGGTCACCGGCTTGCCGTCGTTGTCGCGCAGCAGCGCCGACACGCGCACCGTCTCGCCGGGGCGGTACAGGTCGCGGCCGGACCAGGCGAACACGTCGAACCATGCGTTCTGGCGCCCGGCCACGGCGAACTCGCTCAGGTCCAGCGCCGGCTGGTTGAACGGCAGCATCGTGGTGTCGGCACCGCTGCTGGCCACCAGCACGTGCGCGGCGTCCAGGGTGTAGTTGAGCAGCGCGTTGCCGTTGGCGTCGGTCTGGCCCTTGAGGATGGTCTCGCCCTTGCCGTCGAGCACCCGCAGCTCGACCTTCTTCAGCGGCGCGCCGGAGGCCAGCGAGGCGGTGTGCACGAACAGCTGCTCCTTGTAGGCGCGGGTGTGCAGGCCGATGTCGCTGACGGTGAAGAACGCGGTGTCGTACTCGCCCTCGAAACTGCCGGCGCGCTTCATCACCGCGAAGTACAGGCCCGGCTGCTGCAGCTCGCGGATCTCCTGGATCGGCAGGTAGGTCAGCACCCGTTCGTTGGGCTTGCCGCCGAGCACGAAGCGGTTCAGGTAGACCGGCTCGGCCAGCTGCGAGATCGGCGTGTGCTCGCCGTAGTCGCTGTCCAGCTCCCAGCTGCCGCGACGGCCACCGCGCTGGTACTGGCTGAAGAAGCTGGGCAGGTTCTTCTCGCCCACGCGCAGGAATTCGACGTCCACTTCCGGCACGTTGACCGACACCACCGGCAGGCCGCGGCTCTCGCGCGCCGGCAGCACGCTGCCCTGCGAGGCGAAGCCGGCGGCCGGCTTCAGCTCGCCGGTGAACACCTGCTGGCGCACTTCGCGGCCCAGGCGGCTGCCGTCGGCGGCGAGCAGGTCGGCCGAGACGACCAGGGTGTAGTCCTTGGCCGCCTCGACATAGGGATAGCGCAGGGTCTTGCCGTCATCGGACAGTGACCAGCTGCTGTCCTCGGTGCCGACCTTTTCCTCGAAGCGCAGCAGCTTGTCGAAGTCCTGGGTGCCGACCAGCGGCTGTGAGAACTCCACCGCCAGCGACAGGCCGTCGCCGCCCTTCTGGTCGGGCCACACGCGCACCAGCGCGAAGCCCTTGACCTCGTCGCGCTTGGCCTGGATCGCCTCGCCGCTGGCGCCGGGCAGCTGCCCGGTCTCGTTGCGCTTGCAGCCGGCCAGCATCGCCAGCGCCACCAGCGCGGCGGCGCCCCAGCGCATGTGCTTCCACTTCCTGTTGCCCATGGCGTTCTCCTGCAGACGCGGCGAGTATAGCCGCCGCCCGGGAACCCCTCGTGTGCGCGACGGCACGCCTGCGGTGGCGTGCCGGCTGCGCCCGGGCCTTTCAGAACGTGTCGCCGGGCACGCGTACCGCGCCCTCCATCAGCACCCGCGCCGAGCGCGACATCACCGCCTTGGTCACCGTCCACTGGCCGTCGACCCGGGCTACCGCGGCGCCCACCCGCAGGGTGCCGGAGGGGTGGCCGAAGCGCACCGCCTCGCGCTGCCCGCCGCCGGCGGCCAGGTTCACCAGCGTGCCCGGCACCGCCGCGGCGGTGGCGATGGCGACCGAGGCGGTGCCCATCATCGCGTGATGCAGCTTGCCCATCGACAGGGCGCGCACGTTGAGGTCGATGTCGGCGGCGGCGATGTGCTTGCCACTGGAAGCGACGTAGTCCCTGGCCGGCGCCACGAAGGCGACCTTGGGCGTGTGCTGGCGGGTGGCCGCTTCTTCCGGCGCCCGGATCAGGCCCATGCGCAGCGCGCCGGCCACGCGGATGGCCTCCAACCGGGCCAGCGCCGCCTTGTCCTCGTTGATCGCCGGCTGCAGTTCGGTGCCGTCGTAGCCCAGCGCGGCGGCCTCGACGAACACCGTGGGAATGCCGGCGGTGATCATCGTCGCCCTGAGCGCGCCGACGCCGGGCACGTCGAGCTCATCGACGAGGTTGCCGGTCGGGAACATCGAACCGCCCTCGCCTTCGTCGTCGGACGGATCGATGAACTCCAGCACGATCTCCGCCGCCGGGAAGGTGACGCCATCCAGTTCGAAATCGCCGGTTTCCTGCACCTGTCCGTCGCGCACCGGCACGTGCACGATGATGGTCTTGCCGATGTTGGCCTGCCACACCCGCACCGCCACGGTGCCGTCGCGCGGGATGCGCGCGGCCGGGACGAAACCGTTGGCGATGGCGAACGGCCCCACCGCGGTGCTGAGGTTGCCGCAGTTGCCCGACCAGTCGACGAACGCGCTGTCGATGGAAACCTGGCCGTACAGGTAGTCGACATCGTGGTCCGGCACCGAGGCCGGGGCGATGATCACGCACTTGCTGGTGCTCGACGTCGCCCCGCCCATGCCGTCGGTCTGCTTGCCGTACGGGTCGGGCGAACCGATCACCCGCATCAGCAGCGCGTCGCGCGCCGGGCCGGGCACCTGCGCCGCTTCCGGCAGGTCCTGCAGGCGGAAGAACACGCCCTTGCTGGTGCCGCCGCGCAGGTAGGTGGCGGGAATGCGGAGTTGTGGGAGAAATGCCATGGAACGGTTCCTTGCGATGAAAGACGGCCCGTTGCCGGGCCGTCGGGGGTATCAGGCCACCCGGGCGCCTTCCAGGAAATCCTGGGCGAAGCGCTGCAGCACGCCGCCGGCCTCGTAGATGGCCACTTCCTCGTCGCTGTCCAGGCGGCAGGTCACCGGCACCTCGACAGTACTGCCATCGCGGCGGTGGATCAGCAGGGTCAGGTCGGCGCGCGGGGTGCGCTGCCCGAGCACATCGAAGGTCTCGGTGCCGTCGATGCCCAGGGTGTTGCGGTCGGTGCCCGGCTTGAACTCCAGCGGCAGCACGCCCATGCCGATCAGGTTGGTGCGGTGGATGCGCTCGAAGCCCTCGGCGACGATGGCTTCCACGCCGGCCAGGCGCACGCCCTTGGCGGCCCAGTCGCGCGAGCTGCCCTGGCCGTAGTCGGCACCGGCGATGATGATCAGCGGCTGCTTGCGCGCCATGTAGGTCTCGATCGCTTCCCACATGCGCATGACCCTGCCTTCCGGCTCCACCCGCGCCAGCGAGCCCTGCCGCACGCTGCCGTCGGCGTTGCGCACCATCTCGTTGTAGAGCTTGGGGTTGGCGAAGGTGGCGCGCTGCGCGGTGAGGTGGTCGCCGCGGTGGGTGGCGTAGGAATTGAAGTCCTCTTCCGGCAGGCCCATCTTCGCCAGGTACTCGCCGGCGGCGCTGGACGGCAGGATCGCATTGGACGGCGACAGGTGGTCGGTGGTGATGTTGTCCGGCAGCACCGCCAGCGGGCGCATGCCGCGCAGCGTGCGCTCGCCGGCCAGCGCGCCCTCCCAGTACGGCGGGCGGCGGATGTAGGTGCTGCGCGGGCGCCAGTCATACAGCGGGCTGACCGGCGCGCCATGCTCGACGCGCACGTTGAACATCGGGTTGTAGACGCTGCGGAACTGTTCCGGCTTGACCGCGGCCTTGACCACGGCGTCGATCTCGGCGTCCGACGGCCAGATGTCCTTCAGCCGCACGGCGTTGCCGTCGGCGTCGATGCCCAGCACGTCCTTCTCGATGTCGAAGCGCACGGTACCGGCGATGGCGTAGGCGATCACCAGCGGCGGCGAGGCCAGGAACGCCTGCTTGGCGTAGGGATGGATGCGGCCGTCGAAATTGCGGTTGCCCGACAGCACGGCGGTGGCGTACAGGTCGCGGTCGATGATTTCCTGCTGGATCGCCGGGTCCAGCGCGCCGCTCATGCCGTTGCAGGTGGTGCAGGCGAAGGCGACGATGCCGAAGCCCAGCTTTTCCAGCTCGGGCAGCAGGCCGGCCTCTTCCAGGTACAGCTGCACCGCCTTGGAACCGGGCGCCAGCGACGACTTCACCCACGGCTTGCGCACCAGCCCGCGCGCGTTGGCGTTGCGCGCCAGCAGGCCGGCGGCGATCACATTGCGCGGGTTGGAGGTATTGGTGCAGCTGGTGATGGCGGCGATGATCACCGCGCCGTCGGGCATCAGCCCCTGGGCTTCCTCGCCCCTGCCGCTTTCCAGCTTGGCTTCGTCGGCGATGCCGCGCTCGGCCAGCTCGGACACCGGCAGGCGCCGGTGCGGGTTGCTCGGGCCGGCCATGTTGCGCACCACCGTGGACAGGTCGAAACGCAGCACGCGCTCGTACTGCGCGGTGGCCAGCGCGTCGGCCCACAGCCCCGTGGTGCGCGCGTAGTTTTCCACCAGCGCCACCTGCGATTCCTCGCGGCCGGTCAGGCGCAGGTAATCGATGGTCTGCTGGTCGATGTAGAACATTGCCGCGGTGGCGCCGTACTCCGGGCACATGTTGGAGATGGTGGCGCGGTCACCGATGGTCAGCGCCGCGGCACCCTCGCCGAAGAACTCAAGCCAGGCGCCGACCACGCGCTCCCTGCGCAGGAACTCGGTCAGTGCCAGCACCACGTCGGTGGCGGTGATGCCCGGCTGCGGCCTGCCACTCAGTTCGACACCGACGATGTCCGGCAGGCGCATCCACGAGGCGCGGCCGAGCATCACGTTCTCCGCCTCCAGCCCGCCGACGCCGATGGCGATCACGCCCAGTGCGTCCACGTGCGGGGTGTGCGAATCGGTGCCGACGCAGGTGTCCGGGAACGCCACCCCGTCCTGCACGTAGACCACCGGCGACATCTTCTCCAGGTTGATCTGGTGCATGATGCCGTTGCCCGGCGGGATCACGTCCACGTTCTGGAACGCCTGCTTGGTCCAGTCGATGAAGTGGAAGCGGTCCTCGTTGCGGCGGTCCTCGATGGCGCGGTTCTTGGCGAACGCGTCCGGGTCGTAGCCGCCGCACTCCACCGCCAGCGAGTGGTCGACGATCAGCTGCACCGGCACCACCGGGTTGACCTTGGCCGGGTCGCCGCCCTTTTCGGCGATGGCGTCACGCAGGCCGGCCAGGTCCACCAGCGCGGTCTGGCCGAGGATGTCGTGGCACACCACGCGCGCCGGGAACCACGGGAAATCCAGGTCGCGGCGGCGCTCGATCAGCTGCCTGAGCGAATCGCCGAGCGCGGCCGGATCGCAGCGGCGCACCAGGTTCTCGGCCAGCACGCGCGAGGTGTACGGCAGGGTGGCGTAGGCGCCGGGGGCGATGGCATCGACCGCCTCGCGGGCGTCGAAGTAGTCCAGCGCGGTGCCGGGGAGTTGCTTGCGGTGATCGGTGTTCATGGCGGGCCTGTGAGGGTCTGGGCTTGCTGTCGTGGCGGGTGGGCTGGCGGCTGCGCCGAGCCGCCGCACCCCGGAGAATCCGAAGGCTGCCCTCCCCCGCCTGCGGGGGAAGGTGCCCGAAGGGCGGAGGGGAACCCTGGCGTTGCCTGTCGATCTTCGTCCACCCGCACGAAGCCGGGCGTACGCGCCAGCCGCTTCCCCTCGCCCGGCCCTTCCCCCGCGTGCGGGAGAGGGGCCTGGTCTTCCGCACGCGGAAGACGCGATGCGCGGCTTACGCGCGCTGGTCCAGCGGCACGAAGGCCTGGTCTTCCGGACCGGTGTAGTTGGCGCTGGGACGGATGATCTTGCCGTCGATGCGCTGCTCGATGATGTGCGCGCTCCAGCCGGCGGTGCGCGCGATCACGAACAGCGGGGTGAACATGGCGGTCGGCACGCCCATCATGTGGTAGCTGACGGCGCTGAACCAGTCCAGGTTCGGGAACATCTTCTTGATGTCCCACATCACCGTTTCCAGGCGCTCGGCGATGTCGTACATCTTCATGTTCTGCTGTTCGGCCGACAGCTCGCGCGCGACCTCCTTGATCACCTTGTTGCGCGGATCGGACACGGTGTAGACCGGGTGGCCGAAACCGATCACCACTTCCTTGCGCTCCACCCGCGCCTTGATGTCGGCCTCGGCCTCGTCCGGCGTCTCGTAGCGCTTCTGCACCTCGAACGCGACTTCGTTGGCGCCGCCGTGCTTGGGCCCGCGCAGCGCGCCGATGCCGCCGGTGATGGCGCTGTACATGTCGCTGCCGGTGCCGGCGATGACGCGGCAGGCGAAGGTGGAGGCGTTGAATTCATGCTCGGCGTACAGGATCAGCGAGGTGTGCATCGCCTTGACCCACGAGTCGCGCGGCTGCTCGCCGTGCAGCAGGTGCAGGAAGTGGCCGCCGATGGAGTCGTCGTCGGTCTCCACGTCGATGGCGCGGCCGTTGTGGCTCCAGTGGTACCAGTACAGCAGCATCGAACCGAGGCAGGCCATCAGCTTGTCGGCGATGTCACGCGCACCCGGGTGGTTGTGGTCGTCCTTCTCCGGCGACACGCAGCCCAGCACCGACACGCCGGTGCGCATCACGTCCATCGGGTGCGCCGACGGCGGCAGCTCTTCGAGCGCGGCCTTGACCGCAGCGGGGATGCCGCGCAGCGCCTTGAGTTTGGCCTTGTAGGCGCGCAGCTCGGCCTGGTTCGGCAGCTTGCCGTGCACCAGCAGGTGAGCGATTTCCTCGAACTCGCTGGTGTTGGCCAGGTCCAGGATGTCGTAGCCGCGGTAATGCAGGTCGTTGCCGCTGCGGCCGACCGTGCACAGCGCGGTGTTGCCGGCGGCGGTGCCGGACAGGGCGACGGACTTCTTGGGCTTGAAGGCGGGCGTGGCGGTGGTCTGTTCTGACATGGTCTTCTGCCTTTCGAGGGAAGGTTTACGGTTGTTTCTGCGGCTCGTCGCCGGGCGCCGTGGTGGCGCGTTCCAGCAACCGCTGCAGCATTTCGATCTGGCGGTTCTGCTGTTCCACCAGCAGCGCCCATTCGCGGGTGCGCAGCAGGTCCAGCTTCTCGTGGATCTGCAGCACTTCCAGCTCCGCTTTCACGTTGACCTGGTAGTCGTTCTCGGCACGCATGCGGTCCACCGCCGCCTGCCGGTTCTGGCTCATCATGATGATCGGTGCCTGCACTGCGGCCAGGCACGACAGCACCAGGTTGAGCAGGATGTAGGGGTACGGGTCGAACGCCCGGGCCAACAGGAAACTGTTGACCACCATCCACACCACCAGCACCACGCCGAAGCACAGGATGAAGGTCCAGCTGCCGCCGACTTCGGCGACGCGGTCGGCGACCCGCTCGCCCAGCGTGCGCGACTCGTGCAGCTCGCGGCGCACGTTGCGCGAGACCCGCCCGCCGGAGATGAAGCGTTCGACCACCACCCGTTCCTCGGGCGTGAGCTGCTCCAGGTCGCGCTGCAGCAGGCGCCGCGCGGTATCGCGGCGGTCGACGCGGGTGCGGTGGGAGGACGGGGTCGCCATGGCGGGTATCAGGTGGCCGCAGGGACGGCCATCATGCGCCCTTCTGCGCGAATACCTTGTCCAGCTGCGCCTCGAAGGCGTGGTAGCCGATGCGGTCGTACAGCTCCTCGCGGGTCTGCATGGCATCGACCACGCTGCGCTGGTGGCCGTCGCGGCGGATCGCCTCGTACACGTTCTCGGCGGCCTTGTTGGCGGCGCGGAACGCCGACAGCGGGAACAGCTGGATGGCGACGCCGGCCGTGGCCAGCTCGTCGCGGCTGAACAGCGGGGTCTTGCCGAACTCGGTGATGTTGGCCAGCACCGGCACCTTCACCGCGTCGACGAAGCGGCGGTAGGTGTCCAGGTCGTAGGCGGCCTCGGCGAAGATGCCGTCGGCACCGGCCTCGACGCAGGCGATGGCGCGCTCGATGGCCGCGTCCACGCCTTCCATCTGGATGGCATCGGTGCGGGCGATCAGGAAGAAGTCCGGGTCGGTCCTGGCGTCGGCGGCGGCCTTGACCCGGTCCACCATCTCGCCCTGCGACACGATTTCCTTGCCCGGGCGGTGGCCGCAGCGCTTGGCGCCGACCTGGTCTTCGATGTGGCAGGCGGCGGCGCCGGCCTTGACCAGCGACTTCACCGTGCGCGCGATGTTGAACGCGCTCGGGCCGAAGCCGGTGTCGATGTCCACCAGCAGCGGCAGGTCGCACACGTCGGTGATGCGGCGCACGTCGATCAACACGTCTTCCAGGGTGTTGATGCCCAGGTCCGGCAGCCCCAGCGAGCCGGCCGCGACGCCGCCGCCGGACAGGTAGATGGCCTTGTAGCCGGCGCGCTTGGCGAGCAGCGCGTGGTTGGCGTTGATCGCACCGATCACCTGCAGGGGCTTTTCGGCGGCCAGGGCGGCGCGGAACGCGGCGCCGGCGGAGGAAACGGACATGGCGGGACTCCTGGTATGGCGGCGGCGAGAGCGCCGTTCCGCGATGGCGCACAATCTGGCACCACCCAAACCATTGATCAATCTTGATTCAAACAATCAACATATCGAGCCCATGACCGAACCCGCCGACCCCGAACTGATCCCCGCCAGCGACGCCTGCGCCCTGCTCGGGATCAGCCCGGCCACGCTGTACGCCTATGTCAGCCGCGGCCAGCTCAGTTCGCGGCCCGGACCGGACCCGCGCAGCCGGGTCTACCTGCGCGCCGAGGTGGAGCGGCTGGCGCAGCGCAAGCGCGCCGGCCGCGGCGCGGCGCGTGGCGCGGCGCAGAGCCTGGACCGCGGCCTGCCGGTGCTGGAAACGCGGATCTCGCTGATCCGCCCGGACGCGCCGTACTACCGCGGCCGCTCGGCGGTGGCGGCGGCGCGCGGCGGCGCCACCCTGGAAGACATCGCGCGGCTGCTGTGGGACTGCGAGGAACAGGATCCGTTCGCCGCGGCGCCACCGCCGGCGTGGCCGCCGCGGGTGGCGGCGCTGGCGCTGGATGCCGCGCTGCCGCCGCTGGAACGGACCATGGCCTGCATCCCGCTGCTGGCGCTGGAACAGCGGCAATCGCTCAACGCCGCCGCGCCGGTGCGGCGCGAGGTGGCGGCGATGCTGCTGCGGCAGAACGCCGCGCTGCTGGTGGGAGTGCAGCCCGACGCGCGCCCGGTGCACCGCCTGCTGGCCGATGCGTGGCAACCCGGCGACGCCGGTTTCGCCGAACTGGTGCGCTCGGCGCTGGTGCTGTGCGCCGACCACGAGCTGAACGTGTCGGCGTTCGCCGCGCGCGTGGTCGCCTCCACCGGCGCGCACCTGCACGCCACCGTCAGCGCCGGCCTGGCCGCGCTGTCCGGGCCGCGCCATGGCGGCGCCACCGCGCGCGCACATGCGCTGCTGCTCGATGCCGAGGCCAGCGGCGCGCCGGCGGCGTTCATCGCCGAACGCTGGCGCCGTGGCGACGAACTGCCCGGCTTCAACCACCTGCTCTATCCCGATGGCGACCCGCGCGGTGGCGAGATGCTGCGCCAGCTGCGTGCGCTGTGCGGCGGGCAGCCGCGCATGCGCCACGTCGAGGCGGTGCTGGCGGCCACCGCCGAACACAGCGGCCAGCACCCGAACATCGACGGCCTGCTGGCGGCGATCTGCTACGTGCACGGCCTGCCCGGCGCGCATGCGCTGGTGATGTTCGCCGCCGCGCGCCTGACCGGCTGGCTGGCGCACGCACTGGAACAGCAGGCACTGGGCACGCTGATCCGCCCGCGCGCACGCTACACCGGGCTGGCGCCCGGGCGCTGACCGCGGCGACGGCACCCAGGCATGCAGGCAGCTCATGCCTGCCGCAGCTTATTCGCGTTGGTCGCGCACGCGCGGCCTGCCTATCCTGCGGCAGCGCTTTCCAACCTGCAGATGACCGTGATGCCCCCAGTCCTGCGGCGGCCCTGCCGCCTTGCCGTACCCGCGCTTGGCCTGGCGCTGCTGGCCGGCTGCCCTGCAACGCCGCAACGCGCGCCGACACATGTGGCGGCCGCCCTCCCCGCCACCCACGCCGCGCCGGCGACGTCCACCGCCCCCGGCGCGCGCGACTGCCCGCCCAGCGACAGCGCCATGGACGGCTGGAACGAACCCGCGCCGCCGCGCCGCATCTTCGGCAACACCTGGTACGTGGGCACCTGCGGGCTCACCGCGCTGCTGGTCACCTCCGACCAGGGCCACGTCCTCATCGACGGCGCCACCGCGCCGGCCGGGCCGTTGATCGAAGCCAACATCCGCGCCCTGGGCTTCGACCCCGGCGACGTCAAGTACCTGCTCAATTCGCATGAACACTACGACCACGCGGCCGGCCTGGCCTACCTGCAGCAGGTGACCGGCGCGCCGCTGCTGGCGCGCGCGCCGGCGGTCAACACGCTGCATACCGGGGTGAGCGACCGCAGCGACCCGCAGCAACTGGAATTCGACACCGGCTTTCCGGCGGTGCCGGTGGTGCGCCCGCTGGCCGACGGCGACAGCGTACGGGTCGGCGCGCTGGCGCTCGTCGCACACGCCACCCCCGGCCACACCCCGGGCGGCACCAGTTGGACCTGGCGCAGCTGCGAAGGCTCGCGCTGCCTGGACCTGGCCTACACCGACAGCGTCAGCGCGCTGTCCGACCACCAGTACCGCTACAGCGACCATCCGGCGATGGTCGCCGCCTTCCGCCGCGGCCTGGACACCCTCGCCGCCCTGCCCTGCGACATCCAGATCACGCCGCACCCACTGGCCAGCGACCTGTTCGCGCGCCTGCGCGGCACGGGCGGCAAACCGCTGGTCGACGCCGGGGCATGCAAGCGCTACGCTCAGAGCGGGCGCGCCAACCTGGAGAACAGGCTGGGCGATGAAGCCAGCGGCCTGAAACCGTGAGGCCGGGCCCGCAGCTTGATGCCGGCAGGAAGACGGGCCGCGACAGGGGATTGCCCCGCCTGGTGCCCCGTCGGTAAAGCCCGTGCGGGGCAAGCCCCGCACCTACGCGTGACGCTGCGCCCAGCGCTGGATGATGGCGGCAATCGCCTGCACGCCGTCGGTCAGCGCCGCCGGCCCGGGCTGCAGGATCAGCGGCGACTTGATCTCGTGCAGCTCGCCGTCGCGCACCGCCTGGATCGCCGCCCAGCCCGGGCGCGCGGCCACCCGCTCGGGGCGGAACTTCTTGCCGCACCACGAGCCGATGATGATCTCCGGGTCGCGCGCGATCACCGGCGCGCCATCGGCGAGGATCCGCGCCCTGGCCAGAGGCTCGCGCGACAGTTCGGGAAACACGTCGATGCCGCCGGCGATCTCCACCAGCTCCGCGCCCCACTGGATGCCGGTGATGATCGGTTCGTCCCACTCTTCGACATAGACCCGCGGCCGCCGCGGCAACCGCGCCGCCTGCGCGGCGATGGCGTCCAGCCCGCGCTGCAGCTCGCCGGCATAGGCATCGGCGCGCACGGCCACGCCGACCAGCGCGCCGAGCCGGCGGATGTAATCGAGGATGCCGGCGACGCTGCGGTGGTTGGCGATCCACACCTCCACCCCGCGGCGGATCAGTTCGGCGGCGATATCGGCCTGGATGTCGGAAAAGCCGATCGCCAGGTCGGGCCGCAGTGCCAGGATCTCCTCCACCTTGGCGCTGGTGAAGGCACTGACCTTGGGCTTGTCGCGGCGCGCCTGCGGCGGGCGCACGGTGAAGCCGCTGATGCCGACGATGCGGTCCTGCTGGCCCAGCGCGTACAGGGTCTCGGTCGGCTCCTCGGTCAGGCAGACGATGCGGCGTGGCCCGGTCATGGCGCGGCGAACTCCAGCGCCTCGACGAACACCGCCGGGCTGGTCCACGGGTGGTGCGCGGCGATGCCGTGGTCGAGTACTCGTTGCAACCGTTCGCGGTCGCCCGGCACGTCGCGCGGCAGGCAGAACTCCAGCCGCACGGTGGGTTCGCTCACCAGTTCGCCGACCTCGCCCACCACGCTGGCGGTACCGGGCAGCACGCGGAACTGTTCCCGCCCCGGTGCCGACTCCCACATGCCGTGGGCATAACCGCCGGCGGCCAGGTCGTCGACCGCGAGGATGCCGCGCTTGAGCGCCTGCAGGTGCGCCGGCGGCACGAACACGGTGATGCGATGGACCGGGTGCAGGCGCAGCCGGCTCACGGGTACAGCAGCCGCTTGCTCCAGGCACCGGCGGCATCGGCCTCGTAGCACCAGCGCTCGTGCAGGCGGAAGGTGGCGCCGTACCAGAACTCGATGCGCTGCGGGACCACGCGGATGCCGCTCCAGCCGTCCGGGCGCGGTACGTCGCGGCCCTCGAAACGCGCCTCGAAGTTGCGCAGGCGCTCGTCGAACTCCTCGCGCGAGCCCAGCGTCTGCGACTGCATCGACGCCCAGGCGCCGATCTGGCTCATGCGCGGGCGCGAAGCGAAGTAGGCATCGGCCTCGGCCGCGGACACCAGCTGCGCGTCGCCGTCGATCCGCACCTGGATGCCGGCCTCGCGCAGGCTGCGCCACAGGAACAGCAGCGCCGCTTGGCGGTTGGCGTGCAGCTCGCGGCCCTTGCGGCTGTCCAGGTGGGTGTAGAACACGAAACCGCGCTCGTCGAAGGCCTTGAGCAGCACGGTGCGCGCCGATGGCCGGCCATCGACGTCGGCCGTGGCCACGGTCATCGCGCTGGGCTCGATTTCATTGCTGGCCTTGGCCTCCTCGAACAACTCGGCGAAGGTCGAAAGCGCTTCTGCGTACAGATCGGTCATGGCTCCACTTCGGACGGCACGGGTTTGGGCTATTGTGGCGCCATGTCGTCCGTTCCGCACCGCTTCTCCGCACGCCGCTTCCCGCAGGCCCTGGCCGCACAGGCGCTGGACGAGGCGCTGGCCAGCGGCCGCGACACGCCGGTGCTGGCGATCAGCGGGGTGCAGGGCAGCGGCAAGTCCACGCTGGCGGCGCAGGTGGTGGAGCTGGCGCAGGCGCGCGGGTTGCGCGCGGCGGCACTGTCCATCGACGACGTCTACCTGACCCGCGCCCAGCGCCAGCGCCTGGCCGGGCGCGTGCATCCGCTGCTGGCCACGCGCGGCCCCCCGGGCACCCACGACCTGCCGCTGGCGCTGGCAACCCTGGACGCGGCCCGCGGCGGCCAGCCGTTCGCGCTGCCGCGCTTCGACAAGCTCGCCGATGAGCGCGTGCCGCAGGCGCAGTGGCAACCGGTCCAGCACCTGGACCTGCTGGTGTTCGAGGGCTGGTTCCTGGGCACCCCGCCGGAAGCCGAGGACGCCCTGCGCACGCCGCTCAACGCGCTCGAGCGCGACGCAGATGCGGACGGCACCTGGCGGCGCTGGTGCAACCAGGCGCTGGCCCGCGACTACCCGGCGCTGTGGCAGCGTTGCGACCGGCTGTGGTTCCTGCAGCCGCCGGGCTTTTCGGTGGTGCCCAACTGGCGCTGGCAGCAGGAACAGGCGCTGCAGCAGGCCGCGCCCGGGCGCACCGGCATGAACCGGGCGCAGGTCGAGCGCTTCGTGCAGTTCTACGAGCGCGTCAGCCGGCAGGCGCTGCGCTGCCTGCCGGACATCGCCGACCGCAGCGTGGCGCTGGATGCGCAGCGCCGGGTGCTGCCGTAGGCGCGGTGCTTGCCCCACGCGCCGTAGGTGCGGTGCTTGCCCCGCACATGTCGTAGGCGCGGCGCTTGTCGTAGGTGCGGCGCTTGTCGTAGGTGCGGCGCTTGCCCCGCACGCGTCATGCATTAACCGTGCGGGGCGAGCCCCGCACCTACTGGACCAGGAACGTCACCCGCAGGTTGACCCGCCATTCGGTGATGTTGCCGTCGCCATCGGTGACCACCTTGGTCTCGTTGATCCACGCGCCCTGGATGCCCTTGACCGTCTCGGCCACCTTCTTCAGGCCGCTGCGCACCGCGTCCTCGACGCTGGCGCTGGACGACGCGCTGACTTCGATGATTTTCGCCACTGCCATGTCCGCCTCCGTTGGTTGCACCACGAACCACTCGTGGCGTCGACGAGCTTGGCTGCTACCGTGTTAACGCACCGACACGGTGCTAGCATCGAACGGCAATGAATCCCGCCCCCAACGTCATCCTGGTCGGCCCCATGGGCGCCGGCAAAACCTGCATCGGCCGCCGCCTGGCCGAGCGTTTCGGGCTGGCGTTCGTCGATGCCGACCAGGCCATCGTCGACGAGGTGGGTTCGTCGATCCCGGCCATCTTCGAGAACGTCGGCGAGGCCGGCTTCCGCGCGCACGAAAAACGCGTGCTGGCCAGGCTGCTGGAACGCGGCGGGCAGCTGGTCTCGACCGGCGGCGGCGCAGTGCTCGATGCCGACAACCGCCAGCGGATCCGCCAGCGCGGTTTCGTGGTGTGGCTGCGCGTGGGCGTGGCCGCGCAGCTGCAGCGGCTGCAGCGCGACAAGACCCGCCCGCTGCTGCAGCGCGAGGACCGCGAACAGGTGCTCGAGGCCATGGCCACGCTGCGCGATCCGCTGTACCGCGAGGTCGCCGACCTGGTCGTCGACACCGACCCCTATTCCCCCGCCGAGGCCACCGCGCACCTGGTCGTGCGCCTGGCCGCGCAGTGGCAGAACCCGGAACTCCCCGCATGAGCCATGCCCCCCGCACCGTCGCCGTCGGCGGCGACTGCCCGTACCTGATCCACATCGGCCCCGGCCTGCTCGGCGCGGGCGACCTGCTGGCCGGCGCCGTCCGCGGCCGCCACGTGCTGCTGGTCAGCGACGCCACCGTGGCGCCGCTGTACCTGGCGCGGGTGCGCGCCGCGCTGTACCAGGCGCGCCCGGACCTGGCGGTCGGCGAGTACCTGATTCCCGCCGGCGAGGCGTCCAAGACCCTGCACCATTTCGGCGGCGCGATCGACGCGCTGGCCATGCTCGGCGCCACCCGCGACGCCTGCGTGCTGGCGCTCGGCGGTGGCGTGGTCGGCGACCTGGCCGGCTTCGCCGCCGCCTGCTGGATGCGCGGCGTGGACTGCGTGCAGCTGCCCACCACCCTGTTGTCGATGGTGGATTCGTCGGTCGGCGGCAAGACCGCGGTGGACATCGCCCAGGGCAAGAACCTGGTGGGCGCGTTCCACCCGCCGCGCGCGGTGATCGCCGACACCGCCGCGCTGCGCACCCTGCCCGTGCGCGAACTGCGCGCCGGGCTGGCCGAGGTGATCAAGTACGGCTGCATCCGCGACCCGCTGTTCTTCCAATGGCTGCAGGCCGAGCGCGACGCGCTGCTGGCCGGCGACGATGCGGCGCTGGCGCAGGCCATCGCCCGCAGCTGCGAGCACAAGGCCGAGATCGTCGCGCGCGACCCGCTGGAAATGGGCGAGCGCGCCCTGCTCAACTTCGGCCACACCTTCGGCCATGCCATCGAGACCGCGCAGGGCTATGGCGCGCCGGGCAGCGACAACCTCAACCACGGCGAGGCGGTGGCGGTGGGCATGGTGCTGGCGGCACGGCTGTCGGCCGCGCTGGGCATGGCCGGCGGCGACGCCGCGGACGCGCTGCGCGACCTGCTGCGGGCCTATGGCCTGCCGGTGGCGATCCCGGCCGGGCTCGACCCCGCGACCCTGCTCGCGCACATGCGCCTGGACAAGAAGAACCTCGCCGGGCGCCTGCGCCTGGTGCTGTGGCGCGGCGTCGGCCGGGCCGAAGTGGTGGCGGACGTGGACGAGGCGGCGGTGCTGGCGGTACTGCGCGCCGGCTGAGGCCACGGCCGGCGCCGGGGCAATGCCACCCGGCCCCGACGCGGCCGGCTACAATCATCGCCATGCGCGTCTACCTGCAGCAGCCGCCCAGCGGCAACGAATCCCCCCGCTATGTGCAGCTTTCGCTGCTGCCGGACCTGCTCGGCGGCTGGGAGCTGCTGCGCGAGACCGGCCAGACCGGCGGCCGCGCGCAGCTGCGCCGCGAGCTGTTCCTGCAGCAGGACGAGGCCCGCCACGCCTTCGAGAAGGCACGCGACGCGCAGATCAAGCGCGGTTTCCAGGTGGTGTTCGCCAGCGGCGAGCCGCACCCCTGACCGGCCCCGGCGCCGTGCGCGCCGCCCCGGCCCAACGGCCACGTTCCAAGGAGTTTTCCGTGACCAGCCCCCTTCGCAACGACCGCTTCCTGCGCGCCCTGCGCCGCGAGCCGGTGGACTGCACGCCCGTCTGGCTGATGCGCCAGGCCGGCCGCTACCTGCCGGAATACCGCGCCACCCGTGCCCGCGCCGGCAGCTTCCTGGGGATGGCCAAGAACCCGGAGGTCGCCTGCGAGGTCACGCTGCAGCCGCTGCAGCGGTTCGACCTGGACGCGGCCATCCTGTTCTCGGACATCCTCACCGTGCCCGATGCGATGGGCCTGGGCCTGTATTTCGCCGAGGGCGAGGGCCCGAAGTTCCACCACCCGGTGCGCGACGCGGCGGCCATCGCCCGGCTGGCGGTGCCGGACATGGAGACCGAGCTGGGCTACGTGATGGACGCGGTGCGGCTGATCCGCCGCGAGCTGGACGGCAAGGTGCCGCTGATCGGCTTCTCCGGCAGTCCGTGGACGCTGGCCTGCTACATGGTCGAGGGCGGCGGCAGCAAGGATTACGCGCGGATCAAGGCGATGGCGTTGAACGCGCCGGCGGCGCTGCACCAGTTGCTGCGGGTGGTGACCGACGCGGTCGTCGCCTACCTGGCGGCGCAGCGCGCGGCCGGGGCGCAGGCGCTGCAGGTGTTTGACACCTGGGGCGGGGTGCTGTCGCCGGCGATGTACCGCGAGTTCTCGCTGCCCTACCTGGCGCGCATCGCCCGTGAGCTGGAACGCGGCCAGGGCGCGCAGCGTACGCCGTTGATCCTGTTCGGCAAGGGCACCGGCCAGTATGTGGCCGAGCTGGCCGCCACCGGCGCCGAAGGCGTGGGCGTGGACTGGACCATTTCGCTGGAGGACGCCGCGCGCGCCACCGCCGGCAAGGTGGCGCTGCAGGGCAACCTGGACCCGACCACGCTGTACGGCTCGCCGGAGGCCATCGCCCGCGAGGCCGGCAAGGTGCTGGACAGCTATGCCGCCGGCAACGGCGGCTCGCGCGAGGGCCATGTGTTCAACCTCGGCCACGGCATGTCGCCGGACATGAATCCCGAGCACGTGGCGGTGCTGGTGGACGCGGTGCACCGCCTCAGCCGCCGCTGAGTACTTCGCCCCGGGCGCGGCCAGGCCGGCCCGGGCACGCCCGCTCAGCGCGCGGCGCCGGCCCACGGCGGCGCGCGTGCGCGATGCCTGCACGCGCGAACCGGGACAATGCCGGCACCGCCCTGGCAACGAGTGCGCCTGATGTCCCTGCCCCCTTCCAGCCCACTGCCCGCCGCCGATCCGCACAAGCCGCTGTTGTGGCTGGTGTCGCTGGCGATCTTCATGCAGATGCTGGATTCGACCATCGTCAATACGGCGCTGCCGGCGATGGCGCGCAGCCTGGGCGAGAGCCCGCTGCAGATGCAGTCGGTGGTGTTCAGCTACGCGCTGGCGGTGGCCAGCTTCATCCCGGCCTCGGGCTGGATCGCCGACCGCGTCGGCACCCGCCGCACCTTCGTGGCGGCGATCGTGCTGTTCACCCTGGGCTCGCTGGCCTGCGCGCTGTCGCCGACACTGCACTGGCTGGTCGCCGCACGCGTACTGCAGGGCATCGGCGGCGCGCTGCTGCTGCCGGTGGGGCGGCTGGCGGTGATGCGCTCGGTGCCGCGCGAGCAGTTCCTGTCCGCGATGAGTTTCATCGCGATCCCGGCGCTGGTCGGCCCGTTGCTGGGGCCAACCCTGGGCGGCTGGCTGGTGCAGGCCGCGTCCTGGCACTGGATCTTCCTGATCAACCTGCCGATCGGCGTGGCCGGGCTGTTCGCCGCGCTGCGGATCATGCCCGACCATTACGGCCAGGAACGGCATCACTTCGACCTGGCCGGCTACCTGATGCTGGCGTTCGGCATGATCGCGCTGTCGCTGGCACTGGATGGCGCCTCCGGCTTCGGCTCGGCGCATGCGCTGGTGCTGCTGCTGGCGGTGATCGGCATCGCCGCGCTGGCCGGCTACTGGCTGCACGCGGCCGGGCGCAGCGACGCGCTGTTCCCGCTGACGTTGTTCCGGGTCACCAGCTTCCGCATCGGCATCCTCGGCAACCTGTTCTCGCGCATCGGCAGCGGCGCCATGCCGCTGCTGATCCCGCTGCTGCTGCAGGTGGGCCTGGGCATGAGCCCGATGGCGGCGGGCATGATGATGATCCCGGTAGCGCTGGCCGGCATGGCCGCCAAACGCCTGGCGGTGACCCTGGTGGAGCGTTTCGGCTATCGCCGCATCCTGATGATCAACACCGTCTGCGTGGGCCTGGCGATGGCCAGTTTCATGTTCGTCAGCGGCCGCCAGCCGCTGCCGCTGCAACTGCTGCAGCTGGCCCTGTTCGGCGCCTTCAACTCGATGCAGTTCACGGTAATGAACACGGTGACCCTGCGCGACCTGGACGCCGGCCAGGCCAGCAGCGGCAACAGCCTGCTGTCGATGGTGATGATGCTGGCCACCGGCTTCGGCGCGGCCACCGCCGGCAGCCTGCTGTCCACCTTCGGCGCCCACCTCACCGGGCATGGCGCCAGCGCCGCGCTGCACGCCACGTTCGTGTGCGTCGGCGTGATCACGCTCAGCTCGACCCTGGTGTTCTGGCAACTGCCGGAAAACCGGCCGCACCCGCGCGCGGTCGAGGAAGTGGTCGAGTAGTCAGTCCGGCGGCGCCGCCGCCGGCGCGTCCTGCGCCGGTGCCGCGTCGCGCGGGCGCCACGCCGCGGCGATGGCGGCCACCAGCATCTCGCCGGTCACCGGCTTGCGCAGGAACCCGTCGAAGCCGGCCGCGCGCGCTTGCTGCTCGGCGCCACCATCGGCACGCGCGGTCACCGCCACCAGCGGGAAGCGGTGGCCCTGGCCGCGCAGCTGCGCCGCCAATGCGAGGCCGTCGAGCGCCGGCAGGTCCAGGTCGAGCAGGCCGATGTCGAACGGCCACGCCGCCACTTCGGCCAGCGCCGCCAGCCCGTGCAGCGCATGCACCACCTGGTGGCCGCGCGCGCGCAGCAACCCGGCGATGACATCGGCCACGGTGGGGTCGTCCTCGACCAGCAGGATGCACAGGCTGCCTTCCGGGCCCTGCCCCGGCGCGCGCGCCGCCGCGGCATCGCCGCCGGCCAGCGGCGTCCACGCCAGTGGCAGTTCGACGATGAAGCGCGCGCCGGCCCCCAGCCGGCTGTCGATGCGGATGCTGCCGCCCATGGCCGCGGCCAGTTCCTGGCAGATCGCCAGGCCCAGCCCGCTGCCGCCGTAGCGCGAGGCGGTCTGCGGTCCTTCGGCCTGTTCGAAGCGGCGGAACAGCCGCGCCTGCTGCTCGGCGGTGATGCCGGGGCCGGTATCGCTGACCACCAGGCGGATGCCGGCGCCGGCGGGCAGCAGTTCCACGCCCAGCCCGACCTGGCCGTGCCCGGTGAACTTGGCGGCGTTGCCGAGCAGGTTCATCAGGATCTGGCGCAGGCGCATCGGATCGCCGGTCACGCGCACCGGCATCGGCAGCCGCGGCTCCTGCACGAACTCCAGCCCACGCTTGCGCACCACCGGCGCGATCAGCGCGGCGACCTCGTCCAGCAGCGGCGCCAGCTCGAACGGGCGGCTGTCCAGCTCCAGCCGGCCGGCCTCGATGCGCGCCAGGTCGAGCGAATCGTTCACCAGCTGCAGCAGATGGACGCCGGCCTGCTGGATCGAACCGGCATAGCGGCGCTGGGTATCGTCCAGCGGGGTGTCCAGCAACAGCTCGGTCATGCCCAGCACGCCGGTCATCGGCGTGCGCACTTCGTGCCCGAAGGTGGCCAGGAAGCGGGTCTTGGCCGAGGAGGCCTGCTCGGCCAGTTCGCGCCGCTGTTCGGCCAGCTGCCATTCACTGCGCCGCTGCAGGCGCGCGCGGTAGGCCAGCACCGCGATCCCCAGCGCCAGCGCCGCGGCCAGCGCATAGACGGCCATCGCCCAGCCGCTGCGCCACCACGGCGGGGCGACCTCGATCCGCACGTCGGGCGCGGCGATCCAGCCGCCGCCGGGCACCGCGCCCTGGATCTGCAGGGTGTAGCTGCCCGGCGCCAGGCGCGGGAACACGCGCTCGCCGCTGGCGCCGGCATTGACCCAGTCCGGGTCGTAGCCGCTCAGGCGGAAGCGGTACTGGTTGTTGGTGGAGTCGGCGAACGCCAACAGGCGTGCGACCACGTGCAGGTCGCGGTCGCCGTCCTTGATCCGCAGCAGCGGCTGCTCGGACAGGTCGTACAGCTGGTCGCCGCGATGCACGCTGATCCGCTCGATCACCAGCGGCGGCCGCCGCGCCGGCGGGCCGACCTGCGCCGGATCGAACAGCACCACGCCGTCGGGGGTGCCGCCGGCCACCTGGCCGCTGCGCGCCTGCACCAGCCCGCGGCGCCGGAACTCCTGCCCGGGCAGCCCGTCGTGCACGCCGTACAGGCGCACCGAGCGCCGTTGCGGATCCACCCGGATCAGGCCACGCGCACTGCTCGCCCAGGCAATGCCGCGGCCGTCGATGACCAGCCCGCCGGCGGCCAGCATCGGGAACCCCTGCTCGACGCCGATGCCGTCCTCCCAGCGCAGTTGCCCGCCGTCCCAGCGGTAACGCTCCAGCCGCCCGAGCAGCGCCACCCACACCGTGCCGTCGGCACCGACGTCGAAGGCATGCGCCGGCACCTGCGGCCCACCCGCCACCGGCGCGAAGGCGCCGGCCTGCGGCTGCCAGGCCGACAGGCCGGTGGCGCCGGACAGCCACAGGCGCTCGCCGGGGCCGCATTGCATGTCCTGCAGCGCCCCCGGGGGCAGGCCGTGCTGGCCCGGCGCCAGGTGCAGGGTGACGTGGCCCTCGGCATCGCGCCGCTGGATGCCGCCGTCCTCGGAATAGATCCACACGTGGCCATCGCACAGGCGCACGATGTCGCCGTCGCCGACCATCGCCGCGTCCACCGCATCGTCATGCCGCCAGCGGCGTACCGCGCCGTCACGCGGGTCGTAGCGCACCAGCGTGTCCAGGCTGCCGATCCAGACCCGCCCCTGCGGATCCTCGGCCACCGACTGCGGCCAGTGGATGCCGTCGACCGGCTGCAGGTGGTGCTCGACCGCGCCGCTGGCCGGATCCAGCCGGTCCAGCGCACCGCGGGTGCCCACCACCCAGATGCCGCCGGAGGCCGAGGCGGCCATCGCCAGCGCATACGGATTGCGCAGCGAGGACGGATCGTCCAGGTGCCGCGCCAGCACCGAGAACTGGCGCCAGTTCGGCGACAGGTGCCACAGGCCGGAATTGGTGCTGGCGAACCACAGGCCGCCGTCGCGGTCCTCGTAGGCGGTGCTCCAGTTGGGCTTGACCATGCCGCGTTCCTGGGCGCTGTACAGCGGCACGTTGCTCACCGCCTCGCCGGCCCTGCTGCGGCCCAGGCCCTGCAGCGTGTCCAGCCAGTAATTGCCGTCGCTGTCGTACTGCAGCACGTTGAGCACGTGGCCGTAGTCCGAACCGGGCCACTGCATGCGCTCGAAACGCCCGTCGCGGTGGCGCACCACCACCCCGCCGTTGGTGGCGATCCACAGCCGCTGGCCGCCATCGACCTTGAGGCCGTTGATCCGCGGCGAGGGCAGTACCGACTCGCCTTCGCGCTGGAAGCCACTGCCGGTCCAGCGCGCCAGCCCGCCCTTGCTGCCCACCCACAGCACGCCGTCCGCGGTGACCGCCAGGTAGGCGATGGACGCCGACGGCAGGCTGTCGGACTGCCCGGGGACGGGCATGAAACGCTGGATGGTGCCGTCCACCGCAAGCCGGTGGAGGCCGGCGCTCGGGGTGCCGAACCAGACGCTGCCATCGGGTGTGGAGGCGATGCTCCACACGCTGTTGCTGCCGATCTGCGGATAGGTCTCGCGATCGAAGAAGCGGAAGCTGCGGCGATCGGCCGACAGCATCCCCAGGCCCGCGTTCTGGGTGCCGAACCAGAGCCGGTTGCCGGCGTCCACGTGCAGGCTCCAGATCAGGTTGTCGCGCAGGCCGTCCTCGGCGCGCCAGATGCGGAAGTTGCGGCCATCGAAGCGCGCCAGTCCGTCGTGGCTGGCCAGCCACATGTATCCGCGGCGGTCCTCGGCGAACGCATTGATGTTGGCCGACGGCAGCCCATCGGCCACCCGGAGCCGGCGCGGCTGCGGGGTGACCGGCACCTCGGCCGTGGCCGGCGCCACCACCCCGGCGCACAGCAGCAGGCACAACAGCCCACCCCACCACTCCCTCATCGCACGGCCCCCGTGTGCGCGGCGGGGCCGCCGCAAATGGCCGCTGCGGCCGCGCACGCCGGTGCCGGTCCGCTGGTGTCGATGCTGCCCCTGGTTGCCATCCGCCGCCCGTTCGCGCTTCCTGTCAGCGGGGAAAATAGCATCCGCGCGGCACGACGGCCGGCACGTGCCGGCAGCCCCGGCCACGACCGCCCCCGGCACCACACCCGGCACCCTCCCCGGCCCGCGGCGGAGCGGCGCGGCCCGGCGGCGCCGCGCAACAATCCATTGCGCCGCCAGGCAACAAACCATGACGGGCATATGCCTAGAATCCACCACCCCCCGCCGGAGCCGCCCCTTGTCACCTCGCCTCGCCCTGCTGCTGGCCTGCCTGCTGCCACTGTCGGCGCCGGCCGCCGACCGTTACCGGCTGGACCCGGTGCACACGCGGGTGCTGTTCGCGGTCGAACATGCCGGATTCTCGCAGGCGCTGGGCACCGTGTCCGGCAGCGAGGGCGTGCTCGACTTCGACCCGGACGACTGGTCCGGTGCCCACCTCGACGTGGTGGTTCCGGTCGCGCGGCTGGACCTGGGCAACGACAAGTGGAACCAGGCCACGCTGGCGCGCAACCTGCTGGACGGCGAGCGCCACCCGCAGGCGCGGTTCGTCTCCACCCGCATCGAACCGGTGGATGCACGCAGCGCGCGCGTACATGGCCTGCTGACCCTGCGCGGCGTGACCCGCGAGGTGGTGCTCGACGTCCGCCTCAACGCACTCAAGCGGCACCCGCTGCCGCCGTTCCGCCGCACCGCCGGCTTTTCCGCCACCGCCACCCTGCAGCGTTCGGACTTCGGCATCGACGCCTGGCCGACGGTGATCGGCAACCGCGTTGAACTGCGCATCGAGGCCGAGGCGGTGCGCGACGACAACGCCACGGCGCCCGCGGCCGGCGAAGCCGCGCCGGCGGACACCGACGACGCACAGGCCGCGGCCGACGCCGCCACCCGATCCTCCCCGCAACCGGAATCGCGCCCATGACCCTGAAGAACACGCCTGACCGCTGGGGCAGCGTCAGCAAGAGCCTGCACTGGCTGATCGCCCTGTTGATCCTCGCCCTGGGCATCGTCGGCCTGCTCATGGGCGAACTGCCGAAGACGCCGAAGTATTTCTGGGTCTACACCGCGCACAAGTCGATCGGCATCACCGTGCTGGTGCTGGTGGTGTTGCGGCTGCTGTGGCGCCTGTACGCCGGCGCCCCGCGGCCGGTGCCGGGCACCCCGGGCTGGCAGGAGCGCATTGCCGGCGCCACCCACTGGCTGCTGTACGTGATGATGTTCGCCATCCCACTGTCGGGCTGGCTGTACGACTCGGCCAGCGGCCTGCGCCCGTTCAAGCTGTTCGGGCTGCTGGAAATGCCCAAGCTGGTGGCCCCCGACGAACGCGCCGCGCAGCTTTCGCACGCGTTGCACGAATGGGGCTTCTGGGCGCTGATCCTGGTGGTGCTGGCGCATGCCGGCGCCGCCCTCTACCACCACCTCCAGCAGCGCGACGCCACGCTGGTGCGCATGCTGCCGCAGGGCTGGCTCGACACCCCACAGAAGGAATCCGCATGAACATCAAGCTCACCACCCCGGCCGCCGTGGCGGCTGCCCTGGCCGGCATGCTGGCCACCGCCCCGGCGATGGCCGCGGACTACGAACAGGCGCCCGGCTCGATCCTGGTGTTCGCCACCAAATACGACGGCGAGGTATTCACCGGCACCTTCCCCGGCTTCCAGACCCAGCTCAGCTTCGACCCGGCCAACCCCGCCGCCGGCAAGCTCGACGTCACCATCCCGCTGGCCGGCGCGCGCAGCGGCAACAGCGACCGCGACTCGACGCTGCAGGGCAAGGACTTCTTCAACGTGGCCCAGTTCGCGCAGGCGCGCTACACCGCAAGCGGCTTCCGCGCCGTGGGCGGCAACCAGTTCGCCGCCGACGGCACGCTGCAGCTGCGCGGGGTCAGCAAGCCGGTCACCCTGACCTTCACCTGGACGCCCGGCGCGCAGCCGGTGCTGACCGGCAAGGCCACGGTCAAGCGCCTGGACTTCGGCGTCGGCGGTGGCGACTGGGCCGACACCAAGACCATCCCGGACGAAACCGCGATCAGCACCAAGGTCGTGCTGCGCGCGAAGTAAGCCCGCGCACGCCCGGCACCGGACTCAGCCGGCGGCGACGCCGGCGATATCGAAACAGCCACGCCGGCCGGCGGCGTCGGTGAGGCAGGCGCGGTGCCGCTGCGCCTGCCCGCCCTGGCCGGGGCGCACCACCAGGCCGAACACGCCGCCGTCGCGGGTCAGCAGCACCGCCTCCCACACCGTGTCCGCGCCCCCGACCTGCAATGGCTGCCGCTCGCCCGGCGCCGGTGCCTGCAGCGGTGTGGCCGCGGCGTCGCGCAGCATGCGCCGCAGGTTGCGCATGTCCAGCGCGGCCGGCGCGCTGGTGACCGCCTTCAACAGCACCAGCCGCTCGATGGCGTCCACCGGCAGCACCTGCGCCAGCGTGCGCCCCTGCCACGCAAAACCTTCCCGGTCCGCCGGCAGCGCCTTGGCCAGGTCCACGTCGGCCGCACCGGCAGTGGCCGCCGCCATGCCCAGCACGGCAAGCAGTGGCGACCACGCGCGGGCGTTCATCGCAGCCACCGGCGCACGCCCTGCGCATCGAAGGGCCATTCCAGCTCGGCACCGCCCGCGGCATCGCGCAGCACCGGCACGCGCGTGCCGTAGCGCAGTTCCAGCGCGTCGTCACCGTCGATGAACACGCTGTCGAACGCCGGCGTGCGCGCCTGCGCCAGCACCTCCAGCGCCTGGTCGCACAGGTGGCAATCGTCGCGCTGATACAGGATCAAGCCCATTTCCTACACCCCATCCAGGTCAGATGCTGCGCTGCGGGCGGGGCCGTCAGCGGCGAACCCGTAGAATAGCGATTCCTCCAGGCAGCACGCACAACGCAATGTCCGTCAGCACGTTCGACCTGTTCAAGATCGGCATCGGCCCGAGTTCCTCGCACACCGTGGGCCCGATGCGCGCGGCCGAACGCTTCGTCCACCGCTGGCTGCTCGACCCGGGCCGGCTGGCCGACGTCGCCCGCATCCGCGCCGAGGTGTTCGGCTCGCTGGCGCTGACCGGGCGCGGCCACGGCACCGACACCGCGGTGCTGCTCGGGCTGGAAGGCCACCGGCCCAACCTGATCGACCCGGACATCATCCCGGCCACGCTGGCGCGCATCCGCTCGTCCAGGCGCATCAACCTGATGGGCCAGCACGAGATCGCCTTCGACGAGAAGCGCGACCTGGCCCTGAACAAGCGCCAGAAGCTGCCGTACCACACCAACGGCATGCGCTTCACCGCATTCGACGCCAACGACGCGGTCATCGCCACCCGCGACTACTACTCCGTCGGCGGCGGCTTCGTGGTCAATGCCGACGACGCCGCCGACGACCGCATCGTGCCCGACCAGACGCCGCTGCCGTATCCTTTCAGGAGCGGCGACGAGCTGTTGGCCCAGGCCGCGCGCAGCGGCCTGAGCATCGCCGCGCTGATGTTCGAGAACGAGAAGTGCTGGCGCAGCGAGGACGAGATCCGCGCCGGCCTGCGCGAAATCTGGGACGCCATGCAGGCCTGCGTGGCGCGTGGCATCCGCTCCGAGGGCACGCTGCCGGGCGGCCTGCACGTGGGCCGCCGCGCCCCGGCGCTGTACCGCGAACTGTCCGCGCGGCCGGAGGCGGCCATGCGCGACCCGCTGACCACCCTGGACTGGGTCAACCTGTACGCGCTGGCGGTCAACGAGGAGAACGCCGCCGGCGGCCGCGTGGTCACCGCGCCCACCAACGGCGCGGCCGGGATCATCCCGGGGGTGCTGCACTACTACGACCGCTTCTGCCCGGGCAGCAACGAGCAGGGGGTGTTCGACTTCCTGCTGACCGCCGCGGCGATCGGCATCCTGTACAAGGAGAACGCTTCGATCTCCGGCGCCGAGGTCGGCTGCCAGGGCGAAGTCGGGGTGGCCTGTTCGATGGCCGCCGGCGGGCTGATGGCCGCCCTCGGCGGCAAGCCGGGGCAGATCGAGAATGCCGCCGAGATCGGCATGGAACACAACCTGGGCCTGACCTGCGACCCGATCGGCGGGCTGGTGCAGATCCCCTGCATCGAGCGCAACGCCATGGGCGCGGTCAAGGCGATCAACGCCGCGCGCATGGCCATGCGCGGCGACGGCAAGCACAAGGTCAGCCTGGACAAGGTCATCAAGACCATGCGCGACACCGGCCGCGACATGCAGGACAAATACAAGGAAACCAGCCGCGGCGGACTGGCGGTCAACGTCATCGAATGCTGAATGCGGCGGCGGGCATTCAAGTGGATGCGCGCCGGGCCGCTATGGTTTTCAATGTAGGCTGACGTCAGTACCGGGATTCAGGGGGAATCTCGATCGACCATCCATTCATCATCCGCCATCCGCGCCGGTCGCTGGCAACCGGCACCGGACTGTTGGCATGCCTGTGGCTGCTGCTCCTGCTGGCGGTTTCCCTGCCCGCTGCCGCCCTGGACACGGGAAAACCGTTCCGCGATTACGTCACCGACACCTGGGGGGTGGACCAGGGGCTGCCGCAGATCAGCGTGCTGGCCATCACCCAGGACCCGGCCGGCTACCTGTGGTTCGGCACCCAGACCGGGCTGGCGCGGTTCGATGGCGTGCGCTTCGTGCGCTACACCCAGCGCGACGCGCCGGAGCTGGGCAACAACATCCTGGCACTGCTGGCCGAGGCCGACGACCGCCTGTGGATCGGCACCACCCAGGGGCTGCTGCTGCTCGAGGACCAGCGCTTCCACGCCATCGCGCCCACCGTCGCCGACCATCCGGCGCCGGTCAGTGCGCTGCTCAAGGTTGACGGCCGCCTCCTGGCCGGTTGCGCGGAAGGCATCTGCACCCCGCGCGAAGGCAGGTTGCGGCGCGTGCAGGCACTGCCCGATCCGGCGCTGAGCCTGCTGGCGGACGAAGACGCGATCTGGGCGGGCGGCCAGGGCCGGGTGTTCCAGGTCTCCGGCGGCAGCGTGCGCACGCTGCCGCTGCCGCCGGCGGCCGGCAACGCCGGAGTGACCACGCTGGCGCGTGCCGGCGGCGAACTGTGGGCCGGCACCCGCAACGGCCTCTTCCGCCTGCGCAACGGCAGCTGGCAGGCGGCGGACCCGCGTCCGCATGAAGTCCTGACCGTGGAAGCGATGCATGCCGACCGCGACGGCAACCTGTGGGTGGCCACGCCGCAGTACCTGGAACGGCTGCGTGCCGGCCAGCCGCCCGAGCGCATCCACAACACCCCCGGCGCCATCGCCGTGCGCGCGATCTACGAGGATCGCGACGGCAACCTGTGGCTGGGCAGCATGGTCGAGGGCGCGACCCGGGTCTGGAACGGATGGACCCGGCGCCTGAGCCAGGCCGACGGGCTGCAGGACCCGCTGCTGTGGTCGGTGGCCGCGGCGCCGGACGGCAGCATCTGGGTCGGCAGCAGCAACGGGGTGGCGGTGTGGCAGAACGGGCGCTTCTCCAGCCGCGTCGCCGGCAGCCAGTTGCCGCACCCGGAGGCATACAGCCTGTTGCCCGAGCGCGACCAGACCTGGATCGGCACCCGCGCCGGCGTGGCGGTGCTGCGCGGCGGCCGGCTCGAACAACCGCCCGCGCTGGCCCCACTGCGCGATGCGCAGATCAACGGCATCGTCCGCGACCATGCCGGCCGGCTCTGGTTCGCCACCACCCGGGGGCTGTTCCTGCTGCAGGACGGGAAGCGGCTGACCCGCTATGGCGAGCCTGAAGGACTGGCCGATCCCCGCATCCGGCTGGTCTACGAGACCCGCGACGGCCGCATCCTGCTGGGCACCTACAAGGGCCTGTACGAATGGCGCGACGGCCGTATCCTGGCGACCGGCCGGCTCGGCGGGCTGTCCGACGACACCCCGGTCACCGCCTTCGTCGAACTCCGCGACGGGCGCTGGGTGCTGGGTACCAGCAATGGCGAGAGCCTGCGCGTCCATGACGGCCAGCGCTGGCACTGGCTGGACCGCGAACGCGAGCTGCCGGCCAATGTCGCCTTCCACCTGGCGCAGAACGGCGGCGACCTGTGGGTCGCCGGCATGCGCGGCGTCTACCGCCTGCCCCTGGCGGTGCTGGACAAGGCGCTGGCCAATCCCCGGCAGGCACTGGCGGCGCAGATCGTCATCAACTCCGGCACCGACCGTACCGGCGGGCAGCAGGACAAATGCTGCAACGGCGCCGGCAACAGCCGCGGGGTGCTGCGCGATGGCCAGTTGTGGCTGCCCACCCGCGACGGCGCGCTGCTGGTGGATGTGGACACCGACACCGACAGCGCGCCGCGCAATATCCGCATCGACCACGTGCAGGTCCAGGGCCGGCGCCTGGCCACCGGCCAGGGCACGCTCAAGCTGCCGCTCGATGCCCGCGACCTGCGCTTCGAGTTCAGCCTGCCCGACTTCCAGCCGATGCACGCCCCGCAGCTGCGCTACCGGCTGGCCGGCTACGAGAAGGAATGGCACGAGCTGGAAAGTCCGACCACGCGCAGCGCCAGCTACGCCAGCCTGCCCCCCGGCTACTACACCTTCGAGGTCGCCGACTTCAGCCAGGCCGAACCGCTGCGGCACGCCGCGCATGTCGCCGTGGAGATCCCACGGCGCCTGTACGAAACCCTCGCCTTTCGCCTGCTGGCGATGCTCGGGCTGGCGGGGCTGATCTGGCTCGGCTACCTGGGGCTGCAGCATCGCTATGCGCGCCAGCGCGCGCAGCTGGAGCGCCTGGTGCAGGAACGTACCCGCGACCTGCAGGCAGCCAACGCGCAACTGAAGGCGATCAGCTTCACCGACCCGCTCACCGGCCTGCACAACCGGCGCTACCTGTCCCAGCAGATACCCACCGACCTGTCGTTCTACGAGCGTGACGAGGGCTATGCCAACGGCAGCGAGGCGGTGGTGTTCGCGCTGCTCGACGTCGACCATTTCAAGTCGATCAACGATACCCATGGCCACGCCGCCGGCGATCGCGTGCTGGAGCAGATGGGCCAGCTGCTCGGCGAACTCAAGCGCAGCGGCGACTACGTGGCGCGCTGGGGCGGCGAGGAATTCCTGCTGGTGTTCCGCCCGCTGCCGCGTGGCAGCCTGGGGCGGCTGGGCCAGCGCCTGTGCACGCGCATCGCCGCACACAGCTTCGAGCTGGGCAACGGCCAGCAGCACCGCCTCACCGCCTCGGTCGGCCTGATCGAGTGCCCGCTGTTCCCGAGCCACCCGCGGCTGCTCGGCTGGGAGCAACTGGTCACCCTCGCCGACCGCGCGCTGTACCGGGCCAAGATGGCCGGGCGCAACGGCTGGATCGCCTACCAGCCGGTGCCGGGCGCGCAGCCACCCGACGACCTGTCGGCCCTGGCCGGCGATCCCTGGTGGCTGGTGGAGAACGGCCTGCTGGAGATGTTCGGCAGCGACGGCAGGATCGACATCGCTCGCGGTGCGTGACCCGCGCCGCGGGCCCGGACGCACGCCGCGACCGGCCCGATGGCGGGTTGCGCCGGCGCCCGGACGCGCACCAGAATCGCGCAACGACAGCCAGCAGCGGGGCAAGGATGCAGGGCGCACAGCAACCGGATGGGGCAACGCCACCGCGGCGCCCGCGTACGGCAACGCCGTCGGCGCCGCGCAACGGCGGTGGCCTGACCCTGACCCGGCTGGCGCTGGCGGCGGTCGCGCTGCTGGTGCTTGCCTGGTTCATCGGCAAGCGTCCGGCGGCGGGGGATGCGCCGGTCACCCGCGCGGACCCGCCGGCGCCAGCCCCCGCCGCGGCGCCCGCCCCGCAGGCGCGGCTCATCCGCGGCGAGAAATCGACCACCCTGGCGGATATCGGCGAAGCGCGCATGACCCTGCAGGACCAGGGCACCGCGCTGCGCGTGGAGGGCGGCGTCGGCCGCAATTTCGCAAGCGACCTGGGCGCATTGCTGGACGCGGCGCCCTCGGTGCGGCGGATCGACATCACCAGCGGCGGCGGCTATGCCGTCACCGGCCTGGAAGCGGCGCGCATCGTGCGCCGGAACAACCTCACCGTGCGCGTGCGTGGCTACTGCGCCAGCATCTGCGTGGCGCTGTGGGCCGCCGCCGCGCAGCGGCAGATGGAGCCGGACGCGGTGATCGGCCTGCACCAGCGCAACGCCCAGTGCGATGCCCTGCCCTCGCCGGACCGCGAGGAATGCCATTACCAGGACCAGTTCGCCACCGAACACGACTCCAGCTACCGCGCCTGGCTGCAGGCCGCCGGCTTCAACCAGCGCCTGCTCGACCTGCAGGCGCGGACCGCGTCGGAGGACATCGCGGTGCTCACCGCGCCACTGTTGTGGGACAACGGCGTGGACTTCAGCGTGGTCGACCGCGATGGCACGCACCTCGGCCGCGCCGAGGTCGAGCGGCTTCTCCACGCGGCGGCCGCGCGGCATTGAGGCCCTGCCGGTTCGCGCCACCTCTCGGCGGGTCGCGCCCGGCGGTGGCCAACATGGCGAGACGGACAAGCGTCCAGGCCACCGCCGACCATGCGGTGCGGCAGTGCGCGGGCCCGCTACCGGCAGCACCGCAGCGCACGCATGCGCCACGCCGCCCCACCACCGCGGGGCACCACGGCAACCACGGCGGTGGCCCGCGACGGACCGGCCGTCAACGGGCGTGCGCGCTCATCGATTGACGATGCCCAGCACGTCGTCCAGCAACGCGGCGGCGGTGACCTCGGCGCCGGCACCCGGGCCCTGGATCAGCAGCGGCTGCACGCGGTAGCGGTCGCTGTGGATCGCCATCCGGTTGTCGGTGCCGCGGCCGCCGGCCAGCGGGTGCTCGGCCGGCAACGCGCGCAGGCCGACGCTGGCGCCGTGCCCGTCCAGGCGCGCCACGAAACACAGCGACAGCCCCTGCCCGCGCGCCTGCTGCAGGCGCGCCGCCAGCGGCGCGTCCAGCTGCGCCAGCGCGGCGTCGACCTGCGCGGCCGGCAATGCCGCCAGCGCCGGCGGCAGCAGCGATTCGACCGCCACCTGTTCCGGCTCCAGCGCCACCCCGGCCGCACGCGCCAGGATCAGCAGCTTGCGGCGCACGTCCTCGCCGGACAGGTCGATGCGCGGATCGGGCTCGGTGTAACCGGCCGCGGCCGCCTCGCGCACGCACGCCGAGAACGGCTGGCTGCCATCGAAACGCTGCAACAGCCAGGCCAGCGAACCGGACAGCACGCCTTCAATGGAATGGATGCGGTCGCCGCCGGCCACCAGCGCGCGCAGGCTGGACAGCAGCGGCAGGCCGGCGCCGACGGTGGCCGCGTCGCCATAGCGTGCGTTGCCCGCAGCCGCGGTGCCACCGATCTGGCGCGCGCGCGCCAGGGTGGTGCCATTGCCCAGCTTGTTGGCGGTAACCACGTGGATGCCCCGCGCCAGCCAGTGCGCGTGCTCGGCGGCGACCTCCTCGCTGGCGGTGGCGTCGACCACGATGTCGCCGGCCTGCAGGCGCCCGGTTTGCTCGGCATGGGCGAGCGCGCCGGCCTGCCGGGTGGCCTCGCGCGCGCGCGACAACGCCGCCTCGGGCGCGTCGCCGCAGGCCAGCGCGATGCGCGAGTTCGCCACTGCGTGCAGCAGTGGCAGCCTGAGTTGCCGCTGCCGCAGGGCCTGGTAGCGGGCCACGAACGCCGAACCGACCGTGCCGGTACCCAGCAGCACCAGCCGCGCCGGTGCTGCGCGCGGACGCAGCTGCGCGCTCATGCGTCCACCGTTTTCCGCAGGGCCTCACGGCGGCTGTCGGCCAGCGCCCGCGCAGCGCGCAGCAGTCCCGCCTGCAGGTCGGCCACCAGGTCCTCGCTGGCCTCGATGCCGACCGACAGGCGCAGCAGGCCGTCGCTGATGCCGGCCTTGGCGCGCGCTTCGGCGGTCATCGCCGCATGGGTCATGGTTGCCGGGTGCGCGACCAGGCTCTCCACGCCGCCCAGCGATTCGGCCAGGGTGAAATAGCGCAGGCCTTCGACGAAGGCGCGCACCGCCGCGTGCGGGTCGGCGCCCTCGCACTGCGCCAGCTCGAAGGACAGCATCGCGCCGAAGCCCTTCTGCTGGCGCGCGGCCAGCACGTGGCCCGGGTGCGATTCCAGCCCCGGGTAGTAGACCTTGGCCACGACGTCGCTGGTGGCGAGCAGATCGACCAGCGCGCGGGTGTTCTCCTGGTGCACGCGCAGGCGCGCATCGAGCGTGCGCAGCCCGCGCAGGGTCAGGAAGGCGTCGAACGGCGAGCCGGTCAGGCCCAGCGCATTGGCCCACCACACCAGCTGCTGGTGCAGCTCGGCATCGCGCGCGACCACCGCGCCGCCGACCACGTCGCTGTGGCCATTGACGTACTTGGTGGTCGAGTGCAGCACCAGGTCGGCGCCGAAGGCGATCGGGTTCTGCAGCGCTGGCGACAGGAAGGTGTTGTCCACCACCACCCGCGCGCCTGCCTTGTGCGCGGCATCGATCACGAAGCGCAGGTCGGTGATGCGCAGCAGCGGATTGGACGGGGTTTCCACCAGCACCAGCTTCGGCGCCTGCGCCAACGCCTCGGCCAGTGCGCGCGGATCGGTCAGGTCGGCGGTGATCAGTTCGAAGTGGCCCTTGGCCGCCAGTGCGTTGAACAGGCGCCAGCTGCCGCCGTAGGCGTCGTGCGGCACCACCAGCCTGTCGCCCGGCTGCAGCAGCGCATTGAGCACCAGGTTGATCGCGCCCATGCCGGTGGACGTGACCACCGCGCCGGCGCCGCCCTCCAGTTCCGCCAGCGCCTCGCCGAGCAGGTCGCGGGTCGGGTTGCCGCTGCGGGTGTAGTCGTACTGGCGCTTGTTGCCGAAGCCGTCGAAGCTGAAATTGGACGACAGCACCAGCGGCGGCGTCACCGCGCCATAGGCGGTATCGCGATCGATGCCGGCACGCACGGCCGCGGTGGCGCGGCAACAGGAAACATCGGAAGCGGTGGACAGGCTCATGCGTTCTCTCCGGGAAGGCGTAGGGCGTTGGCGAGGATCGCGTCGATGCGATCGGTCTCTTTCAGGAAGGCGTCGTGGCCATAGGGCGAACGCAGCACGCGCAGGCTGCCGCGCGTGCCCAGGCCCTCGACCAGCGTGACCAGGTCGGACAACGGCACCAGGCGGTCGCCCTCGACCGCGACCACCAGCGTCGGTACGCCGATGGCGGCCGGCTCGATGCGGTGCAGGTCGATGGATTCGGACAGGCGCAGGTAGGCATTGACCCGGGTGCGCGCCACGTACTGCGCGCCGGCGGCGTCGAGGTAATCCTCGGCGGCCACGCGCACGCGGCCATTCACCACTTCGGGCTGGGCATCGAAGCGCTCGCCGAACTCTTCCGGGGTGCGGTAGCTGAGCATCGCGAACTGCCGCGCCAGCGCCAGCCCGTGGCTTTCGGCGCACTGCAGCTGGCCCAGGGCGACCGCGCGCCGCTGCAGCGCGCGCCAGGCCGAGGCATAGGGATGCGGGCGATGCGCGCCGCTCACCGCCACCAGCCGGCCCAGCCGGTGCGGGTGGCGGATGGCCAGTTGCTGGCCGACCAGCGCGCCATAGGAGTAGCCCACGCAGCCATGCAGGCGGTCGATGCCCAGCGCGTCCAGCAGCAGGGCCACGGCATCGGCCTGGTCGGCGGTATCGATCGGCACGTCGAGCTCGCCGTCGGCGCCGATGAAGTCCAGGCCCAGCAGGCGGCGGTGCGCCGGGTCCAGCGCGCGGCCGCAGCCGACCAGTCCTTCGGCCCAGCCCTTCTCGCCGAACACCGTGTTGGCGGCGATGTGGCGATGCGCGGAGATGCCGCCGGCCACCAGCACCACCGGCGCATCGGCACGGCCGGCCAGCTCGTAGCGCAGCCGCAGCGTGCGCTCGCCGGCATGGCGCATGGCCAGGCGCACGTCGATTTCACCGCGCACGGCGGCTGCGGCGGGCACTGCGCTGTCGGGCGCGGCGGCCGGGTGTTCACGGAGGGCGGTGGCGGTGGCGAAACGCATGGCGATATCCGGTAAGGAGCAGCCATCGAGCTTCGCGGGCCCGTGTTCGCCGTGCAGGGCACGGATCGAACCATCTTTCGGCGGACGCGGTGGTCCCCGCAGGATTTGGCACCAAACACAGGCGCTTGCGCACCTGCTGGTTGCCCCGGCATCAAAGGGCCTGTCCCTCCGCCGGTCTCGATGGTGGACACACGATGCCAGCCCCCCGGACGCATGTCAATCTCTTTATTCGGATGGAGCGATGGAGTTTCCGATGCAACCATGCCGGCATAATCCCGGCACCACCTGCCCGCGCCAGCGCATGCACCGGCTACCTGTTCTGCTCCTGTCCGCCACGTTGGCCCTGCCCGCCCAGGGCCAGGACCCCGCGCCGCGCTGGCACCAGGCCTGGGGGTTGGCCGCCCCGACCATGGCGGAGGCCGCCGGGGGCCGCGAAGCCGGCTTCGCACGGCTGCTCCTGCAGCCCCGCGGCGGCGGCCGCGAAGCACGGGCACGCAACCTGCTGGCCGGCCCGCTGCAGGTGCGCCTGCGCGATGGCACCGATGGCCGCGCGGTGACCGCGCCGGTGCTGTTGCCGGCGGGCGGACAGCGCGACCTGCTGTGGCTGGCCGATACCGGCAACGGGGTCCGGCTGCTGCTCGACGCCTTTCCCGGCGACCCGTCCGCGCGACCGGCCGATCACCTCTACCTGCTGCCGTTCGCCGGGGTGCCGGTCCGGGTCAGCCAGGGCTTCGACGGCATCCGCAGCCATGGCGACGCGCAGAACCGCCACGCCATCGACTTTCCCCTGCCCGAAGGCACGCCGGTGCTCGCCGCCCGCGCCGGCACGGTGATGCAGGTGGTGGACGATGCGCCCGGCGACGGGTGCCTGGTGCGGGTCCTGCACGCCGACGGCGGCATGGCGCTCTACGCCCACCTGCAGGCGGGCAGCCTGGCGGTCCGGCCCGGGCAGGCGGTCCAGGCGGGGCAGCCGCTGGCCCGTTCCGGCAACACCGGCCGCAGCACCGGCCCGCACCTGCACTTCGCGGTGCAGGCCAACACCGGGCTGGCGCTGGCCTCGATCCCGTTCCGCATGGCCGGCCCGCACGGCGAGCTGCGCTTCGCCCGCGAGGCGGGCGCCCCGCCCTGAGCGGCTATAATCGCCGGCTTCCCTTTCCCAATGCGCGCC
The DNA here is from genome assembly GCF_046267925.1 of Stenotrophomonas sp. Y-13. Lineage (NCBI taxonomy): Bacteria > Pseudomonadati > Pseudomonadota > Gammaproteobacteria > Lysobacterales > Lysobacteraceae > Stenotrophomonas > Stenotrophomonas sp. Y-13. The sequence goes on from NZ_CP176501.1 coordinate 2,606,075, forward strand.
CGCCGCGGGCGCAGCCGCCATGTCCGAAGTCGCATCCGAAGCCGCGCGCCGCCGCACCTTCGCCATCATTTCCCACCCCGACGCCGGCAAGACCACGCTGACCGAAAAGCTGCTGCTGTTCGGAGGCGCGATCCAGATGGCCGGCTCGGTGAAGTCGCGCAAGACCAGCCGCCACGCCACCTCGGACTGGATGGCGCTGGAGAAGGAGCGCGGCATCTCGGTCACCTCCTCGGTGATGCAGTTCCCGTACGAGGACAAGATCGTCAACCTGCTCGACACCCCCGGCCACGCCGACTTCGGCGAGGACACCTACCGCGTGCTCACCGCGGTGGATTCGGCGCTGATGGTGATCGACGTGGCCAAGGGCGTGGAGGAGCGCACCATCAAGCTGATGGAGGTGTGCCGCCTGCGCGACACCCCGATCATGACCTTCATCAACAAGCTCGACCGCGAGGGCAAGGACCCGATCGAGCTGCTGGACGAAGTGGAGACCGTGCTCGGCATCCAGTGCGCGCCGGTCACGTGGCCGATCGGCATGGGCCAGCGCCTGAAGGGCGTGGTGCACCTGCTGACCGGCGAGGTGCACCTGTACGAGCCGGGCCGCAACTTCACCCGCCAGGATTCGACCATCTTCCCGTCGCTGGACGCGCCCGGCCTGGCCGAGCGCATCGGCGAGAAGATGCTGGCCGACCTGCGCGATGAACTGGAACTGGTGCAGGGCGCCAGCCATCCGTTCGACAAGGACGCCTACCTGCGCGGGCAGCAGACCCCGGTGTTCTTCGGCTCGGGCGTGAACAACTTCGGCGTGCAGCCGCTGCTGGACTTCTTCGTCGAACACGCGCCGGCGCCGCAGCCGCGCGCCACCACCGGCCGCACCATCGCCCCGCAGGAAGACAAGCTCAGCGGCTTCGTGTTCAAGATCCAGGCCAACATGGACCCGCAGCACCGCGACCGCGTCGCGTTCATGCGCGTGTGCTCGGGCCGCTTCAGCGCCGGCATGAAGACCTTCCATGTGCGTACCGGCAAGGAAATGAAGCTGGCCAACGCACTGACCTTCATGGCCAGCGACCGCGAGATCGCGGCCGAGGCCTGGCCGGGCGACGTGATCGGCATCCACAACCACGGCACCATTTCCATCGGCGACACCTTCACCGAGGGCGAGGCGGTCACCTTCACCGGCATCCCCAACTTCGCTCCGGAACTGTTCCGCCGCGCGCGCCTGAAGGACCCGCTCAAGCTCAAGCAGCTGCAGAAGGGCCTGGCGCAGCTGTCCGAGGAAGGCGCCACCCAGTTCTTCCGCCCGATCATGAGCAACGACCTGATCCTGGGCGCGGTGGGCGTGCTGCAGTTCGACGTCGCCGCCTACCGCCTGAAGGACGAGTATGGCGTGGAAGCCATCTTCGAACCGGTGGGCGTGGTCACCGCGCGCTGGGTGCATTGCGACAACGCGAAGAAGCTGGAGGAGTTCCGCGAGAAGAACGCCAACAACCTGGCCGTGGACGCCGCCGGGCAGCTGGTCTACCTGGCCCCGACCCGGGTCAACCTGCAACTGGCGCAGGAACGGGCGCCGGACGTGCGCTTCTCCGCCACCCGCGAGGCCGCGCATACCGTCTCGGTGGAATGAGCGGCCGGAGGCAGGCGCGTCCAGCGCGCTCCTGCCCCTGGATGACGCCACCCCCAACCGCCGGCGGGCATGGGGATGCACCCCGTGCTGCATTGCGGTAACTTGCAGGCCATGCCTACCACCGCTCCCCTGCCGCGGCACACCGTGGACATCCGCGAGGAAATCGCCAGCGCCCTGACCCACGGCCTGGGCGCGGTCACCGCGCTAGGCGCCAGCGCGGTGCTGATCACCCTGGCCGCGATCTACGGCGACGGCTGGCAACTGGCCAGCGCCATCGTGTTCGGCGTGGCGCTGCTGCTGCTGTACACCGCCTCGACCCTGTACCACGCCATCCAGCACCCGGTGGCCAAGGGCCGGCTGAAGATCTTCGACCACTGCGCGATCTACATCCTGATCGCCGGCACGTATACGCCATTCACCCTGATCGGCCTGCGCGGGCCGTGGGGCTGGGGCTTGTTCGCCGCGATCTGGACGCTGGCGGTGGGCGGGGTGATCTTCAAGCTGTTCTACACCGGCCGCTTCAAGCGGCTGTCCACGGCCATCTACATCGCCATGGGCTGGCTGGTGGTGGTGGCGATCGAGCCGATGTGGAACTCGCTCGATGGGTTCACCCTGGGCTGGCTGCTGGCAGGCGGCGTGTCCTACACCCTGGGCACCTATTTCTACCACCGCGAATCGGTGCGCTATTCGCACGCCATCTGGCACCTGTTCGTGATCGCCGGCAGCGTCTGCCATTTCGTTTCGGTGACCGCGCAGATCCTCTAGCGGGCCGCTGCCGCGCAGCGGCGCGACAACGGCGTCTGCACGCCGCGCCAATGAACGCTTCGCGCCACGTGCACGACCTGGCGGCAACCATGGCGGCGTGAACACCGCACCTGCCCCCGCCACGCCGCGCGCGTCGCGCTGGCGTCACCGCCGTCCCGGCACGCGCGGCCAGCGCTGGCTCGCCATCGCCGGCGTGCTGCTCGCCGCGCTCGTCGTCCTGCTGTTGCTGTGGGACTGGAACTGGTTCAAGCGGCCACTGGAACGCATGGTACAGGCGCGTACCGGCCGCGCCCTGCACATCGGCCACCTCGACGTCGACCTGGGCAGCACCAGCACGCTGCGCGCCGACCGGGTCAGCTTCGCCAATGCGCCGTGGGCGCAGCGGCCGGACATGGCCCGCGCCGCGCGCGTCGAAATCGACCTGCGGCTGTGGCCACTCCTGCGCGGCGACCTGCAGGTACCCGAAGTGCGGCTGGCGCGTCCCGACGTGCTGCTGCAGACCGCGCCGCGGCGCGGCGAACGGGGGAACTGGGATTTCCTCGGTGGCGGCGACGCAGGCCGGCCGTTGCCGCTCAAGCGGCTGCGCGTGGACGACGGCACCCTGCGCTTCGTGGACGCGCCTGGCCGCACCGACATCCGGCTTGCCGTCCGCAGCGGCGCGCCGGCGCAGGCCAACGCCGCGCCACCGTTGCTGCTGCAGGGCAACGGGCACTGGCGCGGCGCCGCGTTCACGGTGCGTGGCGGTACCGAATCGCCACTGCAGCTGGCCGACAGCGAGCACCCCTTCCGCCTGCACCTGGAAGGCCGTGCCGGCGCCACCCGCGCCACCGCCAGCGGCACCCTGACCAATCCGTTCCAGCTGCAGCTGTTCGACCTGCGGCTCCGGCTCAGCGGCGAGGACCTGGAAGACCTGTACCCCCTGCTCGGCATCGCCCTGCCGTCCTCGCCCCCGTACCGCCTCGACGGCCGGCTGCGCCGCGACCACGACACCTGGCGCTACGACGGCTTCAGTGGCCAGGTGGGCGACAGCGATCTGGCCGGCAATGTACGCATCGACGTGGGCGGCGAGCGCCCGCGGCTGACCGCCGAGCTGGTCTCGCGCCGGCTCGACTTCGACGACCTCGCCGGCTTTGTCGGCGCGCCGCCCCGCACCGGTGGCGGCGAAACCGCCAACGCCGGGCAGAAGGCCGCGGCCGCGGCACTGGCGGCCCGGCCCACGGTACTGCCTGACAAGCCGTACGACCTGGGCAAACTGCGGGCGATGGACGCGGACGTGCGCTGGAAGGCGCAGCGCATCAATTCGCCGTCGCTGCCGCTGGACGACATGGACGCGCACCTGCGCCTGGACGATGGCCTGCTGCGCCTGGAGCCGCTGAACTTCGGCGTCGCCGGCGGCGACATCCGTGGCTCGGTGCGCATGGATGCGCGCAGCCCACGCATCGCCACCACGCTCGACGCCAGTCTGCGCGGGGTGCAGTTGGGCCGCCTGTTTCCCGACGCGCGCCTGGCCCGGCAGGCCTCCGGCGGCATCGGCGGCCGCGTGCGCCTGTCCGGCACCGGCAACTCGGTGGCCGCCATGCTCGGCAGCAGCGACGGCGACGTCGCCATCGGCATGGGCCGCGGCCATGTCGGCAACCTGCTGATGGAACTGGCCGGGCTGGACGTGGCCGAGTCGCTCAAGTTCCTGTTCACCGGCGACCGCCAGATCCCGCTGCGCTGCGCGTTCGCCGATTTCGGGGTACAGGATGGCCTGATGCAGGCGCGCGCACTGGCGTTCGACACCACCGACACCCTGGTCGTGGGCGAAGGCAGCGTCAGCCTCAAAGGCGAGCAGCTGGACCTGCTGCTGCGGCCGCGGCCCAAGGACAGGAGCATCCTCGCGCTGCGCTCGCCGCTGCGCATTGGCGGCACCTTCAAGGACCCGTCGTTCCGCCCCGACTTCAAGGCCCTGGGGCTGCGCGGCGCCATCGCCCTGACCCTGGGCAGCATCACCCCGCCGGCGGCGCTGCTGGCCACCCTCGAAACCGGGCCGGGCAAGGACGCCGACTGCGGCGGCCACTACGCCAGATAGGGCGCGGGCGCGCGCTCAGCCGCCGACGATGTACTGCTGCAGCTGCCCCAGCTCGCGGCGCTGCTGTTCGATCACCGACTTGACCAGGTCGCCGATGGAGATCACCCCCAGCACCGCGCCGCCCTCGACCACAGGCAGGTGGCGGATGCGGCGGTCGGTCACCAGCTGCAGGCAGTCCTCGACCGTGTCCGCCGGCGTCACCGTGACCACCTCGGCGGTCATGATCGCCGCCACCGGGGTGTCGCGCGAGGAGCGGTCGCGCAGCACGATCTTGCGCGCATAATCACGCTCGGAAAGGATGCCGGCCAGCCGCGCCCCGTCCATCACCAGCACCGCGCCGATGCCTTTCTCGGCCATCAGCCGGATCGCGTCGATCACCGCGCTGTCCGGCGCTACCGCGTGGATCTCAGGGGACTTGGTCCCGAGCAACTGACGAACGGTCTGCATGGCGTTCTCCCTTGCTGGCGGATGCGCCCGATAGTGCCACGTCGGCCGGCCGCCAGGTGTCAACCAGGTACAACGGCCGCTGCTTGGCCTCCATGTACAGGCGGCCCAGGTACTCGCCGATCAGGCCCAGCGCGATCAGCTGCACCCCGCCCAGGAACAGGATCACCGCCATCATCGTCGGCCAGCCCGCGACGCGGTCGCCGTACAGCGCCGCCTTGCCCACCACCCAGGCGGCGAAACCGAACGAGGACGCGGCGGTCAGCAACCCGAGATAGGTCGCCACCCGCAGCGGCGCGGTGGAAAAGCTGGTGATGCCCTCCAGCGCCAGGTTCCACAGCTTCCAGAAGCCGAACTTGCTGCGCCCGGCCACCCGCGGCGCGCGCCGGTACGGCAACGCCACCCGGCGGAAACCCACCCAGCCGAACAGGCCCTTCATGAAACGCTGGCGCTCGCGCAGTTGCCGCAGCGCCGTCAGCGCGCGCGGCGACAGCAGGCGGAAGTCGCCGGTGTCGGCGGGAATGGGCGTCTTCGACAGCCGCCCCATCACCCGGTAGAACGCGGAGGCGGTGGCGCGCTTCAGCCAGCCTTCGCCCTCGCGCGCCAGGCGCACGCCATACACGTCGTCATGCCCCTGCCGCCACAGTTCGACGAACTGCGCGATCAGCTCCGGCGGGTCCTGGCCGTCGGCGTCGAGGATCAGTGCTGCGCCTTCATCCACCAGGTCCAGCCCGGCGGTGAGCGCGGCCTCCTTGCCGAAGTTGCGCGACAGCCGCAGCGCCGCCACCCGCGGGTCGTCCGTCGCCAGCTGCTGCATCAGCGACCAGGTGGCGTCGGTGCTGCCGTCGTCGACATAGAGCACCCGGCCATCGATGTCGGGCAGGCGTTCCAGCACGGCACCGAGGCGCTCGTGCAGCAACGGCAGGGCGTCCTGCTCGTTGCAGGCGGCAATGACGACGGTCAGCCGGTCGCGGGGGCTCATGCGCGCATTCTACGGAACAGGACGCGCACGCCGCGGCAGCGGCCGGCACGCGGTGGCATCACTCGCCGTCCACCGCGTAACCGGGCCCACCCAGCTGCCGCGCCTGGCGCTGGATCCAGGCGGCGCGGCGCTGCACGAACGGGCCCGGCCGGGTTGCGCTGTAACGCCGCGGCGACGGCAGCACGGCCGCCAGGCGGGCGCTCTCGGCCGCCGACAGCCGCGCCGCGTCCTTGCCCCAGAACTGCCGCGACGCCGCCTGCACGCCGTAGACGCCATCGCCGAATTCGGCCACGTTGGCGTACATCTCCAGGATCCGCCGCTTCGGCCACAGCGCCTCGATCAGCACCGTGTACCAGGCCTCCAGCCCCTTGCGCAGCCAGCTGCGGCCCTGCCACAGGAACAGGTTCTTGGCGACCTGCTGGCTGATCGTGCTGCCGCCGCGCAGGCGCTTGCCACGGGCGTTGTGGTCCATCGCCTTCTCGATCGCCTGCAGGTCGAAGCCGTTGTGCAGCGGGAACCGCTGGTCCTCGGCCGCCACCAGCGAGATCGGCACGCTGGCCGCCATCGCGTCCAGGTCGCGCCACTGGTAATGGATGCGGAATCCCCACTCGCCCTGCCCCCACGCTTCGGCCTGCCGCAGCGCCATCACCGTGGAAAACGGCGGATCGACGAACCGCAGCACCGCCACCTGCACGATGCTGAACAGCGCCAGCGCGCAGGGCGTGATCCACAACCAGCGCCGCCACCTGCGCCGCGGCCGCACCTTGCGCTCGTCCTGCTCCGTCCCCATCTGCTTGGTTGACCCCATGAATCCCGACATCGGTGCATTATCCGGCACCGGCGTCCCCATACGTGCAGATTCCCATGACCGAAACGTCCGACCTCCTTGTCCGCTTCCTCCTGCCCGAGGCCGGCGTGCGCGGCGTCCATGTCCAGCTCTCCGGCAGCTGGCGCGAAATCCTGTCCCATGGCAGCTACCGCCCTTCGGCCATGCGCCTGCTCGGCGAGGCCTGCGTGGCCTCGGCGCTGTTCACCGGCCACATCAAGATCGACGGGCGCCTGTCGGTGCAGCTGCGCAGCGGCTCGGCGCTGCGCACCCTGTTCGCCGAATGCACCTCGGCCGGCACCCTGCGTGGCATCGCCCAGCTCGAGGACGGCCAGGATGCCCCGCCCGACCTGTCGCAGCTCGGCGACGGCGCGCTGCTGGCCATCACCATCGAGAACCCGGGCCTGGACCCGCGTGAGCCGCAGCGCTACCAGAGCCTGGTGGCGCTGCAGGGCAACAGCCTGGACGAGGCGTTCGAGGACTATTTCCGCCATTCCGAGCAGCTGCCCACGCGCCTGCTGCTGGCCGCCGATGGCCAGCGGGCCGCCGGCCTGCTGCTGCAGAAGCTCCCGGGCGACCAGGGCGACGAGGATGGCTGGGGCCGCGCCGGCGCGCTGTTCGACACCCTGGGACGCGACGAACTGCTGGCAGTCGACGGCCCCGCGCTGCTGCACCGCCTGTTCCACGAAGAGCAGGTCGAGACCCTGGGCGACAAGCCGCTGCGCTTCGGCTGCTCCTGTTCGCGCGAGCGGGTGATCGGCATGCTGCAGTCGCTGGGCGAGGACGAAGCCCGCGCCGCCGCCGCCGACAGCGGCCAGGTCGAAGTGCGCTGCGAGTTCTGCGGGCGCGAGTATCACTTCCCTTTGACCGAATTCGGCGTATTGTTTGCAGCCATGCCCACCAGCCAGGCCGCTCCCGAGCGGCTGCAGTAACGGCACCGACGAGCTGCGTTCCGGGGAGGACGGAGTCTTGTTAAGAAAACATAAACAACATACGATCAGAATCTCACGCTCCGGGAACTTTCCGGCCCCTGTCCTGTCTGATTGAGTCGATGAAGACCTTCCTGCGCCTGCCGCTGGCCTTGTTGATCGCCCTTGGGGTGGCAACGGGCGCGCATGCGCAGGCCAAGCCGCGAGCCCCCCAGGACAGCACCGTCCTGCCGGTCTGGAACAAGGGCAGCGGCAAGGTCGAGGCGCTGCTGTACCTGGAGCCCACCGGCGAACAGGTCGCCGGCGCGCGCTGGCACTTCGGCCGCAATTCGCTCGATGCCGCCTTCGGGCTCTCCTCGGGCGATTCGCTCGGCCTGCTGTGCAACAGCAGCCGCGGCAGCAGCATCAGCGGCCTGGCCAGCCATTGCATGCTCGCCAGCCTGGGCGACGACGATGACGGCGTTCCCGGTCGCCACCTGTCGGCGACCACCACCTTCAACCGTCCCGGCGGGCGCGTCGGCCTGAGCGCCGGCACGGGCCGCGACACGCTGCCGGCATGGCTGTCGGGCAATGCCAAGGCACCGGCCGCGCGCGTGGAACAGAACGACCTGACCGTCTTCGGCCAGAAGAACATCGGCAGCGAAGGTTTCGTCTCCATCGGCGGCACCTACGCCAAGGCACGCCTGGTACCACTGAGCGATGCATCGCCCGCACTGGTCGACCGCTGGGACAGCAAGAGCCTGAGCATCGGCGGGGGCTATGGCCCGTTCAGCGCCAACATCATCGGCCGCGTCGTCGACGCCCCCGGCCGGGCCGGCAAGTGGGAAGGCATCGGCCTGGGCCTGACCTGGCGCACGCCCTGGAGCGGCCAGCTCACCGTCGGCGCCGAGAACGTCATCACCCGCGGCAAGAACCCGTTCTCTCCACGCAATGAGAGCAACGACGAAGGGGCTATTCCCTACGTGCGGTACGAGCAGGATCTCTGAGCTCTCGACCCGTTGAACAGCCTGCGCATTCATCGAAACGCCTCCGCAAGGAGGCGTTTTTGTTGCACCCGCAACATTCACTTTGCCGAATTTCACCAAACCCACGCAATTCATTAACGAAGCTTTAATTTCAGAAGAGACGGAAGTACTATCGGGTCAGCCGCACGGATTTTGGGACCGAATCTTTCGCCCCGCCGCGCAGGCGCTACCACTTGTAACTACCAAGATCACTTGGAGAGAGAGCCCATGTATTGCAAGTCCAACAAGCTGCGTGACGCAGTGGTGCTGGCCCTGGTCGCAGGCGCCGGCACCACCGGCACTGCCTTCGCCCAGGACACCAGCGGTGCCACCAACCTCGACCGCATTGAAGTCACCGGTTCGCGCATCCGTCAGGTCGACGTCGAAACCGCCCAGCCGGTTCTGACCATTTCCCGCGCGGAAATCGAGAACCAGGGCTTCAGCTCCGTCGCCGACATCCTGCAGAACATCTCCGCAGCCGGCAGCCCCACGTTCAGCCGCGCCTCGCCGCTGACCTCCAACCAGGAAGCCGGCGGCCAGTATATCGACCTGCGCAACCTGGGCGCCCAGCGCACCCTCGTGCTGGTCAATGGCAAGCGCCTGGGCATCAGCCCGGCCGGTTACCAGGACATCTCCTCCATCCCGTCCGTCATCGTCGAGCGCATCGAAGTCCTGAAGGACGGCGCCTCCGCGATCTACGGCTCCGACGCGATGGCCGGCGTGATCAACATCATCACCCGCAAGAACTTCGACGGTGCCGAGGCCAATGTCTACACCGGCCAGTACGGCGAAGGCGATGGCCAGAAGCAGACCTACGACTTCATGGTCGGCTTCTCCGGCGAGCGCGGCTCGGTCACCGTCGGTGCCGAATACCACAAGGAAGATCCGGTGTGGGCGCGCGACCGCTGGTACACCGCCGAAGCCGATCCGCGTGATCCGGGTGGCAACAACACCACCGTCGGCCAGTGGGGCAACTGGCGTCCGTCTGGTAGCACCGGCGCCTGGCAGGCTCCGAACCGCGGCAGCAGCGCCATCGGCGCTGGCAATTTCCACCCGCAGAACAGCAATGACACCAGCAACTCCATCGACCAGATGCAGTTGCTGACGCCGCTGGAGCGCCGCTCGCTGTTCGTCAACGCGAGCTACGACATCACCGACAACGTGCGCTTCACCAGCGACATGGGTTACACCAAGCGGTCGTCGGACCGTCAGATCGCGGGCTACCCACTGCAGTCCGCCGCGGTCGGCGCTCCGATGTCGAAGGACAGCTACTTCAACCCGACCGCGGGTGCCAGCGCGGTTGACTGGCGTCGTCGTGGCTGGGAAGTTCCGCGCACCACCAATACCGACCAGACGACCTGGCGTTTCACCGCGGCGCTGGAAGGCTCGTTCGAGATTGGTGACCGGTATTTCGACTGGGACGCCGGCTATATGTTCAATGAGGCCGACACCAGCATCATCAACAACGGCAACTTCTACATCCCGTCGGTCAAGGCTGCCGTGGGTCCGTCGTTCAAGGATCCGACCACGGGCAAGATCGTCTGCGGTACGCCGGGCAACGTGATCGCCGGCTGCGTGCCGTGGAACCCGTTCGCCGGCTTCGGTACCGGTGCCGTCGAGAATTCGCTGGACGACCCGGCTGTGCGCAACTTCCTGTACAAGGAAGAACACGCCGTGGGCAAGACGAAGACGCACGACTACTTCGTCAACCTGGCGGGTTCGATCATCACCCTGCCCGCCGGCGACCTGGGCTTCGCGCTGGGCTACGAGCACCGCAAGGAAGAAGGTGGCTTTACCCCGGACGCCATCGCCCAGTCCGGCAATTCGACCAACCTGGCCTCGGGCCCGACCTACGGCTCGTACAAGGTCGATGAAGGCTACCTGGAACTGAACGTGCCGGTCCTGGCCGACCTGCCGGGCGCCAAGGAACTGACCTTCAACGCGGCTACCCGCTACTCGAAGTTCGACACCTTCGGCAACACCACGAACAACAAGTTCGGCATGAAGTGGCGCCCGATGGACGACCTGCTGGTCCGTGCCACCTATGCCGAGGGCTTCCGCGCCCCGACCATCGGCAACCTGTACGGCGGCGGCTCGCAGACCTTCGCCACCGGCTTCCAGGATCCGTGCGACGTCGTTTACGGCAAGGCCGCCAACTCGCCGCGCTGCCTCAAGGACGTCGGTGCGAACTTCCGCCAGCTGAAGCAGGGCTTCGTGCCGATCACCGGCCCGAATGGCAACCAGACCCCGGTCCCGTTCGTGTCCGGTTCCAATCCCAACCTGCAGCCGGAAATGTCCACCTCCAAGACCGTCGGCCTGGTCTACAGCCCGAAGTTCGTGCAGGGCCTGACCATGGCGCTGGACTGGTGGAAGGTGCGCATCGACGACACCGTGGTTTCGGACTCGCCGAACGCGATCATGGACGACTGCTACGTCAACCTGATCGAATCGCGTTGCGCCATGTTCAAGCGTGACCCAGCCCAGGGCAACATCGTCAGCGAACTGACCTACGGCACCCGCAACGCCGGTTACTACCTGACCGAAGGTTTCGATTTCGACGCCAACTATGCGCTGGACACCGATTGGGGTCGTTTCAGCGCCAAGTGGGCGACGACCTACGTCAGCAAGTTCGAGATCAAGAGCACCAATGACCCGGGCACGAAGCCGAGCCAGGTCAATGGCTTCGAAGAGTACTTCCGCATTCGTTCCAACCTGAGCCTGGGCTGGAACAAGGGTGACTGGTCTGCCAACTACGGCATCCGCTACTACTCCAGCACCAAGGAAGACTGCTCCTACGACGATATCTGCTCGGATCCGAACTACTTCAGCCCGACCGCGAACAAGGTCATCCCGCAGAACCGCCTGGGCGCCACCACGTTCCACGACGTGCAGGTCTCCTGGCAGGCGCCGTGGAATGCCCGCATCGCCATTGGTGCGAACAACGTGTTCAACCGCGTTGGTCCGATCATGTACAGCCAGGCTGCGTCGAACTTCTCGTACTACGGCGGTTTCGATACCGGCCGTTTCCTGTACCTGAAGTACAACCAGAAGTTCTGATCGGTGGATTGATCAGCGTTTGAAGCAACGGCCCCGAAAGGGGCCGTTGTCTTTTTGCAGGAGGCAGAACGCGGCGAAGACACAAAAAAGCCGCGACATGCGCGGCTCTTCCATCGTCCATCACGCCTGCATTCAGCCGTTCGGGATCAGCGTCTCGATCACGTGCTCGACGTAGGATTCGAATTCCTCGCGCGCCTGCTTCGGTTGCTGCAGCTGCAGCGACAGCTGCAGGAAGCCCACGTAGGCCGCGTAGGCCAGGCGCGCGCGGTGGCGGGCGTCGGTGGAGCTGAGGCCGGCCTGGCGGAACGAGGCCATCAGGTAGTCCAGGCGTCGCTGCGAAACGCGGTCGATCACCGGACGTACCAGCGGGTTGTCCAGCGCCTTGAGCAGCTCGCTGTAGATCACGTGCGGCGTGACCTCGTGCGCGACCAGCTGGAACAGCGCGCGCAAGCGGGTGCGCGGGTCGGGTACTTCCTCCAGGCTGCCGAACACCTGCTGCTGCTCGACCAGCTCCCAGCGTTCCAGTGCGGCCTGCAGCAGCGCGTCGCGCGAGGGAAAGTGCCAGTAGAAGCTGCCCTTGGTAACGCCAAGGCGGCGGGCCAGCGGCTCCACCGCCACCGCGCCGACCCCCTGCTCCGCGATCAGGTCCAGGGCGGCCTGGGCCCAGTCGTCCGCACTGAGGCGGCTGTTGCGTGTACCGCGGGGTTCCGCCGGGGAAGCTGAAGATTCGTTCATCCGTTGATTTAACCATACGCCGGGGACTGGATGCAGTATGCGCCGCGCTGGCGGGCGGCGCGACCACGCGACGAGACCGCCAAAGCCATGTGACGCAGGGCGTTACGATCCATACCCATCAGTATTGACAGGCGTCCGGGCGAATCCATACTATCGGGTACGGTTTTCTCCCTGTGAGCCCCATGCACGCGCAAGACACCCGCCTGGAAGGTGCCCACGGCATCGGACTGGCCGCCACGAAAGCCCCTGGAAACAAGCCGCCGATCCTGTTCGCGCACGGCTTCGGCCAGACCCGCGGCGCGTGGACCACGACTGCCGCGGCGCTGCATGCCGCCGGCCACGCCACGCTGGCCTACGATGCGCGTGGCCATGGCGGTTCCGATTGGAATCCGGCCGGGCTGCCGTATCACGGCGAGCAGTTCACCGACGACCTGATCGTGGTCGCAGGCGAACTGCCGCGGCCACCGGTGTTGGTCGCCGCGTCGATGGGCGGGCTGTTCGGGCTGATGGCCGAGGCGCGCTGGCCGGGGCTGTTCGCGGCGATGGTGCTGGTGGACATCACCCCGCGCTGGGAAACCCGCGGGGTCGAGCGCATCCTCGCCTTCATGAGCGCGCACCCGGATGGCTTCGCCTCGCTGGAAGCGGCCGCCGACAGCATCGCCGCCTATATGCCGCATCGCCCGCGCAAGAGCGACGATGCCCTGCGCGGCTTGCTGCGCCCCACCGGCAGCGGCCGTTGGAGCTGGCACTGGGATCCGAGGCTGGTGGAGGAACTGGCGCGCGACAGCGAACAGCACCAGGATGCCATCGCCGAAGCCGCGCGCCGCGTCGAATGCCCGTTGCTGCTGGTCAGCGGTGGCCGCAGCGACCTGGTCAGCCCGCAGACGGTGGCCGAATTCCTGGCGCTGGTGCCGCACGCGCAACACGTGCATCTGGCCGACGCCACGCATATGGTGGCAGGCGATGACAACGACGCGTTTACCGCCGCCGTGTTGAACTACCTGGACGCACTGCCCCCGGCTTCCGCCGCCGCGTCCACCCGAACCGAGCACGTTACCGGAGCAAGTCAATGAGTACTGTCGTTCCCTTCCTAGCGCTGCTGCTGGCAGCCGCCTTCGTCGCCTATCACCGCATGCGGCTGGTCGCCTGGACGGTGATCGGCGCCGTACTGCTGGGCATCTGCTGGTTCGCGGGCATCAACCCGACTGCGGTCATCGTCGCCGCGGCGATCCTGGCCGTGGTCAGCGCGCTGGTGCTGCTGCCGTTCCTGCGCAAGCCGCTGATCACCTCGCCGTTCATGGGGGTGTTCCGCAAGGTGCTGCCGCCGCTGTCCAAGACCGAGCGCATCGCGCTGGAGACCGGCTCGGTCGGTTTCGAGGGCGAGCTGTTCACTGGCGATCCGGACTGGCAGAAGCTGCTGGACTATCCCAAGCCGCAGCTCACCGCCGAAGAGCAGGCATTCCTGGACGGCCCGGTCGAAGAACTGTGCCGGATGGTCAACGACTGGGAAATCACCCATGTCCACGCCGACCTGCCGCCGGAACTGTGGGATTTCATCAAGAAGAACAAGTTCTTCGGCATGATCATCCCCAAGCAGTACGGCGGCCTGGGCTTCTCCGCGCTGGCCCACCACAAGGTGATCCAGAAGCTGGCGTCGATCTCCAGCGTGGTCAGTTCCACCGTCGGCGTGCCCAACTCGCTGGGCCCGGGTGAACTGCTCAACCATTACGGCACCCAGGAACAGAAGGACTACTACCTGCCGCGCCTGGCGGCGGGCATCGAGGTGCCCTGCTTCGGCCTGACCGGCCCGTTCGCCGGCTCGGATGCCACCTCCATCCCCGACTTCGGCATCGTCTGCAGGGGCACCTGGAACGGCGAGGAAGTCCTCGGCCTGAAGCTGACCTTCGACAAGCGCTACATCACCCTGGCGCCGGTGGCCACGCTGATCGGCCTGGCGTTCCGCATGTACGACCCCGACGGCCTGCTCGGCGACACCAAGGACATCGGCATCACCCTGGCGCTGCTGCCGCGCGAAACCCCCGGCGTGGAAGTCGGCCGCCGCCACTTCCCGCTGAACTCGCCGTTCCAGAACGGCCCGATCCGCGGCAAGGACGTGTTCATCCCGCTCAGCCAGATCATCGGCGGCCCGGACAAGCGCGGCCTGGGCTGGAACATGCTCAACGAGTGCCTGGCCGTCGGCCGCTCCATCACCCTGCCGTCCACCGCCTCGGGCGGTGCCAAGGCCGGCGCGGTCATCACCGGCGCGTACGCCCGCATCCGCAAGCAGTTCGGCCTGTCGGTCGGCCGCTTCGAGGGCGTGGAGGAAGCGCTGGCCCGCATCGGCGGCAAGGCGTACAAGATCAGCGCGCTGTCGCAGGCCACGGCGGCGGCGGTGGACCGCGGCGACGTGCCGTCGGTGCCGTCGGCCATCGCCAAGTACCACTGCACCAACATGAGCCGCGAGTGCATCAGCGACATGATGGACGTCATCGGCGGCAAGGGCATCATCCTCGGCCCGCGCAATTTCGCCGGCCGCAGCTGGCAGGCCGCGCCCATCGCGATCACCGTGGAAGGCGCCAACATCATGACCCGCAGCCTGCTGATCTTCGGCCAGGGCGCGATCCTGTGCCATCCGTGGGTGCTCAAGGAAATGAAGGCAGCCCAGGACGAGGACCGCAAGGCCGGCCTGCGCGAGTTCGACCAGGCGCTGTTCGGCCATGTGCGCTTCGGCATCTCCAACGCGGTGCGTTCGTTCTGGTTCGGGCTGACCGGCGCGCGCTTCGGTGCCGCCCCGGGCGACGCCTACACCCGCCGCTACTTCCGCAAGCTGGACCGCTACTCCGCCAACCTGGCGCTGATGGCCGACATCTCGATGATGACCCTGGGCGGCAAGCTGAAGTTCAAGGAATCGCTGTCCGGCCGCCTGGGCGACGTGCTCAGCCACATCTACATGACCAGCGCGATGCTCAAGCGCTACCACGACGAAGGCGCGCCGACGGCCGACCAGCCGCTGCTGGCGTGGGCGTTCCATGACAGCGTGCACCGTATCGAGGAGGCACTGTCGGCGGCGCTGCGCAACTTCCCGATCCGCCCGATCGGCTGGCTGATGTGGGCGCTGATCTTCCCGTTCGGCCGCCGCGCCGAAGCTCCCGGCGATCGCCTGAGCCGGCGCGTGGCCGCCACCCTGATGTCGCCCAACGAAGCCCGCGACCGGCTGGCCAAGGGCGTGTTCCTGACCCCGTGCGAGAACAACCCCGGTGGCCGCATCGCCAGCTACCTGACCAAGGCGGTCATGGCCGAGCCGGTGGAGCGCAAGTTCCTCAAGGCGCTCAAGACCAAGGGCATCGAGGCGTTGACCTTCCCCGCACAGCTGGACGAGGCGGTGGCCGAAGGGGTCATCACCCAGGACGAGCGCACCCTGCTGGAGGAACTGCGCGCGATCACCCTGGATACCATCACCGTGGACGACTTCGATCCGCATGAGCTGCGTGCCGCGTCGTATTACGACCACCACGGCCGGCAGCCGCAGCAGGTGGCCTGAACCGGGCCATCCGACGCAACCGCAAGACGGCGGGCACCTGCCCGCCGTTTCCCTGTCCAGGAGGCGACGATGAGCCCCCCATTGCTGACGCTGTACCGGCGCCTGTCGCGCTGGCCAGGCGGGCGCTGGCTGTTCACCCGCGCGGTGTGCTTCAAGGCGCCGTATTTCGCCAGCATTTCCCCGCGCATCACCCTGCTCGCGGACGGCCGCTGCGAAGGCACCCTGGCCGACCGCCGCAAAGTGCGCAACCACATCGGCACCGTGCATGCGATCGCGCTGTGCAACCTGGCCGAGCTGACGGCCGGACTGATGACCGATGCCTCGCTGCCGGCCGACATGCGCTGGATTCCCAGGGGCATGGAGGTGCGCTACCTGGCCAAGGCGCGCGGCCCCCTCAAGGCCGTGGCGGTGCCGGAACGCCCCATCGCCAGCGCCCCCGCCGGTTACGAACTGCCGGTGCGGGTCGGCATCAGCGATGCGGCGGGCGCCGAGGTGTTCACCGCCCGCATCGCGATGTGGGTGTCGCCTCGCCGCGCAAACGGCTAGGCCACGAACGCCGCCGAACGGGCCGTGCGCCTGGGCGGCGTGCACGGCCTGCGCTCGGCGGCCTCCCACCTGGCCTGGTGGAAGTGGTTCGCCCGAAAACGCGAGCTCGCCCGCAACAGCCTGGCCAAGCGCACGGTCATGCAGATCCCCGTTCCGCGTCGGGTCCACGTCTTCGCCGGTATGCGCGCGCTGGCACTGGTCTTCGGCCGCGAACCGCACGCCACGCCGCTTGGACCGGCGCTGCACGGACTTGTGGCGTTGTTCTGGACGTGGCGCATGCTGGAGCGGTCGGCATCGCGGCGCCTGCATGGCTGGCATGCGCAGTTGCTGAGCGTGGTGTCCGCACTGGACGCGGCGCTGCATGCCGCGCCGCTGGCGCTGGCCTGGGACGCACCATGGACCGGCGCGCGCCCGGCAAAGCCATCAGCGGGCGGGCGGCGCCTCCGGCGCCGGCACGCCCTCGGGGCGACGCGACAGCCGCCAGCCGATGCCCGCCGCGATCACGGCCGCGGCCGCACTGACGCCGGCGAAACCGGCAGTGCCCATGCCCAGCACGCGCAACCAGTTCATGCCCAGCGCGATGGACATGTCGCCGAACCGCCATACCGCCGTGTCCACCGCATTCTGGCCCTTGTAGCGCACGCTGCGCGGCACCCGGGTGTACAGGCTGTGCCGCGCCGGCTCGGCCATGCCGTAGGCCAGGCCGCGACTGACGATCAGTGCGATCGCCACCGCCGGCATGCCCATCAGCAGCGGCGCGTGCGGGTCACGGGCGAACAGCACCAGCGACAACGCGCCGACGCTGACCAGCGCCCAGATCATGATGACGATGCCCGGCCCCTTTCGCGGCAGCAGCCAGCGGGTGAGGGTGAGCTGGGTGATGGCGGTCAGCACGTTGCCGGCCAGGTCGATGTTGGCGGCAAAGCGGGTGCGCGCCACCGCGTCGGCGAACGTGGCCCCGGAGTAATCGGTCACCAGCGCATAGTTCACCGTGCCGATGCCGTCGGCCAGCAGCAGCAGGATCGACATGTTGCGGATGAACGGATCGGCGAACACCTGCTTGAGGCCGTCGAACATGCCACCGCCGACCGCGGCCTCGTGGCCGGGTTCGTGGCGGCGCGCGCCATGCCGCCGCGCCCAGCGCCCCAGGGCCACGACGCACCCCAGCGCCAGGCACAGCAGTGCCGCCGAGACCACCAGCAGCGGCGCCACGCCGATCACGCCCACCAGCGAACGGGTCAGCATCGGCCCGGCGACCGCGCCCACCGTGCCGGCCACGGCGATGACCGGGAACAATCGCCGCGCCTGCGCGCTGTCCCAGATGTCGGACATGAAGCTCCAGAACACCGACACCACGAACAGGTTGAATACGCTCACCCAGACGAAGAACGTCACCCCCAGCGTCTTCGGCCCGAGCAGCTCCGGCCACGCGAACAACGGCACGAACCCGAGCAGGCAGGCGATGAAGAACACCTGCACCACCGGCATCACCACCCGCCGCGGCCAGCGCGTCACCAGCGCGGCGAACAGCGGCGACAGCAGCAGGGTGCCGATGAAGGTGGCGCCGTAGAACCAGGGCAGCTGGGTCGAGCCGACCGCGGCGGCCAGCTGCTCGCGCAGCGGACGGATCACGTAGTACGCGGCCAGCACGCAAAAGAAATAGGCGAAGGACAGCGCAACCGCCAGCCGCTCCCCCGCATGTACCCTGCCCTGACCGGACCGCATCGGCCTGCACCTGTCGCCACAAAGCGCGCACGGTATCCGATGCACTGCAACATCGCCAGTGCGGGCGTTCTTCCCGGCTATGCTGGCGATACGCCAGGGGGAAGCGCGATGCGGGAATTCGACTACATCATCATCGGTGCCGGTTCGGCCGGCTGCGTGCTGGCCAACCGGCTCAGTGCCGATCCGCAGCTGCAGGTACTGCTGGTCGAGGCCGGCCCGCGCGACCGCCACCCGTTCATCCACATGCCCGCCGGGCTGGCCCGGCTGGTCGACAACCGCCGCCTCAACTGGAGCTACCACACCGAACCGGAGCCGCAGCTGCAGGGACGGCGGCTGTGGTGGCCGCGGGGCAAGGT
The DNA here is from genome assembly GCF_046267925.1 of Stenotrophomonas sp. Y-13. Lineage (NCBI taxonomy): Bacteria > Pseudomonadati > Pseudomonadota > Gammaproteobacteria > Lysobacterales > Lysobacteraceae > Stenotrophomonas > Stenotrophomonas sp. Y-13. The sequence continues at coordinate 2,624,680 of NZ_CP176501.1, forward strand.
GCTGGGTGGGTCGAGCTCGATCAACGCGATGTGCTACGTGCGCGGCGTCGCCGGCGACTACGACCGCTGGGCCGCCGTCGGTGCCAGCGGCTGGGACTGGGCCGGCGTGCTGCCGTGGTTCCGCCATGCCGAATGCAACAGCCGTGGTAGCGACGCGCTGCACGGCGACGCCGGCCCGTTGCATGTTTCCGACCTGCGCCACGTCAATCCGCTCAGCCATGCCTTCGTCGACGCCGGCGTGCAGGCCGGCCATCCGCACAATGCTGACTTCAACGGGCCCACCCAGGTCGGCGTGGGCCTGTACCAGGTGACGCAGAAGCAAGGCGCGCGCTGTTCGTCGGCCGCCGCCTATCTGGCGCCGGTACGCCAGCGCCGCAACCTGCACGTGCTCACCGGCGCACAGGTCGAGCGCATCCAGGTCGACGCCGGCCGCGCGCATGGCATCGTGCTGCGCCAGGGCCGGCAGCGGCAGCACCTGCACGCACGGCGCGAGGTGCTGCTCAGCGCCGGCGCGGTCAACTCGCCGCAGCTGCTGATGCTTTGCGGCATCGGCCCGGCCGATGCCCTGCGCGCCCACGGCATCGCGGTGCGGCTCGACCAGCCGCAGGTGGGTGCCAACCTGCAGGACCATCTGGATATCTGCACCCTGTACCGCACCGTTCCCGGTGTCAGCTACGACCGCGCCAGCGAGCTGAAGATCGCGTTCGACTGGTTCCTGCGCGGCCACCGCGGCGCCGGCAGCAGCAACATCGCCGAAGCCGGCGGCTTCGTGCGCTCGCGCTTCGCCGCCGACGAGCGTGCCGACATCCAGTTCCATTTCGTGCCGGCGATGCTCGACGACCATGGCCGCCACCGCCTGCCCGGCGACGGCTACACCCTGCACGCCTGCTACCTGCACCCGCGCAGCCGCGGCCACATCGCGCTGGCCGGCGCGGACCCGTCGCTTGCGCCACGGATCCATGCCAACTACCTGGGCGACGACGACGGCTTCGACCTGAAGATGATGATCGAGGCCGCACGCCTGAGCCGCGACCTGCTGCGCCAGCCCGCGTTCGACCGCTGGCGGCGCGCGCCGATCTTCCCCGCCCGCGAGGACCTGGACGACGCCGGCCTGGAGGCGTTCATCCGCGCCAAGGCCGAGACCATCTACCACCCGGTCGGCACCTGCCGCATGGGCAGCGACGACGCGGCGGTGCTCGACCCGCAACTGCGGCTGCGCGGCGTGGACGGACTGCGCGTGATCGACGCCTCGGCGATGCCCACGCTGGTCAGCGGCAACACCAACGCGCCGGTGATCATGATGGCCGAGCGTGCGGCGGCGTTGATCCTCGATCCGCAGGCCGCCGCGCCGCGCTGAGCGGTGGTCGGGCTGCAAAACCGAGCAATATCAAGATGATGCCTATTCATCTTCTCCCCGTTTGTGCAATCCAGAAAAGCGGCGCTAGAATCGGCGACAGCCTTAGCTAGCAGGCATCGATCACGATGAAAGAGAACAGCAGACGCCGGCGTTTCCGTCCGGTGGCATCGGGATTGCTCGGTGTGTTGATGCCCTTCGCACTGTCGACCACCGCCCAGACGCCCACCGCGCCGCAGCCGCTGCCTGCATCGGCCCCGCCGCTGCCGGTGAACCTCGAGAACGCGCCGATGCAGTCGCCGACGCAGCCGATGCCCTACCGGGTGGCGCTGCGCCCGGACCAGGTGCAAGCCCTGCCCGAGGGCTTCAATGTCGCCGCCATCGAATCGATGGCCGAACAACTCACCTACGGCAACCGCGTGCCCGGCATCGCGATGGCGATCGTGCACAACGGCCGCGTGCTGTCCACCCGCGGCTTCGGCGTCACCGACATCGGCAATCCGCAGCCGGTGGACGCGCACACCGTTTTCCGCCTGGCATCGCTGTCCAAGGCCTTCGCCGGCACCATGGCCGGGCTGCTGGTCAACGACGGCACCCTGCGCTGGGACAGCAAGGTCACCGACTACGTGCCCGGCTTCCAGCTGGCCACGCCCGAGGCCACCGGCCGGCTGACCGTGGCCGACGTGCTCAGCCACCGCGTCGGCCTGCCGTACAACGCGTACGACCGCGACATCGAGGCCAACGCCGACTACTACACGCTGACCCGCAAGCTCGCCAGCGCGCCGCTCAAGTGCGAGCCCGGCGAATGCTACGCCTACCAGAACGTCGCCTTCAGCCTGATCGGCGACGTGGTCTATGCGGCCTCGGGCAGCTTCTACGAGCAGGCGGTCGAGCGCCGCATCTTCAAGCCGCTGGGCATGAACGATGCCAGCCTCGGCCTGGCCGGCATCCAGGCCAGTCCGCGCTGGGCGCGCCCGCACGTGCGCAGCCGCAACGGCTGGGTTTCGCTGTCGCCCAAGCCCACTTACTACCGGGTCGCCCCGGCCGCCGGGGTCAACGCCAGCGCCAGCGACATGGCGCAGTGGCTGCTGGCGCACACCGGGCATCGCCCCGACGTGCTGCCGGCACCGCTGCTGGCGACCCTGCACGCACCGCTGGTCAACACGCCGGGCGAGATGCGTTCGGGCTGGCGCCGCCAGCGGCTGGACTCGGCCGGCTATGCACTGGGGTGGCGCGTGTTCGACTACGCCGGCCATACGGTGGTGTTCCACGCCGGCGCGGTGCAGGGCTACCGCGGCCTGGTCGCGCTGCTGCCCGAGCGCGATCTCGGCATCGCGGTGATGTGGAATGGCGAGAGCAGCGTGCCCAGCGGGCTGATGCCGACCATCCTCGACCGTGCCCTCGGCCTGCCGACGCAGCGCTGGCTGGACGTCGACACCGACTTCGGCAGCGACAACCTGATGGCGGACGAGACCCCGGCCAATCCGCCGCGTGGCAGGAAGGGCGTCGCCTCCGACCGGGCCACCGCGTCTCCGCATTGACCCGGCGCCCGGGGGACACACCGACAAGGCGGCTTCGGCCGCCTTTTTCGTTGCTGCGTCTCCGGCACCCGGCGTCGCGCGGCGTCGGCGCACCTGCGCCTGCCGCCAGCGCCGATGGAGCGGCGCGGGCGGCAGGCGATGCGTCGCGTCACCGCGCGACCGCGCGGCCGTTCGCCGGCAGATGTCCGCGGCGGTGCCTGTCGTCCCCGCTACCAGGCGTCACCCCGGCCGCGCCTGGGTGACGCGCGCGCATAAAAAAACTCCCTCCCCGCTGGGCAGTCGGGGAAGGAGTTCCAGGTACAGCTTCAGCGCTGGATCAGATCAGCGGCGCCGGGGTGGCCGGAAGCGCGACCGGAGCCGCCTTCTTCTTGCGGGCAGCCGGCTTCTTCTTGGCAGCAACCTTCTTGGCGGCCGGCTTCTTGGCAGCAGCCTTCTTCGCGACCTTCTTCACCGCCTTCTTGGCGGTCGCCTTCTTGGCCGTAGCCTTCTTGGCGACCTTCTTCACCGCCTTCTTGGCGGTGGCCTTCTTGGCGACCTTCTTCACCGCCTTCTTGGCGGTGGCCTTCTTCGCCGCCTTCTTCACCGCCTTCTTGGCGGTGGCCTTCTTGGCGACCTTCTTCACTGCCTTCTTGGCGGTCGCCTTCTTGGCAACCTTCTTCACTGCCTTCTTGGCGGTGGCCTTCTTTGCGACCTTCTTCACTGCCTTCTTGGCAGCAGCTTTCTTCGCGACCTTCTTCACCGCCTTCTTGGCGGCCGGCTTCTTCGCAGCTTTCTTCGTGGCCATTGGATGGCTCCTCGTCAGTGATCTATGGAATTGAAATGCCCAGTTGAAGCAAATCCGCGGTGTATCGCGGAGGACCGACGATGCGTCAGCCGCATCGTGACGGATACAGAAACACCCGCAACGATTCCCGCCACGGGTGCCATGTCTTGTTCGGGGGGTGTTTCGCGGAAGGAAGCGACTCCTGCTCCACCATCCGTGCAATCGTGGCGGACGTCCAGGTTGTGCTTCGCATCTGAATGTTGATCCGGCTCACTCGCTTCCGCAGCAAAGGTCTGCTGGGCGAAACCTAATCACGGTTTTTTTTACTGTCAACTACCCGCGCGCAACTTTTTTCGGAAAGCTTCACACCAACCGTGCCGGCAACGCCCGCCATTGCCGCCCGCACATCCGGCGACGCCGCCGCATGCACTGCGCACGCCATGTCGGCGCATGCGAAAAACACCGTAAAAAAAGCACTATTCGTTCGCGGCGCGCACGCACCGCGGCGCCGGGCGCACAAACGCCGACGCCGCGACCGCGGTTCCGGGCGTGTGAAAAAAAAATGGCGGCGCGACCTGGTTTGGTTGCGCCGCGAGCGTGCCCGCGCGCATCGCGGGGAAGGTTTTGCGCAAACAATCGGCGCCTGCCGGAGCCATCGCGGGCGTCCGCGCCGATCACGATGGTCGCCACCGGTTGTCGCTTCGCCGGGCGCCCGGGCATCGCGCGTCGACGCGCACGGGCGACAACCGCACATCACCGAACCAGGCGATGGACGCCGCCGTCGCGGCGCCGACCGTGCGCGTGCATCGACGGCATGCCGGCCAGCGACACGCTGCCAGCGACGCGGGGCGATGAAAAAAGAAACGGCCGCACGAGGCGGCCGTTCCGGTGGGCGCGAAGCAACCGGATCAGTGGTCGTCGTTTTCCAGCAGCTCGGCGTAGTCGTCCGGCCCCAGCAGCTCGTTCACCTGCTCCGGCTCGGACATCTCCACGACGAACAGCCAGCCTTCGCCGTAGGCGTCCTCGTTGATGGTTTCCGGCTTGTCGGCCAGGGCTTCGTTGACTTCGACCACGGTGCCGGACACCGGGCTGTACACGTCGGAGGCGGCCTTGACCGACTCGACCACGGCGGCGGCGTTGCCGGCCTGCACCGTGTCGCCCACGGCGGGCAGTTCGACGTAGACCAGGTCGCCCAGCAGGCCCTGCGCGTGGTCGGAAATGCCGACGGTGACGCGGCCATTGCCTTCGACGCGGGCCCATTCGTGGGATTTGAGGAATTTGAGGTCGCCGGGGATCTCGCTCATGGAACTGCTCCGAAGAAACGGTGGACGGGGTGGATGCGTAGTTTAACGGACGGCGCGGGGCGGTGCCCCGCGCGGCCGCGGGATTGTCAGGCGTTGATGCCGGGCTGCGGCTGGCCGTCGCGCACGAACGGGAACTTGACCACGCGCACCGGCACTTCCTTGCCGCGGATGTCCACGCGCACGTCGCCCGGCTCGCCGGCCGGCACCCGGGCGAAGGCGATCGCCTTGCCCAGCGTCGGCGAGAACGTGCCGGACAGGATCTCGCCCTCGCCGTTGGCGGTGAGCACCTTCTGCCCGTGGCGCAGCACGCCCTTGTCGTCCATCACCAGGCCGATCATCTGCCGTGCGTTGCCGGCGGCCTTCTGCGCTTCCAGCACGTCGCGGCCGATGAACGCACGGCCCTCGTCGAGGGCGACGGTCCAGGCCAGCGCGGCTTCGTAAGGGGTGACGCCCTCGTCCATGTCCTGGCCGTAGAGGTTCATGCCGGCTTCCAGGCGCAGCGTGTCGCGCGCGCCAAGGCCCGCCGGCTTGACGCCCGCGGCCAGCAGCGCGTTCCAGAAGCCGACCACCGCCGCCTGCGGCAGCAGCACCTCATAACCGTCCTCGCCGGTGTAACCGGTGCGTGCCACGAACAGCGGCACGCCATCGACGGAAGCGACGTCCAGCGCGGCGAAGCGGCCGAGCTTGTCCAGCGCGGCACGGTCGCCCTCGGCGACCAGGCCGGCGACCAGCGCGCGCGCCTGCGGCCCCTGCACCGCGACGATCGCCAGGTCCTCGCGCTCGACCACTTCCACGTCGAATGCCGCAGCATGCTGGCGGATCCAGGCCAGGTCCTTCTCGCGGGTGGAGGCGTTGACCACCATGCGGAAGAAATCGTCGGCCAGGAAGTAGACGATCAGGTCGTCGATCACCCCGCCCTGCGCGTTGAGCATGCACGAATACAGCGCCTTGCCGGTGACCTTGAGCTTGTCGATCGAATTGGCCAGCAGCTGGCGCAGGAACTCGCGGGTGCGCGCGCCCTTCAGGTCGACCACGGTCATGTGGCTGACGTCGAACATGCCCGCGGCGCGGCGCACCAGGTGGTGCTCGTCGATCTGCGAACCGTAATGGATCGGCATGTCCCAACCGCCGAAATCGACCATCTTGGCGCCGAGCGAGCGGTGGGTTTCGTTGAGGAGAGTCTTCAGGGTCATGGCCGTTCCATGCAAGGAAAGCGGCCATTATCCCAGATGGCCCGGGCCGCGCCCATGGCGGCGCGGAACCCGCGCCGCCCTGCCTCAGGCGTCCTGCACCTTCAGCGTCATGCCGTCCACCGCCACCACCCGCACGCGGCTGCCGGCGGGCAGGTCCGGGCCGGCCACGACCCAGAACGCATCGTCGACCTGGGCCCGGCCGACGCCGTTGGCGATGGCCTGGTCCAGCACCACCACCCGGCCGATCAGCTGCTCGGCGCGGCGGTTGAGCAAGGGTTGGTCGCTGGGCCGGTCACGGCGGCGGAACCAGGTGCGGTAGACTTGGATCGAGACGAAGCTGAGCACCACGAACAACACCACCTGGGCCAGCACACTGAACCCGTCGAACGCCCACACCGCAAGGAACACGGCGGTGGCGGCGAAGCCCATCCACAGCATGAATGCGCCCGGCGCCATCGCCTCGGCGGCGAACAGCAGCACCGCCAGCGCCGCCCAGCCCACTACCTCCCAGCGCATGGCTCAGCGCCCCAGCGGCGGCGGGTTGCCGCGCGACGGCGATGCCTTGCGTTCTTCCTGCCGGGCAAAGGCCTCGCGGGCCAGTTCGGCGACACCGGCGATGGAGCCGATCACGCCGCTGGCCTCCATCGGCATCAGCACCAGCTTCTGGTTGGGCGAGCTGGCCAGTTCGCGGAAGGCTTCCACGTACTTCTGCGCGACGAAGTAGTTGATCGCCTGCACGTCGCCCTGGGCGATGGCCTCGGACACCATCGCGGTGGCCTTGGCTTCGGCCTCGGCCAGCCGCTCGCGCGCCTCGGCGTCGCGGAACGCGGCCTCCTTGCGGCCTTCGGCTTCCAGCACCGCCGCCTGCTTCTCGCCGTCGGCGCGCAGGATCTCGGCCTGGCGCAGGCCCTCGGCCTCCAGGATCTGCGCGCGCTTCTCGCGCTCGGCCTTCATCTGCCGTGCCATCGAATCGACCAGGTCGCGCGGCGGCTGGATGTCGCGGATCTCGATGCGGTTGACCTTGATGCCCCAGGGATTGGTGGCATGGTCGACCACGCTCAGCAGCTGCGCGTTGATGGTCTCGCGCTGGCTCAGCGATTCGTCCAGGTCCATCGAGCCGATCACGGTGCGGATGTTGGTCTGCACCAGCGCGATCATCGCCACCTCCAGGTTGGCGACCTCATAGGCGGCCTTGGCCGCGTCCAGCACCTGGAAGAACACCACGCCGTCCACCCGCACCACCGCGTTGTCCTTGGTGATGACTTCCTGGCTGGGCACGTCCAGCACCTGCTCCATCATGTTGACCTTGCGGCCGACGCCATAGACCACCGGAATCAGGAAGTGCAGGCCCGGCGACATGGTGTGGGTGTAGCGGCCGAAGCGCTCCACCGTCCATTCGTAGCCCTGCGGCACCATGCGCACCGTCTTGAACAGCACGATCGCACCGCCCACCAGTATCACCGCCGCGAGAAAAAAACCGCCGCCCATCAGTACGCTCCTTGTGAATTCGATTCGTCGGGTTGCCGGCCCGAGTATAGCCAGCCGGCGCCGGCTAGAACGGCAGCCGGCCGCGCAGTACCGCGGCGAACATCACCCAGTCGCCGACGAACGAATACAGCGGGTGGCTGAATGTGGCCGGGCGGTTTTTCTCGAAGAACAGATGCCCGGCCCAGGCGAAGCCGTAACCACAGCCCAGGGCGGCCAGTGCCCACGGCCAGCGCCCGCTCAACAGCGCCGCCAGCAGGCACAGCAGGGCGGCGGCGCTGCCCAGCACATGCAGCCGGCGGCAGGTGCGGTTGCGGTGTTCGCTCAGGTAGAACGGATAGAACTCGCGGAAGCTGCCGAAACGGGCCATGACGCATCCCTCGACGGGCGATGCGCGCAGCATAGCGCCCTAGGCCGCGCCGGCGCGGGGACCGGTCATGATCACGCCCATGCCGAGCAGGCACAGCCCGGCGCCGAGCAGGTCCCACCGGGTCGGCGCGATCCCATCCACGCGCCACAGCCAGAGCAGTGCGACACAGACGTAGACGCCACCATAGGCGGCGTAGACACGGCCGCTTGCGGTGGGGTGCAGGGTCAGCAGCCAGGCGAACAGCGCCAGGCTGGCCGCCGCCGGCAACAACAGCCAGGCGCTGCCCTGCTGGCGCAGCCACAACCACGGCAGGTAGCAACCGACGATCTCGGCCAGCGCGGTCACCGCGAACAGCGCCAGGGTCTTGATCACGGCGTGTCCTGTTCCCCGCGCTTGACCGCCTGCCACAGCGCTTCCTGCTGCGCCAGGTCCAGCGCGGACATCACCTGCCCGCGCGCGGCGGCCAGCGCCTCCATGGCACGGAAGCGGCGCTCGAACTTGATGTTGGCGCGGCGCAGTGCGCTGCCCGGATCCACCCGCGCGTGGCGGGCCAGGTTGGCGCAGACGAACAGCAGGTCGCCGATCTCGTCCTCCAGCCGCGCGTGGCGGCCGGGATGCGCGGCGCTTTCGAACTCGGCCTGCACCTCGTCGACCTCCTCGCGCAGCTTGTCCAGCACCGGCGCAACGTCGGGCCAGTCGAAGCCGGTACGCGCCGCGCGTTTCTGCAGTTTCAGCGCGCGCTGCCATTCGGGCAGGCCGCGGGCGATGCCGGCCAGCGCCGAGTCGTCGGTATCGCCGGCGTCGGCGCGCTCGCGCTGCTTGATCTGCTCCCAGTTCTCCACCACCTGGCCGGCGTCGTCGGCCCGGGCATCGCCGAACACGTGCGGGTGCCGGCGCAGCAGCTTGGTGCTGATCGCCGCGACCACGTCGGCGAAGGCGAACGCGCCCTGCTCGCTGGCCATCTGCGCATGGAACACCACCTGCAGCAGCAGGTCGCCCAGTTCGTCCTTGAGCCCGGCCAGGTCGTTGCGGTCGATCGCGTCGGCGACCTCGTAGGCTTCCTCGATCGTGTACGGCGCGATGCTGGAGAAATCCTGCTGCAGGTCCCACGGGCAGCCGCCCTGCGGATCGCGCAGGCGCGCCATGATCCGCAGCAGGGTGGCGACGTCGCCCGGCTCGCCCAGGTCGCCGGCGCTCACGGCGCGGCCACCCAGTCGCGCCACGGCAGCGACGGGTCGCCCAGCGCGATGAAGTCGCCATTGAGCAGGCGCGGCCGGCGGTTGTAGTGGAACGGCTCGCCGGTATCGGCGGCCAGCAGCACGCCACCGGCCGCTTCCAGCACGCATTGTCCGGCGGCGGTGTCCCACTCGCTGGTCGGCCCCAGCCGCGGGTACACGTCCAGCGTGCCCTCGGCGATGCGGCAGAACTTCAGCGACGAGCCCTGCGCCACCAGTTCGATCTCGCCCATGCGCGCGAGCAGTTCGCCGGTGCGCGCATCGCGGTGCGAGCGGCTGGCCGCCACCCGCAGCGGCAGCGCCGGCGGCCGCCGGGTGAGGATGGCATCCTCGCGCCCCCCCTCGCGGCGCCACGCGCCATCGCCGCGCAGGGCGTGCCAGACGACGTCGGTGACCGGTGCCTGCACCACGCCGAACACCGGCACGCCCTCGCGGATCAGCGCGATGTTGACGCTGAACTCGCCGTTGCGCTTGATGAACTCGCGGGTGCCGTCCAGTGGATCGACCAGCCAGTAGTCCTGCCACTGGCGGCGCGCCTCCCACGGCAGCTGCGCCGATTCCTCCGACAGCACCGGCAGGTCCGGAGTCAGCTGCGACAGGCCGTGCACGATCACGTGGTGCGCGGCCAGGTCGGCGCTGGTGAGCGGGCTCAGGTCGTCCTTGTGGGCGACGTCGAAACCATCGGCATAGACCTGCATGATGGCCGCGCCGGCCTGCCGCGCGATGCCGATGACGGCCTCGCGCAGCGACGGATCGAGGACGCTCATGGCGCCTTCCCCAGCCATTCGCGGGCAATGAACAGGGCCGCCAGCGAGCGCCCCTCGGAGAAATCCTCGCGCAGCATCAGCGCGTCCAGCTCGGCCAGCTTCCAGGGCACCACTTCCAGCTCCTCGGGTTCGTCGCCGGCAAGGCGCTCGGGGTAGAGATCGCGCGCCAGCACCAGCCACGACTGGTGGCTCATGTAGGTCGGCGCCAGGGTCAGCGTACGCAGCACGTCGATGCGGCGGGCACCATAGCCGGCCTCTTCCTTGAGCTCGCGGTCGGCCGCCTGCTGCGGGGTTTCGCCGGCGTCGATGCGCCCTTTCACCAGCCCCAGTTCGTAGCGGTGCAGGCCGGCGGCGTATTCACGCACCAGCAGCACGGTGTCCGCGTCCAGCATCGGCACCACCACCACCGCGCCGTGGCCGCGGCTGACCAGCCGCTGGAAATGCCGACGTTCGCCGTTGGAGAACTCCAGGTCCAGGTGTTCCTGGTGGAACGGGCCGATGTCCTCCCCGCGCACGCGATGGATGAGCGGCAACCGGCGACTCATGCGGGGCTCCGGGCGGAGGACGGGCGGATCGCTAGAATGCGCACTGGCAGATACGTTTCCATGAGCCCGAAATGCTAGCAGACCCCGCCGCCGCGACGATGACCCCGCCCTGCCGGAGCCGCGCATGCGCCTGACCCGCTGCCCCGTGGCACTGCCGCTGCACGCCGGGCAGACCGTGACCCTGCCCGAGGACGCCGCCAACCACCTGGTGCGGGTGATGCGCCTGCGCGAGGGCGATGCCTGCGTGCTGTTCAACGGCGACGGCAGCGACTACACGGCGACGCTGCTGGCGGTGGGCAAGCGCGAGGTACAGGTACGGATCGACGCCACGCAGGCGCTGGACAACGAATCGCCGCTGGCGATCACCCTGCTGCAGGGCATCGCCCGCGGCGAGAAGATGGACCTGATCCTGCAGAAGGCGACCGAGCTGGGCGTGACCGCGATCGTCCCGGTCAACGCCGAGCGTACCGAAGTGAAGCTGGATGCCGCGCGCGCGGAGAAGCGCATCGCGCATTGGCGCAGCGTGATCGGCTCGGCCTGCGGCCAGTCCGGCCGCGCCCGCATCCCGGCGCTGTCGGCCCCGCAGGCGCTGGCCACGGCGGCGGCAGCGCTGCCGGCGCAGAGCCTGCGCCTGACCCTGGATCCACAGGGCGCACACCGGCTGTCGGCGCTGCCGCCGGCGCCGGCCGGCGGGGTGGTGATCGCCATCGGCCCGGAAGGGGGCTGGTCGCCACGCGACCGCCAGCAGTTGGCCGACGCCGGCTTCCAGGGGCTGCAGCTGGGGCCGCGCATCCTGCGCACCGAGACCGCGGGGCTGGCCGCCATCGCCGCACTGCAAGCGCGGCTGGGCGACCTGTAGGAGCCCACGGCGGTGCGCGGTGTACTGCATGGCGCACCGGGGATGCGCGGCCTGCCCCGCCTGCAACGCCACCTGATCGACCTGTAGGAGCGCACGGCGGTGCGCGGTGTGCTGCATGGCGCACCGGGGATGCGCGGCCTGCCCCGCCTGCAACGCCACCTGATCGACAATGCCCGTGCGGGGCAAGCCCCGCACCTACGGCGCAGATGGCAGCCTGGCGCGTATTGCCGGTGATCGTGCCCACGTAGGTATCGTGGCGCTTGCCCCACACGCGGACCTGCCGGCAATGCCCGTGCGGGGCGGGCCCCGCATCGATGGGGTGGCTTCAGGCCACCGCCGCCAGTGCGGCGACCACCGCGCTTTCGATCGCGTCCAGGTCCGGCAGCAGCGCGCTCTGTTCGCCCAGCAGCACGCGCATGTGCACGCCCTGCGGCAGGCTTTCCTCGGAAGCGTCGGCGAGCAGGCCGTCGCGCGGCACCGCGATCAGCTGCGGGAAGGACTGGGTCAGCAGCGCGAAGTACGGCATCTCCGGGTTGCCGCCCAGCGCCTTGAGCACCACCACCTTGTTGCTGCCGGAGACCGGCTCGTCGCCGCCGTTGAAGCGGGCGTAGGACAGCAGCGGCACTTCCCAGCCCTGCCAGGCGATGTAGCCGGCCAGCCAGTCGGGGGCGCCCTCGATGGGCTGCACCGGCACCCGCGACATCATCTCGGCGACGGTGGCATTGGGCAGCAGCACGCGCTCGGCGCCGGCCTGGATCAGGACGCCACGGACTTCATCGTTGCTTGCATAACTCATGGTCGGTTCCTTGCTCGTGTGCGGCTCAGCCGTAGCTGCGCTGGACCAGCTCGCCGGCGAGGTATTCCGGCGGCCCGGCCGGATGCCCGGCCACGGCCAGCTGGCTGGCGGCTTCGGGGTCGTAGCAGCCATCGCCGCTCTGTCCGGCCACCCAGCCGCCGCGCTCGGCGAACGCCAGCGCATCGGGCACCAGCGACGGATCGGCGCCGCTGAGCATGACCACCGCCGAACGTTCCACCGCCAATGCCTGCAACACCGGCGCGGTGCCGTCGGCGAAGCGCAGGCCGCCGGCCTGCGACGCCACCCCGACACCGTCCTGCAGCACGTAGACATTGCCGCCTTCCAGCGCCTGCCCGGCCTCGGCCAGGGCGACCGGCAGCACGGCGACGCGCGACATCTGCTTGACCAGGTTGGCATAGCGGCCGCCGTCCAGGCGCATCTGCACCAGCACCGGCAGCGGGAAATCCTCAGGCAGCGCGCTCAGCAGGCGACGCACCGCATCCGGGCCGCCGATGCCGGCCAGCAGCAGCACCGCGCCCTGGGCGGCGGCCTCCGCGTCCGATTCCAGTGCGACCAGCGAGAACCCACCGGTGTCGATAACGTCGGCGGCGTCGGCCGGTGCCTGAGCCACCTCGGCGGCCGACGCGGGCGCCGCGGCGGGCGCGACATAGGCGTCGTCGTCGAGCAGCGACCAGCTGTGGAAACTGCCCGGCAGCGACGGCGCACCGGCCGCGAGCGGCGCCTGGGCGTCGGCCAGTGGCGGCAGTTCGGGCGGCACGGCCGGCGCGGGGGTGGGTTCGGCCCTGGCGGGCGCCATGGCCATCAACTCCTCGAAGCTCAGCACTTCGGGCCGGTCGTGACCGGCTGGCGGCGGCGCATAGAGCGTGTCGACCGGCACCTCGTCCAGGTGCTGCGCGGCCTCCTCGACATGGAACTGCAGCGGCGCATCGGCATGGCGCTCGGCCGGGCGCTCGGGCATGCCCGGCTCCGGCAGGGTCAACGCGTCCTCTTCCTGGCCGGGCGGCAGCACCTGGTCATGGCCGTGCAGCTTGGCGGCGAGATGGCGCGTCCAGCGCTGTGCGTCCCAGCCTTCGCGGCGCGCGGCCAGCTCGGCCTCCTCGAACATCAGCTCCAGCTGCGGCCCTTCCAGGGCCGGGGCCAGGCGTTCCAGCGCGTCCTCCAGCGCCGGTTCCAGCGCCACCAGCACCATCGTCGGGCCCAGTGCCTGCAACACGGCCGGGTCCAACGCGCCCGGGTCTTCTTCCAGGACCAGCGCGCCACCGGCGGCGAGCACCGCCTCGCGCAGGCGCTCGCGGGCGACGCCGGGGCGCGCCAGCAGCGCCACGGGCCGGGCGCTGGGGCGGTCACTCGCGGACACGGGCGATCCCCAGCAGGTCATAGACATTACGCATCAGATCCAGCTCCTGGTACGGCTTGCCGAGATAACGCTGCACGCCGATCTCGAATGCGCGCTGGCGGTGCTTGTCGCCGCTGCGCGAGGTGATCATCACGATCGGCACTTCCTTGTAACGCGGATCGGCGCGCATCGCGGTGGCCAGCTCGTAACCGTCCATGCGCGGCATTTCGATGTCCAGCAGCATCAGGTCGGGCACCCGCTCCTCGAGCCGCTCCAGCGCCTCGACGCCATCGCGCGCCGCCACCACTTCGAAGTTGTGGCGTTCCAGCACGCGGCCGGTGACCTTGCGCATGGTCAGCGAGTCGTCCACCACCATCACCAGCGGCACATGCCGCTGCTGGCCGACGGCCGCCACTTCCACCGGCTGCTGCGGCTGCGAAAGGTGGCGGCGCACCAGCGGCGCCACGTCCAGGATCACCACGACGTTGCCTTCGCCGGTGATGGTGGCGCCGTAGATGCCCGGTACCGAGGCGATCTGCAGGCCGACCGGCTTGACCACGATTTCGCGGTTGCCCAGCACCTGGTCGATCGCCACCGCGGCGCGCAGGTCGCCGGCGCGCACCAGCAGCAGCGGGATCTGCGGCTGGCCCTCGGCCTTGGCCGCGGCCTGCCCGACCAGCGTGCCCAGGTCGTGCAGCGCGAAGTCCTCGCCGTTGTAGTGGTAACCGCCCTGGCCGGACTCGAAACGCTCGCGGGCGATGCGGCCGATGCCGCTGACCGATGCCACCGGCACCGCGAAGGTGGTCTCGCCGATGCGCACGAACACCGCCTGGGTGACGGCCAGCGTCTGCGGCAGGCGCAGGGTGAAGGTGACGCCCTGGCCGCGCACCGAGTGGATGTCCACCGAGCCGCCGAGCTGGCGCACTTCGTTGCGCACCACGTCCATGCCCACGCCGCGGCCGGCGAGCTGGCTGACCTGCTCGCTGGTGCTGAAACCGGACGCGAAGATCAGGTTGTCCAGGCGCGCGTCGTCCAACTGTTCGCCCGGCTGGATCAAACCGCGCTGCTCGCCGCGGCGGCGGATCGCCTCGCGGTCGAGACCGGCGCCGTCGTCGGCCACTTCCAGCACAATTTCCGAGCCTTCGCGGCGCAGGCGCAGGGTGATCGCGCCCTCCTCCGGCTTGCCGGCGGCCAGGCGCTGCGCCGGCGTCTCCAGGCCATGGGCCACGGAGTTGCGCAGCATGTGCTCCAGCGGCGCGACCATGCGATCGAGCACGTTGCGGTCGAGTTCGCCGTGGGTGCCTTCCAGGTTCAGGTGCACCTGCTTGCCCAGTTCCTGCGCGGCCTGGCGTACCACGCGGCGCAGGCGCGGCACCAGGCCGTCGAACGGCACCATGCGCGCGCGCATCAGCCCGTCCTGCAGTTCGGAACTGACCCGCGACTGCTGCTGCAGCAGGGCGTCGTAATTGCGCGACAGGTCGTCGAGCACGCCCTGCAGGCCGCCCAGGTCGGCCGCCGATTCGTTCAGGGCGCGGCTGAGCTGCTGCAGGGTCGAGAAGCGGTCCAGCTCCAGCGGATCGAATGCCTGGTCGGCCTGCTCCTGCTCGCGGCGGTAGCGGGCGACGATCTGCGCCTCGGTTTCCAGGTCCAGGCGGCGCAGCTGGTCGCGCAGACGGGCGTTGGTGCGGTCCAGCTCGGCCATGGCGCTGCGGAACGCGCCCAGCTGCTGTTCCAGGCGCGAGCGGTAGATCGCGACTTCACCGGCATGGTTGACCAAGCGGTCGAGCAGGTCGGCGCGGACGCGCACCTGCTCCTGGGTACGGGTCGTGCCTTCCTCGTCGACGGCCTGGGCCTCGACCACCGGCGGCGACAACGGCTCGCTGGCGATGGCCGCGGCAG
Source organism: Stenotrophomonas sp. Y-13 (assembly GCF_046267925.1). NCBI lineage: Bacteria > Pseudomonadati > Pseudomonadota > Gammaproteobacteria > Lysobacterales > Lysobacteraceae > Stenotrophomonas > Stenotrophomonas sp. Y-13. The sequence continues at coordinate 2,640,148 of NZ_CP176501.1, forward strand.
CTACCGGCTGCGGTTCGACCGCGGTCGCCGGCGCTGCAACGGCGTCGGCGCCGACTTCGATGTCGACTCCGGTGACGGCGTCAATTTCCGCAACGGCTTGGCTGTCCGGCGCCACAACGCCTGCGGCATCGGCCGGCGACGACGCTGCCGGATCGGCGGCGGCGCCCGCCGCCTGCCATTCCTGTTCGGCCGCTGCGTCCAGCACCTCGACGGTGGTCGCTGCCGCGGCCTGCGGCGACGGCGGCACGGCGTCCACCGGCACGGCCGCTTCCAGCGCTTCGCCGCCACCGGCGGTACGCGCCTCGAACGCCTCGATGAGGTCGACCGGCATCTGCACCGCGCGGTGCGCACCGGTACGGATCAGCAACTGGTGCAGGCGGTCGAACCCCCGTTCGAGCAGCTGCACGTCGCCACGGCCGATCTCGGTGCGGCTGGCCGCCACCGCTTCCAGCAGCGACTCGATGGCGTGGCCGAGATCGCCGATGGCGTTGATGCCGGCCATGCGCGCGCCGCCCTTGAGCGTATGCAGGTCGCGCTGCAGCCCGGCCAGCAGCTCGCGGTCTTCCGGCGCCGAGCGCAGCTCGCTGATCAGGCGATCGCAATGGTCGAGCAGGTCCTTGCCTTCCTCGACGAAGATATCGACCAGTTCACGGTCGAGATCTTCGAAATCGAGCGGGCCGGCATCGAACGCGGCCGCTTCGGCGGCGACAGCCGGCGCCTCGGCGTCATGCAGCGACGGGGTCGGCGACGCGGGCTCGACGCGGGCGTCGCTCCCGGCGTCGGCGTCGGCGTCGTGGATGTCGTGACGCTCGCCTTCAACTCGCGCTTCGGCTTCGGCCTCGGCTTCAACGTCGGCATCGGCTTCGATGCCGGTTTCGGCTTCGGCTTCGGCTTCGGCCTCTACTTCCGCTTCGATGCCGGCTTCAGCTTCGGCCTCGATTTCAATGTCGGCTTCCGCTTCGTTGCCGGTGACGGCCTGGAGCTGGCTTTCGCCTTCGGCTTCGCTGCCGGCTTCCGCGCCGCTGTGAACGCCGGCCTCGGCGTTGCTATCGGCGTCGGTACCCGCCTGGATCCCGAACCGGGCATCCAGCGCCGCGTCGTCGGCGGCGGCCTGGTCCTGGCCGGACGCCGGCGCCAGCGGCGCGACCTCCAGCGACGGCGGCAGGTCGTCCATGGCTTCATCGGTGGTCGTCGCCACGGCATCGGTCACGGCCAACGCGTCGTCGTGGCCTGCCTTGCCCTGCGGCGCGGTATCGTCGACCGCCGACGGTGCGGCGTCGACAAACTGGATGCCGGCATCGGCCGCGATGGCATCGCGCTCCCCGGCCTGGCGCGGCATGTCCGCATCGGCCGGCATCGCATCCTGCGCCTGCGCCAAGCCGTTGGCCGGCGCGAGCGCCTGCCCGGCGTCATCCGGCAGCACAGCGCCGGCGTCGACGTCCGCCACCGTGTCCTGCAGCGCGCCGGCGCTTTCCAGCCCGGCGTCGGTCGCAGCGGCGACCGCAGCCTCCACGTCGCCCGTGGCCGCATCGTCCTCCAGCCACTCGAACACCTGCAGCGCAACCGTCTCCTCCGCCGCAGGGGCGGGAACGGACGCATCTCCGCTGGCGGCGGCATCATGCGCGGGGACATCCGCGAACGACGCTTCCAGCAGCGCCGGGTCGAAGTAGGCGGAAAGATCGCCGATGCCGGCCAGCTCCTGCTCCACCGGCAGCGGCGCCGGTGCGGACGCTGCGGGCACCGTGGCCGCCGACGGCATGGCATCGGCCTCCTCGTCCAGCTCCTCGTGCACCTGCGGCGGCCACTGCGCCTCGGGCAGGGCGTCGGCCAGTTCGCGCAGGCGCGCGGCCAGCGGCGCGAACGACGGGATCAGCGGCGACGGTGCCTGCAGCGCGGTGATGGTGGTGGCCACGGCGGTGGCGGCCTCGCCCAGCGCGGCGACGCCCGCGGCGCTGGGCACCACGGCATTGGCCAGCGAGCGCTTGACGAACGATTCGACCGGCGTGGTGACCGCGGTGATCTCCGGCACCTCGGTCATGGCGAAGGCACCGCTCATGGTGTGCACGGCGCGCAGCAGCTGTTCGCTCACCGGCTGCGGCTGCGACTGCGACTGCGCCAGCCACGCCTCGACGGTGGCCAGGTGCTGTCCCACTTCGGCTTCGAGGATCTCGCGCAGCACGCTGTCCACCGATGCCGGGGTACCGGCAGCGGGCGCGGCGACCGGCGCGGCCGCGGCGGTGACCGGCGCCGGGGACGCGCCGGGAACATGGAACGCTTCCTCGCCCGCGGCAACGCGGTCGGCGACGTCCTGCATGCCGGCCACGTCGGCATGGATGCGGCCGTTGCCGCGCAGGGCGGCGTTGAACTGCGGCAGCACGTCATACGCCTGGCTGACCAGGGTAACCACCGCCGGGCTGGCCGGGCGGCTGCCATCGAGCACGCGGTTGAGCATGCTCTCGATCTTCCAGCTGAACTCGCCCAAGGTGCGTGCGCCGACCAGGCGGCCGCTGCCCTTGAGGGTGTGGAACACTCGCCGCACCGGGCGCAGGCGCTCCATGCTCTCGGGCGCGGCGCGCCACGCCGGCAGCAGCCGGCCCAGGTTCTGCAGCTCTTCGTCGAACTCCTCGATGAACACCTCGCGGATGTCCTGGTCGATCTGCTCGGCGTCGTTGTCGAAGCCGCCATCCACGCCTTCGCCGGCATCGGCCGCGAGCGGCACCACCGGCGCGTCCAGCAGCGGCGCCGGCGCCACATCGGCCTCGGCGGCCTCGGCAGCGAGCGGATCGAAGGACGCGGCGGCCTTGTCCAGCTCGGCCAGGAATGCGGCGATCTCGTGGTCCGGGGCCGGCGTTCCACCGGCCGCAGCGGCGGCGGTATCGGCTTCGTTCCCGGCGGCCGCCGCGGGTGCGGCGGTGTCGCCGTCGGCGAAGCCGAACGACGACGCGTCGAACGACAGCGGCGCCGCGGACGGATCCGGCATGGCCTCGTCCGGCGTCCACGTGGCGGCATCGCCCAGCTCGCCAGCGGCGACGCCCGGCGCAGCGGCATCCGTGGTAACTGCGTCGCTGGCGTCATCGGCAGCGAACGGCTCCAGCGCCAGCCCGGTATCGGCAGAAAGATCCAGCGGCGCGACGCTCAAATCCGCCTCGGCCGCAGCCGGCAGCCCTTCGGCGGCCACCGGATCGAACGCCCCGAAGCCGTCGCCGGCGTCCCACGACGGCAGCGGCGGCGGTTCCGCAACCGGCGCGGTCGACGGCGGCGGCGCATGGATGGCATCACCGAACACCAGCGGCGTGGCGGCCGTTGCGGGCGACTGCACGGGTGCCTGCGGCACCTCGACCGGCGCCGGCGCGGCGGCAGCGGGCGCCGCCTCCACCGCTTCCTGGAAATCGATGGCGAACGCCGGGGCGGCGTCCTCCTGCCGGCCCACGGCGGGTACCGGCCAGTAGCGCAGCGCCTCCAGGCTGCTGCGGGTGATGTCCAGGATCTCCTCGCGGCCGGGGCGCCGCTCGCGCAGCGCCTCCAGGTAGTACTCGAGGCTGGCCATGGCGTCGGCCAGCGTGTCCAGCTGGCGCCCGCCGGGGATGCGCTTGCGCCCGATCAGCTCCACGCCGATGTACTGGCGGATGCCGTTCATGTAGTCCGCCGGCACCCGCAGGTCGAGCATGCGCAGCGCGCCGGACACCTCGTCGAGCAGGCGCGGCACGTCCTGCAGGCGCGCGTGGTCCCAGTTGGTCTCGATGAAGGCGACGAACGCCTCGCGCGCGGCGGCGAAATTGGCGATGGCTTCATGCGCCAGCACTTCGACCGTGCGCCGGGTCTCCACCGCGGCCGGATCCTCGTCGCCTTCCAGCGCGGCGCCGAGGTAGGCGACCTGGTCGTCCAGCGAGGCATCGACGTAGAGCAGCGCCCCGGCGATGTCCAGCAGCAGGTTGTCGTCGATGGGACGGCTGCCTTCCACCACCTCGCGCAACGCGTCGCGCTGCTGCGCGACCACGCCGCGGGCCACGCCCAGCCCCATCACGCCCAGGGTGTCGGACACCGCGCCCAGCTCGTTGACCTGGGTCTGCAGGTCGGCGGTCGCCCCGCCGGTGCGCACGTGCAGGTCCAGTGCGTCCTTGATCCGCAGCAGTTCTTCCTTGACCGCGTTGCCGACCGTGTCCAGCAGCTCGCGGTTGCGCCCCTGCAGGCTGCCGCGCGCGTGTTCCAGTTCGGCCTCGCTGGCCTTGCCCGCTTCCGGATCAAACGCCAGCAGCACGCCTTCGTTGATGCCCTCGGCGGCACGCGCGGCGCGGATCTCGTTGAGCAGCGGCAACAGCACGATCGGGATGTCGCGATGGCCGTTCTGCAGGCGCTCCAGGTAGTCGGGCAGCAGCACGGTGCCGCGCATCAGGGTGGCGCAGGCCTCGTCGCGGTCCGGCACCGCGCCCTCGCGCACGGCGTCGGCCAGCAGCTCCAGCTCCTCGGCGACCATCGCCGGGGCATACAGCTCGACCATCCGCAGCGTGCCCTGCACCTGGTGCAGGTAGCCGGCGCAGAAGCGCATGCGGCTGGCATCGGCCGGGTCCTCGACGAAGTACTCGATCTCGCTGCGCGCCTGGCGCAGGGTCTCGTCCAGCTCCGGCTTGACCCAGCCCAGCGCCGCGTGGCTCATCGCATCGCGCAAGGTACTCATCGCACTCTCCCGTGCAGCATCGTTCGCTTGCCGTCCGGGCGGCCCTGTTGTGCGGTATGACGACACTTCATCTGCTGGTTCCTTTCCATCCCCGCCCGTTCAACCGGTTCAGGCCGGAAGCTTGAAGTCGGCCACCGAACGCCGCAGGTCCGCCGCCAGCTGGTTGAGCTGGCCCAGCGAATCGGCGGTCTGCCCGGCGCCCTGCGAGGTCTGGCCGGTGATCTGCCGGATCACGCCCATGGTCTGGGTGATGTCGGTAGCGGCGGCGGCCTGCTGGTGGGCGGCAATGGAGATGTTCTTGATCAGGGTGTTGAGCGCGTTGGACACGCGTTCGATTTCGGTCAGCGCGGTACCCGCGTCCTCGGCCAGGCGCGCGCCCGACACCACTTCGGCTGTGGTCTGTTCCATCGAGGTCACCGCTTCGTTGGTGTCGGCCTGAATGGCCTGCACCAGGCCTTCGATACGCCGGGTCGCACCGGAGGTACGTTCCGCCAGTCGCTGCACTTCGTCGGCCACGACCGCGAAACCGCGGCCTGCCTCGCCGGCCGACGCCGCCTGCACGGCCGCGTTCAACGCCAGGATGTTGGTCTGCTCGGAAATGTCGTTGATCAGTTCCACGATCGAGCCGATCTCCTGCGACGACTCGCCCAGGCGCTTGATGCGCTTGGAGGTTTCCTGGATCTGGTCGCGGATCTGGTCCATGCCCTGGATCGTCTGGCGCACCACGCCGGCACCCTCGGTGGCGATGACCACCGAGCGCTGCGCCACTTCGGCCGACTCGCTGGAGTTGCGCGACACCTGTTCGATGGACGAGGCGATTTCGCCGATGCGGTCCGAGGCGCTGGTGATCTCGTCGGCCTGGTGGCCGGCCGCCTCGGCCAGCTGCATGGCGGTGGCCTGGGTTTCCTGCGCCGACACCGCCACCTTGCTGGAGATGTCGTTGATGGTGGTCACCAGGTGCCGCAGCTCGTCCACGGCGTAGTTGATCGCGTCGGCGATGGCGCCGGTCATGTCCTCGGTCACCGAGGCCTTCACCGTCAGGTCGCCTTCACCCAGCGAGCTGATTTCGTCCAGCAGGCGCATGATCGCCTGCTGGTTGCGGCTGTTGAACTCCACCTGGGTCTGGTAGCGCAGTTCCTGCTCGCGCGAGCGGCTGCGCACCGTGCTCCACACGAAGCCGATGATCGACAGCACCGACAGCGCGCCGAACACCACGCTCCACCAGAAGTTCGGGAAGATGCGGGTGTCGCGGGTGGAGCCGAACGCGGAGAACGCGTCGAACAGCTTGCGGCTGTTGTCCAGCATGCGGTCCGAGCCGCTGGCCAGCGCCGCGGCCGAGGACTGCGCGGCGAACAGGTTGCGCGAGCTGGCCAGGATCGCGTCGGCGTCCTTCTTCATCTTGGTCCACTGGCTGGCCGACTGCTCCAGCGCCACCTGTGCGGCGGGGTTGCGCACCGCGGCGATGCCCAGCTCCTCGCTGCCGTTGCGCAGGCCTTCGAGCACCTGGGTGAACACCGTCATGTCGCGCGCCAGCGCGTCGCCGGCGCCGCTGGCGCCGGGGCCGCCGGCGCGGATTTCGGTGACGCGGCGGGCCATCGAGCCGACCACCACGACCTGCTGCAGGCCGTTGTAGATCTGGCTGGACTGGGCGCCGCCGGCGGTCATCGCGCGCACCACTTCGTTCAGCTGCGCCTGCAGCTGCGGCACCGCGCCGACGAAGCTGTCGGCGTTGCCGGCCAGCGCCAGCACCGCGGGCTCGCTGGCCACGATCTGCTCGGCGTTCTTGGACAGCGGCTGCCAGGTCTCGACCAGCTGCCGCAGCGGCGTGGCCACGCCGGCCTCCTGGCCGAACCGGCCCTGCAGCTCACCCACGGTGCGGTCGACCCGCGCGCGGGTGTCCTTGAACGCGGCGTAGGCCGCGCGGTTGCCGGCCACCGCCTCGCGGCCCTGGTTGGCCAGCTGCTGCGACAGCACCTGCAGGTCGGCCGCGCCGGTGCCCGCGCCGGCCAGGCGGCTGCCCTGCCAGGTCGCGACGCCGGTATTGGCGCCGAACACGATCATCGACAGCACCAGCAGGCCCAACCAGAAATTGGTACTCACGTTGCCAAGCTTGCTGGTCTTGGCGGCGTCCGGAGCAGTACTCATGTTTCGACCTCGGTATCCAATACGGAAAGGCGGGCCCGCACTCAGGCGGCGGCCTGCCGGAATTCAGGCGTGCGCGACAGCAGGGAAAGCGAGAACACCCCCCAGTCGTGGTCGCCGTCATTGAAGGCGTGCTCGACGAAATGGGTGTAGCGGCCCTGGGCGATGTCGCCGGCCGGCACCCGGGCGGACAGCTCGAAACTACGCTGCCCGTAGAGCTCGTCGATGCTGATGGCGACGTCGCCGCCGGTCTGGCGCATGATCAGCACCCGGTGGCCTTCCTGCTGGACGGTGCGCTGCCCCTCCAGGAAGTACTTCAGGTCCACCACCGGGAACAGGTTGCCACGCAGGTTGCCCACGCCCAGCAGCCAGGGCTGCGCGCCCGGCACCGGGGTCACCGGCGGCATCGGCACGATCTCGACCACCTCGCGGAAATCGGACACCAGGCGCCGGCTGCCGATGCGGTAGCCCACGCCACGCCACACGTCGGCGGAAAAATGCCGTTCCGGCAACTGCACCGCGTGCGCCAGGCTGCGCCGCTCATAGGCCTCGAGGATGTCGAAGGGAGATCGCATCAACCCACCAGTTTGTTGATCCGCGCGATCAGGTCGTCCTCGCGCGGCGGCTTGACCACGTAATCCGACGCGCCCTGGCGCATGCCCCAGGCCATGTCGGTCTCCATGCTCTTGGTGCTGACGATCAGCACCGGGATGCCGCGCGTGGCCTCGTCGCGCGACAGCGCGCGGGTGGCCTGGAACCCGCTCATGCCGGGCAGCACCACGTCCATCAGCACCAGCTGCGGCGCCTGGCTGCGCGCCATCTGCAGGCCGTCCTCGGCATTGTCGGTGGCGAGCACTTCGTGCCCGGCCTTCTCCAGCCATTGCGTGAACACCGCCCGGTCGGTCGGTGAGTCCTCGATCAACAGGATTCGAGCCATGTGCCTTACCCCCTGGTCAGGCGTTGACGTATGTACGGATGGCGCCCAGCAGTTCTTCGCGGGTGAAAGGCTTGGTCAGGTACTGCTCGGAGCCGACGATGCGGCCGCGCGCCTTGTCGAACAGGCCGTCCTTGGAGGACAGCATGATCACCGGCGTGGACTTGAACAGCTGGTTGCCCTTGATCAGCGCGCAGGTCTGATAGCCGTCCAGCCGCGGCATCATGATGTCGACGAAGATGATCTGCGGCTGCTGGTCGGCGATCTTGGCCAATGCCTCGAAACCGTCGGTCGCGGTCACGACCTCGCAGCCCTCGCGCTTGAGCAGTGTCTCGGCGGTACGGCGGATGGTCTTCGAATCGTCGATGACCATCACCTTCAACCCTGCGAGTTCCCCACCCGCAGCCATGTTTTCAACCATTGCGATTTCCCCGGGCGCGCAGCGCGCCATCTGAACGTGGAGCTGCTGCGAAAGCGGTCTATATCCCAGCCCGGCCGCAAACTGTCAAGGGCCGCCGTCAGCGCAGGGCCATCGCCGCCCGCAGTGTGAACCCCATCGCAGTCGCTGCGCGGGGCCATTCAGCCCCGCAACGCTCCGGACCGCGCGTGGCGCTGGGCGCCCGTCGTGCCGGGGCGCTACCATCGCCGCCTGACCCGAACGGCCGTGGATCATGCTGGACGTCATCGTGGTGATGGACCCCATCGCCCAAATCAAGATCACCAAGGACACCACCTTCGCCATGCTGCTGGAAGCCCAGCGGCGCGGCCACCGCCTGCATTACGTGCGCCCCGGCGGGCTGGCGCTCGAGGGCGGCGCCGCGGTGGCCGAGACCGCGCCGCTGCAGGTGCGCGACGACCCGGCCGGCTGGTTCACCCTGGGCAGCTACACCCGCACCACGTTCGGCCCCGGCCAGATCGTCCTGATGCGCAAGGATCCGCCGTTCGACGGCGAGTTCCTGTACGACACCCAGGTGCTGTCGGTGGCCCAGGCCGCCGGCGCCTGCGTGGTCAACGATCCGCAGGGGCTGCGCGACTACAACGAGAAGCTGGCCGCGCTGCTGTTCCCGCAATGCTGCCCGCCGACCCTGGTCAGCCGCAGCGCCGCCGCGCTCAAGGCGTTCGCCCTCGAGCACGGCCAGGTGGTACTGAAGCCGCTGGACGGCATGGGCGGGCGTTCGATCTTCCGCAGCGGCACCGGCGACCCCAACCTCAACGTGATCCTGGAAACGCTCACCGATGGTGGCCGCCGGCTGGCGCTGGCGCAGCGCTTCATCCCCGACATCAGCGCCGGCGACAAGCGCATCCTGCTGATCGATGGCGAGCCGGTCGACTACTGCCTGGCGCGGATCCCGCAGGGCGACGAGTTCCGCGGCAACCTGGCCGCCGGCGGCCGCGGCGAAGGCCGCCCGCTGAGCGAGCGCGACCGCTGGATCGCCGCCCAGGTCGGCCCGGAGATGAAGCGGCGCGGCATGCGCTTCGTCGGCCTGGACGTGATCGGCGACTACCTCACCGAGGTCAACGTCACCAGCCCGACCTGCGCCCGCGAGCTCGACGCCCAGTTCGGCCTGAACATCGCCGGCCAGCTGTTCGACGCGCTCGAGGCCGGCCTGCGGCGATGAGCATCCCCGTGGATGCCCTGCCGCCGCCGGCGCGCATCACCGAGCAGCAACGGCTGGGCGCCACGCTGACGCTCTCGCTGCTGGTGCACGGGCTGCTGATCCTGGGGGTGGGCTTCGCGGTCGGCGGCAACGCGCCGCTGGTACCGACGCTGGACGTGATCTTCAGCCAGACCAGCACGCCGCTGACGCCGGAACAGGCCGATTTCCTGGCCCAGGCCAACCAACAGGGCGGCGGCGACCACGACACGCCGCAACGGCCGCGCGACAGCCAGGCCGGCATCGTGCCACGCGCCGATGACGGCATCGCGCCGGTGCCGACGCAACGCCAGGCCGCCGCCGCGCCCCCGCCGCCGCAGGCGCGCGTGGTCAGCAGCGCCCGCGGCGAGGACGTGGTGGCCCAGGCGCAGCCGCAACCGCTGCCCGAACGCCCCGCGCCGGACGCGCCGGTGACCGCGCGCGAACAGCGCGACGCGGAGATGGCACGGCTGGCCGCCGAAGTGCACCTGCGCTCGGAGCAGTACGCCAAGCGCCCGAACCGCAAGTTTGTCTCGGCCAGCACCCGCGAGTATGCGTACGCGAACTACCTGCGCGCCTGGGTCGACCGCGCCGAGCGCGTGGGCAACCTGAACTACCCGGACGAAGCGCGCCAGCGCCGTCTCGGCGGCCAGGTGGTGATCACCGTGGGCGTGCGCCGCGACGGCAGCGTGGAAAGCAGCCGCATCCTGCGCAGCAGCGGCACGCCGCTGCTGGACGCGGCCGCGCTGCGGGTGGTGGAGCTGGCGCAGCCGTTCCCGCCGCTGCCGCGCACCAGCGACGACATCGACATCCTGCAGGTCACCCGCACCTGGGTGTTCCTGCCCGGCGGCCAGCTGCACGACGACCGCTGAGGCGCAGGCGCCGGCCGATGCCGACGCCTGCCGTGGCGCCTACTGCGCCGGCGCGAGCAGCGTCTTCTTCCAGAACTCGATGCCGGCCCAGAAGATGTAATCGCGGTTCTCGCGCTTGTGGAAGCCGTGGCCCTCGTTGCGCGCCAACACGTGCCAGGCGTCGCCGCCCTGCGCGCGCAGCGCCTTGACGATCTGCTCGGCCTCGGAAGCCGGTACCCGCGGATCGTTGCCGCCGGCGGCAACCATCAGCGGAATGCGGATCTTCCCGACATTGCGCAACGGCGATATCTCCGCCAGCCGGGCACGCTGGGCCGGATCGCGCTCGTCGCCGTACTCCACCCGCCGCAGGTCGCGCCGGTACGCCTGGGTGTTTTCCAGGAAGGTGACGAAATCGGAAATGGCGACGGCGCAGCTGGCCGCGCGCAGACGGTCGCTGTAATGCACCGCCGAGGCATAGCACATGTAGCCGCCGTAGCTGAAGCCGTAGACCGCGAACCGCGCCGCATCCAATGCCGGATCGGCCGCCAGCGCGTCAATGAACGCACCGATGTCCTTGACCGAGTCCTCGCGCTTCCACGGGCCGTTGTCCAGGTCCAGGAAGCGGGTGCCGTAGCCGGAGGAGCCGCGCACGTTGGGCAGGAACAGAGCCACGCCGAGCTCATTGAGCAGATAGTTGTCGGCACCGAGGAAGCCGGGCCGGCTCTGCCCTTCCGGGCCGCCATGGATGTCCATGATCAACGGGCGCTTGCCCGGGAAGCGGGCGGGATCGGGGCGGTACAGGAAGCCGGACACCTTCTCGCCGTCGAAACTGGCGACCTCCACCCGCTCCGGCTCGCGGTTGCGCTCCAGGTCCAGTCCACCGGCCTCGCTCCGGGTCCAGCGCCGGACCGCCAGCGTCCGCGCGTCGATCGAATAGACGTCGCCGGGCACCTTGGCCGAGGACAGGCTCAGGCCGATCTCGCCCCATGGCGCGATCTGCAGCAGCTGGCCGATGCTCCAGTCCAGGACACCGTCGGGCAGGCCGTCGACCTGCCGCAGGTTGGCCCCGGCGCCGTCGCCCACGCGCAGCCGCGACACGCCGCCGTCGTTGATCGCATAGACCAGTACCTGCTCGTCGTCCGATACCGCGTAGTCGGTCACGTCCCAGCGCGGTTCGCGGCTGACCGCGGTGAACGCGCCGCTGCGCGGCTCCAGCTTGCCCAGCCGGACGAAATCCGAATCGCGGTTGGACAGCACCCAGATCCGGCCGTCGCGGGCATAGCGCGCATCGGCATAGGACACGCGCCCGCGCGCCGGGGTCAACACCTTCATCGCGCCGCTGCGCAGGTCGACCTCGGCCAGCACCGCGTGGTTGATCGACAGCCGGTTGATGGCCAGCGCATGCGCGCCGTCGGGCGAGAAGTCGGAAATGTTCCAGCCGCCACCGCTGACCTGCGCGACCATCCGGTCGCTGCCCGGCCGTGCCGGGTCCAGCACGTAGAGGTCCATGTCCGCGCCGTTGCGCCGCGAGGAGGCATACCCGAACAGGCGCCCGTCACGGCTCCAGCTGCCGAACCAGTTGCGTGAACGACCGTCGGTCAACAGCTCCAGGCGGCCGTCCTTCAGCAGGTACAGCTGGAAGAACTCGTTGCCGCCGATGTCCTTCTGCACCACCAGGTGGTCGCTGTCGCCGGGGGCGTGGCTGGCGAAGGGCACCGGCTCGGCCTCGAAGCTGAGCTGGGTGCGCGCGGCGCCCGGCGACTGCACGCTGTGCAGCTGGTCGGTGCCGCCGAAGCGGGTCTTGATCAGGGCCGAGCGGTTCTGCGGGTCCCAGCCCAGGAAAGCGGCGCGACGGAATTCCAGGTAGCGGGCGCTGGCCTCCGCGGTCGCCGCGGGAATGGCCGGAACGCCGTCGGCATGGATCGCCGGCGGCACCGGAACCGCCGCGGCGGCACTGCCGGCGACGGCCAGTGCCGCCGCCAGCAGCGCATGGAGTGCATGATTCATTTCTGCTCCTTGTCGGTTGGCGGCCGCGCCGCTCAGAACTTCACCCGCACGCCGGCGGTGTAGTAGGCCCCCATCACGTCGTAATAGGGCGAGAACGTCGCGGCGATGGGCGCCTTCTTGTTGAAGACGTTGTTGGCGCTGGCATACAGCTCCACCCTGCCCTCGCCGCCGAGCCGGTAGGCGCCGCCGACGTCGTAGTACACGTAGCTGCCGATCCGGTTGTTGACGATGCTCTGGTTGCGGTCGTAGTCGCCCGCGGACAGGTAGCGCGCGCGTGCGTTGACCGAGAACGCATCGCTGTCGAAGGCGATGCTGGACACCGCGCGCCACTTCGGCACGCCCAGGCCGAACGCGTAGCCCTGCGAGCCCACGTACTCCATACGCTTGACCCCGTCGTCGGTGCTCAGGCTGTTGACCCAGGTCGCCAGGGTGCGCAGGCGCAGCCGCCCGGGCACGCCGAACAGGCGCGCGTCGCGGCGGTAGGAGGCTTCCAGGTCGACGCCGTCGGTCTTGTACTGGGACAGGTTGGTGTAGGTGGAGACGATGCGGGTGATGTTTCCTGCCGCGTCGCGCTCGACCCGGCTGCACAGTTCGGCATTGCCGGCGGCACAGCGGCTGAGGATGTCCTGCAGCCCGATCGTGGTGATCACGTCCTTGATGTCGATGTTGAAATAGTCCAGCGACAGATCCAACCCTTCGACCGCCCGCGGCGACCAGCTCAGCCCAGCGGTCAGGGTGTCCGCCGTTTCCGGACGCAGCCCCGGGTTGCCGCCACCGTTGCTCAGCGCATACACGGTCTGGTTGTTGGTCGGGTCGGTGACGTAACTCCAGCCGGTGGTGGTGGTGGTGAACAGCTCGCCCAGGTTGGCCGAGCGGATATCGCGGGAACGGGCGATGCGGCCGCGGAAGCCATCGACGAACTCGTTGGTGAAGCCGAGCTTCCACGACCAGATCGAACCGGTGGTGTTGTAGTCGGAGATGCGCGCGGCCGCGCTCAGCGCCAGGTTGTTCAGGCCGGGCACGTCCCTGACCAGCGGCACCAGCACCTCGCCGAAGGCTTCCTTGACGTTGAACGCGCCTTTCATCGCACTGAAGTTGAACGAACGGAAGGCCTTGGCCGCGTCCAGCGCGCCGACACGCTGGTCGATCGCCTCGCGCCGGCCCTCCACGCCGAACGCGACCGAGACCGCGCCTGCCGGGAGTTCCCAGGGCTCGCCGCGCAGGCTCGCACCAAACACGTCCAGCGTCGTCTTGGCGCGCTGCTGCGGGGTGCCGGTCACGTAGTCGATGGCCTCCTGCGACGGCGCGCCTTCGCCGAACACGTTGATCGGCACGCAGTGCAGCGCCGGGTTGCCGAGGCTGACGCGGCATACCGGCTTGCCGGTGGCCGGGTCGATCACCGAATCGATGGCATTGGCCCACGCCTCGCGCAGGATGAACCCCGGCGTATCGAAGTTCGCCTCGGCCTCGCCATGGCTGTAGTACGCGCTCCAGCGCCAGTCGCCGGCGTAGCCATCCAGGGCGAGCGTGGCCTGCGTGGTCTTGCGCTCGAAATCGATGTGCGGGTAATTGATGTCGTTGTTGAAGCGGCCGATGCGCAGCTTGGTTTCACCCGCCTGCTGCATCGCTTCGCGCACGTGCTGCGGCAGGTAGGCGTTGTCGATGCCGATATCCAGGTTGTTGCGGTTGTGGTCACCGAACCAGATGTAGTTGTTGTACATCCGCGAGTGGCGCACTTCGGCGGTCAGGCGCACATCGTCGTTCAGGTCATAACGGCCGCTGGCGAGCACCGAATACCGCTTCTGCGGCGCGCTGAGCGGACTGTAGTCGTCGTTCGACGGCCCCTCGCCGCCGCTCATCAGCGCACCGACGACATGCCCGTACTGGAAGTCGCGCAGCGACCCGTCCGGGTTGAACGCCTTGCCTTTGAGCACGCCGGACAGGATCAGGCCACCGTAGCCTGCGTCGGAGAAGCCGACATCGGGCGTCAGCTGGTACTGGCCATTGCCGATGGACAACGTCGACCAGCGACCGGCGCGGCTGCGCGAACTGCGCGGCACGATGCCGTCGTTGTCGAGGAACTCGCCGCCGACCAGGAAATGGCCGCGGCCGTCGGCGAAATCCGTGCCCCAGGCCGCCTCGAAGCGCTTTTCCTTGCCATCATTGTAGGTGGACTGTCCGGCCTGGGCGCCGGCCTTGAAGCCGACGAAGTCGTGGTCCAGGGTGATGTTGACCACGCCGCCGACCGCACCCGAGCCCCACGCCGCGGAGGCACCACCGGTCACCACGTCGACACTTTTCACGACGATGGACGGGATCGTGTTCAGGTCGTTGTCGCTGGAGATGCGGCGGCCGTCCTGCAGCACCAGGGTGCGCGAGATGCCCAGCCCGCGCAGGTCGACCGGCGCATTGCCGGCACCGGTGTTGGAACCGGTGGTCTGTGGCGAACTGGTCGCGCGGAACTGTGGCAGGTCGTTGAGCGCGGCGCCGATGTTGGTGCGCGAATCGAGTTTCAGCTCTTCGGCGGTGATCGGCAGGGTCGGCGTCGGCGCCACCAGGTCGGGGCGGTCGATACGCGAGGCGGAGACGCTGACCGTGGCGAGATCGCTGACCTTGCGATCGCTGCTTTCTTCCTTGGCCTGGGCATGGACGTCGGCGGAGGCGGCCAGGGTGGCCAGGACGCACAACGTCAGGGGATGAAGCGGGAGTGGCTTGCGCATGTGTTCGTTACCCGGATTCGCGATGACTGTGGGACGCCCGCAGGGGGCGTACCGACAGTGCCAACTCGTGAACGAACAAAGCGCAATGTCTGGGGGAAGACGAATTTCATTGCGCCTGCAACCGGATTTTCCGGCGGATCGGGCCCAGCGGCCGGCGCAGCGCCGGGGCGCGCAAACGCCCGCCGCATGGGGCGCGACGCCGCCTGGCCGGATTCGACTTGCGGATCCACCGTCTCTCGCAGGGTGAACTGCATCACGCTCGACCACGCGACGAAGAGCGGACGGTTTCTTCCGCAACCGCCGCCGTAGCGGCACATATCAGCCGCGACTGCGCGGATTTTCCACCTGCATGCAACCTGCGCGGCGTGGATGCATGGCCCTCTGGCGCGCGCAGCGTGGCATCCACCGCGGCCTGTCCGTGCGGCGATCCGGTATCGGCGTCACGGTGCGGCCGGGCCACTCCGGCCGCGCCGCACCGCGGGGTCAGCCTTCGCCGGCCGGCGCCGCGGCGGTGTACACCGGCTCGCCATCGACCCAGGTGGACAGCACCTTCAATGCGTCCAGGCGACCGCTGGCCGGATCCAGCGGATCGCGATCGAGCACCACGAAGTCCGCGTGCAGGCCGGCGCGCAGGCGCCCGACCCGGGTCTCGTCATGTCCGGCATACGCCGCGTCGCTGGTGAAGCCACGCAGCGCCTGTTCCGCGCTCAGGCGCTGCTCCGGCTGCCAACCACCCGGCGGGTGGCCATCGCGGTCCTGCCGGGTCACCGCGGCATACAGGCCCAGCCGCGGATCGACCTGCTCGACCGGGAAGTCCGACCCCAGCGCCAGCCGCGCGCCGCTGTGCAGGTAACGCTGCCAGGCATAGGCCCCCTTGATCCGCTCCGGCCCGACGCGCTGCTCGGCCCAGCCCATGTCCGACGTGGCGTGGGTGGGCTGCATCGAGGCGATCACCCCGAGCCGGGCGAAGCGCGGGATGTCCTCCAGCGCCACCACCTGCGCGTGCTCCACGCGCCAGCGGTGGTCGTTGCCCTTGTGTGCGCCCAGCACCTTCTCGTAGGTGTCGAGCACGATGCGGTTGCCGCGGTCGCCGATGGCGTGGGTGGCCACCTGCACCTTGCAGCCATCGGCCTTGCGCACGGCCACCTCGAATTCCTCCGGCGAGGTCATCAGCAGGCCGCGGTTGTGCGGGTCGTCGCTGTAGTCGGCCAGCAGCGCGGCGCCGCGGCTGCCCAGCGCGCCGTCCATGAACAGCTTTACCCCATGCATCTGCAGGCGCCCGCCCGGATGGGTGTAGCGCCCGTTGGCGCACAGGTCATCGAGCGCCGCGTTGTTGCCATCGGCGTAGGCGTCGATGCGCAGCGGCAATCTGCCCTGGTCGGCCAGCCGCTTCATCACCGCCAGGTCGCCGCGCGACACGCCCATGTCGTGCACGCCGGTCAGGCCGTTGCTGACCGCCAGTTGCAGTGCGGCCTGCAGGCGCTTTTCGCGCACCGCCGCGTCAGGCGCCGGGATGTGCGCGCTGACCAGCGCCGACGCAGCGTCCACCAGCACCCCGGCCGGCTTGCCGGCGGCATCGCGCAGGATGCGCCCGCCCTCGGGTTGCCAGTCGCCGGACAGCGACCTGCCCGCCTTCTCCGCGATCCGCAGCGCGGCGCTGTTCGCCCAGCCGGCGTGGCCGTCGACACGTTCCAGGTACACCGGTCGTTCGGGGAACGCGGCGTCCAGGTCGGCGGCGGTCGGGAACGCGGTATCGTCCCAGCGGTTCTGGTCCCAACCGGCGCCAAGCAGCCACTCGCCCGGCGCCAGCGTCTTCTCGAACGCGCGCAGCCGCTCGACCACGTCGGCACGGCTGCGCGCGCCATTGAGATCGGCCTGCGCCAGGGTGTTGCCAAGGCCGACCAAGTGCGCGTGCGCGTCGATCAGGCCCGGCACCACCGTGGCCTTGCCGACATCGACCCGCGTGGCCTGCGGATAGCGCTGCAGCAACGCGGTGCGTTCGCCCACCGCCATCAGGCGGCCGTCGTCCGTGTCCCAGGCCAGCGCGCTGGCGGACGGCTGCTGCGGATCGCCGGTGCGGATGGTGTCGGCGAGCAGCACCCGGACCCCGGCCGCGACCGGCGCGACATGCAGGCAGGGAAGCAGGATGGCGAGACAGGCGGCGGTACGGCGCATGCGGGGACACTCCTGGCCAACGGGAACGGCGACTATGCCGTCATCGGCCAGGCGTGACAACGAACCGCGGACGCCGTCGGGCGTTGCGACGGGCGCGGATCAGTCGGCGCTGACGTCCACCCGCACCCGGATGCGTTCGCCCGGGTGGTAGTCGCGGCGGGTGTGGTACTCGCGGCCGGCGTACTCGTAGGTAACGTCGTAGCCGGCCACCCGTTCGCGCTCGTAGCCATAGCCACCGACATCGCGTTCGGGCTCGCAGACGCGCACGTCCGAACGGCGGTACAGCGGACGGTTGTTGGCGTCATAGATCGCGCGACCGGCGGCGCCGCCGGCGACGGTACCGATCGCGGTGCCGAGATAGCGGCCATCGCCGCCACCGATGCGGCTGCCGAGGATGGCGCCGGCCAGGCCACCGATCACCGTTGCCACCTGGCGCGCGCCATCGCTGCCCTGGCGATAGCCGCCATCGCGCCCGTCGCCATAGTCGCGGATATCGCCACGCTCGCGGCGGTAGCCGTCGGCGTCGTACACGTAATCGCCATCGCTGCGCTCGTAACAGGCGCCCTGGCGGCCGCCGCCGTCGACGATGATCGGATCCACCCGCACCACCCGGGCATAGTCGTAGACCGGGCCGTTGTCGTCGCGGTCGTAACGGCCATCATCGTCGCGCCACTGGCCGCTGCTGCCCGGGTAGGGGCGATAGCTGCCGTCGTCGTAGCGCTGCGCCGAGGCGGTGAACGCCAGCAGGCAACCAAAGACCAGGACACCTGCAACAGGCAATGATCGGGACATGGCGGCCGCACCGGCGTGGGAGATGGACGGATGCTCCGGCGCGGCGCGTGAAACGGCCCTGAACCGGAACGCCGGGGCGGTTGCGCACCGCCCCGGCCGACGGGTCAGGAGGCGAACTCGGTTTCCAGGCTGATCGGCACCGCGCTGAGCGCCTTGGACACCGGGCAGTTCTGCTTGGCGTCGTCGGCCACCGCGCGGAACTTCACTTCGTCCATGCCGGGCACCACCGCCTTCACCCTGAGGCGGATGCGCGACAGCTGCGGCCCGCCCTCCATCGACAGGTCGACATCGGCGCGGGTGTCGAGCGAGCGCGGCGGGAAACCGGCTTCGGTCAGTTTCGCCGACAGCGCCATGGTGAAGCAGCCGGCGTGCGCGGCGGCGATCAGCTCTTCGGGATTGGTGCCCTTCTCGTCACCGAAGCGGCTGGAAAACGCGTAGCGGGTGTTGTCCATCAGGCCGCTCTGCGGCGTGCTCAGCCGCCCCTGCCCGCTCTTGAGGTCACCTTCCCAGTGCGCGGTGGCGTGACGCGAAATACCCATGGCAAGTCTCCTGTGCATGCATTGAAGGTGGCCCCAGCCTAGGCGAGCGTTCGTTAGCGCCTTGTGCGCCGCGGGGCATCGCCCCGCGCGCCGGCCAGCGCTGCCGGCCGCGCCCATGCCCGCCGCCATTACCGGCATGCACCCCCGCGTTTGCCGTGCATTTTCCCGCCGCCGTCGCCCCGTGCCGTGGCAAAAGGGCGGCTGGATGCAATTTTTATGGGGTTTTTGTGCCCCGGCCTATTGGCGATGCACCGCGCATGCCCTACATTTCGCTTGCCGACGGGGTCGGCACGACCAACAACCATCCGCTCACGGAACAGGAAACCATGGCAAAGACCGCTAAGAAGGCTGCCCCGAAGAAGGCAGCGAAGAAAGTCGCTACGAAGGCAGCCGCCAAGCCGGCCGCTCCCAAGCCGATCAAGGAAGCCCTGACCAAGTCGGGTCTGGTTGCACACCTGGCCGAGGCGACCAGCGTCGCCGCCAAGGATGTCCGTTCCGTCCTGGCCGCGCTGGAAGGCGCCGTTGCCGCATCGGTCAACAAGAAGGGCGCTGGCAGCTTCACCCTGCCGGGCCTGCTGAAGATCACCACCGTGAGCGTGCCGGCCAAGCCGAAGCGCAAGGGCATCAACCCGTTCACCAAGGAAGAGCAGTGGTTCGCCGCCAAGCCGGCTTCCACCAAGATCAAGGTGCGCCCGCTCAAGAAGCTCAAGGACGCCGCGATCTGATCCGCGCGCCCTGGGCGAAACAACGGGACGGCCATGCCGTCCCGTTTTTTTTTGCGCCATCCACGGCGCTTCCCGGGTCATAGACGGGCAACGCCGGAATCGTCCCGGCGCCCGCCTGCAAGGCGTCTGCACCAACCCGCGCGGATGCGCGGAGGGGAGATCCAGCCACCGCGCGCAAGCGCCGCCATCACCACGGTGCGTTGCCGGAACGGCAGCAATCGGCGGGCGCCGACATGCACCGGGAGCAGCCGGCGGTTCGAAAGCACGGGACCTGCCCTCCAACGGACGCCATGGCCGGCACCGTGGACCGATGCGCCACGCGGCCTGCGGCACGCCCGCCAGCGATGGCCACGGGACGCCCGCCGGCAGGGGCCGCTGCCCTGCGCGGCGGCCTGCACTGGAACACAGCGTCATGGGCTGGCGCCTCGCCCCGGCCGCGCGCCGGGCCTATGGTGGTCGCCAAGCCACACGACCCCACGCCACACCATGTCCAGCAGCAAGCACCGTTACCGCATCACCGTCACGCCGATCGAAGCCGATGGCCTGCAGTGCAGCGGCCGTTGCACCATCGAGTTCGAGCAGCGCAGCCCGCGCGACTGGATGCGCGAACTGGAGGAGGCCCAGCGGCAGCGGCGCCTGTCCTGCAACGAGGCCGCCGGCGTCGTGGTCGCCACCGGGCTGCTGGAAGCGCTGGCCGCGGCCGCGCGCGGCGACGGCCACCCGCTGGCCACGCTGCAGCCGGAACTGGACGGACTGATCGCGCGGCTGCGCGCACTGCGCCCGGCGCAGTGACTGCGGCGACGCCGGCGCCAGCGCGCTAACCGGCCATTCACCGTTTCCGGGTATCGTGCGTCGCTTCCCGCCGCACTCTCACAGGCCGATACGATGAACCTCCGCACCCTGTTGCTGCCCGCCGTCGCCTGCGTGGTCCTGGCCACCAGCGCCCATGCCGCGCCGCAGGTCAGCGGCCGCCGGCTCCTGGTCGACGCGGCCGACGTGCAGCACTACCTGGACGGCAGTTTCCCCCGGTCGCAGAAGGCACTGGGCGGGCTGCTGGCGATGACCGTCAGCCAGCCGCGGCTCACCCTGCCCGCGGGCAGCCGCCTGAACCTGCAGTTCGACCTGGCCATGGCCGCCGCCGGCGGCGCGCCGATGCCGGTGGGCAACGTACAGCTCAGCAGCGGCCTGCGCTACGACGCGCAGACCCGTGGCTTCCACCTCGAGCAACCGACCGTCGACGCGTTCCGCCCGGCCATGGCCGGGGCCGAACTCGACGCCGGCACCCGCGGCCTGCTCAACACCTGGCTGGCCGACTACGCGCGCCGCGAGCCGATCTACCGCATCGAACCGGCCATCGCCAACGTGATGGGTGCGCTGCAGGTGAAGTCGGTGGGTATCGAAAACGGCCGCATCGCGGTGGATTTCAACCAGAACCTCGGCACGCTGCTGCCGCAGGGTCTGCTGGGCAACTGAGGTTCGGCGCGCCTGCGACGACGCGAGGCGCCACGAAACAGACGGCCGTGGATGCGCGGCTTGCCCCGCCTGGAGCTCGCCGGGAAGTCCAGTGCCGGGCAAGCCCGGCCCCTGCGGACCAGCGGGCAGTTCCACCTGCCGGGAACGAAGAAGGCCGCCGAAGCGGCCTTCTTCATGTCCAGTCACCCGCTGCCGCTCAGCGCTTGGGCTGCAGCATGGTGCCGGTGCACTTGGGCGAGCCGCAGCGGCACTCCCAGATCTTCTTCAGCCGCGGGGTGTGGCGCTCGGCCAGGGTGATGCCGTAGTTGTAGGTCAGCTCCTCGCCCGGACGGATCGCGCGGACCGCCTCGATGAACACCTTGTCGGCGGTGCGGTCGTCGCCCTCGGCCTCTTCGATCAGCGCCTCGCAGTTGGGGTCGCAGCTGTGGTTGATCCAGCGCGCGTCGTTGCCCTTGTAGCTGGCATCGATGACGTAATCGTCGTTGAGCGTGAACAGGAAGGTATGCCCGCTTTCCACGTCGCCCGCATCGTCGGCGTCCACCTCGGCGTGGGTCCGGCGCAGCCCCTTGTACTCGATGATGCGTTCGCCCTTGGCGATGGCCGCCAGCGCGAACACGCCATTGCCGTGGATGGTGGATTTGCGCGCCTGGATCTTCTTGGGCATGTACATGGCCGGGAAACGATGGGAAGGAGGATTCTCGCGCAGTCGCGCAGGCTTCCCAAGCCCGGGACGCCACAAGGCGGCCGCTTGACCTGCATCAACGCGGCGGCCGGCGGCCGATTTGAGGCCCCGCGCACAAAAGCGTACAATTTCGGTCCACATTGATTCCCCCGCCTTCGCATGCTCCGCGTCACCAAGCTCACCGATTACGCCAGCGTCGTCATGACCGTGCTCGCCACGCGGCCGGACGAGGTCTTGAGCGCGACCGAGCTGGCGGAGGCGGCCGGGCTCGAACCGCCCACGGTCAGCAAGCTGCTCAAGCCGCTGGCGCAGGCCGGGCTGGTCGAAGGCCTGCGCGGCGTGCGCGGCGGCTACCGCCTGACCCGCCCGGCCACCGAGATCAGCCTGATCGAGATCGTCGAGGCGATGGAAGGCCCGCTGGCGATCACCGAATGCAGCCAGGGCGAGAGCCAGTGCGGCATCGCGCGCCAGTGCGGGGTGCGTTCCAACTGGCGGCTGATCAACGACGTGGTCGCCGATGCCCTGCGCGGGGTCACCCTGGCGCAGATGCTGCACCCCCTCCCACTTGCTGATCGCCGGCGCATCGACGTCAGCATCGTTTCCTGAATTCCGTAGGCAGCCTCATGGCCACCGAGACCATCGACAACGTCGGCAGCGCCGACACCCCCAACCGCGAGATCCACGAACAGCTGGGCCGCAAGTACGCGGCCGGCTTCGTCACCGACATCGAGTCCGAGTCGTTCCCGCCGGGCCTGGACGAGGACATCATCCGCGCCCTGTCGGCCAAGAAGGACGAGCCGGAATGGATGACGCAGTGGCGCCTGGACGCCTACCGCCATTTCCTGACCATGCGCCAGCCGGACTGGGCCAAGCTGCAGATCGGCCCGATCGACCTGCAGGCGCTGAGCTATTACTCCGCGCCCAAGGGCCCCAAGTACAAGTCGCTGGACGAAGTCCCCAAGGAACTGCTGGACACCTACGACAAGCTCGGCGTGCCGCTGCATGAACGCGCCAGGCTGGCCGGCGTGGCGGTCGACGCGGTGTTCGACTCGGTCTCGGTGGGCACCACGTTCCGCAAGGAGCTGGCCGACAAGGGCGTGATCTTCTGCTCGATCTCCGAGGCCATCCGCGAGCACCCCGAACTGGTCCGCCAGTACCTGGGCTCGGTGGTGCCGGTGGGCGACAACTATTTCGCCGCGCTCAACTCGGCGGTGTTCTCCGACGGCAGCTTCGTGTTCGTGCCCAAGGGCGTGCGCTGCCCGATGGAGCTGAGCACCTATTTCCGCATCAACGCCAACAATACCGGCCAGTTCGAACGCACGCTGATCATCTGCGAGGACAGGGGCCACGTCTCCTACCTGGAAGGCTGCACCGCGCCGATGCGCGACGAGAACCAGCTGCACGCCGCGGTGGTGGAACTGGTGGCGCTGGAAGACGCCGAGATCAAGTACTCCACCGTGCAGAACTGGTACCCGGGCGACGAGAACGGCGTCGGCGGCATCTACAACTTCGTCACCAAGCGCGCCGAATGCCGCGGTGCCCGTTCCAAGGTCACCTGGACCCAGGTGGAGACCGGTTCGGCGATCACCTGGAAGTACCCTTCGTGCGTGCTGCTGGGCGACGACTCGGTGGGCGAGTTCCACTCGGTGGCGCTGACCCACCACCGCCAGCAGGCCGACACCGGCACCAAGATGATCCACGTCGGCAAGCGCACCAAGAGCAAGATCGTGTCCAAGGGCATCAGCGCCGGCCGTGGCCAGAACACCTACCGCGGCCTGGTCAAGGTCGCTGCCAGCGCCGACGGCGCGCGCAACTACACCCAGTGCGACTCGCTGCTGATCGGCAAGAAATGCGGTGCGCATACCTTCCCCTATATCGAGGTGAAGAACCCCGCCGCCACCGTCGAGCACGAGGCCACCACCTCCAAGATCTCCGACGACCAGCTGTTCTACTGCCGCGCGCGCGGCATCGACCAGGAGAACGCGGTGTCGATGATCGTCGACGGCTTCTGCAAGCAGGTGTTCAAGGAGCTGCCGATGGAGTTCGCGGTGGAGGCCAAGAAGCTGCTGGAAGTGTCGCTGGAAGGCTCGGTCGGATGAGTCGCCTGCTCCTGCTCCTGCTGGCATTGCTGCCGGCCGCTGCCTCGGCCGCCCCGCCGGCCAAGGCCTGCGACGGCGCCCGCACCCAGCTGGACATCAACGAATGCGCCGCGCGTGAAGCCGACGCCAGCGATGCCGAGCTCAACGCCGTGTACCGGCAGGTGATGCAGAAGCTGCAGGGCCAGCCGGTGGCCATCGCCAGGCTGCGCGACGCCCAGCGCCTGTGGATCCAGCTGCGCGACGCCGACATCCAGGCCCGCTACCCGGTGGGCAAGGACGAGAACCCGCGCGTGCTGTACGGCTCGATGTACCCGATGCTGTATTCGGCCAACAGGGCCGAGCTCACCCGGCAGCGCACCGGCTGGCTGCGCGCCACCTTCCTCGATCGCGCCGAAGGCGAGCTCTGATCGCCCTGCCCCACATTCAAATTTGAAGACCGCACCCTCATGTTGAAGATCGAAAACCTCCACGCAAGCATCGCCGGCAAGGAAATCCTCAAGGGCCTGTCGCTGGACGTGAAGCCCGGCGAAGTCCACGCCATCATGGGCCCGAACGGCGCCGGCAAGTCCACGCTGGGCAATGTGCTGTCCGGCCGCGATGGCTATGAGGTCACCGCGGGCAGCGTGCGTTTCGAGGGCAACGACCTGCTGGAGCTGGAGCCGGAGGCGCGCGCCGCCGCCGGCCTGTTCCTGGCGTTCCAGTACCCGGTGGAGATCCCGGGCGTGAACAACACCTATTTCCTGCGCGCCGCGCTCAACGCCCAGCGCAAGGCGCGCGGCGAGGAAGAACTCGATTCGATGCAGTTCCTCAAGCTGGTGCGGCAGAAGCTGGCCGTGCTGCACCTGAAGGACGAGCTGCTGCACCGCGGCGTCAACGAAGGCTTCTCCGGCGGCGAGAAGAAGCGCAACGAGATCTTCCAGCTGGCGGTGCTGGAGCCGAAGCTGGCGATCCTGGACGAGACCGACTCGGGGCTGGACATCGACGCGCTCAAGAGCGTGGCCGACGGCGTCAACGCGCTGCGCTCGCCCGAGCGCTCGTTCCTGGTCATCACCCACTACCAGCGCCTGCTCGACTACATCAAGCCGGACGTGGTGCACGTGCTGGCCGATGGCCGCATCGTCAAGAGTGGCGGCCCGGCGCTGGCGCTGGAACTGGAAGCGCACGGCTACGACTTCCTCAAGGACCGCGTGGTGCGCGAGGCAGCCAAGTAATGAGCCCGCTCCTGCAATCGCTGGCCGCCGCGTTCTGCGGCAACGACGAGCGTCGTGCCGCGCTCGCTGCCGCGCTGCGCAGCGGCCTGCCCGCCGCGCGCAGCGAAGCCTGGAAGTACACCTCGCTGCGCCAGCTCGAACGCCGCAGCTTCGGTGCCGCGCCGCTGCAGGCGCCGGCCATCGACGCCGCACTGCTGGCCGCCATCCCGGCGCCGCGGCTGGTCTTCGTCAACGGTCGCCCCAGCGACGCCCACAGCGACCTGTCAGGGCTGGACACCGGCGTCCAGGTACGCACGCTGTCGGTGGTACGCCGCGACGAGCCGCTGGCCGCCGGCTTCCTGGGCCGCCGCTTCGACCGCGCTGAGGAGGTGTTCGCCCAGCTCAACGCCGCGCTCGCCGACGAGGGCGTGCTGGTGCAGGTGGCCGAGGGCATCGCCGCGACGACGCCGTTGCACCTGGTGTTCGTCAGCGCGCCGCTGGCCGCCACGCACGCCGATGCCACGACCGCGGCCGCCGCCGCGACCCGGGACGCGACCGACATCGCCTGGCATCACCGGCACCTGGTCGAACTGCGCCGTGGCGCGTCGCTGGACCTGATCGAACACCACCTGCAGGCCGGCGACAGCGCGCACCTGGACAACACCCTGGTGCATGTCCACCTGGCGCAGGGCGCGCGGCTCGCGCATGCCCGCGTGCAGGCCGACAGCGCGCGCGCCACCGCGCTGCTGCGCACCGACGCGGTGCTGGCGCGCGATGCGGAGTACCGCCGCATCGACCTGGAACTGGGCGCCGCGCTGAGCCGCCATGAACTCAACGTGCGGCTGGAAGGCGACAACGCCCTGCTGGTCGCCAATGGCGTGCTGCTGGGCACCGGCCGCCGCCACATCGACACCCGCCTGGGCATCGAGCACATCGCCCGCGACACCCGCGCCGAACTGCTGTGGCGGGGCGTGGCGACCAACCGCAGCCGGGTCGTGTTCCACGGCGGCATTCATATCCACGAGGGCGCCGACGGCACCGACGCCAACCTGTCCAACAAGAACCTGCTGCTGTCCGCCGACGCCGAGATCGATACCCAGCCCACGCTGGTGATCGACGCCGACGAGGTCAAGGCCGCGCACGGCGCCACCGTCGGCCAGCTCGACGCCAACGCGCTGTTCTACCTGCGCTCGCGCGGGGTGCCGGCCGAGCAGGCGCGCGCCATGCTCAGCACCGCGTTCTGCCACGAGCCGCTGGCCGCCGTGGACGACACCCTCACCGGGCAGCTGGTCCAGCATCTGGGCCAGGCACTGCACCAGGCAGGCATGGCATGAACCTTTCCTCCCCGCGCCCCCTCCCCGACACCGGCAGCGCCCCCGACTGGGAGCGCGTGCGTACCGATTTCCCGCTGCTGATGCGCGAGGTCAACGGCAAGCCGCTGGTGTATTTCGACAACGCCAACACCGCGCAGAAGCCGCTGCCGGTGATCGGCGCGGTCGATGAGTTCTACCGCCGCTACAACGCCAACGTCAGCCGCGCGGTGCACGCGCTGGGGACCGAGGCCACCGACGCCTACGAAGGCGCGCGCACCAAGCTGGCGCGCTTCCTCAACGTGCGCGCCAACGAGCTGGTGCTGTGCAGCGGCACCACCTTCGCCATCAACCTGGTGGCCTACTCGTGGGCGCTGCCGCGGCTGAAGGCCGGCGACGTGATCCTGGTCTCGCGCATGGAGCACCACGCCAACATCGTGCCGTGGCAGCTGGTCGCCGAACGCACCGGCGCCCGCATCCGCGTGGCCGAGATCACCCCGGACGGCAGCCTGGACATGGACGCGCTGCACGCGGCGATGACCGCGGACGTGAAGCTGCTGGCGCTGACCCACGTCTCCAACGTACTGGGCACGGTCAACCCGGTGCGCGATATCTGCCGCGAAGCGCGCCGGCGCGGCATCGTCAGCGTCATCGACGGCTCGCAGGCCGCGCCGCACCTGGCGCTGGACGTCGCCGCCATCGGCTGCGACTTCTACGCCGTCACCGGCCACAAGATGTGCGGCCCCACCGGCACCGGCGCGCTGTGGGCGCGCCGCGAGCTGCTGCAGGAGATGCCGCCGTTCCTGGGCGGCGGCGAGATGATCAAGGAGGTCAGCTTCGACGGCACGGTGTTCAACGACGCGCCGCACAAGTTCGAGGCGGGCACCCCCAACATTGCCGGCTTCGTCGGCCTTGGCGCGGCAGTCGACTACCTGGACGGCCTCGGCCGCGACCACATCGCCGCCCGCGAACAGCAACTGCTGGCGCACTTCACCGAGGAACTGCAGCGCGTGGACGGCGTGCGCATCTTCGGCACCGCGCCGCACAAGGCGGCGGTGGTCTCGTTCCTGGTCGAAGGCGCGCATGCGCACGACCTGGCCACCCTGCTCGACCTGCAGGGCGTGGCGGTACGCTCCGGCCAGCATTGCGCGCATCCGTTGCTGCAGTACTACGGGGTGGCCGCGACCTGCCGTGCCTCGCTGGCGTTCTACAACACGCACGCGGAAATCGAGGCGTTCATGGCCGCGCTGAAGAAGGTGCGCGCCCTGTTGGGCTGAGCGCGGAGGCGGGGCATGCCCCGCCCGCGGCGTTGCCGTCACGGCATGCGCGGCAGGCCCCGCATCTACAAGGAAATCCGGCATCGCTACAATGCGGCGATGGATACCCTCACCTTCCGCAGCGCCACCCCGGACGACGTTCCGGCCCTGATCGAACTGGTCACCTCGGCCTACCGCGGCGACGCCTCGCGCGTGGGCTGGACCACCGAAGCCGATCTCCTCGACGGCCAGCGGGTGGACGCCGCGGGCCTGCTGGCCGACATCCAGCGGCCGCGCAGCGTGATCCTGCTGGCCGAACAGGGCGGGCGGCTGCTGGCCTGCTGCCACGTCGCCGACGAGGACGGTCATGGCTACTTTGGCATGTTCGCGGTCAGCCCCGCGGCGCAGGGCGGCGGGGTCGGCAAACAGGTCATGCAGCATGCCGAGCGGCTTGTCGCGGCGCAGTGGGGGCTGCCGACCATGCAGATGACCGTGATCGACTGCCGCGACGAACTGATCGCCTTCTACGAGCGCCGCGGCTATGCCCGCACCGGCATCAAGAAGCCGTTCCCTTACGGCGACGCGCGCTTCGGCCTGCCCAGACGCGACGACCTGCGCTTTGAAGTCCTGGAGAAGCGACTGGAGCCGGTGGCATGAGCGCGACCTGGACCTATGTCTGCGCCAGCGACGAGCTGCTGCCGGGCGAGCTGAAGACCGCGTTCGACGAGGTGACCGGCGCGCCGATCGTCGTGTTCAACCTGGACGGCGAACTGTACGCGCTGGAAGACCAGTGCACGCACGAGGAGTTCGAGCTGTCCTCGGGCAGCATCGACCCGGTCGAGGGCAGCATCGAGTGCGTCCTGCATGGCGCCCGTTTCGATGTCCGCGAAGGCCGCGCCCTGTGCGCCCCGGCCTATACCCCGGTGCCCAAGTTCCCGGTCAAGCGCGAGAACGGCGGCATCTGGGCCCGCGACGACCGCGACTGACCCAGCCGGCACGGCGCCGGCCCGGGCGTCGCGCACGCGTGTGGACATGCGAATCATTATCGTTTAATTTACCGTTATGCATGCCGCCCGCCCCCGCCCGCGCGGCTCCCGCGACGGAGCCCCGCCCTGCCTGCCGACCGTTCCGGTGCGGCGGTACTGGCACCTGTGGCTGCTGGCATGCGGCTTTCTCGCCACCTGCCTGGTGGCGGCGCTGGCCCCCGCGGCCCACGCCGCCGCATCGCCCGCCGGCGGCGCGGCCGTTGTCACGTCCGCCGGCGAGCCGGCGGCCCCGGGCGGCCCATCGCTGCACCTGACTGCGATTGCCGAAGCCGATGCCGAAGCAGCGACCCGCGTCGCGCGCCCGGTGGCACTGTCGCGCGCGCCCTGGCCGGCATCGCATCCGGCCCGGCCAGCCACGCCACGGCGGATCAAGCCGGCGCCTGCGGCACCCGGCGCACGGGCGTACCGGTCGCCTCCGGGGCATGCGCCCCCTGCGCGCCACCACGGCTGAGTTCCGCGCGGCCGGGTCCACCTGCCAAAGGCCGCCAGGGGCCGCGCCTGCCTGCTCCATTCCGCTTCACGGGCGTCCGCACCGCCGGCGCCTGCGCTGCCGCTTTCGTCTTTACTTTTCCCGGACATCGTCATCCATGAGCCCCATCAAGACCCGCAAGTACCCGCCGCGTGCCGCCATGCTGGCCACCGCCACCCTCGCCGCCGGCTTCTCGCCCTTGGCCGCGCAGGCGGCGGACGCTGACGCCGGCGCCGCACAGGCCACCGATCTGGACAAGGTCCAGGTCCGCGGCAGCTGGTTCGCGCCGTCCTCGCCCAAGTTCACCGCCGAACTGCTGGATACGCCCAAGTCGGTGGCCGTGGTCACCGAGAAAACGCTGCAGGAGATCGGCGCCACCAACCTGGTGGACGCGCTGCGCATGGTGCCCGGCATTACCTTCGGCGCTGGCGAGGGTGGCAATTCGACCGGCGACCGCCCGTTCCTGCGTGGCTTCGATGGGCAGAGCAACATGTTCGTCGATGGCCTGCGCGACGTCGGCAGCCAGACCCGCGAAGTGTTCGACCTGGAGCAGCTGGAAGTGGTCAAGGGCCCGAGCTCGGCCTACGGCGGCCGTGATTCCGGCGGCGGCAGCATCAACCTGGTCAGCAAGACCCCGAAGCTGAAGAACCAGACCAGCGCCAGCATGGGCGTGGGCAGCGACCGCTACGCGCGCGGCACCGTGGACGCCAACTACGTGCTGGGCGACGGCATCGCCGCGCGCCTGAACCTGCTCAAGCACGAGTCCGACATCCCCGGCCGCGACGCCGCCAACGTCAGCCGCTGGGGTATCGCGCCGTCGATTGCGTTCGGCCTGAACGGGCCGCTGCAGGTGATCGCCAGCCATTACCACCTGGAAACCGACGACCTGCCCGATGCCGGCGGCTTCCCGTATGCCGACCCGGCCACCGGCACCACCACCGGCCGGCCGCTGGTGCCTGACCGCAACAACTACTACGGGCTGAAGGACCGCGACTTCCAGCGCACCCGCGCCGACATCAGCACCCTCGATGCCAGCTATGACCTGGGTGGCCACAAGCTGCGCAACATCGCGCGCCTGGGCAACACCAGCAACGACTACCTGTGGACCCAGCCGGACGACAGCAAGAACAACCCGAACAAGTACGGCACCCTGTGGCGCCGCACCAACGACCGCGCCATCGATACCCGCACCTTCGCCGACCAGCTCAGCCTGACCGGCGCCTTCCAGACCGGCGGGCTGAAGCACAGCTACAGCGCCGGGGTCGAATACAGCGAGGAGAAGAGCAGCAAGGGCCGCTACCTGATCGGCGGCGGCGGCACCAGCAACGCCATCGACGGCACCCAGGCCTGCCCGTCCACCGGCGCGGCGACCGGCTGGAACTGCACCGATTTCTACAACCCCAACCCGAACGACCCCTGGGCCGCCACCCACCCGGTCACCCGCAGCGACAAGGCGCTGGACATCCGCCAGACCACGCGCACCGCGTCGGTGTACGCGTTCGACACCCTCGAACTGAGTCCGCGCTGGCTGCTCAACCTGGGCCTGCGCTGGGACGACTACGACACCGAGCAGGTCACCCCGGTCGCGGGCAAGGCGCCGACCGTGCTGCGCAACAGCGAGTCCTTCGTCAACTACCAGGCCGGCGTGGTGTTCAAGCCCACGGCCAACGGCAGCATCTACCTGTCCTACGGCACCTCGTCCACGCCGCCGGGCATGGACAGCGGCGAAGGCAACGACGCGATCAGCGCCGCCATCCAGAACCTCAAGCCGCAGGAGACCAGGAACTACGAGCTGGGCACCAAGTGGGACCTGTTCGGCAACCGCCTGAGCCTGACCGCCGCGCTCTTCCACACCGAGATGAACAACGCGCGCGTGGTGGTCGACAGTGGTGACACCCGCAACGCCGGCCGGAAGGCGATCAACGGCGTGGAGATCGGCATCAACGGGCAGATCAGCGAACGCTGGAGCGTCGCCGGCGGCTACACCTGGATGGATTCGGAGCTGAAGGACAACGGCTACGTCTGCTCGGTGCCCAGCCGCAGCGGCTGCCCGGCGCCCGGGGTGTGGATCGTCTCGCCGAACAACGGCAACGTCTTCCCCAACACGCCGCGGCACGCGGCCACGCTGTGGACCACGTATGCGCTCCCGTTCGGCCTGACCCTGGGCGGTGGCGCCAGTTACGTGGACAAGCAGTACGGCGACGTCGCCAATACCAAGTGGATCCCGGCCTACACCCGCTGGGACGCGATGGCCAGCTACGCACTGCAGGACAACATCAGCCTGCAGCTCAACCTGCAGAACCTGACCGACAAGGTCTACTTCACCAAGGCCTATTCGTCGCACTACGCGAGCATCGCGCCGGGGCGTTCGGCCACGCTGGCGCTCAACGTCAGGTTCTGATCCCGGGACACGGACGGCGGCAGGTCTGCTGCCGCCGTCTTCGCCTTTCCGGCAGGCCCGTCTTTCCTTCAAACGCCAGGCCCGATCGAAGCCACCGATGTCCACGCCCTCCCGCCCCCCGCTCGATGCCGACGTGCTGGCCGCGCGCCTGCGTTCCGATCCACAGGCGGCCTTCGCCGAAGTCCGCGATGCCGCCCAGCACGGACTGGTCGCCGCGCAGCTGCTGCTGGCACAGATGTACATGGACGGCAAGGGCGTGGCGCGCGACGCCGAAGCGGCACTGCTGTGGTACGCCACCGCGGCCAACAACGGCGATGCGCTGGCGATGAACATGCTCGGCCGCTGCCACGAACTGGGCCAGGGCACCGCGCACGATCCGGCACTGGCTGCCGTCTGGTACCGGCGCGCGGCCGGGGCCGGGCTGGACTGGGGCATGTACAACCTGGCCAACCTGCTCGCCACCGGCCGCGGCGTGGCGCAGGACCGCCGCCAGGCGCTGGCGCTCTACACCCGCGCCGCCCACCTGGGCCACGCCAAGTCGATGAACCTGCTGGCGCGCCACCTGGAAGACGGGCTGGAGACCGCACGCGACCCGCAGGCGGCGCTGGACTGGTACCGGCGCGCGGCCGAAGCCGGGGACTTCCGCGGGCAGGCCAACTACGCCTCCATCCTGTTGCAGCAGGCGCGCATCGACGAAGCGCTGCACTGGCTGCGGCTTGCGCTCGACCACGGCAGCCCCGCGTTCATGGCGCATATCGTTCCGCAACTGGCCGCCTCGCCGCACCCCCGGGTACGCGCGCTGGCCGACTCTCCCGCAGACTGAGGAAAGCCCCGATGCTGCTGCATATCCCCAACGTGTTGACACCGGCGCAGGTCGCCGGCTTCCGCGCCCGGCTCGACGCCGCGCAGTGGATCGATGGCCGCCAGACGGTGGGCCACCTCGGCGCCCAGGCCAAGCGCAACGAGCAGTTGCCGGAGGATTCGCCGCTGCGGCGCGAGCTGGGCGAGACCCTCCTGCTGGCACTGGCCAGGCACCCGCTGTTCTTCAGCGCCGCGCTGCCGCTCAAGTACCTGCCGCCCCGCTTCAACCGCTACACCGGCGGCGGCACCTACGGCTTCCATGTCGACGGCGCGGTGATGAACCTGTCCCAAGGCGAACAGCTGCGCTCGGACGTGTCGTGCACGCTGTTCCTCAACCCGCCGGACGAGTACGACGGCGGCGAGCTGGTCATCAGCGACACCTATGGCGAGCACGCGGTGAAGCTGCCGGCCGGCGACCTGATCCTGTACCCCTCCAGCAGCCTGCACCAGGTGACGCCGGTGACCCGTGGCGCGCGGCTGGCGTCGTTCTTCTGGGTGCAGAGCATGGTCCGCGACGACACCCGGCGGCGGATGCTGTTCGAACTGGACAGTTCCATCGAGACCCTGCGCCAGGGCAACGCCGACGCCGGCGCGGTGCTGCAGCTGACCGGCGTCTACCACAACCTGCTGCGGCAATGGGCCGAGGTCTGACGGTGCGGTGGGCAGGTTGATCCGCGTCAACCCAGCTTTAAATGAAATGAATTCTTATTTGCATCGGATAACGAATCCCAACTACAATTGCGCAACGCCGCCGGCCCGTTGATCGGCGGCCACTGACGCCCACCGGGGATCCGATGCACCACCTGCTCCGCCGCCGCTGCCTGTCCGCCCTTGCGCCCCTGCGCAACGGCCTGCGCATGCCGCTGTGGGGGTTGATGGTCCTGTGCCTGCTGCTGGGCCCTGCCGGCACCGGCCAGGCGCATGTCGCGCCCGCGACCCGGGCGCCGTCGGCCGCCATCGGCGCAGGCGAGGAAACGCCCGCGGGCGAGACGGCCGGCCAGGAAACACCCGCCAAACTGCGCCGCGTGGCCATGCTGCAGGCGCCGCGCGCGGCCTGCCTGCGCGCCGCGCCGCCACGTCCCGTGGCATGCGCCGTGGACAGCGCATCGACCCTGACGTCCGTCCTGCCGGCGGCTTCGCCGGCGCCCCCGGCCGCCCTGCCCCGGCACTGGCGGTCGCAGCGCAGCCAGGCGCCCCCGCCGCGCTGAGCCGTCGCCGCGCGGCCACGCCGCGCCTGTTCCCCGACCCTTCCGTCGCTGCCGTGGCGCCCGTGCGCCAGCGGCCCGCCGCACCCTTCTCCATTCCGTTCCCGAGGTCTTCCCATGGCTCTGCGCCATCGTTTCCGCGCGCCCGCCGCGCGCACTTCCCTCGCCCTGGCCCTGCTCGCCGCGCTGCCGGCGCTGGCCCACGCCTCCGGCGCCCCCGCCGCGCAACCGTCCACGCTGGACACCGTCGTGGTCACCGCGTCCGGCTTCGAGCAGAAGATCACCGACGCGCCGGCCAGCATCTCGGTGATCACCCGCGAGGACCTGGCCAGGCGCCCCTACATGACCCTGCTGGACGCGGTGCGCGACCTGGAAGGCGTGGACGTGGGCGAGACCCGCGACAAGACCGGCCAGGGCACCATCTCCATGCGCGGCATGGGCGCGGACTACACCCTGATCCTGGTCAACGGCCGCCGCCAGAACAACCACGGCGACATCTACCCGAACAACTTTGGCGGCAACCAGTTCAACCACATCCCGCCGCTGGACGCGATCGAGCGCATCGAGGTGATCCGCGGGCCGATGTCCACGCTGTATGGCGCCGACGCCATGGGCGGGGTGATCAACATCATCACCCGGCGCACCCTCGACAGCTGGCACGGCTCGGCCAGCATCGCCCGCACCGTCGAGACCGACGACGCGTTCGGCGACGACAGCACGGTGGACTTCTTCGTCACCGGGCCGCTGCTGCCCGGGGTACTCAACCTGAGCGCGCGCGGCAGCTGGTACGAACGCAAGGCTTCCAACCCGACCTACGCACCGGCCACCGATCCGGCCGGCGGCCTGCACACCCGCCCGCTGGGCTTCGGCAGCGGCGGCAAGACCGTGGACAACACCAACAAGGCCGGCGGCATCACCCTGGCGTGGATGCCATCGGACAACCAGACCCTGTCGCTGGACTACGACACCTCGCGGCAGACCTACGACAACAGGATCAGGATCAACGACAGCGGCGTGGAGGAATACCCCGTCGGCACCGTCGACAACATCAACAGCATCTGGCGCGCCTCCAACTACTGCAGCGGCGCGAGCGGCGCCAATGCCGCCGCCTGCCGTGCCAACGGCGGCACCTGGGCGCGGCGCGCCGACCCGCGGGTCGGCTACAGCGCATCGCAGGCGTTCACCCGCGATGCCTGGGCGCTGACCCACGAAGGCCAGTGGGACATCGGCAACAGTTTCGTCTCGCTGGCGCGGGTGGCCACCAACAACGATGGCCGCACCCTGCCGTTCACCGTGGCCGAGCGCGAACGCCTGCTGGCGATGATCGACGGCACCGGCGCCTATGCCGGCATGGGCCTGGCCGAGCGCCGCGCGCTGGCCGAGTCCACCTTCCTGCCGCGCCCCAAGCGCACCCTGGAGAGCGCGCAGTACACCCTGGACGCCAAGCTTGACGTGCCGTTCCAGGCCGCCGGCGAGCACACCCTGGTGGTCGGCACGCAGGTCATCCGCGGCGATCTGACCGATGGCGTGTTCGGCACCGAGAAGGGCACGCCCGGGCTGAAGCAGGAGCACGACATGTACTCGCTGTTCGTCGAGGACAACTGGAAGGTGAGCACGCCGCTGACCCTCACCGCGGGCCTGCGCTACGACGACCACAAGGTGTTCGGCGACCACCTGAGCCCGCGCCTGTACGGTGTCTATGCGCTGGGCGAGCAGTGGACGATCAAGGGCGGCGTCAGCACCGGCTTCAAGACCCCCAAGACCACCGACCTGTACGACGGCGTCATCGGCTTCGGCGGCCAGGGCACGCTGCCATTCTTCGGCAACCCGGACCTGAAGCCGGAAACCAGCACCAGCACCGAGCTGGCGGTGTACTGGCAGCACCCGCGCGGCCACAACTTCAACGCCACGCTGTTCCACAACCGCTTCGAGGACAAGATCGACAGCCAGCCGTGCGGCGCCGGCCTGGCCCTGCGCTGCACCAGCAGCGGCGAGTATGCCGAGCTGGGCTATTCGAGCAGCAACCGCACGGTCAACATCGACGAAGTGGTGATCCAGGGGGCCGAGCTGGCCGGGCGCTGGCAGATCAGCGATGCCTTCGGCCTGCGCGCCAACTACACCTTCACCGACAGCGAGCAGAAGAGCGGCGCGGAGAAGGGCCTGCCGCTGGGCAACAGCGCCCGGCACATGGCCAATGCCACGTTCGACTGGCAGGCCAGCGACCGCCTGAGCCTGTTCCTGACCGCCGAGGCGCGCTCCAGGCGCTACCGCGGCGTCAGTGCCGTCACCGGCAAGGAGCTGTACTACAAGGACTACACGGTGCTGCACCTGGGCGCGTCGTTCGAGGCCACCGGCTGGCTGACCTTCAACGCGCGCATCAACAACCTGCTCGACCGCGACTTCACCACCTACCAGACCACGTTCACCGACCTCAACGGCAACGGCATCTACGGCGACGTGACCAATGAGGTGCTGTTCGAGGACGACTACAACAACAAGGACAAGGCGCGCAGCGTCTGGCTGAGCATGAACCTGCGCTTCTGATCCGCCCTGGCGGGTGGCGCCCCACCCGCCGAGGCCGGGATACAGAGCGATACAAATTGCGAATCATTCTCATCAATGTTCTAATTCCCTCCCTTCCCCCCGCACCACGCCCGTGTCCGCCGAACGTTCCCCCGCCGATCTCGTCCAGCAGCAGGCCAGCCGCGGCTTCTGGCTGCGCACGCTGCACCAGTGGCACTGGATCAGCTCGGCGGTCTGCCTGATCGGCATGCTGCTGTTCGCAGCCACCGGCATCACCCTCAACCATGCCGCCAGGATCGAGGGCGCGCCGCAGGTGACCAACCGCCAGCTGGAACTGCCGCCGCCGCTGCTGCAGGCGCTGGCGGCGCCGCACGCCGATGGCAATGCACCGCTGCCGGCGCGGGTCGCCGACTGGCTGGCGCGCGAACTGGACGTGGCCATCGGCGGGCGCGCGGCCGAATGGTCGCCCGAAGAGATCTACCTGTCGCTGCCGGGCCCCGGCAGCGATGCCTGGCTGAGCATCGACCGCGAGACCGGCGCGGTGGAGTTCGAACGCACCCGCCGCGGCTGGGTGTCGTACTTCAACGACCTGCACAAGGGCCGCAACGCCGGCGCCGGCTGGGGCTGGTTCATCGACCTGTTCGCGGTGGCCTGCCTGGTGTTCTGCATCACCGGCCTGTTCCTGCTGCACCTGCATGCGCGGCAGCGGCGCATGACCTGGCCGCTGGTCGGCCTGGGCCTGCTGGTGCCGCTGCTGATCGCCCTGCTCCTCATCCACTGAACACGTTTCCCCTACGGAGTCGCACCATGCGCGTCACCCTCACCATCGCCCTGAGCGGGCTGCTCGCCGCCGCCCCGGCGGCCTACGCCGCGAGCCTGGACATCAACGTCGAGATCCCCCGGCTCAACGTGGCCGAGTACCACCGTCCCTACGTGGCGGTGTGGGTCGAGGATGGCGCGCAGAAGTCGGTGGCCAACCTGTCGGTGTGGTACCAGCAGACGTCCAACGCCGAAGGCCATGGCACCAAGTGGCTGCCCGACCTGCGCCAGTGGTGGCGCAAGAGCGGCCGCACCCTGCAGGTGCCGGTGGACGGCGTGACCGGGCCGACCCGCCCGGCCGGCAAGCATGCGCTGAGCTTCAGCGACAGCCAGCCGCAGCTGCGCAACCTGCCCGCCGGCCAGTACACCCTGGTGGTGGAAGCGGTGCGCGAGGTCGGCGGCCGCGAGCTGCTGAAGATCCCATTCGAGTGGAAGGGCAAGGCCGCCACCGGCAGCGCCCGCGGCCAGAGCGAACTGGGCCTGGTCACCCTCGCCACCAAGCCCTGACCTTCCGGACAAGGAGAAACCCGCATGAAACACACCACGCTGCTCGCCGCGCTGATCGCCGCCTCGCTTCCGTTCTCCGCCCTGGCCCACAAGCAGTGGCTGCTGCCCTCGGCCACCGTCGTCGCCGGCAACGATGCCTGGGTGACGGTCGACGCCGCGGTATCCAACCAGCTGTACTACCCCGACCACGTGGCGATGCGGCTGGACAACGTCAGCATCGCCGCGCCCGACGGCAGCACGCTGCAGCCGCAGAATCCGGCCACCGGCAAGTACCGCAGCGTGTTCGACGTGCCGCTGGCGCAGGAAGGCACCTACCGCATCGTCAACCTCAACCGGGGCCTGTCCGCACGCTGGGATACCCCCGAAAGCCTGGCCGCGGCCAAGGACAAGCCGGCGGCCGGCGGCATGGGCGGCGCCCGTGGCGGCTTCCTGCGCAACGCCACGGCCGAGGACCTGGCCACCAAGATTCCGAAGGACGCGCAGAACCTGCAGGTCACCGAAGGCATCGGCCGGGTGGAGACCTTCGTCACCAAGGGCAAGCCGAGCACCGTCGCGGCCACCGGCAAGGGCCTGGAACTGGTGCCGGTGACCCATCCCAACGACCTGTTCGCCGGCGAGGAAGCCACGTTCAGGCTGGTGGTCGACGGCCAGCCCGCCAGCGGGCTGGAGGTGGAGATCGTGCGTGGCGCCACCCGCTACCGCAACGCGCAGGACGAGATCAAGGTGACCACCGGCGCCGACGGCAGCTTCAAGGTGACCTGGCCGGAGGCGGGCATGTACTGGCTGGAAACCTCGACCAGCGATGCCAGGACCAGCGCGCCGCAGGCCAAGCAGCGCCGGCTGAGCTACGTCGCCACGCTGGAAGTGCTGCCGCAGTAAGGCAGCGGCACGTGCCGGGGAGCCACGGGCAGGCCGTCGCCGCGGCGGCCGCCCAGCTCCCCCGGCCCGCGCCTGCACGGGTACCGGCGCGGCCGCCGGCGTCCTTCTTCTTTCCCCTGTCCGCATCCCCTTCCATGTCATCCGACATCGCCGCACTCGGCGGCCACACCATGGGCACCACCTGGAGCGTCAAGCTGGTGGCGCCGCGCGACCGCGACCTGCATGCGCTGCATGCCGGCATCCAGGCGCAGCTCGACCGCGTGGTGGCGCAGATGAGCACCTGGGCGCACGATTCGGATATCAGCCGTTTCAACCGCGCGGACCGCGGCCACTGGCAGCCGCTGCCCGACGATTTCTGGCAGGTGTTGCAGGCCGCGCGCAGCGTCGCCGAACGCAGCGAGGGCGCCTTCGACCCTACCGTCGGCCCGCTGGTCGCGCTGTGGGGGTTCGGCGCCGATGCACGCGGCCAGCGCCCACCCGACGCGGCGCAGATCGTCCGTGTCGCCGCGCAATGCGGCTGGCAGCGGCTGCGACTGGACGCGCAGGCGCAGGCCGTGCTGCAACCGGGTGGCCTGCAGCTGGACCTGTCGGCCATCGCCAAGGGCTACGGCGTGGACCTGGTCAGCCGCTGGCTGCGCGCCCAGGGCATCGAAGCGGCGCTGGTCGAGGTCGGCGGCGAACTGCACGGCCGCGGCCGCAAGCCGGACGGCCAGCCGTGGCGCGTCCTGGTCGAATCGGCACCCGACGAGGATGCCGGCAGCGGGCAGCCGCCACGCGTGCTGGCACTGGACGACCTGGCCGTGGCCACCTCCGGCGACCGCTGGCACCGCTATGAACACGACGGGGTGAGCTACAGCCACACCCTGGACCCGCGCCGGCAGGCGCCGGTGACCGGTGCCGCCGCGGCGGTCACCGTGCTCCACCGCGAGGCGATGCTGGCCGACGCCTGGGCCACCGCGTTGACGGTGATGGGAGCCGACCAGGGATGCGCGTTCGCCGATGCCCATGGCCTGGCCGCGCGCTTCCTGCAGCGCGGCGCCGATGGCCCGCTGGAAACGTTGTCGCGCGGCTTCCGGCAGCAGCTGGACGCGGGCAACGCATGAACCATCCGGGCTCGATGCGCACCATCGCCGGCAATGCCGTGGTCATCGCCGCGCTGCTGGCCATCGCCGGACTGCTGCTGCGCCTGCACCTGGGCCAGGACGGCTGGCAGCCCACGCCGCTGCCGGCGCGGCGCTGGATCGCGCTCGCCGCGGTGCTCGGCTATGCGGCAGGGTGCCTGGCGCTGTGGTGGCGCGCGCGCCCGCGCCCGGACGAGCCCGGCGACAGCGGCGAACCGCCGCTGCTGGTGGCCTGGGCCAGCCAGACCGGCTTCGCCCGGCAGCTGGCCGGGCATACCGCGCAGAGCCTGCGCGATGGCGGTTGCCGGGTACGCCTGCGCGCGCTCGACCAGGTCGATGCGACGCTGCTGGCCGGTACCCGCAAGGCACTGTTCATCGCCAGCACCACCGGCGAGGGCGATCCACCCGACCACGCCCTGGCCTTCCTCGACCAGGTGATGCGCCAGGCGCCGGCGCTGCCGGCGCTGCAGTACGCGGTGCTGGCACTGGGCGACCGCAGCTACGCGGACTACTGCGCGTTCGGCCACCAGCTCGACGACTGGCTGCGCGGACAAGGCGCGCAGCCGTTGTTCGATACCGTGGACGTGGACAATGCCGATCCGGCCGCGCTGCGCCACTGGCAGCAGCTGCTCGGCCAGTTCGGCGACGGCCGCGTGCAGGCCGACTGGAGCCCGCCCGATTACCAGCCGTGGGTGCTGCGCGCACGGACGCGGACCAATCCGGGCAGCGTCGGCGGCCCGGTGTTCCAGCTGTGCCTGCAACCGGCCGACGGCGCGCTGCCCGCCTGGCAGGCCGGCGATATCGCCGAAATCGGCCCACGGCACGCGCCGGCCACGGTCGAACAGTGGATGCGCGCGCACGCGCTCGATCCGGCGACAACGCTGGCCGATGGCCGCGCCCTGCGTGAACTGCTGGCCGCGGCGAGGCTGCCCGAGGCGATCGATGGCAGCGCGCCCGAGGCGATCGCGGCGGCGCTGCAGCCATTGCCGCACCGGGAATACTCCATCGCCTCGCTGCCCTCGGAGAACCACCTGCGGCTGCTGCTGCGGCGGCAGTCGCATCCGGACGGCACCCCGGGCCTGGCCAGCGGCTGGCTGTGCGACCACGCCGCCATCGGCGCGCGCATCGACCTGCGCCTGCGCGCCAACCCCAACTTCCACCCGCCGGCCGGCGACGCGCCGCTGGTGCTGATCGGCAACGGCACCGGCATCGCCGGCCTGCGCGCGCACCTGCGCGCACGCATCGACGCCGGCGCACGGCGCAACTGGCTGCTGTTCGGCGAACGCCACCGCGCCCACGATTTCCACTTCGGCGCCGAGCTGGAGCAGTGGCGTCGCGATGGCGGCATCGAACACCTGGATACCGTGTTCAGCCGTGATGGCGGGCCCCATCGCTACGTGCAGGACCTGCTGGCCGCGCAGGCCGGGCGATTGCGGCGCTGGGTCGACCACGGCGCCACCGTGCTGGTCTGCGGCAGCCTGCAGGGCATGGCGCCGGCGGTGGACGCGGTGATCGCA
The DNA here is from genome assembly GCF_046267925.1 of Stenotrophomonas sp. Y-13. Classification (NCBI taxonomy): domain Bacteria; kingdom Pseudomonadati; phylum Pseudomonadota; class Gammaproteobacteria; order Lysobacterales; family Lysobacteraceae; genus Stenotrophomonas; species Stenotrophomonas sp. Y-13. The sequence goes on from NZ_CP176501.1 coordinate 2,680,700, forward strand.
CAGGTGCTGGGGCGCGAATGCAAGGAACAACTGGTCCGGGAACGGCGCTACCGCCGCGATGTTTACTGACGGACCCGCATGAAGCGGGAAACGGCGGGGCCGCCTGCCGGGACGTGAGGGGGTGATGCCGCATGCGGGGCAAGCCCCGCCTCTACGATCCGCATCAATACAGGACCGTGGTGCCGGGCTTGTCCGGCACATGGCTTTTCCGGTAATGCCGCATGCGGGGCAAGCCCCGCATCTACGATCCGCATCAACACAGGACCGTAGTGCCGGGTTTGTCCGGCACATGGCTTTCCCGGTAATGCCGCATGCGGGGCAAGCCCCGCCTCTACGATCCGCATCAACACAGGACCGTGGTGCCGGGCGTGTCCGGCACGTGGCTTTTCCGGTGATGCCGCATGCGGGGCAAGCCCCGCCTCTACGATCCGCATCAACACAGGACCGTGGTGCCGGGTTTGTCCGGCACATGGCTTTTCCGGTAATGCCGCATGCGGGGCAAGCCCCGCATCTACGATCCGCATCAATGCAGGACCGTGGTGCCGGGCGTGCCCGGCACATGGCTTTTCCGGTAATGCCGCATGCGGGGCAAGCCCCGCCTCTACGGCAGCAGCGCCATCCATTGCCTGATCAGCGCCACCACTGCGGCCTGCCTGGCTTCCAGTTCGGCGGCATCGCGGAATTCGAGCAGGGCGCGGTCCGGGGCCAGCCAGGTGAGCAGGCCGTCCGGATCGGCGATGGCGCCCGCCGGCAGGCTGCGCTTCTGCGTTCCCAGGTGCAGGATCAGGCGCACCACGTCGGGCCGGCGCAACTGCATCGTCGCGAAGTGCCCGCGGCTGCGGAAGCTGGGGGCATTCCACTTGACCTCGTCGCGGATCGCCGGATCCACCGCCAGCAGCAACGCACGCAGCGCGCGGATCACTGCCAGCCGCGGGTGATCGAACGCATCGATGAAGGCATCGACGTCCTTGCCATGGGTCTTGTCCATCGTCGCTCCCGGCGCTGCGGCCAAGCGCCATCATCGGCCGCCGCGCACGCGGCTGTCCACGCGCCGCGGCCGCCTCAGGCGACGTGCGCGGCCGGCGAGACCCGGATCGCCAGCAGCTCGCCGGCGCCGTGCAGCGCATGCCGCCGGCGCTCGCCGGCCCCCAGCCAGGCGCTGTCGCCGGCTTCCAGCGGCGGCAGCATCGGGTCTTCGAACGCCGCCTGCCCGGCCAGCAGGTGGATCGCCCACGCCACCTGCGGCTCGCAGAAGAACAGCATGCTGCCGACCAGCGGCCGGTGCAGCAGCTCGGCATGCAGGTCGGCGCGACGCCACATCAGGTTGAAATCGCGGGTCGGGCCATCGACCAGTTCGCCGTCCAGCGCGTCCTCGCCGGCGAACCGCAGCCGCTGGTACGGCGGCAGCAGGGTTTGGCAGCGGCCATCGGCGAAGCGCAGGCGCAGACCCTCGCCTTCGAGCAGCACCAGTTCGCGTTCGATGCCGGGAAACGCGGAAAACGCCGCGTCGTGTTCGATCTCGGCGATGGACAGGCGTAGCTGCCACGGCTCCTGCGCCGGCAGGCGCAGGATCTCGCGGGTCCAGCCCAGGCCGTTGCGCCACCGCTCGCGCTGGTAATCGGCGGCCGGAATCACCCGGGAAGGCGTCGTCAGGATATCCATCGGCGCATGATGCCACGCCGCGACGATGGCGCCGCCACGACAGCGGCGGCGATCCGCATGCTGCGTGCCGCGCAGGACCGGCGCGGCGATGCCCACGCCTGCGTGCGCGTCGCTTACTCCGGCAGCGCCAGGTTCTCCGCGGACAGCGGCTTGCCCATGCGCGGCGTGGTCTGGATCACCGCGTCGGCCGGCAGTGGCGTGCCCTTGTCCAGGCGCGCCTGCACGCGGTCCAGCGCGGCATGCACGTAGGGCAGCAGCGGCAGGTAGCGCGCGCCGTAGTCGGGCAGCCCGAGGAAGCCGTCGAAGTGCTGCACATGGCGTACCTGCCAGTAGTTCACCTCGCGCCCGGCGGCCTTGGCCGCGGCCACGTACGGCGCGCTGCTGAACGCCGGCGGGATCAGGCCGTCGTCGGTGCCGTGCACCACCATCACCGGCAGGCCGCTGCGCGGCAGCCCGGCGCGGGTGGCCTCGATCCCGGCCTGCACCCGGCGGGCATCCTCGCCCTGCCCGTCCCACAGGGCGCGCAGGCACTTCAACCCGGGATAGGTCAGGTCCGGCAGCCGCACCTTGCTGTCGAGCAGGCCGACCCCGGCCCCCGGCGGGATGCCGCTGCCATCGGCGATCCACGCCGCGCGTTCGGCGGCGGTGGCCGCACGCGGCGAAAAATCCGGGTTCTGCGCGGCGAAGCTGAAGCCGCACGGATGCTCACCCACGCCATAGCGGCCATAGGCCGAGGCATAGCCGGCGGCGACCGCGCGCCACAGGTCGAAGCCGGTGGACAACGCGCCGGCACGCAGCGCAGCGTCGGTCCAGCCCTTGCCCAGCATCAGTTCGTAAGCCGACCGGGCCTGCGCCGCCGGCGTGGCGCCGGCGATGACGCCTTCAGCCGCCAGCGTGGCGCAGCGCACCGTGGCAGCGGCCTGCAGCGCGGCGGTCAGCGGCGGCTGCGGCAGGTCGGTCATGTGCAGTTGCGCGCACGGCATCAGCAGCGCCGCCTCGGTGGCGTAGTCGTACAGCGCGCGCGCACCGGGGCCACCGGACAGCACGCTCGGTTCGCCGGCAACCACCGCGTCCAGCCAGTCGCCCTCCATCTCCGCCGCACGCAGCACCGCGCCGCCGCCGTTGGAGATGCCCACCGCGATCACGCGGGTGTTGGCGAAGGTGAACGGCGCGGCCTGCGGGAACGCCTGGTCCAGCGCCAGCAGCGCGAACTCGGCCGCCTGCTTCACGTGGCGACCCCAGTCCGCTTCCGGGTTGTCCCGCGAATGGGCGTGCTTGAACGCCACGCCGGACGCATTGACCGGCGCATCCGGCACGAAGGCCAGGTCGGCGGCCTCGCCGAGCGCGCCGACCATGCCGTTGGCACGCACGCCGATCTGCGCATCCAGGTCGAAATAGTCGCTGCCGGCGCCCTTGTCGGTGTAGACCACCGCGCAGCCGCGCGGCAGGCCCCAGGCCGCCGCCACCGACACCGCGCCGTAGATGCCGCGCGAACCGGACGCCGGTGCCACCAGCACGCAGCGCCGGCTGGTGTCGAAACCATCGGGCACCTGCGCCAGCACGCGGTGCGGCTGGTGGGCGCCGGGCAAGCGCGCATAGGCCGAATACTCGCGCCCCGGCACCGGGGCCAGGTCGCCGAACAGGTCGCCATAGCCACCGCCCGGGGCCAGATCGGCGATGCCGCGCCAACTGCCCCACAGCGCGCGCCGGCGCAGTTCCTCCACGGTCGGCGCGCTGGCATCGGCGAACGCCGGCGGCGCCAGGCTGCGCAGCCCGGCCAGGCCGAGGCCGGCGGTCAACAGGTCGTCGTTGCCGCGATGCTCGCTGCGCAGTTCGTTGCTGAACATGGAAGACTCCACGGACTTGGACACGGGGCCGCTGGCGCACGACGCCAGGCCGAATCCGACGATGAGGCCGCAGGCGGCGCGCAGGAGGGAAGTAGTCATGTCCCCACACTAGCAGAGCGCCCCGCCCGGCCCATCGTACTTTCGTACCACGCGGCGCTTACGTTCCGGCTGCTACGTTCTGCAGCCTTCCCCCACTGTTTGACGGAGTTCCCATGGACCGCTTCCTGCAGGGTCGCACCGCGCTGGTCACCGGCAGCACGTCGGGCATCGGCCTGGCCATCGCCCAGGCACTGTCCGCCGCCGGCGCGCGCGTGGCGATCAACGGCCTGGGCACGGCCGAACAGATCGACGCCGCGCTGGCCGGCGTCGCCGCGGCCGGCGGGCAGTCGCGCCATTTCGGCGCCGACCTGCGCAACCCGGCCGAGATCGAGGCGATGATGGCCGCGGTGCAGGACTGGGGCGCGCTCGACGTGCTGGTCAACTGCGCCGGCATCCAGCATGCCGCGCCACTGGCCGAGCAGCCCGCCGGCAAGTGGGACGACATCATCGCCATCAACCTCAGCGCCGCCTTCCACACCATGCAGCAGGCGCTGCCGGGCATGGCCGCGCGCGGCTACGGCCGGGTGGTCAACATCGCCTCGGTGCACGGGCTGGTGGCATCGAAGAACAAGGCGCCCTACGTGGCCAGCAAATTCGGCATCGTCGGCCTGAGCAAGGTGGCCGCGCTGGAATACGCCGCCGCCGGCAGCCGCGACAGCGGCGGGGTCACCGTCAACTGCGTGTGCCCGGGCTGGGTGGAAACGCCGCTGATCGAGCCGCAGATCCAGGCCCACCGCCACGGTGGCAGCCGCGACGACGGCGTGCGCGCCCTGCTGGAGGAGAAGCAGCCCAGCCTGCGCATGTCGCTGCCCGAGGACATCGCCGCGATGGTGGTGTGGCTGTGCCGCCGCGAAGCGCACAACCTCACCGGCGCGGCGCTGCCGATGGACGGTGCCTGGACCGCGCAGTAAGCGCATGGCGGCGCAACCTGCCGGGAACCGCGGCCGCGCCGGCGGCGCCGCTGCCGGCCGGGGTGCGCCACCGCCACACATTGGCCGACAATGCAGGCATCACCCGCCCCTTCCTGCCCCATGCCCAGCCTGCTGATCGCCGACGACCACCCGCTGTTCCGCGCCGCACTGCGCCAGGCCGCGGGCGAGGCGGTGGCCGACCTGCAGGTGCGCGAGGCCGAATCGCTCGAGGGCGTGCTGGCGGCGCTGGACGCCGCGCCCGATACCGACCTGATCCTGCTCGACCTGCACATGCCCGGCAACCACGGGCTGGCCGGGCTGGCGGCGATCCGCGCCCAGCATCCGGGGGTGGCGGTGATCGTGGTGTCGGCCAACGACGACCCGCGCGTGGTGCGGCGCGCGCTCGACCACGGCGCCGCCGGCTACCTGCCCAAGAGCTCGGGGCTGAACGAACTGCGCGAGGCGATCCGCAGCGTCATGGCCTGCGAGCAATGGCTGCCGGCGTCGCTGCGCGCGGCGGTGGCGCGGGCGCAGTCCTCCAGCCACGACAGCGAACTGGCCGCACGCCTGGCCAGCCTGTCGCCGCAGCAGTTCCGGGTACTGGCGCTGGTCGCCGAGGGCCTGCTCAACAAGCAGATCGCCGACCGCCTGGACGTGCAGGAACGCACGGTCAAGGCGCACCTGTCGGCGATCTTCGAGCGCCTGGGAGTGCGCAACCGCACCCAGGCCAGCGTGGTGCTGCGCGAACTGGAACTGAGCGACCCCAGCCGCCAGAGCGACCTGTAACGCGCGGCGCGCCGGGACGCGCCGCGCCACCGGTCATGCCGCTGCCTGGCGCTGGCGCCGCCGCGACAGCAGCGCGTAGTACAGCAGCGGGATCACCACCAGGGTGAGCACGGTCGACACCAGGATGCCGAAGATCAGCGCGATCGCCAGGCCGTTGAAGATCGGGTCGTCGAGGATGAAGAACGCACCGGCCATCGCCGCCAGCGCGGTGAGCGCGATCGGCTGCGCGCGCACCGCGCAGGCATCGATAACCGCCTGCTCCAGGGTCTGCCCGCGTTCGACCAGGTGGTTGATGAAATCCACCAGCAGGATCGAATTGCGCACGATGATGCCGGCCAGCGCGATCATGCCGATCATGCTGGTCGCGGTGAACTGCGCCCCGAGCAGCGCATGGCCCGGCATCACCCCGATCACGGTCAGCGGGATCGGCGCCATGATCACCAGCGGCACCGCGTAGTTGCGGAAGTACGCCACCACCAGCAGGTAGATCAGCACCATGCCGGCGGCATAGGCGATGCCCATGTCGCGGAAGGTCTCGTAGGTGATCTGCCATTCGCCGTCCCACTTGATGCCGAAGCCGGCGCCGTCGGTCGGCTGGCGCACGAAGAACTGCGCCAGGCGCTGGCCGTCGATGGCGTGGTCGCCGACCTGGCCGACCAGGTCGAACATGCCGTACAGCGGGCTGTCGATGCTGCCGCTTTCGTCACCCATCACGTACACCACCGGCAGCAGGTCCTTGTGCTGGATCGCGCCATCCCAGGGCGCGCGCCGCACCGTCACCAGTTCCGACAACGGCACCAGCTGCCCGTTGCTGCCGCGTACCCGCAGCGCCAGCACGCCGTCGAGCGTGGCCTGGCCGCTGGCCGGCAGCCGCAGCCGGATCGGGCGCGGGTACAGCGAGCCGCTGTCGATGACATGGCTGGCGTCGCTGCCCGACAGCCCGGCGGCGATGGTCTGCACGATGTCCGCCTGCGACACGCCCAGCCGCGCCGCGCGCTCGCGGTCCACCACCAGCACCTCGCGCGCGGCATCGGCCTCGACGCTGCTGTCGACGTCGACGATGCCGTCGGTGTCGAGGAAGCGCCGGGTCAGCGCGCGCCCGATCTGGCGCAGGCGCGCATGGTCCGGGCCGTACAGCTCGGCCACGATCGGCGACAGCACCGGCGGTCCCGGCGGCACTTCCACCACCTTCACCGAGGCGCCATGGCGGCGTCCGATCCGCGCCACTTCCGGGCGCAGCGCCACGGCGATGTCGTGGCTCTTGCGGCTGCGTGCGTGGCGGTCGACCAGGTTGACCTGCAGGTCGCCGGCGTTGGCGCCCTCGCGCAGGTAGTACTGGCGCACCAGCCCGTTGAAATTGATCGGCGCGGCGGTGCCGGCGTAGCCCTGGTAGTGCAGCACCTCCGGGGTACGGTCGAGCACGCCGGCCAGTTCGGCGAGCACCGCGTTGGTGGCCTCCAGGGTGCTGCCTTCGGGCATGTCCACCACCAGCTGCAGTTCGGACTTGTTGTCGAACGGCAGCATCTTCAGCACCACCAGGCGGAACACCGCCAGGCTCGCGGCCAGCGCCACCAGCACGGCCATGGCCAGGAACAGCCAGCGCCGCCGGCGCGCGGCGCCGTCACCGGCCAGGAACGGCGTCATCACCCGCGCGAACACGTGGTGCAGGCGCGCGGCCATGCCGCCTTCGACATGGCCGTGGGCGCCGGCCACCGCTGCGCCCGCATGGCGGCGCAGCAGCTTCAGCGACAGCCACGGCGTGACCACCAGCGCGATCAGCAGCGACAGCACCATGCCGACCGAGGCATTGATCGGGATCGGCCGCATGTACGGCCCCATCAGGCCGCTGACGAAGGCCATCGGCATCAGCGCGGCGATCACGGTGAAGGTCGCCAGGATGGTCGGCCCGCCCACTTCGTCGACCGCCGGCGGGATCGCCTCGCGCAGGGTCTTTCCGCCTTGGGCCATGTGCCGGTGGATGTTCTCCACCACTACGATGGCATCGTCGACGAGGATGCCGATCGAGAAGATCAGCGCGAACAGCGACACCCGGTTGAGGGTGAAACCCATGGCCCAGGACGCGAACAGCGTCACCGCCAGGGTCAGCACCACCGCCGAACCGATCACCAGCGCCTCGCGGCGGCCCAGCGCGAACAGCACCAGCAGCACCACCGAACCGGTCGCGAACACCAGCTTCTTGATCAGGGTCTGCGCCTTGTCGCTGGCGGTCGCGCCGTAGTCGCGGGTGACGGCCACTTCCACGCCCTCGGGAATGACCTGCCCGCGCAGCGCCTCGATCCGCTCCAGCACCGCGCCGGTGATGTCGGCCGCATTGCTGCCCGGCTGCTTGGTGATGGCCAGGGTCACCGCCGGCGCCACGCCGGTGCGCGGGCCGGCGCGCCCGGGCGGCGCGCCGTGCCAGACATAACGCGACGGCAGGTCGGTGGCATCGCTGACCGTGGCCACGTCGGCCAGCCGCACCGGCTGCCCGCCGTCCACCCCCAGCACCAGCCCGGCCACGTCGGCGCGGTCGGCCAGGAAGCGCCCGGCGCTGACCTGCACCACGCCGTCGCCACCGATGCGTTCGCCGGCCTGGCGGGCCAGATTGGCCGCCTGCAGCGCCGCGGCCAGGTCGTTCACCGCCAGGCCATGGGCGGCCAGGCGCGCCGGATCCAGCGTCACCATCATCGCCCGCTCGGGCGCGCCGATGGTGTAGACGTCACGGGTTCCGGGGATGTGCTTGAGCTCGGTTTCCAGGGTATGCGCGACCTGGGACAGTTCCAGCGCGCCACGCCCGCCGGCACCGCGGTCCGCCGCCGTCGGCGCGGGCGCATCGGCCCACAGCGTCAGCGCCATCACCGGTACGTCGTCGATGCCGCGTGGCTTGATGATCGGCTGGCCGACGCCCACGTCCGGCGGCATCCAGTCCATGTTCGAGAACACCTTGTCGTACAGGCGCACCAACGCCGCCTGCCGCGGCACGCCGACGTCGAACTCCACGGTCAGCACCGCGAGCCCCGGGCGGCTGACCGAATAGGTGTGCTTGACCTGCTCGATCCCGGCCAGCCGGCGCTCCAGCGGATAGGCCACCAGCTGCTCCACCTGGCGCGCGTCGGCGCCGGGGAACGGCACGATGACGTTGGCCATGGTCACGTCGATCTGCGGCTCTTCCTCGCGCGGGGTGATCGCCATCGCGACCAGGCCCAGCAGCAACCCCAGCAACGCCAGGATCGGGGTCAGCGGGTTGTCCTGGAAAATGCGGGCCAGGCGGCCGGAAACACCCAGCCGCGGCGTATCGTGCGGCGCCATGTCAACGCTCCCCGCGGGCAGCGGCCAGCGCCTGCATCGCCGCCAGTGGATCGGCAGCGATGCGCTCGCCCGCCGCGAGCCCGGCGATTACCTCCACCCGGTCGCCGCGACGTTCGCCCAGGCGCAGCTGCCGCAGCGACGGCCGGCCATCGGCCAGCACGTAGACGGCATCGACCTCGCCCCGCCGCAGCAGCGCCGAGACCGGTATCTGCGGATACGCGCCGCCCTTCACCGCCGGGAACACCACCCGCACCGTATTGCCGGGCACCGGCGCTGCCTCCAGCACCGGCAGCAGCACCCGCACCTTCACCGCATGGGTCGCGGCATCGGCGGCCGGGAATACCGTCACCTGCGCCGCGTCGACCTGGCGCCCGTCGTCCAGCTGCAGCCGGGCCACGGCATCGGCACGGATCGCATCGGCCTCGGACTGCGGCACGCTGACTTCCACGCGCAGCGCATCGGGCGCGAACACCGTCATCAGCGGCTGGCCCGGGTTCACGCTCTCGCCGGGCTCGACGTCGCGGCTGCTGACGATGCCGGCATACGGTGCGCGCACCAGGGTGTAGCTGCCCTGCTGGCCGGCGCTGGCCAGTTGCGCGCGGGCCGCATCGCGCGCGGCCACGGCGGTGTCGCGCGCGGCGCGGGCACGGTCCAGCTGCGCCCGCGACACATACTGGCCCTGCGCCAGGTCGGCATGGCGGCGATAGTCGAGCTCGGCCTGGCGCGCGGCGGCCTCGGCGGCGCGCACCTGCGCACGCGCCGCGTCCACCCCCGCCTGCTGTTCGACCGCGGTCAGCCGCAGCAGCACCTGCCCGGCGGCCACCCGGTCATCGACATCGGCCTCCACCTGCGCCACCCGCCCGCTGGTCTGCGCCGACAGCGTGGCCTGGCGCACGGCCTCCACTACGCCATCCCAGCCGCGCCCTTCGCTGGCGTCGGCGGCCCGCACTTCGATGCTGGACAGGCCCTCGACCTTGATCGGGGCAGGCTGCGGCTGGCCCCCGCCGCAGGCCGCCAAAGAGGCGGCCAGCAGCAGGGCCAGGGCATGGCGCGGGCGCAGGGTGTTCTGTTCCACGGCGCCGCCTTACTTGAACGCACAGCCGCCGGGCACGCCCAGCCTGCGGAACACGATGGCGGCCGGGCAGAAGCCGGTGACGCTGGCCTGCAGCAGGTTGGCGCCGACGAACACGGTGAGCCACAGCCACAGCGGCGATACGAAATGCGCGAGGGCGACGCTGGCGAGGACCATCACGCCGGCGAAGGCAAGGACGGCACGGTCGAGGTTCATACGGATTCTCCTGGGCTGCACGGGACGGCACGGATGCCGGGTTGCGCTGAACATTAGCATTTACTAATATTAGCGTCAACTGATATAAGGAACCGCCATGCCCGCCTCCATCAACGACCTGGTCGCCGCCGCCCGCGCCCGCATCCGCGAGGTTTCCCCGCAGCAGGTCGCCGCCTGGCCAGCCGGCAGCGTCGCGATCATCGACGTGCGCGAGCCGGACGAGTACGCCGCCGGCCACCTGCCCGGCGCGGTCAACATCCCGCGCGGGGTGCTGGAGTTCCGCATCCACGCCCACCCGGCGCTGGCGTGTTCCACCAGCCAGGAACTGACCCGCCCCGACCGTCCACTGCTGCTGTACTGCCTGACCGGCGGCCGCTCGGCACTGGCCGCCGACAGCCTGCGCCAGCTCGGCTTCAGCGACGTGCGTTCGCTTGCCGGCGGCGTTGCCGCGTGGCGCAATGAAGCCCTCCCGCTGGAACAGGAATGATGATGGCCGATACCGCTTCCCGCCCGCCGTTCGACGTGACCGCGATGCGCGCGCATGCCGGCGACGCCGCGCAGCTGCTCAAGGCGCTGGCCAACGAGAACCGGCTGCAGGTGCTGTGCCTGCTGGCCGAGGGCGAGCGTTCGGTGGGCGAGATCAACGCCCTGCTGGACCTGAGCCAGTCGGCGCTGTCGCAGCACCTGGCGGTGCTGCGCGAGGAAGGCCTGGTGGTGACCCGGCGCGAGGCGCAGACCATCGTCTACGCGCTGGCCGACGGCCCGGCGGCGGCGGTGATGCACACCCTGCACGGCATCTACTGCGGCGCCCCCGCCGCCCGCAGCCGGGCGGCCAGGCGATGATCGCGCTGCTGCGGGCCCTGTTCGGCGGTCGCGGCGCGCAGCTCACGGCGCATGAAGCGCGTGCGCGCATGCAGCGTGGCGCGGTGCTGGTGGACGTGCGCGAGCCGGCCGAGTTCGCCCGCGGCCACGCGCCCGGCGCACGCCTGCTGCCGCTGTCGCGCATCCGCGCGGGCGTGGCCGGCGCGCTGGAGACGCTGGACCTGCCCGACGCCCCCCACGAACTGCTGCTGATCTGCCACAGCGGCATGCGCTCGCGCATTGCCCAGGCGGCGCTGGCCGGGCACCCGCGCGTGCGCTGCGTCAACGTCGCCGGCGGCATGCAGGCCTGGGCCGCCGCGGGCCTGCCGACCACACCACCGCAGGGCTGACCACGCGTTCCCGGCCCTTCCTGCACAGCGGCGCCCGGCGCCGATGCCTGTTCCCACCACGCCGGCAATCGCCGGGCACCGTTCCCCTTCCCTTCCCGAGGAGCAAATCCATGAGCGCCACCCCGTCCTACACCGACCTGACCCGCGACATCTCGCGCAACCTCACCCCGCTGCGCACCCACAACGCCGATGTGATGCAGGGCTTCGGCGCGCTCAGCAAGGCGGCAATGGCGGCCGGCGCGCTGGATGAGAAGACCAAGGAGCTGATCGCCATGGCGATCGGCGTGGCCAACCGCTGCGATGGCTGCCTCGGCTTCCATGCCAAGGCGCTGGTCCGGCTGGGCGCCACCCCGGAGGAGTTCCGCGAGATGCTCGGCGTGGCGGTCTACATGGGCGGCGGCCCGTCGTTGATGTACGCGGCCAACGCGCTGGCGGCGTTCGAGGAATTCAGCACCGCCCAGGGCTGAGCACGTCTCACCGCGCGCGCTATGGCCGGGCCAGCGCGCGCGCGGCCAGCAGCCGGTCCATGATCGATTTCAGCGCGAGCGGCCGCACCGGCTTGTGCAGCAGGGTCAGGCCCTGCTCCAGCACCTCGCGGCGGGTGGCCAGGCTGTCGTCGGCGCTGAGGATCAGGGTCGGCCGGGTGCCGAAGCGCGCCCCCAGCCGCGCCTGCAGCGCGGTGCCGGTGTCGCCGTCGTCCAGGTTGTAGTCGAACAGCCACAACGCCGCTGGCGCGGCCTGCATCGCCGCGACCGCAGCGGCCTCGGCCGACGCCTCGGCCACGTCGTAGCCCCAGCCGCGCAGCAGCGCCGCCAGCCCGGCCAGCGCCGCCGGGTCGTTGTCCACCACCAGCACCCGGACCGCACCGCGCACCGCCGGCTCCGCAGGTCCCGGCGGCGGCGCCGCCGGCGTGGACACCGGCAACGCATCCACCGCCACCGAGAACACCGTGCCCCGGCCGAGCGTGCTGCGCAGCCGCAGCGGCGCCTGCAGCAGGCCGGCGATGCGGTCGGCGATGGCCAGGCCCAGGCCCAGCCCCTGACCGCCGCTGTCCTCGCCACGGCGGAACTCCTCGAAGATGCGCCGCTGCTCGGCCACGGCGATGCCCGGCCCGGTGTCGTGCACCTCGATGCGCAGCCGTCCGCCCTCGCGGCGCACGCCCAGCAGCACGCCGCCGCGCGCGGTATAGCGCACCGCATTGGCCAGGAAGTTCTGCAGCACCCGCCGCAGCAGCTGCGGGTCGCTGTTCACCCAGGCCCGGGTCGGCACGTAGCGGAAGCCCAGCCCACGCGCCGCGGCCAGTGCACGGAACTCGGAGGCCAGCGGGTCGAGCACCTCGGCCAGCGGCATCCCGCGCGGCTGTGGCACCAGCCCGCCGGCCTCCAGCCGCGACATGTCGAACAGGCCGGTGAGCAGCTGCGTGGTCGAATCCAGCGCGCCGCGGATCTGCGCCACCGCCTGCCGCTGCGACGGCGCCTCGACCTGCTGCGCCAGGGTGTCGGTGAACAGGTGCGCGGCATGCAGCGGCTGCAGCAGGTCATGGCCGATGGCAGCCAGGAACCGGCTCTTGGCGTCGTTGGCGCGCTCGGCCTCGCGCTTGGCCGACTCCAGCAGCGCGGTGCGCTCGCCCACCCGCTGCTCCAGCGTCTCGTTGCTGCGCATCAGCTCCTGCTCGGTGCGGCGGAACTCGGTGACGTCGGTGAAGGTGGCCACGAAGCCGCCGCCGGGCATCGGATTGCCGCGGATCTCGACGATGCGGCCGTCCGGGAACACCCGCTCGGTGAGGTGCGCGGTGCCGGCGCGCATGAACGCCAGGCGCCGGTCCACCGCACGCTCGTCGCTGCCACGCTGCGGCATCGCCTGCAGCGCCCAGCGGGTCAGGTCGACGATCGGCCGGCCCACCTGCAGCAGTTCATCGGGAAAGCCGAACAACTGCGCATACGGACGGTTCCAGGCCACCAGCCGCTGCTCGCGGTCGATCACGCTGATGCCCTGGCTCATGTTCTGCAAGGCCGCCTGCAACACCTGCTGGTTGAAGCGCAGGTCCAGCGAGGCCTCGCTGACGATGGCCGCGACCGTGGCCAGTTCGCCGCTCTCGCGGCGCGCGGCATCGAGCAGCAGCCGCGCCGACGCCGCGCCGAGCACCGCGGACAGTTCGCGCTCGATGCTGGCCTCGGTCGCCGCCGGCACCGGCCCCTGCCGCGGCGCGTCGGCCAGCAGCCGCTGCACCTTCTCCCACGGCAGGAAGCGGCGGCCGGCGTCGCGCAGTGCGTCCGCGTCCAGGTTGCGCCGGGTGCGGTCGGGCGTGTCGCGGCGCCAGGCCATCACCAGCAGCGTCACCGCGGTGCCGACGAACAGGCTGGCGCCAACCGCGCGTCCCAGCGGGCTCCAGCCGGTCAGCCCGAACAGCGCCTCGGGCGCCAGCCAGCGCCAGCCCAGCGGCCCGTCGGCAAGCCAGGCCGGCACCCTGCCGCTGCTCTCCAGCAGGGTCGGCAGCAGCAGCACCCAGGCCCAGGTGGCGAAGCCGGCCAGCACCCCGGCGATGGCCGCGCGCGGCGGCGTCTGCGGCCGCCAGATCGCGAACCCCAGCACCGGCACCAGCGTGGCCATCGCCGAGAACGAGATCGCGCCGATGTCGGCCAGTACGTTGCCGCCGCCGATCGAACGGCTGTAGCCCCAGGCCAGCAGCATGATCACGCAGATGCCGGCGCGCCGCAGCCACACCAGTTCGCGGCGGTGGTCGCCGCCGGCGCGGGCCCAGGTACTGCGCAGCAGGCCCGGCGCGAACCAGTGGTTGCCGATCATCAGGCTCAGGGTCAACGTGCTGACCACCACCATGCCGGTGGCCGCGCTGAGCCCGCCGAGGAAGGCGAACAGCGCCACCCCGGTGTGCCCGGCGGAGAACGGCAGCGCCAGGGTGTACATGTCGCTGGGCACGCTGTCGCCCAGCAACGCGGTGCCGGCACGCGCCAGCGGCAGGATCGGCAGCGCGATCAGCAGCAGGTACAGCGGGAACAGCCAGCGCGAGGTGCGGATGTCGGCCGGGTCGCGGCACTCGACCACGCCGACGTGGAACTGGTGCGGCAGCAGGAACATCGCCAGCGCACCAAGCAGCACCAGCGGCATGAAGCCGCCGGCCGGCGCATCCGCCACCGGCGCGGGCGGCGGCACCGCCACCGCATCCAGCCCGAACCAGACGAAGGCGCCCAGCGCCAGCATCGCGCCCAGCTTGAACAGCGACTCGGCGGCCATCGCCAGCACCAGCCCGCGGTTGTGCTCGGACACGTCGGCGCGGCGCGCGCCGAACAGCATCGCGAACAGCGCCATCGCCAGCGCCACGTACAGCGCGCTGTCACGCCAGGGCGCGGCGTCCACCGCATCGGCCGAGCGCAGGGTGAGCATGGCAAAGCTCATCGCCACCGCCTTGAGCTGCAGCGCGATGTAGGGAATGAGCCCGAGCGCGGCGATCAGCGTCACCGTCGCCGCCAGCCAGGCGTCGCGCCCCAGCCGCGCAGCGATCAGGTCGGCCAGCGAGGTCGCGTTGGTCTCGCGCGCCAGCCGCACCAGGCGCACCATCATGCCGATGCCCAGCGCGTAGAACAGGATCGCGCCGACGAAGGTCGGCGGCAGCGGCCAGCCATAGCGCGCGGCCTGGGTGACCGTGCCGTAGAACGTCCACGAGGTGCAGTGCACCGCCAGCGACAGCGCGTAGACATGGCGCCAGTGGCGCGCGAACACGGTGGGCCGGCGTTCGCCATAGAGCGCGACGCCGAACATCAGCACCAGCCAGGCCACTCCGGCCAATGCCACCGTCACCAGACTCAACATGCGCAAGCAGTCCCCGTATGCATGGCGGGCAGGATACGGCGCACGCCCCGCGTGGCGGAACCGCGCGGACCCCGGTCCGACGGCGGTACGGTGGCCGGCGCCCCTGCGCGCCGCGCGCCGGCCCCGTGCGCGGCATGCGGCCGCGCCCCGCCACCGCCACGCCGCGGCTGCGGGCCCGCGCACGAAAAAGCCCTCCCTGCGGGCGCAGGGAGGGCCGGGTTGCGGAACTGCGGCACGCGCCTCAGAAGTTGTAGCGCAGCGACATGTACCAGTTGCGCGGCAAGCCGTAGTAGGCGGTCTGGATGTTGCCCACGCTGGCGAACTCCTGGCCTTCGGTCTTGTATTCCTTGTCGGTCAGGTTGCGCACGCCGGCACGCACCTGCCAGGCCATCTGCGGCGAATCCCACACGCCGTAGACGCCGAGCAGGGTGTAGGCGTCCTGGCTCAGCACCGCGCGGTTGTCCACGCTCAGCCAGGTCTTGCCGCGGTAGGAGACATCGCCACCGAAGGTCAGGTTGCCGTTGTCGCCCAGCGAAAACACGTGCTGCAGGGCCACGCGCGCGGTCCAGTCCGGCGAGAACGGCACGTGGTCATGGTTCACGTTCGGATCGAAGCCCGGGTACGAGGGATCCAGGCGGAAGTCCTCGAACTTGTCGTACTTGGCGTCCATCCAGCCGATCTGCGCGCTCAGCGTGGTGGCCTCGCCCAGCAGCGCACTGCCCTCCAGCTCGATGCCCTTGATGTTGAGCTTGGCCGCGTTGAGCACCGGGAAGGTGCCCACGTCCTGCGAGACGCGCGCCTGGAAGTCGCTGTAGTTGCTGTAGAACGCCGCCGCGCTGCCGCGGAAGCGGCGATCGGCCGAGCTGCCCTTCAGGCCGAGCTCGTAGGTCCACACGTATTCCGGATCGAACTTGGCGTGCTGGGTGTCGTAGCGGGTGTTGGCGCGGCCGTTGAAGCCGCCGGACTTGAAGCCGCGGTTGGCCGACACGTAGCCCATCAGGTTGTCGCCGAACGCCTTCTGCAGGCTGATCGACGGGGTGACCGCGGTCCACGAGGCGTTGGCGGCAAAGGCCACGGTTTCGTTCAGGGCGGTGAACGGTGCGCCCCAGAAGGTGCTGGTGGAACGGGCGTAATCCTTCTTGTCCTTGGTCCAGCGCACGCCCGCGGCCACGGTCCAGCTCGGCACGAACTCCCAGTTGAGGTGGGCGAAGGCGGCGTTGGAGGTGGTGGTCAGGTCATCGTTGATGGTGCGCAGGAACGGCACCTTCGCCCCCAGGAACGAGAACAGGTCGTCGGCATAGGCCTCCTGGTAGGACGGGACGTTCTCCTTCATGTAGTACGCGCCGAAGGTGGCGTGCAGGTTGGAGCCGTTGTCGTAGTGCAGCTGGAACTCCTGGCTCTTCTGGTCCTGGTTCAACGCGACCAGCACGTCGCCCAGCTCGTACTCGGAGGCGTCGATGTCGATGTACGACTTGGTCTTGAGCTTGCGGTAGGAGCTGATGCTCTTCAGCGTCCACTGCGCGTTGATGTCCCAGTCCATCGCCAGCGATGCACCGGAGTGCTTCAGGTACTGGCCCTCGCCGTTCTTGAACGAGGTCAGGGCGCGGCGGTTCCACTCGCCGGTCTCGCCGGGCTGCAGCACGATCACGCCGGCCGGCGCGAGGCTGGTCTGGCGCAGGTCGGCCATCGGCCGGCCCAGGGTCAGCGCGGCGTCCTGCTTGGTGGTGTCCAGCGACAGCGTGGCACGGAAGCTGTCGCTGGGGTTGAAGGCCATCTTGAAGCGCAGCGCCTCGGTGTCGTCGTCGTTGTAGCGCTTGCCGGTCTCGGCGTCCTTGACGTAACCGTCGTTGGTGATCTTGGCGCCGGCGATGCTGGCGGCGATGGTGTCGCTGAGCTTGCCCGAAACGTAGAAGCGGCCTTCCAGGCGGCCGTAGTCACCCGCGGTGACTTCCACCGCGCCGCCCTCGTTGTCGAACGGATTCTTGGTGGTCAGCTTGATCGCGCCACCGGTGGAGTTCTTGCCATACAGCGTGCCCTGCGGGCCGCGCAGCACTTCCAGCTGCTGGATGTCGAACAGCGAGAACAGCGCGCCGTTGATGCGCGAGTAGTAGACGTCGTCGACGTACATGCCCACGCCCGGGTCGAACGTCTGCAGCGCGTCCGGCTGGCCGATACCGCGGATGAACACGTTGACGCTGTTGGCCGAGCCGCGGCCCTGGGCGATGTTCATGTTCGGCACCGCGCCCTGCAGGCCTTCCACGGTGGAGGCCTGCAGGTCCTTGATCTGCTCCTCGCCGAACGCCGACACCGCCACCGGCACGTCCTGGATGGACTCGGTGCGACGCCGCGCGGTCACGGTGACTTCGTCCAGCTGGGTGGCCTGCTGGCCGGCCGCCGGCTGCTGTTCCTGGGCCTGCACGAATGCGGCCGGGGCCAGCAGTGCACAGCCCACGGCCATGCTCAGATACTTGTGCTTCATTGGTCTCCCTCCTCCCGGGTATGACACGGCGGCACACGGATGCCGCCCACGTAGCGCACGTTAACGGGGCGTTAGGAGCGGGCGTATCGTCCGTTCGTACAGTGGGCCGGGCCGGGCCGGCTCCCGATACTCGCCGGCATCGTGTCTGGCCGGGGAGCCGTGGATGTCGTTTCTGATCGTACTGGCGGCGCTGTGCTTCCTGATGTTCGTGGCCTACCGCGGCTACAGCGTGATCCTGTTCGCGCCGGTGGCGGCGCTGGGCGCGGTGCTGCTGACCGACCCGACGCTGGTGCAGCCGATGTTCACCGGCCTGTTCATGGACAAGATGGTCGGCTTCCTGAAGCTGTATTTCCCGGTGTTCCTGCTCGGCGCGGTGTTCGGCAAGCTGATCGAGATCTCCGGCTTCTCCAAGTCGATCGTCACCGCCACCATCCGCCTGGTCGGCGCACAGCGCGCGATGCTGTCCATCGTGCTGGTCTGCGCGCTGCTGACCTACGGCGGGGTGTCGCTGTTCGTGGTGGTGTTCGCGGTCTACCCGTTCGCCGCCGAGCTGTTCCGCCAGAGCAACATTCCCAAGCGGCTGATCCCGGGCACCATCGCGCTGGGGGCGTTCACCTTCACCATGGACGCGCTGCCGGGCACGCCGCAGATCCAGAACATCATCCCGGCCTCGTTCTTCGGCACCACCGGCTGGGCCGCGCCCTGGCTGGGGGTGATCGGCACGGTGGTGATCTTGGTGCTGGGCATGAGCTACCTGGAATGGCGCCGGCGGGTCGCCATCGCCCGCGGCGAGGGCTACGCCGGTACCGACGAAGCGCTGCGCAACGAGCCCGAGCCCTTCAGGGGCGACCGCCTGGCGCACCCGCTGCTGGCGGTGCTGCCGCTGCTGCTGGTGGGCGTGGCCAATTTCCTGTTCACCCGCTGGATCCCCGGCTTCTACGGCGAAAGCCAGTCGTTCGTGCCCGCGGTGATCGGCAACCCCGCGCCGGTGGTGCAGGAGGTGTCCAAGGTCGCCGCCATCTGGGCGGTGCAGGGGGCGCTGCTGCTGGGCATCCTCAGCGTCATCGTGCTTGCCTGGAAGCCAGTGGTGGCGGCCTTCGCCGAGGGCACGAAATCGGCGATCGGCGGCGCCATGCTGGCGTCGATGAACACCGCCTCCGAGTACGGCTTCGGCGCGGTGATCGCCGCCCTGCCCGGCTTCCTGGTCGTGGCCAACGCACTGGGGTCGATCCCCAACCCACTGGTCAACGAGGCCATTTCCGTCACCGCCATGGCCGGCATCACCGGCTCGGCGTCGGGCGGCATGAGCATCGCCCTGGCGGCCATGGCCGACAGCTTCATCGCCAACGCGCAGGCCGCCGGCATCCCCATGGACGTGCTGCACCGGGTGGCGGCGATGGCGTCCGGCGGCATGGACACCCTGCCGCACAACGGTGCGGTCATCACCGTGCTGGCCGTGACCGGCCTGACCCACCGCCAGTCCTACAAGGACATCTTCGCCATCACGATCATCAAGACCCTGGCCGTGTTCGCGATCATCGGCGTGTACTACGCCACCGGCGTGGTCTGAGACAGGGGCACCCGCGCCACGCGGGCGCGGACCGGCGGGTTTGGGCAGTCAACCGCCCCTCGTTCCCCAAGGGACAGCATCAAGCCGGTGGGGTCGCGCCACATCGCGCAGGCCCCGCGCCGGTCGCGCTGCGCGGCGGGCCTGCCGCAGCGGGACAGGGCGATCGCTGGTCGGGCATGGATCGGGGCGGTCCGGCATTTCCGGCCGCTGCGAGGAGGCTGAGGCCACTGTGCGGTCGCCGGACGCAGCCGGGCCCGGTGCGCGGGACGGGGCATCGACCTTGATTGCATGGCCGGCCCGCCCTGTCCGGGCGGGCGGCTGGCGGTGACCGGGAATGCCGCGAATGCCAAGCCTCGGTGGCCCGCCACGGCCGCAAAAGGAATCGCCCGGCTGCACGTCACTGTGCAACACCGGGCGACATTCACGTCCTTGTAGGCTTCCTGCCTCTCCCCTGCCTCCTGGCTATGCGGGGTTCTCCGTGTGGCCGTCGTCCAGACGGCGCACATAACCGCGATTCCTTTCCGCTCAGCGCCTTTCGACCGGCTTGGCCGCTGCCGGCTTGGCAGGCCTGGCGGCGGAGGCGCTTCCTGCGCCCACGCCGATCAGGTCACGATTCCGTTCGACCGTCTTCAAACCGATGCCTTTCACCAGTGCCAGTTCCTCGACACTCTTGAAAGGGCCGTTCGCCTGCCGGTATTCGACGATCGCCTGCGCCTTGGCGGCGCCGACATTCACCAATACCTGGTCCAGCTCCGCCGCGGTGGCGGTGTTGATGTCGACCTTGTCCGTGGCATGCGCCGATGCGGTCAACAACAACGCCAGAACCAGTGACTTCAGCATCACGGTGAAACGCTTCATCGCTGCAACTCCTTGTGGCTTGGACTGGAATGCCGGCAGTCCCGCCGGCCAGTCCAGTGTTCCGCGCCACATGAACACAGCCTATCCGCCGCGCCTTCACACCGCAGCCGGCAAACCGCCCGATTCCTTGTAGGAAAATTCCTACAAGACGGACGGCGTAGAATGGGCGCATCTGAAACCTTCGCAACCGGAGTTCCCGAATGGACAGCGCCAAGCTCGGCCAATTTCTCAGTGACAAGTGGGACAGCGACATCGTCCCGCAGCTGGTCGACTACATCCGCATCCCCAACAAGTCGCCGATGTTCGACGCGAACTGGGTTGCCAATGGCTACATGGACCAGGCCGTGGCGCTGATGGAGGGCTGGGCCAGGGCGCAGAAGATCCCGGGCCTGCAGGTCGAGGTGGTCCGCCTGGAAGGCCGCACCCCGCTGATCTTCCTGGAAATCCCGGCCTCCGGCCCGGAGACCGGCGACGACACCGTGCTGCTTTACGGCCACCTGGACAAGCAGCCGGAAATGACCGGCTGGGATGCCGACCTGGGCCCGTGGAAGCCGGTGCTGCGCGGCGACAAGCTGTACGGCCGCGGCGGCGCCGACGACGGCTATGCCCTGTTCGGCTCGCTGGCCGCGGTGCTCGCCCTGCAGGAACAGGGCCTGCCGCACGCCCGCTGCGTGATCCTGATCGAGGCCTGCGAGGAATCCGGCTCCTACGACCTGCCCGCCTACGTCGACCACCTGGCCGGGCGCATCGGCCAGCCGTCGCTGGTGGTGTGCCTGGACTCGGGCTGCGCCAACTACGACCAGCTGTGGTGCACCACCTCGCTGCGCGGCCTGACCGGCGGCAACTTCACGGTCAAGGTGCTCAACGAGGGCGTGCACTCCGGCGACGCCTCCGGCGTGGTGCCGTCCAGCTTCCGCCTGCTGCGCCAGCTGCTCTCGCGCATCGAGGACGAGAACACCGGCCGTATCCTGCTCGACGGCCTGCACACCGAAATCCCGGCCGAGCGCCTGGAACAGGCCCGGCGCGCGGCCGAAGTGGTCGATACCGCCATCTTCGACAAGTTCCCGCTGGTCGATGGCCTCAAGCCGATGAACGAGGACCTGACCGAGCTGGTGCTCAACCGCACCTGGCGGCCGGCGCTGTCGGTCACCGGCATCGGCGGCATGCCGCCGCTGGAGTCTGCCGGCAACGTGCTGCGCCCGGAAACCTCGGTGAAGCTGTCGCTGCGGCTGCCGCCGACCGCCAATGGCAAGGCCTGCGGCGAGCTGCTGAAGGAAGCGCTGCTGCGCGACCCGCCGAACGGCGCCCATGTCAGCCTGGAACTGGAAAAGGCTTCCACCGGCTGGAACGCGCCGGCCATGGCGCCGTGGCTGGAGAAGTCGATCGACGACGCCAGCCAGGCCTTCTTCGGCAAGCCGGCCATGTACATGGGCGAAGGCGGCTCGATCCCGTTCATGGGCATGCTGGGCGAGAAGTTCCCCGGCGCGCAGTTCATGATCACCGGCGTGCTCGGCCCGCACTCCAACGCGCACGGCCCGAACGAGTTCCTGCACATCCCGATGGGCAAGCGGGTCACCGCCTGCGTCTCCAAGGTGCTGTTCGACCACCACGCAGCCAGCCTGCGCGGCGAGACCAGCGGCTCGCCGGTGGCCGCCGACAGCGGTACCCGCCACGGCGGCCACGGCTGCTGCTGAGCGGCGCGATGACGACGCAGCCTGGCCTTGCTAGGCTGCGTTTTTTCCTGGAGCGGGCGCGCACATGAGCGGACTGTTTGGCAGCGACAGCTGGCTGTACATCATCCTGGTCGGCTTCGTGGTCGGCCTGCTCGGGCGCTTCTTCATGCCCAGCAACAACCGCATGGGCTGCCTACTCACCATCGTGCTGGGCATCGCCGGCGCGGTGTTCGCCGGCTGGTTCGGCCGCGAGATGGGCTGGTATGCCGCCGGGCAGCCGGCCGGCTTCGTCGGCGCCATCATCGGCGCCATCGCCCTGCTGGCGTTGCTGCGGCTGGTCAGCGGCAAGCGCTGAAGCCCACCCCGGTTTTCCCTTCCAACACGGCACGTCCCCGGAGCGCAGCGCCCCGGCGGCGGGGCCATTGGCACCTGCGAGCACGCTCCACCGATGAACCCGGACATTTCCCTCGAACCGCAGCGCGCGCGGCACCGCCTGGAGTGGGCACGCGAACGCCTGGCCGACGCCACCGCCAGCATCGAGCGCGCCTCGGTGGATGCCGGCTTCCGCAGCTACTGGCGCGTCACCGGTGATGCGGGCAGCCATATCGTCATGGACGCACCACCCGGGCTGGAGGATCCGCGGCCCTGGCTGCGCATGCGCGAGCTGCTGCTGGCGCATGGGCTGCGCGTGCCCGCGCTGCTCGCGCAGGACCTGGATGCCGGCTTCCTGCTGCTGGAGGACCTGGGCGCGCCGACCCTGGCGCGGCTGCTGGACGACGGCAATGCCGATGCGTGGTTCGACCGCGCCATGGAGCAGCTGGTCCGCTTGCAGTCGATCCCGGTGCCCGACGGCTTCGGCGAGTTCGGCGAGGCGCTGCTGCAGCGCGATGCCGGCCTGTTCGACGAATGGTTCCTGCAGCGCCATCTCGGCCTGCAGCTGGACTGCGGCGAGGTCGAGGGCCTGCAACTGGTACAGCGGCGGCTGATGGACAACGCACTGGGGCAGCCGCAGGTGATGACCCACCGCGACTTCATGCCGCGCAACCTGATGCCGGTGGCCGACGGCCCGGCGGTCCTGGATTTCCAGGACATGGTGCGCGGGCCGATCGCCTACGACCCGGTGAGCCTGTTCAAGGATGCCTTCCTCAGCTGGCCGCTGCCGCGCGTGGACGACTGGCTGGCGCGCTACCACGCGCGTGCGCTCGGCGCCGGCCTGCCGGTGCCCGACCGCGCCACTTTCCTGCGCGACGCCGACTGGATGGGCGTGCAGCGCCACCTGAAGATCCTCGGCATCTTCTCGCGCCTGCATTACCGCGACGGCAAGAGCCATTACCTGGAAGACGTGCCGCGCTTCATCGCCTACCTGGACGAGGTCCTGCCGCGCCATCCGCCGCTGTCCGCGCTGCAGTCGCTGCTGCAGCGGCGGATCAAGCCGGCGCTCGCCGCGCGGGCCACCCGATGAAGGCGCTGGTTTTCGCCGCCGGGCTGGGCGAGCGCATGCGCCCGCTGACCGAGCACACGCCCAAGCCGCTGCTGCCGGCCGGCGGCAAGCCGCTGATCGCATGGCACCTGGAAAAGCTGGCCGCGCTCGGCGTGCGCGACGTGGTGATCAACACCTCGTGGCTGGCCGAGCAGTTCCCCCGGGCGCTGGGCGACGGCAGCCGCTGGAACCTGCGCCTGCACTATGCCCACGAGGGGCCGACCCCGCTGGAAACCGGCGGCGGCATGCTCAACGCGCTGCCGCTGCTGGGCGAGGCGCCGTTCCTGGTGGTCAATGGCGACATCTGGACCGACTTCGACTTTTCGCTGCTGCCGCGCGAGCCGGTCGGCGAGGCGCACCTGCTGCTGGTGGACAATCCGCCGCAGCACCCGCGCGGTGACTACCACCTGGACGCGCACGGCGTGCTGCATGACGACCGCGACGCACCGTGCCTGACGTATGCCGGCATCGGCGTGTACCGCCCGTCGATCCTGCAGGGCTGGCGCGCGGTGATCGGCGATGCCCCCGGCAGCGATCGCACCCCGCCGCGCTTCAGCGTGGTGCCACTGCAGAAGCACTTCATGGCGCAGGGCCGCATGACCGGCCAGCACTACCGCGGCCGGTGGACCGACGTCGGCACCCCGCAGCGGCTGCAGGCGCTGGAAGAAGCCCTCTCATCGTAGGTACGGGGCTTGCGCCGTACGGCGCTCTCCCGGTGAAGCCTCGTGCTTTCCCGGCGAGGGCATCGTGCGGGGCAAGCCCCGCACCTACGGAGCATTGCGCCAATGCGCCGTTCAATCACAGGCAGGGGCTACGTCCTCCGCGCCCGCATCCAGGGCGCCAGCGGCAACCCCGACCTGGCCGGTTCGCCGGAGCGGGTGCCACCCGTAAGGGAACAAATCTGTCGTAGGTACGGGGCTTGCCCCGTACGGCGCTCTCCCGGTGAAGCCTCGTGCATTCCCGGCGAGGCATCGTGCGGGGCAAGCCCCGCACCTACGGAGAGCGTTGCCGACGCGCCGTTCAATCACAGGCAGGGCTACGTCCTCCGCGCCCGCGTTCAGGGCGCCAGCGGCCACCCCGACCTGGCCGGTTCGCCGGAGCGGGTTCCACCCGTAAGGGAACAAATCTGTCGTAGGTACGGGGCTTGCCCCGTACGGCGCTTCCCCGGTGAAGCCTCGTGCATTCCCGGCGAGGCTTCGTGCGGGGCAAGCCCCGCACCTACGGAGCATTGCGCCAACGCTCCGTTCAACCACGGACCGGGGCTACGTCCTCCGCACCCGCATCCAGGGCGCCAGCGGCAACCCCGACCTGGCCGATTCGCCGGAGCGGGTTCCACCCGCGAAGGAACAAATCTACCGTAGGTACGGGGCTTGCCCCGTACGGCGCTTCCCCGGTGAAGCCTCGTGCTTTCCCGGCGAGGCTTCGTGCGGGGGCAAGCCCCGCACCCATGCAACCCACCTGCCTGGCCTGGAACGTTCCCGGCAAAACCCCCGGCCAGGTGATCGCCGTGTTGCTCAGGATCCGTCCAGTACCTGGCGCAGGAACGGCACGGTGATCCGCCGCTTGGCCGCGAGCGACTCGCGGTCGAGCCGGTCCAGCAACACCACCAGGCCACCGAGGTCGCGCCCGGTGCGGGTGAGCAGCCAGTCGATCGCGGCCTGGTCCAGTGCCAGCCCGCGACGGATCGCGCGCTCGCGCAGCACCGCACCGCGGCCGGCGTCGTCGAGCGCGTCCAGCAGGATGCGCCCGCACTGCGACAGCCGCGAACGCAGGTCCGGCAGCACCAGCCCCAACGCATCGGGTGCGGCGCTGGCGGTGTAGAGCAGGGTCACGCCGGCGGCACGCGCACGGTTGTGGAAATCGAACAGCGCCACCTCGTCCTCGCGCTGGCCGGCGATGGCATCCAGGCCATC
Source organism: Stenotrophomonas sp. Y-13 (assembly GCF_046267925.1). Classification (NCBI taxonomy): domain Bacteria; kingdom Pseudomonadati; phylum Pseudomonadota; class Gammaproteobacteria; order Lysobacterales; family Lysobacteraceae; genus Stenotrophomonas; species Stenotrophomonas sp. Y-13. The sequence continues at coordinate 2,705,614 of NZ_CP176501.1, forward strand.
CAGCGCGACCACGTCGCGTCCCTCCAGCGCCTCCAGCGCATCGCGCAGGCGCCCGGCGGCGGCCTGCAGCGGCAGATAGGCCGAACCGCGCCCGGCCTGCTCGGCGGCCGCGCACACGGCCAGCGCCAGGTGGGTCTTGCCGCTGCCCGCGGGGCCGACCAGGTACACCCAGTCGCGGCTGTCGCCGGTGGCGGCGGCGCGCAACTGCGCCAGCGCCCCGTCCGGGGCGCCGATGAAGGTCTCCAATCGCTGGTCCGGCGGATAGCGCAGGGCCAGCGGCAACTGCGGCACGCTCACTTCGGTTCCACGTCCTTCGGCACGATGCCCATGCCCGGGGCGGGCTCGCCGCTGGACTGCAGCACGATGGTCGGGCCGTGCCCGGCATACAGTTCGCTCTGCCGGTAACGCTCATGCGCGTAGCGCAGCAGCACATTGATCACCGCCGCCGCCGGCAGCGCCAGCAGCATGCCGAGGAAACCAAACAGCTGGCCGCCGGCCATCACCGCGAAGATCACCGCCACCGGATGCAGGCCGATCTTGTCGCCGACGATGCGTGGGGTGAGCACGTAGCTCTCCAGCAACTGGCCGACGGTGAACACCACGCCGACCAGCGCCAGCAGCTTCAGGTCGAAGCCCTGCGCCTGCACCAGCGCCGCCAGCACCGCCAGCACCACGCCGGTGGTGGCGCCCAGGTAGGGAATGAAGCTGATCAGCCCGGCGACCAGTCCGATCAGCAGGCCGAGGTTGAGTCCGACCACCGACAGACCCACTGCGTACACCACGCCCAGCGCGATCATCACCGCGATCTGCCCGCGGATGAAGGCACCGAGCACGTCGTTGGATTCGCGCGCCAGCCGCGACACGGTTTCGATATGGTTGCGCGGGATCACCGAGGCGACGCGCTCGACCAGGCGGTCCCAGTCGCGCAGGAAGTAGTACGCCAGGATCGGCAGCAGCGCCAGGTTCACCACCCAGGCCACCATCGCGAAGCCCGAGCGCGACAGGTAGCCGAACAGGGTGCTGGCCGCGCCACCGGCCTGCTGCCAATGGGTGCGCACCCACTCGAACAGGCGTTCGGGTTCCAGCCAGCCGAGGATCTCCACCCCGGTACGCCGTTCGATCCACGGCAGCGCGGTGCCCATCAGCCATTCCTGGGCCTGCGGCAGCGCGGCCACCAGGGTGGTGATCTGGCGCTGGATCATCGGCACCAGGATCAGCAGCGCCAGCGCCAGCAGCAGGATCATCAGCGCGAACACCAGGATCACCGCGGTATTGCGCGACCGGCCGCGCGCCTCCAGCCGGTCCACCAGCGGATCGCCCAGCCAGGCCAGCATCAGCGCCACCACGAACGGGGTCAGGATCGGCGCCAGCAGCCACAGCACCCACATGGCGAAGGCCCCCAGCACCGCCCACTTCACGCGGCGCAGGAACAGCGCGATTTCGGTATCGGCGCTACTGTTCATCGGACGCGGTACTCGGCCGTGGTGGACGCCGGCGCGCCTTCGGCAGGCGGTGCCACCGGCTGCAGCGCGGCATCGGCGCCGAGCATGCGGTTCAGGCCCTGCAGGCCGCTCATCAGCTCCAGGTCCAGCTCCAGGCGGTCGCCGGACGCCTGTACCGGCACGACCGAACGCACCACCGGCACCGACTGCAGGGTGGCGGCCACGCGCAGGTAATCGGCCGCGGTGCGCAGCCCGCTGACGCGGATGCGGTAGGTGCCGGCGGCACCGGTCACCGGCGCCTTGGCGTAGCGCTTGACCAGCGCGTCCGCGGCACCGTCGGCGCCACCGGCCATGGCGCGGCGGGCATCGCCGTCGCGGGTGCTCCAGCGCGCCAGCTCGCGCCCGTCATCGACGAACACCCAGTCGGCCATCCAGCCACCGCCGCTGGCGCGGTACAGCTTGCCGACCAGTTGCATCGGCGGGGCATAGCGCGTCGAGGCGCGGGCGATGGCGGCGGTGTCCTGGCGCCAGATCGCGCCGACCAGCGCCTGCTCGGCGGCGCCGCCACCGGGCAGGCCCAGGCGGAAACCGCGCTCGATCGCGCGGTCCAGCAGCGGACGCGCCGCATTGGCCTGCTGCACGCCCACCAGGCGCGGGCCGCTGCCGTCGTCGATCGCCATCCACACCACCGGCTTGGGCCGCGGCTGCGGCCATACCGGCAGCCCCAGCGCCGCGACCAGCCCGTCCACGTCGTCCTGGCGGAAACGCGCCACCAGCATGGTCCGGAAGCTGGGTGCGCCGGAAGCCGACACGCTCTGGTCCTGGCGGTAGTCGTAGCTCTCGACCATGTCCCTGGCGCTGCGCAGCGCCTGGGCGACGCCCGGGCGGGTCATGGCGCTGCGGTCGCCGGACAGCTTGCCCAGTACCGCGCCCAGCGCGCGCGCCAGGGCGCCGTTGCGGTCGGCGTCGCCCTGGCTGTTGACCGGCACCTCCGCCTCGTAGGCATTCTGGGCGCTGGCGATGTCGCCCTCGGTACGCAGGCCGGACTGCGCAAGCGCCGCCGGGACGGACAGGCAGAGCGCCATAAACAGGAAAAAGGCCAGGCTGCGACGCATTGAGGGTTCCATTGCTCGACGGTTCCGGTGGGAATTGTTGCCCGAATGCGGCCTTGGCGCCAACGTGGCCTGTTAAAATCGCCCGTTCACCCCGCCAGTGCAGCCGCCCGTGACCAGTTCCCCGACTTCCGCCAACTCTCCCCTGACCTACCGTGACGCCGGCGTGGACATCGACGCGGGCAACGAACTGGTCGAGCGCATCAAGCCGCTGGTCAAGCGCAGCTTCCGCCCCGAGGTGATGGGCGGGCTGGGCGGTTTCGGCGCGCTGTTCGACCTGTCCGGCAAGTACCGCGAGCCGGTACTGGTCTCGGGTACCGATGGCGTCGGCACCAAGCTCAAGCTGGCCCAGCAGCTCGGCCGCCACGACACCATCGGCATCGACCTGGTCGCCATGTGCGTGAACGACGTGCTGGTGCAGGGCGCCGAACCGCTGTTCTTCCTGGATTACTTCGCCACCGGCAAGCTCGACATCGACACCGCCGCCGCGGTCGTGGGCGGCATCGCCAACGGCTGCACCGAGGCCGGCTGCGCGCTGATCGGTGGCGAAACCGCCGAGATGCCCGACATGTACGCCCCGGGCGAGTACGACCTGGCTGGCTTCACCGTGGCCGCAGTGGAGAAGAGCGAGCTGAAGGACGGCTCCAGCGTGCGCCAGGGCGACGTGCTGATCGGCATCGCTTCCTCCGGCCCGCATTCCAACGGCTACTCGCTGGTGCGCCGGATCTACGACCGCGCCGGCCAGCCGGCCGACCTGGTGCTGGAGGACGGCGTCAAGCTGGTGGACGCGCTGATGGCACCGACCCGCCTGTACGTCAAGCCGATCCTGTCGCTGCTGAAGGAACACGGCGCCGCGATCCACGGCATGGCCCATATCACCGGCGGCGGCCTGACCGAAAACATCATCCGCGTGGTGCCCGATGGCCTGGGCCTGGACATCGATGCCGGCAGCTGGACCCTGCCGCCGGTGTTCCAGTGGCTGCAGCGCGAAGGCAACGTCACCGACAGCGAGATGTGGCGCACCTTCAACTGCGGCATCGGCTTCGTGCTACTGGTGCCGGCCGACCAGGCCCCCGCCATCGGCGCCTCGCTCGACACGCTGCAGCTGGCGCACTGGCAGATCGGCCAGGTGGTCGCGGCCGAGGGCGGCGAGCGCGTGCGCATCGGCTGAGGTTTCCGGACCGCACGCTGCCCCATGGACCCGGTGACCGCCCCCGCCCCGCCGCCCAGGCTGACCGACGAGGACGCCAGCCAGTTGCGCCTGCTGTCGATCTTCCATTACGTGGTGGCGGCGATCACCGGGCTGTTTTCGCTGATCCCCGTGCTGCACCTGGTGATGGGGCTGGCCATGGCCACCGGCAGGCTGCCGGTGGAGACGGGTACTTCCGGTACGCAGGCCATCGATCCGCGGTTGTTCGGCTGGTTCTTCGTCGCCTTCGCCGGCGTCTTCATTGCCTGCGGCCTGGCCCTGGCGGGTTTCATGGCCCATGCCGGCCGCTGCCTGCGGCAGCGCCGGCGTTACACGCTGTGCCTGGTGGTCGCCGCCATCTCCTGCATGATGATGCCTTTCGGCACGGTACTGGGCGTGTTCACCCTGATCGTGCTGATGCGCCCTTCGGTCAAGGCGGCCTTCGCTTGAACGGTACGCCACCGCCCTTCACCCCTCCTCCGGGCGACGCCGCATGAGCCCTGCCAAGAAGGCCGCGTTCGCCGGTGTGCTCGCCGTGTTCCTGCTCACCTGGATCAAGCCACTGTGGCCACTGGAGCAGGCCCTGCACAGCTCGCTGACCGTGGTCGGGCTGGCGGCGCTGTGGTGGGTGGACCGGCGCTGGCCGCTGGATGGCGGCGCCTTCGCCGCCATCTGCGGGTTCGTCGCGCTGCATTGCATCGGCGCGCGCTGGCTGTATTCCAACGTGCCGTACGAGGCATGGCTGCAGGCGCTGGCCGGCTGGTCGCCCGGCGCGGCCTTCGGCTGGCAGCGCAACCATTTCGACCGGCTGATCCACCTGCTGTATGGCGCCTGCTTCACCCCGGCGCTGGCGCAGCTGGCACGGCACGCGTGGCCGGCGCTGCGCGGTGGCCAGGCGTTCGTGCTGGCGGTGATGGCGGTCATGTGTTCCAGCCTTGTGTACGAATGGCTGGAATGGGGCATCGCGCTGGCGCTGTCGCCGGAAGCCGCCGAAGCCTACAACGGCCAGCAGGGCGACGTCTGGGATGCGCATGCCGACATGCTGCTGGCAACCGTCGGCAGCCTGCTGGCCTGGCCGCTGGCGCGGCGGGTGGCCCGATGAGCGCCCCCGCACGCATCGCCGTGCTCGCCTCCGGCCGCGGCAGCAACCTGCAGTGCCTGCTGGACGGCATCGGTAGCGGGCAGCTGCACGCACGCATCGTCGGCGCGTTCTCCGACAAGCCCGGCGCCGCGGCACTGGACAAGGTCGCCCCGGCGCTGCGCTGGGCACGTTCGCCGCGGGAGTTCGCCGACCGCGATGCCTTCGACGCCGCGCTCGGCGACGCCGTGGCCGCCAGCACCCCGGACTGGATCGTCTGCGCCGGCTACATGCGCATCCTCGGCGCCGGCTTCGTGCAGCGCTTCGGCGGCCGTCTGGTCAACATCCATCCGTCGCTGCTGCCGCGGCACAAGGGCCTGCACACCCACGCCCGGGCGCTCGAGGCCGGTGACGCCGAGCACGGCGCCAGCGTCCATTTCGTGGTGCCGGAACTGGATGCCGGCGCGGTGATCGCACAGGCACGGGTGCCGGTGCTGGCCGGCGACGACGCCGATGCGCTGGCCGCGCGGGTGCTGGCGGTCGAACACCCGCTGCTGCTGGCAACGGTACGCCTGCTGGTCGATGGGCGCGTAGCTGAACAGGATGGCACGGTCCTGTTCGATGGTCAGTCCCTGTTTAATCCCCTGCACCTAGATTCCGACGGCACCCTCCGGCGCTGATCCGCACATGCCGCTGATGCGCCGGCTGGCATGATGACCATCCCTCCCGCCCAGATCCGAGCATGACCCTCGCCTTCCTCAAACCGGTAGTGCTGGCCAGCCTGCTGACGACCCTGCCGGTCATGGCCCAGGAAACCGCCCCCGCGACGGCCGCGGCGCTGCCGCCGGCCGAGTGGGACCCGCCGGCGCTGGAACCGTTCGTCGCCACCTACCAGGCCTTCTACAAGGGCAAGGAAGCCGGCGACGCGACCATGCGCGTGGTCCATGACGACGGTGCCCGCTGGCGCGTGGACATGGCCGTGCGCGGGCGCCGCGGGTTCGCCGGGGTGCTGGGCCTGAACCTGGAGCAGAGCACGGTGTTCGACAACCAGGGCACGGTGTACGTGCCGCTCAGCCAGAGCACGGTGAAGAAGGCGCTGTTCCTGGGCAAGAAGGTCACCGGCACCTACGATTGGCGCGATGGCACCGCGCAGTGGCACGGCGACCTCAAGAAGGAGCGCCAGCACCCGATTCCGCTGCAGCCGGGCGACCAGAGCGCCCTGCTGCTCAATCTGTCGCTGATGCGCGACGCCCGCCCCGGCCAGCCGCTGCGTTACCGCTATGTCGACGTGGGCCGGGTCCGCCAGTACGAATACCAGGCGGCCACCAGCACCGAGACCGTGCAGGTCGGCGACCTCAGCTACGACGCGCTGCGGGTCTACCGCACCAACGGCGGCAACGATGAAACCATCCTGTGGATCGCCAATGGCGTGCCCACGCCCGTACGCATCCTGCAGCGCGAGGATGGCGAGGACGCCATCGACCTGCGCCTGACCGAATACCAAGGAGCCTGAGCATGAAGCCTTCTCTGCGCCATCTCCCGCTGGCCGCCGCCGCCCTCGCCGCGCTGGCCAGCTCGCCCGCGCTGGCCATGCAGCCGTTCACCGCGAACTACCAGGCCAGCTACATGGGCCTGCAGGCCAACGGCGTGATGACCCTGGCCGCGGAGAGCGGCGGCAAGTGGCGCTACACGCTGCAGGTCAAAAACCAGCTGGCCGAGTTGAGCCAGAGCACGCTGTTCGACGAGCAGAACGGCCGCCTGCGACCGCTGAGCAGCCATGACGCCTCGGTGATTCCGTTCAAGCGCCGCGCGGTCGATGCGCGCTACGACTGGGGCAGCAGCCAGGCCACCTGGAGCGGCGATGTGAAGCCGGAACGGCGCGGGCCGGTGGCGCTGCAGAACGGCGACATGGACGGCCTGCTGATCAACCTGGCCATCGCCCGCGACGTCGCCGCCGGCAAGCCGCTCAACTACCGCATGGTGGACGACGGCCGGGTCAAGACCCTGACCTACCGCGTGGTCGGCAAGGAAAGCATGACCGTCGACGGCAAGACCGTGGAGGCCACCAAGGTCGCGCGCGTGGACGGCAACAAGGAACAGATCGCCTGGATCGCCCCGGGCATGCCGGTGCCGGTGCGCCTGCTGCAGCGCGAGGGCGGCCGCGACGCCCTGGACCTGACGATCAAGTCGCTGCGCTGAATCCCGCCGGCGCAGCACCCGGAACGCGAAAAGGCCGCCCGCAGGCGGCCTTTTCGTTGCGCCTCGCGGCCGGTCTTACTTGACCAGCTTGGCGATGGCGGCGCCCAGGTCGCCCGGCGAACGCACGGTGACCACGCCAGCGGCTTCCATCGCCGCGAACTTGCCCTCGGCGGTGCCCTTGCCACCCGAGGCGATCGCGCCCGCGTGGCCCATGCGCTTGCCGGCCGGCGCCGACGCACCGGCGATGAAACCGACGACCGGCTTCTTCACGTGTGCCTTGATGTACTCGGCACCGGCTTCCTCGGCGTCGCCGCCGATCTCGCCGACCATGATGATGCCTTCGGTCTGCGGGTCTTCGTTGAACAGCTTCAGGCAGTCGACGAAGTTCAGGCCGTTGATCGGGTCGCCGCCGATGCCGATGCAGGTGGACTGGCCCAGGCCGACTTCGGTGGTCTGCTTGACCGCTTCATAGGTCAGGGTGCCCGAGCGCGACACGATGCCGATCTTGCCCGGCTTGTGGATGTGGCCCGGCATGATGCCGATCTTGCACTCGCCCGGGGTGATCACGCCGGGGCAGTTCGGCCCGATCAGCACGGTCTCCGGGTAAGTGCGGGTCAGCACGTTCTTGACCCGCAGCATGTCCAGCACCGGGATGCCCTCGGTGATGCAGACGATGACCTTGATGCCCGCGGCAGCGGCTTCCAGGATCGCATCGGCGGCGAACGGTGGCGGCACGTAGATGACCGACGCATCGGCGCCGGTGCTGGCCACGGCATCGGCCACGGTGTTGAACACCGGCAGGTCGATGTGGGTGGTGCCGCCCTTGCCCGGGGTGACGCCGCCGACGACCTGGGTGCCGTACTCGATCATCTGGGTGGCGTGGAAGGTGCCCTGCTGGCCGGTGAAGCCCTGCACGATCACCTTGGTGTTCTTGTTAATCAAAACGGACATTCGTTTGAGTCCTCTGAATCTCTTGCTGTTTGTCGGCTTCGGAACCACGTGATGTTCCGCCATGCGGAACATCACTCAGGCATGCCACCCCATCCCCCGCATCACCGCTTCGCGGCAATGCCGCCCCCTTGACTCAAGGGGGCTGGAGGAACGCAGCCCGGTGCCCCGAAACAGGGAATGATCAGGCGGCGGCGTTCTTGACCGCTTCAACGACCTTCTTGGCGCCGTCGTTGATGTTGTCGGCCGGGATGATCGCCATGCCGCTGTCGCGCAGCAGCTGCTTGCCTTCTTCCACGTTGGTGCCTTCCAGGCGCACCACGACCGGAACCTTGACGCCCACTTCCTTCACGGCGGCGATGATGCCTTCGGCAATCATGTCGCAGCGGACGATGCCGCCGAAGATGTTGACGAAGATGCCTTCGACCTTGTCCGAGGACAGGATCAGCTTGAACGCCTCGATCACGCGCTGCTTGTTGGCGCCGCCGCCCACGTCCAGGAAGTTCGCCGGCTCGCCGCCGTTGAGCTTGATGACGTCCATGGTGGCCATGGCCAGGCCGGCGCCGTTCACCATGCAGCCGATGTTGCCGTCCATGGTGACGTAGTTGATGTCCAGCTCCGAAGCGGTGACTTCGGTTTCGTCTTCCTGGGACTTGTCGCGCATGGCGACCAGTTCCTTGTGGCGGAAGCTGGCGTTGTCGTCGCTGTTGAACTTGCCGTCCAGCGCGTACAGATTGCCGTCGTCCAGGATCGCCAGCGGGTTGATCTCGACCAGCGCCAGATCCTTCTCGTTGAAGATGCGGTACAGGTTCACCATGATGTTGGCGAACTGGCCGGCCTGCTTGGCGGTCAGGCCCATCTTGAAGCCGATGTCGCGGCCGTGGTAACCCTGCACGCCCTCGACGAAGTCCACGTTCAGGGTGTGGATCTTGTCCGGGGTCTCGGCGGCGACCTGCTCGATCTCCATGCCGCCTTCCGAAGAGGCAATGAAGCTGATGGTGCGGGTGCCACGGTCGACCAGCACCGACAGGTACAGCTCCTTGACGATCTCACCGGCGGTGGTGACCAGCACCAGGTTGATCGGCAGCTCGACGCCGGCGGTCTGGTAGGTCGCCATCTTGGTGCCAAGCATCTTGGCCGCGGCCGCCTTCACGTCTTCGACGGTCTTGCAGAACTTGACGCCGCCGGCCTTGCCGCGGCCGCCCGCGTGGATCTGCGCCTTGACCATCCAGGGGCCCTGGCCCAGCGACTGGGCAACGGCGACCGCCTCGTCCGGGGTAGCCGCGACCTTGCCGGCCGGGACGGGGATGCCGTACTCGGCAAGCAGTTGTTTTGCCTGGTATTCGTGGAAATTCATGTGTCACCGTGGGAATGGGAACAACCGCCACGAGTCCACAGGGCCAAGGGATGGCCTTCCTGCAGGGCGGGCGGGCCCACCATTGTCGCCGACCACGGCCCGTGGCGCAAAGAACGCCATCCCCGGCGCCGCCCGGGGAGCGGAATCGGGCGGGATTTCAGTCACTTGCCGGCTGCCGCTGGATTGTCGCGGTGGCCGTCACCGCGATCCCGGCCCGCACCTATACTCCGTGCTGCCGCCCGTCGCCGGAGCCCCGCGCTTGACCTCCCCGTCCTCGCTCATCGACCGCATCGAATCGATACCGCGGCGCGAGCTGTATTTCTTCGCGCTGTACCGGGTGCTGATCGCCAGCCTGATCGCGGCGCTGGTGTTCAGCCCGCTGAGCGCGCTGATGAGCGAGGCGCACCACCCGGCGCTGGCACGCGCGGTGAGCATCGGCTACCTGCCGGTCGCGTTGGGCCTGCTGGCGTGGGGCCGCAACGAGCGCTGGCTGCGGCCGCTGGTGTTCTGGGGCGCGGTGAGCGACATCCTCGCCGCCACCCTGCTCATCCACGCCCTGCCCGGCGCCAGCGCCGGCATCTCCATGACCCTGCTGTTCAACATTTCCGCCGCGGCGATGATGCTGCCGCTGTCCGGCGGCATGCTGCTGGCCATGGTGGCCAGCATCGCCACCGTGGCCGAGTTCGGCTGGCGCGAACTGGAAGGCGGCGACAGCACCCGCACGGTGGCCGAGCTGGCGATGTTCGTCACCAGCTACCTGGCCCTGGCCTGGATCAGCTACCAGATCGGCAACCGCGCCCGGCGCAACCAGCAGTTGGCCGAGCAGCGTGGCGCCGAAGTGGCCAACCTGTTCGAGATCAACGAGCTGATCATCCGCCGCATGCGCACCGGCGTGCTGGTGGTGGACGGCGGCGGCCGCATCGCCCTGGCCAACGAGGCCGCCACCGCGCTGCTTGGCGAGGCCGGCGATGGCCTGGCCGGCGGCGAGGCGCGGCTGGGCCAGGTGGCGCCGGAGCTGGCGCGGCGCCTGCAGCGCTGGCGCAACGGCTCGACCGGCGAGGAGCAGCCGCTGCAACTGGCCGGCGGCCAGGCCGAGGTGCAGCCGCGCTTCGCCCGCCTGCTGGCCGACAGCGACCAGACCCTGCTGTTCCTGGACGACACCAGCGTGGTCTCGCGCCGCGCCGAGTCGCTCACCCTGTCCACCCTGGGCCGCTTCTCGGCCAGCCTGGCGCACGAGATCCGCAACCCGCTGGCGGCGATCAACTACGCCACGCAGCTGCTGGAGGAATCCAGCGACCTGGGCGACGCCGACCGGCGCCTGCTGCAGATCATCCACCAGCAGTGCCAGCGCACCAACGGCATCGTCGAGAGCGTGCTGGCGCTGGCCCGCCGCGAGCGCGCCAGCCCGGAGAACCTGGACCTGGCCAGCTTCGTGCGGCGCTTTGTGCTGGAGTACCGGCAGACCCTGTCCACCGAGACCGACAACGTCGAATCCATCATCCGCGAGTCCTCGGTGCCGGCACTGATGGACCCGCGCCACCTGCACCAGATCCTGACCGCACTCGTGCACAACGCGCTCAAGTACGGGCGCGCCGGCGACGAGCCGGCACAGGTGCGGATCCGCGTCGCGTCCGCCGGCCGGCACGCGGTGATCGACGTGATCGACCGCGGCCCCGGCATCCCCGAGGCGGTCGCCGCACAGCTGTTCCGGCCGTTCTACACCACCTCCGAGCACGGCACCGGACTGGGCCTGTACATCGCGCAGGAGCTGTGCCGGGCCAGCCAGGCGCGGCTGGAGTACATCCCGGTCCCGACCCGCGGCGCCTGCTTCCGCATCGTCATGCCCGCCCCGCACGGCGCTTTTGCCGCCTGATCCAGCGCCGCCGCGGAGACAGGAAGATGACGTCCAGTGCCGCTCTCGGCTATCGTTTTCAACATGAACGTGACGCATAGCGCGCTGGTCGTCGACGACGAACGGGACATCCGCGAACTCCTAGTCCTCACCCTCGGCAGGATGGGGCTGCGCATCAGCACCGCCGCCAACCTGGCCGAAGCCCGCGAACTGCTCGCCAGCAACAGCTTCGACCTGTGCCTGACCGACATGCGCCTGCCCGACGGCAACGGCATCGAGCTGGTCACCGAGATCGCGCGCGACCACCCGCGCACCCCGGTGGCGATGATCACCGCGTTCGGCAGCATGGACCTGGCGGTGGAGGCGCTGAAGGCCGGCGCCTTCGACTTCGTCAGCAAGCCGGTGGACATCGGCGTGCTGCGCGGCATGGTCAAGCACGCGCTGGAACTCAACAACAGCGAGCGGGCGGCGCCGTCGCCGCCACCGGAAAGCGCCTCGCGCCTGCTCGGCGAGTCGCAGGCGATGGCCGACCTGCGCACCACCATCGCCAAGGTCGCGCGCAGCCAGGCGCCGGTCTACATCGTCGGCGAGTCCGGCGTCGGCAAGGAACTGGTGGCGCGCACCATCCACGACCAGGGCGCGCGCGCGGCCGGGCCGTTCATACCGGTCAACTGCGGCGCCATCCCCGGCGAACTGATGGAAAGCGAGTTCTTCGGCCACAAGAAGGGCAGCTTCACCGGCGCGCACGCGGACAAGCCCGGGCTGTTCCAGGCCGCGCACGGGGGCACCCTGTTCCTGGACGAAGTGGCCGAATTGCCGCTGCAGATGCAGGTCAAGCTGCTGCGCGCGATCCAGGAGAAATCGGTGCGCCCGGTCGGCTCGGCCACCGAAGTACCGGTGGACGTGCGCATCCTGTCGGCCACGCACAAGGACCTGGCGGCGCTGGTGCAGGACGGCCGTTTCCGCCACGACCTGTACTACCGCATCAACGTGATCGAACTGCGCGTGCCGCCGCTGCGCGAGCGCCGCGGCGACCTGCCGCAGCTGGCGGCGGCCATCCTCAGCCGGCTGGCGCGCTCGCAGCAGCTGCCCACGCCACTGTTGTCGCCGTCGGCGCTGGACGCGCTGGCCGGTTACGCCTTCCCCGGCAACGTACGCGAGCTGGAGAACGTGCTGGAGCGCGCGCTTGCCCTGGCCGATGGCGACAGCATCGGCGCCAGCGACCTGCGCCTGCCCGCCGCGCGCGGCGATGCCGGCTGCGCGGCCGAAGACGCCGCGGTCGAGCTCGATGCCGGCAATGCAGCCCTTCCCTCGTACATCGAACAGATGGAGCGCGCGGCCATCCAGAAGGCGCTGGAAGAAAACCGCTGGAACCGGACCCGTACCGCGGCGCAGCTGGGCATCACCTTCCGCGCGCTGCGCTACAAGCTCAAAAAGCTGGGCATGGACTGACCCGGCGCGCGCCGCCGCGCGGACGGGCGCGACCTTCCAGCAGGAACACTCCCCGCGCCCGCGAGGCGCCCTCCACCGCTTGGCTGCGCCCGCGCGCCCCTCGTGTCCGCGGGCGACCCCGCGCGCACCGCGCGCAAGCGCACGCCGGGGCTACGGCTGGCAGGCCGGGCTTGCGCCGGTACGCCGCGTTTCCGGCTAGCGCGGCTCGCCCTGCGGGCGCTCGGGGGCTTCGCGCGGGATGATCAGGGTGAAGCAGGTCCCCGCCGGCAGGCCGCCCGGATCGCCCGCGCGGTGGCTGCTGACCTCGATCCGCCCGCCCAGTACCTCGGTCACGATCTGGTGGACGATGTGCAGCCCCAGCCCGGTCCCGCCGCGGTTCCGCGCGGTGGTGAAGAACGGCTCGAAGATGCGCGACAGGTGCTCCGGCGCGATGCCGCGGCCATCATCGGCGATCTCGATCCGCACCAGCGCGTCCCCGTCGCGATGCGCGGACAGCCGGATGCGGCCCTGCCGTGCCTGCGGATAGGCGTGCAGCAGCGCATTGTTGAGCAGGTTGGCGACCACCTGTTCCAGCGGCCCCGGGTAACTGTGCAGGGTGATGCCCGGCTCCAGGTCCAGCTCCAGCTCGATGCCCTCGTCCAGGCTGCCGCGGCGCAGCCGCGGGTCGGCATCCAGCAGGACTTCCGCCAGATCGAAATCACGCCGCTCCAGCGATGCGCGGTCCACTGCCACCTGCTTGAACCGCTGCACCAGCGCCGACGTGCGCCGCAGCTCGCCGTCGGCCAGGGTGCAGGCCTCCGTGGCCTCGTCCAGGAAGCTCTCCAGCTCGGACCGGCGCAGACCCGCCATGACCTGCGCCTGCAGGCGGGCGATGCCGCCACGCAATGTGCCCAGTGCCAGCTGCGCACTGGCCAGCGGGGTGTTCATTTCGTGCGCGACGCCCGCCACCATCAGCCCCAGTGACGACAGGCGCTCGGCACGCGCCAGTTCCTGCTGCGCCGCCTGCAGGTGTTCGTTGGCCTGCTCCAGCGCGGCATTGCTGTCGCGCAGCCGCTGCATGTACGCCAGTTCGCGCGCCATGCCGCGCGCCTGCGCCAGCAGCAGCCACAGCACCAGCGCGCCGCCGAGCAGCGCCAGGCCGCCGAGCACGGCCTTCCAGCGCGCGGTCGGCGGGCGCGAGCGGTGCACCAGCAGGCGCAGCTGCCCCACCGTCGGGTCGGCGTGTGCGAGCAGGTCGCCCTCGGTACCGCGCCAGGCCGCCTGCAGGGTGGTGAAGCTCCAGTCGCGCCAGCTGCCGGCGGACCGTCGCTGCATGGCGGCCCACAGCGCCGGATCGAATGTCGCCACGGTGTGCTCGGCGTGGCCCAGCTGCCACCCCCAGGCCTCGCCCGGGGTGGGGCCCACCAGCCAATAGCCGTCGGGGTGGACCAGGTACAGGCTGAAACCCGACTGCGACGCACGGTCGCGCAGGCGCTTGAGCAGCACGCTGCCGTGCAGGTTCACCACGGCCACGCCGACGCTGCCATCGGCCATCAGGAACGGCGAGGAGGCGCGCAGCGTCGGCCGCAACGGCTGCTCGATGCGGCCATTCTCGAAATTCAGGTCCAGCGGGGAAAGATGGATCTCGCCCGGCTGCAGCAGCAGCGCATTCTCGAAGAACGGCCGGCCGCGCTTGTCCTGCAGCGCGCCGCCCGGCACGCGCAGGATGCTGCCGCCCTCCTGGTCCACGCGCAGGCGCTCCTGCCCGGTCGCGTCCATCCAGCGCACTTTGTGGTAATCGCGCCCGGCCATCAGGAAGCTGGTGTAGGTTTCCAGCAACTGCGCCTCCGACCCGGTTTCCAGCAGTCGCGGGGTCAGGAAGGCGATGAAGCGCGTGTCGTCGCGCAACCGGCCCAGCCGGCGCAGCATCGACTGCGCGGCATTCTCCAGCGCATCCTGCGCGGCCTGGCGTTCGGGCAGGCGCACGGCCCGGTCCATTTCGTACCAGAGCATCGGCACCACGGTCAGCAGGCCCAGCAGCCAGGGGGCGGCGATCAGCGTCACCCGCCACGGATGCGCGCGCATCGCGGCCCATGCTTCCTGCCAACGCAGCCGCGGCCACTGCCAGAGGCGGCGCATGGCTCAGCCCTGGCCGCGCAGGCGCGCGATGAAGTCCTCCACCGGTTCGGGATGCGCGAACAGGTAGCCTTGTGCGCAGGGGCACCCGTGGCGGCGCAGCCATTCGACCTGGGCGGGGGTTTCCACGCCCTCGGCGACGATGTCCAGGCCCAGCCGGTGGCCCAGGGTGATGATCATGTCCGCCACGTTGGCGCCCTCGCCCTGCTCGCCCTGTTCGCCGACGCCGGCGGTGAACTGCCGGTCCAGCTTGAGCCGGGTGACCGGCAGCGAATGCACGTAGCGCAGCGACGAATAGCCGGTCCCGAAATCGTCCACCGCGATGCCGAAGCCGAGCCGGCGCAGGCGCGCCAGCAGCTCGCGACCATCCTGGTAATCGCTCATCACCGCGCCCTCGGTGATCTCGATCTCCATCCGCCGCGGCTCGATCCCGTGGCGCGCCACCATGGCGGCCAGTTCCTCGATGAACTCGCGACGGCCCAGCTGCAGCGGCGACACGTTGACCGACAGCGGGATGTCCGGGAAACCCGCCTGCTCCATCGCCCGCAGGGCCTCGCAGACCAGTTCGATCACGCGCCCGCCCAGCGGCACGATCAGGCCACTGGCCTCGGCTACCGGAATGAAGCTGGCCGGCGATTGCGGGCGTCCGTCCTCGGTCCAGCGGGCCAGCGCCTCGGCGCCGACGATGGCCCCGGTCTCGAGATCCACCTGTGCCTGCAGCGCGATGCCGACGCGGTCCTCGCGCAGCGCCCGGTAGAGTGCGCGCGACTCCATGAAGCGGCACAGGTTCTCCTGCTCGCTCTCGACCTGGTATTCGGCCACGCCGTGCCCGCCCTTGGCACGGATCCGGGTGACCAGCAGCAGGCCGGCGGCCACCGCACCGCCCGCGCCGCCGCGGTACTGGTCCAGATCCACCCGTGCCGCATCGACCCGCAGGAACGGCAGCTCACCGGTGTCCTCGCTCTGTTCCAGCGCATCGACGGGATCGGAGGCCAGGTGCGCGGACGGCCCCAGTACCGCGAAGGTGCCTTCGTGCAGCCGCGCGATGCTGCACGGCGGCGGATACATCTGTGCCAGGCGATCGGCCATGCGCTGCAGCAGCAGGTCGCCCTGCTCCGGCCCCAGTGCCAGGCTGCCGTCGCTGTACTGCCCCAGGTCGACCACCAGCAGGCTCTGCCCACAGCGCCCGGGCTGTTCCAGCACCTGCCGCAGGTCGCGGCGCAGGGCATTGCCGTTGGGGATGTCCAGCAGGCTGTCGCGATAGGCGACGCGCTCCAGCCGCGCCGCCAGGTCGACGTTGACCAGGCCGGCATTGGCATGGGTGACGAACACCTGCAGCAGTTCGTGCTCCTCGGCGTCGAGCGAACGCTCGGTCGCTAGATAAATGGCCATCGGCGCCACCGTGCCGCCGCCATCCAGGAACAGCACCTGGCTGGACGGCATGCCGATGCTGCAGCGGCGGGTGAACGCGTCCAGCAGCAGGTCGCGGACCATGGGGTCGGCGATGTCCTGCACGCGGCACCCCTGTAGCGTCGCGAAGCCGCCATCGGCCGCGGTCACCATCGCCTCGGACACCGGCAGGTCGGCCGAACCGTCGTGCACGCACACCAGGCCATCGAGCGGCACTTCCAGCAATGCCGCCAGTTCGCACAGCAGCTGGCGCGAAAAATCGTCGGGGTCGCGCAGCCCGGCCAGGCGGCTGCCGGCCTGCACGATGTGCTTCAGGCCGCGCTTGGCCCGCGCCAGCGCGTGGATCTCGCTCCAGGTCCGCAGCGAGCCGGTGACGATGCCCTGCAGCCGCTCGCGGTACAGATCGGTCTTGAGCCAGTACTCGCTGATGTCCAGCTGCTGCAGGGTCTTGCGCAGCGGCGCCATGCCCGGCTGCCCAGTGATCAGCACGATGCGTACTTCGGAGTTGCCCAGCTGCTCGCGTACCGCGCGCACCAGCTGCAGGCCGGCGTCGTCGGTCTCCATCACCACGTCGAGCAGGATCGCGGAGATGCCCGGGTTGGCGGCCATCACGTCGCGCGCTTCGCTGGACGATGACGCCGTCAGCAGCCGCAGCGGGCTTTCGTTGAAACGGAAATCGGACAGCGCCATGCGCAGCGACTGCTGGAAACCGGGATCGTCATCGACGCTCAACACGGTGAAAGGAGAACTGTCCGGCGGCTGGCCACCATCGACCAGTTCCTGGCGGAACTCGAACATCCTGTCTTCGCCCGACCATGCGCTACCGCTCATGCCCCTTCCCCCCAGACCTGGCTGCCCTGGACCGACACGTGCCGCGCCAGCGTAGCGCAATCATGGCCGGCGGTGGAACTGCCTTCGAGGGCCCCGGGAGGGCCGCCCCGGCGGGCTTCCGGGCACCCGGCACCGGGGTGGCCGGCGGCTGTCCCGGGACCGGCCGGCAGCGGCGGCCCCAGCCGCCCGGGCCAAGCCCGGGAACACCCCCGACCGGCCGCCTGGCCTCGCAACTGGCGCCGGCCTCCCTGGACGGAAGGGGGCGCCCGGGGCGGGTCAGTCCTTGGTGACGCGGTTGATCTCGGTCAGGCTGGTGATCCCCTGCGCGGCCTTGAGCAGGGCCGACTGGCGCAGGTCGTTGACCCCGATCTTCTGCGCGGCCTCGGCGATGTCCAGCGCGTTGCCGCCCTGCAGCACGATGGTGGCGATCTCGTCTGTCATCGGCATCACCTGGTAGATACCGGTACGGCCCTTGTAGCCCTCGGTGCACTCATCGCAGCCGACCGGCTCGTAGAGCTGGATGCCCTTGTCGATCTGCTCCTGGGTGAACCCCTCGGCCAGCAGCGCATTGTCTGGCAGGTGCGCCGGCTTCTTGCAGTTGGCGCACAGGCGCCGCGCCAGGCGCTGGGCGATGACCAGGGTGACCGAAGAGGTGATGTTGTACGGGGCGATGCCCATGTTCATCAGGCGCGCGATGGTCTGCGGCGCGTCGTTGGTATGCAGGGTGGACAGCACCATGTGGCCGGTCTGCGCCGCCTTGATGGCGATCTCCGCGGTCTCCAGGTCACGGATTTCGCCGACCATGATCACGTCCGGATCCTGGCGCAGGAACGAGCGCAGCGCCGCGGCGAAGGTCATGCCGCGCTTGTTGTTCTGCTGCACCTGGTTCACGCCCGGCAGGCGGATTTCAACCGGGTCCTCGGCGGTGGAGATGTTGCGGGTCTCGTCGTTGAGGATGCCCAGCGCGGTGTACAGCGACACCGTCTTGCCCGAACCGGTGGGGCCGGTCACCAGCACCATGCCGTACGGCTTGTGGATGGCGTCCAGGAACAGCTTCTGCTGCACCGGTTCGTAACCCAGTTTGTCGATGCCCAGCTTGGCCGCGCTGCCGTCGAGGATACGCAGCACGATCTTCTCGCCGAACAGCGTCGGCAGCGTGCTCACGCGGAAGTCGATCTGCTTGGTCTTGGACAGGTTGAGCTTGATGCGGCCGTCCTGCGGCACCCGCTTCTCGGCGATGTCCAGCTGCGACATCACCTTCAGGCGCGCGGCGATGCGCTCGCGCAGCTTCACCGGCGCCCGGGCCACGGTCTTGAGCAGGCCGTCGATGCGGAACCGTACCCGGTAGTCGTCTTCGTACGGCTCGAAGTGGATGTCCGAGGCGCCACGGCGGATCGCGTCCACCAGCACCTTGTTGACGAACTTGACCACCGGGGTGTCGTCGCCCTTGGCGTCGATGCCGGTATCGCCACCGCCCCCCATGTCCTCGTCGCCGGCGGCGACGTCCAGGTCGCCCATGCCCTCTTCGTCGTCGCCCAGCCCGCCGGCCAGGCTTTCGTTGCTCGCCACCCACAGGTCGAGCGTGCGCCGGATCTGGTCCTCGTCGACCAGGATCGGCTCGACCACCAGGTTGGTATGGAACTTGATCTCGTCCAGCGACTGGGTCGGGTTGCTGGTGCCGATGAACAGCTTGCCGCCACGCCTGAACAGCGGCAGCACGTTGTGCTTGCGCAGCAGCTCCTCGCTGACCAGCTTCATCGCGTTGTGGTTGGCGTCGAACACCGAGGCATCCAGCAGCGGCATGCCGAACTCGACCGCATTGGCCGCGGCCAGCTGCGCGGCGTTGACCAGCTTCTTCTCGGCCAGCCACTGCGCCAGCGGCACCTTGGCCGCCGCCGCCTGCGCCATCGCGTTGCGCGCCGCGGTCTCGTCCAGTGCGCCGTCCTGCACCAGGCGGCGGGCGATCCCGGTGATGCCCACGAGATTGGCGGCGACGGCTGTATTCATGGTGTTCCCCGGCATGGACGACAGTTGGGCGATTGTACGGGGGGAAGCGGGATGGCGGACGTCTTGGAAAAGGCGCGATGCGTTGCGCACAACGGCAATGCGCATATAATGCGCATGAAGCCGGAGAAAATTCCAATGCTTGCGCTCTACGACACCACTGCCCCCAAACGCCCGGTCAATCTGTCCCTCAATCAGGATCTGGTCGCCCAGGCGCGTAACCTGACCACGAACCTGTCCGCCGAGGTGGAAGCCATGCTGGCAAGCTTTGTCGAACAAAAGACCCTTGAATTGCGCAACGACCGCGAGCGACTGAAGAAATCGACGGATGTCTGGAACGACTTCAACAACCGCCACGGCTCCATCGCCGACGAGTTCTCCACGCTCTGATGGCCCAGTACGACGTCTTCGAGAATCCAGGCAGGAACCCGGCGATTCCCTACGTGGTGGATGTGCAATCGGCCTCCTTGGGCGGATATCACCGAAGGATGGTGGTTCCGCTGGTACTGCGTACAGCGCTCCCGGACATCCACCACGCCACCTTGAACCCGATCTTCGTGATCGAGCACAAGCAATGCGTATTGCACCCTCTTGAGATGGTGTCGGTGCCGGCCAGCAAACTGGGCAAACCCGTGCACTCGTTGTCGGCTCACGCCAACACGCTGATCGGCGCGATCGATATGCTGATCTCCCAGGCATAGGGCAGGAAAGCCGCTAGACCAGACGCCATCCGGCACGTCCGTCCAGAACCCCCCGCCATTGGACATGGCGCCTTCCCCCTGCCCCCATTCTTCCATGACCCGCTGGAAAGCCGCCGCCGTACATGCCCTGGCCAGCCTGGTGCTGGTCGCCGCGATCGCCGCCATCATCGTGCCGCTATGGCACCCCTGGGGGCTGTACCGCATCTCGGGGGTGCTGCCGCTGCTGGGGTTGCTGCTGCTTGCGCAGATGGTCGCCGGGCCGTTGCTGACCCTGGTCGCATTCAAGCCGGGCAAGGCAAGCCTGCGCCTGGATCTGGTCATCATCGGCCTGCTGCAGCTGGCGTTCCTGCTCTTCGGGCTGCACATGCTGTGGCAGACCCGGCCGGCATTCGTGGTCGCCAGCGACATGCGCCTGGCCGTGGTCCTGGCCAACGAGGTGGAGGCATCCGGCCGGGCCCGGGCCAGCGATCCCCGCTGGTCGCGGCTGGCATGGGGCACGCCACGGCTGGTGGGCCTGCGGCCGGGAACGTCACGCAGCAGCCACGACTCCGCGCTCGCCGCCTTCCTCGATACCGGGATGGAACGGGAGCGGAAGCCGGGGTGGTACGTGCCCTACGCCGACGTCGTACCGCGGCTGGCCTTCAACGCCGCGCCCAGCACCGCCGACGGCCAGCCCGCTGCCAACCCGGCAGACACCCCGTTCCGCAGCCTGCCGATCGTGGCCCGGCACGGCGCCGGACGCATGGTGCTCGACGCCGGCAGCCTGCAGCCGGTGCGGGTGGTCACCTATTGACCAACGCGCCGCAACGCCGGCTCACCAGGGCTGTGCGCGATGCCAGCGCCAGGCACTGTCGATGATGGCCTCCAGGTCGGTCCAGGCCGGCGACCAGCCCAGTTCCGCCTGCGCCCGCCGGCTTGAAGCGACCAGCACCGCCGGATCGCCGGCACGGCGCGGCGCCATCTCCCAGGGCACGGCGCGACCGGTGACCGCCGACGCCGCGGCGATGACCTCGCGCACGGAAAAGCCGCGCCCGTTGCCGAGATTGAACGCATGCGCGCCCGGATGGGCATCCAGGTAATCCAGCGCCAGCAGGTGCGCCTGCGCCAGATCCTCGACATGCACGTAATCACGGATGCAGGTGCCATCGGGCGTGGGATAGTCGCCGCCGAATATCTTCAGCGCCAGCCCGCTCCCGAGCACCGACCGCAGCACGTTGGGAATCAGGTGGGTCTCGCAGGCGTGCGACTCGCCGATGCACGCATCGGCCGTCGCGCCGGCCGCATTGAAGTAGCGCAATGCCACCGAATCCAGCCCGTAGGCCGTCGCCGCGTCGGCCAGGATGCGTTCGACCATCAGCTTGCTGGCCCCGTACGGGTTGATCGGCCGGGTGGGATGGTCCTCGTCGACCATGCCGGCAACCGGGTGACCGAACACCGACGCGCTCGAGGAGAACACCAGCCGCCGTACCCCGTGCCGGCGCATCGTCTCAAGCAGGTTGAGGGTGCCGACCACGTTGCTGGCGTAATAGTCATAGGGCCGGACCATCGACTCGGCGACCAGCGAGCGCGCGCAGAAGTGGAACACGGCGTCGAACCGCTGCCCGGCGAATGCGGCCTCCAGCGACGGCGGGTGCAGCACGTCGGCCTGGATCAACCGCCCCCATTGCACCGCCTGCGCGTGCCCGGTGGACAGGTCGTCCAGCACCACCACCTCGTGGCCATGCGCCGCCAGCAGCCGCGCCATGTGGCTGCCGATATAGCCGGCGCCGCCGCAGACAAGAGCTTTCAACGGGCACCCCGGTGGATGGCAACGGCAAGGGCATAATTCTATGCCGATGGCCCCAGCACAAGGAATGAGAACCCGCTCCATCCCAGGGCGGCAGGTTCCCGCTACCATGTCCGCCGGGGAGAACGACGGGTAAAGAACGTGCAGCGATTGAGCATCATATTGCCGGCGAAGAACGAGGCCGAGGGGCTGCAGCGCACCCTGCCGGCACTGCGCCAGGCCTGGCCGCTGGCGGAGATCATCGTGGTCGACGATGGCTCCACCGACGCCACCGCCACCATTGCGGCCGGCCACGGCGCCCGGGTGGTCAGCCACCCCTACTCCATGGGCAATGGCGCGGCGATCAAGCGCGGCGCACGCACCGCCAGTGGCGAGATCCTGGTGTTCATGGATGCCGACGGCCAGCACAGCGCCGAGCACATCGGCGCCCTGCTGGCCAAGCTGGACGAGGGCTACGACATGGTGGTCGGGGCTCGCGACCGCAGCGGCCAGGCCAACCTGCACCGCGGCCTGGCCAACGGCTTCTACAATCGCCTCGCCAGCCACATGACCGGCCATCGCATCGACGATCTCACCTCCGGCTTCCGGGCCGTGAGGGCCGAGCGCTTCCGCGAATTCCTGCACCTGTTGCCCAATGGCTTCAGCTACCCCACCACCAGCACCATGGCGTTTTTCCGCAGCGCCTACCCGGTGGCCTACGTGCCGATTCCGGTCGCACGGCGCGTGGGCACCAGCAGCCATATCCGCCCGATCAAGGACGGCATCCGCTTCCTGCTGATCATCTTCAAGATCGCCACGCTGTACTCGCCACTGAAGCTGTTCGCGCCAATCGCCGCGTGCTTTTTCCTCACCGGGCTCGGGTATTACGGCTATACCTTCGCCACGATGCACCGGCTGACCAACATGAGCACGCTGCTGTTCAGCGCGGCGGTCATCATCTTCCTGATCGGGCTGATTTCCGAGCAGATCACCAATCTGACCTACCGGCGTGATGGTTGATCCGGGTCCATTCGAATGCGGATAAACATCTTTAAATGTTGAGCCCGGGATATTCCAAGACCAACGGCATCGTCATGCCGGAGATAGGCTGGACACCCCCTATCCGCTATCTCCTGCGCCGAAACAGAATCCTGTCCGCCCTCGGCACCGTTCCTGCCGGAAAACTGCTGGAGATCGGCTGCGGCGCCGGGGCATTGCTGTACGACCTGGCCCGTATGGGCTTTGTCGTCCAAGGTCTGGAGACGTCGGATGAAGCCCGCGCAACAGCCGAGAAGATCGCACGGCAATGTTCGCAGCCACACGGGATCCACCCGGCCCCACAGCCGGACTGGAACGGCGGTTTCGATCTGGTCTGCGCTTTTGATGTGCTCGAACACATTGAAGACGATCACAGGGCGCTGGATCAGTGGCTGCGATGGCTGGCGCCCCACGGCAGACTCGTCCTCTCGGTGCCCGCCCATCGCGCCCGGTGGGGCCAGGGCGATGTATGGGCGGGACACTGGCGACGCTATGATCGCCAGGACATACAGCAATTGATCCAGTCACACGGCCTGGAAATCCAGCATTTCGAGTGCTATGGCTTTCCCTTGGCGAACGCGACCGAATGGCTTGGCAATCGCATCTACCGCAAGCTGATCCAGCAGCGCGGTGAAAAAACCAAGGAACAGGCCTCCGCCTCCAGCGGCATCGACCGTCGCAACTATGCCCCTTTCAGCAGGCTGATCGCATCGGCGCCCGGCAGGGCGTTGATGTCCACCGCCTTCGCGATCCAGTCCATGACCCGAAACACCGACTGGGGCAGCGGCTATCTGTTGGTGGCAAGCAGGCGATGAAGCGACTATGGCGCACAGCCGGCTTGATCGTCGCGATGGGCCTGATGGCCTATTTTCTCTGGTTTGCGTGGCGCAACCTGGATCCGCGCCTCCTGGTTGCCACACTTGAACAGCCAGGCACACTGCTGGCGGTGTTCGCTGCCACGCTCTGCTGCATGACGATCTACCCCGTCACTGGCTTTGCATGGCGACACTTGCTGCTGCGGCAGGCGCAGGTCCGATCAACTGGCGAACTCACCCGGCTCATCAGCATTGCGCAGTTGGCCAAATACATTCCCGGCAACATTGCGCAGCACGCCAGCCGGGCAGCCCTCGGACTGAAGCAAGGCATCCCACTGCAACCCTATGTCGCGAGCGTCATTCAGGAAACCCTGCTCGCCTCGGCTGCCAGTGTCATCGTCGGCGTCCTGCTGCTTGCTTTCACCTCTTCGGCATCCAACCTGGCCGAGCATCGCTGGCTGCTGCTCCTGCTCCTGGCGGGCAGCGTCGGCGCGACGCTCCTCTTCTGCATCAGGCTGTCTCCTTCGGAGGGCAAGGGCCTGCCCGCCCGCTTCATCCGGATGATCGGCGGACTGCCGGGGCCCTCCACCACGTTCAAGGCACTGGCCGCCTACAGCTGCAACTACCTGATGATCGGTCTCGGCGTCTGGCTGCTTGCCAGGACCCTTGGGCTTGCCGGCAGCATCGACTACCCGCTGGCAACCGCCGCCTTTGCGTTGTCCTGGATACTCGGCTTTCTCGCTCCCGGCACGCCAGCTGGGCTGGGCGCACGCGAGGGCATAATGACACTGATCCTTCTGGGCCATGGCAGCAGCCACCAGATAGTGCAACTGGTCCTGCTGACCCGCGTTGCCAGCATGTGCGGCGACCTGCTCAGCTTCCTCATCGCCACGCTCCTTCCCGGTTCGACCACCTCAGGACCCGCCACTCCCCCATGAAAATCGACCTGGAACCCACCGGCGAACGCGTACTTGAAGATGCATACATGCAGTCGCTGGGCACCTACACCATCTACGCCATGCATGCGGCCAGCTACGCCTTCGTCCAGAACCTCTGCACCGGAAAGAAGGTGCTGGATTTCGGCTGCGGCTCGGGCTACGGCACCAGGCGCATTTCCGATATTGCCGAGGAGGCATATGGCGTCGACATCGCCGGTGATGCCGTGGAGTACGCCAGGACCCGATACCACAACAAGAACCTCCATTTCCTGCAGATAGATCCGCAATCCCCGCTCCCATTCCCTGCAGGCTCCTTTGACGTCGTCCTCTCCTTCCAGGTGATCGAACACGTCAACGATGACGAAGCCTACCTGCGCGAAGCCCATCGCCTGCTCAAACCCGGCGGCACCCTGGTTCTCATAACGCCTGACCGCAAGAATCGCCTGCTTCCCGGCCAGAAGCCCTGGAATCGCTGGCATCTGCGCGAGTACGGGATGGCGCAACTCTCCGGCAAGGTACGCAAATATTTCCAGCTGAAAAGCGAGCTTCGCATGGGAGCTCCCCGCAGGATCGCCGCGACGGAGATTGACCGCTACACCCGCACCAAATGGCTCACCCTGCCCGCAACCCTGTTTTTCATTCCCGAACCAGTACGACGCACTGCGCTCGACGTCGTACATGCCGTCATCGGGAAACTCAGGCGCCACAAACCTGCGCCCCCGCATGGTGCAGCGGCGGGCTATGGCTTCGATGAAAACGACTTCATCATCAGCAACGATCCGCCCTACTCGATGAATCTGGTCCTCGTGGCCGAACGTCGTCGAGAAGATCCACCGCATGTCTGAGGAAAAAGCCACCCGCCTCCTTGTTGCCGGTGTCGGCCTGCGCGGCAGCGGCTACCCCAACGCCCGCAACACGTTGCGCACGGTGGCGGCGATGCAACGGGTCGAGGTCATCGAGTGCGGACGCTGGCTTCCAGAGGATACCCATCTCTGGAAAATCACCAAGGGTGCAATCCACAGATCACTTCCGTTCTTTGCCCGGCTACTCGCAGGCAATGTCTTATCGGCCATGCGCCTGCTCCTGAACGGCCGCCGGGGCGATCTGGTCTACGTTCCCTACCCCAGCCTGTTTCTTCTCTGGCTGCTCTCCTGGTTGCCATGCCGCTGGCGACCTCGCTGTATCTGCGACGCCTATATCACCCTGTGGGACACGTTTTACCAGGACCGCCATCCCGAAAGCAGCGGAAGCCGCACTTCACGCTTGTTGCTGGCCGTCGAATCCCGTGCCCTGCGCGCCGCCTGGCACATCGTGACCGACACGGAAGCCAATGCAGCCCATCTGAGCGATCTGTTTCAAGTTCCCAGGGAGAGCATCTCCGCCTTTCCACTGGCGCTTGACCCGCTCATGCTGCCTGCCACAGCACCCTGCGCCGCCAAGTCCGCCAATTCACCGGTGCGCATGCTGTTCATCGGTACCTTCGTCCCTCTACAAGGAACCACGGTTATCGCCCAAGCAATTGACAGATTGCGAGGCCAGCCAGGATTGGAGTTCGTGCTGATCGGCGACGGCCAGCAAGCCGATGAAGCCGCCGTATGGCTACGCAACAACCCAGCTGTGACCTGGCTGCGTGGCTGGCAGCCACCGCAGGTATTGAGTGCCCATCTAGCCCAGGCTGACATCTGCCTCGGCGTTTTCGGCGGACAAGACAAGGCAGCCCGCGTCCTGCCCTTCAAGCTGTACATGGCACTTGCCGCCGGCAAAGCCATCATCACCCAGCAGAATTACAGCCTGCCCGACCGCCTCCCGGCTCTGCCCGCATACTGCACTCCTGCCGATGCCCAGGCACTGGCCGATGCGATCGTCACCTTGGCCGCAAGTCCCGAGCAACGCAGGCAGTTGGAACGCAAAGCAGCCACGTACTACACCGACCATCTCTCTACGGAAATGCTGCGCAGGCACTGGCAATCCCTGCTTGCAGACAAACATGAGCCTGGGCAGTCCGCCTGACGAGGGAGCCCCCAGCCCAGATTCCGCGCTGGCTTCCCATCTCCGGCAACCTCAACCCGTTCCCCGCACCATCGAGCGACCTGCACTGGGGGCGTGGTGGCCGGCGCCCCCACCCGGGCAGACTTATTTCACCCGCAGGTGAACATAAGGCACCATCCCGTCGACGAAATTGCGCTTGAACTCATCCTGATCGAGGATCGGCGGAGGGTGATCACCCACGATGAACACCTCTGTGCCCCGCATTTCCGGCTGCGCGAGGACCTGCGCGAGTTGGTGGAAAAACTGCGCATGCAACCTGCTCAGGCGGCAGGTGTCACTGTATTCCGGCAGCTGGTACTCCGCGCAGTTGAAGGCATCCATCCACAGGTCACGCTCATCGTATGGCGCATGCGTGTTCAGCGTCATCCAGTGGACGAACTGGCGGCTTTTCCCCGCAAATGCCCCAGGCAGGGTTGACGCCATGATCTCCCGGTCGCATGCGCCAGGGAACGAATGACAGCGCGTCGTCCAGGGAGCGGTGTCCTGGAAAAGGATCTTGTCGAAACCCGCGCGCGGATACCAGAATTTCCGCGCGTGCATGCCTCCGCCGGCGGCGTGGATCGCAAGGGTCGTGTATCCCCGCGCCTTGAGTTGCCAAGGCAGGCAGTTCTCGAAGCCTTCAGTGACCGGCTCAAGATTGAGATAGCGTGCGCCCAGGCTGCACAGATAACGCAGCTCCGCCTCTACGGTGGCGCGATCACCTGGCGTCCGTCCTGTTTTCAGCCACCGGAACTGCCCCCGCTCCGCGAGCAGGGGCTGGAGCATGGCGTCCTGGGCGCGCGAATCCTTCATCTGGCCCCAGGATTCAACGACGATCAACAGGAGGTTCCTGCCGTCGTCATCGCCGTTGCCGACCCATGACGAAACTTCA
The DNA here is from genome assembly GCF_046267925.1 of Stenotrophomonas sp. Y-13. Lineage (NCBI taxonomy): Bacteria > Pseudomonadati > Pseudomonadota > Gammaproteobacteria > Lysobacterales > Lysobacteraceae > Stenotrophomonas > Stenotrophomonas sp. Y-13. The sequence continues at coordinate 2,732,780 of NZ_CP176501.1, forward strand.
TTCTTGAATTCGACGGGATACAGCGGATTCAACTTTTCAAAAAGGCTGTCGAGCACCAGAGTCGCGCGCGTATTGGCGTAGTAGGCCAATTGGCTGCCGAACACGCTGCTCTTGTCCCGCTCAAATTCCGAGCTGCGCGGGTCAATCTGGGACTGGATCGCGTACCCGAGCACCGCCAACCCGAGTAATGCCAACGCGGCAAATCGATTCGACATGCGCGCAAAACGCCAAGACAAACCGAACATCACGACTAGCAGCAAAAGCCCGCTGGCTGCCGTGAGCTTCCAGATCGAAGGTGCATAGGGCAGCAGAGTGAGAAGATAGACGACGTCGGCCGGATGCAACACTGGATACACCAGCCCTTGGATCGACAGCGCATCGGCCAGCACGAATACCACCAGCACAACTGAGGCCAGTTTTCGCCAACCATAGGCGAGCAACGCACCCGAGACCAGATAGTCGAGCACGATGTACGGACGATCAACTTGGAGGAAATACGTGGCAATCCAGAATGGAAGATTCGGCAACAACCCATAGAGCAACGCAGCGAATACGGCACGCAGCCCAGGCCACCGCTTGCAGATTTGGTGTGAATCCACCGTCATTGCTCAACCACCGGCCAAACTGATTCTACGCGCTGACTGTTGCGCCGATTGTGCACGAGCTCGCCTCATCAGAGCTCTTTGGCATGCTGTCACGACAATGAGCATTTCGCAGGGACGGAAAGGAATCGTATAGCGTGGGTCGTACTGCAACAGCCCATACACAACCATGACATAGGCCACCAGTAAACAGGGCGCTGCTCAAGCCTGCCAGCAATGCGCCAATACACCCTCATCCGTAAATGCCAAGCAACAAAAACTACCAAAATTACCAGCAAGATGAAGGTAATCAGAGGTTTTGCCACTATTGCCTTGCGATATCACAAGTCGCATTGAGCAGTTTGCGCACAGCCCATGCGACAGCAAAGGCATGGCAATGGCAATGGCAATGGTGCGATTGCCCCCTCGGAATCTGATGCCGCCTATTGGATCTCGCAGTGCCCGCTGCCAGTATTGCAGTCCACGTCCTTCTTCAAGTCGGAGTTGCCGCGGGCAGGCGAGTTGAAGACAACAGTTCTTGGCGAACTGTAATCGTTCGTGCTCAGCGTAAATGCGGTGCTGGCATCACAAGCCTTCGGGGCATACGCAGGGTCGGGCAAACGCATGGCCGCCAATTCGGGCACAGCCCCGCTCATGAAGGCTCTCGCCTCGGCAAGACAGGCAGTATTCGCCGATCGCTGGGTGTAGTTGCGGTACTGGGGCAAGGCAATCGCCGCCAAAATTGCAATGATCGCCACCACGATCATCAACTCGATCAAAGTGAACCCCCTGGCATTATGATGCATGTGCGCCCCTCAAAAATTCCGGCACGAACTGCCGCCCAATGTAGATAGCAAGAAGCAGGCCAAATTTCTCAGCTCGTAGGCAATCGCTTCACCTGTCGCAGTTGCTCGACCCAATCCTGCCGCCCCACCTCGACCAATTGCATGAACAATCGCTCAATCTGAGGATCGTCGACGGACGAGTGGGCGACCGCCAAGCGCATGTAGGACAAGGCCTTGCCAGGCTTCATCGTGTCGTTGTAGATGTACGTGCTCATGCGCAGGTATTCGTGAACGGTGAAGTCCGCCCGGGCAGACAGAACGTCCAAGGTTTGCAACACGCCATCCTCGTCCAGCGGCACGCCGCGGTCCACATTGTCTAAGGTCACGATGGCGATGTTCTTCTCATGCACAGTCATCGGGGCTTGTCTCAGCCGAGCAAGGAAAAGCTCCCAGTCGGTGCGCCTCACATCACCGCGGATCGTCTTGAATATGACGATGTTCGACAGCATTCGCGGCGAGTCGGTGATGGCCGCACCCAAGGTACATACGTCGATAGCCTTGTCCAGTTCAGGGCTGCCAGCTCGGCCACCACTACGTTCGAACCACAAACCGCATAGCGTTAGCCAGGCACGAGGCGATTTTGGTGCAGCCTCCACACTGACCTGAGAAAAACGCAAGGGCTCGCCCCAAGCATAGGCTCGCACGACCGTAGCCGCCCCCAACACCAGCATCACCATAACGAGGGCGCCGGCAAAAACAGGCATTTGCACCGACCAACGCCGCCACGCCAGCATCCACAGGTCCGCAACTGCCAAGACTATCCCGATCAGGGGTAGTTGGTTACGATGCTCGAACACCAGCTCCAATCCGATGACATTACTGGTCATGAAGTGGCCAACAAAAAACAGGAATATCCCGCAGGCAAACAACGGCCTGTCATGCCGCCATCGCCAGGCCCAGACAAGCAGTCCGCAAAGCAACAGTACGGACGGCAAGGTGGTAGCCGGTTGCCAAAGACCGCGCGAAACGGCGAAGTCGTCATAGAAGAACGGCAGCCAATGCGGCAAAGGCAACAGCATCTGCCCCAAGTACATCGTCAGTACCCGCCCCTGGGTCAACAAGCGCTCGTAGCTGGAGAAATTGCGGCCAGGATATGCATCCCAGTACCAGTAATGCGGCACCGCCACCAACAGGTAAACAAGCAGCCCCGCTGCGGCTAGCAAAAAATAGCCCTTGCGCAATCCACTGGCTAAGGAAGGTTGTGCGGCACGGAAGCGCAATAAAGTCAACTCCAGCACCAGTGTGTAGGCCGGCAAGAGGACAGCATCCTCCTTGCTGGCCAACCCTAACGCCCAGAACAACCCAACCAAGGCTCCGTATTGACGACTGCGCTCTCCCTCCATCTGCGCCTGACGCATGCACAGATACGACCATAGCGCCAAAACCATGAACAACGTGGCCAAGGTTTGCATGCGCTGCACCACGTACAGCACCGTGGACACCTGCAATGGGTGGATGGCCCACAGCGCGGCAAGCACCAAAGCACCCATGACCGCGCGTCGGACCGGCCATTGCGCCAGCATCAGCAGACGGCGGAAAAACAAGGCCAACACCCAGGTAGTGAGTACATGGATCAGCAGATTGGTGATTTTGAACGCCCGCGCATCGAGTCCGGCATGCCAATGGTCCAGTGCAAAGCTGAGCATCGACAGGGCGCGCGAACCATTGCCCGGCTGGAAGCTATAAGCGGCCCGGATCAGGCTCTCACTGTCCGTCCTGGTGAGATGAACGGGAGTGTTTTCGACAATATTGGGCATGTCGTCGAAGATGAACCCACCTCCCAACCCCGGCAGCAACAGGCAAGCGGCCAGCAACGCAAGCAAGGAAGCCAGAAGAGGAAAAGAACGCGTACGAGGGAGCATCAGCATGACTCACGGATTCAGAGACCAAATAACCGAAAAGCGCCTCGCGGCGCTTTTCGTTGGAGCAAAAGATCAACTGATGTATTACGGAACAAGCGCGCAGGAACCGCTGCCGACATCGCATTTGGTGTCTTGCTTCAGAGTGCTGTTGCCGCGAGCCTGCGCGGTGAAGGTGACCGAACCACCCGCGCCGTTGTAGACCGCCAAAGTGACATCAGCACTGGGATTCGTACTGGAATCGCATGCCTTCGGCTCATACGCCGGAGCAGCGGTATTGTCGGCCAGATTGGCCACCGCGGCCCCCATGTAGGCCTTGGCCTCCGCCAGGCAGGCGCCATTGGCCGAACGCTGGGTGTAGTTGCGGTACTGCGGCAGCGCGATGGCGGCCAGGATGGCGATGATCGCGACCACGATCATCAGTTCGATCAGGGTGAAGCCCTGCTGCATCTTCTTCATCTGTACATCCCCTAGAGGTTTGGATTGTGAGCACCGGGAAGGCCGTCGCCCGCCCCGTACGGGTTGTACAGCAGGTTGCGTGCCAATGGCCCCACCTGCCATGTCCCCGGCGCATGATGGCAGCATTCTTGGAGAAAGGAAGCCCGGCGTGGTGATTCTGCGATGCACACGGCAGGGTGACGCACTGCGTCACATCACGACACTTCATTGCCCGCCGTGCCAGGGTCATTGCGGATGCCATCCCGCTTCCCCTCGGGAGCGTGATGGCGGCCACGCTTGCCGACAGGCAGGATGCCACGCCCGGGCGGACCCGCTACCATGCAGGGGTTGTCCGGCCCGGGGAGTGGCCGGACGGGGAGAAGAACGATGTCGGCTACCCGTAGCGCAGTGAACAAGACGCCGGTGGATCGCAACACCAGCCAGATGCAACCGTTTGTCTGGGAGGGGACGGACAAACGCGGGGCCAGGATGAAGGGCGAGCAGGACGCCCGCAACGCCAACATGCTGCGCGCAGAACTGCGCAGGCAGGGCATCACCCCCACAGTGGTGAAGCCCAAGCCCAAACCCCTGTTCGGCGCGTCCGGCAAGCCCATCAAGCCCAAGGACATCGCCTTCTTCAGCCGCCAGATGGCGACGATGATGAAGTCCGGCGTACCCATCGTCACCTCGCTGGAGATCATCGGCAGCGGCCACAAGAACCCGCGCATGGCCAAGCTGGTCGGGCAGATCCGCGCCGACCTGGAAGGCGGCTCTTCCCTGTACGAGGCCATCAGCAAGCATCCGGTGCAGTTCGACGAGCTTTACCGCAATCTGGTACGCGCCGGCGAAGGCGCCGGCGTGCTGGAAACCGTGCTGGAGACCATCGCCAACTACCAGGAAAACATCGAGTCGCTGAAGGGCAAGATCAAGAAGGCGCTGTTCTACCCGGCGATGACCATTGCCGTGGCGCTGCTGGTCAGTGCGATCCTGCTGGTCTTCGTCGTGCCGCAGTTCGAGGAAGTGTTCAGCAGCTTCGGTGCCGACCTGCCGCTATTCACGCAGATGATCGTGGCCGCCTCGCGCTTCTTGGTCGGCTGGTGGTGGCTGATATTGCTGGTAACCGTGGGCGCCATCGTGGGCTTCATTTTTGCCCTCAAACGCTCGTCCAGGATGCAGCACACCATGGACCGGCTGGTCCTCAAGGTGCCGGTGATCGGCCAGATCATGCACAACAGCGCCATCGCCCGCTTCTCCCGTACGACGGGCGTGACCTTCCGGGCCGGCGTCCCGCTGGTCGAGGCGCTGGGCATCGTCGCCGGCGCCACCGGCAACAAGGTCTATGAGGAAGCCGTCCTGCACATGCGCGACGACGTGGCGGTGGGCTACCCGGTGAACATGGCGATGAAGCAGGTCAACGTGTTCCCGCACATGGTGATCCAGATGACCGCCATCGGCGAAGAAGCCGGTGCGCTGGACACCATGCTGTTCAAGGTGGCCGAGTATTTCGAGCAGGAAGTGAACAACGCCGTGGATGCCTTGAGCAGCCTGATTGAACCGATGATCATGGTGTTCATCGGCGTCATCGTTGGCGGCATGGTCATCGGCATGTACCTGCCGATCTTCAAGCTCGCCTCCGTAGTTGGATAATTGACCCATGGCATTTCTCGACCAGCATCCCGGCATCGGCTACCCTGCCGCTGCCGGACTGGGGTTGCTGATCGGCAGCTTCCTGAACGTGGTGATCCTGCGCCTGCCCAGGCGCATGGAATGGCAGTGGAGGCGCGACGCGCGGGAGATCCTGGGCGAACCGGACATCTACGAGCCGCCGCCTCCCGGCGTGGTGGTGGAGCCCTCGCACTGCCCGCACTGCAAGCAGAAGCTGAGCTGGTACGAGAACATCCCGCTGTTCAGCTGGCTGATCCAGCGCGGGCGCTGCCGCCATTGCCAGGCACCGATCTCCATCCAGTACCCGCTGGTGGAGCTGTTGACGGCGGTGCTGGTGCTGGCCAGCGTGTGGCAGTTCGGTTTCGGCTGGCAGGGTTTCGGCGCGATCGTGCTGACCTGTTTCCTGATCGCGCTGTCGGGCATCGACCTGCGCACCCAGCTGCTGCCCGACCAGTTGACCCTGCCGCTGATGTGGCTGGGCCTGATAGGCAGCATGGACAACCTCTACATGCCCGCCAAGCCGGCACTGATAGGCGCGGCGGTGGGCTACCTGTCGCTGTGGACGGTGTGGTGGCTGTTCAAGCAGATCACCGGCAAGGAAGGCATGGGCCACGGCGATTTCAAGTTGCTGGCGGCGCTGGGCGCCTGGTGCGGGCTGAAGGGCATCCTGCCGATCATCCTGCTGTCCTCGCTGGTGGGCGCCATCATCGGCTCGATCTGGCTGTACGCGCGCGGCCGCGACCGCGCAACGCCCATTCCCTTCGGCCCCTACCTGGCCATCGCCGGCTGGCTGGTCTTCATGTGGGGCGAGCCGATGATCGCGGCCTACCGCCAGTGGGCCGGCCTGGCGTGACGCCGGCCGGCGCTGCCGGTCACTCCATTGCCATGGGCGGCGCCTGCCCATGAGCAGGTTCATCGTCGGGCTTACCGGCGGCATCGCCTCGGGCAAAAGCGAGGTCACCCGGCGCTTCGAGGCACTGGGCATCGTCGTGGCCGACGCGGACGTCGCCGCACGCGAAGTGGTGGCGCCGGGCAGCCCCGCGCTGGAGCAGATCAGCCGCCGCTTCGGCAACGCGATGCTGCTGGCCGACGGCACCCTCGACCGGGCGCGGCTGCGCGAGCATGTGTTCGGCAACGACGCCGAACGCCGGGCACTGGAAGCCATCACCCACCCGGCCATCCGCGCCCGCGTGCGAGAAATCTGCGAGGCCGCCGACAGCCCCTATGCCATCGCCGCCGTGCCGCTGTTGGCTGAAGCCGGCGGTCGCGCAGCCTATCCCTGGCTGGACCGTATCGTGGTGGTCGACGCCGCCGAGCCGGTGCGCCACGCCCGCCTGCTCCAACGCGACAGCATCGATGCCGCTCTGGCGACACGCATGATCCAGGCACAGGCCAGCCGCGCGCAGCGGCTGGCGCTGGCCGACGACGTGATCGTCAATGACGGGCACCCGGAGCACCTGCAGCCGCAGGTGGAAGCACTGGATCGCCTGTACCGGGGCCTGGCTGCCGGCAATACGCCGCCCTGACGCGTCCAGCGCCCACCGCCACCGCGGCGGTCAGCCCGCCGGGGCGAAAATCAGCCGGCCGACCACACCGCGCTCGGCGCCCGGCCGGATGCTGACCTGCCAGCCGTACAGCGCACACAGCCGGCTGACGATGGACAGGCCGATGCCACCGCCCTGCGAATGGCCGGCGTGGGTACCGCGGTAGCCACGCTGGAACAGGCTCGCGGCATCCTTTTCGCTCAACCCGGGGCCGGTGTCGATCACTTCGACCGCGTCATCCAGCACCCGGACCCGGACCTGGCCTTCCTGCGTGTACTTCACCGCATTGCCGATCAGGTTGCCCAGCGCCACCGACAGCGCCGCTTCCGGCGCGTCGACGACCAGCTCACGACCGCCCTCCAGTATCAGCTCCAGCGGCTTGCCGCCAAGCTGGGCGCGGTGCGCCTCAAGCAGCTGTTCGGCGACCTTGGCGACATTGCTGCTGCCCTGCCCGCGCTCGTTGCGCGACAGCAGCAGCAGCGAGCCGATCAGGTCGCTGCACTGCTGCTCGGCGCGCTGGATGCGCTGCAGCCGCTGCAGCATTTTTTCGTCCAGACCCGGGCGCGCCAGCAGCAGCTCCGTCGCGCCACGGATCACCGCCAGCGGCGTGCGCAGCTCATGGCTCACGTCCGCGTTGAACTCGCGGTCGCGCTGCACGACTTCGGTCAGCCGCGTCGAATAGTGGTCCAATGCCTCGGCCAGCTGCCCCACTTCGTCGTCGGTAAAACGCGGCGCGAGTGGCTCGGGATGGCTGCTGCCGCCACGATAGGCCTGCAGGCGCGCGGCGAGATCGGACACCGGCCGCATCACCCGCGAAGCCGACCACCACCCCAGCACCCAGGACAGCAGGCTGAACACCAGCACCGAAAGGAAAAGCGCGCGTTTGAGCTGCTGCTCGCCACGCACGGACTGGCTCATGTCGTAGGCGACGAAGAACCAGGCGTCGGGCGTCTTGCGCACTCCGACCTTGTAGGAGAACGCCTTGCCATCGGCATCCTCACCACTGAAATTGTGGATGCCGTCCTGCAGGTGCTCCCACTCGGGGTAATCGCGACGCAGCCCCTCCAGTTTGTCCGGGCGATACAGGAAAGCGCGCATCTGCTGCACCGGTGCCACCACGTCCCGGCCACCGCTCTGGATATAGCTCTGCCAGGATGCATCCAGGTTGCGGTTCATCACGTCTTCGACCAGCTGGTTCTCCACCCGGGTGCGCGCCCAGTTGGTGGCGAAGGCGAACAATGCCGTCAGGCAGAAGCCCAGCAGCACGAATGAGACGATGATGCGGCTGCGCAGGCGGCGGCGATACCGCCCCTGCTTGCGGACGACCGCAGGCGACGCATTTTCAGGCATCGGGTGCGGCGATCCGGTATCCAATGCCGTGACGGGTCTGGATCATCGGCGCGTTGAACGGCTTGTCCACCACCGCACGCAGGCCGTGGATGTGCACGCGCAGCGAATCCGAATCGGGCAGTTCCTCGCCCCACACCCGGGTTTCCAGCTCCTGCCGGGTGACCACGGCCGGCGAGGCTTCCATCAGCGCCTGCAGGATCTTCAGCGCGGTCGGGTTGAGCTGCAGCAGCTTGCCCTGGCGGCGCACTTCCAGCGTGTCCAGGTTGTACTCCAGGTCGCCGGTTTCCAGCACCCGGGTGTGCCCGCCCTTGCCGCGGCGCGACAGCGCGTTGAGCCGCACCTCGACTTCCTGCAGCGCGAACGGCTTGATCAGGTAGTCGTCGGCACCGGAGTCGAACCCGGCCAGCTTGTTGTCCAGCGAATCGCGCGCGGTGAGCATCAGCACCGGGGTCTGCTTGCGCGCGTCGTTTCGCAGCTTGCGGCAGACCTCGATGCCGTCCATGCCCGGCAGGTTCAGATCGAGCACGATCGCATCGAAATCGTGCACGACCGCCAGGTGCAGGCCGGTGACGCCGTCGGCCGCGAAATCCACCGTATGCCCGCGGTCCTCGAGGTAGTCCCCGAGGTTGGCCGCGATGTCGCTGTTGTCTTCGATTACGAGAATGCGCACTGGGAACCTCAGTCATTTACCGAAGAGCAGAGCATACCCGGCCCGTGGCTCCAGCTTCATTAAAACCGTTCAGCGCACGGAAAGGGCGTGGCGCTGGCACGCCGGCAACAACCATGCCGCCTGCCGTTGCCCGGCTATCAAACTGCCGGGCAAGACAGACCTTAGGTCACGGGTTTTCGACCTTCTGCGTCGAAATCCGCAGGTCGCGCAGGGCATCAGCCCCGTTCTCGCGCGCCTGCCGACGGGCCGCGACCGTGATGCAGATGTTCTGTGGCCGGTTGCTGCCAACCGGGCGTTCGCGGCGGCAGACAAGGCGACTGTCCTCACGCGCCTGGGTCAGCAGGGTATTGACCAGATCCTGATCGTTGAAAACCGCGATCTTGTCCTTCTCGGGAAGATTGGCATGCCCACCCGTTCCCAGCAGGGCATCGATGCGGCCGAGCGCGTCGACCACGCGGGCACGGTTCTCCGCGCTGATCTCACTGTATACCTCGCCTCCCTGCAGGTCGCTCATGATGCGCAGGCGCTGCTCGGCATAGGGCTTCCCCTCCATCAACGGCTTTTCCGCCACGGGCGTGGCCATTGCGGACATCGCAGGGAACACGAGCAAGGCAGCCAAAAACAGCATCCGATTCATACCCCAACCTCCTGTCTGGTAATTCGGTCGACTGTAGCGCGCCTCACCGACGGCAACAAGTCAAAAAACAAGGCCCCGGCGAGCACCGCCAGGGCCTGAAGATTCCCGATCACCGGACCCGCTGAGGAGGGCTGGTCACAGTAGGGCCAGCGTAGGGCCGGGGGAATTAAAGACCCGTTAAAACGGTGCAAGCAATTCGGAATCCGGGCTCAGCGCCTGAGGTTGACCACGTAGTCGATCATCCGCCCGGCGACATCCCCGCCGGAAACGCTCTCGATGCCCTCCAGCCCGGGCGTGGAGTTGACTTCGAGCACCAGCGGCCCGCGCCGGGAGCGGATCATGTCCACCCCGGCGATACCCAGCCCCAGGGCCTTGGCCGAGCGCACCGCCACCTGCTGCTCGGCCCGGCTGCAGACCGCCGGGCCGGCGCTGCCGCCGGCATGCAGGTTGGAGCGGAAGTCGCCGTCCTGGGCCTGCCGGCGCATGGTCGCGACCACCTGGTCGCCCACCACCAGGCAACGCAGGTCCGCGCCCTGGGCCTCGGCAATGAACTCCTGCACCAGGAAATTGGCATACAGGCCGCGCAGCGCCTCGACCGTGCCCTTGGACGCACTGAGCTTCTCGGTGAGGATCACCCCGCGCCCCTGGGTGCCCTCGCTGAGCTTCACCACGTGCGGCGGCGGCCCCAGCATGGACAGCAGGTCATGGGTGTCGTCCGGGTTGTCGCCGAACACCGTCACCGGCATGTCGATGCCCTTGGCGGCCAGCAGCTGGTGCGCACGCAGTTTGTCGCGCGCGCGCAGGATCGCGTCGGAGGGGTTGGGCGTGCGCGTGCCCATCATCTCGAACTGGCGCAGCACCGCGGTGCCGTAGCGGGTGATGGAGGCACCGATGCGCGGAATCACCGCGTCGAAGCCGGACAGCGGCCGGCCCTTGTAGTGCATGCTGAAATCACCCGCGTTGATGCGCATGTAGCAGCGCAGCGGGTCGAGGATGCGCACGGTGTGGCCACGCGCGCGCGCGGCCTCGACCAGGCGCCGGGTCGAGTAGAGCTTGCTGTTGCGGGAGAGGATGGCGAGCTTCATCGCGGGGCCTGGAAGTCAGGCCGGGCACATCACGCCCTGCCCTGGGCTGGCGCCTCGGTGCCTGCGCGGCACCTGGAAGATGGAGCGGGTGAAGGGAATCGAACCCTCGTCGTAAGCTTGGGAAGCTTCTGCTCTACCATTGAGCTACACCCGCGCGGCGATGCGCAGTCTATGTGGAGCGGGGCCTGCCGCGCAATGCCAACGTGCAGCGCGTTACCTCGACGGGAGCCCCGGGCAGGGACGGCGCCGCGACACGGCACCGTCCACAGCCGCCCACGTCCGGCTCAGAACCCGCCGCTGAACGTGGCGAACAGGGTGGCGTCGCGCGCCGACTTCTGCGCGGTGGTGGCGCTCAGGCCGATGTTGCTCTGCAGCCCCCACAGGCTCATCCGCGCGCCCAGCACGGCGGTGGCGTAGTTGCGGTCGAACTGCAACCCGGGAACCCTGTAGGCGCCGACGTCGGCCATGGTCTGCAGCCAGGCGCTGGCCTGCTTGCCGCCGTCCTCGAACTCGTGGTCGTAGGTGACCTGCACGTAGGGACGGACGCTGCCACCGTCGAAGCGCGCCTGCCAGCCGAGGCGGCCAACGGTGGAGTCCACGTCCTGGTTGCCGTAGCCCAGCGCAGTCGCGCCGGGATTGCTCTCCAGGTACCCGTCCAGCTTGACCTTCTGCCACACCACGCCCGCCACCGGACCGTGGCGGAAGCCGCCCTGCTGGCCGAACTCGTAGCCGGCGTTGAGCGCGGCGGTCAGGTTGCTGCCATCGGGCGATCCCTTGTGCTCGCGGGTGGCCGGGCCGAGCTGCACCTTGCGGGTGACGTCGTAACCCAGCCAGCTGTAGCTGGCCTGCCCGTTGACCCAGGCGCGCTCGCCATACCAGCCGGCAAATACGCCCAGGGTGGTGTCGGACTGGGTGAAATCGCCCATGCGGTTGCCGAAGTCCGCGTCCATGCGGCCGTACCCGGCGAACCCGCCGAACACCTTGCCATCACGCGCCCAGTCGACGCCGAACAGGCCGGCCGGCGCCATGCCGTCGTACAGCCGGCCATGGTCGTAGCGCTGCATGTCGCCGCGCACGTTGCCCCACCAGCTCATGCCGTCGGCCGGACGGCCCGCCAGGTGACCGCCGACCTGGTCGGCACGGGCACGGCCGGTGGTCTGCGCCGAGTGCGTCAGCACCTGCTGCAGGCGCGGCGCCTCGAGCACCGAAATCGAGTACTGCCCGAGGATCTTGTGGGCGGCGGTGGTCGGATGCACGCCATCGGCGAACACATAGGTGTCGGCGGCATTCGGGCTGACATAGTTCAGCGGCGTGCAGGTCAGCGACTGCGCGGTGATCTGCGGCTGGCAGGCGGTGCCGGACACGTTGCTGAAGCCGTAGGCGCCGGGGTTGGCGACGATTTCCTGGAGGATGCTGAAGGTGTCGACCGGGATCACCTGCAGGCCGGCCTGCTTGAGCCCGCCGAACAGCGCATCGTTGTACGCCTTGGCCAGCGCGGTGCCCTGCGCCATGGCCACCGGGCCGCCGGCGCGCGAGGACGGGGTCAGGCCGATGTCGGGCAGGTTCGGCACCATCACGTACTGGGCGCCGGCCGCCTTGAGCGTGGCGACCATGCCCACCTGGCTGGCGACCGCCGCGCCGATGGTGGCCTGCGCCGGTGCGCCGCCGGCCACCGCGAACAGGTCGTTGGCGCCGCCCCACACGGTGTACAGGGCATTGGCATCGGCCTTGCCGCCGTTGGCCGCCAGGTAATGGTTGAGCTGGGTCTTGAGCGACGGTGTCGGCGGCAGCAGCGGGCTCAGCGGATTGGGCACATCCACGCCCACGCGGGCGCCGCCGGCGGCGTAGTTGTCGCCCACCTGCCCGTTGCCGTTGGGCAGGGCATTGGTGCCGTAGTAACGGGCCAGGTAGTCGGACCAGACCCAGCCGGGGTTGGTGGTGAAGCGGCCCGCCACCGAGGCGCTGGGATTGGCCTGCACCAGGATGGGACGGAAGTAGCCGGTGTCGGTCAGGCTGTCGCCGAAGAACACGGTCCTGGAAAACGGCGACTGCGCCATGGCCGGGACGGCGGCGGCGGCCAGTGCCAGGGCGAGCGCGGAGCGGAGTGGACGGGAAACGACACGCATGGGGAGACTCCTGACGGACGAGGAAGGCGACAGCGTACGCCGCCGCATGGAAGTAGTTTTTCACCGCCCCACGGCCGGCTCACGCTGCACTGCCGCATGGGCTGGGATTTTCCGGCCCTGCTGGCCAGAATGACGGCATGGACATCCAGCTCAATGGCGAAACCCGCCCCTTCCCCTCGCCCCTCACCCTGGCCGCGCTGCTGGCCGCCGAAGGCCTGGCCGAGCGCCGCGTGGCGGTGGAGGTCAACGGCGAAATCGTTCCCCGCGGACGGCACGGCCAGTGGCAACTGCACGCCGGCGACGTGGTGGAGATCGTGCATGCGCTGGGCGGCGGGTGATCTGCCGCCGCCGCAGGTGTGGCGCTTGACACGGTCCCACCGGGAAAGCCCCATGCGCGGCAGGCGCCGCATCTACGCGACGACGCCACGCCACGCGGCCTGGCATGATCGGCGATAATCGCCCCATGAACGCACACGTCCCCACCGATCCGCTGGTCATCGCCGGCAAGAGTTATGCGTCCCGGCTGCTGACCGGGACCGGCAAGTTCAAGGATCTGGAAGAAACCCGCCTGGCCACCGAGGCCGCCGGCGCCCAGATCGTCACCGTGGCCATCCGCCGCACCAACATCGGCCAGAACCCGGGCGAGCCCAACCTGCTCGACGTGCTGCCGCCGGACCGCTACACCATCCTGCCCAACACCGCCGGCTGCTACACCGCCGAGGACGCGGTGCGCACCTGCCGCCTGGCGCGCGAACTGCTCGACGGCCACAACCTGACCAAGCTCGAAGTGCTGGGCGACCAGAAGACCCTGTACCCGGACGTGGTGCAGACCCTCAAGGCCGCCGAGCAGCTGGTCAAGGACGGCTTCGAGGTGATGGTCTACACCTCCGACGACCCGATCCTGTGCAAGCGCCTGGAGGAGATCGGCTGCGTCGCGGTGATGCCGCTGGCCGCGCCGATCGGGTCCGGGCTCGGCATCCAGAACCGCTACAACCTGATGGAGATCGTCGAGAACGCGCGGGTGCCGATCATCGTCGATGCCGGCGTCGGCACCGCCTCGGATGCCGCCATCGCCATGGAGCTGGGCTGCGACGGCGTGCTGATGAACACCGCCATCGCCGGCGCGCGCCATCCGGTGCTGATGGCCAGCGCCATGCGCAAGGCGGTCGAGGCCGGCCGCGAGGCCTTCCTGGCCGGGCGCATCCCGCGCAAACGCCATGCCAGCGCGTCCTCGCCGGTGGACGGGTTGATCGGCTGATGACCAATCCCTTTGAAAGCGCGGGCTCCAAGGCGCCGCCCAAGCCCTTCACCGTGACCGAAGGCCGCCGCGAGGTCCGCAGTTTCGTGCTGCGCCAGGGCCGTTTCACTCCCGCGCAGCAGCGCGCGTTCGACGAACGCTGGCCGCGTTTCGGCATCGACTTCAATGGCCAGCCGCGCGACCTGGATGCCACCTTCGGCCGCAACGCGCCCAAGGTGCTGGAGATCGGCTTCGGCAACGGTGCCGCACTGCGTTTCGCCGCCGGGTTCGACCCGTCCAGGGACTACATCGGCATCGAGGTGCACGCCCCGGGCGTGGGCCGCCTGCTCAACGCACTGGCCGACGACAACGCCGGCAACGTCAGGCTCTACCACCACGACGCGGTGGAAGTGCTGGAGAAGGAAATCGCCGACGGCGCGCTGGACGAGGTGCGCATCTACTTCCCCGACCCGTGGCACAAGAAGCGCCACAACAAGCGGCGCCTGGTGCAGCCGGCGTTCGCCGCGCTGCTGGTGCGCAAGCTGCGCCCGGGCGGGCGGCTGCACTGCGCCACCGACTGGGCCGACTACGCCGAACAGATGTGGGACGTGCTCGACGCCACGCCGGGCCTGGTCAACCGCGCCGGCCCGCGCGGCAGCGTGCCGCGCCCGGATTGGCGCCCGCAGACGCATTTCGAGACCCGCGGCCAGAAGCTCGGCCATGGCGTCTGGGATCTGCTGTACGACCGGCAGGGAACGGGAACCGAGGGGTAAGGAAATGCTGCCTTCACGCACCAGCGCATCCGCGGACAGCGCCAGGCACCTGGTGCGGAAGGCCGGCCCCTCGTCCCGCCCCCGGCATACCGCTGCCGCCACCCGGTGCGGAATCGCAGGCGCGGTGGCCCATCCCGCCCTGGGGGCCGACCACGGGGTTGCGCCGCCCGCACCCGCCGCGCGTGCTTCCCGCCCCCTCCTGCGCGCCTGCCGCCCCTGATGGATACCGCCCTCACGCTGACGACCGACATGAAGCTCGTCCTCGGGCTGGTCGGCTTCACCATGGCGATGTTCCTGTTCGAGCGCATCCGCGCCGACGTGGTGGCGCTGGTGGTGATGGTGGTGCTGGGCGTCACCGGGCTGATCGCGCCGGAGGAGATCTTCGGCGGCTTCTCGGGCAACGCGGTGATGAGCATCATCGCCACCACCATCCTCGGCGCCGGGCTCGACCGCACCGGCGCGCTGAACCGGCTGGCCGGCTGGCTGCTGCGCCGCTCGCACGGGCTGGAACAGCGCCTGCTGCTGCTGACCAGCGCCACCGCCGGCCTCAATTCGTCGTTCATGCAGAACCCGTCGGTGATGGCGCTGTACCTGCCGGTGGCCTCGCGCCTGGCCTCGCATACCGGGCTGACCCTCAAGCGGCTGCTGCTGCCGATCACCGCCGCCATCGTGATGGGCGGGGGCCTGACCATGGTCGGCAACTCGCCGCTGATCCTGCTCAACGACCTGCTGATCTCGGCCAACAACAACCTGCCCTCCGGCACCGCCACCATCGAGCCGCTGCGCATGTTCGCGCCGCTGCCGATCGGCGTGGCGCTGCTGGCCGCGGCGCTGCTGTACTTCCGCTTCTTCGGCGACCGCAAGCTCTCGCGCGACGAAGGCGCGGATGACGAGGGCCAGACCCCGGCGCGCACCGAGAGCTACTTCGCCAAGGCCTACGGCATCGAGGGCGAGGTGTTCGAGCTGGCGGTCACCGCCGAGAGCCCGCTGGTGGGGATGACCGTGAGCGAGGTCGAGAGCCTGTTCGAGGCGCCGCTGCTGCTGGCGCTCAAGACCGGCAACGACACCCGCCTGGCACCGCCGGCGGACATGCGCATCTGGGTCGGCAGCGTGATCGGCGCGATGGGCCCGCGCCAGCTGGTGGCCGACTTCGCGCAGAACCAGTTCCTGCGCATGTCCTCGCGCCTGCGCAACCTGGGCGACCTGTTCAACCCCAGCCGCGCCGGCATCTCCGAGGCGGTGGTCCCGCCGACCTCGAAGCTGATCGGCAAGACCGCCGGCCAGCTGCGGCTGCGCAAGGAACGCGGCATCAGCCTGCTGGCGATCAACCGCGACAAGCAGGTGATCCGCGAGGACGTGCGCAACGTGGCGCTGCGCGCCGGCGACATGCTGGTGTTCCACAGCATCTGGCAGGACCTGGCCGCCGCGGCCGAGAGCCGCGACTTCGTGGTGGTCACCGACTATCCCAAGGGCGAACAGCGCCCGCACAAGTTCAAGATCGCCATGGCGATCTTCGCCATCACCATCATCATCGCGCTGACCTCGCACCTGCCGGTGGCGCTGACCCTGCTCACCGGCGTGGCCGGCATGCTGCTCACCGGCGTGCTGCGCATGGACGAGGCCTACGCCTCGATCAACTGGAAGACCATCTTCATGATGGCCGGGCTGATCCCGCTGGGCTGGGCCATGGATTCCAGCGGCGCGGCGGCCTGGGTCGCCGGCCACACCATCGACAAGCTGCCGGCCGGGATCCCGATCTGGGTGCTGGAACTGGCGCTGGCGGTGCTGACCACCGCGTTCTCGCTGGTGATCAGCCATGTCGGCGCCACCATCGTCACCGTGCCGATCGCGGTCAACCTGGCGCTGGCCGCGGGCGGCAACCCCACCGCGTTCGCGCTGATCGTGGCGCTGTCGGCCTCCAACAACCTGATGACCGCGTCCAACCCGGTGATCTCGATGGTGATGGGCCCGGCCAAGTACACCCCGCGCGAGATGTGGCGCGTCGGCGGCCCGTTGTCGCTGATCTACACCCTGGTCGTGGTGGCGATGGTCAACCTGATGTTCTGAGCCGCGCCGGGGGCGGCGGGATCAGCCCAGCAGCACCCTGCCGTCCTGCACCCGCACCGGCACCGCGCGCAGCGCGTCGCCCTTGCATGGCCCGGACACGCAGGCCCCGCCCTGCAGCTCGAACGCGGCGCCATGCACCGCGCACACCAGGTGGCCGTCACGACTCTTCAGGAACTGCCCCGGCGCCCAGTCGAGGGGCCGGCCGGCATGCGGGCAGACATTGAGCCACGCCCGTACCTGCTCGCCTTCGCGGTACAGGATCAGCGGCTCGGCATCGCCCTCGACCACCGCCTCCACCAGCAGGAACCCCGGATCGGGCAGGGCGTCGAGCCGGGCCAGCTCGACGGCGGAAGGTACGGACATGGACATCGCGGGACCGCATGACAGCAGGAAATTGCGCCGATTGTCGCACGCCGGCCCGCCCCGCCCGGCCAGGGGCAGCATGAATGGGCGACCGCATTTAACGACAAATTCACTCATTGACCCGCATCCCCACCGATACTTCGGCCAGCCAAATCGTCATACCGCCGACATGCAGATCCGTTACTTCCAGTTCGCCACCCTGCGCAACCTGTTCGCGCCGCGCAAGCCACGCAACCCGTTGCTGCGGATCGCGCTGGGCCTGCTGGGCCTGGCGATCCTCGCGGTCCTGGTCGTGGCCGGACTGTTCGTCGGCGCGGCGATGATCCTGGTCGGGCTGAGCTGGAAGCTGCTGGCCGCGCGCAAGGCGCGTGCCGCGGGCAAGGCCGCCGGCAACGTGATGGACGGCGAGTACCGCGTGGTGCGCAAGCCGGCATTGCCGCACGCCCACTGACGCCGGGCGTCCCCGCCCCAGGCTTCGACACCCGCGCCCGGCTCCTGCCGGGCGTGTTGCATCCGGCGCCACCGCGCGCACGCGATGCGCGGGCGCCCGCTGTCCCACGCGCATGGCCACCGGTACTACCAGCGCGGCGGCGGCGTCCGGCATCATGGCGCCAGCTCCCGCTTCCGGACCGACCATGACCGACCTGATCCCCGCTCCGCCCGTTCCCCGCATCCCGGTGGCGGGCGGCGGCACCTTCCCCGTGCGCCGCATCTACTGCGTGGGCCGCAACTTCGCCGACCACGCGCGCGAGATGGGCGCCAATGCACCGGCCTCCGCTGCCGAGCGCGGGCAGCCGATGTTCTTCATGAAGCCGGCCGACGCCATCGTCACCGGCGACGCGCCGGTTCCCTACCCGCCGGCGACCGCCGACCTGCACCACGAAGTGGAACTGGTGGTCGCGCTGGGCCAGGATGCGCCGGACGGTGTACTCCCGGTCGGACAGGCGATGTCGCTGGTGCTGGGCTACGGCGTCGGCCTGGACCTGACCCGTCGCGACCTGCAGGCCGCGGCCAAGGCCAAGGGCGGCCCCTGGGACATCGCCAAGGGCTTCGATCATTCGGCGCCGGTCAGCGAACTGGTGCCCGCCGCGCAGGTGGGCGAGCTGGCGCCGCTGGTGCTGTCGCTGCAGGTCAACGGCCAGACCCGGCAGCACGCCACGCTGGACAACATGATCTGGAACGTGGCCGAAATCCTGCACGAACTGTCCCGGCTCTACGCGCTGCGCGCCGGCGACCTGGTGTTCATGGGCACGCCGGCCGGCGTGGCCGCGCTGCGGCCCGGCGACCGTTTCAGCGCGCGGCTGGGCGACATCGCGCGCCGCGACGGCATGATCGCCGGATGACCGGTGTCGGGGTAGTCTGTGCCTGCCCCCCTTTCACGCTTTACAGGAGAAACCCGTGGGAATGATCAGTGAGTTCAAGGAGTTCGCGATGCGCGGCAACGTCATCGACCTGGCGGTCGGTGTCGTGATCGGCGGCGCGTTCGGCAAGATCGTCACCTCGCTGGTGGACAAGGTGATCATGCCGCCGATCGGCTGGCTGATCGGCAATGTCGATTTCTCCAAGCTCGCCTGGACGCTGGCGCCGGCGCGGGTGGCCGCCGACGGCACCGAGATCCCCGCGGTGGTCATCGGCTATGGCGACTTCATCAACACCGTGGTGCAGTTCGTCATCGTCGCCTTCGCCATTTTCATGCTGGTCAAAGTGGTCAACCGGCTGTCGCGCAAGAAGGAGGCGGCGCCCGCCGCACCGGCCGCGCCGAGCGAGGAAGTACTGCTGCTGCGCGAGATCCGCGACAGCCTGAGGAAGTAACGCCGCGCGGCGGTGACCTCCAGCACGGTTGCAGCCGGAGCCGCGGGCGTATGCTCGCGGCTTCTTTCGTCTGCGAATCCCTCGCAGCGGCCGCGCACGCCCAGGTGCGCCCCAACCGACCCGGAGCCCGCCATGCGCCGCCTCGCCCTTGCCATCGCCACCGTGCTTGCCTGCGCCACTGCGCACGCCGCCCCCACCCGCATCCCCGAACAGGCGCTGGCCCGGGCGGTGGAACTGCGCGAGCAGGCGCTGGCCGACGATACCGGCTGGAAGGTGGTCGAATCGCTGACCACCGAAGTCGGCCCGCGCCTGGCCGGCAGCGAGGCCGACGCGCGCGCGGTGGAGTGGGCCAAGGCCAAGTTCAGGGCGCTGGGCTTCGACCGGGTATGGACCGAACCGGTCACCTTCCCCAAGTGGGAGCGCCGCAGCGAGCAGGCGCAGGTGCTGGGCGCGCATGCGCAGCCGCTGGCGATCACCGCACTGGGCGGCAGCCCCGCCGGCAGCGCCGAGGGCGAGGTGGTGCGCTTCGACAGCCTGGAAGCGCTGAAGGCCGCGCCGGCCGGCTCACTGGCCGGCAAGATCGCCTTCATCGACTACCAGATGACCCGCAGCCGCAGCGGCGAGGACTACGGTATCGGCGGCACGGTCCGCAGCCGCGGCCCCTCCGAGGCGATCCGCAAGGGCGCGATCGGCTACATCATGCGCTCGGCCGGCACCGATTCGCACCGCGTGCCGCATACCGGCATCACCCGCTTCGACGAAGGTCTGACCCCGGTGCCGTCGGCGGCGCTGTCGGTGCCCGATGCCGACCAGCTGGCGCGGCTGGTCGCGCGCGGCCCGACCCGCATCCGCATGGCCCTGGACTGCGACTGGGACGGCAGCTACACCTCGCAGAACGTAATCGGTGAAATCACCGGCCGCGAACTGCCGAAGGAAGTGGTGGTGATCGGCGGCCACCTCGATTCCTGGGACCTGGGCACCGGCGCGGTCGACGATGGCGCCGGCATCGGCATCACCATGGCCGCCGGCCACCTGATCGGCCAGCTGCGGCAGGCGCCACGGCGCACCATCCGGGTGATCGCCTTCGCCAACGAGGAACAGGGCCTGCACGGCGGCTACGCCTATGCCGCCGCGCGGGTGAAGGCGGGGGAAATCCCGCTGCAGCACATCGCCGCCGAGAGCGACTTCGGAGCCGGCCGCATCTACGCGTTCAACACCGGCTCGGGCAACCCCGCCGGCTCGCGCGAGGCCACCGCGCAGATCGCCGGGGTGCTCGCGCCGCTGGGCATCGCGTACCGCCCGGACGAAGGCGGCCCCGGCCCGGACGTGGGGCCGCTGGCGGCCAAGGGCGGCGCCTGGGCGTGGCTGGCGCAGGACGGGACCGACTATTTCGACCTGCACCACACCGCCGACGACACCCTGGACAAGATCGACCCGAAGGCGCTGGCGCAGAACGTGGCCGCCTACACCGTGTTCGCCTACCTGGCCGCCGAGGCCGAAGGCAGCTTCGGCAGCGAGGCCCGCGACGTGGTGCCGCCCAAGGAATGACCGCGACACGCGCCCGGCAGCGGGCGCGGGCGTGGCAACGCAGCAGCGCCCCCGCCGCCGGGGGCGTTGCCGTATCCGGGCCATGGCCGACATCAGCGGGCGTCAACGGCACATCTGGGATAATGGCGTCCTGGTCCCACCCCGCGTCCGTCATGGACGCCTGCAACGACAAGGCAGCCGACATCATGTCCCGATCCCTCCGCATCGCCCTGGCGCAGTACGACTTCCCGGTCGGCGACGTGGCCGGCAACAGCGCGCGCATCATCGAACTGGCGCAGATCGCCCGCGACGAGTACGGCGCCGACGTGGTGCTGTTCCCCGAACTGGCGGTCAGCGGCTATCCGCCGGAAGACCTGCTGCTGCGCCCGTCGTTCCTGCGCGGGTGCGAGCAGGCGATCGCCCACATCGCCGCGCAGGTGCAGGGCATCGTCGCGGTGGTGGGCTGGCCGCAGAGCGCCGGCGCGGTGGTCTACAACGCCGCCAGCGTGCTGCGTGACGGCGCGGTCGCCGCCACCTACCGCAAGCGCGAACTGCCGAACTACGCGGTGTTCGACGAGCGCCGCTATTTCGACGTCGATCCGGACGGCGGCAACTGCGTGTTCGAGGTCGGCGGGGTGACGCTGGGCCTGCTGGTCTGCGAGGACCTGTGGTTCGCCGAACCGCTGGCCGCGACCGTGGCCGAGGGCGCCGAACTGGTGCTGGTGGCCAATGCCTCGCCCTATGAGCGCGGCAAGCATGCCCAGCGCGACGCACTGCTGGCCGAACGCAGCCGCGACAGCGGCGCCGCCATCGCCTACGTCAACCTGGTCGGCGGCCAGGACGCGCTGGTGTTCGACGGCGCCTCGGTGGTGGCCGACGGCAGCGGTACGGTGCACCCGGCGGCGCTGGCCTTCGCCGAGGAAATGCTGGTGGTCGACTACGACGCCGATACGCGGTCGTTCCTGCCGATGCGCTGGATCGACGACGGCGACGAAAGCATGGACGCGCTGGCCTGGCGCGCGATCACCCGCGGCATCCAGGACTACTGCCGCAAGAACGGCTTCGACAAGGTATGGCTGGGCCTGTCCGGTGGCATCGATTCGGCTCTGGTGCTGGCGCTGGCGGTGGATGCCCTGGGCGCGGACAACGTCACCGCGGTGGCATTGCCGTCGCGCTACACCGCCGGGCTGTCCAACGACCTGGCCGCCGAGCAGTGCCGGGCGCTGGGGGTGAAGCTGGAAACGGTCCCGATCGAGCCGGCGTTCCAGGGGCTGATGCAGTCGCTGTCGGCGATGTTCCAGGGCAAGGACGCCGACGTGACCGAGGAGAACCTGCAGTCGCGCAGCCGTGGCGTGATCATGATGGCGCTGTCCAACAAGTTCGGCGGGCTGCTGCTGACCACCGGCAACAAGAGCGAGTACGCGGTCGGCTACGCCACCATCTACGGCGACATGTGCGGCGGCTATGCGCCGCTGAAGGACCTGTACAAGACCGAGGTCTATGGCCTGTCGAAGTGGCGCAACACGGTCGGCGGGGCGCCGGTGATCCCGCCGGCGGTGATCGCGCGCGCGCCTTCGGCCGAGCTGCGCGAGAACCAGACCGACCAGGATTCGCTGCCGGCCTACGACGTGCTCGACGGCATTCTGTACCGCTACATCGACCAGGAGCAGTCGCGCGAGGACATCATCGCCGCCGGCTATGCGCCGGACGTGGTGGCCCAGGTGCTGCGGCTGGTGCGCACCAGCGAGTGGAAGCGGCACCAGGCCGCGCCCGGCCCGAAGATCTCGCGCCGCGCGTTCGGCCGCGAGCGGCGCTACCCGATCAGCAACGGCTACCGCGGCTAGGCACGTGCCTGCCGCGCGGCGGCAGGGAAACGGCGGGATGCGTGCAGCGCTTTCCGGATCCGTGCCAGCAGAGTGAATAGAGCGCGGCCGTGGCTACGGGAGGTGGGCCAGCGGGGCATGCCAGCCAACCGCGCGCCCGATGCCCGGCGCGGCGCGGGTGCCCGGGCACGACCCGGTTGGCCTGCGGCGCAGCGGCGAACCGGGCTGCGGAAGGCGACGGCCACCACCGCGTGATCCGCGCAGGCACGGAGCCGACAAAGGCATCTCCAGCTGCGCCTGATACACCGCACCGCTGGCGCGAGGCCGGCGGCGACGAACCCCGCACGAGCCTGTCCCTGGCAACCCGAGCGCCTTGCGGCGGCGCCTGGCCGGGGTCCGCCCCGGGGTGGTCTCAGTCCCGGGCCTGGCGGCTGCGCCAGCCCGCCAGGAACACCGCGGTGGCGGCGGCGACGTTGAGGCTTTCCACCGCGCCGGTGCCGGGAATGGACAGGCGCAGGTCGCAGTGCTGCGCGAACTCGCGGTCCATGCCCTCGCCTTCGGCGCCCATCACGTAGACCATGCGCGGCGGCAGCGGCGTGGCGAACAGGTCCTGCCCGCCCTCCACCAGCGTCGCGGCCAGCGCGAAACCGGCAGCGCGCAGCTGCGACAGCGCCTGCGGCAGCGCCGGCAGGCGCACCAGCGGCACCGCTTCGGCACCGCCCTCGGCGACGCGGGCGGCGGCACCGGACAGGCTCAGCGTCGACTCGGCCGGCAGCAGGATGCCAGCCGCTCCGAAGTGTGCGGCCGAGCGCAGGATCGCGCCGAAGTTGTGCGGGTTGCCCACGCCGTCCAGCCACAGCGCCAGCACCGGCCCGTCAGGCAGCGTCGCCAGCCAGGCGGCCAGCGGCTGCGGTTCGGCGCGCAGCACGTCGGCCACCACGCCCTCGTGGTGGGTGGTGGCGGCGAGCTTGTTGAGATCGCCCTCGCCGACCACGCGGTAACCGACGCGGTTGCCCACGCACCACTTCAGCAACGGCTGCAGCCGCGGGATCAGCGCTTCGGCCAGGTACAGCTTGCGCAGCGCCTGCGGGCGCCGCGCGTGCATCGCCAGTACCGCGTTGACGCCGTACAGGCGCAGTTCGTCGTTGCCGCGTACCGGGCCGGCGCCGTCACCGCGCGCGCCGGAAGGCGGCAGAGGCGTGGCGCGCGGCGGGCGCGCGGAGGGACGACGGTTGTTCCAGGGGCTGTTCACTGCCGTTGCACTCGCTTACTTGTTGCCGCGCCAGAAATCGGCGTTGCGGATGCCCAGCGCATCCGGGTCGAACACCGGGTCCAGGCCCTGCTTCTTCTGCCGCTCGTAGTCGGACAGCGCCAGCATCGCCGGCTTCTGCAGGATCAGGATGGCGATCACGTTGAGCCATGCCATCAGGCCGACGCCGATGTCGCCCAGCGCCCATGCCATCTTGGCATTGTGGAAGGCGCCGAACACCACCATGCCCATGATGCCCAGGCGCAGCACCAGGGTCGCCGCCGGGTGGGTGCGGTTGCTGCCGGCCAGGTAGGTCAGGTTGGTCTCGGCCATGTAGTAGTAGGCCATGATCGTGGTGAAGGCGAAGAAGAACAGGGCCAGCGCCACGAACCCCGCGCCCCAGCCCGGCAGCACCGACTCGACCGCGGCCTGGGTGAACAGCGCGCCCTCCGAGGGCGCCACGCCGGGCACGCCGCTGACGATCGCCTCCAGCTTCTGCACGCCGCCCTCGGTGACCTCGCGGAACACGTTGTACATGCCGGTGGACAGCAGCAGGAAAGCCGTGGAGGTGCACACCAGCATGGTGTCGAAATAGATCGCGAACGCCTGCACGTAGCCCTGCTTGGCCGGGTGCGAGACTTCGGCCGCGGCGGCCGCGTGCGGGCCGGTGCCCTGGCCGGCTTCGTTGGCGTAGATGCCGCGCTTCACGCCCCAGGCGATGGCCTGGCCGATGATGCCGCCGAAGGCCGCATGCGCGCCGAAGGCGCTGGAGAAGATGTCGGCGAACATCGTCGGCACCTTGCCGGCATTGAGCATCATCACCACGATGGCCATCAGGATGAAGCCCAGCGCCATGAACGGCACGATCACCTCGGCGAAGCTGGCGATGCGCTTGACCCCGCCGAAGATGATCACGCCCAGCAGCGCCGCGACCGCGACGCCGATCCACAGCTTCATGCTGGCCGCACCGCCCAGCGAAGCGCAGGCGTCGGCACCGGTGCACAGCACGTTGACCGCGCTGTCGGCGATGGCGTTGGCCTGCACGCCCGGCAGCAGGAAGCCGGCGGCGATGACCGTGGCCACCGCGAACACCGCCGCGTACCACTTCAGGCCCATGGCCTTTTCGATGTAGTAGGCCGGGCCGCCGCGGTAGCGGCCTTCGGCGTCCTTGGTCTTGTAGATCTGCGCCAGGGTCGACTCGACGTAGGAGGTGGAGGCACCGAGGAAGCCCATCACCCACATCCAGAAGATCGCGCCCGGGCCGCCGTAGGCGATGGCGGTGGCCACGCCGGCGATGTTGCCGATGCCCATGCGCCCGGCCATCGACATGGCCAGCGCCTGGAACGAGGAGACGCCGGCATCGGACTTCTGCCCGCGCACGGTGAGCCGGCACATCTCGGCAAAGCCGCGGATCTGCATGACGCGGGTGCGCAGGGTGAACCACAGCCCTGCGCCCAGGCACATGAAGATCAGCGCATTGCTCCAGATGATGCCATTTACGAATTCGACGATGGATTCCACACGATCTCCCCGGATGGCTGAAGGTAGGCGGGTGCCGGCTTCAGGAACCGGCGATTTTTCCACGATTGCAGGGCCCTGTGCAGGGCCGTCACGACCCCGGCGGCCACGCCCGCAGGCGGGCGAAGCAGCGCATGTCGTGCAGTACGCCATCCTTGAACACGGCCTGGCGCTCCAGGCCTTCCTCGATGAAACCGGTCTTGAGCAGCACCCGCGCCGAGGCGGGATTGCCGGCCATGACCTGTGCCGCGAGCCGGTACAGGCCCAGTTGCTCCATCACCCACGGCGCGAAACCGTCCACGACCGTGGTCATGATGCCCTGCCCCCAGTGGCGCCGCCCCAGCCAGTAACCCAGGGTCGCGCCATGGCGGCGCTCGCCGCTGCCCTGCTGCACGCCGATGCCGCCGCAGGCCTCACCGTCGATCTCCAGCGCGAACACCGGCCCGGACAGGTCCAGCACCTGCCCGGACAGGAACGCCTCGCCGTCGGCACGGGTGTAGGGATACGGGAAGCGCGTGCCCAGCCCGCGCGACACCGCCGCGTCATCGGCATGCCGCAGCAGCGACGCCAGGTCGTCCGCCCGCCAGTGGCGCAGCCGCACCGCGCCGATGGCGGGCGGCTCACGCATGCCCGCCCACCGATGGCGTGTCGCGTTCCTGCCTGGCCAGCTCGTTGGCCACCGTTTCCGGCGACTGCGTGTACGGCGCCAGCAGCGCGTAGAACGCCGGCACCACGAACAGCGACAGCAAGGTGGAAACGGCGACACCGAAGATCACCACGATGCCGATGGTGCCGCGGCTGGCCGAACCCGGGCCGCCGGCGAGCACCAGCGGCACCGCGCCGACCACGGTGGCGATGGAGGTCATCAGGATCGGACGCAGGCGCACCGTCGAGGCCTCGACGATGGCCTGGTGCACGTTGCGGCCCGCGTCGCGCAGCTGGTTGGCGAACTCCACGATCAGGATGCCGTTCTTCGCCGCCAGACCGACCAGCATGACGATGCCGATCTGGCTGAACAGGTTGAGCGTGCCGCCGCTGACGTACAGGCCGACGAAGGCGCCGAGCACGCCCAGCGGCACGGTGAGCATGATCACCAGCGGGTGGATGAAGCTCTCGAACTGCGCGGCCAGCACCAGGTAGACCACCAGCAGCGCCATGGCGAAGGTCAGCAGCACCGCGCCGCCGGCGCTCTGGTACTCGCGCGACTCGCCCTTCCAGTCGATCTGCGCGTACTCGGGCAGCTCCTCGCGGGCCACCTGCTGCACCCAGGCGATGGTTTCGCCCAGGGTGTGGCCGGGGGCCACGCTGGCGCTGATGGTGATCGAGCGCAGCCGGTTGAAGCGGTTCAGGGTGCCGGCCTCGGCCACCTCGCCAAGGCTGACCAGGTTGGACAGCGGCACCAGTTCGCCCGAACGCGCGCGCACCTGGATCGCCGCCAGGTCGGCCGGCGACGCGCGGCCCTCGCGGCCGGCCTGCACCAGCACGTCGTACTCCTCGCCGTTGTCGACGAAGGTGGTGACGCGGCGCGAGCCCATCATGGTTTCCAGCGCGCGGCCGATGTCGGTCACGCTCACGCCCAGGTCGGCCGCACGCTGGCGGTCGATGTTGACCCGCATCTGCGGCCGGGTTTCCTTGTAGTCCGAATCGGCGCCGACCAGGCCCGGGTAGTCGGCCATGCGCGCCAGCAGGCGGTCGCGCCACTGTGCGATCTCGGCATACTCCGGCCCGCCGAGCACCACCTGGAACGGCTGCCCGAAACTGCGCACCAGGCCGCCGCCGACCTGGGTGCGCACGCGCACGCCGCTGAGGCCGTCCAGCTCCTTCTGCAGCGCGCTGGCGACGTCGGCGGTGGCTTCCTGGCGTTCGCGCCAGGGCTGCAGGAACACGCTGATGCGGCCGGTGTGCATTTCCTCGCTGTTGCCCCAGCCGCCGGGCACGCGCGGGTTGGCGCGCACGATCGGCTCCTCGGGGCCGACGAAACGGTCGACGATGCGCTCGACCTGCTGCACCTGGCCGACGGTGTAGTCGAAGCCGGCGCCCTCCGGGCCGTCGATGATGATCTGGAACGAGCCGCGGTCCTCGGCCGGCGCCAGCTCCGACGGCAGCAGCCGGAACAGGCCCCAGCTGGCACCCAGCGCGGCCAGCATCACCAGGCCGAACACCCAGCTGCGCTGTACGTGGCGGTCCAGCACCCGGCCGTAGGCGGCCGCCACCCGCGCCAGCTGGCGGTCGATGAAACGGTTGATGCGGTTGGGCCGGCGTTCGCTGTGCGGGCGCAGCAGCTTGGACGCCATCATCGGCGTCAGGGTCAGCGCGACGAACGCCGACAGCGCCACCGCCGCGGCCAGCGCCACCGCCAGCTCGCGGAACAGTCGGCCGGTGTTGCCCTCCAGGAAACCGACCGGCAGGAACACCGCCACCAGTACCGCGGTGGTGGCGATCACCGCGAACGCCACCTGCGCGGTACCGCGCCGCGCGGCGACCAGCGGCGGTTCGCCCAGGTCGATGCGCCGCTGCACGTTCTCCACCACCACGATGGCGTCGTCCACCACCAGGCCGATGCACAGCACCAGCGCCAGCAGGGTGAACAGGTTGATCGAAAAACCGAAGGCGAACAGCGCGATGAACGCCGCCACCAGGCACACCGGCACCGTCACCGCCGGGATCAGCGCCGCGCGCAGGCTGCCCAGGAACAGCCAGATCACCACCAGCACCAGGAGCATCGCCTCCACCAGGGTGGCATAGACGCGCTCCACCGCCGCCTCGATGAAGGTGGTGTTGTCGAAGGCGACGAAGATCCGGGTACCGGCCGGCAGGGTCCTGGCGATGCGCTCGGCCTCGGCGCGGGTGGCGCGGGCCACGTCCAGCGCGTTGGCGGTGGAGGTCTTGACGATGCCCATGCCGATGCCGGGCTCGCCGTTGCTGCGGTAGTAGGCGCGGCGCTCGGCCGAGGCCAGCTCGACCCTGGCCACGTCGCCCAGCCGCACCACGTAGCCGTCGCTGCCCTTGCCCAGCGGGATGCTGGCGAAATCGGCCGGGGCCACGTAGCTGCGCTCCACGCGCAGGGTGAAGTCGCGGTCGGCCGACTCGATGCGCCCGGCCGGCAGCTCCACGTTCTCGTTGCGCAGCGCCGATTCCACCTCGCCCACGGTCAGCCCGCGCGCGGCCAGCTGGTCGCGGTCCAGCCAGATGCGCATGGCATAGCGCTGGCGCCCGCCGATGCGCACCTGGGCCACGCCGTCGATGCTGGAGAAGCGGTCGACCACGTAGCGCTCGGCGTAATCGCTGAGCTCCAGCGTGTCCATCGTCGAGGAGCTCATGTTGAACCAGATGATCGGGTCGGCATCGCTTTCGACCTTGGCGATCTCCGGCGGGCGCGCTTCCTCGGGCATGCGGTCGGCGACCCGGCTGACCGCATCGCGCACGTCGTTGGCGGCGGCCTCGATGTCGCGGTTGGCGGTGAACTCGATGCTCACCGAGGCGCGGCCGTTGGTGCTGCGCGCATTGATGGTGTCGATGCCCTCGATGCCGGCCAGCGCGTCTTCCAGCACCTGGGTGATGCGGCTTTCGATCACCGCCGCCGAGGCGCCGGTGTAGTCGACCGACACCGATACAATGGGCGGGTCGATCGCCGGCAGCTCACGCAGGGTCAGGCGGCTGAAGGACATCAGCCCCAGCACCACCAGCAGCAGGCTCATCACCACGGCCAGCACCGGCCGCTTGATCGACAGGTCCGACAGCTTCATTCGGCGCTGGCCCCGGCGGCGGCCGGCGCGGCCTTGGCGTCGGCGATGCGCAGGCCCGGGCGCAGCTTGCCGGTGCCGTCGACGACGATGCGCTGGCCGGCCTCCAGCCCTTCCACGATCTCCACCACGCCGGCGCGGCGGGTGCCGGTCCTGACGTCGGCGCGCTCGACCGTGGCGTCGTCGCGGACCCGGAACACGTAGGAGTCACGGCCGACCTGGACCACCGCGATCTCCGGGATCACCAGCGCCTGCCGCTCGGGGCGGAACACGCGCACGTCCAGCAGCATGCCCGGGCGCAGCGCATGGTCGGGATTGGCGAAATCGGCGCGCACGGTGACCGCGCGGCTGCCCGGGTCGACCCGCGCATCGACGGTGCTGACCTCGCCCTCGAAGCTGCGCCCCGGGTAGGCGATGCTGCTGCCGCTGACCTTGTCGCCGGGCTTGAGCGAGGCCAGCTCGGCTTCCGGCACCTGGAAATCGACATGCATCCGCGAAATGTCGTCGAGCGTGGCGATCACCGTGGTCGGGGTGACCAGCGAGCCGGGGCTGACCTGGCGGATGCCGAGCACGCCGGCGAACGGCGCCCGCACCTGGCGGTCGGCCACATCGGCGCGCATCTGCCGCACCCGCGCCTCGGCCGCGTCGCGGATCGCCTTCTGGGTATCAAGGGTGGAACTGGCGACCAGCTGCTGGGTGGCCAGCTCGCTCTGCCGCCGGTACAGGCGGTCGGCTTCGTCGAAGGTGGCCTGGGCCTGCGCCAGCGCGGCCTGCTGCGCGTCGATGCGCAGGGTCACCAGCGGTGCGCCGGCGGCCACTTCCTGGCCGCTGCGGAAATGCACCGCGTCGATGATCTCGCTGACCTTGGCGGTGACGGTCACCGACTCGCGCGCCCGGGTGGTGCCGATGGCCTGCAGGGTGTCGTTCCAGGCCGAACGCGCGACCACCTGGGTGGTGACCGGCACCGGCGCGCCCTGCGCACGCGGCGCATCGCCGCTCCCACGGCCGCAGGCGGCCATTCCCAGCGCCAAGACAATGCCACCGGCCAGGGTGGCCGAAAAACGCCACAACATACGTCGTTCCGTCCGCTACACGATCGCGCAGTCTAGCCGCCGCCAGTGACGGGCCGGATGTGCCATTGGGTGGGGCCGGGCCATAACCAGGGCGGGGTCACCCATTGCCTGCCGCCATGGCTTCCGGCCGCGCCCGGGGGACGGGCGGCCGCGAGTGCCGGACCGCGCCCGGGGACGACCCTGGACGGCGCGGACGCGTACTTCGGCAAGCGACCCTGCGACGGCGCAGGACGGCCGTGCATTCACCTTGCCGGCAGGCAAGCGGGCGCCCGCCCGGGGCGGCAGACGTGCGCCGCCCAGCGCCGCGCCGCCGGCCCGGGTGCGGGCAGCATCGGCCGCGCGTGCAACGCGGCCGCAGTGCTCCGCGGCTCGCGCCTCAGCGCAATGCCAGCCGTACGACCTGGTCGGCCATCGCGTCCAGCGTCTCGCCGTCGGCGTACAGGTGCAGTTCCGGCGCTTGTGGCGGTTCGTAGGGCGAATCGATGCCGGTGAAGTTGGGAATCTGCCCGGCCCGCGCCTTGCGGTACAGGCCCTTCACGTCGCGCGATTCGGCGACCTCCAGCGGCACGTCGACGAAGATCTCGACGAACTCGCCCGGGGCGAAACGCTCGCGCGCCATCTGCCGCTCGGCACGGAACGGTGAGATGAAGCTGACCAGCACGATCAGCCCGGCGTCGACCATCAGCCGGGCCACCTCGGCCACGCGGCGGATGTTCTCCACCCGGTCCTCGTCGGTGAAGCCCAGGTCGCGGTTCAGGCCGTGGCGGACGTTGTCGCCGTCAAGCAGGAACGTGTGGCAGCCACGCGCGTGCAGGCGCTTCTCCACCTGGTTGGCGATGGTGGACTTGCCCGCGCCGGACAGGCCGGTGAACCACAGCACCCGGGGGGTCTGCCCCTTGATCCGCGCGCGCGCGGCCGGATCCACGTCCAGGTGCTGCCAGTGCACGTTGCCGGCACGGCGCAGGGCGAAGTCCAGGGTACCGGCGGCGACGGTGGCGTTGCTCTGGCGGTCGATCAGGATGAAGCCGCCCAGCGCGCGGTTGCGCGCATAGGGTTCGAAGGCGATGGGTTCGTCGAGGGACAGGTTGCAGTAGCCGACCTCGTTCAGCTCCAGCCGCTTGGCCGCCAGCTTGTCCTGCGTGTTCACGTCGATCCGGTGTTTGATCTCGCTGACGCTGGCGGCCACGCTGCGGCTGCCGATCTGCAGCCAGTACGGCCGCCCGGGCAGCAGCGCGGCATCGTCCATCCACAGCACGTGCGCGGCGAACTGGTCGGCCACTTCCGGCGGATCGCCGGCGGCGGCGATCACGTCGCCGCGACTGACGTCGATCTCGTCGGCCAGGACCAGGGTCACCGCCTGGCCGGCGCGGGCGACGTCCAGCGGGCCATCCGGGCCGAGCACCTCGCGCACCGTCGAACGCCGCGCCGACGGCAGCACCACCACCGCGTCGCCGGCGCGCACCTGGCCGGCGGCGAGGGTGCCGGCGAAGCCACGGAAATCCTGGTGTGGCCGGTTCACCCACTGCACCGGCAGGCGCAGGCCGCCGCCGCCGTCGTGGCCGGCGATGGCCACCGTGTCCAGGTGCTCGATCAGGGTGGGACCGTCGTACCACGGCATCAACGCCGAGCGCATCGACAGGTTCTGCCCTTCCAGCGCCGACAGCGGGATCGCCTGCACGTGGGCGATACCCATCTGCGCGGCCAGTGCCGCGTACTCGGCGGCGATGCGTTCGAACACCGCCGGGTCGTAGCCGACCAGGTCCATCTTGTTGACCGCCAGCACCACCTGGCCGATGCCCAGCAGGGAGATGATGTAGCTGTGGCGGCGGGTCTGCTGCAGCAGCCCCTTGCGCGCGTCCACCAGCACCACCGCCAGGTCGGCGGTGGAGGCGCCGGTGGCCATGTTGCGGGTGTACTGCTCGTGGCCCGGGCAGTCGGCGACGATGTACTTGCGGCGGTCGGTATCGAAATAGCGGTAGGCCACGTCGATGGTGATGCCCTGCTCGCGCTCGGCGGCCAGCCCGTCCAGCAGCAGCGCATAGTCGATGCGTTCGCCCTGGGTGCCATGGCGGCGGCTGTCGGCCTCCAGCGCGGCCAGCTGGTCGTCGAACAGGCGCTTGCTTTCGTACAGCAGCCGCCCGATCAGCGTGCTCTTGCCGTCATCGACGCTGCCGCAGGTGATGAAGCGCAGCAGCGGCTTGGATTCGTGCTGCTGCAGGTAAGTGGCGATATCGGAAGACGTTGCCGGTGCGTTCATCAGAAATAGCCCTCCAGCTTCTTCTTCTCCATCGACGCGGACGGGTCATGGTCGATCACCCGGCCCTGCCGCTCGGAACGGGTGGACACCAGCATTTCGGCGATGATCTTCTCCAGCGTGTCGGCCTGCGATTCGATGGCCCCGGTCAGCGGGTAGCAGCCCAGCGTGCGGAAACGCACCCGGCGCAGCTGCGGCACCTCGCCCGGACGCAGCGGCAGGCGCGCGTCGTCGACCATGATCAGGCTGCCGTCGCGCTCGACCACCGGGCGTTCGGCGGCGAAGTACAGCGGTACCACCGGGATCTTCTCGCGGTAGATGTAGAGCCAGATGTCCAGCTCGGTCCAGTTGGACAGCGGGAACACGCGCACGCTCTCGCCGGGGTGGATGCGCGCGTTGTACAGGTTCCACAGCTCCGGCCGCTGGTTCTTCGGGTCCCAGCGGTGGCGGTCGTTGCGGAACGAGAACACGCGCTCCTTGGCCCGGGATTTCTCCTCGTCGCGGCGCGCGCCGCCGATCGCCGCGTCGAACTTCCATTTGTCCAGCGCCTGCTTCAGGCCCTGGGTCTTCATCACGTCGGTATGCACCGCGGCGCCGTGGCTGACCGGGCCGATGTCGCGGGCGATGCCATCGGGATTGATGTGCACCCGCAGGTCCACGCCGGTTTCGGCCACGCGACGGTCGCGGAAGGCGATCATCTCGCGGAACTTCCAGCGCGTGTCCACGTGCAGCAGCGGGATCG
This sequence comes from Stenotrophomonas sp. Y-13, assembly GCF_046267925.1. NCBI lineage: Bacteria > Pseudomonadati > Pseudomonadota > Gammaproteobacteria > Lysobacterales > Lysobacteraceae > Stenotrophomonas > Stenotrophomonas sp. Y-13. The sequence goes on from NZ_CP176501.1 coordinate 2,765,761, forward strand.
GCGGCACCCCGGGCGCGAACGCCTTGAGCAGCAGGTGCAGCAGCACCGAACTGTCCTTGCCGACCGAATACAGCAGCACCGGGTTGGCAAAGCCGGCCGCGACCTCGCGCAGGATGTGGATGCTCTCGGCTTCCAGCCGGTCGAGATGCGACAAAGGGGGGGGAACGGTCATTGCGGAAGTTTCAGCGGCTGCACGTGTAAGAACGGTGGAAGGGTAGCAGCGCAGACAGGCGCACGTCCCCGGCAGGATGGCGAGTGTGCGCGGCGCGCGCCCCGCGCAGAAATGAACGCAGGGCATGAACCGATAACCGCGCATCCTTTCCCGCGCCCCGCGCCGCTCCCTAGCATCGGTCACCCCATCCCCGACCGGACCGGACATGACCGCCGCCGCTGCCACCGTGCCCCCCAGCCCCCTGCCCGAGGACCGCAGGGCGCTGCTGGCGCGCCTGGTGGAGGGGCTGGACGGCAACAGCCTGTGGTGGCTGTCCGGCTTCGCCGCCGGCCTCGCCCAGGGCCATCCGCCGCCGTCACTGGCGGTGATTCCCGGTGGCCAGCCGGCGGCGCCGGCCAGCGGCCGCCTGACCATCGTCTACGGCAGTCAGACCGGCAATGCCCGCCGCGCCGCCGAGCAGCTGGCCGGCGACGCCGAGGCCGCCGGGCTGGCGGTGCGGCTGCTCCGCGCCGACGCCTACCCCACCCGCGAACTGGCCGGCGAGCGCCTGCTGTACATCGTCATCAGTACCCAGGGCGAGGGCGACCCGCCGGACGACGCCATCGGCCTGGTCGAGTTCATCGCCGGCAGGCGCGCACCGAAGCTGCCGGAGCTCAGCTACGCCGTACTCGGCCTGGGCGATTCCAGCTACGCCGATTTCTGCGGCATCGGCCGCAGGCTGGACGCACGCCTGGCCGAACTGGGCGCGCGGCGCCTGCAGCCGCTGGGCGAGGCCGACCTCGACATTGACAGCGTCGCCACGCCGTGGCGCAGCCGTGCCCTGGCGGACGCACGCCAGGTGCTGGGCGAAGCCGCCGCGACGACCGCCAGCAACGTCACTCCGCTGCGCCACGGCCACGGCCACGGCACGGCATACAGCGCACAGCATCCATTCGCGGCCGAACTGCTGGCGCGGCAACCGATCAGCGGCCGCGACTTCAAGGGCCCGGCCTTCGGCCACTACGGCCGCTTCGACAAGCGCGTGCACCACCTCGAACTGTCGCTGGAGGGCAGCGGCCTGCACTATGAGCCGGGCGACGCGCTGGGCATCGTCCACCGCAACCCGCCGCAGCTGGTCGATGCGATCCTCGCCGCCACCGGGCTGGACGGTGACACCGGCGTCAGCCATGGCGGCCATGAGCGCCCGCTGGCGCAATGGCTGGGCGAATACCGCGAACTGACCCGCATTTCGCGCCCGTTGCTGGCGACCGTGGCCGAACGCAGCGGCAGCGCCGACCTGGCCGGCCTGCTGGAGCCGGCCCGCAGCGGCGAACTGGCCGCCGTGTTCGCCGACCACCAGCTGGTCGACGTGCTGCACCGCTGGCCAGCCGACTGGGACGCCACCGCACTGGTCGCCGCGCTGCGCCCGGCCGCGCATCGGCTCTACTCCATCGCCTCCAGCCGCAGGCGCGTGGGCGAGGAGGTGCACCTGACCGTGGACGAACTGGCCTACGACGCGCACGGCCGCGGCCATGTCGGCGCCGCCAGCGGGTTCCTCGCCGCGCTGCAGGAAGGCGCGCAGGTGCCGGTGTTCGTCGAACCGAACGAACGCTTCCGGGTTCCCGCCGATGCCAGCCGCGACATCATCATGATCGGCCCCGGCACCGGCGTGGCGCCGTTCCGCGGCTTCGTGCAGGAACGCGCCGAGACCGGCGCCACCGGCCGCAACTGGCTGTTCTTCGGTGCCCGCCACTTCAACAGCGATTTCCTCTACCAGGTCGAGTGGCAGGAGGCCCTGCAGAAGAAGGAACTGCATCGCCTCGACCTGGCCTTCTCCCGCGACCCTCTGAAATCCCCGCACATGGATGCGCGGGCTGGCTCGCAGCAACGCATCTACGTGCAGCAGCGCCTGCGCGAGCGCAGCCGCGACCTGTACGACTGGCTGCAGGATGGCGCGCACCTGTACGTGTGCGGCGCCATCGCCATGGGCAGGGACGTGCATGCCGCGCTGCTGGACGTGGTGGCCGCGCACAACGGCGGCGATGCCGAGGCCGCCGCCGGGTACCTGTCCGCGCTGCAGCGCGAAGGCCGCTACGCCCGCGACGTGTACTGACGCGTTGCGCGCACCCACACCGCCATTGGACACACCATGAGCCACCCATCCGTCGAAACCATCAAGCGCGAAAGCCGGCGCCTGCGCGGCACCATCCACGAGGGCCTGGGCGATGCCACCACCGGCTCGCTGGGCTTCGAGGACCAGCGCACCATCAAGTTCCACGGCAGCTACCAGCAGGACGACCGCGACCTGCGCGACGAGCGCCGGCGGCAGAAGCTCGAGCCCGCGCACCAGTTCATGATCCGCATCCGCGCGCCGGGCGGCGTGTTCACCCCGCAGCAGTGGCTCGGGCTCGACCGCATCGCCACCACCTGGGCCAACCACTCGCTGCGGGTCACCACCCGCCAGACCTTCCAGTTCCACGGCGTGATCAAGCGCGAGTTGAAGGCGACGATGCAGGCGATCAACGCCGCGGCGCTGGACACCGTCTCGGCCTGCGGCGACGTCAACCGCAACGTGCTGGGCGCCAGCAACCCGCTGCTGTCGGGCCTGCATGCACAGGTGCACGCGTGGGCGCAGCAGCTGTCGCTGCGCTTCCTGCCGGCTACCCGCGCCTACTATGAGATCTGGCTGGACGAGGAAAAGGTCGCCGAAAGCGGGGTCGAGCACGAACCGCTGTATGGCGACACCTACCTGCCGCGCAAGTTCAAGATCGCCGTGGCGGTGCCGCCGTACAACGACGTCGATGTGTTCGCCAACGACCTCGGGCTGGTCGCCATCGTCGACGACGCCGGCAACCTGGCCGGCTTCAATGTCGCCATCGGCGGCGGCATGGGCGCCAGCCATGGCATTGCCGCGCATTACCCGCGGCTGGGCAACGTGATCGGCTTCGTGACCCCGGAACAGGTGTTCGCCATCGCCGAGGCGGCGATCACCGTGCAGCGCGACCTGGGCGACCGCGAGGAACGCAAGCACGCGCGCTTCAAGTACACCATCGACGACCACGGCACCGACGCCATCGTGGCGCTGATGCAGGAACGCGCCGGGGTGGTGCTGCAGCCGGCGCGGCCGTTCCGCTTCGAGCACAACGGCGACCGCTTCGGCTGGGTCGAGGGTGCGGACGGCCTGTGGCACCTCACCCTGTCCCTGCCCAGCGGGCGCATCGCCGACACCCCGGGGCGGCCACTGCTGACCGGCATGCGCGAGATCGCGCGGGTGCATCACGGCGAGTTCCGCCTGACCGCCAACCAGAACCTGATCATCGCCGGCGTGCCCGCGGCACAGCGCGCGCGCATCGACGCACTGGTCGCGCAGCATGCGCTGGACCTGGAGAACAACGCGCCCACCGCCACCGCGCGTGGCGCGGTGGCGTGCGTGGCGCTGCCGACCTGCGCGCTGGCGATGGCCGAGGCCGAACGCTACCTGCCCGGCTTCCTCGCCGCGCTGGAACCGCTGCTGGCCCGGCACGGCCTGCGCGAGGTGCCGATCCTGCTGCGCATCTCCGGCTGCCCCAACGGCTGCTCGCGCCCGTACCTGGCCGAAATCGCCCTGGTCGGCAGGGCACCGGGCCGCTACAACCTGTTCCTTGGCGGCGACCACCGCGGCCAGCGCCTGAACACGCTGTACCGCGACAACGTCACCGAGGTGCAGATCCTGCAGGCGCTGGAGCCGCTGCTGGCGCGCTATGCCGCCGAACGCGACGCGGACGAACGCTTCGGCGACTTCCTACACCGCCGCGGGCTGATCGAACTGCCGCCCTACCCGACCCACCGCCAGATTGCCGTGGAACTGCACGCATGAGCGCCCTGCCCCTGTCTTCCCGCCACACCGGCAACACCGCGTCCCCCGAGGAAACCGCCGCGCTCGACGCGCGGCTCGAGGCGATGGACGCGACCGCGCGCGTGCGCTGGGCGCTGCAGCACCTGCCCGGCACCCACGTGCTGTCCTCCAGCTTCGGCGCGCAGTCGGCGGTGACCCTGCACCTGCTCAGCCACGAGCGGCCGGACATCCCGGTGATCCTGATCGACACCGGCTACCTGTTCCCGGAAACCTACCGCTTCGCCGACACCCTCAGCGAGCGCCTGGGCCTGAACCTGAAGGTGTACCGGCCGCTGGTCAGCCGCGCCTGGATGGAGGCGCGCCACGGCCGCCTGTGGGAACAGGGCCTGGTCGGCATCGAGCAGTACAACAACCTGCGCAAGGTCGAGCCGATGAAGCGCGCGCTGGACGAGCTGCAGGCCGGCACCTGGTTCACCGGGCTGCGCCGCAGCCAGTCGAGCGGCCGCGCCACCACGCCGGTGCTGCAGCGCCGCGACGCGCGCTGGAAGGTCAACCCGATCGCCGACTGGAGCGACCGCGACGTGTGGCAGTACCTCAAGCAACATGACCTGCCCTACCACCCGCTGTGGGAACAGGGCTATGTGTCCATCGGCGATTACCACACCACCCGCCGCTGGGAACCGGGCATGCGCGAGGAGGACACCCGCTTCTTCGGCCTCAAGCGCGAGTGCGGCCTGCACGAGGACATCTAGGGCGGCCAGCGTGCCGCGTTTGCGCGGCGGGCGCCTGCGCGGCAGGCGCCGCCCACCATGGACGATCCGTCGCACCCCGCAGTGCCGGGCTTGCCCGGCAGCAGCTTCCCGGGCGAGACCAGCGCAGCATGCTTGGCGCGATCAGCTGGCCACGGCTTCCTGCTGCTGCTCCCAGAACGCCAGCAGTCCACGCAGCCCCGGCGTGTCGCCGGCATGCGCCAGGTCCTCGCCCAGGTACCGCGCTTCCTGCCGCCACTGGCGGCTGCTCAGCTCGCGCAGCGCGCTGCCATCGGTGCGGCTGCAGCCCATGTGCCACTGCGCGAAATACAACTGTTCGACCGGGCCATCCTGCAGCTCTTGCAGCCCGACGTGCATGCGCGAATCGCGGATGCGCGCATAGATCTTCTCCACCCCGGCCGGCGGCCCTTCGAAATACTGGAAGAAGCGGTGGCCGTCGTGCAACAGCACGCCGGTGACGCCTTCCATGCGGTTGTGCGCGCGCGCGTCGATCAGCAGGCGGTCGAGATCGGCCGGCGTCAGCCCGGCCACGGCGGTGCTGACATAGGCCACGGCCCGGTGCGTCATCTGCGGTTCCTGCTTCGTCCCTGGGTGCGCAAGCATGACACAGGCGTCCCGCCGCCGGTGGCCCGGCAGCGGGACCCGCCGCGTCAGTAGCGGTAATCCAGCTTCAGCCAGAGCGTGCGCCCGGGTTCGTTGATCCGCACCGGGTCGGCGGGGAAGCCGAAGTCGGCGCTGCCGGCCAGGTTCAGGTGTTCGGCATAGGCGCGGTCGAACACATTGTCCACGCCGGCACTGGCGCGCAGGCCGTCGCTGATGCGGTACGCGGCATTGAGCGAGAGCGTGGCGAAACCAGCGCTCGGCCCGAGATCGCGCGCCACCACGTTGCCTTCGTCCTGCGCCACGCGGTCCTGCCCGGCCACCACCCGCAACAGCGCGCCGGTGGACCATTGGCCGCGCTCCCAGGAGGCGTTGAAACGGCCTTCCAGCGGCGGGATCTGCGGCAACGGCCGCCGCTCATCGCGGTTCTCGCCCCAGGCATAGGCCAGCGTGCTGCCCAGCTTCAGCCCTTGCACCGGGCGCCATTCCAGCCCGGCCTCGGCACCGGCGATGCGCGCATCGACATTGCCCGCACGCGTGCTGCTGCCCATCATGCCGCCGCTGCGGTAGGTGAACAGGATGTAGTCCTGCAGATGCCCGGCATAGGCCGACACCCAGGCATCGAGCGTGCGCCCGCGGAACTGCAGGCCGAGATCGAGCTGGGTGGTCTTTTCCGGCTTCACCCCGGCGAAGGCATTGGCGCTGCCGGCCGGGCCGGCGTCGGCCGAGAACAGCTCCCAGTAGTCGGGCATGCGCTCGCTGTGGCCGAGCCCGGCATACCAGGTCCAGGCCTGGCCGTGGTCGCGCTCATAGCGCAGGAAGCCGCTGCCCAGCGTTTCCTCGCGCGTCTGCCCGGCGGTCGGATTGGGCCTGCCCGTCATCCCGCTGGTCAGGCGCAGGTCCTTGGCCCGCGCCTTGTCCACGCGCAGGCCGCTGACCCAGCGCCGCGGCGTGTCCTCGCCGAAGGTCAGTTCGGCGAACGCGCCCGTGTTGCCGAGCTCGGCATCGCGGGTCCACGGCATCTGCCGGAAGGTGCCGCGGCCCATGCCCTTGCGCTTGCGGTGACTGCTGTCCTGGGCGTCGATGCCGGCGACCACGGCCACGTCCTGCCAGCGCCATTCCGAAGCGATGCGGCCGCCGTGGGTGCGCCGCGCCACGTTCGACGCCATCGGCATCGGCATGCTGCCGTTCGGGTTGGGCGTGCGCAGCGTGTAGTTGTCCATCACGTGGTCGGCCTCGTTGTAGTACAGGTTGGCCTGCAGCCGGTCCCAGGCGCCGGGCAGGTTGCCGCGTTCGAAACGCAGGCCGTAGCTGCTGCGCTTGAACGCCGCCCCGTCCATGCCACGGCCGGCATAGCGCGCCAGGGCATCGCCGGTACCGGCATTGAGCTCGAGCACGGTGTCGGCATCGGGGGTCCAGCCGATCGCGGCGTCGGCGTTCCATTTGCGCCAGCGCGACGGCACCACCTCGCCGTTGCCGTCGCGGTAGTCGCCGGACTCGGAGCGGTTGCCATTCACCCGCACATAGCCCGGGCGGCTGCCGAAGCTGGCATCGAGCATCTGGTCGTTGCGGTTGTTGGAGCCGCCCAGCGCGCTGGCCTGCAGCTCCATGCCCGGCGCATCGAAACGCGGCATGTCGCGCTCGAAGCGCACCGTGCCGGCCGAGGCACCGGCGCCCCAGCGCACGCTCTGCGGCCCCTTGACGACGGTCAGCCGGTCGTAGGTTTCCGGCGCGATGTAGGACAGCGGGTTGTCCATGCGCGAGGGACAGGCACCGATCAGGCTGCCGTCGTTGCTGAGGATGTTCAGCCGCGAACCGGACATGCCGCGCAGCACCGGGTCGCCATTGGTGCCGCCGTTGCGGATCGCGGAAAAGCCGGGGACGGTCTTGAGGTAATCGGCGCCATCGCTGGCGGGCACCGGCTGCCGCGGCAGGCGCGGATCGGTGACCCAGTTCAACGGCGAGGACGGCGCCGCGCTGGTCACCACCAGGGTGTCCAGGGTCTTGATCGACTCGGGCGCGTCGGCGTGCGCGAGCAGGGGAAACAGCGCCAGGCAGACACAGGCGGCCAGGCACGCCGGGGCGCCCGGCATACGGGAAACGGGATACATGGAATTCTCCGGTACGACATGCCACGTGCCGCACGAAGCGACAGGCAGCGGGAAAAAGGGAATCTGTCGTCAGGAGAACAACGGCGGCCCACGCACCGGGTGCGCCGGCCAGCGCAGGCCGGCGCTGGACACGGTGGCGCGCGGCGCCTGCGGCGCAACGCGGTACAGCACCGGCGCGAGCACCAGCAGCAGCGCCAGCCAGGGCAGCAACCGCGACGCCATGGTGCAGTAGTCGCAGGCCTCGCCGTGCGCGGCATGCGGGTCTGGCGGGCGCGGTTTGTCAGTATCCGTGGCCGTGGCCTTGCCCGCATCCATGTGACCGGCGTGCGCTGCATGCGCATCCGACATCGGCGGTACTGCCGGCGCCGAGGGGGCCATGGCCATCGGGGCCATCGCGTGCGCCATCGCCGTATGCGTCCCCGGCGCGGACTGGATCCAGCGGCTCACCACCGGTGCCAACGCCATCAGCAGCGCGGCCGCCAGCGCGAGCAGCAACATCCAGCGGTGCAGGAGCGGGGATCGGATCACGCCCCGATTTTAAGACCGCGTCATCGCGGCCCATGTGCGACACATCGCCGCAGGGGAAAAAGCGGGCAACCCGCGGCGGGGAGCCCGCCACCACAACGGCCGGGAGCAGCGCGGACGGGCAAAGGCGATTGCGTCCGCCTTCCCGGGTTCCTGGTTCGCGTGCGCTGGTTCCTGCTTGTCAGTTGGTGATGGTCTGGGTCAGCGCTTCCCAGCTCGGCGGCACCGGCCAGTCGGCTTCCTGGTTGCCGTCCAGCACGCGCCGCAGGTCGCGCTTGTCGATCTGCGGCGCCAGCACATGCACCAGTTCCAGCGCGTAGTCGCGCAGCACCCGGTCGCGCGGCAGCACCGCCCAGGCGGTGCATTCGGGGATCGCCGCCGGCGCCGGCCAGGCGCGCAGGTCGCTGTCGCCGGCGCTGACCGCCATTTCCGCCAGCAGGCCCACGCCCAGGCCGGTACGCACGTAGGTCTTGATCAGGTCGGCGTCGAGCGCGGTCAAGGCCAGGTCCGGTTCCAGCCCCTGCGCGGCGAAGGCGCGACGCAGCGAGGAACTGGGCCGGGTCGAGGATTCGTAGCTGATCAACGGGTGCGCCGCGAGCGCGGCCATGTCCGGCTGACGCCCGGCGCGGTCCAGCGCGTGCCCACGCGGCACCAGCACCAGCCGCCGCCAGCGGTACAGCGGCACCGCGATGCCGGTGCTCGGTTCGCCACCGGCGGTACTGACGATGGCGATGTCGGCGTCGCCCTGGCTGAGCAGGTCCAGCGCATCGCTCTCGGCCGCCTGCTGCAGGTGCACGCTGACCTGCGGGTAGGCCTGCTTGATCCGCGCCACCGCCGGCGGCAGCACGAAGCGCGCCTGGGTGTGGGTGGTGGTCAGCACCAGCTGGCCGTGGCTCTCGCGGCGCTGGTTGGCGGCATAGGTGCGGATGTTGTTGGCTTCGGCCAGTACCAGCCGCGCCCGCGCGATCACTTCCCCGCCGGCCGGGGTCACCGACTCCAGGCTGCGCCCCTTGCGCACGAACAGCAGGAAACCCAGCTCGTCCTCCAGCTGCTTGAGCTGCTTGGACAGCCCCGGCTGGGTGGCGTGCACCCGCGTGGCCGCCAGCGTGATGTTCAGCTCGGCGTCGGCGATTGCCACCAGGTAGCGCAGTTGGGTCAGGGTCATCGGGGGTCGGGACGATGGCTCGGCGGGGACCGACCCACTGTAGGGCAGATCGCAGGGGCTACTTATAACCGAAAGTAATCTGTGAGACGGGGCATGTCATTTCCGGGCGGCCCGGGCCGGGACTACGGTCAGCATCCCTGCCACGACCGCCCCTTCCCCGCCTTGGACGCCCCCCTGTTCCCGCTGTTTGCCGATCTCAACGGCCGTGCCGTGCTGGTGGTCGGGGGCGGCGCGGTGGCCGGGCGCAAGGTCGAGGCGCTGCTGCACGCCGGCGCGCGGCCGCGGGTCGGCGCGCCGCACCTGTCGCCGCCGCTGCGGGAGCTGGCCGAGGCCGGCCGCATCGACTGGCTGCCCGGCCTGTTCGACACGCGCTGGCTGGCCGAAGACGTGTGGCTGGTGGTCGCCGCCACCGACACCGCCGCGGTCAACCAGGCGGTCGCGCGTGCGGCCGAAGCGCAGCGGTTGTTCGTGAATGTGGTCGACGACGCCCAGCTGTCGCGCTTCCACGTACCGGCGGTGGTCGAGCGCGGCGCGCTGCAGATCGCCGTTTCCAGCGGCGGCGCCGCGCCGATGGTGGCGCGGCATGTGCGCCGCCGGCTGGAGGAGCTGTTCGACGGCGCCTGGGGCCAGCTGACCGCACTGGCCGGGCGCCACCGCCCGGCGATCCGCGCACGCTTCCCGGACACCGCCGCGCGGCGCCGGTTCTTCGACCGCCTGCTCGATGGCCCGGTGCTGGACCTGCTGCGCCGCCAGCGCCCCGCCGACGCCGAATCCGCGCTGCGCCAGGCCATGGCAGACGAACCGCCGGCAACGGCCGGCTCGGTGGTGCTGGTCGGCGCCGGTTCCGGCGACCCCGGCCTGCTCACCCTGGCCGCGCTGCGCGCGCTCAACCAGGCCGACGTGATCCTGCACGACCGGCTGGTCAGCGCCGACGTGCTGCAGCTGGCCCGCCGCGACGCCGACCGCATCGAAGTCGGCAAGTCCGCGCGCGGCCACAGCACCCGCCAGGAGCACATCCACGCGCTGATGCTGGAACACGCGCGCGCCGGCCGCCGTGTGGTCCGGCTCAAGGGCGGCGACGCGTTCGTGTTCGGCCGCGGCGGCGAGGAACTGCAGTTCCTGCGCGCGCACGGCATTGCCTACGAGGTGGTACCGGGCATCACCGCGGCGCTGGCCTGCGCCGCGCACGCCGGCATCCCGCTCACTCACCGCGACCACGCCCAGCAGCTGCGGCTGGTCACCGCGCATTGCCGCGAATCGCTGGACACGCTCGACTGGCATGCGCTGGCCGCGCCACGGCAGACCCTGGTGTTCTACATGGGCGTGGCTGCGCTGGCGCGGATCCAGGCGCAGCTGCTCGACGCCGGGCTGCCCGCCGCCACACCGTTCGCGCTGGTGGAAAACGGCTCGCGCCCCGGCCAGCGCGTGGTCAGCGGGCACCTGCGGCACCTGGCCGACGCCGCCGCCACGCATGCGGTGCAGTCGCCGGCACTGCTGGTCGTCGGCGAGGTGGCCGCGCTGGCGGACGAACTGCACTGGTTCGGCCAGGCGCCATTGCCGGCCACTCCGCGCGCACCCTCACCTTCAGCAAAGGCGGCGTCGCCGACACTGGCCGACGCCGCCTGATTCCCTTCCAGGAGATCCCCATGGCCATCTACAACAGCATCCTCGACACCGTCGGCAACACCCCGGTGGTCAAGCTCAACCGCCTGGCGCCGGCCGGGGTGGACGTCTACGTCAAGGTCGAGTCGTTCAATCCCGGCGGCTCGGTCAAGGACCGCCTGGCGCTGGCGATCGTGCTCGACGCCGAGAAGCGCGGCGTGCTCAAGCCCGGCGACACCATCGTCGAGGCCACCTCGGGCAACACCGGCGTCGCCCTGGCCATGGTCGCGGCCGCGCGCGGCTACAAGTTCGTCGCGGTGATGACCGAGACGTTCTCGGTGGAACGCCGCAAGGCGATGCGCGCCTACGGCGCCAAGGTGATCCTGACCCCGGCCGCGGCGCGCGGCACCGGCATGGTGGAGAAGGCGAAGGAACTGGCCGCCAAACACGGCTGGTTCCTGGCCAGCCAGTTCGCCAACCCGGCCAACCCGGCCTATCACCGCAACACCACCGCGGCCGAGATCCTGCGCGACTTCGCCGGCCGGCGCCTGGACTACTTCGTGAGCGGTTGGGGCACCGGCGGCACCCTCACCGGCGTCGGCGAGGTGTTGAAACTGGCGCGCCCGGACACCCGCATCATCGCCACCGAGCCGGCCGGCGCCGCGCTGCTCAAGGGCGACGAGTGGAAGCCGCACAAGATCCAGGGCTGGACCCCGGATTTCCTGCCGGCGGTGCTCAACCGCAACGTCCACGACGCGCTGTATGCGGTGCAGGACGAGCGCGCGATCGAGACCTCGCGCCGGCTGGCCGCCGAGGAAGGCATTTTCGTCGGCATCTCGGCCGGTGCCACCGCCGCCACGGCGCTGGAAGTGGCCGCCACGGCACCGGCCGGCTCGGTGATCCTGGCCATGCTGCCCGACACCGGCGAGCGCTACTTCTCCACCCCGCTGTTCGCCGACATCAACGAAGGCAGCGACGACGACTGGCTGGCCGGCCTGCCGTAAGCCCGGCGCCCCGCCTCCCGCCCCCCGCACAAGGCCGCCCCCGGGCGGCCTTGCTGCTTGCGGGCGCCGCGTCGCAGCCGTGGAGACGGGCTTTCCTCAGACTTTGCCGCGGGCCGGCGCAAGCCGTGCACCCGTCACGTTTTGCTCATACATGGAAAGGGAAGATCGCGGGCATGAACATCGACATCTGGCACGGCGACATCACCACCCTGGACGTGGATGCCATCGTCAACGCGGCCAACGAGAGCCTGCTCGGTGGCGGCGGTGTCGACGGCGCGATCCACCGCGCGGCCGGGCCGGGCCTGCTGGCCGAATGCACACGCCTGCCGGAGCTGCGCCCGGGCGTGCGCTGCCCGCCCGGCGAGGTCCGCGCCACCGGCGCCCATGCGCTGCCGGCGCGCCATGTGTTCCACGCCGTCGGCCCGGTCTGGCAGGGCGGCCAGCGCGACGAGGCCGCGCTGCTGGCCAACTGCTACTGGCAGTCGCTCAGGCTGGCCGAACAGATGCGGCTGGAATCGATCGCCTTCCCGGCGATCAGCTGCGGCGTCTACGGCTACCCCATGCACCAGGCCGCGGCCATCGCCGTCACCGAAACCGTGACCTGGCAGAAGAGCCACGCGCGGCCGGTGCGCATCGTGCTGGTGGCCTACAACACCGCCACCTTCAAGGCCTACCAGCAGGCGCTGGCGGTCGCGGCGCAGGCAGGGCCGGCGTTCCCGTCGATGGACGATCCGCTGCCGTCGTTCGCGCGCTGACCGGCCGCGGGATCGTTCCCATGCCATCGCCCGCCGCTGCAGTGCATTTCCTGGAGAGCGAGGCAACGCCCCGCCGGACCTTTCCGGCAACGCCACCGCGGGCGATCCCCAACGTTGCGGAACCTTGCAACCGCGTGTGGTAGATGCGGGGCTTGCCCCGCATGGAGCCTTCCCTGCGAAGGCCCGCTGGGCGTTGCCTGGCGCTACGGCGCCCCGCGGAGACGTGGGCGGGTGCGCCGCTGGCGCATGGCCGCAGAAGCTGCGCCATCGGCACACCGCCGAATCGGTCATGTCTGGCCCTGGGCCTGCGCGCAAATGAAAACGCCGGCGCAGGGCCGGCGTTTCCACGTCCATCAGCGTCAGGCGGCGATCAGCCTTCCCACTTGCCCAGCGCGGCCAGGCCGTTCTCGCGGGCGCGCTCGTAAACGGTCTTCTGCGCGGCGGCGTAGTTGCCCTGCATGTCCTGGGCCCACAGCTTCAGCGCGGCCTGCTGCATGGCGCGGCCGTAGGAGAAGCTCAGCGGCCACGGCAGCTTGTCGAGCTGGTTCATCGCGTTCAGGTGCGCGGTCGACTGTTCGTCGCTCTGGCCGCCGGACAGGAACACCACGCCCGGCAGGATCGCCGGCACGGTGCTCTTCAGGCACATCACGGTGGCTTCGGCCACTTCCTCGACGTCGGCCTGCTCGTCGCAGTCCTTGCCGGAGATGACCATCGAAGCCTTCAGGATGGTGCCTTCCAGCAGCACGTTCTGCTGGTACAGCGCGTCGAACAGCGAGCGCATGGTGGCTTCGGTGACTTCGTAGCAGGTCTCGATGTCGTGGTCGCCGTCCATGATCACTTCCGGCTCGACCATCGGCACCAGGCCGCATTCCTGGCACAGCGCGGCATAGCGGGCCAGCGCGTGCGCGTTGGACTCGATGCAGGTGCCCGACGGGATACTCTCGCCGATGTTGATGACCGCGCGCCACTTGGCGAAGCGGGCGCCGAGCTTGTAGTACTCATGCAGGCGCTCGCGCAGGCCGTCCAGGCCTTCGGTGACCAGCTCGCCCGGGCAGCCGGCCAGCGGGTGCGCGCCCTTGTCGACCTTGATGCCCGGGATCATGCCGTGGTCGGCCATGTACTTGGCGAACGGCACGCCGTCGCGGGTGCTCTGGCGGATGGTTTCGTCGTACAGGATCGCGCCGGAAATATGTTCGTTGAGCTTCGGCGTGGTCAGCAGCAGCTCGCGGTAGGCACGGCGGTTCTCTTCGGTGTTCTCGATGCCGACGCTGGCGAAGCGCTTGGCGATCGTGCCGGTGGATTCGTCGATGGCGATGATGCCCTTGCCCGGGGCGACCATGGCCTGGGCGGTTTCAGCCAGCAGTTCGATGCTCATGAAGTTCCTGTGACGGGGTGCGGGAAAACCCGGATTATAGCCCGCGGCCGTCGTTGCCCGGCCGTGAGGACGCGCTGGAACCGGTTTCAATCCGTCTGCCAGGACAAATCCTGTCCGCTGCAGTCATGCACGGGCCATCGCGGTGGCCCGTGCACGCAGATCCGTCAGAGTTCGCCCAGCCCGCTGGCGCGGCCGTCGCTGCCCACTTCGAGCAGGCGCAGGGTGTTGGTGGCGCCATGGGTTTCCATGTGCTCGCCGCTGGTGAACACCACGCGGTCGCCGGCCTGCAGCAGGCCGGCCTCGACCAGCAGGCGGATGCTGCCGCGCGCCGCTTCGCGCGGGGTGAAGCCGCGGCTGTCGAAATTGATCGGGAACACATCGCGCATCAGCGCCATCTGCCGGCGCGCACCGTCATGCCGGGTGACCGCATAGATCGGTGCCTTGGCCCGGAACCGCGACAGGTAGCGCGCGGTGCCGCCGGATTCGGTCATCGCCACGATTGCGCGCACGCCCACGTGCTGGGACAGGAACATGGTGGCCATGGCGATGGCCTGGTCGGCGCGCTCCAGGTTGCGCGGCGAGGCATTGAAGTCGGTCTCGGTCTGGAACTGGCGCTCGGCTCCCAGGCAGATGCGCGCCATCGCCTCGACCGCCTTGACCGGGTAGGCACCGGCCGCGGTTTCGGCCGACAGCATCACCGCGTCGGTGCCGTCGATGACCGAGTTGGCCACGTCCAGCACTTCGGCGCGGGTCGGGATCGGGCTTTCGACCATGGACTGCAGCATCTGCGTGGCGGTGATCACCACCTTGTTCTGCGCCAGCGCGGCCTTGATGATCTTCTTCTGCAGGCCGGGCAGTTCGGCGTCGCCGATCTCCACGCCCAGGTCGCCGCGGGCGACCATCACCACGTCGCTGGCCTCGACGATCTCCTCCAGGTTCTCGATCGCCTCGGTACGTTCGATCTTGGACACCAGCGCCGCGTCGCAGCCGTGCTGGCGGGCGATCGCGCGGGCGTCGTTCATGTCCTGCGCGTTGCGGCAGAACGAGACAGCGATGAAGTCCACGCCGATCTTCGCCACGATGCCGATCAGTTCCTTGTCGCGCTCGGTGAGCGCACCCAGCGACAGGCCGCCGCCCTGCTTGTTCAGGCCCTTGCGGTCGGACAGCACGCCGTCGTTGAGCACGCTGGTGACGATGCGCTCGCCCTGCACTTCCACCACCTGCAGCTGCATCAGGCCGTCGTCCAGCAGCAGCACGTCGCCGGGGCCCACGTCCTGCGGCAGGCCGAGGTAGCTCACGCCGACCTGGGTGGCGTCGCCGGGCGCCGCGTCGGCCCTGGCGATGAGGTCGAAGCGGTCGCCCACCTTGAGCTGCACCCTGCCCTCGGCGAAGCGCTCGATGCGGATCTTCGGGCCCGGCAGGTCGGCGAGGATGCCGACTTCCACGCCGACCCGGTTGGCGGCGGCGCGCACTTCGGCGGCACGCTTGGCCTGGCCGGACGGATCGCCGTGCGAGAAGTTCAGGCGGACCACGTTGACACCGGCGCGGAACAGATCGTCGAGCACGCCCGGCGCATCGGTGGCCGGTCCGAGGGTGGCGAGGATCTTGGTGCGGCGCTGGCGTTCGATCATGGTGCGAAAACTCCCTGAAAGGCCGCCGAAATTAGCATATCCAGTGCATGACAACGATGTCGCATACGATTTCAGAAGACACTTTCCACGCTGTCCCGCAGACAGGGCGGACAGCATGTCCGGACATCGCCCGCGCGTTGCCCGGCGCTGTCCGCTCGCCTATGCACAAGCGGACATGGATCGGTCGCGGACTGTCAGCAAGGGACAGCATGGTGGCCAGCCAGGACAACGCGCCGGCAATCACCGGCGCCTGCGACGCGCAGCCCGTGGACCGCGCCCAGCGCAACGCGTGCGCGGCGCGCGCGGGTTCAACGCACGCCGCGCGGCCTGCATCGCCGCCATCGCATCAGCGCGACAGTAGTTGCTCCAGTTCGGCCGGCGTGCCGGGCAGTGAACCGGCACCGGCCGCGGTCAGTTCCTCGCGGCCACCGAAGCCCCACAGCACGCCGATGTTGCGCATGCCATGGTGGCGCGCGCCTTCGATATCCATGCGCCGGTCGCCGATCATCCAGCACCGCGCCGGCGCCAGCGACAGCCGCCGCAGCGCTTCGCCGATCAGTTCCGGCTTGTGGCTGCGCGTGCCGTCGGCGGTGGCGCCGATCACCGCCTCGAAGCAGCCACCGAACGGCAGGTGCTCGACGATCCGCCGCGCGTGCGGCTCGTTCTTGGCGGTGACCACCGCCAGCCGGTGGCCGGCGGCATGCAGCCCCTGCACCACCTCGCCGATGCCGGCGTAGACGTCATGCTCCTGCCAGCCGTGCAGTTCGAAGCGTTCGCGGTACAGCGCCACCGCCTGTTCGACGCGCTGCGCGTCGCCGAACAGCGGGGTGAAGCTGGTGCGCAGCGCCGGGCCGATCCAGCGGCGCAGCTCGGCCGGCGGCGGTACCGGCTGCTGCATCCGCTCCAGCGCGTAGGCCACGCAGCGGGTGATGCCGACGGCCGAATCGATCAGCGTGCCGTCGAGATCGAAGAACAGCACATCGCGGCTCACGCCCCGCGGGCCTCCAGCGCGGCCACGGCCGGCAGGGTCTTGCCCTCGAGGAATTCCAGGAACGCGCCGCCGCCGGTGGAGATGTAGCTGACCTTGTCGGCGATGCCGTACTTGTCCACCGCGGCCAGGGTGTCGCCACCGCCGGCGATGGAGAACGCGTCGGATGCGGCGATGGCGCGGGCCAGCGCTTCGGTGCCCTTGCCGAAGGCATCGAACTCGAACACGCCGACCGGGCCGTTCCATACCACCGTGCCGGCCTTGGCGATCAGCGCGGCGTAGTGCGCGGCGGTCTGCGGGCCGATATCCAGGATCATGTCGTCGGCGCCCACCGCTTCGACCGCCTTGACCGTTGCCGGCGCGTCGGCGGCAAAGGCCGGCGCCACCACCACGTCGACCGGCAGCGGGATCTCGGCGCCGCGCGCCTTGGCCGCGGCGTCGATGCCGCGCGCCGTTTCCAGCAGGTCGTTCTCCACCAGCGACTTGCCCACGCCGTGGCCTTCGGCGGCGATGAAGGTATTGGCGATGCCACCGCCGACGATCAGCTGGTCCACCTTGCCGACCAGGCTGGAGAGCAGTTCGAGCTTGGTCGAGACCTTGGAGCCGGCGACGATCGCCAGCAGCGGCCGCGCCGGGTTGGCCAGGGCCTTGTCCAGCGCATCCAGCTCGGCCATCAGCAGCGGCCCGCCGGCGGCGACCGGGGCGAAGCGGATCACGCCATGGGTCGAGGCCTGCGCGCGGTGCGCGGTGCCGAACGCGTCCATCACGAACACGTCGCACAGCGCGGCGTACTTCTTCGACAGGGCTTCATCGTCCTTGCCCTCGCCCACGTTCATGCGGCAGTTCTCCAGCAGCACGAGGCTGCCCGGGGCCACCTCCACGCCGTCCACCCAGTCCCTGACCAGCGGCACGTCCACGCCCAGCAGTTCGGACAGGCGCGCGGCCACCGGCGCCAGCGAATCGGCCTGGCTCCACGTGCCTTCCTTCGGCCGCCCCAGGTGCGAGGTGACCATCACCGCCGCGCCCTGGGCCAGCGCCCGCTTCAGCGTCGGCAGCGAGGCGGTGATGCGCTGTTCGGAAGTGATCCTGCCGTTCTCGTCGATCGGCACGTTCAGATCCTGGCGGATCAGCACGCGCTTGCCGGCGAGGTCGAGGTCGGTCATGCGGACGATGGACATGGCGGGGTCGGCTCCGGAAGACTGTGGGGAAACCGCAATTCTCGCCCGCCCCCGCAGGCGGGGCAAACCCGAGGTGCACCGCATGCCGCCCCACCTGCCACAACCCGAGCTGTGCAGCCCCCGGCTGCGCCTGCGCGAGGTACGCGCGGACGATGCGCCCGCGCTGTTCGCCATCCACAGCGACCGGCGGGTGATGCGCTACTGGAGCTACCCGGCGTGGACCGAGCTGGCCCAGGCCGAACGCAAGGTGGCCGACATCCAGCGCCAGCGCCGCGAGCAGGAGATGCTGGTCTGGGCGATCGCCGACGCGCACGACGACCGGCTGATCGGCACCAGCGCGGTGTTCGCGATGCAGCGCGGGCAGGGCCGCGCCGAGATCGGCTACAGCCTGCACCCGGACTGGCAGGGGCGCGGGCTGGCCAGCGAGGCGCTGCGCCTGATCCTGCGCCACCTGTTCGACGGCCTGGGACTGCGCCGGATCGAAGCGGACATCGACCCGCGCAACCAGGCCTCGTGCCGGCTGGCCGAAAGGCTCGGCTTCGTCCGTGAAGGCGTGCTGCGCGAACGCTGGGACGTGAACGGCGAGCTCGCCGACAGCGCGCTGTACGGGCTGCTGCGCCGCGATTTCATCGACCCGCCGTAGCCGCGCAGCGGCCTGCGCAACGGGGCGCACCGGCCTGCCCGCGGCCGCGCGCGGGCCGGCTGCGCCCAGCCACTCCCATCGCCGCCACCGGCGCCACCGACATGCAACGGCGTCAGTCGCCCGCCGGACGCTGGCCGCGCAGCAGGCTGAGCGCGAAGCCGGCCACGGCCAGCGCGCCGGCCACCAGCACCGCCCACAGCAGGAGGCTCTTCCAGTCGCGCGCCGGTGCCGCGGGCACATAGGCCGCGTCGCCCGCGCGTACGCTCGGCTCCCCGAGGGCGGCCGCCGCCGGCTGCCACTGCGCGCCGTTGCGCGCGCGCAGCGCGGCCAGCATCGGTTCCAGGCGGCTTTCGCGGGCGGTCGCGCGTGCATTGCCGGCCACCAGCCGGTACGGCGCCCGGCCCTGGGCGAGGAACACCACGCTGCCCGGCCGATAGCCCAGTTTCAGGACCGGCGCCGGCGTGCCGGCCACGGCCGGTTCGGCCTGCAGCTGCCATTCGCGGTCGGCGCTTTCCTGGCCGAGTTCCAGCGGCGCCGACGCCTGCCTGCGCCCGCCGTCCTGCAGCGTCCACGTGTTCCAGCCGGTGGCGCGCACCTGCCAGGCCGGCTCCGCGCCGTCCGCCTTGCGGTCGTCGTCGCGGCTGGACACGGTCCAGGCCACCGCGGTGTTGGGCGGCATCGCCACGTCCACCCGCTGCACCGGGAAGCGGCCCTGCAGCCGGTAACGGAAACGGGCCGGCGCGGTGTTGTCGGGCGCCGAGGCGGCCAGTTCGAGCCACTGCCAGTCGTCCGCCACCGCGTCGCCGGCCAGCTCGCCGCGCAGCGCGCGCAGCGGCGGCGCGCCTTCGCGCTGCAGCGGTACCAGCCGCAGGTAGCGCAGCGACGTGGACAGCGCCACGCGGTCGCTGTCCAGCTGCCGGCCCTGGTTGCGCAGCCGTACCAGCCGCACTTCCGGGTCGAGCACCTGCCAGCGGCGCAGGTCATCGCTGCCTTCCAGCCGATAGCCCAGGTCCAGCGGCTGTGGCTGGTCGTCCCATTCCACGCGCAGCGCCTGCACCTGCCCTGCCCGCCGGCCCAGGTCCACCAGCCACGACGGATCGCCGGCGGACACGCCGGCAGCGCCCGTCGCGCTGCGCACCGACACCACGTTGCCGCCGGCGTCGCGCTGCACCACCACGCTCAGGTCGCCGCCCGCCGTGGTGGCCGTGGCGGCGGGCATGGCGAACCAGTCCAGCTGCACCTGCCGCGCCGGCGCGGCGATCGGGATGGCCGCGGCCTGCAGTGCGCTGGCCATCGGCTTGCCGTCGGCGTCGAGCACCTGCACGTCGCGCAGGTCGCGCCAGTAAGCGGCGCGGTAGACGCCCGCATCCAACGTAATCCGATAGGCGCCGGCATCGGCCTGGGCCGGCTGCAGCGGCCACTGCAGGGCGAAATCGTCGGCCGCCTGCGCCGCCAACGGCAGCAGCGCCATCCACCACAAACGCCTGATCATGCGGATGCTTCCTCTGGTTGCGGTTCGTTGCCGCGACCACGCGGCGGTGCCGGCGCCAGCCAGCCGACCAGCGTGCACAGCAGTCCATAGGCAATGAAGGCGCCGATGCCGAGCAGGTCGCCCAGGTTGCCGCGGTCGATCAACAGCAACTTGGCCAGCACCACGCCCATCAGGATCGCGCCGGCCAGCCACACGCCCCATTGCCCGCGGCGCGAGCCGCTGACCCAGCCGATCACACCCAGCAGGCTCCAGGCCACGGTCAAGCTGGTCTGCGCCAGGCTGGTACCGATCAGGCGCCCATTCCAGTCGACGCCGCCCCAGTGGTGCACCCCGCGCAGGGTGATGACGCTGACCAGCAGCAGGCCCGCCAGTGGCAGCAGGCCGCGGCGCAGTCCGGCCGCGCGCGGCCCCGCCGGCGCGGACCACAACAACATCGCCGCCAGCACCAGCACCGCCCACTGCGCCAGGTCCAGCGGGTTGAACAGCGCGATCCATGGCAACGGCGCCGACGCGCCGGCACTGCCCAGCGACACCAGCCACCACAGGCCCAGCACCGCGAAGATCGCCGCCTGCAGCGGCGTGCGGTAGCGGTCGAACGCGGTACCCAGCGGCTGCGCCAGCCAGTGCCAGCGGCGGATCGACAGCGCCGCCAGCAGCAGCCACGGCAGCGCCAGCAGCATGCCGACCCAGCCGCCGGCCAGTTCGAAACGCGTGCCCAGGTGCCAGGACAACAGCGACAGCACCGTCGGCCACAGCAGCCACCAGGCAAACTGCGCCGCACCGGCGATGGCGTCGCCCGCCGCGCGCAGGCACAGCAGGCTGCGCAGGCCCAGCGCGGCGAACAGCGGCCAGGCCCAGGCGCCATGGCCGGCGAACGGCTGGCCATACGCGCCGAGCTGCAGGAACGCCAGCGGGAACGCCAGTACCAGGCAGCCGAGCGTGGTCAGCGACAGTGCCAGCGCCGGGCGGCGCCGGTGCATCTCGGCCGCCAGCCAGCCGCTGATGCCCAGCAGCAGCAACAGGCCATGCAGCACGCTGCGCGGCTCGACGAAGCGCGCGACCTCGGTCCCGATGTTGCCCATCCACCAGGCCAGGCCCCAGGCATAGGCGATCGCCGCCAACAGCCGGTTGCCGGCGTCACGCAACAGCCAGGCGCTGGCGAAGGCGGCCAATGCGATCAGCAGCGCGCCCATGAAGGCGGCGTTGGCGACCGCCGATGCCGCGGCGTCGCGCACGCCGTGGGCGCCGTCGATGCCCAGCGCCAGCGCGAACGCCGCCGCCAGCTGCAGGCCGATGCCGGTCCAGCGCGCCAGCCGGCGCTGCTGCATCAGGCCCAGCCAGACCAGGCCGGCGCCTTCCAGCGCGAACACCGAGGCGGTGGCCTTGGCCGACAGCGCCAGCGGTACCGCCAGCGTGGCGAAACCCACCGCCAGGATGGCATGGCCCTGCGCCAGCAGTTGCAGCCGCTCGCGATGCCACGACGCACGCGCCAGCAGTGCATAGACCGCCGCCACGCCGAGCGCGCACAGGGCCAGCGGCATGCGCTCGCCCTGCAGCAGGCCGGCCTGCAGCGAGAACGCCACCAGCGGCGTGCCGAACAGCAGGCAGCCGTCGATGCGCGCGCCGCCCGGCGTCGCCGCCCGGCGCGCATACAGCAGCGGCAGCAGCAGGTAGAACGCGAAGAACAGCACCAGGAACGGCTCGGTGCTGGCGAACTTGGCCGGCGTGTAGTCCAGCACGCCCCAGAGCGTGCCGATGCCCCAGGTGAAAGCGAAGCCGAGCAGGTTGAGGATGCGCCACGGCCGCACCCAGGCGATGGCGAAGATGCCGGCATTGAGCAGCGCGTAGTACGAGAACAGGCCGACATGGTTGCCGCTGCCGTCGGACAGCCAGATCGGCGCCATGAACCCGGCCAGCACGCCGAGGATGGCCAGCGTGCGCGATTCCTGCAGCACCGCCATCACGCACAGCCCGGCGATCAGCACCACGCTGATCGCGAACGCCGGCAGCGCGTCGATCAGGCCGTGGTTCTTGAACGCGGCGAACACCACCAGCAGCAGCACGCCTATCGCGCCGCCCTGCAGGGCCAGCGCGAACGCGCGGTGGCTGGTGCGCTTGCGCCAGGCAAACACCAGCCCGGCCAATGCCACCAGGCTGATGCCGGCCAGGCGCAACGCGGGCGGGAAACTGAACCAGCCGGCATCGCTGCCGTACTTGAGCAGCGCCGCCACGCCGGCCAGCAGCACCAGCATGCCGACCTTGACCGGCACGTTGCCGCGGGTGAACCACTGTTTGATGCGCGCGACGCCGCGCTCGATGAGGTTCGGCCCGGGCGCTGCCGTCGCTTCCGGCACGGGCGCGGGACCGGGCGCGCTGCGGACCTGCCGCGGCGCGACGGGTTCACGCAGCGGCGGCAACGGTGGCGTAACCATGGGCGGTGGGGGCTGCGGCGCATCCATCACCGGTTCCGGCACGGGCTCGACCGGCGCGGGCGGGAGCTCCCACGCCTGCGGCAGCCCATGCCGCGCGTCGCCCGGATCGGCGGCGCGGCCGGCTTCGCCGACCTGCCCGCGCGCCAGCGCGTCCTCGAGCGCGGCCACGCGCCGCTTCAGCGAGGCCACCGATACCAGCGCCATGACCAGCAGCACCGGCACCGCCAGCACCACCGCCAGCAGCAGCAACCCCAACAACACGATCTCGTCGTCCATTCGCCGTCCCTGTCACCGGAAGGTGCCACACCACCTTCATCCACGCCCCGTCGAAACGCAAGCCGCACAACCGCCACGGCGGCGCCCTGCGCCCTGCCGCATCCGTGCCGCCGCAGGCAAAAAGAAGGGCGCCCGCGGCGCCCTTCCTTCATACCCCTGCGGTGCGGATCAGGCCGCGACCACGCGCACCATCTCCAGGCACTTGTTGGAGTAGCCCCACTCGTTGTCGTACCAGCTGACCAGCTTGACGAAGGTGGAGTCCAGCGCGATGCCGGCTTCGGCGTCGAACACCGAGGTATGGGTCTCGCCGCGGAAATCGGTGGCCACGACCTTGTCCTCGGTGTAGCCCAGCACGCCCCTCAGCGGGCCCTCGCTCTGGGCCTTCACTTCGGCGCAGATCTCGGCGTAGGTGGCCGGCTTCTCCAGCTCGACGGTCAGGTCGACCACCGACACGTCCGAGGTCGGCACGCGGAAGCTCATGCCGGTGAGCTTCTTGTTGAGTTCCGGGATCACCACGCCCACGGCCTTGGCCGCGCCGGTGGACGAGGGAATGATGTTTTCGAGGATGCCGCGGCCGCCGCGCCAGTCCTTGTTGGACGGGCCGTCGACGGTCTTCTGGGTGGCGGTGGCGGCGTGCACGGTGGTCATCAGGCCGCGCTTGATGCCCCACTTGTCGTTGATGACCTTGGCCAGCGGCGCCAGGCAGTTGGTGGTGCACGAGGCGTTGGAGATGATCGCTTGGCCGGCATAGGTCTTGTCGTTGACGCCGAACACGAACATCGGCGTGTCATCCTTGGACGGCGCCGACATGATCACCTTCTTCGCGCCGGCATCGATGTGCTTCTGCGCGGCTTCCTTGGTCAGGAACAGGCCGGTGGATTCGATCACCACGTCCACGCCCGCCTCGTCCCACTTCAGGTTGGCCGGGTCGCGCTCCTGGGTCAGGCGGATCTTCTTGCCGTTGACCAGCAGGTGGCCGCCTTCGATGGCGACATCGGCCTTGAAGCGGCCGTGCACGGAGTCGTACTTGAGCATGTAGGCCAGGTAATCCGGCTCCAGCAGATCGTTGATGGCCACGACCTCGATGTCGTTGCCGAAGTTCAACACTGCCGAGCGCAGCACGTTGCGCCCGATGCGACCGAAACCGTTGATGCCGACCTTGATTGCCATGTTCACGAACTCCTGCGGCCGCAGACCGCTGCGGCGGGGGTGGAAAGGGGGCTCATTGTAGCAGCCGGGCCCCGCCCGCTGGCCGCGGCGGCCCGCGCCCGCACCGCCGGCGGCACCGGTGCGCGGCCACGTGGATCGTGAACGCGCCATGAGCGCGGACGCGGGTTTGATCCGAATCAAGGCGGGCATGCGCCGCCGCGCGGAGACTGGCGCCATCCTCACCAAGCAAATGGAAACGCACCATGCGCAAGACCCCCGCCCTGCTGCTGTCCGGCCTCGCCGCCGCCCTGGTCCTGTCCGCCGCCCCCGCCATGGCGCAGTCCAAGGGCGACTGGACCCTGGGCGTCGGCGTCCACAACGTCGATCCGAAGTCCAGCGCCGGCGACCTCAACGGCTCGGCCCTGGGCCTGGGCGCGCTGCCGACCAAGGTCGACAGCAGCGTGCGCCCGACCGTGACGTTCGAGTACTTCGTGGCCAACAACGTCGGCGTTGAAGTGCTGGCCGCGCTGCCGTTCCAGCACGACATCAGCATCGACGGCGTCGGCACCGTGGGCCGCACCAAGCAGCTGCCGCCGGTGGTCTCGCTGCAGTACCACTTCGCCAACAGCAGCAAGGTCACCCCGTTCGTCGGCCTGGGCGTGAACTACACCAAGTTCTTCAGCACCGACAGCAAGGGCGCGCTGACCGGCACCCGGCTCAAGCTGGAAGACTCGTGGGGCCTGGCCGCGCATGCCGGCCTGGACTTCGCGCTGACCAAGAAGGACGCGCTGCGCGTCGACCTGCGCTGGGCCGACATCGATACCAAGGTCAAGGTCAACGGCAACAAGCTCGGCACCGCCAACATCGACCCGCTGGTGTACGGCGTGGCCTACGTCCGCTCGTTCTGATCCCGCCCTCCCCCGGTACCGAGGGGGAAGGACGTTCCCAGGGCCTGTTCATGGCCCGCCGCGAGCCAAGCGCGGTGGGGTCGTGGACAGGCCCGCCACTTTCGGCACACGTCCGCCGCCGATGCGCCGCTAGAATGCGGCGGATGAAAATCCGCGCCCGCATTCCCCTGCTTTTCTCCGGCGTCGCCCTGGCCGCCTGCTCCCTGGTCTCCACACCCGCCTTCGCCTGGGGCGCGCAGGGCCACCGCCTGGTCGCGCGCATCGCCGAAACCCGCCTGGATCCCGCCGCGGCAGCGGAAGTGCAGCGCCTGCTCGCCACCGAGCCCGGCGCCACCCTGGCCAGCATCGCACCGTGGGCCGACCAGCTGCGGGCCGGCGACCCGGACCTGGGCAAGCGCTCGGCCGGCTGGCACTACATCAACATGGCCGAGGACGGCTGCACCTACGATCCGCCCAAACACTGCCGCGACGGCGACTGCGTGGTCGAGGCTCTGAAGGCGCAGAGCGCACGCCTGGCCGACCGCAGCCTCAGCGACGCCGAGCGCCTGCAGGCGCTCAAGTTCGTCGTGCACCTGGCCGGCGACCTGCACCAGCCGATGCACGCCGGCTACGGCCACGACAAGGGCGGCAACACCTACCAGCTGCAGTTCAACGAGCGCGGCACCAACCTGCACTCGCTGTGGGACAGCGGCATGTTCTACGCCCTGCAGCTGGACGACGAGCACTACCTGCAGCGCCTGCAGGCGCTGCCCGCGCCGGCGGGCGTCGGCGCACCGCAGCTGCAGCGCGATGCCACCCGCTGGGCCGAACAGAGCTGCGCCATCGCCACCCGCCCGGGCATCTACCCGACCAACCGCAAGGTCGGCGAGGCGTACGCCTCCACCTGGCGCCCGGTGGCCGAGGCGCAGCTGCGCCTGGCCGGCGAGCGGCTGGCGGCGCTGTTGAACGAACTGCTGGATTAAGGCGCCACAGCCACATGGAGCGGCCTGCGGTGCGGCGTGTCGTGAGAGCCGTGCCGGGCAAGCCCGGCACCTACGGGGGCCGCCGCAGCCGCCTCGTAGATGCGGGGCTTGCCCCGCATTGGGGGCGTCGGGAAAGCGTGTGCCGGGCGAGCCCGGCACCTACAGGGGCCGCCGCAGCCGCCTTTCGTCGATGCGGGGCTTGCCCCGCATTGGGGGCGTCGGGAAAAGCGCGTGCCGGGCAAGCCCGGCACCTACGGGGGCCGCCGCAGCCGCCTCGTAGATGCGGGGCTTGCCCCGCATTGGGGTCCGTCGGGAAAGCATGTGCCGGGCGGGCCCGGCACCTACGGCTGCGGCGGCTGGCCCAGCCGCACGCGCGCCTGCCCCTGCACGATCTCGAAGGTGAACGCATAGGGCAGCGTCACCGGCACCGCCTCCACCTGCGCCGCGCCGGCGCAGTCGTCCGGCGCGACCGGTGCCGTGCCGGGGGCGAAACCGCAGATCGCCGCGGGCGTGAAGCGCCATTGCCGCACGGCATCGTCGGCGGCCTGCAGTAGATGGCCATTCTCCGCATCGTTGCCGGCGCCGCACTGGCTGTGTGTCAACAGCGGGAAACTCCGCTGCACCTGCCCCTGCGCATCAAGGACGACATTCAGGCACACCGTCACCGGCGGCAGTGATCGCCGCGCCGGCATATCGGGCAGTTCCGGTAATGGCGCATGCAGCGGCCGGGGCATGCGGAACACCTCGCGCCCGGACAGCGTGTACGGCTGCACGTCCCCGGCCTGCCCGCCCGCCGGCTCCGGCAGCAGCAGGCGCTGGCCGATGCTGTAGCTGCTGTCGGCCACGTCTTCGCTGGCGGCCGGTCGCGTCGCGCAACCGGCCAGGGCCAACAGCACCGATCCCGCCGACACGACGCCGACACGCATGCACCACATCACTGCACGCTTCCCTTGCCGGCTGCGCGGCCCGCGCCCCGGTCGAAAAGAACCGGAACGCGCACCGTGCCGGCCACCGGCTTGCCGTCCTTGCGGGCCGGCGGGAATCGCCATCGGCGTGCGGCCTCCACCGCCGCTTCGTCGAGATCGGCGTGCCCCGAACCACGTTCGATCCTGACGTCGGTGGCGGTGCCGTCGGCCGCCACGTCGATCTGCAGCAGCAGCCTGCCGGCATGCGTGCCTGGCGGATAGCGCGGAGGCGACCGGCGGGCGAACGCGATGTTGTCGGCCGGGGCCCCGGTCGGTTCCGTGTCACCGCGCGGCGGTGCCGCCAACGCAGGCGCGGCGCTTGTGGCGAGCGCGTCGCTCGGCGCCGGTTGTGCGGCCCAGGCCGCAAAACCCAGCGCAAGGGATACCCCCGCCGCCAACAGCAGCATGCCGAACCATTGTCCCTTGCCGGGTACCGGACGCTTCAACATGGCGATGCGCTCCTTGAGCGGATGGCGGTCCTGCCAGTGGCAGCCCAGCGGCAACGACGACAGCGCCAGCCCGGTCTTGAGCATGGCGTTGCCATAGCTGCGGCGCGCGCCGTCGCTGCGCGCGATGACACGTTCGTCGCAGGAAAACTCCTGGTCCTCGCGGCAGCGGCGCAGCGCCAGCGGCAGCAGCGGGTTGAACCAGTACACGCACTGCAGGGCCGCCAGCAGCGCATTGACCGCGATGTCACCGCGGCGCAGGTGCACCTGCTCGTGCAGCAGCACCAGCCGCTGCTCCTGCGCGGTGTAGCGGCGTTCGAAATCCGCCGGCAGCACGATGCGCGGCGGCCACAGGCCGAGCACGGCGGGCAGCCCGACCGTTGCCTGCGCCTGCCACAGGCCATCGTCGCGGCGCCGCAGCGCCCCCAACCCACGGACGAACCGCCGTTGCTGGCGCAGCAATCCGGCCATCACCAGCAGCGCGCCGGCCAGCCAGGCGCCGCCCAGCGTCGAGGTCCGGGGCAGCGACAGCGTCGATGAATGCCCCAGGACGGTGCGGGCGGCCGGCAGCACCGCGTCGATGGCGTGCACCGGCAGTACCGCCACGCGCGGCGCCGGCAGCAACACGGCAACCATGGCCACCGGTACCGCCAGCCACAGCAGGTAGGCCGCGCTGGCGCCCAGCCGGCGCCGCACCATGCCACGCAGCGCCAGCACCGTCACCATCGCCACGCTGCCGGCCAGCGCGGTGGCCAGCAAGACCCGCAACCCTTCAAGACTGATCATCGTCGAGCTCCTCCAGCAGCCTGCGCAGTTCGGCCACGTCGTCGCGGCTCAATTTCCGGTGCTGGCTGAAATGCGCCACCAGCGGCGCCACGCGCCCGTCGAACAGGCGCTCGAGCAGGCTGCTGCTTTCCTCCAGCAGCCACGCCTCGCGCGCCACCTGCGGTGCATACAGATAGCGCCGCCCCTCTTTCGTCGCGCTGATCGCGCCCTTGTTGAGCAGGCGGTTGAGCAGGGTCTTGACGGTGGCCTCGGCCCAGCCGTTGCGACCGCCCAGGCGGGCGACCACGTCCTCGGCGGAAAGCGGGTGCGACTCCCACAGGGCCTCCATCACCACCGCTTCGGCCTCGCTGATCCGGATCATCGTTTACGCCTGTAATTTTTATCGATTACACAAGTAAACGCACGCCCTGTCAAGCAGGCCGACCACGGGTTCATCGCGCCGATGCTGTAATGCGGCTCCCCCCTGACGGCGCCCCGCCATGCCCCACCATGTGACCGACCCCGATGCCGCCGCGGCGTGGTTGCTGGCCCGCGTCGAAGGGCCGCTGCGCATCGCCGCGCCGCTGGCGCTGGGCAAGCCGCACCGACTGCTCAACGCACTCTACGCGCGCGTCGGGGTGGACCCGTCGCGCCCATTGCAGCTGTACACCGCGCTCTCGCTCGATCCGCCGCATGCCGCCGGCGACGGACTGGAGGCACGCTTCCTGCGCCCGTTCGTGGCGCGTCATTTCGGCGCGGACTTCCCGCGCCTGGCCTATGCACGCGACATGGCGCGTGATGCGCTGCCCGCGCATGTGCAGGTGGAAGAGTTCTACATGCAGTCCGGGGCGCTGCTGGGCTCATCGCAGGCACAACGCGCCTACACCAGCCTCAACTACACCCATGTCGCCGCCGCCCTGGCCCAGCGCGCACCGCATGCCATCGTGCAGAAGGTCGCGCGGCGCGAGGGCAGCACCCGGCTGTCGTTGTCGTGCAACAACGATCTCACCCAGGACACGATCGACGCGGTCATCGCGCGTGGCCTGCCACGTCCGCTGCTGATCGCCGAGATCGACCCCGAGCTGCCCTGGCTGGGCGGCAGCGCCACGGTCGACGCGGCGTTCTTCGACCTGGTGCTGACCCCGCCCGGGCCCTACCCGAAACTGTTCGGCCTGCCGCGGCAGCCGGTCAACGATGCCGAGTACGCCATCGGCCTGTATGCCAGCACGCTGGTGCGCGACGGCGGCACCCTGCAGATCGGCATCGGCGCGCTGGCCGACGCGCTCAGCCACGCGCTGGTGCTGCGCCACACCGACAATGCCCGCTACCGGCGGGTGCTGCACGCGCTCGATCCGACGCTGGCGGAGCATCCGCTGGTGCGCGAAATCGGCGGGCTGGAGCCGTTCGAAACCGGCCTGTACGGGTGCAGCGAGATGCTCAACGAAGGCTTCCGCAAGCTGGTGCAGAGCGGCGTGATCCGGCGCAAGGTACATGACGACCTGGCGCTGATGCAGCGCCTGGCCAACGGCAGCGCCTACACCGCCGACCACGCCCGGCTGGCCGAGGAAGGCGAGTATCTCCACGGCGCGTTCTATCTGGGCTCGCCGGAGTTCTACGACTGGCTGCGGCACCTGCCCGCCGACGAATGCCGGGCCATCGGCATGCGCCGCATCAGCGAGATCAACCAGCTCTATGGCGGCGACGAAACCCTGCAGCGGCTGCAGCGCCGGCAGGCGCGCTTCTTCAACTCCTGCATGATGGCCACCGCGCTCGGTGCGGCCGTGTCCGACGCGCTGGAGGATGGCCGCGTGGTGTCCGGCGTCGGTGGCCAGTACAACTTCGTGGCCATGGCGCACGCGCTGCCCGATGCGCGCAGTGTGTTGATGTTCCGCGCCGTGCGCGATGATGCGGGGAGTGCCCGGTGCAACGTGCGCTGGAACTACGGCCACACCACCATCCCGCGGCACCTGCGCGACATTTTCATCAACGAGTACGGCATCGCCGACCTGCGCGGCATCACCGACGAGGACTGCGTGGTCGCGATGGCCGGCATCACCGACGCCGCCTTCCAGGCGCCCCTGCTGCAACAGGCGAAGCGGGCGAAGAAGCTGGCGGCCGGTTTCGTCGCGCCCGCGCACTGGCAGCGCAATCGCGCCGCTGTCCTGTCCGCGGCGCTGGCGCCGTTCCGCCGCGACGGCAGCCTGCCCGACTACCCGCTGGGCAGCGATTTCACCCCGGTCGAGCAGGACCTGCTGCGCGCCCTGCAGTGGTTGAAGGGCAACACCGGCAGCACCGGTGGCAAGCTGCGCACCGTGCTTGCGGCCCTGCGCCAGCGACGCGGCGACAACGATGCCATGTACCTGCAGCGCATGGGACTTGAGCGGCCGGAAGGTCTGGCCAGCTGGCTGGACACGCGCCTGCTGCGGCTGGCGCTGGCGCGCACCGCGCGGGCCTGACCACCGCGCGTCGCGCTCAGGCACCCGCGGCAGTCATTGGGTGCCGCGGGGATGTTCACCCGCTGGCCAAACGGATCGCGCGCGACGAACCGGCGCATGTCCCGGGGTTCGCGCGACGGCGCTTGTTCAAGGGCGATGCCGGTGGCACGGGTGCGGCGCAGCGCCTCGTCCAGGTCATCGGTTTGCACCGACAGATCCGACGCCGGCGCCCCCGATCCGCCTTCGATGGCGAAGCTCGGCTGCGTGGCCGTGCGAGATGCGGCCGCCCAAGTGCGGATCCAGCCGTGGTCCATGCCCGGCTCCCGCACAGGAACCGCGCGGCAGCACGCGTCGGCGGCGTCCAGCGGAGCACTGCGCAGGTGGCGACGCCACGGTCCGCCTGCATCGGCTTGTCCGCGACGCGCTATTGCCCCGCCGGCGGCTCCCACAGTTCGACCTTGTTGCCCTCCGGGTCGATGACCCAGCCGAACTTGCCCTGCTCGGAGACTTCGGTCCTGTCGACGACGTCGCAGCCCTCGGCACGCAACGCCGGCAGCAGCGCGTCCAGGTCGGCGACGCGGAAGTTGACCATGAAGGACGCCGTGCCTGGCACCATATAGGCCGTGTCGGCCGCGAACGGGCTCCAGATCGTCATGCCCGGCGCACTGCCCTCGCCGCCCCACGGGAAGACCGCACCGTTCCAGTCACCGACATCGAGCCCGAGGTGGTCGCGGTACCAGGCTGCCAGCGCGGCCGGGTCCCTGGCCTTGAAGAAGATGCCGCCGATACCGGTCACGCGCTTCATGGTGCTTCTCCGGAGGCCACCCGCGACGGGGCGCACGCGCCGATGCTCGCATGCCGGTGGCGCCGCATCCAGGGGGCTCCCGACAACGCCGCGCGACCATCGCACCCACGTGCTGACCCAGGCGGCGGCGAAGTACGGGGCCACCGCCGCACGGGGTGGCGCGCAAAGAAAAGGCCGGGAAATCCCGGCCTTTTCTCACTGCCCGGCGATGTGACGCATCAGCGCGCCAGCTGCGCCCGGGCCGCGGCGACCACCGCCTCGGTGGTGATGCCGAAGTGCTGGTACAGCTTGTCGGCCGGGGCCGAGGCACCGAAGCTGTCCAGCCCGACCACCGCGCCATCCAGGCCCACGTACTGGCGCCAGAAACCAGTGACGCCGGCTTCCACCGCCACGCGTGCGCGGACCGCGTGCGGCAGCACCGACTCGCGGTAGGCCGCGTCCTGGCGGTCGAACACGTTGGTCGACGGCATCGACACCACGCGGGTCTTGATGCCGGCCGCGTCCAGCTCGGCCTTGGCAGCCATGGCCAGGCCCACTTCCGAGCCGGTGCCGATCAGGATCACGTCCGGCGTACCGGCGGCGTCGGCCAGCACGTAGCCGCCGCGTTCGATCAGCTTGACCTGCTCGGCGCTGCGCGGCTGCGGGGCCAGGTTCTGGCGGCTGAAGATCAGGCAGCTGGGGTTGTCACGGCGCAGGATCGCCGCCTTCCAGCTCACCGCCGATTCAGTAGCGTCGCACGGGCGCCAGACGTCGTTGTTGGGGATGTAGCGCAACGAGGCGATGTGCTCGACCGGCTGGTGGGTCGGGCCGTCCTCGCCGAGGCCGATCGAGTCGTGGGTGAACACGTGGATGACCTGCGCCGGGATCAGCGCGCTCATGCGCAGCGCGTTGCGGGCGTAGTCGCTGAACACCAGGAAGGTGGCGTCGAACGGCAGGAAGCCGCCATGCAGCGCCAGGCCGTTGGCGATCGCGCTCATGCCGAACTCACGCACGCCGTAGTGCACGTAGTTGGCCTGCGGGTCCTCGCCGACCACGGTGTGCGCGCCCTTCCACAGGGTCAGGTTGGAGCCGGCCAGGTCGGCCGAGCCGCCGACGATTTCCGGCAG
Source organism: Stenotrophomonas sp. Y-13 (assembly GCF_046267925.1). NCBI lineage: Bacteria > Pseudomonadati > Pseudomonadota > Gammaproteobacteria > Lysobacterales > Lysobacteraceae > Stenotrophomonas > Stenotrophomonas sp. Y-13. Next base: position 2,797,835 of record NZ_CP176501.1, read on the forward strand.
CAGCGGCGCGAACGCCTGGATCGCGTTCTGCGAGGCCTTGCGCGAGGCGATGTTCGGCGCCTCGGCCTGCACCTGGGCGATGTAGGCATCGGCGCGGGCGATGAAGTCGGCCGGCAGCTCGCCATGCGAGCGGCGGGTCAGCTCCTCGGCCTCGGCCGGGAACTGCGCGGCGTACTTGTCGAACAACTGCTCCCATTCGGCCTGGCGCAGGGTGCCGGTGCCGCCCGCGCGCCAGCCGGCGTAGATCTCCTCGGGAATCTCGAACGGGCCATACGGCCAGTCCAGCGCCTTGCGGGTGGCGTCCAGCTCGTCCTTGCCCAGCGGCGCGCCGTGGCTGGATTCCTGGCCGGCCTTGTTCGGCGAACCGAACCCGATGGTGGTCTTGCAGCAGATCAGGGTCGGCCTGTCGAACTGCGACAGCGCCGCGTCGATGCCCGCCTTGATGCTCTCCGGGTCGTGGCCGTCGACGCCACGCACCACGTTCCAGCCGTAGGACTCGAAGCGCGCCGGGGTGTCGTCGGTGAACCAGCCTTCCACTTCGCCGTCGATGGAGATGTTGTTGTCGTCCCAGAAGCAGACCAGCTTGCCCAGGCCCCAGGTGCCGGCCAGCGAGGCGGCTTCGTGCGAGATGCCTTCCATCAGGCAGCCGTCGCCCATGAACACCCAGGTGCGGTGGTCGACGACTTCGAATTCCGGGCGGTTGTAGCGCTGCGCCAGCAGCTTTTCGGCGAGCGCGAAGCCCACGGCATTGGCGAAGCCCTGGCCCAGCGGGCCGGTGGTGGTTTCCACGCCCGGGGTTTCATGGCGCTCCGGGTGGCCGGCGGTCCTGCTGCCGAGCTGGCGGAAGGCCTTGAGCTGCTCGATCGGCAGGTCGTAGCCGCTCAGGTGCAGCAGCGCGTACTGCAGCATCGAGCCGTGGCCGTTGGACAGCACGAAGCGGTCGCGGTTGAACCACTTCGGGTTGTTCGGGTTGTGCCGGAGGTAGTCGTTCCAGAGCACTTCGGCGATGTCGGCCATGCCCATCGGCATGCCGGGGTGGCCGGAGTTGGCGGCTTGCACCGCATCGGCGGCGAGGAAACGGATGGCGTTCGCCAACTGGCGGCGGGTGGGCTGCGTCATGGTTCGTCGGGTCGGGAGGCTCCCGCGGAGCTGCGGGCGGCCTATTGTCCCACAGAGCACCGGGCAGGTCAGGCCGGCGGCGGCACGGCGCAGGACACGCGCAAGGCCCCGGGCGGCATGCCGGTGCCGGCAGCAGGCGCCGGCTTGCGGCAGGCGGGAAAAACGCGAAGGCCGCCCCCGGGGCGGCCTTCGTGGCATCCGTTTCGCCGGCGGCTCAGTGGTGGCCGGCGTTGTCCGCCACTTCCGGCACTTCCTCGTCGGTCACGCCGCTGCGGTGCGAGACCACGACCGCGGTGGCGAGGTCGCCGGTGACGTTGAGCGAGGTGCGGCACATGTCCAGGAAGGTGTTGACGCCCAGGATGATGCCGATGCCCTCGGGCTTGATGCCGATGATGCCGCAGATCATCGCGATCACCGGCAGCGAACCGGACGGGATGCCGGCGGTACCGATGCCGCCGAGGATGCACAGCAGCAGCACCATCAGCTGCTGCGGCATGCCCAGGTGCAGGCCGTAGACCTGCGCCAGGAACAGCACGGTGATGCCTTCGAACAGCGCGGTGCCGTGGTGGTTGGCGGAGGCGCCGACGGTCAGCACGAAGCGCGAGACCTTGCGCGGCAGCTTCAGGTTCTCCTCGGCCACGCGCAGGGTCACCGGCAGCGTGGCCGACGAGGAGGCGGTGGCGAAGGCGGTCAGCGTGGCTTCCTGGGTGCCGCGGAAGAAGCTGCGCGCCGACATGCCGCCCAGCAGCCGCACCCACAGCGGCAGCACGATGAAGCCGTGGATGGCGATCGCCAGCAGCACGGTCACCACGAACCACATCAGGCTCTGGATCACGTCCCAGCCGAGCCGCGCGGTCAGGTTGAACATGAAGGCCGCCACCGCGAACGGCGCCAGCTTGATGAACATGCCGATCAGGTGCATGCACACCTCGAACAGGCCCTGCACGGCGTTCTTGAACGCGGTGGTGCCCGCGGTCGGCTTCATCACCAGGCCGATGCCGATCATCAGTGCGAAGAACACGATGCCCAGCTTCTTGCTGTCGTCGCCCATCGCGTTGACGATGTTATGCGGCACGATGTTGACCAGCAGGTCCATCAGCCGCAGTTCGTTGCCCTTGCTGACGATCTCGCCGGTCTTGGCGCTGCTCATGGCCTGTTCGACCAGGGCCGGCTCCATGTGCGTGCCGGGCTGCAGCAGGTTGACGCACAACAGGCCGATGCCGACCGCCAGCGCGGTCACCACCGCGGTGTAGTTCAGGGTTTTCCAGCCAAGCCGGCCGAGCGAGGCGATGTCGCCCAGCTCGGCCACGCCCAGCACCAGTGCCGAGAACATCAGCGGCACCACCAGCATGAACAGCAGGTTGAGGAAGATCTGCCCGAACGGCTGGGTGACGTAATCGATGGTGGTGTTCACCCACGCCGCATCGGCGGAAGTGGCGTGCGCCACCAGGCCCACGATGGTGCCCAACATGAACCCCAGCAGCACTTTGATATGCAACGGCATGGAGGGCTTGCTTGACGCGTGGGCGTGGGGCATGCGGCGGTACTCGCGGGCGAAAGATCGCGTAGCTTAACAAAAGCTGCACAGCCGCCAACCCTGCCATTTGGCCCGGTCCCCGGGGGTACCGGGACGATGCGTCGGGGCGTCTCCGCAGCCGTCCCGGCGGCGTCCCGGCGCCGGCGCCACGGCGGCGATCCGCCCGACCGATCAGCCGGCTCCCTGCCCCGGATAGAGCGGCGGCAGCGGTGATGGCGGGGCATCGGCCCGCGCCCGCCATGCCGGTCCGTTGGCGAACGCGGCGCGCAGCGCGGTGCGTGCCGCGGACCCGCTGCCACCGGCCCAGCGGGCGCGACGCAGGGCTTCCAGTGCCTCGCGTTGTGCCGCGCTGTCCAGGCGCGCGGCCAATGCATCCAGGTCGACGACCGGCGGCCGGGCCAGGCCGCGCAGCGCCTGCTCGACGTCATCTAGGTCGCCGGTGTCCAGCGCGCGCCTGAAGTCGGCCAGCGAATGTGTGCCCGCGCCGGCGTCGCCCTGCCCGCTGTCGCCTGGCCTCCGCGGGCGCTGGCTGGGCGGCGGGCGCCGCCGGGTCAGTGCCCAGACCAGGGTCAGCAGCCACAGCAGCGCGAACCCGGCCGCCAGCAGCGGCCACGGCGACGCGCGCAGCAGCCGGGCGCCGGCCACCGCGATGGCGCGCTCGCCGGTGGCCGCCGGCGGCGCGACCGTGGCGGCGGGCGCATCCGGCGCCGGCACCGCGGCTGCCGCGCCGGTCCCCGGCGCCACCTCCAGGCCCAGGTCGGGCAGTGCCGCGGTCCTGGCCTCGGCGGCGCCCACGTCCCACCAGCCCAGGCGCAGGCCTGGCACCTGCAGCGGGCCCGGCACCTGCGGCACGATGGAGTAGCGCCGCGTCAACTTCAGCCGCGGGCTTCCGCCATCGAAGGTTTCGTCGTACTGCGGCGGCTCGGCGAACACCTGCGCGGCGTCGCCCAGGGCCGGCACCGGCAACTCCGGGAACTGCGCACGCGTCGCGCCGACCGCGGTGGCCTCCACCTGCAGCGTGAACGCCTGCCCGACCTGCGCCGACTGCGGCGCGGCGGTGTAGCGCAGGCGCAGGTCCTTCAATGGCAGCCACGGCTGCGGTGCGGCATCGGGCACCGCGCGCACCTGCAGGGTCTGGTCGGCCGCGCGGGCACTGAGCGCGCCGGTACCACGGCCGAGCAGATCGTCGAACAGGCCGCCGGCGCCGCGACCGCTGAAGCGCGCGCCCTGCAGCCGCAGCGGGCCGCTGCGTTCGGGAATCAGCAGGAAGCGCCGCTCGACCACGTTGTAGCGGCGGCCACCGACGTCATGCGACGAGGTGCGGTCCTCGCCGACCCGCTGCAACGAGGCCGAAGCCGGCGTGGCCAGGTCCAGCTCGCCGGACGCCAGTTGGGTCGCGAAGAACAGCCGGACCACCACGCCCACGCTCTGCTGCACGTACGGCTGTGGATCGTCGACCTCGGTTTCCACGAAGGCCACCGCGTCGCCGGCGCTGGCCACCGGGGCGGGATCGACCCGCAGTTGCAGCGGCGCCGTCCGCGCCGCGCCAACGCGCAGGGCCGGCACCTGCAGCGCGCCGCTGCGCCGTGGCGTAAGCACCACGCCGAACAGCGCGGTAGTGCTGACGCTGCCATTGGCCAGCCGCGTCTGCCGGCCGCTGGTACGCCCGCCCAACGCGAAATCGGCCTGCAGCGGCGCGTAGTCCGGTGCCGCGCCGGGCTGGTCGGTCTCGATGTTGAGGGTGACCACGTCGCCTTCGCCGATGCGGTCACGGTCCAGCCATGCGCGGGTCTGTGCCTGCACGCTGGCGGCGCAGGCCAGCAACACCCACAACCCCACCTTCATGAGAACGCTTCGCCGCTTCATTGCCCTTCCCGCCTGCGCCGCTCGTATTCGAGCTGGAACTTCGCCTTCAACAGATCGCCCGGCGCATCGGGCACGCGCTGCATCCATGCCTCGATCGCCTGCCGCCGCTCGCGCTCCTGCGGTCTCATCGCCGCCTGCGCCGCGCGCTTTCCGGGGTCGCCATCGCCGCCCGTCTGCCGGCGCAGCGCCTCGGCCATGCGCTCGCGCTGGGCCCGGTCGGCCTGCTGCTGGCCGCGGGCATCTTCCGCCTGCGGCGCCTTCGGCGCCGTATCGGCCGCGGCCTGGCCCTGTCCCGGCCGCGGCGGCGCGTGCTTCGGCTGCGAGGGCGATTGCCCCTGTTGCGACGGGGCCTGCGATGGCGGTGGCTGCGACTTGCCGTCCTGCGACTTGCCATCCTGTGACTGGCCGGGCGATGACTTGCCCTGCTGCGTATCGGGTGTGTTCTGCTGGCCGCCCCCTTGCGGGCCTGGCGGTGGCTTGCGCCTGCGCGCGGCATCGACCGCGGCGCGGTTGGCCTTTGCGTCGTCCATGCCCGGCCGCAGTGCCAATGCGCGGTCGTAGGCGGCGATCGCCTCGTCGTAGCGACCCTGCCGCGCCAGCGCGTTGCCCAGGTTGTACCAGCCTTGTTCGCTGTCGACGCCCTCGAAGCGGCGCTGGGCAGTGGCGAAATCGCCCTTGCGGTACGCCTCGACGCCTTCGGCCAGGCGCTGGTGCTCGTGCTGGTCCGCGCGCTGCCACCAGCCGCCGCGTTCGGCCGCATGTGCCGGCATGGCCAGCGGCAGCCACAGGCACAGCGCCAGCGCCGCCAACCCCTGCCGGCGCCGCCGGAACGCCAACAGCGCGACCAGCAGCAGCGGCGGCAGCAGCCAGTAGCCTTCGTCCTGCCAGGCGGTCTCGGTGCGGCCGGCACGCTCGCCGGCGGCGGCCTGCGGCTGCAGCACCGCCAGCGCCTGCAGGTCGGCGTCGCTGGCGGAAAGCCGCGCGTAGCGACCGCCGCCGGCGAGCGCCAGCGCACGCAACGACGGTTCGTCCAGCCGGGCATGGCCGATGCGTCCCTCGCGGTCGCGATAGGCAGCCCCCGCTGGCGTACCCAGCCCCAGCGCCGATACCGGGTAGCCGGCCGCGCGCAGGCGTGCGGCTTCGGCGGCGGCGCCCGCATCGGCGCGGTCGCTCAGCAGCAGGATCGCGCCGTCGCGCGCACCGGCCTGGCGCAGCAGGCTGCCGGCCCATTCCAGCGCCTTGCCGGCGTCCTGCCCATCCACCGGCATGACCTCCGGCGCCAGTGCGTCGAGGAACAGCGCGACGTTGGCCGCGTCATCGGTCAACGGCGCCACGGTGAACGGCTCGTCGGCATACGCGACCAGCGCCACCTCGCCACCGCGGCGCTCGCGCAGCAGCAGCGCCAGCTTGGCGCGCACCTGCAGCAGCCGGCTCGGCGGCAGGTCGGCCGCGCCGGTATGGCTGGACAGGTCCAGCACCACGACCAACGGCGTCTTCGATTCCCACAGCGGCTGCTCCACCTGGCGCCAGCTGGGCCCGGCCAGGGCCAGCACCGCCAGCAACAGGCCGACCGGTACGGCCAGCCATCTGCCGCGGGCGCGGCGGCCGCCATCCGCCAGCAGGTGCGGCAGCAGGTGCGCGTCCACCACGCTGCGCCAATCGCCACGCCGGCGCCGCCGGTACCAGCCGCCCAGCAACACGGCCGGCAGCAGCAGCAGCGCCCACAGCCAATCCGGGCGGATGAAATGCAGGCTGTTCCAGAACGCGATCACCGGCGCCGCTCCGGCCAGGCCAGCGCCAGCAGGCCCAGCAGCAGCGCCGCCGCCAGCGGCCACGCATACCGCTCCAGCCGCGGACGCAGCGCCGGTCCGGCGCTGCGCACCGGCTCCAGGCGATCCAGTTCGGCATAGATGCCGACCAGCTCGCCGGTATCGCGCGCGCGGAAGAAGCGGCCGCCGGTGTCCCGGGCAATGCGCGCTAGCGTGTCCTCGTCGATCGGGTCCTCCGCGCCCGGCAGCCGCATGCCGAACAGCGATACCCCGCCGTTGCCGCCGAACGCGATGGTATGCACGCGCACGCCCTCGGCCCTGGCCAGCTCGGCCGCCTTCAGCGGGTCGATTACGCCGGCGGTGTTGACGCCATCGGTGAGCAGGATCAGCACGCGCTGGCCTTCGGGTTGCCCGCGTAACCGCTTGACCGCCAGCGCGATGGCATCGCCCAGCGCGGTCTCCCGCCCGGCCAGCCCGACCACGCTGTCGCGCAGCTGTTCGCGCACGCTGGCGCGGTCGCGGGTCAGCGGGGTCAGCGCATAAGCGCGCTGGCCGAACACCAGCAGGCCGATGCTGTCGCCCTCGCGGCGGTCGAGAAAGTCGGCCAGTACCGCCTTGGCGGCCGTGAGCCGATCCACCACGCGGCCGCCGAGCAGCATGTCGCCCTCGCTCATGCTGCCGGACAGGTCCACGGCCAGCATCATCTGCCGCGTCTGCCGCGGCGGTTCGACCGCATCCCCCAGTTGCTGCGGTCGCGCGGCGGCCGCGCACAGGCACAGCCACGCCAGCCACAGCAGCAGGGTGCGCGGCCACGGCCCATGCCGGTGCACCATCGTTGCCTGCAACCGCGCCGGCGGCCAGGGCACCCGCAGTGCCGGCCCATTGCCGGCCGGGCGTGGCCACAAAGCCATCAGCAGCGGCAGCGGCACCGCCAGCCACAGCCAAGGCCAGGCGAACTCCGGCAGGCCGCCCAGCAGCGCGTGCAGGCGCTCCATCACCGGCGCCGCTCCATCAGGTCGACGAAACGCCCGCGCGCCAGCGCGCAGGCGCGCGTGGCCTGGGCCTCGTCGACCTGGCGGCGGAAGCCGCCGTCGAGCAGCAGCCGACCATCACCGTGGCTGAAATCGCGGCGCGCCGGCCCGTCGAGGAACCGCAGCCAGGCCTCGCCCTGCAACAGCGCGGCCGACGGGTCGCAGCGACGCGCCGCGCGACGCAGCAGGTCCGAGGCCCGGCCGACGCGCGCGGCTGGAGCGGATGCCGCCGCCAGCGCCGCATCGAACAGCGATTGCCAGCGCCGCCGCCGGTGCCGGCGACGCAGCCGCAGTGCCACGAACACGGCAAGCCCGAGCAGCAGGACGCCCAGCAGCAGCCACCAGCCTGGCGCCGGCGGCCACACGCCGGGCGCGGCCGGCAGGTGCACGTCGCGCAGCGGCAGCGTGGTGGCGATCACCGGCCACTCCGCGCCGCGGCAGGCGCCAGCCAGGCGTCGCTGGCGTCGTCCGATGCCAGCACCTGCACCTGGATCCTGCGCCCGGGCAATGACCGGCACAGCGCTTCCACCGGGGCGACGAAAGCCGCGTGCCAGGCATCGCGCGTCGCGCCGGTGGCCAGGTCCAGCTCCATGCGCGCGCCCGGTGCCAGCACCGGCAACACGCAGTGGGGCGGCCGCATCTCCAGCGGATCGACCAGCAGCAGCAGGCGTACGTCCACGTGCATCGACAGCGCCGACCAGGTGGCCGGGGCCACGGCCAGGGCGCTGCCCGGGTCGGCCAGCACCAGCACCCGCGCGCCCGGGTGCAGCAGGCGCGCCGCACGCTCGAGTGCCGGCTGCAGGCCTGCGTCATCCACTGCCGCTGCGCCGTACCAGCGCACCAGCGCATCGAGTACGCGCAGGACCCCGCGCATGCCCCCGGCCGGCGGCACCAGCGCGGCCCCTCCGCCCGCGCACAGCGCCGCCACGCGGTCGCCGTCGCGCAATGCCGACCAGGCCGCGACCGCGCCGGCGCGCGCGGCCTGCACCGACTTGAACCGCACCCGGGTGCCGAAGTACAGCGCCGGTGCGGTATCGGCCACCAGCAGGGTCAGCCGTTCGCGCTCGGCCTGGAAGGTCTTGGTGTGGGTGAAGCCGGTGCGCGCACTGAGTTTCCAGTCGATGTGGCGGGCATCGTCGCCGGCCACGTACTCGCGCGACTCGGCATATTCCATGCCGCGCCCACGCTGCGCGGAGAGCGCGCGCGCGGACGCGCCGCGCCGCCCGCGACGCGGGCCATGCGCCGGCATCGCCGCACGCCGCAGCGCGATCAGCTCGGCCAGCGAAGGGGCGATGCCCTCGGTCGCAGGGAGCCGGGAACCGGGGGCCGCGACGGCGTCTCCGCCAGCGGCCGACCGGGCGGGCGATACCGCCGTCGGTTTGTCCCCGTTCCCCGCAACCGGCTTGATCACGGCAACGGCACGCGGTCGAGCAGCGCCGCGACCAGGCGCTCGCCATCCCAGCCCTCGGCGGCCGCCTCATAGCTGGGCAGGACCCGGTGCCGCAGCACGTCCGGCGCCACCGCACGCACGTCGTCCGGGGTCACGTAGTCGCGCCCGGCCAGCCACGCCTTGGCCCGCGCGCAGCGCTCCAGGGCAATGGACCCGCGCGGACTGGCCCCCCAGGCGATGCGGCGGGCCAGCGAGGCGTCGTAGGCCGAGGCGTCGCGCGAGGCCAGCACCAGCTCCACCAGATAGCGTTCCAGCTGCGGCGCCATGTGCAGTTCCAGCACCGCCCGTCGTGCCTGTTCGACCTGTTCCAGCGACAGCTTCCGCACCTGCACTGGCGTCGCATCCATCTCGCGCAGCGCGCGCTCGCGGGCCAGCCGCAGGATGTCGACCTCCGCCGCGGCATCGGGATAGCCGATGCGCACGTGCATCAGGAAACGGTCCAGCTGCGCCTCGGGCAGCGGGAACGTGCCTTCCTGTTCGATCGGGTTCTGGGTGGCCATGACCAGGAACACCGGCGGCAACGGATAGGTCGTCCGCCCTACCGTCACCTGGCGCTCGCCCATCGCTTCCAGCAGCGCCGACTGCACCTTGGCCGGCGCGCGGTTGATCTCGTCGGCCAGCAGGATCGGATGGAACACCGGGCCCGGCTGGAACTCGAAGCGGCCTTCCTGCGGGCGCCAGATGTCGGTGCCGGTCAGGTCGGCCGGCAGCAGGTCGGGAGTGAACTGGATGCGCGCGAAGCGCGCGTCGATGCGCGCGGCCAGCGCGCGGATCGCGGTGGTCTTGGCCAGCCCGGGCGCGCCTTCCACCAGCAGGTGGCCATCGGCCAGCAACGCCACCAGCAGGCGTTCGACCAGGACCGACTGGCCGACGATCTCGCCGGCCAGGGCGTCGCGCAGGGCGATGAAAGCGGCATGCAGGGCGGCCTCGTCGGCCGGCGGCGGGGGCAGGTGCGGGGTGTGGTCCATAGGCGCAGTTTGACCGATCCACGCAGGAATGGTTCACCGGCACGCCGGTGGCCGCGGAGCGCAAACGAAGAGGCCGCCCTGCGGCGGCCTCCCGTGCTCTTGCGGATGGACCCGGTTCAGTGCGGCTTGGCGACGCGCAGGATCTTAGGCGTCACGAACACCAGCAGCTCGGCCTTGTCCTTGGCGCGGCCGCGCTTCTTGAACAGATTGCCCAGGAACGGCACGTCGCCCAGGAACGGCACCTTGGCCACGCTGCTGCGGTCGTTGAACTCGTACACGCCGCCGATCACCACGGTCTGGCCATCGTCCACCAGCACCGCGGTATTGATCTCGCGGCGGTTGATGATCGGCACGGTGCCGAAGTCCTTCACGTCCAGGAACGTATCGACCTCGTCCTTCTTCACGTTCATGTTGAGGAACACGCGGTTGTCCTGGGTGATGGTCGGGGTGACCTTCAGCTCCAGCAGCACTTCCTTGAACTGCACGTTGGCGGTGGGTGCGCCGCCGGCGCCGCCGCCGCCGGAGATGGTGACGTAGCCGATCTCCTTGCCCTGCTTGATCACGCCTTCGCGCTGGTTGGCGGTGACGATGCGCGGATTGGACACCACCTCGCCGCGCCCCTCTTCCTGCATCGCCGACAGCTCGACGTCCAGGGAGAAATTGGCACCCAGCAGGGTGTAGGCGATCGCGCCCGCCGGGCTGTCCGTGAAGCTCTTCGCCGGCAGGTTGACGTTCAGGCCCTGGTTGGTGCCGATGCCGTTGTTGATGATGCTGCTGTTGCCGCCCAGCGAGCCGCTGATGGCCTGGGTGCGGTCACCGACGCGACGGCCCTGGATGCCGAACTTGGCACCCAGGTCACGCGCGAAGGTGTCCGAGGCGATGACGATGCGTCCCTCGATCAGCACCTGGTCGACCGGCCGGTCGATCACCGCGATCAGCTCGCGCATCTGCGCGATCTTCTTCGGGATGTCGCTGATCATCAGCGTGTTGGTCCGCTCGTCGGCGACGATCATGCCGCGCTTGGACAGGAAGCCGTTCTCGTGCTGCGAGCCGCCGGTGCCACCACCGCCGGCGCCGCCGATGCCCTTGGCTTCGGTCAGGGCTTTGAAGATCGCCTCGGCGCTGTGGTAGTTGATCTGGATGTAATCGGTGGCCAGGTTCTCGCGCTCTTCGATCGCGATGCGGGCGTCCTCCTTGTCCTGCTCGAACTTGGCCAGCTCCGGCTGCGGCGCGACCCAGATCACCCCGCCATCGCGGCGCTTGTCCAGGCCCTTGGCGCGCAGGACGATGTCCAGCGCCTGGTCCCACGGCACGTTGACCAGGCGCAGGGTCACGTTGCCCTGCACGGTGTCCGAAGCGACCACGTTGAGGTTGGATTCCTCGGCGATCAGCTGCAGCACGGTGCGTACCGGCACGTCCTGGAAATTGAACGTCACCGGGCGGCCGCTGTAGCCGCGCGCGGCCACGGTGGCCGCGGCCTGGGCCACGGTCTGCGCGGTCACCGCACCGGTCGCCGACGGCGCCTGGCGTGGCGAGATCTCCACCACGTACTCGTTGCCGGACTGGTAGGCCAGCGACTCGAATGCCCCCTGGGTGCTCAGCACCAGCTGCGAGCCATGGCCCGACGGGCGGGCGTCGATGCGTTGCACCGGCGTGGCGAAGTCCACCACGTTCAGCGGCCGCTGCAGCGCGGCCGGCAGGGTCGCATTGCCCATGTCGACCACGATGTCATTGCCCTGGGTCCTCAGGTCCGGGCTGGCGCCCTGGCCGTCGAACTGCAGGATCAGGCGGCCGGCGCCGTCATCGCCGCGCTTGAAGTCCACCTTGGTGACCGCCACGGTCGCCGCGGGCTGCGCGGCGGCGGTCGGGGCGACGTCAGCGGCGAAGGCCGCGAACGGAGAGCCGCAGGCCAACGCAAGCGCAACTCCCAGTGCGCGGGCGTGGACCATCGCATGGCGCCGGGCGGGACGCAGGCTCAGGGCTTTGGAAAAAGTCATCGTGCTATCCCCAATAATCATTCATCGATCGTCAAGCGCCAGCGAGGCCGGGCGTTCCAGCCAGCCGCCAGCACCATCGGGCACCAGTTCAATCAGCTCAATGCCGTCCTCGCGCACACTGGTGACGCGGCCATCGCTCTGCCCCAGGTACACCCCCGGACGGACGCGGTAGGTCACCTTGTCCGGCCCCATCACCAGCGCGACCATGGCCGCGCCCTTGCCGATCGTCCCGACCATGTCCAAGCTGTCCAGCGGGAAGGCCTCCAGCGGCTCCTTGCGGCGGTTCGGGTCCGGGCGCAGGGCGCTGTTGCCGTCGGCGCTGGCCCAGGCATCGCTGAACGGATCGCGCAGCCCCTGTGCGGAGTATTCGAAGGTCTCGAACTGCTGCATCACCGGCAGCGGATCCAGCGGCGTGGCCGGGCGCGCACGTACGTCCGCCACCCACTTCTCGAGATTGGGCGCATCGCCCGGGGTGCTGGTGATGCCGCGCGAACAACCGCCCGCGGCCACCACCAGCAGCACCGCGCAGAGCGCCCGGATGCGGAGGGAACCTTTCATCACTTGCCCCCCTTCTTGCGCGCCGCTTCTTCGTCGGCGGCCTTCTTTTCCTGGTCCGCCAGCTCGTTGTCGTCCAGGTAGCGGTAGGTCTTGACCGTGCCCGACAGCTCCAGCGCACCGCTACGCGCGGAGATGCCGGCCTTGGGATCCTTCGGCTTCAGGTTGATGTCGTGCATGGTCAGGATCACCACGCGCGGCAGCGAGGCCACGCCGCTGACGAAGGCGCCGAACTGGTGGTAGCTGCCCACCAGGCGCAGCGCGATCGGCTTCTCCGCGTAGAACTCCTTGAGCTGCTCGTCGCCCGGCTTGAACAGTTCGTTGTTCAGCCCGCTGGACAGCGCGGTCTGCGACACGTCGATGATCAGGTCGGGCATTTCGGTCTTGCTCGGCAGCTGGCGCAGCATCTGCTGCAGCACCTGCTCCATCTGCGCGAGCTGCTGCTTGAGCGGCTCGAGGTTGACCGCGCGCTGCTGCTCCTTCTCGAAGCTGGCGCGCAGCTCCACTTCCTTGGCTTCCAGCCCTTCCAGCTCCTCGGCCGTGCCGCGGATCACCAGCAGGTAGGACAGGCCCAGGATCAGCAGCGCCAGCAGCGCGCAGAACACCAGCTTCGGACCCTGCGGCCAGTTGCCGATGTTGTTGAGGTCCAGATTGTTGAAACTGCTCTTCTTCTGGCTCACGGGCGGGCCTCCTTCTGCGCCGTGTCGGCAGCCGGGGCCGGCGCGGCGGGGGCCGGCGCTGCCGGGTCGGCGGCCGCTGCCGGCGTGGCGGCGGGCGCGGCGGCGTCGGCATTCGGCGCCACGTTGCCCTGCGCCGCGTTCTCACCCGGCGCCGGCAGTTTCACCTTCAGGGTAAAGACGTACGGCAGCGACTTGATGTCCACCGCCGAGCCCGACGCCTCCTGCGCCTTGGCCTCGATCACCGACAGCTCCGGATTGGACATCCAGCCCGAGCCTTCCAGGTTGCGCATGTAGGTGCTGACCCGCGCGTTGGACTGGGTGCGGCCTTCCAGCGTCAGCGTCTCGCCTTCCTGCTTGAGCGCGGTCAGCACCACGCCATCGGGAATGGTGCGCACCAGCGCGTCGAACAGGTGCACCATCTGCGAGCGCTTGCCCTGCAGTTCCTCGATGACCTGCTTGCGGTCGAGCAGGCGCTTCTTCTGGCTGTCGAGCCGGTCGATCTCCTTGTTCTGCTCCTTGACCTTGGCGATCTCGGCCTCGAGGTAGGCATTGCGTTCGTTCTGGCCGCTGACCTGGCCGTCGTAGTAGAAGTACAGCAGCAGCGACATCAGCACGCCGGCGACGGCGGCCAGGCCGAGCATGGTGTAGAACTCGCGCTGGCGCTGTTTGCGCCGTTCGGCGCGCCATGGCAATAGATTGATGCGTGCCATCAGTCGAACCCCCGCAGGGCCAGGCCGGTAGCGATCATCAGCGCCGGGGCGTCCTGGGCCAGCGCATGCGCCTGCACCTTCTGCCCCAGCGTCATCTGCGCCAGCGGATTGGCCACCGACGTACTCACTCCCAGCTGTTCCTCGACCATCACCGGCAGCCCCGGCAGCGACGCGCAGCCGCCGGCCAGCACGATGTGGTCGACGCGATTGAACTCGCTGCCGGCATAGAAGAACTGCAGCAGGCGGCCGATCTGCTGGACCGTGGCCTCCTTGAACGGCTCCAGCACTTCCACCTCGTAGCTCTCGGGCAACCCGCCCTGGCGCTTGGCCAGCCCGGCTTCCTCGTAGCTCAGGCCGTAGCGGCGCATCACCTCGTCGGTGAGCTGCTTGCCGCCGAACACCTGTTCGCGGCTGTACAGGCTGCGACCACCGCGCAGGACGTTGAGCGTGGTCATGGTGGCGCCGATGTCCACCAGCGCCACGACGCCGTCGCTGGCCACCGGCAGCTCGCTGGCCACCAGCGCGAAGGCGTTCTCGATGGCGAACGCTTCCACGTCCATGACCTTGGCCACCAGCCCGCCGAGCTCCAGCGCCGACTGGCGCAGTTCGACGTTCTCCGAACGCGAGGCCGCCAGCAGCACCTGGACCATTTCCGGGTTGTTGGGCACCGGCCCGAGCACCTCGAAGTCCAGGCTCACTTCCTCGATCGGGTACGGGATGTAGTTCACCGCCTCCAGCTCGACTTGGGCTTCCATGTCGGCCTCGTCCAGGTCCGCCGGCATCGGGATCACCTTGGTGATCACCGCCGAGCCGGCGACCGCGGCGGCCGCGCCCTTGGCGCGGGTTCCCGAGCGGGCCACCGCACGGCGTATGGCTTCGCCGACCGCCTCGACCTCGACGATGTTCTTTTCCACCACCGCATTGGGCGGAAGCGGTTCCACGGCGTAGTGTTCCACGCGAAAACGATTGCCGCTGCGGGCAAGCTGAAGCAGCTTCACCGCAGTCGAGCTGATGTCAACACCGATGATCGGTGGTTGACTCTTTGGGATAAGCCCCACGGTTTCTCCCCTGCCGACGGGCACTTGGACGCACTTGTTGCGCCCGCGCATTAATAATGAATTTCTGGTGATTGGCAACCGCTCCGCGCGCAGGCCGAGAAATCCGTCACGCCATCAGAGCCATCCCCGACCCCCATCTCCCCAGGGGACGGCCCCAGCCGTTCCCCCGCGTACTCTATACTCTGCGGCCACGAAATCCGCAATCGGGATCCTGCTTGATGCCCCGTTTCCGTCGCTGGCTGCGCTGGCTGCTGGCACTGTGCGTTGCCCTTGCCCTGGTCGGCGCCATCGCCGCGGGCGCTCTCTATTACGTGGTTTCCTCGAAGCTGCCCGACGTGCAGGCCCTGCGCGAGGTGGAGCTGCAGGAGCCGATGTACGTGCATGCCAGCGATGGCAAGCTGATGGCCGTGTTCGGCGAGACCCGGCGCTACCCGGTCGAGATGAAGGATGTGCCCGAGCGCCTGAAGCAGGCGTTCCTGGCCACCGAGGACGCGCGCTTCTACGAACATGGCGGAGTCGACTACAAGGGCATCGCCCGCGCGGTCTGGCTGCTGGCCACCACCAGCGACAGGCGCGTGCCGGGTGGCTCGACCATCACCCAGCAGGTGGCCCGCCAGTTCTTCCTCAGTTCCGAGTACAGCTACACCCGCAAGCTGGCCGAGATCCTGCTCGCGCGCAGGATCGAGAGCGAGCTGAGCAAGGACGAGATCTTCGAGCTGTACCTGAACAAGAGTTTCTTCGGCAACCGCGCCTATGGCATCGGCGCCGCCGCCGAGTACTACTACGGCAAGAAGCTGGGCGAACTGGACCTGGACGAGATGGCCTCGCTGGCCGGCATTCCCAAGTTCCCGTCCAGCGGCAACCCGATCAGCAATCCCGAGCGTGCCCGCCAGCGCCGCGACAACTACGTGCTGCAGCGCATGGCCGACCTGGGCTTCATCAGCCAGGCCGAGGCCGACGCGGCCAAGGCGGTGCCGATGCATGCCAGCCCGCACGAGCCGCCGATCGAGGTCAACGCGCCCTACGTGGCGGAAATGGTCCGCCAGGAAATGATCGCCCTGCATGGCGGCGACGTGCTCAACAAGGGCTACCGGGTCACCACCACCATCGACAGCCAGGCGCAGGAAGCGGCCAACATCGCCGTCCGCGATGGCCTGCTGCTGTACGACCACCGCCACGGCTGGCGCGGCCCGGAACAGCATTTCGACGTCGCCGCGGAGGCCGATGCCGCCGCGCTGGCCCGCCACCTCGCCGCGATCCCCGCGCAGTCCGGGCTGCTGCCGGCGATCGTGTCGGCGGTCCACGCCGATGGCGGCATCAGCGTGGTGCTGGCCGACCGCACCGAACTGGTCCTGCCGGTGGCCGCCAGCCGCTGGACCACGCGCGCGCCGGCCAAGCTGGCCGCGCGCGGCGACGTCATCCGCGTGCGTGCCGGCGACAAGGAAGGCGAGTGGCTGATCGAACAACTGCCGCTCGGCCAGGCCGCACTGGTCTCGCTCGACGCCGGCAACGGCGCCCTGCGTGCCCTGGTCGGCGGCTTCAGCTTCGCCGGCAACAAGTTCAACCGCGCCACCCAGGCCCGGCGCCAGCCCGGCTCCAGCTTCAAGCCGTTCCTGTACGCGGCCGCGTTCGACAAGGGCTTCAACCCGGCCTCGATCGTGCTCGACGCGCCGGTGGTGTTCCGCGACCGCCGCGGCAAGACCTGGGAGCCGAAGAACGACGGCGGCGGCTTCCGCGGGCCGATGCGCCTGCGCGAGGCACTGGTGCAGTCGCGCAACCTGGTGTCGGTCCGCCTGCTGGACAGCAT
Source organism: Stenotrophomonas sp. Y-13 (assembly GCF_046267925.1). Lineage (NCBI taxonomy): Bacteria > Pseudomonadati > Pseudomonadota > Gammaproteobacteria > Lysobacterales > Lysobacteraceae > Stenotrophomonas > Stenotrophomonas sp. Y-13. The sequence goes on from NZ_CP176501.1 coordinate 2,814,382, forward strand.
CGGCGTGGATTTCGCACGCAAGTACATCAGCGAGTTCGGCTTCCAGGAAGCCGAATTGCCGCCGAACCTGTCCATGTCGCTGGGCACCGCCTCGCTGACGCCGCTGTCGGTCGCGCGCGGCTATGCGGTGTTCGCCAATGGCGGCTCACGGGTCGACACCTGGACCATCGACGAGGTCAAGGACCGCGACGGCAACGTGGTGTTCAAGGCCAATCCGGCGCTGGCCTGCCGCGGCTGTGGCGCCGCCGCCGGTGGCACGGCGCCGGCCAGCCAGGTGGTGGACGGCTTCAACTTCGGTGCCGAAGCCGCGCCCGCACCGGCCAGCGCCGATGCCGGCACCAGCACCCAGGCCGAACCGGTGGCGCCCAATCCCGACGCCCGCACCGCGCCGCGCGCGATCGACGAGCGCACCGCCTACCAGTTGGTGTCGATGATGCGCGACGTGGTCCAGCGCGGCACCGGCACCGCGGCCAAGGTGCTGGGGCGCGAGGACGTGGGCGGCAAGACCGGCTCGACCAACGACCACCGCGATGCGTGGTTCTCCGGTTTCGGCGGCCCCCTGGCCACCACGGTGTGGGTCGGCCGCGACGACTTCCGCTCGCTGGGCTACCGCGAGTACGGTGGCCGCGCCGCGCTGCCGATCTGGATCGACTACATGCGCGTGGCGCTGAAGGACGCGCCGATCGCACGCAACGACCCGCCCTCGGGCATGGTCCAGGCGACCCTCAACGGCGCCACCGAATGGATCAAGGTCGAGGACCTGGACCGGATGCAGGAGTTCGATTTCGACCAGCACGACCCGCAGGCCGACGACGCCGCGTTCGATATCTTCTGATCCACCCCGGAAAGGCGGCGCGCCGCCTTTCCGCACCGGCCCGCGATCCGGCGGGCCGCCGACAAGGGGAGAACCGCGATGCCACGCCCGGCACCCAACGCGCAGCGCGGCAGCCGCGAGCGGCAGCTGATCGCCCAGGAGGCCGCCCGCCTGGTCCGCGAGAGCGGCATCCACGATCTCGACCAGGCGCGACGCAAGGCGGCCAGCCGCCTGGGCATCCACGACGAAGCGCTGTGGCCGCGCCAGGCCCAGGTGGAAGAAGTGCTGCGCGAGCAGCAGCGGCTGTTCGACGCGCACGCGCAGCCGACGGCGCTGCGCCAGCGCCGCGAATCGGCCGTGCAGGCCATGCAGTTCCTGCAGGCCTTCCAGCCACGCCTGGGCGGCGCCGTATTGGCCGGCACCGCCAATGCGTCCACGCCGGTGGTCCTGCACCTGCATTGCGACGACCCCGATGCGGTGCAGCGCTTCCTGCACGACCAGCGCATTCCCGCCGAGGCGCGCACGTCGCTGCTGCAACTGGCCGGGCACGCCTCGCGGCAACCCTATCCGCGCTGGGAATTCGCCGCCGACGGCATCGCCTTCGAATTGATCGTGCTGCCCGAAGACGCACTGCGCCACCCGCCGGTTTCCAGCGACGACGGCAAGCCGCTGCCGCGGGCGACACTGGCGCAGCTGCGGCAATTGCTGGCCGGCGCACAGGGGCAATCGGCGCCCTGAGCTGCGGCGGCGGCCTGCCTGCGCACTTTCCCTGCGTCCGCACACGCCTGGCGCCGGAGACGTCTGTTGCCCCCGGGGCATGAGCATCGACGGACGAATGCCGGAAACCGCTCCTGGCGGTTTTGGTTCCCACCCTCCATGACGGGAACCCTGCGGGCGATCGACAGGCGATGTCAAAAACCGCTCCTGGCGGTTTTTGGTTCCCACCCTCCATGGCGGGAACCCTTCGGGCCATCGACAAGCGATGTCAAGAACCGCTCCTGGCGGTTTTTGGTTCCCACCCTCCATGGCGGGAACCCTTCGGGCCATCGACAAGCGATGTCAAAAACCGCTCCTGGCGGTTTTTGGTTCCCGCCGTCCATGGCGGGAACCCTTCGGGCCATCGACAGGCGATGTCAAAAACCGCTCCTGGCGGTTTTTTCACCATGCTTCGCCGAGGGCCGCCACGCAAGGCGGTGCGGGCGTTATCCACAACTTCTGCCGGAAGTGCCGCACAGACCTTGTGGAGAAGTGGCGTGCGCGCGGGCTGCTGCTGGCGCCGCTACCCGCGTCCGGATACCGGTCGCGGCGTGCGATACGGGCCATCGCCCTGCCCCGCGCAAAGGCGCATGCCTGGAACGACGGACACGAAAAAGCCCCGCCGGAGCGGGGCTTTGGTCGCGCGGGCGGCGCATCGCTGCGCCGATGCGCGCAGGCTCAGGTGTAGTCGCGCACGGCGTGGCCGGTGTAGACCTGGCGCGGACGGCCGATCTTCATTTCCGGATCGACCTGCTGCTCCAGCCAGTGCGATACCCAGCCGGCGGTGCGGCCGAGAGCGAACATGACGGTGAACATCTCGGTCGGGATCTGCAGCGCCTTGTAGATGATGCCGCTGTAGAAATCCACGTTCGGGTACAGCTTGCGGGCGACGAAGTAGTCGTCCTGCAGCGCGGCCTGCTCCAGCTTGATGGCGACATCGAGCAGCGGGTCGGTCACGCCCAGCTGGCCCAGCACCTGCTTGGTCATCTCGCCGATGACCTTGGCGCGCGGGTCGAAGTTCTTGTAGACGCGGTGGCCGAAGCCCATCAGGCGGAAGCCCGAAGTCTTGTCCTTGGCCTTGAGCACGGCGGACTCGACGTTGTCGGCGCTGCCGATCTCTTCCAGCATCTTCAGCACGGCTTCGTTGGCGCCGCCATGCGCCGGACCCCACAGCGCGGTGACGCCGGCGGCGACCGAGGCGTACGGGTTGGCACCGGTCGAGCCGACCAGGCGCACGGTCGAGGTCGAGGCGTTCTGCTCGTGGTCGGCGTGCAGGATGAACAGCAGGTCCAGCGCCTTCACCACGTGCGGGTTCAGTTCGTACTGGCCGTCGGCCGACTCGAAGGTCTGCTTCAGGAAGCGGCTGACGTAATCCAGCGAGGTGTCCGGGGCATTGGCCGGCAGGCCCTTGCCGTGGCGGTAGATCAGCGACGACAGGGTCGGCACCTTGGCGATCAGGCGCACGGCGGCCTTGCGGCGCTGCTCGGCATCGGCCAGGTCCAGCGAATCGTGGTACTTGGCCGAGAGCTGCGCGATCGCCGCGGCGAGGATCGCCATCGGGTGCGCGTCCTTGGCGAAGCTGCCGATCAGGGTGTTGATCGACGCGTCGACACCGGCTTCCTCGGCCAGCTCGGCCTCGAAGGCCTTCAGCTGCGCGGCGTCCGGGCGCTCGCCGTTGACCAGCATGTAGGCGACCTCGACGAAGCTGGACTTCTCGGCCAGCTGCTCGATCGGGTAACCGCGGTACAGCAGCACGCCCTTGTCGCCATCGATGTAGGTGATGGCCGACTTGCAGCTGGCGGTGGCGGTGTAACCGGAGTCGTAGGTGAAGAGACCGGTTTCCTTGGTCAGCTTCGAGATATCGACACAGTCGTTGCCCAGGACGGGCTTGACTACAGGCAGAACGACCGACGTGTCGCCGGCGTTGAGCGTGACCTGATCAAGATCGGACACAGTGTGCGCTCCTCAAGTGGATGGCGCCGGCCCCGACGAGGAATGACGGGCAGGCACGTGAAGGAAGTTCCACGGTTTTGCACCGCGGTTCAGGCCATTATCGCACAGCAGCATTTGCCGGTTGCGCAGACTAAAGTCCTATGGACGGCGCACGCGCGCGACACAGCGTCGCGCACGCACCGGCCGGCATTGCGCCGGGATTCAGCCGTGGCGCGCGCCACGCTGACGGCGCGCCCGGCGTCCCCGGCGGAGGCGCAGCGGACAGCCGCCCGGCATGGCACGCAGGGGCTGGCGCAGCTGCCAGCATGACAAAACAACGGCCGCGCAGGGCGCGGCCGTTGTCCGGGCGGAACGACAGTTGCGATCAGCGCGCGTAGCGCTTCTGGAACTTGTCGATGCGGCCGCTGGTGTCGATGACCTTGTGCTTGCCCGTGTAGAACGGGTGCGAGGCCGAGGAAATTTCGACCTTGATCAGCGGGTACTCTTCGCCGTCCTCCCACTTGACCGTTTCCTTGGAGGACATGGTCGAACGGGTGAGGAACTTGAAATCGGAGGTGACGTCGTGGAACACGACGTTGTGGTAATCGGGATGAATGTCGGCCTTCATGGGCTCACACCGTGTGGGCTGGTGGTCAAGAGCGGCATTATAGTCCCGGCCGGCCCGTCGGGGCAAGCCGGGATTGCGGGGAATCAGGAATCCAGCCCCAGCGCCCGCTGCACCTGGCGTTCGAAGCGGGCCTGGTCGTAGCCGATCAGCAGGGTGGTGTTGTCCGCCGCGCCGGTCTGCCGGTTCCAGTCCACCACGGTGGCGCCGCGGGTGCGGCCGCCGGCCATCTCGATCGCCAGCGGGCGCTGTTCCAGCCGGGTCGCGCCTTCCGGTTGCAGCGCCCAGGCCATCGCCAGCGCGTCGGCCGCGTACCAGTACTCGCCGCGGCTGTCCTCGGACCACAGCCGGGTCTGGCGCGAGATCAGCTCGTAGAAACGCGCCTTGTCGGTATCGGCGGCCAGCCACTGCTCCACGTTCCGGTGCAGCAGGCCATGGGCGACGGTGGCTTCCCAGTCGGCCACTTCGACATGCGGGAACGCGGTGAACACGATGTGCGCCGCCTCCGGGTCGAAGGCGATGTTGAACTCCGCCACCGGGGTGATGTTGCCGTGGCCGGTGATCGCCCCGCCCATCACCAGGAAGCGTTTCACCCGCTGCGGCAGGGTCGGGTCGAGCTTCAGCGCCAGCGCGATGTTGGTCAGCGGCCCCAGCGCGACCAGCAGCAGCTCGCCGGCATACTGGTGCGACAGGCGCAGGATCGCCAGCGCGGCGTGCTCGTCCTCGACCGCGCGCGCGGCGGCGGGCAGGTCGACGTCGCCGAAGCCGTCGCGGCCATGCACGTGGGCCGCGTCCTCGGCCGGATACACCAGCGGATCGGGGGCACCGGCGAACACCGGCACGTCGCCGCGCCCGGCAACCTCGCACAGCTTCAACGCGTTGCGCACGGTGTAGCCCAGGCCGACATTACCCGCCGCCACCGTCAACCCGACCACGTCGTGGCGCGCGTCGGCAAAGGCCATCAACAGCGCCAGCGCATCGTCCACGCCCGGGTCGGTATCAATCAGCAGCGGAATCTTCTTGCTCATCTCATGCTTGCCTTCTGGTCGGCCATGGAGTCTGGCACCTGGGCCCTGACAGGGGAAGTGCGCGTTCAGGCCGAGGCGTAACGGGCCGCGCCGCCCACCCAGCGCGCCACGACGCGGTCGGCCACCGCCGGCGCGTCGGCCAGCAGCCGTTCGGCCAGGGCATGCACGCCCGGCAGCAGCCCCGCGTCGCGCGCCAGGTCGGCCACCCGGAACGCGGCCAGCCCGGTCTGGCGGGTGCCGAGCAGTTCGCCGGGGCCGCGCAGATCCAGATCCTTTTCCGCGATCACGAAACCGTCGCTGGTCTGGCGCATGGTCTCCAGCCGCTGCCGCGCCATCGCCGACAGCGGCCCCTGGTACATCAGCACGCAGCTGGACGCGGCCGCGCCGCGCCCCACCCGGCCGCGCAGCTGGTGCAGCTGCGCCAGGCCCAGGCGCTCGGCGTTCTCGATGATCATCAACGAGGCATTGGGCACGTCCACGCCCACTTCGATCACCGTGGTGGCGACCAGCAGGCCGGTCTCGCCCGCCTTGAAGGCGCGCATCGCGGCCTGCTTCTCGGCGGCCTTCATGCGCCCGTGCACCAGTCCGACGCGCACGCCCGGCAACTGCGCGGACAGCGCCTCGAACGTGGCCTGCGCGGCCACGGCCTCCATGCGCCCGGCGTTGGCCGCGGGGCCGCCACCGTCGTCCCCGCTCTCGTCGATCAGGGTGCATACCCAATACGCCTGGCGCCCCTGCGCGCACGCGGCGCGGATGCGTTCGACCAGTTCCGGCCGGCGCTCGGCACTGATGACGATGGTCTGCACCGGGGTGCGGCCGGGCGGCAGCTCGTCGATCGCCGACACGTCCAGGTCGGAATAGGCGGCCATCGCCAGCGTGCGCGGGATCGGCGTGGCGGTCATCACCAGTTGGTGCGGCACGCTGCGGCCGTCGGCGCCCTTGTCGCGCAGTGCCAGCCGCTGGTGCACGCCGAAGCGGTGCTGCTCGTCGACGATGGCCAGCGCCAGGTCGTGGAACACCACGCTGTCCTGCATCAGCGCGTGGGTACCGACCACCACCTGCGCACGCCCCGAAGCGATGTCCTCCAGCGCCCGCGCGCGCGCCTTGCCGGTGACCTTGCCGGCCAGCCACGCCACCTGCACGCCCAGCGGCTCAAGCCAGCCGCGCAGGTTGGCCAGGTGCTGCTCGGCCAGCAGTTCGGTCGGCGCCGCCAGCGCCACCTGCTTGCCCTGCTCCACCGCCAGCATCGCCGCCAGTGCGGCCACCACGGTCTTGCCGGAGCCGACGTCGCCCTGCACCAGGCGCAGCATCGGGTGCGGCCGCGCCAGGTCCTGGCGGATCTGCGCGAACACGCGCTGCTGCGCGCCGGTAAGACGGAACGGCAGCGACTGGCGCAGTTGCCGCACGCGCTTGTCGCCCCCCGTCAGCGCCGGGGCGTGATGCTGCTGCAGGGCGATGCGCTGGCGGCGCAGGCTCAGGTGGTGGGCCAGCAGTTCTTCCATGGCCAGCCGCCGCTGCGCCGGGTGGGTGCCGGCGGCGAGCGCGGCGACATCGGCATCGGCGGGCGGCCGGTGCATGGTCAACAGCGCCTGCCGCAGCGACGGCAACGCCAGGCCGTCCAGCAGGGCGGCCGGCAGCAACTCCAGCGCGGCCTCGCCGGGCAACCGCTCCAACGCCTGGCCGATCAACTTGCGCAGGGTAGCCGGGCCGATCCCCTCGACCACCGGATAGACCGGATCCAGGGCGTCGCCCAGGCCGGCCTCCTCGCCGTCACCGAGCATGCGGTAGCTGGGGTGCACGATCTCCAGCCCGTGCTGGCCCGGGCGCGGGGTGCCGTAGCAGCGCAGGCGCGCGCCGACCGCGAACTGCGCCACCTGCGCGGCGCGGAAGTGGAAGAAGCGCAGCACCAGGGTGCCGCGCGAGTCGTCTTCCAGCGCCACCCGCAGCACCGGCCGGTAGCGGAAGCCGCGCTCCACCGCGACCACCCGCCCTTCCACCTGCGCGGCGCTGCCCGGCAACAGCGTGGCGATGGCGCTGAGCCGGGTCCGGTCCTCGTAGCGCAGCGGCAGGTGCAGCCACAGGTCCTGCAGGCTGCCGATGCCGCGCGCCTGCAGCTTGGCGGCCACCGCCGGGCCGACGCCCGGCAGCGCCGTCACCGGGGTTTCGCCGCTGGCCGCCAGCGCGGGGGCCGCCGCACGGGTACGCGCCATGCCGGTGGATCAGTCGAGGATCATCACCGCATCGACTTCGAACGCCGCGCCCTTGGGCAGGCCGGACACTTCGATGGTGGAGCGGGCGGGGAACGGCGCCTGGAAGTACTCCTGCATCACCGCATTGACCTTGGCGAACTCGCCCAGGTCGGTCAGGTACAGGCCCAGGCGCACGATCTGGTCGAGCGAACCGCCGGCTTCGGTGGCCACCGCCTTGAGGTTGTCGAAGGCGCGGCGCGCCTGTGCGGCGACGTCGCCGGCGACGATCTCGCCGGTGGCCGGGTCCAGCGGGATCTGGCCGGAGAAATACACGGTATTGCCGGCGCGCACGGCCTGCGAGTACGGGCCGATGGCGGCCGGCGCGTTGGCGGTGTTGATGATCTGGCGGGACATGGGGGACTCCGGTTGGGATATGGCCCGGCATTGTAGCGTCCGCCCCGGGCATGCCGGCCCGCCGGCGCCGCGGCCATCGTGGACATTTTTTCACCACCGGCGGCGAAGGCACGCCCGGCAAGGCGCATGGACGCTTATCCACAGGTTGTCGGCATGCCGTTGCACACCGGCTGTGGAGAAAGCGCGGCGGCGGCGGATGACGGTTGTTCCGCAGCGGGTGCGGACAGGGTCGATGGAGCCCCAGCGCGGCGGTGCCCCACGCCACAGGGGGTCGGCGCTGGCGTGCATGGCGCAGGGCTGCGCCCGGTGGGGCATTCCGGTGAAGCTCCATGCGGGGCAAGCCCCGCAGCTACCCGTTCGCTGCGCTCACTGGCGGCGTACCGACTGCACCACGCTCAGGCGCCGCAACCGGCGCATCACCTCGGCCAGGTGGGTTCGGCGCTGGCGTCCATGGCGCAGGGCTGCGCCCGGTGGGACATTCCGGTGAAGCTCCATGCGGGGCAAGCCCCGCAGCTACCCGTTCGCTGCGCTCACTGGCGGCGTACCGACTGCACCACGCCCAGGCGCCGCAACCGGCGCATCACCTCGGCCAGGTGGGGTCGGCGCTGGCGTCCATGGCGCAGGGCTGCGCCCGGTGGGGCGTTCCGGTGAAGCTTCATGCGGGGCAAGCCCCGCAGCTACCCGTTCGCTGCGCTCACTGGCGGCGTACCGACTGCACCACGCTCAGGCGCCGCAACCGGCGCATCACCTCGGCCAGGTGGGTACGGTCGCGCACCTGGATGTTGAAGCACAGCACCGCGGCGTTGAAGTCGCGGTCCAGGTAGTCCACCCGCTCGATGTTGGACTGGCTCTGGGCGATGGCCGCGGCCAGCTGCGCCAGCACCCCGGTGCCGTTCTCCACTTCCACCACCAGCGCGGTGTCGTAGTCGCCGACCACGCTGCTGTCCCAGCCGATCGGCACCCAGCGCTCGGGCGACTTGCGCAGCTCGGCCAGGTTCGGGCAGTCCATGCGATGCACCACGATGCCCTTGCCGGCGGTGTGGTAGCCCATGATCTCGTCGCCCGGGATCGGCTGGCAGCAGCCGGCGAAGCTGACCACGCCGCGCTCGCTGCCGTTGATCAGGATCTTTTCCTGCGCCCGCTGCGTGGTACCGCCGGCGCGCGGCTCGCCATGCGCCATCAGCGCCTGCGCAGCCTGGGTGGGCATCCAGTTGCCAAGCGCGACGTCGGCCAGGAACGCTTCCAGGCGCGGGTAGCGGTGCTCGCCCAGGAACGCATCCAGCCGCCCCTTGGGCAGGCGCTCGATCGAGCTGTCCATCGCTTCCAGCGCGCGGTCGAGCATGCGGTGGCCCAGCTGCACGGCGTCCTCGTGCTCGAGCTGCTTGAGCTGGTGGCGGATGGCGGTACGCGCCTTGGAGCTGACCACGAACTCCAGCCATTGCGGCTTGGGCGTGGCCGAGCGCGCGGTGATCACTTCCACCGTCTGCCCGCTGGCCAGCTTGGTGCGCAGCGGCACCAGCTTCTTGTCCACGCGCGAGGCCACCGCGCGGTTGCCGATGTCGGTGTGCACCGCATAGGCGAAGTCGAGCGCGGTGGAGTTGCGCGGCAACGCCAGGATCTTGCCCTTGGGCGTGAACAGGTAGACCTCGTCCGGGAACAGGTCGACCTTGACGTTGTCCAGGAATTCCAGCGACGAACCGGCCGAGCGCTGCGAATCGATCAGCTCGACGATCCACGCGTGCGCGCGGCTCTGCGCGCTGTTGGGCGAATCGCCGCCGAACTTGTAGGTCCAGTGCGCGGCCACGCCGCGCTCGGCGATCAGGTCCATCTCCTCGGTGCGGATCTGCACCTCGATCGGCGAGCCGTAGGGCCCGAACAGCACCGTGTGCAGCGACTGGTAACCGTTGGCCTTGGGGATGGCGATGAAATCGCGGAAGCGCCCGTCCAGCGGCTTGAACGCGGCGTGCACCGCGCCCAGCGCGTGGTAGCAGCTGGGCACCGAGCGCATCACCAGGCGGAAACCGAACACGTCCATCACCTGGTCGAAGGTTTTGTTCTCCTCGCGCATCTTGGTGTAGATGCTCCAGGGCGTCTTGATGCGGCTGACCAGGCGGTGTTCCAGCCCTTCGCGCGCCAGCCGCTGCGACAACTGCACCTCGACCTGCGCCATCGCCTCGCGGCGCACCACCGGCTGGCTGCGGATGTGCTTTTCCAGGATGGCGTGGCGCCACGGGTACAGCGCCTTGAAACCCAGGTTCTGCAGCTCGGACTTGATCAGGCTCATGCCCAGGCGCTGGGCGATGGGGGCGTAGATGTCCAGCGTTTCCATCGCGATGCGGCGCCGCGCCTCGGCGCTCTGCGCGCCCAGCGTGCGCATGTTGTGCAGGCGGTCGGCCAGCTTGATCATGATCACGCGCAGGTCGCGCGACATGGCCAGCAGCATCTTGCGGAAGCTCTCGGCCGCCGCTTCCTGGCGGTCGCGGAAGCGCAGCTTGTCCAGTTTGGTGACGCCTTCGACCAGCTCGGCGACGGTCTGCCCGAACTCGCCGGCCAGCTCGTCGTAGGTCAGCGGGGTGTCTTCGATGGTGTCGTGCAGGATCGCCGCGACCAGCGCCTCCACGTCCAGCCCGAGCTCGGCCAGGATGCCAGCCACCGCCACCGGATGGGTGATGTAGGGCTCACCGGACTTGCGGGTCTGGCCCGCATGCGCGGACGCGCCCACTTCCCAGGCACGGCGCAGCATCGGCAGCTGCTCGGCGGGCAGGTAACTGGCTGCGCGTTCGAGTTGGAGTACGTAGTCCGGCACCGCGCCACCCGCGGGCGCAGCGACCTGGGCAGAGGGTCCTGGGTTCATGGCTGGGAAGATATGCCAGCAGCACCCACACGGCAACGCCAAAGACGCGGCATCGCGCTGGTGCCGTCGCCCCCACGGCCTGCATTGCGGGCGGCGGGCCCCGTCCTGTCCATCGCCGCGCCGCTTCGCAGCGCCGGCAAGCGCACGGAGGCTTTCCTGCAGACGCGTCCGGGGCATGGAATGCAGGGTGCCGGGCGCCCATAACGCAGACAGCCCGCACGTGGCGGGCTGTCGATGCACAGCGATGATCCGGCGGATCAGTCGTCGTTCTTGGACATGTCCTCGTCGGCGACGACTTCGGCGGCGGCCCATTCCAGCGCCTCGCGCTCGGCACGCTCGCGCTCGGCCTTCTCGACTTCCTCGATCAGCGCGTTGTCGATCTTGCGCGCGGCGATCTCGCGCAGCGCCAGCACGGTCGGCTTGTCCTCGGTCTCGCTGTTGTCGAGGGTGGCCTGCACGCCGTTGGCCAGCTGGCGGGCGCGCTTGGACGCCATCATGACCAGCTCGAAACGGTTGTTAACGACTTCCAGGCAATCTTCTACGGTAATGCGGGCCATGCGAGCTCCCGGCGACCAGCAGCGGCCGCTCGATCGGATGAGGGAAAGGTCGAGGATTGTACAGGCCGACGCCCCGGGATACAAATCGCCGCTGCCCCGGGTCCTTTGGAATCAATCAGTTGCCTGCCCGGCCGGCACCGGCGGCCGCCCCATGGCGGCCGCGGCACCCGGCCCGGGCCGCCGCGGCTCAGTCCAGCAGCGAGCGGATCAGGCCGCCATGGCGGGCCTGCTGCTGCGCCCGGCGCAGGCGGCTGGCGGTGAAGATGGCGCACATCTCGTCCACGGCGGTGTCGAACACCTCGTTGACGATCACGTAGTCGAATTCGTCGTAATGCAGCATTTCCTCGCGCGCGGCCGCCAGCCGCTGCGCCATCACCGCCTCGCTGTCCTGGCCGCGCTTGCGCATGCGGTCGTCCAGCGCCTGCTTGGAGGGCGGCAGGATGAATACGCTGACCGCGTCGGGCACCTTTTCGCGCACCTGGCGCGCGCCCTGCCAGTCGATCTCCAGCAGCACGTCCTTGCCGGCGGCCAGCTGCGGCTCCACCGACTGCCGCGCGGTGCCCTTCCAGTCGCCGTGCACGCGGGCGTACTCGAAGAAATCGCCGGCGGCGATCATGCGCTCGAACTCCGCGGCGCTGACGAAATGGTAGTGGCGACCGTTCTCTTCGCCCGGGCGCATCGCCCGCGAGGTGAAGGAAATGGACAGCGCGATCTGCGCATCGCGCGCCAGGGTGGCGTTGACGAGGCTGCTTTTGCCGGCGCCGGAGGGAGCCGCGACGATGAAGAGGGTGCCACGCATCGCGCGGATCTCCGGGTCGATGGTTCGGGCGGCGCACGATAACCAGCCCGGGCCGTCGCTGCAAATGCCGGGGGCCGGGGCCGGGCATTTGCAGCCGCGGCCCGGTCAGAGATCGAAGGCGAGCATGTCGCGCCCGGTGGCCGCGCGCACGATGCGCTGGTAGACCCCGGTGCCGCCACCGCCGCTGGTCATCACCACCAGCCCGCGCCCGTGCCGCGGGTCGCCGACCGCGAAGGTCTTGTAGCGGCCGGCATTGGCGCCGCCATGGAAGAACCAGCGCGTATCCGCGTCGATCCGTTCCAGGTTCCAGCCCAGGCCCTTGTCCAGCCAGCCGGGCCGCACCGCCAGCTGCGGGGTGAGCATCGCCTGCCGGGTCGCCTCGCCGATCTCCCAGTCCTGCCGCACCGGGCGCCGCATGATGTGGGCGATGAAGCGCGCGTAGTCCTGCACCGGGCCGCGCAGGCTGGCGGCGGCATTGGCCAGCAGGTCGCCGGGCCATACGAACATGCCCGCCGGCGCGGCGGCCTGCGCCTGCGGCAGCGCGCGCACCGCGTCGTCCCAGGTCCAGGCGGCCAGTGGCTTGCCGCTGGCCTCGGCCAGCGGCTGCAGCAGCGGCCATTGCGCGCGGAAGGTCTGCACCACCGGGCGGGCGCCCGGCGCGGCCACGCCGGTCACCGAGTGGCGCGCGGCATGCGCGTTCCAGGTGTAGGTGCTGCCCTGCATGCCGGCGGGCCCGAACAGGTGCTGCTGCGCCCATTGGTCCAGGGCCTGGCCGGTGACCGTCTCCACCACCCGCTGCAGCCAGAAAAACGCCTCGCCCGAATAATCCACGCGCTGGCCGGGGGCGACCCGCGTGCGCAGCGGCTCCCGATCGGGGTGCGCGCGCCAGCCCGGCAGGCCGCTGCTGTGGCGCAGGACGTCGCGCACGGTGATCCGCGCCAGCTGCGGGTCGTCATCGGCCAGGAAATCGGGCCGGTGGTAGTCCACCAGCGGGCGGTCGAGCGCAAGCGCCCCGGCATCCACCAGCTGCAGCACCAGGTAGGCGAACACCGGCTTGCTCAGCGAGGCGCACTCGAACACGCTGTCGGCGTCGACCGGCGCACCGCTGTCCACGTCGGCCACGCCGAACCCGCGGTGCCACGCCAGCTCGCCCTGGTCCACCACGGCGATGGCGACGCCGGGCACGCCGAAGGCACGCATCCATTCCGGCAACGTGGCCAGGAAGGCATCGGACGGGATCCAGCGCGGATCGTCGCGCATGCGGGCCGCCGCACGCCCCGCCGCCGGCAGCAGGGCCAGTGCCGCGCCGCCCGCGGCGGCCGCCAGGAAGCGGCGTCGATGGATCGGATCGGCAACCGTCGCGTGCATGCCCATACCTCTGCGCCAGGGAACGGACTGCATAGCAGCCGCGGCCCGTGGCGGCAAGCGCGGCCGGCCGGTGCGCGGCAGGCGCACAGGCCGCACGGCGGCATCGGGTGAGGCCGCCACCACGGCGATGGCCGCGCCGACGCACCGCCCGGTCCCGGGCGTGGCCCGGCACCTGCAGGCCAGCCCGTGCACGGCAACACGCGGCCCGGCGCAGGGATGCGGCGACCCGCGCCGGAAACACAACGCGCGGCGCGGTGGCGCCGGCGGGGGTTACTCCAGGTTCTGCACCTGCTCGCGGATCTGGTCGATCAGCACCTTCAGTTCGACCGCGGCGTTGGAGGTGCGGCTGTCCACCGACTTGGAGCCCAGCGTGTTGGCCTCGCGGTTGAACTCCTGCAGCAGGAAATCCAGGCGCCGGCCGACCGGTTCGCGCTCGCGCAGCACGCGGCGGATCTCGCCGATGTGGCTGCCCAGGCGGTCCAGTTCCTCGTCGACATCGAGCTTCTGCAGCCACAGCACCAGTTCCTGCTCGGCACGGCCCGGGTCGACCGGGTGCGGCAGGTCGGCCAGGCGCGCGGCCAGCTTGGCGCGCTGGCCTTCACGGATGGCGGGGATCAGCCCGCGCACCTCGCCGGCGATGCGTTCGATCGCGTCCACCCGCTCGCTGATCGCCGCGGTCAGCTTGGCGCCCTCGCGCTCGCGCGCGGCGACGAAGCCGTCGAGGGTCTCGTCCAGCAGTGCCAGCGCCTCGGCCTGCAGTGCCGCCGCATCGACCGCCTCGCCACGCAGCACGCCCGGATACGCCAGCAGTTCGGTGAAGCCGATGCGCATGTCCGGGAACCGCGAGTGCAGGCGCCGCGCCAGGCCGCCCAGCTGCTCGACCAGCGCCTCGTCCACCGCCAGCGTGGGCGCCGCGTCCGGCGCGCGCAGGCGCATGACCAGGTCCAGCTTGCCGCGGCTGATCCGCGCGGCCACGCGCTCGCGCAGCTGCGGCTCGAGCGCGCGCAGTTCCTCCGGCAACCTCACCCCCACTTCGAGGAAACGGTGGTTGACCGAGCGCAGCTCGCAGCCGAGGGTGCCCCAGCGCGTGCCGCGTTCGCCGCCGGCATAGGCGGTCATGCTTCGGATCATGTGGATTTCCGGTGCGTTGCAAAGGGCGAATGGTACCCTAGGCGTCCCCGGATGCCGGCCCCGCAGGCCGCCCGGGCGCCCCCACGCCGCTCCATCGCCACCCGGATTTTCCATGACCTTTTCCCGTCCCAGCGGCCGCCAGGCCGACCAGCTGCGCAGCGTCACCCTCGAACGCGGCTTCACCCGCCATGCCGAGGGCTCGGTGCTGGTGAGCTTCGGCCACACCCGCGTGCTGTGCACCGCCAGCGTCGAGAACCGCGTGCCCGGGTTCCTGCGCGGCAAGGGCGAAGGCTGGGTCACCGCCGAGTACGGCATGCTGCCGCGCTCCACCCATACCCGTTCCGACCGCGAGGCCGCGCGCGGCAAGCAGGGCGGGCGCACGCTGGAGATCCAGCGCCTGATCGGCCGCACCCTGCGCGCGTGCATCGACCGCAATGCGCTGGGCGAACGCACCATCACCCTGGACTGCGACGTACTGCAGGCCGACGGCGGCACCCGCACCGCGGCCATCACCGGCGCCTACGTGGCGCTGGTGGATGCGGTGAACACCCTGCTCAAGCGCGGCGAGATCAAGCGCAACCCGGTGTTCGGCGCGGTCGCCGCGGTATCGGTCGGGGTCTACAAGGGCGTGCCGGTGCTGGACCTGGACTACGCCGAGGACAGCGACTGCGACACCGACATGAACGTCGTCATGAACGATGGCGGCGGTTTCATCGAGCTGCAGGGCACCGCCGAAGGCCATGCCTTCCGCCGCGACGAGCTCGATGCGCTGCTGGCGCTGGCCGAGAAGGGCATCGGCGAACTGTTCGCCGCCCAGCAGGCCGCCCTGGCGCAGGCATGAACCGGCACATCGCCCTGGTCACCGTGGTGGTGGCCGATTACGACGAGGCGATTGCCTGGTACACCGGCAAGCTCGGTTTCCAGCTGCTGCAGGACGTCGACCAGGGCCACAAGCGCTGGGTCGTGGTCGGGCCGGCCGAGGGGAGCGGCGCCGCGCTGCTGCTGGCACGCGCCAGCGACGAGGCGCAGCGCAGCCGCATCGGCGACCAGACCGGCGGCCGGGTCGGCTTCTTCCTGCACACCGACGATTTCCACCGCGACCACGCGGCCATGCGCGCGGCCGGCGTGCAGTTCCTGGAAGCGCCGCGCGAAGAACCCTATGCCACGGTCGCGGTGTTCCGTGACCTGTACGGCAACACCTGGGACCTGCTGGAGCCCCGCCGATGAAGACCCTGGTACTGGCCAGCCACAATGCCGGCAAGCTGGCGGAAATGCGCGAGATCCTCGCCGACCTGCCGCTGCAGGTCACCTCGGCCGCCGAACTGGGCCTGGGCGATGTCGAGGAGACCGGCCTGACCTTCGTCGAGAACGCGCTGCTCAAGGCCCGCGCGGCCTGCCAGGCCACCGGCCTGCCGGCGCTGGCCGATGACTCGGGCCTGATCGTCGACGCCCTGGGCGGCGCGCCCGGCCTGTACAGCGCGCGCTACGCCGGCGTCCCGGGCAACGCCGCCGCCAACAACGCCAAGCTGCTCGAGGCAATGGCCGGCATTCCCGATGGCGAGCGCGGCGCCCGCTTCTACGCGGTGATCGTGCTGCTGCGCCATGCCACCGATCCGCAGCCGCTGATCTGCGAGGGCCGCTGGGAAGGACGCATCACCCATGCGCCGCGCGGCACCCACGGCTTCGGCTACAACCCGGTGTTCCTGGACGAACGCCATGGCCTGACCGCCGCGGAGATGGAGCCGGCGCTGAAGAACGCCATCAGCCACCGCGCGGTCGCCCTGCAGCAGCTCAAGCGGCAGCTCGCCGCCTGGCACTGACCGCCCTGTCCGCGACGCCCTGCCCGCCCATGCCGCACACCCACGACCATTGCGACCACCTGCCCGGCGAGGCCTGCAGCGCAGATCACGCACCGGTGCGGCTGGTGCCACCGCCCTTGTCGCTGTACGTGCACCTGCCCTGGTGCGTGCGCAAATGCCCGTACTGCGATTTCAACTCGCATGCCGGCAAGGGCGCGCTGCCGTTCGACGCCTATGTCGACGCGCTGGTCCGCGACCTGGACCAGGACCTGCCGCTGGTCTGGGGCCGGGTGGTCAGCAGCGTGTTCTTCGGCGGCGGCACCCCCAGCCTGTTCCCGCCCGAGGCGATCGACCGCTTCCTGCAGCAGGCCAGCGCGCGGCTGCGGTTCGCGCCGAACCTGGAAGTGACGCTGGAGACCAACCCCGGCACCGCCGAGCACGGCCGCTTCGACCGCTACCGCGCGGCCGGGGTGAACCGCATCAGCTTTGGCATCCAGACCTTCAACGACGACGCGCTCAGGCGCCTGGGCCGCATCCACGACAGCCGCGAGGCCGAGCGCGCGGTGAAGCTGGCCCGGGATGCCGGCTACGACAACTTCAACATCGACCTGATGTACGCGCTGCCGGAACAGACCCTGGCCCAGGCCGAACATGACCTGGAGCGCGCGTTCGCGCTGGCGCCCACGCACATCTCGCACTACCAGCTCACCCTGGAGCCGAACACGGTGTTCTTCGCGCGGCCGCCGCGCGGCATTCCCGACGAGGACAGCGCCTGGGACATGCAGGAACATTGCCAGGCGCTGCTGGCGCAGGCCGGCTACGGCCAGTACGAGGTCAGCGCCTATGCGCGCGACGGCTGGCAGTGCGCGCACAACCTCAACTACTGGCGTTTCGGCGACTACCTGGGCATCGGCGCCGGCGCGCACGGCAAGATCAGCTCCGGCGCGCAGCAGCAGGTGCTGCGCCGCTGGAAGCACAAGCACCCGCAGGCGTTCATGGAGGCCGCCGGCACCGCGGCGGCGATCGGCGGCGACGACGTGATCGACGCCGCGCGGCTGCCGTTCGAATACATGCTCAACCTGTTGCGCCTGCACGAAGGCTTCGGCCTGCGCGACTTCGAGTCGCGCACCGGGCTGGACCGCGCCGTGCTGCAGCCGGCATTGGCCAGCGCCGTCGAACGCGGCTGGCTGCGGCACGACGGCGTCCGCGTCGTCCCCACCGAACTGGGGCGGCGCTTCACCAACGACGTGATCGAGCTGTTCCTGCCCTGAACAGGGCATTGGGCCGCGCAAGTAGCGGCAGCACCGGCGAAGTGATAGAAATCGCCCACCAGGGGCGGAACGTACAGCGGATGTCAGGCACCACAGCACCCTTTTCCAGCCAGGCGGCGGCGCGGCTTGCCGGCGCGCCGGCCCCCGAACGCGTCCGCCAGCTGCTCCAGGCCGTCCACGGCATTGCCGCCCAGGTGCTGGCCTCGCCGCTGCAGCTGACCATGGTGCAGTTGGAACGCGAACTGTTCGGCCTCGCCGAGAAGGCGCGCAACAGCCAGGTCCAGGCCGATGTCTATGCGCAGATCCGCCAGCTGGGCGCGCAGGCCGCCGAGTTCCCGGGCTGGTTCCTGGACGCACTGGCCGAGGACCTGGCGCGGCTGCGCCGGCCGTCCACGGCAGGCAACGCCCCGGCGTCGACAGCGGCGCCGGCGATACCGGCGATGAGCCTGGTCACCGATACCGACATCGACCGCGACATCGTGCTGCACGAGATGGCGCGGCGCGAGAGCTACCGCGCGCAATCGCACCTGCAGCTGCTCGGGCAGCGCTTCGGCGTGCTCGCCGCGCAGCCGGCGTTCGATGCCGAGAGCCTGCCGGTGGGGCCGTACGCGCTGTGCCGGATACTGCGCGCCTGCGGCGAGCGGCTGGGCCTGAACCTGGAAGCGCAGCGGCAGCTCTACCATGTGTTCGAACGACAGGCGATGGAGCGGCACGTCGAGCTGCTCGACCGCCTGAACATGCTGCTGGCGCGCGAAGGCGTGCTGCCTGGGCTGGTGTACATCCCCTACCTGCCACGGCCGGCAGGCCAGCGCCGCACCGCCGGCGGGCCCGCCGCGGCCACGCGCGAGAGCCCGTCCGCGGCGGCGCCGCGGCCACTGACCCAGTGGCAGGGACAGGCGCCGGCGGCGTCATGGGCGGAGGCCGCGATGGGCGCCATGTCCATGCCCGCGGCCGCCGCGCCGGGGCCGGCCCCCGCCACGCCGAACACGACCACGACCACGACTACGACGGCGGCCAGCATGGCCTCGCTGCACGAGCTGCTCGATGCCGCGCGCCAGCTGCTGGCGCAGCAGCTGCAGGCCGGCAGCGGCGGCGCTGCCGCTGCGGGTGCCAGTGCGGGTGCGGGCAGCGGCGGCGGCATGGCCATCCCCCCCGACCTCCTTCCGCAGTTGGCCGCCCTGGGGGGCCAGTTGCGTTCCGCCACGCCCGCGCCAGGCGTTGCACTGGCCGACCTGGCGGGCATGGCGCCGCCGGCACACCCGGCGGCCACGCCGGCGCGCGCGGTGCCCAGCGAGGCGGTGATGGACGTGCTCGCGCGGCTGCAGCCACAGGGCGCGGCACCCGGCGCGCGCCGCAGTTTCGGCGACATCCAGAAGGCGCTGCTGTCGCAGGTGCGCGCCGAACACGGCGAAAGCGCCACGCTGTCGTCCCGCGACAGCAACACGCTCGACCTGCTGGGCATGCTCTACGGGCAGATCCAGCGCGAAGTACGCAGCAATGGCCCGGCCACCGACCTGCTCAATCGCCTGCAGGTGCCGCTGGCGCGCGCCGCCGTCGGCGACGAGGCGTTCTTCATCCGCGACCAGCACCCGGCGCGCGAACTGCTCAACACCGTGGCCGAGTCGGGCGCGGTATGGCTGGGCGACGACGACGGCGACCCGGCGCTGCTGCAGAAGCTCGGCGAAGCGGTGGACCGGGTCGTCGCCGAGTACCAGGGCGACGAGTCCGTGTTCGCCGCCGCCAACCGCCAGGTGCAGTCGCACCTGCAGGCGGCGGTACGCAAGGCCGAGGTCACCGAACGCCGGCAGATCGAGGCCGCGCGCGGCAAGGAACGGCTGGAAGCGGCCAAGCAGCTGGCCGGCCGCACCATCGGCCAGCTGTGCCGCGCGGCCAACCCGCCCAGGTTCGTGCAGACCCTGCTGCACGAGGCCTGGAGCGACGTGCTGACCCTGACCCTGCTGCGCCAGGGCGAGGACTCGGACGAATGGCGCCAGCGCCAGGAAGCGACGGCGCGCATCGGCCGGATCACCGCCAGCGCCGACGGCGCGGCCGATCCGGCGCTGTGCGGGCAGATCGAGGAATCGCTGCTGCAGGTCGGTTACCACGAGGACGAGGCCGGGGCCATCGCCCGCCGCCTGTCCACGCCCGGCGGCGAGGATGAAATCACCTCGCGCACCGAACTGGCCGCGCGGCTCAAGGCCCGCGCACGGCTCGGCGGCGACAGCAGCAACGGCGCGGACCCGCAGGCACCGCCGCCTGCCGAACGCACCCCGGCCGAGGAAGGCTTCTACCGGCAGTTGCGCACGCTGCCGTTCGGCACCTGGTTCGAGTTCACCATCAACCAGCAGGGCGACGCCCGCCGCCTGCGCCTGTCCTGGTACAGCCTGGTCACCGACAACGCGCTGTTCGTGAACCAGCGCGGGCAGAAGATGGCCGAACATTCGCTCGATGCGCTGGCGCGGCTGATGGCGCGCGACCAGCTGCGCGTGGTCACCGAGGACCGCGGCCGGCTGATCGACCGCGCCTGGCAGGCCACCCTGCGCGCCCTGCGCGCGCTTGCCGGCGGCAGCGCCGCACCGGAGTCCGCATGATCCCCGATACCCGGCGCGCCCCGCGCCTGCAGGTGCCCGCGCTGGTGCCGGTCACCGACACCATGACCGCCGGCGTGATCGGCCGGCTCGGCAACGTGTCCGAAACCGGCATGCTGCTGATCGCCTCCGAACCGCTCAACGAGGATGCGCTCTACCAGCTGCGTTTCCCGGTGCCCGACGGCCGCGGCGGCGAGGTACCGATCGACGTCGGCGTGCACCTGCTGTGGCGCGAAGCGGCACAGGCGCCGGGCCACTTCTGGGCCGGCTTCCGCTTCCTGACCCTGGAAAAAGGCCACCGCGAACGCCTGCGGCAGTGGATCGAATCCAGCCTTCCGGCATCCTGAGCGACGGAACCGGCACAGCGGCGCGGCGCCGATTGCGGCACAATTCCGGTTCAATTCCCGCCCTGCCGCGAGCCTGTCCATGAACCTGCCCGATCCCGGCCGCCTGTACGCCGACCACCTGGATGTCCTCGTCCGCCGCGCCGACGAAGCGCTGGCCCGTGGCGGCTTCGATCACCTGGTCGTGCCCAGCGGCCGCCTGCATTACCAGGCCTTCGACGACCGCGACTATCCGTACGCGGTCAACCCGCAGTTCAAGGCCTGGCTGCCGCTGACCCGCGTGCCCGACAGCTGGCTGATCCACACCCCCGGCCGCCGCCCGCAGCTGGTCTACCACCAGCCGCACGATTACTGGCACGCGGTGCCGGCCGCGCCCAATGGCTGGTGGGTCGAGCATTTCGACATCCACGTCATCCGCACCCCGGAACAGGCGCTGGCGCTGCTGCCCAAGGACCCGGCGCGCTGCGCGATCCTCGGCGAAGCGCAGAGCGCGCTGGGTGGTTTCGCGCCCAACAACCCGCAGCCGGT
The DNA here is from genome assembly GCF_046267925.1 of Stenotrophomonas sp. Y-13. Classification (NCBI taxonomy): domain Bacteria; kingdom Pseudomonadati; phylum Pseudomonadota; class Gammaproteobacteria; order Lysobacterales; family Lysobacteraceae; genus Stenotrophomonas; species Stenotrophomonas sp. Y-13. Next base: position 2,835,379 of record NZ_CP176501.1, read on the forward strand.
CATCGACTACCTGGACTACCAGCGCGCGTTCAAGACGCCGTACGAGATCGCGCTGATGCGCCAGGCGCAGGTGCATGCGGTGCGCGGCCACCGCGCCGCCGCGGCCGCGTTCCATGCCGGTGCCAGCGAGTTCGCCATCCACATGGCCTACTGCAGCGCCGTGGACCAGGACTGCAATGAACTGCCCTACGGCAACATCATCGCGCTCAACGAGCATGCGGCGGTGCTGCACTACACCGATCTCGGTCGCGCCGCGCCGCAGCCGGCGCGCAGCTTCCTGATCGACGCCGGTGCGTCGGCATGCGGCTACGCCAGCGACATCACCCGCACCCATGCCGCCGCCGGCCATGACGAGTTCCAGGCGCTGATAGACGCGGTTGACGCCGCGCAGCGGGGCATGTGCGCGGCGGTGCGCAGCGGCTTCGACTACAAGCAGCTGCACGTCGATGCGCACCTGGCACTGATGGGCATCCTCAAGGACTTCGGCGTGATCACCGTGTCGCCGGAAGCGGCGCTGGCCAGCGGCGTCAGCGCGGCGTTCTTCCCGCACGGCATCGGCCACCTGATCGGTGCGCAGGTACACGACGTGGCCGGTTTCGCCGCCAGCGACCGCGGCGGCCGCATCGAGCGCCCGGCCGGCCACCCCTACCTGCGCATGACCCGGGTGCTGGAGCCGGGCATGGTGGTCACCATCGAACCGGGCGTGTATTTCATCGACATGCTGCTGGACGAAGTGAAAAAGGCCGGCAACGCCGCCAGCGTGAACTGGGCGCGGGTCGACTTCTTCCGTCCCTACGGCGGCATCCGCATCGAGGACGAGGTGCTGTGCACCGACGGCGAGGCCGACAACCTGACCCGTCCGGTGTTCGCCGCGCAGGACTGACCGCATCCGCCGCCGCGCGCATGCATGAGCGGGCCCGGCCGCGCAACGCGGCCGGGGGTTTGATCCGCGCGCGCCCTGGCCGCCGGCGCGCCCACGGTACCGCCGGCTTCCGCGCTGGCGCCCCGGCGGGGGACTGGCCGGCCCGCCGGCAGCGCCGCGGCCGCCGGCAGGATCCTGCCGGTACGACGGGCGCGGATGCCTGCCGCTTTCGATACGACCGGAAGGGCGTGCCGCAGGATCCCGGCGGCGGACTTGACCACGCGGGCACGCGGGCGAAGTGCGCGACGGCAGGGCCCGCCCGACCCGCCATGGGAGCTTCTGAAAGGCATGTCTGCGGCGTGCCTTTTGCCTGCACGCACGAGGAAACGCAGGCCGCTGCGGGAAGGCGCGCGGACACCGCTGCGTTGCCCTGGGCCTTGCTGCACTGGGCAAGGGCGGACGCCGAGATCAAAGGCGGTCACTCCTGCTCCGCGACAGCGGGCCGCTTCATCCTTTGCGCGCGCACCGAGAAGCAACCCGAAGACAGCACCACGGAGGCGATCCGCCAGACGGCAGCCGCCGACTGCCCGCGCTCCCGGCCGCAGCGACGGCCACGCGCAACCCGCCCCGCCCGGACACGCGCGCCTCTGCGCCGCGCGTTCCGCCGCGGTGCCCGGCCTGCTCCCGGGCAAGGAAAAGCACGATGCACGAGTACGGCAGCGCAAGCACGGGTAACGGCAACCGCAACGACAACGACAACCGCAGAAAAAGCCACGGCGCTGGCATCGCAACTGCGCGTTTGCGTCGCCCTTCCCGCGCCGTGCGCGGGAACACCCATGCGTGGGCGCCTCAGCGCCCGGCCATGAATGCCTCGATCTGGTCCGCGCTGCGTTCCAGCGCGCCGGTCAGCACGCGGTGGCCCTCGGCGGTGATCAGCACATCGTCCTCGATGCGGATGCCGATGCCGCGCCAGCGCGGCGCCACGCTGGTGTCGTCCGGCGACACGTACAGCCCCGGCTCGATGGTGAACACCATGCCGGCCTCCAGCAGCCGCGATTCGCCGGCGAGCTTGTAATCGCCCACGTCGTGCACGTCCAGGCCCAGCCAGTGCCCGGTCTTGTGCCGGTAGAAGCGCTTGTAGTGGCCCTCGATCAGGTTCTCCTCCAGGTCGCCCTTGAGCAGCCCGAGCCGCAGCAGGCCCTCGGTGAGCACCTCGACCGCGGCCAGGTGGCCTTCCTCGTAGGCAATGCCCGGCTGCGCCTGTTCCAGCGCCGCGGCCTGCGCCGCCAGCACCAGGTCGTGCAGCGCGCGCTGTTCGCGGCTGAAGCGGCCGCTGACCGGGAAGGTGCGGGTGATGTCGCTGGCGTAGCCGCGGTACTCGGCGCCGGCATCGACCAGCACCAGGTCGCCGTCGCCGCTGCCGCCGTTGTTGGCGCGGTAATGCAGCACGCAGGCATTGGCGCCGGCGCCGACGATGCTGTTGTAGGCAGGGCAGGCATCGTGGCGGCGGAACTCGCGTTCCAGCTCGGCCTGCAGTTCGTACTCGGCGATGCCGGCGCGCGCGATCCGCATCGCCGCGCGGTGCGCCCGCACGCTGATGTCGGCGGCGTGCTGCATCAAAGCGATCTCGGCCGGCGACTTGAACAGCCGCTGCTCGTGCAGCAGGTGGCCCAGCTCCAGGAATTCGTGCGGCGGCTGCGCGCCATGCCGCACCTGCGACCGCACCCGGTTCACCCAGCCGATCAGCTTGAGGTCGAAATCGGCGTCGCGGCCGAAGTGGTAATAGACCCGCGAACGCCCTTCCAGCAGGCCCGGCAGGATGTCGTCCAGGTCTTCGATCGGGTAGGCGTCGTCCATGCCGTAGCGCGCCACCGCGCCTTCCTGGCCTTCGCGCGGGCCGTCCCAGGCTTCGCGCTCGGGATCGCGCTCGCGGCAGAACAGGATCGTCTCGCCGTGGCGGCGGCCGGGGATCAGCACCAGCACCGCTTCCGGCTCCGGGAAGCCGCACAGGTACCAGAAGTCCGAATCCTGCCGGTACGGGTAATGGGTGTCGTTGCTGCGCACCCGCTCGGGCGCGGCCGGCAACACCAGGATGGCGTCGTCACCGGCCGCTTCCATCAGCTGGCGGCGGCGGTGCGCATACTCGGCGGCGGCGATGCCGGTCAGCATGTGCATGGCCGCCTCAGTTCAGGCGCTGGCGGTGGCGCGCGCCCATCACGCAGTCGCCGTGCAGCAGCAGCACCGCCACGCGCACGAATTCCTCGATCTCGGCCAGCGCGTCCTCGTCCTCGTCGGCGCTGTCGAATTCCTCGCTGGAGGCCTGCGCCAGCCGCGCCAGGTCCTGCAGCGCCTCCTCGCCCTCCTCGCTCAGCGCCGGACGCTTGCCGGACGCCAGGCCGAATCCGCCGAGGAACGCACGGCACCAGTCGAACAGCGCGTCGGTGCGCGCCTGCAGCGACGCCGCCGGCGCGGCCAGCACCAGCTCGAAGGCGAAATCGCGGTCTTCCAGCTGCGCCACCACCGCTTCGCGCAGCCGGTCGAGCACGCTGCCCGGCTCCGGCGTGGGCAGGTTGTCGTCGGCCAGCACCGTGGCCGGCCAGGCCTGCAGGTCGGCGCCGCCGGCGGCCAGCCAGCCGCACAGTCCACCGTGGAGTTCGGCCGGGGTGGCCCCGAGGTCCAGCGCCTGGCTGGCCTGGAGGATGTCGTTGACGGCGGGAAGATCGGTCATGTCACCTGGGTCTGCGGAAAGCGGGAAAGGCCGCCGCGCGCGGCGCGGCAACGGCCGCACAGTGTAGCAACGGCAGGGCATCGGCCATCTTGACCACCGCCGAGGCGCATGCCTATCGTGCCGGGCATGGATTCCTTCGACCCCGCCGCCCAGCTGCAGGCTCTGGCCGCCCGCCTCGAACTGCTGTTCGAGCGCAACCAGCGCCTGGCCGACGAGAACCGCAGCCTGCGCCAGCAGCAGGAGCAGCTGGTGGCCGAGCGCGCGCAGCTGCTGGCCAAGAACGAGCAGGCCCGCTCGCGGGTGGAAGCGATGATCACCCGCCTCAAGTCGCTGGAGCAGCACACGTGAGCCAGAACGAGCCGGTCAGCGTCCGCATCCTCGATCGCGAGTACACCGTCGGCGTGGAGCCGGCCGAGCGCGACAGCCTCACCGCCGCCGCGCGCATGCTCGACGCGCGCATGCGTGAGATCCGCGGCAACAACCGCATGGCCGCGGTGGACCGGGTGGCGGTACTGGCCGCACTCAACCTGGCCCATGAACTGCACCTGATGCGCGATGAACTGGCGCAGCAGCAGCAGCGCTTCCAGCACGCGATGAACGACCTCAACCGGCGCCTGGACAGCGCGATCGACGAAGGCCGTTGAGGTCGTCGCATTCATCCGACGGGCGGTTCATTTTTTGCCGCGTCCAACCGCTGCCATCGGCCTGCAACACGGCTATACTGGCGTCGCGTTCTCTGCCGTGAACGACGGCGTGTGCAAACATTCGCCTTGTCCCTTAATGACGACCACGGGGGCGCGACGGCACCGGGTGTGCAGGTCCGCCTTGCAGCGGGAAGCCCGATGGTTCCCCAGCGTCCCCACTTGAACCCCGGGTTCAAGGTCGTTTCGCATGCATCGTCATGGCGGAGAATGCAATTATTCCGGAACGGCGCCGCAAGGCGCCGTTCTTCTTTGCAGGTCCATGCACCGGCCGGCAGACCGGCCGATAATGCCGCCAGGCCCCGACCCACGCCGCCGATGACTGCCGACGACCGCCAGGCCCTGCGCCGACAACTGCGCCAGCGCCGCCGCGACATCCCCGCCGCCGAGCACATCGCGGCCGCCGATGCGCTGGCCGCACACCTGCTGGCCCTGCCCTTCGCCGATGTCGACGGCCCGGTGGCCGGCTACTGGGCGATGGATGGCGAGATCGCCCTGTACCGCTGGCAGTTGCAGTTGCCCGCGCACCAGACCTACTGCCTGCCGGTGCTGCACGGCACGCTGCTGCGCTTCGCGCCGTGGCGCCCCGGGCAGCCGCTGCGCGCCAACCGCTACGGCATCCCGGAACCGGACATCGATCCGGCGCGCGCGCTGCCGGCGCAGGACATGGCCCTGGTGGTGGCGCCGCTGGTCGGCTTCGACGCACGCGGCCGGCGGCTGGGCATGGGCGGCGGCTGGTATGATCGCAGCTTCGCTTTCCGCCAGCAGCGCAGCGCGCCGCCCTGGCTGGTCGGCGCCGGCTTCGCCGCCCAGCAGGTCCCGCTGCTGCCGGCCGCGGACTGGGACGTGGCGGTGGACGCCATCTGCACCGAGCAAGCCATTCTCTACCCGGAACCGTTGCCCGCATGACCGCCCGCAAGCGCTATTGGCTGATGAAGTCCGAACCGGACGCCTTTTCCATCGACGACCTGCAGCGCGTGGGCACCGAACCGTGGAACGGCGTGCGCAACTACCAGGCGCGCAATTTCATGCGCGACGGCATGAAGGTCGGCGACGGCATCCTGTTCTACCACTCCAACACCAAGGTGCCGGGCATCGTCGGCATCGCCACGGTGGCCAGCGACGCCTACCCGGACGACACCCAGTTCGACCCCCGCTCCGACTACTACGACCCCAAGGCCAGCCGCGAACAGCCGCGCTGGTACCTGGTGGACGTGGCTTTCGAACGCAAGCTGGCGCAGGTGATCGCGCTGGACCAGATCAAGCGCCACGCCGACGCGCTCGGCGAAGGCTTCCCGCTGACCGCCAAGGGCAACCGCCTGTCGGTGTTCCCGGTCACCGGCGCGCAGTGGAAGCTGCTGCTGTCGCTGGAAAACAAGCCGCAGGCCTGATCCCGCCGCCGCGGCCGCCACGGGCGCTGCCAGGCAGCGCCGGACCCGTCGCCGCGCCTGTTCCCTCTCCTCCAACGCCATCGAGTCCACCATGTCCGAAGCCAAGCGCCTGGCCGCCGAAAAAGCCATCGAGTACGTGCAGAAGGGAATGATCGTCGGGGTCGGCACCGGCTCCACGGTCGCCTACTTCATCGACGCGCTGGCGCGCATCAAGGACCAGATCGAAGGCGCCGTCTCCAGCTCCGAGCAGAGCACCGCCCAGCTCCGCGGCCACGGCATCGAGGTGCTGGACCTGAACCACACCGGCGGCCTGTCGCTGTACGTGGACGGCGCCGACGAGTGCGATCCGCACAAGCACCTGATCAAGGGCGGCGGCGCCGCGCTGACCCGCGAGAAGATCATCGCCGAGGCCAGCAAGCAGTTCGTGTGCATCATCGACCCGAGCAAGCAGGTCCCGGTGCTGGGCCGGTTCCCGCTGCCGGTGGAAGTGATCCCGATGGCGCGCAGCCTGGTGGCGCGCGAGATCCTGGCCCTGACCGGCGGCCAGCCGGTATGGCGCGACGGCGTGGTCACCGACAACGGCAACCTGATCCTGGACGTGCACAACCTGTCCATCACCGACCCGGTGAAGCTGGAGCAGCAGCTCAACCAGATCCCGGGCGTGGTCACCGTCGGCCTGTTCGCGCGCCGCCCGGCCGACGTGGTCATCGTCGGCGGGCAGCCGCCGCAGGTGCTGTAAGCGCGGGCAGGCGGCGCTGGCCGCGGCCGTGCCTCAGCGCAGCGCGGCCTGCAGCCAGGCCTGCCACTGGCGGTCGAGCGCGGGCAGCGTGGCCGGCAACCCGAAGCCCGGGCCGGTGTCGGCCAGCCAGTCCTCGAAACTGCCGCCGGCGGCGATCCGCGCGCTGATGCTGCCAAGCACGCCGGCGCGGGTGGCCGCGGTGGCCTGCACCAGGAAATCCGCCCAGCCCTGGACCAGCGCGTAGTAGCGCGCGCCGGCCGCCGCGTCGCCGGCCTCGGCCGGGCTGCGATAGACCAGGCTGACGCCCTTGGCGGCCGGCGCGGCCTGGTCCCGCGGGCGCGCCGGATTGGCCATGGCCAGGAAATCGGCCAGCGCCGGCAGCGGCTGCGCCGGATCGGTGCCCATGCCGTGCAGCAGGCGCCGCCGATGCGCCGCCAGGTCGTCGGCCTCCAGCACCATCGCCGCCGCCTCGTTGAGCCAGTCCGGGCTGCGCGCGTGGCCATGCCCGGCGGTCCGGCCCAGGTCCGGCCAGTAGGTCAGGTTGAAGCGCACGTGGCCCAGTTCGTGGCGGGTCAGGTTGCGCCAGATCGCCTGGCCGATGGCCGGGTTGGCGGCCAGCAGCCGGCGGCCCGGGTCGTCGGCCGGCTGGGTGGCCTCGCGGGCGGCCTGGAAGGCCTGCATACCGGGCCAGTCGAGCACCTGCACGGCGCCCGCGGCGGCCAGCCGCGCGCGCGCATCGGCAGCGATGCCCTCCGGCGCATCCAGCAGCACCGCCAGGCGCAGCGGCGCGCGCGCGAACAGGCGCTCGAACGCCGCGGCGCTGGCGGCCAGGTCATCGCCGAGCAGGCGCACCTGCGCCGCGTCGGGGCCGTAGACCCAGCCATGCGCACCGGCGGCGCAGTAATCCAGGCCCGGCAGCGGCGGGCAGCCGGTATCGGCCCGTGCGGCGCCGGCCAACAACATCAGCAGCGGCACCAGGACGGGGGCGGGGGAACGGGAACGGGCCATGCGCGCATCTCCGGTTGGGATGCTTCCCTGACGCATGCACGCGGCAAATGTGTCCAGCCGGGCGCGGGCCCGGCGATGGCGTCAGCGTGCCGGACGCCGGCCGTTCTGCGCCAGCACCGCCACCAGCTCGCCGACCAGTTCGCGCTGCCGCGCCGGCAGGCCGAGGAAGGCATCGATCACCGCGCGCTCGCGCGCGCCCACCGCATGCCATTCGCCGCGGGCCTCGGCGACCCGCGCCGGCTCGCCGAAGCGCAGGGTCTGCGGCGACACCCCGAACAGGTCGGCCAGCACCTGCAGCTTGTCCTGCTCGGGGATGGAGCGGCCGGACAGCCAGCGCGACGCACTCTGGAAACTCACCGAACGCCCGGTGTAGCGCGCGTTGAACAGGCGGAAGAGGATCGCCGGCCGCGGTTCGTACCCAGCCGCGCTCATCGCCTGCCCCAAGCGGCGGGAAAATTCGAAGCGTTCGTCGCTCATGGCCGGAAACGTTACGGACCACGCCTGCGACGGGATCACCTGTTGCTTTCATTTTAATTAACTAATTGCTTTCATTGGCCATGGACCCATGCGCGACGCCCGTGCGGCGCCCGCCCCCTGCCAAGGAGAAGCACCATGCACAGCGCCCCCGCCGCCGGTGCGGCACCGGAGCACTTCATCCGCCACTATCTGGACGTGGACTACCGCGGCCGCTACGCCGGCGTGCTGCGGCGGCACCCGGCGCCATCGGAAGCCATCGCCGAACTGTGCCTGTTCCGGTTCTGGCTGGCCTGCCGCGCCTATGCGCATTCCGGCGCGGCGCCGGCACCGGTGCCGCCGCTTTACCTGCCGCCGCACTGGGCACCGCCGCGGCAGGCCGCCGGCGTGGACATCAGCCACGCGCTGGACGCCTGGTACGGGCACCTGCTGGAAAGCCGCTTCAACCTGTATGACCGCTTCTTCCACCTGGGCCGCAACCGCGACGATCCGCTGGGGCTGGACGCGGTGGCGCTGGCGCTGTCGTGCCAGCTGTTCGTGCAGCCCTGCGCGGCCATGCGCACGTGCCTGCGGCATGAGGTGCACGGCCTGTTTTCCGCGGTGCATGCCGCCTTCGCCCCGCCATCGCCCGCGCCGCAGCCGCCCCGCGGCGGCGCTTGACGCCACGCCACGCATCCGTGAAGGTGCGCAGCGCCTCCTTTCGCTTCGTGGATCACGCCATGTCCCTGCCGCGCCATGCCGCCTGCCTGTCCGTCTTGCTGTTGCTGGGCGGTTGCGCCAGCGCCGGCGGGCACTGGGTGGAACTGGGCGGCACGCGCTACCACGTGGAGCTGGCGCAGGACGACGCCAGCCGCGCCCGCGGGCTGATGTTCCGCGACCACATGGACGCGGACCACGGCATGCTGTTCATCCATGACCGCGTGGAACCGCAGGCGTACTGGATGAAGAACACCCGCATCCCGCTGGACATCCTCTACTTCGACGACACCCGCCGGCTGGTCAGCCAGCAGCGCGACGTACCGCCCTGCTCGGCCGGCGACGCCTGCCCGCCGTACCCCAGCTTCAAGCCGGCGCGCTATGTGCTGGAACTCAATGCCGGCCAGGCCGCGCGGCTGAAACTGGAGGACGGCACCGAACTGGTGTTCGGGCCCGGCATCCCCAGCGGCAAGTGAGCGCGCGCGGCGCGTCGGGTTGATCGCGCCGTTCGGCCGGGTGCCTTGAACCGGCCACGCTTTGCCGCCAGTCTTGGGGCATGTCCGATACCCGCCTGACCCTGCCGCAGTGGGATGCGCTGGCCGACCTGGCCGACGACGCATTGCCGCTGCTGCCGACCGCGCTGCTGATCGCGCGCGATGAATACCCGCAGCTGGACCCGGGCCGCTACGACCGCCTGCTGCAGGCGCATGCCGACCACCTGCGGGTGGAAGTGGCGGCCATCGCCGAATGGCCGCTGAAAGTGGCGGCGATCAACCACCACCTGTTCAACGAACTGGGCTACAGCGGCAACCACGACGCCTACTACGACCCGCGCAACAGCTATCTCAACGAGGTGGTCACGCGCCGGCTCGGCAACCCGATCTCGCTGGCGCTGGTGCAGATGGAAGTCTGCCGCCGGCTCGGCCTGCCGCTGGAGGGCATTTCCTTCCCCGGCCATTTCCTGGTGCGGCTGCCGGTGGAGGAAGGCGTGCTGGTGATGGACCCGTTCAACGGCGGCCGCCCGCTGGGCGTGGACGAACTGCGCGAGCGCGCGCGCAACAACCTGGGCGGGGAGGCCCCCGATGACCAGGTGCTGGCGCAGATCCTGGATCCGGCGCCGGCACGCGCGATCCTGATGCGCATGCTGCGCAACCTGTATGGCGTGTACGCCGAGCGCGAGGAATGGGACCGCGCCGCGCGCAGCGCCGACCGCATCCTGAAACTGGCCCCGGAACAGAGCGAGGCGCTGCGCGACCGCGGCCTGGCCTACCTGCGCCTGGACCACCGGGCCGGCGCGCGCGCGGACCTGTCGCTGTACCTGCGGCGCGAACCCGATGCCGCCGACGCGGCGCAGGTGCGCGAACAGCTGATCGACCTCGGCGGCGAACGGCCGCAGCTGCACTGACCTTCGCACGCGGGCGCTGCCCGCACGCTGCATCGACCTGTGGATGCGGGGCTTGCCGCGCAAGCGGCTTCACCGGGAACGCGCGTGCGGGGCAAGCCCCGCACCTACGGCATCCCGGCCGGCTGGACTCAGTCCAGCACCACCATCTCGAAATCGTCCTTGGTGGTGCCGCAATCCGGGCAGGTCCAGGTCTCGGGCACGTCTTCCCAGCGCGTGCCCGCGGCGATGCCCTCTTCGGGCAGGCCTTCGGCTTCGTTGTAGATGAAACCGCAGACGACGCACATCCAGGTGCGCAAGGTGGAGGCGGAAGCGTCGGACATCGGATAATCACGGCAACACGAGGGCGGTCGCAGATTGTCCCATTCCCGCCGCCGTACAGGTAGCCATCCATGTCCCAGCCCATCCGTGCCGCCCGCGGCGTCTATCTGATCACCCCCGACGAGGCCGACACCGCGCGCCTGCTCGAACGCGTGCAGCCGCTGCTCGCCGCCGGCGCCACCTGGCTGCAGTACCGCAACAAGAGCGCCGACGCCGGCACCCGGCATGAGCAGGCGCGGGCGCTGCAGGCGCTGTGCGCGGCCAGCGGCGTGCCGCTGATCATCAACGACGATGCCGCCCTGGCCGCCGCCGTCGGCGCGGCCGGCGTGCACCTGGGCGAGGACGACGGCGACATCGCCGCCGCGCGCACGCTGCTCGGCCCCGGTGCCATCATCGGCGCGTCCTGCTACGACCAGCTCGCGCTGGCGCGGCGGGCCGTGGCCGCCGGCGCCAGCTACGTGGCGTTCGGTGCGTTCTTTCCCAGCCGCAGCAAGGCCACCACCCGGCGCGCGCATCCGCGGCTGCTGCACGAGGCCGCGGCGCTGGGCGTGCCGCGGGTGGCGATCGGCGGCCTGGCCGCAGACAACGCGGCGCCGCTGGTCGCGGCCGGCGCCGACCTGCTGGCGGTCATCAGCAGCGTGTTCGCCGCCGACGACCCGGTGGCCGCGCTGCGCGGCTACCAGTCCTGCTTCGCCACCGCCTGAGCAACGGCGGGGCGCGGCTTCGGCCTCGCCTCCAGGCGGACAACGCAACCGCAAGGCCCGGCCTCGCGCAGCGCCGGCCCAAGGCTACGCCGGGGCGCCGGGCGCGCACGACCACGGGAACCTGTAACGGACGATGCCCCCACAAAGCCCCGCTACGCGGCCAGGCCTCCACAGCGCCGGCCCATGGCCACGCCGGGGCGCCGGGCGCGCACGACCACGGGAACCTGTAACGGACGACGCCCCCCGCGAGGCCCGGCTACGCGGCCAGGCTTCCACAGCGCCGGCCCATGGCCACGCCGGGGCGCCGGGCGCACACGACCACGGGAACCTGTAACGGACGACGCCCCCCGCGAGGCCCGGCTACGCGGCCAGGCTTCCACAGCGCCGGCCCATGGCCACGCCGGGGCGCCGAGCGCGCACGACCACGGGAGCCTGTGGCGGGCGGCGACGCCGGGCGCCGCGGGTTGGGCCGTGCGCCCCTGCCCTGCTTCACCGCGCGGCGGGCTTGTCGGTTCGACGGGGCTGTGCGGCTGCACGGCGGCGTGCTGCGGGGGATCGCCGCAGGCAGCAGCCCCCGGCAAACCCGGGCAGCGGCCATGGAAGCGCCGCGGCGGCGGCGCATGTCCCCGGCCCGCCCCCCTCCCGTGGGGAGCGGGGCTTGAACGGCGCGCTTACTCCAGCGCCGCCTTGACCGCCGCCGGGTCGGCCAGGGCCTGCACCTGGCGGATCAGGCGCACGGTGTTGCCGCCGAGGATGGCGCTGATCTGGCGCTCGTCGTAGCCGGCCTCGAGCAGCGCCTGCACCACCTTGGGCAGCGCGGCGATGTCCTCGTAACCGTCCACGCCACCGCCGCCGTCCCAGTCCGCGCCCAGGCCGACGTGCTCCCAGCCGGCCACCTTGATGATGTGCAGCAGGTGGCGCATGTAATCGTCGAAATCGGCCTTGCGGATGTTGTATTTCGCGTCCAGCGCGGCCAGCTGCGCCTTGAGCTGCGCGCGCTCGGCCGCGCCCAGGTCGGCGCGGTCGCCGAACGCGTCATAGAGCTTGCGCCGCTCGGCGCGGTATTCCGGGGTGGCGCCGGTGTCGACCAGGTAACCGCCCAGCGAGTTCACCTGGATCACGCCGCCCTTCTTCGCCAGCGCGCGGATGCGCGCGTCGTCGATGTTGCGCGAATGCGCGAACACGTCGTAGGCGCCACTGTGGGAGAGGATGATCGGCGCCTTGCTCAGTGCCAGCATCTGGTCGAACACCGTGTTGGACGCGTGCGACTGGTCGATGATGATGCCCAGCCGGTTGGCCTCCGCGATCAGCGCCTTGCCCTTCTCGCTGAGGCCGCCGTGCTCGCCCTCCGGGGCCACGCCCATGCCGGCCGAATCGGCGAAATCGTTGTGGCTGATGTGCGCCAGCGAAATCATCCGCAGGCCCTGCTTGTAGTAGAAGCTGAGCAGGCTGGGATCGGCCTCCAGCGGGTAGGCGTTCTCCATGCTGATGTAGACCGACTTCCTGCCGGCGGCCTTGATCCGCGCCGCATCGTCGGCGGTGGTGGCCAGCTCGAACTTGTCCGGGTTGGCCGCGACCATCTCGCGGATTTCGGACAGGCGCCTGAGCCCGGCGTCGCGCGCCTTCAGGTTGCCCCCGGCATCGCGCTCGCCCTGGCTGGTGAACACCACCCAGAAGCCGCCATCGAGCCCGCCTTCGACCATGCGCGGGTAATCGACCTGCGAACCATCGTCCTGGAAGTCGTGGCGGTCGGTGATCTTCCAGCCGGGCCGCGAGAACAGCGCCGGCGTGTCCAGATGGGTGTCCAGGTTGATCGCCCGGGCCTGGATGGCGCGCGCGCGTTCGGAGATCTTCGCCGGGCCGGTGCCGGCCTGGGCGGTGGTGGCGACAGCCAGCAGCAGCGCGGCCGACAGCGCACCGGCCTTGAACGTCATGTCGAACTTCATGGCTCTCCCTTGGGGACGGATCGTGGCGCATTCTTGCATGCGCCCGCCGCGCCCCTGCGGGCCATTGGTCATGGCGGCGGCGGCGCGTGGCAGCGCCCGGCGCGAAAGCGGACAATGGGCGCATTCTTTCGTCACTCCCGTGCCTGCCATGTCCCTGAACCACGACCAGTCCCACGCCCTGTTCACCCGCGCGCAGCAGCTGCTGCCCGGCGGCGTCAACTCGCCGGTGCGCGCGTTCAAGTCGGTCGGCGGCGAACCGTTCTTCGTGCAGCGTGCCGACGGCGCCTACCTGCATGACGTGGACGGCAACCGCTACATCGACTACGTCGGCTCGTGGGGCCCGATGATCGTCGGCCACAACCACCCGGCGGTGCGCGAGGCGGTGCAGCGGGCCATCGGCAATGGCCTGTCGTTCGGCGCGCCCTGCCCGGCCGAGGTGACCATGGCTGAAACCATCACCCGCCTGGTGCCGTCGTGCGAGATGGTGCGCATGGTCAACTCCGGCACCGAGGCGACGCTGTCGGCGATCCGGCTGGCGCGCGGTGCCACCGGCCGCAGCAGGATCGTCAAGTTCGAAGGCTGCTACCACGGCCATGGCGACTCGTTCCTGGTCAAGGCCGGCAGCGGCATGCTGACCCTGGGCGTGCCGACCTCGCCGGGCGTGCCGGCCGGCCTGAGCGAACTGACCCTGACCCTGCCCTACAACGACTTCGAGGCCGCCACCGCGCTGTTCGAGGCGCAGGGTAGCGAGATTGCCGGGCTGATCATCGAACCGGTGGTCGGCAACGCCAACTGCATCCCGCCGCGCGACGGCTACCTGCAGCACCTGCGCGAGCTGTGCACGCAGCATGGCGCGCTGCTGATCTTCGACGAAGTGATGACCGGCTTCCGCGTGGCGCTGGGCGGCGCACAGGCGCACTACGGCATCACCCCGGACCTGACCACCTTCGGCAAGATCATCGGCGGCGGCATGCCGGTGGGTGCCTACGGCGGCCGCCGCGACCTGATGCAGCAGATCGCCCCGGCCGGCCCGATCTACCAGGCCGGCACGCTGAGCGGCAACCCGGTGGCGATGGCCGCCGGCCTGGCGATGCTGGAACTGATCCAGGCGCCCGGCTTCCACGCCGGCCTGGCCGCACGCACCGCGCGCCTGTGCGAGGGCCTGGAGGCGGCCGCGCGCGAGGCCGGCGTCGCCGTCACCACCACCTGCGTCGGCGCGATGTTCGGGCTGTTCTTCACCGACCAGAAGGTGGAGACCTACGCCCAGGCCACCGCCTGCGACATCGCCGCGTTCAACCGTTTCTTCCACGCGATGCTGGAGCGCGGCGTGTTCCTGGCGCCGTCGGCCTACGAGGCCGGGTTCCTGTCCAGCGCGCACGACGACGCGGTGATCGACGCCACCCTGGCCGCCGCGCGCGAAGCGTTCAAGGTGGTCGCCGCCTGAGGCCCGGGTAGATGCGGGGCCTGCCCCGCATCGGCCTTCCGTACACAGCCCCCGTGCCGGGCAAGGCCCGGCACCCGCGCTGCGTGCATGCAAGCGGCATCGCGCGCCGAAGTGCGCTCCTGCAGAAGGCTGCCCGCATGATCCAGACGCTGCTGCTCGACTTCGACGGCCTGCTGGCCGACTACGACCATTCCCGCCACCTCCAGCACCTGGCGGCGCAGGCCGGCTGCGCGCCGGCCATGGTCGACGCGGCGCTGCGCGGCGAGCACCTGGAACGGGCGCACGCGCGCGGCGAGCTGGATGGCGAGGCATTGCTGCAGGCGTTGAACACACGCCTCGGCAGCCGCCTGTCCGCCGCCGACTGGTTCGCCGCACGTACCGCGGCCAGTGCCCTGCGCCGCGACACGCTCGCCCTGCTGCGGCAGCTGCGCCCGGCGGTCCGCGTCGCCGTGCTGACCAACAACGGCCCGCTGAGCGTGGCCGCGATCACCGCGCTGCTGCCCGGCATCGAGGTGCTGTGCAGCGCCACGCTGGGCGTGCGCAAGCCCGACCCGCGGATCTACCTGGCCGCGACCGCACGGCTCGGCGGCGTACCGGCCCGCACCCTGTTCGTCGATCACCTGTTCCGCAACGTGCAGGGCGCGCGCAGCGCCGGCCTGCACGCGGACACCGCGCACCACACCCAGTCGCTGCGCCGCGTGCTGCGCCGCTACCGCCTGCTCTGAGCGCCCGGCGGACGCGGGCCGCGCCGCCGGCCCGCCGTATCCTGCATCCCCCCGCGCGACAGCCACCACGACGCGCCGGCGTCTTGCCCTGTGCACGCCTGCACCGAGCCGCGCCGGCCGTGGCCGGCGCGGTCGCCCGCGCTCAGGGCCGGGCGTCCCCCGGCGCCGTGCCCGGCGCAGCGCAGCGCGGTGCCGGCCCGCGGCAGCGGCGGCGGCTGTCGCCGGTCATGTCCGCGTTGAACGCATCGCCGTTCTCGCCATACACCGGCGCCTGTGCGCCCTGCTGCCCGTAGCGCACCTGCAGGCCGATGCTGGTGCTGTGCATCGCGTTGCGGCCCTGCTCGCGGCCCAGCAGCAGCGAGAACAGCCAGCCGCTGTCCAACTGCAGGTCCATGCCCGCGCCCAGCGACAGCATGTCGTCGTTGTAGCTGCGCATCGCCAGCACGTAGTCGGCGTCGCGCGGGCGCTGCTGGTAGTTCACCGCCACGTCGCCGCGGTTTTCCAGTGCACCGCGGTATTCGATGCGCCAGTGCGGGCGCCAGCTCAGCCGTTCGCGCTGGAACAGCATTCTGCCCTCCAGGCCCAGCGCCAGCGCGCTGTTGTCCACCCGCTGCCGGCCATAGGCCAGGTCATAGGCGCCCAGCCCGGTTTCGCGGTAGCCGTCCAGCGTCGCCCGGTGCCCGTCATAGCGGCCATAGCCGGTCAGGCTCAGCCCGGAGGCACTGCGATGTTCGTAGCCAAAGGTCAGCGCGCCGAACCACTGGTCGCCGCTGCGCGTGGCCTGGGCGCTGGCGTTGGCCAGCTCGCTCCAGCGGACCAGGTCGAAGTCCAGCCGGCCGTTGGCCAGCAGGCCGTCCACGAACAGGTGCTCGCCCAGCCGCCACAGGCCGTAGACCGCCAGCGAGCGCTGGTCGGCATCGACCTTGGACGGGGTGTCGTCGAAGTCGGTGCCCTGCCGGCCCCAGCTGCCGGCCAGGCCGAGCAGCAGGTTTTCGCCCAGCGCGCGGTCCGCGCCAAGGGTCAGGCCGCCGGTGTTGAAGTCGAAGCCGCCGCCGGCGCGGCCGTTGCGCCCGGTCTTGCCGAAGCTCGCGGTACCGGCCAGCCACAGGCCCCAGCCTTCCGGCAGCGCCGGCAATGCCGCCTCGGCCACGCGGCCCACCGGCATCGACAGCCCCGGCACGCCCTGGCTGCCGGCATAGGCCAGCGCCATGTTGACGCTGCTGGCGTTGTGCCCGCCGCGCACCTGCCGCAGGCGGTCGCGGATGTTGTCGCCCTGCACCTGCGCGAAGCGCACGCTGGCGTCGACCTGCGCCTGGATGCCAGCGCTGACCTGCGCGTCCAGGGTCGGGTCCGGACGGGGGCTGACCACCAGCGTGACCGACACCGTGCCGGTGAGGTAGTTGGGGGTCGCCGCCTGGGTGGCGGTCAGCGTGGTCGTGCCTTCGCCCACCAGGGTGACGGTGCGGCCGTTGACCGTGGCCACCGCCGGGTTGCTGCTGGCGAAGGTGAAGGCGCCGGGGCTGTTGCTCTGCGGCAGCGGCAGCTCGAAGTCGGCCTGGCCATACATCTTCTGCAGGTCGCCGATCCAGCTCAGGCTCGGGGCCGCCACCAGTTCGGTGGCGCTGTCCGGCTCGCCTTCGCCGGCCAGGTTGTAGGCGGCCACGGTGAACACGTAGTCCACCCCGCCGGCCAGCCCCTGCACCAGGATCGGCGAGCCACTGCCGGTGGCCGTGACCACGCCCGGCGTGGCCGCCGCGCGCAGGCTCATCGTGCGGGCCGCCGGTGCCGCGCTGGCCTGCGGCGTGGCGGTGACCCGGTACCCGTCGATGGGCACACCACCGGTGAACCCCGGCGGCACGAACGCCACGCTCACCTGCCCGGGGCCGACGGGCGTCAGCGTCTGGATCTCCGGCACGCCCGGCGGCACCGGATCGATCCGGAACGTGCGCGTGGCCGAGGCCGGGCGATGGGTGGCATCGCCGGCCTGGGTGGCCACCACGGTGCAGTTGCCGGCCTGCACGAAGGCCAGCAGGCCGTCGCTGGTGACCGTGCATACGTCCTGCGTCGGCGAGGCGAAGGTCACCGGCAGCCCGGAGTCGGCGCGGGCGGACAGCACCGGCACCTGGTCGAAGCGCTGCGTGCCCACCTCGTCGAAGAGCACCGCCTGCAGCACCTGCGGCACCACCGGCGCCGAGGGCGCCGACGGCGCGCTGGTGCCGGCCGCGGCCGCGGCGGTGAGGGTGAAGGTGTAGCTCACCCCGTCGGTCAGCCCGCGCACGGTGATCGGCGAGGCCGTACCGCTGGCGGTGATGCCGCCGGGCTGCGCGGTGACCGTGTAGGTCACCGGCTGGCCGGTGGGCGCCGACGGCGTGAATGCCACGTCCACCTCGCCCGAGCCGCGTACGCTCACTTCGCCCACCACTGGCGTCTGCGGCACCAGCGCGGTAACGTTGAACGATTGCGTCAGCGACGCTGCCAGGTGGCTGGCATCACCGTCCTGGTGCACCGTCACCGTGCAGGTGCCGGCGCTGGCAAAGGCCAGCACGCCAGCGGCGGTGACCGTGCATACCGCCGGGGTGGAGGAAACAAAGCGCAGTGGCAGGCCGGAGTCGACCGAGGCCACCAGCGTCGGCGTGGTGCCGAACGCCTGCGCGCCCGGGTTGGCGAAGGTGATGACCTGGGTCACCGCCGTGGTCACTGCATTGGAGGCGGCCGACGAGGTACCGGTGCCCACGCTGTTGCTGGCGGTCACGGTGAAGGTGTACGCGGTGCCCGTGTCCAGCCCGTTGACCGTGATCGGCGAGCCGCTGCCGGTGGTCGGACCGCCGGCCACTGCCGGGCTGGGCGTCACCGTGTAGCCGGTGATCGCGGTGCCGCCATTGGACGCCGGTGCGCTGAAGGTCACCGACACCCGGCCGGGGCCGGTCACCGTGGCGGTACCGATGGTCGGTGCGCCCGGGACCACCGCGTTGACGGTGAACGAACGGGTGACCTGGGTCGCGGCCAGATAGCTGCCGTTGCCGGCCTGGTCGGCGTTGATGGTGCAGGTGCCGGCACTGAGGAAGGTCAGCGCGCCGCCGGCGGTGATGGTGCACACCGCGGTCGTGGACGAGGTGAAGGTCGGGGACAGCCCCGAACCGGAGGTCGCGCTCAGCGTCGGCGTGGTGCCGAAGGTCTGCGTACCCGGGTTGGCGAAGGTGATGGTCTGGGCCGCCTTTGGGGTGATGCTGTTGGACACGGCCGACGCCGCGCCGGTGCCCGCGCTGTTGTCCGCGGTGACGGTGAAGGTATAGGCCTGGCCGTTGGTCAGGCCGGTGACCACGATCGGCGAGCTGGCACCGTTGACCGGCGCCACATCGGCCGGCGACACCGTCACGGTATAGCCCAGCACGGGGCTGCCGCCGGTATTGGCCGGCGCCATGAACGCCACGCTGGCCTGGGTGTCGCCGGCGACGGCGGTGCCGATGGTCGGTGCGCCCGGCACCACCGGATTGACCGTGAACGAGCGCGAGACCTGCGGTGCCGGCAGGTAACTACTGCTCCCTGCCTGATTGGCGTTGATGGTGCAGGTACCGGCAGTGATGAACGTCAGAACCCCGCCGGAGGTGATGGTGCACACGCCGCTGGTGGACGAGGAGAACGCCACCGTCAGGTTGGAGGTGGCCGTGGCCGACAACGTCGGCGACGTCCCGAAATTCTGCGCACCGGGATTGGCGAAGGTGATGACCTGCGGCGAGGCCGGGGTGATGCTGTTGGATGCCGCCGACGCCGAGCCGGTGCCCACACTGTTGGTGGCGGTCACGGTGAAGGTGTAAGGCACCCCGTTGGTCAGGCCGGCCACCGTGATCGGCGAGCCGGCGCCGGTGCCGGTGAGGCCACCCGGGTTGGAGGTCACCGTGTATGCGGTGATCGCCGCGCCACCGGTGCTGGCCGGCGCGGTGAACGCCATGTCCGCCTGGGCATTGCCGGCCGTGGCCGTGCCGATGGTCGGCGCGCCCGGGACAACGGCATTGACCGCGAACGTCTGCGACACCGTCGGCGCGGCATGGGTGGCGGCATTGCCGGCCTGGTCGGCGTCGATGGTGCAGCTGCCTGCGCTGACGAAGGTCAGCGCGCCGCCGGCGGTGATGGTGCATACCGCCGGGGTGGACGAGGAGAACGTCACCGCCAGCCCGGAGCTGGCCGTGGCCGCCAACGTCGGCGACGTGCCGAAGTTCTGCGCCGGGGGCTGGGCGAAGGTGATGGTCTGGCTGGCCTTCGGTGTGGCCGGGTTGCTGGCGCTGGAAGCGGTGCTGGTGCCGACGGCGTTGGTCGCCGTCACCGTGAAGGTATAGGCGGTGCCGTTGCTCAGGCCGGTCACGGTGATCGGCGAGGTGGTGAATCCGTTGCCGCCAGCGGTGATCCCGCCGGGATTGGAGGTGACCGTATACCCGGTGATGGCCGAACCGCCGTTGTTGACCGGCGCGGTGAAGGCCACCGACACCTGCCCGTCGGCGGCCGTGGCCGTGCCGATGGTCGGCGCACCTGGCGCGGTGGGGATGGCCACGGTATGGGTCGTGCCCACGGTGAACGCGGCCGGCGGGCCATTGCCGGCGCCGTCGACGATGTTGGTGGACGCGTTGAGGTTGACCTTCAGCGTGCCATTGCCGGTGATGCCGTCGACGACAACGGTGTAGCTGCTGCCGCTGCCGGACACGCTGGCGAGGGTGCCCGCGGCGGTGCCGGTGCTGGCCAGGGCGAAATCGTCGGTGGACACGCCACTCACCGGCTCGCTGAAGGTGACGCTGAAGCTCACCGAGGTATCCGTCGAGGCCGCGCCGCCGGCAGGCGCGATGGCGCTCACCACCGGCGCGGCGCCATCGATGACCAGGGCCTTGTTCGCGCCAAGCGAGTTGGCCGCGCCCGGCACGGGCAGGGTCAGGGTGGCAGTGTTGCCGGCCGCGTCCTTGATGGTGCCGCCGTTGAGGGCCAGCGCGGTGGTGGAAACGTAATCCAGGTCGGCGCTGGTGTCGCCGGCCTGCACCGTGTAGTCGAACGTCAGCGTGCTGGTGCCGCTGCCACTGGCGTAGTTGACCGCGCGGTCGGTGGCGCCGGTTTCCAGGGCCAGCTGCGGCGTGCCGGTGACTAGGACGGTCTCGCTGAAACCGATCTGGACATTGATGACCTCACCCACCTTGTACGTGCCGTTGGCGGTGCCCTAGGTCACGTTGGCCACCGTTGGCGGCGTGGTGTCGGCCGGCCGCACATTGCTGACATTGATGTTGTCGATGCCGAAGTAGACAGCGGTGTTGGCCGTGACGGTGATTCGAAATTCGTCGACTCCCACAAAGTTCGAATTGCCGGACACATTCACTGTGCCCACAATTCTCGAGGAGATCGAACTGAAGTTCTGAACCGCGCCAGGGACAGCTGCATTACTGCGGTACCCGGTCACGATGAACGAAATAGGCTGGTCCGAGCCGCTGTCGATAGCAGTGAAGTCGAACGACGCCAGATCGAACAGGCTGCCATCGTTGGCGCGTACACTGAACGACACCATGGGTTCGCCATCGCCCACGAAGTCGTCGTAAAAGATGCCGTCGCCCGTGCCGAGGGCCAGATCACCCGCCCTGAGGGTGATCTGCGCGGGTGTCGAGGTGTACACCCCGATATCCCAGCCGGAACTCCGGACATTGGTGGCATTCACCCCACTGTTGCCGGCGGCGGATGCCAGCGACTGGTTGTTCCCGCCCGTGCCGAAGCTGGTGGTTCCGTTGGACGGCGTGGCCGCCATGGCCAGCGACGTCCATGCCAGTCCGGCCAGGAACATCAAGGCTGGCAATCCCCCCGCCAGCAAGGCCAGCCCACGCCGCAATGAGGCCCGGAACCGGCCAGCCGGAGAGAGATCGTGAGTAGCGATCGACATGCGTTTCCCCTGTCCAACATAGGCAAAAGGGGCGGCCCTCCTAACGGCGGCCCGCCCACGAAATGACACTTCCAGATTCGTTACCGCAAAAAGCGTTGGAAACCGATCACACGGCCTGTCAGGCCCACTCCCCGGGGCCGTCTCACGCTTGATCTCGAAAACGCGCCGACTGTAACGACTCGACCCTGCCTTGTGAATCGGAAAATTCCCGCCCCCCCGCCCCGCATGGAGCTAGAGGTGTTACCGGCCTGATCCAATGCCGGACCGGCACAGCCACGTCCCCGGCGGGCAGGCAGCATCCACCGATGCACGGCATCGGGCCCCACCGGGCGCGCTGCCCGCTCGCCGGTCACTCCCCCCAGGGAGCGTAGAACCGCAGCCCGCGTCGCGCTTCCCCAGGACCGCATGCGTCCGCTGACACCACGCGGGCGGGAAAGCCGCTGGTCGCGACTTTCCCGGACGCCATCGTCAACGCGAAGCGACGTAGGCGGCGATCGCCTCGCGCACCCGCTTGAGGCCCTCGGCCAGTTCCTCGTCGGTGATGTTCAGCGGCGGCACGAAGCGCAGCACGCTGGTGCCAGCCTGCAGGATCAGCACCTGCTTTTCGGCGGCCAGGTCGAGCAGCGCGCCGATATCGGCCACGTACTCCGGCTTGAGCACCGCGCCGATCATCAGGCCCATGCCGCGCACCTGCTCGAACACGCCGAACTCGGCGCCGATCGCTTCCAGCCCGGCCTTGAGCGCGGCCGACTGCCGGGCCACGTTGGCCTTGATTCCCTCCGAGGCCAGGGTGCGCAGCGCCACCCGCGCCACCGCCGCGGCCAGCGGGTTGCCGCCGAAGGTGGTGCCGTGGGCGCCGACGCCCATGACCTCGGCCACCTTCGGGCCGGCCAGCATGGCGCCGACCGGGAAGCCGCCGCCCAGCGCCTTGGCCAGGCTGACGATGTCCGGGGTCACGCCCCAGTTCCAGTGCGCGAACAGCTCGCCGGTGCGGCCCATGCCCACCTGGATCTCGTCCAGCACCAGCAGCGCGTCGTGCTGGTCGCACAGCTCGCGGGCACGGCGCATGAACTCGGCCGAGGCCGGCATCACCCCGCCCTCGCCCTGCACCGGCTCGAACATCACCGCGGCCACGTCGCCGCCGGCCATGGCCGCTTCCAGCTGAGCCACGTCGTTGAAATCGGCATAGCGGAAGCCACCGGGCAGCGGCTCGTAGCCTTCCTGGTACTTGGGCTGGGCGGTGGCGGTCACCGTGGCCAGGGTGCGGCCATGGAAGCTGCCGCGGAAGGTGACGATGACCCGCTTCTCCGGCGGCCGGCCCTGTGCCGCGGCCCACTTGCGCACCAGCTTGATCGCCACCTCGTTGGCCTCGGCGCCGGAGTTGCACAGGAACACGCGGCTGGCGAAGCGCGAGGCCTGCACCAGCTCCTGCGCCAGGTGCAGCGGCGGCTCGCTGTAGAACATGTTGCTGGTGTGCCAGAGCTTGTCGGCCTGGGCCAGCAGCGCGGCCTTCAGTTCCGGGTTGTTGTGGCCGAGGCTGCACACCGCGATGCCGGCCGCCAGGTCGATGAACTCGCGCCCCTGCGTATCCCAGAGCCGCGCCCCCTGGCCACGCTCGAGCACGAGCTGGCGGGGCCGGTACACCGGCAGGTAGTACTGCGACAGGGACAACAGCGGCTCGGCGACAGCGGTCATGGCGTTCCGGTAGTGGTAGTGGTGGGCGAAAGCCGCATTCTCCCCCATTACCCGGGCTGCGGCACAATAGCGCCATGCGACTGTTCTCCACCCCGCAGCTGAACCCCGCGTCCGAGACGGGCTGGCGCCGCCGCTGGTTCGACATCATCCACCGGCGCGACACCCGCCCCTCGCGCAACTTCGACCTGCTGCTGGTCTACGCCATCGTCGCCAGCGTCACGGTGGTGATGTTCGACAGCGTGCAGCACATCCACGCCGCCTGGGCATCGTGGTTCTACGTGGTCGAATGGGGGTTCACCCTGCTGTTCACCGCCGAATACGTGCTGCGGCTGCTGGTGGTGCGGCGGCCGCTGCGCTATGCGCTCAGCATCTGGGGGGTGATCGACCTGCTGGCGATCCTGCCCACCTATATCTCGCTGCTGCTGCCGGGCGCGCAGTCGCTGCTGGTGGTGCGCGCGCTGCGCATCCTGCGCGTGTTCCGCATCCTCAAGCTGACCCGCTACATCGAGGAAAGCGGCATCCTGATGCAGGCGCTGTGGCGCAGCCGCCGCAAGATCCTGCTGTTCCTGTCGATGGTGGTCACCATCGCGATCATCGCCGGCTCGCTGATGTACGTGATCGAGGGCCCGAGCCACGGCTTCAGCAGCATCCCGGCCAGCATGTACTGGGCGGTGGTGACCATGGCCACGGTCGGTTTCGGCGACATCGTGCCGCAGACCACGCTGGGGCGCTTCGTCACCTCGGTGCTGATCCTGATCGGCTACAGCATCATCGCCGTGCCCACCGGCATCTACACCGCCGAACTGGCCAACGGCATGCGCCAGGCCGAAGCCTGGCGCCGCCGCCGCGACGACCGCGGCTGCATCGTCTGCGGCCACGAGGGCCACGAGCAGGAGGCCCGCTACTGCAACCGCTGCGGGCATGAACTGCCCGAGCCGCTGGAACCGTGACCGGCATGGCCGCGGGCACGCGCCCACGGCCACTGCGGCGTTTCAGTCCAGGAACAGGTCGGGCAGCAGCGCCCGCGCGGGATCGACCGCGTAGCCGGACAGGTCGCTGACCCCGGCCTGCGCCAGCACCTCGTCGTCGATCAGGAACTGGCCACTGAAGCCGGCCGCTTCGCGCACCAGCACCGCGTGCGCGGCATCGGCCATGATCTCCGGGCGGCGGCAGCCGCCCGCATCGACCCCGGGAATCATGTTGATCGCGTCCGTGGCGATGACCGTGCGCGGCCACAGCGCATTGACCGCCACGCCCTGCGGGCCGAACTCGGCGGCCAGGCCCAGGGTCACGAAGCTCATGCCCATCTTGGCCAGGGTATAGCCGGTATGCGGCCGCCACCATTTCGGGTCCAGGCTCGGCGGCGGCGCCAGGGTCAGGATGTGCGGGTTCGGCGCCTGCAGCAGGTGCGGCAGGCACGCCTGCGCGCACAGGAAACTGCCGCGCGCATTGACCTGCTGCATCAGGTCGAAGCGTTTCATCGGCGTGTCCAGCGTGCCCCGCAGCCAGATCGCCGAGGCGTTGTTGACCAGGATGTCGATGCCGCCGAAGGTGTCGACCGTGGCCGCCACCGCCGCGCGTACCTGGTCTTCCTCGCGGATGTCGCACTTCAGCGCCAGGCCGCGGCCACCGGCCGCGTTGACCGCTTCCACGGCGCTGTGGATGGTGCCGGGCAGCTTGGGGTTGGGCACCGCCGACTTGGCGGCGATGGCGACGTTGGCGCCGTCGCGCGCGGCGCGCAGCGCGATCGCCAGGCCGATGCCGCGCGAGGCGCCGGTGATGAAAAGGGTCTTGCCTTGCAGGGTGCTCATGCGCGACTCCGCGATACCGATGGAAGCGGAGCGCATTATGCGCCACCGGCGCGACCGCCCCTGCCGGCGCCGCGCGAACACCTGCGGTTAATCCGCGATGTCGATACTGGCGCCCTTCCACAGCCGTCGTGCGTTGCCATGAAATCCCTGCCTGTCGTCGTTTCCCTGCTGCTCGCCTTGTCCATGTCCGCCTGCCAGGAGCGAACCGCGCCGCCCGGCGAGGCGACGCACCCGCGCGACGTCGCCGGGCAGACCACCGGCCTGGGCAACGGCGATGCCACGCCGGTGCGGATCGATGCCAGCGCGGTATGGAGCGGGGCGACCGACCGCTGCCGCCAGGCGGCCACGCCCGGTGGCGACCACTGCGTGGTCGAAGCCATGCGCGGCGCCGGCGCGACACCGGCCGCGATCGCCGCCGCGCAGCGCCTGGCGGCACAGGGCGAATCCGGTTATGTCAGCGCCTGGGACGACCAGTCCGGGGTGGGCGTGGCGACCCTGGAGTTCCCGCTGCGCGCCAACACCAACCAGGGCACCTGGCTGGTGGATGCCAACGGACGCACCATCGACGTGGATGCGGATGTGCTGCCGGACAGTGCCCGCACCGGGGCGCAGGCCCGCGCATTCTTCGACAGGCACCCGGAGGCGGTACCGTTCGCACCGGCGCAAGCTGCCGGCACCGCGCCGCTGGCCGACGGCGGCGTGCGCCTGCTGTACGCCACGCCGCTGCGCGGCTGCCATGCCTGCGCCGACGACGGCATGCTCACCCTGGGCTACGACTTCGACGCCCAGCGCCGCTACATCGGCAGGCAGGTGGTGGAGGTGCGCTGAGCCATGAGGTCGCCCTGTCCGGTCGACGCAGGCCAGCCCCACAACGCCCCCCTCCAGCGAACCCACCGTAGAACGGGCCCTGCCCCGCCGTGGATTTCCCGGCAGCCCCCAGCGGGGCACGCCCATCTCCACGCGCATTGCCAATGTGATGGCGCCCAGCCCTCCTTTGTATCAAGGGGGGCGCGCCAAAGGCGCGGGGGATAGGCCGGCAAGGCGTCGGGGCCCAACGTTCTGCCGTGCGGAACTTTGGGACGCAGCCCGCTGCGCGGGCTGCGTCACATCTTCGGGCCCTGCCCCTCGTTGTCTTCCCAGTGCAGGATGCGCCGGGTCACGAAGCGGTACACCGGCTTGCCGGTGGCGAACCACAGTTCGCGCACCCACGAATGGCGCTTGAGCAGGCGCAGTTCCACCGGGGTCAGCGCCTGCCGGCAGTACATGCGCTTGTGCTTGAGCAGATGGCGCAGGTCCTCGCGCGCGAGCAGGCGCATCCAGCGCGAGCGCGGGTCGCCGCAGACCGCGAGCTGGAAGTCGATCAGCGCCGGCGAGCCATCGGCGCGCACCAGCCAGTTGGCTTCCTTGGCCAGGTCGTTGTGGGCGATGCCCTGCCGGTGCACCTGCTGCAGCAGGCGGCGCGCGGCATGGAACCAGGCCACGTCGCCACGCGGCGGGCGCAGGTGCATGGCCGCGCCCTCCATGTAGCTGCGGTCCAGCCAGCGCCCGTCCCAGCGCAGCAGCCGCGGGGTCGCCTCCATTCCGCCCAGCCTGGCCAGCGCGCGCGCCTCGCGCCGCGCCAGCCACCACGCCGGCAGCCGCAGCCACCACGGGGTGGCGCCCAGATCGCGGCGCACGAAGCGGCGGCCGCCCTCGCACACCACCAGGATGCGGCCGAAGCTGTCGGATTTGAGGATCTGGACGCCGTCGTCGTGGGAAATGGCCATCAGCGCCATTCTAGCCGCTGGCACCCGCCGCCCAGGCGCGCGGCGACGCGGCGTCGCATTACCTGCATGGCCGCTGTCCGGAACCCCGGCGCAGGGCAGCGGTCAGACCCCCACGCCCTTTTATAATCCCGCGATGCAACCTTCCTGGATCGACTCTCTCCTGGCCTGGATCGCCGCACACCCGGTGCTGGCCGGCGGTGCCGTCTTCGCCATCGCCTTCTGCGACGCGGTGATCATCCTCGGCGCGATCGTGCCGGCATTGCCGCTGATGATCGCCGTCGGCGTGCTGATCGGCATGGGCGAGATTTCCGGCCCGTATGCGGTGGCCTGCGCCGCGCTGGGGGCGTTCTGCGGCGACGGCCTGAGCTACTGGGTCGGCCGCCGCTGGGGCGACCGCCTGCGCGGGGTATGGCCGTTCAGCCGCTACCCGCAGCTGCTGGAACGCGGCGAACTGCTGTTCAGGCGCAACGCCTTCAAGAGCATCCTGGTGGCGCGCTACGTCGGCGCGATCCGCCCGTTCGTGCCGGCCATCGCCGGCATGGCGAAGATGCCGCTGGCGCGCTACGCGCAGCCCAGCGCGGTGGCCAGCCTGTCGTGGGCGGTGCTGTTCCTGCTGCCCGGCTGGGCGCTGGGCCAGGCCTACGACGCGGTGGCGGCGGTGGCCGGGCGGCTGTTCGTGGTGGTAGCCCTGCTCGGGGTGATGCTGGGGCTGGTGTGGGCCATCGTGCTGTACGGCTACCGCTGGTCGGCCGCGCGCATGGACGGCTGGCTGGCGCGCCTGCTGCGCTGGTCGCAGCGCCATCCGCACCTGCTCGGCCGCTACTGGAACGACCTGTTCGACCCGCGCCGGCGCGAGTCGGTACCGCTGGCGATGCTGGCACTGATGCTGCTGTTGCTGGGCTGGGGCTGGTTCGTACTGCTGATGGTGGTGGTCGGCCATGGCGAGCCACTGTCGCTGGACCTGGCGGTGCACCAGCTGATGCTGGCGCTGCGCAACCCGCTGGCCGACTACCCGATGGCGGCGCTGGCCTCGCTGGGCGACTGGCAGGTGCTGTTGCCGGCGATCGCCGCCGGCATGGGCTACCTGTGCTGGCGCCGGCGCTGGATGGCCGCCGCGCACTGGCTGGCGGCGCTGGCCTTCGGCCTGGCGCTGACCAAGCTGCTGGGCACCACCGTGGACGTGGTGCGGCCACCGGCCGCCAGCAGCGGCTTCGGCTTCCCGTCGGTGTCGGTGACCATGGCCACCATCACCTTCGGTTTCTTCGCGGTGCTGATCAGCCGCGAGCTGCCCGGGCGCACCCGGGTGTGGCCGTACCTGGTGTCGGGCATCGTGGTCACGATCATTGGTTTTGCCCGCCTGTACCTGGGCGCACACTGGCTGAGCGATGTCATCGGCGGCATGTTGTTCGGCATTTTCTGGCTGCTGGTGCTGGGCATCGCCTACCGCCGCCGCTTCAACCGCTCGTTCTGGGTCAAGCCGGTGACGTGGCTGTTCTATGGCGTCTTCCTGCTGGCCGGGTTCTGGTACGCGCCACGCAACGTGGTGGCCAAGCTGGCCAAGTTCGAACCGGCGGCCGAGGCACCGCGGACGATGGACATGGCGGTGTGGTGGCAGGACGGCTGGCGCGAGCTGCCGGCACGCCGCAACGAATTCGACGACGACCAGCGCTGGCCGCTGGACGTGCAGGTGGCCGGGCCGCTGGCGCCGCTGCAGGCGCAACTGGAACGCCACGGCTGGCGGCTGCAGCCGCAGGCCGGCTGGCAGCAGGCCCTGACCATGCTGGACAGCAAGGCCACGCCGGACCAGGTACCGGTGCTGCCGGCGACGCTGGACACCCATGTCGAATCGCTGCTGATGCTGCGCCGGGGCGCGCGCCCGGACGAACTGCATGCGCTGCGCCTGTGGCCGGCGCCGGTACGGCTGCAGCCGGGCCAGGCGCCGCTGTGGCTGGGCAGCGCGCAGACCCTGCGGTTCCAGCGCCACTTCAAACTGTTCGGGCTGTGGCTGCCGCTGCGCGGGGTGGACCCGGCGCTGGCGGCGGTGACGCAATCGCTGGACGGCATGCAGACCCGTACCCAGGCCATGCCCGAAAACGGGATGCAGTTGTTGATGATCCGCAGCGAACCGCAACCGTAGCGGCGGGCGTCGTCCCTCCCGCCCTCCGTAGATGCAGGGCTTGCCCTGCATCAAGCCTTCCCGGTAAAGCCCCGTGCCGGGCGAGCCCGGCACCTACGCGTACCGGTGCAATTCCCGCACCCCGTAGATGCAGGGCTTGCCCTGCATCAAGCCTTCCCGGTGAAGCCCCGTGCCGGGCGAGCCCGGCACCTACGCGCACCGGTGCAATTCCCGCACCCCGTAGATGCAGGGCTTGCCCGGCATCAAGCCTTCCTGGTGAAGCCCCGTGCCGGGCAAGCCCGGCACCTACGCGCACCGCCGCAATTTGCGCCCTCCGTAGATGCAGGGCTTGCCCTGCATCAAGCCTTCCCGGTGAAGCCCCGTGCCGGGCGAGCCCGGCACCTACGCGCACCGCCGCAATTTGCGCCCTCCGTAGATGCAGGGCTTGCCCTGCATCAAGCCTCCCGGTGAAGCCCCGTGCCGGGCAAGCCCGGCACCTACGCGCAGCGGTGCAATTCCCGCACCCCGTAGATGCAGGGCTTGCCCGGCATCAAGCCTTCCCGGTGAAGCCCCGTGCCGGGCAAGCCCGGCACCTACGCGCAGCGCCGCAATTTGCGCTCTCCGCAGATGCAGGGCTTGCCCTGCATCAAGCCTTCCCGGTGAAGCCCCGTGCCGGGCAAGCCCGGCACCTACGCGTACCGGTGCAATTCGCGCTCTGCGTAGATGCAGGGCTTGCCCTGCATGAAGCCTTCCCGGTAATGCCCCGTGCCGGGCAAGCCCGGCACCTACGCGCAGCGCCGCAATTCCCGCTTTCCGTAGATGCAGGGCTTGCCCTGCATCAAGCCTTCCCGGTAAAGCCCCGTGCCGGGCAAGCCCGGCACCTACGCGCAGCGGTGCAATTCCCGCGCTGCGTAGAGGCGGGGCTTGCCCTGCATCAAGCCTCCCGGTGAAGCCCCGTGCCGGGCGAGCCCGGCACCTACGCGCAGCGGTGTAATTTCCGCGCTGCGTAGAGGCGGGGCTTGCCCCGCCTCTACAGGTCGGATTCCGGCGGCGGCTCGAAATCGGGGATCCAGGTGAGCAGTTGCTCCAGCCGCCGGTGCGGGTCGTCTTCCTGCAGCAGCACCAGCCGCTGCGCTTCGTCCAGCGGCAGCAGTTCGGCCAGTCGCCAGCCCACCCATGCCGCCTGGTCCAGCTGCGCCGGACCGGCGCCGGCGAACTCGCCCCCGGCCTGCTCCAAGATGCGTTCCAGCAGCAGGCCCAGCAGCGCATGCTCCGGGCGCAGCTCGTCGTCGTGGTCCGGCTCGCGCCAGTGGATCTCGCCCACCACCAGGCCGTTGTCGCGCACCCGCGTGCGCGCGACGTGGAAACGGCGGCCGCCGCGCAGGCGCAGTTGCAGCACGCCGTCGGCGCCGACATCGAAATCCTCGACCAGCGCCTCCACGCCCCAGGCCGCGGGCGTAGCCGGCGCACCGACTTCTTCGCCGTCCAGGATCAGGCAGATGCCGAAGGTGCTGCCATGGCGGCCGCATTCGCGCAGCAGGTCCAGGTAGCGCGGCTCGAACACGCGCAGGCCGAGCGCGGCGCCGGGCAGCAGTACGGCATGCAGCGGGAACAGGGACAGGGTCTGCGTGTCGGTCATCGGCCGGGCCAGGCTCCGGAAACGGGGGAGTCGCGGACGAGGGTAGCGCATGACCGTCGCGCCCCCCGCGCCGCGACGGGTCGCGGCATCAGCCCTGCAGCTGCGCCAGGAAGCGGCGCGGCGCGCCGTCGAAGCCGCCGTTGGACATGAACACCACATGGTCGCCGTCGCGTACCGCTTCGCCCAGCCGCGCCAGCAGCGCATCGGTATCGGCCACCGCCTGCGCCTGCCCACGTACCGCCGCGATCACCGCGGCCGCATCCCATGGCAGCTCGGGGCGGGCCAGGAACACCACCGCGTCGGCGATGTCCAGCGACGGCGCCAGCGCCGCGGCATGCGCGCCCAGCCGCATCGAATTGCTGCGCGGCTCCATCGCCACCACGATCCGCGCCGCCCCGACCTTCGCGCGCAGTCCTTGCAACGTGGTGTGGATGGCGGTGGGATGGTGCGCGAAATCGTCGTAGACGGTCACGCCGCGCGCCTGCCCGATCACCTCCAGGCGGCGCTTGACGCTGTGGAAGCCGGCCAGCGCCGGCGCCACCGCGGCCACGTCCACGCCCACCGCATGCGCGGCGGCCAGCGCGGCCAGGCCGTTGAGCACGTTGTGCCGCCCCAGCAGCGGCCAGCGCACCTGCGCCACGTCCACGCCCTGGTGCAGCACCGCGAACGCGCTGCCGTCCGGTTCGACCAGGCGCGCGCTCCATTCCAGCGCGGGGTCGAACCCGAAGCGCTCCACCGGCGTCCAGCAGCCCATTGCCAGCACCTCGGCCAGGCGCGCGTCCTCGCCGTTGACGATCAGCCGGCCGCGCCCGGGCACGGTGCGCACCAGGTGGTGGAACTGGCGCTGGATCGCGGCCACGTCGGGGAAGATGTCGGCGTGGTCGTATTCCAGGTTGTTGAGGATCGCCACCAGCGGCCGGTAGTGGACGAACTTGCTGCGCTTGTCGAAAAACGCGGTGTCGTACTCGTCGGCCTCGACCACGAACTCGCGGCCGCTGCCCAGGCGCGCCGACACGCCGAAGTCCTCGGCCACGCCACCGATCAGGAAGCCCGGCTCGCGCCCGGCGGCCTGCAGCAGGAAGGCCAGGATGGTGGTCGTGGTGGTCTTGCCGTGGGTACCGGCCACGGCCAGCGTGTCACGGCCCGGCAGTACGTTTTCGGCCAGCCACTGCGCGCCGCTGGTGTAGCGCCGGCCGGCGTCCAGCACCGCCTCCACCGCGGGGTTGCCGCGCGACAGCGCGTTGCCGATCACGACCTCGTCGCAGTCGGCGCCGATGTTGCCGGGCAGGTAGCCCTGGGCCAGGCTGATGCCCAGCGTTTCCAGTTGGGTGGACATGGGCGGGTACACCGCCTGGTCGCTGCCTTCGACCGTGTGGCCGAGTTCGCGGGCCAGGGCGGCCACGCCGCCCATGAAAGTACCGGCGATGCCGAGGATATGGTGCTTGCTCATGCGCCGATTGTCGCCGATGCGCCGGCGCGCGGGTATGTCACCCCGGCATTACCCTTACCGACGTGTAGGGAAAACTCCTATACCACCCGGGGGCATTCATACCGAGAATGCACGGGCCAGCCGCAGTATCCCTCAGGTCCTACTCCCCAAGAGGCCATCCCCAGGGAGCTCATGCTGCGGGGCTCTGAGCACGCCCACCTGCTGGCCCCTGCAACGACGAACGCCCCGGACCAGCCAATGGTCCGGGGCGTTCTTCATGCGCCCGCTCCGGCGCAGGTCCGGAGCGGAAAGCCGGGCATCAGCGCTTGATCGCCGCCAGGATGCGGGCCAGCACCTCGTCCAGCGCGCCGACGCCGTCGACCCGGGCCAGGGTGCCCTTGCCGGCGTAGAAGTCGATCACCGGCGCAGTGGAATCGTTGTAGACCTGCAGGCGCTGGCGCACCGATTCGGGGTTGTCGTCGGCGCGGCCCTGCTCCTTGGCGCGGCCGGCGATGCGCTCGACCAGCAGTTCGGTCGGCACGTCCAGCTGCACGATCGCGTCCAGCGGCTGCTGCAGGCGCGCCAGCAGTTCGCCCAGCGCGTTGGCCTGGGCCACGTTGCGCGGGTAACCGTCGAGGATGAAGCCGTTGGCGACGTCGGCCTGCGCCAGGCGCGCTTCGAGCATGCCCAGCAGGATGTCGTCGGACACCAGGTTGCCGGCGTCCATCACCGCCTTGGCCTGCTTGCCCAGCTCGGTGCCGGCGGCCACTTCGGCGCGCAGCAGGTCGCCGGTGGAGATGTGCGGAATCCCCAGCTCTTCCTTCAGGCGGGTCGCCTGCGTGCCCTTGCCCGAACCGGGCGGTCCCAACAGAACCAATCGCATTCCTGACTCCCTTGTATGTAGAGGACGTTTCTTTCAGGGACGGACAGCGGCGTTAGACTCATGGGCCGATTCACGCTGCACCGCAATAACGCAGCTTACCGCATCCGGCCAATGTCCCGGAAATGTCCCCCGCCCGGAGAACCCCGCCCATGTCCAAAGGTACCCTGCTCTACGCCCAGTCCGGTGGCGTGACCGCCGTCATCAACGCCACCGCCTCGGCGGTCATCGCCGAAGCCAGGGCGAAGAAAATCAAGGTGTTGGCGGCACGCAACGGCATCCTGGGCGCGCTGCGCGAGGACCTGGTCGACACCTCCCGCGAGTCGGCCGCGAGCATCGCCGCGCTGGCCCACACCCCGGGTGGCGCGTTCGGCTCGTGCCGCTACAAGCTCAAGTCGCTGGAAGCGGACCGCGCCCGCTACGAGCGCCTGCTGGACGTGTTGCGGGCGCACGACGTGCGCTGGTTCCTCTACAACGGCGGCAACGATTCGGCCGACACCGCGCTCAAGGTCTCGCAGCTGGCCCGCGAGTTCGGCTACCCGCTGACCTGCGTGGGCGTGCCCAAGACCATCGACAACGACCTGGCGGTCACCGACACCTGCCCCGGCTTCGGCTCGGCGGCCAAGTACACCGCGGTGTCGGTGCGCGAGGCGGCGCTGGACGTGGCGGCGATGGCCGAGACCTCCACCCGGGTCTTCATCTACGAGGCGATGGGCCGCCATGCCGGCTGGCTGGCCGCCGCGGCCGGGCTGGCCGGGGAGAATCCCGACGAGGCACCGCAGATCATCCTGCTGCCGGAGCGCGCCTACGACGAAGCCGCCTTCCTGGCGAAAGTGAAGCAGGTGGTGGTGAAGGTGGGCTGGTGCGTGGTGGTCGCCAGCGAGGGCATCCAGGACGCCGACGGCCGCTTCGTCGCCGACGCTGGCGGCGCCACCGACTCCTTCGGCCATACCCAGCTCGGCGGCGTGGCCTCCTACCTGGCCGGCCGGGTCAAGGCCGAACTGGGCTACAAAGTGCACTGGACCCTGCCGGACTACCTGCAGCGCTCGGCCCGCCACGTCGCCTCGAAGACCGACTGGGAGCAGGCGCAGGCGGTGGGCAGGGCGGCGGTGCGGTTCGCGCTGGAAGGCCGCAATTCGGTGATGCCGGTGATCGTGCGTACCGGCGACGCGCCGTACCGCTGGAAGATCGAGGCCGCGCCGCTGTCCAGAGTGGCCAACCACGAGAAGAAGATGCCGGCCGGGTTCATCCGCCGCGACGGCTTCGGCATCACCGACAAGGCGCGCCGCTACCTGCAGCCGCTGATCCGCGGCGAAGCGCCGCTGCCATGGGGCCGCGACGGTCTGCCGAAGTACGTGACCCTGAAGAACGTGGCGGTCGCCAGGAAACTGCCGGTCTGGGAGGGCTGAGCCGGCAGCGCCCTGGCGTGCGTCGCGGTGACTTCAGGCAGGTGCGCGGCGGCACGCGCGGCATCATCGTGGCGCCGTGTTCCCCGCACAGGTACGACGCCATGACCCGCAGGATATTGATCGGCATGCTCGGCTTCCTTCTGGCCTGCCTGATCGGCGCCGCAGGCTATCGCCTGGGCCAGCACCTGGCCGGGGACGACGCGGCCCCCGCGCAGGCGGCGGCCTGAGCGGGCAACCGCGGGCGCGGCGACGCGTCCGCCTCAGCGGCAGGGCGTGCCCTGCAGGGTCATCCGCACCGCGAACGCGGGCAGCGATGCGAGTTTGCCGGCATCGGCCTGTTGCCGCGCTTCGCCCAGGTACACGCGCACCTGGCCCTGGCCGTCGCGGACCAGCGGTTGCTCGACCGGGCGCCGCCAGACTTCGACCACCGCCTGCTGGCCGGGGCAGGCCGCGGCCGGTATGCGGATGCGGTCGTTGAGCCGCCACCCGTCCTCGCCGGGCCGCACCCGGGCGAAGTCCAGCAGCGCCGCGCGCGGCTGGCAGCGCGCGTCGGTGCGTACCGGCTGCATGGCGTAGGGTGCGTCGGCCTGGCCGGTGAAGCGGCCTTCGATACGCACGCAGGCCTCGGGGATCTGGCGCACGGTATGTACCGCGCCCACCGCCTGCGGCGTGCCCGGCGGGCGCTGGATTTCCGGTTGCGTGGCCGCCGGCGCCTGCGCGCCGGCAGCCAGCGGCAACAGCGCCAGCAACGGTATCGACCACTTTCCACGCCGCACTTTCATCGGCCCGCCTCGCGTCAGGGAAAGCCGCACGGTGCCAGCGCGGCGCTGAACGGCAAGGCAAGCGCGCCGGCCCGTGACAGTGAACGGCAGCTGACCCATACTCGCCGCAGCTCCAGGAAACGTTGAACACCGCGACACGTACCACGGCCGCTGCATGGCTCCGGGTCTGTTCCAGTGCTTCATCCCCGGCGTGTCCCGCGTTCAGCGCTGCTGGACGACATCCACCTGTGCTGGAGGGGTTCATGCTGGAACACTACGGTCTCGTCTTCGCGCTGGCCTGCGCGGTCATCGCCATCGCCTATGGTCTGTTCGCCGCCCGCTGGATATTGCGCCAGCCGGCCGGCAACGCACGCATGCAGGAAATCGCCTCGGCGATCCAGGAAGGCGCGCGCGCCTACCTCAACCGCCAGTACCTGACCATCGCCATCGCCGGCGTGGTGCTGTTCGTGCTGGTGGGCGTGTTCCTGAGCTGGTACACCGCGGTCGGCTTCGCGGTCGGCGCGGTGCTGTCCGGCATGGCCGGCTACATCGGCATGAATGTCTCGGTGCGCGCCAACGTGCGCACCGCCGAGGCCGCGCGCAACGGCATGGGCGCGGCGATGGACGTGGCCTTCAAGGGCGGCGCGATCACCGGCATGCTGGTGGTGGGGCTGGGCCTGCTGGGCGTGGCCGGCTACTACTTCGTGCTGCAGCAGCTGGGCCTGGCGCAGGCCGACAACCTGCACGCGCTGGTCGGGCTGGCGTTCGGCTCGTCGCTGATCTCGATCTTCGCGCGACTGGGCGGCGGCATCTTCACCAAGGGCGCGGACGTGGGCGCCGACCTGGTGGGCAAGGTCGAAGCCGGCATTCCCGAGGACGACCCGCGCAACCCGGCGGTGATCGCCGACAACGTCGGCGACAACGTCGGCGACTGCGCCGGCATGGCCGCCGACCTGTTCGAGACCTACGCGGTGACGGTGATCGCCACCATGCTGCTGGGCGGCATGATGATGGTGCCTGGCTCGGCCGACTTCGCTGGCAGGAACGCGGTGCTGTATCCGCTGGTACTGGGCGGCGTATCGATCCTCGCCTCGATCATCGGCGCGATGTTCGTCAAGGTCTCCGGCAGCAAGCCCAACATCATGGGCGCGCTGTACAAGGGCGTGATCGTCTCCGGCGTGCTGGCGGCGATCGCGTTCTACCCGATCACCACCGCGCTGATGGGCGACAACGCCCACGGCGCGATGAACCTCTACATCTGTGCCCTGATCGGCCTGCTGCTGACCGGGCTGATCGTGTGGATCACCGAGTACTACACCGGCACCCAGTACAAGCCGGTGCAGCACGTGGCCAAGGCCTCCACCACCGGCCATGGCACCAACATCATCGCCGGGCTGGGCGTGTCGATGAAGTCCACCGCGCTGCCGGTGGTGGCGGTGTGCGCGGCGATCTGGTTCGCCTACCTGCACGGCGGCCTGTACGGCATCGCCATCGCCGCCACCGCGATGCTGTCGATGGCCGGCATGATCGTCGCGCTCGACGCCTACGGGCCGATCACCGACAACGCCGGCGGCATCGCCGAGATGGCCGAGCTGCCGCCGGAGATCCGCGACATCACCGACCCGCTCGATGCGGTGGGCAACACCACCAAGGCGGTGACCAAGGGCTATGCGATCGGCTCGGCGGCGCTGGCCGCGCTGGTGCTGTTCGCCGACTACACCCACAACCTGCAGGCGGCACACCCGGGCAGGTCGTTCCTGTTCGACCTGTCCGACCACCGGGTGATCATCGGCCTGCTGGTCGGTGGCCTGATCCCCTACCTGTTCGGCGCGATGGCGATGGAGGCGGTGGGCCGCGCCGCCGGCGCGGTGGTCGAGGAAGTGCGCCGCCAGTTCCGCGAGATCGCCGGGATCATGGACGGCAGCGGCAAGCCGCAGTACGACAAGGCGGTGGACATGCTGACCCGCTCGGCCATCCGGGAAATGATCGTGCCGTCGCTGCTGCCGGTGGCGGTGCCGATCGTGGTCGGCCTGCTGCTCGGGCCCGAAGCGCTGGGCGGGCTGCTGATCGGCACCATCGTCACCGGCATCTTCGTGGCGATCTCGATGACCACCGGCGGCGGTGCCTGGGACAACGCCAAGAAATACATCGAGGACGGCCACTTCGGCGGCAAGGGCAGCGAGGCGCACAAGGCCGCGGTGACCGGCGACACCGTCGGCGACCCCTACAAGGACACGGCCGGCCCGGCGATCAACCCGCTGATCAAGATCATCAACATCGTGGCGCTGCTGCTGGTGCCGCTGCTGTAACCGGCGCCCGCTTCCCGCGCTGCGCTGCGCTTCCCCCGATCCGCGGCGGAAGGGCAGCGCAGCCGGGCGCTGGCCCCGCAGCCGCGGCCAGGACATCGCCGCCCGCTGCCGGTGCCACGCCGGGGCACACCCCGGATCAGGCCGCGGCCCGCGGCCCGCGGCACGGGGTGCACCGCAGCGGCCCGACGCACGCGGTTCAGCGCGCGCGTGGCCGCTTCACCGCATGCACCCGCCCGCTGCGGCCGCCGCCGCAATAGAACAGGTCGCCGCCGTCGGCCTCCAGGCCGCTGACGCTGATGCCCGGCGGCATGCGCAGGCGTTCCAGTACGGTGCCGTCCTGCGGATCGACACGGCGGATGTCGCTCTCCTCGCCCTCGCCGGTGCCGTGCCACAGCTGGCCATCGACCCAGGTGACGCCGGTGACGAAGCGATCCGATTCGATGGTGCGCAGGACCGTGCCGTCGGCCGGATCGATCTGGTGGATCCGGCGCTGGCGGCACTGGCCCACCCACAGGCTGCCCTCTGCCCAGGCCATGCCGGAATCGGCACCGGCGCCGGGCGCGGGGATCGAGGACAGCACCCGCCCGCTGCGCGGGTCGATCTTGTCGATGCGCGCTTCGGCGATCTGGTACAGGTGGGTGCCGTCGAAGGCGGTGCCGGCATCGCACGGCAGGGCCAGGGTGCGGACCAGCGCGCCATCGCGCGGGTCGAAGGCCACCAGCGCCGCGCCGGTGGCGGCCCACACGTTGTGGCCGTCGAAGCTCACGCCGTGGATGCAATCGGCGTCGGCGAACGGGCCGTAGTCGCGTACCACTTCGGCCGGGCGGACCGGGGTGGCGGCCACACCGGGGTCAGGATTTCCTGTGTTCACTGCTGCGCTCTCCTGGCACATCGGGGATTCGGTGCCTGCCGATGACCCTAGTCAACCGGCAGCGCGGCGGGGAGTAACAAGATCGTCGTGAATCCACCGGGCGGCAGCGACCACCAGCGCTGCGCGCGGCCGCGTCCGCGCGAACGCACGCGCCCGGCCGCCTCCAGCTCAACCAGCGCCCTCTGCACGTTGCGCTGGCTGCCGCCCAGTGCCAGGGCCAGCGCCGAGGTGGGCCAGCCGGCGCCATCGGCGAGCAGCGCCACGAGCGCGGCCTGGGCGCCCTCGAACGGCGGCGCCAGCACCCTCACCGTATCCGTGGCATGCGGCACCAGCCGGAATCCGCGGGGTGTCGCTTCGATGCCGGCCACCGCCGCGACCAGCGCGCGCAGGCGGCCGATTTCCACCCGCAGCCGCGCGCGCAGGCTGTCGTCGCGGTGGCGCATGCCGAATACGCGGGCGACCAGCGCGTCGCGCTCGACATCGCCCGGCCACGCTTCGGCCAGCGCACGGGCCAGGGCGAGCAGTACCGGGCGCCGCACCAGCGAGTGCCAGCGGCCGCCCTGCCGCACGCCCCGGCGGCAGCCATCCACGACCAGCGCGCCGGACGCCAGCAGGGCCTGCACCTGCCCGATCCGCAGCGGCACGTCCACGCCGCCACCGAGGCAACGCGCGGCGGGCTGCTCCAGTTCCGCGCGGGCGGCGGCGACTTCCGCCTGCAGCGCGGCAATGCCGGCCGCACCCGCGGCCACGTCCGCGGCCTCGAGCGCCGCGCACGCCTCAGCCACCCGCAGCGCACGCAGCGCCAGCGCCGCGGCGGTCAGCCCGGCCATCGCCGCCAGCGCCGGCGGCATCCGCTGGCCGTCCAGGCGCGACAGCGCCTCGGCGGCCTGCGGCAGCCTGCCGAGCAGCAGCCAGCGGCGCGCCAGGATCAACCAGGCCTGCAGTGCATTGCCCTGGTCGCCATGCGCCTGCAGCTGCGTCGCCAGCGCACGCAGCGGCGCCGGCGAACCGCCGAGCTCGCGCATCGCCAGCGCCACCTCCGCGTCGGCCAGCGCGCAGCGCGCCCGCGACAGCCCCTCGTGCGTGCCGAAGCCGCGCCGCGCCCGGCGCAGCAGCCCGCGCGCGCGCGCCAGTTCGCCGAGCCGGGCCATGGCGATCCCGCGCAGGGCCAGCGCCGCCGGGTCCTCGCGCAGCGCCACGTGGTTGAGCGCGGCCAGGACATCGCCGCTGGCCAGGGCGCGCGCGGAGGCGGCGATCAGCGAATCCATGCCGGCAGGCTACCCGTCCGTGCCCCGGCCTGCACCCGGCCGGCCCAGGGGGACCGGCGCCGGTGGCCGCGCCGCCCGGCGGGCTTTGGTGCGCCGCACCAGCGGCAGGCGTAGAATGCCGCCTTTCTGTCAAACGCACGATTCGGAGCAGCGCATGGGTCTGGAACTCGTTTCCGCGGGCAAGAACCCCCCGGAAGAAATCAACGTCATCATCGAGATCCCGAAGGATTCGGAGCCGGTGAAGTACGAAGTGGACAAGGAATCGGGCGCGATCTTCGTCGACCGCATCCTCTCCACGCCGATGCGCTACCCCTGCAACTACGGCTATGTCCCCAGCACCCTGTGCGGCGACGGCGACCCGGCCGACGTGCTGGTGGTGCTGCCGCTGCCGCTGGTGCCCGGTTCGGTGGTGCGCTGCCGCCCGGTGGGCGTGCTGAAGATGAGCGACGAAGCCGGCAGCGACGAGAAGATCCTGGCCGTGCCGGTGGCCAAGATCTTCAGCGGCTATGGCCACGTCGAGGACATCGCCCAGGTGTCCAGCCACTGGCTGGAGCGCATCGGCCACTTCTTCGAGCACTACAAGGACCTGGAAAAGGGCAAGTGGGTCAAGATCGAAGGCTGGGGCGACGCCGCCGAGGCCAAGCGCATCCTGGTCCAGGCGCACGAGACCTTCGTGGCCAAGCAGGGCTGAGCCACGCCGGCGGCGGCGCCATGCCGCCGCCAGCGACGAGCATCACGTTTCATCCGCCAGGTGCATGACCGCGGCCGGGTGTTCCGCTACATTGACAGGCCGGGTTACCGGCCTGTTCCAGTTCGGCCGGACGGTTCCATTGGGGGAAATGTCTTGCGTATCCTGCTAGTCGGCGACGAAGCCAGCCTGTCGGCCGATCTCCTCGAGTACATCACCGACCTGGGCGAGGACTGGCAGGTCCAGAGCGCCCCGGACGGCAATGCCGCCATCGCCACGGTTGCGTCGAGCACGGTCGACGCGGTGATCGTCGCCCCGGCGCTGCCCGACCTCACGCCTGCCACCCTGCTCGGCCAGATCCGCACCCTGCGCCCGGAAACGATCCGCATCGCGCTGATCGAAGCCGCGCAGAGCCAGCGCGCGCCCTCGGCGCGCATCATCGGCGTGGCGCATCGGTTCCTGCCGCTGCCGCTGTCGCCGGAAGTGCTGCTGGAAGCGCTGACCAGCCTGGAGGAACTGCGCGACCTGCTGGACAGCCCGCGGCTGCGCGCCGCCATCGGCCGCATCGAGAAGCTGCCCTCGCCGCCGCACCTGTACCTGAGCCTGATGCACGCGCTGGAAGAGGACGAGAACAGCGACGCCAGCGACATCGCCAAGTTGGTCTCGGCCGACCCGGCGATCGCCGCCAAGGTGCTGCAACTGTCCAATTCCGCGTTCTTCAACAGCGGCCGGGCGATTTCCGACCTGCGCGGCGCGGTGACCCGGCTGGGCCTGTCCACGCTGCGCGACCTGGTGCTGGCCAGCGAGGTGTTCTCGGTGCCGTCGGTGTCCCCGGCCGAGCGCAACGCGCTGCAGGCCCGCGCCCTGGCCGCCTCGCGCCTGGCGGCGAAAATGCTGCCGTCCTCCAGCGCCGAGCTGGGTGCGACCGCGGCGCTGCTGGCCGACATCGGCCTGCTGCTGCCGGGCGTGCGCGACGCGCGCGAACCGGCGGCCGAGGGCGACGACCGGCCCGGCCACGACGAGGCCGGTGCCTACCTGCTGGGGCTGTGGGGGCTGCCGATGCCGATCATCGAGGCGGTGGCGTTCCACCTGCAGCCGCAGCGCTCGAACGTGCGCAGTTTCTGGGTCACCGGCGCGGTGCACGTGGCCACGGCCCTGGCCAGCGGCAACCCGGTGGACGAGGATTACCTGCAGCGTACCGCGGTGTTGCCGCGGCTGGAGGGCTGGCGCGAGATGGCCAGCGACCTCGCCGGGCTGTCCGCCATCGCCTGAGGCGGCCCCTACCCTGCATACCCCGGAACGGCCGCATCCCCTGCGGCCGTTTCCGTTTCCGTTTC
Source organism: Stenotrophomonas sp. Y-13 (assembly GCF_046267925.1). NCBI lineage: Bacteria > Pseudomonadati > Pseudomonadota > Gammaproteobacteria > Lysobacterales > Lysobacteraceae > Stenotrophomonas > Stenotrophomonas sp. Y-13. The sequence continues at coordinate 2,876,404 of NZ_CP176501.1, forward strand.
CGCGTCTGGCTTCCCGCTTCCCGCGTCCGCACCTGTACCTACGGAAATTGCGGTCAAGGCGGCACCGGTAGCGTGCGACAGCGGCAACGGGCGCACGCGCGCATCCGCGCCAGCGCGGGCGGGCCGCGGGCGCGGCCTGCTGCCCGCGGACGCCCCCGGTTTGCGCAGGCGGCGCGCGCAAAGAAGAAGGGCGGGCCTTGCGGCCCGCCCTTCGTCGTGTTGCACAGGACTTCGATGGATCAGAAGCGCTGGGTGTACTTCATGTAGATGAAGCGACCGATGTCGAAGCCGCCGTAGTAGGCGAAATCGCTGTTCGGCGCCGAGTACTGCAGCGAACCACGGTGGTTGAACACGTTGTTCGCACCCAGGGCGATGGTGGCATCCCACGGCGCCTTGTAGCTGAGCTGCAGGTCGTGGAAGGTGTTGGAACCGGTGCTGCGCAGCGGCTCCCACTCGCCATTGGCGTAACGGTCGGCCTGGTCGCACCAGCCGTCGGCCAGGCTGATGCAGCCTTCCTTCATGCCCGAGTAGTAGCGCGCGGTGTAGTTGGCACCGAAGTTGCCGTACTCCCAGTTCACGCCCAGGTTCGAACGCACGCGGAAGATGCCCGGGCTGCCGACGTTGCCGATGATGATCTTGTCGCCGGCCTTGTTCTGGCCGACTTCATCGTACTTGGCGGTGTAGGTGGTCTGCCAATCCAGCGAGATCTGGCCGATGGCCAGCTCCGGCAGGCGGTACTTGACACCCAGGTCGTAGCCTTCGGTTTCCATCTGGCCCAGGTTGGCCAGGCCGTAGAACATCTCGGTGATGTGACCATCGGCGGCGCGCACGATGCCGGCGCAACGGCTGCTGTTGCCCAGCACGTAGCAGTCGCGCAGGATGCGGTCGACGCTGTCGGAGATGATCATGTCCTTGATCTGGTAGTTGTACCAGTCAAGCGAGATGTCCAGGCCCTGCACCCAGCGCGGGCTCCACACCAGACCCACGGTCTTGCTCTTGGAGGTTTCCGGCTTCAGGTTCGGGTTGGAACCGGAGATGAACTGGTCCGGGGTGGCGCACGGCGAGGTGGTGCAGGGCTCCAGGCCCTGGCCCAGCTGCACGTAGTCCGGGGCGACGCCCGCGGCGGTGCAGGCGGCATTGCCGGCCACGCTGCCGGCCACGCCGACCGAGCACGGGTCGATGTACTTCTCGAAGCTCGCGCTCACGCCACCGTACATGTTGTCGATCGACGGCGCGCGGAAGCCCTCGGCGTAGGTGCCGCGGACCAGCAGCTCATCCATCGGCCGCCAGGTCACGCCGAACTTGCCGTTCATGGTGCCGCCGAAGTTGCTGTAGTCCGAGTAGCGGCCGGCCACGTTGACGGTCAGTTCCTTGGCGAAGGCCATGTCGGCCAGCACCGGGATGTTCAGCTCGAGGTAGACCTCGTCCAGCTCGTACTTGCCGTTGGTGGTGCTCTGCGCCAGGCCGGTGTACTGCCCGGACTGCATGAACGCGTCCGGCACGTAGCGGGCGTCTTCCTCGCGGTGCTCGACGCCGATGGCGAAGCCCAGGTCGCCTGCCGGCAGGGTCATGATCGAACCGGCCAGGTCAGCGGTGAACGCGGTGGTCTTGGAGACGCCGGTGGTGGTGTAGGTCGGGAACAGGAATTCCTGCAGGTCCTTGTCGGCCAGCGAGCCGGGGCCGGCCACACCGATCGGCAGCAGCGGGTTCCACGCCAGGCAGCCGGCGATCGGCTTGTCGACGGTACCGCAGCGGGCGACGCCCTTGTCGTCGATGAACGACGGGCCCAGGGCCTGGCGCGCGGCGATCAGGCTCATGTCGCCGTGGTTGCTCTTGACCGACTCGTTGCGGTTGAACAGCGCACCGACGTTCCAGTCGAACGACTTGCCGGCGAAATCGAAGAAGCCGCTGACCGACGGCGCGAAGCGCAGGGTCTTGAGCTGGCTGTCGGTGGTGCGCGGCACTTCGGACAGGCGGCGGCGGAACTGCAGTTCCTTGCCGATCGGGTTGAACACCGAGTCGGCGGACATCGGGGTGTTGATCGCGGCCGAGGCGGACTGGTACGGGTAACCGGCGATCTGCTGGTTGGTGTTGCGCTCGTTGTACAGAACGTCCGCGTTGAACGAGATGTTGTCGGTGAAGTCGTAGGTGCCGTTGATGTAGACAGACTTGCGCTCGATGCCGGTCTGCAGGCTCATCTCGGAGTTGGCGTTGGTGTACTCACCCTGGGTGATCGGGTGGTAGTCGGCGACGTTGTTCGGGTTGCCGCCCTGGTTCAGGGTGCACCACGCATCGGCGCCGTCCGGGCCGCACGGACCGAACCAGCTGCCCTTGTTGGTCAGCGCGCTCCAGTCGGCCGGGGTCGAATTCGGGCCCCTGCTGCCGTCACGCGAGAACCAGCGGTCCTTGGCCATGACCGGATCCTGCTTGGAGTACTCGGCCGACAGGGTCAGGCTGCCGCGCTCGCCGGCGGCGCCCAGGGTGAAGGAGTACTGCTCCAGGTCACCGTCGCCTTCGCCGTACTGGCCGACGTAGACGTTGGCTTCGGCGCCGTCGAAGTTCTTGCGGGTGATCACGTTGACCACGCCGGCGATGGCGTCCGAACCGTAGATGGCCGAGGCGCCGTCCTTCAGGACTTCGATGCGCTCGATGGCCGACATCGGGATCTGGCTCAGGTCCTGGTAGCCGCCCGAGGTGGCGCCCAGGCGCTTGCCGTTCATCAGCACCAGGGTGCGGTTGGCGCCCAGGTTGCGGATGTCGATGTAGTAGCCGCCCACGTTCTCGCCGGAGGCCAGCGACTCGGAACGGGAGATGGCCGGCGAGCCGGCCGAGGTCATGTTCTGCAGTACGTCGGCGACCGAGGTGAAGCCCTGCTTTTCCAGGTTCTCGCGGCTCAGGGTCAGGATCGGCTGCTGCGTCTCCATGTTGGCGCCGCGGATGCGCGAGCCGGTGACTTCCAGGCGGTCCAGCGTGGTGGCGCCGGCAGCGGCGTCCTGCGCGGAGGCGAAAGCGGGGGTCAGCGCAATGGCGATGCCGGCCGGGAGCAGGCCCAGCCGCACTGCGGGAGTACGAAACTTCATGAATCTCTCCGGTTACGTTAGTGGTGTGTTAAACACCCCTGAACGTTACGTTCGTACCGAAGCCATGGGTTTGCGCGAAGCAGTCGCAAACTTTGCCGAATGTGGCGGGAGGCTGGCGCACGCCGCTTCGCGGTAGCGGCTGGCAGGAACCCCGAAACGCGCGCGGAAGGCACGGGCGAAACTGCAGCAGTTGTCGAAGCCACTGGCCGCGGCGACCTCGCTGATCATCATGTCGGTATCGCGCAGCAGCTGGGCCGCGCGCTCCAGGCGCAGGCGCGCGGACAGCGACTGCGGGCTTTCCTCGTACAGGCTCTGGAAGGTCTTGGACAGGTACCAGCTGGAGAAGTTGGTCAGCTCGGCCAGCTCGCCGATGCGCACCACGCGGTGGCTGTTGCCCTCCAGGTACATGCGCGCGCGCTGCATGCGGCCGAACACCTGGCGCTTGCGCAGGCGCGAGCGCCCCGGGCAGCGCTGCACGCCCTCGGAAAAGTCGCGCTGCAGCGAGGCCACGTGCAGCAGCAACGGGCGCAGCACGTGGGAACCGGGCTCGCGTGCCTGGGCCTCGCGCCACAGGCCCAGCGCGGTGCGCGCCTCGGCCCGGCTCATGACGCCGTGGCCGGCATACAGGCCGCTGTCGGCCAGATCACCCAGGGTGCGCAGCGCAGCGGCGTCCAGCGCCACGCCGATGCACAGCCCGTCGCGGCTGGCCTGGATCAGCGGGCGCGAGTCCTTCTCGAACGCGATCCACTCGCGCTGGCGCAGGCGGAAGCGGCCTTCCCTGGATTCCACCCAGGCACTGCCGCGCAGCTGCATCCACACCGTGAACACCGTGCCCGATGTCTGCAGGCTGCCCAGGCGGGCGACGCCCACGCAGTTCGGGCGCGGACCGTCCTCCGGCTGCTTCTCGAACGAAACCGACTGGCCGCGATCGACCCAGGCCACCTGTCGCATGACTCACCATCATTTGCCTTCAATGGCCGATGGTTTTGCCAACTCTGGCGGCAGTCGTCAGGAAGTTGCGACGAGAACCTTCCGAATTCTTCCGGAACCGCGAACGAAGAAATCACGAATCCGGTTTTCCCAACAGGGGCAACCACTTGAGCACGCCCAGCGAGGGTCGCGAGGGTGCTTCGGGGACCGGCATGATGCCGATGTCGGTGCCATCGGACACCGCCAGCGGCACGTATACCGCGGCGCCATCGGGCGCCACGCTGAACCCGTTGGTGGCGGCCGCGGCGCGTGCCTCGAGGCAGCGCGGCGGCTGTGTCTGGTCGAGCCGGCTCAGCTGCACCGAGCATCCGTCATCCTGGCGCAGGTACGCGACCGCGCCATCGCCGCCCAGGGCCCAGGTGCGGAAGCGCCAGCGGGTCGGCACCTCCCCGCTGAGCTCATGGAAACTGCCCGGCGCCAGCGCGGCATCGGCCGACCACAGCCCGCCTTCGGCCAGCCGCGTGAACAACACCCGCTGCGTCGCGCGGTCGTAGCGCACCTGCGACACGCCGGCCACCTGCGCGACCCGCCGCCACTGGCCGCCGCCGCGGTCGAACAGGGACAACGTGGCCGGGCCGTCGCCCTCGCTGCCGATCACGAACACCAGATGCGGGGCGGGGCCATAGACGGCCTGCAGCGGTTCGGCAACCGGCACCGGCAGCCGCTTCCATTGCCCCTGCTCGGGCACGACTTCGTAGATGCCGGGCCGGCCGTCGTCGTCACGGCCGCTGACCAGCACCTGGCGGCTGTCGGGCGACCAGTCCGGTGACTGCCGCGCCTCGGGGCGGAAGCCGTCCACCGGGCGCAGGGAATCGGACTGCCCCAGCCGCGCCCACCACAGCGCGAACGCACCGGAGCGGTTGGAAGTGAACACCAGTTGCTGGCCGTCGGGCGCGATCATCGGCTGGGCATCGCGCCCGGACGACGCGAACAGCCGTTCCTTGCGTCCGGGATCGTCCAGCGGGACCCGGAACAGGCCGAACTGCGGCGCGCGGTGCATGAAGGCGAGCAGCGTGCCCATGCCGGCCACGCTGGGACTCTGCGCGTCATCCACGCCCAGGTCCTTGAGCAGGCCCGAACGCAGGTCCACCTGGTACAACCGCGACTCGCTGTCTATCCGCCGCCCGAACACGATGGCGTGCTCGCCCAGCCAGGCCCAGCCGCGCATCTCCGCGCTGCCGCTGGTGACGCGGCGGGCGTCGCCGCCATTGGCGTCCATCACCCACACCGCGCCCAGCTGCGGGTTGCGGGTGAATCCAAGCTGGCGGCCGTCGGGCGAGTAGCGCGGCGCGTAATCGAAGTCGCCTTCGCCCCGCGCGTAATCCAGCACCGTCCAGCGTCCCGTTGCCAGGTCCAGGGTGCGGATGCCGGGCGCACCGTGGGGGCCGGTCATGGAGCCGAACACCAGCCCGCGCCCATCCGGCGTCCAGCTGAAACTGAGCATCTCGGCGCCATCGCAGGCGGTGGCGCGGCGCGCACTGCCGCCGGTGGCACCGACCACCAGCACCTCGCAGCTGCCGCCGGCGGCGAACCGTGCGAACGCGATCTCGCGCCCATCCGGCGACCACGCCGGGAACCGGTCCATGGCACCTGCGGGCGCCTTCACCAGCGTCGCCGACGTGGTGCTGCCGGTGCTCTGCACCTTGAGCGTCGAACCGCCATCGCTTTCGTCGGCAAAGGCGACCAGCGCGCCATCGGGCGACAACGCCGGGAACGTGCCGAATCCCTGGCTGGCGGTGATCAGGCGGTACGGACGCTGCGGACTGCCGATCACGCCGGTACCGTCGGCCGTGACCGCGTCCGGCGCGCGCGCGGCGACCGGGCGCTGCCACAGCAGCCAGGCCATCGTCAGCGAGCTGCACAACAGCAACAGGCCCACCACCAGCAGCAGGCGACGCCGTGCGCGGCGCCAGAATCCGGCGGCCCTGGCTGCATCCGGCAGCGCCGCGGCGCCCGCCGCATCTGCCGCATCCACCGGCTGCGCCAGCGCGTCGGCGGCCGGCGAAGACGCTTCTTCCTGTTCCTGCACCCACGCCACCGGCGCGCGCAGCCGATAGCCGGTCTTGGCGATCGTTTCGATGTACTCCTGTCCCTGCGGGAACGCGCCACCGGCGGACAACGCCTTGCGCAGCTGGGTGACCGCCTGGGTCAGTACGTCGTTGGTCGGCAGGGTGTCGGGCCACACCTGCGCGAACAGTTCATCGCGGGTCACCACATTGCCGGCGCCACGCGCCAGCACCAGCAGCACGCCGATCGCCTTGGGCGTGAGCCGCACGCTGCGACGGGCGCCAGGCGCATGCACCTCGCGCGATGGCAGGACGACCAGGCAGTCGCCGATATGCAGGCGTTCAGGGGGGGAAAGAGCGCTGTTGATGGGTTCCATGCCGGTCAGGGATTGAATCGCTGGAGGGCATCGTCCTGTGCCCGCCCCCTGGTGGTGTTGCCGCCAGTGAACCGCCAAATTCCGCAAATGGCGTCAACGCAAAGAGCAAATGTTTCAAGGCGCGCGGATATTAGCCTATGGCAGTTACCCGTGTACCCATGCGGGACGACACCAGGCTCTCTCTCGCCGACGCAATCCACATAATCCGTTTCAGAATTCGCGCCCCAGGGCGCGATTTTTTTTATCTGCCGTTCATTCTTTTGCAAACACCGTAGCACGCTGCAATCACGCAAACCCGCGTGATTGCAGCGTGCGCGGCCAATACGCGCCGCCGCACCGTTGTCACCGGCGCGGGCAATTCAACAAGCTGAAGAAAACATAAAGACAGATTCACGCCACTGCGCCCGTCCGCCGCGTGCGGGCGGGCGCGGCGGCGATCACCGCCGTGCCCGCGCGGGCACCGGCGCATCACTCGGCGCGGTACACCTGCGCACCCTGCGCGCGGAATGCCCTGGACTTCTCCTCCATTCCGGCCGCCAGCGCGCCGGCGGCGTCCAACCCGCGTTCGGCCGCGTAGTCGCGCACGTCCTGGGTGATCTTCATCGAGCAGAAATGCGGGCCGCACATCGAGCAGAAGTGGGCGAGCTTGTGCGCCTCCTTCGGCAGCGTCTCGTCGTGGAACTCCCTGGCCTTGTCCGGATCCAGGCCGAGGTGGAACTGGTCCTCCCAGCGGAACTCGAAGCGCGCCTTGCTCAGCGCGTTGTCGCGCACCTGCGCACCGGGATGGCCCTTGGCGAGATCGGCCGCGTGCGCGGCGATCTTGTAGGCCATGATGCCGTCGCGCACGTCCTGGCGATTGGGCAGGCCCAGGTGCTCCTTCGGCGTGACGTAGCAGAGCATCGCGGTGCCGTACCAGCCGATCATCGCCGCGCCGATCGCGCTGGTGATGTGGTCGTAGCCCGGCGCGATGTCGGTGGTCAGCGGCCCGAGCGTGTAGAACGGCGCCTCGCCGCACTCGCGCAGCTGCTTGTCCATGTTCTCCCTGATCAACTGCATCGGCACGTGGCCCGGGCCTTCGATCATGGTCTGCACGTCGTGCTTCCACGCGATCTTCGTCAGCTCGCCCAGCGTCTCCAGCTCGCCGAACTGGGCCGCGTCGTTGGCGTCGGCGATGCAGCCCGGGCGCAGGCCGTCGCCGAGCGAGAAGGCCACGTCATAGGCCTTCATGATTTCGCAGATCTCCTCGAAGTGGGTGTAGAGGAAGTTCTCCCGGTGGTGCGCCAGGCACCACTTGGCCATGATCGAGCCACCGCGCGACACGATGCCGGTGGTGCGCGCGGCGGTGAGCGGTACGTAGCGCAGCAGCACGCCGGCGTGGATGGTGAAGTAGTCCACGCCCTGCTCCGCCTGCTCGACCAGGGTGTCGCGGAACATTTCCCAGGTCAGTTCCTCGGCGCGGCCATCGACCTTCTCCAGCGCCTGGTAGATCGGCACGGTGCCGATCGGCACCGGCGAATTGCGGATGATCCATTCGCGGGTTTCGTGGATGTGCTTGCCGGTGGACAGGTCCATCACCGTGTCGGCGCCCCAGCGGATCGCCCAGACCAGCTTCTCCACTTCCTCGGCGATGCCCGAGGACACCGCGCTGTTGCCGATGTTGGCGTTGATCTTGGTGAGGAAGTTGCGGCCGATGATCATCGGCTCGCATTCCGGATGATTGATGTTGCACGGCAGGATCGCGCGGCCGCGGGCGATTTCGTCGCGTACGAATTCGGCGGTGATGCGGGGCGCCAAGGCGGCGCCGAAGTGCTCGCCCGGGTGTTGCTTCAGCAGCTGCGCGTCGCGCACCTCGTCCAGCCGCTGGTTCTCGCGGATCGCGACGAACTCCATTTCCGGGGTGACGATGCCACGCCGCGCGTAGTGCATCTGGGTGACGTTGGCACCGGCGCGCGCACGCCGCGGCAGGCTGCGCGCGGGGAAGCGCACCGCCTCCAGCGCCGGGTCGCACGCGCGGCCACGGCCGAACGTCGAACCCAGCTGGGCCAGGCATTCGCTGTCGCCGCGTTCCTCGATCCATGCGCGGCGCAATGCCGGCAACCCGGCGCACAGGTCGATGCGCGCGTCCGGGTCGGTGTAGGGGCCGGACGTGTCGTAGACCGTGACCGGCGGGTTGTGCTCGCCCCCGAACAGGGTCGGCGTGCGGGTCAGCGCGATCTCGCGCATCGGCACCCGCAGGTCCGGGCGCGAGCCGGGCACGTGGATCCTGCGCGAGCCGGGGATCGGCTGCGTGAGCGATCCGGAGAGTTGCTGTGCCTGCTGCTGCAGGGCGGAAAGCGGTGCATTCATCGGGCGTCGTCCTGTTGGAGGCCCACGCGGATGCACGGGCCGGACGAAGCGAAGGCGCGCCGCCACCGGCGCATGGACGCAGCCTGGGCAGGCGTCCACGCACGGCAACATTGCGAAGCTTCCCTACGCCGGTATCAACCGGATCAGGTTCCAAGGGACTGTCTCAACCGTGGCGCCAACGCCGCGGTACCCCCGCTTCGGGCGGCATTAGAACACGAAGCGGCCGGCCGGGTGGAACGCGCGGCCGGCACGCCACCGGCGCGGGCCGCGTGGCGGCGACGCGGCGGGCACTAACGGATTCGTGACGTCGGGTTCAGTAGGATGCGCCGCTGCCGCCGCCAGGCGGCCCCGTGCCGCCATGCCGGCCTCCCTCCTTCCGTGTCCGCGGGCAACCGGTTACGCCATGACCGGCGCCGCGGCGACCGGTTCCGCTGCAAGCCCTGGCTCGCCCCCCATCCCCAGATCGGAGAAGCTCCTCCATGGTGTTTCGTGTTTCCATCGCGCTGGTCGCCGCCCTGGTGCTGCTGGCCGGCATCGCCCCCGGCCCCTTCAACGACGTGGTGCAGGCCGTGCTGGTCGACGTCGTGCGCAGCGTCGGCTGGCTGTACCTGCTGATCGTGTTCCTGACGCTGACCTTCCTGCTGTACTTGGCGTTCGGCCGTTTCGGCAACCTGCGCATCGGCGGCGAGGACGCCGAGCCGGACTTCTCGCGCGCCAGCTGGCTGGCGATGCTGTTCGCCACCGGCATGGGCATCGGCCTGGTGTTCTGGGGCGCGGCCGAGCCGATCTCGCATTTCTCCAAGCCGCCCGAGGGGCTGCCGCCGCAGAGCGTGGACGCGGCGCGCGCGGCGATGCGCTACGCCTTCTTCCACTGGGGCCTGCACCCGTGGGCGATCTACGCCCTGATCGGGCTGGCGATGGCATGGTTCCAGTACAACCGCAACGGCCGCGGCCTGATCAGCGACATGCTGCAGCCGCTGATCGGACGCCACCACCGCGGTGCCATCGGCCACGCGGTCAACATCGCCGCGGTGGTGGCCACCGCGATCGGCGTGGCCACCACGCTGGGCTTCGGCACCATCCAGATCGCCGCCGGACTGCAGCGCGTGTTCGGCCTTACCGCCAGCGTGTCGGTGCAGCTGGGCATCATCGCCATCGCCTTCGTGCTGTACATGGCCTCGACCCTGAGCGGCGTGGACCGTGGCATCAAGTGGCTGTCCAACTGCAACCTGCTGCTGGCCGCGCTGCTGCTGGCCGCGGTGCTGGTGCTGGGGCCGACCGGCTTCATCTTCGACACCTTCACCACCACCCTCGGCGCCTACCTCAACCAGCTGGTGACCATGAGCCTGCGCATGTCGCCGTTCTCGGGCAGCACGTGGGTGGCGGACTGGACGATCTTCTACTGGGCCTGGTGGATCGCCTGGGCGCCGTTCGTGGGCGCGTTCATCGCCCGCGTGTCGCGCGGGCGCAGCGTGCGCGAGTTCGTGGTCGGCGTGGTGCTGGCGCCGACGCTGCTTGGTTTCGTGTGGTTCTCGGTGTTCGGCGGCAGTGCGCTGTGGGCGCAGATCAGCGGCCACGCCGACCTGCTGCAGGCGCTGGGCAACGGCTATGAGACGGTGCTGTTCGCACTGTTCGACAGCCTGCCCGGCGGCTTGCTGCTGTCGGGCATCGCGCTGGTGCTGCTGGTGATCTTCTTCGTCACCTCGGCCGATTCGGCGGTGCTGGTGCTGGCCAGCATGTCCACCGACGAAGCCGGCGATCCGCCGCCGGCGCGCAAGGCGGTATGGGGCGTGGCGGTGGCGCTGATCGCCGCGACCCTGCTGCTGGCCGGCGGGCTGGACGCGCTGCAGGGCATGATCACCATCGCCGCGTTGCCGTTCGCGCTGCTGATGGTGATGGTGATGGTATGCCTGTACCGCGTGCTGGACCTGGAGTACCAGCTGGAACGGCGCCGCGCGCAGCGCGCGCGGCATGCCGTGCAGGCGTGGATCGAACGCGAGATGGCCGCGCAGGAAGAGGCTGGAGAGCAGAAGTGAGCGGGGCGGCGGAGTGAGTTAACGCCAAGGAGTGAGTGAAGAGGAGTGAGAAAAGGCAACAGCGGCTCCGCGTTTGCCTGCCATCTCCGCATCATTCCGTCATTGCCGCGCAGGCGGGAAGCGCCTTCCAACGAACGCATGCCTGGTAATGACGGTATCCAGGCCCTTTTCTCACTCCTCTTCACTCACTCCTGGCCTCATCAATAGCCCGCGGCCTGGCCGTCCTTGCGGCTCTCCGACGCACCGTAGTACACGCCGGTGGCGGGATCGCGCATGATCGCCTGGTAGCCACCATAAGGGCCGTCGGCGAACACCACGCGATGGCCCTTGCGCATCAGCGCGCGGATGGTCTCGTAGGGGAAGCCGGTTTCCAGGTTGACCTCGCCGCCGTCGCGCATCGCCGTGCCCTGCCCGGTCGGTTCGGTCGAGCCCTCGTGCTGGATGCGCGGCGCGTCGCCGGCTTCCTGCAGGTTCATGCCGAAGTCCACCAGGTTCATCACGATCTGCGCGTGGCCCTGCGGCTGCATCGCCCCGCCCATCACCCCGAAACTGGCGAACGGCTTGCCGTCCCTGGTGATGAACGCCGGGATGATGGTCTGGAACGGGCGCTTGCCCGGCGCGTAGCCGTTGGGATGGCCATCCTGCAGCACGAACATCTCACCCCGGTCCTGCAGGATGAAGCCCAGCCCCGGCGGCGCCATGCCGCTGCCCATGCCGCGGTAGTTGGACTGGATCAGCGAGACCATCATGCCGTCGGCATCGGCCACGGTCATGTAGATGGTGTCGCCCTCCTCCAGTTGCCTGGGCGTGCCCGGCTGCGCCTCCTTCAGCGCCGTATCCATGGAGATCAGCGCGCGCCGCTGCGCCGCGTAGTCCTTGGACACCAGCCGCTGCACCGGCGCCGGCGAGAACGCCGGGTCGGCATAGAAGCGCGCACGGTCGGCGAAGGCCAGCTTCTTGGCTTCGACGAACAGGTGCACGTGCTCGGGCGAGCCGAACGCGATCTTCGTAAAGTCGTAGCCTTCCAGGATGTTGAGGATCTGCAGCGCGGCGATGCCCTGGCTGTTGGGCGGCAGCTCCCACACGTCGTAGCCGCGGTAATTGCTGCTTACCGGTTCGACCCATTCGCCCTGGTGGCTGGCCAGGTCCCCATAGGAAAGGAAACCGCCGTTGGCCTTGAAATAGGCGTCGATGGTGCGCGCGATGTCGCCCTTGTAGAACGCGTCGCGGCCGCCGTCGGCGATCTTCTGCAGGGTGTCGGCCAGGTTCGGGTTGCGCCACAGCTCGCCCTTGCGCGGGGCGCGGCCATCGACGGTGAACTGCTCCTTGAAGCCGGGGTACGGCGACAGCCGCGGCACCGAACGGTCCCAGTAGTAGGCGATCACCTCGGCCACCGGGTGGCCGTCGCGCGCGTAGCGGATCGCCGGGGCCAGGTTGTCGGCCATGGGCTTGCGCCCGAAGCGCGCGTGCAGCGCGAACCAGCCATCGACCGCGCCCGGCACCGACACCGGCAGCGGCCCGGTGGCGGGAATCTCCTTCAGCCCGCGGCGCTGCAACTCGGCCAGGGTCAGCGACTTCGGCGAGCGGCCCGAGCCGTTGTAGCCATACAGCTTCTGCGTCTTCGGGTCCCAGACGATGGCGAACAGGTCGCCGCCGATGCCGTTGCCGGTCGGCTCCATCAGCCCGAGCGCGGCGTTGGCGGCGATCGCCGCATCCACCGCCGAACCGCCGGACTTCATCACGTCCAGCGCGATCTGCGTGGCCAGCGGCTGCGAGGTCGCGGCCATCGCGTGCGGCGCGATCACCTCCGAGCGGGTGGCGAAGCCCGGCCCGGTGATGCGGTCGGCGGCATGCAGGGCGGGAACGGCGAGGCAGGACAACAGCAGCAGCGGCAGGCGTTTCATCGGCGGGACCGGCAACGGGACGAAGCCCGACGATAACCGCCGCAGCGGTGCCCGCGCATGTGCCGCCATGCAGGCCGCCGTGTGCCGCGCGCCCAGCGCGCCGCGCGGCGCGGGCGGCACGCTCTTACGTTCCTCTTACGTCCGTGCTCTATCACGTTGCCCCGAAACAACACACGCCCGCCGGAACGTCCGTTCCCGGTGGGCAGCGCAGGTTTCCATCAAAGGGGCAATCCAATGCAAATGTCTTCCCAGCGCCGCCAGGGCGGCTTCACCCTTGTCGAGATGGCCGTGGTGCTGGTCATCATCGGCGTGATCATCGGTGCGGTGATGATCGGCCGCGACGTGCAGCGCAACGCCGAGTACACCCGCATCAAGCAGAAGTTCGTCGACCAGTGGGTGGTCACCTACAACAGCTACCACCAGCGCTATGGCGCGCCGATCGGCGACAACCAGTCCGCCCCGCAGCTGATGGTCAACGGCACCCACTTCACCGGCTTCTCCGGCGGCGACATGAGCCAGAACGCCACCGAGCCGGCGCTGATCTGCTCCGGCACCGATGCGCTGCCGACCAGCAACGGCCTGACCCGCACCCGCGAGGGCGACACCGGCTTCGACCTGCGCGACCTGGTGCGCAAGGCCGGCATCACCCTGCCGCCGGGCCGCGGCGAGGGCAAGGAAGACCGCTACGCCTACCTGGACACCAACGGCAACCCGCAGGAGATCCGCGTGTGCTTCGGCTGGAACCGGCCCGGCACGCTGTGGGGCTCGGGCAACGCGATGATCATCACCGGGCTGACCCCGGACCTGGCGCGCGCGCTGGACCAGATGATCGACGGCAAGCCCGACGCCAGCAACGGTGCCTTCCGCCAGGTCGGCATCCAGGCCCGTACCGCCACCGCCTCCGGCGGCGCGACCTCGGCCAACGCCATCGGCACCGAATGGGGCGGCAACAACACCGGTTCGATGTCCGCGGCCGTCACCGACGGCCAGACCTTCGGCACCGGCACCGACGACGACCAGGTCATGACCGTCGTCGCCAGCTACAAGATGAACCAGTAAGCCGATGCGCCGGCCCTCCCTGCTCGCACGCCTGCGCCAATCGCGCCGCACCTCGCTGTTGCTGTTCGCCGCCACCCTGGCTTCGCTGGTGGTGGCGGCGGTGTGGTTCATCAAGGAACGCTCGGCCCTGGCCGACGCCTACCAGCGCCTGGGCGACCGCAACCAGTTGCTGTCCGAGGCCAAGGTGCGCGAGCAGGAGACGCGGCTGCGCGTGGAGCACGCCAATTCCGCGCGCCAGCTGCTGGCCAGCGCCCAGGCCAACGGGCTGCTGCCCGGCGCCTGGGGCGAACGCCTGATCAACCTGCGCCAGAGCCAGATGCACCGCGAGGAAGCGCTGCCGCTGCTGGCCACCGTGCAGCGTTCGCCGGACCACCTGTTCGGCGCCGAATCGTTCGAGATCGCCGTCACCCACCCGGACGAGGGGCTGTTCGACCCGCCCGGCAGCGTCGACCGCCGGCCCGCGCCGCTGTCGCTGACCCTGCGCGGCAGCCTGCTGTTCCAGACCGCCGACGACACCGGCCCCCACGGGAATCCCCTGCCATGAGCCTGCTCCACGTCATCCAGCAACAGGGCCACTGGCTGCTGTTCGACGGTGCCACCGTGACCCGCAGCGACAGCCGCCCGCGGTTGGCCGGTGCGGCCGTGGTGGTCAGCGATTTCGAGAATGCGGTCAGCAACGTCATCTCGCTCGAAGGCAGCCCCGCGCATGCGGTCGCGCTGATCGAACGGCGGCTGCGTTCGGACGGCATGATCGACGGCGAAAGCAAGATCCTGATCCACCGCACGCGCAGCATCGGCGCCGGCTACCAGACCCTGTTCACCGCGGTTCCGCTGGACCTGTGGCAGCAGACCTACGCGTGGGCGGAGGCGCAGCCGGACCATTGCCTGCTGATTCCGTTCACCTCGCTGCTGTTCAAGTCGCTGCGGCCGGGCCTCGGCCTGGTGCTGCAGTCCGGCCGCCAGGTCAGCGTGCTGGCGGTGCTCAAGCACGACATGATCTACCGCACCGCGCTGGCCTACAGCGAGGATCCGTCGGACATGGCGATGACCGTCGGCGCGCTCGCCGAACAATTCGCCGAGGACCTGGGCAGCGGCGAGGACAGCCTCGAGCCATTGGCCCTGCACTGGTGCCCGGTGCTGGTGCCGCGCCCGGATGCGGGCCAGCCGTGGAGCGACGATGCGCTGCGCGAGGTGTTTGCCGTGCGCAGCGGCCTGCGGGTGGACAGCGTGCCGCTGCGGGTGGTGCGTGACGAGCAGGGCAACGAGTACCGCAGCGGCATCGGCTGGATCCAGTCCCAGGCCCGGCCCGGGATCGCCATCAATCCGCTGGCCAGCCGCCTGGCGTGGAGCGCCGAGTCGCTGTTGCCGGTGGCCAGTGCCGCGTCGCTGGTGTTCGCGCTGATCCTCGCCGCCCTGGGCGCCCGCTGGGCGCTGACCGGCAGCGAGGCCAGCGCACGCGCCGACGAAGTGGGCAGCGAGATCGAAGCGATCGAGCAGCGGATCGCGGCGATGCAGGCGCAGCAGGCCATGCCCGAAGGCTTCGCCGGCGTGCAGGCCTTCATCGAACGCGCCACGCGCCTGCACGACGGCGCCGACCCCAGCGCCAGCCTGGCCCAGGTGCGGGATGCCGCCGCCGGGCAGGTGCGCATCCTGCGGGTGAAGCTGGAGGAGCCGGCAACAGCGCGTGCCGCCCCCGGCATGCCGCCCGCCCCACCGCCGGCCGCGGACGACTACACGCTGCGCGTGGACGGCGTAGCCGACCCGTGGCGCGGTACCCCGGGCATGCAGGTACCGGCCTTCGTCGAGGGCCTGCGCCGGGCCGGCTTCGATCCACAGCCGGTCGATCCGCAGGGCGGTGGCATGAACACCCGTTCGGCCGGCGGCTTCTTCTCCTATCTGCTCAAGCGCCCGCCGGCTGCGGCGGCTGAGGTCCGTCCATGAAGATCAAGTTCATCGCCGCCATCGCGCTCGTGGTGTGGCTGGCGGTCACCGGCTGGCTGGCCACGATGGTCGTGGTCAAGCCCGCGGTGCTGCAACTGGGCAACGACGCCGACGAAACCGCCGCCATGGTGGAGCTGCGCAGCGCCATCGCCCACAACCAGAAGATGCAGGCGCAGGTCGAACGGCTGCGCCGCAGCGTACCCATCGGTGATGGCCAGCCGCTGCTGGCGTTGCCGCTGGCCACCCCGCCCGCCAGCGAAGGCGGCCCGTCGTCCGCCCTCGCTGGCGGTGCGGAAACCCACGCCGCGCACAGCGTCTCGCTGGTGCTGGTGGCCAATGGCCGGCACAGCGCGGTGGTCGACGGCCAACGCGTACAGCGCGGCTCGCGCCTGGCCAGCGGTGCGCGCGTGGACGCCATCGGCCCGGACTGGGTACGCATCCGCAACGCGGCCGGCGAACTGGCCACGCTGCCGGTGCCCTCGCCGTACACCCACAACGCGGGGGAACAACGATGAACCCGCGCTACAGGAAGCCCCTGCTGTGGGGCACCGGCCTGATCGCCGGCGGTGCCCTGGCGATACTGGCGGTGCGGCATTCCGGCGATGCGGGCGCGCCCGCCGCCCCGCCGGCGGCCGCGGCGCAGGCCGACGCCGCCGCCGGACCGCAGGCCACGCCCGCGGGTACGGACACGCCACCGTGGCTGCAGGCCGACGCCCCGGCCGGCGGCAGCGCCACGCAGCGCGCGGTGGTCGCGGCGCCGCCCCCGGCAGCGGCCACGGCAACGGACATCGGCCGCTCGCTGGCCGACATCCGCCTGAAGTCCGGCAACAACATGCGCATGGCCGACGACCTGCTGGCCCAGCTCGACCAGCTCGAGAAATCCGGCAAGGCGCCTGCCGACGTGCGCCTGGACGCACTGCGCAACAACCTGCTGATCGCCAAGCGCGCGCAGGCGCTGGCGGTGGAACTGGCGGAGTCCACGCAGAAGCCGGACAGCCCGGCACAGCGCCAGCGCAACGCCGCCATCCTGGCCGAACTGCAGCAGCTGCAGGGCCAGCTGCGCTACGACGTGGCGCCGGCCAACCTGCCCGCGGCACCGGGCCGGGCGCAGTGACATGCGGCCACGCCACCGCCCGGCACGGCTCGGCCCCGGCACCCGCAGCGGCTTTTCGCTGGTGGAGCTGGCCGTGGTCGTCGGCGTGCTCGGGCTGCTGACCATGACCGCACTGTCCGCCTTCGACAACCTCGGCCAGGCACGCCGCCACAATGCCGCCCGCGCCCATGCCGAGACCGCGCGGCAGGCGCTGCATGCGTTCGCGCTGCGCAACAAGCGCCTGCCGTGCCCCGACCTGTCGGGCACCGGCGACAGTGGCTTCGAGGGCAGCAACGGCGCCTGCAGCGCCACCGGCAACGTCGGCTGGCTGCCCTATGCCAGCCTCGGCCTGGAGCTGCCGGTACGCGGCGAGCGCCTGCGCTACGGCGTGTACCGCGGCACCGCCAACACCGACCTGGTCGCCCCGGCGCGCGAATCGGCCGACCAGCCGGACCTGGAGTACATCGGCGGCTTCGGTTCGGCGCTGTCGCGCATCGTCGCCAGCACCACCACCGCGCCGCAGGCCAGCCAGCCGCACTACATCAGTGGCGGCACTCCAACGCAGTGCGGCAGCGGTGGCACCGGCACGCGCATGGTCAACCCCGCGTTCGTGCTGGTGGCCCCGGTCGCCGCGCGCGACGGCGGCGGCGGCGGCTTCGATGGCGCCAACAACCGCGCCTTCGCCCAGGGCAACGGTACCTGCGTCACCCCGCCCGACTACCCCGGCGACGAGCGCTACGACGATCTCGTCGTCGCCGAAAGCGCCACCGCCCTGCTCGGCTGGCTGATGGCCACCACGCGCTGACCGCCGATGCCCTTCCCTCTGCCTTCCACCGCATCCTTCCAAGGTACAGAACCGATGAATCCCAACGCCCGCACCGCCCGCGTCCCACACCGCCCCACGGTCAGAACGCTCGTCAGCGCGATCGGCGCGTTGACCCTGGCCGCCTGCAGCAACATGCCGCCGCGCAGCGTGCAGGAACTGCCGCCGACCGAGTACAAGACGCTGGAGCGCAGCGGCACGGCCATCGTCGAGGAATCGAAGAAGCTGGCCGCCCAGCAGGACCGCATGCGCGAACAGGTCGAGCAGCGCATGCAACAGCAGGCCGAGGCCGCCGCGCCGGTGGCGCCGGCCTACGACCCGCTGGAAAACACCGTGGTCAGCATCAGCATGTTCAACGCCGACGTCGGCCAGCTGCTGTGGGCGCTGGCCGACGAGCTGAAGATGAACCTGATCGTCGACCCGCAGGTGCTGGAACAGCGCCAGCGCACCAGCCTGCACCTGCGCAACGTCAGCGCGCGCGAGGTCTACAACCACATCCTGGGCGCGTTCGACCTGCACGGCGAGATCCGCGGCGGCGCGCTGGTGGTCGGGCAGATGCGCGAACGCATCTTCAACGTGGACCTGCTGAACGCCAGCACGTCCTTCGACCTGTCCACCGGCGGCGACGTGTTCGGCGCCGGCATCCAGAGCGCCGGCGGCGGCGGCCAGTCGCTGCGCGGCACGCTCACCATGAGCGGCAGCGTCGGCAAGGAAAGCGACCCCTACAAGCAGCTGGATGCCGCGCTCAAGGTGATCCTGGGCAGCGACGAGCAGGCCGCCACCGCGCGTGGCCCGGACGCACCGCCGGCGCCGGAGAAGAGCCGTTACAGCCTGGACCCCAGCTCCGGCACGCTTTTCGTGCGCGCCCGCCCGTCGCAGATCCGCGCGGTGGAGGAACTGGTCGGCCACACCACGACCAAGATGCGCCGCCAGGTGCTGGTGGAGGCGCAGATCCTGGACGTCTCGCTCAACGACAACTTCCAGTACGGCGTGGACTGGAACCTGCTGCGCAACCGCGTGGCCGGCATCTACGGCGACAGCCCGGCCACCATCGCACCGCTGCCCGGCACCCCCGCCAACCCCGACCTCGGCATCCCGGAAAACCCCAACCTGCTGCCCTACCAGCGCTATGGCCGCTATGGCGACCAGGCGCGCAACATCATCTTCCCCAACCAGACGCTGGGCTCGGTGGCTGGGCGCGGGCTGGGCATCAGCTACCTGACCGACACGTTCTCGGCCGCGCTCAACGCGCTGCGCACCTTCGGCAACGTCAAGGTGCTGTCCAACCCCAGCGTACGCGTGCGCAACGGCAGCCCGGCCTACCTGAGCGTGGGCTCCAACATCCGCTACGTCACCAAGTCCACCAGCAATTTCTCCAACACCGGCGGTGGCACCGCGTACAACCAGTCCACCGACATCCAGACCGATTCGCTGTTCTCCGGGGTGGTGATCGGAGTGGCGCCGATCGTGCACGACAACGGTGGCGTCGAACTGCTGGTGCACCCGATGCAGACCGAAGTAGTGCCCGGCAGCCTGGAGCTGCAGAAGTTCCCCAACGGCAACGCGGTCACCCTGCCGGTGGTCAACGTCAAGGGCATCACCACCACGCTCAACCTGCGCGATGGCGACACCGTGCTGCTCGGCGGGCTGATCGACCAGAAGGCCAACCTCAACGACAGCGGCATCCCCGGCCTGTCCGACGTGCCGGCGTTCGGCAAGCTGTTCGGTTCGCGCGCCAAGCAACAGAGCACCCGCGAGCTGGTGCTGGTGCTGCGGGTGAAGGTGATATGAGCCTGATCCACGACGCGCTGCGGGAACACGACGCGCCGGCGCTGCCGGTGCGGCCGGCGCCGCGCGCGTCCTGGTGGGCACGGCGGGCGCCGTCCACCCGCGGCCCCCTTTTGTTCGCGGCAGCCGGCCTGGGCGGCTTCGTGCTGGCCGGCGCGGTGCTGCTGGGCGTGGGCGCGCGCGGCACCGCCGCGCCGTCGGCGGTCGCCGGCAGCGGCGCCGCCCCGCCCACCACGGCGACGACCCTCGCCACAGTGCCCGCGGCGCCGGCCGTGGCCCCCGCGCCCGCCCCGGCGCCGACGGCCAGCGCCGCGAGCGTGGCGGTACAACCGCCGGAATCCACGCCGGCGGTCGTTCCCGCGCCGCAGCCGGCGTCCGACACGCCCGCAAGCAACACGCCGGGCGTCGCCACACCGGCCCCGGCCCGGTCGGCGCCGCTGCCGGCGACCGCCGCCAACGACAGCGCCGCGCCTGCGATCCACATCGAGGTCGAACGCCGCAGCGGCGCCGCCCCGGCCGATGCCGGCGGTGACGGCCGCGCGGTGGAACAGGCCGTGGCCGATGTCGAGCGCGCGATGGCCGGCGGCGACCTGGACAACGCCCGCCAGGCACTGGCGCGGCTGGCTGGCCTGCTCTCGCCGGAGAGCCTGACCCTGCTGCGCATGCAGGCCTGGGTCGCGCATGCCGGCAACGACACCGACCAGGCCGAAGCGTTGTACCGCCGGATCGCCGAGCGCGTTCCCGAAGACGTGAACGCCGGGGTCAACATCGCCCTGCTCGACGCCCGCCGCGGCGACGCCGACGCCGCGCGTGCGCGGCTGGCACGGCTGTCCGGGCGCCATCCGCGCTCGCCGCAGGTGGCTCGCGCGCTGGCCGAACTGGACCGCGGCGCGCCATGAACCCGGCCCTGGCCCGCCACCTGCAGACGCTGGGGCTGGAACGTGCGCCGTTCCCGCCCACGCCCGATGCCGCGGCGTGGTTCCAGACCGCGCGGCTGGAAGCCGAGCGGGTCGAGGCCGCGCACTGCCTGCGTACCCGCGCCGGCTTCGTGCTGCTGACCGGCGAGATCGGCACCGGCAAGAGCACCTTCCTGCGCCGGCTCCTGGTCGCGCTCGGTGGCGAGGGCATGGTCACCTCGCTGGTGTTCAACACCTTCCTGCAGGGCCCGGACCTGCTGGCCGCGGTACTGCGGGACTTCGGGCTGGAAGCGCGCGGCACGCCGGCGGCGGACATCGACACCCTCAACCGCTTCCTGGTCCAGCAATGGCGCGCGCAGGCGACCTGCGTGCTGATGATCGACGACGCGCAGAACCTGACCCTGGAAAGCCTGGAACTGCTGCGCCTGCTCACCAACCTGGAAACCGGCCAGGAAAAGCTGCTGCAGATCGTCCTGGCCGGGCAACCGGAACTGCGCGCCAACCTGGAACAGCCCGGCATCCGCCAGCTGACCAGCCGCATCTGCAAGCACGTGCAGCTCGACGTCCTGGCCGCCGACGAAGTGCAGCGCTACGTGCATTTCCGGCTGGATGCCGCCGGCAATCCCAGCCCCGGCATCCGCCTGCGCGCCGATGCCGCGCTGGCGCTGCACCGCGCCAGCGGCGGCAACCCGCGCCGCATCCACCAGATCATGGACCGCTGCCTGTATGGCCTGTACGCGATGCCGGCGCAGGCGCGGGTGATCGACCCGGCGCTGGTGCGTACCGCCGCCGCCGAAGCCGGCGCGCGCCCGCTGGCACGCCGCCTGCGGCGCACGCGGCCGGCGCTGGCCACCGCCGCCTCGCTGGCCGGGGTGCTGGCCGCGACACTGCTGGCGCTGGCGCTGCGCGGCGCCGATTCACGCGCCGGCGATGCCCCGCCGGCAGCCGCGGCAATGCCGCTGCAGGCCACCGCCGCGCCCGCCGGCGACGACGACGACGCGGACTGGAGCGGCTGCCTGCGCCGCCTGGGCCAGGCCGGGGTGCAGGTACAGGCGGTCACCGATACCTGGCTGGCACGGCTGCCCACGCGCGAAGGCCTGTGCCTGCAGCGGCTGGCCGACGGCTGGCAGGCGGGATGGCGTGCGCGGCTGCGCGCGGAGGATTTCCTGGCCGCGCAGGACCAGCGCGCGCGCGTGCTGGCGGTGCAGGTGCTGCTGCAGGCCGAAGGCCTGTATGGCGGCCCCCTCGATGGCCTCTACGGGCCGCGGATGCGCGCGGCGATCGCGCGCTTCCAGCAACACAGCGGGCTGCCCTCCAGCGGCGCCCCCGACCCGGCGACCCTGTTCCTGTTCGACACCCTGCTGGCGGCCCGCGCCGCCACTTCGTCCACTTCCCCGGAAACGCAACACCATGGCAACGGTTGATCCCTCCCCCGCCCGCCCCGCGACCCCGCCCGCCGTGCAGCGCGACGGCACGCGCCTGGGCGAACGCCTGCTCGAACGCGGCCTGATCGACGCCACCCAGCTGCAGTACGCACTGCAGAAGAACGAGGTCGAGAAACAGCGCCTGGGCCGCGTCCTGATCCGCCACGGCCTGGCCAACGAGTCGGACATCGTGCGCGTGCTGGCCGAGATGAACGGCATCGAGTACGTGCAGGTGGACACGCTGGCGCATGCCGAACCGCAGGTGCTGGCGATGTTCAACCGCGAATTGTGCCAGCTGCGCCAGTTCCTGCCGCTGCGGCGCAGCGGCGATGCGCTGGAAGTGCTGCTCGGCGATGCCGACACCCAGGCCGTGGGGCAGCTGGTGCTGCAACGCTGCGGCCTGCGCTGCCGCTTCCTGCAGGGCGAATACGGCAAGGTCGCGCGGCTGATCCGCCACACCTACTACTTCGCGCAGAACCCGGTCGAAAGCCTGCTCGAACGCGAGATCAAGCGGCTGTCGACCGACAACGACCATGCCTACAGCCCGGAAAAGCTGCTGGACTACCTGCTGCACTACGCGGTGCGCGAGCGCACCACCGACATCCACCTGGCACCGTCCGACGACAGCCTGCACGTGCTGTTCCGCGTCGACGGCGTGCTGCGGCCGATGTTCGCCATGCCGCTCACCCTCAACCGCCTGCTCGGCTACATCAAGCTGACCGCGGAAATGGACATCTCCGAACAGCGCCGCCCGCAGGACGGCAGCTTTCGCGCCACGGTGCTGGATTCGTCGGTGACGGTGCGCGTGTCGACCCTGATCACCGATGCCGGCGAGCGCACCGTCATGCGCCTGCTGCCCGAGCACAGCGACCTGGCCGGGCTGGAGGAACTGGGCTTCTTCGCCGAGGACGTGGCGGTGCTGGAACGCCTGTTCGCGCGCCCGGCCGGGCTGGTGCTGATCACCGGCCCCACCGGCTCGGGCAAGAGCTCCTCGCTGCATGCCGCGCTGCGGATGCAGTCGCTGATCGAGCGCAACGTGCTTACCGTCGAGGACCCCATCGAATACCGCGTGCCCGGCGCCGGCCAGACCGAGGTCAACCGTCGCGCCGGCTACGAGTTCAGCTCCGCGCTGCGGCATTTCCTGCGCCACGACCCGGACGTGATCCTGCTGGGCGAAATGCGCGACGCCGAGACCGCGCAGGCGGCGCTGGAAGCGGCGGCCACCGGCCACCTGGTGCTCTCGACCCTGCACGTGACCACCGTGTTCGGCGTGGTCCCGCGACTGCGCCCGCTGGGGCTGGAGGCGCAGGTCATCGCCGACAACCTGCTGGCCGTGGTCAACCAGCGCCTGGTGCGCCAGAACTGCCCGTTCTGCGCCCACGAAGTGCCCTTCAGCGAGCGCGAACTGGAATGGCTGGACCTGCCGGCCGGCTGCTGCGGCAAGCGCGGCGCCGGCTGCGAGCGCTGCCGCGGCAGCGGCTTCCATGGCCGCCTGCCGGTGTACGACATCATGGTGGTGGACGAAGCGCTGGCCAACGGCATCGCCGACGACGTCAGCCGCGAGACGCTGCGCAGCCTGGCCATGAACGCCGGCTTCCGCAGCATCGAGGACGTCGCCAGGGCGCGCGTCATCGCCGGCCAGACCACCAGCGAGGAAGTGATGCGCGTGGCCGGCGTGGGGCCGGCGCCATGAACGTCTACTACTACCGCCTGCTGCTCTCCAGCGGCCGCGTGCGCGCCGGCGTCACCCAGTTGTCGGTCGAACACGATTCGTCGGCGCGGATGTGGCTGGAAAAGAACTTCGACGCGGTCGTGCTCACCCTGTACCGCTTCCCCGGCTGGCTGGCCGAAGCGCAGCGCACCATCACCCAACTGGTCAAGCCGAGCATCCGCTCGGTGGAGCTGGCCGGGATGCTGCGCGACCTGGCGGTGATGACCTCCAGCGGCATCCCGATCATGGAATCGCTGCGTGCGGTGGCCAACGAGGTCGGCGGTGGCCGCACCTCCAACGCCGCCCGGCTGGCGCGCCGGCTGCTGGACGAACTGGATGCCGGCGCCTCGCTCAGCGACGCGGTGTCGCGTTACCCGGATGCGTTCCCGGAGACCGTGCGCAACCTGCTGATGATCGGCGACGAAACCGGCACCATGGACAAGATGCTGATGGAGTCGGCCGACCACATCGAACGCATCTCCAAGATGACCGCCGACACCCGCCAGGCGCTGATCTACCCGGCGTTCGTGTTCTCGGCGATCTTCGCCGCCGGCGGCTTCTGGATCTACTACGTCATCCCCAACCTGGCCGATCTGTTCAAGCAGATGAACGCCAAACTGCCGCCGCTGACCATCGCGGTGATGAAGGGCTCGGAATGGCTGATCGGCCACATCGGCTTCATCGCCGTGGCCATGGTGGTGTCCGCGTTCGTGCTGTGGGTGGCCTGGCGCTACAGCCGCGGCTTCCGCCGCGCCGCGCACTACACCCTGCACAAGCTGCCCATCGCCAGGACCATCATGTACTCCTCGGGGCTGGCGTTCTTCACCGAGTACATGGCGCTGCTGATCCGCGCCGGCGTGGACATGGTCAGCAGCCTGCAGGTGATGGAACGGGCGATGCGCGACGAGTACTACCGCGACCGCATCATCGCCATCCGCCAGGTACTGGAGCGCGGCGACCGGGTGTCCGCGGCGATGCGCCAGGTCGGCGGCTTCCCCTCGATGATGGTGCGCATGATCGGCGTCGGCGAGGAGACCGGCACCCTGGATTCGCAGTTCGCGCGCCTGTCGGCCGAGTACAGCCTGCGCCTGCAGCGGCTGATCACCAATCTGTCCGAAGTCATCAAGCCGGTGGTGGTGCTGCTGGCCGGCGGCATGTTCGTGTTCCTGATCGTCGCCCTGCTGCTGCCCGTCTACGACCTGGTCAAGCAGGCCATCGCTTCCCCGCAGTTCTGAGGATCCCGTCATGCACCGTCCTACCCGCCCCCTGCCGTCGGCCGCCGGCTTCACCCTGATGGAGATGTCGGTGGTGCTGGTGATCATCGCGCTGATCATCGGCGCGGTCAGCGTCGGCCGCGACGTCTACCGCAGCGCCGAGGCCGAACGCATCGGCAGCGAGTTCGTGCAGGGCTGGATCGTCGCCTACGACCGCTACGTGCAGCAGAGCGGGGTGGTCCCCGGCGATACCCCGGCCAACCCCAGCGGCCGCATCAACGGCCAGCTCGACCGCAACGGCCGCGAGCTGTGCGACGACCCGGGCAACTTCGCCCTGCGCAAGGCCATGCTCGAACGCGGCGTCGCGCTGCCGCAGGGGCGCGCCGAGGGCATGGAATCGTTCTACGTCTACCGCGACAGCCAGGGCAACCCGCAGCAGCTGCAGGTGTGCTTCGACACCGTCATCGACTGGGCCGAGCCCACGCCCACCGGCGGCTACCAGCCGCGGGTGCGCAACATCATGGTGCTCAAGGGCCTGACCCCGGAACTGGCCAACCAGCTCGACGCGCGCATCGACGGCCGCATCGACGCCTGTTTCGGCCGCCTGCGTGAGCAGGCGCCGATCCCCAAGTACAGCGGCGGCAGCAGCCTGTGCAATGTCGCCGTCGGCAGCAGCAGCGCATCGCAGCCGCGGCCATGGACCGAGGACGACACCCAGACCCGCAACGGCCGCGAGGACGGCCTGGTCAAGGTGATGACCGGCTACCTGCGGATGAACCAGTGACCCCGTTTCCGCTTTCCCCCAACGGCCATTCAGGACACCCGTCATGAACCAGCCCACGCGTCTTCCACCCGCGGCCGCGACCCCCGCGCAATCCGGCTTCGGCCTGCTCCAGGTGATGCTGATCCTGCTGCTGGTCGGCAGCGCGCTGGCCGCTGGCGCGGTGCTGTGGCAATCCAAGCGCGCGCCGGCGCAGGCCGTGGCCCAGGAGCAGGCGCTGCGCTGGGCGGACGAGGCGATCGCCGCCTTCGCCGCCGCGCACGCGCGCCTGCCGTGCCCGGCCGACACCGCCAACGGCGAGGAGAACTGCGCCTCGGGCAACGCCAAGGGCTGGCTGCCCGCGCGCACCCTGCTCGGCGCCTCCGGCGACGGCATGCGTTTCGGTCCGGTGGCCTACATGGTCTATCGTGGCGACGCCGCCACCCACCTGGACCTCACCGCGCCGGGCAATACCTACCAGCCGCCCCTCACCGACGGCAGCGTGCGCGAGATCATCACCCGCGACGAGGACGGCGAAGAGACCGGCCGTCGCGGCTTCGTCGCCGTCAACGGACTGGACCTGTGCCGCACGCTGGAGCTGGCGCAGGTGCAGCCGCACGATCCGCTGCGCGCCGGCAGCGCCGGCGTGCCCTGGAACGTGGCCTACGGCATCGCCGCCGCCGGCCCGCAGTCCGGGGCGTCGCGCCTGGATGACGCCAACGCCGCCGGTGGCGCGCAGATGGCCGCCCCCTGGCAGGAATGGAGTGGCGGCTACGACGACCGCGTGCGCGTGCGCACCTTCGACGGCGCCGGGCAGATGCTCGGCTGCCGGCTGCTCGGCGGCGCCACGCCGGCACCGCTGGCGCGCGCCTACGCCACGCCGCTGGGCCTGCCCGGCGCGGCGGCCGCCACCGCCACGCCCTACAACGTGTCGCTGGCCGGCATGGACGTGCTGGCCGCCGCGGTGACCCTGCACGATGCGCTGGGCGAGCTGCAGGCCAGCAACATCGACGCCACCGAATCGGCCGTGCAGGGCGCGGTCCAGGCGCAGATCTCGGTGATCTTCAAGCTGGTAGCCACCGCCATCAGCCTGTCCGACAACATCACCACGCTGGTGACCTCCTCGGTATCGCTGGTGCGCGCCATCGTCACCTGCATCGCGTCGCTGGGCACCACCTGCGCCGAAGTGCCGATCAAGACCTCAGCGGTGGTCACCGCGGTGGTCGGCCTGGGTACCAAGGGCGTGACCCTGGCGGCCAAGGCCGCCTCGCTGCCGCTGGTCAGCGCGGCACTGGCGGCCACGATCAAGGCGCGCGACCTGGCGCGCAAATCGGCCATTCCGCCGGTCAGCAACCCCGAAGAAGCGCGCCGGCAACTGGAATGCACGCTGTGGGCGCGCAACTGCGGCGACGACGAGGGCGTGGTCAAGACCGAGCTCAACCCGGACTGGCGCGAGGGCGACGACCCCAAGGACAAGTACCGCATCGTCTACCGGCGCGACGCCAACGGCAACCCGATCCCGCGGCTCGATGCCGACGGCAAGCCGATGTACGACAGCAGCGGCAACCCGCTGTACGAACCGGAATACGAGGCCGGCGCGCCGCGCAAGGGGCTGGAGCAGGAAACCGAGGAGGCCAGGAAGAACTGGCAGACCCTGCAGGTGCAGGTCGATGCCCTGGAAACCTGGCGGCTGGCGCCGTGGGGCGTCGCCGTGGCCGGCAATGGCGACCTGAGCGAGAACGGCCGCATCGTCGAGCGCATCGACGTGGAGGCCACGCGCCAGCGGATCTGCGACGGCAACTGGAAGGACTGCCGCTACGGCAAGGCCCAGGTCCGGGTGGAGTGCCGTTATGTCGGTGCCAACGCCGGGCAGTACGTGCTCAATGGCGGCACGTGCACCCATGTCGGCACCGAGACCATCCCCGAACCGGACCCGAACGACGCCACCCGGACCATCACCGTCACCCGCCCCAAGGGCGACCGCGACCGGGTGGAGATCACCGACTACGTCTACAACCAGGACCAGGCGGTGACCGACGCCATCGCCCTGCGCACCCTGGCCCAGGACTGGTCCAGCCTGCGCATGCGCAAGGAGGAGCTTGACCGGGAAATCAAGCTGCGCGAGGACAACTTCAACAGCTGGTTCAGCGGCGGCGATTCGATCCTGTCGAAGATGAAGGCGCAGCGCGACGACAGCCAGCATTGCGGC
Source organism: Stenotrophomonas sp. Y-13 (assembly GCF_046267925.1). Classification (NCBI taxonomy): domain Bacteria; kingdom Pseudomonadati; phylum Pseudomonadota; class Gammaproteobacteria; order Lysobacterales; family Lysobacteraceae; genus Stenotrophomonas; species Stenotrophomonas sp. Y-13. The sequence goes on from NZ_CP176501.1 coordinate 2,904,082, forward strand.
GCCAGCCCGCAGACCGCCATGACCCGGCAGAAGTGCGACAACGCCAACCTTACGGTCCTGTACATCGAGACCTGCCAGAAGCCCGAGCCGGTGCGCGAGTGCAAGGCGGTCAGTCCCGGCACCGGCCGCTACCGCGACGCGGCGTGCACCGACCGCAACGGCAGCGATGCCGAAAAGAACTACGGCTGGGTCGAGACTCTGTCGCCGCCGCCCTATCCGCGCGACCCCACGCCGGATGCGGTCTGCAAGCCCAACATGCAGGACCGGCTCAACGAGCTCAGGGCCGAACAGGCCGGGCTGCAGCAGGGCATGGACAACGCCCGCAACGCCTACAACGGGCGCATCAACCGCAAGGAAGCACCGTGGCTGACGTACCCCACCGGCGCCGGCTACGACTGGTTCCAGTGGGCCATCGAGATCACCCGCGACAAGGACGACAACCCGGTCAGCTATGCCTGGAAGCAGTCGCCGATCGTGGAGACGTATACGTATTCCTGCAAGAAGTCGGAGAACCAACCGATCTGGGTGCCCGGCGATCCCAACGCCACCCCACCGACCGCCGGCTACTGGAAGGACAACTGGGTGGAAGTGGACAGCACCTGCACCGCCAACCGGCGGCTGCCGTTCTACGCGCCCGAACCCTACGGCGGCGGCCGCCCGCCGCTGCTGATCACCAGTCCGGCGAACACGCCGCTGTTCGGGACGCTGCAGCTGTATGAACTGCTGCCGGAGAACGCCTGCGCGTACTTCAACAGCCGCCAGTGGAACGGCAGCCAGTGGTGGTGGCCCGGCAGCATCACCTGGGGCGACACCTACAAGGTGGGCCTGTACTGCCAGCGCTATCCCTACAGCCGCGCGTTCGAGGACTGGAAGCGCGCCAAGCTCGGCGCCAGCAACGCCAAGAAGCACTACGACGACCTCTACGCCCAATACGAGAAGCTGAAGCAGGAGTACGAGGACATGCGCAGCGGCAGCGTCAGCGGCGGCGACGAGATCCCGATGGCGTTCGGCGCCGAACCGGCGCTGGAATGGGCCGACTCGCGCGGCTCGGCCGGCCCGCAGCCGCTGGTGCAGCCATGAGCCGCGCCCCGCACCGCCTGGCCCGCGCCGGCTTCACCCTGGTGGAACTGGCCGTGGCGCTGGCCATCGCCGCGCTGCTGACGGTCCTGCTGGTCAGCCTGTTGCCGCTCGGCAACAGGGTGCTCGACGCCGAGCGCCAGCGGCAGGAACTGGCGCAGGCCGAACAGGCGCTACTGGGCTACATGCGCAGTACCGGGCACCTGCCCACGGCCGACGGCGACGGCAACGGCCGCGCCACCGGTGCCGCCGTGGGCTGGCTGCCGGTGGCCGAGCTCGGGCTGCCCGCCCGCATGCGCATCCACTACCAGGTGCAACCGCGGCTGGCGGTGGCGCCAGGCAACGCCTTCGATCCGCTGCTGCCGCCCACCGATCCGCTGGCGGTCACCGGCAACAGCAACGGCCTGGACCTGTGCATGCAGTTGCTGCTGGAACAGCGCAGCGACATACCGATGGCCGGGCTGGGCATGCCGGTGGCCTACTACCTGGGCCATTCCGGGCTGGCCGGGCACGGCCGCGCCGATGCCGACGCGCAGTGGAAGCCGGCGGCGCAGACCATGCCCGGCACCCCCACCGACAGTGACCTGGCCACGGTCGCCGCCGGCCCCGGCGAACTCGCAAGCCGCCTGTCGTGCACCGACCGCCTGGCCCGCGCCCAGGGCAGTGCGCAGGCCGCGCAATCGGCCTGGAGCTCGCTGGAGCTGACCCGCTTCAACTTCGAGTTCCGCGAGTTCGACATCCACATCGCCGAAACCACCCGCGACCAGGCCGCCGTCAGCCTGGCGCTGGCGGTGTACGCCATGGCCGAGTCGATCACCAACGAGGCCATCGCCCTCACCCTGCTGGCCTCGGGCTGGCCGCCGGACGGGCTGACCATCGCCGCCGGCGCCAAGCAGCTGGCCAAGTCGGTGGTGTCCATGGGCATGGCGGCCAAGAGCCTGGCCAGCGCGGCCATCGCCCTGAAGGACGCCCAGGATGCGGTGGAGGACGCCAGGACCCGGCGCGACCAGGTCAGGAACTTCATGGAGCGGATCGACACGCTTTACCAGGACGCCCGCGACACCGCCCTTACCCTGGATCGCGCAGGACTGAACCCATGACGCCCACCGCCATCTCCCCCGCCCGCGCGCGCCAGCGCGGCTTCTCGCTGATCGAACTGACCGTGGCCCTGGTCATCCTCGGCATCATCGGCATCCTGCTCACCCGCTGGCTGAGCGACACCGCGCACGAGCGCAGCCAGGTGGCACAGCGCGACCTGCTGCAGCGCGCCGACGACGCGGTGCTGGGCTATGCCACCATCCACGCGCGCCTGCCCTGCCCGGCCAGCCCGCTCAGCGACGGCCGCGAGGACTGCGCCCAGGGCGAGGTCGGCACCCTGCCCTGGCGCACGCTGAGCCTGCCCGACCGCCGCGCCGGCAACATCCGCTACGGCGTCCTGCGCCGCAGCGGCGACAGCGCGCCGTTGGCCGGCTGGAGCACCGCCGCCCAGCGCGTGGCCGACGTGGATACCGCGTTGCCGGCCGACCTGGCGCAGATCGCGGACCAGGCGGTGCCGCTGCAGGTGACCATCAACGCGCCGCGGTTCGTGCCCTTCAGCAAGCTCCAGCCGTGGGACAACTGCAGCGTGGTCGATTGCGCCAACCTGCCGCACAGCGGACTGAACAGCCTGAACAGCATGGATTTGTGCAATGCCCTGCGCAACGCGGCGATGCTGCCGGCCAGCGCGGAGCACGTACACACCCGGCGCGAGCTGGAGCCAGCGCAGGTCGCCGGCAACGTCGCCTACGCGCTGGCGGTGGTCGATCCGCTCGCGCCCGCGCACGACGCCACCTCACCGGTGTTCCAGTCGCCGCGCCGCCCCGGCGGCGGCCCCGACAACTACCAGGACAAGGTGCTGGCGGTGGGCATCGACCAGCTGTGGAGCCGCCTGCGCTGCGGCGAGCACTACGCCCCGGCGCTGTACGCGCACGCCAACGTGGCCATGGCCGCGCGCCTGACCACGCCGGCCATGGCCAACCACGAGGTGCAGCTGGACATCATGGTCGAGCTGGGCGTGGCCGAAGCCATGAACGCCTCGGTGGCGCTCATCGACGCCACCGCCGACCTGATCAACACCACCTCCGAGACCCTGGACACCATCGCCGAGATGTTCGAAACCTATGGCGGCTGGAACTGGCGCGTGGCCGTCGCCGGCGGCAGCATCGGCACCGCCGTCGGCAGCACCATCGCCGCCGGCGCGGCGCTGGCCGCGGCAGGCACCTATGCCGCCACCTCGCGGCAATACCGCGACCAGTTCGCCGCCCGCTTCCCCGACGAGGCACGCCGCCTGGAAATCGAGATCGTCAGCAATGCACGCCGCGCCGACATGCTCGGCGGCTTCCCCGACGACACCGTGCGCACCGCGGCGAAGAACCTGCAGTACACCGGGCCCTGAGCCGGACGCGCCAAGGCAACGGGCCGGCGGCCGATCCCGCGCCGCGCGCCTGTCCGCCGCCCCGGCATGCGGGTCCGCGCGCGTGCCGAGGCGGACGCGCGCGCATGCCGCCCTGTCATCGAACGGGAAAGTCACGGAACGAAAAAGCCGCCATCGACGGACGCTGGCGGCGCTGTGTGCGGGTGCGGCCGGGATGTAGACGGTGCCCGGTAACGGACCGCCGGCACGGTCATGCGCCGGCGCCCGGCTCAGGCACGCATCGCCTTGTCCTGCGGTGCCGCGCGCGGCGCGCGGATGCGACCATAGCCACGCAGCGATGGCGCGGCCGCATGGCGCTGCGCGATCTCCATCGCCAGGGTGTGGGTCGCCGGCTGCGGCTCCACCGCCAGTTCCTGCTCCAGCCCGCGGGCCAGCGTCCGGTAGCAGTGCAGGGCCATGTCCGGTTCACCACGCTGCGCGTACAGGCGCATCAGGCTGCGCTGCTGCGATTCGTTCCACGGGTCGAGCATCACGTGGCGTCGGCACAGGTTCACCGCGACCTCCAGGTCCTGGCTGGCGGTAGCGTCCTCGCGCGCGCGCTCCAGTGCCTTGAGCAGGCGCTGCAGCGCCCACGCCCGTGCGCCCGGCAGCCATTCGCAGAATTCGTCGCAGTGCTCCAGGGCCACGCCTTCGAGCAGTTCGCCGGCGTCCTCCAGCCACTCCCGCGCGGCGCTGCCGGCGATCTGCGCCGGTTCCAGCAGGTCGATGTCGAACAGCCCCTGCGACGCCTGCGGGCACAGGTGCACGTGCTCGCGGTCGATCAGCAGCACGCCTTCACCGGCGACGGCGACGATCGCGCGGTTCAGATCGGCCAGCACCTGGCGCAGGTTGGTCAGCGCCGCCCCCGGGGCGAGGTCGGGCCACAGCATCGCCGCGATGCGGCTGCGGCGATGCACGCGTGGGCGCTCGACCGCCAGGTAGGCCAGCAGTGCCCAGCCCTTGCGGTAGGCAAGGCGCCCACCCTCGCCGATGCGGCATTGCCCGAGCAGCCGGACCAGCGGCTGCGCGTTACCCGGCCACGCGCTCATGGCCCGGTCCCCCCGGTGCGGTTCGATAGACACAGGCTTCCATTCCCCCTATGGCAGGCGAGAAAACGGTTCATGTGGTTCCCCAGCGTTCGGATTGGCGGCCCGCTGTTTTTCGGGGCCTCACTGATAAAACCGTGAAAACCGTCCGCGTCCCATCACGCATCTTCACCTGCTGTTGACGCCGCTGCAGACCGACAGCCGGATCCGGATCCGGAGCGACGCCTGCCGCGCCGCGGGCGCGTCTGCATGCGGGCGCATGCGGCGGGCGCGGGCGTCCCCGATCCGCGCAACTGGCGTATTGGCGGCACCCGGGCGCAGCGCCGGCAAACCACTTTCATCGGCAACCATGCCGCAGTGACAACCGTTTCCGACGCCCGCGGCCGGACACACGCGGGTAACGGGCCGCCACGCTTGACAATGCCGAAAGTGCCGTGGTTATCTCGAGCCATGCTGCAACGCCACACCAGCGCCAACCCGAACCGCACCCCGGCCACCGCCGCGGCGTCGCTGCTCGTACTCGTGCTTATTACCGAGCCCACAGGTGCGGGACGAGCTGGCGCGTAGCAGAAAAAAGCCAGATTCGATCAAAAACCCCGCGCCGACCCCGGTGCGGGGTTTTTCGTTTCCAGCATCCATTTCAACTGAAACCATGTTCACCACCGATACCGCCACGCACAAACACAGCACCCGCGCCGCCATGCGCGCCGCTGCGGCGTGCATGGCCCTGATCCCTCCCCCGGCGGCCGCCGCGTCCTGACGCGACGGCCGTTTTCTTTTGCGCTCCCTCTCTCACTGCAAGGAACCGAGTCCATGAGCTCCAACGAACTGCCCCAGATCAAGATCGCCGTCATCGGTTACGGCAGCCAAGGCCGCGCGCATGCGCTGAACCTGCGTGAATCGGGCTTCGAGGTAACCGTGGGCCTGCGCCCGGGCGGCCCGACCGAAGCCAAGGCCCAGGCCGACGGCTTCGTGGTCAGGACGCCGGCCGAGGCGGTCAAGGACGCCGACCTGGTCGCGGTGCTGACTCCGGACATGGTGCAGAAGAAGCTCTACGAGGACGTGCTGGCGCCGAACATGAAGCAGGGCGCCTGCCTGCTGTTCGCCCACGGCCTGAACGTGCACTACGGCATGATCGCCCCGCGCGAGGACCTGGACGTGGTGCTGGTGGCGCCCAAGGGCCCGGGCGCGCTGGTGCGCCGCGAGTACGAGATCGGCCGCGGCGTGCCGTGCATCTACGCCGTCTACCAGGACCGCAGCGGCAAGGCCGAGCAGTTCGCGCTGGCCTATGCCGCCGGCCTGGGCGGCGCCCGCGCCAACATCATCAAGACCACCTTCAAGGAAGAGACCGAAACCGACCTGTTCGGCGAGCAGGCGGTGCTGTGCGGCGGCGCCTCGGCGCTGGTGCAGGCCGGCTTCGAGACCCTGGTCGAAGCCGGTTACCAGCCGGAGATCGCCTATTACGAAGTGCTGCACGAGCTGAAGCTGATCGTCGACCTGTTCTACGAAGGCGGCATCACCCGCATGCTCGAATTCGTCTCCGAGACCGCGCAGTACGGCGACTACGTCAGCGGCCCGCGGGTGATCGACGCCAGCACCAAGGCGCGCATGAAGGACGTGCTCACCGACATCCAGAACGGCACCTTCACCAAGAACTGGGTGGCCGAGTACGAAGCCGGCCTGCCGAACTACAACCGGTTCAAGCAGGCCGACCTGGAGCACCCGATCGAGAAGGTCGGCAAGGAGCTGCGCGCCAAGATGGTCTGGCTGCAGGCGCAGAACGCGTAACCGCGCGGTCCCCCACCCGCACAGAGCAAAGGTCAAGGTCGCTGCATGAACACTCCCGTCCACGGCGCGCCACGCAATGGCGCACGCTGGTTGACGCAGGCCCTGGAGGCCGAAGGCGTGCAGACGCTGTTCGGCTACCCGGGCGGCACCATCATGCCGTTCTACGACGCATTGGTGGATTCCACCCTCAAGCACATCCTGGTGCGCCATGAGCAGGGCGCGGCGCTGGCCGCCAACGGCTACGCCCGCGCCAGCGGCAAGGTCGGCGTGTGCGTGGCCACCTCCGGCCCCGGCGCGTCCAACCTGGTCACCGGCATCGCCGACGCGATGCTCGACTCGGTACCGATGGTGTGCCTGACCGGACAGGTCGGCACGCCGCTGCTGGGCACCGATGCGTTCCAGGAGCTGGACGTGTTCGGCATGACCCTGCCCATCGTCAAGCACAGCTGGCTGGTGCGCCGCGTCGACGACCTGCCGCAGGTGGTGGCCGACGCGTTCCGCGTGGCCCGCGAAGGCCGCCCGGGCCCGGTGCTGATCGACCTGCCCAAGGACGTGCAGCTGGCCGACGCCTCGCACCTGCCCGAGCACGTGCCGGCCACGGTCGCCCCGCTGCCGCCGCCGGACCCGCAGCACCTGGCCGCGGCGCTGGAGATGATCGCCGCCGCCGAGAAGCCGGTGGTCTACGGCGGCGGCGGCATCGCCCTGGGCGGCGCGGTGGAGGACTTCCGCCGCTTCGTCGAGGCCTCCGGCATTCCCACCGTGCTGACCCTGCGCGGGCTGGGCGCGCTGCCGGCCAACCACCCGCAGTACCTGGGCATGCTGGGCATGCACGGCACCCGCGCCGCCAACATGGCGGTGCAGGAGTCGGACCTGCTGATCGTGGTCGGCGCCCGCTTCGACGACCGCGCCACCGGCAAGCTGGCCGAGTTCGCGCCGTTCGCGCGGGTCATCCACCTGGATGCCGATGCCTACGAGATCGACAAGCTGCGCGGCGCCGACATCGCCCTGCCCGGCGACCTCAAGGCCGGCCTGCGCGCGTTGTCCGGCAACCGCGGCAACTGCAACGGCTGGCGCGCACGCTGCGCCGCCAACCGCGAGAAGTTCGCCGCGCGCTACGACGCCCCCGGCCAGGACATCTACGCCCCGGCGCTGCTCAAGCGGCTGAGCGAGATCGCGCCGCCGGACACGGTCATCGCCTGCGACGTCGGCCAGCACCAGATGTGGGTGGCCCAGCACTGCCGCTTCAACCACCCGCGCAACCACCTGACCTCCGGCGCGCTGGGCACCATGGGCTTCGGCCTGCCGGCGGCGATGGGCGCGCAGTTCGCCTGCCCGGACCGCACCGTGGTGCTGGTCTCCGGCGACGGCAGTTTCATGATGAACGTGCAGGAGCTGGCGACCATCGCCCGCTGCCGCCTGCCGGTGAAGATCGTGCTGCTGGACAACGCCTCGCTGGGCATGGTGCGGCAGTGGCAGGAACTGTTCTTCGCCGAGCGCTACAGCGAGATCGACCTGTCCGACAACCCGGACTTCGCCGCGCTGGCGCAGGTGTTCGGCATCCCGGCCACGCGCATCACCCAGCGCGCCGACGTCGAGGACGCGCTGGCCGCGCTGCTCGACACCCCCGGCCCGGCGCTGCTGCACGTGGCCATCGACGCGCGCGCCAACGTGTGGCCGCTGGTGCCGCCGAACAACGCCAACAGCACCATGCTGGAGGGCAACCCCGCCCATGCCAAGGCAACGCAGGAGAGTTCCAATGCAATACCGGCTTGACCTGGTGCTGACCCCCGCCGAAGGCGCGCTGCTGCGCGTGCTGGGCATGGTCGAGCGCCGGGGCTTCGCGCCCTGCAACATCGCCGGCAGCCGCCAGCCCGCCGACGCCGGCCGCTGGCACGTGCAGCTGGAAGTCAGCGGCGAGCGCCCGCCGGAAACCCTGTGCCGGCAGCTGGAAAAGGTCTACGACTGCGAATCGGTGCGGATCGTGCCGCTGGAACCGGCCGGGGTGGCGGCATGAATCCCGACGTAGGCGACGTACGGCGCCTGCCCTGTCCCGCCCGGGGCAGGGCCCGCGCGCGGAGGCGTCTTCTTCGACGCCCGCCGCACGCCCCGGGCCTTGGCCACGTACATGCCTGACCTTGGCCGCCCCGTCGTCGCCGCCGCGGACACCGGCGCGATCAACGTCAGCGTCGCCGACGTGCTGGCCGCGCAGGCACGGCTGCGGCGCTTCCTGCCGCCCACCCCGCTGCACTACGCCGAGCGCTTCGGTACCTGGCTCAAGCTGGAGAACCTGCAGCGCACCGGCTCCTACAAGGTGCGCGGCGCGTTGAACGCAATGCTGGCCGCCCTGGAACGCGGCGACGAACGCCCGGTGATCTGCGCCTCGGCCGGCAACCACGCCCAGGGCGTGGCCTGGGCCTCGTTCCGGCTGGGCGTGCAGGCCATCACGGTGATGCCGCACGGCGCACCGGCCACCAAGATCGCCGGCGTGCAGCACTGGGGCGCCACCGTGCGCCAGCACGGCAGCAGCTACGACGAAGCCTACGCGTTCGCCCGCGAGCTGGCCGAGCAGAACGGCTACCGCTTCCTGTCCGCGTTCGACGACCCGGACGTGATCGCCGGCCAGGGCACGCTGGGCATCGAACTCGCCCCGCACGCACCCGATGTGGTGATCGTGCCGATCGGCGGCGGCGGCCTGGCCTCGGGCGTGGCGCTGGCGCTGAAGTCGCAGGGCGTGCGCATCATCGGCGCCCAGGTCGAGGGCGTGGATTCGATGGCGCGCGCGATCAAGGGCGACGTGCGCGAAATCGCCCCGGTCGCCACCCTGGCCGACGGCGTCAAGGTCAAGATCCCCGGTTTCCTCACCCGCCGCCTGTGCGCCAACCTGCTCGACGACGTGGTCATCGTGCGCGAAGCCGAGCTGCGCGAAACCCTGGTGCGGCTGGCGCTGGAAGAACACGTCATCGCCGAAGGCGCCGGCGCGCTGGCGCTGGCCGCCGGCCGCCGCGTCGCCGGCAAGCGCAAGTGCGCGGTGGTTTCCGGCGGCAACATCGACGCCACCGTGCTGTCCACGCTGCTGTCCGAAGTGCGCCCCAGCCCACCGCGCAAACCGCGCCGGCGCAACGCCGAACGACTTAGAAGCCGCGTCGCCCCCAACGCGCCGCGGCCCTCCCGAAACGAACACCCCAACATCATCGCACCCGCTGTCGAGGAGACCCTCTGGTGACTACTCCAACCATCAACACCCCGCGAATTACCATCTTCGACACGACCCTGCGCGATGGCGAACAGTCACCGGGCTGCAGCATGACCCCACCGCAGAAGCTGGTGATGGCGCGCGCCCTGGCCGAGCTGGGCATGGACGTGATCGAAACCGGCTTCCCGGCAAGTTCCCAATCCGACCGCGAGGCCATGGCGCTGATCGGCCGCGAGATCCGCGACCCGGTGCTGGCGGTGCTGTCGCGCTGCCTGCCGGGCGACATCGAAACCTCGGCCAGGGCGCTGGAGGCGGCGGCGCGGCCGCGCCTGCACGTGTTCCTGTCCACCAGCCCGCTGCATCGCGAACACAAGCTGCGCATGAGCCGGGAGCAGGTGCTCGAATCGGTACACAAGCATGTGAGCATGGCGCGCGGCTACATCGACGACGTCGAGTTCTCGGCCGAGGACGCCACCCGCACCGAGCTGGAGTTCCTGACCGAAGTGGCGCAGGTGGCGATCGCCGCCGGCGCGCGCACCATCAACCTGCCCGACACCGTGGGTTTCACCACCCCGGACGAGATCCGCGCGATGTTCCGGCATGTCATCGGCAATGCCGCCGGCGCCGACAAGGTGGTCTTCAGCGCGCACTGCCACAACGACCTGGGCCTGGCCGTGGCCAACTCGCTGGCCGCCATCGAAGGCGGTGCGCGCCAGGTGGAAGGCTCCATCAACGGCATCGGCGAGCGCGCCGGCAACTGCGCGCTGGAAGAGATCGCCATGGTGCTGAAGGTGCGCAACGCGTTCTACAACTTCGACACGGGCTTTGACACCCGCCGCATCGTGCCGACCTCGCAGCTGCTGCAGCGGCTGGTGGGCATGCCGGTCCAGCGCAACAAGGCCATCGTCGGCGCCAACGCGTTCGCGCACGAGTCGGGCATCCACCAGCACGGCATGCTGCGCAATCGCAACACCTACGAGATCATGCGCCCGGAAGACGTGGGCTGGGAGTCCTCGCAGATGGTGCTGGGCCGCCACAGCGGCCGCGCCGCGGTCGAGGCGCGCCTGCGTGCGCTGGGCTACTGGCTGGAAGAGGAAGAGCTGAAGCTGGTGTTCGACCAGTTCAAGGCGCTGTGCGAGCAGCAGCGCGTGGTCACCGACGCCGACCTGCAGACCCTGATGCAGGGCAACTCCGGCGGCGACGGCTACCGCCTGGCGTCGATGACCATCAGCGACGTCGGCAGCCGCGCCAACGCGCTGGTCGAACTGTCCGACCCGGAAGGCAACCGCGTGGCCGAAACCGCGCAGGGCGACGGCCCGGTGGATGCACTGTTCTCGGCGCTGTCGGCCGCCACCGGCGTGCAGCTCACCCTGGACAGCTACCACGTGCACAGCGTCGGCATCGGCGCCGACGCGCGCGGCGAGGCCAACCTGGGCGTGCGCCACGAGGGCAACATCTACGAAGGCACCGGCACCAGCCGTGACATCATCGAGGCCAGCGCGCTGGCCTGGCTGGACGTCACCAACCGCCTGCTGCGCCAGCGCGAAGGCAACAAGACCCAGGAAGCCGTCAGCGCCTGAGCGCGACGGCCCCGCATAGGCAACGGAACCAACACGCAATGAGCTCCGCACCCAAGACCCTGTACGACAAACTGTGGGACGCGCACGTCGTCGTCCCCGAAAGCGACAGCGCGCCGGCCGTGCTGTACATCGACCTGCACCTGATCCACGAAGTCACCTCGCCGCAGGCGTTCACCGAGCTGCGCGAGCGCGGACTGAAGCCGCGCCGCCCGGACCGCACCAAGGCGACCATGGACCACTCCACGCCGACCCTGCCGGCCGGCGCCGACGGCAGGCTGCCGTATGCGAGCAAGGCCTCCGAGGCGCAGGTGCAGATGCTGGCCAGGAACTGCGCCGAATACGGCATCGAGCTGTTCGACATGGCCTCCAGCAGCCGCGGCATCGTCCACGTGATCGCCCCGGAGCAGGGCTTCACCCAGCCGGGCATGACCATCGTCTGTGGCGACAGCCACACCTCCACCCACGGCGCGTTCGGCGCGCTGGCCTTCGGCATCGGCACCAGCGAAGTGGGCCACGTGCTGGCTACGCAGTGCCTGCTGCAGCGCAAGGCCAAAACCATGGCGATCACCGTTGACGGCGAACTGGCGCCGGGCGTCGGCGCCAAGGACGTGGTGCTGCACATCATCGGCGTGATCGGGGTCAACGGCGGCACCGGCCACGTGCTGGAATTCCGCGGCTCCACCATCGCCGCGATGGACATGGAACAGCGCATGACCCTGTGCAACATGTCGATCGAGGCCGGCGCCCGTGCCGGCATGGTGGCGCCGGACCAGACCACCTTCGACTGGGTCGCCAACACCCCGCGCGGCCCCAAGGGCGCCGAGTTCGACAAGGCGGTCGCCTACTGGAAGACGCTGCGCAGCGACGACGGCGCGCGCTTCGACGTGGAAGTGCGCATCGACGCTGCCGACATCCGCCCCACCCTGACCTGGGGCACGCACCCGGGCACCGCCATCGCGGTGGACGCGCCGATACCGGCCGCCAACGACGCCGCCGCGCAGAAGGGCCTGGACTACATGAAGTTCGAAGCCGGCCACGCCCTGGCCGGCACGCCGGTGGACGTGGTGTTCGTCGGCTCCTGCACCAACGGCCGTCTGAGCGACATGCGCGAGGTGGCGCAGGTGCTGCGTGGCCGCCGCGTCGCCGCCGGCGTGCGCATGCTGGTGGTGCCCGGCTCGGAAATCGTCAAGCGCGACGCCGAGGCCGAAGGCATCCACGAGATCGTGCGCGCCGCCGGCGCCGAATGGCGCGAACCCGGCTGCTCGATGTGCATCGCCATGAACGGTGACCTGGTCGCGCCGGGGCAACTGGCGGTGAGCACCAGCAACCGCAATTTCGAGGGCCGCCAGGGCCCGGGCTCGCGTACCCTGCTGGCCTCGCCGATGAGCGCCGCCTGGGCGGCGGTGAACGGCAAGGTCGCCGACGTGCGTGAACTGTTCGACCAGGAGGTGGCGTGATGGCCGGTTTCCGTACCCTGAGCTCGCGCAGCGTGGTGCTGCGCCAGACCAACATCGACACCGACCAGATCATCCCGGCGCGGTTCCTGTCCACCACCGAGCGTGCCGGGCTGGGCAAGAACGCGTTCAACGACTGGCGCTGGCAGGCCGACGGCACGCCGAACCCGGCATTCGCCTTCAACCAGCCGCAGAACGCCGGCCGCTCGATCCTGCTGGCCGGGCGCAACTTCGGCTGCGGCTCCTCGCGCGAGCACGCGCCGTGGGCGCTGACCGACCTCGGCCTGCGCGCAATCGTGAGCAGCGAGATCGCCGACATCTTCCGCGGCAATGCGCTGAAGAACGGCCTGCTGCCGATCGTGCTGGACGAAGCCGACGTGCAGGAACTGATGCAGCGCCCGGACGACGAACTGACCATCGATGTCGCCGCGCGCGAACTGCGCACCCCCGCCGGCAAGGTGTACGCCTTCCCGCTGGACGGCTTCTCGCAGACCTGTCTGCTGGAAGGCGTGGACCAGCTGGGCTGGCTGCTTGGCCGCGTGGAAGAGATCGAACGCTACGAGGCCGCGCGCGCGGCGTGACGCCCCCTACCGCCCGCACCCGCCGCCACGGGTGCCGGGCCGAACGACAGCAACAGGACAACCGGAACCCCCATGCAAGCCAACATCGTCGTACTGCCGGGTGACGGCATCGGCCCCGAGATCACCGTCGCCGCGGTGGACGTGCTCAAGGCCATCGCCGCGCGCTTCGGCCATGACTTCACTTTCGCCGAACACGACATCGGCGGCATCGCCATCGACAACCACGGCGAGCCGCTGCCGGCCGCCACCCTGGACGCGTGCAGCAGGGCGGACGCCGTGCTGCTCGGCGCCGTCGGCGGGCCCAAGTGGTCCGACCCCAACGCCAAGGTGCGCCCGGAACAGGGCCTGCTGGCCATCCGCAAGGCGCTGGGCCTGTTCGCCAACCTGCGCCCGGTGCGCACCCACCCGGCCGCGCTGCACGCCTCGCCGATCAAGCCCGAGCTGCTGCAGGGCGTGGACTTCGTGGTGGTGCGCGAGCTGACCGGCGGCATCTACTTCGGCGACAAGACCCGCGACGCCGACAGCGCCAGCGACCTGTGCCGCTACACCGTGGCCGAAATCGAGCGCGTGCTGCGCAGCGCCTTCCGCCTGGCCCGGCAGCGCCGCGGCAAGCTGACCTCGGTGGACAAGGCCAACGTGCTGGAGACCTCGCGGCTGTGGCGCGACGTGGCCGCGCGCATCGGCCGCGAGGAATTCCCGGACGTGGAACTGGAACACCAGCTTGTGGATTCCATGGCCATGCACCTGATCGCCAAGCCGCGCGCCTACGACGTGATCGTCACCGAAAACATGTTCGGCGACATCCTCACCGACGAGGCCTCGATGCTGGCCGGCTCGCTGGGCCTGCTGCCGTCCGCCTCGCTGGGCGAACAGGGCAAGGTGGGTATCTTTGAACCCATCCACGGCTCGGCGCCGGACATCGCCGGCAAGGGCATCGCCAACCCCTACGCCACCATCCTCAGCGCGGCCATGCTGCTGCGCCACTCGCTGGGGCTGGAGGACGAAGCCGCCGCCGTCGAGCAGGCGGTGGCCGCCGCGCTGGACGACGGCCTGTTCACCGCCGACCTGGCCGCGCAGGGACGAGCGCTTTCCACATCCCAGGCGGCGCAGGCGGTGCTCGCCCGCCTGCAATGACCCACGACGCGGCCCCCGGGCCGCGTTTTTCGTTATGGCTGTCCTGTTGTTGTCCTTTCCCCACCTTCAGGAGGAATGCCCTTGAACCACCGCAGTCCCGACGCGTTCCTTGCGTACGTCGCCCGCCGCGACCCTGACCAGCCCGAGTTCCTGCAGGCGGTCAAGGAAGTCACCCTCAGCCTCTGGCCGTTCCTGCAGCAGCACCCGCAGTACGCGCGGCATGGCCTGCTCGAACGCCTGGTGGAACCGGAACGGGTCATCCAGTTCCGCGTGGCCTGGGCCGACGACAGCGGCCGCACCCACGTCAACCGTGCCTTCCGCGTGCAGCACAGCGCGGCCATCGGCCCGTTCAAGGGCGGCATGCGCTTCCACCCCTCGGTGAACCTGTCGATCCTGAAGTTCCTGGCCTTCGAGCAGACCTTCAAGAACGCCCTGACCACCCTGCCCATGGGCGGCGGCAAGGGTGGCGCGGACTTCGACCCCAAGGGCAAGAGCGAGGGCGAGGTGATGCGCTTCTGCCAGGCGCTGATGCTGGAGCTGTACCGCCACCTCGGCCCGGACACCGACGTGCCGGCCGGCGACATCGGCGTGGGCGCGCGCGAAGTCGGCTTCATGGCCGGCATGATGAAGAAACTCAGCAACGACGCCGCCTGCGTGTTCACCGGCAAGGGCCTGGCCTACGGCGGCAGCCTGATGCGCCCGGAAGCCACCGGCTACGGCACCGTCTACTTCGTCGAGCAGATGCTGCACCACGCCCGCCGCGAAACCCACGGCGCCCGGGTGCTGATCTCCGGCTCCGGCAACGTCGCCCAGTTCGCCGCGCTCAAGGCCGCCGAACTCGGCGGCAAGGTGCTCACCTTCTCCGACTCCGGCGGCACCCTGTACGCCCGCGACGGCTTCGACGAACAGGCCATGCAGGACGTGATGGCGCTGAAGAACGAACGCCGCGGCCGCCTGGCCGAACTGGCCGGCGACAAACGCTTCGAGTTCCTCGAAGGCCGCCGCCCCTGGCACATCCCCGCCGACATTGCCCTGCCCTGCGCCACCCAGAACGAACTGGACGAAAGCGACGCCCGCACCCTCGTGCACAACGGCGCCCTGTGCGTGGCCGAAGGCGCCAACATGCCCTCCACCCTGGAAGCGGTGGACGTATTCCTGCAGGCCGGCACCCTGTACGCCCCCGGCAAGGCCAGCAACGCCGGCGGCGTCGCCACCTCCGGCCTGGAAATGAGCCAGAACGCATTGCGCCTGTCCTGGCGCCACGCCGACGTGGACGAACGCCTGCACGTGATCATGAAAGAGATCCACGCCAACTGTGTGCAGCATGGCAAGCGCGCGGACGGCAGCGTCAACTATGTCGATGGCGCGAATATCGCCGGGTTCGTGAAGGTGGCTGATGCGATGTTGGCGCAGGGGTTGTATTAGGGAATACGGACGACTGCCAGTAGACCGGGACCTTGAGACCCGATCCCGGGACCACTTTGAGCAGTACCGGCTCGAGTGGTAACGTTCCTTGGAGACAATCTCACAGGGGATGTGCAACGTGTTTACGTTCCAAAATGCGCACTGGGATCAGCGCGAAGTCACGCCGAATACAGGGGCAGGTTGAGAGAGCCTGTACACAGAGCGCCAGAATATACACTGGCGCCAGTGATCTTTTTTCTCGAAACTTGATCAAGAGGGATTGGAATGGCTATCGCAAACGATCACCAACTGCGCGAAACGGCAGAAAAGGTTTCCGCACTTATTCAAGAGATGCAGAACTACTTGGGCGAGAGAAACACAGAGGAAGGAAAAATTCGCTTTCCATACGGATTTATCAGGACTGCCAAACATTTCCGCGCGCGAATAGCATTCCTCGATGACCACACCCTTCAATCCAATATCGCATACACGTTGATTTTATCGGATGTTCTTCGCTGGGCACTCAACCGGATGCACGTCGTTGGCACCGCAAGAGAAATGCTTGCGAAGCAGATAATTTGTGTAATGGGCGGCATAGCGGAAAGTACGACAAAGCACTACCTGCGTGGACAGGTTAGTACACATGCTGGCTATAAAGCCAGGACAGCAAAACTTGTCGAGATTGGCGCCATAAATCAAGAATTAAAAGAAGAACTTGACTGGCTATGGGACACCCGAATGAACGAGCACCTATTCTTGGTCGGGGATCTCGAGTATCAGCGTTATTCGGTGAGAGAATCAAACCGTGCAGTTAGAGCGTTCAAATCCTTACGAGAATCACTAGAAACACACCATGCAGCCACCCCAAAATAAATCACTCAATCCGACACCGCATCACGGCACAGCTCGGCCTTTTGCCATACCGCGGAAGGAAATTTACAAATGCTAACATTTAAAACTCAGTTTCCGATTAGCTCGTCAACCAGCATTTCGGAGTTCATGGACTGCTGCCGGATTTGGATTGTAAAAAGTCCACACACAAAGCTAGCCAACGAAGTTCCAGACGGAATCCGAGAGGGGAGATTTGGAGATGACCATGAGGCTGTGAGCTTCGGATTTTTTGAGTCTGAAGCCACCTGCTCGGGTGGCGTTCGCTATGAAAAAACCGACAATGACGACGTCAGATGGGTAACGGATGTAATTGGATATAAAGCAAAAGAAAGCTTCTGGGTAAGCATTCAGCTCAATGTAGACTCCGAACTCCCAGTTGAGCGACTAGAGCAAGGCAAGCGCCCATATATTGCCAAGCTGCTTATGGAAAAATTCTCGGGCGGCCATGATGGCGAACTCCCAGTTACTGATAAGCCCATACTCCTTTCCGACACAGACACCGAGCTCGCGGAAAAGATAATTTGCGCAGGCACCGGAAGTGCAATGCCAGTCGTGTATGTTAGCCGCGACCAGAAGGAAGAAACCATTATAGATCCGAGCCTGCTTGCTAAATGGCTCTCTGGAATGGCGCACATTGTTGTAGAACCAAGCCGAAAATTCTCTTCACAGATTATGCGCCAAGTCTACGGAGAAAATATATATGGCGGGGCCGTAGCCATATACTGGCCAGACGGAATTGGAAAATGGACATACCTTCCAAATAGATGGAACTCCCCGGGGGCGCTACAGTCCGCGATTACAAAGAAGATTAGGCTATCCCTGCTCTATCAACGTCTACGCAGGGAATGCACCTGGTCATACTTGCAAGAAATGATATCTCGTCAAAAACTTGATGCACTCCGCGCCTCTGGCTCTAGCAACATCGATGAGTACATAGAGCATTTTGATAAAGAGATATCAGCCAAAGATGAGGAAATTCAGCGCCTAGAAGCAGAACTAGTGCGAGCCCGCTACAGCAGGCGGGAGACTCGCAGCTCTAATGGCGAAAAAGAACACTCAATTCACCTTGAGACCTCAGAATCAGACCTATACCAAGGAGAACAATTAGGCTTGATTATTGATTCACTTAAGAAAGCAGCAGAATCTTCAGAACCCCATTCCCGCAGGCGCAACATCTTTGATGCGCTAGTCGCAAGCAACGACAACCCTGGTGATCGAGATGAAATTCTCGATAGATTAAAGGAATTGTTGCGTCAATACACCGCCATGACCGCATCTGTTCGTGTGGAAATCGAGTCTCTTGGGTTCACCATCTATGAAGAAGGAAAGCACTACAAGCTTCTTTTCCAGGATGACGCACGATACCCATTCATCCTCCCAAAGACTGGCAGTGACTGGCGAGGCGGATTAAATGCATTTTCGGACCTAAAAAAGAAAATATTTTAGGACCAAGTTATTGGTTTTATCAAGAATATGCCGTGGACAGGCCCGCCCTGCCCACGGCATTGACTAAACTACTCTTCAGCAGCAATCACGATGCCGCGCCGGGTGACTATCACCCGCGCGTTCTGGCCGACCTTGAGGCCGGCGGCATTCAGCCAGTCGCCGCACAGTCGCAGGTAGGGCACCTGGCGGGGCTTGAAACGGCGATCTTTTTCCTTGGCGCGGCTTTCGTAGTACTGGCAGCCGACTTTCAGGGTGCGCGATTTGAGCGGGGTTCCGACCTGCTTGGTCATGACAATCTCCTACGATTCGTTCCGTCTGTTTCGCCTCCTGTTCAGAGAGGCGGCCGGGTGCTTGAACACGGTCGTAGGGCCGCCCGCAGCTTTTCCCTTTCGGGTCTTGCATGACTGCGCGCCACCCGGCCATAGAAAGCGCGGGGTACAGAAAAGCCACTGGGCTGTCGGGAGTGGCTTCCGCCTACGAAGGTGTGTTCAGCACCTGCGCAGGATCTAAACACTGCCTTCCGGCAGGGTCAACGTCAGACAATCCCCCGCAGCCGCCCCAGAGTTACCCGATCGCGCTGCTCCAGGTCCTGCACGGTTTCCACTTCGGTGAAGCCGCCCTGCTCCAGCAGCGTGCGGATGGCCGGGCCCTGGTCCCAGCCGTGTTCGAGCAGCAGCCAGCCGCCGGGGACGAGGTGGTCGGGGGCGCCGGCGATGATTTCGCGGATGGCGTCCAGGCCGTCGGCGCCGGAGGCCAGCGCCGGCGGCGGTTCGAAGCGCAGGTCGCCCTGCTGCAGGTGCGGGTCGCCGGCGGCAATGTAGGGCGGGTTGCTGACGATCAGGTCGAAGCGGTCCGCGCCCAGCGCGGCGTACCAGTGGCCGCGGCGGAACCACACGTTGTCCAGGCCGTGGGCCTGGGCGTTCTTCACCGCCACCGCCAGGGTGGGCCCGAGCAGGTCGGTGGCCATCACCGTGGCCAGCGGGCGTTCGCTGGCGATGGACAGGGCGATGGCGCCGCTGCCGGTACCCAGGTCGGCGACGCGCGCCATGTGCTCGGGCGGCAGCCGCGCCAGTGCCTGTTCCACCAGCAGCTCGGTTTCCGGGCGCGGGATCAGGGTGGCGACGTTGACCTGCAGGTCCAGGGTCCAGAAGCCGCGGCGGCCGGTGAGGTAGGCCAGCGGGTGGCCTTCGGCGCGGCGCTGCAGCAGCAGTTCGAAGCGCCGGCGGGCGTCGTCGTCCACCGGGTCGGTGGCGTGGGCGAACAGCCAGGCGCGGTCCACGCCCAGTACGTGCAGCAGCAGTTGTTCGGCCTCGTGCCGGGCGTCCTCGCCGGGCAGCCGGGCGGCGCCTTCCCGCAACAGCGCGGCAACCTGGGGGGTGGACACTTCACTACCTCTTCGCGGGACGTTTTCGGGACCGGGAGGATAGTCACCCGGCCTGCCGCTGCCTACCGCGGCGGCGCCGGCCCGGGATCGAGCCCGCCTATGCCGCCCGTTCAGGTTTGGGCCAGATGCTGGCTTGGAAAGCCGGAAAGCGCGCCCGATATCGGGGTGAGGGCCCGCTGCCGGGGCCGGATCAATAGCCAATAACTATTGATGCGATGCATTCAATTCATTTGTTTTATTAGGCACTGCCTATTAGCCTGTGCTCCACGGTTCACCACCCGTCCCTTCAACCAAGAGGAAGTTCCATGTCCCTTATCAACACCCAGGTCCAGCCGTTCAAGGTCAACGCCTTCCACAACGGCAAGTTCATCGAAGTCACCGAGGAAAGCCTGAAGGGCAAGTGGTCGGTGCTGATCTTCATGCCGGCGGCCTTCACCTTCAATTGCCCGACCGAGATCGAAGACGCGGCCGAGCATTACGCCGAGTTCCAGAAGGCGGGCACCGAGGTCTACATCGTCACCACCGACACCCACTTCTCGCACAAGGTGTGGCACGAGACCTCGCCGGCCGTGGGCAAGGCCAAGTTCCCGCTGATCGGCGACCCGACCCACCAGCTGACCAACGCCTTCGGCGTGCACATTCCGGAAGAAGGCCTGGCCCTGCGCGGCACCTTCGTGATCAACCCGGAAGGCGTGATCAAGACCATGGAAGTGCATTCCAACGAGATCGCGCGTGACGTGTCCGAGACCCTGCGCAAGCTGAAGGCCGCCCAGTTCACCGCCGCGCACCCGAACGAAGTGTGCCCGGCCAAGTGGAAGGAAGGCGAGAAGACCCTGACCCCGTCGCTGGACCTGGTCGGCAAGATCTAAAAGCGAGAAACGAGTGGAGAGGAGTGAGGAACGAGTAACACCTCACTCCCTTCATCCGGAAACACTCCCACCCCGCTCTGGCGGGTGTGGGGGTGAACCGAAGCCGCGTCGAGCCAGCCCGCTCGTCGCCCGCCAGACGCGGTTCCGGTTCACCCCTACTTTCCCGGCGCGTTGCCTGCCGCAACCGCGCCCTCCCCCCCGTTTTGCCTCGAACAAGGAGTTGCGCCGTGCTCGACGACACCCTCAAGACCCAGTTGCAGCAGTACATGGGCCTGCTGCGCCAGCCGCTGCGGCTGATCGCCTCGCTCGACGACAGCGCCGCCAGCACCGACATGCGCAGCCTGCTGGCGGACATCGTGGCCGCCGGCAACGGCAAGATCAGCCTGGACACCACGGGCAGCGATGCGCGCCGGCCGTCGTTCGTGATTGCCCGCGAGGGCGAAAGCCACGGCGTGCGCTTTGCCGGCCTGCCGCTGGGCCACGAATTCGAATCGCTGGTGCTGACCCTGCTGTGGACCGGCGGCCATCCGCCGAAGGTGGCGCAGGAGGTGATCGACGGCATCAAGGCGGTGGACGGCGAGTTCGCCTTCGAAGTGTACATGTCGCTGACCTGCCACAACTGCCCGGACGTGGTGCAGGCGCTGGCGCTGATGGCCATCGTCAACCCGAAGATCAGCACCACGGTGATCGAGGGCGGCGCGTTCCAGCAGGAAGTGGAGCAGCGCCAGGTGATGGCGGTGCCGATGGTGTTCCAGGGCGGTGAGATGTTCGACTCCGGGCGCATGACCCTGGAGCAGATCCTGGCGCGGCTGGACACCGGCGCGGCCAGGCGCGAAGCAGCGAAGATCGCCGCCAAGGACCCGTTCGACGTGCTGGTGGTGGGCGGTGGCCCGGCCGGCGCGGCCGCGGCGATCTACGCCGCGCGCAAGGGCATCCGCACCGGCGTGGCGGCCGAGCGCTTCGGCGGCCAGGTGCTGGACACCATGGCCATCGAGAACTTCATTTCGGTGCAGTACACCGAAGGCCCGAAGCTGGCCGCGGCGCTGGAGCAGCACGTGCGCGAGTACGAGGTGGACATCATGAACCTGCAGCGCGCCACCCGGCTGGTGCCGGCCGGTGCCGATGGCCTGGTGGAAGTGGAACTGGAGAACGGCGCGTCGCTGAAGTCCAAGAGCGTGATCCTGTCCACCGGTGCGCGCTGGCGGCAGATGAACGTGCCCGGCGAGGACGCGTACCGCAACAAGGGCGTGGCCTACTGCCCGCACTGCGACGGCCCGCTGTTCAAGGGCAAGCGCGTGGCGGTGATCGGCGGCGGCAACTCCGGCGTCGAGGCGGCCATCGACCTGGCCGGCATCGTCAGCCACGTCACCGTGTTCGAGTTCGACAGCAAGCTGCGCGCCGACCAGGTCCTGCAGGCCAAGCTGCACAGCCTGCCGAACGTGACCGTGGTGCTCAACGCGCAGACCACCGAGGTGCTGGGCGACGGCCAGAAGGTCACCGGCCTGGTGTACACCGACCGCGTCGGCGGCGATTCGCACCGGGTGGAACTGGAAGGCATCTTCGTGCAGATCGGCCTGCTGCCGAACACCGAGTGGCTGCGTGGCACGGTGGAGCTGAGCCCGCGCGGCGAGATCGTCATCGACGAGCGCGGCCAGACCAGCGTGCCGGGCGTGTTCGCCGCCGGCGACTGCACCACGGTGCCGTACAAGCAGATCATCATTGCCATGGGTGCCGGCTCCACCGCGGCGCTGAGCGCGTTCGACCACCTGATCCGCACGTCGGCACCGCAGCCGGCGCCGGCGGTGGCGGAGACCGCCTGATGTTCACCGCCCCTCTCGCTTTGCGGTGAGAGGGGCGGTTTGCGAACCCCGGCTTCGCGGCCTGCCGAACGCCCCTGCGCCAGCGCAGGGGCCGGGGCACGAAGCGGAAGCCGGAGTGAAGGCAAGGCGCAGCGCCCCGTGCTGTCTGCATGCACGACGCTGCGCCCCTGCCCTCATCCGCCCCTGCGGGGCACCTGCATGCGGCGCATCCCCGTGCCGCACCCTCCGGGCGGCTTTGCCGTGCGGCCTGGCCGCCCTGCCAGGCTGGCTGCCGACGGAGCAGGCAACAAGTTTCGGAGGCCGGAATGAACCTGCGTGACCTCAAATACCTGGTGGCGCTGGCCGAGCACAAGCACTTCGGCCGCGCGGCGGCGGCGTGCTTCGTCAGCCAGCCCACGCTGTCCACCCAGATCAAGAAGCTGGAGGAAGAGCTGGGCGTGCCGCTGGTGGAGCGCGCGCCGCGCAAGGTCATGCTGACCCCGGCCGGGCGCGAGGCCGCCGCGCGCGCGCGCGGCATCGTGGCCGAGGTCGAGCAGATGAAGGAGGCCGCGCGCCGCAGCCGCGACCCGGAGGCCGGCACCGTGCGCCTGGGCATTTTCCCCACGCTGGGGCCGTACCTGCTGCCGCACGTGGTGCCGGCGATTCGCGCGCGCTTCCCGCAGCTGGAACTGCTGCTGGTGGAGGAAAAGAGCGACGTGCTGTTGACCCAGCTGCGCAACGGCCAGCTCGATGCGGCGCTGCTGGCGCTGCCGCTGCACGACGACCAGCTGCATGCCGAGTTCCTGTTCGAGGAGCCGTTCGTGCTGGCCGCGCCCGAAGGCCACCCGCTGGCCACGCACGCCACGCTGCGCATGGCCGACCTGGCCGACCAGCGCCTGCTGCTGCTGCAGGACGGCCACTGCCTGCGCGACCAGGCGCTGGATGTCTGCCACCTGGCCGGGGCGCTGGAAAAATCCGAATTCCAGGCCACCAGCCTGGAAACGCTGCGGCAGATGGTCGCGGCCGATGTCGGCGTCACCCTGCTGCCGATGCTGGCGGTGAAGCCGCCGGTGGCGCGCTCGCAGAACATCCGCCTGCTCGGCTTTGCCGGCGACGACGCGCCCAGCCGACGCATTGCCATGGTCTGGCGCCGCAGCTCGGCGATGAGCGAGTTCCTGCAGCAGCTGGCGGGCATTTTCCAGCGCCTGCCGCCGGACCTGCTGGCCTTGTAGGCGCCGGCCTGGCTGCGCGGCGCGGCGACCCGGCAAGCGTGTGCCGGGCGCGCCCGGCAGCTACCGGCACGCCAGGGCGCACGGGGGCGCGCCGGGCCATGGATCCGGCACTGCGCCCGGTGTGGAGCCGTGCCCGCAACGCACCCGTCCGCGTACCCGCGTGCCACCTGCGCGCGCCTGAACCGGGGCCGCCGGCGCATTGCAACGCCGCCGCCCCGCCCCCATGATCGGGGTGGGTCGCATCCGTTCCACAATCCCCGCACAATAGGCCCCGGGCGGTGCCGCATTGGCGCCGCCTTTTGCATGTCTCTCAACAATTGCAGGAGTTTTTTCCATGCCGACCAACAGCGGCCTGCCGCCATCGATCGTCGTCTCCAGCCGTGACATGGCCCGCCTCGAGGCCATGCTCGATTCCCCGGCCCTGAGCCGGCACCCGGCCGCCGTCGCCCTGTCCCAGGAGCTCGAACGCGCGCAGGTGCTGCCACCGGAGGAAATCCCCGCAGGCATCGTCACCATGCATTCGCGCGTGGACTGCGTGGACGAACTGCACGACGAACAGCATTCCCTGACCCTGGTCTATCCGCACGAGGCGGATTTCGACAAGGGTCGCGTCTCGGTGCTGGCGCCGGTGGGCAGCGCCCTGCTGGGCCTGTCCGTGGGCCAGACCATCGACTGGACCGCCCCCGGTGGCCGCCAGCTGCGCCTGCGCGTGACCGCCGTCCACTACCAGCCCGAAGCCGCGGGCGATTTCCACCGCTGAGCGCCGTGCGCCGGCCCCGCAACAGGAACCTGCAATGACCCGATCCAAGCTCGCCCAGCTGCGTGAACTGTCCGTCGTGGTCGCCGATACCGGCGACTACGACGCCATCAAGCGCCTGCGCCCGGTCGACTGCACCACCAACCCGACGCTGGTGCGCAAGGCGCTGGACCTGCCGGTGTACGCCGGGCTGATCGAACGCGAACTGGAATGGGGCCGCGCCCAGCCCGGCGACCGCGCCGAGGTCGCCAAGGCCGTGGTCGACCGCCTGACCATCGGCGTGGGCGCGATGCTGGCCGCGCTGGTGCCGGGCCGCGTTTCCACCGAGGTCGATGCCGACCAGGCCCACGACACCGACGCGACCATCGCCAAGGCGCGCCAGTTCATCGCCATGTACGCAGCGGCCGGCGTGCCGCGCGACAAGGTGCTGATCAAGATCGCCGCCACCTGGGCCGGGGTGGAAGCCACCCGCGTGCTGCAGGCCGAGGGCATCGACTGCAACCTGACGCTGATCTTCAACCCGACCCAGGCGCTGGCCTGTTCGGAAGCCGGCGCGTTCCTGATCTCGCCGTTCGTCGGCCGCATCCTGGACTGGTACGTGGCCAATGGCCAGGCGCCGGCCAGCATCGACGAGGACCCGGGCGTGCGGTTCGTGCGCGGGGTGTACGCCGAGTTCAAGCGCCGCGGTTCGCCGACGGTGGTGATGGGCGCCTCGTTCCGCTCGACCGCGCAGATCGAGGCGCTGGCCGGCTGCGACCGCCTGACCATCTCGCCGGACCTGCTGGAAAAGCTCGACGCCGACCTGGGCGAGCTGCCGCGCAGGCTGGTGCCGGGCGCCGCCGAAGCGGTGGACGTTGCGCCGATCGACCAGGCGAAGTTCGACGCGGACATGGCCGCCGATCCGATGGCCACCGAGAAGCTGGCCACCGGCATCGACGCTTTCGCCAAGGACCTGCAGGCGCTGCGCCAGCGCATTGCCGACGAACTGGCCCGCTGAACGTTCGCAGGAGCGCACCCGGGTGCGCTCCTGCGGGCAACCGGGCAACGCCCCGGGTGTGTCAATGCACATGCGGGGCAAGCCCCGCATCTACGGCAACGGGTGGCTGCAGAAGATCCCGGGCTCCCGCCCTGCCGGCAGCGCATCGCCGCCGCGCTGAACCGCGGCCCCACGCAGGCGTGCGCCTTCGTGGGCGATGGGGCTTTGCCGGCAAGGCAGGCCGCGCCCCCAGGTGCGCGCCTGCAGACGCCCGGGCCATGCCCGAAGAATGTCCGGCCGCGAAGGTGCATGCGGGGCAAGCCCCGCATCCAGGCTCAGAAGATTCCCAGTTCCAGCCCCGCCGCGAGCAGCGCGCCGAGTTCGCGGCCGCGCGCCAGGTCGGCCTGCGGCAGCACCTTGGGCGCGGCGATCGCCTCCGGCGTCTGCGCATGGGTGCGCACCAGCAGCGGTTCGGCCACTTCGCGCAGGCGCAGGCCGGTGGCGATGCGCCGCAGTTGGGCGATGGTCGGCTGCCCGTCCGAACCGGCACAGACCACCAGCGCGTACGGCTTGCCGTCGCAGCGGCCCAGCAGCGGGTAGTAACTGCGGTCGAAGAAATCCTTCATCGCGCCACTGATCGAGGCCAATGTTTCCGGGGTGGCGAACACCACCGCATCGGCGCCCAGCACGTCGTCGGCCGCGGCGTCGGCCGCGCGCAGCAGGCGCACGTCCAGCGCGTCGCCGCCCCCCTCGCGCGCCGCCTCGGCGACCGCGCCGGCCATGGCCCGGGTGGCGCCGGTGAAGCCGTGCCACACCACCAGCAACCGGCGTGGCGCGGCCTCCGCCACCTCAGGCGTCCAGCCCGATCGGGCAACTCACGCCGGTGCCGCCGATGCCGCAGTAGCCGTTCGGATTCTTGGCCAAGTACTGCTGGTGGTAGTCCTCGGCGTAGTAGAACGGCGGCGCCGGGTACACGATCTCGGTGGTGATGTCGGCGTAGCCGGCGGCGCCCAGGCGCTGCTGGTAGGCATCGCGGCTGGCGATGGCGGCATCGAACTGCGCCTGCGTGTGGCAGTACAGCGCCGAGCGGTACTGGGTGCCGGTGTCGTTGCCCTGGCGCATGCCCTGGGTGGGGTCGTGGTTTTCCCAGAAGGTGCGCAGCACGGTGTCCAGCGCGACCCGCGCCGGGTCGAACACCACCCGCACCACCTCGGTGTGGCCGGTGAGCCCGGAACAGACTTCCTCGTAGGTGGGGTTGGGGGTGGTGCCGCCCTGGTAGCCGGCCGCGGTGGTCACCACGCCCGGCAGCTGCCAGAACTTGCGTTCGGCGCCCCAGAAGCAGCCCAGGCCCACGTCCAGCACGGCCAGCCCGGCGAAATCGCCGCGCAGCGGCTGGCCGTTGACGTAATGCACGTTGTGCAGCGGCAGCGGCGCCTCGCGCCCCGGCAACGCTTCTTCCGGCCGCGGCAGGCGCTGCTTGAACGCGCCGATGCCCAACCGCCCGTGTCCGATACCCAGCATGGTCCGCTCCTCAGGCCGGCAGGATTCCCGGCGCTTGCTCATCGTCACAGATGGGGCCGGCCGCGGCGTCGTCCAAGCCCAGCGCGGCGACGATGTCGTCGGCCTCGGGTTTGGCCGCGTCCGGCACGCAGACCCGCAGCAGGCCGAACAGCGGCAGCTCGCCGCCGGCGCCCAGCAGCGATTCGCCGAACACGAAGGCCGGGATGCCGGCGTCCTCCAGCGCGTGCTTGACCAGGTGCGCGTCGAACAGGTTGTTTGTCTGGTAGACCAGTCGCATGGGGTTGTCTCCGGGAAGGGCGGGCTCAGCCCGGGCGGCACAGGGCGTCGGTGGCGGCCACGCGCGCGCTTTCCTGTGCGGCCGCCTGGCGCCACTGCTGCAGTGCCGGCAGCGCGGACAGCGCCTGCAGGTAGGCCGCGGCGGTGTCGTCCAGCGCCACGCCATAGCCGTCGAAGCGGATCGCCACCGGCGCGAACATGGCATCGACGATGCCGAAGCCGCCGAACAGGAAATCGCCGCCGGCACCGTGTTCGCGGCGCAGCGTACGCCACAGCGCCTGCACCCGGTCGATGTCGCGCTGGGCGGCGGCGTCCCAGCGGTAGCCGTCGGGCCGGCGCCGGCTGTTCATCGGCAACTGGGTGCGCAGCGCGGCGAAACCCGAGTGCATTTCGGCCGCGGCGGCACGGGCCAGCGCGCGCCGCTGCAGCTCGGCGGGCCAGCCGCGGCCGCCCAGCCAGCGCTCGTTGGCGTACTCGCAGATCGCCAGCGAATCCCAGAGCACCAGCTCGCCATCGCGCAGCGCCGGCACCTTGCCGGTGGGCGAGTGGCGCAGGGCCTGGGCGGCGAACTCCGGCGTGTCCAGCGCCAGCACCACCTCGTCGAATTCGACGCCGAACTGGCGCAGCAGCAGCCAGGGGCGCAGCGACCAGGAGGAGTAGTTGCGGTTGCCGATCACCAGGACGGGGCGGGGCATGGGCGCTACCTGCGGGCGGGACGCCCAGCATAGCGCCGGTCCGGCAGCCGGCGCCCGGCTCGGCTAAACTTGCGTTCTATTTCAATACCCTGCGCCCCCCATGTCCGAGAACACGCCTGCCGCTGCTGCCACGCCGGAGACGGCTCCCGCCGAGAAGCGGGACTTCATCCGCCAGATCGTCCGCGAGGACCTGGCCAGCGGCAAGCACACCGCGATCAAGACCCGCTTCCCGCCCGAGCCCAACGGCTACCTGCACATCGGCCACGCCAAGTCGATCTGCCTGAACTTCGGCATCGCCGGCGAGTTCGGCGGGGTGTGCAACCTGCGCTTCGACGACACCAACCCGGCGCGCGAAGACCCCGAGTACGTGGCCGCGATCCAGGACGACGTGCGCTGGCTGGGCTTCGAGTGGAACGAGCTGCGCCACGCCTCGGATTACTTCGAGGCCTACTACCTGGGCGCGCAGAAGCTGATCCGCGACGGCAAGGCCTATGTCTGCGACCTGTCGGCCGAGGAAGTGCGCGCCTACCGCGGCACCCTGACCGAGCCGGGCCGCCCCTCGCCCTACCGCGAGCGCAGCGTCGAGGAGAACCTGGACCTGTTCGCGCGCATGCGCGCCGGCGAGTTCGCCGACGGCACCCGCACCCTGCGCGCCAAGATCGACATGGCCAGCGGCAACATCAACCTGCGCGACCCGGCGATCTACCGGATCAAGCACGTCGAGCACCAGAACACCGGCAACGCCTGGCCGATCTACCCGATGTACGACTACGCGCACGCGCTGGGCGACGCGCTGGAAGGCATCACCCATTCGCTGTGCACGCTGGAGTTCGAGGACCACCGCCCGCTGTACGACTGGTGCGTGGACAACGTCGATTTCGCCCACGACCCGGCGCTGACCCAGCCGCTGGTGGACAAGGGCCTGCCGCGCGAAGCGGCCAAGCCGCGCCAGATCGAGTTCTCGCGGCTGAACATCAACTACACGGTGATGAGCAAGCGCAAGCTGATGGCGCTGGTCACCGAGCAGCTGGTGGATGGCTGGGACGACCCGCGCATGCCGACCCTGCAGGGCCTGCGCCGGCGCGGTTACACGCCGGCGGCGATGCGCCTGTTCGCCGAGCGCGTGGGCATTTCCAAGCAGAACTCGCTGATCGATTTCAGCGTGCTGGAAGGCGCGCTGCGCGAGGACCTGGACAGCGCCGCGCCGCGCCGCATGGCGGTGATCGAGCCGCTGAAGTTCGTGCTGACCAACCTGCCCGAAGGCCACGAGGAAATGCTGACCTTCAGCAACCACCCCAAGGACGCAGCGTTCGGCGAGCGCCAGGTGCCGTTCTCGCGCGAGCTGTGGATCGAGCGCGAGGACTTCGCCGAAGTTCCGCCCAAGGGCTGGAAGCGGCTGGTGCCGGGCGGCGAAGTGCGCCTGCGCGGCGCCGGCATTGCCCGCGTCGACGAGGTGGTGAAGAACGACGCGGGCGAGATCGTCGAGCTGCGCGGCTGGCTGGACCCGGAATCGCGCCCGGGCATGGAAGGCGCCAACCGCAAGGTCAAGGGCACCATCCACTGGGTCAGCGCGCGGCACGCGGTGGAAGCGGAAATCCGCCTGTACGACCGCCTGTTCTCGGTGCCGGACCCGGACAACGAAGCCGACGGCAAGAGCTACCGCGACTACCTGAACCCGGAATCGCGACGGGTGGTTACCGGCTATGTCGAGCCGGCCGCGGCCAGCGCGGTGCCGGAGCAGTCGTTCCAGTTCGAGCGTACCGGCTACTTCGTCGCCGACCGCCGCGACCACACGGCGGACAAGCCCGTGTTCAACCGCAGCGTGACCCTGCGCGACACCTGGGCCGGCTGATGGGCAGGAGTGAGTGAAGAGGAGTGAGGAGTGATAAGAAGCGGATCCTGCCGCGTTTTCAGCTCCTCGCCCTCGCCTTGCTCCCCCGCCTTCTCTCTCTCCTCACTCCTCTTCACTTACTCCTCGCCCAATGCTCTACGCCCAAGTCCACCTGACCCTCCCGGCCTGGATCCACGAAGTCGTCGACACCCGCCGCGTGTATCCGGGCGACGACGCCAAGGTCGCGCTGGCGGTCGAGCTGTCGCGGCTGAACGTGGATGCGGAAACCGGTGGCCCGTTCGGCGCGGTGGTGTTCGGCCCGGACGACCGCGTCATCGCCGCGGCGGTGAACCGCGTGGTGCCGCACTGCACCTCGCTGGCGCACGCCGAGAACATGGCCTACATGCTGGCGCAGCAGCGGCTGCAGAGCCCGCGGCTGAACGACGTGCTGTCGCCGGTGACCCTGGCCACGTCCTCGCAGCCGTGCTGCCAGTGCTACGGCGCGACCATCTGGGCCGGCATCGACCGCCTGCTGATCGGCGCCAGCGCCGCCGACGTCGAGGAACTGACCGCATTCGACGAGGGCCCGCTGCCGGCCGACTGGGTCGGCGAACTGAACCGGCGCGGGATCGAGGTGGTGCAGGGCCTGCACCGCGATGCGGCGCGCGCGGTGCTGCGCCACTACGGCCACAGCGACGGCGCGCGCTATTGAGGCGCACGGCCGCGCCCACCGTCCGCGGTGCGTGGGCGGCCCCCTTCCGTTCGGCGGCCGATGACCGCGCCTGCACCCTGACGGCGCAGCGCGGTCGCGACACGCGGGCACAGGCGATACCCGCTTGATGCCGGCGGCGCTTGCGCCCGGTTCCGCGGACCGCGCAGCGCGCCCGGCCGCCCCGGCATCAGCTCATGTGCGAGCCTATGGCGCGCTCTTCCCCACCCTGCTCCGCCCCACCTCCAAGGAATCCCGATGACCGGCCTGCTGTGCTACTGCCGCCAAGGCTTCGAGCCGGAACTGGCCGCCGAACTGACCGAACGCGCGGCCCACGCCGGCATCGCCGGCTATGCGCGCACGCGGCGCAACGACGGCTACGTGGTCTTTGCCAGCGATGACGTCGACGCGCTCGACCGCGCGCTGCCGTGGCGCGGGCTGATCTTCGCGCGGCAGAAGCTGCGCCTGCTGGCCGAACTGCCGCAGCTGGACCCGGCCGACCGCATCAGCCCGATCATCGCCGCACTGCAGGGCCAGCCGCGCTTCGGCGAGCTGTGGGTGGAACACCCCGACTCGGACGCCGGCAAGCCGCTGGCCGGGCTGGCGCGCAGTTTCGGCAATGCGCTGCGCCCGGCGTTGCGCAAGGCCGGGCTGCTGACCGACAAGGACAACACCCGGCTGCCGCGGTTGCACGTGGTGTTCGTCGATGGCACCCATGCCTTCGTCGGCGTCGCCGACACCCGCGACAGCGCGCCGTGGGCGCTTGGCATCCCGCGGCTGAAGCTGCTGCCCGAAGCGCCCTCGCGCTCGGCGCTGAAGCTGGACGAGGCGCTGCTGACCCTGCTCACGCCCGAGGAGCGCGAGGCGCTGGTCAAGCCGGGCATGCGCGCGGCCGACCTGGGCGCCGCGCCCGGCGGCTGGACCTGGGTGCTGACCCGCCAGCACCTGCAC
This sequence comes from Stenotrophomonas sp. Y-13, assembly GCF_046267925.1. NCBI lineage: Bacteria > Pseudomonadati > Pseudomonadota > Gammaproteobacteria > Lysobacterales > Lysobacteraceae > Stenotrophomonas > Stenotrophomonas sp. Y-13. Next base: position 2,935,128 of record NZ_CP176501.1, read on the forward strand.
GTCACCAGCATCGACAACGGCCCGTTGCGCCAGCACGTGCTCGATACCGGGCTGGTCGACCACCTGCGCGCCGACGGCTTCCACTGGCAGCCGGAAACGCCGCTGGACTGGATGGTCTGCGACATGGTCGAACAGCCGCGGCGAGTGGCCGAGCGCATGGCCACCTGGCTGCGCGAAGGCTGGTGCCGGCATGCGATCTTCAACCTGAAACTGCCGATGAAGAAGCGCTGGGACGAGACCCGCCTGTGCCTGGACCTGTTCGCCGCGCAGGCCGGGCGGCCGCTGACCGTGCGTGCCAAGCAGCTGTACCACGACCGCGAGGAGATCACCGTGCTGGCGATCCCGGCGCGCGGCTGATCGCAGGTGCGAGGCTCGCCCCGCACGGCGCATTGCCGGGAAGGCCGCGTGCGGGGCAAGCCCCGCACCTGCGGCGGTACGTCGTTGCTTTCGCAACCAGCGGCCATTCCCATGGCGCGGCTCTGGCACACTGCGAGCCTTCCCCGCATGGAGAGCGCCGCCATCGTCCGCCACGTCCTGTTGCGCCCTGTCGTCGCGCTGTGCCTGGCGGTGTGCGGCAACGCCGTCGCCGCGCCCGATTTCGTCGCCCGCGACCATGTCGGCGACGGTGTGTTCAGCGCCGGCATCGAAGGCCCGGCCAGCGGCCCGGACGGCGCGCTGTACGTGGTCAATTTCGGCCGCGACGGCACCATCGGCCGGGTCGATGCGGACGGCAGCGCCGAACTGTTCCTCACCCTGCCCGACGGCAGCGTCGGCAACGGCATCCGCTTCGCCGCCGACGGCACGATGTGGGTGGCCGACTACACCGGCCATGCCGTGCTGCGCGTCGATCCGGGCACCCGCGCGGTGTCGGTGTTCGCGCGCCTGCACGGCGCGCACCAGCCCAACGACATCGCGCTGGCACCGGACGGCACGCTGTATGCGAGCGACCCGGACTGGGCCAACCCGGACAACGGCCAGCTGTGGCGCATCGACCGCGACGGCCGCGCGCGGCGGCTCGAATCCGGCATGGGCACCACCAACGGCATCGAGGTCAGCCCCGACGGCCGCCGCCTGTACGTCAACGAGAGCGTGCAGCGCAATGTCTGGGTCTACGACCGCGATGCCGCCGGCGCGCTGTCGAACAAGCGCCTGCTGCTGCGCTTCGACGACCACGGCCTGGACGGCATGCGCTGCGACGCCGACGGCAACCTGTACATCGCCCGCTACGGCGCCGGGGTCATCGCCATCGTCTCGCCCGACGGCCAGCTGCTGCGCGAGGTGCCGCTCAAGGGCCGCAAGCCGACCAACCTGGCCTTCGGCGGCAGCGACGGCCGGCAGGTGTACGTGACCCTGCAGGACCGCGGCGGCATCGAGACCTTCCGCGCCGACCGCCCGGGGCGTGAATACGGGCGCTGAGCCGGAAACGGCGACCGCCGCGCGGCGTCTCATTCCACGCAACCGCGATCGGGCATGCTGTCACCCTTGGGAGGACACGCATGCATGCCATCGAACTGAAGGACCCGGCCGGTTTCGGCAATGAATTCCTGCGCCTGACCCTGCTGCAGGGGTTCCAGTCGCTGACCAAGCGCGACCTGGAGCTGTTGATCTTCGTGCTGCTCGAACGCGACGGCGCGATCGACCGCGGTGATTCCAACGCCAGCGTGGCGCTGCAGCTGCGGGTGACGCCGGCCAAGGTCAAGGGCCTGCGCCGCGACGGCTACGCGCGCTGGCGCGCGCTGGTGCCCGAGGACGCCGACGCCGCGCTGCAGCGCATCGCCGCGACCGTGCTGACCGAGGCCAACCTGCGCTCCGGGGCCAAGCACGTAAGCGAGCGCAGCCGCAAGGACGGCTTCCTGGCCGTGCGCATCGAGCACCCCGACGACGCCCAGCGCTTCGAACAGGCCATCCTCGAGGTCGGCGCGCTGCCGGTCTACGAGCGCAACCGCGAGGTGGTGGCGGTGCGCTTCGACACGCTGCTGAAGATCGCCGAGCGCTGGGGCTACCTGCAGCCCGACCCGCAGGCGACGGTGGCGGCGCTGAAGAAGCTGGCCCCCACCTCGGAGGAAGTGGCCGACCTGCTGAAGAAGGACGTGGCGCAGCTTCGCTGGGACGACGTGCGGCGGGCGCTGAACAGCCTGGGCGCCAAGGCGGTCAGCTCCACCGTCGAAGGCGGCTTGAAGGGCCTGCTGAAGCTGGCGTTCCCGTTCATTCCCGGCTGAGGCGGCCGCCGCTGAACCGGCGGCAACATTCAGTTGGCCTGCATGGGTTCTTGCGGCCGGTTTAACGGGGGCGGGCCAAGCATCGGGGGGCGTGTTTTCCCTCACTGGAGTGCGCCCATGAACATTTTTCGCCCGCTGCTTCCCGCGCTGCTGCTGTGCGCGGCCAGTGCACCGGCACTGGCCCAGGAAACCGGCAGGGCCACCTTCACCGACAAGGGCACGCCGGTCACGGTGACCTCGGAGGAACCGGATTCGGTCCGCGGCGACTACCATATCGACTTCGCCACGCTGGACCGCGACCACGACGGCTACATCAGCCGCCAGGAAGCCCAGGCCAACCCCACGCTCGCGCGCGAGTTCGATGCGCTCGACAGCCACCGCAGCGGCCGCCTGAGCAGGGCGCAGCTGGAGGGGTGGATGAAGAAGTGAGGCCGCGCGGGCCACAGGCGAATCCCGTCGTCCGTATGCGAGGTCTGCCGTGCTCCGTCCCTGCCTGCCCCCCGTTGTCCTGCTGTTGGCCGCAATCGCCGCCGCGCCCGCGCCGGCACAGACCGCGCCACGCGACGGTGCCGTCACCGCGCCATTGCCGGTGGCCCCGGCGCCGGTGCGCGCGCAGCCACTGGCCAGCGGCGCGGTCACCCACCAGGTGCGGCTGCCGGGCGAACCCGGCCAGGCCACGGTGATCGTGCGGTCGATACAGCCGGACAGCGTGGCCGGCAACTACCGCATCGATTTCGACGCGCTGGACGTGGACGGCGATGGCTTCATCAGCCGCGAGGAGGCGCAGGCCAACCCGGCACTGGCCGACGAGTTCACGGCGCTGGACAGCGCCCGGCGCGGGAAACTGGCGCGCGAACAGCTGGCCGGCTGGCTGCTGGATTGACACGCAACCCGTAGGTGCGGTGCTTGCCCCGCACGAGGCTTGCCGGGGACGGCCCCATCGCCCACTGCAGTGCGTTCCTGCAAGTGCGCTCCTGCAGGCAAGCGCGCCGTCACAGCCCCGAGGCGCGCTTCCAGAACAGCGACAGCAGCGGCGGCATGCGCCCGGCCAGGCCGAGCAGCGCGCCGCGCGCCAGGGTCAGGTGCATCTCGTCGTTGGAGAACACCCGGTTGATCGCGTCGAAGCCATGCGCGGCGACGGTGTTGTCGCTGCGCCGCACCCGCGCCCAGCGCCGCAGCCGGTGCGGCGCGGTCCAGTCGGCGCGGCGCTGGTGCGCGTCGTGCACCAGGGCGCGCAGCGCGGCCACGTCGCGCAGGCCGAGGTTGACGCCCTGCCCGGCCAGCGGGTGCACCACGTGCGCGGCGTCGCCCAGCACCAGCACGCGGCCGGCGACATAGTCGCTGGCCAGCTGCCGGCGCAGCGGGAAGGCCGCGCGCGGCGAGACCGGGCGCATCGGCCCCAGGCGGCCGGCGAAGGCGTTGGTCAGTTCGCGGCCGAAGGCGTCGTCGTCCAGCGCCAGCACCCGCTCGGCCTCGGCGTCGGGCAGGGTCCAGACGATGGAACTGCGGTGCGTGTCCACCGGCAGCACCGCCAGCGGGCCGGTATCGAGGAAACGCTGCCAGGCGGTGGCTTCGTTGCCGCGCGCGCTGTCCACGTAGCCGACCACGCCGCGCTGGCCGTAGTCGTGGCGCGACACCTCCAGCCCGGCCAGCGCGCGCAGGGTGGATTCGCCGCCATCGGCGGCGATGGCCACCGCCGCATCGACCCGGCGGCCGTCGTCCAGGCGCAGGCGCACGCCACGCTCGTCCTGTTCCATCGCCTCGACCCGCGCCGGGCAATGCAGCTGCACGCCGGCGCCGGGCAGTGCCGCCCACAGCCGGTCCACCAGCAGCCCGTTCTCGACGATCCAGCCCAGCTCGCGGCGGCCCAGGGTGTCGGCATCGAAGGCCAGTTCACCGCCACCGGCCGCGTCCCACACCCGCATGCGCAGGTAGGGATGCGCCCGCGCCTGCGCCACCTGCGGCCATACCCCGAGCGATTCCAGCAGTGCCGCGTTGTCGTGGGCGAAGGCGAACACGCGCAGGTCCGGCCGCTGCGCCGACCACGGCGCCGGCGCACGCCCTTCCACCAGCGCCACCTGCAGGCCTTCGCGCGCCAGCGCCAGCGCGCAGGTGCTGCCGACCACGCCCGCACCGACCACCACCGCATCCAATCCACCACGCCGGCTCATTGCACCTGGCTCCTGCACAGTGCGGGCACCTGCCCGCGGAAGCCCATCGCGCCACCGACCAGGAACGACTGCAGCGGCGCGGCCTGCGCGGCGGCCACCAGCCCGAGGCTGCGCAGCGGCCGCAGCAGCGGCGCCGGGTTGCCGGTCAGCCGCGCCAGCCCGTCGGAAAAGGCCAGGGTCTGCTCGCGGTCGGGGCCGCGGCGCTGCACGTAGGCCCGCAGCAGGGCGTCGGCGCCCGGGTCGCACGCGGCATCGCCGATCAGCTCGGCCAGGGTCAGCGCGTCGCGCAGGCCCAGGTTGAAGCCCTGCGCGCCCAGCGGATGGATGGTCTGCGCGGCGTTGCCCAGCAGCAGCGCGCGTTCGCCGACCAGTTGCCGGGCCAGCACCTGGACCAGCGGGTAGGCGCTGCGCGGGCCGCTTTCCAGCAGCCGCCCCGCGCGCCAGCCCAGTACCGCCTGCACGCGCGCCAGCCAGGCGGCATCGTCCAGCGCCATCACCGCCTCGGCCTCCGCGCGGGCCACCCCATGGACCAGGCCGTAATGGCGGTCGCCACGCGGCAGCAGCGCGGTCGGGCCGGTGTCGGTGAAGCGCTCCCAGGCGGTGCCGTCCGGTGCCCGGGCGGCGCGCACCCGCGCCACCAGCAGGGTCTGCAGGTAATCGTGTTCGCTGGCGTCGATGCCCAGCGCCTGGCGCACCGCGCTGCGGGTGCCGTCGGCGCCGACCACCAGCCGCGCGCGCAGGCTGCGCTCGCCCGCGGCGTCGGCGATGCGCACCTGGCGGCGGCCATCGACGCAGTCGCCCAGGCCGACGAACGTGGCCGGGCGGTAGCGGGCCAGCCGCTGCAGGTCGCCCAGGCGCGCCTCCAGCGCGTGGCCGAAATCGCGCGCCACCACCACCTGGCCGAAGGCGTCGCGGCCGTAGTCGCCGGCGTCCAGCAGCACGCGGCCGAAATCGCCGGCGCGGCTGACGTGGATGCGGCGGATCGGGCCGGGCGGGCCCTGCAGGCGCTGCATCACCCCCAGCGCGGTGAGCGCGTTGACCGTGGCCGCGGCGAAGCTGAGGTTGCGCTGGTCGAACACCGCCGGCAGCGCCCCGGCCGGGGTCGCTTCCACCAGCGCCACGTCCAGCCCCAGCCGGTCCAGGGCGATGGCCAGGCTGGCACCGACCAGTCCGCCACCGACGATCACCACATCATGAAGGTCGCTCATGCCGCCATGATAATGGCTCGGCCAGCGCGAACGCCGCCGCGTTGCCGCGCCGCACCCGCGGCGGTGGCGCGACTGCGGCTAGAATGGCGGCCTGATTCCGCCAGATCCCTCATCACCATGACCGCCAACGTCCAACGCACCTTTGTCCTGACCCTGCTCGTGCTGCTGATGGTCGGCACCCGCATCAACCATTTCGCGCCGGTCCCGGACGCGTCCTGGGCGGTGTTCTTCATCGGCGGCTTCTACCTGCGCGGCTGGACCCGCTGGGCGTTCCCGCTGCTGATGGCGCTGGCGGTGGCGATCGACTGGGCGGTGATCAGCGGCCAGGGCATGGATTTCTGGGCGCACTACTGCGTGTCGGCCGGCTACTGGGCGCTGGTCCCGGCCTATTTCGCGATGTGGGCCGGCGGCATGCTGCTGCGCCACGCCTACACCGGCGCCAGCTGGCGTGCGCTGGGCCTGTTCGCCGCCAGCCTGGTCGGCGCGGTGGTGGTGTGCCACCTGTTCGCGCAGGGCGGCTTCTACTGGACCAGCGAAGTCGTCGCCGAGCCGACCGTGGCCGGCTGGTTCAAGAACTACACCGACTGGCTGCTGCCGTACATGCGTACCGCGGCCCTGTACACCGGCATGGCCGCGCTGGCCCAGGTTGCCGCCGAGGCGTTCGCGCGCCAGGCGGCCGCCGACCGCGTCGCGCACTGAGCGGCCGCGCACCATGGGCAACCGGCTCTCCAAAATCTATACCCGCACCGGCGACGACGGCACGACCGGGCTGGGCGACGGCAGCCGCACCGGCAAGGACTCGCTGCGGGTCAATGCCTACGGCACCGTGGACGAGGCCAACTCGGCCATCGGCGTGCTGCTGGCGGTCACGCTGCCGGACGACGTGCGCGCGCTGTTGACCACCATCCAGCACCAGCTGTTCGACCTCGGCGGCGAACTGTGCATTCCCGGCCATGCCGCCATCCAGAGCGCCGACATCGACGCGCTGGAACGGCACCTGGACCGCTACAACGACGACCTGCCGCCGCTGAAGGATTTCATCCTGCCGGCCGGCGGCGAGGCGGCCGCGCGCTGCCACCTGGCCCGCACCATCGTGCGCCGTGCCGAGCGCGAGGCGGTGGCCCTGGCCCGGGTCGAGGCGGTGCGCGGCGAGGCGGTGCGGTACCTGAACCGCCTGTCCGACCTGCTGTTCGTGCTGGCGCGGGTGCTGGCGCGGGCCGACGGCCACGGCGAAGTGCTGTGGAACCACGAGCGCCGGCGCGCCTGATTCCCCCCGCGGGCCGCGCACGCCCGGGCGCGGCCGGTTACAGTGCCGGGCATGCTCGTATTCACCCACACGGCCTGCCTGGGCCATGACCCCGGCCCCGACCATCCCGAATCGCCGGAACGGCTGCGCGCGGTGCTCGACGCGCTGCGCCAGGCGTTCCCGGAGCAGCTGGACTGGCGCCAGGCGCCGCCGGCCAAGCTCGGCGAACTGGCGCGGGTCCACACCCGCGAGCTGATCGACGACATGCTGCAGGCGCAGACCGCGCCGCTGCGGCGGATCGACCTGGACACCTTCACCTCGCCGGGCTCGGCCAGCGCCGCGCTGCATGCCGCCGGCGCCGGCGTGGCCGCGGTCGACGCGGTGATGCGCGGGCCCGGGCGGCGCGCGTTCTGCGCGGTGCGCCCGCCCGGGCACCACGCCACCGCCGACACCGCGATGGGCTTCTGCCTGTTCAACAACATCGCCGTGGCCGCGGCCTACGCCCGCGACGTGCACGGGCTGGAACGGGTGGCCATCGTCGATTTCGACGTCCACCACGGCAACGGCACCCAGGCCATCTTCGAGACCGACCCGCGGGTGGCCTACTACAGCAGCCACGAGTCCGGCCTGTTCCCGTATTCCGGCAACATGCGCGAGCGCGGCGTGGGCAATGTCTGCAACATCCTGCTGCCGCCGGGCAGCGGCGGGTTCCGCTTCCGCAATACCTGGGCCGACGAACTGCTGCCGCTGGTGGACGCCTTCCGCCCGCAGCTGCTGTTCGTGTCGGCCGGTTTCGACGCCCACCTGCACGACCCGCAGGCCGACCTGATGGTCGAGACCGAGGACTTCGGCTGGCTGACCGCCGAGCTGGCGGCGCTGGCCGACCGCCATGCCGACGGCCGCCTGGTCTCCATGCTCGAGGGCGGCTACGACCTGCAGGCCCTGGCCGAATGCAGCGTGGCCCATGTTGGCGCCCTGCTCGCCCGGTGACGGACGCATGAACCCCGCCCGGCGGCCAGGACCGGTCTTCATTGCCCCCATGCAGGCGATGCGGCAAGCTAGCGGCCGTTTTCACTGAATCCGATCCGCGTGCGCCCAGCCCTCCGCCTGCTTCCCCTGCCCCTGAGCGTCGCCTTCGCACTGTCGGCGATGGCCAGCGAGAAGCCGGTGAACTGGAACCTGTGCCCGGCCACCGACGTGCTGCCGGCGTTCGACGAGGCGCCCAAGGCCGACCCGGCCGCGGCCGCCACCCGCGACCAGCTGCCCACCGACATCGAGGGCGACCAGCTCTCCGGCACCAGCGTCATCCCCCAGTACCAGGGCAACGTCGCGCTCAAGCGCGGCGACCAGTTCATGGGCACCGACAACCTGCGCTTCGACACCGAGACCGGCAACTACATCGCCGACGGCAACGTGCGCTATTCGGACTCGTCGATCCGCCTGACCGCCAAGCGCGCCGAGGGCAACCAGGAAACGGACAGCCACAAGATCAGCGACATCAGGTACCAGCTGGTCTCGCGCCGCGGCAACGGCAGCGCCGACTCCATCGACCTGCAGGGCTCGGTGGGGCAGATGCACCGCTCCACCTACACCACCTGCGATCCGTCGCAGCCGGTGTGGAAACTGGCCGCGCCGCAGATCGAGGTGGACAACGACGAAGGTTTCGGCACCGCCCGCAACGCGGTGCTGCGCGTCGGCAAGGTGCCGGTGATGTACATGCCGTGGTTCAAGTTCCCGATCGACGACCGGCGCCTGACCGGGCTGCTCTATCCCAAACTGAGCCTGTCCGGGCGCAACGGCTTCGACTACGCGCAGCCGATCTATTTCAACCTGGCGCCGAACTACGACGACACCCTGACCCCGCGCTGGATGAGCCGGCGCGGGCTGATGCTGGACAACGAGTTCCGCTACCTCTACGGCGGTGGCCGCGGCCAGCTGGAAACCGAGTGGATGCCGCATGATTCGCTGCGCGACCGGGAGCGCGGCAAGATCGCCTACAACGGCTACCACAATGTGGACCAGCACTGGCAGGCGCGCGCCAACCTGGCTTGGGTCAGCGACGAGCGCTACATGGAGGATTTCGCCAACCGCCTGCTCGGCGTGACCGCCTCCAACCTGCAGAGCACCGCCGGCCTGTACGGCACCGGGCGCACCTGGACCGCCGGGCTGATGGCCGACCACTGGCAGCTGACCGACTACACCCTGACCGAGGCCGCCCTGCCCTACAGCCGCCAGCCGCGCCTGTTCGGCACCTGGGACGACAGCTTCGGCCGCTGGCTGGAAACCGGCGTCTACGCCGAGGCGGTGCGCTTCACCCACGACGACATCCGCGGCAAGACCATCATCGACGGCGAGTACGTGCGCGACGGCAGCCTGACCCGGGTGGACGGCGGCTCGCGCCTGGACATCAAGCCCTACGTGTCGATGCCGCTGGCCGGCGCGGCGTGGTACATCACCCCGACCCTGGCCTGGCGCTACACCGCCTACGACCTGGACCGCGGCCTGGCCGACAGCATCCGCCGCAACCAGCTGGTGGCCGACGGCATCGACCCGGCCACCGCCACGCCGGAGCAGTTGCGCGGCAATACCACCCCGCACCGCAGCCTGCCCATCGCCAGTCTGGACATGGGCCTGTTCTTCGACCGCGAGACCGAGATCGGCGGCAAGTCCTACCTGCATACGCTGGAGCCGCGGCTGTTCTACCTGAACACCCCGTACCGCGACCAGCGCGACCTGCCGCTGTTCGACACCCGCGCCTTCACCTTCAGCTGGGGCCAGCTGTTCCGCGATTCGCGCTTTACCGGCGCCGACCGCCAGAACGACGCCAACCAGCTGACCACGGCCCTGACCACGCGCCTGATCCGCCAGGCCGACGGCCGCGAGAAGCTGTCGGCCAGCATCGGCCAGATCTCCTACTTCGATGACTCCAGGACCACCCTCGGCAGCGGCGATGCCATCGTCCAGCAGGGCAACTCGGCCTGGGTCGCCGACGTGAACTGGGCGATCAACGACCGCTGGACCCTGGGCAGCACCTACCAGTGGAACCCGAAATACCGCAAGGAAGACCTGGCCAGCGTCCGCGCCCGCTACCTGATGCCCGGCGACGGCGTGGTCAACCTGACCTACCGCTACCGCCGCAACCCCAGCACCAACGTCGACCAGCTCAAGCAGGCCGACCTGTCGTTCCTGTACCCGATCAACCCGCGCTGGAGCATCGTCGGCCGCTATTACTACTCGATGCTCGACAACAAGCCGCTGGAAATCATCGGTGGCGTGCAGTGGGACAGCTGCTGCCTGGCGGTGCGCGCGCTGGCCCGCCGCTACGTGCGCAACCGCGAGGGCGACATGAACAATTCCCTGCAGGTCGAGTTCGTGCTCAAGGGCCTGAGCTCGGTCGGGCAGGACACGGACCGCACCTTGCGCCGTGCTATTCTCGGCTACAACCGAGACGACCTGTACCTCGTTCCGCCCAGCAACATCGAGGCGAACGACGACGACTACGATCCGAACCTGATTCCATGACCAAGACCCTATCCGCAGTCCTCGCCACCCTGCTGGCGCTTGCCGGCGTGTCCGCACCGGCCGCCGCGCAGCAGACGCAGCCGCTGGACCGCATCGCCGCCGTCGTCGACGAGGACGTGATCCTGCAGAGCGAACTGCAGCGCGCGATCAACAACATCAAGGCGCAGTACGCCGGCCGCGAGCACCAGCTGCCGCCGCAGGGCGTGCTTGAACGCCAGGTGCTCGAGCGCCTGGTGCTGGTCAAGCTGCAGGTGGCCCGCGCCGAGAGCAGCGGCATCCGGGTCAGCGGCGAGGAACTGAACCAGGCCATCGCCAGCATCGCCCAGCAGAACGGCACCAACGTGGACGGCCTGCGCCAGCGCCTGGCCCAGGACGGCATCGGCTTCGACGACTTCCGCAGTTCGGTACGCGAGGAAATCATCACCCAGCGCCTGCGCCAGAGCTTCGCGCAGAGCCGCATCAGCGTCAGCGAGGGCGAGGTGGACGCGGCCCTGGCGCAGCAGAACGCCGGCGGCATGCAGTACCACCTGGCGCACATCCTGGTGGCGCTGCCCGACGGCGCCAGTGCCGAGCAGATCGCCACCGGCCAGAGCAAGATCGACGGCATCAAGAACCTGATCGGCAAGGGCGAACTGGACTTCGCCGCCGCCGCGGTGCGCTATTCCGACAGCCCCAACGCGCTGGAAGGCGGCGACCTGGGCTGGCGCAGCCTGGACGAGATCCCCAACGCGTTCTCCGCGCAGATCAAGGCGATGAAGGCCGGCGACGTGATCGGCCCGATCCGCGGCCCCAGCGGCTTCCAGCTGCTGAAGCTGGTGGAAGTGCGCGACAGCGACAATGCCGCCGGCACCCATACCGTCACCGAGTACCACGCCCGCCACATCCTGGTGCGCGTGACCGACCAGGTGGACAACGCCGCGGCCAAGGCGAAGATCGAGACCCTGCGCGCGCGCATCGCCGGCGGCGCCGACTTCCAGGCCGTGGCCAAGGAATCGTCCGACGACGCCAACAGCCGCGGCCAGGGCGGCGACCTGGGCTGGTTCCCGGCCGATGCGTTCGGCCCGGACTTCGGCCGCCAGGTCGAGAGCGTGCAGGACGGTGGCGTCACCGCGCCGTTCCGCACCGATGCCGGCTGGCACATCGTGCAGCGCGTGGGCACCCGCCAGACCGACGTGACCGACGACAACAAGCGCGCACAGATCCGCGACCAGATCGGCCGCCGCAAGCTGGACGACGAGTACAACCGTTTCCTGCAGGAGCTGCGTGGCGACGCCTACGTCAGCTTCCGCACCGGCGACCGCGCCGAGGGCACCGCCGGGCCGGACGCCGGCGCGTCCGAACCGGCCAAGCCCTGATCCCATGGTTCCCCAGCTCGCTCTGGTCCCGGGCGAGCCTTCCGGGGTCGGCCCGGAACTCTGCGTCCGCCTGGCGCAGCAGCCGCGCGGCGATTGCCGGCTGCTGGCATTCGCCGACCCGGACACGCTGCGCGGCGCCGCCGCCGCGCTCGACCTGCCGCTGAACCTGCTGCCCGAGGACGCCGCCGCCACGGTGCCGGGCGACCTGCGCCTGCGCGCGGTGCGCAACGCCGCGCCGTCGCGCTTCGGCCAGCCCGACCCGGCCAACGCCCGTGCGGTGATCGACGCCCTGCTGGGCGCTGGCCGGGCCTGCCTGGCGGGCGAACTTGATGGCGTGGTCACCGGCCCGGTGCACAAGGCGGCGATCAACGACGGCGGCATCGCCTACAGCGGCACCACCGAACTGCTGGCCCACCAGGCCGGGGTGGAGGTGGTGATGATGCTGGCCAACGCGCACATGCGCGTGGCCCTGGCCACCACCCACCTGCCGCTGCGCGAGGTAGCCGACGCCATCACCGCCGACCGCCTGCGCGCGGTGATCGCCACCACCCACGCCGCGCTGCGCCGCGACTTCGGCCTGGCGCGGCCGCGCATCGCCGTGCTCGGGCTGAATCCGCACGCCGGCGAGGATGGCCATCTTGGCCGCGAGGAACTGGACGTGGTCATCCCGCTGCTGCAACGGCTGCGCGGCGACGGCCTGGACCTGGCCGGGCCGCTGCCCGCCGACACCGCGTTCCTGCCGGCCAGGCTGCGCGGCTTCGACGCGGTGCTGGCGATGTACCACGACCAGGGCCTGCCGGTGCTCAAGTACAGCGGCTTCGAGCAGGCGGTGAACATCACCCTGGGGCTGCCCTACCCGCGCGTGGCCGTCGACCATGGCACCGCGCTCGACCTGGCGGGCAAGGGCACGGCCGATCCCTCCAGCCTGCAGGCCGCCACCGCGCTGTGCGCGCGGCTGGCCGCACACCGTAAAATCACCCGATGAATTCCTCCCACGCCCCGCGCGCCGGCGCCGGTTTCACCGCGCCGGCGAAGAAGCAGCTCGGCCAGCACTTCCTGGCCGACGCGCACTACGTCGAGAAGATCGTGCTGGCGGTCAACCCGCGGCCCGGCGACCGGCTGGTCGAGATCGGCCCCGGCCAGGGCGCGATCACCTTCCCGCTGCTGCGCCGGCATCCGCAGCTGACGGTGATCGAGTTCGACCGCGACCTGATCGCGCCGCTCACCGCCGCGGCCGCGCCGCTGGGCGAACTGACCATCGTCCACCGCGACGTGCTGCAAGTCGATTTCACCGAGCTGGCCGGCGACGCGCCGATCCGGCTGGTCGGCAACCTGCCCTACAACATCTCCTCGCCGATCCTGTTCCATGCGCTGGAACACGCCGCGGCGATTTCGGACATGACCTTCATGCTGCAGAAGGAAGTGGTGGACCGCATGGCCGCCGCGCCCGGCAGCAAGGTCTATGGCCGCCTGAGCGTGATGCTGCAGGCCTGGTGCCAGGTCACCTCGCTGTTCGTGGTGCCGCCGGGCGCGTTCCGGCCGCCGCCGAAGGTGGACTCGGCGGTGGTGCGGCTGGTGCCGCGCGATCCGGCCACGGTCGGCATCGCCGATCCGGCGCACTTCGCCCGGCTGGTCAAGGCCGCCTTCGGCCAGCGCCGCAAGACCCTGCGCAACGCGCTGCACGGCCTCGTCGACGAGGCCGGTTTCGCTGCCGCCGGGGTGCGCAGCGACGCGCGCGCCGAGCAGCTGGACGTGGCCGAATTCATCGCCCTGGCCAACGCCACCGCTGCCTGACGTCCGCTCACACCGCTTTTGCTTACACTTGCCCGCATGGATGATTCCCGCCAGTACGCGATCGAGATCGAGGTGTCGCCTCGCTTCATCGACGAGCAGTCGGCGCCCGAGGACGGGCGCTACGCGTTCGCCTATACGATCCGCATCCACAACCGCGGCAGCGTGCCGGCGCGGCTGATCAGCCGCCACTGGCGCATCACCGACGGCAACGGCCGCACCGAGCACGTGGATGGCGACGGCGTGGTCGGCGAGCAGCCGCGGCTGCGCCCGGGCGAGGAATTCCGCTACACCTCCGGGGTCATGCTCGGCACCGAGCGCGGCACCATGCAGGGCCACTACGACATGCTGGCCGACGACGGCACCGAATTCGCCGCGCCGGTCGCGCCGTTCGTGCTGTCCATTCCCAGGACCCTGCACTGATGGCGACCTGGGCGATCGGCGACCTGCAGGGCTGCTACGACGTCACCCAGCGGCTGCTGGAGAAGATCAACTTCGACCCGGCCGCCGACCGGCTGTGGTTCTGCGGCGACCTGGTCAACCGCGGCGGGCAGTCGCTGGAGACCCTGCGCCTGGTGCATTCGCTGCGCGAGCACAGCGTGGTGGTGCTGGGCAACCACGACCTGTCGCTGCTGGCCGTGGGCGCGCGCAGCGCCGAGGAGCAGCGCAAGGTCAACCCCGACCTGCAGCGCGTGGTGCTGGCCGAGGACCGCGACGTGCTGCTGGACTGGCTGCGCCAGCAGAAGCTGGTGCACGTGGACCGCGGCCTGGGCTGGATGATGTTCCATGCCGGGCTGGCGCCGAAGTGGACGGTGGCGATGGCCGAGCGGCATGCGCGCGAGGTCGAACAGCAGCTGCACGGCAACGGCTACCGCAAGCTGCTGCGCAACATGTACGGCGACGGCCCCAGCTGGGCGCCGAACCTCACCGGCTACGACCGTTCGCGCGCGATCATCAACATCTTCACCCGCATGCGCTACTGCACGCCGCGCGCGCGCATCGGCATGGAAGACAAGGGCACGCCGGGCACCCAGCAGTTGGGCATGTACCCGTGGTTCGAAGTCCCGGGCCGGGTCGAGCGCGAACTGAAGATGGTCTGTGGCCACTGGTCGGCCCTGGGCCTGACCATCACCCAGGGCGTGCACGCCATCGACACCGGTGCGGTGTGGGGCGGCAAGCTCACCGCGCTGCAGCTGGACAGCGAGGAACTGCGCGTGGTCCAGGTGCCCGGCCGCGACGTGCCGGCGCCGGTACCCGGCGCGCATCCGCCACGGCGGCCACCGGCCGAGCGCCGGCCCGACCCCGGCGCCGAGGCGCAGGGCGAACGCCGCGAACGGCGCCGGCCACGCCGGCACCGGCCGCACGGCGGCGGCAACAATGGCAACAACGGCGGCAACAACGCCAGCAGCAACGGCAACCCGACGGGCACGCCGGGCAACCACGGCGGCGCAGCGCCCACGCCGTAAGCGCTCAGGCGCCGGGCTGCAGCACCTGGCAGGCCTCCAGGCAGTTGCCGTCGGCATCGTGGAAGCGGAAATACACCACGCCGTCGCCGCGCTCCAGTTCGCCGACACGCACGCCACGGCGTTTCAACGTCGCGCAGGCCGCCGCCGCATCGGCCGTGGCGAAGATCGGAAACGCTCCCTGCGCATGCGGATCCGGCGCCGGCCCACCGGCCTTGCGCTGCCACAGGGTCAGGCTCGCGCCCTGCGCCAACGGCAGCACCGCCAGGCCTGCGCCCGCATCCACGTACGTCGCCTGCAGGCCGAGTTTGGCGGCGTACCAGTCAGCGGCGGCCTGGTAATCGGCCACCGGCAGGACGAAGGTGTCGATCCGGTCGAACAGTGCGGTCATGCCCGTCTCCTGGAGTTGGAAGGTAGCTGCATCGGGTCGGCCGAACAGCATCGCTGGCACAACGGCGCAAACGACCGCGCTGCGACTACCCGGAAAGACCGGAGCGGGGCTGGCCCCGCTGGGCTTGTCCGGGGATGCCCCCTGCGGGGCACGCCGCGCCGCTACGCGGAACGCCGCAGGTAATGGGCGAAACGGAAGGCGAACGCATGCCGCGCATCGGCCGGATGCGGCTGGCTGTCCACTTCCCGCCACACGGCGGGGTCGACCTCGGGGAAATGGGTGTCGGCCGCGACCTCGGCGTCCACCCAGGTCAGGTGCAGGTCGGTGGCCTGGTCGATCAGCAGCCGGTAGATCTCGCCGCCGCCGATCACGCACAGTTCGTCGGCAGCCTCCCCGGCGGCCATCTCCCGGGCCTGCTCCACCGACGCCACCGCGTGCATCCCCGCGAACGGCACCTGCCCGCCACGGGTCAGCACCAGGTTGGTCCGGCCCGGCAGCGCGCGCCCGAGCGACTGCGCGGTCTTGCGCCCCATCAGGATCGGCTTGCCGAGGGTCAGCGCCTTGAAGTGCTTGAAGTCGTCGGGCAGGTGCCAGGGCATGGCGTTGTCGCGGCCGATCCCGCGGTTGCGGTCCAGCGCGGCGATGAGCGACAGCTTCATCACACCGCCACCGGCGCCTTGATCGGCGGATGCGGGTCGTAGCCGTCGATGCGGATGTCGTCGTAGCTGAAGCCGAACAGGTCGGTCACTTCGGGGTTCAGCCACAGCGTCGGCAGCGCGCGGGGCGCGCGCGCGAGCTGTTCGCGGGCCTGCTCGAAATGGTTCGAATACAGGTGCGCGTCGCCCAGCGTGTGCACGAAATCGCCCACGCCCAGCCCGGTGGCCTGGGCCACCATGTGGGTCAGCAGCGCATAGCTGGCGATGTTGAACGGCACGCCCAGGAAGATGTCGCCGCTGCGCTGGTACAGCTGGCAGCTGAGCTTGCCGTCGGCCACGTAGAACTGGAACAGGGTGTGGCAGGGCATCAGCGCCATCTGCGGCAGCTCGCCCACGTTCCAGGCGCTGACCACCAGCCGCCGCGAGTCCGGGTTGCGCCGGATCTCGTCCAGCAGCCACTGCATCTGGTCGATCTGGCGGCCGTCGGCGGCGGCCCAGCTGCGCCACTGCCTGCCGTAGACCGGGCCGAGGTCGCCGTTGGCGTCGGCCCATTCGTCCCAGATGCCGACCTTGTTGTCCTTCAGGTAGGCGATGTTGGTGTCGCCCTTCAGGAACCACAGCAGCTCGTGGATGATCGAGCGCAGGTGCAGCTTCTTGGTGGTGACCAGCGGAAAGCCTTCGCCGAGGTTGAAGCGCATCTGCCAGCCGAACACGCTGCGGGTGCCGGTGCCGGTGCGGTCGGCCTTGTCGGTGCCGTGGTCGAGCACGTGCCGCAGCAGGTCCAGGTACTGCTTCATTCTTCGCCTCCGGCCAATGACTTCATTCTTCGCCTCCGGCGAAAGGCTTCATTTTCCACCTCCGGCGCAGCGCTTCACGCCTTGTCTCCGGCCGCCGGCAGCGGCTGCAGCACCGGCGCACGCCGCGACATGGCCAGCAGCACCAGTCCGAGCACGATCAGCGGCAGGCTCAGCAGCTGGCCGCGGGTGAACCAGCCGAAGGCCAGGTAGACGCCGTTGTCGGGCATGCGCACGAACTCGACCAGGAAGCGGAAGCTGCCGTACATCAGCGCGAACAGGCCGGACACGGCATAGCGCGGGCGCGGCTTCATCGAATACGTCCACAGCACCACGAACATCACCAGCCCTTCCAGCAGCGCTTCGTACAGCTGCGAGGGATGGCGCGCGTACTGGGTCAGCAGGCCGGCCGCATAGTCCTGGCGGATCTGCGCGGCCGACATCAGCTGCTCCATGGTCGGCAGGCCGGCCGGCACGTCCTTGAGCGGCGCGTGCGGGAACACCACGCCCCAGCCGGCGTGGGTGAACTTGCCCCACAACTCGCCGCCGACGAAGTTGCCCAGGCGGCCGAAGCCCAGCCCCAGCGGCACCAGCGGCGCGACGAAGTCGATGGTGTCGAAGTAATGCAGCGCGTGTTTGCGGGTCCACCACCAGCCGGCGGCCATGACCCCGAGCAGGCCGCCGTGGAAGCTCATCCCGCCCTCCCAGACGCGCAGCAGCAGCAGCGGGTTGTGCAGGAAATCGGCGGTGGCATAGAACAGCATGTAGCCGATGCGCCCGCCCAGCACCACGCCGAGCATGGCGTAGAACAGCAGGTCGGAAAACGCGTTCATGTCCACGCCCGGCAGGCGCCCGGCGCGGATGCGGATACGTCCCAGCCACCACGCGGCGGCGAAACCGAGCAGGTACATGATGCCGTACCAGTGCACCTTGATCGGCCCCAGGGAGAAGGCGATGGGGTCTATGTCGTGGAGATAGAGCATGCAGGCGGGTCCGGCGGACGAGTCCCTATTCTCGGGGCAGCGCCCGCGGGGCTCAACCGCCGCGTCACCCGAGCAGCCGCGGGCGGTCAGGCAACTCGTTGTCGCGCGGCGCGTCCGGATCGGCCGGAAAATGCTCGGCCAGCATTTCCGAGAGCGTTGCGATGGCCGCCAGTACCGCGGCCTCCAGGTCGCCTTCGCGCCGGCGGCGGCCGAAATCCTCGCAGACCTGGCGCCACCGCGCCGCGTCGATGCGCCCGTGCAGGCCACGGTCGGCCACGATCTCGACGGCGTGGTCGGCCAGCAGCAGGTAGAGCAGCACGCCATTGTTGTCGCGGGTGTCCCAGGTGCGCAGCAGCGCGAAGGCATGTTCGGCGCGTTCGCGCGGCGAGACCCCGCGCCACAATGCCGCCAGCGGCAGGTCGGACTCGACCGCGAACATCAGCTGGGCGCCGTGGCGGCGCTCGCCCTCGGCAATGGCGCGGGCGATGCGGTCCAGGCTGGCGGCGGGAAACCGCGCATGCGCCGACGGCGAAAAGACATGGCGCAACCAGCGCATCACCAGCTCCCCGAGGCGCCACCGCCTCCCGAACGCCCGCCGCCGCCGGACCAGCCGCCACCGCCGAATCCGCCCCCACCGAAGCCACCGCCGCCGAAGCCGCCACTGCCAAAGCCACCGCCGCGGGCGAAGCCCCCGGGCGAGAGCCCACCCAGCGACAGGAAGAACGCCACCGCCGCGGCGACGCCGCCGCCGGCCAGCGACAGCAGTAGCCAGCCGGCGCCCCCGGCCAGTAGCGCGGCCAGCAGGCCTTTGGCCGGCCGCGAGCGGCGCGCGAACAGCAGCCGCGCCAGCATCGAGGCGATGCCGCCGATGAACAGCGCGACGAAGAAGGTGGCGTCGCTGCCGCCGGGCTCACGGTTGCTGGCCACCGGCGCCGGCAGCGGCTCGCCGTCGATCAGCCGCACCAGCACCGCGGTGGCCTCGGCGATGCCGCCGGCATAGTCGCCGTTGCGGAAGCGCGGCACCAGGTATTCCTGGATCACCCGGTTGGCGATGGCGTCGGGAATCGCGCCCTCCAGGCCATAGCCCGGCTCGATGCGCACGCGGCGGTCGTCCCGGGCCACCACCAGCAGCACGCCGTCGTCCACGCCCTTGCGGCCGATGCCCCACTGCTCGAACACGCGGGTGGTGTACTGGGCGATGTCCTCCGGCCGGGTGCTGGGCACGATCAGGATCTGCAACTGGCTGCCCTTGCGCTGCTGCAGGGCCAGCGCTTGCTCCACCAGCGCCTGGCGCTGCGCCGCGTCCAGGGTGCCGGTGGTGTCGACCACCGGCGAGTCCAGCGGCGGGATCGGCACCAGTTGCTGCGCCATGGCCGTGCCCGGCCCGGCCAGGCCGAGCAGGAACGCCAGCAGCAACAGGCGCAGCAGGCGGTTCATCGGCTCACTGCGCCGGCGCGGGTGCCGGCGGCGGGGTCTGCGGCTGCGGTTGCGGCCGGGTGCCGAAATCCACCGCCGGCGGCTGTGCGATCTGCGCTTCGTTGTCCACGCTGAAGTTCGGCTTGGCCTGGTAGCCGAACAGCTTGGCGGTGATCACCTGCGGGAACGAGCGGATGTAGGTGTTGTAGTCCTGCACCAGCTGGATGTAGCGCCCGCGCGCCACGGTGATGCGGTTCTCGGTGCCTTCCAGCTGCGCCTGCAGGTCGCGGAAGTTCTGGTCGGACTTCAGCGTCGGGTAGTTCTCGCTGACCACCAGCAGCCGCGACAGCGCGCTGCCCAGTTCGCCCTGCGCCTGCTGGAACTGCTGCAGCGAGGCGGCATCGTCGGCGTTGACCTGGATCTGCCCGACCCGGGCGCGCGCATTGGTGACCTCGGTCAGCACCTGCCGCTCCTGCTGGGCATAGCCCTGCACGGTGTTGACCAGGTTGGGGATCAGGTCGGCGCGGCGCTTGTACTGGTTGAGCACCTCGGACCAGCCGGCCTTGACCGCCTCGTCCTTCTGCTGGATGGCGTTGTAACCGCAGCCGGAGATCGAGCCTGCCACGAGGGCAAGCAACACGAGGCGGAGGAAGGGGCGCATGGGCGGGTCCTGGTTGGCCGGAACCGCAAGCATGCCACCACTGCCGTGCAGCGTGTGCATACGACAGGGGCCGGCGCGTGCCGGCCCCTGTGGGTAGCGCGCCACCGGCACCCGGCCGGCGGCGGGCAACGGCTTACCAGTTGTCCGCGCCGGGGATGTGGTGCTGCCTGGCGTTGCGCCGCATCAGCAGGTTCAGCCACTCCACCATCACCGAGAAGCCCATCGCGGCATAGATGTAGGGCTTGGGCACGTGCAGGTCCAGGCCGTCGAGCACCAGTACCGCGCCGACCAGCAGGATGAACGCCAGCGCCAGCAGCTTGACGGTCGGGTTGGCGTCGATGAAGCGGCCCAGCGGGTTGGCCGCCAGCAGCATCACCGCCACCGACAGCAGCACCGCGCAGACCATCACCGGGACGTGGTCGGCGATGCCGACGGCGGTGATCACCGAATCCAGCGAGAACACGATGTCGATGATCGCGATCTGCGCGATCACCGTGCCGAACGCGGCCGATGCCTTGGTGGTGGTCGGGTCCTGGTCCTCGCCGCCGCTGACCAGTTCGCGCACTTCCTTGATGCCCTTGTAGAGCAGGAACAGGCCGCCGACGATCAGCACCAGGTCGCGGATCGAGATGCCCATGCCGGCCACGGTGAACAGGTTGCTCTCCATGTGCGCCAGGTAGGCCAGCGACACCAGCAGCATGATGCGGGTGATGCAGGCCACGGCGATGCCGACCCGGCGTGCCAGCGGCCGGCGGTGCTCGGGCAGCCGGCCCACGGCGATGGAGATGAACACCAGGTTGTCGATGCCCAGCACGATTTCCAGCGCACTGAGCATGAACAGGGTGACCCATACGTTGGGGTCGGCAAGGAACTCAAAAGACATGCAGGCAATCCTTCAACAAAGACAATCCACCGCGGTCGCGCGCGGCGGCGAGGTTCAGAAAATCCGGGGCACCAGGATCAGCCCCCAGCACAGCAGCACATTCATCATCATCACGAACACCGCTGCCGAGCCCATGTCCTTGGCGCGGCCGGCCAGCACGTGGAACTCCGGGCCGTAGCGCTCGATCACCGCCTCGATGGCCGAATTGGCCAGCTCCATGGCCAGCACCAGCAGCAACGAGCCGACCAGCAGCACGCGCTCCACCGGGGTCTGCCCCAGCCACACCGCCACCGGGGCGAGCAGCACGAACAGGTACACCTCCAGCCGGAACGAGGATTCGTGCCGCCAGGCCGCGGTCAAACCCTGCCAGGACCAGACCGCCGCCTTGAGCACGCGCGCCGGGCCGCGCGGCAGGTTGCCCATTTCGTCAGCCATGCGCGCGGCCCTCGGTCGAGCCGGCGCGGGTGGCCGGGACGGGGCGGGAACGGGAAATATCCATGCAGGCGGCCGTGGCGATGAACAGCGCAGGATTCTGCCACACGCGCCCTGCCGGCGCCCTGTCGCCCGCTCGCACAGGCTCGCGGAGGCAGCCGTGCGCCGTCACGCCAGGGCGCCGGGGCCGCCACCGGCAGCGGCCGGGTCAGGGGGAGGCGGTGCCGTCCACGCCCTGCTCGGGCTGCGCGGCGTCGCGCGCGAAACGCACCGTCACCGTGGTGCCCCGCCCGGGCTCGCTCTGCAGCTCGATGCGCCAGCCGAAACGCTCGCACAGGCGATGCACGATCGGCATGCCCAGGCCGTGGCCCTGGCGCCGCTCCGGCTCGACCCGGAAGAACGGCTCGAAAATCCGCGCCAGCGCCTCGGGCGACATGCCGATGCCGGTGTCGCGCACCACCACCCGGTCGGCCTCCACGTAGGCATCGACGCGGCCGCGGTCGGTGTAGTTGCAGGCATTGCGCAGCAGGTTGCCGACCACCACGTGCAGGACCTGCGGCGGCACCCGCAGCGGGCTGGCGGCGGCGACATGGACTTCCAGTTCCACCGGCCGCCCGGCCAGGCTGCCGCGGGCATTGGCCGCCTCGTAGCGGACCACGTCGGCCACCTCGACCCACTCGGCCTGCGGCTCGATGTTGGCCTCGCGCGCCAGGATCAGCAGCGCGTCGATCAGCGCCTCCATGTCGCGGCCGGCGCGCTGGATGCGCTGCAGGCTGCGCTGCAGCCCCGGGCTCAGCTCCTGCGCGCCCAGCGCCATGTCGCTGGCCATGCGGATCACGGTCAGCGGCGTGCGCAGCTCGTGGCTGGCATCGCGGGTGAAATTACGCTCGCGCGCGACATGGTCGCCGATGCGCCCGGCCATGGTATGCAGGGCACCGGCCAGCTGCCGTACCTCGCCCTGCACGTCGGCCGGCAACCGCTCCGGCGCCAGTTCGCTCGCGTCCGGGTACAGCGGGTCCCACTGCGACACCCGCCGCGCCAGCCAGGTCACCGGCGACACCACCCGGTGCGAGACGTGGTAGGTCAACCACGATGCGCCATACACCGCCAGCAGGATCAGCAGCACCGGCACCACCCCGAACCAGAACGCCAGGTGCTGCGCCTGCGAGCGCAGGAACACCAGGTACAGGCGCCCGGCGGGCTTGTCGTCCACCAGCACCAGTTCGTCGGCGTCGCCGACCTCGTGGAAGCCCGGCGCCAGCCCGCGCAGGTCGGCGGGCAGGCTCAGCGGCGACTGCCCGGTCTCCAGCAGGTAGCCGCGGACATTGCTGGTGTTGGGCGGCGGCTGCACCGGCGAGGCCTGGTACAGCTCCCAGTAGTGCGCGGCCTCCTGCCTGAGCAGCGCGTTGACCAGGCCGAACTTGACCACCAGCAGCACCAGGTAGCCGCCCAGCAGCACCGCAAGGCCGGCCAGCAGTGCCTGCAGCATGAAAGCGGTCCTGATCTTGCGCGGCAACCCGTGCAGCATTGCGGTCCCGTGGTGGTCCAGTGCGGTTAGGGGAAGAGCACGCCGGCGCGGGCCGTGGTACGGCCCGCCCGGTCGCGATAGATCACGCTTCCCCGCATGCCTCAGCCCATCGGCTGGGCGATATCGGCAATACGGTAGCCCGCGCTCTGCACGGTATGCAGCAACGGCCGGTCGAACGGCTTGTCGATGATCTTGCGCAGGTTGTACAGGTGGCTGCGCAGGGTGTCCGAGTCGGGCAGGCCGTTGCCCCAGATCTCGCGCTCGATTTCCTGGCGGGTCACCACCCGCGGCGATTCGCGCATCAGGATGGTCAGCAGGCGCAGGCCGATCGGCGACAACTGCAGCTCGGTGCCGGCGCGGGTGGCGCGCATGCTGACCGGGTCCAGCACCAGGTCGGCGACCTTGAGCACCTCGGCGCCCACCTGGCGGCGTTCACGGCGGATCAGCGCGCGCAGGCGCGCTTCCAGTTCCTGGATGGCGAAGGGTTTGGTCAGGTAGTCGTCGGCGCCGAACCCCAGCCCGGTCAGCTTGTCGTCCAGGGTGTCGCGCGCGGTGAGCATCAGCACCGGGGTGGACTTGCGCGCCTCGTTGCGCAGGCGGCGGCAAACCTCGATACCGTCCAGCCGCGGCAGCATCAGGTCCAGCACCACCACGTCGTAGCTGTTTTCCGCCGCCAGCCGATAGCCGTCCAGGCCATCGCAGGCATAGTCCACCTCGAATCCCTTGCTTTCCAGGTATTCACCGATCATCTCGGAAATGTTGCGGTTGTCCTCGATGACAAGCACCAGTCCGGACGATTCCTTGGTCTGTCGCATGGAGCCTCCTCGTTCTTCAGCTTTGTGAAAGATGCCGCACCCCGAGTGGATCCCATGTGAAGAAACCACGCCCTGTCGCCCGCGGTTCGCCGGACCGGTGCTGCACCTATGCTATGCGCGCCTTCCCACGGACCCGGACATGCCCGCCCCGCCCTTCACCGCCTATCTGTACCCGGTACTGCTGCTGGTCGCCAGCAACGTATTCATGACCATCGCCTGGTACGGCCACCTGAAGTACCGTTCGGCGCCGCTGCTGACGGTGATCCTGGTCAGCTGGGGCATCGCCTTCTTCGAGTATTGCCTGCAGGTGCCGGGCAACCGCCTGGGCGCGGCGGTCTATTCCGCGCCGCAGCTCAAGGGCATGCAGGAAGTGATCACCCTGGTGGTGTTCGCGGTGTTCTCCGCGGTCTACCTGGGGCAGCCGCTGAAATGGAACCACTGGGCGGCGTTCGCGCTGATCGTGGTCGCCGCACTGCTGATGTTCAAGGAATGAGCCCGCGCGGCGGCGCCATGCCGCCGCACGGATGCCGCCGCCCCGGCGCTCAGTCCGCGGCCGGCGCCTTTTCGACCCAGGCCGCGAACACCTCGCCGATCCGGCGTTCGTCGACCGCCCGCCCCGCCTGCACGGCGTCGGCCTGGGTGAACAGCGGCACGATCATCGCCATGCCGTCGACCGGTGTCTTCAGCCGCGCGCCCGGCGCCTGGCCGAGGAAGCCGTCCCAGTGCCGGCGCACCCGCGCCCAGTAGCCGGCGGTGGCGTTCCAGTAGGCGCGGGCCGGGCTGAAATCCACGTCCGTGGTGCGCACGTAGTCGTTGAAACCGAACTCGCGCGCGATTTCGTGCTGCCCGCCATCGGCGTCGCGGCGCACCTTGGTGTTGAACTGTTCGTGGGTCCAGCCGCTGGGGGTCAGGGTGTGGCGGTTGACCATGGCCAGCGCGTTGTAGTCGCTGCGCCGGGTGTACTCGCGGCGTGGCAGCGGGCGCCAGCCCGGGTCGCTGGTCCAGCTGGGCACGCCGTTGTCGTAGCGCCAGCGACCGGTGCCGCAGTAGCGCGGCGCGTCGCTGACTTCGTAGACGCATTGGGTCCAGGCGCCGCGGGTGAGGTCGGCGGGAAGCGCGCGCACCCGCCAGGTCTGGTCGGCGCTGAACTCGAAGCGCACCGGCGCTTCATAGGTCCAGTCCTGGCGCCAGTGTTTGGTGACGTGGCCGCTGGCCGGATCCACCAGCAGGTGCTGCAGCACGATGCGGGTGGCGGTGTCCTCGACCACGACCACCAGTTCGTTGCCGCCGCTGCGCATCGCCGGCGCGCGCGCGTAACCGGGCTGCAGCAGCACGGTTTCGTCGAAGGCGAAATCCACGGTGTACTCGCCCTGCATGCGCACGATGGTGTCGTGGTCGCGGGCGGGGTCGGCGGGCGCGGCGACCGCGCCGGCACTGGCGGCGCAGGCCAGCAGCAGGCTGGCGCAATGCGGTTTCTTCATGGGTTCCTCGGGGGCGGTGGGAAGGCCATCCATGGCCGGGTGACGCTCCATCGGGGGAGGGAAGCAGCGGTTGGCGCCGCTCACCAGGCCAGCGACAGGCTGGCCGATACGGTGCGACCGGGGTTGCTGAAGCGGTCGCTCACGCGGCTGGAAGCGGCCAGGGTGCCGGCCAGGCTGGACCATTCGATGTAGCGGCGGTCGGCCAGGTTGAACACGCCGACCTGGGCGGTGGCGCCCGGCGCGAAGCGCCAGTGCGCCATCAGGTCGAGCACGCCGTAGCCGGCCGGACGGAACGCGTCGGCGCTGGCGACCCGGCCCTTGCGGCGGGCGAAGCTGCCGGCCAGCTCCATGCCCCAGTCGTCGCGGTCGTAGGCCAGCCCGAGGCTGCCGCGCAGCGGGTCCACCGTGTCCAGCGGCACGCCTTCGCTGAGGTTGCGCCCGCGCGACCAGGCCGCCGCGCCGCGCAGCGACCAGCCGGCCAGCCGCGCATCCAGCGCGCCCAGCTCCAGCCCCGCCTTCAGTTCGGCGCCATGGATGCGCGCGTCGGCGATGTTCTGCGACTGGAACACCATCAGCCCCTGCGCGTTGGTGCCGACGTAGCGCTGCGATTCGATGAAGTCGCGGTAGTCGTTGCGGTAGCCGCCGAGGCTGGCCCACAGCGCCGGCCCCACGTAGCGCACGCCCAGTTCCAGGCCATGGCTGGTTTCCGGTTTCAGGTCCGGGTTGGGAATGGCGGTGTAGCCGAACAGGACGTTGGTGAAACCCAGGTTGACGTCGTTGTACGGCGGCGAGCGGAAGCCGCGCGCGTAGCCGGCGAACAGCGACCAGCGCGGGTCCAGGCGCCAGACCATGCCCAGCTTCGGCGACACGCTGGTCTTGCGCAGCGACGCCAGCGCCACGCCGGGGTTGTCGCCGCTGAAGATCGCGTCGGCCTGCGGCTCGAGCCGGTAGTGGTCCACGCGCACGCCGGGCACCAGCGACAGGCGGCCGCCGGCCAGCCGCACCTCGTCCTGCAGGTACAGGCCCAGCTCGGTGGTGCGGGTGACGGGGAAGTCGCGCACCGGGAACGCGTCGGGCAGGATCGTGCTGCTGGTGCTGCCATTGGCCAGCACCTGGTAGCCGTCGCGCTTCTGCCGGATCCGGCTCCAGGTGCCGTCCAGGCCCCAGGTCAGCGCATGTTCGGCCGCGCCGGTGACCAGGCGCTTGTCGAACTGCGCCTGCGCGCCATGCACCCGCTGGTCGAAGTCGAACACGCGGTGGCGGCGGCTGCGGTTGGCGCGGTCCTCGTCGGTGACCTGGGTGGTCTCGCTGTCCTGGCGGTACAGCTGCCAGCGCAGGCTGTCGGCGAAGGCCGCGTCCAGCGCGTCCATTTCATGCGCGAGCGACACCCGCGCGCGGGTCTGCCTGTCGTGCGCCTTCATGCCGGTGGTGGTGACGTGGTCGATGGCCGACAGCACGTCGGTGTCGGTGACGTCCTCGTTGCCCTCCACGGTCAAGCGCAGGCGCTGGCCGTCATCGGGCGCATAGACCAGCTTGGACAGCACGCTGCGGCCGTCGCGCTGCTGCGGATTGGGTGCGGTGCGGGTGTTGTCGGCGCTGCGCACCCGGCCCTTGTTGCCGGTTTCCTGGCCCTGGCGGTGGTTGACGTTGACCATGCCGCTCCAGCGCGCGCCGCCGAAGGCGGTGGTCACCCCGCCGAGCAGGCCCTGCCAGTCGCCGTCGTAGCCCAGCTTCAGGCCGACGTAGGTGTCCTTGCCGTCGCCCAGGTAATCGGCCGGGTCCTTGGTGACGAAGGCGACCACGCCACCCAGCGCGTCGGAGCCGTACAGCGAACTGGCCGGGCCGCGCACGATTTCCACCCGCTTGAGCGTTTCCAGGTCGGTGAAGTCGCGGTTGGCGCTGGCGAAGCTGCCGATGGCGAAGCTGCGCGGCATGGCGATGCCGTCGGTCTGGATCAGCACGCGGTTGCCGTCCAGCCCGCGGATGCGGAAGCCGCCCAGGCCGAAGCGGGCCACGCTGCGGGTCACCGAGATGCCCGGTTCGTAGCGGACCAGGTCGGCGATGTCGTGGACGAGCTGCCGGTCCAGTTGTTCGCGTTCGATCACGTCGACCGTGGCGGCGACGTCGGCGACCGCGCGGCCGGTGCGGGTGGCGGTGACCTGGACGCGTTCCAGGTCGTGGGCATCGGCCGGCGCGGCTGCGGCTGGGTCGGCATGGGCGGGAAACAGCGTCGCCCACAGGGCGGCGCTCAAGGCGGCGGGACGGATCATGGGTACCTTGAATCGAACGGTTGACCCGCGGCGCAGCGGCCGGCCGCCGTGGCGGCCCGGCCGTGGCCGAGGGGGAGAGAAGATGCGATTCAGGAGGGCATGACGCGCAGTGGCGCGCCGGCTGGCGGCGAATGCGGCCGGGGTTACTTGGTGAGGATCAGCTTGTCGTTGCTGGTATGGCGCAGGCGGTAAACGCGGTCGCCATGGCGGATCAGGATCTCGCGCTGGCCCTTCAGCAGCGCGCCGCTGTCGATCGCGTCATCGACGGCCAGCGCTCGCGGGGCGGGGCGCTGCGGCA
This sequence comes from Stenotrophomonas sp. Y-13, assembly GCF_046267925.1. Lineage (NCBI taxonomy): Bacteria > Pseudomonadati > Pseudomonadota > Gammaproteobacteria > Lysobacterales > Lysobacteraceae > Stenotrophomonas > Stenotrophomonas sp. Y-13. Next base: position 2,962,711 of record NZ_CP176501.1, read on the forward strand.
GGTGCAGGGTACGGGGACGGAGCAGGACAGGTTGGGCGAACATCGCGGCGGTTCCGTGGCGGGGACAGAATTGATGATAATGATTCTCATCCGCGATGCAAGAGGGCGCGCCTTCCGCGCCCGGCCGCATTCCTTCCACGCCGGGCAGGCGCCACGGCCCGCCCGGCGCGCGCCGCCCGGGTCAAGCGAAGGCGGCTTCCACCCTGCCCCACGCGTCGTCGCCGACACGCTCGAGCAGCTCCAGCGCGCGCAGGTTCTCCTCCAGCTGCGACACCCGGCTGGCGCCCAGGATCACGCTGGACACGCGCGGGTTGCGCAGGCACCAGGCGATGGCCAGCTGCGCCGGCGATTCGCCCAGCTCCGCGGCCACCGCGGTGAAGCGCCGCACCTTGTCCAGCCGCGCATCGGCCGGTTCGCCCAGCACCGCCGACTGCAGCCAGCCCAGCGACGGCTGCGCCAGCCGCGAACCGGCGGCGATGCCGTCGTTGTACTTGCCGGTCAGCAGGCCCGAGGCCAGCGGCGACCAGATGGTGGTGCCGAGCCCGGCGTCGGCGTACAGCGGCGCGTACTCCTGTTCCACCCGGGCGCGGTGCAGCAGGTTGTACTGCGGCTGTTCCATGGTCGGCGCGTGCAGGCCGTTGCCGCGGGCGAATGCCACCGCCTCGGCGATCTGCGCCGCCGACCACTCCGAGGTGCCCCAGTACAGCACCTTGCCCTGGCGGATCAGCACGTCCATCGCCTGCACCGTCTCGGCGATCGGCGCCTCCGGGTCGGGGCGGTGGCAGTAGTACAGGTCCAGGTAGTCCACCCGCAGCCGCTTGAGCGCCGCATGGCAGGCATCGTGCACGTGCTTGCGCGACAGCCCGCGCTGCAGCGGGTTGGGCGCCTCGACCGCGCCGAAGAACACCTTGCTGGACACGCAGTAACCGTCGCGCGGCAGGCGCAGGTCGGCGATCACGTCGCCCATCACCTGCTCGGCGCGGCCCTGCGCGTAAACCTCGGCGTTGTCGAAGAAGTTGACCCCGTTGTCCCAGGCCGCGGCGATCAGGTTGCGGGCCTCGCCACGGGCGATCTGGCTGCCGAAGGTGACCCAGGCCCCGAAGGACAGGGCGGAAAGCTGCAGGCCGGACGACCCGAGGCGGCGGTATTGCATGGCTGGCTCCTGGAACGCGGTGCGCGCCGGCGGCGCGGACAGCCGCCAGTTTAACCCCCGCCACCGTACCGATAGCGCCCCGGACCTTGCCGATGCCGGCCTGATCGCCGCCGTTGCCCCCGGCAGGCGTCGGGATTGTTGCCCGCCACTGGCCGCTGCTCTAGGCTTGCCGCTTTTGCGGGCTCGCCCGGGGAATACTCATGGTCGAAGGTTTGGGCAGGATCGGCTTCGGCCTGTTCGGTCTGGCGGTGCTGATCGGCATCACCTGGCTGTTTTCCAACAACAAGAAGGCAGTGGACTGGAAGCTGGTCGCCACCGGCATCAGCCTGCAGATCGCCTTCGCCGCGCTGGTGCTGCTGGTGCCGGGCGGGCGCGACGTGTTCGACTGGCTGGGCCAGGGCTTCGTCAAGATCCTCAGCTACGTCAACGAAGGCTCCAGCTTCATTTTCGGCAGCCTGATGGACGTGCCCAAGTACGGCTTCATCTTCGCCTTCCAGGTGCTGCCGACCATCATTTTCTTCTCGGCGCTGATGGGCGTGCTCTACCACGTCGGGGTGATGCAGGCGGTGGTCAAGGTCATGGCCTGGGCGATCACCAAGGTGATGCGGGTGTCCGGCGCGGAAACCACCAGCGTCTGCGCCAGCGTGTTCATCGGCCAGACCGAGGCGCCGCTGACCGTGCGCCCCTACATCCCCAAGATGACCCAGTCCGAGCTGATCACGATGATGATCGGCGGCATGGCGCACATCGCCGGTGGCGTGCTGGCCGCCTACGTGGGCATGCTCGGCGGCGGCGACCCGGTGGCGCAGGCGTTCTACGCCAAGCACCTGCTGGCGGCCTCGATCATGGCCGCGCCGGCCACGCTGGTGATCGCCAAGCTGCTGGTGCCCGAGACCGGCACCCCGCTGACCCGCGGCACGGTGAAGATGGAAGTGGAGAAGACCTCGTCCAACATCATCGACGCGGCGGCGGCCGGCGCCGGCGACGGCCTCAAGCTGGCGCTGAACATCGGCGCCATGCTGCTGGCCTTCATCGCCCTGATCGCGCTGCTCAACGCGCCGCTGACCTGGCTGGGCGAAGTGACCGGGCTGGCCCAGGCCATCGGCAAGCCGACCAACCTGGCCACCATCTTCGGCTACGTGCTGGCGCCGATCGCCTGGGTGATCGGCACGCCGTGGGCCGATGCCACCACCGTGGGTTCGCTGATCGGCCAGAAGGTGGTGATCAACGAATTCGTGGCCTACCTGCAGCTGTCGGAGATCATCAAGGGCAATGTCGCCGGGGTCACCCTCAGCGACGAAGGCCGCCTGATCGCCACCTACGCGCTGTGCGGCTTCGCCAACTTCAGCTCGATCGCCATCCAGATCGGCGGCATCGGCGGGCTGGCCCCGGACCGTCGCCACGACCTGGCCAAGTTCGGCCTGCGCGCGGTGCTGGGCGGCACCATCGCCACGCTGATGACGGCCACCATCGCCGGCGTGCTCAGCCACTTCGGCTGAGCACGCGCGCTCCCCCTTCGGCTCCCCCAAAGCCACCTGAAGAGAAATTGATTCCATGAAGTCTGTTGTTGTTGCCGGTTCCTTCAATGTCGACCACGTCTGGCGCTGCGATGCCCTGCCCGCGCCGGGGGCGACCATTGCCGGGCGCTACAGCACCGGTCCCGGCGGCAAGGGCTTCAACCAGGCGGTGGCCGCGCGCCGCGCCGGTGCCGGCATCACCTTCGTCTGCGCGCTGGGCGACGACGCCGGTGGCACGCTGGCCCGGCAGCTGGCCGCGGCCGACGGCATCGTGCTGGCCGCCGAGGCCAGCGGCGAGCCCACCGGCACCGCCGGCATCTACGTGGACAGCCGCGGCCGCAATTCGATCGTCATCGGCCCCGGCGCCAATGCCTCGCTGAGCACCGGCTTCATGGCCGCCAACGCCGCGCTGATCGGCGCGGCCGGGGTGCTGCTGGCGCAGCTGGAGTCGCCGGTGGAGTCGATCGAGGCGGCGCTGGGCATCGCCCGCGAGGCCGGCGTGCTGACCGTGCTCAACGCCGCCCCGGCCAACGCGCCGTCGAGCATCGGCCTGCTCAAGCTGGCCGACGTGCTGACTCCGAACGAAACCGAGTTCGCCGCCCTGCTCGGCCGCCATGTCGGCGAGCGGGTGGAGGCCGACGACGTGGCGGCGCTGGATGGCGCCAGCCTGCACGCGCTGTGCCGCAAGCTGTCCGGCAACACCGTGGTGGTCACCCTCGGCGCGGTCGGCGTGTTCGTCTCGCACGACGAGGAGCGCCTGCGCGGCGACAGCCAGCCCTACTACCGGGTGGCTGCCGAGCCGGCGCAGGTGGTCGATACCACCGGTGCCGGCGACGCCTTCAACGGCGCCCTGGCGGCCTCGCTGGCACAGGCCCCGGACGCGGCCTTCATCAAACACGTGCGCTTCGCCAACCAGTACGCCGCCCGCTCCACCGAGAGCGAAGGCGCCGCCGCGGCGATGCCGCGGATGACCCCGGCCGACGCCGCCTGAGCCCGCGCACCGCCGCTGCGCTGGCCGCCACCGCTGGGCGGCCAGCGGCCGCCCGCGGCGGCATGGCAGGGGCGGGGCGCCACCGGCAAACCGGATGAGCGCTGAAGCCATGCCCGCGCGACGGGCCGGCGCCGGCATCGGCGCCGCGCCGGGCACTACAATGCGCCGCATGCAGATCGGCCCCTACACCATCGCACCCAACGTGGTGCTCGCGCCCATGGCCGGCGTCACCGACAAACCGTTCCGGCAGCTGTGCAAGCGGCTCGGCGCGGGCCTGGCCGCCTCGGAGATGACCATCTCCGACCCGCGATTCTGGAATACCCGCAAGTCCATCCACCGCATGGACCATGCCGGCGAGCCGGCGCCGATCAGCGTGCAGATCGCCGGCACCGAGCCGCGGCAGCTGGCCGAGGCGGCGCGCTACAACGTCGACCACGGCGCGCAGATCATCGACATCAACATGGGCTGCCCGGCCAAGAAGGTGTGCAATGCCTGGGCCGGCTCGGCGCTGATGCGCGACGAAGCGCTGGTGGCGCGCATCCTGGAGGCGGTGGTGGGTGCGGTGGACGTGCCGGTCACGCTGAAGATCCGCACCGGATGGTGCGCGCAGGTGCGCAACGCGCCGGCCATCGCCCGCATCGCCCAGGACAGCGGCATCGCCGCGCTGGCGGTGCACGGCCGCACCCGCGACCAGCACTACACCGGCACCGCCGAGTACGACACCATCGCCGCGATCAAGGCCATGCTGGACATTCCGGTGCTGGCCAACGGCGACGTCGATTCCCCGCGCAAGGCCGCGCAGGTGCTGGCTCATACCGGCGCCGACGCGGTGATGGTCGGCCGCGCCGCGCAGGGCCGGCCGTGGATCTTCCGCGAGATCGCCCACTACCTGGCCACCGGCGAGGAGTTGCCGCCGCCGTCGCTGGAAGAGGTGCGCGACATCCTGCTCGGGCACCTGGCCGACCTGCACGCGTTCTACGGCGAACCGCAGGGCGTGCGCATCGCCCGCAAGCACCTGGGCTGGTACGCGAAGGACCGGCCTGAACACACCGATGAACAGCGCGCGGCGTTCCGCGCCGTGGTCAACGCCGCCGAGAGCGCCGACGCGCAGCTGCGGCTGACCCGCGACTACTTCGACGGGCTGATCGCCGCGCAGCCGCTGGCCGCGGCCTGACGGGCGATCCCCGCATGCAACCAATCCCGTAGATGCGGGGCTTGCCCCGCATGCGGCCGTTCCCGCGAGGCTTCCGTGCGCGGCAAGCCCCGCACCGGCGGTGTCGATCCCAGGCCTGTGCCCGGCACGGCCGCCAACCCGCGGGGCCGCGTTCCGGCAGGCCAAGCCGGAAAGGAGCGCGACCACCGGGCACAACAGAAAGGCCCGCCAGCAGAGCCGGCGGGCCTGGATCGGCGCGGGGGGAGGAGCGCGCCGGAAGGCTCAGGCGAAGACCTTGAAGCGGGCCTCGTCCTCCATGTAGCTCTTCTCGCCGATGGCGGCTTCGTGGGAGCCGAACGGCATCTGCGCGCGCAGCTGCCAGTTGCCGGCAATGCCCCATTCGCGGTGCACGGCCTCGTCCACCACCGGGTTGTAATGCTGCAGGCTGGCGCCGATGCCGGCCTCGGCCAGCGCCGTCCACACCGCGAACTGGGCGATGCCGTTGGCGTGTTCGGCCCACACCGGGAAGTTGTCGGCGTACAGCGGGAACTGGTCCTGCAGGCCGCGGGTCACGTCCACGTCATTGAAGAACAGCACGGTGCCGGCGCCGGCGGCGAAGCTGTCCAGCTTGCCCTCGGTGGCGGCGAACGCGGCGGCCGGCACGATCGGGCGCAGCGCGTCCTTGACCAGCTCCCAGAACTTCACGCTCTGCGCCCCGTGCAGGATCAGCGCGCGGGTCGGCTGCGAATTGAAGGCCGACGGCGCCTCGCGCACGGCGTGCTTGATCAGGTCGGTGACCTGGTCCTGGCCGATGGGCAGGGTGCGGCCGAGCGCGTACTGGGAACGGCGCTGCTTGTACAGGGCGATGGCTTGGCTGTTCATGGTGACTCCGGAAGGAAGGAAAGCCGGCAAGGCGGCCATTCGTGGAATGGGCGCCAGTGTAATTGCCAACAAATTCAGAACAAACACTATAAAAATCACTATTTGTTCTAAATTTGAAAATAAATCCCGCTTCCGGAATCTCCCGCCTAACCGCCCGTCACCTCCGCCGCCGGCATCACGCCCTCATCGTTCCATATACGGTGCCAGACCTGCGCCAGCCGCTGCTCCAGCACCGCGCGCCCACCGGCATCGCGATACACGGGCCGCAGCTGCCGCGGCGGGATCGGCGCCCAGCGCCCCCCCTGCTCGCGGGCCACGGCGAAACTGAAGTTGTAGTCCGGCTCAAGGCCCATGCGCAGGTCGCTGAGCACCAGTTCGCCATCGCGCACCTGCGCGCGCATGAAACCGCGGTTGAACCACTGCAGCCGCGCCACCGCCGGGATCGACTGCGCCTGGCGCAGCGCCTGCACATTGGACGGGTAACCGCTGAAGCGCATGGGCCCGTGGTCGGCCCACAGCGAGCGGTCGCCGACCACGTAGCCCTGCGGGGTCATCGCCACCACCCGCCACAGCAGCGTGTTGAACGGCATCGGCACCGAGAACCGCGGCGCGCCGGCCAGCCCCATCGCCGCCAGCGCGCGGTCGGCATCGCGCTCGACCAGATGCTTGGCCAGCAGCGACCAGCCCAGGTATCCGCAGCTGAGCACCAGCCCGGCGACCAGCGCACGCTGCGCCAGCGGCCGCGCCCGCGCGAACCACGCTACCACGCAGGCCAGCGCCAGCCACACGGTATACAGCGGGTCGATGATGAACACGCTCGACCACATCGTCGGGTGCGGCATCAGCGGCCACCACAGCTGCGTGCCGTAGACGGTGAACGCGTCCAGCAGCGGATGGGTGACCAGCGCGAGCACCATCGCCCACCACCAGCGCGCGGGCGCCTGCGCCACCCGGCCGTGGCCGAAGCGCCGGTACAGCCACCAGATCAGCGTGCCCAGCAGCGGCAGCACGAACAGCGAATGGCTGAAACTGCGGTGCAGCGTCATCAGGCTCACCGGGTCGCGGGTGAAGGCGATGATCAGCAGCCCGTCGAGATCGGGCAGCGTGCCCAGCGCGGCACCGGCGAGCAGCGCCGCGCGGCGGTGGCCGGCCGGGGCGATGGCGGCGGCGACGGCGCCGCCGAGGACGATCTGGCTGAGGGAATCCATCGCCGCATTATGCCGGGCCCTGCCGTGGATGCAGGGCTTGCCCTGCAGGGCGCATCCGCGGCCGCCCCCGGTGCCGGGCGGGCCCGGCAGCTACCCCGGAGGGTGGCGTGGCGGCCGCGCGCGCAGCCGCCACGCCGCCAGCGCAGCGTACAGCAGCGCCAGCAACAGCAGGTTGAGCAGTTCGCCGCCGACCTCGGGCACCCGCGCGCCCATCTGCTGGGTGCGCACGATGGCGTTGATGCCCGCGGTGGTCGGCAACAGCTTGGCCAGCGCCACCAGTGCCGCTGGCGACGCCACCGCCGGCCACGACAGGTTGGACAGGAAGAACAGCGGGATCGAGACCCCGGTGACGTACTGGAAGGCGCGCTCGCGGGTACTGAAGAAGCTGCCGACGAACAGACCGAACGCCACCGACGCCAGCGCGAACAGCAGCACCGCCAGCAGCAGGCCGGGCACGTTGCCGCCACGCGGGTAGTCCTGCACCCAGGCGTTGAAGCCGGCGTAGTAGAGCAGCCCGGCCACCGCCACCAGGGTGAAGGCCGCGGCCATGCCCAGCAGCGCCGGTGTCGCCACCTGCAGGCGCTGCCCCGACTGCGCGCGACGGGTACCCAGCAGCACGCCGATGCCCAGCAGCAGGGTCTGGTGCACGATCAGCTCGGCCACGCCCGGCACCACGCTGCTGCCGTAGCCCTCGCGGGTGTTGTACAGCGGCCGCTGCACCAGTTCGAGCGGTGCCGCCAGCGGCGGCCCCATGAAGCCGGCCTGGCGCACCGCCTGGTCGCGGCCGAAGGCGCCGATGCCCTCGGCCAGCCCGCCCAGGATGGCGCTGGCGCGGCCCAGGTAGGCGCCATTGCCCAGCAACACCAGCTGGCCGCTGCCACCACGCAGGATGTCGCGCTCCAGCCGCGCCGGGATCAGCACGATGCCGTCGACCTGGCCGGCCTCCAGCTGCGCGCGCGCCTGCGCCAGGTCGCGCGGCTGGGTCGCCACCCGCACCGCGCGCAGCGCGTCGACATGCCGGACCAGCGCGCGGCTGGTGGCGCTGCGGTCGGCGTCGACCACCGCCAGCGGCAGGTCGCTGGCGACCTGGTGGCGGTAGGCCGCCGGGTAGAAGAACGAATACAACAGCACCGCGCCGATCATCACCGTGCGCGCGGCCGAGTCGGCGAACACCGCCTGCAGCGTCGCGCGGAAGCTGGCGGCGACCCGGCTCATGCCGGCACCGGCGGCGCGGCGCGGCGCGCGCCCCGGGCCAGCAGCAGTGCACCACCGGCACCGGCCACCGCCGCCATCAGTGCCAGCACGCCCAGCGGACGCAGCGACACCGTCCACGGCGAGCCCATGAACAGCTGCTGCATCTGCAGCTGGACATACGCGGTGAGCGGCAGCAGCGCATTCCACACGCGGGTGAACAGCGGCGCCGCCACCACCGGGAAGGTGGCGCCGGAGAACGCCAGCGCGGTGCCGATGCTCAGCCCGACCAGCGACAGCCCGGTGCACATGTCGCGGGTGAGGGCGATGAACAGCAGCGCGAAGCAGCAGCACGCCAGGTAGAACAGCGGCTGGGCCAGCAACAGCATCAACACGCTGCCGGCCACGCCGTCGCCACGCACGTAAGCCACGTACAGCACACCGAAAGCGCCGTACAGCGAGAACACCGCCACGTAGGGCAGCAGCTTGCCGGCGATGGCGGCCCAGGGCCGCCGCCCCAGCCAGGTGGCCAGCAGGCCGTCGCGGCGCTCGCGGCCGAAGGCGCCGCCGGCCGCCAGTGCCGCCAGCAGCGACAGCACCGCCGGGAAGATCAGCGGCAGCAGGAACAGTTCGTAGCTGCGCGCCGGGTTGTACAGCACCGTGGCCTGCACCGTCACCGGCGCGGCGCGCAGGCGCGCCGGCCCGGCCTGCAGGCCGATCCGTTCCTTCAGCATGCGCGCGTTGTACGCGGCCACCGCGTCGGCGATGTCACGCGCGGCCGATTGCCCGGTGGCCAGGTAGGTGGCGTTGTAGAACGCGTAGACCGGTGCCGGTTCGCCGCGCAGCGCGCGCCGGCTCATGTCGGCCGGCAGCAGCACGATGGCGAACACCTCCAGCGCGCGCAGCTGCGCCTGTGCCTGTTGCAGTGACGCCGGCTGGGCGACCAGCGCCACCCCGGGGCTGGCATCGATGGCGCGCGCCAGCGCACGACTGTCGGCGCTGCCGTCCAGGTCCACCAGCGCCACCGGCAGCTGGCGCAGCACCGCGCCGGAGAACAGCGCCATCATCAGCAGCATGAGCAGCAGCGGCACCAGCGTGACCAGTGCCAGTTCCCAGCGGTCCTCGCGCCAGTGGCGCAGTTCGCGCCGCAGCGACGCGGCGAACGCGGCGCCGCTGCCCGGCGTCAGCCCTGCGGCCATGCGAACAGCACGCTCATGCCCGGGCGGAACCCGTCGACCGGCTGCCGCGGACGCACCCGCACCTCGAAGCTGCGCACGTCGTAGCCGGATGACTGCCGGGTGCTGCGCCAGGTGGCGTAGTCGCCGGCCGGGCTGATGAAGTAGACCTCGAACGCGGCGCTGCGCCCGCCCAGGGCCGGGATCGTGCCCTGCAGCACCGCCCCCGGCCTGAGCCCGTGCAGCTGGTCCTCGCGCAGGGTCAGCGCCACCCACATGTGGTCGATGTCGACCAGGGTGAACACCGGGTAGCCGGCCGGCACCAGTTCGCCGATGTCGGCCATGCGCTTGCTCACCTCGCCGGCCAGCGGCGCGTGGCCGCGGGTTTCCTGGCGCGCGGCGTCGACCTCGGCCTTGGCGCCTTCGGCCTGCCGCACCTGCGCCAGCGCGGCGGCCTTGTCCTGGCGGCGCGCGCCGGCCAGCGCCTGGTCGTACTGCGCCCGCGCCGCCCGCGCCAGCTCCTCCGCGCTGCGCGCCTGCGCCTGCGCCTCGTCGCGCTTCTGCCGGGTGACCACGCCCTCGTTGAACAGGGTGTCCAGCCGCCGGAACGTGGCCGTGGCCAGTTCGGCACCGGCCCGGGCACGCTGCCAGTTGGCCTCGGCGGCACGGATGTCCTCGCTGCGCGCGCCCTCCTCGGCCTTGTCCGCCATCGCCTGTGCGGCCGCGACCACCGCCGCGGCCTGGCGCTCCTTGGCCGCGACTTCCGGGCTGTCCAGCTCGAACAGCAGCTGCCCGGCCGCGACCCGCTGGCCCTCGCGCACGTGCAGCGCGTGCAGCCGCGCGGTCACCTTGGCGGCGACGTTGACGCTGTCGGCGTCGGCCATGCCCTGCACCTGGTCGGCCGGGGTACGCAGGCCAAGCCACAGCCCCAGCGCCACCAGCGCCAGCAACAACACGCCGGCGATGGCAAAAACGCGGCGCCGCCGCGGTCCCGTGTCGTGTCCCGCCGTCTGGCTCATTCCAGCACCTTGTCCGCCCGCCGGCGGTAGTCGTCGAACCGTTGCATCTGCCCGCTCACTTCCAGCAGCTGCGCCAGCGCCACATCGAACTGGTAGGCCGCCTGCGCCCGCTCCACCCGCGCCGCGCCCAGCGCTAGGCGCGCGTCGATCACGTCCAGCGAGGTCGCCTGCCCTTCGCGGAAGGACAGCTCCTGCAGGCGCAGGTTCTCCTCGGCCTGGGCGATGCTGCTGTCCAGCAGCCGGAACTGGCTGCGCGCGGTGTCCAGTTCGTTCCAGGCCTTGCCCACGCCCAGCCGCACCTGGTTCTCCGCCTCGCCCAGCCCGGCGCGCGCCTGTTCCAGCTGCGCGCGCGCGGCGCTGACCTGCAGCGGCCGCGCGCTCGGCGACAGGAAGGTATAGCGCAGGCCGATGCCGAACGCCCAGTCGGCATCGGTGAGCAGGGCGTCGCGGCGGTGCAGGTCGTACTGGCCGAACAGGTAGACCTGTGGCTTGAGTCTGGCCTGCTGCACGCGCACGCCCTGTTCGGCCTGCTGGCCCAGCGCGCGCAGGCGCTCGAGCTGCGGATGGCGCTGCAGCGCGCTGCGCTCGAACGCCTCGCGGGGCTCCAGCGGCGCGTCGATCACGAACAGCGGCGAGGTGGTGCCGACGTTGCCGCCGCTGCGCAGCAGCGTGGCCAGCGCCTGCTGCAGGGTGGCCAGGTCGTTGCGCGCCTTCTGGTACTCACGCTCGGCCTTGTCGCGGGCGACGCTGGCCTGCAGGCGCTGGGCGCGGCTGGCGAAGCCTTCGCGTTCGAGCTTGAGCGCGTCGTCCAGGTGCCGCTGCAGGCCATCGCGGACCTCGCGCCGCACCTGCACCGCGCGTTCGGCCAGCTGCTGGCCGAAATAGGCCTGTACCAGCTGCAGCGCCAGCGACTGGCGCTGCGCCTCGCGCTCGGCCTCGGCCTGGGCGGTGGCTGCCTGCGCCGCCTGCTGCGCCGCCGGGATCAGCCCACCGCTGTACAGCGGCACGCTGGCGGTGACGATCGGGCGGGTGCGCCAGTCGCGCTCGGCGAAACGCAGCGGCGATTCGATGCCGAACGCCTCGGCCACCGGTGCCAGCGAACCCAGTGGCAGCTCCAGCGATTTCTGGAACTGCATGCGGCGTATGTCGCCGGTGATTTCCGGCAGCCGCAGGTAGCGGGTGGCGTCCTGCAGGTCCTGCTTGCCGCGCACCCCGGCGTCGGCCGCGGCCAGCGCGTCGGAGACCTGTTCCAGGCGCGCGCGCGCCTGTTCGAAGCTCAACGCCGGCGGGTCGTCGGCGCTGGCGGCAGCGGTGCCGGTGGCGGCCAGCAGAAGCCAGGCCGCGAACAACCCCGCCCTTGCCCGGGTCGTCGACTGCGTGTGTGCCACCGCGGATGCTCCTTTCCCCAGCCCGCGGCGAGCATAGCGCCGCCACCGTGAGGAAGCAGCATGCAGGCCAGCTCAGGCGGCCCGCGCCTGCGGCGCGCGTGGCGGCAGCCACGCCAGGCTGCGCCCGGCAGGGTCGAGCAGGCGCAGGCTGCCGTCGTGATCCTCGGCCAGGGCGGTGAGGCTTTCGACCCAGTCGCCGTCGTTGGCATAGACCAGGCCATCGCGCTCGACCAGCGCGGCCCGGTGGATGTGGCCGCATACGATGCCGTCCAGGCCGCGGCGGCGCACGTCGTCCAGCCCGGCCTGCACGAAACGCTCGATGTAGCGCTCGGCCGCGGCGCTGCGCCGCTTGAGGAACTCGGCCAGCGACCAGTAGCGCAGCCCGACCCGCTGGCGCAGCACGTTGAGCAGGCGGTTGCCGGTGAGGATGCGGTAGTAGAGCCAGTCGCCCACGCCGTACTGCAGATGGGTGAGAACCCGACGCCAGCGGCCTTGGGTCGAGGGGGCGATCGCATCGCCGGCATCGGGCGATGCGACGGGGGAAGTCGCTGCACGCGCCGCGCGCGTCGGCATCGGCAGATGCCAGCGCGTCGCGCCGTCGTAGTCGTCGCCGTGCACCACCAGCAGGCGGCGGCCATCGGCGGTGACGTGGATGGCACGCCGCCGCACCTGCATCGCCGGCAGCATCAGCCCGCAGGTCCGGCGCAGCGGGGCGTCGTGGTTGCCGGGGATGTAGATGATCGCGGTGCCGGCGCGGCGCAGCCCGTGCAGCGCCTCGACCACCGCGTTGTGCGCCGCGTTCCAGCTGGCGCGCCGCTGCGCCAGCCACCACAGGTCGACGATGTCGCCGACCAGGTACAGGCGTTCGCAGCGCAGCGTGGACAGGAACCGCGCCAGCTCGGCCGCATGGCAATGGCGCGCGCCCAGGTGGGTGTCGGAGATGAACACCGCGCGCCGGTGCGGCAGCAGCGGGGTCGGCACGCTCATGCCGGCACCCCGGCGTCGCGCAGGTAACGCCGGCGCTTGTGCGGGCGGATCGCCTGCAGGTCCACTTCGATCAGGCCGTCGATGGAATCGCTGAAGTCCGGGTCCACGCCGAACGCCAGGAAGCGCGCGCCGCCCGGCTCGCACAGGTCGGTGTACTGGCGGTAGAGCGTGGGCACGCTGGTGCCCAGCGCGGCCAGGTTGGCCTTGAGCACCTCGAACGCGGCATCGGCATCCATGTCGCCGAAGCACGGCGGCGCGGCGAAGTACTGGAACGGCCGGGTCGACTCGACCAGGCCATGGCCACCGCCGTAGTAGCGCTGGTAGTACGCAACCAGCTGTTCGCGCGCCTGGCGCGGCAACGCTGCGCTGATCGATACCGCGCCGAACAGGTAGCGGACGCCCGGCTGGCTGCGCAGGTAGGCGCCGATGCCCTGCCACAGGTAATCCAGGCTGCGGCTGCCCCAGTAGTCGGGCACCACGAAGCTGCGGCCCAGCTCCATGCCCTCGGCGATGCGCGGGATGGCATCGTCGGCATAGCGGAACAGCGCCGCGGTATAGAGCCCGGCCAGGCCGCTGCGCGCCAGCGCCTGGGCGCCGCGCATGATGCGGTAGGCGCCGGCGATGCGCTGCTGCGCCGCATCCCAGACCACGATGTGCTGGTACAGCAGGTCGAAGTCGTCCAGGTCGCGGCTGCGCCCGGTGCCCTCGCCGACCCGGCGGAAGGTCAGCTCGCGCAACCGCCCCAGTTCCAGTAGCAGCGGCGAGCCGGCGGCGCAGCGCGCCAGCCGGATCTGCTTGCCGTCGCCGGTCTGGCCGAGCAGGTCGGCGGCCTCGATCTCCGCCGCGACCCGCTCGGCGGCGACCGCCGCGGCCAGCGGTTCGGGCGCGTCGACGGTGGCGCCCGCCGGCGCGTCGTCGGCACCGAGCGCGTACAGCGCGCGCCGCACCGCCTGCAGCTGCAGCGCCGGGTCCAGCGCGGGGTCCAGGTGCAGGGCCTGCCCCACCCACAGCCGCAGCGGGCGCCCGCGGCGGGCGAACATCTCGCGCGCCAGCAGCGCGGTGCCGGCCGGCTTGAACAGCGCCGAAGCGCCGTAGAACAGCGCCGAGTTGCGCGCCTGCACCCGCACCGGCAGCACCGGCGTGCCGGTGGCGTTGGCGAAGCGCACGAAGCCGCGGTTCCAGCGGCCGTCGCGGATGCCGCGCAGCGACAGCCGCGACACTTCGCCGGCCGGGAACACGATCACGCACTGCTCGGCCGCCAGCGCCTGCTCCACCGCGCGCAGGCTGTCGCGGCGCGCGCGGCCGCCCAGGATCCGCACCGGCAGCAGCAGCTCGCGCAGCGGCTCCAGGTCGGCCAGCAGGTCGTTGGCGATGATGCGCACGTCGCGCCGCACCTGGCCCACCGCGTCCAGCAGCGCCAGCGCGTCGAGCGCGCCGGAGGGGTGGTTGGCGACCACCAGCAGCCGCCCGCGGGCGGGGATCCGGGCCAGCGCGCCACGGTCCAGCTGGTAGCGGCTGCCCAGGAAGTCCAGCGCGGCCTGGACAAAGGCGAGGCCGCGGCGCTCGCCGTTGTGGCGCAGGAACGCCTGCACCTGGTCCAGCCGCGACCAGCGCCCCACGCTGCGCAGCAGCGGCCGCGCCAGGTGCCCGCGCGGGCCATGGAACCACTCGGGATAGCGCTGCTGCAGGCGTTGCTCGATCTGGTGCATGGCGGTGGTCCGACGGCCCGGTTGGCCGGCAGCCTGCGCCCGCCAGGCGGCAGCGCGGTTGCGGTTTTGCGGCAGTTCGGTGACGCCGGGCCGCGGGCGGCGGGCTGGGTGAACCGGTTTATTAACCGGATGGCAACAACCGGCCCTGCACTATTCCCGGGGTGCCCCGGCCGTGTATCATGCGCGGCTATCTTTTCATCCGCATACAGGGATACAAGCTCATGTCCAGCTATCTCTTCACTTCCGAGTCGGTCTCCGAAGGCCATCCGGACAAGATCGCCGACCAGATTTCCGATGCGGTGCTGGACGCGATCCTGACCCAGGACAAGCGCGCCCGCGTCGCCTGCGAAACCCTGGTCAAGACCGGTGCGGCGATCGTCGCCGGCGAGGTCACCACCTCGGCCTGGGTCGACATCGAAGAGCTGACCCGCAACGTCATCAACGCGATCGGCTACGACAACTCCAACGTCGGCTTCGACGGCCACACCTGCGCCATCATCAACATGCTGGGCAAGCAGTCGCCGGACATCGCCGCCGGCGTCGACGGCACCGACAAGAAGGCCAAGAAGCCGGAAGAACAGGGCGCGGGCGACCAGGGCCTGATGTTCGGCTATGCCTGCAACGAAGCCCCGGAATTCATGCCGGCGCCGATCTACTACTCGCACCGCCTGGTCGAGCAGCAGGCCAAGGTCCGCAAGAAGAAGAACTCGCCGCTGCCGTGGCTGCGCCCGGACGCCAAGAGCCAGGTCACCCTGCGCTACGGCCAGGATGGCAAGATCGAGGGCCTGGACGCGGTGGTGCTGTCGACCCAGCATGACCCGGGCGTGAAGCAGAAGGACCTGATCGAGGCCGTGCGCGAGCACATCCTCAAGCCGGTCCTGCCGAAGGCGTGGCTGGACGCGCTGCCGAAGAACAAGGTGCACATCAACCCGACCGGCATCTTCGTGATCGGTGGCCCGGTGGGCGACTGCGGCCTGACCGGCCGCAAGATCATCGTCGACACCTACGGCGGCATGGCCCGCCACGGTGGCGGCGCGTTCTCCGGCAAGGATCCGTCCAAGGTCGACCGCTCGGCCGCCTACGCCGCCCGCTACGTGGCCAAGAACGTGGTCGCCGCCGGCCTGGCCGACAAGTGCGAAGTGCAGGTCTCCTACGCCATCGGCGTGGCCGAGCCGACCTCGATCTCGGTCACCACCTTCGGCACCGGCAAGATCGCCGACGCGCAGATCGAGAAGCTGATCCGCGCGCACTTCGACCTGCGCCCGTACGGCATCATCAAGATGCTCGACCTGATCCACCCGATGTACCAGCAGACCGCCGCCTACGGCCACTTCGGCCGCAAGCCGAAGGAATTCTCGTACGTCGACGGCGACGGCAAGACCCAGAACGCCACCGCGTTCTCCTGGGAGAAGACCGACCGCGCCGAAGCGCTGCGCAAGGCCGCCAAGCTCAAGTAAGCCCGGCCCGGCAGGCGTTGACCGGAAAGGCCGCCCGCAGGGGCGGCCTTTCCGTTTGCGGGCAGCGGCCGGGGGTGCATCCGGCCACCGCGCCGGGTTAGCCTGCGGCTCCCCCCTTCGCGCCAATGCCCATGTCCGAGCCCACGTCCCACCAGTTGTCGATGACCGTGCTGATGACCCCGGACATGGCCAATTTCTCCGGCAAGGTGCATGGCGGCGCGGTACTGCGCCTGCTCGACCAGGTGGCCTACGCCTGCGCCAGCCGCTACGCCGGCAATTACGTGGTCACCCTGTCGGTGGACCAGGTGATGTTCCGCCAGCCGATCGCGGTGGGCGAGCTGGTCACCTTCCTCGCGTCGGTGAACTACACCGGCACCTCGTCGATGGAAGTGGGCATCAAGGTGGTGGCCGAGGACATCCGCCAGGGCAGCGTGCGCCACGCCAACAGCTGCTTTTTCACCATGGTCGCGGTGGACGACGACGGCAGGCCCACGCCGGTGCCGCCGCTGCAGCCGGCGACCGGCGACGAGAAGCGCCGCTATGCCGCCGCGCAGATCCGCCGCCAGCTGCGCCAGGACATGGAGCAGCGCCACCGCGAGCTGCTCGGCAGCAGCGCCACCACGCCGGCGCCGTAGCACCGCGGCGGCGGCGCCCACGGGCGGGCGCCGCCCACCGGAGCGCGGCGTGGCGTACGCCGCCTGCCGCTGCGGGTCAGCGGCCGCCGGCCGCGGCGATCACCTCGCGTGCCTGCTCGCGGACCGAACGCATCCCGGCATCCAGCTGCGCGGGGTCACGCTTCAGCAGCGGGTCCAGGTAGCGGGTGCGCAGCGCGGTCGCATCGTCCACGCGTTGCATGCGCTGCAGCAGCCGGTACAGGCGCGCGGCGGTTTCGATCGTGGGCGACGCCTCGGCGCCGAGTTTGCGCGCGCGCAGCTCCAATGCCGTCGCGTAGGCCGCGCGCGCCGGCTCCAGCCGGCCCAGAGCCAACAGGATGTCGGCATTCAGGCTCCAGGTGCCGGCGATGATCGGGTGGTCCGGCGCGAGCGTGCGCCGCTGGCCCTCGAGGCAGCGCTGCGCATGCAGCAGCGCCTGCGCATGGCGCCCCTGCCGGTGCAGCAGGCTCGCCAGGCTGCCCTGCGCCAGCAGGGTATTGGGATGGTCCGGACCGCGATGGCGCAGGTGCGAATCCAGCACTGCCTGCTGCACCTGCAGCGCCTGCGCCATGAATCCGGCGCGCGCGGCCGGGTCGCCGGCCAGCATGGCGCGCTTGTTCAGCACGCCGACCAGGCCGGTCATCGGCGAGACGGCCTGGGCGCTGTCTTCGCCCTGTTGCTGGCGCCGGTAGTCGATGACCCGTTCGATCTCGGCCTGGACCCGGGCCAGCGCCGCGTCGTCGCCGGCCAGCGCGAAACCATTGATCGCCACCAGGTAGCGCGCCGACACCGTGTCCGGATGGTCTTCGCCGTAACGCCGCGCCAGCACGTCGGCCACGTTGCGGGCCACGGCCTGCGACTGTTCGAACTGCTTCTGCTCGCGCAGCAGCTTGGCCTGCACCAATGCCACGTACAGCGTGTCGCGATGCGTCGCCCCGAGCGCACGCTGGTACAGCGGCAGCAGCGCTTCGACCTCCGGCCCGGCCTCGTCGCGCCGGCCGGCCTGGATCAACGCATCGATGCGGTAACGACGCAGGCGCAGCAGGCGCTCGTCGCTTTCCGGCAGCGCGCCGCCGACACCCGCGCGGATCGCGTCGTAGGCGGCGATGGCGTCGTCGAAGCGGCCCTGGATGATCATCAGGATGGCGCGCCCCAGTTCGGCCTCCAGCCGCTGCGGATCGCTCATCGGCCGTGCCGCGGTGGCGGCGTGCACCTGCGTGTACAGGCGCTGCGCCTCGTCCGCGCGCCCGAGGGTGACCAGCACCCCTGCCAGCGCCAGTTCCGTTGACAGCCGCTCCGGGCTGTCCGCTGCCAGCGCCTGCCGCTGCTCCAGCACCTGCCGCAACTGCGCCTCGGCGCTGACGTTGCTGCCGATGGCGTGCAGCACGCCGGCCAGCGATTGCCGCAGCTCCGCCGCCAGCGTGGCGTCGTCGCTCACCTCGTTGCCGATCCGGTCCAGCGCGTGCGCCACCACGTAGGTCTCCAGCGCATCGCGGGCCAGATCGGTGGCGCCACGCGCGGCCGCGGCATCCACCAGCTGCAGCACCTGCGGCGACGCCAGTTGCCCACCGGCGGCGGCGTCGGCCTTGAGCAGCATGTCCTTCTGCGCGGCGGCCAGCGAGCGCCCCATTGCCTGGATGTCGACGCTTTCCAGGGTGCCGCGCTGGAAATCGACGATCCGCTGCAGCTCCCGCCCGCGGCGTTCGGCCAGCGCCTGCTGCGCTTTGGCCTCGCGCAGGGCCAGCACCGATGCCAGCAGTCCGCCCAGCACCGACAACAGCACCAGCGCCGCGGCGGCCAGCGGCCAGGCATTGCGCCGCAGCAGGCGCCGCATGCGATACCCGCGTTCGCCGGCGCGGGCGCTGACCGGGCGGTGCTCCAGGTACCGGCGCAGGTCCTCGGCCAGCGCCGCGACCGAGGGGTAACGGCGGTCAGGCTCCTTGCGCAGCGCCTTGAGCACGATGGCGTCGATGTCGGCCGGCACCGCGCGCCCGCGCCGCCGTGGCGCACCGTCGGCGCGCAGCCGCCGGCTTGGCGGCGGCACGTCGGTATTGGCGATGGCGTTGTACAGGCCGGCCGGGTTGTCGATGTCGGCGAACGGCAGCTGCCCGCAGACCAGCTGGTACAGCACCGCGCCCAGCGAGTAGACGTCGGTGGCGGTGGTCAGCGGCTGGCAGGCGAGCTGCTCGGGGCTGGCGTAGGCCAGGGTGAGGGCATGCTGGCCGGTACGCGTATCGCCGGCCGCCGCGCTGTCCTCGTCGATCAGGCGGGCGATGCCGAAGTCCAGCAACCGCGGTTGGCCGCGCGCGTCGACCAGGATGTTGGCCGGCTTGAGATCACGGTGGATGACCAGGCAGCGGTGCGCCTCGGCCACCGCTTCGCAGATCCTGACGAACAGCGCGATGCGCTCGTCCAGCGGCAGCCGCGCGGCGTGGACGTCCACGCGCTCGCCCTCGACGTATTCCATGGCCAGGAACGGGCGGCCATCGGCGAGGATGCCGCCGTCGAGCAGGCGCGCGATGCCCGGGTGGTCCAGCCGCGCCAGCAGTTCACGCTCGCGGGCGAAGCGCGCGCGCAGTTCCTGCGACGCCTCGGCCACCGGGTTGAGCAGCTTCAGCGCGACCTTCTGCACGAAGCCGCCGTGGCTGCGTTCGGCCAGGTACACCACGCCCATGCCGCCGGCGCCCAGGCGCTGCAGCAGGCGGTATTCGCGGCTGGCGTCGGCCGATGCCTCCTGGCCGCTGAGGTCCTGCCCCGGGTCGGGCGGCGGCAGCCCCGGCGAACGGCACGACACCACCAGCGTCTGGTCGGCCTCCATGCCGGCGAGCAGCGCCCGCGCCTCCTCGGCCAGCGCTGCATCGCCGGCCGCCTCGCGTTCGATCAGCGCCTCGCGGGCGCTGCCCTGCAGGTCCAGCGCCTGCAGCACGATCTGCTTGACCCGGTGGTAACGCGTCGCGTCGCCACTGCTCCCCTCGCCTTCGCGCATCGTCCCCATTCCCCGTTCACCTCCCCGTGCGACGGATCCCCTCAGCCGGTATTCTGCACCCCCTGCGCTACCCCGTTCACGCAGGCCACCAGCGCGCGCAGCAGCGCGTCGTCCTCGCGGCCACTGTGACGCCAACGTTGCAGCAGGTCCACCTGCAGGGTGCTGATCGGGTCGATGTAGGGGTTGCGCAGGCGGATGGACAACGCCAGCCGCGGATCGTGCGCCAGCAGTTCCTGCTGCCCGCCCAGGCGCTTGACCCAATGCGCGGTCAGCGCCAGTTCTTCGCGGATCACCGGGAAGAAGCGGTCATGCAGCGGCCCGGCCAGACGCGAGAACTGCTCGGCGATGTGGATGTCGCCCTTGCTCAGCACCATCGCCATGTCGTCGAGGAAGGTGGC
This sequence comes from Stenotrophomonas sp. Y-13, assembly GCF_046267925.1. Lineage (NCBI taxonomy): Bacteria > Pseudomonadati > Pseudomonadota > Gammaproteobacteria > Lysobacterales > Lysobacteraceae > Stenotrophomonas > Stenotrophomonas sp. Y-13. The sequence goes on from NZ_CP176501.1 coordinate 2,982,578, forward strand.
GAAGAACGGCCAGTCGTGCGCCATCTCGCGCAGCCGCTCCTCGTGCCCGGCGTCGGCGGCCGCCTGCAGGCCGCTGCCGACGCCGAACCAGCCGGGAATCACCGCCCGCGCCTGGCTCCAGGCGAACACCCACGGGATCGCGCGCAGGTTGGACAGCGCCGCGTCCTGGCCGAGCCGGCGCGACGGCCGCGAGCCCAGGGTCATGCGCTCGATCACGTCGATCGGGGTGGCGGTGCGGAAGTACGCCATGAACTGCGCATCGCCGACCAGGTCGCGGTAGCGGCGCGCGCTCGCGGCCGCGACGATGTCCATCACCGGCGTCCACTGCGCTTCGCGCGGTTCGGCCGGGCGTGGCCGCAGGCTCGCGCGCAGCACCGCGCCGGCCGCCTGCTCCAGCGAGCGCAGCGCCAGCGCACGGATACCGTACTTGCGGTGGATCACCTCGCCCTGCTCGGTCACCCGCAGGCGGCCGTCGATGCTGCCCGGCGGCGAGGCATCGACCGCGTGCGTGGTCTTGGTGCCGCCGCGGCTGATCGAACCGCCGCGGCCGTGGAAGAAGGTCAGGCGCACGCCATGCGCGGCCGCCACCGCCAACAGCTCCACCTGCGCCTGCTGCAGGCCCCAGCGCGAGGCGGCGATGCCGCCGTCCTTGCCGCTGTCCGAGTAGCCGAGCATCACCATCTGCACGTCGCCGCGCGCGGCCAGGTGCGCGCGGTACACCGGGTCGCCCAGCAGGTCGCCCAGGGTCGCGGTGCCATGGCGCAGATCGTCGACCGTCTCGAACAGCGGCGCGATGTCCAGCGGCACCGCGCCGCGTTCGTCGACCAGGCCGCCGCGGCGCGCCAGCGCCAGCACCGCGAGCACGTCGCCGCGGTCGTGGGCCATGGAGATGATGTAGCTGCCCAGCGCGTCGGCGCCGTGCCGGGCGCGCGCGTCGGCCAGCGCCGCGAACACCTTGTCCAGCCGCTGCCCGGCCTCGTCGTCGCCGCGCGGCAACACCGCCTCGCCGGCGGCATAGGGCGACAGCAGCCGCGCCCGCGCCGCGGCGTCCAGTGCCTCGAATGCCGCCTGCCCGCCCAGCACCTCGGCCAGCGCGCGCGCATGCACGCTCGATTCCTGGCGCACGTCCAGCCGCGCCAGGTGGAAGCCGAAGGTGCGCACCCGCCACAGCAGGCGCCGCACCGAGAACCAGCCGGCGTGGCGGCCCTTGTTCGCATCCAGGCTGTCGAGGATCAGCTGGATGTCGTCGATCAGTTCATCCGGCGATGCATAGCCGCCCACGGCGTCGTCGAGCGTGGCCTGCAGGCGCGCGCGCATGCGGTCGTTGAGCAGGCGGTAGGGCATGTCGGCGTGGCGCGGGCGCGACTGCACCTGCGGCAGCAGCGCGCGGTAGGCGTCCACCCGCGCACGCACCGCCTCGCTCACCCCGACCAGCTCGGTGGACTGGCTGAGCAGGCTGGCGAGCTTGAGCAGGTCCTTCTGGTAGAGCTCCAGGACCGCGGCGCGCTGCGCGTCCAGGGTGGCGGCGATGGTGGTCGCGTCGACGTTGGGATTGCCGTCCATGTCGCCGCCCACCCAGGTACCGAAGCGCACCAGCCGCGGCAGTGGCAGGGTGCGGCCCCAGGTGGCGAGCAGCGCCTGTTCCAGCGATTCGTAGAACACCGGCATCACCCGGTACAGCACCCGGGTGAGGTAGAAGCCGACGTGCTCGCGTTCGTCCTCCACGCTGGGCCGCACCGGCGAGGAATCGGCGGTCTGCCACGAGGCGGTCAGCGCCATGCGCAGGCGCGCGGTGTCGGCGGCCTGTTCGCCCGGGGTGCGCTGGCCGTCGAGGTCGTCCACCAGGCTGGCCACCATCAGCTGCTCTTTTTCCAGCAGCGCACGGCGCACCGCTTCGGTGGGGTGGGCGGTGAATACCGGTTCGATGTCGATGCGCGGCAACCACTGCGCCAGCTCTTCCAGGGTCACGCCCTGCGCCTTGAGCTGCTGCAGGGCGTCCTGCAGGCCTTCGGGCTGCGGACGCTTGGTGCCGGCGCGCTGGTAATCGCGGCGGCGGCGGATGCGGTGCACGCGCTCGGCGATGTTCACCACCTGGAAATAGGTGCTGAAGGCGCGTACCAGTGCCTCGGCCTGGCGCGGCGTGCGCCCGGCCAGCTGCGCGCTGAGCGTGGCCAGCGGTGCCTGGCTCTCGCGGCGCGCGATCGCGGCGGTGCGCACGTCCTCCACCTCATCGAGGAACGCGGGCGAGACCTGTTCGGAAAGGAGGTCGCCGACCATCGCGCCGAGGCGACGGACGTCGTCGCGCAGGGGCAGGTCGGGGGTGGCGAAGACGACGCTGCTGCGGTACTCGTTCATCCAGGAACCGGAACCTCGGAAGCGGGAACGGTCCCAAGCCTAACTGAAAAAACCCACGCTTTTTGCAGTGCATCAATGGCGAAAATGGTTGCATCTGCATGTTGTCCGGCGGCTGTCGCTGCGGACATCCAGCAGGCACCGCGAGCGTCCGGCCAGGGACAGCCGATGACGTGCGCCACGACCCAGCCGCAAGCAGGAACGCACCGCTGCAGGCGCCACCGTCGGCGGAACAGTGCCGCGCGCCAGCGGCGCGGGCGCGGCGCAGGGCAAGCTGGAAGCAGGCCCATGCAGCACGCTGCGGGACATGCGGCGACCCCGCGCATCGCGGGCGGGTACCGGCCAGCTGCCGGCACGCCACGGTGGGCCGCGGAAACCGCCCCCGGGCAAAGGGGTGCGCGAAGGCGCGGCATCCCGCCCCACGGCCCGGACCGCGGCCGTGGGGCGTGTGCGCCAGGCGCGGGCGCGTGCCGGCCTGCGCCCGCGCTTAGCGCTTGCCGCCCTTGGCCGGGGCCGCCAGCCAGCGGTCCAGCCAGTCCTCGCTCTCGGCCAGCATGGTCATGATCGACTCGCGCGCACGGTAGGCATGCGATTCGTTGGGCAGCATCACCAGCCGCGCGTTGCCGCCCAGGCCCTTGACCGCGGCGAACATGCGTTCGCTCTGCATCGGGAAGGTGCCGGAGTTGTTGTCGTCCACGCCATGGATGAACAGGATCGCGTCCTTGATGTCGCCGGCGTAATTGAACGGCGACATCTTCAGGTAGGTGTCCTGCGCCTGCCAGTAGTTGCGCTCCTCGGCCTGGAAACCGAACGGGGTCAGCGTGCGGTTGTAGGCGCCCGAGCGGGCGATGCCGGCCTTGAACAGGCGCGTGTGCGCGAGCAGGTTGGCGGTCATGAACGCGCCATAGGAGTGGCCGCCGACGGCGATCCGGTCGCGGTCGGCCACGCCGCGGCGCACCACCTCGTCCACCGCCGCCTGCGCGCTGGCCACCAGCTGCTGCACGTAGGTGTCGTTGGGCTCGGCATCGCCCTCGCCGACGATCGGCATGGTCGGGTTGTTGAGCACCACGTAGCCCTTGGCCAGGAACGCCTGCGGGCCCCAGTAGCTGATCGCGTTGAACCGGTGCGGGGAACCGGTGACCTGGCTGGCGTCGCCAGCGGATTTGAACTCGGCCGGGTAGGCCCACATCAGCAGCGGGCGCGGGCCGTCCTTCTTCGGGTCGTAGCCGGGCGGCAGCAGCAGGTCGGCGGTGAGCGCGACGCCGTCGTTGCGGGTGTAGCGGATCTGCTCCTTCTTCACCCCGCGCAGCTGCGGCAGCGGGTGCGCATTGCGGGTCAGCGCGACCGGCGCGGCATCGCTGCCGAGGGCGCGACTGTACAGGTTGGACGGTTCGTCGTTGGACTCGCGGCTGAACAGCACCCGCGGCGCATCGCCGTCGATCACCGCCACCGGCGCCTCGTAGTACGGCGCCTGCGAATGGAAAAGGCGTTCGGCCTTGCCGCTGTCCAGGTCGATGCGGTCCAGGAACGGGCGGTCGCCCTGCGCCGAGGCACCGTCGCCGACGCGATAGTAGCCGCGGCCATCGGCGGTGAACTGCAGGCGCGCGCGGCCGCTGTCGTCGGGCTGCAGCAGCGGCTCGCCCGGGTCGGCATAGCGGTCGTCGCCGGAGCGTTCGGACAGCAGCTGCGGCGCCTGTTGCGGCTGGTCCGGGGCGATCTTCCACTCGCGGACCTGGCGCGTCTTCCACCAGTACTCGCTGAGCAGGGCGACGTCGCCACGCCCCCAGGTGATGCCGGCATAGCGCGCGGCCAGCCGCGCCAGCGTCACCGGCGGCCGGTCGAACGGCGCGGCCTGCACCAGCACCGCGTCGCGGATCGCCGCGTCGCGCGCCGGGTCGCCGCCGTCCTGCGCCTCGGCCCAGACCAGGGTGGCCGGTGCGTCGGCGCGCCAGACGATCGAGCGCACCCCGGTCGGCACCGCGTCGTTGCCGGTCGGCAGGCCTTCGACCAGCGGCAGCTTCGCCACCGTGTGCGCGACCCGGCCCTGCGCGTCCAGCACCTCGATGCGCCGCGGGAAACTGCCGACCGGCACCGCATAGGAGAACGGCCGCTCCACCCGCTGGCTGAGCAGGTAGTTGCCGTCGGGCGACGACGACAGCCCCAGGTACAGCCCCGGCATGCCCAGCGGGCGGCTTTCGCCGTTGATCGCCACCCGCACCGGCTGCGCCTGCAGGTAGTACTCGAACAGGCGCGCGTCGTGTTCGTTCTTCAACAGGTCCTGGTAGGTGCGCACCGAGCGCACGCCCCGGCCCGCCTCGGTCTGTTGCACCGCCGGTCCGCTCGGGATGCCGTCGCCCACCGGCGCGGCGCCCTGCCCGGCCGGGCGCTGCATCACCAGCAGCGCGTCACCGCCCGGCAGCCACGCATAGCCGTTGCCAACCACCGAGTTCAGCCGCTCGGCCACGCGCCGCGCGCTGCCCGCGGCCACGTCCACCAGCCACAGCTCGTTGCTGCCGCTGGCCGGGTCCACCTGGTTGAAGGCCAGGTACTTCTGGTCCGGCGACCAGGCCAGCGAGGCCACCGACAGCGGCTGCGGCAGGCCGCTGATCTGGCGCTCCTTGCCATCCACGGTGGAAATCAGCCACAGCCGGCTGCCGAACGAGAAGCGGCTGTCGGAAAAGGTCTTCGGGTTGATCCGCAGGCCGGCCAGCTTCAGCTCCGGCTGCGCCACCTGGGCGATGGACGGCAGCGGCGGGGTCTGCAGCATGGCCGCCAGGTCGCGGCGCGGCGACAGCCGCAGGCTCGGCGCACGCGGGGCGTCCACCACCGCCTGCAGCGCCGCCGACGGCAGGCGGTAGCCGGTGGCGTCACTGGCGGCGGTGCTGGCGGCCGGGGCGGCCGCCAGCAGCGGCGGCACGGCCAGCAGCAGGCCGGCGCACAGCACCAGCGCCGCGGACGCGCGGCGGCTGCGGCGGGAAGCGAACATCGTCATGGCAATCCTCTCTGGGCGGTTTCAACCGCACACGTTAACAATCCCCGGCCGCCGGCTCCCCTGCCTTTGGTTGGTCAGGGCCCCCGCGCGATATAATCGGCGCCCCCGTCCGAGGGGCGCTGCGACCGCCGTGTGGAGTCCCCCGCAAGGGCCGGACCGGCACGGCGGCCAGGCTCGGACGGCATGGCATGCAACAACGGCGCCCGGCGAACGCGAGCCTGCTCGCACCACACCGGAGCCTTACATGAACGCTGTTGCAAAGACCTTCTCCCAGGAAGGCGACTACAAGGTCGCCGACATCTCGCTGGCCGACTGGGGCCGCAAGGAAATCGACATCGCCGAGCACGAGATGCCCGGGCTGATGGCGATCCGCCGCAAGCATGCCGCCGCGCAGCCGCTCAAGGGCGTGCGCGTGACCGGCTCGCTGCACATGACCATCCAGACCGCGGTGCTGATCGAAACGCTGAAGGACATCGGCGGCGACGTGCGCTGGGCCTCGTGCAACATCTTCTCCACCCAGGACCAGGCCGCCGCGGCCATCGCCGCCACCGGCACCCCGGTGTTCGCGTGGAAGGGCGAGACCCTGGAGGAATACTGGGACTGCACCCTGGAAGCGCTGACCTTCAAGGCAGCCGACGGCACCCTGCTGGGGCCGGAGCTGGTGGTCGACGATGGCGGCGACGTCACCCTGCTGATCCACAAGGGCTACGAGCTGGAGAACGGCAGCGACTGGGTGAACACCCCGTCCGGCTCGCACGAGGAACAGGTCATCAAGAACCTGCTCAAGCGCGTGCACGCCGAGCGCCCGGGCTACTGGACCCGCGTGGTCAAGGACTGGAAGGGCGTCTCCGAGGAGACCACCACCGGCGTGCACCGCCTGTACCAGCTGGCCGAAGCCGGCACCCTGCTCGTCCCGGCGATCAACGTCAACGACTCGGTCACCAAGAGCAAGTTCGACAACCTGTACGGCTGCCGCGAGTCGCTGGCCGACGGCCTGAAGCGCGCGATGGACGTGATGCTGGCCGGCAAGGTCGCGGTGGTCTGCGGCTATGGCGACGTCGGCAAGGGCTCGGCGCACTCGCTGCGTGCCTACGGCGCGCGCGTGATCGTCACCGAGATCGATCCGATCTGCGCACTGCAGGCGGCGATGGAGGGCTTCGAGGTCAACACCCTGGAGTCCACCCTGGGCCGCGCCGACATCTACGTGACCACCACCGGCAACAAGGACATCATCCGCATCGAACACCTGAGCGCGATGAAGGACCAGGCCATCGTCTGCAACATCGGCCACTTCGACAACGAGATCCAGGTCGACGCGCTGAACGGCTACGCCGGGGTGAAGAAGATCAACATCAAGCCGCAGGTGGACAAGTACGTGTTCCCGAACGGCAACGCGATCTTCCTGCTGGCCGAGGGCCGCCTGGTGAACCTGGGCTGCGCCACCGGCCACCCGAGCTTCGTGATGTCCAACAGCTTCGCCAACCAGACCCTGGCGCAGATCGACCTGTGGGCCAACAGGGACAGCTACAAGGCCGACGTCTACCGCCTGCCGAAGAAGCTGGACGAGGAGGTCGCGCGCCTGCACCTGGAGAAGATCGGCGTCAAGCTGACCACCCTGACCCAGGAACAGGCCGACTACCTGGGCGTGCCGGTCGACGGCCCGTTCAAGCCGGAGCACTACCGCTACTGACCGGCGCGCCGGTCATTGCGGGGAACACCACGACGGGCGCCGCGAGGCGCCCGTCTGCTGTTCCACCCTGCAGCACGCTGCACTTCACGGACACGGAGCAGGTGGCGATACTTGCGTCCCCGGGGGGCATGCAGACGGCCCGCCCATCCTTCATCGGCACGGAGCCACGGCATGCCCATCCTGTCCATCGATCTCGCCTGCCGCCATCATCGGGACATCGGCATTGCCTTGCTTGATCGAGACACGCAGTGCGCACGGGCCCGTTTCCTTGACGCCGCTCTTCCCGGAACGCCCGATCCGGACGTCCTTGCCGAGTACATATCCAACCTAGCAGGCGAGCTTGGCGCGACGTTGCTGCTGATCGACGGCCCACAGGGCTGGAAGAGCCCCGGCAACGAGCTGCCACATTCGCGGGTATGCGAGAGGCGGTTGAATACGCCGGCCAAAACCGGCCTGCCCGGCAACGTAAAACCCGCTGCCTACGGCACCTTCGTACAGTTCTCGGTAGCGTTCTTCGATGGACTCGAACGCCGGGGTTGGCCACGCCTGCGAGAGCCGGGGAGAACGTCCGGCGTCGCGATCGAAACATTTCCCCATGCCGCTTGGCGCTCACTCGGCCTGCAATCGCTTCCGGCGAAATCGAAAACGACTCCCTCGATCCTGCAGGATCGCCGGAATGCCCTTCTCTCCGTTTTCCCCACGTGGTTGGAAGCCGAGCCGAACCACGACCAACTGCAGGCGCTGGTCGCCGGCTATGCGGGCCTGGCTATGGCTCGGGGCGACACGCAGGGTTTCGCCCTGGCCGGGGAGGCCCCATTCCTGCTCGATGGCGCCTTTCGCGAGGGATTCATCGCGACGCCCCTGCGCGGGCGCATGGCCATCAATCCGCAGGCCGGACATGCCGCCGACCCGAAGGACGAAACAATCCCAGCGATCCACGAAATACCGTCCGCCGATGCGCCGCTGGCGCTGCTCCTGCTGGCCGACCCCTCGGAACGCAAGGTACGCGGCTACCTGCCGGGCGCACGCTGCTTCGCCGCCCGCATGGACGGCGCCATCGCCGGCATCTGCGCGGTCGTGCCGCTCGCGCAGGGCAGCCACGAGCTGATGAACATCGCCGTCGATCCGGCACGCCAGCAGCGCGGCATCGGCGCGCGGCTGCTGGCCCACGTGATCGACACGTATCGGCGCGAAGGTGCGCAGCGGCTTGAAGTCGGTACCGGCACCTTCGGCTACCCGCTCGCGTTCTACCAGCGGCAAGGCTTCCGCGTGTTCCAGGTGGACCGCGACTTCTTCCTGCGCAACTACGACGAAGCGATCGTCGAGGACGGCATCCAGCATCGCGACATGCTGCGCCTGGCGCTCGACTACCGGCAGGAACGCTGAGCCCTACCGCCAGTTCGCGTTCGCCTCCCAGAACGCGACCGCACGCCGGTACGCATCGCGGTCGATGGGCACGCCCGAGCCGCCCTCTTCCACGCCCAGCGCATTGCGCATCATGGTGATCGGCGCCATCGGGATTTCCGCCGGCTCGGCGGTGTACAGGCAGCCGACCACGCCCCAGTCGGCGTCGATCGGCGCGCCTTCCTTGGCCAGCTGTTCGCGGCTGTAGAGGATGACGACCAGGTACTCGGCCACCGGCGGCTCCACGCCCTCGAACCAGCGCACCAGCACCGGCAGTTCCTCGCGCGTGCGCGCCTCGTAGGCCGAGCGCAGCAGGTGGCGGTTGGCGTCGGTGACCGGCACCGTCAGGCAGCGGGTGGAGGTCCAGTTGCGGTGCACGTGCAGCTTGCAGAACGGCGCGTAACCGTCGAGCACCTGCAGCGGCGGATGCGTGTTGAGATGGCGCTCGAACTGCTCGGGGGTGCAGTCGCGGATCGTGTTCGGGCGCGGCGTGCGCGGGAACAGGCGGGTACGGGCGAAGGGGGTGAGGAAGATCGACATGGCTGGGACGTTCGGAAAACCCGGCCATTGTCGGCCATCGCGCCACGGCCGCGCACGCCGGCGCACGCGCGGGTGCGGGATGCGCGCGCTGATCCACGCAGGGCGCACGCACCCGCGAGCGCGGACGCCATCCCGATCAGGCCCACGCGCGTCCGGGTTACGACGGAAGGCGGCGGACGCCGTGATGGGCACTGGCGCCCGGCATGCCGGCGATCGGTGGGAGCCGGAGGACGCCGCGTTCCACTGTCCGCACGGGCCATGGCAGGCAGCAACGTGGACCGCGCTGTGCGGGCGGGGTGCCCGGCACGGCCCGCCCTTTGCCTGGCTGGGGTTGCCGGCCGCGCCAGGCGGCACATGGCGCACCGCGCGCGCCGGCCCGGTCGATGCCGTCCGCGATGACGGCGGGGGCCGCCCGCGCCGCCGATGACCGCGGCAATCCAGCCGGCTGCGCGGCGCCGCACGGCAGGAAGGAGCTTCCGACAAGCCTCCGACTCCGGCCCGCGCATCGTCGCATTGCCGCCTTCCCACCGGACCACCGCCATGCACAGCCACGCCGCTCCGGGCGACAGCAAGGTTCCCGAGGTCACCCTCGCCTTCTGGGTCACCAAGATCCTCGCCACCACGCTGGGCGAGGTGGGCGGCGACGCGGTCACGATGTCGATGGGCCTGGGCTACCTGGCCGGCACCGTGCTGTTCGCCACGGTGTTCGCCATCGCCGTGGCCGTGCAGATCCGCGCCAGCGGCTTCCGTCCCTGGCTGTACTGGGCGGCGATCATCGCCAGCACCACGGTCGGCACCACCCTGGCCGACTATGTGGACCGCTCGCTCGGCATCGGTTACAGCGGCGGCAGCAGCGTGCTGCTGGCATTGCTGCTGGGCACCCTGTTCTGCTGGCAGCGCAGTACCGGCAGCGTCTCGGTGGCCGACATCGGCTCGCGCCGCAGCGAGTTGTTCTACTGGCTGACCATCACTTTCTCGCAGACCCTGGGCACCGCGCTGGGCGACTGGGCGGCCGATACCCAGGGCCTGGGCTATGCCGGCGGCATGCTCCTGTTCGGTGGCCTGCTGGCGCTGGTCGCGGCGCTGCACCTGGCGACCCGCCTGCCCAGGACCCTGCTGTTCTGGGCCGCCTTCATCCTCACCCGGCCACTGGGCGCGGTGGTCGGCGACTTCCTCGACAAACCGCTCGACCACGGCGGGCTCGCGCTGAGCCGCTATGCCGCCTCGCTGGTGCTGCTGGCGGCGATCGTGGCCTGCATCGCGCTGCTGCCGCAGCGCGCCGCGCGCCGGGCCCACTGAACCGCGCGCACGAGCGCCCGGTGACAACAGAAACAATTGCACATCCATCTTGATAGAGAGATATAATCGCAGCCAGACCCACTCACCGCCCCGCCATGACCGCGCTCAGCTTCGAGTTCTATCCGCCCAAGACCGATGACCAGCGCGCACAGCTGGACCGCACCGCGAGCAGGCTCAAGGCGCATGCCCCCGAGTACGTGTCCTGCACCTTCGGCGCCGGCGGCTCGACCCTGAGCTATACCTCCGAGACGGTGCGCCACCTCAACCAGCACCATGGCCTGCAGGCGGCGCCGCACCTGTCCTGCGTGGGCGGCACCCGCGAGGAGATCCGCGAGCTGCTCAAGCTGTACCGCGCCATCGGCGTGCGCCGCATCGTCGCCCTGCGCGGCGACCTGCCCTCGGGCATGGGCTTTCCCGGCGACCTGCGCTACGCCTCGGAACTGATCGCGTTCATCCGCGCCGAGCACGGCGACGCGTTCCGCATCGAGGTCGGCGCCTATCCGGAAACCCACCCGCAGGCCAGCGACGCGCTGGCCGACCTGCGCCATTTCAAGGCCAAGATCGACGCCGGCGCCGATGCCGCCATCACCCAGTACTTCTACAACGCCGACGCGTACTTCCAGTTCGTCGATGCCACCCGCAGGCTGGGCGTGGACGTGCCGATCATTCCCGGGGTGATGCCGATCTCCAACTTCAGCCAGCTGCGGCGTTTCTCCGAGCAGTGCGGTGCGGAGATCCCGCGCTGGATCGCCAAGCGCATGCAGGCCTACGGCGACGATGTCGATTCGGTGCGCGCGTTCGGCGCCGACGTGGTGGCGGCGCTGTGCGAACGGCTGATCGCCGGCGGCGCGCCGGCGCTGCACTTCTACACGCTCAACCTGGCCAGGCCGACCAACGCGGTGCTGCAGCGGCTCGGCCGCGGCTGACCCGCCAGCGGCTGCACACCCCGTCACGCGTGGCCGGGTTAGGCTTGGCCAATGCGCGCGCTGCCACTCCTGCTGCTCCCTGCCGCCCTGTGGGCGGGTGCCGCGCAGGCGCAGCAGGTCAACCGCTGCACCGACCCGCAGGGGCGCACGGTGTACGGCGACAGGCCGTGCGAGGCGATGGGCGCGCGCGCGCGGCTGCTGCCCGAGGCGCGGCCCGCCGGCGCCAGCGGCCTGTACCGCGACAGCTGCGCACGCCGGCTCAGCGAGGTGGTGGCGCAGATCCGCGCGGCGGTGGACGCACGCGACCCGAACCGCCTGTCCGGCATCTATGCCTGGGGCGGGCTGTCCAGCGCCGAGGCCACGCGGGTGATGGACCGCCTGGACGGCATCGTGCAGCGTCCGCTGGTCGACATCGCACCAGTGTTCCCGCGGGACCCTGAGCTGCTGCCGGAAGGCGAAGGCGGCGCGGCCGCCGCCGACGCCCCGCCCATGTTCGCCGAGGTGCCGGCGCGGCGCCCGCGCCCGGTCGCGCTGCGCCTGGAACAGACCCTCGCCGGCGGCACCATGCCTTCGCGCACGCTGCTGAAACTGCGCCGGCAGTACAACTGCTTCTGGATCAGCCTGTAACCGGCTGCGGCCACAGCGCGCGGATCGCGGCCACGCCCTGTGCGCCATGCCGGCGCGCGGTGCCGATGTCCGCGGCGGCCAGGCCGCCGATGGCGTAGATCGGCAGCGACACCTGCTCGCGCAGCTGTTCGAATGCCGCCCACCCCAACGGGGCCGCCCCCGGGTGGCTGGCGGTGGCCTGCACCGGGCCGAGCACGGCGAAGTCGCAGCCCAGGCGCTGCGCGGCCTGCAGCTGCGCCAGGTCGTGGCAGGAGGCCCCGACCAGCAGGCTTTCCGGCAACGGCCGTTGCTGCAGCTGCTGCAGCTGTTCGCTGCCCAGGTGCACGCCCACGCCCAGCTCCCGGGCCAGCGCGATGTCGCGGTTGAGCAGCAGCTCGGCGTGGCGGCCGACGCGGTCCACCGCGTCGCGGGCCAGTGCCACGCGGTCGCCGGCCTGCGGTGTGCGCAGCTGCAGCCGGCGGATGCCGGCGTCCACCGCGGCCTGCACGCCCTGCAGCCAGGCATCGCCGCCGGCCGAGGGCTCCGGCGTGACCAGGTAACGATCGGCCTGGCGCAGCGCGGCCACCACCGGCAGGTCCGCCGGCGGCATCGAGTAGCGCCCGAGCCGGTCCGGCGCCACCCAGGTGATGGCCTGCCCCTCGCGCCCGCGGGCGTTGCCCTTCCAGCGCTGCACCTGCCGCACTTCCAGGCGCAGGCGCTTGTCCGGGTAGAGCTGCGGCACGTCCATCAGCCAGTCGCCGACCTCGGCCTCGATGCCCAGCTCCTCGTGCAGTTCGCGCGCCAACGCCTGCTCGGAGGTCTCGCCCGGCTCGCGCTTGCCGCCCGGGAATTCCCACAGCCCGGCCATGTCGCTGGTGCCGTTGCGGCGGTTGAGCAGGATGCGGCCACGCGCGTCGGTGATGACGGCAGCCACGACATGGATCGAGCGCAGGGAGGAAGTCATGCGCCGAGCATGCCGAAAACCCCGAGCCGGGCGCAATCGCCTGCCTGCGTGCAGTTCCGGCCTGGGCGCCCGTCGGGAAGGCCCCGTGCGGGGCGAGCCCCGCACCGGCGGTCCAGAGGTGTACGGCTCTGTCGATTGACTGCCGGCACCCATCGGGATCGCGCCTGCAGGCGGCTCCTTGGGTCGGCGACGCTACCGCGCGAGGCACCAACGACGACGCGGGCCCGAAGAGCGGGCCGCATGCGGGGACGGGTCAGGGTGCGAGGGAGAGCGTGGCCTACCTATTCGGCACCGCAATGCAGGCCAGCCGGACGCATGGTGCGCCGCCCTGATCCGGAGAAGCAGAAAAGAACGGGGCCATGCCTTGCGGCGCAACATGGAGCAACCGCGCGCAGCGATGGTGTGTCGCGGCCAATGGCCGGCATTGCGGATATCCACTCGATGAGGAGCCCCCCTTGGCAAGGGGGGCGCGCCGAAGGCGCGGGGGATAGGGGATAAGGACCGTGTACCCATGATCCGTGCAACGGATCATGGGTGTGTAGCCCGCTGCGCGGGCTACACCACGGTCAACTCAGCCTTCAGTTGAGCTGACCGTGGCAGTGCTTGTACTTCTTGCCGCTGCCGCAGGGGCACGGATCGTTGCGCCCGACCTTGGGCTCGGCGAGCGCGGCCTGCACGTCGGCCGCTTCCTCGTCGGCGCTGTAGCCGCCGTTGTCCTGGTGCTGGAACTGCGACATCTGCAGGCGCGCTTCGGCCTGCTGGCGCTCCAGCGCCTCCATCGCCGCCACTTCCTCCTCGCTGCGGATGCGCACGCGCGAGAGCAGCTGGATCACCTCGCGCTTGACGTTCTCCAGCATCTCGGAGAACAGCTCGAAGGCTTCCTTCTTGTATTCCTGCTTGGGCTGCTTCTGCGCGTAACCGCGCAGGTAGATGCCCTGGCGCAGGTAGTCCATGCGCGCCAGGTGCTCCTTCCAGCTCTGGTCGAGCACGGTCAGCATCACGTGCTTCTCCAGCGCGCGCATGGTTTCGGCACCGACCGCCGCTTCCTTCTGCTCGAAGTGCTGTTCGATGTGGGCGGCCACGGCCTGGGCGATGCCTTCGGCGTCCAGTTCCTCGTGCTGCTTGAACAGCCCCACCAGGTCCATCTGCACGCCCAGGTCCGACTCCAGCGTGGCCTGCAGGCCCGGCAGATCCCACTGCTCGTCCACCGAATTCGGCGGCACGAAGCGGGCCACCAGGTCATAGATCACGTCGCCGCGGATGCCGTCGATGTTGTCCTTGACCGACTCGGCGTCGAGCAGCTCGTCGCGCTGGGCGTAGATCACCTTGCGCTGGTCGTTGTTGACGTCGTCGAAGTCCAGCAGGTTCTTGCGGATGTCGAAGTTGTGCGCCTCGACCTTGCGCTGCGCCTTCTCGATCTGGCGGCTGACCAGGCGGTCCTCGATGACGTCGTCTTCCTTCATGCCCATCAGGCGCATGGCCTTCTGCACCCAGTCGGACGCGAAGATGCGCATCAGGTTGTCTTCCAGCGACAGGTAGAAGCGCGAGGAACCCGGGTCGCCCTGGCGGCCGGAGCGGCCACGCAGCTGGTTGTCGATGCGGCGCGATTCATGCCGCTCGGTGCCGACGATGTGCAGGCCGCCGGCGGCCTTGACCGCGTCGTGGCGTTCCTGCCAGGCGGCCTTGACCGCGGCCTTCTGCTCGGCGCTGGCGTCCTCGCCCAGCTCCTGCAGCTCGGTCTCCAGCGAACCGCCGAGCACGATGTCGGTGCCGCGGCCGGCCATGTTGGTGGCGATGGTCACCGAGCCCGGGCGGCCGGCGTTGGCGACGATGGTCGCTTCGCGGTCGTGCTGCTTGGCGTTGAGCACTTCGTGCTTCACGCCCGCCTTGCGCAGGTGCTCGGACAGCATCTCCGAGGTTTCGATCGAGGTGGTGCCGACCAGCACCGGCTGGCCGCGCTTGGCGCATTCCTCGATGTCGGCCAGCACCGCGTTGAACTTGCCCTTGCGGTTGAGGAACACCTGGTCCGGGTGGTCCTTGCGGATGGTCGGCTTGTTGGTCGGGATCACCACCACTTCCAGGCCGTAGATGCTCTGGAATTCGTAGGCTTCGGTGTCGGCCGTACCGGTCATGCCGGACAGCTTCTTGTACATGCGGAACAGGTTCTGGAAGGTGATGCTGGCCAGCGTCTGGTTCTCGCGCTGTACCGGCACCCCTTCCTTGGCTTCCACCGCCTGGTGCAGGCCGTCGGACCAGCGGCGGCCGGCCAGGGTGCGGCCGGTGAACTCGTCGACGATCACCACCTCGCCGTCGCGCACGATGTAGTCCACGTCGCGCTGGTAGATCGCGTGCGCGCGCAGCGCGGCATTGAGGTGGTGGACCACCGTCAGGTTCTGCGCGGCGTACAGGCCGCCGTCGTTGTCGGCGTCGATGATGCCGGCCTGCCGCAGCAGTTCCTCGGCATGCTCCATGCCCGCTTCGGACAGGTGCACCTGCTTGCCCTTCTCGTCGACCCAGTAGTCGCCCTCGCCCTCTTCGGTCTCCTGCTTGACCAGCTGCGGCACCACGCGGTTGACGCGGATGTACAGCTCCGGCGAATCGTCGGCCGGGCCGGAGATGATCAGCGGGGTACGCGCTTCGTCGATCAGGATCGAGTCGACTTCGTCGACGATCGCGTAGTGCAGGCCGCGCTGGTAGCGGTCGGCGCGGGTCAGCGCCATGTTGTCGCGCAGGTAGTCGAAGCCGAACTCGTTGTTGGTGCCGTAGGTGATGTCGGCGGCGTAGGCCTCGCGCTTGTCGCCATGCGGCATGCCCGGGTAGACCACGCCCACGCTCAGCCCCAGCCAGTTGTACAGCCTGCCCATCTGCGCGGCGTCGCGGCGGGCCAGGTAGTCGTTGACGGTGACCACGTGCACGCCCTTGCCTTCCAGCGCGTTGAGGTAGACCGGCAGGGTGGCGACCAGGGTCTTGCCTTCACCGGTGCGCATTTCGGCGATCTTGCCCAGGTGCAGCACCATGCCGCCGATCAGCTGCACGTCGTAATGGCGCATGCCCAGCACCCGCAGCGAGGCCTCGCGACAGACCGCGAAGGCTTCCGGCAGCACCTTGTCCAGCGCTTCGCCGGCGGCGATGCGCTCGCGGAATTCGGGGGTCTTGGCCTTCAGCTGGTCGTCGGAAAGCTTCTGGATTTCCGGCTCCAAGGCATTGATCTTGGCGACGATACGGTTGAGCTGGCGGAGCTGGCGCTCGTTGCGGCTGCCAAAAACGCGGGTAAGCAGGCTGTTGATCATTGAAGGAACCGGTTTGAATGGAATGCCGTGCGCGGCCCCCACCCCAAGCGGGACCAGCCGGGCACAAACGAAACAGGGCGCAATGCGCCCTGTCGATGGCAACGCCTATTGTAGCTTGGGGCGGGCGCCTGGCGATTCAAGCGCCCGCAGGCGCCCCTCAGCCACGCCGGACGCGGCCCACCGGGGTGGTGCTGCCGTCGCCCAGGAACTTGCGCGGGTTGACCACGCGCCCGTCCTGCCACACCTCGAAGTGCACGTGCGCGCCGGTGGAACGCCCGGTGGAACCGGCCTTGGCCACTTCCTGGCCGACCCGGACCAGATCGCCCTCGCGCACGCTCAGCCGCGAATTGTGCGCGTACAGGGTCTTGTAGCCATTGCCGTGGTCGACCTCGACCACGTTGCCGTAGCCGCCCTTGACCCCGGAGAAGCTGACCACGCCCTCGGCCACCGCGGTCACCGGGTCGCCGACGCGGGCGTGGAAGTCCATGCCCTTGTGGGTGGCGGCACCGCGGCCGAACGGATCGGCACGGGTGCCGAAGCCGGAGGTCACGTAGCTGTTGCGGATCGGCATGCGCGAAGGCACCGCGTTCTGCTCCAGCTGGTGGTCGAACAGCAGCGATTCGAGCACCGACAACTGCCTGCCTGAAGCAGCAAAGCGCTGCTCCAGCACCTGTAAGTCGCTGTTGACCGCGCTCAGCGGGATGTCCTGCGCCGGGCCGGCATCGCCGTCACCCAGGCCGGGCGTCTCGTTGAAATCGAACTCGCCGTCCTCGAGCTTGCCCATCTGGGTCAGGCGCTCGCCCAGCGCGTTCAGGCGCGTGGCCTGGGCCTGCAGCTCGCCCAGCCGCGCCGCCAGCGCGTTGACCTGGGTCTGCGCGTCGGCCTGCACCTTGGCAAGTTCGCGCTCCTGGCGTTCGACCTGCGCGCGCAACGCCGCGTCACCGGCCGCGCCGACGCCCAGGGTAAGGCCCACGCCGACCAGGCAACCCAGGCCCATCACGCTGCCCAGCAGGGCCTTTGGCCTATCCTCGAAAAACACCTGCAGGCGCGCCAACGGCGTTTTTGCCTGCTGCCCCCGTGTTTTGATTACGATCTTTTTGAATGCCATCGAAGAATTCTTATGTCTGAGCCGAAATCCAGCGTTCGTTCCCGCAGCGCGCCCAAGCAGGCGCTGGAAGCGGTGATGGCGGACAAAACCGGGAACCCGTTGCGGCGAGCCCTGTGGCTCGATGCGCTGGACCGGCAGTTGCGCCCCCATCTGCCGCCTGCGCTGGGCAACCGTTGCCGGCTGGCCAATGTGGACGGCGAACACCTCGTTTTTCTCGTCGAATCGCCGGTCTGGCACGCCAAGGTCAGGCTTGCCGAAAACCAGTTGCTCGACGCGGCCCGATCCATCGGGCTGAAGGCCACCCGGGTGACCGTCAAGACTGCCACCGCGCCTGCACCCTCCCCGGTGCGAAACGACCAGCGCAGTACTCACGCAGTAACGGCCGCCACGCACAAAGGCCTGCGCGACGCCCTGGCTTGTCTGGCGGATGTGAAGGGCACCCGTTCCTGAATGCGGGTGGCGTTCCTCCACCGCAGGCGGGCATCCCGAAGAACCCCCGCACCAAGCCGGCAGGAATCCTAGCCGCGACTTGCAGTGGAGGCGTTAGTGTTTTGTTAATTAATGGTTAAATTCAGGCCGAAACGGCGCCTGGATTCACATTTTGTCCACGCCTGTCGGCGTGCCGCCCATTCAGGCGTAGGCTACCGCCCCGTACACGATCGGGTCGGCGGCGGCCGGCGAATCGAAGCACGCCCACTCCCACGCACTGGCATCGGCCAGCAGGGCACGGACCAGCTTGTTGTTGAGCGCGTGGCCGGATTTGTAGCCCTCGTAGGCGCCCAGCACCGGCCCCCCGGCCAGGTACAGGTCACCGACCGCGTCGAGGATCTTGTGGCGCACGAACTCATCGGCGTAGCGCAGGCCGTCGTCGTTGAGCACGCGGAACTCGTCCAGCACGATGGCGTTGTCCATCGAGCCGCCCAGCCCCAGGTTGCGCTCGCGCATGTACTCCAGGTCGCGCATGAAGCCGAAGGTGCGCGCGCGGGAGATTTCCTTGATGTAGGCGGCGGTGGAGAAGTCGATCTCCACCCGCGACTGCCGGGCCGGGATCATCGGGTGGTCGAACTGGATGGTGAAGCCCAGCCGGTAGCCCTCGTGCGGTTCGAAGCGGGCGATCTTGTCGCCGTCGCGCACTTCCACGGTCTTGAGGATGCGCAGGAAGCGCTTGGGCGCCGCCTGCTCGACGATGCCGGCCGACTGCAGCAGGAACACGAACGGGCCCGAGGAACCGTCCATGATCGGCAGCTCGGCCGAGGACAGCTCGACGATGGCATTGTCCACGCCCAGCCCGGCCATGGCCGACATCAGGTGCTCGACGGTCTGGATCTTGGCGCCTTCGCAGGTCAGGCCGGTGCACAGGGTCACTTCGGTGACCAGGTCCGCGCGCGCCGGCACTTCCACTACCGGGTCCAGGTCCACGCGGCGGAACACGATGCCATGGTCGACCGGTGCCGGACGCAGGGTCATGTAGACCTTGTCGCCGCTGTGCAGGCCGACGCCGGTGGCGCGGATCGTGTTCTTGAGGGTGCGCTGCTGGATCATCGGGGTACGTTCTGGAGGGACCGCCCGGAGCGCGGCCATAACCAAACAAGAATAACACGCATCAACATCCGTCCCTGGCGCGTGGCCGGCACGCCTCCTCCGGGGAGGCGAAGCTGCCGCCGGGCCGATCCTGGCCCGGCAGCAACGGACATGGATGCTGCTACCGGGGAGGACAACCCCGGCGTCCACGACAACTCACCGCCTGCCGGCCATGCCGCCCGCCGCAGGCGTCCCGTCGGGGACGCCCGGCGCTGGCGACCGGCCGGTCAGTCGGCCTGGCGGCGGAGGAACGCCGGGATGTCCAGGTAGTCGCTCGGCAGTTCCGCCGCGGCCGGTGCGGCCGCCGGGGCCGACGCGGCCACGGTGTCCGAACTCGGGCGGCGCAGGCCCATGCCCAGCGAGCTGCCCACGGCCTTGGCCACGGCATCGGCAGGGCTTTCGTAGTCGCCGCCGAACTCGGCCTGGCCGGTGGTGGCATTGCGCACCAGTTTGATCGGCGCACGCTCGCCCGGGCGCTGCGCGCTCTTGGCCACGGCGCGGTTCAGGCCGGTGGCGACCACGGTCACCCGCACTTCGTCCTGCATGTCCGGGTCGAGCACGGTGCCGACCACCACGGTGGCGTCTTCCGAGGCGAAGCCGTCGATGGTGCGGCCGATCTCGTCGAACTCGCTCATGGTGAAGTCCGGGCCGGCGGTGATGTTGACCAGGATGCCGTTGGCGCCGGCCAGGTTCACGTCGTCCAGCAACGGGTTCTGGATGGCGGCCTCGGCGGCGGCCTGGGCGCGGTCGTCGCCGCGGGCGGTGCCGGTGCCCATCATCGCCAGGCCCATTTCCGACATCACGGTGCGCACGTCGGCGAAGTCGACGTTGATCAGGCCCGGGCGCACGATCAGGTCGGCGATGCCCTGCACCGCGCCCTGCAGCACGTCGTTGGCGGCGCGGAAGGCCTGCACCATGGTGGCGTTGCGGCCGAGCACGGTGATCAGCTTCTCGTTGGGGATGGTGATCAGCGAGTCGACGTGCTGGCTCAGTTCCTCGATGCCCTTGAGCGCGACCTGCATGCGGCGGCGGCCCTCGAACGGGAACGGCTTGGTGACCACGGCCACGGTCAGGATGCCCATTTCCTTGGCCAGCTGCGCCACCACCGGCGCGGCGCCGGTGCCGGTGCCACCGCCCATGCCGGCGGTGATGAACACCATGTCCGCGCCCTGCAGCGCGTCCATGATGCGCTCGCGGTCTTCCAGCGCGGCCTGGCGGCCGACTTCCGGGTTGGCGCCGGCGCCCAGGCCCTTGGTGACGTTGGTGCCGAGCTGCAGCTGCAGCTTGGCGCCGCAGTTCTTGATCGCCTGCGAATCGGTGTTGGCGGTGATGAACTCGACGCCGTCCACGCTGGAGTTGACCATGTGCGCCACGGCGTTGCCGCCACCACCGCCCACGCCCACCACCTTGATCACCGCATTGGGTGCCATCTTCTCGATCAGTTCGAAATGTGCCATGTCCATGTCCTCGTTATAACCGCTTCCGTTGGCGTGGCCCCGCAGGCGTCCTGCCCTTGGTCACCGCGCCGCCATTGCGGCAGTTGTCGTTGGAATCCCGCGTGGCCTGCGCCATTGCGGGGTACCGCCCTGCTTCAATCACCGGCCAGCGGCCGGCGTTACCGCCCGTTCCGCGTCAGAACTCGCCGCGGAACCAGTTCTTCAATTTGTTGAACAGCGTGCCGGCGCGCCCGGTGGGCAGCGACGGACGCCGCGGGTGTTCGATCTGGCTGCCCATCAGCAGCAGGCCCACGCCGGTGGCGTGCACCGGGTTGCCGACCACCTCGCCGAGCCCGGTGACGTGCTGCGGGATGCCCACGCGCACCGGCATCTGCAGCATTTCCTCGGCCAGTTCGACCACCCCTTCCATCTTCGAGGCGCCGCCGGTGAGCACCATGCCGGCGCGCACCATTTCCTCGAAGCCCGAGCGGCGCAGTTCGGCCTGCACCATCTCGAAGATCTCCTCGTAACGGCCCTGCACCGCCTGCGCCAGCGAGGCGCGCGGCATGCGCCGCGGCGGGCGGTCGCCGACCGACGGCACCTGGATGCTCTCCTCGGCGGTGGCCAGCTGCGCCAGCGCGCAGGCGTAGCGCACCTTGATCTGCTCGGCCTCCGGGGTCGGCGTGCGCAGCATATGCGCGATGTCGTTGGTGACGTGGTCGCCGGCGATCGGCAGCGAGGCGGTGTGGCAGATCGCGCCCTGCACGAACACCGCGATGTCGGTGGTGCCGGCGCCGATGTCCACCATCACCACGCCGAGCTCGCGCTCGTCGGCGGTCAGCACCGCCACGCTGGAGGCCAGCGAGGACAGCACCAGGTCGTCCACCTGCAGGCCGCAGCGCTGCACGCACTTGCTGATGTTGGCCGCGGCCGACTGCGCGCAGACCACCAGGTGCGCGTGCACCTCCAGGCGCACGCCGGTCATGCCGACCGGGTTGCGGATGCCTTCCTGCGAGTCGTCCAGCACGTATTCGCGCGGGATCGCATGCAGGATCTTCTGGTCGGCCGGGATCGCCACCGCCTTGGCCGCCTCCAGCACCCGGTCCAGGTCGCCCCAGGTCACCTCGCCCTCGCGGATCGGGGTGATGCCCTGCGAGTTGCGGCACTGCACGTGGTTGCCGGAGATCGACGCGTAGACCGAGCGGATCTCGCAGCCGGCCATCAGTTCGGCCTCCTCGATCGCGCGCTGGATCGACTGCACCGTCGATTCGATATCCACCACCACGCCGCGCTTGAGCCCGCGCGATTCGTGCGAGCCGATGCCGATCACCTCGATCGGGCTGCCCGGCGAGTACTCGCCCACCAGTGCCACCACCTTGGAGGTGCCGATGTCGAGGCCGACGATCAGTGATTTGTCACCCTTGCGATTCATGTCCTGTCCTGCGTCTGCTTTGCTGCCGGCGGCGGAGTTCCCCAGCTCAGCGTGAAACCGTTGGTGTAGCGGAGGTCGGCGCGCACGATCGGCACCTGGGTGCGGGTGAACTGGGGCAGCACGCGCACGAAGCGACCCAGCCGCGAGCGCGCATCGTCGCGGCCGACGATGACTTCGGTGCCGTTGTCCAGCGCCAGCGACCAGCTGCCGCGCGCGTCCATCGCCACCCGCCGCACGTCGATGCCCACCGGTGCGAACAGCGCGCGCGAGTCGTTGTAGAGCTCGACCACCTCGGCGGTCTTGCTGTCCGGGCCATCGAGCTCGGGCAACGGCGCGTTCTCCAGCCCGTGCGGGGTGGCGAACAGCCGCCCCTGTTCGGACAGCAGCCGGTCCTTGCCCCAGCGCGCGAACGGCTTGTGTTCGACCACGCTCACCTCGAGCACGTCGGGCCACTGCTTGCGCACCTGCGCGCTCTCCACCCACGGCAGCCGCTCCACCGCGTGCTGCGCATCCTGCAGCTTGACCGCGAAGTAGCCGGCGCGGGCATACGGCAGCAGCGCCTTGCGCAGCTCCTCGCCGGGCACGCGCTTGAACTCGCCGTGCACGCGCAGCCGGGTCAACGGCCAGCGCTCGGCGCCGACCCAGCCGTTGAGCACCGCGACCACCGGCAACGCCACCAGGGCGATGGCCAGCAGCCAGGCGAGGATGCGCAGCAACGCGCTCATGCGCGCCCCCCGCCGGTCCTGGTGGTTCCGCGCGACGGCACCGCGCCGCGGCCGTTGCCGGCCACGAGCGGGGTGCGCATCAGCGGAAGCAGGCAGGGCTTCATTCGTCCCGCGCCTCCTGGAAACCGCCGCTGGCGATCTGCTGGGCGACGTGGCCGATGTCGCCGGCGCCCATCATCAGCAGCAGATCGCCGTCGCGCAGCACGTCCGGCAGCACCGACACCAGGTCATGGGCATGCCCGACCACCACCGGCTCGCTGCGGCCGCGGGCGCGGATGGCGCGGGCCAGCGACTTCGAATCGGCACCCGGGATCGGCGCCTCGCCGGCCGGGTAGACCTCGCTCAGCACCAGCGCATCGACTTCCGACAGCACCGCGGCGAACGCGTCGAACTGGTCGCGGGTACGGCTGTAGCGGTGCGGCTGGAACGCCACCACCAGCCGCTGCGCGGGCCAGCCACCACGGGCGGCGGCGAACACTGCGGCCAGCTCGCGCGGGTGGTGGCCGTAATCGTCGATCAACCGCACCCGGGCGCCCTTGGCGGTGGTGACCACGCCCAGGTCGTTGAAGCGGCGGCCCACGCCCTCGAACTTCTCCAGCGCGGCGGCGATCGTTTCCGGCGCCACGCCCAGCTGCCAGCCGATGGCGGCGGCGGCCAGCGCGTTGAGCACGTTGTGGCGGCCCGGCAGCGCCAGCGTCACCGGCACGCTGCTGCCTTCGGGCAGGCGCAGGGTGAAGCGCATGCGCGCGCCGTCCTGCACCACGTCCTCGGCGCGCACGTCGGCGTTGCCGCTCATGCCGTAGGTCATGACGTGGCGCGGGGTCTGCGTGGCCAGTGCGGCCACCTCCGGGTCGTCGATGCACAGCACCGCCAGCCCGTAGAACGGCAGCCGCTGCAGGAACTCGGCGAACGCCGCCTGCACCCGGGCAAAGTCGTTGCCGTAGTTCTCCAGGTGGTCGGCGTCGATGTTGGTGATCACCGCCACCAGCGGATTCAGCCGCAGGAAGCTGCCGTCGCTCTCGTCGGCCTCGGCCACCAGCCATTGCCCGCCGCCGAGCTTGGCGTTGGCGCCGGCGGCCAACAGCTGCCCGCCGATCACGAAGGTCGGGTCCAGCCCGCCTTCGCTGAGCACCGCGGCGGTCAGCGAGGTGGTGGTGGTCTTGCCGTGGGTGCCGGCCACGGCGATGCCGCGGCGGAAGCGCATCAGCTCGGCCAGCATCGCCGCGCGCGGCATGATCGGGATGCGCTGGCTGCGCGCCTCCATCAGTTCCGGGTTGTCTTCGCGGATGGCGCTGGACACCACCACGCAGTCGGTGCCGAGCACGTTGGCGGCGGAGTGTCCGCGCATCACCCGCGCGCCCAGCCGTGCCAGGCGGCGGGTGGCGGCGTTGTCGGCATTGTCCGAGCCGGAAACTTCATAGCCCAGGGTCAGCATCACCTCGGCGATGCCGCTCATGCCGGTGCCGCCGATGCCGACGAAATGCACCCGCGGGAACGCCCGGACCAGGTCGGTGGTGTCGTGGAGGCGGCGGATCATGCGCGGCCTCCGGCGAGGCGGGCGCGGGTGCGCGGTGCCGTGTTCATGCTGCTTCCTCGAGGATGATGTCGGCGATGCGTTCGGCCGCATCGGCCTTGGCCAGCGCACGCGCGGCCTGGGCCATCTGCATGCGTCGGGCGGGAGTGGCGGCGAGCGCGCGCAGCACGCCCTCCAGGTGGGTGGCCAGCGCGTCGTCCTGCTTCAGCAGTTCGGCGGCGCCGCGCTCGACCAGGTATTCGGCGTTGCGGGTCTGGTGGTCGTCGACCGCCGCGGCGAACGGCACCAGCACGCTGCCGACGCCCACCGCGCACAGTTCGGCCAGGGTCGACGCGCCGGAACGGCACACCACCAGGTCGGCCCAGGCATAGGCCGCGGCCATGTCCTGGATGAAGGCATCGACGCGGCCGTCGACGCCGGCATCGCGGTAGGACCGCCGCGCCTCGTCGAGCAGCTTTTCGCCGCACTGGTGCCAGACCTCGATGGCGACGCTGCCGGCCAACGCGGCCAGCGCTTTGGGCACCGCGTTGTTGAGCGCGCGCGCCCCCTGGCTGCCCCCCAGCACCAGCACCCGCATCGGGCCGCTGCGGCCGGCCAGGCGCTGCTCCGGCGCCGGCAGCGCGGCGATCTCGGCGCGCACCGGGTTGCCGACGACCTCTTCGCCGCTGGCGAAGCTGCCGGGGAAGCCGGTCAGCAGGCGCCGCGCGAAGCGCGACAGGATGCGGTTGGTCATGCCCGGCGCGCGGTTCTGTTCGTGCACCAGCAACGGCAGCCCGTGCAGGCGCGCCGCCATGCCGCCGGGGCCGGAGGCGAAGCCGCCGAACGCCACCACCGCGCGCGGGTTGCGCTCGCGCAGGATGAAGCCGGCGGCGCGGATCGCGCGCAGCACCCGCAGCGGCGCCGCCAGCAGCGCCAGCTTGCCCTTGCCGCGCAGGCCGGAGATCGCCAGCGTGTCGATAGCGATGCCGTGCTGCGGCACCAGCCGGGTTTCCATCGCGCCCTCGGCGCCGAGCCAGGTCACCGGGATGCCGCGCCCGCGCAGCACCCGCGCCACGGCCAGCCCCGGGAAGATGTGCCCGCCGGTGCCACCGGCCATGATCAGCACCGGCCGCGGGGTGCCTTGCGCTGGCGTCGCCGCCTGCGGCTGCGAAGGATGCTGCGAGGGTTGCGTCATCACGCGATCCTCCCGAAGGTCGGTTCGACCCGCTGCTGCATGCGGCTGGTGCCGCGCGCGGCACCGGCCTGCATGGCCGCGGCGATCGCGCTGGCGGTGGCCGGCTCGGCCGGCTGCGCGGCGGCGTCCGCCGGCACGTCGGCCACGTCGGCGTCATCACGCACTTCCTGGCGGCGCACCGCGCGGTTGTATTCCCACGACACGCGCAGCAGCACGCCGACCGCCACGCAGGTCATCATCACGCTGGAACCGCCGGAGGAGATCAGCGGCAGGGTCAGGCCCTTGGTCGGCAGCATGCCCAGGTTCACGCCGATCGACACGAAGGTCTGCAGGCCGATCCACAGGCCCACGCCGAAGGCGATGTAGCCGGAGAAGTGGCGGCGCATCTCGATGCAGCGCATGCCCAGCCAGAACGCACGGCCGACCAGCAGCGCGTACAGCGCGATGATCGTGCACACGCCGGCGAAGCCCAGCTCCTCGGCGATCACCGAGAAGATGAAGTCGGTATGCGACTCGGGCAGGTAGTTGAGCTTCTGGATGGACGCGCCCAGGCCCACCCCGGTCCATTCGCCGCGGCCGATCGCCATCAGCGCGTTGGACAGCTGGTAGCCCGAACCCAGCTGGTCTTCCCACGGGTCCATGAACGAGGTCACGCGGCGCATGCGGTACGGCTCGAAGATCACCAGCAGCACCAGCGCCGGCAGCATCAGCAGCACCGGCAGCACGATGCGCTTGAGCTGCGCGCCGCCCAGCACCAGCATGCAGGTGGTGATGCCCAGCAGCAGCATCGACGAACCGAAGTCCGGCTGCAGCAGCAGCAGCACCACCAGCACGCCGACCACGCCCACCGGCTTGAGCATCGCCTGCCAGGTGGCGTTGACCTCGTCGCGGAAGCGCACCAGGTAGCTGGACAGCCAGATGATGTACAGCACCTTGACCGCCTCGACCGTCTGGAACTTGGACACGCCCAGGTTGATCCAGCGGCGCGCGCCGTTGACGGTGCTGCCCAGGCCGGGCACGAACACCACCACCAGCAGCGCGAAGCAGCCCAGCAGCAGCAGGTGGTTGTACTTCTCGACGTCGCGCAGCTCCACCCGCATGGCCACCGCCGCCAGCGCCACGCCGATGCCGATGAACACCAGGTGCCGGGTCAGGTAGTAGAACGGGCTCTGGGTGAGCGCGATGGAGCTGGAGGCGACCATCACGATGCCCAGCGACGCCAGCGCCACGGCCGCGCCCAGCAGCCACTTGTCGTAGTGGCCGCCGATCGCTTCGAGCCGGGTTGCCTGGCGCGCGGTATCGTCCATCAGCGCACCTTCAGCGTCGCCAGGCCGATCAGCACCAGCACCACCGAGATGATCCAGAAGCGCACGATCACCCGCGGCTCGGGCCAGCCCTTGAGTTCGAAGTGGTGGTGGATCGGCGCCATCCGGAACACGCGCTTGCCGGTCAGCTTGAAGCTGGCCACCTGGATCATCACCGACAGCGTCTCGATCACGAACACGCCGCCCATCACCACCAGCACCAGCTCCTGGCGCACGATCACCGCGATGGTGCCCAGCACCGCGCCCAGCGCCAGCGCGCCGACGTCACCCATGAACACCATGGCCGGGTAGGTGTTGAACCACAGGAAACCGAGCCCGGCACCGGCGATCGCCGCGCAGATGATGACCAGCTCGCCGGCCCCGGGGATCTGCGGGATCTGCAGGTAGCTGGAGAACACCGCGTTGCCCGAGGCGTAGGCGAACACGCCCAGCGCGCAGGCGACCAGCACGGTCGGCATGATCGCCAGCCCGTCCAGGCCGTCGGTCAGGTTGACCGCGTTGGAGAAGCCGACGATCCAGAAGTAGGCGATGGCGACGAAGCTGATCCCGGCCAGCGGCAGCGCGATGGCCTTGAACATCGGGATGTACAGGGTCAGCGCCGCCGGCACGTCGGCGGTATGGAACAGGAACAGGCCGGCGCCGAGGCCGAAGATCGACTGCAGCAGGTATTTCCAGCGCGACTTCAGGCCGTTGGGGTCGCGCCTGGCGATCTTGATCCAGTCGTCGTACCAGCCGATGGCGCCGAAGCACAGCATCACCGCCATCACCAGCCACACGTAGCGGTTGCGCAGGTCGCCCCACAGCAGCACCGACAGCAGCACCGACAGCAGGATCAGGCCGCCGCCCATGGTCGGGGTGCCGGCCTTGGAGAAGTGCGACTGCGGGCCGTCCTTGCGGATCGGCTGCCCGCCCTTGAGCTGCGCCAGGCGGCGGATCGCCGCCGGCCCCAGCCACAGCGACAGGCCGAGCGCGGTCAGCGCGGCGAGGATGCCGCGGAAGGTGAGGTAGTTGAACAACCGGAACAGGTCGTCCAGCTGCTGCAGCCAACGGGCCAGTTCAAGCAACATGCGGTGTGTCCTCGCCACGCTTGAGCAGCGCGGTCACGATCTTGTCCATGGCGCTGCCGCGCGAGCCCTTGACCAGGCACCGCACGCCAGCATGAAGGTCGGCTTCCAGCGCCGCGGCGAGCGCGGCGTGGCTGTCGAAATGGCGCCCGCCCTCGCCGAACGCGGCGGCGGCGGCCGCGCTCAGCGGCCCCAGCGCATACAGCCGCTTGAGCCCGGCTTCGCGCGCGCGGCGGCCGGCCTGCGCATGCAGCGCCTCGGCATCGGGGCCAAGCTCGCGCATGTCGCCCAGCACCAGCCAGGCGTCTTCCTTGCCCGCGGCCAGCGCGGCGATCGCCGCGGCCAGCGAACCCGGGTTGGCGTTGTAGCTGTCGTCGACCAGCACCGCGCCGCCGGGCAGCACATGCGCGACCTGGCGGCCGGCCACCGGGCGCGCCTGCGCAAGGCCCTCGGCCACCCGCGGCAGGGCGATGCCGGCGGCCAGCGCCAGCGATGCGGCGGCCAGCGCATTGAGCACGTTGTGCCGCCCCGGCAGCTGCAGCGCCACCTCGGCCTCGCCCTGCGGCGCGTGCAGGCGGAAACGGGAACCGGCTTCGGCCAGCACGATGGCGCTGGCGGTGACGTCGGCGCTGGCTTCCAGGCCGAAGCGGAGCACGCGATGGGCGCCGGCACGCTCGGCGAAGAACGGGGCGAACGCGTCGTCGGCGTTGACCACGGCCACCCCGCCTTCGCGCAGGTCGTCGTAGACCGCCGCCTTGGTGTTGGCGATCTCCAGCAGGCTGCCCATGCGCTCCAGGTGCGCGGGCGCGACGTTGTTGACCAGTGCCACGTCCGGCGCGGCGATGGCGGTCAGGTAGGCAATGTCGCCCGGCTTGCCGGTGCCCATCTCGTAGATCGCGAAATCGGCGTCTTCCGGCGCGTCGATCACCGCCAGCGGCATGCCGATCTCGTTGTTGCGGTTGCCCGGGGTGGCGTAGACCTGGCGGCCCTCGACCATCGCCACGTGCTGCAGGATCGCCAGCAGCAGGGTCTTGACGCTGGTCTTGCCGTTGCTGCCGGTGATGGCGAACACGCGGGTGGCGCGGTCGCGCTGCATCGCGGTGGCGATCCGGGCCAGCGCGCGTTCGGCGTCGGCGACCACCACCTGCGGCACGTCCAGCGGCAGCAGGCGCTCGACCAGCAGTGCGCTGGCGCCGTTGTCCACGGCGCTGGCGGCGAAATCGTGGCCGTCGAAGCGCTCGCCGCGCAGGGCCAGGTACAGGCTGCCCGGCGCCAGCGTGCGGCTGTCGTTGCCGATGGCGTCGATGCTCGCATCCTCGCCATGCAGTTCGCCGCCGGCCCAGTGCGCGATCAGCGACAACGGGGTGCGCTTCATCGGGCACCTCCCGCGGTCTGGCCGTCGTTGGAGCCGTGCGTGGCGCACACGCCCTGGCGGCGGTTGGCCAGCGCGCGCGAGGCGACGTCGGTGTCGTCGAATGGATGCTTGATGCCTGCGATCTCCTGGTAGGGCTCGTGCCCCTTGCCGGCGACCAGCACGATGTCGCCTGGGCCGGCCTGGGCGATGGCCGCGCCGATGGCGCGCGCACGGTCGCGCTGTACGTGTATTTCGGTGGGCTGGCGCGCCGCTTCGGCGTGCGTGGCGAAGCCGGCCATGATGTCGGCGACGATGCCGTCGCCATCCTCGCCGCGCGGGTTGTCGTCGGTGACGAACACCACGTCGGCATGGGCCTGGGCGATGGCCGCCATCTGCGGACGCTTGCCGGTATCGCGCTCGCCACCGCAGCCGAACACGCACAGCAGGCGGCCGTCGAGGTGGCCGTGCAGGCTGCGCAGCGCCTGCTCCAGCGCGTCGGGGGTGTGCGCGTAGTCGATGACCACGGTCGGCTCGCCCTGCCCGCCGAGGCGGTTCATGCGGCCGCGGATCGGCTGCAGCCGGCCGAGCACGCCGGCGATGGTCGCCGCCGGCTGGCCCAGCGCGTGCAGCGCGCCGGCCACCGCCAGCAGGTTGTCGACGTTGAAGCGGCCCAGCAGCGGCGAGCGCAGCGAGTGGCGCTCGCCGCCGATCACCAGGTCGAAGCCGATGCCCTGCCCGTCCAGCACCAGGGCCTCGGCACGGACCGTGGCGCCGGCCTGCCCGGTCGAGCTCACGCCGATGGCGCGCACGCCACTGGCGAGCGTGCCGACCAGTTCGCGGCCGAACGCGTCATCCAGGTTGATGACCGCTGCCTTCAGCCCGTCGCGGTGGAACAGCCGCGCCTTGGCCGCGCCGTAGCTGGCCATGTCGCCGTGGTAGTCCAGATGGTCGCGGGTGAGATTGGTGAACACCGCCACGTCGTAATGCACGGCATCGACGCGGCCCTGGTCCAGCGCATGCGAGCTGACTTCCATCGCCACCGCCTGCGCGCCCTGGTCGCGCAGCCGCGCCAGTACTTCATGCATCTGCAGCACCAGCGGCGTGGTGAAGCCGGTCGGCACCACGTCGCCGTACAGGCCGACGCCGAGCGTGCCGATGCTGCCGCTGCGGATGCCCAGCAGGTGCCAGGCCTGCGACAGCAGCTGCACGGTCGAGGTCTTGCCGTTGGTGCCGGTCACGCCGACCATGGTCATCGCGCGCGAGGGTTGGCCGTGGAACTGGTCGGCCATCGCGCCCATGCGTC
Organism: Stenotrophomonas sp. Y-13; assembly: GCF_046267925.1. Taxonomy (NCBI): domain Bacteria; kingdom Pseudomonadati; phylum Pseudomonadota; class Gammaproteobacteria; order Lysobacterales; family Lysobacteraceae; genus Stenotrophomonas; species Stenotrophomonas sp. Y-13. The sequence goes on from NZ_CP176501.1 coordinate 3,012,677, forward strand.
TGCGCAGGCCGGGCACGGCGATGGCATCGGCCGGTGCCGGCAGTTCCGCCGGCGCCGGCGGGTCGAACAGGATGGCGCTGGCGCCGGCGGCCCGGGCCTGCTCGACGAAGCCCAGCCCATGCGCGCCGAAACCGGCGATGGCGACGAAGGCATCGCCGGGGCGCACCTGACGCGAGTCCAGCACCAGCCCGCCGATCTGCGGATCACGGGCCAGGGCCAGGTCGGGCAGCAGCTGCGACAGCGGCATCGTGCGGCTCACTGGCGCACCTCCGGCGTGACCGGCTGCGGCGCGGTGGCGGTGGGAATGGCGGCGTTGAACTCGGCGTCGATATTGGGCTCGGCCGGGTCCTGCGGCACCGGCAGCGTGGCCGGGTTGTGGAGCGGGTTGCCGCCGACCTTGCCCGCGGCCTGCGCCGCCAGCCACGACTGGATGTCGTCCGGCGGCACGTCCATCAGCCGCAGGGTGCCCTCCATCACGTGGTGGAACACCGGCGCGGATACCAGGCCGCCGTACTGCAGCCTGCCGCGCGGGTCGTTGACCACGATCACCGCGGCGAAGCGCGGGTTGGTGGCCGGCACCACGCCGGCGAACAGCAGGTTGTAGTGGCCGCGTTCGTAGCCGTTGGGGCCGTTCTTGCGCGCGGTACCGGTCTTGCCGGCAACGTGGTAACCCAGGATCGCCGCCTGCTTGGCACCGCCCTGGGTGACCACCGTCTCCATCATCCGCACCACTTCCTGCGCGACCGCCGGTTCGATCACCTGGCGCGCTTCGTTGTGCTGGCCCTTGACGAAGGTCGGCTGGATCACGCGGCCGCCGTTGGCCAGCGCCGAGTAGGCCTGCGCGATCTGCAGCGGCGTCACCGACAGGCCGTAGCCGTAGGACATGGTGGTCTTGGTGGTACCGTACCAGCCCGGGCTGCCCGGCGACGGCACCACGCCGGCCGATTCGCCCGGGAAGCCGCTGTGCGGCGCCACGCCGTAACCGAAGGCGCGCACCGCGTCGTAGAAGGTCTGGTCCGGCAGCCGCGCCACGATCTTGGCCGCGCCGATGTTGGAGCTGCGGGTGATCACCCCGGTGACGTTGAGCACGCCGTTGTTGCGCGGCACGTCGCGGATCGTATAGCGCCCCAGCGACAGGTAGCCGGGGTTGGTGTCGATGATGGTGTCCGGGGTGACCACGCGGTGCTGCAGCGCGGTGGCGATGGTCAGCGGCTTCATCGTCGAACCCGGCTCGACCAGGTCGGTCACGGCGCGGTTGCGGCGCGCATCCGGGGTCGCCCCGCTGACCGAGTTCGGGTTGTAGGTCGGCAGGTTGGCCATGGCCAGGATCTCGCCGGTGGCCACGTCCATGATCACGATGGAACCGCCGGCGGCTTCATTGGCGGTGACGGCGTTGCGCAGCTCGCGCATGGCCAGGAACTGGATGCGCCGGTCGATGCTGAGGGTCAGGTCCTTGCCGGGCTCGGCGGCGCGCACCAGGTCGATGCTCTCCACGATCGCGCCCTTGCGGTCGCGGATCACCTTCTTGGCACCGGGCTTGCCGCGCAGCCATTCGTCGAACGCCAGCTCCAGCCCTTCCTGGCCATGGTCGTCGATGTTGGTGAAACCCAGCACGTGGGCCATCGCCTCGCCCTGCGGGTAATAGCGGCGGAACTCGCGCTGCGCGAACACGCCGGGAATCTTCAGCGCGACGATCTGCTCGGCCACGTCCGGGTTCATGCGCCGGCGCAGGTACATGAACTCCTTGTCGGCCTTCTGCGTGAGCTTGGCGGTCAGCTCGTCCACCGGCAGCGACAGCGCCTGCGCCAGCTCGGGGATGCGTCCGGGCGCGCGCAGCAGCTCCTGCGGGTTGACCCAGATCGAGGCGACCGGGGTGGACACCGCCACCGGCTCGCCGTTGCGGTCGGTGATCATGCCGCGCGAGGTGGCGATGGGCACTTCGCGCAGGTAACGCGCTTCGCCCTGGCGCTGGTAGAAATCGCTGTTGACCAGCTGCACGTAAGCGGCGCGGCCGACCAGGGTCACCGCGCACAGGCCCAGGCCCGCGCCGACCATCAGCATGCGGCTGCGCAGGTTGAACTGGCTGCGGTTGCGGTTGCGGCGGGGGGCGTTCATCGCGCACCCCTGGCCGCCATGGACGGCGGGAATGCCGGTTTTGCAGGGGCACAAACCAGCCCTGCGCCACCCTGCGGGCGGCGTCGCCATGCGCAACGGGTATCCTGGCGCGTGCTCATGGCCGCACCACCACGATGTCGCCGGCTTCCGGGAACTTCATGCCCAGGCGCCCGCGCGCCTCCTGGTCCACGCGGGTGGCCTGGGCCAGGGTGGCCTGCTCCAGCTGCAGGCGGCCGAATTCGATATTGAGTTCGTCGCGCGCGTGCTCCAGCCGCGACAGCTCCACGAACAGCTGGCGATGGCGGTGACGCATGAACACCACGCCGATCGCCGAGGCGATCGTGCAGGCCAGCAGCACCACCAGCAGCAGCCGGCTCATGCGGCACCTCCGTCGGTGGCCGGCGCGCGCTTTTCCGCCACCCGCAGCACCGCGCTGCGCGCGCGCGGGTTGGCCGCCAGCTCGTCGTCCCCGGCCTTGATGGCGCCGCCGACCAGGTCCAGGGTCGGCACGAACGCCTGCACTTCCGGCAGCCGGCGGTTGCTCGGCGGCGCCTTGGCGTGGCGGTTCATGAACTGCTTGACGATGCGGTCTTCCAGCGAATGGAAGCTGATCACCGCCAGCCGGCCACCGGGCTTGAGCCGCGCCAGCGCCGCATCCAGACCGGCCTCCAGGTCGGCCAGCTCGCGGTTGATGTGGATGCGGATGGCCTGGAAGCTGCGCGTGGCCGGGTGGATCTTGTCCTTGCCGCGCGGCATCACCGACGCGATCAGCTCGGCCAGTTCGGCGGTGCGCGAGAACGGCTGCCTGGCGCTGCGGTACTGGACGATGGCGCGGGCGATGCGGCGGCTCTGCCGCTCCTCGCCATAGGTCCACAGCACGTCGGCGATCTCGCGCTCCTCGGCGCGGTTGAGCCACTGCGCCGCGCTTTCGCCCGCGTCCGGGTCCATGCGCATGTCCAGCGGACCGTCCTTGCCGAAACTGAAACCGCGCTCGGCCACGTCCAGCTGCGGCGAAGACACGCCCAGGTCGAACAGCACGCCATCCAGGCCGGCAGCGGTCTCGCTCCAGCCCAGCAGGTCGGCGAAGCTGCCGCGATGGATCGCCACGCGCGGGTCCGGCGCGAAATCGCGCTCGGCCACGGCGATGGCTTCCGGATCCTTGTCCATCACCAGCAGGCGGCCATGCGCGCCGAGCTGGCGCAGCACGCCGCCGGCGTGGCCGCCACGGCCGAACGTGCCGTCCAGATAGGTACCGTCCTCGATCACCCTCAGGCCCTGCAGGACCTGGGTGTACAGCACCGGCAGGTGAGCCGCCGGCGGCTGCGACACCGGAGGGTGACCGGCCTGCGCTTGACCGCGCACCCGGGCACCCCGGCTCACAACTTCAGATCGAGCAGCCCATCGCCCAGATCCTCGTCAGACAACGTCTGCTGGATCAGTGCGCGATGCGCTTGCTCGCTCCATAGTTCGAACTTGTCGCCCATGCCCATCAGCACCGCCTTCTTCTCGATGCCGACCGCGTTGCGGTGGCTCGACGGCAGGCTGATGCGGCCATTGCCATCCAGTTCCAGATGGGCGGCCGAGCCGACAAGTTTCTGCTGCAGGGTGCGCACCACGCGCTGGGTGTTGGGCTTGGCCATCACGTCGTCGCGCACCCGCTCCCACTCCTGCTCGGCGTACAGCCACAGGCACCCGGCTTCGAACGGGTTGTAGGTCAGCACCAGGCGGTTGCCGCTGGCACGCGCGACCAGGTCGCGGTAGGCGGTGGGCACCGCCATGCGTCCCTTGTCGTCAACCGTGATGGCCGTCTCGCCTTGAAACACGCCGTCTCTACCTTCAGTGCCTGATGTCGCCTGGGCGGTCATTGAACCACGGAAAACCACAAAAAACCCGGTTTTCCCTCGGATGACCACCTTAGCAGCGGGCGAAGGCTTGTCAACAACTTTTAGCGGGCAAAATCGTCATTCGCATCAAGGGCTTGCGCCGATCTTTAGAGACTTGTTCAAACTTTATCCACAAGTTGCTGTTTCGTCTCAAATTTTGAGATTTCAAGGAAATTCAGGCGTGTGGAAGCCGCGTGAAAACGCCGCCCGGGCAGGCCCACCATTCAGCGCGCCGTGGCCGCGACCCGCGCAGGCAGGCACACTGGCGCCATGTGCCTGGTCGCGCTCGCCTGGAAATCCCACCCCCGCTGGCGCCTGTTCATGGCAGGCAACCGCGACGAGTTCCACGCCCGCCCGAGCGCGGCCCTGGCGCGCTGGCCGGCGCCGCACGAGGGCGTGGTCGCCGGCCGCGACCTGCGCTCGGGCGGCACCTGGATGGGCATCGGCGGCAACGGCCGCGTGGCGGTGATCACCAATGTGCGCGACCCCGGCGCCACCAGCGGCGGACCGTCGCGCGGCGCCCTGGTGGCCGACTACCTGGCCGGCGCCGGCCCCTCTGCGGCCGGGCAGGTCGAGCGGCTGGCGGCCCAGGCCGGCGACTACGCACCGTTCAACCTGCTGCTGGCCGACGCCGACGGCTGCCACTACCTGGGCAACCACCCGCCGGCACGGCAGGCCCTGGCACCGGGCGTGCACGGCATGTCCAACGGCGCGCTCGACGCGCCGTGGCCGAAAACCCGGCGCCTGGCAGCCGCGCTGGAGGACTGGCTGGGACGGGACGACCCGCCGCTGGACGACCTGTGGGCCGCGCTCGCCGACGAATGGCGCCCGGACGACGCCGAACTGCCGGCGACCGGCATCACCCTGCCGCTGGAGCGCCTGCTGTCGGCCGCCTTCATCCGCGGCCAGGACTACGGCACCCGCGCCAGCACCGTGATCGCCATCGACCACGACGGCCACGGCTTCATCGCCGAACGCCGCTTCGGCCCGCAAGGCGTGTTCCTGGGCCACAGCCGGCTGGATATCGCGCCCTGACCACACCGCGGCACGCGTATCGCCCCACGCACCCACCCCGATGCGAAGCGGGCAAACCATGCCTTCGAAGCAGCGCCCCACATCACGACCAGCGCAAGAATCAGGCCGCTTCAACACCTGCCCGACGCGACGCGACGCGACGCGAAGCGAGCATAGCCATTCCACCGGAGCAGCGACTCCAGACCACGACCAGCGCAAGGACCAGCCCGCTCCTACACCTGCCAGACGCGATGCGAAGCGAGCAAAGCCATGCCACCGGAGCAGCAGCTCCACACCACGACCAGCGCAAGGATCAGCCCGCTCCTACGCCTGCCCGACGCGATGCGAAGCGAGCAAAGCCATGCCACCGGAGCAGCAGCTCCAGACCACGACCACCGCAAGAATCAGCTCGCTCCTACGCCTGCCCGACGCGACGCGAAGCGAGCAAAGCCATGCCACCGGAGCAGCAGCTCCAGACCACGACCAGCGCAAAGATCAGCCCGCTTCTACGCCGGCCGAACGCGATGCGAAGCGAGCAAAGCCATGCAACCGGAGCCACAGCCCCCTTTAGTAAAGGGGGCGCGCCGACAGGCGCGGGGTTGTGGAGGGCAAAGGGCCCGGGGCCCACAGTTTTGTACCGCCTCCGCGGTACAAAACTGTGGGGCTTTTCCCGCCAGCAGGCGGGAAAAGCGGCGGAGCCGGCCTGTAAGCCGGGTTCTGTCGTGGACAGTCATTCTTCTAGGCGCCACGTCACCGTGACGCTCGAGCAACCTACCCGGACCCGACGCGGGCCACGCCATTAGGTCCCTATTTGGTCTTGCTCCAGGTGGGGTTTGCCGTGCCGGTCCGTTACCGGACTCGCGGTGCGCTCTTACCGCACCATTTCACCCTTACCGGCCTCCCGAAGGAGACGTAGGCGGTATCTTTCTGTTGCACTTTCCGTCGGCTCGCGCCGCCCAGGCGTTACCTGGCACCTTGCCCTGTGGAGCCCGGACTTTCCTCGGCGTTCCCGAAGGAACGACGCGACTGTCCGGCCGACTCCGCCGTGCGCATTGTACGTGCTGGCGGCGGCGCTGCGGGCATTACCGCGAAAGTCCGCCGGACAGACTTCAGGTTCCGGCATGCGCGGCCTGTCGCCGCGGCGACTGCCCCGGCCCCGGGCGGCAGGCAACGCCCCACCCGCGCCCGTGCCAGGGCGCGGCCTCAACCGCCGTACAGCAGCTTGCGCGGCGCGCCGCTCAGTTCGGCGGCGAGCTTGGCCGCGATGGACGGCGGCAGGTGTTCCTTGAGCCGGGCATGCAGCCGGCGGCCTTCGGCGATCTTCGCCGCTTCGTCGTCGGCCGCGCCCTGCACCATCACCACGAACTCGCCCTTGCGCTGGTTGTCGTCGGCGTCGACCGCCGCGCACAGTTGCGCCAGGGTGCCGTCGAGCACGGTTTCGAACAGCTTGGTCAGTTCGCGCGCGACCACCGCCGGGCGTTCATCGCCGAACGCGGCGGCCATGTCGGCCAGCGACTCGGCGATGCGGTGCGAGGATTCGTAGAACACCAGGGTGCCGGTTTCACCGGCCAGGCGCTGCAGGCGTTCGCGCCGGGCCGCCGCCTTGGCCGGCAGGAAGCCCTCGAACACGAACCGGTCGCTGGGCAGGCCGGCCACGCTCAAGGCGGCGATCGCCGCGCAGGCGCCGGGCACCGGGCTGACCTTCACCCCGGCCGCACGCGCCGCGCGCACCAGGCGGAAGCCCGGATCGCTGACCAGCGGGGTGCCGGCGTCGCTCACCACCGCCATCGATTCACCGCCGAGCAGGCGCGCCACCACGCGCTCGGCCATCGCCTCCTCGTTGTGGTCGTGCAGCGCCACCAGCGGCCGGCTGATGCCGAAGTGCGACAGCAGCTGACCGGTATGGCGCGTGTCCTCGGCGCAGATCGCGGCCACCGACCGCAGTACCTCCTGCGCGCGCGGACTCAGGTCGGCAAGGTTGCCGATCGGGGTGGCGACAACGTACAGGGTGGCGGGGGCGGCGGGCATCATCGGCTTTTCCATGGGCAAGGGTAGAATCCTACCGTGTCACCCACCCGGCGCCGCCGCGTGCCGTTGAACGGACCCCGAATGAACAAGCCCGCCGCACGGATCACCGCCCTGTCCCTGTCGCTGCTGCTGTTGGCCGCTTGCGCCACCACCGGCCCGGCACCGACCACCTCGCCGGGGCAGCAGGCCGCCATCGCCCTGCTCGAACAGGGCAAACCGCGCGAAGCCGCGCAGCAGCTGGAAGCCGAAGCCGCGCTGGTCCGCGGCGCCGCAAAGGCACAGTTGCTGGCCGATGCCGCGTTCGCCTGGCACGAAGCCAACGACGATGCGCGCGCACGCATGCTGCTGCCGCAGGTGCAGGCGCGCCAGCTGAGCGGCGCCAGCCGCCAGCGCCATGCCCTGCTGGGCGCGGAACTGGCGCTGGCCGACAAGCAGCCGGCCGCCGCACTGCAGGCGCTGGGCACGCAGCAGCCCGACCTGTTGCCGGCGGCGCAGCAGGCGCGCTGGCACCTGGCCCGCGGCCAGGCACTGGAAGCCAATGGCGACGCCTTCGCCGCGGCCGCTGCCCGCGCCCGTGCCGGCGTGCTGCTGGCCGGTGCCGCGCGTACCGACAACCAGCGCGCCATCACCCGCCTGCTGGCCGGGCTGGACGACGCCACCCTGGCCAGCCGCAGCGCCGCGCTGGCGGCCGGCGACCCGCTCTACAACCATGCAGGGCGCGCGCTGATCGGCCGCGGCCTGCCGCTGCCGCGTCCGTTCGAGCGCGATGCCGCGTGGCAACTGGATACCAGCAAGCGCCCGCCGGCCGACGCCGACGGCTATCGCCCGCCGTTGAAGATGGCGGTGCTGCTGCCGCTGTCCGGCACCCTGGCCACGGCCGCCGCGCCGGTGCGCGATGGCCTGCTGGCCGGTTACTACGGCGAGTACCGGCGCCGCCCGCAGGTCGATTTCATCGACACCCGCGGCACGCCGGCCGGCGCCATCGCCGCCTACGACAAGGCGGTGGCCGGCGGCGCCGATTTCGTGGTCGGCCCGCTCGGCCGCGACGAGGTCGACGCGCTGTTCGGCCGCGAGCCGCTGCAGGTGCCGCTGCTGGCGCTCAACCGTGGCAAGGACAGCCCGCCCGCGGGCAGCGCCGGTTTTTCGCTGGCACCGGAGGACGACGGCATCATGGCCGCCGAATACCTGTTGGCGCGCGAGCGCGGCAAGGTGCTGGTGATCGGCAGCAACGACGACAACGGCCGCCGCGCCACCGCCGCCTTCGGCGAGCGCTTTGCCGAGCGCGGCGGCAAGGTTGTCGCCAGCCTCACCGTCGGCGACGCCCCCGGCGACATCGGCGCGCGCCTGCGCCAGGCCGGCGCGGTGGACGCGGTGTTCCTGGCGGTCAAGGGCCCGCAGGCACGGGCGCTGGCACCGCAGCTGGCGCTGGCCGGCATCGGTGGCGCCACCCGCGTGGGCACCTCGCAGCTGGTGTCGGGCACCGGCAAGGCCGAGGAGGACATGGCGCTGGACGGCATCGCGTTCCCGAGCGAGGCATGGACGGTGCGTGGCGCGGCGGGCCTGCCCGCGGCCAGCGAGCTGGCCGCCACCCTGCCGACCGCGCGTGGTGCCGCCGCGCGCCTGTTCGCTTTCGGTTTCGACGCCTGGAAGATCTCCGCCTACCTGGAAAAGCTGGCCAACAGCACCCAGGGCGGCCTGGCCGGCGCCACCGGCACCCTGCACCTGGACGGCTTCGGCAACGTGCTGCGCACCCCGGCGTGGTCCACCTTCAGCGCCGGCCAGCCGGTGCCGATCGGTGATGGCCGCTGACCAGGCCGCACGCGGCGCCGCGGTGGAAGCCGCCGCGCGCCGCCACCTGGAGCAGGCCGGCCTGCGCTGGCTCGCCGGCAACGTCCGTTACCGCGGTGGCGAACTCGACCTGGTGATGGCGGACCCGGCCACCGGCGGCATCGTCTTCGTGGAAGTGCGCTACCGCCGCAGCCGCGCGTTCGGCGGCGGCGCCGCCTCGGTGGATGCCGGCAAGCGCCGGCGCCTGCTGCTGGCCGCACAGCTGTACCTGGGCGCGCACCCCGCCCACGCGCAGGCACCGTGCCGCTTCGACGTGGTCGAAGCCAGTGGCGAGCCGCCGCAGCTGCACTGGCTGCGCGACGCCTTCCGCGCCGACGACAGCTGATGCCCAGCGTGTTCACCCATGCCGCCGTGCCGCTGGCCCTGTACTGCGCCAGCCGGCGCGGCCACATCTCCGCGCGGCTGCTCTGCGTCGGCATCGTCGCCGCGGTGCTGCCCGATGCCGACGTGCTGGCGTTTGCCCTGCATATTCCTTATGCCGATGCCTTCGGCCATCGCGGCGCCAGCCATTCGCTGCTGTTCTGCGCGGTGCTGGCGGCGCTGGCACTGGCCCTGCACCGGCCGCTGCGCGCGGGGCCGGCGCGGGCGGCGGGCTTCGTCTTCGCCTGCGCGCTGTCGCACCCGCTGCTCGACGCGCTCACTTCCGGCGGCCTCGGCGTCGCGCTGGGGTGGCCGTGGAGCGACGCGCGCCTGTTCGCCCCGTGGCGGCCGATCCGCGTTTCGCCCTTCGCCAATGGCTTCTTCAGCGCACGCGGCCTGCAGACCGTGCTGTCCGAACTGCGCTGGGTGTGGCTGCCGCTGGCGCTGGCGGTACTCGGCTGGCGCCTGATCCACTCCCGTTCCCCTGCCGGTTCCCGCACCCCATGAACGCCCTGCCCGCCGTATTCGACCAGACGCTCTCCGACCTGCTCGGCGCGCACTGGCGCACCGACCCCGCCGCCCTGGCCGCGCACGCACAGGACAACTCCTGGCGGCACGCGCTGCCGCTGGGCGTGGCGCTGCCGGAGGACCGCGCGCAGGTGCAGGCCATCGTGCGGGCGTGCCGCGCGCACGGCGTGCCGCTGGTCGGGCGCGGCGCCGGCACCGGCACCACCGGCGCCGCGGTGCCGGTCGCAGGCGGCATCGTGCTGTCGTTCGCGCGCATGAACCGCATCCTCGCGCTGCGCCCCGGCGACCGCTGCGCGGTGGTCGAGCCAGGCGTGCTCAACGGCGAGCTGCAGCAGGCGCTGATGCCGCATGGCCTGTTCTGGCCGCCGGACCCGTCCAGCTTCGAGAGCTGCAGCATCGGCGGCAACCTGGCCACCAATGCCGGCGGCCCGCGCGCGGTGAAATACGGCACCACCCGCGACAACGTGCTCGGGCTGGTGGCGGTGACCGGCGCCGGCGAACTGATCGAATGCGGCGGCCCGTGGACCAAGGACGCCACCGGCTACGACCTCACCCACCTGCTGGTCGGCAGCGAGGGCACGCTGGCGCTGATCGTCGAAGCCACGCTCAGGCTGGCGCCGCGGCCACGCGCGCAGGCCGGGCTGCGCGTGCTCTACCGCGACGCGTCCAGCGCCGCGGCGGCGGTGTCGCGGGTGATGGCACAGCCGGCCACCCCGACCACGCTGGAGTTCATGGACGCGCGCAGCCTGGAACTGCTGCGCGGCAACGGCGCGCAGGTGCCCGATGCCGGGGCGATGCTGCTGATCGACGCCGACGGCGATGACGACACCCTGCCCACCAGCCTGCACGCGCTGGCCCAGGCGGCCGAGGGCGAGGGCCTGCTGGCGCTGGACGTGGCGATGGACGGCAGCGCGCGCGAGCGGCTGTGGGCGGCGCGGCGCGCATTGTCGCCGGCGCTGAAGAGCATCGCGCCGGGCAAGATCAACGAGGACGTGGTGGTGCCGGTCTCACGCATCCCCGAACTGGTGGCCGGGGTGCAGGCGCTGTCGGCGCGCTTCGCGCTGCCCATCGTCACCTTCGGCCATGCCGGCAACGGCAACCTGCACGTCAACATCCTCTACCACCCCGATGACCCCGGCGAGAACGCGCGCGCGCACGCCGCGCTGCCGGAGGTGTTCGCACTGGCGCTCGGGCTGGGGGGCACCCTGTCCGGCGAGCACGGCATCGGCCTGGCCAAGCGCGACTTCATGGCACAGGCCTTCACCCCGGCCACGCTGGCGGCGATGCGCGCGATCAAGCAGGCGCTGGACCCGGACGGCATCCTCAATCCGGGCAAGGTACTGCCCCCCGCGTAGGCCCGTCGCCACCACCACGCGGGGCAATGGACCCTGGACATCGCCCCGCGCAGTCCGCCGCGCGCCGGGCCGCGGCATGCAACGCCCACGACGTCGACGCCTGGCCGGCGCGGGTCCACGAAGAAGCGGTGTTCACCGCGCCCTGCGGTCGCCAATTACTCCCGGAAACCAGCGGCGTGCGGCGCGGCAAGGCGGCCATCCGCGCCAGCTGGAACACAGGGCTGGCGCGCGCATCCCGACCTATGCGTCCAGGCCGATGCGGCATCCGCCGGCGTCGATGCCCGGGTCATCGCCTGCACCTGCAAGGCGTTCGAGTGAATGAGGTACCGCACGTTTCAGGCGGGTAGGTGATCCAGGGCGATGGCACCTGCCCGCTCGGCACACCCCGACCCGTGCGCGCCGAGCGGCACCGCCGCGCACATGCCGGCGCGGCGGGCGACCTACGCCGTGAAATGGCGATAGCCCGCGGCACGCTCGCCGCCGGCATCGCCCTCGCAGCGGACGCCGCGCCCCCCGGCGATCACGCCGATGCGCGTCAACGGCAGCGCCAGCGTCGATGACAGCGCATGCAGTGCCTGGCGCCGTTCCGGCGCGGCGGTGAAGCACAGTTCGTAGTCGTCGCCGCCGCGCAGCGCGCAGTCGCGCGCGACATCGGTCCCCAGCGCGTCGCACAGGGCGGACGACAACGGCAGCGCATCGGCCTGCACCACCGCGGCCACGCCGCTGCGCGAGGCGATGTGGCCGAGGTCGGCGAGCAGGCCATCGGAGACGTCGGCCGCCGCATGCGCCAGTCCACGCAGCGCCAGCCCCAGCCGCAGCCGCGGCATCGGCCGCTGCAGCCGTTGGCGCAGGCGTTCGCAATCGGCGTCGGCCGCGGCGACGCGCACGTCCAGCCGGCCCTGCTGCCACAGCCGCAGCGCGCCGGCGGCGTCGCCAGGATGACCGCTGATCCAGATGTCGTCGCCCACCCGCGCACAGTCGCGGCGCAGTGCCTGCGCGGCCGGCAGCTGCCCGATCGCGGTGATCGAGATCGACAACGGCCCGCGCGTGGTGTCGCCGCCGACCACGGCGATGCCGCTGGCATCGGCCAGTGCGAACAGCCCGTCGGCGAAGGCATCCAGCCAGTCGCCCTCGGCCTGCGGCAGGGACAGCGACAGCGTGCACCAGGCCGGCACGGCGCCCATCGCCGCCAGGTCGGACAGATTGGTCGCCAGCGCCTTCCAGCCGATGTCGGCCGGGGCGCTCTCGGCCGGGAAGTGCACGCCGGCATTGAGGGTGTCGGCGGTGACCGCCAGCTGCTGCCCCGACGCCGGCTGCAGCAGCGCCGCGTCGTCGCCGATGCCCAGCACGATGTCGGCGCGCGCCCGGGTGCGGCGCGCGATGCGTTCGATCAGGGCGAACTCGTCAAGGCTCATGGGCAGGCATTCCTGGAACGAAAACGCCGGCGCCGCTGCGGCCGGCCCCGGCGTCGTGCTGGAAGCGGCCGGCGCACCCGCGCACCGGCAGCGGCGTTACTGGCCCGATTCGACCTTGCGCCATTCCACGGCGGCGCGGTCGAGCACGCCATTGACGTAGGTGTGGCCATGCTCGGAGCCGAAACGCTTGGCGGTCTCGATGGCCTCGTTGATCACCACCCGGTACGGCACGTCGACGCGGTGGCGCAGCTCGTAGGCGGCCACGCGCAGCACCGCGCGTTCGATCGCGTCGACCTCTTCGACCGGGCGATCCACGAACGGCGCCAGCGCCTCGTCCAGCTCGCGGCGGTGGTCGAGCACCCCGCGCAGCAGGTTCTCGAAGTAGGCCAGGTCGGCCACTTCGTGGGCCTGCTCGTGGGCGAACTGGGCCAGCAGCGACTCGGCGTTGCCGCCGGAGATCTGCCACGCATAGATCGCCTGCAGCGCGCGGCGGCGCGCGCGCGAACGCAGCACCGGGTCGACGCCGTCGCGGCGGAAGGGCTTGCCGGCAGGCTTGCCGTGGTTCTTGTTGCTCATGGCAGCTGCTCCAGAAGATTGACCATTTCCAACGCCGCCAGTGCGGCTTCTTCGCCCTTGTTGCCGTGGCTGCCGCCGGCGCGGGCCTCGGCATCCTCCACCCGTTCGACCGCCAGCACGCCGTTGAGCACTGGCACGCCGAAATCCAGCTGCGCGCGCATCAGCCCCTCGGCGCAGCGGTCGGCCACGTGCTCGTAGTGGCGGGTGTCGCCGCGGATCACGCAGCCCAGGGTGATGATGGCCGCATGCCGGCCGGCGGCGGCCAGGCGGGTGGCGACCAGCGGGATCTCCCAGGCGCCGGGCACGCGTACCACGTCGATGGCGTCCTCGCCGATGCCGTTGCCGGCCAGGCTCTGCCGCGCGCCGGCCACCAGCACGTCGGTGATGCGCGCGTTCCAGCGGCTGGCGATGATGACGAAACGGGCCGATCCGGCCGGGCGGAGGTCGCCTTCGTAGTGGCTCATGGGGCGGTGCGATGCAAAAGGTGGGTCAGTTTACCGTGTAGGTGCGGGGCGTGCCCCGCACACGACGGCCGCGGCGCGGGACCAGGCCGCCCCGCGGCGCTCAGGGCTGCAGGGTCTCGACGATCTCCAGGCCATACCCGGCCAGGCCGATCTGCCGGCGCGGGGTGCCGAGCACGCGCAGCTTGCCCAGGCCCAGGTCGGCCAGGATCTGCGCGCCGGCACCGTTGCGGCGCCACTGGCCCACATCCTTGTCCTTGCCGGCCGGGCGCACTTCCGGCTCGCGCCGCAGGCGCGCCAGCAGCGCGTCGGAATCGCGCGGCGCCGACAGCACCACCATCACCCCGTGGCCCTCGCCGGCGATGGCGCGCAGCGCGTCGGTGGCGGCCACGCCGAAATCGTCGCGGCGCCAGTGCAGCAGATCGGCCAGCGGGTTCTCGACCTGCACCCGCACCAGGGTCGGGGTGTCCTTGTGCGGCTGGCCCTTGACCAGCGCGAAATGCAGGTCGTGGGCGATGCGGTCGCGGTAGGTGACCAGGGTGAAGGCGCCGAACTCGGTGTCGATCTCGCGCGCGTCCACGCGTTCGACGGTGTGCTCGGTGGCCAGGCGGTAGGCGATCAGGTCGGCGATCGAGCCCATCTTCAGCCCGTGCTCGCGCGCGAACACCTCCAGCTCGGGACGCCGCGCCATGGTGCCGTCGGGGTTGAGGATTTCCACCAGCACGCCGGCCGGCTCCAGCCCGGCCAGCATCGCCAGGTCGACCCCGGCCTCGGTGTGGCCGGCGCGGGTCAGCACGCCGCCGGGCTGGGCGATCAGCGGGAAGATGTGGCCGGGCTGGTGCAGGTCCGACGGCCGCGCATCGGGCCTGACCGCGGTGCGGATGGTGTGGGCGCGGTCGGCGGCGGAGATGCCGGTGGTCACGCCCTCGGCGGCCTCGATGCTGACCGTGAAGTTGGTCTGGAACTGCGCGGTGTTGGCGCGCACCATCGGCGCCAGCCCGAGCTGGCCGGCGCGCTCGCGGGTCAGCGGCAGGCACACCAGGCCACGGCCATGGGTGACCATGAAATTGATGTCCGACGGCTTGACCAGCTCGGCGGCCATGATCAGGTCGCCTTCGTTCTCGCGGTCCTCGTCGTCGACGATCACCACCATGCGGCCAGCGCGGATCTCTTCCAGCAGTTCGGGGACGGGGGCAAAGTTCATGCGCTGGCTCCCTGGCCTTGTAGATGCCGGCCGTCGGCCGGCATTCCGATCAGTTTTTCCACATAGCGCGCCACCAGGTCGATTTCCAGATTGACGGCGTCGCCGACGCCGGTGTGGGCGAAACGGGTATGGGCGACGGTGTGCGGAATCAGCGCCACCTCGAAACCGGCGTCGTCGGCCTCGTTGACGGTGAGGCTGACGCCATCGACGCAGATCGAGCCCTTCTTCGCGATGTATTTCAGCAGGGGTGCGGGCGCGGCGAAGCGCCAGCGCTGCGCGCGGGCGTCGTCATGGATCGACAGTACCGTACCGATGCCATCGACGTGGCCGCTGACCAGGTGGCCGCCGAGGCGGTCGCTCGGGCGCATGGCGCGCTCCAGGTTCAACGCCGCGCCGACCGCGAGCCGGCCGAGCGTGGTCAGGCCCAGGGTCTCGGTGGAGGCATCGGCCTGGAACGAGTTGGCGTCGAATGCGATCACGGTCAGGCACACGCCGTTGACCGCGATGCTCTCGCCCAGCCGCACCTGCTCGAACGGCAGGCTGCCGACCTCGAAGGTAAAGCGGACGTCGCCGCCGACGGGCTCATGCGCGGCCAGGCGGCCGACGCCTTCGATGATGCCGGTGAACATCAGCGCACCCCCATGGCCAGCGGCCGGGAGAGCGGATGGAGGATGGAGAGGGTTTTCATGAACGTTTCCCGCGGTTGGAGAGCGAAAAACGCCGCAAGGCATACAGGCACACGCACGGCGGGGCCGCGCGCGGGCCGTCTTCTTTCATCCGGACTCTAGGCGGCACCGCATTCGCGGCATCGCCAACCGTCGGCTCCGGCATCGGACCGGATCTGCTGACCCTCGGCCGCTGGAACCCGCATGGTGCGGATTCCCGCGAGCGGACTCGCGTGCCGGCCTCGGCGCTCGCGGGCTCGTGCGCGCTCCCCTCGGGGAACCGCGCACCTACCGCCGGTGGGGAATTACACCCCGCCCTGAAGACGTTCGTGGTTGCCGGCGAACCGGCCGGCGCATTGTACCAGCCCGCCCGCAGCGGACCTGTCCGGCAGATGGATGGCAGTGTTGCAGCAGCAGCCCACCTCCGTAGGTGCCGTGCTTGCCCGGCACGGCTTTCGCGAACCGTGGCGGGAGCGTGCGGGGCGAGCCCCGCACCTACGGGATGGCGGGGTGCAGCAGCAGGTCCTTGCCGACCCTGTGCGGGGCGGGCTCCGCACCTACCTCCAGCGGCCGCGCACTTTCGCCCGCACGTGCGCTCCTGCACCTCGCGGCGACAGCGCGCCTCCGTAGGTGCCGGGCTTGCCCGGCACGGCTTTCCGCGAATCGTGGCGGGAGCGTGCGGGGCGAGCCCCGCACCTACGGGATGGCGGGGTGCAGCAGCAGGTCCTTGCCGACCCTGTGCGGGGTGAGCCCCGCACCTACCCCCAGCGGCCGCGCCCCATCGCCTGCACATACGCTCCTGCACGTTGCGGCGGCATCGCATCTCCGTAGGTGCCGGGCTTGCCCGGCACGGCTTTCCACGAATCGTGGCGGGAGCGTGCGGGGCGAGCCCCGCACCTACGGGGTGGCGGGGTGCAGCGGCAGGTCCTTGCCGACCCTGTGCGGGGCGGGCTCCGCACCTACCTCCAGCGGCCGCACATCCTCGCCCGCACATGCACTCCTGCACGTTGCGGCGGCATCGCATCTCCGTAGGTGCCGGGCTTGCCCGGCACGGCTTTTAGCGAACCGTGGCGGGAGCGTGCGGGGCGAGCCCCGCACCTACGGGATGGCGGGGTGCAGCCGCAGGTCCTTGCCAACCCTGTGCGGGGCGAGCCCCGCACCTACCCCCAGCGGCCGCACGCCCTCGCCCGCACGTGCGCTCCTGCACGTTGCGGCGGCAGCGCACCTCCGTAGGTGCCGGGCTTGCCCGGCACGGCTTTCCGCGAACCGTGGCAGGAACGTGCGGGGCGAGCCCCGGACCTACGGGGTGGCGAGGTGCAGCCGCAGGTCCTTGCCGACGTTGTGCGGGGCGAGCCCCGCACCTACGGGGTGGCGGGGTGCAGCAGCAGGCGCAGGTCCTTGCCGACCATGCGCAGGTCGCCCACCTGCAGCGGCCGTGCCTGCGCCATCGTGTCGATGCCCAGCCCGGCCAGCAGCGGACGCGCGCCCTCGCCCATCAGCAACGGCGCCAGGTACAGCAGCAGCTCGTCGACCAGCCCCGCGCGCAGCAACGCCCCGCACAGGGTCGGGCCGGCTTCGACGTGGACCTCGTTGATGCCGCGCGCGGCCAGCAGCGCCATTACCGCGGCCAGGTCGAAGCGGCCATCGGCCAGCAGCGGCGCGGCGGCGAACTCGGCGCCCTGCAGCGCCGGCGCCGGCAACGCCGGATCGTGCAGGTACAGCGTGGGCGCGCCGCCGTCACGTACCCGCGCGCAGGCCAGCGTGCGCAGCCGCGCGTCGAGCACCACCCGCAGCGGCGGCAGGAACTCGCCGGCCTCCGGGCGCGCGGTCAGCGCCGGGTCGTCGGCCAGCACCGTCGCCGCGCCGGTCAGGATCGCCCCGGCACGCGCACGCCAGCGCTGCACGTCGGCGCGTGCCGCCTCGCCGGTGATCCACTTGGATTCGCCGCTGGCCATGGCGGTGCGCCCGTCCAGGCTGGCGGCCAGCTTCACCCGCACCAATGGCCGGCCGCGCTCGATGCGCGACAGGAAGCCACGGTTGAGCGCGCGCGCCTGCCCGGCCATCAGCCCGACCGCCACCTCGATCCCGGCCTGGCGCAACAGCGCGAAGCCGCCGCCATCGACATCCGGGAACGGATCGCCCATCGCCGCGACCACCCGCGCCACGCCCGCCTCGATCAGCGCCAGGGCGCACGGCGGCGTGCGCCCATAGTGCGCGCACGGCTCCAGGGTGACGTAGGCGGTGGCGCCGCGCGCGCGCGCGCCGGCCGCGCGCAGCGCGAACACCTCGGCATGCGGGCCGCCGGCACGCTGGTGGAAGCCCTCGCCGACGACCGCGTCGCCGTGGGCGATGACGCAGCCGACCATCGGATTGGGCCGCGTGGTCCATGCCCCGCGTTCGGCCAGGCGCAGCGCGCGCGCCATCATCTGGTGATCGGTGGCGGTGAACTCATGCATGGGAAACCTCATCGGAAACAGGTGGCGTACCGCCTCGGGGCGGCGCCGGATCGATCCGCATCACGGTGACCGCCAGTGGCCCGAGCTGCAGCCGGGTATGCGGTGCCCAGCCCAGTGCGTGGTACCACGGCACCATCGCCGCCTCGCAGTAAAGATACAGGCGCGGCACGCCCAGCTGCGCGGCCTGCGCCACGCAGTGCCGGACCAGCCGCGCGCCAACGCCGCGGCCACGCGCATCGGGCCGCACATACAGCGAGGCCAGCCACGGCGACCAGCCACGGATCTGCTCGTGGTCGTCATGCAGCAGGCTCACCGAGCCCAGCCAGCCGGCGTCGTCCTCGGCCACCCAGGTACAGGGAATGGTGTCGTCGCGCTGCATGCGCAGCTCGGCCTCGGCCTGCTCGACGGTCCACGCCGGCAGCAGCGTGCCGAAGGCCTGCACATGCGCCCGCGCCAAGGCCGGCAGCCAACCGGGCCGCGCCTGCAGACCGACGATGCGCACCGGCGTCAGCGCGATGCCTTGCGCTCGCGGCGTGCGGCGGTGGCGGCGTCCAGCAGCGACAGCTGCTCGTCGCCGGCCGGGTGGTCGCGCTCGAGCTTCTCGATCTCGTCGCGGAAGTCGGCCACGTCCTCGAAGCTGCGGTAGACCGAGGCGAAGCGCACGTAGCCGACATGGTCGAGCTTGCGCAGTTCGTCCATCACGAACTCACCGACGCGGATCGACGGCACTTCGCGCTCGCCGCTCATGCGCAGCTGGTGCACCACCGCGCGCACCGCCGCCTCGATCCGCTCCTCCGCCACCGGCCGCTTCTGCAGCGCGCGGTCGAAGCCGACCCGCAGCTTGCGCGCATCGAACGCCTCGCGCCCGCCATCGCTCTTGACGATGACCGGCAGCTTCAGCTCGATGGTCTCCAGCGTGGAAAAGCGCTCGCCGCAGGCTTCGCAGCCGCGCCGGCGGCGGATGGTCGCGCCATCCTCGGAAACGCGCGAGTCGATCACGCGGGTATCGGTGTGCTGGCAGAAGGGACAGTGCATGGGCTGGAACCAGTGGAGAGGATCAGGACGCGAACACAGGTTACCCGCGATCCGGGCGCAGCGTCGGATGCGTCAACGCTCGCCGTTACCCTGAAACATCGCGTTCCGGTAGCGGGAAACCACCATCGCCACACTGGTGATCGGCTGCGCATTCACTGTCGCCGGCCGGTATCTGGCGCGCATCAGCAGGCGCTTGGTGACGACGTCATAGCCTTCGTCGGTCGCGCAGACCGGCACCACCTCCAGTGCTTTCCCCGTGCTGTCCACCAGCACCGCGGAGACTACCAGGCCAGGTTGCGGCGGCAACCCACGGGTCAGCGCCGGATTGGACTGGACGGCGAGCACCCGCGCCGCCTCATACGCCTGCGGAGAGGCCGGTTCGGGCTGCACAGGCCAGGCATCACCGAACACCTGGCCCAGGGTCCTGCCCGGCACGCGCTCCAGATCACCCTGCTTGCAGGTGATCGGAAGATCGCGGTTGGCATTGAGCGAATGATCCCGCCGCGATGTCAGCTCGGCCTCCTCCGCGTACGCCTGCAGCGACACCATGCAGAACAACAGGGCAAGACCACCACACAGCACTCGCTTCATTCTTCCTCCTGGAACGGCCAGCTTGCCGAAGACCCCATGGCGGAAACGTGCCATGGGGCGTCCTCCCTGTCCCCTGTCAGCCGTAGACCGGGAACTGCCGGCACTGCAGGGTCACGTTCTCGCGCACGCCGGCGATGACGTTGTCGTCGTTCGGGTTGTCCAGCACGTCGGCGATCCAGTTGGCCAGTGCCACGCAGTCCGGCTCCTTGTAGCCGCGGGTGGTGATGGCCGGGGTACCCAGGCGCAGGCCCGAGGTGACGAACGGCGAACGCGGGTCGTTCGGCACCGAGTTCTTGTTGACGGTGATGTGGGCCTTGCCCAGCGCCGCTTCCGCGTCCTTGCCGGACACGTCCTTGCCGATCATGTCCACCAGCATCAGGTGGTTCTGGGTGCCGCCGGACACGATCTTGTAGCCGCGCGCGATCAGCGTTTCGGCCATCGCCTGGGCGTTCTTCACCACCTGCTGCTGGTAGGCCTTGAACGCCGGCTCCAGTGCTTCCTTGAAGGCCACCGCCTTGGCCGCGATGACGTGCATCAGCGGGCCGCCCTGGATGCCCGGGAACACGATCGACTGCAGCTTCTTCTCGATCTCCTCGCCGGCGCCCTTGGCGATGATGATGCCGCCGCGCGGGCCGCGCAGGGTCTTGTGGGTGGTCGAAGTGACCACGTGGGCGTGCTCGATCGGGTTCGGGTAGACGCCAGCGGCGACCAGGCCGGCCACGTGCGCCATGTCCACGAACAGGTAGGCGCCGACCTTGTCGGCGATGGCGCGGAAGCGCGCCCAGTCGACGATCTGCGAATAGGCCGAGAACCCGGCCACGACCATCTTCGGCTTGTGCTCCAGCGCCAACCGCTCGACTTCGTCGTAGTCGATCAGGCCCTGCTCGTTCACCCCGTACTGCACGGCATTGAACAGTTTGCCCGAAGCGTTGACCTTGGCGCCGTGGGTCAGGTGGCCACCGTGGGCCAGGCTCATGCCAAGGATGGTGTCGCCCGGCTGCAGCAGCGCGAAGTACACGGCCTGGTTGGCCTGCGAGCCGCTGTGCGGCTGCACGTTGGCATAGTCGGCGCCGAACAGCTGCTTGAGCCGGTCGATGGCCAGCTTCTCGGCGATGTCCACGTACTCGCAGCCGCCGTAGTAGCGCTTGCCCGGGTAACCCTCGGCATACTTGTTGGTCAGCTGGCTGCCCTGGGCTTCCATCACCATCGGGCTGGCGTAGTTCTCGCTGGCGATCAGCTCGACATGGTCTTCCTGGCGCTGGCATTCGGCGGCAATGGCCTTGGCCAACTCGGGGTCGTAGGACTCGATACGGGCGTCACGCGGGAACATCTCGGCTCCTGGGAGGGTGGGCGGGGAGAGCGCCGATTGTAGCGCTTCCCCGGCCCCGCACCGGCCGCCGCCCGCGCCGCGCCCGAAAAGCAAGGGCGCCCCGGGGGCGCCCTGCCGTCACGCGACCGCCGCCGGCTCAGTGGTTGAACACGATGTCGGCGATGATGCCGGTGGCGATGGCCACCATCAGCAGGTTGCCGCGGTCGTCGCGGATCCAGCGGTGGCCGTGCGGCGGCCGGCGCAGGTGGTAACGGTCGTAGTCGTTGACCACGTAGACCGGGCCGCCGTAGTAGTTGCTGTAGCGGTAGCCGCGCTCGAACCCGTAGGGGCGGTAGACCACGCGCGGCGGCGGGGCGTAGTAGCGGCGGTCGTTGTGGCGGGCGTCGCGGTAGCCCTCGCGGTAGCCGGCGTTGTAGTGGCGGCGGTCGTCGCGCCAGTCGCGGCGGTCCTCGCGCCACTCGCGGCGGTCATGGCCGTGGCCGCGGCCGCGGTCGTCCCAGCCGTGGCGGCCGCGATCGTGGTCGCGGTCGCCGGCGGCGAAGGCCGGGGCCGTGGCGCCGAAGGCCAGCAGGGTGGTCATCGCGGCGACTGCAAGTCGGTGCATCTTCATGGTGGCCCTCGCGGTGTTGATGGACGCATTCCATCATGCTCACGCGATCTGAACGGTTTCCGGCTGGAAACGGTTACCGATACCGCCATTCATGGTCCGGCCAGCCGTGCCGCGGCCGCCGGTGCGGGGCGGCTTCCCGCTATAATCGCCCATTCCCTTTTGCCTCGGGCTCGTCCGCCTTGCGGACCGGGCGCGGGCGTGCGCTACGGAGACGTCATGTCCTCGCAATACATCTACACCATGAACCGCGTCAGCAAGGTGGTCCCGCCCAAGCGGCAGATCATCAAGGACATCTCGCTGTCGTTCTTCCCGGGCGCCAAGATCGGCCTGTTGGGCCTGAACGGCGCCGGCAAGTCCACCGTGCTCAAGATCATGGCCGGCGTGGACACCGATTTCGAGGGCGAGGCCCGCCCGCAGCCCGGCATCAAGGTCGGTTACCTGGCCCAGGAGCCGGAGCTGAACCCGGAGCACACCGTGCGCCAGGCCGTCGAGGAAGGCGTGGGCGACGTGCTGCAGGCGCAGGCCGCACTGGAAGCCGTGTACGCGGCCTACGCCGAGGAAGGCGCCGATTTCGACGCGCTGGCCAAGGAGCAGGAGCGCCTGGAGGCGATCCTCGCCGCCGGTGACGCGCACACCGTCGAACAGCAGCTGGACGTGGCCGCCGATGCGCTGCGGCTGCCGCCGTGGGACGCGGTGATCGGCAAGCTGTCCGGCGGCGAGAAGCGCCGCGTCGCGCTGTGCCGGCTGCTGCTGCAGAAGCCGGACATGCTGCTGCTCGACGAACCGACCAACCACCTGGACGCCGAGTCGGTGGAGTGGCTGGAGCAGTTCCTGCACCGCTACACCGGCACCGTGGTGGCCGTCACCCATGACCGCTACTTCCTGGACAACGCCGCCGAGTGGATCCTGGAACTGGACCGCGGCCGCGGCATCCCGTGGAAGGGCAACTACACCCAGTGGCTGGAGCAGAAGGAAGAGCGGCTCAAGCAGGAAGAGAACCAGGAAAAGGCCCGCCAGAAGGCGATCGCCAAGGAACTGGAGTGGTCGCGGCAGAACGCCAAGGGTGGCCGCTCCAAGGGCAAGGCGCGCCTGGCCCGCCTGGAAGAGCTGCAGTCGGTCGACTACCAGAAGCGCAACGAGACCAACGAGATCTTCATTCCGCCGGGCGAGCGCCTGGGCAACTCGGTGATGGAGTTCAGGAACGTCTCCAAGAAGTTCGGCGACCGCCTGCTGATCGACAACCTGTCGATGATCATCCCGCCGGGCGCCATCGTCGGCATCATCGGCCCCAACGGCGCCGGCAAGTCGACCCTGTTCAAGATGATCACCGGGCAGGAGAAGCCGGATTCGGGCGAGATCGTGATCGGCCCGACGGTGCAGCTGTCCTACGTGGACCAGAGCCGCGAGAAGCTGGAAGGCAACCACACCGTCTTCCAGGAAATCTCCGGCGGCCTGGACATCCTCAACATCAACGGCGTCGAGATCCAGTCGCGCGCCTACATCGGCCGCTTCAACTTCAAGGGCCAGGACCAGCAGAAGATGGTCGGCTCGCTGTCCGGTGGTGAACGCGGCCGCCTGCACATGGCCAAGACCCTGCTGCAGGGTGGCAACGTGCTGCTGCTCGACGAACCGTCCAACGACCTGGACATCGAAACCCTGCGCGCGCTGGAAGACGCGCTGCTGGAGTTCCCGGGCAACACGTTCGTCATTTCGCACGACCGCTGGTTCCTGGACCGCATCGCCACCCACATCATCGCCTTCGAGGGCGATTCGCACGTGGAGTTCTTCCAGGGCAACTACCGCGAGTACGAAGAGGACAAGAAGCGCCGCCTCGGCGACGACGCCGGTCCCAAGCGCCTGCGGTTCAAGGCGCTGAAGTAAGCAGCACCCGGACGGCCGCAGCGATGCGGCCGTCCGCTTTCCAGCCCCCGCCCCGCCCGGACATGGGTGCCGGCCGGCACGGCGCGTGGCGACGCCCCCGTCATGGCCGCGACCGCAGGATGGCGTGGCGACCGCCCCCGGCGCTGCCCCCTTCACTCCAGGGGCAGCGCGTCCTCCCCCACCCGGCAGCCCGGATTCCCCCATGCGCCTCCTCGACCGCCTGTTCAAGCTCCGCCAGCACGGCACCGACGTCCGCACCGAAGTGCTGGCCGGGCTGACCACCTTCCTGACGATGTCCTACATCGTGTTCGTCAACCCCGACATCCTCGGCACCACCGGCATGGACCCGGGCGCGGTGTTCGTGGCCACCTGCCTGGCCGCGGCGATCGGCTCGACGGTGATGGCGCTGGCGGCCAACTTCCCGGTCGGCATGGCGCCGGGCATGGGCCTCAACGCGTTCTTCGCCTTCACCGTGGTCGGCGCGGCCGGGCTGCCGTGGCAGCAGACGCTGGCGGCGGTGTTCATTTCCGGGCTGGTGTTCCTGGTGCTGTCGCTGAGCGGCATCCGCGCGTGGCTGGTGGCCGGTATCCCCGCCTCGCTGCGCGCGTCCATCGTCGCCGGCATCGGCCTGTTCCTGGCGATCATCGCGCTGCAGAAGTCCAACGTGATCGTCGCCAACCAGGACACCATGCTGGCGCTGGGCCCGCTGAACACCGTGCCGCCGCTGCTGGCGCTGGGCGGCTTCCTGCTGATCGCCGTGCTCGAGGCGCGGCGCGTGCGCGGCGCCATCCTGATCGGCATCCTCGCGGTCACCGCCGCCGGCTGGCTGGCCGGCGACGTGCAGTACCAGGGCCTGGTATCGCTGCCGCCGAGCCTGGAGCCGACCTTCCTGCAGCTGGACCTGCCCGGGCTGCTGCACCACGACGGCGGCGCGCCGCTGGCGGTGCTGCTGCAGGTGGTGCTGGTGTTCGTGCTGGTGGAGGTGTTCGACGCCACCGGCACGCTGTACGGCGTGGTTGGCCGCGCCGGCCTGCTCGACCTGGCCGATGGCAGGAAGCGCTTCGGCCGCGCGCTGCTGGCCGACAGCAGCGCGATCGTCGCCGGTTCGCTGCTGGGCACCAGTTCCACCACCGCCTTCGCCGAGAGCGCCTCCGGGGTGCAGGCCGGTGGCCGCACCGGGCTGACCGCGCTGGTGGTGGCGGCGCTGTTCCTGGCCGCGCTGCTGTTCTCGCCGCTGGCGGGCATGGTGCCGGCCTATGCGACCGCGCCGGCGCTGCTGTTCGTGGCCGGGCTGATGCTGCGCGAGCTGGTCAACGTCGAATGGGGCGACCTCACCGAATCGGTGCCGGCGGCACTGTGCGCGCTGGCCATGCCCTTCACCTACTCCATCGCCAACGGCCTGGCGTTCGGCTTCATCGCCTATGCCGTGCTCAAGGCCGGCACCGGCCGCTGGCGCGAGGCGCGGCCGGCGTTGTGGCTGGTGGCGGGGCTGTTCGTGCTGCGCTTCGCGCTGGAGTGAAACCGGCACCCGCCGGTTCGCGGCCAGCGCGGCGGCCGCTCACGACACCAGCATCAGTACGAAGATGGCCAGGGCCACGGCCACGGAACTCAGTACCGAGAACACGCCGTAGCCCAGCAGGGCGCGCCATATCGTCGACCAGGCCGGGCGCCCCTCGAAGAACTGCAGCAGCGAGTACACCGCGTAGGCGACGCCGGCCAGCCCCACCCATACCTGGGTACTCGGGATCCAGCGCTCGAACGGGATCAGCACGCTCCAGACCACGAAGACCTGCACCGTCAGCAAGGCGGTGATGACCAGCCATTCGGGATAGTTCAGGCGTCCATAGCGGCCGAACACCAGCCGCAGCACCCAGGCTTCGATCGGCAGCAGCGCCAGCGTGAAGGCGGCGAAATGCGCGTCGATCCAGCCGGCGACCGCCTTGCTCGCGGCGACGTACCGCGCCACCAGCGCCGCGGCACCCGGCTCGAGCCCCTGCGCCATGCCCGCGGGCGCATCCGTCTCCATCACCGTGCCGCCGGCGAACAGCCGGCTGAGCAGCACCACCGCCGCCGCGGTCACCATGACCAGCAGCAGCGGCTTGACGTGGTTGCCGCGGCGCCCGTCGATGTAGTCGCGCATCAACCTGCCCGGGCGCAGCATCAGTTCCCTGAGCGAATACAGGATGCCGCGGTCCATGTGCAGCACGCTGTGCTCCAGCTCGTGGCCGAGGAAATGCCAGTCGATGCGGTGGACCGGCGTGGGCTGGCCGCAGCCGGGGCAGAACTTCTGCTCCGGGCCGGTGACCGCGCGTGCGCAGTTGATGCAGTGGTCGTTGTCGTGCATCCCCATGCCCGCGCCTGTTGGAAGGGACGCATTCTAGCCAGAACGCAGCCGGCGGTTGGCGGCGGCGGCCGCCTCAGCGCCAGCGCGGCTGCAACTGCCCGTCGGCGCCGAAACGGTAACGTCCCTCGGCCCAGCCGTCGCCGAACAGGGTCAGCATCTGCGCATAGTAGGCGGGCGCGTCGCCGCGCTGCCGGTCGGGGGTGGGCAGGCTGGCCTGCAGCGACTGCGCCAACCCGCGTTCGCCCTGCGCCAGCAGGTACGGCACCAGCGCGGCGCGGAACCCATAGCCGCCTTCGCCGCTGCCCACGCCGCTGCGGGTGTCGACCTTCTCCCACATCGGGGCGCCGTCGCGCAGCCGCCGCAGCGGTCCGGCCAGCGCCTGCAGCTGCGCCCGGAACAGGCGGTCGCGCGGCGACAGCAGGCCCGCCCACAGGTAGCAGCGGATGGCGTCGTAGCTGCCGTTGGCGCCCCGCACCGGATCGGCCACGAAGGTGCCGTCGCGCCATGCCGCCCAGTCCGGGGCGAAGCCGTGCGGCGCGGTCTGCCGCAGCAGCTCCAGGGTATTGCCGGCCAGCGCGGACCATGGGCCGTCGCGGTCCACCGCGGCGAAGCGGCGCAGCAGCGGCAGTGGCAGGTAGCTGGGATTGACCCGGGTGGCGCCGTCCTCGACGAAGCCCTGCGGGCCTGGCAGCAGCATCGGCCCCAACCCGGGCAGGTCGACGATCTCGCTGGCGCGCACCTGCGCCAGCATGTCCTGGCCGATGCGCTGCAGCGCCGGGCGATGCCACAGCCGGCCGGCCTCGAGCAGCGCATAGGCCAGCCACAGGTCCGAATCGGCGGCGGGGTTGGCGTCGAGCACGCCCCAGCCGCCCTTGGCATCGCGTCCCCACAACCAGGCCGGCAGGCGCTTGCCCATGTCGCCGGCGGCAAGGTTGTCCACCGTCCACGCCAGGACCCGGTCGAACAGCGCCTGGTCGTTGTCCACCAGTGCGAAGAACAGCGCGTAGGACTGGCCTTCGGAGGTGGTGCGCAGGTCGTCCTGGCTGCGGTCGATCATGCGCCCGTCGGCGCTCAGGCTGCTGTCCACCAGCACCTGCCAGCGCGGCCAGCCGGTAGCCGCGGCGGCGGCCGGCACCAGGCCCAGCAACGGTGCGGCCGCAAGCGCCTGCAACAGCGCGCGGCGCGCGGGGTCAGCGGAGTTCGCCATAGGGCACCAGCGGTGTGACCGGCAGCGGCAGGTTGCCCTGCCAGGGCTTGAGGGTATAGCGCAGATACAGCTGGAACGTGTTCGGCGAGTAGTCCTGGCTGCGCTGCACGGTGCCGGCGGCGCCCAGCACCAGGTGGTCGCCGAGCCGGCGCTCGAGCGCCAGGTACAGGCGGTGGCCGGTCCCGGTGCTGCTGGCATCGGCGCTGTACAGCCCGGCCGGGTCCAGGGTGAGCGGGCCATACAGCGGCTGCAGCTGGGCCAGCACCCGGTCGACCAGCGATGCCTCGGGGAAGCGGCTGATCGCGCGGGTGCGCGCACGCGAGACGCTCAGCGAGGCATCGACCCGCAGCGACCAGTCGTCGTTGCGCCAGGCCAGGCTCGCCGGCACGCTCAGCGACGCGTACTGCTGCGGGCTGTAATAGCCGCCCTGCCCCAGCGAATAGCCGCCCAGGTCGCGCGCATAGCGCCAGTACATGCCGGTCAGGCCGACATCCACCCGCAGGTCGGGGCGCTGCACCAGCTTGTGGTACCAGCCGGCCATCGCGCGCGCGCGGTCGTTGTCCATGACGTTGCGGCCGGTCAGGCGATGCCAGCTCCAGTTGGACCACATGCCGTTGCGACCGCCCTGGTCGTAGCCGAGGCTGAAGGTCACGCCGTTGGCGGTCACCCCGCCCCAGGCGATGCCGCTGCGCGGATCCACCGCGCCGGCCTGCGACAGCAGCGAGTTGGTCATCGGCCGCCGCGACAGCGTCGCGCCCCAGCCGAAGCGGCCAAGGTCGCCGTTGACGGTGGCGCCGCCGAGCCAGTTGCCGACCACGTAGCCGGCGGGCGTGTGGCCGATGTCGAAACGCCAGCGGTCGTCGTGCGTGCGCCAGCCCAGGGCCAGGCCCGCACCGGAGTTCATGCGCTGGTGCAGGCGGGTGTCGCAGCCCGGTGCCTGCAGCCGGCTGCCGTCCGCGCGCAGCAGGTACAGCTGGCAGCTGCCGAAGTCCTGGTCGTGGAAACCATTGGCGTCGGTTTCGAAACGACGCGCGTCCAGCCGCACCTGTTCCAGCCGCGCCCAGCCCAGCCCGCCGGCAAACGGCGCGTCGAGGTGGACGATGCGGGTGTCGCGCGCGAGCCTGGAGATGCCCGGGGTGCCGTCGCTGCGGCGGCCCGCGTCCTGCATCAGCGTCAACGTCGGGTTCTGCTCCAGGTACAGGCTTTCCACGTCGCCGCGCAGGCTGCGCCGCAGCCAGTCGTCGCCGGCGGTCTCGCGGCTGGCGCGGGTCAGCGCGCGGTCGTCGCGCGGCTGTGCCTGCCCCGGCGCGATCAGGCCGTTGTCGGCCATCGCACGCGCATACATGTCCAGCGCCTGCTGCGGGTCGCGGCCGCGCAGCAGCCGCGCGGCATCGCGCCAGGACTGCGGGTCGGGGCCGTCGGCGGCCGCCAGCACCCCGCGCAGGACGTCCAGCGCCCGGGCGTCGTCGCCCAGCGCGGACCAGATCGCGGCGAGCTGCCGCTGCTGGCCGATGTCGCCGGGCGCCAGCACCGGCGGCGACGCCATGCGCGCGCGCGCGGCTGCCAGGTCGCCGCGGTCGATCAGTGCCTGCACGCTGCCCAGCTGCGCATCGGCGTTGCCGGGCTGGGCCTGCAGCACCTGCGCGTAAAGCTGCAGTGCCTGGCCGCTGTCGCCGCGCAGCCGCGCCCAGTCGGCCAGCATCAGCACGATGTCCGCGTCCTGCGGCAACTGCCGCAACAGCGCGACGGCCTCGTCCTCGCGACCGGCCGCGCGCAGTTCCCAGGCGCGTGCGGTGGCCTGCTGCCGGCGCAGGCGCGTGGCCAGCGCATGCATGTCGTCGTCCCACTGCGCGGTGGGCAGCGCGTCCAGCGCGGCCAGCGCCGCGGGGATGCGATCAGAACCGGACAGGTACAGCGCCTGCGCGTAACGTGCCGCCGGCGTGTTGCCGGCCCTGGCGGCCATGTCGGCGATCACCGCGTCGGCCTCGTCGACCGCACCGCCGGCGCGCAGCGCGTTGGCCTGCGAGTAGGCCAGCCACGGGTCGTCGGGCTGTTCGCGGCTCAACTCGCGGCCCAGCGCGATGGCCTCGGCCATGTCGCCCGCGGCCAGCGCACGCTCGCGCTGCTCGCGCAACCGCGACAGCTGCAGCGCACGCAGCTCATCGGCATACAGCGCGCGCTGGGGCGCCGGAAGGCTGGCGATGTAGGCCTCCATCCGTTGTGGATCGGTGCGACCGTAGAACTGCACCAGTTTGCGCACCACGTTGGCGTCGTTCGGCGCGATGCGCCGTGCGGCCTGCAGTTCGCGGCTGGCCGCGTCGTCGTCGCCGCGCGCCACCGCCACGTCCACCAGCCCGAGCTGGGCGTTGATCTCGCGCGGCTGCTGGCGGCGCGCCTGCGCGTACAGCGACTGCGCGCGATCCAGCTCGCCGGCTTCCAGCGCGGCATCGGCCTGCTCCATCACCAGCCAGTAGCGGGTGCTGGCGATCAGGTCGCGCCACTTGTCGCTGTTGCTGGTATCGGCCTGCAGCTGCTGCGCCTTCTGGAACTGCGCCAGCGCCGGTTCGCGCTGGCCCTGGCGCATCAGCGCCAGCCCCAGCCCGCCGTGGAAGTCGGCCTCGTCCGGGAAGCCGGCCAGGGCCTGGCGGAACGCGGCCTCGGCCTCCGCGTTGCGGCCGGCGTCGAGCAGCTGCGTGCCGCGCAGCCCGGCCAGCCAGGCCGGGTTGCCCACCCGCCTGCGCTGTTCGTCGTAGAGCCTGCGCGCGTCCTCCAGGTGTACCCAGCCGGGATAGCGGGCGATGAAGGATTGCAGCCGGCGTACGTTGCTGGCGTCGGCCTGGCGCGCGGACAGGTAATCCCATTCGGCGTCGGCGGCATAGGTGAGCGCTTCGGGGTTGTTGCCCATGCGCTGCAGCGCGGCCAGCGCCTCGCCGTCGCGACCGCTGGCGAACAGCAGCTGCGCCAGCGTCTGCAGCAGCGCGGTGTTGCCGGGATAGGCCTCGTCGAGCGCCGCCAGGCGGCGGATCGCCAGCGGCCGGCCGGCCGCTTCGGCGCCGCGCAGGCGCCAGTACTCCAGGCCCAGCTGCATGCCCGGCGGGTCATCGTTGAACAACCGCCGATAGATCGCCAGCGCCTCGGCGTTGCGCCCGCCGGTGGCGAGCATGCGCGCCTCCTGCAACTGCGCCTGCATGTCGCCGCGATACGCCGACCAAAGGCGTTCGCCGGCCGCCAGCTCGCGGCTCCCCGCGCCCACCTGGCGCAGCCGCGCCAAGGTCGCGGTGGCGTCGTCGATCTTCTGCTGCGACAACTGCACTTCCAGGATCGCCAGCATCGTGGCGCGGTCATCCGGCGCCAGCAGGCGCAGCCGCGCCAGCGCGTCCTCGATCAGCCGCTGGCGCCCGGTGGCCTCGCCGATGCGCACCTGCTGCAGCAGCCATTGCCGCTGCGAGGCCAGGCTGCCTCCCGGGGTGGGCGGCAGCGCCTGCGCGCCCGCCTGGCCGACCGCGGCCAGGCCAACCAGCAGCGCCAGCGGCAGCGGAAGCCGGCGGCTCATCCCTGGTCCGCCGCTTCCAGCCGGCGCCGCGACACCCAGCGCAGCGCGCGCCACAGCAGGAACGCCACCATCAGCACCACCACCGTAGCCAGCACCGCCAGCAGCACCGGATGGTCGGCCAGGTGGTACCAGAGCAGCAGCCACCAGGGCAGCGAGCCGACGTAGTAATGCTCGCCGACGAACTGGCTGTGGATGCCGGAACTGCGCAGGATCGATACCGAACCGGCAATGGCCTCGCGCTTGCCGATGTCGCTGAGCGCGTCGTCGAGCAATGCGTAGTCCGCGTCCTTGCTGGCAGCCAGCGAGACGATGCTGCGCTGGGCGTGGTGCGGCGACTGCAGGCCGATGATGGCGGCGAACGGCGCGTCGGCGGTGACGCCGACACGGTTGATCGCCGCATCGCTGCCGCTGCTGCCCAGGCGCGCCTCGATCACCGCTTCCTGCGGCGAGCCCACCCGGCCATTGCGCAGCGTGGTGCGCTGGTTGTCGATCATCAGCGACAGCTGGTCGCTGCCGCGCAGTTCCTGCGGCAGTTCGCCCAGCATCAGCACGTCGGCGTCCAGCCGCGCGGCCTGCTTCCAGTCGTCGCTCACGCGCAGGCCATAGGCCGGATAGCCGCTCTGCACGCCCAGCCCGCCGACCAGGTTCAACAGCAGCCCGACCTGCGCCGGGTTGGCGCGCGGCGGCATCAGCACCACGGTCTCGGACAGGTCGGCCATGCGCGTGAACGGGAAGCCGCTGAGCGCGAACGCGGCCAGGTCCGGCAGGCCCATGTAGTGGTGGAAGCCGGAGAAATCGATGGTCGAATCCTCCTCGATCGCGGCCTGCAGGTTGGGCGGCAGCACCGTCTGGCAATGGTCGCGCTGGGCGCTGCCCATGACGCTGGCGAAGTTGAAATCGAAGCGCAGCTGGTTGCGGTCGCCGATCTTCAGCGCCGGGATCAGCAGCTTGCCGTCGCCGGCGCCGGCATCGCCGCTGAGCACCGGCAGCCGGATCTCCTCCAGGCCCTGCTTGCCGGACCGGCGGATCAGCGGGAAGCTGGAAATGAACTGGTCGTTGATGCCCACGCTCAGGCGCGACTCGTCGCTGCTGAACGGCGGCGTGTAGCGGTAGCGCAGGTTGAGCGGGATGCCCTGGTTGCGCCAGATGAACAGGTCCGGCGGCAGGTTGAGGTTGAGCACGATCGGCTGCGGCGCGATGCCGCTGGCGCGCAGCTGCTGCGGGTAGTCGAGCAGCTCGCCGAAGCGCACGGCGCGGTCGGTGCGCACCCAGTTCGGCGCATCGTAGGGCTTGCGCGGCGCCAGCGGCTTGACCTCGTCCACCTGCACGCGGGTCCCACGGAACAGCACGTTGCCGGCGGCGATGGCCGACACCGCGGTCTGCAGGTCCGCGTCATTGCGGCCCAGCACCAGCAGCAGCTTGCGCTGCGGGTCATCCGGCAGCGACCGCAGTTCGATCACCGGTCCCTGCACCGGCGCATGGTCGGCGATCACCGAAGGGAACCGGCCGTTCACCGCCATCACCACCGCGTGGCCCTGCGCCGGCAGCCGGTCGAAACTGACCGGGAACCGCGCCTGCCGCCACCAGCCGGCCATGCTGCCGAAGTACGACGCCATCAGCGCGGCCGCGCGCTGCTGCGCCACCGACGGCGACCCGGCGAACACCACCGGCAGTTCCAGCCGCGCGCTGTCGCGCGGATCGAAGAACGGCAGCGGGAAGTTGGCCAGGTCGTCCTGCATCGCCAGCGGCTGGCCGCCCAGGCGCAGGGTGCTGTTGCTGGACAGGTTGACCCACAGCGAGCTGTGGGTCGGCTCCTCGCAGATGTCGGTGTAGTGGCCGACGAACTCCAGCCGCACCTGGTTGAAGTCGGCGATCAACCGCGCGTCCAGTGGCACCTTGGCCTGCACCGGCCGGCCGAGCTGGTCGTTGCCGATCGGCACCACGTCCATCAGCGCGTCGTTGAGATAGACCCGCAGGTGCGACAGCGTCGGCAGCAGCGACGGCGACGGGGTGAAGGCCAGGTCGAGTTCGGCCGCGCGCACCAGGCGGTCGCGGCGCACCTGGAACTCGAAGGTGGTGGTGTTGCGGATGCCGGACAGCAGCGTGTCCTGGCGGCGGCCAAGCTGGGCCAGGGTGCTGGCGCGCTGCCACGGCCAGGTGGCGCCGGCCCAGGCCGGCCCCGTTGCGGCCGCCGCCGACGGCGGCGTGATCGCGGCGGCGCCGGGCGCTGGCGTGGCATCGGCGACCGGGGCGGCGGCGGCCGTTGCCGCCTGCGGCGCACTGGAACCATTGGCGACCGGCAGCGCCAACAGCGGCAGCAGCAACCAGCGCAGCGAAGTGGAAATGCTCATGGACGAAGCCCCGGGTCAGCGGCTGGGTCAGCCGGGTAGGAAGGAAGCGGACGTTGCGGCGCGAAACTGGCCACCCAGCGCATTGCGCGGCGGCTCCAGTGCATCGGCCGGTCGAGATCGATCGGCGCGAAATCGCCGATCCGGCGGTAGCCCTGCCAGCCGAGCTTGATCACGCTCCACAGGCTGCGCGGCAGGCTCATCGGCTGGTAGCCGGCGTGCCAGTCCAGCCAGGCATCGGCGCGGGCGAAGGTGCACTGCACGAACTCCACCCGCTGCGATTCGTCGTCGAACCGCAGCAGCAGGCCCAGGCGCGCGCCGACGCTGCGCTGGACCACCGCGGCGAACGCGAACTCGCGGCGGCCGCGGCCGAGTAGCAGGGTCACCGCGGTGCCGGCGGCGAGTTCCTGCGCGGGCGCGCGCGCCAGCTCCAGGCCGACACCGTCGTTGGAATAGTCGTGCATGACCCCGCGCAGGGTGCGCCCGTCGGGCAGGCGCAGCGCCATCGGCAGGCGCTGGCTGACGCGATGGGTACGGCGCACCTGCTGCACTTCGGCGGCCACCGCCAGCGCGCCGCCGACGATGAGCAGGTTGTACAGCACCCACAGCGAACTGACGATCACCGTGCCGCGCTCGTCGGCCGGGCCGTGCAGGAAGCGCCACACCGCGAACCCGAGCCCGGCGACGTTGAGCAGCGCCAGCACCAGGTAGGGCTGGGCCACCTTCCAGTCGAAGCGGTCGCCGGCCTGGGTGCCACCCTTCTCGGTGACGTTGAACTTGCCCTTGGCCGGGCTGAACAGCGCCACCGTGGTCGGCCGCGCGATGTACCAGGCCAGCACGGTCTCGTAGACCTCGCCCCAGAACGGCCGGCGCCACTGCCCCTGGATCCGCGAGTTGGTCAGGTTGGCGTGCGCCATGTGCGGCAGCACGAACAGCAGGATCGCCACCGCCGGCGCGTAGATGATGTAGACGTGCAGCAGCAGGAACGCCAGCGGTGCGGTCAGGAACACCAGCCGCGGGATGCCGGCCAGGAAGTGCAGCATCGCGTTGGCGTAGCAGAAGCGCTGGAACAGGCTCAGGCCCTTGCCCAGCAGCGGGTTGTCGATGCGGAAGATCTGCACCATGCCGCGCGCCCAGCGGATGCGCTGGTTGACGTGGGCGCCGAGGCTGTCGGTGGCCAGGCCCGCGGCCTGCGGAATGCGCAGGTAGGCCGAGTTCCAGCCGTTGCGGTGCAGGCGCAGCGCGGTGTGCGCATCCTCGGTGACGGTTTCGGTGGCGAAGCCGCCGATATCGTCGATCGCCGCGCGCCGCAGCACCGCGCACGAACCGCAGAAGAACGCCGCGTTCCACAGGTCGTTGCCGTCCTGCACCAGGCCGTAGAACAGCTCGCCCTCGTTGGGGTCGCGGCGGAACACACGCAGGTTGCGCTCGAACGGGTCCGGCGAGAAGAAGTGGTGCGGGGTCTGTACCAGCGCCAGCTTCGCATCGCGCAGGAACCAGCCGGTGGTGACCTGCAGGAACGAACGCACCGGCAGGTGGTCGCAGTCGAAGATCGCCACCAGCTCGCCGTCGAGCTGGGTCAGCGCATGGTTGAGGTTGCCGGCCTTGGCGTGGCGGTTGTCGCTGCGGGTGATGTAGTTGACCCCGGCCTGGGCGGCGAACGCGCGGAACTCCGGGCGCCTGCCGTCATCGAGCAGGTGGATGCGCAGCTTGTCCGCCGGCCAGTCCAGGCCCAGCGCCGCATTCACGGTGTGCCGCACCAGCGACAGTTCCTCGTTGTAGGTGGGGATCAGCACGTCCACGGTCGGCCAGTCGCGCGGATCGGCCGGCAGCGCCGAAGGCTTGCGCTGCAGCGGCCACGCCACCTGCACGTAGCCCAGCATCAGCACCAGCCACGAATAGGTCTCGGCCGCGAGCAGGACCACGCCGCAGGCCAGGTCGAAATCGTTGTTCCAGTTGAGCGTGGCGGTGTAGCGCCACCACAGGTAGCGGCACGACACGGTGATCGACAGCACCACCAGGATCAGCGTGGCGTAGCGCCCCGGCATGCGCCGCACCAGCAGCGCGATGCCCCACAGCAGCAGCACGAACACGAACTGCGCGAAATAGCTGAACGGCTGGGTGACGCACAGCAGCGCCAGGCCCAGCGTGGCCACGCCGACGCCGTACGTCAGCCACCGCCGCGTGCGCCTGGACAGCGCGCCCAGGGTCATGCGCGCGCGCTGCCACGCGGCGCTGTTCCAGACCCGTCGCGGCAGGCCACGCATCGTGTCCAGGTACCGCCGCCAGCCGCGGTCGGCGGCGCCGCGCAGGCCGGCGACATGGCGGCGCCGGGCCGCCGCCAGCCGGTGGCGGCGATGCGAGGTCTGCGGGGTGATGCGCACCAGCAGCAGCCAGCCGGCCTGGATCAGCATCCGCAGCGGGTCGCCGAAGCGCCAGCGGCGGTAGACCCGCAGCTGCGGGAAGGCATCGGGCAGGCGCGGCGCCAGTGCCTGCCACGCCGGCCCTTCCAGCCGCAGCAGCGCCCAGCCCATGGCCTGCAGCAGCCACAGCAGCCACAGCGTCGGCAGCGGCGCCCGCGCAGCCTCGCGCAGTTGCGGCCAGCGCAGGTAGCGCATGCGGCGCGGCCTCATGGCGTCCGTCCCGCGCGCGCGCGCAGGCGTCCGCGCTCGGCCAGGCACCACACCGCCAGGCTGGCGACATCGGCCACCGCCTGCGCGCCATCGGGGTCGGCGCCCAGGGGCCGCTTGCGTGCCAGCGCGGCCGCCACGTTGGCGTCCTCGTGCAGCGGTTGCGGCACCAGCGGCGGACCGCCGTCGATCCACAGCTGCATCAGATCGCGCTGCACCGCCAGCGCCGGGTCGTAGCGGTTGCACAGCAGCCGGCGCGCATCGTGTGCGCGCCGCTGCAGCAGCACGTGGCAGCCCGGGTCCACCGTCGCCAGCCGCAGCGGCAGCGCGCAGGCGGCGTGCTGATTGACCGTGTCGACGTGCGCTTGCAGCCGCTGCGGCAGGTCGAACAGGATCCAGTCGAACTGCGCGGCCAGCAGCGGCAGGCGCTCGGCCCAGAACCGCGGCGTACGCCGCAGCCGCTCCTCGATGGTGGCCACCTCGGCGTCGCTGGCGCACCCGTACGGCAGCAGCGCCAGCCCGGGCAGCGCTTCGAACGCCGCCTCGCGCCAGTCGCCATCGTCCAGCCAGGCCCGCGCCCAGCCGCGCGCCTCGGCGGCGGGCAGGCCCAGGTGCAGGCCGAGCAGATGGTCGGGGCTGCACTCGACCAGCAGCACGCGCTCGCCCTGCGCATGCAGCGCATGGCCGAGCGCGGCGATCATCGTCGTCACCCCGACGCCACCGCGCACGCCCTGCAGTGACAGCGTGGTACTCATCGCCGCGGCTCCGCCGCCAGCTCGGCGAACAACGGCCAGCGCGCAAGCGCCTGCGACCGCGCGCGCTGCGCGGAGAAGTCCAGGTACGGCAGCTCCGGCATCTGCAGGTGCGCGCGCAGCACGTCGATGTCGTCCAGTTCCGAGGTCAGGCCCGCCGGCAGCCGGTTGCTGGTCATGGCTTGTCCTCCGGATAAGGGGTCCACGTCGGGCTGCCCTTGAGCTGCAGCCACGGCTTGCCGTCGTACTCCATCACCTTGGCGCCTTCGTTCTCCGACACCGACGGGGTCGTCGGCAGCCCCTGCAGCAGGCCGTCCCAGTTGCGCTCGTCGGCGCTGGCCTGGGCGTTGAGCGCATAGATCCGCGCCACCAGTTCGGACAGCGCCAGGTAGCTGCTCGGGGCGGTCACGTGGCGCGGACCGGCCGCGGCCGGGATGCCCATGCCGACCAGCTTCACCCCCACCGGGACGTGGGTGATGGACGGGCTGGGGATTTCGCGCATGCCCGGGATCTGCATGCGGTCGCCGTGCAGCGCCGCACCGTGCTCGGGCACCACCACCACCATCGCGCGGCGTCCGTTCTTCTCCAGCGCGTCGATGAACCCCTGCAGGTCGCCCAGCACCATCTGCGCGCGCGCTTTGTAGTCGCTGGCCATCGCGCGCCCGTCGGCACCGACGATGCGGTTGCCGTCATGCAGCGAGATCGTGTTGTAGAACAGCGCCACCTGCGCGCTGGAGGTGGCCTGGCGCTGCTTGAGCCAGCCGGCCAGCACGTCGCCGTCACGGCGCAGCGGCGACTTGTCGAAGGCGATCAGCGCGCGCGGATACCCCTCGATCGGCAGCGGCGTGGCCGCCAGCCCGCCGTAACGGGTGAGGTCGCCGATGAAATCGTCGAAGTGGCCGTCGTGGTTCATCGCCAGCTCGTTCTGGAACCCCAGCGCCTGCAGGTTGGCGAACAGCTGGCACTGCGCCGGCACCGGGTCGAACAGCGCGGTGTGCGAGGTCTGGCCGCAGCTGGCGCGCAGCAGGCGGATAGCCGCCGGGCCGCTGTAGGAGGTGGCCGAGTTGAATGCGTCGAACACCACGTCCATGCCGTCGAACAGCGGGTTCTGGCGCAGCCCCACTTCCTCCAGGTCGCTCCAGGCCAACGAACAGATGTTGAGCACGATCACGTCGAAGGGGGTGCCGCCGTGGGCCGGCGGGAAGGCGGTCTTCAGCCCGGCCTGCTGCTGGTAGAAGCCGGCCAGGTAGGCGTCCAGGGTCTGGTTGTTGGCCGGGCCGCCACGCGCGGCCGCACCGGCCCCGCCGGCGCCCTGCGCCGCGCCGGCATCGCCACCGCCGGCGGACTGCAGCACGGCCGGCAGCGGCAGCGCCATCGCCGCCATGCCCAGCATCCCCAGCACGCTGAGCGTGGTGACCCGCAGCCAAGGCTTGAGCAGCAGGTAGCCGCAGACCAGCAGCGCCAGCAGCGCGACCATCTGCCAGTTGATGAAGCGCCCCAGCAGCTCCAGCCAGTACGAGGCGGAGAAATCCAGCACGCCGGGCTGCGCCAGCAGGCGCTCGAACGGCGGCCACCAGGTGTCCTGGTAGTACAGCGCCACCGCCACCGGAACCGCGACCACGGTGCGCGCGATGCGCGCGCCGCGCCACGGCAGCGGCACCAGCAGCGCCGCCAGCAGCAGCAGGTTGGGCAGGATGTGCAGGTCCAGCGCGCCCATCCAGGCGAGGATCACCTTGGACAGGAAGTACAGGTTCCAGCCGCGCAGGTCCGGCCACGCGTGCGGCGTGGCGGTCGCGGCGGCGGCGGTGCGGGCCTCGCTCATGCCGACCCCCGCGGCGCATCCTGGCGGCGGCGCTCGCCGACCCGCTTGAGGTAGCGCGGTGGCAGGCCGCGGCGCAGGCGCGCGCGCAGCGCGCGCAGGATCGTCCCGAGCATCACGCCCAGCGGAATCATCACCAGCGCACACGCGGCCACCAGGCTCCATACCTGTTGGTCGTTCATCCTTCCCCTCCCAGGCGGATCGGTCGCGGCGCCGTCCATGACGGCGCGGGTGCCGGCGGCACCGCCGGCGCCTGCAGCGGCGGCGGCGCGGCAAGCCCGCCGCCGGCCGCGCTCATGGCGGCGACGTCGTGCCCGGCCTGGCGCTCGTAGCCATCGAACAGTTCCCGCCAGGGCAGCCGGAACAGGTTGCCCAGCGCGCGCTCGATACCGTCGCCGCGGCAGGCGAACAGGAACAGCCACACCTGGCCGGCGTACATGCAGGCGAAATCGCCGCGGCGGCGCATCTGCAGCTGCTGCAGCGCATGCACCGGGCTCAGCCCGGCGACCGGCTGCAGCACCAGCACCGCGCTTTCCACCGCGCCACCGCCCTGCTCGAGCAGTTCGCCGGCCAGCTGCCGGAACTGCGCCGGGGTGACGATGCCACCAACGTCCGGCGGCCGATGCAGGCGGATCAGCCGTTCCGGATCCTGCGGCAGGCGCCCCTGCCAGAGCTGGCCCTGGATCGTTTCCAGCAGGGTCAGGAAACGCGCCAGCGGCAGGTTGGCCGGCGCCACCAGGCTGGCGCCGGACTCCAGCAGCAGGCGTTCGTCGGCATAGCGCAGGCACGGCTGCATCTCGCGCACCACCAGCTTCAGGCCGTTGCCGCGCTCGCTGCGCAGCTGGAACACGATGCGCGCCAGGGCATCGACATCGGCGTTCTCGGCGATCGCCAGCACCACCGTGGCCGCCTGCGCCTGCAGCGCCGCGGCGACCAGCGCCGACCAGTTCTCGAACAGGCGCCAGGCGGCGGAGAACGGCGGTGCGCCCTCCAGCGCGTCGGCCTGCGCCAGGTAGAGGAAGCGGTCGCCGCCCTCCTGCGCCAGCGCCGCCGCCATCGCGCCGTCGCCGGCGCCGATCACGCCGAGCCGGAAGCCCTGCCAGCGGGCCTCGAAATCGCGATGCGCGAACACGCCCTCGGCGTTGCTCCAGTAGTGGACCAGGTACTGCAGCGCGCCGCGGTGCGGGTACAGCTGGGCAACGCCACTGCACACCGGGTTGAGCGGCAGCAGGCGCGGCGCCAGCGTGGCCACCTCGCCATGGCACAGCAGCAATACGCAGTGGCTGCCGGCGGCGGCCCAGTCGTGCAGTTGCCTGCACCAGCGCGCGAGGTGCGGGCCGTGCAGGCCCTCGAGCGCGATCGCCGGCACCTGCAGCACGCACAGGGTACGGCGTGCGGCGGCGCAGCGCGCCAGCTCGGCCGGCAGTGCGCGGACCGCCGGCGCCAGGTCGGCCACCGCCGCTTCATGCAGGCGGATCCGCGCAGGCCCCTGGTGGACCGCCAGCGGCGCCACCATCGGTGCGGGGGAGCGCCCGAGCGCGGCCACCACCGCCAGCGGCACGGCATCCGCGCCGGCCAGGACACCGGCGGCGAACAGGTCGGCGTGGCCTGCATCGGCGCAGGCGATCCAGTACACCCCACCCGCGCGCAGATGGGTGAGTTCGTGCTGCAGACCGTCGATGGCGAGTGAAATCATCTTCAAATCGTTTCCCAGTCAGCGGCCAGTTTGCAGGTCGCCGCGCCGCGTCCCCCATCCCTCGCGGGAATCCTTGACCGTTGTCACATTAACCCCGTGCGGGCCGCCGGCTCAATGTCACTCGCTCACGGCCCGCCTCACGCGCACCGGCCGCACATGCCCCCGCAGGGCCGCCGGGCGCCGCGCCGCTGCGGTTCTCAGGGCGCCGGGGGCAGGCCGAACACCTGCCGCAGATAGGCCAGGTACCCCGGGTCGTCGCACATGCTTTTGCCCGGCGAATCGCTGAGCTTGGCCACCGGTTGACCGTTGCAGCGGACCATCTTGATGACGATGTTCAGCGGGGTCGGCCCCAGGTCGTTGGTCAGGTGGGTACCCACGCCGAAGGCCACCTGGCAGCGGTCGCGGAAGTAGTCGTACAGCCGCATCACTTTCTCGATGTTCAGGCCATCGCTGAACACCAGGATCTTGCTGGAAGGATCGGCGCGGTTGGCCTTGAAGTGCGCCAGCATGCGGTCGCCCCATGCGAACGGGTCGCCCGAGTCGTGGCGCACGCCGTCGAACAGCTTGCAGAAATACATGTCGAAATCGCGCAGGAAGGCGTCCAGCCCGACCACGTCGGACAGCGCGATGCCGAGGTCGCCGCGGTATTCGCGGGCCCACGATTCCAGCGCGGCCACCTGCGAGTCGCGCAGCCGCGGACCCAGCGCCTGGAACGCCTGCAGGTACTCGTGCGCCATCGTGCCGTGCGGGGTCATGCCGTAGCGGCGGGCGAAATACACGTTGCTGGTGCCCACGTACTGGGCACCCAGCGCATCGCGCAGCAGCGGCAGCATGTGCGCGTGCCAGTCGTGCGAGTAACGGCGGCGGGTACCGTAGTCGGCGATGCGGCAGTTGCCGAAGCCCGGGGTATCGCGCAGCAGCGCGGTCTTGGCGCGCAGGCGGCGCTCGCCCTCGGCGAAATCCGGGGCGCTGGTATTGCGGAACCAGACCTCGTTGATGATCGCCAGCAGCGGCACCTCGAACAGGATGGTGTGCAGCCACGGGCCGGTGATGTCCAGCTCGATCTCGCCGGGCACGCTGGCCGAGGCGCGCAGGTCGATGTACTTGCGGTCCAGGTGGAACAGGCCGAGGAAATCGGCGAAATCCGGCTTCACGAAGCGCAGCTGGCGCATGTAGTCCACCTCGTCGGCGGCGAAGCGCAGGCTGCACAGGTGGTCGATCTCGGCGTTGATCTGGTCCAGGTGGCGGGCCAGGTCGATGCCGGGGGTGCGGCACTTGAAACGGTACTGGACGATGGCCCCGGGGTGCTGGTGCAGCACCGCCTGCATCATCGTGAACTTGTAGAGGTCGGTATCGAGCAGGGACTGGATGATCATGCGCGCATTATGCGCCGCCTCCGGTCCCGGCCCGGGGGCCGCCGCCGCGGTGGCCTTCCCTGCCCCGCGGGCCGCGGGCCCGGCCGGGGCCGGGCACGCGGGCAGCGGTCATTCGTCCGCGGCGTAGGGCGAGCGCAGCGGCTGCGGCTGCCGGCCCAGGCCCGCGCCCAGGCGGTCGAGGAGGAAGCGCAGGTACACGTTGGTGCCGAACTGGCGGTAGTCGCGGGCGTTGTTGAACTCCATGCGCCCGCCCAGGAACAGCTGGGTGGACAACTGCCATTCGGCCGCCGCGCTCAGGTTGTAGGACACCCCGGTCTTGGTCTGGCCGCTGTAGACCGGTTCGACATAGCGCGGGGTCAGGCCCAGCAGCGCGGCCAGCGACGCGGCGTCGTAGGCCGCCTGCTGCATCGCCGGGTCCAGCGGGAAATAGTCCGCCGGATCTTCCTTGAAGCTCTGCACGCCGACGCTGGCGTCGACCTGCCAGGCCAGCCGCTGCGCGGCGCTGCGCCCGTTCCAGTGCAGCGGCACGCCCACGTCCACGTAGCGCTGCGGGCTGAAGTAGCCGCCATGGCCGTAGGTGAAGCCGCTGAGGTTGCGGTCGTATTGCATCGCGGTCAGGTTCAGGCCCGCGGTCAGCGACTGGTTCGCCGTTTCCAGTGCGTGTACGTAGACGCCGGCGCCCAGTTCCTGGCGGTCGTTGCCGGCCACGTGGGTGCCCTGCAGGCGGTGCCACGCCAGGCTGGCGTAGCCGCCGAGCAGGCCGTTGTCCACGGTCGCGGCCATGCGCGCGCCGGTCGCGGTCACGCCGCCCCATTGCAGGCCGTTGCGGGCGTCGCTGACGCCGGCGAAGGACAGCAGGCTGTCGGTCACCGCGCGCCGCGAGGCCTCGCCAGACCAGGTCAGGGTATCGCCGACGCGGCCGCGGTAGCCGACCCCGCCGACGATGCCGG
Source organism: Stenotrophomonas sp. Y-13 (assembly GCF_046267925.1). Lineage (NCBI taxonomy): Bacteria > Pseudomonadati > Pseudomonadota > Gammaproteobacteria > Lysobacterales > Lysobacteraceae > Stenotrophomonas > Stenotrophomonas sp. Y-13. The sequence goes on from NZ_CP176501.1 coordinate 3,054,707, forward strand.
TTTCGCCGAAGCCCAGCGGGGTGGTGCCGACGTCAGCGTGGAAGCCGCCCTGTTCGAAGCCCACCGACAGCCCGGCGCCACTGGCGTCCTGCGAACCCAGCCGGCGCGCGCCGGCGGCGTTGGCCGCCATCGCATACAGCGTGTCCTGGAACGCCAGCGGCGTCTGCGCGGCGCTGCTGCCACCGGCCAGCGCCTTGAGCTGCGCCTGCTCGGCGGCACTGAGCCCGCGCAGCAGCGCGGTGCTGCCCAGCACCTGCCGGGCGATATCGGCGATCGGGGTGTTGCCGAGGTCGCGGCCCAGCATGTAGTCCGGCAGCGGATCGGCGTACAGCAGCTCCAGCGTGGCCTTGCGGCGCTCGGCCGCGGTGAGGGTGGCGTCGGTCTGGTTGAACAGCTCCTGGTAGCGGCCGCTGTCCAGCGCGCGTTCGTAGATCAGGTTGCGGGTCGCGGTGGTGGCGCCGTTGGTCAGCAGCGCCTGGTACAGCGACGAGCCGACCAGGTCGTCGACCGGGGCGCGGTCGGCGGCCAGGGCCCCGGACAGCGCCAGCTGCGGGCCGGCGCCGAAGCGGCTGGCCGAGGCATAGGCGTCGTCGACCCGGCCGGCGTCCAGCACCGTCGGCGTCACCGCCACCTGCAGCTTGCCGTCGCCGACGCCGAAACGGGCCTGCAGCGGCACCTGCAGGTCGGCCAGCTGGCCCAGCCCGGCTTCGCCGTCACGGTTGCGGTAGGCGGCGCCGGCGGCCAGCGCGCTGCTGCTGTCGGCGCGCAGTTCGCGCAGTTCGTCGATCACCCCGCGGACCGGGGCCGGCGACATGCCGGCCGGCGCGGCCGGTACCGCGCCACGCCGCGGCGCCGGGATGGCCGCGGCGGGCACCGCGGGCATGGCGGACGTTGCCAGCACCGGGGCCGGCAGGCCGTCGGCGTCGACCTGCGCGGGTGGCAGCGTGGCGGTGGCCGGCGGCGTGGCGGCAAGCGCGGCGACGCTGGCCGGCAGCGGCGCCGGATCGGCGCGCAGCGCGGCCGGCCGGGTGTTGCCGCGGGTGATCCCGGCGAAGGGATTGAAGGCGCGGCCGGCGCCGGCCAGCGCGGTGCTGGCGTGCGGATAACCGTTGTCCGGCTGCCCCGCGCCGCGCGCGGCGGCGGCGATGGCGGCCTTGAAGTAGCTCTCGGCGCGGCGGTTCTTGCCCGCCGCACGGTAGACCCGCCCGGCCGCGGCCAGCACCTCCGGCGATTGCGGCGCGCGTGCCAGCGCCTGTTCCAGGTAGTGCTCGGCGGTGCCGAGGTCGCGCATTGCCGCGGCACTGCCGGCCGCGGCCAGCATCGCATCGACATCGCCCGGCGCCAGCTGCAGCAACTGCTGGTACAGCGCCAGCGCCTGGCCGTGGTCGGCGGCGGCGGCGTACAGGCGCGCCAGCGCGGCGATGGTCTGCGGATCCTGCGGCTGCTGCGCCAGCACCGGCGCCAGCACGTCGTAGGCGCCCTCCAGGTTGCCGAGCTCGCGCAGCGCATCGACCTGGCGCAGCACGTAGCCGCTGCGCAGGGCCTGCAGGCGCCTGCGTTGCGCCGGGTCCAGGCTGGCATCGCCCAGCTGCCGCAGCAGGGCCGCCAGCTCGGCGTCCTGGCGCGCGCGCAGCAGCACCTCGCCGTACTGCAGGCGGTTGTCCACGTCCGGGTTGCCCTGCATCAGCCGCTGCGCCAGCGCCAGCGCGCGCTGCTGGCTGCCGATGTCGGCGTAGGCGCCGGCCAGGGCGGCGGCGATGCCGGGCTGGTCGATGCGTTCGCCCAGCGCCGACTCGGCGCGGGCCAGCAGCAGCTGCGCCTCGCCGACGCGGTTGCCCTGCACCAGGGTGCGCGCCTGCGCGGCCTGCAGCTGCACCCAGACGGTGTCGTGCAACGCGCGCATCTCGGCATCGCGCGCTGCCGCGGGGATGCGCTCGAGCAGCGCCCAGGCACCATTCCAGTCGTTGCGTTCGCGGGCGAACAACGCCTGCGCGAACAGCGACTGCGGCGCATCCGCGTCCTGCGCGCGCAGGCCGGCCATGATGCCGTCGGCCTGGTCCGGGCGCCCCATGCGCTGGTAAAGACGCGCCAGTTCCAGCCGCAGCCAGGGATCGCGCGGCTGCTGCAGCACCGCATCCTCCAGTTCGATCTGCGCCATTTCCAGGCTGCCCGACGCGATCGCCTGCTGCGCGCGTGCGCGCGCCAGGGTGGCACGCAGCACCGCGGCGCCGCCGGCACGTTCCTGCTGCTCGGGGGTGAGCCGCTCGAACATTGCGGCGGCTTCGTCGGCGCGGCCCAGCCGGCCGAGCAGCGTGCCCAGCCCCTGCAGCGCGCCAGCGTTGCCGGCATCCAGTTCCAGTGCCTTGCGGTAGCTCGTCTCGGCCGCGGCGGCATCACCGGCGCCCAGCAGGTCGCCCAGCAGCACGTACCCGGTGGGTTCGGAAGGCTGCAGCGCGATGGCTTCGCGGATCTTCGCCGCCGCGTCGGTTCCCGGCTGCCGCCGCACTTCCTGCAGGGTCTGCCAGTAGCGGGCGGCGTTGGCCGCACCGCGCCATTTGCCATTGGCCGCGGCCGCCGGGCGCAACAGTTCGGCGGCTTCGCCGAACCGCTCCTGGCGCAGCCGCACCGAGCCCAGCCCGCCCATCGCCTCGGTGTTCTTCGGCTGCGCCCGCAGCACCTGCGCGAAGCGCGCCTCGGCGACGTCCAGGGTGCCGCCCTGCAGGGCGCGGAAACCCTCGCCCAGCAGCCGCTGGTTCGGGTCCGGCGCGGGCTCGGCACGCACCGCCTGGTCGCGCAGCTGGGCCTGGCGCGCGGCGATCTCGCGGTCGTCCGGCTGCAGCTCCAGGAACGCCTGGAACAGCGGCGCGTCGGCCCGGGTGGCATTGAGCCACAGCAGCGCCTGGCGCCAGGCGCTGCGTGCCGGCCCGGCGGTATCCGGGCGCTGGCTGAGCGTCCTGAGCTGGGCGATGCCCTCGCGCCGGCCCGGCTCGCGGTAGGTCAGCACCTGCGCCAGGGCCAGCGCGGCGGCAGCGTTGTCGGGCTCGGCGGCGACCCGCCGGCGCAGGCCGTCGCGCGCCCGCGTCCAGCCGTCCTGGGTGCCGGCCAGCACCTGGTAGTACTCCAGCGCGAGCGTATCCGGCGGCCCACCGGCGCCGAAGGCCTCGTCATAGGCCTTGACCGCTTCGGCATAACGACCGGCCGCCGCCGCGCTGCGCGCCGCCTGCAGCGAACCGCCGGCGGCGCTGCCGCCGCCCGCCAGCGCCGCACGCAGCCGCGCGGTCTGCGCCGCCGACGGATGCCGCGACTGCAGTTGCTGCAGGCGCCGCTGCGCTTCCGCGCGACGCCCCTGGTTGAGGTCGATCAGGCCCAGCCCGAGCAGCGCGTCGGGCTGCGCCGGGTCGGCCGCCAGCAGCTTGCGCCAGGCATCGGCGGCCAGGTCCTCGCGGCCCTGGTCGAGCCAGTAGTTGCCCTGGTTGACCAGCTGCCGGGTGGAGGCGGCGTTCTGGCTCCAGGCCGGCGCGGTCAATACGCACAGGCCGAGCAGGTACAGCGGTTTCAGGTTTTTGCGGAACATGTCGTACTCCACGCGGGCAGCAGGCGCCCGTCGGCAGCGAAACGGAAACGGCGGTCCATCCAGCCGCGCCCGAACAACACCAGGGCGCGGTCGTAGTAGCCAAGGGCGTCGGCGGCGGGGCCTGGCGCGGGAATGCGGCTGGCCTGCGCATTCGCCATGGCGCTCTGGCCCAGCGCCGACAGGTACGGCAGCAGCGCGGCGCAGAAGCCGGCCGGCGCGGCGCCGTCGGCGGAACCGCTGCGGGTCTGGATCTTTTCGGCAAAGCCGCCGCGCGCGCGCAGCAGCCGGGCCGGCCCCGGCAGGGCGTCGAGCAGGCGCCGCCGCAGCGGTTCGCCGGGGTCGGTCATGCCGGCCCACAGGTAACAGCGGATGGCGTCGTAGCTGCCGACCGCGCCTTTGACCGGATCGGTCACGAACGCAGTGCCGTTCCAGGCGATCCAGTCCGGCGCGAAGCCGACCGGCGCTGCCGCGCGCAGCAGCGCCACGCTGCGCTCGGCCAGCCGCGCCCACGGGCCGCGCGGGTCGACCATCGCGAACCGGCGCAGCACGAACAGCGGCAGGTAGCTGGGATTGAGCAGCCAGCGGTCGCGCTGCACGAAGCCGCGGTTGCCGGGCAGCAGCATCGGCCCGAAGCCCGGCAGCTCGACCACCTCGGCCGTGCGCATCAGCGCCAGCACCTGGCGGCCGGCCTGGGCCAGCCCGGGGCGGTTCCACAGGCGCCCGGCCTCGAGCAGCGCATAGGCGATCCACAGCTCGCCATCGGACGCGGTATTGGCGTCGAGCACGCGCCATTGCCCGTCAGCGGCGCGCCCCCACAGCCACGCCGGCAGGTTGAGATCCGGGCGTCCGCCGCACAGGTGGCGGCGGGTCCACGCCAGGATGCGGTCGAACAGCACCGGGTTGTTGTCCACCAGCGCGAAGAACAGCGCATAGGACTGCGACTCGGAGGTGCTGCGCTGGTCCGGGTGGGAGAAATCGATGACCCGCCCGTCGTCCTGCAGGTGCCGCTGCACGAAGCCCTGCCAGTCGCGCCACGCCACGCCGCAGGCGGTCGCCGCCCGCAGCGGGCAGGCCGCGACCGCCGCGGCCGCGGCGATCAGCCCGAGCAGGTCGCGCCGGGACAGCATGCGCGCGGCAGCCGGCGCCATGCTCAGCCCGCCACCTTCAGGCGCGCACGCGCATGGCGCCGCAGCAGCCAGGCGGCCAGCATCGCCAGCAGCAGGCACACCAGGCCCACGCCCAGCGCCATCCACAGCGGGTGATGGGCGAAGAACCAGCGCAGCGCCAGCAGCGGCGGCAGCTCGCCGACGTAGTAGGTCTGGTTGCCGGCCAGGCTGCGCACCTTGTCGCCCTGCAGCAGCACCACGCTGCCCTGGAACTGGCGCAGGCGCTCGGGATCGAACCAGGCCTCGAACAGGCGGTTGACGTGGGCCGGTTCGTCGGCCATCAGCGCCACCACGCTGCGGCCCTTGCGCAGCGGCGATTCGAAGCCCTGCAGCAGCACGTCGCCCGGCGCCGGGCGCACGCCGACCTCGGCCACGGTCGGCAGGTCGGTGCGCCGCGCGTCGGGCGACAGGAACGCCGGCAGCTTGTCGAACAGCCAGTCGGACAGGCCGAAGCGGCGGGCCTGCGCGGCGTCGCCGACCGGCATCGCCGCGGCCCAGCGCGCGAACAGTGGCTGGTTGCGGCGTGAACCGAGCACCAGCAGATCCTGGTCGGCGTGTTCGTCGACCTGGCGCGCCTGGATGACGCGCGTGCGCAGCGCCGGATAGCCGGTCGAGGCGCCCATGCGGCCGAGCAGCGCCAGCGCGTTGGCCACGTCGTCGCCGCTGGCGTTGTCCGGCATCACCAGCGCGCTGTCGGCCAGGTCGGCCATGCGCGTGAACGGGAAGCCGGCGTTGCCGAAGGCGGCCAGGTTGGGCATCGCCATGTAGTGCGCGAACCCGCTGAGGTCGATGGTGGACGCGTCGTCGATCGCGGCCGACACGTCCGGGAAGGTGTTCTTGCATTCCTCCGCGCGCGGGCGGTCGAAGAAGAAATGGAAGCGCAGCTGGCTGCTGGCCGACAACGGCCCGGTCGGCAGCAGCAGCGGCTGCCGGATCGGCATCGCGCCGCGCGCGCCCAGCTTCTGCCACATCTGCCGCGGTACCGAGGTCGCCAGCGGACGGCCGTTGAGCGGCAGGGTGGTGACGAAGGCGTCGTTGATGCTGATGTTGAGCGCCGACTTGTCCGCGCCTTCGGGCAGGGTGTAGCGGTAGCGCAGGTCCACCGGGATACCGTCCTTGCGCCACACGAACAGGTCCGGCGGCAACTGCAGGCCGATGCGGATCAGGTCCGGGTTGTAACCAACCACGTTGAGCTCGCTGGTGCTGCGGACCAGTTCGGAGAACCGCACAGGGCGGTCGCTGGGCACCCAGTTGGGCGCGTCGTAGGGCTTGCGCGGCGCGGCGTCCTTGACCTCGCGCAGGGTCGCGCTGGCGCCGGACAGCGGTGCGCCCAGCGCCAGCGCGGTGGCCGCCGCGCGCAGTTCGGCATCGTCGCGTCCCAGCACCAGCAGCAGCTTGCCGGCGGCATCGTTGGGGTTGCTGGCCACCACCAGCGTCGGCCCGGACACCTCGACCGGCGCCACCCCGGCCGGCAGGTTGCGCGGCGTCGCCACGATCACCGCATTGCCGCGCGCCGGCAGCACCCCGGTGGACACCGGGAACAGCGCGCCGCGGTAGCCGGCCAGCGCCCCGAACCACGACGACACGATGCCGGCGGCCTGCAGCTGGCCGTTGCCCGGCTGCCCGGCGAACACGAACGGCAGCTCCAGCCGGCGGGTGTCGCGCGCATCGAAGAACGGCACCGGCAGCAGCGCCAGGTCGTTGCTCAACGGCAGCGGCAGCCAGCCCAGTTCCAGGTAGCTGGCGCTGTCGATGTTGGCCCACAGGCTGCTGTGGTCCGGATCCTCGCACTCGCGCGTGTAGTGGCCGATCAGCTGCAGGTTGATGCGGTTGTAGCCGGTCACCAGGCGCGGATCGATGGCGACGTCGCGCTCGACCGGGCGCCCGGCCTCCCCGGCCGACACCGGCAGCGTCGCCACGGTGACGTCGTTGACGGTGACGCGCAGGTGCGACAGGTCCGGCAGCAGCGCCGGCGAATAGGTGTACTTCAGGCGCAGCGCGGCGTGGTCGACGACCTGGTCGGCGCGGATCGAGAACGGGATGCCGGCCGTGCCCTGCACGCCACGCAGCGTCACTTCGTAGTCCAGCCCCAGCTGCTTGAGCGTGGCGCGGCTGCGCTGCAGCGGCAGCGCGCCCGGCACGGGCGCGGCGGCGGCGATCTCCGGCTGCAGGCCCGGCGGCGCGGGCGCGGCGGCGGGAGTCTGCGCATGGGTGGCGCCGGCCAGCAGGGCCAGGGTGAAGGCCAGCCAGGCGCCGCGCGTACGCACGGGGGAGGTCGGCGGAATGTGCAGGCAGTGCTTCATGCGGTTTCTCCGGGGGCGGGCTGGGCAGCGTCGTCGTGCCGCCCCCTCGTGATGACGAATCGGCCCAGGCGATGGAAGCCGCGCAGGCTGGCGCGGAGCACGTCGGACAGCGAGCGCAGGAAGGTGTCGCGCTCGTGCCGGCCCCACAGCGAGACCCAGATGTCGGCGCGGGCGAAGGTGGAAGCGACCAGCCAGCGTTCCTGCTCGATGCTCAGCTCACCGAACTGCAGGCTCAGCCCCTGCGCGTCGCGGTCGTGGCGTACCAGCGCCGGCAGGCGCTGGCTGCGCTGGCGGTGGCGCAGTTCGATCTCCACCGGCGTATCGGGCTGCACCGGCTGCGGCTCGTCCAGGCGGATGGCCATGCCGCCGGTGGAGAAATCGACCGTGCTGCAGGCCAGCGCGCGCCCGTCGGGCAGGTGCAGCAGCGCCTTCATTTCCAGCGGCACGCGGTGTGCGCGGCGGATCTGGCGCTGCTCGCTGCAGGTGGCGATGACCGCGCCGAGCATGACCATGTTGTAGAAGGTCCAGCCCAGGTTGAGCCAGATGGTGTTGACCTCGCCGCTGCTGTCGGCCATCACCAGGCGGACGATGCCGGCGACCACCCCGGCCAGGTTGAGCAGCAGCAGGAACAGGTACGGGCGGGCGATCTGCGCGTCGAAATAGCTGGCGTGGACCAGGCCGCCCTTGGCGGTGACGTTGAACTTGCCCAGCCGTGGGTTGATCACCGCCATCAGCGTCGGCCGCAGGATGTACCAGGCCAGCGCGGTCTCGTAGACCTCGTTCCACAGCAGGTGGCGGTGCCCGCCCTGGATGCGCAGATTAGTCAGGCTGGCCTGCGCCAGGTGCGGCAGCGCATAGGCGAAGATCATCAGCGCCGAGGCATGGATCACGTGCGCGCCGAAGAACAGGAACGCCAGCGGCGCGGTCAGGAAGATGATGCGCGGCAGCCCGTAGAAGAAGTGCAGCATCGCGTTGGTGTAGCAGATGCGCTGCACCAGGCTCAGGCCGCGGCCGAGCATCGGGTTGTCGACACGGAAGATCTGCGCCATGCCGCGCGCCCAGCGGGTGCGCTGGCCGACGTGCGCCGACAGGCTCTCGGTCGCCAGTCCGGCAGCCTGCGGCACCGGGATGTAGGCGCTGCGGTAGCCGGCGCGGTGCAGGCGGATGGCGGTGTGCGCGTCCTCGGTCACCGTCTCCACCGCCACCCCGCCCACCTCTTCCAGCGGCGCGCGCTTGATCACCGCGCACGAGCCGCAGAAGAAGGTCGCGTTCCAGGCGTCGTTGCCGTCCTGCAGCAGGCCGTAGAACAGCTCGCCCTCGTTGGGCACCTTGCCGAAGGTGCCCAGGTTGCGCTCGAACGGGTCGGCGGAGAAGAAGTAGTGCGGCGTCTGCACCACCGCCAGCCGCGCGTCGTGCAGGAACCAGCCCATCGACATCTGCAGGAACGAGCGCGTCGGCACGTGGTCGCAGTCGAAGATGGCGACGTACTCGCCGTCTGACTTCTTCAAGGCCGCATTGATGTTGCCGGCCTTGGCGTGGTTGTTGTTGGTGCGGGTGACGTAGTTCACCCCCACCTCTTCGCAGAACGCGCGGAATTCCTCGCGGCGGCCGTCGTCGAGCAGGTGGATCTTCAACTTGCCGGCCGGCCAGTCCATCACCGTCGCCGCCAGCACCGTTGTGCGCACCACCGACAGCGGTTCGTTGTAGGTGGGAATGAACACATCCACCGTCGGCCACAGCGACTGGTCCCCGGGCAGCGGCAGCGAACGCCGGTGCAGTGGCCAGGCCACCTGGAAGTAGCCCAGCACCAGCACCACGAACGCGTAGACCTCGGCCATCACCAGGCCGAAGCCCAGGGTCAGGTCGACCACGCTGCCCATGCCCATGGTCTCGGTCAGCCGCCACCACATGTAGCGGCTGGACATGACCAGCGACAGCCCCATCAGCAGCAGCGGCACGGTGCGGTTGCGGGCGCGCCGCAGGCACAGGCCGATGGCGAACACCGCCAGCGAAAACAGCAGCTGCTGGGTCACGTCCAGCGGCACGGTGACGACGAAGGCGATGAGCAGCACGCCCACCAGCACCAGCGCGGCCAAGCCAAGGCGAGCCAGGGCCTGCGAGCCCTCGGGCCTGATTGAAAGTCTCATTGATTTCCCCTGTGTGCCGCCCCTGCGGGCGGCCTTGCCGGTCGGAGCGCCTGTCACGGCGGTCCTGCGTGGCGTCGGTGCCCCACTCCTATTGCCCGCGCAAGCGGACCAGGGGGCTGTCGTCCGGAATCGTCCCGCCGGCGTCGGCCAGCCTGCGGAACAACTGCGACAGTGGCGTGTCCGCCGGCGTGGCGGGCGGCTCGACCGCAGGCGCGGGTTGCGCGCCGGCCACGGTTTCCATGGCTGCCGGCGCAGCCGGCCGCGTCGTCGCGGCGGGCAGCGCGGCCTCGGGGAATTCCCGGTACTCCGGCCGTCCCTTGCCGTCACCCAGCTTCATGAACAGGCCCGCCACATCGTCATCGCACGGCGGCGCCGCCGCCGGTTGCCTGTTGCTCATGCCAAACGCATCCCATGCATCGTCAAAACACCCGCCCCACGCCAAAGATCGAAATGTCACGGTTGCCGGTGGCCAGGTGGCGCACGTCGAGAACCGCCAGCATGCCGGCGCCACGCAGCCAGTGCCGGTAGGCGCCTTCCAGGAAGCCGTGGTGCCAGCGGCCACCCCCCAGCGCCGCCGCCAGCGGCGAGGCCGCATGCACGATGCGCAGCTGGTCGGGGCGCTCCTCGAACGCCGCCCACCCCCATTCGCAGTCCGCCCACACCGCGTTGACCGCGGCCTGCAGGGCCTCGACCGTCGCCACCGGTGGCAGCGCATGGGCGTCGGCAAAGCGCTGCCCGATACGCGCCATCAGCCGCGCCGATTCCTCCTCCGGCAGCGCCTGGTCGAATTCGGCGGCCATCGCCCGCAGGAAGCCCCGCCATTGCCGGGCACAGGCACGTTCGCGATACCCATCGAGCAACTCCGTCGGGTTCACCCGGCCATTCCCCTGCGCATCCGCACCGCACCTACGCACCGCATCCCGCCTCCTGCGCCATCGGACATCACCCAATATTGTGAATTAGATCACAATTCAAGCCAACACCCAGCAAGCTTCCGCCGCCGCGGTCATACCGCCGCACCGGTTGCATTGCCGGAGATGCGCACAGCAAAGCACACGACCGTAAGAGAACCACGCCGGAATGACGGCAGCTTTGCAGGCGGCACGGGACAACGGGGGAATGCCGGGCGCTGGCGCCTGCGCCGGCGGGCCGTCAGCGGCGCAGCAGCAGCCGCGGCACCTGCGCGGCCGCATGCGCCCAGATCGCGCACCACACCGCGGCGCGCACCGGCAGGCCGCGGCGCGGCGCCTCGAACTTGCGGAAATAGCGCCACAGCCCGCGGTGCTTGTGCCACTCGACGAAGAACGGCCGCGCGCGGCTGGAGACGCCGCGCACGTGCAGCACCGCCAGTTCGTTGGCGATGGCCACCGTCGCACCGGCCTGGCGCGCGCGCCGGCACAGGTCCAGGTCTTCGGCATGCAGCCGGTAGCCGGCGTCCCAGCCGCCGATGCGCTCGAACAGCGTGCGCGGCATCAACAGCAGCGCGCCGGACAGCGCCGGCACCACCTGCAGCGGTTGCGCCGGGTCGGCGGCCAGCGCCAGCCGCGCGCCGGCCGCGGGGTTGCGCAGCATCGCGGCGAAGTCGGGATCGCGGCGCCGCACCGCGGCATCCGCGCGGCCCTGCTCGTCCACCTGTTCCACCCCGAGCAGGCAGTCGCCCAGCGGCAGGCCCAGCGCGTGCAGCCGCGCCAGCGTGTCGGCCTCGACCATCAGGTCGGGATTGACGAACGCCAGCCACGGCGCGTCGCTGTCGCGCGCGCCCTGGTTGCAGGCGGTGGCGAAGCCGGGGTTGTCGGGGTTGGCGATGAAGCGCACGCGCGGATCGGCCAGCGCATGGCGCTGGACGATGCCCAGCGAACCGTCGTCCGAGGCGTTGTCCACCACCCGGATCTGCGCCACGCCATGCGCGGCGCGCAGCCGCGCCAGGCATTCGTCCAGCGTCGCCGCGCTCTGGTAACTGACCACCACCACCGCGATCGCTGCGCTCACGACGCCGCCTCCGACGTCAGGCCGTCGCCGTCGCCGTCACCGAACAGGTCCGGCTGCCGCGCCGGGAGCGCCGCCTGCTCGCACAACTGCAGCAGGTGCTGGCGATGGCCATGCAGCGGATCGTCCATCAGGAAGCCGGCCAGGCGCGCGGTCCAGGCCGGCCAGCGGTTGCCCAGCACTTCCATGTCGCCGTCGGCGGGGCGGCCCTCGTCGTGGCGGCCGACGAAAGCGTTGTCGCACAGCACGTTGCGCCAGCCCAGCCCGCTCATGCGCAGGCTCAGGTCCACCAGCGCCGCGTACCAGGAGGCGCAGCTCTGCGTGTCCAGGCCACCGGCGCGGCGCCGCGCGCTGCCGCGTATGAGCACCGCATGGGTGACCGCCGAGGGCAGTTCCGGGTGCAGCAGCGGCATCGATGCGCAGGCGCGCGCCAGCCGCGCCGGATCGGCCGGCAGCGCATTGCGTTCGCCGGCGCGCGGCCAGGCCACGGTCTCGCCGGCATTGCTCCAGGGCGTGGCGGTGGCGATGGAGGCATCGCGCGCCAGGCAGTCGGACAACTGCTGCAGCCAGCCCGGCAGCGGTACGGCGTCGGGCGCCAGCACCGCCACGTCGGCATCGCCGCAGGCCTGCAGCATCTGTTCCAGGTGCGTCGATTCACCGATCGAACGCGGGCGCCGGGTGTACTCCGCCTGCAACCGGGTACGCGCCAGCCACGGTTCGATCACCGCCTGCACCCGCGGCCCCCCCTGCGCGTCATCGGCCAACCAGACCGGGGTACCAGCCGGTGTCGCCGCTTCCAGCGCCGCCAGGCAGGCGTCGAGCGCCACGTCGTCCACGCCCACCGGCAACAGGATCACCGGCAAGGGCACGCGGCGTCCCCGGTGCGGCGTGGCGTGGATGGTGCGGTAGTGGTCACGACCGGCGGTCCCCTGAGGCTGACGCCGCGAACTCTAGCAGTCGCCCGTGGCGACGCGTACCCGCTGCCCGTACGCCGTGGCGCGGCAGCGCGGCGCGCATCCGCCGTGCCAGGCACGGCAGCGGCGCCGGGCCCGGTCCGCGGCCGCAGGCGTGCCGGCGCGGCGTCGCCGCGGGCCCGTGTCGCCACGGGCCCGGCGATGGCGTGGCGCGCTCAGCCGCACCACACCCGCGCGTTGCGGAACATGCGCAGCCACGGCGCATCCTCGCCCCAGCCCTTCGGCGCCCAGCTCAGGTTGACCGTGCGCGGGGTGCGTTCCGGGTGCGGCATCAGGATGGTGACGCGGCCGTCGCGGGTGGTCAGGCCGGTGATGCCATCGGGCGAACCGTTCGGGTTGAGCGGGTACTGTTCGGTCGCGCGGCCGTCGCCATCGACGTAGCGCAGCGCCACGTCCACCGCGGCCTGGTCCACCGCGCTGTCGAACGCGGCGCGGCCCTCGCCGTGCGCCACCGCCACCGGCAGCCGCGAACCGGCCATGCCGCGCAGCAGGATCGACGGCGATTCCACCACCTCCAGCAGCGCGGTGCGGGCCTCGAACTGCTCGCTGCGGTTGCGCAGGAAGGTCGGCCAGTGCTCCGCGCCGGGGATGATGGCCTTGAGCTGGCTGATCATCTGACAGCCGTTGCACACGCCCAGGGCGAAGGTGTCCGAGCGTGCGAAGAACGCGGCAAAGGCTTCGCGCAGCGCCGGGCGTTCCAGGATCGAGGTGGCCCAGCCGCGGCCCGCGCCCAGCACGTCGCCGTAGCTGAAGCCGCCGCAGGCGGCCAGGCCGCGGAAGTCCGCCAGCCGCACCCGGCCTTCGATCAGGTCGCTCATGTGCACGTCGAAGGCGTCGAAGCCGGCGCGCTCGAAGATGTTGGCCATTTCGATCTGGCCGTTGACGCCCTGCTCGCGCAGGATCGCCACCTTCGGCCGCGCCCCGGTGGCGACGAACGGCGCGGCGACGTCCTCGGCCGGGTCGAACGCCAGCTTCGGCTTCAGCCCGGGGGCGTTGAAGCTGCGCGCGACCGCGCGCTCCTGGTCGGCCGCCTCGGGATTGTCGCGCAGCTTCTGCATGGCGTGGGTCACCGACCACCAGGCGTCGAACAGTTCCTCCCAGCGCCATTCGGCCAGGCTCTGCCCGCCGAGCTGCACGCGCACCACCGGCGCGGTGGTCGGGCGCGCGATGCGCTGCGCGCACTCGGTCAGGGCATGCCGTTCGACCAGGTCGGCGAACGCGGCGCGGTCTTCCCGGGCGATCTGCACCACCGCGCCGAGCTCCTCGTTGAACAGGCTGCGGAACGGGTCATCGCCCCAGGCATCGAGCACGATGTCCAGGCCCAGCCGCGAGGCGAACGACATTTCGCACAGTGCGGCGAAGGCGCCGCCATCGCTGCGGTCGTGGTAGGCCAGCAGCAGCCCGGCTTCACGTGCATCGCGGATCAGTTCGAAGAAGCCGCGCAGGCGCTGCGGGTCGTCCAGGTCCGGCACTTCACCGGCGAACGCCGGCAGGGCGCTGTGGTCGGCCTGGGTCTGCGCCAGGATCGAGCCGCCCAGGCGCTGCTTGCCCGCGCCCAGCCCGATCAGCCACAGCTCGCTTTCGCCCTCGCGCTCGAGCAGCGGGGTCAGCTGCTGGCGTGCGTCGACCACCGGCGCGAACGCCGAGATCACCAGCGACACCGGCGACACCGACTTCTCGGTGCGGCCATCGGCCTGCCACTGCGCCTGCATCGACAGCGAGTCCTTGCCCACCGGGATGCTGATGTCCAGCTGCGGGCACAGTTCCATGCCCACCGCGCGGACCGCGTCGTACAGCAGCGCGTCCTCGCCGTCGTGGCCGCAGGCGGCCATCCAGTTGGCCGACAGCTTGACCGTGTCCAGCGAGGTCAGCGGCGCGGCGCACAGGTTGGTGATCGCCTCGCCCACCGCCATGCGCGCCGACGCGGCGGCGTTGAGCAGCGCCAGCGGGGTGCGCTCGCCCACCGCCATCGCCTCGCCGGCGTAGGTGTCGAACCCGGCCAGGGTGATGGCGACATCGGCCATCGGCAGCTGCCACGGGCCGATCATCTGCTCGCGCGCGGTCAGGCCGCCGACGCTGCGGTCGCCGATGGTGACCAGGAAGTTCTTGGCCGCCACGGTCGGGTGCGACAGCACCCGCAGGCCGGCGTCGTGCAGGTCGATGCCGGCGGTCTTCAGCTGCGGCCAGCGCGGCGCGGGCGGGTGCGCGGTGTCGCGGTGCATCTTCGGCGCCTTGCCGAACAGCACGTCCATCGGCAGGTCGATCGGGTGAGCGGCACTGCCGCGCGGCTCGTCCGAACGCCCGGCGCGCTGCGCCGGGCCGGGGCTATCCGTCGCGGCAGCGCTGCCATAGACACTTTCAACCGTTGCGCCATACCCCACCACCAGCCGCTCCTCGGCGGTGGCCACGCCGACCGCGGCGAACGGGCAGCGCTCGCGCGCGCAGATCGCGGCGAACTCGGCCAGGCGGTCGGCCGGGATGCCCAGCACGTAGCGCTCCTGCGACTCGTTGCACCACAGTTCCAGCGGCGACAGCGAGGGATCGTCGGTCGGCACCTTGCCCAGGTCGATCACGCCGCCGACCCCGGAATCGTGCAGCAGTTCGGGAATGGCGTTGGACAGGCCACCGGCGCCGACGTCATGGAAGAACTTGATCGGGTTGCCCGCGCCCATGGCCACACAGCGGTCGATCACTTCCTGGCAGCGGCGCTCCATTTCCGGGTTGTCGCGCTGCACGCTGGCGAAATCCAGGTCCTCGGCGCTCTCGCCCGAGGCCACCGACGAAGCGGCGCCGCCGCCCAGGCCGATCAGCATCGCCGGGCCGCCCAGCACGATGACGATGTCGCCATCCTGCAGCTTCAGCTTGTCCACCTGCACGCGGTCGATCGCGCCCAGGCCGCCGGCCAGCATGATCGGCTTGTCGTAGGCGCGGGTGATGCCGTCCTCGGGCAGCTCGAAGCTGCGGAAGTAGCCCAGCAGGTTCGGGCGCCCGAACTCGTTGTTGAACGCGGCGCCGCCGAGCGGGCCGTCGAGCATGATGTCCAGCGCCGGCGCCATCCGCGGGTTCAGCGCGCGCGGCGCCTCCCACGGCTGCGGCAGGGTCGGGATGCGCAGGTGCGAGACCGAGAAGCCGGTCAGGCCGGCCTTGGGCTTGCCGCCGCGGCCGGTCGCGCCCTCGTCGCGGATCTCGCCGCCGGCGCCGGTGGAGGCCCCCGGGAACGGCGCGATCGCGGTGGGGTGGTTGTGCGTCTCCACCTTGATCTGGAACGCACTGGGCACCACCGCTTCGCTGCGGTAGCGGCCGGTGGCCGGGTCCGGGCGGTAGCGCGCGGCCGGCTCGCCCTCGATCACCGCGGCGTTGTCGCTGTAGGCGCTGAGCGTGTGCTGCGGGGTCTGCTGGTGGGTGTGCTTGATCATCCGGAACAGCGAGCGCTCCTGCGCCTGTCCGTCGATGGTCCAGCTGGCATTGAAGATCTTGTGCCGGCAATGCTCGGAATTGGCCTGCGCGAACATCATCAGTTCGACGTCGGACGGGTCGCGGCCGAGTTCGCCATAGCGCTGGCGCAGGTACTCGATCTCGTCGTCGGCCAGGGCCAGGCCCAGGCGCTTGTTGGCGCCCTCCAGGTCGGCCAGCGCGATGCGCTGCAGCGGCTTGCGCGCCGGGCTGTCGAACAGCGCCTGCGCCTGCGCGATGTCGGCCAGCAGCGACTGCGTCATCGGGTCGTGCAGCAGCCGGGCCACGGCCGCCTGCTGCGCCGGATCGGACGGCCAGCCGGCCAGGTCGATGCGGGTACCACGCTCGACGCGCTGGATCGCCAGGCCGGCGCCGCGCACCAGTTCGGTGGCCTTGCTCGACCACGGCGACAGCGTGCCCAGGCGCGGCACCACGTAACGCGAGACCGTGCCCGCGGCCGCCTCGGCCGGGTGCGGCTGGGCCTGCAGGATGCGGCCCAGGGTGGCCCGGTCGACGGCCGCGGCATCGGCGGCCTGGGTGAAATAGACGTGCCAGGCACCGGTGATGCGCAGATCGGCGGCGATGGACTGCAGGCGGGATTCAAGACGTTCGCGGCGGAACGGCGAAAGGGCGGCTGCGCCCTCGAGGACGATCATGTCCGGGAGACCATGGTGGGAGTCGGGCCGGCCATTGTACCGGAGCCGGCTTTGGGCCGGGCCCGGCGACGGCGGCCGCGGCCGGGCCGCGGAGTCGGCCAGGGCCTAGTCTGCGGGCGCCGGCCCGACCTCGCGCCCAACCCGGCGCCACCGCGCCCCGTCCCAGACCAGGTAATCGACGCTGTCCGGAGAGCGGACCCCCTCGGCATGGGTGACCACCAGCAGCCGGCTGTCGCGCCGGTAGTCGAAGCGGACGTTGTTCAGCGCCTGGCCGGGGTGGACCTTGCCGCTGCGGCGGTCGATCAGCGCGTACTGGCGGCACCCGCTGCCGCAGCCGACCACGAACAGGGTGAAGCGGTCGGCGAAGTTGGGCGGTTCCGGCGCCTCGCCGTCGGCCTGCAGGTACCGCACCATCTTCCAGCCGATGTCCGTGCGCGGCAGCTTCGCCGGCGCCGGATGGTCGATGCGGCTCAGCGCGACGCGGTGGGCCTGGAACGTGGGCGGTGCCGACGCGCAGCCGGCGTGGAGCAGCGGCGCAAGCAGCGCCGCGCGCCTGGCAAGCGCCGTCCACCCTGCGCCGGGAGCACGGCGGCGCGACACCTGCGGCATCGCGCTGCCCCGGGGCCGACCGATCAGGGGCTGCCGGCGGCGCCGGGCAGCCGCTCCAGCGCGGCCTTGAGCTGCGCCGGCGGCAGGTAGCCGCCCAGCTGGGTGCCGTCGGCGGCGAAGATCGCCGGGGTGCCGCTGATGCCCAGCTGCTGGCCGACGGTGTACTGCATGGTCACCGGGTTGGTGCAGTTCTTCGGCTCCACCGGACGGTCGGACTTGGCCGCGGTCAGCGCCGCCTTGCGGTCGCTGGCGCACCATACCGAGACCATGTCGGTGTGGTCCTTGCTGCCCAGCCCCATGCGCGGGAACGCCAGGTACTCGACGGCGATGCCCTGACGGTTCAGCTCGGCGATGTCCTGGTGCAGCTTGCGGCAGTACCCGCACTCGATGTCGGTAAACACGCTGATGGTGTACTTGGCATTCGGCGGCGCGAACACGATCCGGTCCGAATGCGGCAGCGACGCCAGCAGCTTGCGGCGGTGGGCCAGCAGGCCCTCGCTGGTGGCCAGCGCGCGCTTTTCGATGTCGTAGGGCTGGGCCTGCAGCAGGTAGCGGCCGTCGTCGGTGACGTACAGCACCTGGCCGGACACCACCACTTCGCGGAAGCCGGCGAACGGCGCTGCGCCGATGTAATCCGGGTTGAAATTCGGGTCCAGCTGCCGGAGCGCATCGCGCACCCGCTTCTCGACCGCGCCGTCCGCGCGGGCCGGCGCGGCGGCGGCCGTCGTTTCGGGCGTTTTCGGCTGCGCGCAGGCGGTCAAGCTGATCGCGCCCAGCAGCGCGGCGATGGCGATTCGGAGCATGGGGATTCCAGGTAAACGGGAAGGACGGAAATCCTGGCGATTCTCGCATACCCCGCCGATGGCGACGTTCAGGGGGTGGCGGGGGTGGCGCCGTCCGCAGGGGACCTGCGAGGGATGGCGGCGCGCGCAGCCTGGACCTGCACGCAGGTCATCCTGGCGCGAGGTCGCACGGCTAGAAGCTGGGCTTGCCGCGCATTGGCGCGACATCGCGCGGGTAGATGAGGGGCTCGCCGCACATTGGCGCAACGTCGCGCGGGTAGATGCGGGGCTCGCCCCGCATGCACAAGCCCGTGCCGGGCAAGCCCGGCACCTACGCGGCGCCCCCCGCACTCCGCTGCGGCCTGCCCCGCTGGTGCTTGCAGCACAGGCCAGCGCTACGGGTGGGACGCTGTCAGAAATCATGCCCGGGGGTGCGGTTGGTTCCGGGCGCGCGGCGGCGCGGCAGGCCGTACCGGCGCCCTTGTTTCGGCCTGGCGCGGCCGGGCGTTCGCGACCGCGCGCGCCAGTGGCGCGCAAGCGCGGTCGCTCACCCCCTCGGGTGGTGGGTGCGGTGCAGCTTCTGCAGGTGTTCGCGGGCGACCAGGGTGTAGATCTGGGTGGTGGACAGGGAGCTGTGGCCCAGCAGCATCTGCAGGGCGCGCAGGTCGGCGCCGTGGTTGAGCAGATGGGTGGCGAAGCTGTGGCGCAGGCTGTGCGGACTGATCCGCGCCGGATCGATGCCGACCGCCGCCGCGCTGGCTTTCACCAGCGCCCAGAACTGCTGCCGGGTAAGCGGCTTCTGCGCACGGGTCAGGAACAGCGGCACCTGGCCGTCGGCCGTGGCCTGCACCGGCCGGCCCGCCGCCAGCGCCGGGCGCGCGTCTGCGAGGTAGCGCTCCAGCCAGTGGCGGGATTCCTCGCCCAGCGGCACCAGCCGCTCCTTGCTGCCCTTGCCGGTCACCCGCAGCACGCCCTGGCGCAGGTTGACGGCATTGGCCGGCAGGTCGACCAGCTCGCTCACGCGCAGGCCGGCGGCATACATGAGTTCCAGCATGGCGCGGTCGCGCAGGCCCTCCGGCGTGGTGATGTCCGGCGCCGCCAGCAGCGCCTCGATCTGGCTCTCGGCCAGCGCCTTGGGCAGCGGCCGCGGCAACCGGGGCGGCTCCAGCAACGCGGACGGATCGTCGTCGCGCTCGCCGCGGCGCAGGCAGTCGGCGAAGAACGCGCGCAGCGCCGACAGCAGGCGCGCGTTGCTGCGCGGCGACCAGCCGTGACGGGTGCGCCATGCCAGGTAATCGAACAGGCCGGCGCGGTCGAGGCCGGCCAGCAGTCCCGGCGGCGACGCGCCCGCGGCGTCGCCGGCGCGTGCGTTCGCCCAGCGCGCCAGCCCTTCCAGGTCCCTGCGGTAGCTGTCCAGCGTGGCCCGCGCCAGCCCCTGCTCGGCCCAGATCGCATCGAGGAAGCGCTGGATGTGGCGGCCATCGGCCTCGCGCGGCGGCGGCAGCTGCATCACCCGCTGGCGGCGTTCGGCGGCGGTGGAAGGCGACGTCATGGCGCGCAGGATAGGCAATGCCGGCACCGCTGCCCATCCACATCGCGCACGCCAGCCCGTATGCTCGCGCGATGAACGCCGATTCCGCCGCCCCGTCCCGCCCCTCGCCACTGCTGTTGCGCCGGCTGGCGGCGCTGTTCTACGACCTGTGGCCGGTGCTGGCGTTGTGGATGCTCACCGCCGTGCCGTTCACCCTGCTGGACGTGGTCGCCAGCGGCGGCAACACCCACCACAACATCGCCCCCTACAGCCCGCTGCAGTGGCTGCTGTGGCTGTGCTGCTGGGTGGTTGCCGGCGGGTACGCGACGCTCAGCTGGAGGCGCGGCGGGCAGACCCTGGGCATGCGCCCGTGGCGGCTGTATGTGCAGGGCACCGACGGCCCGCCATCGATGGCCCTGCTGTGGAAGCGCTATGCGCTGGGCACGCTGTCGCTGCTGTGCGGCGGGCTGGGGTTCTGGTGGGCGCTGGTGGATCGGGACGGGCTGACCTGGCATGACCGGCTGAGCAACACGCGACTGGTGCACGTCCCCGACCGGTAACCACCGCAAACAGCCCACCCTTCATTACCCCGGCGCGCGGCGGCGCGGCTGGGCAACCGGTGCTTGCGGTTCCCTGCGGCGCGGTATGACCGGCTGAGCAACACGCGGCTGGTGCACGTCCCCGACCGGTAACCACCGCAAACAGCCCACCCTTCTTTACCCCGGCGCGCGGCGGCGCGGCTGGGCAACCGGTGCTTGCGGTTCCCTGCGGCGCGGCATGACCGGCTGAGCAACACGCGGCTGGTGCACGTCCCCGACCGGTAACCACCGCAAACAGCCCACCCTTCATTACCCCGGCGCGCGGCGGCGCGGCTGGGCAACCGGTGCTTGCGGTTCCCTGCGGCGCGGCATGACCGGCTGAGCAACACGCGGCTGGTGCACGTCCCCGACCGGTAATCGCCGCAGACAACCAAGCCGCCATTATCCCGGCGCGCGGCGGCGCGGCTGGGCAACCGGTGCTTGCGGTTCCCTGCGGCGCGGCATGACCGGCTGAGCAACACGCGGCTGGTGCACGTCCCCGACCGGTAACCACCGCAAACAGCCCACCCTTCATTACCCCGGCGCGCGGCGGCGCGGCTGGGCAACCGGTGCTTGCGGTTCCCTGCGGCGCGGCATGACCGGCTGAGCAACACGCGGCTGGTGCACGTCCCCGACCGGTAATCGCCGCAGACAACCAAGCCGCCATTATCCCGGCGCGCGGCGGCGCGGCTGGACCACCGGTACTTGTGGTTTCCCGCGGTGCGGCACGGCCGCCCGGGCAACACCCGGCTGCTGCACGCCCCCCCCAACCGGCAATCGCAGCAAACAGCCCAGCCGTCATTGACCCGGCGCGCGGCGGCGGCAGCGCAATCGGCGCGTTCGGCCTTGTGCGGCCGGCAGCATCCGCGCGGCACCCGCCGCATCAGCCCCGCGTGCGGCGCGGGCAGCGCCCGTGCCTGCCCACGGCGTGGACTCAGCTGGAGCGCCGCCTGAACAGCCAGCCGGACACCGCCAGCATGATCACCGGCGGCAGCGCGTAGGCGATGCGGTAGTCGAACTTGAGCGCGCCGGCCATGCGCCCGAAGAACATCTGCAGCAGCAGGAAGCCCAGCGCGAACAGCATGCCCAGGAACAGGCGCTTGCCCATGCCGCCACTGCGCAGCGAGCCGAACGCGAACGGCACCGCGGCCAGGCACAGCGCCAGTACGTTCACCGGGTAGAACCAGCGGCTCCAGTAGGTGTCCTCGTAGTCGCGCGCATCCAGCCCGTTGCGCTTGCGGTACTCGATGCTGGTGCGCAGCTCGGCGGCGGTCAGGCTGCGCGGCTTGGCCAGGCCCGAGGCCAGGGCCGCCGCATCCAGGGCCGAGTCCCAGGGCTCGCTGGCCACCGTCTGGCGGCTGGCCGAGCGCTCGCCGAAGGTGTCGCGCCGCACCTGCTCCAGGGTCCAGCCGCTGGCGTCGTGGCGGGCGGTGACCGCATGGGTCAGGCTGGCCAGGCGACCGTCGGCGTCCAGCCGGTAGAGGCGGACGTCATGCAGCAGCAGGCGCGTGCCGCCATCGTCGCTGAGCTGTTCCTCGCCGCTCTGCGCATTGAGGAAGGTGTCACCCTCGCGCGCCCACAACCCGGAATAGCGGGCCACGGCCATGTCCGTATTGAACTTGGCGCTGGCCTTGAGCGCATCGGCCTTTTCCTGCGCCCACGGCGCCAGGGTTTCGCCGTTGACCACCATCACCGCGGTCAGCAGCGACAGCGCGATGGCCACCGACAGCGCGATCCGGCGCCGCGACAGGCCGAGCGCGCGCAGCGCGGTCAGCTCCGAGGTCGCGGCCAGCTGCCCCAGCCCCATCAGCGCGCCGATCACCGCGGCCATCGGGAACAGCGTGTAGGCGCGGCGCGGCAGGGTGTAGGCGCTCCAGGCCACGGCATGGCCGAAGGTATAGCTGCCGGTGCCGATGTTCTTGGCCTCGCCGGACAGCGACAGCATCGCGTCCAGCCCGGTCAGCACCGCCCACGCCAGCAGCACGGTGAGCAGCACCGTGCGGCCGACGTAGAAATCGTGGATGCGCGGGCGCAGCATCATGCGCGGGCTCCCCTGCGGCGCGACAGCCGGCCATCGCGGAAGTACATCCACAGCGCCAGCGCCAGCAGCGGCACCGTCAGCCACCACATGCCCAGCGCGGGCGGCAGGGTACCGTTGGCCAGCCATTGCCGGCCACTGATCATCAGGCTGACGCCCACCACATAGCCGAGGAAGGCCAGCATCACGCTTCCGTAGCGCTGCTGCCGCGGGGTGCTGCGCGACAGCGGCAGCGCCAGCAGGGCGAAGGCCAGCGCCAGCAGCGGCGGGGTGATGCGCCAGTGCAGCTGCGCCTGGGCCTCGGGCCGCTCGTCACCGAGCAGGCGCAGGGTCGGCAGCACCTCGGGGTCGTCCTGCCCGCGCGGTTCGTCACGGTCCGGCAGGGCCACCTCGTTGCTGGCGTAGCGCATCAGGCGGTAGTCCAGCGCGCCGTTCTCCGGGCCCTCGACCCGGTGGCCGTCCTCCAGCCGCAGGAAGCGCTGGCGCTCGCCCTCGAAGAACATGCTGCCGCTGTTGGCCGAGACCACGTCGATGCGCCCGTCCTTCTGCCGCTGGATGAACACCTTGCCCATCTTCGTGCCGTCTTCGTTCAGCGAGGACAGGTAGACGATGCCGCCGCCGGAGAGCTGGGTGAACTTGCCCGGCTCCAGCCCGGCCACCACCACGCTGCGGCTGGCCGCCTCGACCATCGCGTCGGCGGTGCGGTTGGCCCAGGGCCCCAGCCACAGCGAGCAGGCCCCGACCACCGCCACCACCGGCGCCACCAGCATCAGCACCGGCCGCAGCAACCGCCGCGGGCCGACCCCGACCGCGGTCAGCACCGCCATTTCCGAGTCCCGGTAGAGCCGGGCGATGGCCAGCGACAGGCCCAGCAGCAGCGCCAGCGGCAGGATGATGGGCAGGTAGACGATGAACTGCAGGCCCAGCTGCGACAGCAGCAGCCCGGCCGGCATGCGGCCGTCGGCAATCCGCCCCAGGATGTCCACCAGCACCCCGCCCACGCTCACCACCAGCAGCACGGTCAGGGTCGCCAGGAAGCTCTGGATGAAGTCGCTCAGCAGGTAGCGGTCAAGCTTCGCCATGGGGTGGGTGGTTTAAACTCCCGGTTTCGTTCGCGGCGCGCCCGGCCGGTCTGGAGGGGTGGAAACAGTCCGCGATTGTACGGATTTGGCAATGGAATCTGATCAATGTCTCTGCAATTCACCCTGAACCACGCCGCCCCGGCCTCGGCCGCGGTCGACTGCGTCATCGTTGGCGCCTTCTCGGACAAGTCGCTGTCGCCGGCGGCCCAGGCGCTCGACGCCGCCTCGGGCGGCCGCCTCGCGGCGCTGGTGGAGCGCGGCGACGTCGGCGGCAAGACCGGCAACACCACCGTGCTGCACGACTTGGCCGGCGTGGCCGCGCCGCGGGTGCTGGTGGTCGGCCTGGGCGACCCCGCCAAGTTCGGCGTGGCGCAGTACATCAAGGCGGTGGGCGACGCCGCCCGCGCGCTGCGCAGCGGCATCACCCGCAGCGCGCTGTTCACCCTGGCCGAGCTCGAAGTGAAGGGCCGCGACGCGGCCTGGAACATCCGCCAGGCGGTGATCGCCGCCAACCATGCCAGCTACCGCTACACCGCCACCCTGGGCAAGAAGAAGCCTGACGCCCCGGGGCTGGAAACCCTGGCGATCAGCGGCAGCGACGAGACCGCGCTGGCGCAGGGCCAGGCCATCGCCGCCGGCGTCGAGTACGCCCGCGAGCTGGGCAACCTGCCGCCGAACCTGTGCACCCCGGCCTACCTGGCCGAATCCTCGGTCAAGTTCGCCGCTGAGCACGAAGGCGCGCAGGCCGAGATCCTGGACGAGCAGCAGATGGAAGCGCTCGGCATGGGCTCGCTGCTGGCGGTGGCCCGCGGCTCGGCCAACCGGCCCAAGCTGGTGGTACTGAAGTGGAACAACGGCGGCGACGCCAAGCCCTACGTGCTGGTCGGCAAGGGCATCACCTTCGATACCGGCGGCGTCAACCTGAAGACCCAGGGCGGCATCGAGGAAATGAAGTACGACATGTGCGGTGGCGCCAACGTCATCGGCACCTTCGTCGCCGCGGTCAAGGCCCGGCTGCCGCTGAACCTGGTGGTGGTGGTGCCGGCGGTGGAGAACGCGATCGACGGCAACGCCTACCGCCCGTCGGACGTGATCACCTCCATGTCCGGCAAGACCATCGAAGTGGGCAACACCGACGCCGAAGGCCGCCTGATCCTGTGCGACGCGCTGACCTATGCGCAGCGCTTCGAGCCGGCCGCGCTGGTCGACGTGGCCACCCTGACCGGCGCCTGCATGGTCGCCCTGGGCCACCAGACCGCCGGCCTGATGAGCAAGCACGACGACCTGGCCAACGAACTGCTCGCCGCCGGCGAACACGTGTTCGACCGCGCCTGGCGCCTGCCGCTGTGGGACGAGTACCAGCCGATGCTGGATTCGAGCTTCGCCGACGTCTACAACATCGGCGGCCGCTGGGCCGGCGCCATCACCGCCGGCTGCTTCCTGTCGCGCTTCACCGAGGGCCAGCGCTGGGCGCACCTGGACATCGCCGGCGTGGCCAGCGACGAAGGCAAGCGCGGCATGGCCACCGGCCGCCCGGTCGGGCTGCTGGCGCAGTGGCTGCTGGACCGGGTGGGCTGAAGCCGGACCCGGGAACCGGGCACGGGGAATGGAAATTCCCCGTGCCGGCTCCCCGCCCCGCCCCCGTTCACTTCCCTTTCCCCTTCCGGTTACCCGCCTTGACCCGTGCCGACTTCTACCTGATCGCCAAGCCCCGCTTCCTCACCGAGCCACTGAAGCTGGTGTGCGAACTGGCGCGCAAGGCCAACGACACCAGCCAGTACACGCTGGTGCTGGCGCGCGACGCGGCGCAGGCCGAGGAACTGGACGAGCTGCTGTGGTCGTTCGACCCGGACGCCTACATCCCGCACCAGATCGTCGGCGAGGACGTGGACGAGGAAGAAGCCATCGTGCTGATCGCCGCGCCGGGCGCCGACGCGCCGGAGCGGCCGCTGGTGATCAACCTGCGCGACGAGCCGTACCTGGGCAGCTGCGAGCGGGTGCTGGAAGTGGTGCCGGCCGACCCGGCCGCGCGGGAACCGCTGCGCGAGCGCTGGCGCCAGTACAAGGCCGCCGGCTACGCGCTCAACAAGCACGACATGTAAGGGACCCGCATGCGCCTGCTCATCGCCCTGCTGCTGCCATGGCTGGCCTTCTTCACCATCGGCCGGCCGCTGTCCGGCATCGTCTGCCTGGTCCTGCAGGTCACCCTGATCGGCTGGGTTCCGGCCGCGATCTGGGCCGCCTACGCGGTCAGCCAGTACCACACCGACCAGAAGATCAGGCGCGCGCTGAAAACCGGCGCGTTCCGCTGATCCCCTCCCCGCCTTCCACCCGGTCTCCCCGCATGACCCAACTCGCCTCCAGCTACGACCCGAAGTCCTTCGAAACCGCGCTCTACGATGCGTGGGAGAAAGCCGGCCATTTCAAGCCGTCCGGCAAGGGCGAGCCGTACACCATCCTGCTGCCGCCGCCGAACGTGACCGGCACCCTGCACATGGGCCACGCGTTCCAGCAGACACTGATGGACGCGCTGATCCGCTACCACCGCATGCGCGGCTACGACACGCTGTGGCAGGTCGGCACCGACCACGCCGGCATCGCCACCGAAATGGTGGTCAGCCGCAACCTGGCGCTGGAAGGCAAGGGCGAGACCCGCGATTCGCTGGGCCGCGACGGCTTCATCGACAAGGTGTGGGAGTGGAAGGCGCACTCGGGCAACGTGATCGAAGGGCAGATGCGCCGCCTCGGCACCTCGGCCGACTGGTCGCGCAGCACCTTCACCATGGACCCGGGCCCGAGCGAGGCGGTGGTCGAAGCCTTCGTGCGCTGGCACGAGCAGGGCCTGATCTACCGCGGCCAGCGCCTGGTCAACTGGGACCCGGTGCTGAAGACCGCCATCTCCGACCTGGAAGTGGAAAGCGTCGAGGAAGACGGCTTCCTGTGGTCGATCGCCTACGCGCTCGAGGACGGCGCCAGCTACGAGCACGTCGAGCTCGACGCCGACGGCAACGAGACCCTGCGCGAAACCCGCCATTACCTGGTGGTGGCCACCACCCGCCCGGAAACCCTGCTGGGCGACACCGCGGTCATGGTCCATCCGGAGGACACGCGCTACGCCCACCTGGTCGGCAAGCGCGTGACCCTGCCGCTGACCGGCCGCAGCGTGCCGGTGATCGCCGACGACTACGTCGACAAGGCGTTCGGCACCGGCGTGGTCAAGGTCACCCCGGCGCACGACTTCAACGACTACCAGGTCGGCGTGCGCCACGGCCTGCCGATGATCAACCTGTTCACCCCGACCGCCGCGCTCAACGAGAACGCGCCGGAGCAGTACCGCGGGCTGGACCGCTACGAAGCGCGCAAGGTGATCCTGGCCGAGCTGGAAAACCTGGGCATCCTGGTCGAGACCCGGGCGCACAAGCTGCAGGTGCCGCGCGGCGACCGCACCGGCCAGGTGATCGAGCCGTACCTGACCGACCAGTGGTTCGTGAAGATGGACGGCCTGGCCAGGCGCGGCCTGGAGCTGGTCGAGAACGGCAGCATCAAGTTCGTGCCGGGCAACTGGATCAACACCTACCGCCACTGGATGGAGAACATCCAGGACTGGTGCATCAGCCGCCAGCTGTGGTGGGGCCACCGCATCCCGGCCTGGTTCGACGACGCCGGCAACTGCTACGTCGGCCGCAACGAGGCCGACGCCCGCGCCCGGGCCGGGCTCGGCGACGACGTGGCGCTCACCCAGGACAGCGACGTGCTGGAGACCTGGTTCTCCTCGCAGCTGTGGCCGTTCTCCACGCTGGGCTGGCCGGAGGAAGCGGCCATGGCGCAGCGCGGCTTCGCGCGCTACCTGCCGTCGAACGTGCTGGTCACCGGCTTCGACATCATTTTCTTCTGGGTGGCGCGCATGATCATGGCCACCGACAGCTTCACCGGGCAGATCCCGTTCAAGGACGTCTACATCACCGGCCTGATCCGCGACGCGCAG
Source organism: Stenotrophomonas sp. Y-13 (assembly GCF_046267925.1). Classification (NCBI taxonomy): domain Bacteria; kingdom Pseudomonadati; phylum Pseudomonadota; class Gammaproteobacteria; order Lysobacterales; family Lysobacteraceae; genus Stenotrophomonas; species Stenotrophomonas sp. Y-13. The sequence continues at coordinate 3,081,571 of NZ_CP176501.1, forward strand.
GGCCAGAAGATGTCCAAGTCCAAGGGCAACGTGCTCGACCCGCTGGACATCATCGACGGCATCAGCATCGACGACCTGGTCGCCAAGCGCACCCATGGCCTGATGCAGCCGAAGATGGCCGAGAAGATCGAGAAGGCCACCCGCCGGGAGTTCCCGGACGGCATCATCGCCCACGGTGCCGATGCGCTGCGCTTCACCATCGCGGCGCTGGCCACCCACGGCCGCGACATCAAGTTCGACATGAGCCGCGCCGAGGGCTACAAGAACTTCTGCAACAAGCTGTGGAACGCCAGCCGCTTCACCCTGATGAACACCGAAGGGGCCGGCTTCAGCGGCGCGCCGCAGCCGCGCACCGATGCCGAGCGCTGGATTCTTTCGCGCCTGGCGAAAGTTTCGGCCGAGGCGCAGCAGCATTTCGCCGACTACCGCTTCGACCTGCTGGCGCAGGCGCTGTACGAGTTCGTCTGGAACGAGTTCTGCGACTGGTTCCTGGAGCTGACCAAGCCGGCGCTCAACGGTGACAACGCCGCCGATGCGGCCAGCACCCGCCACACCCTGCTGTACGTGCTCGAAGCGGTGCTGCGCCTGCTGCACCCGCTGATTCCGTTCGTCACCGAACAGCTGTGGCAGCAGGTGGCGCCGCGCCTGGGCATCGCCGTCGACACGCTGTCGCTGCGCCCCTATCCGAGCGCGGCGGAGTTCAGCGGCGACTACGCCCAGGCCGAGGCCGACGTGGAGTGGTTCAAGACCATGGTCAACGCCCTGCGCCGGGTGCGCAGCGAGCTGAACGTGCCGCCGTCCCGGCTGGTCCGGCTGCTGCTGCAGGGGGGCCAGGCCGTGGACCAGGCGCGGGTGGAGCGCTTCACTTCGCAGCTGCGTTTCCTGCTGAAGCTGGAGAGCATCGAGTGGCTGGCCGCGGACGCGCAGACCCCGCCGGCCGCGGCCGCCATCGTCGGCGAGCTCAAGCTGCTGGTGCCGCTGGAAGGCCTGGTCGACCTGGATGCCGAGCGCGCGCGCCTGGACAAGGAGATCGCGCGGGTGTCGGCGGAGAAAGAGAAGAGCGAGACCAAGCTGTCCAGGTTCACCGACAAGGTGCCGGCGGCGGTGGTCGAGCAGGAGCGCGTGCGCCTGGCCGACTGGAACGGCCAGCTGGCCGGCCTGCAGGCACAGCGCGCCAAGCTGTAGGCTGCCCCCCGCGGTGACGCAAGCGCCGCCTGCGGGCGGCGTTTGTGTTTGCGGCTATGCTGCGCGCTCCACCGCACCCCGGGCATGCGATGTCGCTGGCGATCTTCTGCGCGGTGCTGTTCGCCGCCCTGCTGCACGCCGGCTGGAATGCCCTCGTCAAGCGCGGTGGCGACCCCCTGCTGAACACGATCCTGGTCACCGGCTGGGCCGCGCTGCTGTCCGCGCTGGCGCTGCCGTGGCTGCCGCTTCCGGCGCCGGCAAGCTGGCCGTGGCTGGCCGCATCCACACTGCTGCAGGCCGGCTACTACGTGCTGGTCGCGCGCGCCTACCAGGCCGCCGACATGAGCCTGTCCTACCCGCTGATGCGCGGCTGCGCACCGCCGCTGGTGGCGCTGGCCGCCGGCCTGGCATTCGGCGAACAGCTGACCGCCGGCGCCTGGCTCGGCATCGCCGTGGTCAGCGCCGGCGTCGTCGGCATGGCCGGCGGCGCGGCCCGCCGGCAGCTGCGGCTGCCGTTGTACGTCGCCGTGCTGATCGCCACCTACACCCTGGTCGACGCGCGTGGCGCGCGCCTGTCCGGCAATGCCGCCAGCTATGCGCTGTGGTTGTTCCTGCTGTCCGGGCTGCCGCTGCCGCTGTGGGCGCTGGCCACCCGCCGCGTGCAGCTGTGCCGGCACCTGCGCGACCACTGGCGGCGCGGGCTGGTGGGCGGCGCCGGCACCACCGCGTCCTACGGCATCGCGCTGTGGGCGATGACCCAGGCACCGGTGGCGGTCGTCGCCGCGCTGCGCGAAACCTCGATCCTGTTCGCGCTGCTGATCTCGGCCCGGGTGCTGAAGGAGCATATCGACCGCAGGCGCCTGTCCGCCGCGGCGCTCATCGTGGCCGGCGTGGTCCTGCTGCGGCTGGGGTGAACGGGCCGCCTACAGCGGCGGCATGCTGGCGATGTCCGCGTCCACCAGTTCCATCGCCATCACCAGCGCGTCCTCGCGGCCGATCACCGCCGGGTAATAGCGCGGCCGCCGGCCGATCTCGTTGAAGCCCTCGCTGTGGTACAGCGCGATGGCCGCGGCATTGGACGGCCGCACCTCCAGGAACACCCGCGCCGCGCGGTGCTCGCGTGCCACCTGCACCAGCTCGCGCAGCAGCCGCCGCCCGAACCCGCGCGACTGCCGCAGCGGATCGACGCAGACGTTGAGCACGTGCGCCTCGTCGGCGGCGATGCTGAGCAGCCCATAGCCGAGCAGGCCGGTGTCGCCGACCAGCACCCGCCCCGGGTAACCGGCGCGCAGGCAGTCCTGGAAGATGCCCCGGGTCCACGGGAACGGATAGGCGCGCAGTTCGATCTCCATCACCGCGTCCAGGTCGCCCTCGTGCATCGGGCGCAGGACCGGCGCGGGCGCGGGCGTCGCCGCCACCGCGTTCATTGCCGCTGCTTCCGCCGCAGTTCGCGCAGGTGCGGCCACAGCGCGCGCTTGGCCGCGGGGTTGGCGCGCAGCTCGTCCAGCGGCCAGCTGTCCATCAGCGCGCGGGTCTGCGGGTCGTTCGGATTGCAGCCGGACGCGCGCAGCAGCGCGATCTGCAGGCGGTCGGGCAGGCGCACCCCGGCGCGGCGCGGCGCGGGCCGCGCCAGGGGCGGGGCGGCGGGGGCATCGGGCGCCATGCGCGGCGGGGCCTCGCGCCGCGGCGGCGGGGCCGCGCGCGCGGGTGCCGGCGCGGCGACGGGGCCGGCATCCGGCACCGGCGGCGGTGCGCCGCGCGCCGCCGGCTGCGGCAGCGGCGCGTCCAGCGCGCCGCCTTCCAGGTAGACCGAATAGCCCATCGCCTGCAGCCACGCCTGCTGCTGCGGCGACCACAACGGCGTGGACGCGGCCGCGTTCACTGCACCCTGCTGGCCGGTTGCCGCCAGCGCTGCCACAGCCACATCAGCGGCCCAGACAGCGCATACAGCACGCCGACCACGAACAGCGTGCGCGGCAGGTCCACCACCATGATGGCGATCACGATCGGCACCAGCGCCAGCACCATGAACGGCACGCGCTCGGAGCGCGGGCCCTTCTCGCTGCCGCCCTTGAAGCTCCAGAAGCGGATGCGGCTGACCATCAGCAGCGCGGCGACGATGGACACCGCCAGCGCCACGTAGCGCAGCTCCTCGCCGCTCCAGCCCAGGCTGCCGTCGGCGAACGCCCAGACGAAGGACATCATCAATCCCGCCGCCGCCGGGCTGGCCAGGCCCACGAACCAGCGCTTGTCCACCGTGCCCACCTGGGTGTTGAAACGCGCCAGGCGCAGCGCCGCGCAGGCCGCGTACAGGAACGCCGCCAGCCAGCCGATGCGGCCAAGCACCTCGCCGTCGAACTTCAGCGAGGACAGCGACCAGTGGTACATCACCAGCGCCGGCGCCATGCCGAAACTGACCAGGTCGGCCAGCGAGTCGTACTGGACCCCGAACTCGCTGCTGGTGCCGGTCAGCCGCGCCACCCGGCCGTCCAGCCCGTCCATGACCCCGGCCACGAACACCGCCACGGCGGCGTTGACGAAGTCGCCGTTGGAGGCGGCGATGATCGCGTAGAAGCCGGCGAACAGCCCGGCGGTGGTGAACAGGTTCGGCAGCAGGTAGATGCTGCGCGAGCGCGGCGGCGGTCTGGTTTGGTCCATGCGGCCAGTTTAATCGACTTGCCAGCCGCGTCACCGGGTGCTGCAATCGGGTTCTGTCCCGTCAAGCGACCGGAGTCGCCATGCGCGCCCTGCCCCGTTTCTGCTGCCTGCTGGCCCTGGCCGGCGCCGCCGGTGGTGCCGTTGCCGGCACCGGCAACCTGTACAAGTGGAAAGACGCCAATGGCGTGACCCAGTACTCCGAGCGCCCGCCGGCCGGACAGAAGTACGAGACCCGCCGCATCACCACCTCCGGCGAGCCGGTGGCCGCGGCCGAGCCGGCCAAGGCCGACGAGGCGCCGGAGTGCACCGCGGCGCGGCACAACCTGGAACTGCTCAAGGGCAGCGGCCCGCTGATGCAGGACACCAACGGCGACGGCAAGCCGGACACCCAGCTGGACGACGCCCAGCGCAGCGCGCAGAAGCAGCTGGCCGAGGCCGCCGCGGCCGCCTACTGCAAGAAGTAGGCGACGCCCCGGGCCTTGCGGCGCCTGGGCTTCTGGCAGAATAGGCGGTCCGCCGTTCCGTGAAGCCACCCCATGCGCCTTTCCCGTTTCCACCTGCACACCACCAAGGAAACACCCGCCGACGCCGAGCTGGTCAGCCACAAGCTGATGCTGCGCGCGGGCATGATCCGCAAGCTGGCCTCGGGCCTGTACACCTGGTCGCCGCTGGGCCTGCGCGTGCTGCGCAAGGTGGAAGGCATCGTCCGCGAGGAAATGAACCGCGCCGGCGCGGTGGAACTGCAGCTGCCGACCATCCAGCCCAGGGAGCTGTGGGAGGAAACCGGGCGCTGGGAAAAGTTCGGCGGCCAGTTGCTGAAGATCAAGGACCGCAAGGAGCAGGAGTACTGCTACAGCCCCACCGCCGAGGAAGCGATCACCGACTTCGCGCGCCAGGAGCTGTCCAGCTACAAGCAGCTGCCGGTCAATTTCTACCAGGTGCAGACCAAGTTCCGCGACGAGATCCGCCCGCGCTTCGGGGTGATGCGCGCGCGCGAGTTCCTGATGAAGGACGCGTATTCCTTCCACCTGGATGACGCCAGCCTGGTGGCCGAGTACGAAAACATGAAGGCCACCTACACCCGCATCTTCACCCGCCTGGGGCTGGAGTTCCGCGCGGTGCAGGCCGATTCCGGCGCGATCGGCGGCGACGCCTCGCAGGAATTCCACGTGATCGCCGATTCCGGCGAGGACGCGCTGGCGTTCTCCACCGGCTCGGACTACGCCGCCAACGTCGAGGCCGCCGTCGCCGCCGACCCGGCGCCGCGCGCGGCCGCGACCGAGGCGCTGCGCAACGTCGAGACCCCGACCCAGAAAACCTGCGGGGACGTCGCCGCGCTGCTGGGCATCGCCCTGGCGCGCACGGTCAAGTCGGTCGCGGTGATGAGCGCCGACGGCACCTTCGTGCTGGCGCTGGTGCGTGGCGACCACGAGGTCAACGAGATCAAGCTGGGCAAGGTGGCGGGGCTGGCCGACCACCGCATGGCCAGCGAGGCGGAGATCGCCGAGTACCTCGGCAGCGAACCCGGCTTCCTCGGCCCGCTCAACCCGCGCAAGGCGATCCGCATCGTCGCCGACCGCGAGGTGGCGGCGCTGGCCGATTTCGTGGTCGGCGCCAACGAACCCGGTTTCCACATCGCCGGGGTGAACTGGGGCCGCGACCTGCCCGAGCCGGACGTGGCCGATATCCGCAACGTGGTCGCCGGCGACCGCGCCCGCGACGGCGGCGAACTGAAACTCGCGCGCGGCATCGAGGTCGGCCACGTGTTCCAGCTCGGCCGCAAATATGCCGAAGCACTCAAGGCCACGGTGCTGGACGAGAACGGCAAGGCCACGGTAATGGCGATGGGCTGTTATGGCATCGGCGTGTCGCGCATCGTCGCCGCCGCCATCGAACAGAACCACGACGACGCCGGCATTATCTGGCCGGTGGCGATGGCGCCGTGGCAGGCGGTGGTGTGCATGATCAACCCGAAACAGGACGCCGCGGTGACCGCCGCCGCCGAAGCGCTGCTGGCCGAACTGCAGGCCGCCGGCATCGACGCCGCGCTGGACGACCGCGGGCTGCGCCCCGGCGCGATGTTCGCCGACATGGAGCTGATCGGCATCCCGCACCGCATCGTGGTTTCCGAGCGCGGGCTGGCCGCGGGCACCTACGAATACCGCGCGCGCGCGGCCAGCGAGGCCGAGAACCTGGACAAGGCCGGGCTGCTGCGGAAAATCGCCGGCTGACATGAAACAACAGCCCGGCAGCCGTTTTTCACGGCAAAGCCGCGCGAAGGGTGACGCACGGGGAAGTGCGCCATGGAAAAGGCCGGGGTCAAAACCCGGCCTTTTCTCATGTAATCAATACATGACCCACATTATCGTTGCCGTTACCGTGAAACAGCCGCTATGCTTTACGTGCTGCCACGGATCGGCTATACCCACCCCATTATCCGGAGTAGCAATTCGATGAGTATTGACCTGAGCGGCCTGTCGGCCCGAGAACTGGCATCCCTGATCCGCGACGCGCAGAAGCGCAAGAGCGTGGTCGCCAAGCGCCAGCCCATCACCAAGGTCCGCGCGCAGCTGGTCAAGACCGCGCAGAAGGCCGGTTACACCATCGAGGAGCTGTTCGGCACCGGCGCGCCCAAGGCCAGCCGCGCCCCGCGCGCCGCCAAGGCCCCGGCCAAGAGCGCCAGCAAGGGTGTGAAGGTCGCACCGAAGTACCGCGATCCGGCCAATGCCGCCAATACCTGGACCGGCCGCGGCAAGCAGCCGCGCTGGCTCGCCGAATACACCGCCGGCGGCCGCAAGGTCGAGGAATTCCTGATCCAGAAGTGATCGGGGCGGGAAGATGGCAATTAAAGAACGCCGGCATATGCCGGCGTTCTTTAATTGGCAAGGAGTGAGTGAAGAGGAGTGAGAAGTGAGAAGAAGCAAGAGCGATCTCCGCCTTCGCGGAGATGACGGCTTTTGCTCCTGCCTTTTCTCACTTCTCACTCCTCTTCACTCACTCCTCGCTCAAAGATTCTTCCGCGCCGGCACCAGCAGGTTGCCGAACAGCAGCCCCGCCACCAGCGCCATCACCACGTTCAGCACCGTCAGCAGCGCCGATTCACCGGCATTCACGTTCTGCTGCTGGATCAGGCTCAATACCCCGCGCAGGCTGATGCTGCCGGGTACCAGCATGATGATGCCGGGCAGGCGGATGATCGCCCCCGGGCGCTGCACCACGCGACCGAACAGATTGCCGGCGGCGGTCAGCATCATCGCCGCCAGGAATATCCCCGCCGGCCCGCCCCACTGCTGCCCGCCATAACGGGAAATGGCATACCCGGCCAGCGACGCGGCCATCACCCAGGGATAATCCCGGCGCGAGGCGCGGAACAGCATCGCGAAGGCGAACGCGGCCAGCATCACCGAGGCCCATTCCACCCATTCCGGTTGCGGGCGCGAGCCGCGCACCAGCGGATCGAGCCCGATCAGGTCGCTGATGGTCACCGCGATCATCGCGCCCACGGTCAGTTTCATGATCGTGGTCAGCGCACCGGCGAAACGCGCGGTGCCCGATACCCAGTGCTGGCTGGCCAGCTCATTGACCGCATTGGTCAGCGCCATGCCCGGCAGCAGCACCACCAGCGAGGCGATGATCACCGAATTCTGGTTCAACGGACCGATGAAGGTCGCCACCAGCACCGCGACGAAACCGGCCAGCATCGCCGCCAGCGCGTCGCTGGCCTCGCGGGTGGCCACGCGGCGGTCGGTGTAGAACAGCATCAGCCCGATCAGCAGGCCGGTGAAACCGGCGGTGACCACGTCCAGCCACGGCAGCCGCCACATGCCGGCCACGCCGGCCGAGCCGAGGCAGAAAGACAGCAGCATCTGCGCGTTGTCGCGCCAGGTCGGCGGCTTGTCGAGCCGGCGCAGCGCGGTATGGCCCTGGGCGATGCTCATCTGCCCGCTCGCCACCGCGTCGGCGATCTGGTCGGCCAGGGTCAGCTTGTGCAGGTCGTTGCTGCCCGGGTCCAGCCGCACCACGCGGGTGATGTCGCTGGAGCCGATCGCCTGGGTCGGGTCGCTGAAACTGAGGATCAGCCCGGTGGGGTTGGACCACGGCTCGCAATCCAGGTCCAGCCGTTGCGCCAGCGCCACCACCGCCGCTTCCAGCCGCTGCGCGGTGGTGCCGTAGGTATGCAGGCGGCCGGCGATCTCCGTGACGAAGGCCACGCGCTGCGCATAGGTTGCGCGTCCGGGGACGATGGAAACGGAGGCGATGGATTCGGCGGACATGCGCATTAGTATCACCCGGAAGTGCGCCGGCTTGATCGCTTCATGGGCCCGCGACGGGGTGACAGGGTATGCTCGGCGGCGGACGCCCCCATGAAGAACGCCGAACCGCCCCACTGCGCGATGGACCCGGACGTCGACGGCCAACTCCGGCTGTCGGGCAGCTGGACCCTGTCCACCGCCCTGCAATCGGCCCAGTTGCTGGGCGACATCCGGGCACCGGTACGCGGGCTGGACGCGCGCGGCATCGACCAGCTCGATTCGGCCGGGGTGCTGCAGCTGCTGCGTTACTCGCGCAGCGCCGGGCTGAGCGACGATGCGCTGCTGTTCCGCGACGAGCACCGCGCGCTGGTGTGCACCATCGACGAGGTCGCCGACGAGCGTCCGCCACCGCAGCGCGACTACGGCGTGGCCGCCGCGCTGGAACGGCTCGGCCGCTCGGTGCATGCCATCGCCGGCAACATCGTGGTGCTGGTGGGCTTCTTCGGCGAGAACCTGGCCAAGCTGGCGCGCCTGCTGCGGCAGCCGCGGCGCCTGCGCCTGACCGCCACCGTGCACCAGATGGAAGAGGTGGGGCTGGACGCGGTACCGCTGATCGCGCTGCTGTCCTACCTGGTGGGTGCGGTGGTCGCCTTCCTCGGCTCGACCATCCTGCGCGACTTCGGCGCCGAGATCTACGTGGTGGAACTGGTCAACATCGCGTTCCTGCGCGAGTTCGGCGTGCTGCTCACCGCGATCGTACTGGCCGGGCGCACCGCCAGCGCGTTCACCGCGCAGATCGGGGCGATGAAGGCGCGCGAGGAGATCGACGCGATCCAGACCCTGGGCCTGGACCCGATCGACCTGCTGGTGCTGCCACGGGTGCTGGCGCTGGTGGTGACGCTGCCGCTGCTGACCTTCATCGCCATGGTCGCCGGCCTGGCCGGTGGCGTCACCGTGGGCGCGTTCGACCTGGGCATCCCGCCACAGATGTACATCGCCCGGATGCACGAGACCATGCAGCTGCGGCACCTGCTGGTGGGGCTGTCCAAGGCCCCGGTGTTCGCGCTGATCATTGCCCTGATCGGCTGCCTGGAAGGGCTCAAGGTGCAGGGCACGGCGCAGTCGGTGGGCGAGCGCACCACCTCCAGCGTGGTGCAGACGATCTCGCTGGTCATCATCCTCGACGCGCTGGCCGCGTTGTGGTTCATGCACATGGACTGGTGAGGGGGCGGCACGATGGCGATTCCCTCCAGGGACAGGCACGGCGGCGACGAACTGGCCATCCGCGTGCGCGGTCTGGTCAACCGCTTCGGCGACCAGACCGTGCACGACGGGCTGGACCTGGACGTGCGCCGCGGCGAGATCCTCGGCGTGGTCGGCGGCTCGGGCACCGGCAAATCGGTGCTGATGCGCTCCATCCTCGGCCTGCGTACCCCCGATGCCGGGCAGATCGAGGTGCTGGGCGTGGACGCACGCTCGGACCAACCGGCCGCGCGCCTGCATGTGGAGCGCAACACCGGGGTGCTGTTCCAGGACGGCGCGCTGTTTTCCTCGCTCACCGTCGGCGAGAACGTGCAGGTGCCGCTCAAGGAGCACCACCCGGAGCTGCCCGAGCGCTGGCATTACGAACTGGCGCTGCTGAAGGTGAAACTCGCCGGGCTGCCGGCCGATGCGCTCGACAAGCTGCCCTCGCAGCTGTCCGGTGGCATGCGCAAGCGCGCCGGGCTGGCGCGCGCGCTGGCGCTGGACCCGCCGCTGCTGTTCCTGGACGAACCCACCGCCGGGCTGGACCCGATCGGCGCGGCCGCTTTCGACCGCCTGATCAAGACCCTGCAGGAAGCGCTGGGCCTGACCGTGTTCCTGATCACCCACGACCTGGACACGCTCTACGCCATCTGCGACCGGGTGGCGGTGCTGGCCGACCACAAGGTGGTCGCCAACGCGCCACTGCCGGAGATCGAACGCCTCGACCACCCGTGGATCCGCGAATACTTCCACGGCCCGCGCGCACGCGCCGCGCGTGGCAGCGGGGAACGCGAAGCCGGGGGGCGCGAATGAACCGCCACCATCGCTTCGCCTTCACCGCCCTGCGGCAGTCTTCATCCCCGCACCGGCCGGACGCCGCCGCGCACCGGCGTCCGCTGCTCCCCGCTCCCCCTTCCCGGCCGTGACCCCATGGAAACCAAAGCCCATTACGTCCTGATCGGCGCCTTCACCCTCATCGTCTCGCTGGCCCTGCTCGGCTTCGGGTTGTGGGCGGCCAAGTATTCGTCCGACCGCACCTGGCAGGAGTACCGCGTCGTGTTCGACGAAGCGGTGACCGGCCTGTCGGTCGGCAGCCCGGTGCAGTACAACGGCATTTCGGTCGGTTCGATCACCGACCTGTCGCTGGCGCCGGATGACCCGCGCAAGGTGATCGCCAAGCTGCGGCTGAACTCGACCACCCCGGTCAAGACCGACACCCGCGCCAAGCTGGCCATCACCAGCATCACCGGCCCGGCCATCATCCAGCTCAGCGGCGGCAGCCCGCAGGCGCCGGCGCTGACCACGGTCAACCGCGAGCAGGTGCCGACGATCCAGACGTCGCCCTCGGCGCTGCAGAACATCACCGACGTGGCCAACCGCGTGGTCGAGCGCATGGACCAGCTGCTCAGCGACGAGAACGTGGAGCGCATCTCCAACACCCTGGCGCACCTGGAAACGGTCAGCGGCGGCCTGGCTGACCGTGACCAGGGCACCCAGGCGCTGCTGGTGGAAGCGCGCGACGCGGCGCGCAACCTCAACACCACCCTGGCCACCGCCAACGGTACCCTCCAGCACCTGGACCAGAACGTGGTGCGGCAGTTGCCGGCCACGCTGGACAAGCTCGACGCCAGCCTGGCCAAGCTCGATTCGGCCGCGGGCAACGCCAACGCGATCCTCGGCGAGAACCGCGCGGCCATCAACAGCTTCGCCAACGATGGCCTGGCCCAGCTGGGCCCGACCCTGACCGAACTGCGCGGGCTGATCCGTGACCTGCGCCGGGTCAGCGACCGCCTCGAGAACAACCCGGCGCGCTACCTGCTCGGCCGCGATGCACCGAAGGAGTTCGAACCCAAATGAAGCGCTTCCCGTCGATGCGACTACTCGCCCCCTTCTGCGTCCTGGCCCTGGCCGGCTGCGCGGTGCTGGCCAGCGGCGACCGCCACCCGATCACCATCTACGCGCCGCAGGCGCGGGTCGCGGTGGACGCCTCGTGGCCACGGGTGGACTGGCAACTGGCCGTGGCCAAGCCCGCCGCCGCGCGGCTGGTGGACAGCCCGCGCATCAACGTGCGCCCGACCCCCGGCGAACTGGAGGTCTACCGCGGCGCCACCTGGTCGCAACCAGCCACCGACATGCTCGAGGACGCGCTGCTGCGCGGCTTCGAGGACTCCGGCCGGATCGGCGCGGTGGCGCGCATCGCCACCGGCATCCGCTCGGACTACAAGCTGGCCATCGACCTGCGCCGCTTCGAGGCGGACTACGCCGGCAACGCACGCCCGGCGGCGACCATCGAGCTCAATGCCAAGCTGATCCACAGCCTGGACCAGCGCGTGGTGGCCTCGCGCACCTTCCTGGTCGCCGAGCCCGCCGCCGACACCGCGGTGCCCAGCGTGGCCACCGCGTTCGAGACCGCGCTGGCACGGACCACCACCGAGCTGATCGGCTGGACCCTGGCCGCCGGCCAGGCCGACTGGCAGGCCCACCCCGCCCCGTAAATGCGGGGCTTGCCCCGCATGCTTTTCTGCACGTCTTCCCGCATGGCGCCGTGTCGGGCGAGACCATCCCGCCCCGCGTGTTTTTTGCATGGCGCCGTGCCGGGCGAGGGCGCCGTGCCGGGCAAGCCCGGCACCTACGGTGTGGCGGGCATCCGCGCTGATCACGCGTCGTCCATCCGTGTTCCGATACCGGCCGAGCCACACCGCACAAGCCCGGCACCCGCATTGACATACCCGTAGATGCGGGGCTTGCCCCGCATGCTTTTTTTGCACGCCCTTCCGAACCGTGCCGCGCCGGGCAAGCCCACCCCGCCCCGCGTGTTTTTTGCATGGCGCCGTGCCGGGCGAGGGCGCCGTGCCGGGCAAGCCCGGCACCTACGGTGTGTGGCAGGCATCCGGGCTGATCACGCGTCGTCCATCCGTGTTCCGATACCGGCCGAGCCACACCGCACAAGCCCGGCACCCGCATTGACATACCCGTAGATGCGGGGCTTGCCCCGCATGCTTCTTTTGCACACATTCCCGCACGGCGCCGTGCCGGGCGAGACCATCCCGGCCCGCGTTTTTTTTGCAGGGCGCCGTGCCGGGCAAGCCCGGCACCTACGGTGTGTGGCGGGCATCCGGGCTGATCACGCGTTCGTCCATCCGTGTTCCGATACCGGCCCGGCCGCGCCGCACAAGCCCGGCGCCTGCATGACATACCCGTAGATGCGGGGCTTGCCCCGCATGCTTTTTGCACGCCCTCCCGCATCGCGCCATGTCGGGCGAGACCATCCCGCCCCGCGTGTTTTTTGCATGGCACCGTGCCGGGCAAGCCCGGTACCTACGGGGTGTGGTCTTCTCCGGTGCCGTGCCCGCGGCGCGGCGCGGCTGCTCAATCGTCCGCGGTGGCGGTTACCCGCGCATGCCACGCCGCATAGGGCGTGTTCTTCGCCAGGTGGCGGTTGTAGTCCGGGGCGCCATCGCTCCACCACACCGGGCCACGTTCGCCCAGCACGCGCTTGGCCGCGTCCACCGCCTGGCCGGCACGCGCCAGCGCCTGTGGGTCGCCGGCGCGGCGCGCGCGGCCGACCTCGCGACGCGCGGCCATCAGCTCACGCACCGCCGCCTGCCGCTGTTCCTCCGGCAGATGCGGATTGGTGGCGCGCCACAGGCGGCCGCGCACCACCAGGTAACGACCATCGGGGGTACGTAGCGGCGACGCGCTCATGCCGGTCGGGGGTGCGGGGACATGCCACCACCCTGGCCGCCGGTGCGTGCAGGGGGTGTCGATGCCGCGCGTGCTCAGTGCAGCGTCACCACGATCGGCTCGCCACGGGTGACGATCAGCGTGTGCTCGTACTGCGCGGAGCGGTTGCCGGGCGCGCCGCTCAGGGTCCAGCCGTCGTCGCCTTCCTCGACCACGCGGCTGCGCGTGGACAGGAACGGCTCGATGGTGATGACCATGCCTTCGTGCAGCCGCCGCGTGTCGTGCGGGTCGTGGTAGCCGGGAATGTGGTCCGGTTCCTCGTGCAGCGCGCGGCCGACGCCATGGCTGCCCAGGTTCTCGATCACGCGGAAGCCGGCCTGGCGCGCGGTGCACTCGATCGCCGCACCAATCCGGTTGAGCGGCTGGCCGGCACGCGCGACCTTCAGCGCGTTGGCCAGTGCGCTGCGTGCGGCGTGGCACAGGCGCAGATCGCGCGCCGCGGCCGTAGGCAGCACGCGGGTACCGCCGGTGTCGGCAAAGTAGCCGCCCAGTTCGGCGGAGACATCCACGTTGACCACGTCGCCCGCGGCCAGCACGCGCGCGCCCGGCACGCCGTGGGCGGCCTCTTCGTTGACGCTGATGCAGGTTGCGCCGGGGAACCCATACACCAGGCGCGGCGCCGGCTGCGCGCCGTGCGCGGCGAGCAGGCGCTCGCCGATCAGGTCGAGCTCACCGGTGGTCATGCCGGGGCAGGCGGCGGCGAGCATTTCCTCGCGCACCCGCGCGACCAGCCGGCCGATACGTTGCAGGCCGTCGATGTCCGACTGCGATCCGATGGTCATGGGGTTCCCCAGATGATTGGCGGGAACAGGCTAGCAGCGTTATGTCTATTTTATTCAAATCATTGATTTAAATAATAAATTTGTCGGATATCGCGGCCCCGGCGAACAATCCGGCACCGAACACGGCATGCGTGGCCAGGCTCTGCAGCCGCGCCTGCCACGGCCGCGGCGTGCGCGCGGCGGCGATGCCGGCGCCGAACGCCGGCTGCATCACCCGGAAGGGCAGCAGCACGCTGCCCACGCCGAACCCCAGCGCCGCGCCCAACGTCGGTTGGCGCAGCCAGGTACTGCCCAGCATCGCCATCAGCATCCCGGCCATGCCGACGCCGATGGCGTAATGCGCGCACCTGCCCAGCATGCGCTCATGCCTGACCGGCGCGGCGTCGCCGATGGCGGCATGGCGCCAGCGCCCGGCGCGCCAGTGCCCGATCCAGCGGCCGAGCAGCGCGTAGTCCAGGGTGGGACGCCCGAGCCGGCGCAGCAGCACCGCCCACAGATCGGTCGCCGCGATGGCGACGACGCCCACGATCACGACCCGCAGGAGGATTCCCCCACCGTCCATCGCCCTTCCCGCCTGTGCGCAAACCTGTTTCCATCCGTCTCGACGTTGAAGCCGACTTGAGGTCAAGCGTGCAGGAGATCGACATCGGGCAGGTGGTACGGCAGAGCGGGATCGCCGCGTCCATCCTGCGCTATGACGAAACCCGCGGCCTGGTCCAGCCGATCGATCGCAACGGGCTGCGGCGCGTCTATGCGACCTCGGTGCTGCAGCGCCTGTCGCTGATCGCACTGGGGCGCGCGGCCGGGTTCCCGCTGGAGGAGATCGGCAGCATGCTCGGCGACGGCGCCATGCCCGGCATCGATCGCCCACAGTTGCTGCGCAAGGCCGACCCGCTGGAACGGCGCATCACCCGGCTGCAGGCCCTGCGCGATGGCCTGCGCCATGCCGCAGGCTGCCGTCACGCCGACCACCTGCAATGCCCCACCTTCCAGCGCCTGATGCGCGCCGCACTGCGCCGACAGCGCCGGCGGGGCGATGACCGCGGGCGGACTTCACCGTGACTTCGCCGCGCCCCCATCCAGGCGCCGCGAAACGGGCCGATGCTGCGGGCTCCTCCTTCCCTCGTGGAGTACCGCCATGAAGCACCGCGTGATCCGCCCGGCCGTCGGCACCGGCCTGCTGCTGCTCGTCCCCCTGGCCCTGACCCTCCGCGACCGCCACGCGCCCGCCGGCGAAGGCTGGCATTGGGGCCCGCTGGACTTCGTGGTGATGGGCGCCCTGCTGTTCGCCACGGGGCTGGGCTACGCCTGTATCGCGCCCCGGCTCGGCGGCAGGGGGCAGCGGTGGACGCTGGGCATCGCCCTGCTGTGCGCGCTGCTCGCGATCTGGGTGGAGCTGGCGGTGGGCGGCATCAGCCAGCTGGCCGCGCACCTGGCGGGCGCCCGCCCCGCCTGAGCGTGCGGCGCGGCGCCCCCGCGCCTCACGGCTTGAGCAGGCGCTCCTCGACCGCGGAGAACGCCGAGTGCTCGCCCTTGCGCGCTTCCGGCAGGCCGGTGGCGAAGACCGCCACGCCGGTGCCGCTGGCCGGGTCCACCCACAGCCCCGACAGCAGCCCGTACGCCGAGCCGGAGTGGCCGATGCGCGCCACGCCATCGCCGAACGGATCGTCGCGGCAGCCCTTCACCGGCGTGGCCAGGGTCTGCATCGCCAGGCCATAGCGGCAGAAGAAGCCGTCACCGCCCTGGCCGCTATCGTCCTCTTCGGTGGTCATGCCGTCGCCGGGGGCGTAGGTCCACTGCGGGCGTGCCAGTTCGCGCACGGAGTCGGCGCGCAGCAGGCGCACGCCGTCCACTTCGCCCCCACCCAGCAACAGCCGCCCGATCTTCGCCAGGCCGTTGCCGGAAATGCGCAGCCCGCCCTGCGGTGCGAACAACGCACCGTTGTCGCCGGCGCGCCAGCGGCCCAGGTCGCAGCTGCCATCGGCCGCGGCCACCACCGGGCAATCGGGGCGACGGCCGCGGTTGTCGTCACGCACCGGCCGGTGCGCTTCGTCGTACAGCACCACCGCGCGCGCCACGCTGGCGTTGTCGCAGCTGGCCCAGTTGTAGCAGGCGGCGATGCCGAGCGGCTGCAGCACCAGGCGCTGCATCAGCCGGTCGAAGCGTTCGCCGCTGGCCTTCTCCATCACCGCGGCGATGAGCGGGAAATCGATGTTGGCGTAGCGGAAGTACGTTCCCGGCGCGTGCGCCGTGTCCCACGCGCGCGGGTCGTCGAGCACGGTGCGCAGCGGCGCGCCCAGCGGCACGGCGTAGTAACCGGCGGCATCGGTGAGCCCGGCGCGGTGCGACAGCAGCAGGCGCAGGGTAATGGGCGTGTCCGGGAACTGCGGGTGGCGCAGCGGCCAGCCGAGCCAGCGCGACACATCCGCGTCCAGCTCCAGCTGCCCGGCCTCGACCATGCGCATCACCCCCAGCGCGGTGACCAGCTTGGAGATCGAGGCGATGCGCACCGGATCGTCGGCGCTGACCGCGCGCCCGGCGGCGATGTCGGCCATGCCCTGCACCTGCGTGGCGGTCACGCCGTCGCGGTCGAACGCCACCCGTACCGTCGCCACCGGCTCGGCCGCCTGCAGGCAACCGGCCAACAGCCACATTCCCAGCACAAGCCCAACGCGCATTGCCCGCTCCCCTCGATTGGCGAAGCGCCGACCATAGGCAACAACCGCGCTGGCGTCGAGTGCGCATGGGCACATGCACGGGCGTACCGGCGCGGGGCGTCAGCTGAGCGCCGAGGTGGATTCGTAGGGCAGCGGGCGCAGGCCAAGGCGCACGATGGCCGCGCCGGCCACGTCGAGCACCTCCGGTTCGGCGTCGATCACCAGCAGGATGTGGCCGGCCTGGATCTCGTCGTCGAAGGCCTGGCGCACCGGATCGGGCACGCTCGCCCCCAGCAGTGCCGATGCCAGGCTGCCGACCATCGCACCGGCCACGCCCACCGCCGCGGCACCGGCCAGGGTGATGCCCAGCGGCGGCACGGCAACGGCCACCAGTCCGGCCAACAGCCCGGTGGCGGCGCCGTAACCGGCGCCACGGCCCACCGCCGCCATCAGGTCGGTATCGGCCATCTTGCGCATATCCGGAATCGCGCGTTTCTCGATGTCGGCGCGCGCGACCAGCAGGATGGCGTCGTTGTCCACGCCGGCGCTGCGCGCGGCCGCCATCGCCTGCTCGGCCAGCGCCAGCCCGGGCGCACTGAATACATGGCGCTTGTTCATGGCCGCACCCTGCCTGCGCGACGACCGGCAAGCGCGCGCATGGCAGTGACCGGAACGCTTGCCACCACCCGCGCCGCGTGCCGTGCGGGGGGGATCGTGCGCGGGCCGCCGCCAGCGGGGCGCGACGGCGCTTGCACCTGGCCGGTGCTGTCACGGGTATGGGCCATGGGGGTTCCTCGCGCATCGCGGCACCTGCCGCGGATCGAGCGTGCGCCGCGGCCGGTCAGCGTGGCGTGCCAAGGCGTGATGCGCGCGGACACAAACGTGAGCGCCGTGGAAACAACGGCGGTTCAGCCCTCCAGGCCAAGGAATAACCGCATCCGCGCCAGCTCCACCTCCAGCGCGGTGTCGAACGCGGTGTCCTTCGGCGCGTGGCCGGCGACATAGTGCAGCCGCGCCTGCAGCGCGCCCGCCACGACCGCCAGGTTGCCCCAGCCGATCACCTGCCCGCGCCACAGCAACGGCATCGCGTAGTAGCCGAGCTTGCGCTTCGGCGCCGGGGTGTAAGCCTCGAACCGGTAGCTCCAGCCCCACAGTTGTTCGAAGCGGCGGCGGTCCCATACCACCGGGTCGAACGGCGTCAGCAGGCGCGCGTCCTCATCCAGCTGCCAGCGCCGGCTTTCGGCGCGCTCACCGTCAGGCCACAGCCAATCCATGCCGTCCACGCGCGCGCACTGCAGGCGCTGGCGGGCGCGCAGCAGCGCCGGCCCGCACGCATCGCGCCACTGCGGCACGCCGTTGCCGAGGTAGCCGACCAGCTGCCGCAGGCTGGCGGCCGGCAGCGGCGCGTAGGTACTCACGATCATGTCGAGCAACGTATCCAGCCGCGCCTGGATCTCTTGCGCCGCCACCGGCGGGGCGTCCTCGCGCACGGCGTACACTCGGGTACCGCCGTCGCGCCGCGCCACCCGCAGCAGGCCGCGGTAGTGCATGCCGTCAAGCAGCTGCGTGCTGGCGTTGGACGCGCCGCCGAACCCATTGGTGGTCTTGCCGTGGGCGAAATGGGCATCGACCTGGCGCGGATGCACCGCACCGTGCGCGGCGACGAACGCGCGCACCGCGTGCGCCTGCTTCCAGCGTGCCGGGGTCCATGCCACGCGCGCCTGCCGCGGATGCATCAATGCCTGGTGCGCGCGCGGCAGGAAGCCGTAGTTGACGAAGTAATCCTCTTCCAGCGGCAGGCGCGGGTAGCGCCGTTCCAGCTCGCCGGCGCGGTAGTCCCTGACCCGGTGGCGCAGGGTCAGGTCCTGCGCGCGCGCCGGCGCACGGATGGGATCGGCCTGGACAAAGCCGAGTTTCGTGATCGCCCGCATCAGCGTGGTCGGCGCGAACAGCGAGCGGGCCACGGCATAGCGGCGGAGCTGGTCGAGGGTGGGCGGCATGCGCGCATCATGCCAGCCGCCGGCGCCCTGGCGCGCATCGCGACATGCCGCTCACGCCACGCAGCGGCACGCCAGTGGCGGCGTGCGCGGGCACTTCCTGTACCATCGACCGCGAGAAGGACGCCATACGCAGACAGGGAGTCCGCCCATGCGTGCGAACCGCTCCAAGAGCGCACTGCTCTACCGCCAGCTCCGGCGGGCCTTGCAGTCGGGGCGTTACCTGCCCGGGCAGCGGATCGATCCGGGCACGCTGGCCGAGGAATTCAGCATCAGTCCCACGCCGGTGCGGTTCGCGCTGTACCGCCTGGTCGGTGAGGGGCTGATCGACGATCACGCCCGCGACGGACTGCATGTGCCGCTGCTCACCGAAGTCGCCCTGCGCGACCTCTACGACTGGATGGAACGCCTGCTGCTGATGGCCTGCGAGGTCGAGGCACCGCCCGCGGTGGGCGCCGGCGAAGCACTGCCGTACCTGCCTGGCGGTCCCCGCGGCGACCCGGTGAAGGGCACCTGGCAGCTGTTCGACGCCATCGCCCGCGCGCCCGGATTCCGCCCGCTGCACCATGCGGTGAAACAGGCCAACGACCGGCTCGCGCCGGTGCGTCGCGCCAAACGCGGCCTCATCGACCAGCCCGACGAGGAACTGGCGCGGCTCGGCAGCCACTGGCAGGCGCGCGACATGGCGGCGCTGCGGGCCGGGCTGCGCGCGTATCACGCACGCCGCAGGCAACTGGTGCCGCGGATCGTGGCGCTGCTGGTCGACCGTCGCGACCAGCAGCCGTAACCGGCGCCCACGCACCATCGCCCGCGCGCATGCCATCACGCCGGTGCATGGTGCGGGCAGTGCCGGCCGGCGCAGCGGCACCCCATGCACCGCACAGGGAAGCGGCGCATTGCATGACCGGCTGCACGTCTTCGGACAATCATCGTTTAGCAACGCAATAATCATTTGATAATCAAATTTCCCGGCTCCTAGGCTGGCTGTCGTCATGGAAACCGCCATGACGCAACCGCAGGAGAGGCAAAGATGAACAGCAACGACAACCACCGCATGCACGCGGACGATGTGATCGTGCTCGGCGTCGCCAGTGTGGAGACGCAGGGAGGCGCCGGTCCCGGCGAGCCGACGGGCCCGGGTCTGCCGATGATTCCGGGCATTTCCGAAGAGTAAGCCACCCAGGACGCGCACTCCGGTGCGCGTCCTGCCGGGAGAACGCATGCGCTGGCTCATCAACCAGGACTTGTCCTGCTGCGAGATCGACGAACACCTGGTCTTCCTTGATCTTGCTCTCGACCGCTACTTCAGACTGTCGCCTCCGCTGGAGTCGGCAATGCGTGCCTATCTGGCGTCGGGAACGCTTGCCCGGCATCAGCGCGAGGCGCTGGAACGCAGCGGAATCGTGATCGCCTACGCGCCCGAATGCGCCACCATGCCCGACCTGCCCGCCCCTACGGCCAGCGCCATCGAGTCGCCGGCCATGGCAATGCCCAGAACTGGGCCGTCGGTACTGGCGGAAGTCGCGGCAACCGTGTGGGGGACCAGGCGTCGCCTGCGACGCGCCCCATTCAGGTCCGTTATCGACAATACCCTAACCGGCGGAGCTCCGCGCCCATCTGGTTCCTGCATGACGTCGCACCGGGCACTGGAGGAAGCCACATTGCAGTTCATCAGGGCGCGTCGTTACGTGCCCATCGCCCCATGCTGCCTGCTGGATTCACTGGCACTGTTCCGCTTCCTCGCACGCCGTCGTCTGCCGGCGCGCATCGTCTTCGGCGTGACCCTGCTTCCGTTCGCGGCGCACTGCTGGCTCCAGGCGGGGGGCACCATCCTCAACGAGACCTTGTCAGACGCGGGTGCGCATACCCCGGTCAGGATAATCTGATGGAACCACACTATCTTCTCCTGTTCGGCGAGAGCGCACGCGACGCCGCATCGACGGAAGCGTCCCTGCTTGCCCGGGGATTCCGCTGTGAACTACGTATCCCGCATGCCTGCCTGTACGTCTCCACCGCCACACCCGTGCTGAGGTGGCCTGGCCACGGCGTCCTGATAGGCCGGCTTTTCGACCGCAATGGCAAGGCAATCACCCTCCCCTTCGGTCTGGATTCAAACGCGGAGGAGCGCGAGCACCAGGTACTGCACGACAGCTGGGGCGAGTACCTGCTGGTACAGCTGGCTGGGTCTGCTGAGGACCCGATACTGCGGCTTCTGCGCGATCCGTCCGGCGCGGTACCGTGTGTCTACCAGGTGACCGGCAAGGGGGGATTCGTGACCTCCGACATCGCCCTGGCCGCGCACCTGGGCCTGTACCACAAGACAGTGGACTGGGCCGCGATGGCACATGGACTGGCCTATCCCTACCTGAGGACGGGGCGTACCACGTTGGACCAGCTACGAGAGCTCCTGCCGGGGTTTGTGCTCCACTGTGACGGCACCGGCTCCTCCACGCGGATGGCCTGGACACCTTGGCGTTTCGTGTCTTCCGATAGGCGCCATGAGGATCGCGACGCGGCCGCGGCGGATATACGCTCAGCGGTCAGCATGGTGGTCTGCGCACTGACTGCCGCGGACCGGAAGTTGGTGGTGGAACTATCAGGCGGTCTTGATTCGTCCATCGTCGCGGTCTGCCTTCGGGAGCAAGCCGCGACCGCCATCTTCTGTACGCTGGTGATGCCGGTGGCCGGGACCGATGAGCGCCCCTATGCACGCCTGGTGACGGATGCCCTTGCAACCGAGCTCGTCACCCAGCAGGTTGGATTCCAGAATGTCCGCTTTGACTTTCCATTGGCGCCGTCGGCGTTCCTGCCGGCGATGGGTATCCTGCAGAATGCGGTGAACGAAGCCTGGGAGGTGGCTGGCGCAGCCCACGCGGCGGACAGCTATGTGTCCGGCGGAGGCGGAGATACCGTCTTCTGCTACCTGAAGACAGCAGCACCGGCCGCCGACGCCTTCCGCGAGAACGGGCTGTTGGCCGGCATCGCCGCCATTGAAGACCTCTCCACCCTTCACCAGTGCACGTTCTGGAAAGCACTGCGGCTGACGCTGCGCAAGCTGGCTCGTCCAGGGCGCGACGTGTGGAAGCAGGACCGCCGCTTCCTTGCCATGGAACATGTGCCCGAAGCACCCGAGTACCATGGGTGGCTGGACATGCCGGTCGATGCGTTGCCGGGGGACCGGGAGAAGATCCAGGATCTGATCGGTACACAGTTGTTCCGTGATACCGCCCCCCGCCGCGGAGGGCGTTCCATGCACTTTCCGCTGCTGTCACAGCCGGTCATGGAAGCATGCCTGCGCGTTCCTTCATGGATGTGGATAAATCGAGGCCGAAATCGCGCGGTGGCGCGCGACGCCTTCTCAGAACGGCTGCCGCTGGCTGTTCGCGATCGGCGCAGCAAGGGCTCGTATACCGGCTACATGGCCGCCGCCTATGCCCGCAACAGGCAGGGTATGCGCCGGTTTCTGGGAGAAGGACAGCTGGCTGCCCATGGGTTGCTGGACCACGCTGCGCTGATGGACTTCCTGGACCATGAACTGGCCCCCCGTGACCTTTCGTTCCTGCGCGTCTTCGACCTGTGTGCCGCGGAAAACTGGGCCAGGCAGCAGGTCTAGTCTGTTTCGCCGGTCCGCCCGCGATACTCCGCTCCTGATCCATGCGCGCGCATTTGGCGCCATAGACGGTACTGCACCGTCTTCCCGGGATCGGGATCCTCGTATGCCTGCAGCCAGAAGCGGAACCAGTCGATGTTGCGATGGTAGGCAGCCAGCTTGTGCCGTGGTTGGAACTTGATGTGGGCTTCTTCCGGGAACACGTACAGATCGCCCTGTTGCCTGCGCAGCAGAGGCAACGCGTAATCCAGCAGCATCCTGAACTCCTGTTCCGGCAACTGGAACAGCACCGGGACACGCACTCTGTCCAGCTGGAAAGCAGGTGATATCGTCTTCCAGCGCTCCGGAGTCTCGTCGGGCGCGCCAAGTTGCCACATCAGCTGCAGATTGCTGCGGAATGGCGCACGCAGGCTGTTGAGCAGGTAGTAGCTCGGAGTCGGTGAAATGCTGGATACGGACGCGGCTGCGACTACGTCAGAGTGCATGAGGGTCCACAACGTCACCTCGCTGCCGAAGCTGAGTCCGCCCATGCCGACCCGATGCGGATCGACCTTCCCTTCGGCAGCAAGGGCCGCAACCACGCTTTCCACGGCTGTCCGCCCCTGATCGTGGCGCTCGACGTAGTCCAGACGGAAACCAGGCAGAGCATTGATGCACAGTGCCGATATGCCTTGCTCGGCAAGCGATGCCAGCGGCCATTCGTCACCCAGTCCACCACGCAGGAAGCCTTGGCAGGTATAGAACGTCACGAACAGCGGGGATGGCCTGCCAGCATTCTTCGCCTCGAAAAATTGCCCAGTGAACTCGCGCCCGCGTACGTCTGTCCAGCGGATCATCCGGGCAGGTGCCACGGCGGCGATGTCCTTTTCCAACCCCTTGTTGGGCTCGAACAGGATCCGCCGCTGTCCAGTGTCGATATCGATCGCCTCCAGGCGTGGCGGACGGTCCGCCTCCGCGGCAACGCATACCAGCGTCATCGCCGATACCGCGCAAGGCACGTCCCAGTGGCGTTGGCTTCCGCTGACCAGGCCGGCCGACACCACGACGGGCTGGACCGCTCCCGTGGCAACGTTCCAGCGATAGATGGTCTGCGCGCGCCCACGCTCATGGTCGGTGGTCGTGAACAGCACTTCGTCGTGCCCAGGTCGCCAGCGCACATCGCTTATCGTCCGCCCGTTGCACAGGCGGTCGGTACAACGTCGCCACTGGGTTGACCGCATGTGCGGCAGTACGGCCAGCATTCCGTCCCTAGGCTGCAACATGCCGGACTCGGGCTCACCTGCCGGGAACACGACCGCGACACGGTTATCGTGTGGATGCGCCGCCCGCATCGTCGGTATTGGCAGGGCCGCAGAGAAGCTGGCGGCCTTCTTCGTCGCGCTCGGCAGCTCGTGCACAGCTGCATCCCGCACCACTCCGGTATCCAGGTCAACGACTTTCCATCTCGCCGGCATATCCGCGAGCAACGGACCGGTCGAGAACCAGTCGCCGAGAAACCGCTGGGTTGCGGCGCGGCCATTGACCCTGGCCGAACGGTGCAGGCCGGCAGCCAACACGACCGTTTCGTCGATGCGCACGCCCTGCTCATACTCGCGCTGCTCGGCGGCGAAGACCGCATCGCGCGTAGCGCCGACGCTGTAGAACAGCCGGGCTCCGTCCGCGCCCAGCGCGAAGTCCTGGACGTCAGCCGGGTCGTGCACCATCTCAACGGCACTTGCACCGTCGCTGGCGGCGCGCCAAACCGATACGCGGCCATCGATTCGGGCACGGTAGTAGAGCCAGCGCCCATCCTGGGACCATACCGCGGGCGACGGCACGACCAGTCCGGTGACGAGTTCGCGGATCGGCTCCCCGCCCTCGCCGATCCGTAGCGGCGGCGAACGTCCATCCAGGCGTTGCACATACCAGATGCTGTCATAGGCGTTACGCTCGACGGATGCACGCTCCACACGGAAAGCTACCTGGCGGCCGTCGGGCGAGAGTGCAGGATTGCCCAGGTCACTCAGCTCAAGAAGCCGGCGTGGCGAGATTGTCACGGCACCCGCTCCCGGTGAGGTGCACGCCACCACCAGCACCAGCCACAGTGCCGCCGGCCAGGTGTGAGTGCGGAAGATGCAGGAGGCGCGGGTGACGCATGGCCCCATCCGCCACGCTCCAAGAAGGTGACCACGCATGCCTTATCTCCCCGTTACCAGCGCATCGAAACCGACGCACTGACGAGCCGCCCGATGGCCGGATAGTTCGTGGCGTCATAAGGCACATACGTCGCGACGGCCGGTGCATACAGCGGAGGAGCGCGATTGAGAACGTTCTGCACCGACAGACCCAGCGAAAGCGCCGGGACAATGCCGTCGCGGGTGGCCAGGTCGTAGCCCAGCGTGGTGTCCAGCGTGGTGAACGATGCGCCCTTCTCGGACATCGCGCCGCGGCGATCGGTTACCCCGCTGGTGTGATTGGCAAATGCGGACGCGGTGAATCCCCCTGACGTCCAAACCGCACCGAGGCGTCCATTGAACCGTGCTGGATTGGCAACCGTGCCGGCCAGGGCATGAACCGGTTGGTTCGCGCTGGTCCGCTGTTCGCTGTCGAGCCAGCTGGACGCCCCCCTGATTGACAGCTGTCCCCGCGGCAGATCAAGCCGGTATGACACCGACAGATCGATGCCCTGGATGCGCTGTCGTGCCGCATTGACATACTGATCGCGGATGATTGCCACCACCTTCGTGGGATCGTAGGGCGCTCCGGCCAGGTTGTAGAACGCGCTGTTGTAGATCGACAGCAGCTGCGTTATCTGCTCGGGTGTCGGCGCATGGTCCACGAACTCCGCATATGCCGGATTTGAAAGCGCCTGCGCATAGCTCACCGGCTCCACCACGCGGTCCGTATAGTCGACATCGAACCAGGTCAGTTCTGCTTCCAGCCCGGGTGCCGCCAGCGGATGTACCGCCAGCGAGGCGGTCCAGGTGCGCGCGCGCTCGGCTTCCAGTTCCGCGTTGCCGCCATAGGACATCAGCACGGTGGCATCGGCGGGGCCTGCCGTCGCTCCCACCGCGGATGCACGCCACAGGTACGCCATCCGGTCCTGATGCCGCTGCAGCAACGTCGGCGCCTTGAATGATCGTCCCCATGAGGCCTTGAGGGTAAGGTGGGCATTGGGATCGTAGATCACGCCAAGCTTCGGCGTGGTCACGGCTCCGAAGCTGGCGTAATCCTCACTGCGCAGCGCCGCACTTAGTTCCAGGCGATGCATGCCGGGTACGCGACGAGACGGGGTGACCAATGGAGCGCTGAGCTCGGCGTAGGCCGAACGCGCGCGTTCGTCGCCGCCATAAGGTGTCCCGGTGACGCGCGGACGATACCGGAACGTGTCCTCACGCGAACCGATACCGACCGCCACGCGCGCCTCTCCTCCTCCAATCGCGAACAGCGGCCCTTCCGCGCCGATCTCATAGGAGCGGCTGCGGTTGCAGTAGCATGTCTGCGTCACCCGCCTGCTTCCGGCCGCGGAGACGAAATAGCGCTCGTCGGTGTTCTCGTCGCTGCCGTGCGCGCCGCCGACGGTGAGTGTCCAGCTTCCCAGGAAGAACGCGACGCTGGGCGAGACCAGCGCGATGTCGGTCTGTGGGGTATAGCGGTAGTAGGAGTTGCCCTGGCTCGCGTAGCGCAACATGTCGCGCCGGGTACGCAGCGCATCGAGTCTCAGCTCGGCCACCTCGCCCAGCGCCTGGTGGAGGCTGAGCAGTCCGCTGCGCGCGTCGCTGCCGCCGTGGATCGTGTAGTGCTCGCCCAGATGCCGGGTGTAGGCGCGTTGACGCGCATGGATCGGATCGGACGTGGTGTCCTTGAAGGTGGCGATCATCCCGCCGCGTTGCCACTGCGCACCAGCGGTCGCGGTGTACTCCTGCGTGGCGAACCCGCCGTCGGCGGTGGTGGCGCGCCGCATCCCCAGCGCCACGCCATCAAAGTCACGCTTGAGGATCACGTTGGCCACGCCCCCGACGGCGTCCGAGCCATAGATCGCCGACGCGCCATCGGCAACGATCTCCAGGCGCTCCACCGCCTCCACCGGAATGGCGCTGATGTCCACCGCCTGCGAGAACCCGTCGTACGCCATGCGGCGGCCATTGAGCAGCGTCAGCGACGCATCCGCACCCAGACCGCGCAGATTCAGGGCGGACCCGCCGGTGAGGTCCTGGTTGCCGACACCCGACGCCGCGCCGGTAACCCCCGGGTTCTGCCCACCATTGAAATTTTGCGGCAGGCTGCGCACCACCTCGCCCAGCGTACTGAAACCCTCCTGGCGGATCTGCTCGCTGTCGATGGCGATCACCGGCGAGGGCGTGGTGCCACCGCGGATGCGGGTGCCGGTGACGGTCACCGTCTCCAGCTCGGTCGTCGCGTCGGCCGGTGGTGTCGCCGCCGCGGCGGCCGCGCGCGGCGCACCGGCGCCCTGCCCTGCTTCCTCGTCCACCGGCGGGGCCTGCCGCGGCGTGGCGCCCTGCCCTGCGCCCGGCGCGGCGCGGGCCGCGCCTGCCTCGCGCGCCGGGGCGGTGCCGGCCAGGCCATAGAGCGTGGCGAACAGGGCGATGGAAATGGCGTTGCGTAAAGCGCGGGTCTTCATGCTGCGTCCTTTGGTTTCCATGGTGGGTACTCGGTGCTGCGGTGCTGCTGTCCCGCGGCCCGGACGGTGGCCGGTGCGGCGGGCACGCGATGCCGGCGCACAGGCGGCCGCGCGCCATGGCAGCGGCGCGCACCGGCGGTGCGGGCGAATTGCAGGTGGTGTTTCCCGTGGCCCTGTGCGGCGGCGGTGTGCGCGCCGTCGCGGCGCGGTTGCGTTGCCGCCCGCGCTTCCGCCGAGGGAGCGGAAGCGCCATGCACGCATTGCGTTCATTCATTAACCCGGTGCGCACACTACGTTTAACGTAGTATCGGTGTCAAGCGCCCTTCCGGAAGCTTCCATGCACCGAAGCCCGGGATGTACACGGCCTTGTCCGAGAAGAGAGAGCTCCCCGTCTACAGCGTGCGTCTGCGCGAAGCGCGGGAGACCTATGGCATCTCGCAGCGCAATCTCGGCATCAAGGCCGGGCTGGACGATTTCGTCGCCAGCACCCGCGTCAACCGCTACGAAACCGGCGTCCACCAGCCCGACCTGCAGACCCTGCAGCGCATCGCCGAGGTGCTCGACCTGCCGGTGGCGTACTTCTTCGCCGAGGACGACGCGCTGGCGGAATTGATCAAGCAGTACGGGCGCGGGAAGCACGGGAAAGGCTGATCGCCGATACTGCGGCGCGTCGTTTCCCTACAGTCCCGGGCGGCAATTTCCTACGCCGCGTAGCGCCCTTGCCCGACGGCTCCGCATCAGCGCTTCCCCTGCCACCCACGCGCCCGCTGGCGTGCCGCACGCTACCCTGTCGCCCCGCACAGCCCCGCATCACCGGTTTATCCCGCCATGACCGCCTGCTCCCACCGCGTCCAGGGCCTCAACAACGACGAGGTGCCCGCCGACTGGCCCGCCATCGCCCCGCACGAGATCGCGTGGCTGGCCGGGCGCTTCGCGCAGCTGCGCGGCGCGACCGCCGCGCAGTGGCACAGCCCGCGGCCGCTGTCGGCCGCGGCGCTGGTGGAAACCGCCGCCGGGCGCGTGTTCGTCAAGCGCCACCACCACAGCGTGCGCGACGCCGCCACGCTGGGCGAGGAGCACCGCTTCATCGCGCACCTGGCGGCCGCCGGCGTGCCGGTGGTGCAGGTGCTGCGCGACCACGACGGCGCCACCGCGGTCGAACACGACGGCTGGACCTACGAACTGCACACACCGGGCAACGGCGAGGACCTGTACCGCGACGCGGTGTCATGGACACCGTTGACCAACGTGGCCCAGGCACGCGACGCCGGGCGCATGCTGGCGCGCCTGCACCAGGCCGCCACCCGCTACCACGCCCCGCAGCGCGGCACCCACCTGCTGGTGGCGCGCGACGACCTGATCCGCAGCCACGACCCCATCGCCGCGATCAAGGCCGACCTGTACAACCGCCCCGGCCTTGCCCGCTACCTGGCGCGCATTCCGTGGGAGGAACAACTACGCGGGATCGTGCTGCCCTGGCATGCGAGCCTGGCCGAGCGCCTGCGCGACGAACCGCGGCTGTGGGCGCACAACGACTGGCACGTTTCCAACCTGCTCTGGCAGGGCGACACGGTGAGCACCGTGCTCGACTTCGGCCTGGCCTCGCCCACCAGCGCGCTGTTCGACCTGGCCACCGCCATCGAACGCAACGCGGTCGCCTGGCTGGAGCTGGAACGCGGCGCGCAGGCCGTGCGCATCGACATCGCACTGGCGCTGCTCGACGGCTACCGCCAGCTGCTGCCGCTGTCCGCCGCGCGCATGCACCTGCTGGCCGACCTGCTGCCGGTGGTGCACCTGGACTTCGCGCTGTCCGAAGTGGAGTACTTCGAAGGCGTCACCGGCTCCACCGCCAACGCCGACGTCGCCTGGCAACCGTTCCTGCTCGGCCATGCGCAATGGTTCGGCAGCGCCGAAGGCCAGGCGCTGTTGGCGGCGCTGCACGCGGCCGCCTGAATCCGCATGCGGGGCAAGCCCCGCATCTACGTGGTGCGGACCATGCAAGGCAAACCCGCCCCCCACGGAGCGCGGCGTCGCGGGAACCCGCACCCGTAGGTGCCGGGCTTGCCCGGCACAAGGTTATGGAATGCCGGTTGGCTGGACATCCCCAGTCGAGTTGGTCGAACACCGATGCCGGCTGCACTGGCCGGCGATACCGACGAACTGAGTAGGGCGTCCTTTCACTGCGCCGGCGGCAAGCGTCCCATCGCGGACATGGGTGCCGTCGCCGAACCTGCCGCCGGGTCCGGCTATACGGTCGGCTTGTTAGCCGGACCCGATTAACCCTAAGCTCAAGCTGTATCAAGGCGGCAGCGAACCATACGATGCGCCATGGATAAGTCGTATAACCGGACCCACGAGTCCGGCTATTGGATAGTTAGGCGGCCATGAGAAATTGCAGCGCACTTGCAGCTCTCCTCTGGTCAGCCACCGCCTGCTCCGCAATGCCAGCCGGTGGCGCGAAGAAGGCCGCGGTGTCGGAGCCCGCGCCAGCCCAAGTGACGGGTCGGTGGCAGTTTCGTGTGGCCGGGAAAGACGGGGTCCGGGAGCCGGTAGTCACGCTCACCAAGGAGCCTGCAAAGACCTGCCAATCGGGTGATTGGCTCAAGGCTGTAGTCGTCTCTCCGGGCAGCTTGGCCTTCTCGCAACCCGCCTACAGTTACTCAAACGGCCGGCTTGAACTCCTCCTGTCGTCCGAACTCTGCGATGCATACACTTCGCTTGTCGGCAACGTATCTGGCGGGCGCTTCAGTGGCACGCATGTGTCGGATGGCCTGTTCGGCAGCATCGAGCATGGCAAGGTCACTGGGGTGCGCCAGCCGTAGTCGCTGGCCGTGCGCATCGACATCGCACTGGCCCTGCTCGACGGCTACCGCCAACTGCTGCCGCTGTCCGCCGCGCGCATGCACCTGCTGGCCGACCTGCTGCCAGTGATGCACCTGGACTTCGCGCTGTCCGAAGTGGAGTACTTCGAAGGCGTCACCGGCTCCACCGCCAACGCCGACGTCGCCTGGCAACCGTTCCTGCTCGGCCACGCGCAATGGTTCGGCAGCGCCGAAGGCCAGGCGCTGTTGGCGGCGCTGCACGCGGCCGCCTGAACGCGCATGCGGGGCAAGCCCCGCATCTACGGAGTACGGACCATGCAAGGCAAACCTGCCCCTTGGAGCGCGGCGCTGCGGGAACCCGCACCCGTAGGTGCCGGGCTTGCCCGGCACAAGGTTATGGAATGCCGGTTGGCTGGACATCCCCAGTCGAGTTGGTCGAACACCGACGCCGGTTGAACCGGCCGGCGATACCGACGAACTGAGTAGGGCGTCCTTTCACTGCGCCGGCGGCAAGCGGCCCAGGGCGGACATCTGTACTGCTACCGGAACGAGCTTGCCGTGATAACTGAGCCCATCGGTGGATCCGGTTATACGCTGGCTTGTTAGCCGAACCAAGCCACCCTAAGATCGAGGTATCGCAAGAGAAAAGCTCGCCATACGGTGCTTTGTAGACAAGTCGCATAACCTGACCCGTGGGTCCGTCTATTCGGTAGTTAGGTGCCAATGGAATTTGAGTCGATACGTCCAGTTCTTAGCGGTGTGGCTGGTGGCATCATTGCCACATGGCTCACCTCTCGCTGGTCTCGTCGGCTGCCTTCAAGGCACAACGGAAAGTCACGCGACGCGCTTCTTCGGCAACATCGTCCTGCTATCTGGACGGCCAACACTCTCTTCTTTCTCGGCCTTATCTTCGGTGTCGCCCTGTATCGGATCGGCGGCTTCGACAACACCGACTGGCGACCACTCGGGCTTGGTTTCGGCCTCGCGTCTGTTTTGCCACTTCTGGCCATCTTCATAGTGTCTATCCTCTCCGGGAGAGACCCGCGGGCGGGATACGTTGCCTTCTCATTTGGTCAGGGCATGCCTCTCTGGGCTACCTACGGTTTACTTGGCGCAGGCTCGGTTGCTTTTGTGTTTGCACTTGCTAGCCTTGCCACCTAGCAATTCATTCAGGCCGACGCCGCTTCGCGGCGCGGCCTAATTCAGGCGTTAGCTGTTATGACCAACAATTCAGTGTCTTATCCAACAATCAGTACCCAATGGGCCGGGATGCATGGGGAGGGAATGCAGCTTGAGCTCTCTTGTGATATCTCCGGGGAAAAACATTACTTCGCGAGCTTTGTAGCTGATCCGGCGGATGAGTCACTGGCACTAGAGCTGACAGTATGTGGCCGTCCTGTTCGTATAGCCGTTGCGCAGCTAGAGTCCTTGATAGCCGCGGCTAAGAAAGACGTACATTCAGAAGCCTGGTATGACAAGCAGTTGCCTTCCGGCAATAGCAGCTAACAATTCACTCAGGCCGACGCCGCTTCGCGGCGCGGCTTAATTCCGGAGTTAGGCGGCGTGCAATGGATGAGCAAGAGTCCCTCGTAGCGGCGATCAACGAAGAAGTCAAACTCTGCGCGTACAACTCAGCTTGGCCGTCTCTTTACGAAGAAGAGCGCCAACGACTTCATGCACTGCTGCCCGGCACGATCATCGACATCCAGCACATCGGCAGCACGTCAGTTCCAGGGTTGATGGCCAAGCCCATCATCGACATCCTTGCTGGCGTGGCATCAATGGAAGTTGCAGAGTCGATTGGCGAAGTTCTGTGCAAATCCGGCTACACCACATCCGCTGAGTTCAACCGGTCACTCACAGATCGCAAGTGGTTCATGCGTTGGGCCAACGGCCACCGCACTCATCATCTGCATGTTGTCGTTCACGCGGGGCCTGTTTGGAGTGAGCGCCTCAAGTTCCGGAATGCGCTGCGCGCCGATCCTGACCTCGCAGCAAAGTACGAAAAGCTCAAGGTCCAAATGACTACCGAGCATTCACAAGACAGAGAGGCATATACAGATGCCAAGGCGCACTTCGTTCAAGCCGTGTCACGAGCCGCCTAACCCTTCCATCGAGAGAATGCTTTCCGGCCTACAGCCTCCAAACGCCTCTCATGTCAAACGTTGAACGTCGGCTTCTGGCCGATTTCTGCCGGTGACCAAACCCGTAGTCCGTCTGAGCGCTTCTACTGCGTCCAACTCGCTGGCGGCGGCGTCCAGTCCGATGGCAGAGCTTTCCGGCTCCTTGGCAGCACGTAAGGGGCTTCGCCGGGAAGGCTCCATGCGGGGCGAGCCCCGCATCTACGAGATGCGAGGCCCCATGCGCGCAAGCGCCCCCAAACCCACCCACGGGCCAAGCCGCGGCTTTTGTGGTCAAATACGCGCCTGAAGCGGGGGTGCCTGGGCTTGTCCAGGCTGAGAGAGTCCCTTGGAACCTGATCCGGTTTGCACCGGCGTAGGGAGCTTTGAGCAGCAGGCACACCGCCTTCGTGGCCGGTCGCGCGTGCGCGCCTTCGCTTCGTCTCCCCCCACGGCTGATGACGAAACGAATGAACCGCTGCCCCTCCCTTTCGCTGTTGACCGCCGCGCTGGCCGCGGCCCTGCCGCTGCACGCGCACGCCCTGGACACCGCCGCCGAGCGCTCGCCCACCGAGCTGGCTGCCGTGCGCGTACAGGCCAAACAACCCGGCGCAAAGGAGCCGCAGTCCAACAGCTTCGGCAGTGGCGACTGGAAGAACACCCCGGCCTCGATCAGCGTGCTGGACCGCGGGCTGCTCGACCGCCGCGTGGTGCGCACGCTGTCCGAGCTGGCCGACAACGATGCCTCGCTGGGCGACAGCTACGCGCCGGTGGGCTACTACCAGAACGTCGCCATTCGCGGCTTCGCGCTGGACACCGCCACCGGCTACCGCTTCAACGGCCTGAGCATCGCCGGCGAACAGCGGCTGGCGCTGGAGAACGTGCAGCAGGTGGAAATCCTCAAGGGCGAGGCCGGGCTGGCCGCCGGGGTGATCGCCCCGGGTGGCGTCATCAACTACGTCGGCAAGCGCCCGGCCGAGGTGCGCAACGTCACCCTGGGCACCGACGCCGAAGGCTCGCGCTACGCCGCCATCGACATGGGCCACTGGCTGACGCCACGCATCGGCGTGCGCTTCAACGCCGCCTGGGACAACAGCCACTCCTACATCGACCATGCCGACGGCCGCCGCAACTTCTACGCGCTGGCCACCGACTGGCTGATCGGCGAACGCGGCAAGCTGGAGGTGGACGCCAGCTACCAGACCAGCGCGCAGCGCTCGGCCTCGGGCTACCAGCTGCTGGGCGCCAGCGCGCTGCCGCAGCACGTGGACCGCACGCAAATGCTGGGCTACCAGCGCTGGCAGAAGCCGGTGGGCATCGACAGCACCAACCTCAGCGCACTGCACACCTACGATTTCAGCCCGGCGTGGCAGTCGCGCGTGTCGGCCAGCCACAGCCGCTCGGTGATCGACGACAACGTCGCCTTCGCCTACGGCTGCTACTACGCCGAAGCCTGCTGGGATGGCAGCGTGCCGGGCAACTACTTCGCGCCCAACGGCGACTACGACATCTACGACTACCGCAGCCCCGACGACACCCGCCGCAACCAGCAGCTGCGCGCCGAACTGCGCGGCCGCTTCGCCACCGGCGCGGTCGGGCACCAGCTGGTGCTTGGCGCCGACTACTTCCACCGCAGCGTGGACAAGCGCCGCAACGTCAACGCATACGTCGGCACCGGCAACATCCATGACCCCGCGGTGCCGCAGTTCGAGCCCTCGCCGCTGCAGCCGGGCCCCTCCGTGCGGCGCGTGGACAGCCGCCAGAAGGCGCTGTTCGTGCTGGACCGCATGCAGCTGGCCGACAACTGGCAGTGGCTCGCCGGCGGCCGCTTCGTGCGCCTGGACGAGCGCGCCTGGGACAAGCGCGGCAACCCCGAGCGCGACAGCCGGGTGTCGCACTTCCTGCCGCAGACCGCGCTGATCTGGAGTGCCAACCCGCAGCTCAACCTGTACGCCAGCTACGTGCGCGGCATCGCCCTGGGCGAGGAAGCGCCGTTCTGGACCAGCAACGAAGGCAGCTTCCTGCCGTCGGTGCTGTCACGCCAGCTGGAAGTGGGCGCCAAGTACACGCCCACCGACGCGCTGACCCTGGGCGCGGCGCTGTTCCGCATCAGCCGGCCGTTCCAGTACGCCAAACCGGACGCCAGCGACTACGGCTACACCTTCGTGCAGGAAGGCCGGCAGACCCATACCGGGCTGGAACTGAGCGCGCGCGGGCGCGTGGGCGACAACCTGCAGCTCAGTGCCAGCGCCAGCGTGCTGCGGGCGCGGGCGCGCGGCACCGGCACCCCGGCCTACGAAGGCCACCCGCTGATCAACGTGCCCACCACCCGCGCCAGCGTGCACGCCGACTACGCGCTGCCGTGGGTGCCCGGGCTGGGCGTGACCGGCGGCTGGCGCTTCGCGTCTTCCAACGTGGCCACCGCCGACGGCCGCGTGCGCGCCCCCGCCTACGGCGTGGTCGATGCCGGCCTGCGCTTCCGGCATGAACTGCACGGCCGCACGCTGGACTGGAACCTGAGCGTGGACAACGTGTTCAACCGCTTCTACTGGCGCGACACCGGCAGCAGCTCGGGCGACTACTACCTGTTCCCTGGCGCCCCGCGCCAGGCGCGGCTGACGGTGAGCTTCGCGCTATGAACCCGGCCCTGCTGGAATGGTCGGCGGTCATCGCCAGCGCCCTGGGCGTGTGGCTGATGGCGCAGCGGCGCATGCTGGCCTGGCCGGTGGGGCTGGTGTCCGTGGGCCTGTACGCGCTGGTGTTCTTCGAGGCGCGGCTGTATTCGGACATGCTGCTGCAGGGCGCCTTCGCCGCGTTCCTGGGCTACGGCTGGGCCACCTGGCACCGCCAGGACAAGCCCGACGGCCGCGTCGCCATCGCCCCGCTGGCCATGCAAGCCGGCGCCCGCGACCTGGCCATAGGCGTGGCCTTCGGCCTGGCCCTGGGCGCGGCCATGCACACCTGGACCAACGCCGCCCTGCCCTGGCTGGACGCCATGCTCGCCGCGCTCAGCCTGGTGGCGCAGTGGTGGCAGGCGCGCCGCCACGCCGCGGCATGGTGGCTGTGGATCGTGGTGGACGTGGTCTACGTGGGCATGTACCTGGTGAAAGCGCTGCACGCCACCGCCGCGCTGTACCTGGTGTTCGTGGCGCTGGCGGCCACCGGCCTGCATGCGTGGAAGAAACAGCAGAAGCGGGCTCGGGACCAGGCGCCGGCATCGTTTCCCTGACCCGTCAAACGCCCTCGTTTGCCGGCGGCCATCGAAGCACGGGTGGCCGCCGGCGGGCGGCAGGCCGCAATGGTTGGCACAGGGAAGGCTACCGGCGCTCCAAGGGAGGCCGCACTCAGTGCTCCAGTTCGCAGTGCAGCTCGATGCGGTTGCGGCCACCCCTCTTGCCGCGGTACAGGGCGACGTCGGCCTGGCGCATGGCCTGCTCCAGCGAGGCTTCCCCGATGAAGCCGTGCGAGACGCCGATGGTCACCGTGCAATGCACCCCATTCCGGCGCGCTCCGTGCGACATGGATTTCTGTTCGATGGCGCTGCGCACACGCTCGGCCACCTGCAGCGCAGACGCGCCGTCGGACTCCAGGCAGATGGCGGCGAACTCCTCACCCCCCAGCCGGCAGACCAGGTCGCCCTTGCGCACCGCCCCGCGCAAGGCGTCGGCGACGCCACACAGCACGGCATCGCCAATGTGGTGGCCGTGGGTGTCGTTGATGCGCTTGAAGTGGTCGATATCGATCAGCAGCAGATGCGCGGTACCGGCCCCGCGCCGGAAGTGAGTATTCAGCGCCGCATCCAGGCCGCGGCGGTTGAGCAGCTGCGTCAACGGGTCGCGCGCCGCCGTGGCACGCAGTGCATCGCTCATGCGCCGCAGCACCAGCCACACGATCAACGGCGGCAGAATCGTCGCCAGCGAACACATGTAGACGTAGAAGACCATCTGGAACTGGCTGTCCATGCGCAGTGCCTCCAGCCCGCCGCCGAGCAGCTTGGCGAACTTCATGGCGTTGAGCACGCTGATGCCGCTGATCAGGCAGACGAACAACACCATCTCGCCACGGAGATCCCGCGCGAAGCTGCGCATGCCACGGAGCAGCACCAGCACCATGCCGGCGAACAGCACCGCACAGGTGGCCGCGAGCAGGGCATAGCGCCCTACCGGCCCCCATACCGCCTGCGCCAGCCCCTGCAGGGCGACGTAGCCCAGCGCCACGGCCAGCAATGGCCGCAGCAGCGGCGCCGAACGCCCGAAGAAGCGTAGCCCACCCACGCAATACGCCACCGGCGCGCACAGCGTGAGCATGTGGTTGGTCACGCTCATCCAGCCCCAGCCCAGCGTACCCTCCAGCAATTGCAGCACATACGCCCCGCCCAGCATGAGGTTGCCCAGCGCGAACACTTCCATCCCCATCCGGTCGCCCTCCAGGCGCCGGCTGATGAGCAGGAACATCACGGCAAAGCACAGCAGGTGGACGCAGAGCATGCCGACCAGGAGGGTTGCGATCATCGGGTAATTCGAAGTTGGAGGGACAAAACCGGGGACAGATTCGAGTGGTGAGTGGCTCACCTTCCGGCACGCAACGTTCGTTGCAGTGAACGTATCCGCTCACAGGCCGCGCGCCATGGTGGCGGCACGCATTGCGTGCAGTGCCGCAATTACTATCGGCATGCGCAGGCGTTCTTTGAACACTCATCGGGAGATGAGGATCAGAGCCGAGTTTCCAGAACAGCGACATGCGCACCTTGGGCATCATTCTGGTGCGCATCGCCCCACCGGCGCACGGCGATCGGGCGGAAAGCAGGGGGTGGCGCTCCGTGAGACGGCGGCTGCGCAGGCTTTTTCGTTTCAGAATCGTAAAGAAACCGCCCGCACTCCTCCCCGCCTATTCCTTGCGAAACAGGATGTTACAAGGGGACGTGTCCCGGATTGATCGAGCGGGAATCGTAAAGAAACCGGTCCACACCCAGGCCGTACCGAGCCGTCCGCGACAACCTCATGTGCAACCGCGCGCAGGGGCAACGTGGTGCAGACCTCGACCCACCCGGGGCAATCGGGCATGGTGTGGGGCAGCTTATGCCCCAGGAATCGTATGGATACCGTTCCCGCGCCAGCAGCACCTAATACGCCCACCGCAACGGTGGCGCCCACGGTCGATGCGGCAATAGCCCTGCAGTGGCTCACCTTCCCCGCGCTCAACGCGGCATTGGATGACTATCTGGCGCGAACAGGGGGCACCAAAGCCGGCCCTTGGGAACGCTGGTCGCTGATCGTCGGCGTCGCCGGTGCCGGGCTGGGCATGTTGCTGGGCAGTGTTCTATCCGGGCAGGCAGGGGTTATTGCCGCCCTATCCGGGCTGACCCTGGAAGTGCTGGGGCTCGGCACGGCGTTCCTGCTGCAGATGCACCGGGACCGGCACCAGTTCCTGGAGGCGCGCCTTCAGCACGCGCGGGACATCGAACAGGGGTATACGCAGTACCAGCAACTGGTCCAGCAGGTGCGCGCTTTCCCGCTGGAACAGCGTCGCCGGCGTTTGCGCTACATCCGTGACCGGCGAACCACCATGCATGAGCGCCTGGGCTTGTTCACCGGTGGAATGGAACGGCTGGGGGTACTGCCGCTGCTTGTGGCGCTGTACCTGCAGTTCAAGGACTGGCGCTGGGGCAACTGGAACACCTTCGCCAGCGTCACGTTGGTGCAGGGCCTCCTGGCGTTCGCAATCTTCCTTGCGTACGCGCTCTCCTGGCACCTGATCAACCTTCGTGCCCGGGTGCAGGCTTACGAGCTGCTCCTGGCCGAAGCCAATGCACAGGACGGCGCGTAGCCACAAATAGTGTTTCTTCGACTGTTGCGGTGCCCCTTTTGCGATGACAGGCAGGGACATGGCTGACGCCACGAACCAACCAAAGCAGCTCGCCTTGTTACTGGCCCTGCTGTTCCTGCTGGCCTGGGCCCTGCCAGCGACAGCCGCCGACGTCTGGGTGAACACCAGCACCGGCGTTTACCACTGCCCCGGCGGGCAATATTACGGTGCCACCAAACGCGGCCGCTTCATGTCCGAGCGCGAGGCAGCACAGCATGGGTACCGCGCCGCCTATGGCCGCACCTGCACACCCGGCGAGGCCGCAGCCGGCCGGCAGCAGGCCATCCAGCAGCTCACGCAATCGGCCACCCACGCCGCGCCCGCCGCCGCCACGCGCGTCTGGATCAATACCGGCTCGCATGTCTATCACTGCCCCGGCACGCGCTACTACGGTGCCACCAGGCAAGGCCGGTACGCCACGGAGGCCGAAGCCGTCGCCAGCGGCAACCGGCCAGCGTATGGCGCGCACTGCAATTGATGGGGACGACAGCTCGGCCAGACGAGGCGCTGGATCGAACGCCACACCGCTTACGAGGTGGCCCGCCTGCGCTGGATTGTCCACGTCATCAGCAACAATGGCACGCTCTTGGAGAGCCTCCGCATTTACCCCAACAGCATGGGTCCACAGCCACGCATTACATGCACGACATGGCCGCGCGGTGCTTCTGACATGCAACAGCAGATAGCGCCGGATAGCCTACAGCTCGTCGCAGCCACCGAGATGACAACGGACACAATCGTCGCATCGCCAACAGGAAAGCCGACATGAAATGCAACGTTGATCCGAATTGGCTGCAGGACTTTGATACCGCGTTGAAGCGTTATTTTTTGATTGACCATGCAGAAGCTGGCATGGGTGAGACGGACTTAGCCCGCTATGCAGACCTTCGCCCGCACGACGCCGCTCTGCAGTACGGGGAAGACTACGATCTACAACGGGTAGACGTTGACTGGATGTCGCCCACGCAACTGTGATTCACCAGCCAATGCCCGCCACCTTTCGAAGGCATGACTGCGGTTGCCTGATGAGCTGCCACGGCAACTAGTCCCAAAGCACTTCTTCGGGCCGTCGGCTGCTCACTTGGTCCTCGTACCCCGCATCCACATGCTCCAAGAACTGCTGATCGGTTGCGAAGCCGCCCGCAAGCCGCATCTTGGCCACTTCGCCGGCCAAGCTCGCGCCGTTGAGCAAGATGACGGGGTACTGATCGTCGTGCACCTCACGTTGCACGGCCTCTGAGAAGAACGAGGTCGTGACATAAGCGCCCACCCAGCCACGGCGCAGCCTTGCCACAGTGCGGGCGATATGAACACCGCCGGTCGGCGTGTCGACCTTCTCGCACTTGGCCTGCCCCAGCACCACTAGCTTCGTTCCCCAAGTGCCCTCGCCGATGTCGATACGGCCCACAAAGTCCAAGCCCCCATCCCCCGTTCCACGGGTTAGCCATCCACGCCTGTAGCCAGCGCCTGTACCGCGGACCATGGACTCACAAGCGAGACTAGCAAGCGCCTCGAATCGGTGCTTCTTCCCTTCATAGAAGCGATACACGGTGTCCAACGTTTTGCCGATTGTCGAGCTCGCCGGCATCACTTGGTCCTGCCTGCGCACTATGTGATAGCGCGCAACACGCCGCTTGATGCGCTCGATCTCTGGACTTCCGTACTTCACCCATTGCTGCCAAGCCTTCGGCGCATGGGCGTTGGCAACCATTGCGTCATGTTTCGGATTGCGGCGGTCGCTGATCCAGAGCATCGCCAAGCTCTCGTCCTCTTCTGTTAAGGACAAAATGGCCAGGTCGAACAGATAGTTGGTAAAGAAGCCGCCGTTCTTTTCCGAGAACTGCGTAACCCGCTGAGCACCGGTAATCAGCCCCAACCCTGCAAATTCTTTGAACCCCTTCCGCGAGGAGCGGAACAGGAGAATAGGGGCTGCACGCTCGCGCTTGGTACGGTCAGGCGATGT
This sequence comes from Stenotrophomonas sp. Y-13, assembly GCF_046267925.1. Lineage (NCBI taxonomy): Bacteria > Pseudomonadati > Pseudomonadota > Gammaproteobacteria > Lysobacterales > Lysobacteraceae > Stenotrophomonas > Stenotrophomonas sp. Y-13. The sequence goes on from NZ_CP176501.1 coordinate 3,121,093, forward strand.
ATGAAGATCGAACTGACGCAGCAATGTACGGTTGCCCAGCGTCGTACCGGGGTCAACATCCGGCAGCTTGTTGTCGCCAAAGTACCTGGCGAAACCCTCGTCCGGCGCCAAGGTATCGTGCCACGGGTTCTCTGCCGAGCCGCGCTTGTGCTCATTACTAGAGAGCAAGATGACCGCAAGCCGCTCCCCGTCTACAGCGCGCGTGGCGCTAGGGGCATTGATTCCCCGCTCCAGCTGCAACGTAGGCTGCCCGGGGGCTGCGACTACGTAGTGGAAGTTAGGCAGCCCATCAATCACAGGCTCCTCGGGCAGCGTGGGGCGTGCATACCGGTACAGCTCCCCCATACGAAACCGCTTCATGACTTCCCCATTCGATTGCGAGCTACAGGGTAGCTAAATGATCTGAGCCTACCAAGTAGCTGGAACGGAATCCTACGGGAGGCACTAACGTAGACTGCAACTGGAGTGATCGTGACTGACGTCCTTGTCTCGATACAGCGCCATCAGCCTGCTGGTGATCCGCTCTCGAATGTTGCGCGCACATGCCTAGCATGTGCAAAGACTAGATCGCCACGCACGTCAAGCTAAAAATTGGATTATGCCCACTCTATTTCTTAGCGCGCCGAATCCTCTCAAATAGGTCAACCCCTTGCACATCTAGGTGATCCAGACTCCCCACCTCGAAATTAATGAACTTCCTGCCATCTCTCTCCTGCAGCTTTGGGGCGCCGTAGATAAATACAACACATGGCTTTCTAGTATCAGAAAATCTAATGAGCCGCCTGGTATGCAGCTTCTTCATCTCCGATTCGGCCAGCACATTTTCCCAGATCATTGCGGAGGGAAAGATGGGATATTCCAACTCCTGACCATTGATTGCGTTGACCGATGTGCAAAACCTTATTCGATGACCCTTGGGGGTCACATTAATCCACGCCTTGCTCCAATACACTCGTTTTTCGCCGGAGAGAGAGGGACGCTTCACAAAGAAGTTCTCGAACATCTCTCGGTAAGTCATCGGGCCCTGCGTACCTGCACTGATGATCAGCTTGCTATCAACATTGTCCCGACGGGCCTTCAACCAGCGCGAAACCAGTCCGGCCAGCGAATAGAGCTCAGCACCCCGACTACGCTTGCCTCCACCTCCTCTATCCTCGTTGTGCCCATACCCCACCCCAATACCACCTGCCACCACGCGCTCACGGATTGCGAAGTGGCCCGCTGGGCGTGTTAGTAGAAATCGATCAGGGGCTGGTTGGCCAGCCTCAGATGCCTGCCCTACATCGCTACCTCTTCCTCTTCCTTCTTGTTCGAATAAATTCGGGCAGCCATTCATGTGGGGCATGCTGCCGGTTTGATTACGAAAATGTGGCACTTGCTTCAACTGAAGCTGCTCGGTATCCATGTTCGCGCAGGTATATCTTGCGGGGCAGCCGCTCTCATACTCCGAACAAAGGAACGCCCGCTTGTCAGTGATCACATTAGCCCAATAAAGCTCGTAGGCACGCTCGGCGTTGACAACATCGTTAAACTGCTCGCTATATGCCAGTTCCGTTCCCATCTCAACCTCATAGCATGGCTCTACAACATATCGACCTCCGTACAGCCAGCTTTAGTGTGCTTGCAAGCCACTTCTACACTAAAGCTCCGCACGCACACAGCGGATAGAACCTCTCTGCATAGTGTTGAGATATGCCTTTTGCTATCGGCTGCTAGGTCCGGGTCATCTTGGTTGAAAGACACGCCCCTAAGTTATGCCGGAAGCTCAGTCACCAGCCCCCTCCTGCGCAGTAATGCGCAGCTTGGCGTCGGTGGCGAATCCCAGCTGCTCCAGCCACACGCCGCTCAGGCGCAGGTGCGGGACGGACTGGTCGCCGCCCTGGCCGTGGGCGCCGGGTTAGTGCACGCAGCTGACGGTGCACTGGCGGGGCTGGCGTGGGCGGCGGCGGCGCGCTCAGGCGGCCGTGTATTGCGCTGATGGAGAATGGACAGCGCGCCGATCGCTGGTGGCTTCTGGCTACTCTGGGTAAGAGCGGGCCTTTATCAGCGCCGAACGTCCCACCCCTTTCCGTTCCACCCGATGGTTCCTTCTACACGCCTTGACGGACTGTTCGCGCTGTCATTCCCTTGCGGGACACGCCCCGCAAACCGGACGCCGTGCGATGTAGCCGAAATGGAGTCGATCATCTGCGGGAACGCGTTCGAAGTGAGCGTTGGCAGGGAATAGTCTGGATGGATGAGCAGCGCTGCATTTGCTCCTTGCCGTATGCCCAGAACTATCGACCTCCAACTTCTGGAACCGCCGGAACAGCCCACGTCGAGCCTGACCAAGGCTATGTACCTCACCCCAGGTTCCTCCTTCCAACGCACTATGTTGTTTGGATTGAACGAGACGTTGCAGCCGATTGAGCTCGCGTACGAAAGCACGGTGCCAGGTAGGCGCTCGAATGCTCTAGCCTTGATGGCTTCCCACTCACGAAGTTCATGCGCTGTCTGCGCCCATGCAAGCAGCGGGCTGCAAAGCAGAGCCATGAAAGCGATGTAGCGCAAACGCATTGCCGCCTCCGTCTCTCAAACGCCGAGCATTTCTCTTCGGTGCCTCGAGGGCGCCTTTGCATTTGGCTGCCGTGACCGGGCTTACGTGCATTCCCGGCCAGAACAACGCATCTGCTTCAGGTAACGGCCGCCAACGAGACCCGCGCCATTGGAAGCATCATTACGCAGAACGAAGCTTTCGAGATAGCACCTTCTGCAGTAGGGCGCGATATTCATGCGTTGGCTGTAGCGGGTTTCAGTTGCTATATCGCCGCCCACCGGGTCTCGTCATCCGGAAAGGTCCACCTGGGGCCCAGCCTACCGGCGGCGGCATTCCTTGTGCGGACAAGGTCGTCAGTTGACCGCCCATGGCTCACCAATCCGCGTGGCCAGGTGGATGGCGCCGCCCCTCCACCCCGGCACACCGCTGATCACGCCGGCAACTCAATCACCAGCCGCCCCTCCTGCGCGGTGATGCGCACCTTCGCGCCGATGGCGAAGCCCAACTGCTCCAGCCACAGGCCGCTCAGGCGCAGGTGCGGGACGGGCTGGTCGCCGCCGTGGCCGTGGGCGCCGGGGTAGTACGTGCAGCTGACGGTGCACTGGCGGGGCTGGCGTGGGCGGCGGGGTGCGCTCAGGCGGCCGCGACGGGTGGGGAGTGGATCGGGTTGCAGGTCGGGCGGCGGCAGGGGCGGCAAGGCGTCGAGTAGCGTTTGCGCCAATGTGCGTGTATCGCGGCGGGCCGGGCGATTGACGCGCGAGGTGGCGGGGGCGCGGCGGCGGCTCATGGGGCCTCCTGCGCGTCGCACGCGGACTGGGCCGCGCCGTTGCATTCGCGCAGTGCGACATTGATGCGGGCGGACAGGCTGCGCAGGCATTGCGCCAGCACGCCGGGCTGGCACAGCAGATGCGCGGTGAGATCGTGGTTGCCCTGCTCGGTGGCCGCCAGTGCGGCCAGCCGCTGCATGACGTCACCCACTTCAAGCAGCAGGGCGTGCGCGCCCTCGGGCAACAGGTAGCCCGGCGCGGGGGCCGGCGGGGATGGTGCGGTGTACATGGCAACGCCCTCCTGGAATACACCAAGTACCGCCGCCCGAAGGCGACGGGATGTCGGGAGGTTCGAAACCGCGTACAGACGGCGGGCGTATTTCCCCGAAGGGTGTTGTATTAGCCGCCCTCCCGACGCAGGCATCGCGTCGGCTTGCGCCAAGATCAGGCACAAAAAACCCACCGGTTTGACGGAGGTGGGTACCGCTGTACGAGGAGTTTCGACGCTCCTTGAGGGCGAGAGTGATACGGCTTTGGAGCATTGTCAACAGCGATGCGCCCAGAGTGTACAGAGTGAGGAAAAATCCTACATTGACGTCTACACAAATTCGACAAGGACCACACATCCGACAATCAACCGCCATACCCCTTCCCATCACGCGCTCGTCTACTTCAACCTGAGCAGTTCAGAAATAGGCTTAATAGTTTCCTTCACAAGATTATTCATACCACGCTCACTCCTAATCCTCTTCTCGAGATGCTTGGAATACCTAACCACCAAATCTGTCTGAAAACCAACCTCGCGAGAGTGCTCAACAATACCAATTCTCAACTGAACGGGCAGCTCACTACTGTAGTTATCCAAAAGCTCCGCATACGCATGTTGATACCCAATAGAAGCCAATGCACTGTTGATAAAGAACAAACGTGACATTCCATATTCCTTATCTAGCGACGGACTACTATATGTATCCTCTGCACATTCCCTCAAAGCCCTCAGAAAGAAATCATACCCAAGAGAGGTCGAAACAACCTTAGTAAATATGCAACAGAGCTCAAGCTTTGAAAAATTCACAAAAACAGAATTTGGACTTCCACCCGAAATAATCGACATATACATGCCGACAATTTCATCAAGGTATTTCGATACGGCCCTTGTAATGTCTCCGTATGGAGTCAAGTACGCAGCAAGAAGCAAATTTGGCACCGCCAACATTCGCCCAATTCTAATATCCTCATCAAGCGAACTTAGAGCCATTAGCTGACTTACGAGCTCGGAAGAGTCCTTCTTTAGCCCGAAATAGAAAAAATATACGGTCGACCAATATTGCCGAAAGACGTCGAGATCAAGCCCCTTTAAGGGCTGCCTATCCATTCCCGACGCATAGAAAAACTCCGCGAATGTCCTATGCCTAAAAGACATAACCCCACCATCAGGCGAGAGATTGAAGACCTCTGCGCGAGAAATGAGCTTATTAAATGTCTCATCAGGGCAAATTTTTAAATTCCTAGAGCCTATATAATCCGTAAACATCTGACGGGCTTCAGCAACGGAAAGAGCATCTAGCGAATTATCCAATATGTAACGAGCAAGTTGGATCGTGACACTCTGAAGCACCTCATATTCCGTTTGCGACTGAAGCCCCTTACTCATATCCCAGCGCCCCATAACCAATTCCATATACTTTCCATAGAGTTCGGTCATAGTGGAAGGGATTTCATGCACATTTTCTTTCAAGAGTTTAGCCAGCAAGATCGCAGATATGGGCGTCTTGGGCAGAACCTTGAACAATTTTGATTTCTCTAGATCTTTCGTAAGACGGGAATGAACCCCTTGGCTCTTACATATAGAATCAACCAGTGCAATAACTTGCTTGATGGTAAATGGCGGCAAAGAGTATCTATTGAACTCTTTATTTAAAACCTGGTCATGCTCAACAGCCAATGGTCGTGACGAAACAACCATCGACACACTTTCAAGGCTCGAAATCGACTCCTTTAGATTTTTTAGAACAGATATTTGCTCCTCTGCGTCAATCTTAAGCTCGTCCAGACCATCCAAGAAGACAACACAAGCCACGCCCTCCAGATCCAGCTCATCCAAAACGTCGTTGACCAATTTCTCTACATTACAGCCATAAGAATCGACAACATCCTTAACGGTTCTAAAAATTGGTATGGCGCCACAAGAATTATAATGATCCGCGCAAGCCATACTAAGCGCCGCATCGGCCAACAACGTGGATTTACCCGCGCCCATTGAGGCTTCAATAAGTGTATATCGGCCTTGATCGAGCACACCCTGCATGCTAAAGCGGCGTAATTTGCGCTGTCGACGCTGGTAATCTGAAGCACCAAGGTACTCCACCAATTGCCGCTCCACCTTAATCTCTGAAGATGTGCCTATTTCAGGTGAAACGAGAGAAAGCGATTTTGTAGAAGCCTCAAGGCGACGGAAGTAGTCACCAATGCCTACCGAAACATCCGTCCAGTACTCTTCATAGAACTTGTTTATGAGCTCCAAAAGCCTCTCGCCAGGAATAAATTTGATGCTTTTATTTTTATACTTATGATTTATTTTATCCTGAGCACCCTGAGATATGGAGTCATTTGAAACGACCCAGATCTCTGAGATATGGACTTTCTTCTTCCCGCTCCCAAAAGTCCTTTCAAGCTCACACTCTTCAATCTGCCGATCAATCTCAGAATGATCTTGCTTAATCTTCCCTGTTTTTACGATGACACCGATATACTCCGTGGTTAAAAGTGTGGCATCGGTCTTTTCAAGAACAAAATCCGCCCCCATTTCCCTTGGACCTTGGCGGTACTCAACGCTCAATATGTTGGGCAGCCGAGGGAAAAGGACCCTCAGGACAGGATGAAGTTGCCGCACCTCATCACTCAGCGAGTTTATCTTCCCCAACCGGTCAACAGGCATAGTAGTCATCTGCACTCCTTGGCATAAAAAAAGGCGGCCTTTCAGCCGCCCTTCTTAAACTTCAAATCAAACCCCAACAGGGTTCGCCTTCTCCGGATCGATGTTGTACTGCTTGATCGCCCGGGCCACGTCCTTCGCGGTCATCTTGCCGTCCTTCGCCAATGCTGCAATCGCCGCGTGCGCGATGTAATAACGATCAACCTCGAAGAAGCGGCGCAGGTTGGCGCGGGTGTCGGAGCGGCCGAAGCCGTCCGTGCCCAGTACCGAGTAGGTCATCGGCACGAAGGCGCGGATCTGGTCGGCGTAGGCGCGCACGTAGTCCGTTGCGGCGATGGCCGGGCCCTGGCGGCCTTCCAGCAGCTGGGTGACGTAGGGCTTGCGCTGTTCGGCTTCCGGGTGGAGGCGGTTCCAGCGCTCGGCGTCGAAGCCGTCGCGGCGCAGTTCGTTGAAGCTGGGGCAGGACCAGATGTCGGCGGTGACGCCGAAGTCCTTGTCCAGCAGCTCGGCCGCGGCAATGGCTTCGCGCAGGATGGTGCCGCTGCCCAGCAGCTGCACGCGCAGTTCGCCCTTCTTGGGCTTGCCGGCGTCGGTGAGCAGGTACATGCCCTTGATGATGCCGTCGGCTGCACCTTCCGGCATGGCCGGGTGGGTGTAGTTTTCGTTCATCAGGGTGATGTAGTAGTACTCGTCGACCTGGTCTTCCATCATGGCCTTGGTGCCATGCTGCAGGATCACCGTGACTTCGTAGCCGAAGGTGGGGTCGTAGCTGCGCACGTTGGGAATGCCGCCGGCCACGATGTGGCTGAAGCCGTCTTCGTGCTGCAGGCCTTCGCCGTTGAGCGTGGTGCGGCCGGCGGTGCCGCCCAGCAGGAAGCCGCGGGTACGCATGTCCGCGGCCTGCCAGGCCAGGTCGCCCACGCGCTGGAAGCCGAACATCGAGTAGTAGATGTAGAACGGCAGCATCGGCACGTTGCTGACCGAGTAGCTGGTGCCGGCGGCCATCCACGAGGCGATGGCGCCCGGCTCGCTGATGCCCTGCTGCAGCACCTGGCCGCTCTGGTCTTCGCGGTAGTACATGAGCTGGTCGGCGTCCACCGGCTTGTACTTCTGGCCGTAGGGGGCGTAGATGCCGATCTGGCGGAACAGGCCTTCCATGCCGAAGGTGCGGGCTTCGTCGGCGACGATGGGCACCAGGCGCGGGCCCAGTTCCTTGTCGCGCAGGCTGATGTTCAGCGTCTGCACGAAGGCCATGGTGGTGGAATAGGTGCGCTCGCCCGAATCCTTGAGCAGGCGCTCGTAGGTTTCCAGCTTGGGCGCGTTGAACGACTTGTCGGCCTTGCGGCGGCGCTGCGGCAGGTAGCCGCCGAGCGCGGCGCGGCGCTCCTGCAGGTACTGCACTTCCGGCGAATCCGGGCCCGGGTGGTAGAACGGCACCTGGCCGTCCTTGAGCTGTTCGTCGGTGACCGGGATGTTGAAGCGGTCGCGGAAGTGGCGCACCGCTTCGTCGTCCAGCTTCTTGGTCTGGTGGGTGGGGTTGAGCGCCTCGCCGGCGCTGCCCATGCCGTAGCCCTTGACCGTCTTGGCCAGGATGACGGTGGGCATGCCCTTGGTGTTCACCGCCTGGTGGTAGGCGGCGTACACCTTGTGCGGGTCATGGCCGCCGCGGTTCAGGCGCCAGATGTCGTCGTCGGACAGGCTGGCCACCATGGCGGCGGTTTCCGGGTACTTGCCGAAGAAATGCTCACGCGTGTACGCGCCGCCGAAGGCCTTGCAGTTCTGGTATTCGCCGTCGACGGTTTCCATCATCAGCTTCTTGAGGACGCCGTTGGTGTCCTTGGCCAGGAGCGGATCCCAGTAGGAGCCCCACAGCAGCTTGATGACGTTCCAGCCGCCGCCGCGGAACACGCCTTCCAGTTCCTGGATGATCTTGCCGTTGCCGCGCACCGGGCCGTCCAGGCGCTGCAGGTTGCAGTTGACCACGAAGATCAGGTTGTCCAGGCCTTCGCGGCCGGCCAGGGCAATGGCGCCCAGGGTTTCGGGCTCGTCGCTCTCGCCGTCGCCGATGAAGCACCACACCTTGCGGTCGGACTTCTCGATCAGGCCGCGGTTCTCCAGGTAGCGCATGAACTGCGCCTGGTAGATGGCCGCCAGCGGGCCCAGGCCCATGGACACGGTGGGGGTCTGCCAGAAGTCCGGCATCAGCCACGGGTGCGGGTAGGACGACAGGCCGCCGCCGTCCACTTCCATGCGGAACTTGTCCAGCTGCTGCTCGTTGATGCGGCCTTCCAGGAAGGCGCGGGCGTAGATGCCCGGGGCGCTGTGGCCCTGGATGAACAGCAGGTCGCCGGGGTGGTTGTCGCTGGGGGCGCGCCAGAAGTGGTTGAAGCCCACGTCATACAGCGTGGCGCCGGAGGCGAAGGAGGCAATGTGGCCGCCCAGGTCGCCCGGCTTGCGGTTGGCGCGCACCACGGTGGCCATGGCGTTCCAGCGGATGATGGAACGGATGCGCCATTCCAGCTCGGCATTGCCGGGGCTCTTGGCCTCCAGCTGCGGCTCGATGGTGTTGACGTATTCGGTGGTGGGGGAGAACGGCAGGAACGCGCCCGAACGACGGGTCAGCTCAACCATGCCTTCCAGCAACTGATGCGCGCGCTCGGGGCCCTCGACATCGATAACGGCCTTCAACGACTCGATCCACTCCTGGGTTTCCAGGGGGTTCGGGTCGTTGTGCAGCACTTCATTCAACCAGTTCATTGGCGCTCCCAGGTACGGCACGCACGCGCGCGCTTGTTCAGTAGTTTTGAGCCGCAAAGTGTAGCGCACCCGCCCGCCTGCGAAGCTGGCTACGCCTGCGTATGGGCGTGCCGGCAGCGGTGTCTGGCGGACAACGCGCGACAGTGCGTTGGCCGCCCGCGGGACAGCGGCGGACAGGTGCAACGCCCTGTGCGCCTTGTTGCGGCGCGTTGCGCGTGGAGCGGCCGCGCGCCCGCGTTGAGGCAGTGCCCGGCCAGGCGCCCGTGGCGACACGCAGCGCCACGGAACAGCGTGTTCCCCATGGATGCGGGGCTTTCCAGCAGGGGCCCGCATTTCGTGGATGCGGGGCTTGCCCCGCATGCGGCCTTCCCGGCGAAGCCCCGTGCCGGGCAAGCCCGGCACCTACGGGGGCGATTGACCGCTCTCATATCCCGTGAATGCGGCGCTTGCCATGCAGGGAGCCGCGCATTTCGTAGATGCGGGGCTTGCCCCGCATGGGGCCTTCCCGGCGAAGCCCCGTGCCGGGCAAGCCCGGCACCTACAGGGGCGTTTGCGCCCCCTTGCTCCGTGAATGCGGCGCTTGCCGCGCAGGGAACCGCGCATTTCGTGGATGCGGGGCTTGCCCCGCATGGGGCTTTCCCGGCGAAGCCCGTGCCGGGCGAGCCCGGCACCTACGGGGGCGTTTGCCCGCTCTCTTGCCCCGTGAATGCGGCGCTTGCCGCGTGGGGAGCCGCGCATTTCGTGGATGCGGGGCTTGCCCCGCATGGGGCTTTCCCGGCGAAGCCCGTGCCGGGCGAGCCCGGCACCTACTGGGGCCTCTGCCCGCTCTCTTGGCCCGTGAATGCGGCGCTTGCCGCGCGGGGAGCCCGGCACCGTAGATGCGGGGCTTGCCCCGCATGGGGCTTTCCCGGTGAGGCCCCGTGCCGGGCAAGCCCGGCACCTACGGGCGTTTGCGCCTCCTTGCTCCGTGAATGCGGCGGGCGATGCGATGCGGCCAGGCGCTGGCTGGGGTGGCCGGTTTGCGACGGCGTGGTTTTCGATATATCGTCACGACCAAATTCGATATATCGAAATCATGCCGTCTGCGCCGCCGCCCACCGCCCGTAAACGCCCCAACGCGCGCCCGCTCGGCCGTGGCGACCTGCGCCTGCTGCTGCTGTCGCTGCTGGGGCAGGCGCCGCGGCATGGGTATGAGCTGATCCAGCAGGTCGGTGAGATGTTCATGCACGTGTATGCGCCCAGTGCCGGCTCGGTGTACCCGCTGCTGGCCGATTTCGAGAAGCAGCGCTGGGTGGTGGCCGAGGAAGACGGCGGCCGCCGGCGCTACCGCATTACCGCCCTCGGCCAGGCGCAGCTGAAGCTGCGGCAGGCCGAGGTGGAAGCGGCGCAGCTGCGCGCCCGCCACAGCGCGCGCGCCATCACCAAGGCCAACCTGCCGCCGCCGGTACGCGAGGCGATGCACCGGCTCAAGAAGGCGCTGGTGCTGCGCGGCGGCCGCTGGCAGGACGTCGATGCCGGGCGCGTGGCCGCGCTGCTGGAACAGGCCGCGGCGCTGGTACGCCAGGGCGACGCCGACGCCTGATCTTTCTGTTTCCCCACGACCGAGCCAGACGCCTCCCGCCAGGTCACCCCGGCGCACTGCGCCCACCGACCCCCAGGAATGCCCATGTCATTGCACGAAAACCGCACCCTTCGCCTCACCCCGCGTTTCCGCCAGCTGCAGGTACTGCGCAGCGAGCGCCTGACCCCGCACATGCAGCGCATCGTGGTGGGCGGCGCCGAGCTGGAAGGCTTTGAAAGCCCGGGGCCGGACGACCACGTCAAGCTGTTCTTCCCCAATGCGCAGGGCGCGTTCGTGCTGCCGGAGCTGACCGCGCAGGGCCCGCGCTACCCGGACGGGCTGGTGCCCTCGCCCAGCCGCGATTACACCCCGCGCCTGCACGACGCCGCGGCCGGTGAGCTGGTGCTGGATTTCGTGCTGCACGGCCATGGCGTGGCGTCGGGCTGGGCGCTGCGCGCGCAGCCGGGCGATGCGCTGGTGGTGGCCGGGCCGCGCGGTTCATTCCAGGTGGCCGACGACTACGACGCGTATGTGCTGATTGGCGACGAGACCGCGCTGCCGGCCATTGCCCGGCGCCTGGCGGAACTGCCGGCACACGCGCAGGCCGAGGTGCTGGTCGAGATTCCCGAGGAGGCCGACCGGCAGCCGCTGCCCAGCGCCGCGCAGGTGCGGGTGTCGTGGCTGGAGCGCAATGGCGTGGACGCGGCCAGCAGCACCCTGCTGGAGGACGCGCTGGTGGATTTCGAAGTGCCCGACGGCGATGCGTTCTACTGGATCGCGCTGGAATCGCGGCGCGCGCGGGCGATGCGGCAGTTCTTTGCCGGGCACCTGCAGGTGCCGGCCGACTGGATCCGCGCCACCGGGTACTGGAAGGCGCACCCCGGCGATGCCGACTGAGCCGCCCGCGCCACGACGCCGGCGCGGACGCCCGCTGCTATGCTGCGGGCAGTTGATCCGGTTGCCTGCCATGACCCCGCGCCCGCTGAACCTGCTGCTTGTTCCCGCCACCGCCGTGCTGCTCGCCGCCGGCCTGGGTGGCTGCCTGTCCACCCCCGGCCCCACGGTGGCCGGCGACGGCCGCTGCGATGCCTCACGGTCGCAGTGGGCGGTAGGCCAGCCCGGCAACGAGGCGAACATCCGCCGCCTGAAGCAGGAAAGCGGCGCCGGGCTGCTGAACCCGATCGGCCCGGCCACCATCGTCAGCCGCGATATCCGCCAGGACCGGCTGCGGGTGTACCTGGACGCGGGCAACACCATCACCGCGGTGCGCTGCGAATAGGCGCCGCGCGGCACGACCCGCGACGAACGACGAACGAGCAAAGGCCCGCCCCCGGCGGGCCTTTTGCACATGGGCGATGCGACAATCGCGCCCGGTCATGACGGAACAGGCGGCAACGTGGGCAAGCTGACGATGGCGGTGATGGATACCCTGCAGGCACGCGTGGCCGACGATGGCCAGTGCGACACGCTGCTGGCCGGGTTTGCGCAGCCGCAGGCGCTGCGCGCGCCGCTGCGGGCGCTGGTGCAGGCGCAGCAGCAGCTGCTGCAGGCCGAGCACGAGGTGGCGCAGGTGGCCGACGTGCTGCGCCGCGACCAGAAGTACGCGCCGGCCGGGCGGCCGTCGATCCATATCGTGCAGCTGCGCAAGCAGCAGGCGGCCGCAAAGCAGGTAATGCTGATCGCGCGGCAGCGGCTGGCGCAGGTGGCGCAGACCTTCGTGCAGGCCAGCGGGCTGGCGCTGAAGCCGAAGCAGTCGCCCAGCGAGGCGGTGCTGGCGTGGCTACAGGCACTGCGCTGAGCCACCGGCGCGGCCGCGATGAAAAGCACAAGGCCCGCCATTGGCGGGCCTTGTGCGTACTGCGTGCGGGCCAGGTGCCCGGCGGCTTATTCGGCCTTCGGGATCGAGGCTTCGGTGGTGATGCGCACCTTGACCTCGTCGCTCACGGCCGGGGCGTAGGCGCCCACGCCGAAGTCGCTGCGCTTGAGCGTGGTGGTGGCGTCGAAGCCGACCGACGGCAGCTTCAGCATCGGGTGTTCACCGGCGCCGTTGATGGTGACGTCCAGGGTGACCGGCTTGGTGGTGCCCTTGACGGTCAGGTCGCCGGTGACGGTGAGCTTGTTGGTGCCGGCCGCTTCGACCTTGGTGCTCTTGAAGGTGGCGGTCGGGAACTTGGCGGCGTCGAAGAAATCGGCGCTGCGCAGGTGTTCGTCGAACTTGGCGGTGAAGGCGTTCAGGCCCGACAGCGGCAGGGTCACTTCCACGCTGGACTTGCTGACGTCGGCGGCGTCGTAGACCAGGGTGCCGTCAACGTTGCCGAAGTGCGCGCTGGGGTTGGAGAAGCCCATGTGGGTCCACTGCACCAGCACGTCGGTGTGGGTCGGGTCGAGCTTGTAGGTACCGGAAGCGACCTGGATCGGGGCGACTTCGGGCGCGGCCGGGGCGGCGGCGGCTTCGGCCGGGGCAGCGGCGGTGGTGTCGGCCGGGGCGGCCGGGGCAGCGGTGTCGGCCGGCTTGGAGCAGGCGCTGATGGCGGCGGCCAGGGCCAGCGGGAGCAGCAGCTTGGTGACGGTGGACATGGGTGTCTCCTGGGATGCGGAATGGGAAGGCGGGAACGGTCTTTTCAGCATGCCGGCGCGCGTGTCACGGCGCCGGGTGGAGCGGTCAAACGATACGCGCGGCTTCGTCGAAGGACAGGCGCGGCAGGCGCGGGAACACGCCGGACGGATCGCCATAGCCCAGGTTGACGAGGAAGTTGGACTTGATGGCGGTGCCGGCGAAGAACGCGGCGTCGACCTTGGCGTTGTCGAAGCCGGACATGGGGCCGGCGTCCAGCCCCAGCGCGCGCGCGGCCAGCATCAGGTAGGCGCCCTGCAGGCTGCCGTTGCGGAAGGCGGCCTCGTGGCGGCCTTCGCGCGGGCCGTCGAACCAGGACTTGGCGTCGGTGTGCGGGAACAGGTACGGCAGCTTTTCGTGGAAGTCCTCGTCGTAGCCGACGATCACCGTGACCGGCGCGGCCAGGGTCTTGGCCAGGTTGCCTTCGGACAGCGCCGGGGCCAGCTTCTGCTTGGCTTCGGCGGACTTGACGAACACGAAGCGCGCCGGCGTGGAGTTGGCCGCGGTCGGGCCCCACTTCAGCAGGTCGTACAGCGCGCGCAGCTGGCTGTCCTCGACCGGGCGGTCCTGGAAGGCATTCTGGGTGCGCGCGGTGCGGAACAGCTGGTCGAGCGCGGCATCGGCAAGAACATCAGACATGGAAACTCCGTGATGGATTGGCTACGGTCGTGGCCTTGTACGGGCAAGCCCCGGACAATGCCAGCGCAGCAGAGGCCGCAGTGTAGGGCGTCGTGACTGTTGCAACACCCGGCCTGACTGAAACGAATTAATGCCACACGCGAAACGATCGACGCTTCCCTGGACGATCACCGACGGCCGCGCCGGCAACGTGCGCCAGGCCGTGGCGTTGGCGTCGGCGCTGCGCCTGGGCGGCCAGCAGCGGCTGCAGCTGGCACCGGGCGCGCCGTGGCGCTGGCTGGCGCCGCGCACCCTGCCCGGCGCCGCGCGCGGCTTTGGCGAAACGTTCGAACGCCTGGCCACCGGGCCGGCGCCGGCGCTGGCGATCGGCTGCGGCCGCCAGGCCGCCGGCGCGCTGCGGGTGCTCGGCGCGCGTGGCACGCGCACGGTGCAGATCCTGGACCCGCGCATCAATGCCCGCCACTGGGACCTGGTGGTGGTGCCAGAGCATGACCGCCTGCGCGGCGGCAACGTGCTGACCCTGCTGGGCAGCCTGAACCCGGTGACCGACGACTGGCTGGCCTGCGGCCGCGCCGCGTTCGCCAGCTTCGAGCAGTTGCCCGGTCCGCGCACCGCGCTGCTGGTGGGCGGCCCCACCGACCATGCGCCGTGGCAGCAGGCGGAGATCGTGCCGGTGCTGCGCGAACTGGCCGCGCGCATCCGCGCCGAAGGCGGCAGCGTGCTGGCCACCACCTCGCGGCGCACGCCGCGGCCGGTGACCCAGGCGCTGCTGCGCGCGTTCGACGACGTGCCCGGGGTGATCTGGAGCGACGGCGGCGACGGCAGCAACCCGTATGCCGGCCTGCTGGGCTGGGCCGACCGGGTGGTGTGCACGCCCGATTCGGTGAACCTGCTGTCCGAGGCGTGTGCCACGCGGGTTCCGGTGGGCGTGCTGCTGGGCCAGCGCGCGCAGGCGCGGATGCGCCGGTTCCAGGCCGCGCTGCGCGCGCGCGGGCGCCTGCTGGACGGGCTGGACGCGCTGCAGGCCGATCCGCGGCAGCCGATCGAACCGCTGCGCGAAACCCCGCGCATCGCCGCCGAGGTGAAGGCGCGGCTTGGCCTGTAACTCTTTCTTACGTGCCCCCTGCAAGGATGCGCCGCCGATGAACCGCCATCTTCCCGCCCTGCTGGCGCTGGGCCTGGCCACGCTGGCGCCGGCTGCGCTGGCGCAGCCGCCGGCCTGCGCCCCGCGCTACCCGCCGCCCACCACGATGGCGGCGATGTTCGACATGGCCGCGCTCACCGCCGACACCCTGGACGCCCTGCCCGGGGTGGACGTGGCCATTGTCGCGCGCGGCGGCCAGGACCTGAGCCGGTATGGGCTGCGCCACAGCCACCTGGCGTTCCTGCGCCGCGACGCCGCCGGCCGCTGGGAGGTACTGCACCTGCTCAACCGCTGCCAGGGCGGTACCTCGGCGCTGTACCGCGAGGGGCTGGTGAACCTGGTGGGCGAAAGCGCCATCCGTACCGACCTGCGCGTGGGCATTCCCAGCGCCGCGGTACGCGCGGCGCTGGCGCAGTTGCTGGACGGCGATGCCGCGCCGGCGCGTGCCCTGCACCAGCCGCGCTACAGCATGCTGGCCTACCCCGGCAGCAGCGACTACCAGAACTCCAACCAGTGGGTGCTGGAGGTGCTGGCCGCGGCGATGGCGCGCGCCGGTGAGGGCCGCGTGCTGGACGGGCGCAGCGCGACCCGCGACTGGCTGCAGCGCAACGACTACCGCCCCGCGCGGCTGCACATCGGCCTGGGCAAGCGGCTGGGCGCGCGCCTGTTCGCCGACAACGTGGCGGTCACCGACCACCCGGCCAGCGAGCGCCTTTCCGGCAACTATTCGGTGGTGACGGTGGAGTCGGTGTTCGATTTCCTGCACCACCGTGGCGCGCTGGAGCGCGAGCTGAGCATTCCCCACCAGGGCGACGCGGCCGCCGCGCCCGCCCCTTCTTCCCCGTGACCCCAGGAACGCCCCCATGAAGCCCTTGCCCGCCGCTGCCGCCCTGACCTTCGCCCTGGCCCTGCTGCTGCCCACTGCCCCGGCACGCGCCGGCGACAACCTGAACACCTCTGACGTCTCGGTGCTGCTGGTCAGCGGCAGCGCGGTGATGGTGGTCTCCGGGCCGGTGTTCCTGTCGGCGGCGGGCGTGAACCGCGCCAGCGAGCTGTCCAGGACGGCGGACGCCCGAAGCGACGGCCGCCGCCGGATCAGTGCCGGGCCGCTGCCGGACATGCAGGTCAAGGCGATCGCACCGACCGCCGATGGCGGCCGCAGCGTGACCCTGGTGGACCCGCGCGACCCGGCAAACAGCGCGCGCCTGCAGTGGCCGCAGCGCGAGGACAACCCGGCCGCCAATTTCGTGCCCGGCCAGACCGTGGCCTTCACCCCCAGCCCGCGCGGCAGCGGCTGGATGCTGCGCGCCGAGGACGGCGCGGTGCTGACCTTCGTGCCGACCATCGAGGCGGCCGACGACAGCCACAGCGCCACGCTGTAGGCCCGTACCCGGCCACCGGCAGCGGGTGAAGGGCGGTAAAGCCGGCGGCCGGTACAATGCCGGCCCGTTGTTGCCTGCCTGCTCCGGCACCGCCCCCCCACTTTTTCCCGCCCGCCGGCGGCCACGCTCCCTGGCGTTGCCGTCCGTTGCCTGCCTGCTGCCATGCCCCCGACTCCGCCGATCCGTTTCGCCCCGCTCACTCCGCTGTCGCTGCTGCTGGCCGTGCTGGCCATGGGCGCGGTGGTGCTGGGCTCGAACGTGCTGGTGCAGTACCCGATCAACGACTGGCTGACCTGGGGCGCCTTCAGCTACCCGGTGGCGTTCCTGGTGAGCAACCTGATCAACCGCCGCTTCGGCCCGCAGGCGGCGCGGCGCGTGGCCTGGGCCGGGTTCGCGGTGGCGGTGCTGCTGTCGGTGTGGATCGCCACGCCACGCATCGCGGTCGCCTCGTGCATGGCCTTCATCTGCGCGCAGCTGCTGGACATCACCGTGTTCGACCGGCTGCGCCGCGGCAACTGGTGGCGCGCGCCGGCGGTGGCCACCAGCTGCAGCGCGACCCTGGACACGGCGATCTTCTGGACCATCGCCTTCGCCGGCGCGCCGCTGCCGTGGGTGAGCTGGGCGGTGGGCGACTGGCTGGTCAAGCTGGGCCTCGGCCTGTGCCTGCTGGTGCCGTTCCGCGCACTGCTGTGGAAGATGGCCCCGGCGCGGATGTAAGGCGCCGCGGCGGCGTGTTTCACGGCGGCGGGGCTTGCCCCCGGCGTGTGACTTTGCCGGTGAAGCCCCGTGCCGGGCGAGCCCGGCGCCTACGCTTCGAACGGCAGGCCCTGCGCCACCGCCGCGGCGGTGATCGCCGCGCACGCGCTTTCGATGCCCGGGGTGGGCACGGTGATGCGCGGGCGCCGGTCCAGGGTGCACGACAGGCCGGCATCGAGCAGAGTGGCGTGGGCGTCGTGCAGGGCCGTGGCGGTGGCCGGCGGCAGCCAGCCGCTGGTGGCCAGCGCGTCGATCAGGCGTGGGGTTTCGCGCGGCCCGCACAGCGCCGGGGCGCTCGCCGCGCCGGCCAGCACGCCGGTCTGCAGCAGGAACTCCAGGTCCACCAGGCCGCCGGCGCCCTGCTTGAGGTCCAGCCGCGCGGCATCGCTGCGGTCCAGTTCGGCGCGCATGCGCGCGCGCATCTTCAACACGTCGTCGAACAGGGTGCCGGGGTCGCGGGTGCGGCCCAGCGTGCTGCCGCGCACCTGCTCGAACGCGGCCAGCAGGGCCGCGTCGCCGGCCACGCCGCGGGCGCGCACCAGCGCCTGGTGTTCCCAGGTCCAGGCGCGCTCGCGCTGGTATTCGGTGTAGCTGGCCAGCGAGGACACCAGCGCGCCCTTGCCGCCGTCCGGACGCAGGCGCACGTCGATGTCGTACAGGCGCCCGGCGGCGGTGACCGCCGACAGCAGCGCCATCACTTTCTGCGCCAGGCGCGCGAACCAGCGGCTGCTTTCCAGCGGGCGCCGGCCGTCGCTTTCCTCGGCCGCGGGCGGGTGGTCGTACAGGAACACCAGGTCCAGGTCGGACCCGAAGCCCAGCTCCAGCCCGCCCAGGCTGCCGTAGCCGATGATGGCGAAGCGCCCGCCGGGCACCTGGCCGTGCGCGGCGACCAGGTCGGCGTGCGCCATGGCCAGCACGGTGTCGACCACGGCGTCGGCCAGCTGCGCCAGCTGCCGGGTGCAGTCCACCGCGCGCTGGCGGCCATCGTGGAAGGCCAGCGCCATGCGGAAGCTCAGCGCCAGGCGTACCTCGTTGAGCGCGCGCAGCGCGGCTTCCGGGTCGTCGATGGCCAGTGCCGCGGCGCACGCGTCGCGCATTTCCTGCGCCCCCGGCAGCGGCCCGGCCACGCGCGTGTCCAGCAGTTCGTCCAGCAGCAGCGGGAACGCCACCAGGCGTTCGGACAGCAGCGCGCTGCGCGCCAGCACGTTGACCAGCCGGGTGAGCGCGCTGGGTTGTTCGTCCAGCAGCGCCAGGTAGCTGGTGCGGCGCAGGATCGCCTGCAGCAGGCCGAGCACGCGGCGCAGCGCGGCGTCGGGCTGCGGCGAACGGGTGGCCGCGTGCAGCAATGCCGGCAGCACCCGGTCCAGGCGCGCGCGCGCGGCGTCGGACAGCGATTTCACCCCGAGCGACTGCGCGAACTCGCGCAGCGACTGGTCGGCGCCGGCGGCGTCGGCGAAGCCGGCCGCGGCCAGCACCTCGGCGTCGCCGCCACCGGGCAGCACCCGCCAGTAGCTGGACAGCGCGTCGGGCGCGGCCTGGCCGCGGCGTGGCGCCAGCAGCGCGGCGAATTCGGTGGCCACGCATTGGCGCTGCTGGTCCAGCGCCACCAGCAGTTGGTCCCAGCCGGCATGACCCAGGCCCAGCGCGATGCGCAGGCGGTCGTCGGCATCGGCCGGCAGGCGGTGGGTCTGCGCGTCGCGCAGCATCTGCAGGCGGTTCTCCAGCCGGCGCAGGAAGCGGTAGGCGTGGGCCAGCGCGGCGCCATCGGCCGCGTCCATCTGCCCGGATTCCACCAGCGCCTGCAGCGCCGGCAGCAGCCGCCGTTCGCGCAGCGCCGGTTCGCGGCCACCGCGGATCAGCTGCAGCGCCTGGGCGAGGAACTCGATCTCGCGGATGCCGCCGGGGCCGCGCTTGATGTCGTCGAAGCGGTCGCTGCGTGCGACTTCGGCGGTGATCGCGGCTTTCATCTCGCGCAGGCCGTCGAGCGCGGTGAAGTCCAGGTAGCGGCGGTAGACGAACGGGCGCAGGGTTTCCAGCCAGGCCTCGCCGGCGGCGATGTCGCCGGCCACCGCGCGTGCCTTGATCCACGCATAGCGCTCCCAGTCGCGGCCCTCGCGCTGGAAGTACTGGTCCATGCCGGCAAAGGACAGCGCCACCCGCCCGGCGCTGCCGAACGGGCGCAGGCGCAGGTCGACGCGGTGGCAGAAGCCGTCGGCGGTGGTTTCGTCCAGCAGCCGCGCCAGGCGCTGGCCCAGCCGCGCGAAGTATTCCTCGGCCGCCAGCGGCCGCGCGCCGTCGGACTCGCCCGCCTGCGGGTAGGCATAGACCAGGTCGATGTCGGAGGAGAAATTGAGTTCGCCGCCGCCCAGCTTGCCCAGCCCGAACACCACCAGCCGCTGTGCGCTGCCGTCGTCGGCGCGGACCACGCCGTGGCGCTGGGCGAACTCCTGCTCCAGCGCGGCCAGCGCCAGCTGCAGGCAGTCCTCGGCCAGGGCGGTGGCGCCGCGCAGGGTGGCGTCGACGTCGTCCAGCCCGTTCACGTCGCGCCAGACCAGCCGGGTGGAGGCGGCGGCGCGGTAGCGGCGCAGCTGCACCGGCCAGGCGCTGGGCTGCAGCGGGTCGAGCACGGGCAGCGGCAGCGGCGCGTCGACGGCCAGCTGCGCCAGCAGCTCCGGCTGCCGGCACAGGGTGTCGATGGCGAAATCGCTGGCCAGCGCCAGCCGGCGCAGGCCGGCCTCGACGTCAGGGGCCTGCGGCCAGTGCGCCGGGTCTGGCGCAGCGAGCCTGAGGCGGGCGATGGCGCGGTCGAGCAGGGCGGCCACGGGCGGGGGCGGGTCGGAAATCGGCAAGGTCATGGGCCCATTCTGGCATTGCCGGGCGCCTGCCCCGCGGGAGCGGAGGCTCCTGAACAGGTGATGTGGCAGCATCACGCATCAGGGAGAGCCTCATGCGCACCACCCTCGACATCGCCGACGACGTGCTGTTTGCCGCCAAGGAGCTGGCACGCCGCGAGAAGAAGCCACTCGGCCAGGTGATCAGCGAACTGGCGCGGCGGGCGTTCGCCCAGTCCGATGCCCCCTGGGGCACGACCGGCGTGGCCGAACCCCTGGCCGATTACGGCATTCATCCGCTGCCGCCACGCGGCGTGGTGGTCAGCAATGAACTCATCGACCGCCTGCGCGACGAAGAGGGCATCCGATGCGTGCGTTGCTCGACGTGAACGTGCTGATCGCACTGCACGACAGCGACCACGTCCACCATCACCCTGCCTCGGCCTGGCTGCGCACGCATATCGCGCATGGCTGGGCCAGTTGTCCGCTTACCCAGAACGGTTGCCTGCGCATCATGTCCCAGCCCGGATACGCCAAGCCGCAACCGCTGGGCAGCCTGGTGAGCATGCTGGCGCGTTCCACGTCCACGCGCTTCCATGCGTTCTGGCCGGACGCCATCAGCGTGCTGGATCGCACGCATTTCCAGCATGGCTACATCCACAGTCCGCGACAGTTGACCGATCTGTACCTGCTCGCGCTCGCGGTGCACCACGGCGGGCGGCTGGTGACCTTCAACCGGCACATTGCGCTGAGTGCGGTAGCGGGCGCGCGGCCCGAGCACCTGGTGCAGTTGTAAGGCCGACCGCGGCACCGGGCACGGCACCGGGAGACCACAAATAAAAAGCCCGCTGGCAGCGAACTGCCAGCGGGCTTTGCTCCCTCCCCCACGTCGGGATGCAGGGCGATCCTGCGGGGTCGGCGTACAAGTTGCACGCTGCAGTGCAAAAAAGCCGCCGGCACCGGCAAGGCCCCGGAAACGGCCCGTGGCCGGCCCCGCCGCCCCCGCATCGCCGGGCGAATGCCATCCCACGAAGGTAGAACACCGCCGGTGGCCGCCATCCGGGATAATCGGCCATCCCCACGAGCCAACGTCGTTTCCATGTCTGTAGAACGCATCCTGGACCCGCGCCTGCGCGAACGGGTCGTCTCCGCCGAACACGCCGCCAGCCTGATCCAGCCGGGCGAAACCGTCGCGATGAGCGGTTTCACCGGTTCCGGTTACCCCAAGGCGGTGCCGCAGTGCCTGGCCCAGCGCATCGAACAGGCGCACGCGCGCGGCGAGGAGTTCCGCATCAACCTGCTGACCGGCGCCTCGACCGCACCGGAGCTGGACGGCGCGCTGGCCAAGGTCGATGGCATCGCCATGCGCATGCCGTTCCAGAGCGACCCGGACGCACGCAAGCGCATCAACGCCGGCAAGCTGGACTACCTGGACATCCACCTGTCGCACGTCGCCCAGCACGTGTGGTTCGGCTTCTACAACGAAATCGACACCGCGGTGGTCGAGGTCTCGGCGATCCACGCCGACGGCTCGCTGGTGCCGTCCACCTCGGTGGGCAACAACAAGACCTGGCTGGACCTGGCCAAGAAGGTGATCATCGAGGTCAACGCGTGGCAGCCGCTGGGCATGGACGGCATGCACGACGTCTATTACGGCACCGCGCTGCCGCCGCACCGCAAGCCGATCCCGCTGGTGCGCGGCGACGACCGCATCGGCCAGACCACGCTGCGCTGCGACCCGGACAAGATCGCCGCGGTGGTGCTGACCCACGCGCCGGACCGCAACAGCCCGTTCAACCCGCCCGATGCCGACAGCCAGCGCATCGCCGGGCACCTGATCGAGTTCCTCAAGCATGAAGTGGCGCGCGGCCGCCTGCCGGCCAACCTGCTGCCGCTGCAGTCGGGCGTGGGCAACATTCCCAATGCGGTGCTGGCGGGGCTGGCCAGCAGCGGCTTCCGCGACCTGGAAGCCTTCACCGAGGTGATCCAGGACGGCATGCTCGAGCTGCTGCGCACCGGCGTGCTGCGCTATGCCTCGTGCACCGGCTTCGCGCTGAGCCCGGTGGCCACCGAGGAGTTCATGCGCAACATCGACTTCTACCGGCAGCGCATCATCATGCGCTCGCAGGAAGTGTCCAACCACCCGGAGCTGGTGCGCCGGCTGGGCTGCATCGGCATGAACGGCATGATCGAGGCCGACATCTACGGCAACATCAATTCCACCCATGTCATGGGCAGCAGCATCATGAACGGCATCGGCGGCTCGGGCGACTTCGCGCGCAACGGCTTCCTGTCGATCTTCCTGAGCCCGTCCACCGCCAAGAACGGCAGCATTTCCTCGATCGTGCCGATGGTCAGCCATGTCGACCACACCGAGCACGACGTGGCGGTGGTGGTCACCGAGCAGGGCCTGGCCGACCTGCGCGGGCTGCCGCCGCGGGCCCGCGCACGGACGCTGATCGCCAACTGCGTGCACCCGGAGTTCCGCGACCAGCTCAGCGATTATTTCGAGCGTGCCTGTCGCGACAGCTACGGCAAGCACACCCCGCACCTGCTGCCGGAGGCGCTGTCCTGGCACCAGCGCTGGCTGGACACCGGCACGATGAAGGCCTGAGGCCCGCATTTGCCGCACCGCATGAAGCCCGGGAATCCCGGGCTTCATGCGTTTACGGGCGGGCCCGGCTCAGCCGCCGGTCTGGTCCTTGACCGTCGTGGCCTGGCCGTTGGCCTTGACGCTGCTGATGCCGGCTTCGCGCGCGGCCTGCGATGCATACAGCTGGCTGCTGCCGATCACCTGGTGGTTGGCCGCCGTGAGGTTGAAATGGTAACGGCCGTCGCTGGCCGTCCTGCGCGCGTAGCGCGCGTCATCGGCACAGTTGGCGCGTACCGAGGCGATGCCGTTCTCCGCGGCCGCGCGCGTGGTGTAGCGCTCGCTGCCCAGGATGACTTCGGCATTGCCGGCCTTGAGCACGAAGTGGAACTGGCCGTCACTGCTGCGATGCAACTCGAACCAACCCTTCATCAGGTTTCCCCCGCTGCTGGAGTCGCCGGCGCGCGACGCCGCGGCACCGCCGCCGCCCCGCTCCGGCCGGAGGCCCGCCGCAAGCGGGCCGCTGTGGCCGCGCAAAGCCCCACGGCCAGGCCCGAATCTACCCTTATCGGCCGCCGTGTTCGAGCCAGGCCAGCTTGCGGTCGCGTGGTTGCCGCTTCAGCTGCCACTCCGCGCGCGACGCGGCGGCGCGGTCGGCGTACTGGCGGACACCCAGCACGCGCAGCGGCGGGTGCGCGCGGGTGTAGCGCGCGCCCTTGCCGGCCGCATGCGCCTGGAAGCGCGCCTGCACGTCGGTGGTGATGCCGGCGTAGTAACTGCCGCCGCTGCACTCCAGCAGGTACAGGAACCAGGCGCCGCCGGCCACGTTGCCCCCGTACGCGGCTTACAGGCTGGCGGCGTCGGCGATCTTGCACATGCCCTCGCCCACGGCCTTGTTCGAGGTCATCTGCCCGCCCTTGATGCTGAAACGCACTTCCACGCGGATGCTGCCGTCGTCCTGGCGGCGCACGGTGGTGCGCAGCGGCACGGTGGAACCGCCGCCACCGCGCACCGGGTTCTCGGCGGCGATGTAGCCGGTGCGCTCGTTCGGCGACACCGACACCATGCCCTCGGCCTCGATCGCGGCGACGGTCTTGCGGAAGGCTTCGGCGTAGCTGACGCCTTCGTGTTCGGTCGCGGCCAGGAACTGCTTGCCGGTGGTGAAGCCGCCGGTCACCGACAGATTCTGCAGGCAGCCACTGCCCGAGTCCTGGACCGGCTTTTTGGCCATGGCCAGTGCCGGCACCAGCATCAATGCCATCGCGACGGTGCAACTGAGGGTACGCATCACTTCCTTCTCCCTGGTACGGTGATTGATCGGCTTCCTGCCGGACGCGGCGCGTCCTGTTCCACACAGCAGGCGGGAGGCCTGGCGCCTCCCGCCGGGTAAGCTACTTGGAGCGGCCGGCCGTTGCCAGTGCAGGCGTCACATCCGCTCAGGCGGCCGCCTCCAGCCGCGCGCGGCGGCGCACCCGCACCGCCTCGGCCAGGCGCTCGAGCACCTGCACGGTGCTGTCCCAGCCGATGCAGCCGTCGGTGATGCTCTGGCCGTAGACCAATGGCTGGCCGTCGACCAGGTCCTGGCGGCCGGCGACCAGGTGGCTCTCGACCATGACCCCGACCACGCGCGATTCGCCCGCTTCCAGCTGCGCGGCGATGTCCGCGATCACCTGCGGCTGGTTCTCCGGCTTCTTGCTGCTGTTGGCATGGCTGGCGTCGATCATCAACCGCGCCGGCAGCTGCGCCCTGGCCAGCACCTCGCTGGCCGCCTGCACGCTGGCCGCGTCGAAGTTGGGCAGCTTGCCGCCGCGCAGGATGACGTGGCAGTCGGGGTTGCCGCGGGTGGCGACGATGGCGGTGCCGCCCTCCTTGGTGACCGACAGGAAATGGTGCGGATGCGAGGCCGCGCCCACCGCATCGGCGGCGATCTTGACGTCGCCGGTGGTGCCGTTCTTGAAGCCCACCGGGCACGACAGCCCGGAGGCCAGCTCGCGGTGCACCTGGCTTTCGGTGGTGCGCGCGCCGATCGCGCCCCAGGCCACCAGGTCGGCGATGTACTGCGGCGAGATCACGTCGAGGAACTCCACGCCGGCCGGCAGGCCCAGCCGGTTGATGTCGCGCAGCAGGCCGCGCGCCACCCGCAGGCCCTTGTTGATGTTGAAGCTGCCGTCCAGGTCCGGGTCGTTGATCAGCCCCTTCCAGCCGACGGTGGTGCGCGGCTTCTCGAAGTACACGCGCATGACGATTTCGAGTTCGCCGCCAAGCGCGTCGCGCAGCGGGCGCAGGTGCTGGGCGTAGTCCATCGCCGCCACCGGGTCGTGGATCGAGCACGGCCCGACCACCACCGCCAGGCGGTCGTCATGGCCATGCAGGATGCGGTGCAGCGCGGCGCGGGCGTCGGCCACCGTCTGCGAGGCCTGTTCGTCGCAGGGCAGCAGCGAGATCAGGTGCGCCGGCGGGGTCAGCGGATCGAGCCGGCGGATGCGAAGGTCGTCGGTGTGGGGGGGCATTGCGGGGTCTCCGGTGTCAAGCGTGGTGGGGGCCCCAGCGGAAGGCGGCATGAAAAAAGCCGCCAGGTTCGCTGGCGGCTTTTCGGGAATGCGTCTGAAAGTTTCTTCAGGGTGAGCGCAGTCCTTCCTCCGCCAGCGGCTTCGGAAAGTAGTACCAGAAGTAAAAGCTGGCGCGGGTTGCGTTCATGGGCAGCATTGATAACACGGTTTTTTGTGCGATGCGACAGTTTCAACCGCAACCGCGATTCACCCCCGGGGCGCGATACTTGTGCGTCTTCCCCCCGATGCCCGGCGAGGCCCGGCCATGACCACCGACACCCTGCTGCAGGTCGCCTGCCCGCACTGCAACGCCATCAACCGCCTGCCGGCCGCACGGCTGGCGCAGTCGCCCGCGTGCGGACGCTGCCACCGGCCGCTGTTCGCCGCCACGCCGGTGGTGCTCGACGCCGCCGCCTTCGAGGCCCACGCGCAGCGCTCGCAGCTGCCGCTGCTGGTCGACTTCTGGGCGGCCTGGTGCGGCCCCTGCCGGCAGATGGCGCCGGAGTTCGCCAGGGCGGCCGCGCAGCTGGAGCCGCAGGTGCGCCTGGGCAAGCTCGACACCGAGGCCGAGCCGGCGCTGGCGGCGCGCTTCGGCATCCGCAGCATCCCCACGCTGGTGCTGCTGCACGGCGGCCGCGAGCTGGCGCGCCAGTCCGGGGCGATGCCGGCCGGCGCGATCGTGCAGTGGGTGCGCGCGCAGTTGCGGTGAGCGCCCGGCATCGAAACAACCCGCATACCGTAGATGCGGGGCTTGCCCCGCATGAAGCTTCACCGCGAAAGCCCGGTGCGGGGCGAGCCCCCGCACCTACGGCACGGTAGCTTCATCGCAAAAGCCATCGTGCGGGGCGAGCCTCGCCCCACAAGACACCCGGTCCGGCGACGGGGAACCAAAAAGCAGGAACCCCGCCTCGCGGCGGGGTTCCTTCGTGCAACGGCAGCGGTGAGGCTGCGGCGGACTTAGAAGTCCATGCCGCCCATGCCACCCATGCCGCCCATGCCACCGGCAGCGGCCGGCTCGTCCTTCTTCGGGGCCTCGGCCACCATCGCTTCGGTGGTGATCATCAGGCCGGCGATCGAGGCGGCGTTCTGCAGCGCCGAACGGGTCACCTTGGTCGGATCCAGGATGCCGAACTCCAGCATGTCGCCGAACTCGCCCGAGGCGGCGTTGTAGCCGAAGCTGCCGGTGCCTTCCTTGACCTTGTTGACGATGACCGACGGCTCTTCACCGGCGTTGGCGACGATCTCGCGCAGCGGCGCTTCCATGGCGCGCAGGGCGATCTGGATGCCGTGGTTCTGGTCTTCGTTGGCGCCCTTCAGGCCGGCCAGCGCGGTGACCGCACGGATCAGGGCGACGCCGCCGCCCGGCACCACGCCTTCCTCGACCGCCGCACGGGTGGCGTGCAGGGCGTCGTCGACGCGGTCCTTCTTTTCCTTCATCTCGATCTCGGTCGAAGCACCGACCTTGATCACGGCAACGCCACCGGCCAGCTTGGCCACGCGCTCCTGCAGCTTCTCGCGGTCGTAATCGGAGGTGGTGTCCTCGATCTGCACCTTGATCTGCTTGACGCGCGATTCGATGGCGGCGGCATCGCCGGCGCCGTCGATGATGGTGGTGTTCTCCTTGGAGACCTGCACCTTCTTGGCGCGGCCCAGGTCCTTGATGGTGGCCTTCTCCAGCGACAGGCCCACTTCCTCGGAGATCACGGTGCCGCCGGTCAGCACGGCCATGTCTTCCAGCATTGCCTTGCGACGGTCGCCGAAGCCCGGGGCCTTGACCGCCACGACCTTGACGATGCCGCGGATGGTGTTGACCACCAGGGTCGCCAGCGCCTCGCCCTCGATGTCCTCGGCGACGATCAGCAGCGGCTTGCCGGCCTTGGCCACGCCTTCCAGCACCGGCAGCAGGTCACGGACATTGGAGATCTTCTTGTCGTGCAGCAGGATGAACGGGTCGTCCAGGTCGGCCGACTGCGCCTGCTGGTTGTTGATGAAGTACGGCGACAGGTAGCCGCGGTCGAACTGCATGCCCTCGACCACGTCCAGCTCGTTCTCCAGGCCCGAGCCTTCCTCGACGGTGATCACGCCTTCCTTGCCGACCTTCTTCATCGCTTCGGCGATGATGTTGCCGATCGACTCGTCCGAGTTGGCCGAGATGGTGCCGACCTGGGCGATGGCCTTGTCGTCGGCGGTGGGCTTGGAGATGTTCTTCAGCTCGGCGACGGCGGCCACGACGGCCTTGTCGATGCCGCGCTTGAGGTCCATCGGGTTCATGCCGGCGGCCACGGCCTTGGCGCCTTCGCGGATCAGGGCCTGGGCCAGCACGGTGGCGGTGGTGGTGCCGTCACCGGCGTTGTCGTTGGTCTTGGAAGCGACTTCCTTGACCATCTGCGCGCCCATGTTCTCGAACTTGTCGGCCAGTTCGATTTCCTTGGCGACGGACACGCCGTCCTTGGTGATGGTCGGGGCGCCGAAGCTCTTCTCGAGCACGACGTTGCGGCCCTTCGGGCCCAGGGTCGCCTTGACGGCATTGGCGAGAATGTTGACGCCGCGCACCATGCGCGAACGGGCGTCTTCACCGAAACGGATATCCTTGGCAGCCATTGCTATACCTCAGTGGATCAGGGTTTAAGGGGTCTTGGGAGTCGTTCGGAAACGCGGCTCAGCCGATCACGGCCAGCACGTCGTCCTCACGCAGCACCTTGTATTCGACGCCGTCGGCCTTGTAGGTGGAACCGGCGTACTGGCCGTAGATGACCTTGTCGCCGACCTTCAGCGCCGGGGCGCGGACGCTGCCATTGTCCAGCGGCTTGCCGGGGCCGACGGCCACGACTTCGCCCTTGGTGGACTTTTCCTTGGCCGAATCGGGGATCAGGATGCCACCGGCAGAGACTTCCTCGGCTTCGATGGGCTTGACCACGACGCGGTCGTGCAGCGGCTTGATGCTCATGTGAGACCTCTTGGATGTTGGTGATGGGTCTGGAAAGTCCGGTGGTCGCCACCGCTGCCGTCCGGCAGCAGCGACGCCACGCCTAAAAACGCCCGTCGCCGGGCTTGGCTGGGAAATGGGGACCGCCGGCGGGCTTTCAAGTGCCTGAACCCAACTTCCTGCGGCCCCGCCACCGGTGCCCCCGGCGGCGGCGGCGGCATCTGCGACAATGCCGCGGATGGACGCCCGCCTTGTCTTCTGTACCTGCCCCGACGCCGCCACCGCCCAGGCGCTTGCCCGGCTGCTGGTCGAGCAGCGGCTGGCCGCCTGCGTGAACTTGTTGCCGCATATACAGTCTGTGTATCGCTGGCAGGAGCGGGTCGAGCAGGCGGAGGAAGTCCAGCTGCTGATCAAGACCACCGCCGATCGCCTGGACGCGCTGACCGCGGCGCTCCTGCAGCACCACCCGTATGAATTGCCGGAAATACTGGCCGTTTCCCCCAGCACGGGGCTGCCGGCCTACCTGGACTGGATCCGGGCCCAGACCCGCGAGGACCTGACTTGAAGATGCTGTTGCGCCGTTTCACCGCCCTGTGCCTGCTTACCCTCTGTGCCTTCCCGGCGCTGGCCCTGGACGAGAAGGACCTGCTGCCGGTCGACCAGGCCTTCGCCCTCCAGGTCCAGGCGGACACGCGCGACCGCATCGAGCTGCGCTGGGACATCGCCCCGGGCTACTACCTCTACCGCCACCGCACCAGCGTCAAGGCCGGGCCCGGGTTCAGCGCCGGCGCGCTGCAGATGCCGGCCGGGGAAAAGAAGCACGACGAGTTCTTCGGGGACGTCGAGACCTACCACCGGCAGCTCAAGGCCACCCTGCCCGGCACCGCGGACGCCACCGCCGGGACGGTGACGCTGGAGGTGCGCTACCAGGGCTGCGCCGATGCCGGCGTGTGCTATCCGCCGCAGAAGCGCACCGTCGAGGTCCGGCTGCCCGGCGCCGCAGCCACCCCTGCCGCGGCGACCGGCGCGCCGCTGTTCAACCCGCTGGCGCGCAACGACGGCGGCGGCCTGAAGCTGCCGGGCAGCGCCGCCACCCAGTCGCTGCCGCTGCCCTCGGAGCAGGCGTTCGGCTTCGAGGCGATCGTCGACGACGGCAACCGCCTGCTGCTGCGGTTCTCCCCGGCGCCGGGCTATTACCTGTACCGCGACCGCACCTCGCTGGCGCTGGAAGGCGCGGCCGGGATCCGCACCGGCAAGCCGCAGTGGCCGGCGGGCACCTCCCACCGCGACGAGCATTTCGGCAACGTGGTGGTCTACTTCGACCAGGTCGACGTCCCGCTGCCGCTGCACCGCGAACGCGCCGACGCCAGCCCGGCGACGCTGGTGGCCACCTTCCAGGGCTGCCAGACCGACGGCATCTGCTACCCGCCGATGACCCGGCGGGTGCGGCTGTCACTGCCCGCCGGCAAGGTCTCGCCCAGCGGCGAGGCCATGGTCACGCCGCTGGTGATCACGCCGCTGCCCAGCGGCCGCAAGCCCGCCGACCCGGTGGCCATCGACCCGGCCAACCCGCCCGCCCCGCAGCCGCTGGTGGTCCGTTCCAACGACAGCGGCAACGGCGCCGCCACCACGCCCGACGCCTCGGCCGACAACGCCGGCCGCAGCCAGCCGCCGGGCAGCGCCGGCGAGGATGACTCGCTGGCGTGGATCCTGCTGCTGGCGCTGGCCGGCGGCCTGGTCCTGAACCTGATGCCATGCGTGCTGCCGGTGCTGTCTCTGAAGGTGCTGGGGCTGGCGCAGAGCGGCGAGAGCCGCCAGCACGCCCGCCGCCACGCGCTGTGGTACACGCTGGGGGTGCTGGTGGCGTTCACCGCCATCGGCGCGCTGGTACTGGCCCTGCGCGCGGCCGGGCAGGCCGCCGGCTGGGGCTTCCAGCTGCAGCACCCGTGGTTCATCGCCGCGCTGGTGTACCTGATGTTCGTGGTCGGCCTGAGCCTGAGCGGCGTGTTCACCCTGGGCGGCAACCTCGGCGGCGTCGGCCAGTCGCTGGCGCAGCGCCAGGACGCGGCCGGCGACTTCTTCACCGGGGTGCTGGCCTGCGTGGTCGCCAGCCCGTGCATCGCCCCGTTCATGGGCCCGGCGCTGGCCTATGCGTTCACCGCACCGGCGGCGGTGGCGATGCTGGTGTTCCTGGCCCTGGGGCTGGGGCTGGCACTGCCGTTCCTGCTGATCGGCTTCGTGCCGGCGCTGGCCCGGCGCCTGCCCAGGCCCGGCGCCTGGATGGAAACCTTCAAGCAGGTGCTGGCGTTCCCGATGTACCTGACCGCGATCTGGCTGCTGTGGGTGCTGGGCAAGCAGCGCGGCATCGACGCGATGGCGCTGCTGCTGGCCGGCGCGGCGCTGCTGGCGCTGGGGCTGTGGTGGTTCGAGCGCAACCGCTGGCGCAGCCGCCGCGCGGGCATGGCGCTGGGCGCGGTGCTGGCGCTGCTGGCGCTGGTGCCGGTGTGGGGCGTGACCCGCATGGAACCGCCGGCACGCGCGGCCAGCGAGGGCACGGTGGCGTACTCGCCGGAAATGCTGGACCGGCTGCGCGCGGACAACCGCGTGGTATTCGTCAACATGACCGCCGACTGGTGCGTGACCTGCAAGGCCAACGAACGCAACGTGCTCGACCGCGATACGTTCCGCGACACCCTCAAGCGGGTGGACGCGGTGTACATGCGCGGCGACTGGACCAACGTGGATCCGAAGATCAGCGCGTTCCTGGAACAGCACAAGGCGGTGGGCGTGCCGCTGTACGTGGTGTACGGGCCGGGTGCGCCGCCGCGCGTGCTGCCGACCGTGCTGACCCAGGCCATCGTCGAGGACGCGCTGCTGCGCGCGGCGCGCTGAGATGCGCAGCGCGGCAGGGTGGGTGGTGGGCATCGCCGCGGCGGCCGGGCTGGCCGCCGGCGCCTGGCTGAGCCGGCCCGCGCTGCCGCCGATGAACGAGCCGTCGACGCCGCCCGCGGCCACGGCGCCCGCGGCGCTCGCCCCGGGCGACCGGGTGCCGGCCTTCACCCTGCCCGACCTAGACGGCATGCCGGTGCGGTTCCCGGACCGCTTCCTGGGCCGGCCGCTGCTGATCAACGTCTGGGCCAGCTGGTGCGCGCCCTGCGTCGAGGAGATGCCGGAACTGGCGCGCTTCGCCGCCCGCCATGCCGACGACGGCCCGCAGGTGGTGGGGCTGGCACTGGACACCCATGAAGCCGTGCTCGATTTCCTCGGCAACGTGCCGGTGTATTACCCGATCGTGCTGGAGACCCCCGGCCCGGCCGACGCCAGCGTCAAACTGGGCAACCACCAGGGGCTGCTGCCCTACAGCGTGCTGATCGACGCGCAGGGGCGCGTGGTCCGGCAGAAGCTGGGCCCGTTCAAGGCCGGCGAGATCGAGGCGTGGGCCGGGCTGGACGAAGAAGCGCGCTAACCGCGGCGAACGTGACGCCAACATCCGCCAGCAGGCCGCGCCCATGACGCCCCGCGGGCGCCGCACGCATGCATCCACACGACGCCCCGGGCAGCCGGCGGGATCCCGGGCAATTTCAAACAATCGATTAAAACGTCGTCAATTTCGCCGAACTGGACAGTATTCCCCGGTTCGCTCACACTGCCGCCCTTTCCCGCCCACCGCTGGCCCATGGCAAAACTGCTGGTCCTCCACGGCCCCAACCTGAACCTGCTCGGCACGCGCGAGCCGGAGGTCTATGGGCACACCACGCTGGCCGACATCGATGCCGCGCTGGCGCGCCAGGCACAGGCGGCGGGGCACGTGGTGGAGAGCCTGCAGTCCAACGCCGAGCACGTGCTGGTGGAGCGGGTGCAGGCCGCACGCGGCGATGGTATCGGTTTCATCCTGATCAACCCGGCCGCCTTCACCCACACCTCGGTGGCGCTGCGCGACGCGCTGGCCGCGGTGGCCATCCCGTTCATCGAGATCCACCTGTCCAACCCCCACGCCCGCGAGCCGTTCCGCCAGCACAGCTATTTCAGCGACAAGGCGGTCGGCGTGGTCTGCGGCTTCGGCGCGGACAGTTACCGCTACGCCATGGACGCGGCACTGCTGCGGCTGTGACCCCCATTCCCGGGCGGTGGGCGCGAGCGCGCCACCGCCTACACCACCCAAGAGGCATCCTATGGACCTGCGCAAAATCAAGAAGCTGATCGACCTGCTGGAAGAGTCGAACCTGGCGGAGATCGAGATCAAGGAAGGCGAGGAATCCGTGCGCCTGTCGCGCACCCCGGTCGGCGGCTACGCGCCGGCGCCGGTGATGGCCGCCCCGGCCCCGGTCGCCGCCCCGGCCGCGGCCGCGCCGATGCCGATGAGCTCGCCGACCGAAGCGTCCACCGGCGGCACCGCCAAGCCGGGCAACGCCCTGCCGGACGGCCACGTGCAGCGCGCGCCGATGGTCGGCACCTATTACGCGTCGCCGTCGCCGGACAAGCCGCCGTTCGTCAGCGTGGGCCAGCAGGTCAAGGCCGGCGAGACCCTGGCGATCATCGAGGCGATGAAGATGTTCAACCCGATCGAGGCCGAGGTGTCCGGCACCGTGGTCGCCATCCTCGGCGAAAGCGGCAACCCGGTGGAGTTCGACCAGCCGCTGTTCGTGATCGCCTGAGGCGCCGGCCATGCTCGACAAGGTCGTAATCGCCAACCGGGGTGAGATCGCGCTGCGCATCCTGCGCGCGTGCCACACCCTGGGCATCCGTACGGTCGCGGTGCACTCCACCGTCGACCGCAACCTCAAGCACGTGGCCATGGCCGACGAATCGGTCTGCATCGGCCCGGCGCCGTCGTCGGAGAGCTACCTCAACATCCCGGCGCTGATCGCCGCGGCCGAGGTCACCGACGCCCAGGCCATCCACCCCGGCTACGGCTTCCTCTCCGAGAATGCCGATTTCGCCGAGCGCGTGGAGCAGTCCGGCTTCATCTTCATCGGGCCCAAGGCCGACACCATCCGCCTGATGGGCGACAAGGTCGAGGCGATCCGCGCGATGAAGGCCGCCGGCGTGCCGTGCGTGCCCGGCTCGGGCGGCCCGCTGGGCGACGACCCGGCGACCAACGTCAAGATCGCCCGCGAGATCGGCTATCCGGTCATCGTCAAGGCGGCCGGCGGCGGTGGCGGCCGCGGCATGCGCGTGGTCCACACCGAGGGCGCGCTGGTCAACGCCATCGCCACCACCAAGCAGGAAGCCAAGGCCGCGTTCGGCAACGACATGGTCTACATGGAGAAGTTCCTGGAGAACCCGCGCCACGTGGAGATCCAGGTGCTGGCCGACGGCCAGGGCAACGCCATCCACCTGGGCGAACGCGACTGCTCGATGCAGCGCCGCCACCAGAAGGTGGTGGAGGAAGCGCCCGCGCCGGGCATCACCCCGGAACTGCGCGAGGAGATCGGCAAGGTCTGCGTGGAAGCCTGCATCCGCATCGGCTACCGCGGCGCCGGCACCTTCGAGTTCCTGTTCGAGAACGGCCGCTTCTACTTCATCGAGATGAACACCCGCATCCAGGTGGAGCACCCGGTGACGGAGATGATCACCGGCATCGACCTGGTCGCCGAGCAGCTGAAGATCGCCGCCGGCCACAAGCTGTCGATCAAGCAGAGCGACATCAAGATCAACGGCCACGCCATCGAGTGCCGCATCAACGCCGAGGACCCGGAGACCTTCTTCCCGTGTCCGGGCACCATCACCGGCTTCTACCCGCCGGGCGGCCCCGGCGTGCGCGTGGACACGCACATCTACGGCGGCTACCGGGTGCCGGCCAACTACGACTCGATGATCGGCAAGCTGATCGTGCACGGCCCGGACCGCGACACCGCCATCGCCCGCATGCGGGTGGCGCTGAGCGAGATGGTCGTGGACGGCATCAAGACCAACGTCGCCCTGCAGCAGCGGATCATGCGCGACAAGGGCTTCCAGGCCGGTGGGCAGAACATCCACTACCTGGAAAAGCGCCTGGCCGAGCGCAAGAACCAGTCGATCGCGCTGACCTGAGCGCGGTGCGTCGCGGGTGAAGGAAGAAGGCGGGGAAACCCGCCTTCTTCCGTCTGCGCGGCCGCATGGGGGTGCAACGGCCCCGGGCACCACGGCATCCGTGGCCGGCAGGAGAAGGAAAACATCCGCCGCCTCGTCTAGGATGCCCGCTTCCGTTCTGCCGTCGCCGTCATCGCCATGCCCTTTCTCGAACTCACCCTGCGCTGCACCGAAGCCACCCAGCCCCGCTACGAGAACGCCCTGGAGGACGTCGGCGCGCTGGCGGTGACGATGCTCGACGCCGATGCCGACACCAGCAACGAACGCGCGATCCTGGAGCCGGGCGTGGGGCAGACGCCGCTGTGGAACGAACTGGTGCTGAGCGCGCTGTTCCCGGCCGATACCAACGCGCTGGCGCTGCTGGCCGCGCTGGAATCGTTCGACGCCGGGCTGGACTGGAGCAGCGCCGGCTTCCGTTCGGTCCAGGACGAGGACTGGGAACGCGCCTGGCTGGACCAGTTCCAGCCCATGCAGTTCGGCCAGCGCACCTGGATCGTGCCGTGGAACCATGAACTGCCCGAGGCAGCGCAGGCCGCCGACGCCGCGGTGGTGCGGCTGGACCCGGGCCTGGCGTTCGGCTCGGGCACCCACCCGACCACCGCGCTGTGCCTGCGCTGGCTGGACCAGCTTTCGGCCGAGGGCGAACTGGCCGGCCGCAGCGTGCTCGACTTCGGCTGCGGCTCGGGCATCCTCGCCCTGGCCGCGCTCAAGCTCGGTGCCGCCGCCGCGGTGGGCGTGGACAACGACCCGCAGGCGCTCACCGCCACCGCCGACAACGGCGAGCGCAACGGCGTGCACATCGCCGCGTACCTGCCCGAGGACGAGCCGGCGGCGACCTACCCGGTGGTGGTCGCCAACATCCTGGCCTCGGCGCTGGACGCGCTGGCCGAACGGCTGGCGGCGCGGGTGGCGCCCGGCGGGCGCATCGCCCTGTCCGGCATCCTGCATGGCCAGGAAGGCGAACTGCTGGAACGCTACGCGCCGTGGTTCGTGCAGCTGGAAGCCGTGCAGGACGGCGACTGGATGCGCATTACCGGCGTGCGCCGTGCTTGAATGAACGCAGCGTCCGCGACCGACCTGCCATGAGCGAAGAAACCCCGCCGCCCCGTCCTTCGCTGGCCACGCTCCTGCGGAGCGGGGCCACACCGCCGCCGGACACCCCGCCCGCCCGCGACGGCGACGGCGACGGCGACGTCGATGGCGGTGGCGGTGGCGATGCGCCGCAGCCGGTCCCGCCCGCGGATGGAGCCGCCGACGGCGAAGCGCCGGCCCTGGGCGACGCCGCGGACAGCGCGCAGGACGGCGACGGCCCGGCGCAGGAAAGCGGCAGCGCGCCGAGCTTCCTGCAGCGCTCCCCGGTGGCAACCGCCCGTGGCCGCCGCGCACCGCGCTGGCAGTGGCTGCTGCTGGCCGCGCTGGCCCTGCTGCTCGCCGTCCAGGTGGTGATCGCCGACCGCGCCACGCTGGCCGCGCGTCCCGGCTGGCGCCCGGTCGTGGCCGGCCTGTGCGCGGTGCTACGCTGCACCCTGCCGCCGTGGCACCAGCCCGCGGCCTACACCATGCTGCAGCGCGAAGTGCGGCCGCTGCCCGGGCGCCCGGGCGTGCTGCAGGTACAGGCCAGCTTCCGCAACGACGCGCGCTGGGCGCAGGCCTGGCCGGTATTGTCGTTGTCGCTGTCCGACGCCGACGGCCGGGTGATCGGGCGCCGCCTGCTGCAGCCGCGCGACTACCTGGGCAGCGCGCACGACCCCGCGCAGCGGCTGGAACCGGGACAGAGCGCACAGGTCGCGTTCCTGCTGCGCGAGCCGTCGGCGGCCACGGTGGCCTACGCGTTCGAGTTCCGCTGACCCGGCGCCCGACATGGCGGCCCCCTCGTTCACGCGCTAGACTCCCCTCCCCATGCCGGGCGCGGCCGCGCCGGCTCCGCTGAATCCGGGAATTCCCTTGAACGCTGCCCCACCCCGTCCTGACAACAGTCGTGGCGCTCCGAAGCCGCCGCTGCGCGAACACGTCGCCCAGTCCGTGCGTCGCTACCTGCGCGATCTGGATGGCTGCGACGCCGACGATGTCTACGAAATCGTCCTGCGCGAGATGGAGATTCCGCTGTTCGTGGAGGTGCTCAACCACTGCGAGGGCAACCAGAGCCGCGCCGCGGCGCTGCTGGGCATCCACCGCGCCACCCTGCGCAAGAAGCTCAAGGAATACGGGCTGGCCTGAGCGGCGCCATCGCTGCGCGCTGGCGCCGCACGGTCTGCAATGCAAACCGCGGGCCCCGTCTTTCGCCCTGCATACCCCGCGCCTTCGGCGCGCCCCCTGACCCAGGGGGACTTTGCTCCGGATATATCCCCCACTGCCTGCGGTGGGTGCCGAGCGTTGGACGGCACGTCGTCGACAGCACCTGCCGGACAAGCCGGTGCTGCGCACCACCCCGAACCGGCAACCGGCAGTACGCGTCGTCACCGCTGCAACCGGACCGGCACGCTGCGCGCGGCTACAATACGGGCCCGCTTCCGCTTCCTTCCCCACCCCCATGTCCGCTGATCTGCTGCCCGTGCGCCGGGCCCTGCTGTCCGTTTCCGACAAGACCGGCCTGGTCGAACTGGCCCGCGCGCTGGCCGCGCACGGCGTTGAACTGTTGTCCACCGGCGGCACCGCCAAGGCGATCCGCGAGGCCGGCCTGCCGGTCAAGGACGTGTCCGACGTGACCGGCTTCCCGGAGATGATGGACGGCCGGGTCAAGACCCTGCACCCGATGGTGCACGGCGGCCTGCTCGGCCGCGCCGGCACCGACG
Organism: Stenotrophomonas sp. Y-13; assembly: GCF_046267925.1. Taxonomy (NCBI): domain Bacteria; kingdom Pseudomonadati; phylum Pseudomonadota; class Gammaproteobacteria; order Lysobacterales; family Lysobacteraceae; genus Stenotrophomonas; species Stenotrophomonas sp. Y-13. Next base: position 3,157,944 of record NZ_CP176501.1, read on the forward strand.
ATGCGGTGATGGCCGAACACGGCATCGCGCCGATCGACCTGCTGGTGCTGAACCTGTACCCGTTCGAGTCGGTCACCGCCAGGGCCGACTGCACGCTCGCCGACGCGGTGGAGAACATCGACATCGGCGGCCCGGCCATGCTGCGCAGCGCCGCCAAGAACTTCGCCCGCGTCGCCGTGGCCACCAGCCCGGACCAGTACGCCGCGCTGCTGGCCGAACTGGACGCCAACGGCGGCCAGCTGTCGGCGGCCAGGCGTTTCCAGCTGTCGGTGGCCGCGTTCAACCGCGTCGCCCAGTACGACGCGGCGATCAGCAACTACCTGTCGGCGATCAGCGACACCGCCGCCGCGGTGCCGGTGCGCGAGGAATACCCGGCGCAGATGAACTCCACCTTCGTCAAGGTGATGGACCTGCGCTACGGCGAGAACCCGCACCAGAGCGGCGTGTTCTACCGCGACCTGTACCCGGTGCCGGGCACCCTGGCCACGTTCGTGCAGTTGCAGGGCAAGGAGCTGAGCTACAACAACCTGGCCGACGCCGATGCCGCGTGGGAATGCGTGCGCCAGTTCGACCTGCCGGCCTGTGTCATCGTCAAGCACGCCAACCCGTGCGGCGTGGCGGTGGCCGCCGATGTCGGCGCCGCCTATGAGATGGCCTACAACACCGACCCGACCAGCGCGTTCGGCGGCATCCTGGCGTTCAACCGCACGCTGGACGCGGCCACCGCCAGGGCCATCCTCGACCGCCAGTTCGTCGAAGTGCTGATCGCCCCGGACTACGAGCCGGCCGCGCTGGAGTACGCCACCAGGAAGGCCAACGTGCGGGTGCTGCGCATCCCGGCCGGCGACGCGCGCAACAACTACGACACCAAGCGTATTGGTTCTGGCCTGCTGATCCAGAGCGCCGACAACCGCGGCATGAGCGCCGACGAGCTGAAGACGGTGACGCAGCGCGCGCCGACCGCGGCCGAGCTGCGCGACCTGCTGTTCGCTTGGCGCGTGGCCAAGTACGTCAAGTCCAACGCCATCGTCTATGCCAGGGACGAGCGCACCATCGGCGTCGGCGCCGGGCAGATGAGCCGCGTGTACTCGGCGCGCATCGCCGGCATCAAGGCCGCCGATGCCGGGCTGGTGGTGCCCGGCTCGGTGATGGCCTCCGATGCGTTCTTCCCGTTCCGCGACGGCCTGGACGCCGCCGCCGAAGCGGGCATCACCGCGGTGATCCAGCCGGGTGGCTCGATGCGTGATGCCGAAGTGATCGCCGCGGCCGACGAACATGGCATCGCCATGGTGTTCACCGGCGTGCGCCACTTCCGCCACTGAGGCCGCAGGCATGGCGGCGGGCATGATCCGGACGCTGGCGGTACTGCTCGCGGCGCTCGTGCTGGCGTCGTGCCGGCAGGATGCGGCCACCCAGGACGGCGGCACGGCGCAGGCGCCGGACGGCGATGCGGCCGTGCTGGCGCTGCTCAAGGCGCGTTACGGCGCGCCGGCGCGGCTCAAGGGCCCGTGGACGCAACGCCTCGACGACCCGCAGCTGGACCCCGCGCGCCAGGTCCAGCGCGCGCTGTGCGCCGACCGCGGCATCACCCTTGCGGGCGGCCGCTATCGCATGCTGGCGGTCTGCACCCGCTATGCCGACGCGACCCCCGTGGAACTGGGCGTCAGCGACTTCATCGTGCTGCGCGAGGCCGCCGATGGCAGCGTGGGCATCGCCGCCGAGCTGCCGGGCCGGGCCAGCGGCAGCGGCGGCCAACCGGGCGCGATCAGCATCCTGCAGGTCGGTGCCGGTGCCTGGGCCTACCAGATCGACGAAGAGCGGGTGGTGGTGGGCGCGCGGATGCGCGACCGCAGCTGGCTGGTGTTCGACGGCGGCAGCACGGTGTCCGAAGCGGGCTGGCTGCGTGCCCACCTGGACGACCAGAATGCGATCGACTGCATCACCACCGGCAGCTGCCGGCCCGGGACGCTGGACCTGGATTTCGACGCCCGTCCGGACGACAGCGAGCCCGGGCTGCGCTATTGGCCGTTGCGCGTGCACGAGGCCGGCAACGGCTGCACCGGCGCGGTGGATGCGCTGCATTCCATTGCCTACGATCCGGCGCAATCGCGCTACCTGGTCCCGGCGCGCATGCAGCTGGAGGCCTGCGGCTGATGCGCTGGCGCCTGCCCCTGCTCCTGACCGCCTGCCTGGCGGCGGCCGCCGGGTGCGGCAACCACGCGCTCGACCAGGCGCAGCGCGCGGCCCTGCAGGAGATCGGCGCGCAGCTTCCGCGTCCCTATCGCGACGGGCTGGTGGTTGAATCGGTGCACCGCGACGGCGACGAGCTGGTGCTGGTGATCCGTTCGGCGGAGATCACCGTGGCCATGGCCAAGGCCAGGCCCGCCGTGTTCGACGCGCTGCGCGACGACGAGCAGGCCGCGATGCAGGCACTGTGCGCCGATCCGCTGTTCGCCCCGCTGCATGCCGCCGGCGGCGGCGTGCGCCGGCACTTCGTCGATGCCGACGGGGCGGTGTTCTTCGACGCCACGCTGAAAGCCTCCGATTGCCTTTCCCCTTGAATTCCCCCTACAGGAACTGCCCCATGAAAATCCTCGTCATCGGCGCCGGCGGCCGCGAACATGCGCTGGCCTGGAAGCTGGCCCGGTCCGCGCGCGTGAGCGAAGTGATCGTCGCCCCGGGCAATGCCGGTACCGCGACCGAAGCCAAGTGCCGCAACGCGGCGGTCAAGGTCACCGACATCGCCGGTCTGCTCAAGCTGGCGCAGGACGAGGCCGTCGGCTTGACCGTGGTGGGCCCGGAAGTGCCGCTGGTGGCGGGGGTGGTGGATACCTTCCGCGCGGCGGGGCTGCGCATCTTCGGGCCGACCGCCGCCGCCGCGCAGCTGGAAGGCAGCAAGGCCTTCGCCAAGGATTTCCTGGCCCGCCACGGCATCCCCACCGCGTTCTACGCGGTGCACACCGAGGTCGATGCGGCACTGGCCTATCTGCGCGAGAAGGGCGCGCCGATCGTGATCAAGGCCGACGGCCTGGCCGCCGGCAAGGGCGTGATCGTGGCGATGACGCTGGACGAAGCCGAGGCCGCGGTGCGCGACATGCTCAGCGGCAACGCCTTCGGCGATGCCGGCGCGCGGGTGGTGATCGAGGAGTTCCTGGAGGGCGAGGAAGCCAGCTTCATTTCCATGGTCGATGGCCGCGTCGCGCTGCCGATGGCCACCAGCCAGGACCACAAGCGCGTGGGCGACGGCGACACCGGCCCCAACACCGGCGGCATGGGCGCGTACTCGCCGGCGCCGGTGGTGACGCCACAGGTGCACGCCCGGGTCATGCGCGAAGTGGTCGAGCCGACCGTGGCCGGCATGATCGCCGACGGCGTGCCGTTCACCGGCTTCCTGTACGCCGGGCTGATGATCGACGCCACGGGCGCACCGAAGGTGATCGAGTTCAACGTGCGCTTCGGCGACCCGGAAACCCAGCCGGTGATGCTGCGCCTGCAGTCGGACCTGGTCGACCTGCTCGAAGCGGCCATCGACGGTGCCTTGGCCGGCGTGGACGCTCAATGGGATCCGCGCCCGTCGCTGGGCGTGGTGATGGCAGCAAAGCCGTACCCGGACACGCCGATCACCGGCGATGTGATCAGCGGCCTGGATGACGTACCGGCCAGCGCCAAGGTGTTCCATGCCGGCACCGCGCTGGACGCCGACGGCAACGTGGTCAGCGCCGGTGGCCGCGTGCTGTGCGTGGCCGCGCTGGGCGACAGCGTCGGCGACGCGCAGGCCCATGCCTACGCCGGCGTGGCGAAGATCCACTGGGCCAACGAATTCCACCGCAACGACATCGGCTGGCGGGCGATCGCACGCGAGCAGCAGTAAGCCACCGGGGTGGCGGAAGATGAGAAGGGCGGCCCCGGTGCCGCCCTTTTCGTTGTCTCCCTCTGCCGGCGGGATGGGACATGGCCTATGGCGGCGAGAGGCGCACGGCGCAGAGCTGCCCGTACCGCTTTCTTCAGCGATGCACGCTGCCGATGCTCGCCGCCGGGTAACGTGCACCGGCGGCCACGTCCACCGGGAACACCGCGTCGATGCGGGCCAGTTCGTCGGCATCCAGCACCACGTCGAGCGCGTCCAGGTTTTCCTCCAGGTAGGCCAGGCGCTTGGTACCCGGGATCGGCACCAGGTCCTCGCCCTGGGCCAGTACCCAGGCCAGGGCCAGTTGCCCGGGACTGATGCCCCTGGCGGCGGCAATCGCGTTGACCTGCGCCACCAACGCGAGGTTCCGGGCGAAGTTCTCGCCTTGGAAACGCGGCGAACTGCGCCGGTAGTCACCGTCCTCGAAATCGTCCGGGCTGCGGATCGCGCCGGTCAGGAAGCCGCGGCCCAGTGGCGAGTACGGCACGAAACCAATGCCCAGCTCACGCACCGTATGCAGCACGCCGTTGTGCTCGGGTTCGCGCGACCACAGCGAGTACTCGGTCTGCAGCGCGGTGATCGGGTGCACCGCATCCGCGCGGCGGATCGTTTCCGGCGCCGCCTCGGACAGGCCCAGCCAGCGCACCTTGCCCTGCTCGACCAGCCGCGCCATCGCGCCCACCGTTTCCTCGATCGGCACCTGCGGGTCCACGCGGTGCTGGTAGTACAGGTCGATGTGCTCCACGCCCAGCCGCTGCAGGCTGGCCTCGCAGGCGGCCTGCACGTATTCGGGGCGGCCATCGACGCCACGCGCCTGCGGGTCGGACGGGTCCAGGCGGACGCCGAACTTGGTGGCCAGCAGCACCTGCCCGCGGCGCCCGGCGATGGCACGGCCGACCAGCCTTTCATTGGTATGCGGGCCGTACATGTCGGCGGTGTCGAGCAGGGTGACGCCGCGTTCCAGCGCGCGCTGGATCACCGCGATGGCCGCGGCATCGTCGCCACGGCCGCCGTAGAACGCGCTCATGCCCATGCAGCCAAGGCCGAGGGCGGAAACCACGGGACCGTCGCGGCCAAGGGTGCGGGTCTGCATGGAATCTCCTGGATATGCAATCTGGACAGCACTACCTTTCAACACCGGTGCCGAACCGCCGGACCAAGCGCATGCTGCTGCGCCGCGCCACGTCGCGGTTGCAGACACAGCCGATGATGCTGAGCTCAAGATGGCGACTCGCATGTCATCGTCGCGGTAGTGGCTCGATCCGCCTGCGGTGGGTCGCACAACCCACATTCCGGAGTTGGGCTGGCGTCCAATCCAGGCTTCCCGGGATACGGCGGATGCGCATCCCGGCGATACCTCAAAACTAGCGCGCTTCGACCACGTGTACGGGTGGCTTGCGCTTCAACCGCGAGAGTGGACGATCGATCAACATGACGATCAGCCATGAGAGCGCCACCGTGGCCGCGAATGCCGGCAAGAAAAAGGTCATGAACGGACGGGCGAAGCCGCAGGCGCAGACGAACCAGGCGGCCACCGTGGTGTGGATCAGGTAGATCGGATAGCTAAGGTCACCCAACATCCTGTCCAGCCTTCCGCCACGCTGTTGATGCAGCGACAACACCATCCATGCCGACAGCAGAACGGATACGTACAAACCCCAGTGCCACGGCCAACCGGGCACAAAAAACCACACTGCTCCATGCAAAAGCCACATCGTGCAACTGATGATCGGCATGCGGATAAACGACAGCGATTCGCGATACTGGCAAATCAGAGCACCAACCGCGAAAGGCAGCAGGCATGGCAGGAACGTGGCATAGCGTTCACCGAAACTCTCCGGCTGGATGCCCATCTTGAGGTTGATGAGCATGCCGATGACAACACCAAACGCCGCTGCACCGCGCGAGGTAGCCATCATCGGCAACAGCATGTAGAAACCCACTTCGATGGCCAGCGCATTGGCCACCGGCACCGGCAGGCCGCCGCGGGTTATACCTGGGAAAAGCGTGACAACATAGGCCCAGTCCCGCATGCCATGCGGCATGTGGAATTCGCCATTGATCGGCCGCAGATCGATGCCGACACTGCCGTAGTACCACAGTGTGAGCAGGCCGATGATCACAGCCAGCCAGTACAGGGGAAATATCCGCATAAAGCGATTGAACGCATAAGCCTTCAGGCCGACGCGATCGAACCCATATTTGGTGGTCAGCACCAGGGTCATCAGAAAACCACTTAAGACGAAGAAGGCCCAGACCGCATAGGCGGCATAGCCATGCGGCATGTTCGACCACAGATGAGAGGCTGCCACCAACGATGCAAGAACGAAGCGACTCGCACCAAATCCAAATACAGGTAGTTTCAAAGCAAAGCTCCTGTTGACATGGCGATGCCGCGCAACGCCCGTCCGTGATCAGCGGGATGCACAGGCCGTGGAAACAGCTCGGATGATGGCAAGCGTGCGGCCATTGCCATCGTTCAGGGTCAATACGGAGCCGTCGTTGACCCAAGGCCCGGTAACTTCAGTACCCGCTGCGCCGCCTTCCACCCATACCTTCGGCGCCTGGGTCTTGCTGCCTACCGTGATCTGCACGAAATTCGCCGCAGGGACATCGGATTTCCATGCCACCTGTACTTCAGCCAACGACCCTGCTGCACCACTGCAGTCCAACCTGAGCACTTTCGGCTGCACCATCATCCCTTCAATACTGCTGAAAATCAGGCTCATGCCGGCAACAGACGCATCGGTCACCTCGGCTTGCATGCTCGGTGCGCCCGGCGTCGTCCCTGCCGCACCGGCGCGGCGCCGGCCCGCTTCATCGCAACAACCGGCTACTAGCAGCACCGATGCGCAAAAAAAAAGCACGCGCGATTGAATCCGCATTAGAAGACTTCTCCTTGTCATCCACCGCCGATGGTGGAGTAAGCGCACCTTTTAACCCACTAGGGACAATTGGTGAAGCCTTGCTCCAGCTAAAGTGATAATTGCCACGGCGGCAAGGCCCGACCAATCGGCTGGCAAGATGGCATCACATCAGAAACAGGTGCGCCCCTGCCTCCTCATCATGAGCCAAGCATTATCCGAGACAATCCAATGCATCTGTCCAGGTCTTCTCCATCGACGGGCACTCCTCGCATGTGTTGTCCTGCGTGTGGAGCCCGCGCTCCAAGACCGCGGGCTCCCGTTGATTCTCCGGGCAGGCTGCCCACCAGGCGGGTGCCGGCCAAACGATCCCATGACCCAACCACGCCAAGCAATGCCAATACCCCTGTCGACCCGCCCTGCTCACGACGCAACGCATACCCGGCCTTGTCCTGCACGGGCAGGCACTGCAAGCTGACGCACTCCATCGCTTGGCGACCCACCGCACCGGCATGCGCCCCACCGAACGCCTGTTGAACCGGCTCTGGGCCCATGAGAAGGCCAGTTACGGCCTGCGCGTGTTCATCGCACTGGGCACGCTGATGGCCGTGTGCTGGTACCGCGGCGACCTGCAGCCGCTGCCGTCGCTGTTCCTGGGCACCATCGCCAGCGCCGTGGCCGAGACCGACGACAACGGCTGGGGCCGCAGCAAATCGGTGCTGCTGTCGCTGCTGTGCTTCGTCGCCGCCGCCGCCGCGGTCATCCAGCTGTTCGACTGGCCGCTGCCGTTCGTCGCGGCGGTGGCACTGGCCGCGTTCGCGCTGACCCTGCTGGGCGCCCTGGGCGAACGCTACGCCTCCATCGGCCAGGCCACGGTGACCCTGGCGATCTACACCATGATCGCGATGGACCAGCACCGCGGCGCCGGCACCGGTGCGGCCTGGCGCGACGTGGCGCAGATGCTGGCCGGCGCGGCGTGGTATGGCGCGCTGTCGATCCTGTGGACGGTGATGTTCGCCAACCGGCCGGTGCGCGAGCGGCTGGCACGGCTGTTCGCCGAGCTCGGGCGCTACCTGCAGCTCAAGGCGGACCTGTTCGAGCCGGTGCGCCATGGCGACCTGGAGGCACGGCGGCTGGCGCTGGCCGAGCAGAACGTGCGCGTGGTCGAGGCGCTCAACGCGGCCAAGACCGCCATCCTCAGCCGCTTCGGCCGCTCCGGGCGCCCCGGGGTGCAGTCCGGGCTGTATTTCCGCCTGTACTACATGGCGCAGGATTTCCACGAACGCGCCAGTTCCTCGCACTATCCCTACGAGGCGCTGACCGAGGCGTTCTTCCACAGCGACGTGCTGTACCGCTGCCGGCGCCTGCTGTCGCTGCAGGGCAGCGCCTGCATGGCGCTGGGCCAGGCCATCCGCCTGCGCCAGCCGTTCGACTACGGCGAGCGCAACCGCCAGGCCGGGCAGGACCTGGAACATTCGCTGCAATACCTGCGCGACCAGCACAACCCGCACTGGCAGCGCCTGCTCGGCTCGCTGCAGCTGCTGGCGAGCAACCTGTCCAGCATCGCGCGGCAGTTGTCCGAGGCGTCGCTGGCCGACACGCCACTGGAAGGCATCGACACCCGCCTGCGCGATTCCTCGCCGCATACCCTGCGCGAGATGGCCACCCGGCTGCGCCAGGCGCTGACGCCCGGCTCGGTGCTGTTCCGCCACGGCGTGCGCATCGCCCTGGCGCTGATCGCCGGGTACGCCGTGCTCAAGCTGGTGCACCCCAGCAACGGCTACTGGATCCTGCTCACCATCGTGTTCGTGTGCCGGCCGCATTTCGGCGCCACCCGGCTGCGGCTGGTGCAGCGCATCGGCGGCACCCTGGTCGGGCTGGGCGTGACCTGGGCGCTGATGCAGCTGTTCCCGGGCACCACGCTGCAATTGCTGCTGGCGCTGGCCGCGGCGCTGCTGTTCTTCGTCACCCGCACCGAGCGCTACGTGATCGCCACCGCCGCGATCACCACCATGGCGCTGCTGTGCTTCAACCTGCTCGGCGACGGCTTCGTGCTGATCTGGCCGCGGCTGCTGGACACGCTGATCGGCTGCGTGATCGCCGCCACCGCCTCGCTGCTGATCCTGCCCGACTGGCAGGGGCGGCGCCTGCACCGGGTGATGGCACAGGTGATCGCCACCAGCGCCCGTTACCTGGACGAGGTGCTGGGCCAGTACCGCAGCGGCATGCGCGACGACCTGCCCTACCGCATCGCCCGCCGCGACATGCACAACGCCGACGTCGCACTGTCGGTGGCGCTGTCCAACATGCTGCGCGAGCCCGGCTACGCGCGCGGCAACCTGGATGCCGGGTTCCGCTTCCTGGCGCTGTCCAACACCCTGCTCGGCTACCTGTCCGCGCTCGGCGCGCACCGCGCGCGCGCCACGGTGACCGACGACCCCCTGGTCAGCCATGCCCAGCAATGCCTGCAGCAGGCGCTGGCCGGGCTGTCGGCCGCGCTCGCCGCGCGGCGGCCGGTGCCGGCGGCCGAGGTCGATGAGGCCGCGCTGGCGGATACGCTGGAGCAGTTGCCCGGCGACAGCGACGACAAATCGCGGCTGGTACGCACCCAGCTGGCGCTGATCCTGCGCCTGCTGCCGCGGCTGCGCGCGGCCGCGGACGAAGCGGTGGGCGCGCCGGCGCCGGCCACGCTGGCGGCTTCGCAAGGCTAGCGTCGCGCCGACGCGCGCGGCATTGCCAGCAGCGCCGCCAGCGCCAGTGCGATGCCCACCGCGCACACCCCGTTCCAGCCGTACCGGGTCCAGCCCAGCGTGCCCAGCGCGGAACCGGCCGCGCCACCGATGAAGTAGCAGGTCATGTAGGCCGCGGTGATGCGGCTGCGGGCGCTCTCGTCCAGGCGGTAGATCGTGCTCTGGTTGTCGATGTGCACCGCCTGCACCGCCACGTCCAGCGCCAGCACGCCCACCACCAGCGCGGCCAGCGACACCGGCGCCAGCAGCAACACCCCCCACGACAGCAGCAACAGCACCAGCCCGCCACCGGTCACCAGGCGGCCGTGGCCGCGGTCGCTCAGGCGCCCGGCGCGGCTGGCGGCCAGCGCACCGGCGGCACCGACCAGCCCGAACAGGCCGATGCTGGCGATGGAATAGCCATAGGCCGGCCCGGACAGCAGGAACGCCAGCGGCGTCCAGAACACGCTGAAGCCGGCGAACAGCAGCGCGCCCAGCCATGCGCGCCGGCGCAGCACCGGCTCGTCGCGCAACAGCGCCAGCACCGAGGCGAGCAGCCGTGGATACGACAGCGTCGCCCGCGGCCGGTAGGCCGGCAGCGCGCGCGCCAGCGCCAGCGCCATGAGCAGCAGCGCGACACCGGCCACCCAGTACACGGTATGCCAGGAGCCGATCCCGGCCAGCAGCCCCGAAGCCGTGCGCGCCAGCAGGATGCCCAGCAGCAGCCCGGCCATGAGCGTGCCGACCACGCGCCCGCGCCGCTCCGGCGCCGCCAGCGTCGCCGCATGCGGGATGATCACCTGCGCGGCCACCGCGCACAGCCCGCTGAGCGCGGTACCGGCCAGCAGCTGCGTGAAATGGCCGGCGCTGGCACTGACCAGCAGCCCCAGCGCCGCCAGTACGAACAGCGCCACGATCAGCCGGCGCCGTTCCAGGCGGTCGCCCAGCGGCACGATCAGCAGCAGCCCGGCGGCATAGGACAACTGCGCGACGGTCATCACCCAGCCCACGCGGCCGGCGCCCAGCCCGAACGCGTCGCCCAGCAGCTGCAGCAGCGGCTGGGCGTAATAGTTGCTGGCCACGATCAGCCCGGTGGCGGCGGCCAGCAGCATGACCCGGCGCTGGCTGAGCACGTGCGGTTGGGGGGATTGGCTGGACATCACGGCCTCGATGGGGAACAACGGAAGGCAAGTCTGTGGGCCACCCATGAATGACGCCAATGTATTGTTTTCATCCTTTCCATCTTTCTGAGTGATGGCATGTTCACCCTGCGCCAGCTGGAGTTCGTCGTCGCCGTCGCCGAGGAGGGCGGGTTCACCGCCGCCGCCGCGCGCTGCCATACCGTGCAGTCGGCGCTGAGCCACCAGGTGGCGCGGCTGGAGGACGCCTTCGGCGCACGCCTGTTCGAACGCGGCCACCGCCAGGTGCGGCCCACCGCGGCCGGTGAAGTGTTCCTGCGCAACGCCCGGCTTACCCTGCAGGCCGCCGACCGGCTGCAGGAGGAAATGGCGCTGGCGCTGGGCACGGTGCGCGGGCGCATCCGCATCGGCCAGATCACCGCGCTCAGCGTGGTCGACGTGCCCGCGCTGCTGGCCCGCTTCCGCAGCGCGCATCCGGCCGTGGACGTGCACCTGCGCGTGGGCATGAGCGAGGAACTGCTGGCCGAGCTGGCCGAGGGCCGGCTCGACGTGGCCCTGGTCGGCGTCGGCCCGCAGGTGCCGCTGCCGGCGCAGCACCGCCTGCTCGACGAGGAAGGCCTGTCGCTGCTGCTGCCGCCCGGGGATGCGCTGGCGGCGATGCAGCGGGTGCCGCTGAGCGCGCTCGACGGCGTGCCGCTGGCGGCGCTGGTGCCCGGCGCCGGGGTGCGCCGGATGATGGACGACGCGCTGGACGAGCGCGGCGTCGTGCCGCGGCTGCAATACGAGGTCAGCCACGGCGAACTGCTGCGCCAGCTGGTGGCCGCGGGGCTGGCGGTCGCGGCGATTCCGGACAGCATGGCCGCGCGCATGCATGCGGTGGAGGTACGCCCGCTGGACGAACCGTTCCGCTTCCGGACCTGCGCGGTGTGGCGTGCCGATCCCACCCCGGCCGCGCGCGCCCTGCTCGCGCTGCTGCCCGCCGCCGCGACGCACGGGGCGGACAGCGAACCTGCTAAGGTGCGGCGCAAACCAAGGAACCCACGTGGCCGGCCATAACCAGTTCGCGCTGCTCGGACAGCGCCGCTTCCTGCCGTTCTTCGTCGTCCAGGCGCTGGGCGCCTTCAACGACAACGTGTACCGCCAGGCGATCATCGGCCTGCTGTTCTTCCTCGGCGTCAGCACCAGGGAACGCAGCATCTACGCCATGCTCGCGCCGGCGATCTTCATCCTGCCCTACTTCCTGTTCTCGGCGCTGGCCGGCCAGTTCGCCGAGAAGCTGGAGAAGCAGCGGCTGATCGTCATCACCACCACGATGGAAATCGTGATCATGTCGCTGGCCGCGCTGGGCTTCCTCACCCAGAGCATGCCGGTACTGCTGGTGGCGCTGTTCTGCACCGGGCTGCAGTCCACCCTGTTCGGACCGGTGAAGTACTCGGTGCTGCCGTCCATCCTCAAGCCGGAGGAACTGACCGGCGGCAATGGCCTGGTCGAGATGGGCACGTCCCTCTCCATCCTCGGTGGCATGATCGCCGGCGGCATGATCTTCACCCTGGCCGGCAGCCACGGCCCGGTCGTGGCTTCGGTGGCGGTGATCGCGCTGGCGGTGGCCGGCAACATCGCCGCGCGGCTGATCCCGAAAGTGGATGCCGGCGCGCCCGGCCTGAAGATCAACTGGCACCCGCTGTCCGAATCGCTGGCGGTGCTGCGCATGGTCAGGAGGCAGAAGGCGGTGCGCAACGCGGTGCTGGGCGTGTCCTGGTTCTGGTTCGTCGGCACCGTGCTGACCTCGCAGCTGCCGGCCTACGCCGAGATCAACCTGGGCGGCGGCTCGACCCTGTACATCTTCGCCCTGGCGCTGTTCTCGGTGGGCACCGGCACCGGCTCGCTGCTGTGCGAGAAGCTGTCCGCGCGCACCGTCGAGATCGGCCTGGTGCCGCTGGGCGCGTTCGGCATGAGCGCGTTCCTGTTCGACCTGTACTTCGCCCGTACCGGCACGGTGGCGGCGAGCGGGCTGGACGTGGCCGGCTTCCTGCGCCAGCCCGGCAGCGTGCGCATCGTCGTCGACCTGCTCGGCATCGGTCTGTTCACCGGCCTGTTCGTGGTGCCGCTGTTCGCGCTGATCCAGAGCCGCACGCCGAAGTCGGAGATGTCGCGCGTGTTCGCCGCGCTCAACATCCAGAACTCGGGCTTCATCGTGCTGGCGGCGATGGCCGGCCTGCTCACCCAGAGCGTGCTGGACTGGAGCGTGCCGCAGCTGTTCCTGGCGCTGGCCATCGCCAACGTGCTGGTGGCCGGCTACATCTTCAGTATCGTGCCCGAGTTCCTGATGCGCTTCCTGAGCTGGGTGATGGTGCGCGCGCTGTACCGCCTGCGCCGGACCGGCATCGAGGAACACGTGCCCGACGAAGGCGCGGCGCTGATCGTGTGCAACCACGTCAGCTACATGGACGCGCTGATCCTGGCCGCGGTGATCCCGCGCCCGGTGCGCTTCGTCATGTACTACCGGATCTTCAACATCCCGGTGATGCGCTGGATCTTCCGCACCGCCAAGGCCATTCCCATCGCCAGCCCCAAGGAGGACGCCGAACTGATGCAGCGCGCGTTCGACGCCATCGATGCGGCGCTGGCCGAAGGCGAACTGGTGTGCATCTTCCCCGAGGGCGCGCTGACCCGCGACGGCGACATCGCGCGGTTCCGCTCCGGGGTGGAGAAGATCCTCGCGCGGCGGCCGGTGCCGGTGGTGCCGCTGGCGCTGAAAGGCATGTGGAGCAGCATGTGGAGCCGCCGCGACACGCGGCTGGGGCGGATGCGGGTACCGCGCCGCTTCCGCGCCCACATCGAGGTGGTGGCTGCCCCCGCGGTCGACGGCACCGCCACCGACGCGGCGGCGCTGGAGGCCCGGGTACGGGCATTGCGCGGCGACGACGCCTGACCGGCTTTACCGCCTGCCCGGCAAATCGCTACGCTACCCGTCCACACGCGGCTGCAGGGATTGCACGGCATCCGCCGACACCGAGGAACCATGGACATCCCACCGCCCCCTCCCAGCGCTCCCGCCGCTCCCGCGCCGCAGCAGGTGCACCACTACTACCATCCGCAGAAGTCCGGCGGCGTGGCGGCGCTGCTGGAGGTGCTGCCGGGGCTGTTCCTGCAGACGTTCGGCATCGGCCACATGTACGCCGGCAACGTCGGCACCGGCCTGATCATCATGTTCGGCTACTGGGCGCTGACGCTCGTCAACCTGCTGCTGTGCTTCGTCTTCATCGGCTTCATCACCTGGCCGCTGTGCTGGGTCGCGGCCATGATCCTCTCGTCGCTGACCGCGGCGAACGCCTGCAAGTCACGCTGATCGCCATCCCACCGGAGAACCCATGAATACCGTCAATCCCGCCAGCAGCATCCCCAACCACCTGGCCTGGTCGATCATCGCCACGGTCCTGGCCACCTGCCTGTGCTGCCCGCTGGGCCTGGTGGGCATCGTCGCCATCGTGTTCTCCAGCAAGGTCAACAACCTGCTGGCCCAGGGCGATATCGACGGCGCGCGCCGCGCCTCCAACAACGCCAAGACCTGGTGCTGGGTGGCCACCGCGCTGGCCATCATCGGCGTGGTGTTCAACGCCATCTACTTCGCCATGGGCGGCGCCGCCGCCTACATGGAAATGCTGCAGAAATACCAGTAAGCCGTGGCATTGGTGCTCGAAACCCGGCACAGGCTCGGGCTGGCGGGGGTCGCACTGGCGATTCCCGCCGGCCTCTGGCTGCTGTGGCATTTCGACCCGAACGTCGAGGGCAACCCGTTCCCGCCCTGCATGTTCCTGGCCTTCACCGGCTACTACTGCATCGGCTGCGGACTGACCCGCGCGCTGCACGCGCTGGCCCACGGCGACCTGCTGCGCGCGTTTTCGATGAACCCACTGGGCCTGGTGACCTTGGCCCTGATCCCGTTGATGGTGCTGTGGTCCGCCGGCTGGAACCCACGCTGGTTGCAGCCGCTAATGAAGGTGGTGATGGCACCGAAGCTGTGGCTGGCGGTGCTGCCGGCCTACTGGATCGCCCGCAACCTGCCCTGGTATCCGTTCACCCTGCTGGCACCGGGCTGAAAAACATCGGGCGGCAACCTCCGGCGCGCCATGCCTGGCGCGCGTGCCGGCATCGCGCGCACCAGGCCCGTGCCGGGCAAGCCCGGCACCTACGTTTGCGCCCCCGGCGGCATCAGGCGACCGGCGCGTGGAGGCGGGGTTTGCCTGGCATGAAATCCCAACGCCGATGCCCCGTGCCGGGCACGCCCGCCACCTGCGCCGGTCTCAGCCCACCCAGCCGGCGATGATCAACAGCGCCAGCAGCGCCATCCACAGCAGCAGCATGCGCCAGACCATGCTCATCGCGTCGCGCAGCTCGGGGTGACGCTCGGCGTGCGGGACCAGGCCGGCCTCGCGCGCATCGGCCGCGTCCTCGGCCAGCTCCATGCCGACCCCGGCGCGTGCGGCCTCGCCCAGGAATCCCAGGTCCAGCGCCCAGCGGTTGCCGCCGGCACGGCGCCATGCCGAGAACACCGTGTCGAAATTGCCGACCAGCGCCATCGACAGGGTCATCAGCTGGGCCACCGGCCATTCCAGCAACGCCAGCGCCCAGCCCCCCGTTTCGCGGGCTTCGGTGGCCACGCCGGCGGCGATCGGGCCATGCACCGACTGCACCAGCAGCCGGTACAGCACCGCCCCCAGCGGGCCCAGCAGCAGGAACCAGAACAGCGGCGCGAACCAGCGCCGCAACGCGTTGTATAGGGTCGCGTCGACCAGCGTCGGCAGGTCCTCGCGCAGGCTGCCGCCGGCCGACTGCAGCTGTGCGACCGCCGCGTCGTAGGCGGCCGGGTCTTCGGCGTCGATGACCGCCTCGACATCGCGGTCGAGGTCGCGCGGCCCCCAGCACAGCGCCAGCACCCCCATGCCGAACAGCAGCGACGGCAGCCCGTGCAGGTGCCCGGCGAGCAGCCACTGCACGACCGCCACCAGCAGCACCCAGGGAAGGATCGCCAGCAGCAGCCCGAAGCGGCCGGCATTGCCGCCGCCTTCGTGTACCTGCAGCCAGCCCAGCCAGCGCCCGAACCAGCGCCAGTCGCGCAGCGCCGCCATCGCCGCGGGCGCCAGGTGGCCAAGGACCAGTGCCGCGATCACTGCTACCAGGGTCGTGAACATGCGATTCCTCCGGGTCCCGATTGTAGGCCCCGCCATGGCCGCGCAGGCTGCTGCCGGCGACGACCCGCTGCCGGCTTCATGGCTGCCGGCGCCGGTACCAGTCCTCGATCAGCGTACGGGCGATCGAGATGCGTGGCGACAACAGGATGCCCTGGCCATCGTCGGCCTGCTCGCGGCGCAGCGCCGCGCCGATTTCCTCGGCATCGAACCAGCGTGCGTCCTCGAGCTCGCCGTCGACCTGCGGCACGTCGCCGTGCGCGATCGCGCGGAAGCCGACCATCAGCGCCCCCGGGAAGGGCCACGGCTGGGTGCACAGGTAGTCGGCCTGGATCACCCGCACCCGGGTCTCCTCGAACACTTCGCGCGCGACGGTCTGCTCGAAGGTCTCGCCGGGTTCGACGAAACCGGCCACCACCGACCAGCGCCGCGGCGCCCAGCTGGCCTGGCGGCCCAGCAGCAGGCGGCCGTCATGCTCGACCGCGACGATGACCGCCGGATCCACCCGCGGGTAGTGCTCGGTACCGCACTGGCCGCAGCGGCCGATGAAACCGCCGCGCCCGAACACCACCGCGGCGCCGCAGACGCCGCAGAAGCGGTTGCGCGAGTGCCAGTACGACATGCCGCGCGCATAGCAGAACACGCCGGATGCGTCGGCCGGCCACTCGGCGGCGGCGCGGCGCAGGTCGATGCGTCCCGGCGCCTGTACCGACACCATCGCCGCTTCAACCACGAACCAGGCGCGCGCCTGCTGCATGCCCAGGAAGATGGCGGTGCCCGGGCCGCCGCCCAGTTCGCGGCCGCTGGTCAGGAACGGCTGCCCATCAGCGTCGGCGAAGGCGGTGCCATCGGCGTCGAGCACCAGCACCCGGGCATCGGGCCACAGCCGCGCCAGCGCGTCGGCGTCGTCGCGCAGTGCGTCGGCGCGGTCCAGCGCTGCGCCGGCAAAGGCATGGGCGTGGAAGGAAGAATCGGAAGCAGGCATCGTCGGCAGACTACCGGCAAACCAGCGTGGCGAGAAGCGGCCGGCGTCCGCCGCGGGATGCGCGTGCCGGCGGCCTGGCGCCGCGCTCAGACGGCGAAACTGCTGCCGCAGCCGCAGGTCGTGCGGGCATTGGGATTGCGGATCACGAACTGGGCCCCGGTGAGGCTTTCCGAGTAATCGACCTCGGCGCCCATCAGGTACTGCAGGCTCAGCGGGTCCACCAGCAGGGTCACGCCATCGGTGACCACCGCCAGGTCGTCGTCGGCCCGGTTCTCGTCGAACTCGAAGCCGTACTGGAAGCCGGAACAGCCGCCGCCCTGGATATAGACGCGCAGGGCCAGGGCAGCGTTGCCCTCCTCGCGGATCAGCTCGCCCACCTTGGCCGCGGCGGCCGGGGTGAAGTTCAGCGGGCGATCGAGGGACTGGTAATCGGGGGCGGCCGTTGCGCCGGGCAGGGAAACGAGCGTGCTCATGCGCCCAGCATGGGGACGCCCGCCCGCCGATTCAAGCCTCCGCCGCTTCAGCCTGCGCCTGCAGCGCGGCCGCCTCGGGCGAGGGCAGCGCGGCCATCGTCGTGGCATGCACCAGGCGGCCGTTGAGCTGCGCGCCGGCGCCCATCTCCACCACCTGGTAATGGACGTTGCCGTTGACCCGGGCGGTGGGCGTCAGTTCGATGCGTTCGCCGGCGTGGACGTCGCCGTCCATGCGCCCGCTGAGCACCACCACCGACGCGCGCACCTCGCCGTCGATATGGCCCTGTTCGGCCAGGGTCAGCACCGCCTTGGCGCCCTCCTCGGCGATCACCCGGCCCTCGATGCGGCCTTCCACGTACAGGCCGCCGCTGAACACCACGTCGCCCCGGATCACCACCTGCGGCCCGATCAGGGCGTCCACCACCAGGTGGCTGTCGCGGCTGGACTTGTTCTTGAACATCACTGCTCCCCTCTGCCGTTGCCGGCGAGTTTCCAATCGAATGTCTGCGTCGCGCTCCCCCCGGGCCCGGTCAACGAGACTCGCACACGTTGCGGGGTGAAATCCTTGGGCAGCATCACGCTGCCGTCCAGACGCTGGAAATAGCGGAACGAATAGGCCTGCCCGGGCACGTCGCGGCGCTGGTGGAGCTCATCCCAGCTCACCGTCGCCAGCTTGCCGCCCTTGACCCCTTCCACCGAGAACCGCATCTGCCCCTGGCTGATGGCTCCCCTGTTCAGGTTCTGCGTCAGCACCACACTGTACTGCCAGGTGCCCGCGGCTTCGGCGGAGAACTCCACCGAATGCGCATTCAGCCCCTTGCGCTGGCTGGTGGCGCCCACCAGCCGCTCGTAGAACGCGACGTCCGCGCGCAGCCCGGCGATCTCCTCGTCACGCTCGGCCAGCGACGCCTGCACCTCGGTGTTGGCCGCGCGGCTGATCTTGTCCGACGCCTCCAGCGTGGCCTGGCGCTGCCGCAGCTCCTCGATCTGCGCGCGCTGCGCGGCCACGGTGCGCTCGCTCTGGCGCAGCCGCTCGCGCAACCCGCCGGCATCGGGCGAGGCGTAGCGGGCGGCCAGCCAGCCGACCAGCAGCAGCGACACCAGCCAGGCGACGGCGAGGGCGGCCAGCCGGGTCCAGGCCGATCGCTGCGGGGTGCCGCGCAGGGTGATCTGGAAACGCGACGGGGATCGGTTGCTCATGGCGCTGCATCACCGGTGCCGGGTCCTGCGCGAAGCGGCACCTTCGCTCCGGTTGAAACGGCTGGGCAGTGTAAACGACTCCCGGCATGGCCCGCCGGGAACTGGCAATCGCCAGGGGCTTGGTCGATAGTTGCGATCCTGCTCACAGTTCCCGCGGGAGTCCGCGACCATGACCGACGCCCACGTTTTCGTCATCGGCATCCTGCTGGCCTGGCTGGCCGGCATCCGCGTGTACCTGACCGTGTTCGGCGTCGGCCTGGCCGGCGTGCTGGGCTGGGTCGAGCTGCCGCCGGCGTTGCAGGCCACCCAGTCCTGGTGGGTGCTGGGCACCTCGGCGGCGCTGGCGACCACCGAGTTCTTCGCCGACAAGATCCCCGGCGTGGATTCGATCTGGGACCTGCTGCAGACCCTGGCGCGGGTACCGGCCGGAGCCTTCCTGGCCGCGGCCACGTTGTCCCCGGATGGGCAGTTGGGTGCCGGCGCGCTCGCCGCCGGCGCCGGCGTGGCGCTGGCCAGCCACGGCCTGAAGGCCGGCACCCGCGCACTGCTGAACACTTCCCCGGAGCCGGCCAGCAACTGGGCCGCATCGGTGGCCGAGGACGGCGTGGTGATTGCCGGCCTGGCCCTGGCGCTGGCCCACCCGTGGCTGGCGCTGGCCGTGGTGGTCGGCGCCAGCCTGCTGGGCGCGCTCACCGTATGGCTGGTGTGGCGCGCGCTCTGGCGCGGGGTCAAGCGCCTGTTCGCCGCACCACCGCCGGCCGCGCCAGCGGCACCGGCCAGGGACCATTCGCTGCCACCGGCTCGTTGACCGCATAATCCACGGCATACGGGGAGTACCGATGGCAAGCAACGACACACCCACTTCCTCCGCCCGGCTGACGCGCGCGGAGGTCCCGCCGGCAGACTACTGGCAGCGCTGGAGCGTGGAGAACGCGCCGCCGGCCGAGGCGGTCCGCGCGCATATCGCCGCCGCGCCGGCCACCGCGCCCGAGTCGGGCCAGGCCGCCGCAGCGGCCGAAACGCCCTATCGCGTGCTGATCGTCGAGGACGACCGCTCGCAGGCCCTGTTCGCGCAGAGCGTGCTGCACGGCGCCGGCATGCAGGCCATCGTGCAGATGGACGCCGAAGGCGTGCAGCAGGCGATCGTCGAGCACCGCCCCGACCTGATCCTGATGGACCTGCACATGCCCGGGCTCGACGGCATGCGCCTGACCGCGCTGATCCGCCAGAACCCGCAGCAGCAGTTGCTGCCCATCGTGTTCCTGACCGGCGATCCGGACCCCGAGCGCCAGTTCGAGGTGCTCGACAGCGGCGCCGACGACTTCCTCACCAAGCCGATCCGCCCGCGCCACCTGGTCGCCGCGGTGGCCAACCGCATCCGCCGCTCGCGCCAGCAGGCGCGGGGCACGGCCGAAGGGGTAGCGCTGAGCAACCCGGAGACCGGCCTGCCCACGCGCCACAACCTGATGCTGCAGCTGGATACGGCACTGGCCGGATCCGAGCCCGGCGGGTTGATGTTCATCGAGATCGCCAGCGCGCTGGGCCTGCGCGAACGCTATGGCTATGCCGCCTTCGAACGGTTGATGGTGCAGGCCGGCCGGCGCCTGGCCGAAGCCGCGCGGCCGCACCTGCTGGCGCGGCTGAACGACAACAGCTTCCTGCTGCTGGGCCGCGGCATGGACGAGGACGCGGTCGAGGCGCTGGCCCGTTCGGTACGCCAGGCACTGTCCGCGCACCCGTTCGTGGTGCGCGATGACGAATCGCTGCACCTGCGCTGCGCGGTCGGCCACGCCCGCCTGTCGCAGGGCTTCGAGGATGCCGGCGTCGCGCTGGAGGCGGTCGAGCGCACCGCCCTGCAGGCGCGGCTGCTCGCCGACGGCGTGGCCGCCTACCAGGGCAACGGCGACGCTGCCGCGCAGGAACACCTGGCCCTGCTGGAAGGCCAGATCGAGCTGGCCTACCAGCCGATCGTGGCCGTCGCCGGCAGCGACACCGCGCAGTACCAGGTACTGCTGCGCCTGCGCCGCAACGACGGCACCCTGCTGTCGGCCGGCCAGGTGATTCCGGCGGCCGAAGCGGCCGGGCGCATCGGCGACCTCGACCAGCAGGTGCTCGACCACGCGCTGGGACTGCTGCACCGTTACCAGCACGCCGTGCCACCGATGCGGCTGTTCGTGTCGCAGTCGCTGCGCAGCCTTGCCCGCGAGGCCTTCGCCGGCTGGCTGCTCAAGGCCATCGCCGACCGGCAGATCGCCGGCAGCTCGCTGGTCATCGACGTGCGCCTGGGCGACGCGCTGGTGCACGCGGTGACGCTGCAGCAGTTCTGCGAGCGGTTGATGCCCGCCGGCGTGCAGTTCTGCCTGAGCCAGTTCGAACCCGGCGACGAGGCCAACGCGCTGATGACCCAGCTGCCGCTGGGCTTCGTGCGCATGGCCGGGCGTTTCGCCGGCAGCCATGCCAGCCAGAAACTGCGCGACGAGCTGCGTGGCGCGATCGACGCCGCGCACCGCGCCGGGCTGCAGATCATCGGCCAGCAGATCGAGGACCCGCAGGCCGCCGCCGCGATGTGGATGAGCGGCATCGACTTCATCCAGGGCAACGTGGTGCAGTCGGTCGGCAGCGAGCTGGACTTCGACTTCCAGAACACGGTGCTCTGACATGCGGGCAGCCAACCGCTGGGCCATGGCTTCGGCGATGCTCGCGTTGGCCGCGGGCGCGGCGCAGTGGCTGCCGCCGCCGCTGCCGGCGCACGCGGTGTCCACCGTCCTGGCCGGGTTTGCCTGCCTGTGCGCGCTGCTGGCGGCGCTCGCCGCGCGCGCCCTGGCCGAAACCTCCGCCGCGTTCGCGCGGCGCGCGCGCGACAACGAGCGCGAGCTGCAGCGCCTGCGCCAGGAACAGCAGCGCCATGTGCAGCTGGAGCAGCAACTGCTGCAGGCCAAGCAGGACGCCGAAGCGGCGATGCTGGCCAAGGGCGAGTTCCTGGCCACCATGAGCCACGAGATCCGCACCCCGCTCAACGGCATCATCCCGATGCTGGAGATGGTCGCGCAGGGGCCGCTGGGCGCCGAGCAGCGCGAGATGCTCAACACCGCCAGCGAAAGCTCGCGTGCGCTGTTCCGCATCGTCGACGACATCCTCGACTACTCCAAGCTCGAAGCGCAGCGGCTGGAGCTGGAGATCACCACCTTCAACCTGCGCGAACTGCTCGATTCGCTGCTGCAGCTGATGCGGCGTTCGGCGGCGCACAAGGGGCTGGACATCACCCTGGCGCTCGATCCGGCGGTGCGGCTGGCGGTGCGCGGCGACCCGGTGCGCCTGCGCCAGGTCCTCAGCAACCTGATGGTCAATGCGATCAAGTTCACCGAGCGCGGCGGCATCCAGGTGCAGGTGCGGCGCATGGGCGAGACCAATGCCCAGCACCTGCTGCGCTTCGAGGTCCGCGACACCGGCATCGGCATCGATGCCGACCAGCAGCAACGCCTGTTCAGCGCCTTTACCCAGGCCGACGCCTCGACCACCCGCCTGTACGGTGGCACCGGCCTGGGGCTGGCCATCTGCAAGCGCATCATCGACCTGATGCACGGCAAGATCGGCCTGGACTCGGTACCGGGCCAGGGTTCGACCTTCTGGTTCGAGATTCCGCTGCTGAAGGTGATCGGCGACCTGCGCGCGCCCGCGCATGCCGCCCATCCCCGGGTGCTGCTGGTGTCCACCGACGCGCGCCTGCGCCAGCGGCTGGAGCTGGTGCTGCCGAACTGGGGGTTCGACGTGCGCAGCGTGGACACGGTGCAGGAAGCGCTGGACCTGCTGCGCGCCGGCGGCACGCCGCAGCCCTGGCATGCCGTCATCGGCGACCTGCCGTCGCTGCGCCTGGGGGTGGCGGCGCTGCAGCGCGCCAGCGGCGAGCACCGCCTGGTCTGGCTGCAGGGCGATGCGCCACTGCCGGCCGAGCTGCACGACGGTGCGCGCGTGATCGCGCGCGAGGCGGCCGATGCGGCACTGCGGACGGCCTTGAGCGAACCGGCCACCCGCGCGCCGCTCCCGCTCCAGCAGACGCCCGCCACCACAGCGGAAGCGCCGCATGCCGACATGCCGCCGCCGGCACGCGCCGGCGGGCTGGCCGGCGCGCGGGTGCTGCTGGTCGAGGACAACCCGGTCAACCTGCTGGTGGCGCAGAAGCTGCTGGGCGTGCTCGGCTGCGAAGTGGACACCGCCATCAACGGCCAGCTGGCGCTGGACAAGCTGCACGCCACCCCCTACCAGGCGGTGCTGATGGACTGCCAGATGCCGGTCCTGGACGGTTACGCCGCCACCCGCCGCTGGCGCGAGCACGAGGCCGCCACGCAGGCCGCACGCCTGCCGATCATCGCCATGACCGCCAACGCCATGGTCGGCGACCGCCAGCGCTGCCTGGACGCGGGCATGGACGACTACCTGTCCAAGCCCATTTCGCGCGAAGGCCTGCAGGCCTGCCTGCTGCGCTGGTGCGGACCCGCGCCGACCGCCGGCGACGAACCGCCGCAGGCGGCACCGGCCCAGCTCGAGGAAGCCCCGGCCTCGGCCGCGCAGTCCACCGCCCTGCCGGTGCTCGACCGCGAGGTGCTGGACGAACTGCGCGAGATCGCCGGCGCCGAGACCGCCACCATCATCGACGTGTTCCTCGACGACACCACCCCGCTGGTGCGGCAGTTGCAGGAGGCCGCGGTCGCTCCCGACCTGGAGCAGTTGCGTGAACTGGCGCACAGCCTCAAATCGGCCAGCGCCAACGTCGGCGCGCTGGCACTGTCGGCCGCCGCGCGCCGGGTCGAACTGGCTGCCCGCGCCGGCAAGCTGGAACGCCCGGCGGTCATGGTCGCGCTGATCATCGCCGAGTTCGCGCGCGCGCGGCTGGCGTTGATCGGCTACCAGTCGGACATGCGCGGCGAACGCGCCGTGCAGGCCTGAACCCGGCTCATGCGCATGCGCGCGTCACGCCCGAGCGCGCGTGCGGGCAAGGGAGTGAGATCACCGCCGCGCAGGCAGCACCGCACTGCGCAGGTGAGGGATGCCGTGGCACACGGCGGCGCGGACGCGCCGTAGCCGGGGAGCCGGCAGTGCCCGGCGCGGCGCCGGGCCGCAGGTTCAATCGTCCAGCTTGGTCAGCAGGTAATTCGGTTCGCCGATGCGCTCGATCAGGTCGAGCTGGGTTTCCAGCCAGTCGATGTGCTCTTCCTCGGAATCGAGGATCTTCACGAACAACTCGCGGCTGACGTAGTCGCCGATGCTCTCCGCGTACGCCACGGCTTCGCGCAGCACCGCCACGGCCGAGGTTTCCAGCGCCAGGTCGCAACGCAGGATTTCCACCGGGCTCTCGCCGATGCGCAGCTTGCCCAGCGCCTGGAAATTCGGCAGCCCCTCGAGGAACAGGATGCGGTCGGACAAGGCGTCCGCATGCTTCATCTCGTCGATGGATTCCTTGTACTCGTGCTCGGCCAGTTCCTTCAGGCCCCAGTTCTTCAGCATCTTGGCGTGCAGGAAGTACTGGTTGATCGCGGTCAGCTCGTTGTAGAGCACCTTGTTGAGGAATTCGATGACCTTGGCGTCGCCTTTCATGGGGGGTTGCTCCTGCACGCGTTGAACGCGCGCACTGTAGCGTCACGCGTGCGGCGATGAAGGAACGCGAATCGTATGCATTGGTCCGGCCGCGATGGCGGCAGCGTCCCGCGAGGTCACCCCGCGGCGGTGCGCCGCGACGTTCTTCAGGCCACCCTGGCCAGGCCGAGGATCGGCAGCGGCAGGTCGCGCGCCGCGCGTGCCCGGGCCAGCAGCTCGCCCGCCATCTCCAGGCAGGAACCGCAGTTGGAACCGCAGCCGGTACGCATCGTCAGTTCGGCAACCGAACTGCAGCCGTTGTCGGCCGCTTCGCGGATCTGGTGGTCGGTGACACCGTTGCAGATGCAGACGTACACGGGGGCGCTGGGCAAGACCGGCCGGGAGTGGCCGGACACCATTTCATCGAAAACGAGAACGATTGTCAATTAAAATCCTGAATCGTTCTCGATCAGACGCCGCCGGTCAGGCCGTCGGCCCCTCGCCCTGCGCCTTGCGCGGCCAATAGCCGCGCTTGCGGGACCGCTTGCGCGGGCGCTCATGGCCCGCCGCATGGCCCGGCATCCACGCCTCCTGGGCGCTCTTCGGCATCGCGGTAACGCCCTGCCCGGCGATGCCACGCGCCAGCGGCGCCAGGTGCCGCAGCGCACGCGCGTAGACCCCGCGCTTGAACATCACCACATGCTCGACCGGATACCAGAAATCCACCCAGCGCCAATGGTCGAACTCGGGGGCCTCGGTATGGTCCAGGCGCACATGGCCCTCGTCGCCGGTCAGCCGCAGCAGGAACCAGACCTGCTTCTGGCCGATGCAGACCTGCTTCTCGGTGCGGCGGATGGCGCGACTGGGCAACCGGTAGCGAAGCCAGCCCGGGGTAGCCCCGAGCACTTCGACATGTTCAGGCAACAGGCCGGTTTCTTCCTGCAACTCGCGATACATGGCCTCGACCGGGGTCTCGTCGGAGTTCATCCCACCCTGCGGGAACTGCCAGCCATCCCGGCGCACGCGTCGTGCCCAGAACACCTGTCCGTCTTCCCGCATCAGCACGATGCCGACGTTCGGTCGATAGCCGTCCGGATCGATCACGATGCGGACTCCTAAATATTTCTACTGGCTTGGACTCTGCCATGGCCGCTGCAATGCCACAAGCGTGGAAAAAACAGTTGACAGGCAAGCCGCCGATACGCAGAATTGCGGGCTCCCTGAGGCTATGTAGCTCAGCCGGTTAGAGCACAGCACTCATAATGCTGGGGTCGGTGGTTCGAGTCCACCCATAGCCACCAAGGGAGCAGGAGCCCGGCTCCTGAAAGCCACAGCCCCGTCGCCAAGCGGTAAGGCATCTGACTCTGACTCAGACATTCGGAGGTTCGAATCCTTCCGGGGCTGCCAGATACCGAAGACCAGATCGAAAGATCTGGTCTTTTTTTGCCTGCTCCAGCGGTCTTGCCACGCCTGTTGGCCTCGGCCGCCGCGGCATGCGATAATCCACCCCTGCCTAGCCCCGTCGCCAAGCGGTAAGGCACCTGACTCTGACTCAGGCATTCGGAGGTTCGAATCCTTCCGGGGCTGCCAAACAGCAAAGGCCTGATCGAAAGATCAGGCCTTTCTTTTTGCCCCTCCTGCCATCGGCAGGCACCTCGACCGGGCGCCCGCGCGGCATGGCCTTCGCGCCACCCTTGAACGACAAAAGCCCGGCCAAGGCCGGGCTTTTGTTTTCCCAGCAGGGTCCCGGAGGATCCCACGCCAGGCGCGATGGATCAGCGCTTGGAGAACTGGGTGGCGCGGCGGGCCTTGTGCAGACCAACCTTCTTGCGCTCGACTTCGCGGGCGTCGCGGGTCATGAAGCCGGCCTTGCGCAGCTCGGACTTCAGGCCTTCGTCGTACTCGACCAGGGCGCGGGCGATGCCCAGGCGGATCGCACCGGCCTGGCCGGTGGTGCCGCCGCCGGTGGCGGTGACGATGACGTCGAAGCTCTCGGTGTTCTTGGTCAGCTCGAGCGGCTGGCGCACGATCATGCGCGCGGTCTCACGGCCGAAGAACTCGTCCAGCGGACGGCCATTGACGGTGATGTTGCCCGAACCCTTGCGCAGGAACACACGGGCGGTGGAGGACTTGCGGCGGCCAGTGCCGTAGTTTTGCGTGATAGCCATGATTAGATATCCAGAACTTGCGGCTGCTGGGCGGCGTGCGGATGCTCGGCGCCGGCGTAGACCTTGAGCTTGCGGTACATGGCGCGACCCAGCGGGCCCTTCGGCAGCATGCCCTTGACAGCGATCTCGATCACGCGCTCCGGGTGGCGCTCCAGCGCCTGGGCCAGGGTCTCGGTCTTCAGGTTGCCGATGTAGCCGGTGAAGCGGTGGTACTGCTTGTCCTGCAGCTTCTTGCCGGTGACGACAATCTTTTCTGCGTTGATGACAACCAGGTAGTCGCCGGTATCGACGTGCGGGGTGTAGACCGGCTTGTGCTTGCCACGCAGGCGGCGGGCCAGCTCGGTGGCCAGACGGCCCAGGGTCTTGCCCGAGGCGTCGACGAGATACCAGTCACGCTGGACGGTCTCGTTCTTTGCGGTGAAAGTGCTCATGAAAGAACTCAGGTTAGGTCGGGCTCATTGCGGCGCTGCACTGCCGGAACTCTGCCACGCGTTGTGAAGGTGAAACACAAGAGGCGGGATTGTACCGGCCGCGGCCGGCTCACGCAAGCCGCCGCCCGCCCGGCCTTGGCAGCCCTGGGGACAGCGGCGAGAATCCGGCTCTCCCCCCCACCCCGCCTGGACGCCATGATCACCGACCGCGTCTTCACGCCCCTGGATCGCCTGCTGACCGAGGCCCAGCGCGCCCTGGACACGGTGTTCGGCAACCCGCCGGCGCGCCGGCCCAACCCGGCCGGCGACACCCCGGACGTGGTGCTGGAACCCGAGGAAAGGCGCCACGCCGCGGGCCTGATGCGCATCAACCACGTCGGCGAAGTCTGCGCACAGGGGCTGTATTTTGGACAGGCGGCCGTCGCCCGCGATGCGTCCACCCGCGCGCACCTGCTGGCAGCGGCGCAGGAAGAGACCGACCACCTGGGCTGGTGTGCGGACCGCCTGCGCGAGCTCGACAGCCGCCCCAGCCTGTTCAACCCGCTGTGGTATGCCGGCAGCTATGCCATCGGCACCCTCGCCGGGCTGCGCGGCGACGGCTGGAACCTGGGTTTCGTGGTGGAAACCGAGCGCCAGGTCGAGGCGCACCTGGACGAACACCTGGAGACCCTGCCAGCGGCCGACCAGCGCAGCCGCGAGATCCTCAAGGTCATGAAGATCGACGAGGCGCGCCACGCCGACCATGCCGAACACGCCGGCGCGCGACTCCTGCCGCCACCGATCCCGACGGTGATGGCACTGGCTTCGCGGGCCATGAAAGCCATCGCCTATCGCCTCTGAATCCAGGCCCACGGCGCAACGCCTGGAGCGCCCGGAGCCCCCTGCAGCACCGCCTTTCTCCAGGCAGGCGCGACGATCGCCGCGGGGACAGGCGAACCCGACGCCCCGGCCGGGTTCAGCGCGGCGCCCGCGGAGGCAGCACCCGCCGCCCCGCCCCTGCCACTGCCGATCCGCGCAGTGATGGCACCGGCCGCCCGGCCGGCAAAGGCCAGCGCCGGCCAGCCCCCGCGCACCCCAGCCCACACAGCGGAACGCACGAAGCCTGCAACCCGTCCGGTGCGCCGCGGCCTTTGCAATAGCCGGTGCACCGAAGGCGCGCGGGATGGGCCGACCCGCGGCGGGCCCCGGGGCTGGCCACACAAGCCCCGGGGCCTGGCCGCGCCGCGGCCAGGATCACCCCACCACTTTCAGCCCGATCACGCCGGACACGATCAGCCCGATGCACAGCAGCCGCGGCCACGAGGCGCTGTCACCGAACAGCACGATGCCCAGCGCCGCGGCGCCGACCGCGCCGATCCCGGTCCAGATCGCATAACCGGTGCCGATCGGGATCGACTTGAGCGACTGCGACAGGCACCAGAAGCTGACCCCCATCGCGGCCAGGGTGCCCACGCTGGGCCACAGGCGGGTCCAGCCCTCGGTGTACTTCAGGCCGATCGCCCAGACGACTTCGAACAGACCGGCCACCAGCAGATAGATCCAGGCCACGGGTTTCCTCCTTGGGTACGGGACAAAAAAGAAGCGGCCCGGTGCGTGAGCACCGGGCCGCCGTCGGCTGTGGTCCGCGGATCGCTCCACGGGGCGGGCCGTCCCGCCGGGTATTTCAGGAGCGGCAGGCTAGCAACCGCTCCCCGAACCGCATGTAACCGTCACTCGGCCAGGTTGCGACCGTGGAACAGCTCCTCGATCTCGCGGCGCAGCAGCGCCTCGATCTTCATGCGCTCCTTGAACGACAGGTTCTTCGCCTTCTCCTCGAACAGGTACTGGTCCAGGTCGAAGTCCTTCAGGTGCATCTTCGTGTGGAAGATGTTTTCCTGGTAGACGTTGACGTCGAACATCTCGTAGCGCGACTTGATGTTCTTGGCCAGGAAGTTCTGGATCGAGTTGATCTTGTGGTCGATGAAGTGCTTCTTGCCCTTCACGTCGCGGGTGAAGCCACGGACGCGGTAGTCCATGATCACGATGTCCGACTCGAGGCTCTCGATCAGGTAGTTCAACGCCTTCAGCGGCGAGATCACGCCGCAGGTGGCGACGTCGATGTCGGCGCGGAAGGTGGCGATGCCTTCCTGCGGGTGGGTCTCGGGATAGGTATGGACGGTGATGTGGCTCTTGTCCATGTGCGCGACCACGGCGTCGGAAATCAGCTCCTTGCCCGCGGCCTTCTTGTCGATCACCGGCTCCTCGGAGATGAGGATGGTCACCGACGCACCCTGCGGATCGTAATCCTGACGGGCGATGTTCAGGATGTTGGCGCCGATGATCTCGGCCACATCGGTGAGGATCTGCGTGAGTCGATCGGCGTTGTATTCCTCGTCGATGTACTCGATGTAACGCTGGCGCTCCTCTTCGGTACGCGCATAGCAGACGTCATAGATGTTGAAGCTCAGCGCCTTGGTGAGGTTGTTGAAACCCTGCAACCTCAGGCGAGGCAACGGCTTGACCACGGCGGTCGGTCCTGTGAATGGTGGGAAAGGGGGCAATTATGGGGCAAACCGCCCCCTGGCGAAACGTGCGCGGCCAACAGGCGTTTGCCCCTTATGGCCGGCGTCGCTAAGCTTGTCCGTTAAGACAAGTTCATAAACACGAACATGAACGTCATCATGAGTCCAGGGATCGCCAACACCGTGCCTACCGTGCGCCTCGCCTCCAGCCCCTTGGCCCTGGACATCGCCACCATCGATCGGTTCCTGGCCCACAGCCACCGCCGCCGCTATCCGGCGCGCACCGATGTGTTCCGCCCGGGCGACCCGGCCGGCACCATGTATTACGTGGTCAGCGGCTCGGTCAGCATCATCGCCGAGGAGGACGAGGACCGCGAGCTGGTGCTGGGCTACTTCGGCGCTGGCGAGTTCGTCGGCGAGATGGGCCTGTTCATCGAATCGGACAAGCGCGAGGTGATCCTGCGCACCCGTACCCCCTGCGAACTGGCCGAGATCAGCTACGAACGGCTGCACCAGCTGTTCCTCGGGCCGCTGTCCAGCGACGCCCCGCGGCTGCTGTACGCCATCGGCTCGCAGATTTCACGGCGCCTGCTGCATACCAGCCGCAAGGCCAGCCGCCTGGCGTTCCTGGATGTGACCGACCGCATCGTGCGCACCCTGCACGACCTGGCCCGCGAGCCGGAATCGATGAGTCATCCGCAGGGCACCCAGCTGCGCGTGTCGCGCCAGGAGATCGCCCGGCTGGTGGGCTGTTCGCGGGAAATGGCCGGGCGCGTGCTCAAGAAGCTGCAGGCCGACGGCATCCTGCACGCGCGCGGCAAGACCATCGTGCTGTACGGAACGCGTTGAAAGCGCGTAGACGTACTTTCAACGCAAAAGTCTGCAAAGCAGACTTTGGGCCCCGGCGTACTGGACACCCGAATCCCCACGCCTGCCGGCGTGCGCCCTTTGCCAAAGGGGGCTGTTCCGGCGGGAACTCGGCTTCGCCCGCCTCAAGGCAGGGCAGCTACGTCCCGCCTCCCATCTCCTTGACGCATCCGCCCCAAGCGAACAGGCTCCGGTGATGGAATTTGGAAGCGAGTTCTACTGGTTCATCCTGATCGGGATCGGGGCACAGCTGGTCGATGGCGCGCTGGGCATGGCGTTCGGGCTGGTGTCCTCGTCGGTCCTGCTGAGCATGGGCCTGCCGCCGGCGGCGGTGAGCGCCAGCATCCACACGGCCGAGGTGTTCACCACCGGCGCGTCCGGCGTATCGCATCTGGCAGCGGGCAATGTCGACCGGCGGCTGTTCCTGCGCCTGGCATTGCCGGGGGCGGTCGGCGGCGCGCTGGGCGCCTATGTCCTGACCCAGTTGCCCGGCGAGTTCATCCGCCCCTTCATCTATCTCTACCTGCTGGCGCTGGCGATCTTCATCCTGGCCCGCGCGGCCGGCCGCTTCACCCCGCGCAGCGAGGTGCAACGGGTACCGGTGCTGGGCTTCTTCGCCGGCCTGCTCGACGCCAGTGGCGGCGGCGGCTGGGGGCCGGTGGCGACCTCGACCCTGCTCGCGCGCGGCGGCCAGGCCCGCACCACCATCGGCACGGTGAATGCCGCCGAGTTCATCGTCACCCTGTCGATCTCGGCCACCTTCCTGCTGTCGATGGGGCTGCAGCACCTGTCCATCGTCGCCGGACTGCTGGTGGGCGGGATGATGGCCGCGCCGGTGGCGGCGCTGCTGGTCAAGCGCCTCAAGGAGCGCTGGGTGCTGGTGGCGGTGGGCGTGCTGGTGCTGTCGATCAGCCTGTTCCAGATCGGACACGCGCTGCACCGCTGGCTGGGATGACCGCCGCCGGCCACCGGCCGGCAGCGCCGCTCAGGCCGGTTCGCCGCCGCGGTCGACGCAGCCCCAGTTGAGGATGCGGGTGCCGGCCGGCAGCACCCGGCGGAAATAGGCCACCCGCGCCTGTTTGGGGTTGACCACCACCGGCGCCCTGGCCGCGCGCAGCAGCGGCAGGTCGGCGGTGCTGTCCGAATAGGCGATGGCGATGTCGCCATAGCCGCGCTCGCGCAGCATGCGCATCTTCTCTTCGTTGTGGCAGTGGCGGGTGGCGCCCATGGCGCCCAGCCGCGGCCCCACTTCGCTGCCGACCACCGGCACGTCCTGGTGCGCGACGAAGGCCAGGATGGCCCGCGCCAGCTCCGGCGGCGCACCGGTCGCGACCACCACCCGGTCGCCGGCGCGGCGATGCGCGGCGAATACCGCCAGCGCGCGCGGCAGCAGGCGCGCGCGGATGGCCGGCTCGTGCGCGCGCACGTACTGGTCGATGATGCCGTTGAACTCGCGCGCCCGGTGCAGGCCGAACGTCGCGATCCACACGTAGCCGGAGATACCGAAACGGCGTGTCGGCAGCAGCGCCACCAGCGGGCCCAACAGCGGCGTGGCCAGCACTGCCGCCAGCATCCGCAGCGGGTTGCGGCGGATCAGCCAGGCGAACAGGTGGCTGCCGGAATCGCCGTCGTACAGGGTGTGGTCGAAATCGAAGACGACCAGCTGCGCGTCGTCGTGGGGAACGGGGTAGGACTCGGTCATGCGCTGAAGAATAGCTGACGCAGGCCCTCGCCCGGCTCCTCCACGCGCATGAAGGCCTCGCCGACCAGGAAGGCGTTGACGCCGGCCTCGCGCATGGTCCTGACGTCACCCGGGCCGAGGATGCCGCTCTCGGTGACCAGCAGGCGGTCGCGCGGCACCGCCGCGCGCATCGACAGGGTGGTGTCCAGCGATACCTCGAAGGTGCGCAGGTTGCGGTTGTTGATGCCCACCAGCGGTACCGGCACCTGGATCGCGCGCTCCAGCTCGTCGATGTCATGGACTTCCACCAGCACGTCCATGCCCAGCTGCATCGCCAGGTCGGACAACCCGGCCAGCTGGCGGTCGTCCAGCGCCGAAACGATGAGCAGGATGCAGTCCGCGCCCAGCACGCGGGCCTCGACCACCTGATAGGGGTCGATGACGAAATCCTTGCGCAGCACCGGCAGCGTGCAGGCCTCGCGCGCCTCCCGCAGGTAGGCGTCGGCGCCCTGGAAGAAGTCCACGTCGGTGAGCACCGACAGGCAGCTGGCGCCGCCCAGCTCATAGCTCACCGCGATCTCCGCGGGGCGGAAGTCGGGGCGGATCACGCCCTTGGACGGGCTGGCCTTCTTGACTTCGGCGATCACCGCCGGGTCGCCGTTGGCGATGGCCGCCTGCAGCGCACTGGCGAAACCGCGCACCGGCGGCGCGTCGGCCACGCGCGCCCTCAGCTCGGCCAGCGGCACGCGGGCACTGCGCTCGGCCACCTCCTGCGTCTTGCGGGCAAGGATGGTGTTGAGGATGTCGCTCATGGCTCTGCTTTCCTGGAATGCGGTACGGCGGTAGGGGAAGACGGGGGGCGCTCAACCGGCCAGCGCGCGGCTGGCGGCGACGTACTGCTGCATGCGTGCGCGGGCGCTGCCGTCTGCGATGACCGCGCGCGCCCGCGCCAGGCCATCGGCGATGCTGTCGGCCACGCCGGCAGCGTACAGCGCGGCGCCGGCATTGAGCGCGACGATGTCGTTGGCCGGGCCGGGCTGGTTGTCGAGCACGCCGCGCAGCATGGCGATGGACTCTGCCGGATCGGCGACCTTGAGGTTGCGGCTGGCCGACATGGCGATGCCGAAATCCTCCGGGTGGATCTCGTACTCGCGCACCTTGCCGTCGCGCAGCTCGCCGACCAGGGTGCCGGCGCCGAGCGAAATCTCATCCATGTTGTCACGCCCCCACACCACCAGCGCACGCTCCGCGCCGAGCTCGCGCAGCACCCGCGCCTGGATGCCCACCAGGTCGGGGTGGAACACGCCCATGAGGATGTTGGTGGCGCCCACGGGGTTGGTCAGCGGGCCGAGGATGTTGAAGATGGTGCGCACGCCCATCTCGCGGCGTACCGGCGCCACCACCTTCATCGCCGGGTGGTGCATCGGCGCGAACATGAAGCCGATGCCGGTCTGTTCGATGAGCCGGGCCACCTGGTCCGGCTGCAGCTCGATCGCCGCGCCCAGCGCCTCCACCGCATCGGCGCTGCCGGACTTGGACGACACGCTGCGGTTGCCGTGCTTGGCCACCCTGGCGCCGGCCGCGGCCACCACGAACATCGAGCAGGTGGAGATGTTGAAGGTATGCGAGCCGTCGCCGCCGGTGCCGACGATGTCGACCAGGTGGGTCTTGTCGGCCACCGCCACCGGCAGCGCGAACTCGCGCATCACCGTGGCCGCGCCGGCGATCTCGCCGACGGTTTCCTTCTTCACCCGCAGTCCGGTGAGGATGGCCGCGGTCATGGTCGGGGACACCTCGCCACGCATGATCTGCCGCATCAGGTCGACCATCTCGTCGAAGAAGATCTCGCGGTGCTCGATGGTGCGTTGCAGGGCTTCCTGCGCGGTGATGGTCATGAAAACTCCAGGATCAGGAAATGACGATGTAATCGCTCTGGCAGCGGATGCCTTCGTGGGCGCCGGGAACCAGGTGCACGTGCAGGCCGCCGATGGGGCCGACGGGCAGGCAGCTGTCGACCTCGAACAGGGCGTCGCGGTGTGGCTTGATCCATGCCGCGCCGGCCTGCCGCAGCGCCTTGCGCTTGGCGTCGGCCGGGTCGTCGGCGACCACCAGCAGGTAGCGGTGGGCCTCGCCGAACTCGCCGGCGACGTAGCCGCCCAGGTTCACGAAGTAGAGCCGCGGTGCATCGGCGGCCGGCACGTCCGCGGACAGGCGCACCTGCCACTGCTCGACGCCATCGACCGTCATCCACGAATCCAGGTGCAGCCCCGCCGCATCGCCGAACCATTGCTGGCGCAGCTGCGGGTAGCTCTGCTCGATACCGGGGGCCACGGCGAACACCACGTCATGCACTTCGGTGTTGGCGCGCGCATGGCGGCCGCCGAGCATTACCACGAACAGCCGCAGCGCTTCGGTGCCGCTCAGCACGTGCGGTCCAGGAAATTCTTCATCAGCGCGTGGCCGTGCTGGGTGAGGATGGACTCGGGATGGAACTGCACGCCTTCCACCGGGTACTGGCGGTGGCGCAGGCCCATGATCTCCTCCATCGAGCCGTCCGGGTTCTCGGTCCAGGCGGTGATCTCCAGCACGTCCGGCAGCGTGTTCTTGTCCACCACCAGCGAGTGATAGCGCGTGGCCTCGTAGCGGTCCGGCAGGCCGGCGAACACGCCCTTGCCCTCGTGGCGGATCGGCGAGGTCTTGCCGTGCATGATGTTGCCGGCGCGGATCACGTCACCGCCATACACCTGGCCGATGCTCTGGTGGCCCAGGCACACGCCGAAGACCGGGATGGTCGGGCCGAGCCGACGGATTACCTCCAGCGACACGCCGGCGTCGTCGGGCGTCTTCGGCCCCGGCGACACCACGATGTGCGAGGGATTGAGCGCGGCGATCTGCTCGACGCTGAGCGCGTCGTTGCGCACCACCTTCACCTCGGCGCCCAGCATCTGCAGGTACTGCACGAGGTTGAAGGTGAAGCTGTCGTAGTTGTCGATCATCAACAGCATGGTTCGTCTCTCATCGTTGTCCTGTTGCGGCGAGCGGCTGCGGGTGGTCGGCCACCAGCCGCCATTCCCCGTCCCAGCGCCCGTAGCCGGGCATGCCATAAGCGGGGTCGGCCGCCACCGAATCGATTCCAAATTTCGCCATGTCCGCGACCGTAACGGTCCAGTTGCACCCGCAGTCCTGCAGCTGGCCGAGCACCGTTATCCGCGGATCGACTCCGATCCTGGCGTAGAACGCGGCCTGCTCGGCCGAGATCCTGCGCAGCCACTGCCTGGCCGTCCGCTTCATGGACCACCGCTCCCACCAGGTAGGTGGCCGGCCGAGCTGCCTCTGCACGCCCGAGTAATCAAAATCCTCAAGCAGATTCTTCTGGATCATGGAGCCGTGCCAGATCACCAGCGCGCCGCTTTCCACGATCTTTCGCCGACCTGCCGGAAACACGTAATTCGCGCAGGACGACATGCAGACATCACCGACGACGCGCACGTCCAGGCCGCGGTCACGGACCAGCCCGCCCAGCGCCAGCCCGGCTTCGACATCGCCGCCGGCCGAGCGGATCGCCAGTTCCTTCAACGAGCCGTCGGCCTCAAGCAGCATGCGTACCGCGGCAACGGAGGCCTGCGTTATCCGGCCGTCGTAATGAACGACCCTGCCTTCGGCACGGACCGCCGCCTGCGCGCCATCCACGGTGCCAGCGGCTTGCGCAGCGGACACCGTCGTCGCCGCTCCCGTCACTGCAGCGAGCAGGACGACTGGCAGGCAATTGGCGGCCATGCCGTTCACCTCACAGCCCTTTCGCCGCCTGCGCCACCGCACGGAACAGCGCGCGGCCCTTGTTCATGGTCTCCTGCCACTCGGCGTCGGGGTCGGAGTCGTAGACCACGCCGCCACCGGCCTGCACGTACAGGTAACCGCCCTGGATGACCGCGGTGCGGATGGCGATGGCGGTGTCGCCGTCGCCATGCCAGCCGATGTAGCCGACCGCGCCGGAATAGACGTTGCGCTTGACCGGCTCCAGCTCGCGGATGATCTCCAGCGCGCGGATCTTGGGCGCGCCGCTGACGGTGCCGGCCGGGAACGTGGCGCGCAGCACGTCGCTGTAGCTCAACCCGGCCTTCAAGGTGCCGGTGACTTCGCTGACGATGTGCATGACGTGGCTGTAGCGTTCGATCACGAACTGCTCCCCCACCCTCACCGTGCCCGGCTCGGCGATGCGGCCGACGTCGTTGCGGCCCAGGTCGATCAGCATCACGTGTTCGGCGCGCTCCTTGGGATCGGCCAGCAGCTCGACCTCCAGCGCCTTGTCCTGCTCCGGCGTGGCGCCGCGCGGACGGGTGCCGGCGATCGGACGCACGGTGACGATGCCATCGCGCAGCCGCGCCAGGATTTCCGGCGAGGAGCCGACCACCTGGGTGCCGCCAACATCAATGAAATACATGTACGGCGACGGATTCAGCGCACGCAGGGCGCGGTATACGTCGATTGGCCGCGCACGGAACGGCACGCGCAGGCGCTGGCTCGGCACCACCTGGAAAATGTCGCCGGCGAGCACGTACTCCTGCGCCTTGCGCACCACCGCGTGGTACTGCTCGCGGGTGAAGGACGACTGGAAGTCCTGCTCGTCGATGGCATCGGACACCTGCGCCTGCGGGTAGCCGGCCCCGCCCTGGCGCAGCCGGTGCGCCAGTTCGTCCAGGCGGCGGTTGGCGCAGACCCAGGCCTGCGGCTGCGCCGGGTCGGCATGCACGATCAGGTACAGCCGGCCCTTGAGGTTGTCGAACACCGCCAGCTCTTCGGAGAGCATCAGGTAGATGTCCGGCGTGCCGAGTTCGTCGGGTTTGTCGCCCGCGCCCAGGTGCGGCTCGATGTACTGGATGCACTCGAAGCCGAACCAGCCGACCAGGCCGCCGGTGAAACCCGGCAGACCATCGAACTGTGGCACCGAGTGCTGCGCGCGCAGGACTTCGACCTCGGCCAGCGGGTCGGCGACCTCGCGGCGTTCGATCACTTCACCCAGTTCGCTTACTTCCAGCGTATGGCCGCGGACGCTGTAGATGCGCCGCGCCGGCAGGCCGATGATCGAATAGCGGCCGAAGCGTTCGCCGCCCTCGACCGATTCGAACAGGTAGGTATGCGGGCCGTCGGCGAGCTTGAGGTAGACCGACAGCGGCGTGTCCAGGTCGGACAGCACTTCGCGGACGACGGGGATGCGGGTATGGCCTTCAGCGGCCTGCTGCTGGAACTGCTCTTGCGTGATCAAGACGGCTTTCCTTCCGGGAATCGACGGTGGCGGTACGGACGACGGCAACGGGCCACCATCGCCACCAGCGGCGAGCGGAAGAAAGGGAACGCTTGGTCGTCAGAATGGACACCGCGCAACTGTACCGCAAATGGGCCGCAGCGGGGGGCCGCGACGCCCGGCCGGAACGCTTGCACAGGCAACTGTCCAAGCCCGCCTGGGGGTGCGCGGCGCCCCTCCACGGACCTCAGGCCAGGGCAGCGGGCGGCCGCCGTGGCAGCTGCACGGTCACGCACAACCCCGGGGTGCCGCCCGGGCCCGGGTCGCCCGCGGACAGCACAACGGTGCCGCGATGGCGGCTGACGATGGCGCGCACCAGGCTCAGGCCCAGCCCGGTACCGGGCTGGCCGCGGTCGGCCTGCAAGCGCTCGAAGCGATCGAACACGCGCTGGCGGTCGCCTTCGGGGATGCCCGGGCCCTGGTCGCGGATGCGCAGCACGGCATGCTCGCCGTCCACCGCCGTGTCCACGCTGACGGTACCGCCGGTGGGCCCGTACTTGAGTGCGTTGTCGAGCAGGTTCACCAGCACCTGGAACAGCTGGTCGGGGTCGCCCGCCACCTGCAGTGGCACGCCGGAGACGCACAGGCGCATGCCGCGCTGCGCGGCAACCGGCTGGTAAAGCTCGACCACGTCGGCGACCAGCTGGTCCAGGTCGACCACGGTGGCATCGTCGGTGGTCGCCGCCTGCGCCTCGATCCGCGACAGCCGCAGCAGCGCGGAAAAAGACTGCAGCAGGCCGTCGGCCTCGGCCAGCCCCGACTCCAGTTCGGCCAGCGCCGCCGGCGACGCGGCAATGGCCGGTACCGCGCGCATCGCCTCCAGCCGGGTGCGCAGGCGGCTCAGCGGGGTGCGCAGGTCATGGGCGATGTGATCGGTGGCGTGGCGCACCGCGTCGAGCAGCGCCTGGATCCGGTCGAGCATGCCATTGAAGCGCAGCGCGACGCGGTCGAAGGCATCGCCACTGCCATCGCTGCGCACGCGCAGGTCCATTTCGCCGGCCGCCACCCGCTCGGCGGTGCGGTCCAGGCTGCCGAGCCGGCGCGCCACCCAGCGCGAGGTCCAGCCGCCGACCATCGCCCCCATCACCGCCGCCGCCAGCAGCGCGGCCAGCGCCGAGTGCAGGATCAGGCGCAGGAAGCCGTCCTCCGAACGCATGCGCAGGCCGGCGACCAGGTACTGGCCGTTGTCCAGCCGCTGCTGGTGCGCGACCACCCGCGGGGCGTCGTCGGCCTCGACGTCGG
Source organism: Stenotrophomonas sp. Y-13 (assembly GCF_046267925.1). NCBI lineage: Bacteria > Pseudomonadati > Pseudomonadota > Gammaproteobacteria > Lysobacterales > Lysobacteraceae > Stenotrophomonas > Stenotrophomonas sp. Y-13. The sequence goes on from NZ_CP176501.1 coordinate 3,196,193, forward strand.
TGAACTCCAGCCAGCGCGCATGCGCGGTCCAGCCCGGCACGCTCGCCAGCGTGCCGACGATGACCTCGCCGCGCGCGTCCAGCAGCATGTACACCATGTCCGGGTCGTCCGGGGTGCCGATACGCCCCTGCAGTTCCTCGCGCAGCCGCGCGTAGCCGGCGTGCCGGTAGAGATCGCGCAGCCCGGCCGCGTCGGTACGCACGACCTCGTGCGCGTCGCGCTCGAGCAGGGCGGACACCGCGGCATAGACGCCGGTGCCGAGCACGATGAACGCCAGCAGGAACGCGACCGACACCGCCAGCGCCAGCCGCGAGGTGGTGGAGCGCAGCAGGCGCATCAGCCGTCGAGCCGGTAGCCGGCGCCGCGCACCGTATGCAGCAGCGGCGTGGCGAAGCCATGGTCGATCTTCTGCCGCAGGCGGCTGATGTGCACGTCGATCACGTTGGTCTGCGGATCGAAGTGGTAGTTCCACACCGACTCCAGCAGCATGGTGCGGGTGACCACGCGGCCGGCGTTACGCATCAGGTACTCCAGCAGCATGAACTCGCGCGGCAGCAGTTCGATGGCACGGCCTGCGCGCGAGGCGGTGCGGCGCAGCAGGTCCAGTTCCAGGTCGGCCACCTGCAGCCGCGTCGACACGGCGGCCGGCGATGCCCCCGGAGCGCGCCGCGACAGACCATCGAGCCGGGCACTGAGTTCGGCGAACGCGAACGGCTTGACCAGGTAGTCGTCGGCACCGGCGCGCAGACCTTCCACCCGGTGGTCGACATCGGCCAGCGCGGTCAGCAGCAGCACCGGCACCGTATTGCCGGCGCCGCGCAGCGTGCGCAGCACGGTGAGCCCGTCCAGGCCGGGCAGCATGCGGTCCAGCACGACCGCCGCGTAGGTTTCGGTGGTGGCCATGAACAGGCCATCGCGGCCGTTGTCCACGCAGTCGACGACGTGCCCGTCCTCGCGCAGTCCCTTGGCGATGTAGGCCGAAATCTGGGTATCGTCCTCGACGACCAGTATGCGCATGACGGCGTGGCTGTGGCCTGGGTCGGGCAAGCATAGCGCCGGCGGCGGCGCGGTTCAGCGGGTCGGAGTGGGCGTTGCCACGGGGGCGGCGCGGTTGCCGCCGGACGTGGCTGGCGCGCGGCGCTCGCACTTGCCCAGCGCGCTGCGCTTGAGGCAGCGCGGCAGCACTTTTGCCGTTGCCGGGCGGGGTGCGGAAGCCGGCGCACTGGCGCCCGCGGGCGTAGCCGGGGCCGCAGGTGTACCGGGCAACCCCGTGCCCCCCAGGACCGCCAGCATGACCAGGGCCGCCAGCGAATACGGGTGATGGATGCTGGTGTTCATGGCCCTGCCCTCGGTCACGGTGACTCGACCGGACGCAGGCGGATCACGCCGGCCGACGGACCGGCGTGACCCTCCCGGGCCGGGGACTTACTTGCCGTCTGCCGGGGTGGCGGGCGTTGCCGGCTTGGCCACGGCGGCGTGGTGGTGGTGCTTCTTGGCGTGGTGCTTGGTGGCCGGCGCGGTGGCGGTCTTGGCCGCCGGCGCCATCTGCATGGCCGGGGCCGCCGGGGTGGCGGGCGTGGCGGGGGTGGCCGGGGTCGACTGGGCGGCGAACGCGGTGCCGGCCCCCAGGGCCAGGCCGACGGCGAGGAGCAGGGCGGAGGTCTTCATGTGCGTGATCCTTTGGGCGGGCTACAGCGTGGAAGTTCGGAAAGATGGCGTTTCCAACCATCGCCGACAGATTGCGCCGCGCCGGCTAACCGGAGCGTGGCGCAGGCATGAACGCGCTGTAATGTGCATCCGCCACGCAACCGCAACGCGGCCGTCATCGCCGCGTCATCGAACCGGCGGAGCATGGAAGGCCATAGCAGGGACGATGGATGGAGGCAGGATCAGCCTCCCACGAATTCCCCCGGCCGTGGCAACGATGCCACGGCCTTCTTTTTGCCGGTGCCGGCCGGCGCAGCGGTTACCGCGACGCCGGCACCCATGCCGTGCCTCAGCCCTCGGCGAACCGCCGCAGCGCGTCGCCCTGCAGCCGATACACGGTCCACTCGTCCTGCGGCAGCGCGCCGGCGGCGCGGTAGAAGTCGATCGCCGGCGTGTTCCAGTCCAGTACCGACCACTCGAAGCGGCCGCAGCCCTGCGCCACCGCCAGGCGCGCGATGTGCTGCAGCAGTGCCTTGCCCGCCCCGCAGCCGCGATGTTCCGGGCTGACGTACAGGTCTTCCAGGTAGATGCCGTTGCGGCCCAGCCAGGTGGAATAGTTGTAGAAGTAGACCGCGTAGCCGATGGCCTGCCCGTCGCGCTCGCAGACCAGCGCCTGCGCCTTGGCATCGGCACCGAACAGGCTGGCGCGGATCCCGGCCTCGTCGGTCTGCACCGACGATTCGGCCCTTTCGTAGATCGCCAGTTCGCGGATGAAATGCAGGATCAGGCCCGCATCATCGGCGGTGGCCGGACGGATGTGCAGGCCGGCAGCCATGCTCAACCCCGCGCCGCGGCGACGTTGGCGCGCATCTGCGCGATCACCTGCGCGTAGTCCGGGGCGTTGAAGATGGCCGAGCCGGCGACGAAGGCGTCGGCGCCGGCGGCGGCGATCTGGCCGATGTTGTCGGCCTTGACCCCGCCGTCCACTTCCAGGATCACCGGCTTGCCGAGCTTGTCGATCATCGCCCGCACCGCGCGCAGCTTTTCCAGGGTCGAGGGAATGAACGCCTGGCCGCCGAAGCCGGGGTTGACCGACATCAGCAGCACCAGATCCAGGTCCTCCAGCACCCAGTCGAGCACTTCCACCGGGGTCGCCGGGTTCAGCACCAGACCGGCCTTGCAGCCATGTGCCTTGATCAGCTGGATGGTGCGGTGAACGTGCCGCGACGCTTCCGGGTGGAAGCTGATCAGGCTGGCGCCGGCCTCGGCGAAGTCCGGCACGATGCGGTCCACCGGCTCGACCATCAGGTGCACGTCGATCGGCGCGGTCACGCCATGCCTGCGCAGCGCCTGGCAGACCATCGGGCCGATGGTCAGGTTGGGCACGTAATGGTTGTCCATCACGTCGAAATGGACCCAGTCGGCACCGGCGGCGAGGACGGTGTCGACCTCCTCGCCGAGCCGGGCGAAGTCGGCCGAGAGGATGGACGGGGCGATGATGCAGTTGGACATGACGGGGCCTTTCAGCGCTTGCGCAGGGTTTTGATGCGGTCGTAGGCGGCGTTGATCTGCCGGGCCTTCTTCTCGGCCTGGGCGCGCAGTTCGGGCGCTGCACCGGCCAGCTTGTCGGGGTGGTACTGGGAGATCAGGCGGCGGTAGGCCAGGTCGATCTCGGCATCGCTGGCCTCGCGGGTCACCCCCAGCTCGCGGTAGGGCAGGTCCTTGCCGAGCCTGAACCAGTCGCTGTCGAACGCATGCCCCAGCAGCATGCCCACCACCGCGCCGAACAGCGGGTTGGGCCTGAACAGCAGGGCGCCGGCGATGAATCCCAGCAGTTTTCCGTACCAGCGCATGGGCGGGGCCGTGGCCTTGAAGATCGGGGCCGTATTTTATGCCACAGCCGCCCCGGACGGCCTTACACTAGGCCGCCCGCCGTCCCGCCGCGGGCCCCCCGGGTCCTGTGCCGACGGCTTCATCGCCAAGTTCCAGGAGTGCCCGTGCCGACCACGCTGCTGCAATCCGATCTTCCCGGCCTGCCCTTGCGCCACCGCGGCAAGGTGCGCGATGTATTCGATATCCCGCGCGAACGCCTGCCGGCCGACACGCCTGCCGGCGATTACCTGCTCATCGTGGCCACCGACCGCCTGTCCGCGTTCGACGTGGTGCTGCCCGACCCGATCCCGGGCAAGGGCGAGATGCTGTGCCAGGTGTCCAATTTCTGGTTCGCCAAGACCGCGCACCTGATGCCCAACCACCTGACCGGCATCGACGTGGCCAGCGTGCTGCCCGACGGCGTGGACCCGGCGCTGTACGCCCGGCGCGCGGTGGTCACCCGCAGGCTCAAGCCGGTGCCGGTGGAGGCCATCGCCCGTGGCTACCTGATCGGCAGCGGCTGGAAGGACTACCAGCGCACCGGCCAGGTCAGCGGCATCAAGCTGCCCGACGGCCTGCAGCAGGCGCAGCAGCTGCCCGAGCCGATCTTCACCCCGTCCACCAAGGCCGCGGTGGGCGACCACGACGAGAACATCGACTTCGACGCGATGGTCAAGGCGGTGGGCGCCGAGCTTGCCGAGAAGGTGCGCGACGCGACCCTGCGCATCTACAAGTTCGCCGCCGAGTACGCGGCCGAGCGCGGCATCCTGCTGGCCGACACCAAGTTCGAGTTCGGCACCGACGCCGACGGCCGCCTGTACATCATGGACGAGATGCTCACGCCCGACTCCTCGCGCTACTGGCCGGCCGACGAGTACGCGGTCGGCACCAGCCCGCCGAGCTACGACAAGCAGTTCGTGCGCGACTACCTGGAAACGCTGGACTGGAACAAGACCGCCCCGGGCCCGGCGCTGCCGGCCGAGGTGATCGCGCGCACCCGCGACAAGTACGCCGAGGCCCTGCAGAAGCTGGCGGGCATCCACATCGACTGAGTTCCCCCGCGCGCCCGTCGGGGCGCGCGCCACCGCCCCTGCCGGGAGAAGAGGCCGCATGGACATGAGTGCCGCACGCCCCATCGACCGTTGGTTCGCCAGCTATTCCGGCGACCACCGCAATCCCGTCAACCAGGCCATCCACGTGGTCGCGGTGCCGGCCATCCTGTGGTCGGTGATCGCCCTGTTGTGGTGCATCCCGCCGCTGCTGCCCTGGTTCCAGAACGGCATCTGGGCGGCGCTGGCGATGTTCGGCGCATGGGCGTACTACAACCGCCTGTCGCGGCCGCTGGGCATCGGCATGCTGATCCTGTTCTTCGTCTCCGGCTGCCTGTGCCGGCTGCTGGAGGACCGCATCGGCGTGCGCGGCCTGCTGTACGCCGGCGTCGGCGTGTTCGTCGTCGCCTGGATCGCGCAGTTCATCGGCCACCACATTGAAGGCCGCCGGCCCAGCTTTCTCACCGACCTGACCTATCTGCTGATCGGGCCGATCTGGGTGCTGGCCAAGCTGTACCGGCAGTTCGGCTGGAAGTACTGAGCGGCGCGCACCCGCGGGCAGGCCCGGGACCGTGGATGCGGGGCCCGCCGCGCATGCGACATCGCGCCAAAGCCCGTGCGGGGCAAGCCCCGCACTACAGCCCGAACATGTCCCGGGTGGGATGGAACGGGCGTGGCGCATAGCCGAAGTCGCGGCGTGCCGGGTCGATATCGAACACCAGCGGCTCGCGCATGCGTGCCAGCGCGGCGGCGTTCATGCCGCGCAGGCGGCCCATGGCATGGGCCATCGCCAACGCCCCGCGGAACAGCGGCGCCGGCACCCGCAACAGCCGCGGCGGCGGCTGCAGCGACGCCAGCACCCGCCGCACCATTTCCGCATAGGCCAGGCGCTCGCCACCGCCGAGCGCATAGGCGTGCCCGGCGGTGGCCGGATGCCGCAACACCTGCAGCGCGGCGTCGGCCAGATCCTGCACGTGCACCGGCTGGCGCAGGCCGTCGGCCCCGGCCGGCAGCACGAACACGCCGCTGCGGGTGGCCAGCCGCGCGATCGCGGTCAGCGTGGCATCGCGGCCGGCGCCATAGACCAGGGTCGGCCGCAGCACCGTGGCGGCCACGCCACGGGCGCGTGCGGCGGCGAACAGCGTGGCCTCGGCCTCACGCAGGCGGCGGGCGACATCGCGCTCGGCCGGTTCGCGCGAGTCCTGCTTGACCTCGACGCTGGTCGAGCCGAACGCGACCACCCGCGGCGCGGCGATGTCCGCGGCCTGGTACCAGCGCGCGAAGTGGTCGAGCGGGCCGCAGCTGAACACCGCATCGAACGGGCCATCGTCCCGCCAGTCGCCGGACAGGTCGCCCTGTCGCCAGCTCAGCCCCGGCGCGGCCGCACGCCGCGCGCGCGACACGGCCTGCACCCTCCAGCCATCGGCCAGCAGCCCGGCCAGCAGCCGTTCGCCGATCTGCCCGCTGCCGCCGAACACCAGTGCCCGCCGCGGCATGTCTTCTGCGTGTTGCCCTGCTTCCATGCGGACAGCATAGGCGATGGCGGCGCAGCGACGCGCCATGTCCGCGCACGGCCATCGCCACGGGCACCGCGATGGCATCCGCGGCGCGAACACCCGACGCGCCGTTGCCGGTGCCTGGCGGGCCGGTCACCGCGCCTGCCAGGCGCGCCGCAGCGCACGCGCGTCCGCCCTCCGGCAGCGCCGCGCCGGCCCGTTCCGCCGGGGGCGGCCGGGCCTGCTGCCGGGGCGCGGACGCCGGCCACCCGGGGCGCCCGGCGCGGACCGCGAACCCGAACGGCTCGTTCATCTACGGGGTTCCGGCGGCAAAAAAGCGCCTGCTAGACTGCTGGACCTGCTCGCGAATCCCGCATTCCCTGCATGACATCCGTTCTCCCCCTGCTGCTCGCGCTGCCATTCCTGATGGCCGCGCTCATCGCCCTGCATGGCCGCCTGTCGCGCACGGCCGCGGCGTGGGTGGCCGGTGCCGCACCCCTGCTGGGCCTGGTGCTGCTGGGAACGATGACCCCGGCCGTGCTCGACGGCGCGGTACTGCGCGAAAGCTGGCCCTGGCTGCCGCGGATCGGGCTGGAGGCCACCCTGCGCCTGGACGGGCTGGCGTGGATGTTCGCCGGGCTGGTGCTGGGCATCGGCGCGCTGGTGGTGCTGTACGCGCGCTACTACCTCTCGGCGCAGGACAGTACGCGCCGCTTCTACAGCTGCCTGCTGCTGTTCATGGGCGCGATGCTGGGCATGGTGCTGTCCGGCAACCTGCTGCTGCTGATGGTGTTCTGGGAGCTGACCAGCATCAGTTCGTTCCTGCTGATCGGCTTCTGGTCGCACCGCCGCGACGCCCGCGAGGGCGCGCGCATGGCGTTCGTCGTCACCGGCGGCGGCGGGCTGGCGCTGCTGGCCGGCGTACTGCTGATCGGCCGCATCGTCGGCAGCTTCGACCTGGACGTGGTGCTGGCCTCGGGCGACCTGATCCGTGGCAGCACGCTGTATCCGTGGGCGCTGCTGCTGGTCCTGGCCGGCATCTTCACCAAGAGCGCGCAGTTCCCGTTCCATTTCTGGCTGCCGCATGCGATGGCCGCGCCCACCCCGGTATCGGCCTACCTGCACTCGGCGACGATGGTGAAGGCCGGTGTGTTCCTGCTGGCGCGGCTGCACCCGGCGCTGGCCGGCAGCGAACTGTTCTTCTACCTGGTCAGCGGCATTGGCGCGATCACCCTGCTGGTCGGCGCCTGGAATGCGATCTTCCAGCATGACCTCAAGGGCCTGCTGGCCTATTCGACGATCTCGCACCTGGGCCTGATCACCCTGCTGTTCGGCCTGTCCACGCCGATGGCCGTGGTCGCCGGCGTGTTCCATATCCTCAACCACGCCACCTTCAAGGCCTCGCTGTTCATGGCCGCGGGGATCATCGACCACGAAACCGGCACCCGTGACATGCGCCGCCTTGGCGGCCTGCGGCGGCTGATGCCCATCACCAGCACGCTGGCGATCATCGCCTCGCTGGCGATGGCGGGCATCCCGCTGCTCAACGGCTTCCTGTCCAAGGAAATGCTGTTCGCCGAGGCGCTGGCCACCGGCGGCCCGCAGTGGATGCGCACGGCGATGAGCTCGGCCGCGCTGCTGGCCGGCATCCTCGGCGTCGCCTACAGCCTGCGCTTCGTCCACGACACCTTCTTCGGCAAGGGCCCGCTCGACATCGAGGGGGTGCCGCACGAACCGCCGCGCTGGATGAAGGTCCCGGTGGAGGTGCTGGTGCTGATCTGCCTGGCGGTCGGCATTGCCCCGGCGCTGACCGTGGCCCCCGTGCTGCACGCCGCCGCGCAGTCGATCCTCGGCGCTGCGATGCCCGTCTACAGCCTGGCGGTCTGGCACGGCTTCAACCTGCCCCTGGCGATGAGCGCGGTCGGCGTGGCCGGCGGCATCGCGCTGTATGCCGGCCTGCGCCGGCGCACCGACCTGTATGCCGCGCGCAACCGCCCGGTCGGCAAGCTGCTGTTCCAGCGCGGCATGGACGCGCTGTTCGGGCTGGCCCAGCGCATCACCCACGCGCTGGCGGACGGCAGCCTGCAGCGCATGCTGCTGGCGCTGGTGCTGGTGGCGGTGATCGTGGCCGGTGCGCCGTACGCCGCCGCCCCGGCATGGCCGGCCTGGCCGGCGGCGCAGCCGATGCCGCTGCTGGGCTGGGCACTGTGGCTGGTGATGCTGGCCTGCGCCCTGGGCGCGCTGTTCCTGTACCGGCAGCGCCTGCTGGCGGTGATCGTGGTGGGCGGTTCCGGGCTGATGGTGGCGCTGGCGTTCGTGTTCCTGTCCGCGCCGGACCTGGCGTTGACCCAGCTGATGGTGGAGATGGTGACTCTGGTGCTGATGCTGCTGGGCATGAACTACCTGCCGGCGCAGTCGCCACCCGAGCGCACGCCGTGGCGCAAGCGCCGCGACGCGCTGATCGCGGTGGTCGCCGGCGGCGGCCTGGCCGCGCTGGCCTACACCATGATGACCCTGCCGCCCAACACCGTGGCCGGCGAGATGCTGCAGCGCGCGCTGCCCGAGGCCTACGGCCGCAACGTGGTGAACGTGATCCTGGTCGACTTCCGCGGCTTCGATACCTTCGGTGAAATCACCGTGTTCGGCATCGCCGCGCTGGTGGTGCATGCGCTGCTGCGCCGCGCGCGCATGGCGCCCGAGCAGATCATGCCCGGCCCGCCGATCAAGCTGCCGGTGCCGGCCGACCTGGCGCAGATCATGTTCCCGCTCACCCTCACCGTGTCGATCTTCCTGTTCCTGCGTGGCCACAACGCCCCGGGCGGCGGCTTCATCGCCGGGCTGGTGCTGGCGGTGCCGCTGCTGATCCAGTACGTGATCCAGGGCACGGTGTCGGTGGAATCGCGCTTCGGCTTCGATTACATCCGCTGCATCGGCGTGGGCCTGCTGGTCGCCGTGCTCAGCGGCATGGCGTCGATGCTGTTCGGGGTTCCGTTCCTGACCAGCGGCCACCTCGACCTGCACCTGCCGCTGATCGGCGAGCTGCCGCTGGCCAGCGCGATAGGCTTTGACACCGGCGTGTACCTGGTGGTGTTCGGCGGGGTGATGCTGATCCTGTCGATGATGGGCACGGTCAAGCCGTCGCGCACGCGCAGCGCGCGCCATGGCGAGATCGACATCCACCGCCGTTCGCCGCGCACCGGGGAGATGCACTGATGGAACTGGCCCTGGCAAGCGCGATTGGCGTGCTCACCGCGATCGGCGTGTACCTGCTGCTGCGCGCGCGCAGCTTCGACGTCATCCTCGGCATGACCTTCCTGTCCTATGCCACCAACCTGCTGATCTTCAGCGCCGGGCGCCTGGCCAGCGGCAAGGCGCCGGTGCTCAAGGACGGCGTGGCCCCGGACCTGGCGCACTACACCGACCCGCTGCCGCAGGCGCTGGTGCTGACCGCCATCGTCATCGCCTTCGCCATGACCGCGGTCAGCATCGTGCTGGCGATACGCAGCCGCAGCGACAACCACAGCGACCACGTCGACGCGCACGAGCCCGACGACGGCCGCGACGCCGGCAACCGGGAGGGCGCATGAACCACCTGCCGATTCTGCCGGTCCTGGTACCGCTGCTGGGCGCGTCGCTGTCGTTGTTCGTCGAACACCGGCGCTACGGGCCGAAGGTGCAGCGCAGCGTGGCCTGGGCCAGCATGGTGGTACTGGCACTGGTCGAAGGGCTGCTGATCGCCGCCACCAGCCAGGGCGAGACCATGGTGTACCTGCTGGGCGACTGGCCGGCGCGGCTGGGCATCGCCCTGGTCGCCGACCGCCTGGCCGGCTGGATGCTTGGCACCACGCTGCTGCTGGCCGCGGCCTGCCTGTTGCATGCGTGCACCGGCTGGGACCGCCGCGCGCCGCACTTCCATGCCCTGTTCCAGTTCCAGCTGGTCGGTCTCAACGGCGCCTTCCTGACCGGGGACATCTTCAACCTGTTCGTGTTCTTCGAGGTGCTGCTGATCGCCTCCTACGGCCTGCTGCTGTCCGGCGGCCGCGGCCTGCGCCTGCGCATCGGCCTGCACTACGTGGTGTTCAACGTCTCGGCCTCGACCGTGTTCCTGATCGCACTGGGCATGCTCTATGCCACCCTGGGCACGCTCAACATGGCCGAGATCGGGCAGCGCATCGCCGAGCTTCCGCCGACCCACCTGAAGCTGGCCAAGGCCGCGCTGGGCCTGCTGCTGGTGGTGTTCTGCGCCAAGGCCGCGCTGCTGCCGCTGTACCTGTGGCTGCCCGAATCGTATGCGCGCGCACCGGCGGCGGTGGCGGCGCTGTTCGTGATCATGACCAAGGTCGGCCTGTACGCGGTGCTGCGCGTCGGCACGCTGTGGTTCGGCGAGGGCGCCGGCGCACTGGCCGGCTATGGCGCCGGCTGGCTGCTGTGGGCCGGCATCGGCACCCTGCTGCTGGGCGCGCTGGGCGCACTGGCGGCGACCCGGCTGCGGGCGCAGGTGGCGTACCTGGTGGTGGTTTCGGCGGCGACCCTGTTCATCGCCTTCGCGCTGGGCAACGCCGGGACCATCTCGGCCGGGCTGTACTACCTGCCGCACAGCACGTTCACCGCGGCCGCACTGTTCCTGGTCGCCGACCTGATCCGCCGCCGGCGCTGGCGCGCCGGCGAACGCGGCGAACGCGACCTGGCCGCCGCGCTGCCGGGCAAGACCATCCCCGGCCTGCTGTTCCTGGTCGGCGCGGTGGCGGTGGCGGGGCTGCCACCGCTGGCCGGCTTCCTGGCCAAGGCCGCGCTGCTGTCGGCGGTGCCCGACGCGCATACCGGACTGGTCTGGGCGGCGGTACTGGGCAGCAGCCTGCTGGTGATCATCGGCCTGGTACGCAGCGGCATCCGCCTGTTCTGGCACGTGCCCGGCGAGGACGACGCGCCGCCAGCACCCGCGAGCGAAGTGCCGGCGCGACCGTTCGAGACCGCCGCCACCACCGCGCTGCTGGCCTGCGCACTGGCGATGAGCGTGTTCGCCGCGCCGCTGATGCGGCAGACCGACGCCATTGCCGCGCAGCTGCTGGCGCCGCAGCAATACCTGCACGACGTGCGCGGCGCCACGCCGCAATCGAGGCTGCCATGAGCGCGCGCCGGCCCCTGCTGCGGCGGCTGTTCCCCTCGCCCGCGCTGTCGATCACCGTGGTCGCGTTCTGGCTGGTCATGTCCGCCAGCTTCGACCTCGGCCAGCTGCTGCTCGGCATGTTGCTGGGCGTGGTGATTCCGCTGTTCGCCGCGCGCCTTGACCGCGAGTTCGCCCGCATCGGCACGCTGCGGCCATTGCCGCGGCTGGTATGCGTGATGTTGTGGGACATCCTGCTGTCCAACTTCCGCGTCGCCGCGCAGGTGCTGGGGCCCGAGCGCAGGCTCACCCCGGGGTTCATCTGGGTGCCGCTGGACATCGGCAACATCCACGGCATCGCCGCGCTGACCAGCCTCATCACCCTCACCCCGGGCACGGTGTCCTCCGCCCTGTCCGACGACCGCCGCTACCTGCTGGTGCACGTGCTGCACCTGGAGGACCCGCAGGCCCTGATCGCCGAGATCAAGTCCCGCTACGAGGCGCCGCTGATGGAGATCTTCCCGTGACCGGACTCCTGGTTTTCCAGACCACCGTGGTGGTGTGCATGCACATGGTCGCGCTGGCGATGCTGCTGGCGCTGTGGCGCCTGCTGCGCGGGCCGACGGTGCCCGACCGCATCCTCGCCCTGGACACGCTTTCGGTTACCGCCATCGCCGAACTGATGCTGTTCGGCATGTACCTCAATTCGGCGGTCTACTTCGAGGCCGCGCTGGTGATCGCCATGCTCGGCTTCTGCAGCACCGTGGTGCTGAGCAAGTTCGTGCTGCGCCGGGACATCGTCGAATGATGGCCGTGCTGCCCTTCGTGCTGTCGGCGCTGCTGCTGTTCGGCTGCTTCTTCATCCTGGTCGGCGCGCTCGGCCTGGTCCGGCTGTCGGACTTCTTCAAGCGCCTGCACGCCCCCACCAAGGCCAGCACGCTGGGCGTGGGCTGCGTGCTGGTGTGCTCGGTGGCGTACCACATCTTCCTCGGCGAGGATCCGCAGCCGCGCGAGCTGCTGATCACCGTGTTCCTGTTCATCACCGCACCGGTGAGCGCCCACATGATGGCCAAGGCGGCCCTGTCGCTGATGATGGAAAGCCGGCCGGAAGTGCCGGGCGAAAACCAGGACGCGGGCGATGGGAAACAGGACGGCTAGCCGCCCGGCTTCACTGAGCGTCGCCGGCAGCGCACGCGCTGCCGGCGACGCCAACTCACATCAGAACTTCACACTGACGCTGGTGAAGAAGTAGCGGCCGGCCTGGTCGTAGCCACCCGGAGCATTGCCGTTGAGCGCCAGCGCGTTGCCGACCATCGGCGGTTCCTTGTCCGCGATGTTGTTGACGCCCATCGTCCACACCATGGGACCGATGTCGAAGTTGGCCGACAGGTCAAAGTAGTTGGCTGCGCTGAGTTTGTTCCCATTGGCCACCAACAGCTTGTCCGTGCTGAGCTTGCTGCCGGTGACGGCATTCACATAATCGACACCGGCGGTGTAACGCCAGCGCAGATTGACGCTGTACCAGTCACGCGCGAAGCTGGCATTGGCGATATGGCGCCACTTCGGATTCAGGCAGGACACATTGATCTTGCCAGCGCAATCGAACTTCGTGCCTGCGATCTCGGGCAGGTTGTCGATCTCAACCTTTTGCGTACGGGTACCAACGAAGGTCGTGTTGAATCGGCCACCCAGGGCATCCCAACCATAGGCCGCGGTGAAGTCGAACCCACGGTGATGCGATTTGCCGAAGTTGCCGGTCAGGTTCTCGATGTAACCCGTGGTCGCCACATCATTGCCGATCCAAAGATCACCGCTTCCACTACGGCGGTGGATCATCGAGCACAGCGTCGGGTTGCCGGTACTGCCACACAACTCGAGGATCGTGGAGGCGCCGATATCGGCGATGCGATCGGTCATCTTGATATCGTAGAAATCAAGACTGAGATCCAGGCCATCGATCGGGCTGTACGCCGCACCCAGCGTCCAGGTCTTGGCCTTCTCCGGCGTCAGCTCCAGGTTGCCACCCGCATACTGGTTGTACTGGTCGGCGGGACTGGCCGGGATGTTCCCATACTGGGCGCCGGTCACGCCGGTATTGGCGCACTGTGCCGCGGTATAGACCGGGTTGGAACCAGCGCACGGATCTTCGCCTTCCCACAGGGAGATCGACTGCAGCGAGAACAGCTCACCGATGTTCGGGGCGCGGATGGCGCGGTTGAAGCCACCGCGCAGGCGCACCGGGCCCAGCTCGGCATTGGCGCCGACCTTATAGGTATTGGCGCGACCGGACAGATTGTAGTCGGATGCGCGGAAGCCCAGGTCCAGCGACAGGCTCCGCAGCAGCCCCATGTCCTGCGCCAGTGGCACCGCGCTTTCCATGAACAGTTCGCGCACGCTCACATCGCCATTGATCGCGGTCACGGGTCCACCAGCGCCCGTGAAGTTGCCGGACGCGGAATTACTGTCGGCCTCGACCTCGTAATGTTCCTTTCGCCATTCATAGCCAAACACGAGCTTGATCGGATCGTTGTCGGCCGTGGGAAAACCCCATCCCAGGTCTCCGCTCACATAGGCGTTCAGTACCTTCATCGAGGTACTGGTCGACACCATGCTGACGCCCTGCAATGCCTCGGCCGCCTCCTTGGTGACCCCATTCGGTACCCAGACGTTGTAGGGAACGCAGCCGGCGAAGGAGCCCGCCGGGCAGCCCAGCAGCGCCGACGCGACGCGGTCGGACAGGAAGTCGCCGCGCCCGATATTGGTATTCTCGGTACGACTGAAAGCGTACGAGGCGTTGTAGCTCCAGGTGTCGTTGATGAAACCCTCGGCACCGCCGATCAGACGCCATGAATTGGTATCGTCGCTGGTCCTGCGGGCGCCACCTTCGTTGTTGCGCTTGCCAACATAGATCTCCAGCGGTTCGGCGTCCGAAAGTCCCAGATCCGAACACATGGTGTTGATCAGCGGGTCATCGCACGCGATCGAAAGCGTCTGAGCAAAGAACGTGCCGGACTCCGCGACCTGGATGCTGCTCTTCTTGTTGACGTACATCATTTCCGCGTAGGGACGGAAATAGTCATTAACGTCATAGCGAACCGATGCGCCGAAGTTATAACGGGTATCGGGGCGCTGGTAATAGTTGATGGGCGCGTAGTTGTACAGCTGGCCCATGTCCGGCGCCCACTTGCCGGTAGTGGGATCGAAGTGCGCGGCGCCGCCCGTATCCGAAAGCACGTAGTCGGCGTCATAGATGTAGAAATTGGGGATCGGCGCGGTTCCCGAGCCACCACAGGCAGTGCCGCTCGCATTCAGGGCACAGGAAGAGTAATCGCGATCGCCCTGCATCAACGCGTCGTTCTCGCGCCAGGTCATCCATGCCATCGCGTGGCCTTTGCCTTCGCCAAACTTGCCACCGATGGCGATGTCCACATTCCGCGAGATTCCGTCAAACCCCGAATCGCCCCTCGGATAGGTATACCCGACCTCGTCCATTTTCCCGCGGAGATAGGAATTGTCGTTCTTGTGCCGGTAGGCCGAGGTGCCGGCATTAAGACTGATACCTTCGAAATTGGTATCCAGGACGAAGTTGACTACACCGGCGATCGCGTCGGAGCCATAAACGGCCGAGGCACCGCCGGTCAGAAGATCGACACGCTTGATGAGTGCCGCGGGCACGATGCTGATATCGCGCGATTCGAAGGTGCCCGGCGGCAGGCGGTGCCCGTTCACCAGGGTCAGGGTGCGGCCCGGCCCCAGGCCGCGCAGATCCGCCGTCGGATACGACTGCGCGCCGTTATTCGCGAAATTGTCGAAGTAGGGCGCCATCTGCGGGTACTGGTTGATCAGATCGTCCGCACGTGTCGCACCCGTGTTCTTGAAGGCCTCCCGGTCGATTTCCGCCACGGGACTGGAAGCCGTCATGGTCTGGCTCTTGATGCGGGTGCCGGTCACGGTGACCGTGTCGAGCATCTTGGCGTCGGGTTTTGTTTCCGCGTCCTGCGCGGCTGCCGTGCCTGCAAGCCCAGCCGTACCAATCAATGCAACGAGAATCGCATCACACAATTTACGTGTCTTCATCGATTAACCCCTGGATCTTTGAATGGATACCTCTTCTGCGGCGAATCTCCCTCGCCGCCCCCGGACAGCGCATGGCCCCCTTTCGACACCATTGCAGCGTCGAATCCACATGGCAGCGCTTAATGGGAAGCTAACACCCCAAACCTGACTCAGCAAACTCCGGCTGATACGGGGCCGGCCAAGACCAACGCGCCAGAAGTGATAAGCATCACACTACCTTGCGGAGCCATGCCTCCATCGACATGGACTGCAGGCAAGCCACCTGGCGGGAATAAATGACGGATATAGGGCGAAAGCACCACGACTTTCAGTGCCGCTGGAACCTTGACCAAATGCGCGTTCCCGATAGCCCATGTCATCACGCTTTCACCTGCGACGGGCAGGCTTGGGGCTCCGCGCCGCATCGCCCTTCCGCCCATGCAACCGCGCAAGACCGACCTCGCGCATGCCGCCCTCCAGGCCCACCGTGCCCCGCTGGACCTGCGCCAGCGCCGCGCCCTGATCCTGTGCGACGGCAAGCGCGATCTGGCCGAACTGGTCACCCTGCTCGGTGACGACGCCCCGGCCCTGATCGCGCGGCTGCAGCGTGACGGCTACCTGCACATGGCACAGCCGGAACCGGCGCCGGCAGCGGTGCCCGACGCCGTACCATCGGCGGCGGCACGGCGCCGCTCGCTGGTGGCCGCGCGCATCTACCTGCTGGACATGCTGGCACTGCAGCGCCACCCCGCCGCCGCGCGCCTGCACCAGCTGCTGCAGGCCACCCGCGGCGAAGACGATACCGTGCATGCGCTGCGGCTGGCGCTGGCGCAGTTGCCGGCAATGGCGTCGGACGGCTACGTCGGCCGCGTGCGCGAGCGCCTGCGCGAAGTACTGCCCGAGTCTTGCCTGGCAGCGGTGCTGGACACACCGCTGCCGGCCTGAGTCACCGCGGCGGCGCGAAGTTGTCGCGCAGCCCGCTCCAGCAGGCCTGGTAGTCACGCTGCCGGTGCGCGGCGGCGATGGCCTGCTCGGTCGGGCGGATCACGCCACGGGTCTCGAACATGAACGCCATGGTGTCGGTGATCACGTCCGGGCGCGACAGGTCGGCGGCGGAGGCCTTGTCGAACGTGGCCGCGTCCGGGCCGTGGCCAGTCATGCAGTTGTGGATCGAGCAGCCGCCCGGCACGAAGCCCTCGGCCTTGGCGTCGTACGCGCCATGCACCAGGCCCATGAACTCGCTGGCGATGTTGCGGTGGAACCACGGCGGGCGGAACGTGTCCTGGGCCACCAGCCAGCGCGGCGGGAAGATCACGAAATCCAGGTTGCTGGTGCCGGGCGTGTCGCTGGGCGAGTGCAGCACCAGGAAAATCGACGGGTCCGGATGGTCATGGCTGATCGAGCCGATGGTGTTGAAGCGGCGCAGGTCGTAGCGGTACGGCGCGTAGTTGCCATGCCAGCCGACCACGTCCAGCGGCGAATGACCGATGGCGGCGCGCCACAGCCGGCCCTGGAACTTGGCAACCAGTTCGAAATCGCCCTCCAGGTGCTCGTACGCGGCCACCGGCGTTTCGAAATCACGCGGGTTGGCCAGGCCGTTGCTGCCGATCGGGCCGAGGTCGGGCAGCTTCAGCAGCGCGCCGAAGTTCTCGCAGACATAGCCGCGCGCCTGCCCGTCCGGCAGCTCCACCGCGAAACGCACGCCGCGCGGGATCACCGCGATCTGCTGCGGTTCGACCTCCAGCACGCCCATCTCGGTGCGCAGCCGCAGCCGGCCCAGCTGCGGCACGACCAGCAGCTCGCCATCGGCGTTGTAGAAGTAGCGGCCGCGCATGTCGGCGTTGGCCGCGTACAGGTGGATCGCGGCGCCGGCATGCGCCTCGGGCGAGCCGTTGCCGCCCATGGTGTACAGGCCCTCGACGAAATCGGTGGGCGCCTGCGGCAGCGGCAGCGGGTTCCAGCGCAGCTGGTTGGGCGACACCGCCGCGTGGCTGAAATCGCCGTGCAGGCACGGCTGCGCGAACGGGGTCAACTCGCCGTGCATGGCCGCCGGGCGGATGCGGTACAGCCAGCTGCGGCGGTTGCTGCCGCGCGGCGCGGTGAACGCGGTGCCGGTCAGCTGCTCGGCATACAGCCCGTGGGCCACGCGCTGCGGCGAGTTGCGCCCCACCGGCAGGGTGCCGGGCACCGCCTCGGTGGCGAACTCGTTGCCGAAACCGGTCTGATAATCGTTGCTGAGCATGGAGCTGCCTGCCTGTTTGCTGTTTTCAGAGCCCTCTCCCTGCCGGAGAGGGGCCTGGAGCGCTTTGCTTACAGCACGCCGCGCTTGATCTGGTCGCGCTCGATGCTCTCGAACAGCGCCTGGAAGTTGCCTTCACCGAAACCTTCGTTGCCCTTGCGCTGGATGATCTCGAAGAAGATCGGGCCGATGCAGTTCTGGGTGAAGATCTGCAGCAGCTTGCGCTGCTTGGTTTCCGGGTCGGCGTCGATCAGGATCTTGTTCCTGCGCAGGCGCGGCACGTCCTCGCCATTGTCGGGGATGCGCAGGTCGACCACGTCGAAGTAGGTGTCCGGCGTGTCCAGGAACTCGATGCCGTGCGCGCGCATCGCCTCGACGGTGTCATAGATGTTGTCGGTGAAGCAGGCGATGTGCTGGATGCCCTCGCCCTTGTACGCGTCCAGGTACTCGTTGATCTGGCTCTTCGGGTCGGACGACTCGTTGAGCGGAATGCGCACGATGCCGTCCGGCGCGGTCATCGCCTTGGACACCAGGCCGGTCTTGGCGCCCTTGATGTCGAAGTAGCGGATCTCGCGGAAGTTGAACAGGCGCTCGTAGTAATCCGACCACTTCTGCATGTTGCCCAGGTACAGGTTGTGGGTCAGGTGGTCGATGAAGGTCAGGCCGAAGCCCTTCGGGTCCTGCTCGGCGCCGTCCACCGGCACGTAGTCCGCATCGTAGATGCTGCCGGCCCCGCCATAGCGGTCCACCAGGTACAGCATGCAGTCGCCGATGCCCTTGATCACCGGCGCCGGCACCGCGCGGGTGTCGGCCAGCAGGGTCACTTCCTCGGCGCCGTTGCCCAGCGCCGCGGACAGCACCTCGGCGGCCGGCTTCCGGAAGCGGATGGCGAAACCGCAGGCGCACGGGCCGTGCTTGGCGGCGAAGTCGGCGGCGAACGAATCCGGCTCCTCGTTCACCAGGAAGTTGACGCCGCCTTGACGGTAGACGGTAATAGCACGCTGCCGATGGCGGAGCACGGCAGTGAATCCCATGTTCCTGAAGTAGTCGTGCAGCCCGGCGGCCTGACCGGCCGGCGCGGCGAATTCGACGAACTCGAAACCGTCGATGCCCATCGGGTTCTCGAAGGTGGTCACCTGCATGCCCAGGTTGGGCGCGTTGGATGCGGCGTGGACGTGGGTGTTCATGGGTTGCCTCCGGAAGTGGGTCGTCGCCGCAGCCGGCGGCGCAATACAGGAAGACACGCGGCGAACGCGGGTCAGAACCGAAGGTTATAGTTTCACATGAAACCACCATCAAGGTGCACTGCAGCATGAGCGCTTCCGATTACAGCAAGTCCACCAGCATCCGTGCCTCGCACGTGCTGCTCGATCTAGAACAGTTCCTGCCCTACCGCATCAGCGTGCTGTCCAACCGGGTCAGCGGCAACATCGCGCGCCTGTACGGCGAGCGCTATGGCCTGTCGATCCCGGAATGGCGCGTGATCACCATCCTGGCGCTGTACCCCGGCTCCTCGGCGAGCGAGGTGTCCGAACGCACGGCGATGGACAAGGTCGCGGTGAGCCGCGCGGTGGCGCGCCTGCTGGAGCGCGGCTTCATCCGCCGCGAGACCCATGGCGACGACCGCCGCCGCTCGGTGCTGGCGCTGTCGGCGGCCGGCTTCGAGGTCTACGAGACCGTCGCGCCGATGGTGATGGAGATCACCCGCAAGCTGATGTCGGTGCTCACCGAGGAAGAAGAGCAGGTGCTGGAACGGCTCATCACCCGACTGGCCGATGCCGGCCTGGCGCAGATGACCCTGGATTGAGACACCTGGCGGCCTTTCCCGTGGAGACGGGGCAAGCCCGGCAGGACACGGTCCCGGTGCAGCCCATGCGGCGCAGGCTGCGCATCCACCGCTCTGCTCAGCTCAGGAACTTGCGGCGCGCGTAGATCCACGGCGCGGCCAGCGCGGCAATGGCGCCACCGGCGAAGCCGAGCGCCGCCGCCACCGCCGCGGCCTCGACGCGGCCGGGCAGGGCCAGCGCCGCGATCAGCAGCAGTGCCGCCGGCAGGCCGATGAACGAGGCCAGGAAGAAGCGCCAGCGGGGCACCCAGGTATGCAGCTGCATCAGGCTCGCGCTGCTCCAGGCCTCGCCGGCCCGGCTGCGCTGGATCTTGTCCACCAGCCTGACCAGGTCAACCTCATGGGCCCCCTTGCCAGCCCTGGCCAGGCCAAGTTCGGCATCCACCTCGACCGGATCGGGCCATTGCGCCGGCCACGCCTGTGGCGCGACGACGCCGTAGGCGGTCAACAACGGGACGCTCAGCGATGGCGCCGACAGCGCGCGCAGCCTGCGGTTGTCCAGCACGCACCAGACCTGCGTGGCGCCGGCGACGCTCACCTGGTACAGCGCCAGCTGTTCCGGCGCCGGGTACGGCAACGCGGTGACCCGCGCGGCCAGCGACTCGGCCCCCATCGCACGCAGGAAGCCGACCCGGCTGCGGCCGACCTGGGCCCAGCCCAGCCCCAGCGGCCCCAGCAGCATCACCTCGGCCGCATCGGCCGCGCCCGCGGCGGCGCGTTCGTCGCTGGCCAGGAACGCACTCAGCGAACGGGGCTCGGCGACGTCATCCCTGCCCCAGCGATGCGACTGGCCCAGCAGGTACTTCAACGGCACCCGCGCGGCGACGGTCTCGCCGCGCACGCTGTCCGAAGCGAACGGCACCACCGAGGCGACGAACGCGCGCAGCTCGTTGCCCGGCACCGCGCTCCACTCGGCGGGGAACAGGCCGTCGAGCAGGCCTTCGCGGGCCAGCCGGTCGATGCGCTCCTTCTGCTCCACCAGCCGCGCCACCGCGGCCTGCAGCATGATGGTCGGCGGCACCGCCGATTGCGGCAGCCGGTAGCGCGGCGCCGGCGCATCGGCATCGGTATCGGCGGGTGGCTGCTCGTCCATCAGCGCGTCCACCGTGGGCAGGCCCGTGCCCGTCGCCCCGGCGGCGGCCGGGACGCTGGTTTCGGGGGTGGCATCGGAAGGAAGCGACATCGGCAATCGGCCCCGGCGAGCAAGCGAATGCTCCCGTTAGCGGCCGCTGGCCACGGAAATGAAGTGTGGATCGAAAACGGCGCCCTGCGGCGCCGTCGCTTGCCTCGTCCGCGCCCTGCTCAGGGCGTGGCCGGCGGCGCCCATTGCTTGAGGAACGCGAAGAAGCGGGCGCGGTCGTAGCCCTTGCCCTTCTCCAGTTCGCCGGTGAACTGCGAATGCAGCAGCTGGCCCTCGGCGTCGAGCACGAACAGGTGCGGGTAGGCGGTGATGGCGGGGAAGCGCGACAGGAACGCCGCGTTCTCGTTGTCCTCGCTGTAGTTGACCTTCATCCACACGTAATGCGCGTCGCGGAAGCGGCGGATCTCCGAGTCGCCTTCCATGAAGGCGTCCATCAGGTGGCACCAGGAGCACCACTCGCCGCCCACGTCCAGCACGATCCGCTTGCCGCCGCGCTGGGCCTCGACCTTGGCCGTCTCCAAGTCGGCGACCGGGTCGCGCGCGGGATCGAACTGCGCGTTGAGCGCGGCCACGGCGGCGATATCCGCCGCGGCCGGGGTATTGCCCGAGGCGACCGGCTGGCTGGTATCGGCCACCGGCGCCTTCTGTTCGGAGGTATCCAGCGGCTGCACCTTCTCCGCCGGCGGTGCCGGTGGCTGCGCACAGCCCCCCAGCAGCGCCGCCAGCAGCAGGGATATTCCACCGGACATCCGCTTCATCGTCGTTTCCTCACTTCACGCCATGCATCAGCTTCTGCACCAGCGGCGCGATCAGGAACAGCAGCACGCCGGCGCCCAGCAGCGACCAGAAGCCGAAGGTATACCCCTTCAGCGCCGACTCGACGGTCATGCCGCTTTCACCGCTGACCACCGCGGCGAAGATGCCCGACAGGTTGTTGCCGATGGCGGTGGACAGGAACCAGCCGCCCATCGCCAGGCCGACGACCTTGAGCGGGGCCAGCTTGGTGGTCATCGACAGCCCGATCGGCGACAGGCACAGCTCGCCCACGGTCTGGATCACGTAGACCATGAACAGGGTCCAGAACGGGATCTTGCCGGCGTCGTCGACCAGCGAGGACAGCGCGTACATCAGCAGCAGGAAGGCCAGGCCGTTGAAGATCAGGCCCAGGCCGAACTTGCGCGGGATCGACGGGTTGGCCTTGCCCAGCGCGGTCCACAGCCACACGAAGATCGGGCCCAGCGCCAGGATGGCCACCGAGTTCACCGACTGGAACCAGCCGATCGGGAAGATCCAGCCCGCCAGGTCGCGGTCGACGATGTTCTGCGCCAGGAAGTTGAACGAGCTGCCGGCCTGTTCGAAGAACATGAAGAACAGCACGTTGAACACGAAGATGATCAGCATGGCGATGGAGCGGTCGCGCGCCACCTTGCCCTCGCGGATGCCCTCGACCAGGATCATCACGCACAGCGCGGTGAACAGCGCGCCCAGGATCCAGCCGAGGATGCCGGCGTCGATCGTCAGCAGGCCATAGGCCACCGGCACCGCGACCAGCGCGCCGACCAGCACCGCGATGGTGCGGCCAATGCCCGCCCCGGCCGGGGCCGCGCCGACGCTGCCCAGCTGGCGGCGGCCGATCCAGAACCACACCAGGCTGATCAGCATGCCGATGCCCGAGGCGATGAACACGTACTTGTAGGCCGGCATGGCCTCGGTGCCGAACAGCTTGTCGGCCAGGATGCCGGTCAGCACCGGGGCGACCAGCGCGCCGGCGTTGATGCCCATGTAGAAGATGGTGAAGCCCGAGTCGCGGCGCGAATCATTGATGCCGTACAGCTGCCCGACCATGCTGGAGATGTTGGGCTTGAACAGGCCGTTGCCGGCGATGATCGTGGCCAGGCCGATGCGGAACACGCGGTCGTCGGGAATGGCGATCAGGAACAGGCCCAGCGACATCACCGCCGCGCCGATCAGGATCGAGCGCTGGTAGCCGATGATGCGGTCGGCGACGAAACCGCCGAACAGCGCCGCCGCGTAGACCAGCGCCAGATAGGCGCCGTAGAGCTTGCTGGCCCCGGCCTGGCTCTCGGCGAACTGGGCGACGATGTACAGCGCCAGCGCCCAGCGGATGCCGTAGAACGCGAAGCGTTCCCAGAACTCGGTCATGAACAGCATCCACAGCGGACGCGGGTGGCCGAGGAGGTTCTTGAACTCCGGCACGGGCGCCGGGGTGGATGCGGAATTCGGCGCGGCAGCGCTCATGCTGGGTTTCCCCCTGAGTGATTCGTTGGGCAGATGATGCAAAGGAAGTCGGCCGGAATCGGCACGACGCGCGAGGATCACCGAAGCGCCGGCTTCACGTCAAATCCACAAGCGCCGCGCCCGCGGCCCGGGCCGCGCGCCGCCGGCAGCGGCCGTGACCGCCGGCGGCCGCGCGCAACATGCTGAATACGCTGGCGTTTCAGGCGCCGGCGGGGGCCGGCCCGGTGTCGCCGCGGATGCTGGTGCGCACCTCGAACAGCTCCGGGAAGAAGGTCAGTTCCAGCGCCTGCTTGAGGAAGCCCACGCCGCTGGAGCCGCCGGTGCCGCGGCGGAAGCCGATGATCCGCATGACCGTGCGCATGTGGCGGAAGCGCCACAGCTGGAACGCCGACTCCAGGTCCACCAGGTCCTCGCACAGCGAATACTCGCGCCAGTAGCGGTCGGTGTCCTGATAGATGCGCTCGAACACCGGCCGCAGCGCCGGATCACTGACATGCGGGCGGGTCCAGTCGTGGCCGGCATACTCCGGCGGGAGCGCATGGCCGAAGCGCGCCAGGTAGCGCAGGAACTCCTCGTACAGGCTCGGCGCCTCCAGGGTCCGGCGCAGCCGCCCCTGCCCCTCCGGGTCGTAGTCGAACACCGCCAGCATGTCCGCGTTCTTGTTGCCCAGCAGGAACTCGATGCAGCGGTACTGCAGCGACTGGAACCCGGAGGCCGGACCGAGCACGTCGCGGAAGCCCAGGTACTCGGACGGGGTCAGGGTTTCCAGCACCGACCATTGCTCGGTCAGCTGGCGCAGCACCTGCTTGCCGCGCGCCAGCACCTTGCGGCACTGCCAGACCTGGTCGCGTTGCAGGAAGCCGATGGCCGCGCGCAGTTCATGGTCGAGCAGCTTCAGCCACAGCTCCGAGGTCTGGTGCTGGATGATGAACAGCATCTCGTCGTGGTGCGCCGGGCTGGACAACGGCTGCTGCGCCGACAGCAGCCGGTCCAGGCAGAGGTAGCCGCCATAGGTGAGCCGGCCGTGCAGGTCGGTGTGGATGCCGGCTTCGAGCTCACGCTGGTTCTGTTCTACGGTCATCGGCCTTGCCATCTGCGTGGGGCGCAAAGGGTAACCCGGCCCGGGCGGCGGCCGCTGCCCGCGCAAACGGAAAGCGAACACTTGCGATTGCAACCGGCGCGACAATCGGCCGGTGGCCGCGGCGGCTGGCTGAATGCGTTGGATCCACGTGCCGCGGCGGCCGCCCATGGGCCGGCGCACGGATTTCGTGCTGCGGCGCAGGACGGCTTTTCCCGCCCGATTCCTTACCATGCGCAATTCCTATCATTTGAAACCATCTGTCCAAGGTGTTGCTGCAATGACGGTTTCCGCCCAGTTCCACATCGACTACCTGCAGTACCTGGATGCCGAAGGCACCCTGGTACGCGACGACCTGCCGGCCTCGTTGCGCGATCCGCGCGCGCTGCTGCCCCTGTTCCGGCAGATGCTGGCCACCCGGGTGTTCGACACCAAGGCCGTGGCCCTGCAGCGCACCGGCAAGCTCGGCACCTTCGCCTCCTGCCTGGGCCATGAAGCGGCCCACGTCGGGATCGGCGCGGCGATGAAGCCCGGCGACGTGTTCGCCCCCAGCTACCGCGAGTACGGCGCCATGTTCATGCGCGGCGTGCGCCCGCGCGACGTGCTGATGTACTGGGGCGGCGACGAGCGCGGCAGCGACTACGACCGCGACAGCGACGCCGCGCGTGACTTCCCGATCTGCGTGCCGATCTCGACCCAGTGCCTGCACGCGGCCGGCTCGGCGCTGTCGTTCAAGCTGCAGGGCAAGCCGCAGGTGGCGGTGACCGTGTGCGGCGACGGCGGCAGCTCCAAGACCGACTTCTACGCCGCGGTGAACTCGGCCGGCGCCTACCAGCTGCCGCTGATCCTGTGCGTGGTCAACAACGGCTGGGCGATCTCGGTGCCGCGTTCGGCCCAGACCGGCGCCCAGACCCTGGCCCAGAAGGGCCTGGCCGGCGGCCTGTTCTGCCTGCAGGTGGACGGCAACGACCTGATCGCGGTGCTGGCGGCGATGGAACAGGCGCGCGAGCGCGCCCTGTCCGGCCAGGGCGGCACCGTGCTGGAGTTCCTCACCTACCGCCTGTCCGACCACACCACCGCCGACGACGCGCGCCGCTACCGCGACGACGCCGAGGTCAAGGCCGCGTGGCTGAAGGAGCCGCTGATCCGCCTGCGCAGGTACCTGACCGCGCAGGGCGTGTGGAGCGAGGAAGAAGAAAAGAACTGGATCGCCGAATGCGGCGCGCGCGTGGACGAGGAGGTCAATGCCTACCTCAACTGCCCGGTGCAGCCGGTGGAAGCCATGTTCGACCACCTGTACGCCGACCCGCCGCCGGACCTGCTGGCCCAGCGCGCCGCGGCCATCGCCCTGGAGCAGCGCCATGGATGACATCAAGCGCAGCACCGGCGTCCCGGCCGGCCACGACCTTGCCAGCGACCACGGCGCGACCGGCGCCAGCGGAGAGACCCCCATGACCGCCACCCCCATCACCCTGATCGAAGCCGTGACCCAGGCGCTGGCCTGGGAAATGGAGCACGACCCGTCGGTGCTGGTGCTGGGCGAGGACGTGGGCGTCAACGGCGGCGTGTTCCGCGCCACCGCCGGCCTGCAGCAGAAGTTCGGCGCGCAGCGCGTGCTCGACACCCCGCTGGACGAGACCACCATCGCCGGCCTCACCGTCGGCCTGGCCGTGCAGGGCATGAAGCCGGTGGCCGAAGCGCAGTTCGACGGCTTCGTCTACCCGATGGTCGACCACATCATCTGCCACGCCGCGCGCATGCGTAACCGCACCCGCGGCCGCCTGCACTGCCCGATGGTGCTGCGCGTGCCGTGGGGCGGCGGCATCCGCGCACCGGAACACCACAGCGAGGCCAACGAGGCCATCTTCACCAACGTGCCGGGCCTGCGCGTGGTGCTGCCGTCCAGCCCGCAGCGCGCCTATGGGCTGCTGCTGGCGGCGATCCGCGAGCCGGATCCGGTGATCTACATGGAGCCCAAGCGCATCTACCGCCAGTACAAGGAAGTGGTCGCCAACGACGGCGAGGCGCTGCCGCTGGACGTGTGCTTCGTGCTGCGCGACGGCACCGACGTGACCCTGGTGGCCTGGGGCGCGCAGGTCAAGGAAGCGCTGGAAGCGGCCGACAAGCTGGCCGGCGAAGGCATCAGCGCCGAGGTCATCGACGTCGCCACGCTGCGCCCGCTGGACTTCGCCACCATCGCCGAGTCGGTGGCCAAGACCGGCCGCTGCGTGATCGTGCAGGAAGCGCCCAAGACCGCCGGCTTCGGTGCCGAAATCGCCGCGCGCCTGGCCGAGGAGTCGATGTACGACCTGCTGGCGCCGGTCGAGCGCGTCACCGGCTACGACACCCACATCCCGCTGTTCCGGCTGGAAATGAAGTACCTGCCGAGCGTGGAGCGGATCGTGGCGGCGGCAAGGCGCGCGGTGGCGGCCGGCTGACATGCGCGCGCGACTGCTCAACGCCTACCGCAGCCAGTACCCGGTGCCGTTGCGTTTCCACGCCGGGGAGATCGTCGAGCTCGGCGTGCGCGACGAGGAATGGCCGGACTTCGCCTGGGTGCGCACCGCCGACAACCGCGCCGGCTGGGCGCCGGTGGCGTGGCTGCGCGTGCTCGGCGACGGCCGCGCCGAGGCGCTGCGCGACTACACCGCGCAGGAGCTGGACGTGGACAGCGGCGAGATGGTGCGACTGCATCACGAACACGGTGGCTGGTGGTGGGCCGAACGCGCCAATGGTGCGCTCGGCTGGCTGCCGGCACGCGACCTGGAACTACTGGAAGAAACCCCCTGAAATGAGCCAGACCAAGAACTTCAACCTGCCCGACCTGGGCGAAGGCCTGCCGGACGCGACCATCGTGGAGTGGTTCGTCAAGGAAGGCGACGTGATCAAGCTGGACGAGCCGCTGGTGTCGATGGAGACCGCCAAGGCGGTGGTGGAAGTGCCGTCGCCGGTCTCCGGCAAGGTGCTGAAGCTGGCCGGCGGCGCCGGCGACATCGTGGTGACCGGGCACATGCTGGCCCAGTTCGAGATCGATCCGAACCTGCCGCAGCGCGCCGAAGGCCAGGACACCGGCCACCACCACGGCGCACCGGCACCGGCACCGACACCGGCCGCTGCGGCGCCCGCGCCTGTCGCGGCGCCGGCTCCCGCTGCCGCCGAACGTGCCGATGAAGGCACCGTGGTCGGGGCGATGGTCAGCTCCAACGCCGTGCACACCGAACAGGCCGTGGCCGTGGGCGGGGTCAAGGCGGTGCCGGCGGTGCGCGCGATGGCGCGCAAGCTCGGCGTGGACCTGGCGCGGGTGCGTGCCACCGGCGCCGACGGCGCGGTGACGATGAGCGACGTGAAGCAGGCCGCCGAGGCCGGCACCGCCAAGGTCGGCAGCGCGCCGGCAGCGGCACCGCAGGCGGTCCAGGCCGCCGCGCCGGCGCCGGCCGTGCGTGCCGATGCCGCACGCACGCCGCTGTCCGCCGCCGGCAGGCCGATGCGCACCGCGCCCCCGGGCGTGGTCGCCAAGGGCCAGCCGGAGCCGCTCAAGGGCGTGCGCCGCAACATGGCGCGGGTGATGGCCGACGCGCACAGCAAGGTCGTGCCGACCACGCTGACCGACGATGCCGACATCCATGCCTGGGCACCGGGCAACGACATGACCTCGCGACTGGTGCGCGGCATCGTCGCCGCCTGCCAGGCGGTGCCGGCGATGAACGCCTGGTTCGATGGCGACACCCTCACCCGCACCCTGCACGCGCAGGTGGACATCGGCATTGCCGTGGACACCGACGACGGCCTGTTCGTGCCGGCCCTGCGCAACGCCGACATGCTCGACGCGCGCGGCGTGCGCGAAGGCATCAACCGCCTGCGCCAGCAGGTGGAAGAGCGCAGCATCGCCCCGTCGGAACTGAGCGGCTACACCATCAGCCTGTCCAACTTCGGCATGTTCGCCGGCCGCTATGCCACCCCGGTGGTGGTGCCGCCGTGCGTGGCCATCGTCGCCGCCGGGCGCGCCCGCTTCCAGGTGACGCCGGTGATGGGCGGGGTGGAAACCCACAAGGTCATCCCGCTGTCGGTCACGTTCGACCACCGCGCCTGCACCGGCGGCGAGGCCGCGCGCTTCCTGCGCGTGCTGATCGACGATCTGGCGCGGCCGCACTGAGCGCCCCCGGGCGAACGCTTTGCAGCAGAACTTGAGCCCGCAGCAATGCGGGCTTTTTTTCCGTACTCGATGGCGACAACGCCCGCGACCGCGGCGGGCACCGCCGGCGATGCGCCCGGCCGCTTACCCTGGCGCGGCCCGCGCGCCGGTCACCACGACGCCCCGGGTCACGCTACGATGCGCGCATCGCACAGGACAGGCGTGACCATGACCCATTGGATCTGTAGCCACTGCAGGGAAAGCAACGAAGACACGTTCGAGCAGTGCTGGAACTGCGGCACCCGCGTCGATGGCAGCGCGGACCCGGACTTCCGCCCCGACAACGCCGATCCGGCGGCCCGGCCGCCGCGCCTGATCGATTGCCTGCGCTGCCCCGGCACGCCGATGGTGTTCGCCGGACGCAAGCGCTTCCACGAGGGCTCGCAGGCGCTGCCGTTCCTGCTCGGCAACCTCGGCGAACTGCTGGTGAACCGCGAGGCGTTCGACCTGCATGCCTGCCCGTCCTGCGGCAAGGTCGAGCTGTTCCTGGCCAGCGCAGCGCGCTGATCCGGCCTCCGGCACCCACCCCGCGGCCGCCATGTCCCACCCGCGCCGGATCGTGCCGCTGTTGGTGCTCGCCTACCTCGGCATGCTGTTCGGCGGCGCGCTGCTCAAGCCCGGTTATTCGCACATGGCCCAGTACATCAGCGAACTGGGCGCCAGCGGCAGCGCGCATGCGCGGCTGATCAGCCTGGCCGGCTTCGTTCCGGTGGGCCTGCTCGCCGCCTGGCTGCTGCTGGCCTGCGCGCGGCTGGCGCCGGTCCGTGGCGCCAGCCGGCTCGGCTACTGGCTGCTGATGTGCGAACCACTGGCCTGGATCGGCTCGGCGCTGGCGCCCTGCGATCTCGGCTGCCCGGCGACCGGCAGTCTCGACCAGCAACTGCACACCCTGCTGGGCATGCTCACCTACGGCGGAACCGCGCTGGGCCTGCTGCTGTTGGCCACCGCGCCACGACTGCCGGCCCGCATCCGCCTGCTGTGGGCCGGGCTGGCGGCCAGCTGGCTGCTGCTGTTCGTGCTGATGGCCCTGCCCGAACTGCAGGCCTGGCGCGGGCTGCTGCAACGGCTGGCCGAATGGCTGGTCTATGGCGTGCTGTGCGGCGCCGCGTGGCGGCTCGGTGGGCCGGCGCGGGCCACCGCCACCACGCACCCGCCCATGGCAGGGGCGTAAGCTCGCGGTTCCCACCGCAGGAGCACGCGCATGGCCCACCGCAGCCGCCTGGCCGGCTTCATCATCGACTGCCAGGACACCGACGCCGGCACCGCCGCCCGCTTCTGGAGCGCCGCGCTGGGGCTGGCACCGCGCACCCCCGAGACCGACACCGACGGCGCGCAGTACGCCGAACTGTCCGGCGCCCCCGGCGGCCTGCACGTGGAAGTGCAGCGCGTCAGCCATCCCCCGCGCGTGCACCTGGACATCGAAGCGGACGACATCGACGCCGAAGCCGACCGGCTGGAAGCGCTGGGCGCGCGCCGCATCGGCTTGGTCAAGCGCTGGTGGGTGATGGAAGCGCCGACCGGCCACCGTTTCTGCGTGGTGCGCATGCAGCACCCCGACAACGGGCAGCCGGCCACGACCTGGCCGTGAACCGCGGCCTTTGCGGCGACAATACCCACCGGTTCCCGCGGAAGACGCCACGATGACGGTTCACCCACTGCGCGATGCCCGCGTCCTGATCGCCGGCGGCAGCCGTGGCATCGGCCTGGCCATCGCCACCGCGTTCGCGCGGCACGGCGCGCGCCTGGGCCTGTGCGCACGCGGCGACGACGGCCTGCAGCACGCACGGGAAGCACTCCAGGCCACTGCCGCCCACGCCCACGTCCACGTGCACGCCTGCGACCTGGCCGACCCGGCACAGATCGAAGCCTGGATCGAGGCCGCCGCCGCCGCGCTCGGCGGCATCGACATCGTGGTCAACAATGCCTCCGGGTTTGGCAACGGCAACGACGACGCCAGCTGGCAGGCCGGCTTCGACATCGACCTGATGGCCGCGGTGCGCAGCAACCGCCTGGCGCTGCCATACCTGCGGCGCAGCACGATGCCGGCCATCCTCAACGTCAGCTCGATCAATGCGCGCGTGCCGACCCCGCGCGCGACCGCCTACTCCACCGCGAAGGCCGCGCTGGACTACTACACCGTCACCTTGGCCACCGAGCTGGCGCGCGAGCGCATCCGCGTCAACGCCATCGCCCCCGGCTCGATCCTGTTCCCCGGCGGCCTGTGGGACCAGCGCCGCACCTCCGAACCGGCGCTGTACGCCAGCGTCCGCGACCGGATTCCGTTCGGTGGCTTCGGCGACCCTGCCGACGTGGCGGCGGCCGCGGTGTTCCTGTGCTCGCCCGCCGCCCGCTGGATCACCGGGCAGGTGCTGGCGGTGGATGGCGGCCAGTCGCTGCCGGCCTGAGCGCGGCCGCTCCCGGCGCGCGGCGGCTATGCCAGCTGCGCCGAGCCGATCACCCGCACCCCCGGCGCCGGCGCCAGCGCCGCCTCCACCAGCGCCGCGGCGATGCGCCCGGCCGGGTTGATGCGCCATGCGCGCGGCAGTACCGGCCCCAGCGCACCCAGCACCCGCGCCGCCGCCTGCTCGCCCGGGCGTGGCTCGGAGCGCGCGCCGCCGATCAGCCCCGGCCGCACCAGCGCCAGCGACGCGAACCCCAGTGCGCGCAGGTCGCGCTCCAGTTCGCCTTTGACCCGGTTGTAGAAGAACGCCGAGCGCGGGTTGGCGCCCATCGCCGAATTCAGCGCGAACACCGTGCAGCCGTGCATCTTCACCGCGCGGGCGATGGCCAGCGGGTAGCCATGGTCGATGCGCGCGAACGCCTGCCGCGAGCCGGCCTGCTTCAGGGTCGAGCCCAGCGTGCAGATCGCCGCATCCACCTGCCACCAGGGCGCCTGCAGCGGCGGCGCGTCGAAATCCAGCAACGGGGCGGACAGCCGTGGATGCTGCAGCGGCAACGGCCGCCGCACCGGTGCCACCACCGCCGTGCAGCGGGTATCGGCCAGCAGCCGCTGCAGCACCTGAGACCCCACCAGGCCGGTCGCTCCGGCCAGCAGTACGCGCATCCCGCTCCTCCTCTGCCCGGCAGCTCAAGCCGGCATCCGCCTCGCCGATAATGGGGGACATCGATCCCCCGCCCGCGGCCCGTCCGCACAGCCCGTCCGGAACCGCCTCGCGATGGCCGACAGCACCGACATTCCGCCCTCCAAGCCTGCCGGACTGGGACGCATCCTGTCACGCCGCCAGGTCATGGCCGGCGCCCCGGCAGCGGCCGCGCCGGCGCCGAAAGCCGCCGCGCACGGCCACGGCACGACGCCGCTGCAGGGGATCTTCGGCCACGCCCACGCGCCCGATGCGCTGCTGCACGCGTTCGCCCAGGGCATGTCCAGCCTGCCCGGGGAGCTCGGCGATCTCGGGCGGCTGCTGCAGAGCGCCAACGACGGCCAGGAATGGGAACGCTACGGCCGCCTGCTGCGCCAGCTGATCGACAAGTACATCCGCACCATCGACCTGGAACCGGCGCAGGCCGGCAACAGCGAAGCCGAGCGGCTGCGCGACATGCTGCGCAACACCCTCGGCGCGGTGCTGTCCAGCCTGCTGCAGCAGGCGCCGGAACTGGAGACCCAGGCACGGCGCATGGGCGAGGAACTGCGCGGCTGGCAATCCGGGCAATCGCTGGAACCGGTGGAACAGCACCTGCGCGAGCTGTGCCACCAGGTGGGCGTGCGCAACGATGTCCTGCACGAGCAGCACGACCTGCTGCTCAACCTGTTCGACCTGTTGCTGCACAACATCGCCGAGCTGATCGACGGCGGCAGCTGGCTGCATGGCCAGATCGGCAACGTGCGGCAGGTGCTGGCCGGGCCGCTGGACCGCATCTCGCTGGAACGCACCCGCAACGACCTGCGCGAGGTGATCTACCGCCAGGGCGTGCTGCGCCAGGGCATCGAGGAATCCAAGGCGGCGATGAAGGACCTGATGGTCGACTTCGTCGAGCAGGTCGAAGGCATGGCCTCGGAAACCGGCGATTACCACGACCGCATCGCCAGCTACGCGGTGGCGGTGCGCCAGGCGCGCAGCCTGGCCGACCTGGGCCAGCTGCTGCAGAACGTACTGCAGGACACCGCGCGCGTGCAGGCGCAGGCGCTGCGCGCGCGCGACCGCCTGGCCAGCGCGCGCGCCGAGGCGCTGGCCGCCGAACAGCGGGTGCAGCAGCTCGAGCGCGAGCTGGAGGAAGCCGGCAGCCAGCTGCGCACCGACCCGCTGACCGGCGCGCTGAACCGGCGGGGCCTGCAGGACGTCCTGGCCGAAGCGATGGGTGGCGCGCAGCCGCTGCTCAGCATCGCGATGCTGGACCTGGACCACTTCAGCCGCACCAACGCCGACCATGGCCACGCCGGTGGCGACCATGCGCTGCGCCACCTGGTGGCGACCGCGCAGACCCGCCTGGGCAGCCACGGCCAGGTCGCCCGCCTCGGCGGCGATGAGTTCGTGCTGGTCCTGCCCGGCATGCCCCAGGAGCAGGCCGACGCGCAGCTGCGGCGGTTGCAGGAAGCACTGGCCCACCGCCCGTTCCAGCACGAGGGCCAGCGCGTGCACGTGCGCTTCAGCGCTGGCGTCGCGCAATGGCGCCCGGGCGAATCCGCCGACGCCCTGCTGCAGCGCGCCGACCGCGCGCTCTACGCGGCCAAGCAGGCCGGTCGCGACCGGGTCGGCAACGCCGATTGACCCTGCCGCCGACGCGGACCGCGGCCCCGCGGACGCGCTTCCATCGATACGACCGGGGCGGCACATGGCCGCCCCGGCATCCTTTTGCCTGAAGCGGCGTTACTTGAAGTCGCCGGCCACGAACACGCTCAGGCTCTCCGGCTTGAGGTGCTTGCGGATGGCGGCATTGACCTGCTCGACCGTCAGCGCCTGGTAGGCCGCGTCGCGCTCGATCACGAACGCCATGGTGCGGTCGTAATCGAGCAGGCCCTGCAGCAGGCCGGCCACCGCGGCATCGCTGGCGCGCGACTGTTCGCGCTGCACGATGCGCGCGGCCACCGCATCGCGCACTTCCTGCGCGGTCACCCCGTCGGCCACCAGCCGTGCCAGCTCCTCGCGCAATGCGGTCTCGACCTTGCCCATGTTCTGCGGCGCGGCGATGGCCTGCACGGTGAGGCTGCCGTTGTCGTCGCGGCCGACGCGGCTGTCGTCCGCGCGCAGGCCGGCGCTCACGCCGTAGCTCAGGCCTTCGCGCTGGCGGATGCGGTCGGCCAGGCGCGACTTGAGCGGATCGCCGCCCAGGATGTCCACGGCGATGCTCAGCGCCGGCATGTCGGCGTCGGCCACGTTGAGCGACAGGTTCTGCCGCGCCAGCAGCACCGCGTTGGGCTTGTCCGGCGTGGTGAAGCTCTCGCGGTGCGCGGCGCGCGGCTGGTAGCGCGTGGCGATGGGCGCGTAAGGCACCGGCGACTTCCAGCCGGCGAACAGTTCCTGCAGCTGCGCCTTCACCGCGTCGGGATCGAAGTCGCCCACCACGCTGATCTGGCCACTGGCGGTCCCGTAGAAATCGCGGTGCCAGGCGCGCAAGTCGTCCAGCTTCAACGCCTTGAGCTTGGCCAGCGACTCGTCCAGCGAATCGGCGTGCAGCGGATGGCCCGCCGGCCACGGATCGAAGTACCTCGCCATCGCCATCGACGCCTGCATGCCCGGCTCCTTGCGCTGCGCCTCGATCCCGGTGATGGCCTGCAGCCGCAGCTGCTCGAACTGGTCCTGCGGGAAGTCCGGCTGGCGCAGCACCTGCGCGGCCAGTGCCAGCGCCTCGGCCAGGGTTTCGCGCTTGCCGCTCAGGCGGATCTGCGCGCCCTGCAGGTTGCCGCCGATGGACGCCTCGGTCTTGAGCGCGTCGAAGCGGGCGACGAGCTGTTCGTAGCTCAGCCCCGCCGCGCCGCGCAGCAGCATCGATCCCACCCACTGCGCGGCGGTGTCGCGCCCGGTGGCGGCCTGTTCGTTGCCGAACTCGAAACTGGCATTGACGGTGACCGTCTGCCCGCGCGTCCGGCGCGGCAGCAGCGACACCTTCAGGCCCTCGCCCAGGGTGAACGTCCGCGTGCGCGCGGCGATATTCTGCGGCGTCGCCTCGAACGTCTCGCCCGCCTCAACCGCCGCCCGGCCGGTGTAACCGTCGACCACGCTGGCGATCGCCGGCGCGGCGGGAACCTCGGCGCGGTCCGGCGCATCGGTGGGCACGAACCGGCCCAGCGTGCGGTTGCTCGGCTTAAGGTATGCCGCCGCCACCCGGTTGACGTCCGCGGCCGTCACCTTGGCGATGGCGTCGCGCTGCACGAACAGCAGGCGCCAGTCGCCGGCCGCCTGGTACTCCGACAACGCCATTGCCACCGCGTTGACGTTGTTGAGCAGGTTTTCCTGGTCGTTGGCGATGCGCTGCTTGGCCGCCTCCACTTCCTCCCCGGTCACCGGCCGGGCCGCGATGGCTTCGGCCTGCCGCAGCAGCTCGGCTTCGGCCTTGGCCGCGTCGCCGTCCCTGGGCAGCACCGCGATCACGTTGAACAACCCCGGATCGCGCATGCTCATGCTGCCGGCTCCCGCGCCCGCCGCCAGCTTGGTTTCCACCAGCGCCTTGTGCAGGCGCCCGCTGGGCGTATGCCCGAGCACGTTGCCCAGCACCGCCAGCGCCGCGCTGTCGGCCTGCGCCAGCGCCGGCACGTGGTAGGTGGTGGCCACCAGCGACAGGTCGCCGCTGCGGCGCACCGTCACCTCGCGCTCGCCGTCCTGGGTCGGCTCGACGGTATGGAACGCCGGCAGCACGCGCGCCGGCTTCTTCAGCGGCCCGAAATGCGCGGCCACGCGCGCCAGCGCCTTGTCGGCGTCGATGCGGCCGGCCACGATCAGCAGCGCGTTGTCCGGCTGGTACCAGGTGCGGTAGAACGCCTGCAGGTTGCCGATCGGCACGTTCTCCACGTCCGATCGCGCACCGATGGGCAGGTTGGCGTAGTTGTGCCAGTCGTAGGCGACCGAACGCATGCGCTTCATCAGCACGCCGGCGGGATTGTTGTCGCCGGCTTCCATCTCGTTGCGGACAACGGTCATTTCGCTGTCCAGATCGGCCTTGGCCACCCTGGAATTGACCATGCGGTCCGCCTCCAGCCCGAGCAGCCAGTCCAGCGTGTCGTCGTTGGCCGGGAACGAGGCGAAGTAATTGGTGCGGTCCAGCGAGGTCGTGGCGTTCTTGCTCACCCCGCGCTGCTGCATCTCGCCGGGGATGTCCGGATGCTTCGGCGTGCCCTTGAACAGCAGATGCTCCAGCAGGTGCGCCATGCCGGTCTCACCGTAGTTCTCCTGCATCGAGCCCACGCCGTAGACCAGGTTGACGGTGACGGTGGGCTTGCTCGCATCCGGGAACAGCAGCACCCGCAGTCCATTGGGCAGGCGGTACTCGCAGATCCCCTCGATGCACGGCCCGGCCGTCACGGCCCGCGGCAGCGTCGCCGACTCGCCCTTGGCGTATACCGCCGGCATCAACGCAAACGAAAGTGCCACGCCCAGGGCGCAGGAAGACAGTTTCAGCATCATTTCCCTTGTCTGATGATCGACACGACACGCCGGCCCGTACACCGCCGGCATTCACTGCAAGGCGCGCATGCGCCGCAAACCTGACGATTTGAGCCGGAACGCGCTTGTGGGCGCAACTGTCGAAACTGACAGCATCGCCCCAGGTCGTCCCTCGCCTGCCCCAACGGCATGCGCACGCATCGCCATCCGGCCGCCACCATTGCGGGCAGGCATGTGTACATGAGGCATCGTCATCTTCATGCACGGATACGCCCTGCTACACCGGCATCGCTGCTGCTTCGGCTTCCACCGCCTCCGCGCTCCGCGGAGCCTGCGGGCGCAGCTCCTGCACGATCCTTCCCTGCTCCATCACCAGCACGCGATCAGCGCTGGCGATGGTTTCCGGGCGATGGGCGACGATCACGCGGGTGACGTCCAGCCGCCGGATCGCCGCATTCACCAACTGCTGGTTGCCCACGTCCAGGTGGCTGGTCGCCTCGTCCAGGAACAGCAGCTTCGGCTGCCGGTACAGCGCACGCGCCAGGATGATGCGCTGCTTCTGCCCACCGGAGAGCGGTTCATGGGATACCCGGGGAGACTTGCCGTGGCGCATGACAAGAGGCCATGAAACCTACCAAGTCCCGTTCCCCCATCCAACACCCAAACAGTCCGGCATCCCTGGCACCTAGCTTCCTCCCCGCAAGCACCGCACGACCTCCTCCACATTCTCCATCCTCCGGGAAATGAAGAATCCGCCCTTCCGCAGCCTGACCCGATACAACCCGCCATTCCTGCGATTGACCGTGACCAATTCAACATCCCTTCCATGGAAGCGCATCCGATTCCCGAGGAAGTCAATACGCACGAAGCAGTCATCAAGCACTACCAACCTGGTATTGACGACCAAACTGACCGCAAGAGCAAAAAAGAGATACACCAGCGCCATTATCGCCCTGTCATACGCCCCGGCCTGATCATCCAGAACCCGCATCATCAGGAATGTAAGAACAACAAATCCAACATAGCACCCGACGACCAGCCACCGCACCGCACGCGAATAACGCGAAACCACACTCCCGCCAATCGCGCCAAGCTTTCCAAAAGACCTGGCGCCCCTCGCTGCGAAACCAACGACAAGGACGCAGCTCACTACCGCCAACCACGTCATGTAGATGTCCATACCCTGCATTTCCCACATTGCGTAGCAGTCAAACAGCCAACTTTCTGGTGAGGATGGCCGGAGATGCCGGGTCTACTGATCCTGGCATTCAATGGTGCCGGCGCCGTAGCGGTCGTCACCGTCGCATTGAAGCACCCGGCAACGCCCGCGTCACCGGCTTCACCGACCGTGGCACCAATACTGATCACGCCAACATCCGCAGTACCCGGGCTGACCCGGCTACCACCATTGACTGCAGCGTTGATCCCCGCAGGCAGATACCGCCAAAAGCACCAACCGCGGCGCCCGGCAATCCTGGCCCGCCCTCGATGAGCGCAAACCCAGCAGCCCGCGCTTGCTGATGTCAGAGGGAAAGCGCGATCAATCGCATCAGAGCATCAACGCAAGTGGTGCGCCACGAACGCGATGAGTTTGCTCCGTCGCCGACGCCAAGCTGGTCGACGATCCGGTCGAACGACGCCTGCTGCACGCATTCCGCCACGCCCGCTCGGCCACGCGCAGGAGGGTGTTGCAGATGCTCGAGGCAAGCATGACGTCACGCACCCGAGAAGCGCCATCGAGATGGCGCCCTGCGACATCCTCATCCGGCGGGACATGTGAGGCTCAATGCGCCGACTTGCCGCTCCGCAGGCGTTGCACCCCGCTCACCGCCGCCAGCACCAGCGCGCCGACCAGGATACCGACCACCACGCTGCCCAGCGCGTTGGCCGCGATCTCCCAGGACGGTGACGGAATCCAGCCCACCACCAAGTGGTCCAGTGCCGGTATCGCGTGCACGAGGATGCCGCCGCCCACCAGGAACATCGCCGCGGTGCCGGCGATCGACAGGCCACGCATCAACCACGGCATGGCGCGCAGGATGCCGCGGCCCAGCGCGGCGGCGGCACGGCCGCGACGCAGCAGCCACAGGCCGATGTCGTCGAGCTTGACGATGCCTGCGACCAGTCCGTAGACGAACACCGTCATCGCCAGGGCGATGGCCGCCAGCACCAGCACCCGCTGCAGGAACGGCACGTGCCCCACCACGCCCAGCGACAGCACGATGATCTCGGCCGAGAGGATGAAATCGGTGCGGATCGCGCCGCGCACCTTGTCCTTTTCCCAGGCGACCATGTCCACCTCGGCATCGGCCAGCGCCTGGATGCGCTCGGTGTGGCGTTGCGCGTCTTCCTTGCCGTGCAGAAACTTGTGCGCCAGCTTTTCCACGCCCTCGTAACACAGGAAGGCACCGCCGAGCATCATCAGCGGCGTGATCGCCCACGGCAGCCATGCGCTGATCGCCAGCGCCGCCGGCACCAGGATCGCCTTGTTGAGCAGCGAGCCCTTGGCCACCGCCCAGACCACCGGCAGTTCGCGCGCGGCACTGACCCCGGTGACCTGCTGCGCGTTGAGCGCCAGGTCGTCGCCAAGCACGCCGGCGGTCTTCTTGGCCGCGACCTTGGTGAGGATGGAAACGTCGTCGAGCAGGGTCGCGATATCGTCGAGCAGGGCGAACAGGCCGGCTCCAGCCATGGGGCACCGTGAGTGTTGGGGACTTCGGGATTGTCCCGCATCGCGGCGCCGCGCGACATGCCCGCCACGTTCACCCGGCGACCACCGGCCGCCGGTGACACTGCCAGGCCATGCCGTACGGGAGAACGCCTTGACCGCAGCGAAACAAGATCCGGCCGCGCCCACCACCGTCGGCAGCATGAGCCGGCGCCAGCAGATCCTGCGGTTGCTGCTGCGCTATCGCAATTCGGGGGTATTTTCCGGGCTGCAGCTGGACGGCGAGCCACCACGCAACACCCGGCTGCCCGATGATGCCGATCCGGCGCAGTTCGTGGCCGACCTGGAGGCATTGGGGACGACCTTCGTCAAGCTCGGCCAGGTGCTGTCCACGCGCCCGGACATGATCCCGCTGGAGTACGTGGCCGCGCTGGAGCGCATGCAGGAGCAGGTCGCGCCGATCCCGGTCGAGCAGGTGCGCGCGGTGATAGAGGAAGAGCTGCAGGCGCCGGTCGGCAAGCTGTTCGCCGTGTTCGACCCGGAGCCGCTGGGCTGCGCTTCCATCGCCCAGGTCCATCGCGCGGTGCTGCACGATGGCCGCGAAGTGGCGATCAAGGTGCAGAAGCCCGATGTCGCCGCGCAGCTGCGCTCGGACATCGCGGTGCTGCGCAGCTTTGCCAGCGCCGCCGATCACCTGACCCGGGTCGGCCGCCGCGTGCGCTTCGCCGACTGGCTGGACGAGTTTGCCACCACCCTGCGCATGGAGCTGGACTACGAAGCGGAGGCGGCGAACCTGGCGCGCTTCGGCCAGCACCTGGCGCCATATCCCGAGCTGTGGGTGCCGCAGCCGCTGTGGGACCTGTGCCGGCGGCGGGTGCTGACCATGGAACTGGTGCATGGCGTGCGCGTGGACGCGATCCCGCCGGTGCGCCGCACCGAGCAGTCGATGCAGCCACTGGCCGCGGCGCTGGTACGCGGCTACCTGGACCAGATTTTCGTGCACGGCGAGATCCATGCCGACCCGCATCCGGGCAACCTGCGGGTGACCGACGACCAGCGCTTGGCGGTGTTCGACCTGGGCATGGTCGCGCACGTGCCGCCGCGCCTGCGCGAACGGCTGCTCAAGGTGCTGTTCGCGGCGGTGGACGGGCGTGGCGAGGAAGTGGCCGACGAAATCATCGGCATCAGCACGCGCCTGGAGGACTACGACGAGGAGCGCTACCTGCGCCTGACCGGGCAGATGATTGCCCGCTATGCCGCCAACGACACCCTGTCCGAGGGCCGCGTGGTCCTGGAGATCGTGCGCATCGCCACCGCCTGCGACCTGCGCACGCCGCCGGAGCTGAGCCTGCTGGGCAAGGCGCTGCTCAACCTGGAAGGGGCGTGCCGGCTGCTGGCACCGGAGCTGGATACACGCAGCGTGGTCGAGCGCCAGCTGCAGCACGTGATGCGCGCGCGTCTGGTCAAGTCGTTGTCGATGGCCAACGTCGCCAGCGAGGCGATGGAACTGCAGCAGTTGTTGCGCACCGGCCCGCGGCGGGTGTCCGACATCCTCAGCCTGGTGGCCGAGAACCGGCTGCAGATGAAGGTCACCGGGCTGGAGGAATCGCGGCTGATGGAGAACATCCAGAAAGTCGCCAACCGCATCGCCGCCGGCCTGATCACCGCCGCGCTGCTGCTGTCGTCGGTGCTGCTGATGCGCGTGCCCAGCCGCTTCTCGCTGTTCGGCTACCCGGCGTTCGCGATGCTGCTGTTCCTGGTCGGCGTGGTGATCGGCCTGGGCCTGATCGTCAGCGCGCTGCTGTTCGACCGCCGTACCCGTGCACGGGCGCGCGAGGAACGCGGGCACCGCTGACCCCTGCGTGGTCGCGTCACCGCGCGGATACCGTGCGTCATTGCACACCGGTAAACGCACGCGTCGGCGCGGTGTGTGCGCGGTGCGCGCATGCCCTGCACACGGGAATCCAGGCCGCTGATGGACGCGGTGTCGCGGCGTGCGCCATGCCGCTTCCTGCAAACATTTCAGTCAGGTTCGTCTGTGCATGATTTCCGTCATCCACGTTTCATGAGCCTGACATGGGCCTGTGGATCGCGCCTTTGTTCCCTTGCGAAGGCGCCTTCCGTCTCCACTACCCAAGCGACCGCATGCATTGGACTTTCTGGCTGTACCTGCCCGCCCTGTTCCTGTTGTTGCTGTGTACACCCGTGCTGGCGCGGGTCAAGGCGGCACTGTTGGCACTGACGCTGCTGGCGTTCAGCGGGTGGTGGCTGATCGACCGGCTGAGCGGTGATGGCATCAACTCGGCCACGCTCTACCACCTGCGCAGCGACATGGAAGGGGCGGGCGTCGGCGACTTCACCGGGTATATCGCCGCGTTCGCGGTACTGGCGGTGCTTTCGCTGGTTCCACTGCTGCTGGTGCGGGTGCGGCGCCTGCACCGGCCACGCCATGGCGGCCTGCTGACGGCGGCATTCGCGGCGCTGCTGGTGGCCGCGGTCGTCGGCAGCCCGCTGTACGGCGACGCGCGGCGCATGTACCAGCAGATGAAACCGGTCGACTACAGCGCGGTGGCGCCGGAGTACGTGGTTCCCAAGCGGGCGCTGGCGCGTGCCAGGAACATCGTGTGGATCTACGGCGAAAGCCTGGAACGCACCTACCTGGACGAGCGCGTGTTCCCCGGGCTGATGCCGAACCTGCAACGGCTGGCCGGGCAGGCACTGGACCTGCGCGGCATCGCCTCGGCCGACGGCAGCGGCTGGACCATCGCCGGGCTGGTGTCTTCGATGTGCGGCGTGCCGCTGACCACCGCGGAGGGCGACGAGAACAGCATGGGCCGCATGGGCAGCTTCCTGCCGGAAGCGTTCTGCCTGGGCGACTATCTGAAACAGCAGGGCTACAGCAACCACTACCTGGGCGGCGCCAACGGCCAGTTCGCGGCCAAGGCCGATTTCCTTGCCAGCCACGGCTACGACGACATCCGTGACCTGGCCTGGTTCCGGCAGCAGCGCATCGCTGCCCGGCATTTCTCCAACTGGGGCATCCACGACGACGTGCTGCTGGAACGCGCCTACGACCGCTTCATCGAGCTGTCGCGCGCCGGCCAGCCGTTCATGCTCACCGCGCTGACCATGGATACCCACCATCCGGCCGGGCACCTGCCGGTGGCGTGCAAGGGCACGCGCTACCGCAGCGCGCATGGCGACATCGGCCTGCTCAATGCGCTCAAGTGCAGCGACCGGCTGATCGCGCGGCTGGTGGACCGCATCCGCGCCAGCGAGTTCGGCGACGACACGCTGGTGGTGGTCGCCTCCGACCACCTGGCCATGCCCAACGACCTGAGCCACGTGCTGGAAACCCTGCAGCGCGAGAACCTGCTGCTGTTCCTGGGCAAGGACATCGCCCCGCGCCAGCTGTTCGCCAGCGCCGGCACCACCCTGGATTCGGGCGCGACGCTGCTGCAGCTGCTGGACCCGGCAATCGACGCGATCGGCTTCGGCCGCTCGCTGCTGGCAACGCCACGCGCGGCCAGCGCCAGCGTCGCCGCGCTCAGGGCCGATCCGTCCGACTATGCGCGCTACCGCGCGTTCGCGCGCTCGTTGTGGCTCGGCGAACAGACCCGCGTGCTGCGCCTGGACGGCGACCAGGTGCTGGTCGGCGTGCAGAAGGTGCAGCCGCCGGTGCTGCTGGAATACGACGCGCAGTGGGCGCTGGAGTCGGTGTACTTGGAGAACACCTCGCGCCGCTTCGACGAGGCCGACCCCAGCCACCGCCTCGCCTATGTGGACCGCTGCACCGCGTTCGAGGACGCCTCGGCCGACGGCGACTGGTGCGCGCTGCTGGTGGACAGCGACCAGGGCATGCGCCTGTACCGCGACGCGCAGCTGCGCCGCGGCATCGCCGTGGATGCGCCGCTGGAGCCGTTCCATGGCCCACGCCCGAGCGTGCGCCAGTCGCGCATGATCAGCCGCACCGCGCAACCCACCCGTCCCGGCCAGTACGTGCTGGAGCTGTACGCCAGCCAGCGCCCGGCACGCGCCTTCTGGGTCGAGGCGGTGTCGCCGCAGCGCAAGGTGGTCGTGGCCCAGCAATGGGTGCAGCCGGACAGCGACGGCCGCATCCGCCTGCCGCTGGGCCTGGACGAGGAGATCGACGACCTGGAGATACGTGCCTGGCTGGGCCACGCCGAGACCCTGGCGGTGGAGCGTTACGCGCTGGTGCCGGCGATCCGCGCCCGCCCGCGTTCCTGAGCCGCCACGCGGCCCCTGCCGTGGACCCGGCCGACGCCGCCCGGCGACCGGTGCCGCCGCGGCCGGCGGTTCAATGCGCCGGGTCGCCGGGCTGTGGATCGGCGTGCAGGACGCGTACGTCGGTGGGGGTCACCAGCGCGATGCCCTGCTCGGCGGTGGCGCGCAGCAGTTCGAACAGCAGGTCCGAGCGCACGCCGTATACGGCACGCG
This sequence comes from Stenotrophomonas sp. Y-13, assembly GCF_046267925.1. NCBI lineage: Bacteria > Pseudomonadati > Pseudomonadota > Gammaproteobacteria > Lysobacterales > Lysobacteraceae > Stenotrophomonas > Stenotrophomonas sp. Y-13. The sequence goes on from NZ_CP176501.1 coordinate 3,238,854, forward strand.
GGCTGGACACGTAGGCGAAGCAGTTCAGCGCCACCAGGCCGCCGCTGATGGAGTCGATGAACACCGACGGCGCCGGGTCCGCCAGCACCTTCTCATGCCCGGCGAACAGGTCCAGCAGCAGTTGCCGCACGCGTCCCACGTCGGCGCCCAGCGGTACCGAGAACTGGATCTGCACGCGGCCCAGCGCGTTGGCCATCGTCATGTTGCGGATGGTCTTGGTGATCAGCTCCGAGTTGGGCACGATCAGCGTGGACTTGTCGCCCACCTGGATCTCGGTCGAGCGCACCGAGATGCGACGGATATCGCCCTCCTGGTCGCCGATCTTCACCCAGTCGCCGATCTTCACCGGGCGCTCGGCGAGCAGGATCAGGCCGGACACGAAGTTCTGGGTGATCGCCTGCAGGCCGAAGCCGATGCCCACCGACAAGGCGCTGGCCAGCAGCGCCAGTTTCTCGAAGCCGATGCCCAGCGTGGCCAGCGACCACAGCACCGCCAGCGCGATGCCCAGGTAGCGGGCGACCGTGCTGATCGAATTGCGCGCACCGGTATCCAGGCCGGTCTTCGGCAGCCAGGTATCCACCAGCCATTGCTGCAGCACCTTCATCAGGCCCAGGCCGAGCAGCAGCACCACCACCGCCCACAGCAGCGCCGCCGGGCGCAGCGTCTGCCCGCCGATCTTCAGGCCGGTATTCAGCGTGTCCAGCCAGGCGGTCAGCGCCGCGGTATTGCCGAACCACACCACCACCGCGGCAACGCCCAGCAGCACCAGGGTGATGCGCAGCGCGGCCGACAGCAGCACGCCGGCCTGCTCCAGCCGCGCCGGCGACACGCCGGTGGACAGCCGCAGGGTGCGACCAAAGGCACTGTCCGGCGCGAACAGCCACAGCGACAGGTCGTCGGCGAAGCGGGTCAGCAGCGCGACCGCCATCACCACCACGGTGACCCACACCATCTGCTGGGCGACGAACAGGGCGAAGTTGAGATAGCCCAGCAAAGTGGCCACCAGCGCCGCCAGCACGGTCAGGTGGCCGCCCAGCCGCGCCAGCACCAGCCAACCGCTGCGGGTGGCCCGCGGCGGCTTGCCGTCGTTCGCGGCACCCGCCTGTTGCTCGGCCAGCGCGGCTTCGGCGGCGCGGCGCCGGTGCAGCCGCGCCAGGGTCACCAGCGCGGCCATGATCAGCGCCACGTAGCTCAACGCGACCACGCCGTCGAGCGTGACCGTGCTGACCTCTGAGGTCCGCGCCGAGCGGTTGATCTCGCGCAGCAGCGCGGACACCCAGGTCAGGCCCGCCGCGCCCCAGGCGAACCGGCGCAGGTGCAGCGCGGCCACATCATCGATGCCCAGCAGGCGCCAGGACGGGCGGTGCGGCACCAGCAGCGCGGCCGCCAACGCGGCATAGAAAGCGGCCACGAAGCTGGCCATGACGAAGGTGTCGGCCACCGACTCCAGTCGCGGCGGAATCGCCGAGATCCCGTGCAGGCTGGCCACCACCCCCATCGCCGCCAGCCCCGGCAGCAGGGTACCGACCAGCAGCAGCCACACCGCCAGCCCGGAACGGCGCAGGCGCCCGGCCGGGGCAAGATCGGACGCGGCGTAGCGGCGGCCCAGGCGGCGCAGCCACAGGCGCAGCGGGAACAGCATCAGCAAGGCCAGCCCGGCGCCCAGCAGCGGCGTGGTCCAGCCATGCGTGGCCACGGCGGTCCGCAATCCGCCCGCCGCCTGCCGGTACAGCCCGCGCAGCCGCCCCAGGTCGTCGGGCAGGCTGGCGGCGAACTGGCGCCACAGCGCCGGCGACAGCGGCGAACCCACTTTGCGCCCGAGCTGCTCGCCGAACTGCTGGGCGCGCGTCTTCTCGATCGAATCGCTCAGCTGCCGCGCATCCTCGGCCAGCAGCTTGCCGCGCTTGATGTCCGCGTCGAGCTGGCTGCGCTGCTGGTCCAGCATGCCGCGCTGGCGGCTGATGCTGCGTTCCTCGGTGGCGCCGTCGTCCAGCGGCCCGAGCTGGGCGATGCGCGCATCGACCTGCTCCAGCTGCGGCACCAGCGCGGCCACCGCGGCATCGGCGTCACGCTTGGCCTGCAGCGCCTGTTCGGAGAGCGTGCGCAGGGTTTCCGGCGCGTCGGCGTCGTCCAGCGAGCGGCGCACCGCCTGCAGCGCACGCTCGGCCTGGCCGATGCGCGCCTGCGGCGATGCCGCGGCGGTGGCCGTGTCGACCGCCGCGACGGCCACCGTCGTCACCCCGCTCCCGAGCAGCAGGAACACCAGCAACAGCATGCGCAGCAACGGGAAACGGTGGCGGAGGGACAAGGCGGTGGACCGGCGGGCATGCGCGGACCACCGCGCGTGTGCGGACTATAAGTCAGCGCGCGTCCACGCTCCGCAAACGGCGCGCCACCCGCGCCGCGACCGTCAGTACTTCAGGCCGAGCTCGGCCACGTGCGGCCGGTGCGTGGCGTACAGGTCCTGGAATTCCTCCTCGGTGAGCTCGTCGGGCGCGTACACCGCCACCGGATCCCATTGCCGGTCGGTGGCCAGCGGCTGCCGCGGCCCGGCGCGCAGCGAGTAGCTTGCGCCCGCGTACTCGACCAGGTCCGGCACCTGCTCCCAGCGCTCGCGCGCGTAGCGCTCCGGGTCCGTGAGAAGGATCACCGCGTACATGTGCGTCTCCCGTTTTCGGTAGCGCAAGCCTAGCGCAGGCATGCCGCCCGCGGGTGCGGCGCGGCCGCTGCGCACGCCGCATTCACCGCCGCTGCCCTATAGCTGCACCCCCCTGCCCGGAAAGGAGCCGTCATGGACCACCCACCGCTGCCCACCGTCCCCGCCCTCGACCTGCCGCGCTACCTGGGCACCTGGTACGAGATCGACCGCCTGCCGATGCGCCATGAACCGGAGGACGCCACCGACGTCAGTGCGCACTACACGCTCGACGACGACGGCAGCATCCGCGTGCGCAACCGCTGCCTGCGTGGCGGCGAGCTGGAAGAAGCGATCGGCCAGGCCAAGCCGGTGGACGCCTCCAACAGCCGCCTGGAGGTGAGCTTCCTGCCCGAAGGCCTGCGCTGGATTCCCTTCACCAAGGGCGACTACTGGGTGATCCTGGTCGATGGCGCCTATACCGCGGCGCTGGTCGGCAGCCCCGACCGCAAGTACCTGTGGCTGCTGTCGCGCGAACCACGCATGGACGAGATCACCCGCCAGCACTACATCGCCTATGCGCGCCAGCAGGGCTTCGACGTGGACCGGCTGATCCACACGCCGCATACCGGCCACCCCACCGCCTGAGCCGGCCGGCGGAACCCGCGCATGGACCTGAAAAGTGGTTATCCCTTCTGGGCGGTCAGGAACGGCCTGATGCACGCCTATCCGCCGCTGGCGCAGGCGCTGCGCTGCGACGTCCTGGTGGTCGGCGGAGGCATCACCGGCGCGCTGATCGCCGACGAGCTGGCCCGGCACGGGCACGAGGTGGCGGTGGTCGAGCAGCGCGACATCGGCTGGGGCTCCAGCGCCGCCAGTACCGCGCTGCTGCAGTACGAGATCGACACCCACATGACCGAGCTGGCCGCGGACTACGGCGAGGACGCCGCGGTGCTGGCCTATGGTGCCTGCGCCGACGCCATCGGCCAGCTGCAGGCGCTGGCCACGGACCTGCGCGGGGTCGATTTCCGCCGTGCCGACAGCCTGTACTACGCCAGCCACCGCCGCCACCGCAGCGCGCTGCATGCCGAATATGCGCTGCGCAGGAAACACGGCTTCGGCGTGCGCTGGCTCGAGCCCGGCGACGTCGAGGACGGCTACGGGTTCAGCGCGCCGGCGGCGATCCTCAGCGACCTTGCCGCCAGCATCGACCCCTACCGGATGGCGCACCGGCTGCTGGCGCGGTTGCAGCGGAACGGGATGCAGGTGTTCGACCGCACCACCATCAGCGCCCTGCGCGCGACCTCGCGCGGGGTGGTGGCCACCACCAGCGACGGTGTCCAGGTGCGATGCGGGCACGTGGTGCTGGCCGCTGGCTATGCCAACCAGCAGTGGCTGGAGCAGCGCGTGGCGCGCAACCGCAGCAGCTACGCGTTCGTCACCGACCCGCTGCCGGCCGAGGCGCTGGGGCCGCTGCGCCGGACCATGCTGTGGGAATCGGCGCGCCCCTACCTGTACCTGCGCAGCACCGCCGACCTGCGGCTGCTGGTGGGCGGCGAGGACGACGCGCTGGACATCCCGGCGCGCCGCGACGCGCGGGTGGAACGCAAGGCGCGGCGGCTGGCCGACAAGCTGCAGCGGCTGTTCCCGCAGCTGGCGCTGACCCCGGCGTTCGCCTGGGCCGGGACCTTCGCTGAAACCCGCGACGGGTTGCCGTTCTTCGGCGCGCATCCGCAGTGGGGGCCGCGGGTGTTGTTCGCCATGGCCTACGGCGGCAACGGCATCACCTACTCGATGCTCGGCGCCGGCCTGCTGCGCGCCGCCATCGAGCGGCGCCGGCACCGCCTGGCGCGGTTGTTCGGGTTCGGGCGGCTGGGCTGAGCCACCCGGCCGCGACAGCCCCGGTTCACCGCCGCCGCGCTAGCGTCGGCGTATCCCACCTGCCACCATGACCGCCCCCGCCAGGAGCACCCGCGCGATGAACCGGTTCCCCATCATGCTTGCCTGCCTGCTGGCCTCGCCGCTGGCGGCGGCGCAGCCGGCGGACACCGCGCCGGGCGCGCTGGACCTGAGCGTGCCGCAGGCGCCGCTGCGCTACCTCAACGATCCGTCCTACCAGGCCGACGCGCCGGGCACCTATTACGGCGACCACAGCGGTCCGCAACCGCGACGCGACGCGGCCGCCGCGACCGTCACCGACGACAAGCTGCAGGTGCACGGCACCCTCAGCACCGGCATCGGTTATTCCAAGGCGTTCGGCAACAGCCACTGGAGCGCGGCCGACATCAATCTCGGCAAGAACTACACCACCGACGAGGGCAAGACCCGCCGGGTGGACCTGAACATCCATGTCAGCCAGGGCAAGGGCGTGGGTCCGTTCGGCTACGGCCCGGGCCCCTGGTACGGCTGGTAAGCCCGCGCTGCCCGGCAGCCGGCACGGCCGGCCTCAACCGCCGCAGCGCATCCAGACGCAATCGATCGCGTCCAGCGCCAGATGCAGCAGCAGGCCGATGCCGAACAGCCGGGTGCGGCGCGGCAGCAGCAATCCCGCGTAGACGGCCGCCGCCGGCGCGGTGTGCAGCGGGTGGAAGCCGATGCTGCAGCGGTCCGGCGCGTAGATCGGATCGGCCAGCAGGTGGTCCAGGTCGATCACCCAGCCCAGCAGCAACAGCACCCAGGCGCGGCCGAACCGCGGCCGCCAGAACATCCATGCCAGCAGTGCGGGCACCGCCGCGTGCAGGCACACGTGCAGAATCGCGCGCAGTCCCATCCGCTCAGGTGCCCATGGGCTGGCCGACGCCGGCGGCGGGACGGCGCGCCTGGCCCGCGCGCGGCGTGCGCCAGGCGCGGGACGGTGCCGCAACGGCGGTGGAAAAAGCAGCAGGAACGGGTGGGTGCATGACGCGGCGGCAAGGCGATCGGCCAGCGAGTGTACCGGCCGCCGGCGGGCGCCGGCGTTACACTGTGCATCTTGCCGGGCAGTGGCGCCACGGCCGTTCCGGAGTGGTGATGATCAACAACGACGTACTGCGCAGCATCCGCTACATGCTCGACCTGGGCGACAGGCACGTGGTGGACCTGATCCACCTGGCCGACCCGGCGTTCGATGTCGACCCGGCGCAGGTGCACGACTTCCTGCGGCGCGACGACGAGCCGCTGTTCGAGCCCTGCCCGGATGCCGCGCTGGCACGTTTCCTCGACGGGCTGATCTACCACTTCCGTGGCCGCGACGATTCGCAGCCGCAGCGCGCGCCCGAGGCCCGCATCACCAACAACCTGGTGCTGAAGAAGCTGCGCGTCGCCTTCCAGCTCAAGGACGTGGACATGCACGCGATCTTCGCCGCGGCCGGCTTTCCGCTGTCCAAGCCGGAGCTGTCGGCGCTGTTCCGGCAGCCGGACCACAAGAACTACCGCGCCTGCGGCGACCAGTTGCTGCGCAACTTCCTCAAGGGCCTGACCGCGCGCGTGCGCGGCGCATAACGGCAGCAACAACCGGCGCGTCGCCGCTGCGTACGCAGGCCACGTGCATGAAGGAAAAAGCCCGGCATCGCCGGGCTTTTCCTGTTACGCCATGTGCGGGCTGCTTACCAGCTGAAGCGCGGGCCGACCGACCATTCCTTGTTGCCGTGGCGGTCCATCTTGATGTCGCCGTTGATGCCCCAGTTCTGGTTCAACTTCACCTGGCCGCCCAGGCGGCCGTAGAACGCGCCGTCCGGGTTGACGCCGTGCTTCTTGGTGTAGTCCTGGTAGCCGGCGAAGGCATACACCTCGACGTGCTCGCCGAATGCGTTGCGCAGGCCCACTTCGGCGTTGTAGCCGTCGAAGTCCAGGTTGCTGTGGTGCCGGTCGAACTTCTGGTAGCCCACGCGCGCGACCAGGTCGGTGCTCGTCGCGATGGCGCGGTTGTAGCCGGCGCCGATGCGCCACTGGTCGAACTTGGCGTCGGTGTGGTCGACCTTCTGCTGGGTGAAGTCGCCGAACACGTGGAAGTTCGGGTGGAAGGCCCAGGAGCCCTTCAGCGCCCAGCCGTCGGCGTCGGGACCGGACACGTCGGTCTTGACGTAGTCGCCTTCGACATAGTTGTAGGAAAGGTTGTCAGCAGCGGAAGCGGCGAACGGGAGGGCGGCCGCCAGGGCCAGGGCAATCAGGGACGTCTTCATGGGGGTACACCTTCAGGAATTACTGTCTGGTGGCGCGGCGGCTCGTCGGCTGCCTGCGTCCGGATGTAATTTTTCCGTTATCCAGCCCAACCCTTCCTGAAATCGCGAGGCGCACTGCAACGCGTTTTTAGGCCTCTATTCAGGCGTTTTCTGGCACGCGCGCGCCGTGCCACGGTTCGCCGGCCGCGTGCTTTGCCGCGAGCGGCGGTGCAGCGGGGCGCCGCTGGCGATATCGCTCAGGATCGGGCAGTCCGGGCGCTCGTCGCCGGCGCAGCAGTCGGCCAGGGCGCGGACGGTGGCGACCATGTCCTGCAGCTCGGCGATGCGCTGCTGCAGTACCGCCACGTGCTCCAGCGCCATGCGCTTGACGTCGGCGCTGTGGCGCGAGCGGTCGCGCCACAGCTGCAGCAGTTCGCCGATGCGCTCGACGCTGAAGCCCATGTCGCGCGAGCGCTTGATGAAGCCCAGGGTGTGGATGTCGCGGGGGCCGTAGACGCGGTAGCCGGCCCCGCTGCGCGCGACCGGGCCGATCAGCCCGTTGTCCTCGTAGTAGCGGATCATCTTGGCCGAGATGCCGGTGGCCCTGGCGGCCTGGCCGATGTTCATCACGTCTTGCATCGTCGTCTCCGTCGCCGCCGGGCAGGATCAGGGCGCGAAGCGCCGCAGCCGCAGCGCATTGCCCAGTACGAACACCGAGGACAGCGCCATGGCGCCGGCGGCGAACACCGGCGACAGCAGCACGCCCCACAACGGATACAGTACGCCGGCCGCCAGCGGGATCAACGCGGTGTTGTAGGCGAACGCCCAGAACAGGTTCTGGCCGATGTTGCGCATCGTCGCCTGGCTCAGCGCGATGGCGTTGGGCACGCCCTGCAGGCTGCCGGACATCAGCACCACGTCGGCCGCCTCGATCGCCACGTCGGTGCCGGTACCGATGGCCAGGCCCACATCGGCCGCGGCCAGCGCCGGCGCGTCGTTGATGCCGTCGCCGACATAGGCCAGGCGGCCATGCGCGGCCTGCAGCCGCTTGACCGCCTCGACCTTGCCCTGCGGCAGCACTTCGGCGACCACCTCGTCGATGCCGAGCTGGCGGGCAATGGCGTCGGCGGTACGGCGGTTGTCGCCGGTGATCATCGCCACCTTCAGTCCCAGCGCATGCAGGTGGGCGATGGCCGCGGCGGTGTCGGCCTTGACCGGATCGGAAACGGCGATGATCGCCGCCAGGGTGCCGTCGATGGCGGCGTACAGCGGGGTCTTGCCCTCGCCGGCCAGCCGCGTGGCGACTTCGGCGAACGCCGCCACGTCGAGCCCCAGCGTACGCATGAAGCGGTCCGCGCCGACGTCCACGCGCACCCCGTCCACCTGCGCGCGCACGCCCTGGCCGGTGACCGACTCGAACGCCTGCACCGGGGGCAGCGCCAGGCCCTCGGCCTGCGCGGCGCCCACGATCGCGCGCGCGATCGGGTGCTCGGAGCGGTCTTCCACCGCGGCCACCTGCGCGAGCACGCGTTCGCGGTCGAAACCGCCGGCCACGTGCAGGTCGGTCAGCAGCGGCCGGCCTTCGGTCAGGGTGCCGGTCTTGTCCACCGCCACCACCGCCGCTTCCTTCAGCAGCTGCAGCGCCTCGCCCTTGCGGAACAGCACGCCCAGTTCGGCGCCGCGGCCGGTGCCGACCATGATCGAGGTCGGGGTTGCCAGGCCCATCGCGCACGGGCAGGCGATGATCAGCACGGCCACCGCGTTGACCAGGGCGAACGTCAGCGCCGGCGATGGACCGAATGCCCACCACACGGCGAAGGTCAGCAGCGCCAGGCCCATCACCACCGGCACGAACCACATCGTGATGCGGTCCACCAGGCCCTGGATCGGCAGTTTGGCGCCCTGCGCCTGTTCCACCAGGCGGATGATCTGCGCCAGCACGGTGGCGCCGCCGACGGCGGTGGCGCGCACCCCGAGCGTGCCGGTCTGGTTGACGGTGCCGCCGACCACGCGCGCGCCGGCCGCCTTGGCCACCGGCACCGGCTCGCCGGTGATCATCGATTCGTCCACGTAGCTGTCGCCGTCGACCACCTCGCCATCGACGGCGATGCGCTCGCCGGGGCGCACGTCGATCACGTCGCCGGCCGCCACCTGCGCCAGCGGCACCTCCACCGCGCCACCCTCGCGGCGCACCCGCGCGGTCCTGGCCTGCAGCCTGAGCAGGCGCTTGATCGCTTCGGAAGTACGGCCCTTGGCGCGCGCCTCGAGCATGCGCCCGAGCAGGATCAGGGTGACGATGACCGCCGCCGCCTCGTAGTACACGTTGACCGTGCCGGCCGGCAGCAACCGCGGCAGGAAGGTCGCCACCAGCGAGAAGCCATAGGCGGCCAGGGTGCCGACCGCGACCAGCGAGTTCATGTCCGGCGCGGCGCGCAGCAGCGCGGGAATGCCGGCGCGGTAGAAGCGGCGGCCCGGGATCGCCAGCACCAGCGTGGTCAGCGCGAACTGCAGCAGCCAGCTGTTGCGCGTGCCCAGGGTGCTGGCGATGGCGTGGTGGAACGCCGGCACCAGGTGCGCCCCCATTTCCAGCACGAACACCGGCAGGGTCAGCGCCGCGGCCAGCAGCAGGTCGCGGCTGAGTCCGCGCAGTTCCGCGTCGCGACGCTGCGCTTCCCGGTCCTCGTCCACGGCCGCCTGCAGGACGCGCGCCTCGTAACCGGCCCTGGCGACCGCGGCGAGGAGCGCGGCCGGATCCAGCGAGGCGTCGCCATGCACCTGCGCGCGGCTGGTGGCCAGGTTGACGCTGGCCGAAAGCACGCCGGGCACCTTGCCCAGCGCGCGCTCGACCCGGCCCACGCACGACGCACACGTCATGCCGTCGATGCCCAGTTCCAGCGGCGCCGGCGCGGGCACCGCGTAACCGGCCTTCTCCACCGCGCGCACCAGCGCCTGCCGGTCCACGGCGTCGCCGCGCACGGTGGCGCGGCCGGTGGCCAGGTTGACCGCGGCGCTGGCCACCCCGGGCACGGCGGCCAGCGCGCGCTCCACCCGGCCCACGCACGACGCGCAGGTCATGCCCTCGACCGCGAGGGTCTGCGTCATGCCGCCCTCGGCGGCGGGGTTCTGGCTGTTCGGGGTCATCACCGGCTCACCTGGCGTTGTCCATGATGGCGGCATCTTGAAGCTTCCCATCATGGGAAGGTCAAGGGGCGAGGAGTGAGTGAAGAGGAGTGAGAGGTGAGAGAGAGCGGCATTGCTTGCGCTTTGGCTTTTTCTCACTTCTCACTCCTCTTCACTCACTCCTCGCCCCGCCCCTTGACCTTGCCACCATGGCAAGCCCCAGACTGCCCTCCCCTCAAGGAGAAACCGCCATGAACCTGCATATCGAGAACATGACCTGCGGCGGCTGCGCGCGCAGCGTCACCGCCGCCATCAAGGACGTAGACCCGGCCGCGACGGTCACGATCGACCTGGCCAGCAAGCGCGTGCACATCGAATCGGCGCAGCCGGCCGAACGCTTCACCGCGGCGCTGGACGACGCCGGCTTTCCGCCACGGCAGGACCCGTGAAGGCGGGGGCTTGCTCCGGCATCAGGCATTCCCGGTGAAGCCCCATGCGCGGCAAGCCGCGCATCCGCCCGACCGGCACCGGCGCAGTCGACCCTACCGGCCCACCCGCGTCCACACTTCGCGCTCGACCATGCGCCCGCCGTCCCAGCACTCCAGCGTCCAGGTGTCACCTTCCAGCGTGTAGCGGAATTCGTAGCTGCCGCCGTTCTGCAGCGGATAGGACGCCATCAGCGGCCGTTCCAGGTACCGCGTGGCGTCGCCCTCGTAGGTGCCCGAGCCCGCGGCCCAGAACGCGCCGTTGCGGGTGCTGGTGAAGGCGAAACGCCCGTCGGCCAGTACCTTGGTGCCGGCCAGGCCCTGGCTGGCATAGTCCATGCGCGCGCCGTCGCCATCGAGCGACTCGCCCGACCGCAGCTGCCACGCGCCCTGCAGTCGCGCCAGGTCGGTGGCCGCGGTGGCCCAGGCGGGGGACGCCACGCACAGCAGCAGCACGGCGGCGGGCAGCCGCAGGATCGGGGGCATCGGCATCGGGATCTCCGCACAGGGCAAAGCGGCATTGTGCCGGCATCGACGCGGCGCCGCCGGCATCGGTTCATCGGCAACTTCCGCCCGGGCGGGGCCGTGGGCCGGGGCGCTATCATGGCGCCCGTACTTTCTTCGGCGGCATGCACGTGCAGACCATCCTCACCCCGGTATCGATCGGCGAACTGATCGACAAGATCACCATCCTCGAAATCAAGGCCGAGCGCATCACCGACGCGGCCAAGCTGGACAACGTGCGCACCGAACTCGACGGGCTGTGGCCGCTGTGGCTGCAGCAGCAGGCCGCGCGCCCGGAACTGGCCGCGCTCAAGCAGCAGCTCAAGGCGATCAACGAGCGCATGTGGGACATCCAGGACCAGCTGCGGGCCAAGGAAACCGCGCAGGACTTCGGCGAGGCGTTCATCGCCCTGGCGCGCGGCGTCTACGGCACCAACGGCGAGCGCGTGGCGGTCAAGAACGCGATCAACCACGTCGCCGGCTCGGCGCTGGTCGAGGAAAAGCAGTACCAGGGCGAGTAAGCCGCCCGGCCCGGCGCGATGCAAATGAAAAGGCCAGGTCGATGACCTGGCCCGCGGGATACAGCGCAGTTGCGGTTCAGTGCAGGGCGGCCGGGGTGCCGCGTGCCTGTTCGGCCGGCACCGGTGCGGTCTTGATCGACAGGCACATCGGGCAGACGCTCTCCAGCACCTTGATCGCGGGTTGATACACCGTATTGCACTTCATGCACTGGACCATTCCAGTCGTGACGGCTTCCATAAGCCCTCTCTTTGTCGTTGCTCGATCCTGCAATATCGCGACGACCACCGGGTTTTTCAAGGGCCGGGAGCATTTCCGGCGCGCGGGAGGCTCAATCCAGCGCCAGCAGCGGCACGTCGTACCAGCGCGCCTGCGGGAAGCGCGCCTGCATCCAGCCACGCAGGTAGCGGCGGCTTTCGGCGGCGATGACCTCGTCGCTGCCGTCGTCGCGGCTGTTCCAGGCGATGCCGTGCAGGGCGACGCCACGCGCGGCGATGGCCTCCAGCGACAACAGGGTGTGGTTGATGCTGCCCAGCCGCCCGGAGGTGACCAGGAGCACCGGCCAGCCCTGCCGGGCCACGTAGTCGAGGGTCAGCAGGTCCGGGGTCAGCGGCACCAGCAGCCCGCCGGCGCCCTCCACCAGCACCGTGGCGTAGCGCGCGCGCAGGCGCGCGGTGGCGGCGCCGATGGCGTCCAGGTCCAGCGCGCGCCCCTCCAGCCGCGCCGCCAGGTGCGGCGAGGCCGGATAGGCATAGAGCGCCGGCATGGTGGTACCGTCGCGATCCTCCTCGAACAGGCCACAGCCCATCAGCCGCCGGTGCAGCAGGATGTCGTCCGACGCACCGACGCAGCCGGTCTGCACCAGCTTCTGGGTGATCACCTCGCCGCCCTGGTCGAGCCACTGCCGCGCCAGCCAGCCGGTGACCACGGTCTTGCCGATCTCGGTGTCGATGCCACCGACGAAAATCACCTCGCCGTTCATGCCCGCATGTCCTCGTCCTGCAGTCCTTCCACCAGCGCGACCATGCCGTCGCACAGCCGCCGCAATTGTTCGTCGTCGATCACGTAGGGTGGCATCGCGTACACCAGCCGCCCGAACGGACGCAGCCAGATGCCCAGGTCCAGCAGGCGCCGCTGGATGCGCTCGAGCCGCAGCGGCGCGGTCAGCTCGATCACGCCGATGGCGCCGAGCACGCGCACGTCGGCCACCCGCGGCAGCGCGCGCGCCGGCGCCAGCCGTTCGCGCAGGACCTGTTCGATGCGCTGCACGTTGCCCTGCCAGTCCTGCGCCAGCAGCAGTCGGGTGGACGCCAGCGCCACCGCGCAGGCCAGCGGATTGGCCATGAACGTCGGCCCGTGCATGAACACGCCGGCCTCGCCGGCCGCGATGGTGTCGGCGATGTCGCGGCGGGTGAGGGTCGCGGCCAGGGTCAGGTAACCACCGGTCAGCGCCTTGCCGATGCACAGGATGTCCGGCGTGATGCCGGCATGTTCGCAGGCGAACAGCCGGCCGCTGCGGCCGAAGCCGGTGGCGATCTCGTCGCAGATCAGCAGCACGTCGTGGGCGCGGCACAGCCGTGCCAGTTCGCGCAGGTACTGCGGGTGATAGAAGCGCATGCCGCCGGCGCCCTGCACCACCGGCTCGATGATGAAGGCGGCCAGCTCGTCGCCGTGGTCGGCGAACAGGCGTTCCAGCGGTGCGATCTCGGCCGGATCCCAGGCCCCGTCGAACGGCGTGACCGGCGCCGGCACGAAGCGCCGCGACGGCAGCGCCGCGCCGAACAGACCGTGCATGCCGGTGACCGGGTCGCACACCGACATCGCGTTCCAGGTATCGCCGTGGTAGCCCGAGCGCGTGGTGGCGATGTTGTGGCGGCCGGGTCGGCCGCGCGCGGCCTGGTACTGGATCGCCATCTTCAGCGCCACTTCCACCGACACCGAGCCGGAGTCGGCATAGAAGATCGCATCCAGTGGCTGCGGCACCATCGCCAGCAGCTGCCTGCCCAGGGCGATGGCCGGTTCGTGGGTGAGCCCACCGAACATCACGTGCGCCATGCGCCCGAGCTGCTCGATCGCCGCCTGGTTCAGCTGCGGATGGTTGTAGCCGTGGATCGCGCACCACCACGAGGCCATGCCGTCGATCAGCCGGGTGCCGTCGGCCAGCTCCAGCAGCACGCCATCGGCACGCGCCACTTTCAGCGCCGGCGGCGCATGGCCCAGCGCGCTGTAGGGATGCCAGAGGTGCTCCCTGTCGAATGGATCGGTCAGCATGTACGGGTGTGTCGTGACACCGGCGCGGCGGCGTGCGGGCGCGTACCTTACCGCGTCGTCCGCGGGCCTGCATCCGGATCGGCGGGCATCGTGCCGGCGCGTCGCTGCGGCTGGGCCTGGTGGATGAACACCGTATAGGTATCGGCCGGGTGCGGCACCCCCGCCAGGTCCAGCGCATGGCCGATGGCGCCGCGGTGGTAGGTGGCGTGGTTGAGCACGTGGAACAGGATTTCGCGGCGCGTCATGCAGCCGTCGCGGCCGTCGGCGAAGCGGAAGCGCAGCGCCTGGTCCCATTGCGCCGGCGCCAGCGCGGCCAGATGGGCCGCATACCACTGGTCGGAGGCTTCCAGGCGCATGGCCAGCGCCTCCAGGGCCGGTACCTCGGCGCTGTTGGTGGCCGCATGCGGCGGCGCCTCGCCCAGCAGGCGCGCGCGGAACAGCTCCTCCACGATCACGATGTGGTTCAACTGCTGCCGCGCGAAGGCGACGCTGGCGGGGAACGCCCGTGCGTCCACGGCGCGTATCGCCTCCAGCGTGCGCTGCATCGCCCAGCGCTTGTAGGCGAAGGCGTCGTCGAACAACGTGTCCGACGCCGGGGCGGGCGATGGCATCACCGGGATGGGCCGGCGATGGCGCGGGGAAAAAGGTACGACGCGGGCATCACGCCTCGTCTTCTTCCTCGTCCTCGTCTTCCTCGTCCTCGTCGTCTTCTTCCTCGAACGCGTCCAGCTCCTGCACCCGCACGAAGTTGGGCAGTGCATCGGCGAAGCCGATCTGGGCGCCGTCGGCGATCATCGCCCGCACCTCGCGCTTCATCGCGCTTTCCACCAGCGCGAAGCACACCACGCCCTGCGCGCTCTCCTCGCCGTCCTCGTCGAACACGGCCACCCAGCCGGCCGCGGGCATGATCTGGATGATGTTGTCTTGCATGGACGGTCACCAGGAATGAAGAAGCCCAGAGCTTGCGCGAAGCGCATGGCCAACGCAATCGCGGTGCACCGGTTCGCCGCGCCGTCGCCGGCGTGGCGTTGTCGGCCAGGTACGCCGCCGCGCGGCTGAACGCGGCCGGCGCACCGCAGCGGCAGCATTCCCGGGGCGCGGGCAGCCACGCGCATGGCTCGGCACGGACCGCGCCAATGGCGCTGGACGGCGCATCGGCCGCCCGCGCCCGGCACCGCGCCAGGCAGGCAGCGGCCGGCCGTGCGGTGCCGGCGCGGCCGCGGTCAGTCGGCCTTCCAGGTACCGCCGCCCTGTGCGCAGCTGGCCGGCAGGCCGGCCAGGTCGTCGGCCGAACGCTCGTAGTAGAAGCCGTCGAAATCCTGGCCGAACAGGCGCCGGCAACTGCCCTGCGCCGGCGCTGGACAGGCGTCCATGTAAGTGATCTCGCCCGCCTTGCCACCCATCTGCGCCGAGGTCTGCGCCAACCCCTCGCACACGCGCTTGAGTTGCGCTTCGGTGGAGGCACCCGCGGTCTGCACGCAGTCGCGGGAACGGATGACCTGGCCGAGGAGCGAAAACTCGCCGGCGATCATGCACGCGTGCGTGGCGGCGACACCGGGGGCCGCATCCGCTGGGGCCGCCGTCGCCGCTGCATCCGCCGGGGTGGTCTGCGCCGGCGTGTCCTGCGCGCCGCAGCCGGCCAGTACGCTCATCGCGCCCGCCAATGCCCATGCCTTTCCATGCCGCGATGCCCATGCCATGCAGTGTTCCTTCATCCGTGGGAACGCCGATCATAGCGTGCGCGGGCAGCGGGCCAGTGACGGCGGGCACCGCAACGCGCGAGGTCAGCGCTCGCCGGCCTCGCCCTGCAGCGCCAGCGGACGCACCTGCTCCAGCAGGCTGACCAGGGTCTTGCCCGGCTCCTCCCACGGGATCATGTGCGCCGAATGCTCGAACCAGACGCCGCGCTTGTACGGCGCGCGCACCTGCGCCAACCAGGCCGCGGTCGGTTCCGAGGGCGTGGTGTAGTCGTGGCGCCCCATGAACATCAGCACCGGGATGGGGAACCGCTTCACCCCGCGGTAGTCCACCTGCAGGAACTCATCCAGCAGCCGCCCGAGGGTGAATTCGCTGCCGGCGTTGATCGCGCAGCGCGCCGCATCGTCGTAGTCGGGCGACAACCGCGGCCCCTGGAAGAAGTAGTTCGACTCGCTGCGGAACGCACTCAGGCCGCCGTAGTGCTGTGGCCATTTGCGGGCCACGACGATCCGCTCGCGGGTGAGCGGCGCGTCGCCCGGATAGGGTGCGATGGCCTCCATCTCGCGCACCGCTTCGGCGTTGCCGCGCTCGCGCGCGGTGCGCAGGCCGTAATCGAAACTGACCCGCTCGTTGGTGCGCACGTCGATCACCTGGCCGATGCCGACATACGCATGGAACAGGTCCGGGCGCTGCAGCGCCGCCTGCATCGCCACCACGGTGCCCCAGCTGTGCCCGACCAGCACCAGCTTGCGCTTGTGGTACCGGCTGCGCAGGTAGTCGGCCAGTTCGATGGCATCGTCGACGTAGCGCTGGATGCGCAGCGTGCCGGCCACCTCCTGCTGCGGGTTGAGCAGCAGCGTCCGCCCGGCACCGCGCTGGTCGTAGTTGACCACGGTGAAGTACTCCTCCAGCGGGCGCTGGAACTGCCACAGCGTGGGGATCACCGGCGATGCCGGCCCACCGTGCACGAACAGCAGCAGCGGGTTGTCGCGGTCCTGGCCGCGCACGTTGACCCACTGCGCGATGCCGCCGATCTTCGCCGCGTAGTCCTCCTGCACGCCGTTGGGCGCGACGATGCGCCCCAGGTCGGCGATGATCCCGCGCGCCGGCGCGTAGCTGGAACGGTCCGGGCAGGCATCCTGCGCGGCCGCCAGCAGCGGCGCCAGCGCCAGGACCAGCGCTGCAGGCAGGCGAAAACGGTATGCGTTCATCGGCATTGGCCTCCAGGTCGCATTGTGGGCACCGCCGGAAGCGGCATGCTGGCGGCCGCCGCGGCCGGACCGTGGCGGTCATGCACCGCGCCGCGGGGCATCGGTGGTCGACCGTTCCCGATCCGCGTTGCCCGCCGGCGACGGCAGCGGCTCATTCGCCCAGTTCCGGGTCGAGCAACAGGAGCGCGGCGGCGGCCGCGGCGAAGTACACGCGCTGGTCATCGTCGAGCCGGCGGTCCAGGTGCACCCGGCCGCGGTTAAGCACGTCGACCACGGCGCGCGTGCCGCCATCGCCGGCGATGACGTAACCGGTCGGTGTCATGCCCCTGACCGGCGTGTCCTGGTAGGCATACACGGCGCGCACCGCGTAGTCGCTGCCCCATGGCGACTGCAGGCGTCCGCGCAGGCCCTCGCCCTCGCGCCTCACCTCCAGCACCTGCACGGGCTGGCCATCCATCCGCAGCCCGCATGCGAGCAACGGCCCGGCCATCGCCGTCAGGTCGACCGTCAGCCGGTGTGATTCGCCACCCCGGCCCGCGGTCCATGCCTGCGTGCGGCACTGCACCTCCACCGGTGGCTGGTCGCGCGCCACCATCGTGTAATCGTAGGGCCGGGACGTGCGGCCCACGTCGAATGCCGGCAAGGGCACGCGCCAGGAGAAGGTCGAGCCCTCGCGCATCCGCAGGGCGCTGTACGGCCCGAACCGCACCGGTTCGTTGAAGCGCCGCGGCGAGTGGCCGCTGACCTCGTAGGCCACCGCATCGGCGGTGAAGCCGTCGGGCATGCGCATCTGCGCGGGCGTGCAGGCCGGCAGCAGCGGGACCAGCAGCAGGCAGACCGCGACCGGGGCAGTGATGCGCATGACCGTATCCAGCAGGGGCGATGGGCGGATGCTAGAGCGCATGCGCGGACCGCCACCCCTGCCATTGGTTTGCCGCGCCCGGGAGGTTCAGGCGACGTTGCCGGCGCGCGGACCGCCAGCGCCGGACGTTACCGCGGGTGGTCCACCGGCCGCCGCCTGGCCGCCGGTACACCCTCGACGCGTGCTCCCACGGGGATCAGTACCAGATCGCGGCGGGCAACCCGGTGCGGTCCGGCTGCACCTGCGCCGGCAGCGATCGCGCGCGGCCAGCGGCAATGCGTTCGGCACTCCACAACGCCGCCAGTGCATCCAGTACGTCGTCGGTCGCGGCCTGACGCGCCGGCACCGCACGCAGCAGCCCCATCACTGCGTCCTGGCCGTAGATGTCCGCCAGCAGGCTGACACGCATCTGCGCACCGGCGAAGGTGCGCTTGCCATCCGCCAGGCCGCGCCCCGCTCCACCATTGAGCGCAGCGAACGACACCTCCGGATGTATCTCGCGCACCCGTTGCCGTGCATCCACGTCCCCCTGGAGCAGTTGGTCCCACTGGCGGATCTTGGGCAGGATCGCGAACGACTGCGCGCCGAAGCCGCGCCCGTCGATCTCCCGGTGGCGGCGGGATGCCTCGGGCTGCGAGCCCGCATCGAGAATGCCGCGCACGGGCGTGGAGAAAACACTGCTGGCCCGCTTGCCGCCAACGAAGCAGCGCGCCTCGCGATCGGCCGGGCGGCCACCCTGCTCGCAGAGCCCTATCGGAATATCCACCGCGATCACCCGGGCCGTCCGGTGCGTGTGGAAAAGTTGCTGGGCGTCGGGGTACAGCGCATGCACCAGCCCGCCCCCGCCCCACCAGACGGCGATCCATCCGCTGCCGGCGCCATCCACGCCGACGCACCCCTTGAACTGCTCCATGCTTCCCCCCGGGCACTGGTCACAGGACGACGCAGCCGCCCAAGCACGCCTGCGTCCACACCAACTCGCAAGGCAGCCCCGTCGGCTGCTCCCCGCCGGCGGAAAAGACAAGGGCCGGGTGCTCGCGCACACCGGCCCCGGTCTCATCCGGCGTTGCCACCGGTCAGCCGCACTTGCTGTAGCCGCAGTTCAGGCAGGTGGCGCACCCGTCCATCACCACCAGCGCCTTGGTGCTGCACTTGTGGCACATGGTGGCGCTGGGCGGGAAGCTGGTGCCCTCGCCGGTGACCTGGACATCCTCATCGCGCCCGGCGGGGGCGGCGACTACGGCGTCAGTGTTTTTTTTTGAGCGGTCCTCGAACTGCTTGCGCTTCTCGGCGATCAGCGCGCGCTGGTGGGCGCTCATTTCCGGATCGTGCAGCAGGCCGATCGACTTCATGTGGTCTTCGACGATGGAGCCCAGCTCGGCGACCAGCGACGGCATGTACACGCCGCCGGCCTTGAAATAGCCGCCCTTGGGGTCGAACACGGCCTTCATCTCGTCGACGATGAAGGTGACATCGCCGCCCTTGCGGAACACCGCCGACATGATGCGGGTCAGCGCCACGATCCACTGGAAATGCTCCATCGACTTGGAGTTGATGAAGATCTCGAACGGACGGCGCAGTTCGTGCTCGGTGCCGGCGTTGAGCACGATGTCGTTGATGGTCACGTAGAAGGCGTGCTCCACCAGCGGCGACTTGATCTTGTAGGTGCTGCCGATCAGCACGTCGGGGCGCTCGATGCGCTCGTGCATGTGCACGATGTTGCTGTCCTGGGCATCGTCCTGCGCCTGTGCGACCGGAGCCTTGGCCGTCGCTTCCCGGGCCTTGTCGTCCGGGGTGATGACGGAATAACCCTTGATTTTCTTGTCGATCTTGACGGCCATGGTGCGGGTCCTGGTTATGCGTTGTGGTGCGGGTTGCGGCGCCCCCGCCCGCGGCGGGCGGGGGCGCGGGTGCGGCTTACTTGCGGGCGGCCTTCTTCGCCGCCTTCTTCACCGCGGTGGTCTTCCTGGCCACCGTCTTCTTCGCCGAAGCCGCCTTCTTGGCCACGGTCTTCTTTGCGGAAGCGGTCTTCCTGGCCACCGTCTTCTCGACCTTCTTCACCGCCTTACGGGTGGCGGCGGTGCGGGTGGCGACTTTCTTGGCGACCTTGCTGCCGGCCTTGTCCACCGCCTTCTTCACCGCGGCGGTCTTCTTGGCCACGGCCTTGGCCACTTTCTTCTCCGCGGCCTTCACCGTCTTCCTGGCCGAGGCGACCTTCTTCGCCACCTTCTTCTCGGCGGCGGCGACGGCCTTCTTGGCGGCGGCCTGCTTGCCGGCACCCTTCTTCTTCAGGGCCGCGGCCTCGGCCTTGGCATTGGCCTTGGCGGCCTCCAGCTTGCGGCGCACGCTGGAAACGGTCTTGCCGACCTCCTTCTTCGCCGC
This sequence comes from Stenotrophomonas sp. Y-13, assembly GCF_046267925.1. Taxonomy (NCBI): domain Bacteria; kingdom Pseudomonadati; phylum Pseudomonadota; class Gammaproteobacteria; order Lysobacterales; family Lysobacteraceae; genus Stenotrophomonas; species Stenotrophomonas sp. Y-13. The sequence goes on from NZ_CP176501.1 coordinate 3,258,680, forward strand.
GGCAGCCTTCTTGGCGACGACTTTTTCGGCCTTCTTGACCGCCTTCTTCACCTTGGCGACCTGCCGCGTGGCGCCGGCCTCGACCTTGCGCGCGCGGGTCTTGACCGCGGCAACGGCATCGCCGGCGGTGGCGGCCATGGCGTCGCCGAGGTTGGCTGCGGTTTCCTTCACGTTCTCGGCAACCTGGGACACGGTCGCCGTCACACCATTGCCATTGCTCATAAAGCCCTCCTTAAGGGCGTTGGATCGGTCACGTTGGCGATGCGGAATGAAGCGGGGGGGCATGGAACACAGGCGACAACCCGGTGGTGGTGGCCACCGTCGCCGTCCCGCGCGGCGGCGGGACGGCGTGCGAAGGCGACCTCAGAACTTGCCGTAGTAGCCTTCCTTGAGGGCGTCGAACAGATTGGCGGCGGTGTGCATCTCGCCGTCGTACTCGATCTGCTCGTTGCCCTTGACCTCGACCACCTGGCCGTCTTCCAGTTCGAAGCGGTAGGTGGTGTTCTCCAGGTCCGCCTCCTTGACCAGCACGCCCTGGAAGGCGGCCGGGTTGAAGCGGAACGTGGTGCAGCCCTTCAGGCCCTGCTGGTGGGCGTAGCGGTAGATGTCCTTGAACTGCTCGTACGGGTAGTCGGTCGGCACGTTGGCGGTCTTGGAGATCGAGCTGTCCACCCACTTCTGCGCGGCCGCCTGCACGTCCACGTGTTCCTTCGGCGAGATGTCGTCGGCGGCGATGAAGTAGTCCGGCAGGCGCGACTCGGCGTCCTCGGCGAACGGCATCGCCCGGGGGTTGACCAGTTCGCGGTAGGCCAGCAGCTCGAAGGAGAACACGTCCACCTTCTCCTTGGTCTTCTTGCCTTCGCGGATCACGTTGCGGCTGTAGTGGTGCGCGAACGAGGGCTCGATGCCGTTGGAGGCGTTGTTGGCCAGCGACAGACTGATGGTGCCGGTCGGCGCGATGGAGCTGTGGTGGGTGAAGCGCGCGCCGGTCTCGGCCAGTTCGTCCACCAGCTCCGGGGCGACCGAGGCGATGCGCTGCATGTAGCGGCTGTAGCGCGCGTGCAGCACCTTGCCCTGGATCTTCTGGCCGACCTTCCAGCCGTCCTTGCGCATCTCCGGACGCTGCCGCAGCATCGCCGCGGTGACCTCGAAGGTCTCCTCCATGATCGGCGCCGGGCCCTTCTCGCGGGCCAGTTCCAGGCCGGTTTCCCAGCCGGCCACGGCCATGTCGCGGGCAATGGCTTCGGTGAACTCGCACGACTCCGGCGAACCGTACTTCATGCGCAGCATGGTCAGGGTGCTGCCCAGGCCGAGGAAGCCCATGCCGTGGCGGCGCTTGCGCATGATCTCGTTGCGCTGCTGTTCCAGCGGCAGGCCGTTGACCTCGACCACGTTGTCGAGCATGCGGGTGAACACGCGCACCACTTCCTTGTACTCGTCCCAGTCGAACGAGGCCTTGTCGGTGAACGGGTCGCGCACGAACTTGGTCAGGTTGACCGAGCCCAGCAGGCAGGCGCCGTACGGCGGCAGCGGCTGCTCGCCGCAGGGGTTGGTGGCGCGGATGCTCTCGCACCACCAGTTGTTGTTCATCTCGTTGACGCGGTCGATCAGGATGAAACCCGGCTCGGCGTAGTCGTACGTCGAGACCATAATCATGTCCCACAGGTGGCGGGCACGGATGTGGCCGTACACCTTGCAGGCCACCAGGCCGTCGTCGCGGACGATGTAGTTCTCGTGGGTCGGCCATTCGCGCCAGACCACTTCCTCGCCGCTGGCCGGATCCAGCTCGGCCTGCTCCTTGGTGTTGATCGGGAACACCAGCGGCCAGTCGGCGTCCTTGTCCACCGCCTCCATGAAGCCGTCGGTGATCAGCAGCGACAGGTTGAACTGGCGCAGGCGGCCGTCCTCGCGCTTGGCGCGGATGAAGTCCTTCACGTCCGGGTGCGACACGTCGAAGGTGCCCATCTGCGCGCCGCGGCGGCCACCGGCCGAGGACACGGTGAAGCACATCTTGTCGTAGATATCCATGAAGGACATCGGCCCGGAGGTGTAGGCGCCGGCGCCGGCCACGAATGCGCCGCGCGGGCGCAGGGTGCTGAACTCGTAGCCGATCCCGCAGCCGGCCTTCAGGGTCAGGCCGGCCTCGTGGACCTTCTCCAGGATGCCATCCATCGAGTCGGTGATGGTGCCCGACACGGTGCAGTTGATGGTGCTGGTGGCCGGCTTGTGTTCCTGCGCGCCGGCGTTGGAGGTGATGCGGCCGGCCGGGATCGCGCCGCGGCGCAGCGCCCAGACGAAACGCTCGTACCAGTAGGCGCGCTTGTCGTCGCTGCCTTCGGCGTCGGCCAGGGCGCGGGCCACGCGCTGGTAGGTGCCGTCGATATCGGCATCCAGCGCCTGCCCGGCCTTGGTCTTGAGGCGGTACTTCTTGTCCCAGATGTCCTGCGAGGCGGGCTGCAGGGGGATAAGGTCCGATCGGGTTGGGTTGCTGACCACTTCCAGACGCACCGTGCTCATGATGGTGGAACTCTCCTTGTGCACCTTGCGGTGCGTTTACCGTTTCCCCGGTCGGGCGGGGCTGCAACGACGACGATGCCGGCGCGTGGTCACGCGCCTGCGGGCGGGCGGGGATTGGTCCGGCGAGGGCCGGGGGTCTGCATCGCTTCCGTCGTCATTGCACGCCTTCCTATGGGGTGCCTGCACCCCGGGCCTCAACCCTACTTCTTGGGGACGCATTTCACATCAACCCAACATCTAGTGGCTGATGGCGATGCCAAGCTTACCCACCGCTTGGGTGATGTCAAACGAAAAATCTGCCCCCGGCATCTTGCAATCCGCGCAGGGCTTGCGCCCCCTGCGATTGCGGCGGCGCGGAATGTTTCATTGTCGATTTAGGTCGCTGCCGCCACACTCCATTCAGCCACTCCCGCCCCACCCGGACGCCCCGCGCGGCGTCCCCGCATGGAACCCCGGCCCTTATGCGACCGCTCCCGACCCTGCTCACGCTTGCCCTGGCCGCCGCCTTCGGCGGCTTCACCGCCAGTGCCATCAACGCCCACCTGGACAACCGCGCCCAGGCCTCCACCGGCGCCATGCTGCCCGCCACCGCGGCCCTGCCGGCGGCGGTCGCCGGCCAGCCGGTGCCGTCGCTGGCACCGATGCTGGAACGGGTGATGCCGGCCGTGGTCAGCGTCAACACCAAGCAGGTGGTGCGGGTGCGCAACCCGTTCTTCGACGACCCGTTCTTCCGCCGCCTGTTCCCGCAGGTACCGCAGGAGCGCATCAACGAGTCGCTGGGCTCGGGGGTGATCATCGACGCGGCCAGGGGCTACGTGCTGACCAACCACCACGTGATCGAGAACGCCGACGACGTGCAGGTGACGCTGGCCGACGGGCGCACGGTCAAGGCCGAATTCCTCGGGTCGGACCGCGACACCGACATCGCGCTGATCCGCATTCCCGCCGAAAAGCTCACCGCGCTGCCGCTGGGCGACAGCGACCAGCTGCGCACCGGCGATTTCGTGGTGGCCATCGGCAACCCGTTCGGCTTCAGCCAGACGGTGACCTCGGGCATCGTCTCGGCGGTGGGCCGCAGCGGCATCCGCGGGCTGGGCTACCAGAATTTCATCCAGACCGACGCCTCGATCAACCCGGGCAACTCCGGCGGCGCGCTGGTCAACCTGGCCGGGCAGTTGGTCGGCATCAACACCGCCAGCTTCAACCCGCAGGGCAGCATGGCCGGCAACATCGGCCTGGGCCTGGCCATTCCCTCCAACCTCGCCCGCGACGTGGTCGAGCAGCTGATCACCAAGGGCGTGGTGGTGCGCGGCACGCTGGGCGTGGAAACCCAGAACCTGAGCCCGCAGATCGCGCAGGGGCTGGGCCTGGCCGAAGCGCGCGGCGCGCTGGTCACCCGCGTGCTGGCCGGCTCGGCCGCGGCGGCGGCCGGGCTGCGCGCCGGCGACGTGGTCACCGCGATCAACGGCCAGCGCGTGGACAACGCCCAGGCACTGCACAACTTCGAGGGCCTGCAGCCGGTCGGCCGCGTCGTCGAGCTCGACGTGCGCCGCGACGGCAAGCCGCTGCAGCTCAAGGCCACGCTTAAGGAACAGCCGCGCGCGGTGACCGGTGATACGCTGGACCCGCGCCTGTCCGGCGCCACGTTCGTCGACCTGCCCGAGTCCGCGCGCCAGTCCGGCCTCAACGGCGTCCTGGTCAGTGAGGTGGCGCGTGGCAGCCGCGCCGCGCAGTCCGGCCTGGCCAGCGGCGATATCGTGCTGGCCGCGAGCAGCGGCGAGTTCGTCGACCTGGCCAGCTGGCGCGCCAGTTTCAGCCCGCGCCCGCCGCAGCTGGTGCTGCGCATCGTGCGCGGCACCACCCCGGGACAACTGCTGATGCGCTGATCGGCCGGCGCTCGTAACGTTCCTTACACCCGGCCGCTGGTATTGCTTTCCCTGCGCCGCCCCGCTGGCGTCCCCCCGAACCGAAGGAGACGAAACAATGAGCCCCACGAACACCGACACCATGAAGGACCACCTGGGCGACGCCGGATCGCACCTGAAATCGGCCGCGCGCGCCGCCGGCACGGCGGTCAAGGACGCGGCCGGCCTGGCCGGTGACGAACTGCGCCTGGGCAAGGCCAACGTGAAGGCCGAGCTGTCCGACAGCGCCCTGTCCGGGCTGGCCGCGGCCGAGCTGTCGGGCGCCGCCGCCAAGGAACAGATGGACGCGCTGATGGACAAGGGCAAGGACCTGATCGACAGCGCCGCCGACCTGATCCGCGAGCGCCCGCTGGCCTCGTTCGGCGTGGCGTTCGCCGCCGGCTGGATCATCGCCAAGCTCGCCCGCAGCAACGACTGACGCGGGCGTGGGCGACAACGCGCCACCATCGGGCGCCACCGGAAACGGCAACGACGAGGCCGGCAAGGCAGCGCCCGGGCTGGAGGAGAGCATCCGCGAGGTCGGCAGCGCCGGCCGGCAGACGCTGGATGCGGCGACCCACACGCTGCGCTCGCTGCGGCGGCTGGCTTCGGCCGATTTCGCGCTGGCCCGCAGCGCCTTCGGCCGGGCGCTGGCCTGGAGCGGCGTGGCCATCGTGTTCGGTGCCTCGGCGTGGCTGCTGCTGGCGGCCACGCTGATCGCCCTGCTGCACGCGCTGGGCCTGTCCTGGTTCGTGTCGCTGCTGGTCACTTCGCTGGCCAGCCTGGCGGTCACCGGCTATGCGATCTGGCGGGTCAGCTACTTCTTCCACCATACCGGCATGCATGCCACCCGCCGGCAGCTGTCGCGACTGGGCCTGTTCGATGAACCGGCCGAGGACGACCCCGACGCCGACGTCGAGATCCCCGGGGACCGGACGCCATGAACTTCGATGCCCTGCAGCGCCGGGTGCGCCGCGCCGAAGCCGTCGTGCAGGTACGCATGGACGAGACCGTGCGGCAATGGGACACGCTGGAAGCGGCCTGGCGCCGCAGCTGGACGCCGGGCCGCATCCTCATCGCCGGGCTCGCCGGTGGCTTTGTCGCCGGCAGGCTGGAACCCGGCGGCGCCTTCAGCGGCGCGCGCTGGCTGCAGATGATCGGCTCGGTATCCGGGCTGGTCGCCTCGGCGCAGGCCTCGATCGCCACGCTGCAGGAAGCCGGGCTGGCCGCGGCCGCCGCGGCGACCGCGGAAGCGGCCGGCGATGACGCCCCGCAGGCAGACCCGCGTACACCGGCAGGGGCGACGCCCGCGGCCGCGGGCACGCCGCCGCAGGCGGCCGCCGCCGCCACCGAACTGTCAGAATCCTGAGCCGCGCGGCCGCCGGCCACGCCCCTTCCGCACCGGAGTGCCGCCCGATGTCCGCACTGCCGTCCGACACCGCTGCGCCCGACACCGCCGCCTCCACCGAACCGGTCGCGCCGGCGCCGCGCCCGCGCGCCTCCACCGCCCTGCTGGTGCTGGCCACGCTGGCGGTGGGCGCAACCCTGTGGGCCGCGCAGGACGTGGTCCTGCCGGTGCTGCTGGCGATGTTCTTCGCCCTGGTCGGCAACCCGATCATCCGCCTGCTGCAGAAACTGCGCCTGCCGCGCTTCCTGGCCGCGCTGCTGGTGCTGGCGCTGGGCCTAGCCAGTGCCGGCGCGCTGGCGGTGCAACTGGCCGGGCCGGCGGCCGACTGGTTCGCCGAGACGCCGCAGCAGCTGCGCGAGGTGTCGCGCAAGGTCCGCGACCTGGTGCGGCCGGTGCAGCAGGCCAACCAGGCCGCCGAGAGCTTCGCCCGCGCCGCCGGCGGCGAGGACAACCGCAAGGTGGAAGTGATCCGCACCCGGCTCGACGACCCGTACAAGGCACTGGTGCGCACGCCGCGGCTGGCCGCCTCGGCACTGGCGGTGGTGCTGCTGACCCTGTTCTTCATGATCTACGGCGAAACCCTGCAGCGGCACGTGATCGCGCTGCTGCCCAACCGCCAGCAGAAACGCTTCACCACCGACATCCTGCGCGCGATGGAGCGCGAGATCTCGCGCTACGTGCTGACCATCACCATCATCAATGCCCTGGTCGGGCTGGCCCTGGCCGGGGTGCTGGTGCTGCTGGGCATCGCCGCGCCCGAGGCGCTGCTGTGGGGCACGGTGGCGATGCTGCTGAATTTCGCACCCTACGTGGGCCCGCTGATCGGCATCGCGCTGATGCTGCTGGTAGGCCTGACCCAGTTCCGCGAGCCGCTGGCCGTGGCGGCGCCGGCGCTGGCCTACCTGGCGCTGCATACGCTGGAGGGGCAGCTGGTCACCCCGATCGTGCTCGGCCGGCGCATGGCGATCTCGCCGTTGATGCTGGTACTGGCGCTGATGCTGTTCGGCTGGCTGTGGGGCATCGTCGGCCTGTTGCTGGCGGTACCGCTGCTGGTCTGCGCCAAACTGGTGCTGGCGCGGCTGGACGGCATGCACGGCTGGGCGCGCCTGCTGGAATAGGCAAGGCGCCGCGTGCCGCGCTGCCGTAAAATGGCCCGGTGAACTTTCCTGTCCTAGCCATCACCCTCGACCTGGACGACACGCTCTGGCCGTTCGCACCCATCGGTGCCCGCATCGACCAGGTGCTGCACGACTGGATGCGCGTCCACAGCCCGGCCACGGCGGCGATGTACCCGGTGGAGGCCATGCGCGAACTGCGCGTGCGCACCTTCGACGACAACCCGCACCTGCACTACGACCTGAGCGCGCTGCGCCGCCTCACCCTGGCCGAAGCGCTGGAAAAGAGCGGTGCCGGCCTGGAGCTGCTGGAACCGGCCTACGAGGCGTTCTACGCCGCACGCAACCAGGTGGAGTTCTACCCCGATGCGCTGGACGCGCTGCGGCGCATCGCCGCGCGCGTGCCGGTGGCCGCGGTCAGCAATGGCAACGCCGACCTGCAGCGCATCGGCATCGGCGACCTGTTCGCGTTCCAGCTGGGCTCGCGCGAGTTCGGCGCGGCCAAGCCGGACCCGGGCATCTTCCACGCCGCCTGCGCCCGGCTGGGTGTCGAGCGCACCCATGTCCTGCACGTGGGCGACCACGCCGAAATGGACGTGGCCGGGGCCATCCGCGCGGGCCTGCGCGGCTGCTGGATCAACCGCCAATCGCACCCCTGGACCCACGTCGGCCTGCAGCCGGACCTGCAGTTCGACACCCTCACCGGGCTGGCCGACTGGCTGGACGCGCAGGAGTGAGGCCATGCCGCAACTGGGCCGCATCGAACAGTGGAACGACGGCAAGGGCCATGGTTTCGTGCGCCCGCTGCAATCGCAGGCCGGTGCCGGCGACGCGGCGCGCGCCTTCGTCCACATCAAGGCGATTGCAAAGGCCGGCCGCCGCCCCGCCGATGGCGACCTCATCCGCTACGATTGCGAGCGTGATGCGCGCGGCCGTTTGAACGCGGTGGACGTCACGCTGGTCAATGCCGCGGTGATGCGTACCCGGGCGCAGCGGCGCGTGGCGGCGAAGACCGCCGCCCGCCAGCGGCGTGCCGCGGCCGCGCCGATCGACGCCGTGCAGCGTTGCATTCTTGCCTGTGCGCTCATCGCGCTGGCCGCCGGCGGCGCGCTGCGGCTCTGGCCGCTGCCGGTAACGCTGGCCTATGTGGCGATGGGCACGGTGTCGTTCTTCGCCTATGCCCGGGACAAGAACGCCGCCAGCAACGGCCAATGGCGCACGCGCGAAAGCACCCTGCACGCCTTCGACCTGCTGTGCGGCTGGCCGGGCGGCCTGCTGGCGCAGCAGGCATTCCGCCACAAGACCCGCAAGATCGGCTTCCAGCTCGGCTTCTGGACCAGCGCGGTGCTGAACTGCGCCGCCCTCTACTGGCTGCTTCCTCGTATCGGAACGGCATCATGACAACGGGCGGCCGGCCATCGCGCGCCACCGCCCCCCATTACCAGGAATGACCCCCATGTCTGCTTCGCCATCCATTGGTTTCACCTCCGATGCCAACAACGCCCTGCCGCTGCACGTGCTCGACAAGGCGTCGTTCGCTGCGTGGCTGGACGCCCAGCCGGCGGCCACGCAGGCGTGGCTGAAGAGCCAGCAGTTCACCGCCGCGCCGGGCAGCGTGGCGTTGCTGCCCGGCGACGACGGGCTGGCCGGCGCGGTGCTGGGCGTCGGCGACCGCGCCGATGCCCATGCCTACGCGCACGGCCCGTTCGCACTGCCGGCCGGCAGCCGCTGGCAGCTGGCCAGCGCGCTCGATGCCGCCGGGCTTTCCAACCTGCACCTGGGCTGGGGCCTGGGCAGCTACCGCTTTGCCCGCTACCGCAAGCCGGCACGGCAACCGGCACAACTGCTGGGCACGCCGTCGGCGGAGGTACAGGACGTGCTCGCCGCGTGCCTGCGCGTGCGCGACTGGGTCAACACCCCGACCGAGGACATGGGCCCGCAGCACCTGGAAGACGCCGCGCGCGCGCTGGCCGACGCCCACGGCGGCACGCTGGAAGTGATCGCCGGCGACGAACTGCTAGAGATGAATTTCCCCACCATCCACGCGGTCGGCCGCGCCTCGCACCGCGCGCCGCGGCTGATCGTGCTGCGCTGGGGCCAGGACACCGCCCCGCACCTGGCGCTGGTCGGCAAGGGCGTGTGCTTCGACACCGGCGGGCTGGACCTGAAGCCGGCCGACGGCATGCGCAACATGAAGAAGGACATGGGCGGCGCCGCGCATGCGCTGGCGCTGGCCGGGCTGGTGATGGCGCAGAAGCTGCCGGTGCGGCTGACCCTGGTGGTGCCGGCGGTGGAGAACGCGGTCGGCCCCGACGCGTTCCGCCCGGGCGAAGTGATCACTACGCGCAAGGGCATCACCGTGGAGATCGACAACACCGACGCCGAGGGCCGCCTGATCCTGTGCGACGCGCTGGCCTACGCCAGCGAGATGCAGCCCGACGCGATCATCGATTTCGCCACCCTGACCGGTGCCGCGCGCATCGCCCTGGGCCCGGACCTGCCGGCGCTGTTCGCCAACGACGACACGCTCGCCCGGCAGTGGCTGGAGGCCGGCGAGCAGACCCGCGACCCGGTGTGGCGCATGCCGTTGTGGCGGCCGTACCAGCGCTACCTCAACAGTGGCATCGCCGACATGGCCAACGCCGGCTCGCGCATGGCCGGCAGCGTCACCGCGGCGCTGTACCTGGAGCGCTTCGTCGACGAAGGCCGCGCATGGGCGCACCTGGACGTCTACGCCTGGAACGACAGCGACCGCCCGGGGCGCCCGGCCGGCGGCGAGGCACTGGCGCTGCGCTCGGCGTGGGCGATGCTCAAGGCCCGCTACGGCTGATGCCGGCACTGCCGGCCGGAGCGGTCCGGCCGGCGCTGCCCGGGGCGGGGAATATCTGACGAAAAATTGAATTTTTCCGGCTGCCCGGTTCAGCGACGATGTGCGGGCCCTTCCCATGCTCGACCCAGGCAGGACCGCGACATGCCACTGCTCCCCCCTCCCCCTGCAGGCCAGGATCCACAGGCGCCCGGCCGCCACACCGCCTTGCCCTGGATCGCGCTGATCGCGCTGATCCTGGGTGCCGCCGCGCTGGCCTTTGCCTGGCTGGCCGGCTGGATCGGCCGCGAACGGCTGACCGCGCAGCGTTTCACCGACACCATCGAGGCGACCGGCGCGGCCCATCCCGGCTTCCGCCGCGCGCACAGCAAGGGCGTGTGCGTGAGCGGCTGGTTCGAACCCAGCGCGCAGGCGCCGTCGCTGTCGCGGGCACGCGTGTTCACGCAGCCGCGGGTGCCGGTGCTCGGCCGGCTGTCGATCGGCGGCGGCGATCCGCATGGCGCCGACGGCAATGCGCGGGTGCGCAGCATCGCCCTGCGCCTGGCCAGCGACGATGGCCAGGAATGGCGGATGGCGATGAACAGCTTCCCGTTCTTCGCGGTGCCCACGCCCGAGGCGTTCTACGAACAGACCCGCGCGCAGGTGCCGGATCCGGCCACCGGCAAGCCCGACCCGGCGAAAATGGCCGCGGTGCTGGCGAAGTACCCCAGCGCGCAGGCGTTCCAGCAGTGGGCGCGGACCGCGCCGTGGACCGACAGCTGGGCCAACACCACGTTCAACGGCATCAACAGCTTCTGGTTCACCAATGCGCAGGGCCAGACGCGTGCCGTGCGCTGGCGCTGGCAGCCGCAGGCGCCGGTGGTCGAGCTCGACGCACAGGCGCGCACGCACGCGGACGCGGATTTCCTCAGCCAGGACCTGCAGCGCCGGCTGGCCGCCGGTCCGCTGCGCTGGAACCTGGTGGTCAGCCTCGCCGGCCCCGGCGATGCGGTCGACGATCCCTCGGTGCCGTGGCCGGCGTCGCGTCCGGAAGTGATGGCCGGCATCCTCAGCCTGGAGCACATGCAGTCGCAGGAACAGGGCGGCTGCGGCGAACTGAACTTCGACCCGCTGATCCTGCCCACCGGCATGCGCGGCAGCGATGACCCGGTGCTGGCGGCACGCTCGGCGATCTATTCGCAGTCGTTCAACCGCCGCGAGCGCGAACGCGCCGCCGGCGCCCCGGCGCAGCCGCAGGAGGCCACGCGATGAGCACCGGCAACGGCCATTTCAACCTGCTGGCGCGGGTGCTGCACTGGTCCATGGCGCTGATGATCGTGGCCATGCTGTTCATCGGCGTGAGCATGGTCGCTTCGCTGCACCTGCGGCCGCTGCTGATCGACCTGCACCGCCCGCTGGGTATCGCCATCGGCGTGCTGGCGCTGCTGCGCCTGTACAACCGGCTGCGCCACCGCCCGCCACCGCTGCCGGCGGACCTGCCGCCATGGCAGGCACTGGCGGCCAGGGCCTCACACGCGGTGCTGTACGCGCTGATGCTGGCGATGCCGCTGATCGGCTGGGCCATGCTGTCGGCCGGCGGTTATCCCATCGTGCTGTGGGGCGGCGTGCACCTGCCGGCGATCGTGCCGCATACGCCGGCGCTGTACGCGGCGCTGCGCGCTGCCCACGGCGTGCTGGCCTATGCGCTGTTCGCCACGGTGCTGGCGCACGTCGGCGCGGCGCTGTTCCACCTGTGGGTGCGCCGCGACGGCGTGTTCCAGGCGATGGCCCGCGGCAGGGACTGAGGTTCCACCGCGCGGCGTGGGCGTCCACACCGCGCGGCGCCGCGGAAAGCCTCGCGCTGCCGCCGCCTCAGGTATCGCCACCTGGCGACCGGTGGCGGATCCCGACTACAACCAGCCCTTCTGCCGTGCCAGCCGGTGCGCCTCGATGCGATTGGCCACGCCCAGCTTGCCGATGCAGTCGGACAGGTAGTTGCGCACGGTGCCGTGCGACAGCCCGAGCTGTTCGGCGATCTCGTTGGCCGAGCGGCCCTCGCCCGCCAGCCGCAGCACCTGGCGCTCGCGGTCGTTGAGCGGGTCGGCCTCGGACCAGGCTTCCACCGCCAGTTGCGGATCGATGGCGCGGCCGCCGCGGTGCACCTGGCGCAGGGCCTCGGCCAGCTTTTCCGCCGGCGCGTCCTTCAGCAGGTAGCCCTGCACCCCGGCGTCCAGGGCGCGGCGCAGGAAGCCGCCGCGGGCGAAGGTGGTGACGATCACCACTTTCGCCGCCAGCCCATGGCGCTGCACCCGCTGGGCCAGCTCCAGCCCGGTCAGCCCCGGCATCTCGATATCGGTGACCAGCACGTCCGGGGCCAGCCGCTGCAGCTCGCGCCACGCCGCCTCGCCGTCGGCCGCGGTGCCCACCACCTCGATGTCCAGTTCCAGGTTCAGCAGCGCCGACAAGGCGCCGCGCACCATGGCCTGGTCTTCGGCCAGCAGGATGCGGATCATGCGCGCGCCTCCATTGCCGGTGCGGGTGCCTTGGGCGCGGTGCCCGGGGCGGCACCGGGTTCGCCGAGCGGCACGGTTACCGCCAGCCGCGTGCCGCCGCCACGCGGCGAGTCGATGCGCAGGCTGCCGCCCAGTGCCGCCACCCGTTCGCGCATGCCGGCCAGGCCGTTGCCGTTGGCGGATACGCCGCCGCGGCCGTCGTCGGCCACTTCCAGCACCACCGCCCCGTCCTCCACCCGCAGCGCGATCAGCGCCTCGCTGGCCTGCGCGTGGCGGGCGATATTGGTGACCGCCTCGCGCAGCACCATGGCCAGCCCGCATTCGATCCAGGCCGGCATGGGCGGTGGGGGTGTGTGCCGCAGGTGCACCCGCGAGGACTCCAGCAGCAGGTGCGCCGAGGCCAGCTCGGCGGCCATGTCGGCGGCACGGAAGCCGGTGACGGCGCTGCGCACCTGCGCCAGCGCGTCGCGCGCGATCTGCTCGGCCTCGGCCAGTTCACGCCGCGCACGCGCCGGGTCGCGCTCGAACAGCTTGCGCGACAGCTCCATCTTCAGCGTGATCAGCGACAGCGTGTGCCCGAGCAGGTCGTGCAGGTCGCGGCCGATGCGCTCGCGCTCGGCGGTGGCCGCCAGCCGGCGCACCTCCTCGTGCGACAGCCGCAGCGCGGCGTCCTTCTCGCTGCTCGCGCGCTCGACGTTGACGATCAGGCCGATGATCACGGTCAAGGCCGGGATCCAGGCGACGACCTGCCACGGGTAACCGATCCACGCGGCCAGCGCGACGAAGCCGGTGTTGAGCAGCACCAGTTCCAGCAGGTAGCGGCGCACGCTGATGCAGCGGTTGGAGCGCAGCATCACGCAGCCGAACACGAAGTAGTTCATGCCCGACGGATAGCTGCGCAGCAGCGCCATGGACAGCACGATCATCGCCAGCGCGAACAGCGGTGCGTTGCGCCGCGACGCCACCAGGGTCATCACGAACAGCACCAGGAACAGCGGGTACGACCACAGCGTGATCAGCACCCAGCGCAGGGTGAAGCCGCCGCCGAACATCGGCGTGAGGAACACCCACACCGTCCACAGCAGGTGCACGGCGTCGATCCACGGCCATTTGCCGAGCTTGAGGTTGTCGGCCACCACCGAATCGGGGGCGGGCGTCAGCCAGGCGGGGATATGGCGGTGGTTCACGGGGCGGTTCCTGTCGCGCAGGCGTCGATGATGCCATCAGCCATGGCGGCGCAGGCGGTGCACGGCCAGCGCCAGGACCACGGCGGTGAACCCGGCCAGCCACAGCACGTGCGGCGCGGCGCCGCCGGTGCCCAGGCCCAGCGCCGACTGCGCCAGCGCGTTGAGGTGGTAGCTGGGCCACAGCGGCGCCTGCGCGCGCAGCAGCGGCGGCAGCATCTGCAACGGGAACCACAACCCGGACAGGAACGCCATGGGCAGGTACAGCAGGTTGACCATGGCCGGCGCGCCCTGGCCCTTGACCAAAGTGCCCAGCAGCAGCCCCAGCGCGCAGAACGGCACCGCGCCGAGGATGCAGACCAGCGCCAGCCGCAGCATCTGCGCCGCCTGCAGCTGCACGTGCGCCAGGGTCAGCCCCAGCGCCTGCAGCAGGCAGGTGATCAGCGCCGCCATCAGCATGGCCATCGCGGTCTTGCCGAGCAGGTAGGCGGCCGGCGGCATCGGCAGCGCGCGCTTGAGGGTGAGCAGGCCGTTGTCGCGCTCCAGCGCCAGCGACATGCCGAAGCCGAACAGGCCCGGCGCCATCACCCCGAAAGTGGAATACGACGCCAGCAGGAAGCGCGGCGCCTCGGCCGCGCCGCGGCCGCCCAGCACCACCGCGAACATCACGAAGAACACCGCCGGGAACAGCAGCGTCGGCAGCAGGAACGACGGGCTGCGCAGGTAACGCAGGCATTCGGCGCGCGTCTCCTGCAGGTAGGCGGCAACCACGCGGCCGCGCGGCATTGGCGGCAGGGTGGCGGAACAGGCAGGCAGGGTGTCCATCAGGCGGCCTCGCGCAGAACGGAGCAGGCGACGCGGTCGTCGCGGGTCAGGTCGCAGAACGCCTCGTCCAGGCCGGCGGCCTGTACTTCCAGGCCGGCCAGTGCCGGATCGGCCTCGAGCAGGCGCCGCACCACGGTTTCCACCTGGTCGCTGGAGACCTGCAGCCAGGTGCCATCGTGATCGACCTGGCGTACGCCGGGCCAGCCGGCCACGGCGCTGGCCGCGAGCGTGGACCGGCAGCGGATGCGGCGCGTCTGTACCCGGGCGCGCAGCGCGTCGACGCTGCCGTCGCTGACGATGCGCCCGCGCATGAGCACGCAGACGCGGTCGGCCAGGTGCCCGGCCTCCTCCAGATAATGCGTGGTCAACACCACGCCCACGCCTTCGCCGGCCAGCGTGCGCACGGCGGCCCACAGCCGCTGCCGCGCCGGCAGGTCCAGGCCCACCGTGGGCTCGTCCAGGAACAGCAGCCGCGGGCGTCCGCACAGCGCGATGGCGAACTGCACGCGCCGCTGCTGGCCGCCGGACAGCTTGCCGTAGGGCCGCCCGAGCAGATCCTCGATCCCGGCCAGCGCCGCGCTCCCGGCCAGCGGCCGCGGCGCCGGGTAGTAGCTGGCAGTCAGCCGCAGCAGCTCGCCGACCTTCAGCGTCGGCGGCAGCGCCGCGTCCTGCAGCATCACGCCGATGCCGCGACGTGACGCCACCTGCTGCGGGTCCCGCCCGAACAGGCGCACCTGGCCGGCGTCGGCGCGCAGCAGTCCCAGCAGCAGGCCGATGGTGGTGGTCTTGCCGGCGCCGTTGGGCCCAAGCAAGGCCAGCACCTGCCCGGCATGCAGGTCCAGGTCCACGCCATCGAGCGCCTGCAGCGCGCCATAGCGCTTGCGCACCCCGCGCAGGCTCGCCAGTACTTGCCCCCTCGCGTCCATCCACGCACCTCCGCTGATCGATGGCGCCACGGTATCCAGCCGCGCCGCCGGCGCGCAGTGGCGGCGGTCAGGCCAGGCGGGTGACACCCGTCACCTGCGCGGTGGAAGCGCGCCACCTAGAATCGGTCCCCGCCACCGGCCGCCCGCCAGGGCCGGTTTGGGTTACCTTCCGTCACTTCTTCCCGCCTCCCGTTCCGGTACCGATGAACACCTCCGCCGACCTGCTCAAGGAACTCCGCATCGACCGCTCGGCGCCGCCGCCGACCGGCCCCGCCGCCCCGCGCCGCTGGCTGTGGTGGGTGCTGGGGCTGCTGGCGCTGCTGGTGCTCGCGATCGTCGCCGGCATTTTCTTCAGCCGTGGCAAGCCGGTGGTGGTGGAGACCGCAGCGGTGGTCGCCATCGGCCAGGACAGCGCCAGTGCCTCGGTGCTCGACGCCAGCGGCTACGTGGTGGCGCGGCGCATGGCCACCGTGTCGGCCAAGATCACCGGCAAGGTGCGCGAGGTGATGATCGAGGAAGGCATGCGCGTGGAGGAGGGCCAGGTCATGGCCACCCTCGACCCGATCGACGCCAACGCGCAGCGCGCGCTCAACGCCGCCCAGCTCGACGCCGCACGCAGCCAGGTCGAAGGCCTGCAGGCGCAGTTGCGCCAGGCCGAGGCCGACGCCCAGCGCCTGCAGCAGCTGGTCGGCCGGCAGCTGGTGTCGCGCTCGCAGTACGACCAGTCCGTGGCCCAGCGCGACAGCCTGCGCGCGCAGCTGGCCACCGCCCGCCACAACGCCACCGTCGCCCGCGACGCGCTGGCCATCGCCGACCTGGGCGTGGACAACAACGTGGTGCGCGCGCCGTTCGCCGGCGTGGTCACCGCCAAGGCCGCGCAGCCGGGCGAGATCGTCTCGCCGCTGTCGGCCGGCGGCGGCTTCACCCGCACCGGCATCGGCACCATCGTCGACATGGATTCGCTGGAGATCGAAGTCGAGGTGGGCGAGGCCTACATCGGTCGCGTGCAGCCGAAGATGCCGGTCGAAGCCGTGCTCAACGCCTACCCGGACTGGAAGATTCCGGCCGAAGTGATCGCCATCATCCCCACCGCCGACCGCGGCAAGGCCACGGTCAAGGTGCGCGTGGCGCTGAAGGTGAAGGACCCGCGCATCGTGCCGGAGATGGGCGTGCGGGTGAGCTTCCTCGAAAAGCCGGCGGCCGCCGGCGAGAAGAAGCCCGAGGGCGTGCGCGTGCCGGCAACGGCGATCGTGCAGCGCGGGCAGGACACGGTGGCGTTCGTGGTCGGCGGCGACGACACGGTGCAGGCGCAGGCGCTGAAGACCGGCATGGAAATGGGCAAGGACCGGCAGGTGCTGTCGGGCCTGTCGGCGGGACAGACGGTGGTGGTGAACCCGCCGCCGACACTGAGGGACGGCGACAAGGTGGCACTGGCCAGCGACGCGGCGCAATGACCGGGTGCCCTTCTCCCGGGGGGAGAAGGTGCCCGGATGGCGGATGAGGACGCATGGCGCCGGGGGTGGCTGATCCATCCGGGCTCCATCGCCCCTCACCGCAAGCCCCGCTCCAGGGCACACGCGCCAGTGGCACGCAGCCCGCGCCTTCTCCCCCCGGAGGACGAGGGTCTTGAGAACTGATTTCTGCTGTTGCTGTTGCTGTTGCTGTTGCTCGTGACTCTGCTCTCGCTTTTGATTTCCGCCCCCCTTCCGCAGCGACGGAGCCGGCGGGAAAAACCCGAAGGGCGGCGTGCAGGGATGCACGTCGTTTTTCGACGAGACAGGGATGTCTCGTCGAAAAATCCCGCCGGCGGAGTGGACCCGGCGCGCGTAGCGCGTCGGGCGCGTAGGCAGGGCGTGACGCGATCCGCCGGGCTGCGCCCGCCGGTTCCCTGCTCTCCTCACGGATCAGGGGGACGGCGCACAACTCGCTTCGTTCAGACACGTGCGCCTCTTCGCCCCCTGCCCCGCTGCGGTGCTCGGCCCGCTTTACGGCCTGAAGAAGTCAAAAGAGAACTGCAACTGCAACCGCAACCGCAACCGCCGAAGCATCGCCCCATTCACCGCTCCCGCCCACGCGGAAGAAAAAGCAGAACGGCGCGGCAGCGCCACCCACCGCACCACCGCAGAGGACCACCCATGACCGCCCTCGTCACCCTCCGCAACATCACCAAGACCTACCAGCGCGGCCCCGAGAAGGTGCAGGTGCTGCACGGCATCGACCTGGACATCGACCGCGGCGACTTCGTCGCGCTGATGGGTCCGTCCGGTTCGGGCAAGACCACCCTGCTCAACCTGATCGGCGGACTGGACACGCCCAGCGGCGGCGAGATCGCCATCGAAGGCCAGCGCATCGACCAGCTCGGCGCCGGCCAGCTTTCGACCTGGCGCAGCCACCACGTTGGCTTCGTGTTCCAGTTCTACAACCTGATGCCGATGCTCACCGCGCAGAAGAACGTGGAGCTGCCGCTGCTGCTGACCAACCTGTCGGCCGGCGAACGCAGGCGCCGCGCGCAGATCGCGCTGGCCCTGGTCGGCCTGGCCGACCGCCGCGACCATCGCCCCAACGAGCTGTCCGGCGGCCAGCAGCAGCGCGTGGCCATCGCCCGCGCCATCGTCTCCGACCCGATGTTCCTGATCTGCGACGAGCCCACCGGCGACCTCGACCGGCAGAGTGCCGAGGAGGTGCTGGGCCTGCTGCAGCTGCTCAACCGCGAGCACGGCAAGACCATCATCATGGTCACCCATGACCCGAAGGCGGCCGAGTACGCCACCCACACCGTGCATCTGGACAAGGGCGAGCTGGTCGACGCCCCGGTGCACTGAAGGAGCCCGGCCATGAACATTCGACACGATCACTGCGCTTCGGCGCACCGCCGCCCGCGCCACGGCGCGCAGGAGGGCAGGCCATGAAGTACTTCTCGCTGATCTGGGCGCAGCTGTTCCGCAGCCGCACCCGCACCCTGTTCACGCTGCTGTCGGTGGTCACCGCGTTCCTGCTGTTCGGCATGCTCGATTCGGTCCGCGTGGCCTTCAGCAGCGGCGGCAGCAGCGTGGCCGGCGCCAACCGCCTGGTCGTCGCCTCGCGGCTGTCGATCACCCAGTCCTTGCCGATCCGCCTGGAATCACAAATCCGCCAGGTACAGGGCGTGCGCGACGTCACCTACGGCATGTGGTTCGGCGGCATCTACCAGGACCCGAAGAACTTCTTCCCCAACTTCTCGGTGGCGCCCAACTATTTCGACGTCTACCGCGAGTTCGAGATCCCGAAGGAGCAGCTGGACGCGTTCCACAACACCCGCACCGGTGCCATCGTCGGCGCGACGCTGGCCAACCAGTTCGGCTGGAAGATCGGCGACACCATCCCGCTGCAGGCCACGATCTTCCCGCGTGGCGGCAGCAACGACTGGCCGTTGCAGCTGGTGGGCGTTTTCCACTCGAAGAACACCGCCACCGCCGCCAACGACGAGCGCCAGTTGATGATGAACTGGAAGTACTTCGACGAATCCAACGACTACATCAAGAACCAGGTGAGCTGGTACACGGTCACGCTGGACAATGCCGACCACGCCTCGCGCGTGGCCCAGGCGATCGACGCGATCTCGGCCAATTCCGACCACGAGACCAAGAGCCAGACCGAGTCGGCGTTCCAGCAGGCCTTCATCAAGCAGTTCGCCGACATCGGCATGATCGTCACCTCGATCATGGGCGCGGTGTTCTTCACCCTGCTGCTGTTGACCGGCAACACCATGGCGCAGGCGGTGCGCGAGCGCATCCCGGAGCTGGCCACGCTGAAGACGCTGGGCTTCAAGGACGGCACCGTGCTGATGCTGGTGATGGTCGAATCGGTGCTGTTGGTCGGCCTGGGCGGCGCCCTCGGCCTGGGCCTGGCGGCGCTGGCACTGCCGCTGATGGCCCCCAAGACCATGGGCATGCTGCCGCCGCAGGTACCACTGCAGACCTGGCTGATGGGACTGGGGCTGATCGTGCTGATCGGCCTGGTGGTGGGCGTGCTGCCGGCGCTGCGCGCCAAGCGGCTGAAGATCGTCGACGCACTGGCCGGGCGCTGAGGAGAGAGCCATGAAGAAGTTCATTGCAAACGCACTGGTGGTGCTGGTGCTCGCCATCGGCCTGGGCATCTGGATCGCCCTGCCCTGGGTCGGCGTGCTGGCCGTGGCGGTCGCCATCGCATTGTGGCTGCCGCTCACCCGCAGCGGGCGGCTGGCGCTGGCCGCCACCCGCATCGGCATTTCCAGCCTGCCGCAGCGCTGGGGCGCGTCGTCGGTGATCGTGGTCGGCATCGCCGGCGTGGTCGGGGTACTGGTGGCGATGCTGGCGATGGGCGAAGGCTTCCAGGCCACGCTCAACAGCACGGGCGACGACACCACCGCGATCGTGCTGCGCGGCGGCTCGCAGGCCGAGACCAACTCGGTCATCACCCGCGACCAGGTGCCGCTGCTGGGCACGCT
The DNA here is from genome assembly GCF_046267925.1 of Stenotrophomonas sp. Y-13. NCBI lineage: Bacteria > Pseudomonadati > Pseudomonadota > Gammaproteobacteria > Lysobacterales > Lysobacteraceae > Stenotrophomonas > Stenotrophomonas sp. Y-13. The sequence continues at coordinate 3,278,343 of NZ_CP176501.1, forward strand.
GCCGGGGGTGGCGCGCGACGCGCAGGGGCGGCCGATGCTGTCGGCCGAGCTGTCGCAGGTGGTCAACCTGGTCTCGCGTGCCGACGGCACCGACGTCAACGCACAGTTCCGCGGCGTCGGCGACATGGGCTGGGCGGTGCACGACAAGGTCAGGATCGTGAAGGGCCGCCCGTTCAAGCCGGGCCTGCGCGAGATCGTGGTCGGCGAGGGCGCGCAGGGCCAGTTCCGTGACATGGAAGTGGGCAAGACCCTCACCCTGGGCAACCAGGCGTGGACGGTGGTGGGCGTGTTCGCCTCCGGCGACGCGCACGATTCGGAGCTGTGGACCGACGTGCAGACCCTGGCCACCACCTACCAGCGTGGCGCCTACCAGTCGATCAGCGTGCGTACCGAGGGCAAGCCCGGCTTCGAGCAGTTCAAGGCGGCGGTGGCGGCCGACCCGCGGCTGAAGCTGGACGTGGAGACCACCCGCGCCTACTACCGCAAGCAGGGCGGCGGGTTGAACACGCTGATCAGCATCCTCGGCAAGGTGATCGGCGCGATCATGGCCATCGGCGCGGTGTTCGGCGCGCTCAACACCATGTACGCGGCCGTGGCCACCCGTGCCCGCGAGATCGCCACCATGCGCGCGATCGGCTTCCGCGGCCTGCCGGTGGTGACCGCGGTGATGCTCGAGACCATGCTGCTGGCGCTGGTCGGCGGCCTGCTCGGCTGCGCGGTAGCGTGGCTGGTGTTCAACGGCTACAGCGTGTCCACCATCGGCAGCAACTTCAGCGCGGTGGTGTTCAAGTTCCACGTCTCGCCCGAGCTGCTGTGGAGCGGGCTGAAGTGGGCACTGGGCATCGGCCTGGTCGGCGGCCTGTTCCCGGCGTTGCGCGCGGCGCGGCTGCCGATCACCACCGCGCTGCGCGAGACCTGACGGCCACGGTGGCGGCGCGTGCGCGCGCCGCCCCTTTGGCGACTACGGCGATCAGCCGGCAATGGCGGAGTTTGCCCCTTCACGCATCGATCCGTTTGGTCCATGATGCGCGCCCGCTGGAAGCCCGGCGGGCAGCGCAGCTGCATGGCACGGATGCCGCGTCCCTCCCCCAACGGTGATCGCATCTGTTCAGGGCGCCCTTCCCGGGCGCTTTTTTTCGTAGTCAGTAAAGGAAAACCGATGTACCTGAAGTCGACCCCGCTTCGCTCCGCCATCGCGCTGGCCCTGGCCACCGCATGCAGCGCCCCCGCCTTGGCGCAGTCCGGCAATGACGGCACCACCACCCTGGACCGCGTCGAGATCACCGGCTCGCGCATCCGCCAGGCCAGCGTCGAGACCGCCAAGCCGGTCATCGCGCTGAGCCGCGCCGAGATCGAGAAGAAGGGCTACGTCAACGTCGCCGACATCCTGCAGGACGTCACCGCGGCCGGCGCGCCGGCGCTGAGCCGCGCCTCGGCGCTGTCCTCGGCGCGCGATTACGGCGGCATGTTCGTCAGCCTGCGCAACCTCGGCCCGGAGCGCAGCCTGGTGCTGGTCGACGGCCGCCGCATGGGCGTGAGCGCCGGCGGCTACTCCGACGTGGGTTCGATCCCGTCGGCGATCGTCGAGCGCGTGGAAGTGCTGACCGACGGCGCCTCGGCGCTGTACGGCTCGGACGCCATCGCCGGCGTGGTCAACATCATCACCCGCAAGAACTTCGACGGCGGCCAGGCCAACGCCTATGTCGGCCAGTACGGCGAAGGCGACGGCCAGAAGCGTTCCTACAGCGCCACCTGGGGCAAGACCTTCGCGCGTGGCTGGGTCACCATCGGCGCCGAGAAGGTGAAGGAAGACCCGGTGCTGGGCGGCGCACGCGAGTTCACCGCCTATCCGAACGGCCCCTACCACCCGACCGACGGCCTCAACGGCACCACCGCCTGGGGTTCGGTCACGGTCGATGGCAAGGTACTCAGCGTCGGCCCCGGTGGCGACCCGTCCAAGGTGGAGGACTTCAAGCCGCTCGACCGCTCGGCCTACGCCAACACCAAGACCAACATGACCCTGCTGTCGGGCCTGGAGCGCCGCTCGGCGTTCGCCAACGGCGGCTTCCAGATCAGCGACGATCTGCGCGTGGTCGCCGACGTGCTGTACAGCGAGCGCGAGTCGGTCAAGCAGCTGGCCGGCTACCCGTACTCGGTGTCCTCGGCACAGGCCGCCAGCGGCGCCCGCGCGATGCTGTCCAAGGACAGTGCGTTCAACCACTGGGGCAAGGACGTGCTGTTCTCGCACCGCACCGAGGAGTTCCCGCGCGCGACCAGCAACAGCCTGACCACCAAGCGCGCCAGCGTCGGCCTGGAAGGCAGCTTCGAGACCGGTTCGCGCTTCTGGGACTGGAACGTCGGCTACATGTTCAACCGCAACGAGGGCGAGCGTCGCACGCTGCAGAGCATGTACCAGCCCAACGTCAACAAGGCGGTGGGCGCCTCCTTCATCGATGCCAACGGCGTGGCCCGCTGCGGCACCCCGGACAACGTGATCCAGGGCTGCGTGCCGTGGAACCCGCTGGCGCCGATGGGCAGCAACAGCCCCGGCTCGCTCAGCGGCGACCCGGCCGTGCGCGATTACCTGTTCCGCAGCTTCGTCGATGACATCCAGAGCACCACCAAGGTGGTCAGCGCCAACCTCTCCGGCTCGCTGTTCAGCCTGCCGGCCGGCGACATCATGGCCGCGATGGGCGTGGAGCACCGCAGCGAGGAAGCCAGCTACACCCCGGACCTGATGGTGCAGAACGGCGAGATCGCCGGCACCAGCGGCCAGCCGACCCGTGGCGACTACACGCTGGACGAGGTTTACCTGGAACTGCAGGTGCCGCTGCTGGCCGACCTGCCGTTCGCGCGCGAGCTGTCGCTGGACGTGGCCGGGCGCTACTCGGACTACGACAACTTCGGCGGCACCACCAACGGCAAGTTCGGCCTGAAGTGGAAGCCGGTCGACGACCTGCTGGTCCGCGCCACCTACGGCACCGGCTTCCGCGCGCCCACCGTGGATGACCTGTACGGCGGCACGGTGACCACCCGCGACCGCATCACCGACCCGTGCGACCGCGCGTTCGGCGCCGCCGCGCGCAATGCCGAAGTGGCCGCGCGCTGCACCGCCGCCGGCCTGGGCGCCGGCTTCCGCCAGAAGACCGGCGACGGCGAACTGGCCAGCACCTCCGGCGTGCAGGCGGTGACCGACTTCACCTCCGGCTCCAACCCGGACCTGAAGCCCGAGACCGCCAAGACCTGGACCGTGGGCGTGGTCTACAGCCCGGACTTCGTCGGCGGCCTGGACCTGAGCCTGGACTGGTGGAAGATCCGCATCGACAACGTCATCGTCGGCGAGTCGGCCACCGACATCCTCAACCAGTGCTACGTGCAGGGCATCGCCTCGGCATGCTCGCGCTTCACCCGCTACACCTCCGGCAGCAACAAGGGCCAGGTCAGCGGCATGAACCGCTCGCTCAACAATGCCGGCTACCAGGAAACCGCCGGCTATGACGTCGGCGTGCGCTACCGCCTGCCGGAACTGGCCATCGGCCGCTTCGCGGTCAGCTGGAACACCACCTACGTCGACTACCTGTCGCGCAAGAGCGACAACGTGGACAGCACCCCGGTCGAGGAATTCACCGGCTGGGGCGGCAACTTCCGCGTGCGCTCCAACCTCAGCCTCGACTGGCAGTACGGCGACCTCGGCATCGGCTGGACCACGCGCTACTACTCGGGCATGAAGGAGAAGTGCTCCTACGACCTGGATGGCGGCCCGGAGTGCAACCTGCCGGACTTCCGTTCCGCGTACACCGACGTGCAGCCCAGCCGCAAGGTCGGCGCCAACACCTTCCATGACCTGCAGGTGCGCTACAGCCTGCCGTGGAACGGCACCGTGTCGCTGGGCGTGAACAACGTCTTCAAGCACGTCGGCCCGGTGATGTACAGCCAGCCCAACAGCAGCTTCACCTACTACGGCGGCTTCGACATCGGCCGCTTCATGTACATGAAGTACCAGCAGCGCTTCTGATCCCTGGATCCCGACCCGTTGCAACCGGCAAAGGCACCGCAAGGTGCCTTTGCCTTTTCCGGCGCCCGGCCCGCCCGGCGCGGCGCGAAACCAAACACCACACAACGGTCATGCATTTGTCATCGACGCGCGGTAGAGCCGCCGTGGCGCAGCCGCTACCGTGGCGCCCTCCCCTATTTCGGATCTCCGCCATGCTGCGTTCGCTGGCGCTGGCCGGCGTCTGCGTGATGCTGGCCGGCTTCGCCCTGTCTTCGCCGATGCCGCCGCTGTCGCTCAGCGCGCGCCTGGCCGCGCCCGGCGGCACCTCGCCGATGGTGCCCAGCGCGCGCATCGATGCCCTGCTCGCGCGCCTGCCGCACCGCCAGGGCCAGGTGCCCGGCGACGGCGGCGTGGCGCTGCACTGGCTCGCTTTCGATCCGGGCGACTACCGCCTGCATTACCGCTACCTTGGCCTGGGCGAACGCTTCCCCGAGTTCTCGATGCAGGCCAGTGCGCCGGCGGCGGGCGCGGCCCCGCCCGCACCGCGCGGCACGGTGATCCTGCTGCATGGCTGGATGATGGACGGCGGCTCGCTGCTGCCGTGGGCGCTGCAGCTGGCGCAGGGCGGCTACCGCACCATCGCCCTGGACCTGCGCAACCACGGCCGCTCCGGACAGGCGCCGTCCGGCTACGGCACGCGCGAGGGCCAGGATGTGGCCGCCGCGCTGCGCGCGCTCGATGCCCGCGGCGAGATCAGCGGCCCGGTGCACCTGCTCGGCGTGTCCTACGGCGCGGCCACCGCCATCTTCGCCGCGCGCGAGCTCGGCCCGCGGCTGCGCAGCGTGGTGGCGATGGAGTCCTTCGACAACGCCGGCCAGGCGATCCGCGCGATGGTGCCGCACATGCTGTCACGGCCGCCCGAGCGCCTGGGCGACTACCTGGCGCTGCCGCTGGCGCGCTGGCAGTACGGCGGCAGCGGGCTGGACGAGGCCATCGCCGCCGCCGACCGCCGGCTCGGCCTCGACCTGGACCGCGTGGACGTGGGCCAGGCGCTGGCGCAGGTGCCGGCCTGCGTGCTGCTGCTGCACGGCCGCGACGATGCCCACATCCCGGTGGCGCAGGGCCGCGCGCTGGCCGCCGCCGCGCCACGCGCGCGCTATCTGGAACTGGCGGGCGAGGACCACCTGACCCTGCCGCTGCGGCTGGATCGCCTCTCCGGCGTGGTCGAGGACTGGTTCGCGCAGGCCAGCAACGATGGCGGGCCGTGTCCGTTGCCCGCCGCGCCCGCCTCCGGGCGGATGCACCGGGCGGACGCGGCAGCGCTCACGCCGGAGCGCCGTCGATGACCGCCGGCACCGGCGCGGCCGCCATCCCTGGCGGGCGGCAGGGCCTAGGCGGCGGGCGCCCGGGTTCGTGAGCGCGCGGCCGCACGCACGCCGTTGACGGCGAACACCGCCAGCCCGGCCCAGATCAACCCGAAGCCGACCAGCTGCGAGGACGCGAACGGTTCGTGCAGGACCAGCACGCCGATCAGGAACTGCAGCGTCGGGCCGATGTACTGCAGCAGCCCGACCACCGACAACGGGATGCGGCGCACGCCGTAGGCGAAGGCGATCAGTGGCACCGCACTGACCACGCCGGCCAGCACCAGCAGCGCGTCGTTGCGCCAGCCCCAGCCGGAGATGAAGCCGCCGCCATGGCCGTTCTCCGCCCACAGCGCGAAGGCCAGCGCCGGCGCCAGCATGAACAGGCTTTCCACGCCCAGCCCGGTCACCGCCTCGACCACCACCAGTTTGCGCAGCAGTCCGTACAGGCCGAAGGTGATGGACAACCCGATGGCGATCCACGGCGCGCGCCCGCTCTGCCAGGTCAGCCAGGCCACGCCCAGCGCCGCCAGCGCCACCGCCAGCCATTGCAGGCGGCCCAGGCGCTCGCGCAGCACCACCACGCCCAGCACCACGCTCAGCAGCGGGTTGATGAAGTAGCCCAGGCTGGTCTCGACCACATGGCCGGCATTCACCGCCCAGATGTACAGGCTCCAGTTGGCGCCGATCAGCAGGCTCGACAGGCCCAGCAGCCAGAACCGCCGCGGCGTGGCCCACACCTCGCGCAGCCAGCCCCAGCCACGCACGATGGCCAGGCCGCCGACCAGCAGCACCGCGCTCCAGATCACCCGGTGGGCGATGATCAGGAACGACGGCACCTCGATCAGCAACCGCCAGTACAGCGGGAACAGCCCCCAGATGACGAACGCCAGGGTGGTCGCCAGCAGGCCGTTGCGGTGCTCGTGCGCGGGCGTCATGCGCGGCGCAGCCGGGCCAGGGTGATGACTACGACGCCGGCCAGGATCACCGCCATCGCACCGATGTCCGCCGCACTGAAGCGCTCGTGCGCGATCCACGCGCCCAGCGCCACCGCGATCACCGGGTTGACGTAGGCATAGCTGCTGGCCAGCACCGGGCGCACGTTGTGCAGCAGCCACACGTAGGCGGTGAAGGCGACGATCGAACCGAACACGGTCAGGTAGCCCACCGCCAGCACGCCCTGCAGCGATGGCGGCCCGTCCATGCGCTCGCCGCGCAGCAGCCCGGCCGCCACCAGGATCGCGCCACCGCACAGCATCTGCGCGGCGGCGGTCATGAACGGCGACGGCAGGTCGCGCCCGCGCGACCAGATCGAACCGGCCGCCCAGCCCAGCGGTGCCACCAGCAGGAACACCAGCCCGGCCGGGGTCGCGGTCAGGCTGCTGCCGGCGTTGAGCCACAGCACGCCGGCGAAACCGACCGCGATGCCCAGCCATTCGCCCGCGGTCACCTTCTGTCCGCGGAAGGCGGAGAACAGCGCCATCCACAACGGCACCGAGGCCACCGCCACCGCGGCCAGCCCGGAGGACACGTCGCGCTCGGCCATGACCACCATGCCGTTGCCCAGGAACAGCAGGCTGAAGCCCATCACCGCCAGGGTCGGCCACTGCGCGCGCGTCGGCGCGGGCACGCCGCGCCAGCGCAGCAGCGCGTACAGCACCCCGCCGGCGATCACGAAGCGGGTGCCGGAGATCACCGACAGCGGCGGCATGCCGCCTTCCAGCGCCAGGTGGATGCCGAGATAGGTCGAACCCCAGACCACGTACACGAGGAGCAGGGCCAGTACGACAAGGCCGCTCCGTGGAGCAGCCGATGTGGTGGGGGGCGCAGACATGGGGCAGGTACCGCCATCCGGGGAATGCGGATTCTAGGGCACCACGACGCCGCCGATCAGCCCGAAAAACGGCATGCTGTATCCGCCGCGGCCGGCCCCCGGCATGCGTCGCCCACGCCGCTACTTTCCGGGCTGCGCATTGGCCCCTGCGCAGCCGCGCCCGGCGGCACGCCGGCCAATGGAGCGAGGCGCAACCGCAGGCGCCCGCGTGCATGCGCGATGCCTGCCCGCCGGGCGCACGTTCCGCCGGGTGGACGCAACCGCGGAGCAGGCGCAGGCACGCGCCGCGGCGTGCCTGCGGTCAGCGCCTGGCGGTGTCGCTCGCCTCGCGCGCGGCCTCGAACTCCGCGCCCTGGTCCCACGCCGGCCAGCGCCGGCTGTTGGCCAGCTCCAGGCCCAGGTCGTAGACCAGCAGCGTGTCGGCGGCCAGGCCACGCGGGTCCCACTGCGGCGACCATGCGTCGCAGGCCTGGTGGTAGCAGCGGGCGAAATAGGCATCGCGCAGCGCGCGCCCGGCGGCGACGCCGCCGTCGCGCTTGTCCAGGCCGGCGCCGACGGTGATCGCCGGCACGCCCTTGCGGGCGAAGGCGAAATGGTCGGCGCGGTAGAAGAAGCCCGCTTCCAGGTTCGGGTCCGGCGACCAGCGGCGGCCGCGCGCCCGCGCGACGCGGTCCACGTCCGCCTCCAGCGAAACCCGGCCCTTGCCCCAGGTGGCGATGTCGGCGGTCTCGCCGTCGGGGCTGAACATTTCGATGTTCAGGACCGCGGCCGTGGTCTCCAGCGGCGCCAGCGGATGCTCGGCGTAGTAGCTGGCGCCCAGCAGGCCCTTTTCCTCCGCGGTCAGGGCGATGAAGTACAGCGTGCGCTGCGGGCGCGGGCCGGCGGCGAACACCCGCGCCAGTTCCAGCACCGAGGCCACGCCGGTGGCGTTGTCGATGGCGCCATGGCGCACGGTGTCACCGCTGGCGTCGGGCTGGCCGATGCCGAACGCATCCCAGTGCGCGGAGAAAATCACCGATTCGTCCGGATGCGTCGCGCCTTCCAGCTTCGCCACCACGTTGCGGGTGACCACCGGTTCGCGCTTGACCTTGAAGCGCGCCGACAGGCGTGCGTCGCCCAGTTCCACCGGGTGGAAGTCGGCGCGCATCGCCCTGCGCTTCTCCGCGTCGAAATCCAGCCCGGCCGCGGCGAAGATGCGCTCGGCCAGCGTGCGCTGCATCCAGCCACGCAGCGGGGTGTGCAGCGCGCGCGCATCGGCCTCGCTGCGCTGGATGTCGAACAGCGGCGAGGTGCCGGAGGCCTTCACCGTCGCCCACGGATACGCCGCCGGCGCGGTCTCGTGCACGATCAGCACGCCTTCGGCGCCACGCCGCGCGGCTTCCTCGAACTTGTAGGTCCAGCGGCCGTAGTAGGTCACCGCCCTGCCGTCGAATGCGCCCGGTGCGTCGGCCTCGAAATCGGCGTCGTTGATCAGCACCACCGCGATCTTGCCGCGCAGGTCGACGTCCTTGTAGTCGTTCCAGCGCCGTTCCGGCGCGTCGATGCCGTAGCCGACGAACACCATCGGCACGTCCTTCAGATCCACCGCGCCGAGCGGGCTGAGGCTCTGCAGGGTCACGTCCTCGCCGTTGGCCAGCGGCAGGCGCTTGCCCGCCAGCCGCAGGCTGGCGTCGACCGCGCCGTCGACCTGCGCGCGCACCAGCGGCACCTCCTGCACCCAGCTGCCGTCCTTGCCGCCCGGCTGCACGCCGGCCAGGCGGAACTGCTCGACCAGGTAATCGACGGTGCGCTGCTCGCCGGCGGTGGCGGGGGCGCGGCCTTCGAACTCGTCCGAGGCCAGCATGCGCACATGCCGCGACAGCGCCGCCGGGTCGATGCCGCCGCCGGGCAGATCGTTGGCGGCGCTGGCAATGCCGCCGACGAACAGGCAGGACGACAGCAACAGCATGCGCATCGGATTCACGGCGGTACCAGACAACAGGAGGATTGCGGGATTTTACCCGTAGATGCGGGGCTTGCCGCGCATGAAGCTGCAACGACGATGCCCCGTGCCGGGCGCGCCCGGCAGCTACGGCTTCGCGCGGTCCAGCCAGCACGCCAGCCCCTGCGCGTTGAGCTCGATGTCCATCTCGAGCACGCGCAGCACGCCGGCGTCGTCGAGCCGGCAGCCATGCGCGCGGGCGCGCTCCAGGTACAGCGCGCCCAGCGCCGCCACCAGCGCGCGGTGGCGGTCGCCGCGGCCATCGCAGGCGCGGGCGATGGCGGTCATCGCGTCGATCTGCGCGTGCAGGTCGGCGGCCAGCCGCGCGGCGTCCTGCACGCGGCCATAGTGGGTCAGGTACATCGCCTGCGGGGCCCGCGCCATCAGCCGCTCGATCGAGGCGTGCAGCGCATCGGGTTCGAACTGCACCGGCGAGGTGGTGGGGATGATGAACGCGCCGCGGGCGCTGTCCAGTTCGCGGTAGGACAGGCCGAAGGTGTCGCCGGTGAACCAGCTGCGGCTGGCCGCATCCCACACGCACAGGTGATGGCGGGCATGGCCGGGGGTGTCGACGCACAGCAGTTCCCGTCCGCCCAGCGACAGGCGATGGCCGTCTTCGGCCACCACCACGCGCTCGGCCGCCACCGGCACGATCTGCCCGTAGCTGCGCGCCATCTCCGCCTCGCCGTAGACCGCGGTGGCGCCGGCCACCAGCCGCGCCGGGTCGATCATGTGCGGCGCGCCGCGCGGGTGCACCAGCAGGCGTGCGTTGGGCAGCTGCCGCATCAGCGCACCGGCGCCGCCGGCGTGGTCCAGGTGGACGTGGGTCAGGATCACCCAGTCGATGGTGTCCACGCCGAGCCCGGCGTCGGCGATGGCCGCCAGCAGGCGCGGCAGCGCATGGCTGGTACCGCAGTCGATGAAGGCGCCGCGGCCGTTGTTCACCAGCAGATAGGCGGCATCGAAGTGGTCGCGCTGGAAGGCGGTGTCGATGACATGGATATCGTGTTCGGCACGCATGCGCTGGCTCCCGGGATGCACACCCGATGCTGTCACCGGCATGGCCTGCACGGCAATACGGCTTTCGTCGCGCCGGAACCCGCGGATCGCGACCGTCGTCGCACCCGCGGCCACCCCAGGTCAGGCGTGGCGCAGCACCCGCGGCCGCAGCAGCAGCGCCAGCACCATCACCGCAAGGAAGCCGCCATAGGCATAGAGCACCGCCAGGATCTGCCGCCACAGGCTGTCGGCATCCATCTCGGCCGCGCCGATGCGGTAGCCCCAATGCATCAGGCCGATGCTGACCAGCAGTGCCAGCACCAGCATGGCGGTGTCGTACACGGTACGCGCGCGGTGCCGCGGATGCCGCGGGAACCACCAGTACAGCGCGGCCATCACCGCGAACCAGGGCAGGAACAGCAACAACGACAACCAGGCCATCGTCAGCTCCATGTGCGGCGCGCGCCGGACGGGCGCGCGCCATGGCGGGTGGTGGGCGGCGCGGGCGCCGTGTCCGTGTCAGTCCGCTTCGCGCAGCTGGCGCAATGCCGCCAGCACCGGCTCGACGCCGGCCTCCAGGCGGAACAGCTCGCTCTGCAGCGCATCGCCCTGCTCGGCCTGCTTGAGCACGGCGATCAGCTGGCCGGCGTCGCGCGGTGAATCGAAGCCTTCGCTCTGCACCAGCAGCTGGCCCTCGCCGTCGAGCAGCTTGAAGTAGAACCGGCCGTCCTTCTCCCGGTACTGCTTGAACAGCGGCAGCGCGGCCTTGGCCGCGGCCACGGCCTTCGGCGCGTCGCCGGCGCTGGACAGGTCGCGCAGCCCCACGGCGTGGCGCAGTTCCTTCAGCAGCGGGATGGCGAACTGCTCGCGCAGCTGCTGGCCGCGGCGGCGCAGGATCGCCTCGATCTTCTCCGGCTCGGCCATCAGCGCGTTGTAGCGCTCGCGCAGCGGCGACAGTTCGCCGTCGATGCGCTCGAACAGCTGCTGCTTGGCATCGCCCCAGCCGATGCCGGCGGCGAAAGCCTGCGCGAACGCGGCGGTCTGTTCCGGGGTGGCGAAGGCCTGGTACATCTGGAACAGCGCCGAGCCCTCGGTGTCCTTGGGTTCGCCGGGCGCGCGCGAATCGGTGACGATCGAGAACACCAGCTTCCTCAGCTCCTCGCGCGGGACGAACAGCGGGATGGTGTTGTGGTAGCTCTTGCTCATCTTGCGGCCGTCCAGGCCCGCCAGGGTCGCCACCTGCTCGTCGATGATCACTTCCGGCAGGGTGAAATACTCCTTGCCGTAGATGTGGTTGAAGCGCTGGGCGAAATCGCGCGCCATCTCGATGTGCTGGATCTGGTCGCGGCCGACCGGCACCTTGTGGGCATTGAAGATCAGGATGTCGGCGGCCATCAGCACCGGGTACATGAACAGCCCGGCGGTGATGCCGGCATCGTCGTCCAGCTGCTCCTCGCGGTTCTTGTCCACGGCCGCCTTGTAGGCGTGGGCGCGGTTGAGGATGCCCTTGCCGGCGACCACGGTCAGGAACCACATCAGCTCGGTGGTTTCCGGGATGTCGCTCTGCCGGTAGAACCACACCGAGTCCGGGTCCAGGCCGCAGGCCAGCCAGCTGGCGGCGATCTCCAGGGTCGAGCGCTGGGTGCGCTCGGGCTCCTGCGACTTGATCAGGCTGTGCAGGTCGGCCAGGAAGAAGAAGCTTTCGATCCCCGGCGCGCGGCTGGCGGCGATGGCCGGGCGGATGGCGCCGACGTAGTTGCCGAGGTGGGGAGTGCCGGAGGGGGTGATGCCGGTAAGGACGCGGGTAGTCATGAACGCAGACGTGACGGACGGATTAACCGGCCCAGTGTAACCGCCGCGCGCCAACCCCGCCGCCCGCACCCATCCGTTCATGGCCGCGTCCCCGCCAACGGAGCCCGCCATGTACCGCTTCCCCGTCTGCCTGCTTGCCATCCTCGCCCTGTGCGGCTTCCGCCCGGCGCCACCGCTGCCTCCACCGATGCCGGTGGCGCTGTCGCTGGTCGACCGCGACAGCGGCGAGGAAGCCACGCCGTACCTGCATCGCGGCCAGCAGTGGGTCGCCGGCACCCCGGGGCACCGCTATGCGGTGCGCCTGCGCAACCTCAGCGGCGAGCGCGTGCTGGTGGTGCTGTCGGTGGACGGGGTCAACGCCATCAGCGGCCAGACCGCGGCGCCGGACCAGGCCGGTTACGTGCTCGAGCCCTGGCAGGACAGCGAAATCACCGGCTGGCGCAAGTCATCGGCGGAGGTGGCGCAGTTCGTGTTCACCGACCGCGGCGACAGCTACGCCAGCCGCACCGGCCGACCGGCCGATGTCGGTGTGGTCGGCATTGCGGTGTTCGCCGAAGCGCGGCCGCTGCCCATCGCCGCGGCGCCGGCGCCACGGCCCGCGCCACTGCACGCGCAGGATGCACGGGCCGGGCGCGCGATGGACGCACCGGCATCGGCGGCCGCTGCCGCCGGCCGCGAACGCCAGCAACTGGGCACCGGCCATGGCGGGCGCGAGGCATCGGCCAGCCACGCCACCGTCTTCGAGCGCGCCAGCCACGCGCCCATCCAGGTCACCCAGGTCCGCTACGACACGTGGGCGCGCCTGGTACGGATGGGCATCGTGCCAGGCCAGCGCCGGGATTCCACGCCGCGCGCGTTCCCGGATGGCTTCGTGCCCGACCCGCCGCCGCGCTGGCGCTGATCGTGCAGACGCAGGACGGGCCGCGTGATGCGGCCCGTCCGGATGCTGCGGGGGGAGGTGGCGCGCTGGTTCAGCGCCAGTCCGGATGATCCCGGTGCAGCGTGTCCTGGAAATCGCGCACTTCCTTCTCGGCGCGGTCCTTGGCCCAGCCGTAGCGCTCCTGCAGGCGCCCGGCGAGGTACTCGGCGTTGCCCTCGGCCACCTTGAAATCGTCGTCGGTCAGATCGCCCCACTTGGCCTGCGCCTTGCCCTTGAGCTGGCTCCACTTGCCGGAAATGATGTCTTTGTTCATGCGTGTCTCCTTGCTTTTCTTCGGGGGAATGGCGGCAGCTCCGCCGCACGGACAGCATGCAGGCGCGGATGTTGGCAGGGCATCGACGATTTGTGTGCAAGCGCTGATGTTCTTGAACGGCGCTTCAGCTTGCGCCGGATCCGGCAACGAAAAAGGCCGGCAGGATGCCGGCCTTCTCCACGTACACCAATCGCCGTGGGTCAGCGCTTGGCTGCGTCCTCCACCTTCTCGCCGGCCTTCTGCACGTCCTTGCCGGCACCGGCAACGGTATTGCAGCCGGACAGCACCGCGATCGAGAACAGCGACAGCATCATCAGGGCAACCATGCGCTTCATGTCTATCTCCTGGGTGGCTCTTGGATGGCGCGGCCCGCAGGGACCGCGGCGGGGATCAACACTTGCCGTCGCTGCAGTCGTGGGCCTTGTCCTCGACCTTCTCACCGGCCTTCTGCATGTCCTTGCCGGCGCCGGCGACGGTGTTGCAGGCGCTGAGCGTTCCCGCCGAAAACATGGCCAGCAGGGCCAGCATCAGTACTCGCTTCATCAGGTTTCTCCTCTGCTCGACTGGCGGCCGCCGGGTGGCGACGCCGCGTGTGGAGAGGAATCTGGCGGCATTCACGTGCAGCGGGCGTGAACGCCGCCGGTGCGGGTTCAGCGACGTCGTGCCGCCGTCAATCGCGCATCAGGGTCGATTTCCCGAACAGGCTCTCGACCAGGTCGACCGCGAGCCTGGCGGTACGGTTGCGGCGGTCCAGCAACGGGTTGAGCTCGACGATGTCCAGCGAGCCCATCAATCCGGTGTCGGCGATCATCTCCATCACCAGCTGCGCCTCGCGGTAGTTGACCCCGCCCGGCACCGTGGTGCCGACGCCCGGGGCGATGCTCGGGTCGAGGAAATCCACGTCGAAGCTGACGTGCAGGTGGGTATTGGCATCGATGCCCTCGAGCGCGGCCTCCATCGCCCGCTTCATGCCGCTCTCGTCGATGTAGCGCATGTCGTATACGTCCACCTGGTGCTGTTTGATCAGGCGCTTCTCGTCCTGGTCCACCGAGCGGATGCCGATCTGCCGCACCTGCTGCGGCGAGATCGCCGGTGCGTCGCCGCCGAGCCTGGTCAGCGCCTCCGGGCCGAGCCCGCACAGGCACGCCACCGGCATGCCGTGGATGTTGCCCGACGGGGTGACTTCGGAGGTGTTGAAATCCGAATGCGCGTCCAGCCACAGCACGCGCAGCTGCTTGCCCTGCTCGCGGCACCAGCGCGCCACCGCGGTGATCGAACCGATGCCCAGGCAGTGGTCGCCACCGAGCATGATCGGCAGGCGCCCGTCACGCAGTTCGACCAGGGTCGCCTCCATCAGCGCGTGGTTCCACGCCACCACCTCGTCCAGGTGACGGTACCCGCCCACCGGTTCGGTCCATGGGTTGCGCGGCCCCTGCAGGTTGCCGACGTCGCGCACGGCCACGCCACGCGCGGCCAGCGCCTCGGGCAGCCCGGCAATGCGCAGCGCCTCCGGTCCCAGGCGCGCGCCGCGGTGGCCGGCACCGACGTCGGTGGGCACACCGATCAGCGAAACGGGACGATGAGTGGCCATGGTTCCTCCGGTTGCAAATGAAAGCAGTTTACCGGGCGCATGTGACCGTCGCCTGCGGCAACGCAGCAGCCTGCACGCCGCGGCCGGCGCGCCCGCCGTGCGGGCCGGGGCGAACCGGCGCCCTCCGTGGCCATGTGCGACAGGGGTCCGGCACGGCGCGGTTGACGCACGTCAAGGACAAGCCGCCGGTGCCTGCCTAGGCTGCCGCAATGGACACTCCGTCTCCCCTGTTCGACCCCGAACTGCTGCGGCGCTACGACGCACCGGGGCCACGTTACACCTCCTATCCGACCGCCCCACAGTTCACCCCGGGGTTCCAGGAAATCGACCTGCTGGAGATGGCGGCGACCAGCAACGGCGACCCGATCCCGCGCCCGCTGTCGCTGTACCTGCACATCCCGTTCTGCGCCAGCCCCTGCTTCTACTGCGGCTGCAACCGCATCATCACCCGCGACACCGCACGCGGTGCCGCCTACCTGACCCGGCTGTACCGCGAGATGGCGATGATGTCCGCGCTGTTCGACCGCGACCGCGACGTCGAGCAGGTCCACTTCGGTGGCGGCACCCCCAACTTCCTCGCCCCGGCGCAGATCGCCGAGGCCATGGACGTGCTGCGCCGGCATTTCTCCTTCGCCCCGGCCGCGCGCCTGGACTGCTCGATCGAACTGGACCCGCGCTTCATCAGCCCCGGGCAGATCGGCGAACTGGCCGCGGCCGGCTTCAACCGCGCCAGCCTCGGGGTGCAGGACTTCGACCCCGAGGTGCAGCGCGCGGTCAACCGCATCCAGGGCGTGGAACAGACCCTGGCGGTCATCGACGCCTGCCGCCGGCATGGGCTGCGCTCGGTCAACGTGGACCTGATCTACGGCTTGCCGCGGCAGACCCTGGAAGGCTTCTCGCGCACCCTGGACATCACCCTGCAGGCGCGCCCGGAGCGGCTGGCGATCTACGGTTATGCGCACCTGCCGTCGATGTTCCGCCCGCAGCAGCGCATCGACGCCAGCGCGCTGCCCGCGCCCGAGGCCAGGCTTGCGCTGCTGCAGTGCGCGATCGACAGGCTCGGCCAGGCCGGCTACGTCTACATCGGCATGGACCACTTCGCCCTGCCCGACGACAGCCTGGCGGTGGCCCAGCGCAATGGCAGCCTGCACCGCAACTTCATGGGCTACACCACCCATGCCGAAAGCGACCTGATCGGCCTGGGGGTCAGCGCCATCAGCCACATCGGCCCCAGCTTCAGCCAGAACCCACGCGACCTCGGCAGCTGGGAGCAGGCCATCGACCGCGGCCACCTGCCGGTCTGGCGCGGCCTGCGCCTGGAAGAAGACGACGTGATCCGCGCCGATGTGATCCAGCAGCTGATGTGCCACGGCACCCTGGACTTCGGCGACATCGAGCGGCGGCATGTGATCGAGTTCCCGAATTATTTCGCAACGGCGCTGCAGCGGTTGCAGGCGCTGCAGCAGGACGGGCTGGTGGAGCTGTCCGCCAACGGCCTGGCGGCGACCTCGCGGGGGCGCCTGCTGTTGCGTATCATCGCCATGTGCTTCGACCGCCACCTGCCCACCGCCGCCGCAGCGACACCGTGCTTCTCGCGTACGCTGTAACCCCGACGGGAGTGCCCGAATGAGCTCGCCGCTGGTCTTTCCGCGTACCGACGCGCGCATCGTCGCCGACGACGGCGACGCCTTGACGTTCTGCTCCACCTGCGCGTTCTCGCAGGCGTGCCTGTCCGAGGGCATGGACAAGGGCGCGCTGGCCGACCTGCACGTGCTGGTCGAGCATGTCGGCCCGCTGCGCGCCGGCGAGCACGTATTCCGCGAGGGCGACCCGTTCGGCGCGATCGCCGCGGTCCGCGCCGGCACGGTCAAGACCTACCAGACCGACCGCAACGGCCACGAGCAGGTGCTGGGCTTCCACCTGCCGGGCGAGGTGATCGGCCTGAACGCGATCCACGGCGACCGCTACCCCTGCAATGCGGTGGCGCTGGACACGGTGATGCTGTGCCGTTTCTCGTTCCCGCGCATCGCGCTGCTGGCCACGCGCCTGCCCAACCTGCAGCAACACCTGTTCAAGCTGATGAGCCGCGACATCGGCGTGGCCTCGCTGTTCGCGCGCGACAACAGCGCCGATGAGCGCATGGCGGCATTCCTGATCGGCCTGTCGCGACGCCTGGCCGCGCGCGGCTTCTCGCCGCGCCGGTTCCAGCTGACGATGGCCCGCACCGATATCGCCAACTACCTGCGCCAGGCGCCGGAAACGGTGAGCCGGGTGCTGCGCCGGTTCGAGCAGGACGGGCTGCTGCACATCAAGCAGCGCGACGTGGAGATCCTCGACCTGCCGCGGCTGGAGGCGATGGCGCTGGCGGTCCTGCGCGACTGAGCCTGCCTGGCGTTACGCTTTCCGCGCATCCCGAAGCCCCCTGGAGCCCGCCCCGTGCGGGCTCCTGTCATTGCAGCCGTTGCCGTTGCCGTTGCCGTTGCCGTTGATTCTGCCTTTGCCTTTGCCTCAGCCTTGGTTTTTGACCTCCGGATCCCCTTCCGCAGCGACGGAGCCGACGGACAAGACCCCGCAGGGGCGACGTGCATGGGTCGGCGGAAACAGGCGAAGCACCGCTTCGCCCCGCCGGACGGGCGGGCGCCGCACGGCGCCTGCCCCGGACTCGGCTGCGAAGCGGGCGAGCACGTCGTTTTTTGACGAGACAGGGGCGAACCGGAAACAGGCGAAGCACTGCTTCGCCCCGGTGAGCGGGCTGGCGCCGTGAGGCGACTGCCCCGGCCCCAGCTGCATCGCAGCTGGGTCTCGTCGAAAAATCCCGCTGGCGGAGTGGACCCGGCGCGCGTAGCGCGTCGGGCGCGTAGGCAGGGGCGTGTTGACCAGCCATCCGGCTGTTGAAAAGCGCCTCTTTGGGCCATGTTTCTTTGCACGAGCAAAGAAGAGCTCTTCAACAGCCGAATGGCTGGTCAAGGTGGCTCGCTCCTGCGAAGCAGGAGTAAAAGCTCTGCTTTCAGGCTCCCGCTTTGGCTCTGCGCCTTGGCTGTTGTCGTGTAGTTCTGGAAAGCTGAAGCAACAGCAAGGGCAGAATCAAGAGCTTTCGCTCCCCTTCGGGGCGCGAGTTACTTCTCTTTGCTCGTGCAAAGAGAAGTAACCAAGAGAAACACGGGCCGGGACGCGATCCGTCGGGCTGCGCCCGCCGGTTCCCTGCGCTCCTCGCGGGCCAGGGGGACGGCGCACAGCTCGCTTCGCTCAGACACGTGCGCCTCTTCGCCCCCCGCCCCGCTGCGGTGCTCGGCTCGCTCTACGGCCGTGAAAAGTCAAAAGCCAAGAGCAGAGCAAGATCACGGCAACGGCAACTGCAACTGCAACTGCAACTGCAATGGCAACGGCAACGGCAACGGCAACGGCATGAAGCTCTCGGCAGGGTGTCCGGACCGCAATCACCGGCATGCTTGACCTGCGTCATGGAGCCCCTTGGCGGCCACGCCGATGATGCGCCGGTATCCTCAGGAGAGCCGCATCATGAATTCGACACGCAAGCTATGGGTGGGGCTGGCGGCCCTGCTCATCGCCTCGTTCGCCGTCCTGCTATGGGTCGGCAGCGAGGTCCATCGCCAGGCCCCGCCCTTGCCCGAGAAGGTCGTGACCGAGGACGGCCAGGTCATCTTCACCCGCAAGGACATCGAGACCGGCCGCCAGGTCTGGCAGTCGATCGGCGGCCAGCAGCTGGGCTCGATCTGGGGCCATGGCGGCTACGTCGCGCCGGACTGGGGCGCGGACTGGCTGCATCGCGAAGCCGAAGCGGTAATGGACCTGTGGGCCCGGCGCGAGGCCGGCGCGGAGAGCTACAAGCAGCTCGACGCGGCCACCCAGGCCGCCTACGCCAAGCGCGTGCAGACCCTGCTGCGGCCCAATACCTACGACGCCGTGGACGGCACGATCATCGTCGACAACGACCGCGCCGCGGCGATCGCCACGGTCGCCGCGCATTACCAGAGCCTGTTCTCGGCCGACCCGGCCACTGCCGGACTGCGCGAGGCCTACGCCATGCGCAACGACACCGTGCCCGATGCCGGACACCGCCGCCAGCTCACCGCGTTCTACTGGTGGGCAGCCTGGGCCTCGGTGACCGAGCGCCCCGGCTCGGACATCACCTACACCGCCAACTGGCCGGCCGACAGCCTGGTCGGCAACACCGCGCCGCCGAGCACTTTCATCTGGACGGTGTTCAGCGTGCTGTTCCTGATCGCCGGCGTCGCCCTGCTCGGCTGGCATTACGCGGTCAACCACGGCGACGAAATGGCGCCGGTGCTGCCGAAGACCGACCCGCTGGCCGCGATCAAGGTGACCCCGTCGATGCGCGCCACCGCCAAGTACTTCTGGGTGGTGATCGCACTGTTCCTCACCCAGATCCTGCTCGGCGCCATCACCGCGCATTACCAGGTGGAAGGCCAACAGGCCTACGGCTTCGCCATCGCCGACGTGCTGCCGTACTCGCTCACCCGCACCTGGCACACGCAGCTGGCGGTGCTGTGGATCGCCACCGCCTGGCTGGGCATGGGCCTGTATATCGCGCCGGCGATCTCCGGCCATGAGCCGAAGTTCCAGCGGCTGGGGGTCAACTTCCTCTGGATCTGCCTGATCGTGATCGTGGTCGGCGCGTTCGCCGGGCAGTGGTTCGCGGTGATGCAAAAGCTGGGGCTGGAACGTAACTTCTGGTTCGGCCACCAGGGCTGGGAATACGTGGACCTGGGCCGCTTCTGGCAGTGGTTCCTGTTCATCGGCCTGGTGCTGTGGCTGACCCTGGTGGGCCGGGCGCTGTGGCCGGCGATCAGAAACGGCGGCGAGTCCAAGTCGATCGTCAGCCTGCTGTTTCTGTCGGTGGTCGCCATCGGCCTGTTCTACGCCGCCGGCCTGATGTGGGGCGAGCATACCCACCTGTCGATGGTCGAGTACTGGCGCTGGTGGGTGGTGCACCTGTGGGTGGAAGGCTTCTTCGAAGTGTTCGCGGTGGCGGTCATCGCCTTCCTGTTCACCCGCCTGGGCATGCTGCAGGTGAAGTCGGCCACCGTGGCCGTGCTGTTCGCCACCATCGTGTTCATGGCCGGCGGCGTGCTCGGTACCCTGCATCACCTGTACTTCACCGGCACCCCGACCGCGGTCATCGCGCTGGGCGCCAGCTTCAGCGCGCTGGAAGTGGTGCCGCTGGCCTACGTGGGCTTCGAGGCGTACCACAACTACCGCATGGGCAAGGCCACGCCGTGGATGGCGAAGTACAAGTGGCCGATCCTGTTCTTCATCGCGGTCTCGTTCTGGAACCTGGTCGGCGCCGGCCTGTTCGGCTTCCTGATCAACCCGCCGCTGTCGCTGTACTACATGCAGGGCCTGAACCTGACCCCGACCCACGGCCACACCGCGCTGTTCGGCGTGTACGGCATGCTCGGCATCGGCCTGATGCTGTTCTGCCTGCGCGGGCTCAAGCCGGACGTGGTGTGGAACGAAAAGCTGCTCAAGGCCAGCTTCTGGGCGCTGAACCTGGGCCTGGCCGGCATGGCCGCGTTCACCCTGCTGCCGCTGGGCATCCTGCAGCTCAGCGCTGCGCTCAAGCACGGCTACTGGTATGCGCGCTCGGCCGAGTTCATGCAGCAGCCGATCGTGGACATGCTGGTGTGGATGCGGGTGCCGGCCGACACGTTGTTCAGCGTCGGCGCACTGGCGCTGGCGTGGTTCGTGTTCCGCCTGTGGGTGGCACCGAAGAAGGCGGCGCTGCCGGTGGGCGAGGCCGATCAGGCCTGATCGGATACATCGCACGATGCAACGGGAAGGGCCGCGCAAGCGGCTCTTCCTGCCTTGGCACGGCAACCGGACCGCTGCTTTTGCTTTTACCGTTGCCGTTGCCGTTGCCGTTGCCGTTGCCGTTGCCGTGATTTTGCTGTTGCTTTTTCCCTTTTGACTTCCGGGTCCCCCTCCGCAGCGACGGAGCCGACGGACAAGACCCCGCAGGGGCGACGTGCATGGGTTCGGCGGAAATAGGCGAAGCACTGCTTCGCCCCGCCGGACGGGCGAGCGCAGCACAGCGCCTGCCCCGGACTCGGCTGCGAAGCGGGCGAGCACGTCGTGTTTCGACGAGACAGGGGCGAACCGGAAACAGGCGAAGCACTGCTTCGCCCCGGTGAGCGGGCTGGCGCCGTGAGGCGACTGCCCCGGCCCCAGCTGCATCGCAGCTGGGTCTCGTCGAAAAATCCCGGCGGCGGAGTGGACCCGGAGTGCCGCTGGTACGGAAAGCGCTGAGGCAGGGGCGTGTTGACCAGCCATCCGGCTGTTGAAAAGTGCCCCCTTCTGGCCGCGTTTCTTTGCATGAGCAAAGAAGGTGGCTCGCGCCCCGAAGGGGAGCGAAAGCCCCTGATTCTGCTTCCGCCATTGCTTGGGCTCCCCAAGGCCGGCCAGAGCGTCGACCAGGCGAACCGTGCCCGGACGATAGCCGGGAAATCCAAAGGCTAAGCATGAAAACGGGTGCTTGAGAGCAGAGCTTTCACTCCAGCTTTGCTGGAGCGAGTTACTTCTCTTTGCTCGTGCAAAGAGAAGTAACCAAGAGAAAGCACGGGCCGGGACGCGATCCGTCGGGCTGCGCCCGCCGGTCCCCTGTGCTCCTCGCGTGCCGGGGGGACGGCGCACAACTCGCTTCGCTCAGACACGTGCGCCTCTTCGCCCCTCGTCCCGCTGCGGTGCTCGGCTCGCTCTACGGCCGGGTGAAGTCAAACGCCAAGGGCAACGGCAAGATCAACAGCGACCGCAACCGCAAGAGCCAAGAGCAAGAGCAAGAGCAAGAGCAAGAGCTGCCAGCCTCCGGCCCGCGACCGGCCCCAGACCAGCCCCAGACCTGACCCACGTCAAGGCACCGCCCACCGCCCGGTAGCAAGCTGCACCCCATGAAAACCGAAGCCACGCCGCCGCCCCGCCTCTCGCCCGTGTGGCTCGCCCACGCCCCGCACCGGCTGATGTTCTTCGTCGGCGCCGGCAACGTGCTGCTGGCGATGCTGTGGTGGGCGCTGTGGCTGGCAGCGGCGCGCTGGGGCGGCTGGACGATGCCGGCGCTGGCGATCCCCGCCGGCTGGCTGCATGCCTTCGTGATGCAGTACCTGGTGCTGCCCAGCTTCATCTTCGGCTTCCTGCTGACCGTGTTCCCGCGCTGGATGGGCCTGCCCGAGCTGGAACGCTGGCGCTATGTGCCGGTGGGCCTGGGCCTGATGGGCGGGCAGCTGGCCATCCTACTCGGCGCGGCGGGATGGCAGGCCGGGCTGACCGTGGGCCTGTGGATGGCGCTGGCCGGCTGGACCTCGGCGCTGTTCACCCTGGGCCGCCTGCTGGCCGACGAGAAGGGCCGCACCTGGCATGCGCGCTCATGCTTCGCCGGGCTGCTGCTGGGCTGGCTGGGGTTGGCGATGTTCATCGCCTTCGTGCTCGGCGCCTCGCCCGCGTGGGCCTTCGCCAGCATCAAGATCGGTGGCATCGGCCTGCTGCTGCCGGTGTACGTGACCGTGGCGCACCGCATGTTCCCGTTCTTCGCCGGCAACATCGTGCCCGGCTACCAGCCATGGCGGCCGCTGCCGTGGCTGGGGGCGGTCTGGGTACTGCTGCTGGTGCACCTTGGACTGGAACTGGTGCACGGCTATGCCTGGCTGTGGCTGGCCGACTTGCCGCTGCTGCTGTTGACCGGCTGGGCAGTATGGCGCTGGTGGCCGCGGCGGCGCATGCCCGGCCTGTTGGCGGTGCTGTTCGTCGGCAGCGCATGGCTGCCGGTGACCTTCGCGCTGTACCTGGTGCAGAGCGTGACGTACCTGGCGAGCGGTGATTTCATCCTCGGCCGCGCGCCAATGCACGCGCTGTTCATCGGCTTCTTCGGCAGCCTGCTGGTGGCGATGGTGACGCGGGTGACACAAGGCCACTCCGGGCGGCCGCTGGTGATGCCGAAGGTGGCGTGGTTCGCGTTCGGGTTGCTGCAGGCGGTGGCGGTGATGCGCATCGTCGCCGACATCGCGCCCGACGCGCTGGCGTGGCAGGCCGCTGCCGCGTTGGGCTGGCTGCTGGCGCTGGCGCCATGGGTCACCCGCATCGGCCGGATCTACCTGGCGCCGCGCGCGGACGGGCGCCCCGGATGAGCGCGATGCTGGCGTTCTACCCGGACATCAAGCTTGTCCATATCAGCGCGGCGATGACCAGCGGCACGCTGTTCGCGCTGCGTGCGTTGGCGCTGATGGCGGGCATGCGCTGGCCGCGGCTGGCCGCGGTGCGCTACCTGAGCTACAGCATCGACACCGTGCTGCTGACCGCGGCGATGATGCTGCTGACCCTGCTGCCGGCAGCGCTGTTCGCCAACGGCTGGCTGTGGGCCAAGCTCGTCTTCCTGGTGGCCTATGTGGGGCTGGGCATGGCCGCATTCCGGCGCGGACGCGAGGCGCGCGCGCGCGTGGTCCTGGTGGCTGCCGCGGCGCTGTGCTTCCTGCAGGTCTACGGCATCGCGCGGACGCATCATCCGCTGGGCTGGCTGCTGTGGCTGGGCGGTTGAGCGCGGTGGCGACGACCTGCCTGGACCTGCGCGGCCTGCCGGCCCCGCAACCGATGGAGCGGATCCTCGCCTGCCTGCACACGCTGCCGGCGGGACAACGGCTGCTGGCGCTGACCCCGCTGTATCCGGCGCCGCTGCTGCCGACGCTGGAACAGATGGGCTTCGCCTGGGACATGCACGGCCTCGCCGACGGCGCACGCCTGGTGGTCTGCCACGCCGCCGAGCGACACCTCCTGGATATCCCGCCGTCACCATGAGCGGCCTGGCGTTCGCCCAGGCGCCACCGCCCTCGCATCCGCTGCGCTTTCTGGCCACGTCCCTGCTCTGGGGTGCAGTGGCCGGTGCGTGGCTGCTGCTCGCGGGCGACAACCTGCTGCTGCCCCCGCGTGCGCCGGCCACCCTCGCGCTGGCGCATGTATTCACCTTGGGGCTGCTGGGCAACGCGATGCTCGGCAGCCTGGTGCAGTTCCTGCCGGTGGCCGCAGGCAGTCCGCTGCCGCTGGCGCGCGTCGTCGCACCGCTGCACGCCACGTTCAACCTGGGCGTGATGTTGCTGCTGCCGGCGATGGCCGCGCATTCGGCCGCGTGCGGCGTGCTCGCGGTGCCCCTGCTGCTGGGCACGCTGGCACTGGCCGCTGGCGCGGTACTGGTGGCGGTGGCGCGCGGCAGCGGCGCGCGCACCGTACGCACCGGCATCGGCCTGGCCGCGGCATCGCTGCTGGCGACGCTCGCCCTGGGCGCCGCATTGCTGTCGATGCGACTGGGATGGCTGGTGCCGGCCCGGCCGCTGACCGCCGCACACGCCGGCTTCGGCCTGCTGGGCTGGGTGCTGGGGCTGCTGGCCGCGGTGGGCGGCGTGGTCATGCCGATGCTGCAGGGCGTGCGTTGCATCGCGCCAGCATGGCGGTGGGGCTGGCTGGTCCTGCTTGCCGGGGTGATGCTGGCCGCGGCGGCCGATGGCCTCGGCGCCACGCTGCCCGCGGCAGGGTCGCGCACCCTGGCGACGTTGCCGTTGCTGCTGTTCGCCGCCACGGTGATCGCGCTGCAACGGCGCGCGCCGCATCGCCGCGGCAGCATGCTGCGACGCTTCTGGGCACTGGGCAGCGTGGCGCTCGGCGGCGGCGCATTGGCGCTGTGGCTGCCGAGCCGCGAGTTGCTGGCCGGCGCGCTGCTGGTGGCGGTGGGATTTCCCGCGCTGGTGTTGGGCATGGCGATGGAGATCACCGGCTTCCTCGCCTGGATCGCGCTGCGCCGACGGCTGCCGCGTGGTGTCCGCGTACCCGGCGTCGGCCGCCTGTTCGACGAGCGGCACAAGCGACGGGTGTGGTGGCTGCTCGCGGCCGCGTCGCTGTCGCTGGCCCTGGCCTGCGTGCTGCCGGGGCTGGCGCGCCTGGCCGGCGCATTGCTGTTGCTGGCCTGGCTGGGCGCCGCGTGGGCGCTATGCCGTTGCTGGCGCACGGCATCGACCTGGCATCCCTGAGCGCGGCGTTCCACGGTGCTGCGCGGACACGCGCCCACCTGGGCTTTTGACATGGGTCAAGCCATGCGCAATTGCACTGCAATCAAGGCATTCCAGCGTGTCCGGATTGATCCGGATCAACGCTGGCGGGCGGTCCGCGCCGGGAACATGAACCCATCGGCCAGAGGCCATTCAAGGGGTAACATCATGAAGCGCCTGCACCACCCGTTCGTCGCCTGTGCACTCGCCGGCGCCATCGCCGCCGCCTTCGCCGGCAATGCCTTCGCCGCCAGGAAAGACGTCGCCGAAGCGCCGCTGGAAACGATCCAGGCCGTGCTGACCGCACCGCCGTTCGCGCCGCCACCGATCACCCGCAAGACGCCGGCGCATGTCGTCGTCGACCTGGAAATGGTCGAGAAGGAGATGCGCATGGCCGATGGCGTGAGCTACAACTTCTGGACCTTCGGCGGCACCGTGCCGGGCAGCTTCATCCGCGTGCGCAAGGGCGACACGGTGGAGTTCAAGCTGAAGAACCACCACAGCTCGCACTTCTCGCACAACATCGACCTGCATGCGGTCACCGGCCAGGGCGGCGGCGCCGAGGCCACGTTCACGCTGCCGGGCAAGGAAACCCAGTTCACGTTCAAGACGCTCAACCCGGGCCTGTACATCTACCACTGCGCGATGGCGCCGGTGGGCATGCACATCGCCAACGGCATGTATGGCCTGATCCTGGTCGAGCCGGAGGAAGGGCTGGAGCCGGTGGACAAGGAGTTCTACGTGGTGCAGGGCGACTTCTACACCGAGGGCGCGCACGGCGACCCCGGCCTGCAGGCCTTCAGCCTGGAGAAGGCCATCGACGAACACCCGACCTACGTGGTGTTCAACGGCTCGGTCGATTCGCTGCAGGGCGACAAGGCGCTGACCGCCAAGGCCGGCGAGAAGATCCGCATCTTCGTCGGCAACGGCGGCCCGAACCTGGTGTCGAGCTTCCACGTCATCGGCGAGATCTTCGACAAGGTCTACACCGAGGGCGGCTCGAAGTACCAGGAGAACGTGCAGACCACGCTGGTCCCGGCCGGCGGTTCGGCGATCGTCGAGTTCAAGGCCGACGTGCCCGGCAACTTCGTGCTGGTCGACCACAGCATCTTCCGTACCTTCCACAAGGGCTCGCTGGGCATCCTCAAGGTCGAGGGCGAGAAGAACCCGGAGATCTACACCGGCCAGCAGCACGACATCGACTACACCGAAGGCGTGCCGCAGGGCAGCCAGTACAAGTAAGCAGGGCCCCGCACATGGAACGGACGCTTCTCCTGGTGTTGCTCCTGGCATCGGCCACGGCCGCTGCGGTGGAGGCCGATGACGGCTACCGCAACGTTCCCGGCGGGCCGTTCCGTTCCTCGGTGCGGTTCGAGGAGACCTCCGCCACGCGCGACGTGGCGGCGTTCTCGATGATGGCGCGCCCGGTCAGCAACGCGCAGTTCGCCGCATTCCTGGCGCGCAACCCGCAGTGGCGGCGCGACCAGGTTCCAACGGTGTTCTCCAGCCCCGGCTACCTCGGCCACTGGGTGCGGCCGGATGCACCCGGCGATGCGCTCGATCCGCGGGCACCGGTCACCCATGTGAACTGGTACGCGGCCGACGCCTATTGCCGTGCCGACCAGGCGCGCCTGCCGACGTTCCTCGAGTGGGAGTACGCGGCCGCCGCCGATGCCACCCGCGCTGATGCGCGCGATGACCGCCGCTGGCGCCTGCGCCAGGTCAACGACGGCACGCCGCATGCGCCCGATGCCGCCGCCGGCGCACCAGCCAACGTGCACGGCATCCACGCCCTGCACGGCGCGCACTGGGAGTGGAGCGAGGATTTCGCCTCGCTGCTGGCCGGCGGCGACCGCCGCGGCCAGGCCGACGGCGACGCTCTGCGCTACTGCGGCGCCAGCGCCATGGCCTTCAACGACCCGGGCGACTACGGCGTGGTCAAGCGCTTCGTCCTGCTGTCCGCGCTTCAACCCGGGGCCACCCTGGGCAATCTCGGTTTCCGCTGCGCAAGGAGCCAGCCATGAACAGACCCATCGCATTCGTGCTGCTCGGCCTGGCGCTGGGCGTGTCGCCCGCGCTCAATGCCGCCGACGCGCCGGTCGCGCCGGCGGCCAGCCTGCCCGGGCAGTCGTTGTACCACCTGCAGGTCACGCTCACCGACCAGCACGGCAAGGCCGTCCCCTGGGCATCGCTGCGCGGCCGCCCGCAGCTGGTGTCCATGTTCTACGGCAACTGCCACCTGATGTGCCCGCTCATCATCGAGAGCGCCAAGGCCGTGCACAAGCAGCTGCCGGCGGACCAGCGCACGCGCCTGGACGTGGACATGCTCACCCTGGATCCGGTGCGCGACACGCCCGCCGCGCTGGCCGGGATCGCGCAGCGCCACCGCGCGCCCGACGACTGGCGCTTCCTGCAACCGGCCGAGGGCGATGTGCGCGCGCTCGCCAACCTGCTGGATGTGCGCTACCGCTTCCGCGACGACGGCAGCATCAACCACACCAGCGTGCTGGTGCTGCTCGACGCGGAAGGCCGCGTGCGCGCGCGCAGCGAAGTGCAGGGCGTGGCCGCGGATCCGGAGCTGGTCGCCGCCATCGGCGCCGTGCTCGACGGCCGCTGACACCCGCGCTTCCGTCACGGCGTCGTAGCGCCCGGTAGCGGCGTAGCGGGCAGACGCATCGATCCGGCCGGGGCAGGTATCGGCGCATCCCGGGTACACATGCGGAGCGGGATCCGCTGGCCGCGCATCGGCGGCACGGAAAGCGGCACGCCCGGCGCCGCACGGGCGCCGACGTGGCCATGGCCGGCAACGATGCGTGGAGCGGCACCATGCAGCCACCGCTCCACCAGGCCATGGCCTCAGGCGGGCGGTGCCTCCGACGCGGCATCGGCCTGGCGGCCACCGCCAGGCAGCATGCGCCGCAGGGTGTTGTCCTTCTGCACGTAGTGGTGCGCCAGCGCGGCCAACGCATGGATGCCGATCAGCCAGTAGCCGAACGTGCCGATGGTCTCGTGCAGCTCCTCAAGCGTGTCGGCCAGCGTGGCGTCCGCGGCCACCAGCGGCGGCAGGACCAGGCCGAAGAACGGCACCGGCTTGCCGGCGGCGCTCAGCACCAGCCAGCCCAGCAGCGGCTGCGCGATCATGAACACGTAGAGCAGCACGTGGACCGAGCTGGCCGCCCACCGTTGCCAGGCCGGCGGTGCCGGGACGATCGGGGGCGTGGTGGTCAGCAACCGCGTGAGCAGCCGCACCCACACCAGCGCGAGGATCGACAGGCCGATCGAGAAATGCAGGCTCTTCATCAGGTCGCGGGCCGCGGTGCCCCTCTCGAACATTCCGCGCAGTTCGATGGAGGCATACGCCAGCACGAACAGCAGCAGCATCAGCCAATGCAGCCCGATCGACCAGCGGTTGTAGGTGTCGTGTTTCATGGATTCCGGCTCCTGTGTCTGTTGCGGTTCTGCCAAGGCCTTCGACCCGGGACGCCGCGCGCGCGCCAGACCGGCGCCACCGACGGTTGTTCCGGTGGGTCATGCGTCACGATGCCGGCCATCCCCGCCGGACACCGCGGTTGGGGCCGTCCGACCCTCCCGCCGTCGCCCCCGCGATGGGCGCGCACCCCGCGCGGCCCACCAGGTACACGGACACGATACGCCCATCGCGTTCGCGCCGCTGGAAGACGTCGTACGCAGTGCCGGCCAGTGGGCCGTGCATCCACTCATGTGGTCGCGCGCGCAGTGACGCGTCGTGCCAGCCCGGGGCTTCGGACCGCTACGGATCCCATGCCATTGCCCGTGCGCACGGGCGATGGTTCCGTCGCACGAGCAGACGATGCCGCCGAGCGGTGGCGGTGGTGAGCCGACCCTGCGCCCTGAGGAGAATGGTGTGATGGCCGTGCGGAAGTCACCGGAGATGCGGACGCGCGGTTCGCCGCGGGCAAACGCATCGCCCGCCAAGCGTCGAACATGGGTGCGCCCGCTGGCCGTATGCGCGGACACCGGCACTTCAGCCGCGACGTGGTTTCGGCGATTGCCTGGACGCCCTTGAAACCGGGCATTGGTGCGCTTATCCGAATCAAACTACCGGGGTAAGTCATTGAATGTCAATGAACTCTTCACATAAACGAGGCAGAAACACCCCTTTTTGTACCCCCAAAAGCAATGGATGCCCATGTACATACACGGACAGTTTCATACACAACTCAGGGTAAGTCGACGATACGTAATGATTAGAGCCCATGGGTTCCTCTCGCCGCCCGGCTGAAAAAGGAGCATCAGTGCGGAGTTGGGAGCCGCCCTACCAGCCAGGTCGAGGCCACTTTGCTCCTCAATTGCTTGCCTCAAATGACTTGTTAGTAATATAACTAACAAGCCTACATCTAGCTCCAACTCACGACTATGGAGCGCCATACCAATGATGACTCTGCCTGCGATAGCTCTACCTGTCCGGGACGGCTTGCCATCCCTACACCTACCTGTTCTGGCCTCGACTGCAGCCTGCGGCTTTCCTACCCACTGCAGATCTGAATTGCTCCCTGGCCTTCAAGAACGGAGATGGCTGCATTCAGCCTTGCTCGGTTACGTACAGGTCCACAGCGCAAAACCTGGTTCTTGGGAACGCACGTATCCGAATAAATCCCTCTCCACCACTTTGCATGCAGATACCGATCCAGAGCTTGAGCATCGGCCTGATCCTGCGATACCACGAACGCAGGTGAGAACAGATGCTTGTACTCATCAACATGCCACCGAACGATCTCGAAGGCACGATTGATCGTATCGAGGGTGATGTCACCTCCCTCTCCACTGAAGTACTGCATCGATGCAGCGAGTCGTGCCACGATCTCCATGATCTTTGCCGCGAAGTCATTGATATCGCTCAAGTACTCCCCGTCGCGCAGCAAAGACTCAGTTTCTGATGCCAACTCTACCCAGCGTGCCCTGGCATCGATGGAGAAGGACACCACTTCACGAACAACGGCGCCCGAGGCTGAAAGCTCCTTGTACTTCAACAACAGCTCCGCAACCTGCACGTTGCGGAAGAGCTCAAGACCAGCCTCACGCGCAATGTGATGGAAGCTTTCCAGGGGATATTTGGGGGCATAACGCTGCCAATGGGTAGTCATCATGCATCCTCCTCTGCCGTGCCAAACGCGGTCTGCTCTTCAGCCTCGACCAACAGATGGCCACAGCTCTGGCACCGAGCAGCATCGCCCTCCGCATGGCGACGAGCACGCTCCTCATTGAGCAGCTTTCGGAACTGAATCAGGTTCAGCTCATGCTTGTACGCAGCATTGAACTGATCTACCAGGATCTTCTTGCGCATCTTCTTTGCGATGTGCTGTTCCAGGATCGGATAGGCCTGCCTGAAGTCCTGCTCCAGCCTGCCCTTCCCCTTGGTCGACTGTTCACTCAAAGCGTGCGTGAGCGCGTCAAGCGGCGAAGAGTGGATTGCAAAATTAGCCATCATCACTTCTCCTCCTTCGCACGACGAAACTTCACTGCACGGCCTTCAGCCCATGCCATGGCTTCATGCGTCCAGTAGAACTTCGGAGACAGTTCACTGTCATAGAGCGGAATGCCCTTCGGGAAGCCCGGATCGGACTTCATCAGCTCGTATGCCTTGCTCCTGCTGACGCGGAGCAGCGTGATCAGCTCCTTCAAGCGGAGCGTCGGGCTATCCGGCCACCCTGCTTTCCAGCCAGTGTTGTTCTCCTCAGCCAAAGGCATGCTTTTGTCTACGCCCTGGCGCAGACTGGACGTCATGTGCTTCATTTGTTGATTCCTTCGTTGTGTTGGACGTTTCAGGAAGGAATCCGGCCGGTTTCCTATCGAAGGGGATTGGCCTCCGACGTGATCAGTGTCGATATGCTGCTGTTGCGGGTACAGGGAAAAAAAATCCAGGTTTTTTCCATGCACGCTCAAAACCGACAAAGTCAAATAAAAATCAATCGCTTACATGCCAGGGAGCTTTCGCTCCCTGGCATATCTCGTCATCTGCGCACACAAATTGGTCCGTTCCATCATCTGTCCGCGCAGGACCTGAACTGCCTCTTGCTCGTACCTGATACAAGTCCGAACAGGTACTGCTCACCTACGACGCTAACCGTGACGCTTGCGCTTCCAGTCTGTCCTTGAGACTTCCGTTCGCTGGAGCCTGTGCAACCTCGCCATGCCCTGTCGGATAGAACTCCTCGACCACAGCTGGCACGTCTTCGTCCAGGTCCTCGAAGGCTCCGTTAGCGAAGCCCTGTCTCGCTGCCTCATCCAGTGCAGCTTGGTCGATCCCCGCCGCAGCTCTTGCGGCGTGTCGGTCCACCGCCTCTGCGACAGCCTGCTCCAGTGTCAGACCACTCCGAGCCACCAGATCGACGTAGTAGATCGCTGATCGGTAACTCATCGTGGTGGACTTACCTCGTAGCTTCAGCTCCAAGGGCAGGCAGGACAGCCGACCACCTGACACCGCACTGAGGTAGTGCAGTCGCGCTGCGAGTGTCCGGATGGTGTTGTAGGAGGTGGTACGCAGGACAAAGCTGCCCATCGCATCACCTTCCCCGTCCCCAATGACCACATTCAAGCGGGCATAGGCTTTGCAGCCCCCACTGGCAAACTGGCACGCATCCGGCCCCGGGCATGGCAACGTCTCCACGCCTTCAGGCCCAGCACGTCGACAGGTCTCTCCGTTGCCTACGCACAGCGGCCTTCCGTTCTCTCGGTTGAACAGTGAGTAGTCCGCCCGTAGGTTCAGTGTCGGGTCGTCGAAGAGCAGCCGTACCGGGATGGATCGCAGCTTGTTACCCTCCGATGCCTTCCGCAGATCCTCATCCAGTGGATGCAGCACCCAGCCCTCGCGATTCTGGACCTGGCTGGTGAGGGTGAACTGATCGTCCTTCTCAGGTAGCCGCTTGCCATTGCGCTCCACTACCCGGCCGATGGAAATACGCCCAATCACGGGCGGCGTGATAGCCAATCCCTTCAGCATGATGTGACCTCTTTGATCGTGGTGTTGATCCGGAAGCGGCGCGAACCCGGACGTACGACCGTGTAGGCCGCAGCAATCTCCGGGTGTTCTGCTGCGAGCCGCTTGGTGTCCAGTGACGTGCCATCCTTGCTGCGGCGGTAGATCACCTCCCCCAGTGAACCGAACCGGGCAATGGAAGCGTCCCCCATGGCTTGCTGCAGCGTCTGCTTGAGCAGTTCTACCTGCTGTTCCTGCTCGGCAACTGCCTCAGTGAACGAGACCAGGTTGCTGAAGGTCTCGACCAATTCCGGGTCCTGACTGAAATCGACAACGGTGTCCTTGCCTGGGTACAAGCTCCGCAACGCCCTGGCCGCTGACTCCGAGCCATCGGCTGGTGGCTCAATGTCATTGATGACGTGCTCCCAAAACCGGGCCTCCAATACCACCAGGCGGCTGATGATCTCTTCGTCTCGCTCAATACGGTGGATCCTCAGCGCCTGGCCGCACAGCAGCACTGCCACATCTGCTGCCTGCTTCCCCGTCACTGCCAACTGATGCTGTACCTGCAGCTGCACGTACTCGGGAACCCCGTCTTTCCACAGCCGAGAGCCGAACTCCCCTGCTGTCTTGCACTCAAGAATTTGGACCGCCGGGGAACCAATTACCTCTCGATCGAGGTTGGCCAGCATGTGCGGGAAGGTCGGATGCTGCAGAACGGCGTTGACCCGGCGTACCCGGTTCCCCGTGCGCTCCTGGTAGGCCGTGGCAACCATGGGTTCGAGCAGGGTTCCCCAGTAGCGGGGATCCTCTTGTCCAGGGGGGATCTCTTCCATTGGCTTGCGGCCCGTCTTCTCCTGCCACAGCTCCAGCTGGCTCTTGTAGGGGTTCAACCCGACGGCGGTGGCGGCATCCGAACTACCGATGCCGCCATTGCGGACCTCCAGCCACTGCTGGCGATCCAGTGAACGCGTATCAACCAAACGCAACGCGGTGTGCTTGCTCATTGGCAATCTCCGGAATAGAAAAGGCCGCCTTGATGGGCGGCCTTGGTCAGGTCTTTCATTTCAAGCTATCGATGTGGGCAAGTTGGATGGGCGAGGCGAAAGCACTGCTCGCTGCAGGTCTGTCAGACCATGCCTTGAGAGGCCATCGAGACCACCTCTTGGCTGGTGACAACGAAATGGTCCAACAGCCTCACGTCCACGGTGTCCAAGGCAGCCTTCAGCCGCGCCGTGACTACCCGATCTGATGCAGATGGCTGCAAGCTACCGCTTGGATGGTTGTGAGCCATGAGTAACGCCGATGCATTGTGTGCAAGTGCCCTCTGAACCACGATCCAAGGATGGACCTCGGCTGCATCAATCGTCCCTGAGAAAAGCCGCTCAACTGCGATGAGCTGGAACTGCGTGTTGAGAAAGGCAACCTCGAAATGCTCGCGCTGCTCACCAGCCAGATGCAGCTGAAAGAACAGCGCACTCTCTGTCACCCCACCCAGTACGTCTTTGGGACCGCCAGCCCGCCTTTCTAGGATCTTCAGCGCCCTGGCAATTGCCCTGTCCTCTCGTATTCGGATCCTGTTTTCCTCCTCGCAGGATCCGCCCCCCAATACCGACATGTTGTAAGCAAGTGCGTCCATCAGGCCACCAACTTCATAACTTCATCCCACGCGCGCTGCTTGAGCTGAGCTCCAGCACCGAACCATGCCGCATCACGGCGGTGATCATCGCTACGAGCTCGTCGATGGTGGTCAACGTACTCCGTGACGCTGTTGAGTACGCCCCAGGCCGTTGCACGGCTGGAAGGCAACAACGCGCCACGACCGCCGCCCTCATACAGGGCACGGACACTGGCCAGCGCCTGCTCGTTGACGACCTCAGCGGTGGTGCCCTGGCCTTGGTAGGTAAGCACCCGTCGCAACAGACCATCGACCGTATCGGGGTCAACTGGACGGTCGCAGAGGGCTTTCATGCGAGCCACGAAGCTGTCCCAGGTCGAGACGGTGATCCCCAACTGGCGCTTCACAGCATCCGGGTCGAACTGACAACGATGCGGGACCTTGATGGCTCCGCTGCTGTCTCCCAGAGCGATCTGCAGGGTGTTGTTGCACACCACGCGCACCGAGGTGAACTGTGCCGTGGTGGCCAACGTGCCGTCACAGGCAGTAGCAAGCAAAAGATAGCCATCCACCCGGTCACGCCCCTTCAGCGAAGTGCTCTGGCCCGTCCGAGCCATGGCCCAGAACTTCTTGCCTCCCTTGAGCACCCCCGCCGTCTCCAGTTCAAAGCCACTGTGCTGCGTCAGATCACGGTAGAACTCCAGGATCTCTCCCGGCTGGACAACCTTGAACCGCTTAGAGACGACAGCCAGCGGCTCCCTGGTATCGGAGCGATAAAGAACCTTCTGCTCCGGGAAGGAGTGGATGGCACCGATGGCATTGCTACCCGTGATGAAACGGACCTCGGAGTCCTCGATCTGCCAATCCATGCCTGCCTGACGCTTCCAGACCTCAATAGCCTGGTGCTGTTCAAGCTTATTGCCCAGACCATGCCACGGCTTAGCGCCCGCATAGGCCATTGTTTCAACCAGATGCATCGTATTTTCCTCGCTTCTTACGGCACAAACGCACAAGGCCCGGACGATGCCGGGCCTTGTGCGTATGCCAATGCAGTATCAATTAAAAAGGGTCGATGTCTTCACTGCCCGGAGACAGAGCACATCGAGCAACCGCAGCGATGATGGATGCTGCGACGACCAAAACACAGTACAGACAATCGGATCTTTCTTTCATACAGCCATAGGCTCGCACCCACCTCCGCGCGATCGGTCTCAGTCAGGCCGCGCTCTGCCAGCCACTCGATGATCTTGCCGTTGCGAGACGATTTGCTGACCGCGCGCTTGGATGCGGCTCCCCTAGCTTGGGCTCGCACCGCTTGCATGTAGGCGTTGAGAGCGGCTGCACGACCTGTGCGCGGTGCAGTGGTGTCTTCTTCCTCATCGGCATCAAGCTCGTCTTGTTCGTCGGCATCGGTGGTCTGGGCCTGCTGCAGGCCATCGATGAAGCGCGCCAACTCATCCAGGAACGCCCGATTGCGATTGAGCTGGAGGTTGAGCGCAGCTTTGATCTTGCCGTCAGAGGCTTCTTTCAGGCTGGCGACGAGCGCCTGTACCTTGGGGAGCTCGGCTGCCAGCGATCCGAAGGTGGACGCCAACGCGCCATCGCCCGCTTGCGCCAGGATGCTGTTCAGCCGCTCGCCCAAGCTCTGGACTTCTGGCACCTTGGCTTCGCGGAGCATGTTGACCGCTTCATGCAGCTCTTGCACGTAGGCGTTGCGCTGCCATGTGTTGAAATCGTCGAACCACTGAATCGGGCGATCCAGCGCCTCTGCGCTCAGGCTTGGCAGGCTGTCTTTCAGGACAAAGGTGCCACCACCCGATGCGGTTCTGAGGATGCCAAACGCATTTCGCGCCAGCTCGCGCCGGTAGTCTTGCCAGGTTCTGATGCGCAGATCGGAGGCGGGAACACCTTCACGAGCAAAGGCCTCTTTGAGGTACTGCTTGAGCAATTCGGTAGGCGTGAACATCAGCCAACTGTTGGCGTGCGCGACGCCCTGGGCAGTAGCCACCATTTCAACCAGACGTTGTTCGGCTTCTTCCAGGAAGGCGGTGTCGAGCTTCTGGCCAAGGCGGCGGATCAGGGTCGTCGTCTTACCGGTACCGGGCGGGCCCAGAATCAGCAGGCGCTTGTCGAGGGGAAGACGGAAGATCTCATCCTGGTACTGATCCAGAACAGGCTGATCGCGCAGTCCCATCTTGGTAATGACGCTGCGGCGCACGCCGTCGATGATGTTGGCCTTGACGGTTTCCTCGGCCAGCAGTTGACCCAGAAGGTCTTCGGTGGCTTCTTCTCCGGCAACCTCAGTCAGTAGCGCTCGCAACGACTCGATGGTGAGTGGGCCGAAATGCTCAGCTTCCACCACGGTGTCGCGCGAATCCCAGCCATCGGCTAGTGCGGCGGGTCGGAGTTGGGTGCGCTCCAAGACCTCGACAACGGTGCCATTGGGCAGGGTGAACTCGGCCCCGATCGCCAAAGAGGCCAAGCGACCGACCGGGGCACGGTAACTGGCCAGATTCTGGAATCCCGAAACCGGCGTGGTTCGGCAGATGTAATAGGTGCGCTCTTCGCCTGCCTCATCCACAACGACGACACGGGCGATCGCAGGCTCAGCCGCCAATACCTGATAGCTCTCTCGGTTGGCCTGACTGATCTGATCCAGTTTCTGCATGGCCGAACTGGACGTCATCGTATTGATGCTCGCCAATGCATCGGAGCCCAGCGTTCGCCCATCGTGCAGATTGCGTTTTGCAGCCGTAGCGATGCTGTCGAGCTGGGTGAGCGCCTCGCCTGCGACTTGCTCGATGTGCTGCCTGGATTCGGTAGTCAGCTCCATGCTTAGCTCCCACCCGCTCCAGGCTGTTCACCCACGACAAGAGACACTTCGATCTCGGCATACAGAGCGAGTTGAGCCTTGATTTCATGAAGCTGTTGAATCAGCGCGTCGATGTCCGCCGCCGAGGTCATCTTTACCGGCACAGCGATCGACTTGGTGAGCTTGGCCGGACCTTTCTCGCCGGTCTTGGCTCGTTCTTCCTCCATGCGCTTGCGTAGGCGTTCCTGCCCCTGGCGCTGGATGGAGCGCTTCAGATCTTCGAGGGTGCTATTGATGTCGTAGTCGCGGGCAAGCAACTTCTTGAGTCCGGCCAGATCCTGTGTGGCGGCCAGGGCGAGCCCGTCCAGCCGGTTCACGGCGTTGCCGCGTTCCTCCTGGGTGAGCTCTTCCCACTCGGGGATGCGCTGCAGATCCTCGACACCTTCCTTCAAACGCAGCTTTTGCTGATCGGAGAGCGTGATGACCGCATCGCGCACGCGGCCCTTCAGATGGGTGAGCTGCGAATTGAAATCGGCGGTGTGTTTGTAGAAGTCTTCTTTACCCAGGCGCTCTGACAAGGTTCCCAGGTCTTCGGCAAGTTCGCGGCGCAGCTCCCCTGGAACGCCGGTGTCCGGCAAGGCCTCGATGTCACGGCGATGGGCCTGAAGATCCCGAAGGGTGGCATCGAGCCCGTTGTCGAGTACGCGCTTCACTTCCAGCGCCCACTTGAGGTTGTCGTAAATCGCGGAGGTTTCGGCGCCCAGGCGCTGCGGCGCATCGGAGGCATCGGTGAACAGGACGTCGGCAATGTCCTGGTTCAAGGTGCGGATGCGGTCACTGCCCGCCAGCCCAAGGCCGCTGAGTTTTTCGGCCAAGGAGCCGTAGTCGTGCTGGAAGCGCGGAAAGTGCTTCGCCGCCGCCTTGCTGATCTCCTGCTCCAGCGGGATAACCATGTCGCCCACCAGTTCAGTGAGCCGCTCTGCCGCTCGACCGAGTGTTTCGATGGACGGGCGTTCGTCACGCAGTGCGACGCCGATCTGTTTGAAGGAGTTGTTGGTCTTCAGGGCGTCGATCGCCTGCTGCCCTGCAGCCGTGACCTCACGCCCGGATACCTTGAGCTTGATTTCACCCGCCATAAGCATGGCGGCCACGATGTAGCGCGTGGTATCGGGAGACCAGCCAAACGGATCGTTGCTGAAATCGTCGAGCAGGCGCTTGCCATCGACGGTACCGCGCTTGTCGATGTAGTCGCGGATGCTGATCATCGCCTTGTGGTCGGTCTTGAACGAGGCGCGACCGGCCACGGTTTGCACCAGGCCGAGCGGGTCCAGGGCACTGCTGATGGCAGCGGGGTTGGCGACCTTCAGGAATTTCTCGGCGGTGTCGGTTCCGGCACGTACTGGGGCTTCTACGTACCGGTCGAACACCTGGTCAGCTACGTCGGAAAGCAGCTTCTTGGCGGCATCCAACAGGTCGGCATCCAGTGCCGATACCGCCGTTGCCTGGCCACGGAAAACAAACGAGCCCGCTTGCAGGGTCTGCTTGATCTTGCTCTGCAGTTGGGTCGCGAGCTTGGCAGCACGGTCGAGCTGGCCGGTGCAGTAGTCTTTGACCTCTTGGTCAGGCTCGTTGCGGTGCAGTTCGGCGATGCGCTGACAGCGATAGATTTCGTTCGCCAGATCGTCGAGTTCGGAATTGGCGCGAGCCAGGAGCCCGATGACATTCCGGCCGGCCCGGCTGCGGGAGTCATCCAGCATCCGGTTCTTGGCGGTGTCGTAGTCGCTGGCGGGCACCAACTCGACAACGGTCTGGATGGTGCTCTGATCACCGGCCAGGCTGGTGATGGCGCTGCCGGCCTGGATCTTGAGGCCCGTTGCGACGGCCATCGTGCCGTGGAGGCTGACGCGAGGCAGCGGATCGAAGGACTCGCGCAGCGCATCGTTGAAAATGCGCTTCACGTCCACCCCGCGCAGTGCGATGGCACCACGCTCCTGCTCGATATCCCGCAGCTTCTCGCTGAGGAACACTAGGTTGCCATCCTTTTCGCCGAGCGGCACATGCACGTCGTTCAGCATCTCTTCGACAGCTTTCTTTACCGTATCGAGCTGCGATGCTGCAGTGATGGACGGGTGCATCAAACTCGCGACGTTCTGCACCGACACCGGCAGGTTACCGAGGATCTGCAGCACGGCGACGGACTTCGCAATGTCCTGATGGAGTTGCGAATCCGGGAAGCGAATCTGGACCTTGCCAACCGCCTGGTGGATGGACGTGAAAGCGCGACGAATGTCCTTCTCCAGCTCGTCGTAAAGCGTGACCGTGGTGGCCAGCCAGCCCACGGGCTGATCAGCCATTGCCTTGGAGCCGCCTTCACCTTTCAGAACATCCTGGATCACCTTGATCGCAGAGCGTAGTCCGATGCCGCCGGTGGACTTTGCGAGCGCGCCGAGCAGGTGCAGCAGGATGTCAAAGTGCGCCGGCAGGAACGGGTAGAGATTGGTGAAACTCTCTTTACTGAAGTCCGCGTCGTAGTACTTAGCGTCTTGCAGCTTGGTGTTGTGCCGCAGGGCCTGACCATGGGCATCGAACAGCTTGCCGGTTCGCACGCCGGGGTACAGAAAAATCGTCGGCACATGAAACTTGCCCTGGAGCTGGCTTTCGATGGCGCCGATGCGCATAAACGGATGCAGTGCCTCAAGGTCCGTTACCAAGAGCAGCGCGTTCTGCTGGCCCTCGAGCGGCTGCAGGGCATCCTCAAGTCGCTTCAACAGGCCGTTATCCGCCGTCAGAATGTCCGCCAGCGCCTTGTTGGTACGCGGCCAATCCAGCGGAGCGGACTTGTCCTCCATCACGCAGAGCGACCAGAACGGGTCGTCTTTGAGGAGCGCCCAGATCTGTTCGGCGATGGAGAACGTGTGCACGTCCCAGCCTTCTTGGTGCAGTTTGGCCACCCAGGCGGGCGTTTGCCGCTTCACCTCGAGGATTTGCTCTGGTGGGAAGACGAGGTAGTAAATCGGCTCGAAGCTCGCATGACCGAGCTCACGCCCGTGGCGGATGCGCTCGCGCAGTTCGTCGAAATCAGCTTTGAGTGAGGACATCGCAGAGCGCCTCCATGTCTTGTTGTTTCCAACTGATGCGGATCACGTCGCCAGCAGCCTGGACGATGAGCAACCCCTTCAGCGAGAGTCGTTTGATTTCCTCCAGCACGTCTTCGCGCGCCAGGCCAAACAGCTGCCAGTCTTCGTGGGTCAGCAGAGCGTTGTCATCAGGACGCTACGGCACAAGGATCACCACCATAGTCAGCTGCTGCTGATGACCCTCATCGCAACTGGGATTCGCAAGCCTGTCTGAAAACCAATGCGCTGATTCAAGACGCTTTGCGGCACCGACCCAGCGCACTCGTATGCCGTCGACATATGTGCCGAGAGGGCCATGCGGCGCGCTGCTCAACCGCCTCCTTGAGGGTGATCTCAGGATAGACACCGATGCTCAGCAGCTTCTCCTTACCGGCGAAGCTGTACTTCATCCTCCAGTACCTGGAGCCATTGGGCATCACGAGCAGATAGAGACCAGACCCCGCAGACAACTTGTAGGACTTTTCCTTTCCTTTGGCATTCCGAGCAGCCATGTCTGTCAAGGACTTACGAGCCATTAGGGGTACATCCTCCAGTTAGACAGTCGATGTTGCCTCTTGTACCCCCAGTTGTACCCCGATCCGACGTGGATGGTGATGGACCCCCAGGGACGCACAGGCACAAAAAAACCCGCTATATCAGCGGGTTGATTGTGCCTGCAGGACGCTTGTGGACGCCAGCGGAGCGAGTGATGGTGCCGCTTATCCGAATCGAACGGATGACCTACTGTTTACAAGACAGTTGCTCTACCGACTGAGCTAAAGCGGCAAGGGTCCACGCGGCGCACCCGCGGTGCGCCCGGGCGGCATTCTAGCGCAGGCGCGCGCACTCCAGCGCCTGCCGCTGCGCCGCGCCGCTGCGCTTGTGCAGATCCGCCGCGCTGGCGGTGTCGGCATGGGCCACGTCCAGCCACCAGCTGGCGTCGGCCTCGACCCCGTTGCCGACGATCCGCACCGGGAAGCCCGCCGCCACCAGGGTGGCGAGACGACGTTCGGCGCCTTCACGGTTGCGGTATTGGCCCAGCGCCACCGCGTTGGCGTCTTCGCCCTGGGCGATGATGAAGTAATCGCTGAAGCCGGCTTCGACGATGCGCCGGGCCATGGCCTGCGCCTCCTCGCGGCTGGCGGCCGGGGCGGTGAGCACGCGGTAGCTGGCCGCTTTGGGCTGCACTTCGCGCAGCTGCGAGCGGGACAGGTCCGCGCGCAGCGCGGCCTGCGCCGCCTGCGCCTGTTCCCGGCTCGGGAAGGGCCCGAAACTCGCGCACTGCTGCTGCGGCGACGGCTGCGGCGCGGACACGGCAGCGGCTGGCGTAGCGGCGGCGGTAGCCGCAGCCCTGGCCGCATCCGGCGCCGTGGCCGGGGTAGGCGCCGGCGTTGCAGCAGCAGCCGTTGCGGCAGCACCGGTCGGCGCAGGTACGGCCGGCGCGCCGGCGCCCACGGCGTCCATGGGTACCAGTTCCAGCGTCGCGACGCCGGTTTCGCGGACGTCGGGCGCTGTGGCCGGTGCCGGCCGCGGCGTCATCCACCACAGCGCCACGCCGAGGTTGAGGATGGCCAGTGCGACGATCAGGAAGCGAATCAGCATGGCGCGATCCTAGCGCTCCGGCGTCGCCTGGTGCACGGCCCAGCGGGCCAGCCCGTCCAGCACCAGGGCGGGCCGGTACTCGGCGTCGGGCAGCAACGGCAGCAGCGGGAGGGCGCCGCCGCCATGCACCAGCAGGGACGGCGCGGTCCCGAGCAGGTCGGCGCCATGCCGCAGGCTGCGCTCGACCAGTGCCACCGCCGCGCCGTCGCACCCGGACGCCAGCGCGTCGGCGGTGTCATTGGCGAACTCCGCGTAGTCGCCGCCGCTGGCCGGCAGCTGTGTCGCGCGCGCATGCAGGGCCTCGCGCATGACCGTGGGCGAGGCGCCGATGCGGCCACCCAGATGGCGACCGTCGGCATCCATCAAGTCGATCGTCAGCGCCGTGCCCACGCCCACCACCAGCACCG
The DNA here is from genome assembly GCF_046267925.1 of Stenotrophomonas sp. Y-13. Taxonomy (NCBI): domain Bacteria; kingdom Pseudomonadati; phylum Pseudomonadota; class Gammaproteobacteria; order Lysobacterales; family Lysobacteraceae; genus Stenotrophomonas; species Stenotrophomonas sp. Y-13. The sequence goes on from NZ_CP176501.1 coordinate 3,319,682, forward strand.
GCCGTCGCGTGGCGGCCGCGGCGAGCAGGGCGAGGAAACGATCCACGCCGAGCTTTTCCGGGCGCGCATAGGCGATGGTGACGCCCGCGCATGCCGGCAGCGTCCGCGCCACCTGCACGTGTGCGAAGCGGGCCCGCAGCAGCTCCATGACCGTCGCGGTCAGTGCCGGCGCCGCGACGCTGGCCACCCAGGCGGTGTGGCCGCGCGGCAGCGCCTCCAGCGCGGCCGCGGTCATCGCTTCGGCGCCATGCGCCCATGCCTGCACGCTGCCGGCGACGGCACCGTCGAGCGGTGCGAACTTGAAGCGGGAATTGCCCAGGTCGAACAACCAGTCGCTCATTGCGCCCTCACGCTGACTTCGCCGGCATGGAAATGGCGTTCGCCGCCGTCGATGGCCAAGCGCAGCGCGCCGTCCTCGGCCAGGCCATGGGCGATGCCCTCGTGCAGGGTGCCCGCTTCCTCCACGCGCACCGCGCGCCCGGCCAGCACGTCCATCGCCGCGTAGCGTGGCAGGAATGGCGCCAGCCCCTGCTGTTCGAACAGGTCGAGCGCCGGCAGCAGCTGCGACAGCACTGCCGCGACCACCTGGTTGCGCGACACCGGCGCGCCGGCCAGGGTATCCAGATCGGCCCAGGGCTGGGTGATGTCGGCGGCGCTGGCGCCGGGCATGCGCACGTTCAGGCCAAGCCCGATCACCGCGCGCGCCGGGCCGGCGAACTCGCCGCCGCCCTCCACCAGCAGGCCGCCCAACTTGCGACCGTCGACCAGTACGTCGTTGGGCCATTTCAGCCCGGCCGCGGCGAAGCCCAGCGCATGCAGCGCTTCACCCACCGCCACGCCCGCGGCCAGGCTGAGCCCGCCCATGCGCGACAGGCCGCCGGCGAACGCCCGCGACACCGACAGGTAGATGTTGGCGGCCAGCGGCGATGCCCAGTGCCGGCCGCGGCGGCCGCGGCCACCGGTCTGGCGCTCGGCCAGCAGCACCTTGACCCCGCGCAAAGGCGCGCTGCGCCGCAGCAATTCGCTGTTGGTCGACCCCACCGTCCAGGCGATATCCAGCGCCGCGACCGAGCCCGCCACCGCGGGGGCCAGGTGTTCCAGGATGCGAGCGCGGTCCAGCAGTTCCAGCGGCTGCGCCAGCCGGTAGCCGTCGCCGGCACGGCCGTCGATGGCCACGCCGGCCGCCCGCAGCCCTTGGATACGCTTCCAGACGGCGGCGCGGGTCTGGCCCAGTTCACGCGCCAGGGCGTCGCCGGAAAAGGCGCCCTGGCCCAGCTTGGCCAGCAGTTCTCGGTCGTCCACGACGGATCTTCTGATCGCAACAGATCGGCCGATTATGCGTGAAGGCACCCGGACCGCCCATGGGGGCTTCCAATCCGGCCGGGAAAGCAGGCTAGAATCGGGAGCTCAACCGCCCCCGGATGTCGACGATGCGCCGTACCGCCCATTGCCTGATCCTGCTGCTGGCCCCCGTGGCCGCGCATGCCGCGGAGGCGATCGACACCCCGGCCCGCAACGGCTGCACCTATGCCCCGGGCGAAGTGGAACGCGTGGCGGCACCGGCGGCGTCGGTGAGCCTGGCCAACGCCGCCCCCCCGTCGCAGCCCAAGCACGCCGTGCCGGCGCCGCAGCAGGCCGGCGGCGGCAGCGACGAGGAGATCATCCCGCGGCTGCGCGCGCCGAAGTGGCACCGGTTGCTGCCGGGTATGTTCCGCTGATCCAGTCGTTCCTGCGCCGCTGGCGGCGCCCGCCGCCTTCCATTGACGAAACCCTCTGGCGCAGCACGTGCCAGGCATGCCCGTGGCTGCACGCGCTGGATGCCGGGCGCCAGGAGCGGCTGCGCGGCCTTGCGGCGCATTTCCTGCACCGCAAGGCGATCACCCCGGTGGCCGGGCTGACGCTGGACGACAGCCAGCGCCTGCTGCTGGCCGCGCTGTGCTGCCTGCCGCTGCTGGAGTTCGGCGAGCAGGGCCTGCAGGGGTGGTCGGAACTGGTGGTGTATCCGGATGCGTTCCGGGTACGCCGCAACCACGTGGACGCGGCCGGCGTGCTGCACGAGTGGGACGATGAACTGATCGGCGAAGCCTGGGACAGTGGCCCGCTGCTGCTGTCCTGGGCCGACGTGCAGGCCGACATCGCCGACCCGCAGGCGGGCTTCTGCGTGGCGGTGCACGAGATGGCGCACAAGATCGACGTGCTCGATGGCGCGCTCGACGGCACGCCGCCGCTGCCGCGCGACTGGCAGCGGCAATGGGCGCGCGATTTCCAGCGCCGCTACGATGCCTTCTGTGCGCAGGTGGACGCCGGCCACGACACCGCAATCGATCCGTATGCGGCGGAAGCGCCGGAAGAGTTCTTCGCCGTGGCCACCGAGTACCACTTCTCCGCCCCGCACCTGCTGGAGCGGGACATGCCGGACGTGGCCGCGCACCTGCGCCGCTTTTACGGCCCCTCGCCGTTCGCTGCCCAGCCGCCGGAACGTCCGTAGGTGCGGGGCCCGCCCCGCACGCGCTTTCGTCGGTAAAGCCCCGATCGCGCCCTGAAGCGCTCACCCTCGGGCCGTCAACCGCGGCGGGTCACAGGCCCGGCGGCAGGGTCACTTCGAAACGCGCGCCACCCAGTTCCGGCGACCGCTTGACCTGCAGCTCGCCGCGGTAATCCTTGATCAGGTCCTGCACGATCGACAGGCCGATGCCGTGGCCCTGCACGCGCTCGTCGCCGCGCACGCCGCGCTGCAGGACCTTGGCGATGTTCTCCTCGGCGATACCGGGGCCGTCGTCGTCCACCGCCAGTTCCAGGCCCGCGCGCCGACCGGGCGCGGCGGGAATGGCGCGCACCGTCAACAGCACCCGGCGCCGCGCCCACTTGAAGGCATTCTCCAGCAGGTTGCCCAGCAGCTCCTGCAGGTCGCCGGGCTCGCCGTAGAAATTCACGCCTGGCTGGATCTCGAACTCGCACAGCACGCCCTTGCTGGCGTAGACCTTCTCCAGCCCGCGCACGATCTCCTCGGCGTTGGCCTCGATCGGCACCGGCGCGGAGAACAGCTTGTGCCCGGACGAGGCCGCCCGCGCCAGCTGGTAGGACACCAGGTTGTTCATGCGCTGCAGCTGCACGTCCAGCTCCTCGCGCAGCGCACCGTCGCCGGCACCGCTGTCCAGCTGCGTGCGCAGCACCGCGATCGGCGTCTTCAGGCTGTGCGCGAGATCGGCCAGGGTGTTGCGCTGCCGCTCCAGATTCTCGCGTTCGCTCTCGATGAAGGCGTTGATGCTGTCGGTCAGCGGTTCCAGCTCGCGCGGGTGCATCTCGCTCATGCGCTCGCGCTCGCCGCGCTGCACCCGGGTGAGTTCGTTGATCACGCGCTTGAGCGGGCGCAGGCTCCACTGCAGCACCAGCGTCTGCAGCAGCAGCAGGATCAGGCCGGTGACGCCCAGCCAGAACCACACCGCGCTGCGGAACACGCGCAGCTGCTTGCCCAGCGCGCGCGAATCCTCGAGCACGTAGATGGTGTAGGGGAACTCGCTTTCGGGGCTGCCGTCGCCACCCCAGACCAGGCCCATGCCGTAGCGGTAGACCTCACCCGGCGTACCGTCGATCTGGGTGATCGGCAGCGGGCCTTCGAAGATCTCCTCGCGCGGGGCGAGCATGCGTCCGCTGACGTCCGGCAGGATCGGGCCTTCGGCCGACATGGAGTTGCCGGAGTGGCCGGGCATCACCACCTGCAGGTACAGGCCGCTGCCGGGCACGTCGAAGCGCGGGTCCGGCGGTTGTTCGCGGATGTAGAGCGAGCGGTCGCGGGTGAAGTCGATGCCGGCCGCGTAGGCGGTGGCGTAGTTCTTCAGGCGCTCGGAAAGATTGGCGCGCGCGGTGCCGGCGAAGGCGGCATCCAGCGCATAGCCGGCCAGCGCAAGGAAGGCCACCAGGCCCACCGAGGCGGCCAGCAGCTGGCGCGCCTGCAACGAACGCGGCCGCCAGCGCCGGAAAAACCACAGACGGCCGTAGATCATGCCCGTACCGCGCGTGGCGGATCAGCCCTCGTTGCGTGGAATCGCGAAGCGGTAACCGCGCCCGCGCACCGTCTCGATCGGCTTCAGTTCGCCGTCCGGATCCAGCTTCTTGCGCAGGCGGCCGATGAACACTTCCAGCACGTTGGAATCGCGGTCGAAGTCCTGCTGGTAGATGTGTTCGGTGAGATCGGCCTTCGAGACCAGCTCACCGGCATGCATCATCAGGTACTCGAGGACCTTGTATTCGTAGCTGGTCAGGTCGACATTGCTGCCGGCCACGCTGACCGTCTGCGCGGCCAGGTCCAGCGCGACCGGGCCGCACTCCAGGGTCGGCTTGGACCAGCCGGCGGCGCGGCGCAGCAGCGCGTTGACACGCGCCAGCAGCTCTTCGACGTGGAACGGCTTGACCAGGTAGTCGTCGGCGCCCTGCTTCAGGCCCTCGACCTTGTCCTGCCAGCTGGAACGGGCGGTCAGGATCAGCACCGGGAACTTCTTGCCCTCGTCGCGCAGCGCCTTGATCAGCTCCATGCCCGACATCTTGGGCAGGCCCAGATCGATGATGCCGACATCGAACGGCACCTCGCGTCCCATGTACAGCCCTTCCTCTCCGTCCTGCGCGGCATCGACGGCAAAGCCTTCGCGCTTGAGCCGGGCTGCCAGGGTCTCGCGCAGCGGGGCTTCGTCTTCGACCAGAAGGATACGCATGAACTCTCCCTAGTTGCTTGGCCGGCGGTTCACCGGCATGGGTAAGCGGATTGCGGGACAACTATCGCCGTTCAGGGGTTATCGCCGCGTGGTGGCTGTTCGGCCTGGCGCGGCCCCCGGGGGGCGCGGGGCGACGGCGGCGCGTCATCCATGTAACGCACGCGGCCGCGGTCGTCCATGTACTTCACCCGGTTGATGTCGCGGCCATCGTAGGGCACGCGCTCGGCGCCGAGGATGCGGCCGCCGGTCTCGCGCTGGACGCGCCGCACCGCATCGGAAAGCGAACCGGCATTGTCGCGCATGCGGGCGCGCGGCATCTCCCGCTCGCCCCCCTGCATCTGCTGCGGCCGGCCGTCCTGCGCCCAGGCCTGCGCCATCGGCGTGCCGGCCGTGAAGACGGCCGCGGCGGCGAGGGCAAGAATGTGACGCGGAACCGGAAGCATGACGTGATCCTATCGGACTGCGGCGGATCGTTCAAAATCCGTGAAAACAAAGGCCCACGGGTTTTTTCACGAGACTTACGAAATCGAGGCAAATTCTTGATTTTTAGGGGTGAATCCGGTCTGAACCCTCCCCCTCCGCAACCGCACCATTCAGCTACATGAGCAAGATGAATACGCCCCGATGCTTCAGGCCGCACGTGCCGCCTGGTCGCGGGTGACCTGCACCGCCTGCTCGACCAGTGACCAGTCGGCGCCGGGGCGATGCGCGCCCTCGCTGAGCACCTTGCGGAAGCCACGGCCACCGGGTTGACCGTGGTACAGGCCGAGCAGGTGGCGGGTGATGTGCTTGAGCGCCAGCCCTGCCTGCAGCCGGGACTCGACATAGGGGCGCATCTGCTGCAGCAGGTCCTCGCGGCTGCGCGGCGCCGCGCCGGTCTGCGCCGCTTCCAGCAGGTGCAGGACATACGGGTCGTGGTAGGCGGCCCGGCCCAGCATCACCCCGTCCACGTGCGCCAGTTGCGCCTGCGCCGCCTCGACCGTGGCCAGGCCACCGTTGAGCACCACCGGCAGGCCCGGACGCTCGGCCTTCAGCCGGTAGGCCCAGTCGTAACGCAGCGGCGGCACCTCGCGGTTCTCTTTGGGCGACAGGCCCTGCAGCCACGCATTGCGCGCGTGCACGACCACCATCGCCGCCCCGGCCTGCACCTGGCGGTCGACGAACGCGGCGAACGCGGCGTAGTCGTTGTCCTGGTCTACGCCCAGCCGGCACTTGACCGTGACCGGGATATCCACCGCCGCGACCATCGCCGCCACGCACTCGCCCACCAGCTCCGGCTCGCGCATCAGGCAGGCGCCAAAGCGCCCGGCCTGCACCCGATCGGACGGGCAGCCGCAGTTGAGGTTGACCTCGTCGTAGCCCCAGTCCGCGGCGATGCGCGCGGCCTGCGCCAGCAACGCCGGATCACTGCCGCCCAGCTGCAGTGCCAGCGGGTGCTCGCTGGGGTCGAAACCCAGCAGCCGCTGGCGGTCGCCATGGATGACCGCATTGGCGTGGACCATCTCGGTATACAGCCGCGCGCCGGGCGCTAGGATGCGGTGGAACACCCGGCAATGGGTGTCGGTCCAATCCATCATCGGCGCGACCGACAGCCTCAAACCCTCCAGAACGTAGGGCTTATGGGGCTTGGAGGCCTCGACGCGGGGCGTTTCGGTATGCGGCATGGTCCTGGTGCTTCTACGGGTCTGCGGGGCACAGCCCGTGCGGCGGCGTGGTGCATGTGCGCGACGGGAGCGGTCGCCGCCAGGCGCCGGGCCAAGGGCGCAACATCTTACACGGGGCTTTTGCACCCACTGCTGAAGGCAACAGACAGGGTGCTGTACCTCAAACGCTCAGCCGACTCATCCCCTAAAGCAGCATAGCTGCCAGCGACGACAGCCGGCCGGTTCACGCAGCGATCCACGGACGGAGAAATCCGGCCCGGATGTCGACGCCAGCCAAACCGACCACGCTTGTACTCCGGCAACCCGGACGTGGCGGGGCAGCCACATCCCTCAGCTCAGCGGCTGCAGCCTGCACCACTTGTACGGATTCATCGTCTGGGCGGGATTCGCGTGGGCTCCGCCTGCGCCGGACCAGGCGCAGGCCCCACCGTCGCGGCGCGGCGGATGGGGCTCAGGGCGCCGACACCACCGCCGAGGGCACCCAGCCCTTGTTGCCCATCTCGTCCTCGACTTCGAGCATGTTCCCCTGGATGTTGCCGGTGGGAAACACCAGCATGCCGGTCGCCAGTTCGGCCACCGTGCCCGCCTGGCTGTTCGCGCCACTGAGCAGTCGCGCGGTGCGGCGCAGCGCGAGCGTACCCGCACCTGCCAGTTGCTTCAGCGCCAGTTGCGCGTCGGGCACCCCATCGGCGACTGCTGGCACGGCGGTTGGCGTCACCGGCAGCCCGGGCACTGCCTCGACTTCGCCAGGCAGTGGCAGCGGCAGCGACGCGGCGGACGCAGCGGCGAGCACCGGCATCACCGCGGTGGCCTGCGCGGCGATCGCCGGCGCGTCCAGGCGCGCCATCGGTTCGACCGCGGCCATGATTGCCGGGGCTTGCGGGGCCGCCTTCGGTTGCTGCCGCGCGAACACCCGGCTGCGTGGCTTCTGGATGTCCGCAACCATCTGCTCGAAGGCCTCTTCGTAGGCCTCCTGGATGACCTTGCCGATCTCGGTGTTCTCCCAGCTGCCCAGGCGCACGCCGGCGTTGCCCTGCGCATTCGACGCATTGACCATCGCCGACCACGCGCGATCGGTGATCTTCGCCTCGCCGGTCACGCTGACCAGCTGTTCGGACGTGCGTACGTCCACCAGCGTCAACACCACCTGCGCGGTCTGCTTGTTGCTGGACATCTTGCCCGCGATGCCAAGCGTGGCGACGTTGAGCATGCCGGCCATCAGGCCACGCTTCTGGCCGGACGCCGCGTGCACGCCGACATTGCTGCCGCCTGCGTTCGGGTTCTGCGACACGATGTCGGGAATCAGCACGAAGTCGGCGCCCAGCATCTGCCCTGCCCCGATGTTCTGGTCGTCCTGCAGGTGGCCCGCCCGGGCCAGCGCGCGCTCGGCCTGCGCGGCGGCAAAGCCGACGCCCCGGTCCAGGACGGAGAAGCAGCGGGAGTCGTTCACCAGCACGCGCAGTATGCGCGTCGGTGCGGGCAGGCCGTACGACGCCCAGGCCCCCATGCCGTCGTCCGGCTCGACGATGCGCAGGGAGCCGGCACTTTCCGGACACTTCTTCGAGCCCAGCGCGGCGGTGATCAGGCGCCCCCCGGGAATGATCTTCGAGATCGCGGCATGGCTGGCAAAGCTGCTTGCTCCCAGAATGACGCCAAGGACAGCCGCGATCACAACGCGGGGCCGGATTGAAGTTTCCATAATCACCACATCTCCTGATTGCCCCTTGCCGGGACAGGTATCCAGACCCTCCGGCCTGCACGACGCACGCCACGGTCAGTCGCGCGCGACCGGGCACCATATAGATTTGTGATGAATGCGTGAAGAGGGGATTTCCCCGAAAATACAAGGCATTGGTGCGCGTTGCGGGCGGCACGCCGCACGATCCCACAGCGGCGCAGAAGACCCACGCTGGACCCGCGGATGAAGCTGTCCGGGCGGATGCGGTGCGGCCCTCTCCGCCGCGCATTGGGAACCGGCGCCGCGCCCTCGTGCCCAGCCCTCGGCCAGCCCGGGCAGCTCCACCGGCACCACGCTTTCGACGCGGCCCAGCTGCTCCGCCCTGGCCAGCATCTGCGCGCGCGGCAGCGGCGGGTCGCAATCGATGTCGACGATGTCGTTGTCCTGCTCGCGCGGACGCAGGGTGATGCGCCGGACCGGCAGGCCCGCGTCGCTGGCGGCATTCTCCACCCGTGCCAGCGGCGTACCCGCCGCGATGCGCAGGCGCAACCGGCCGCTGTGCGCGCGACGGTGCAGGTAACGCTGTTCCAGCGGCTTGAGCAATGCCAGGATTGCCCACATCAGCAGCGTCGCCATGATCGCCGCCGCATAAAGGCCGGCGCCCGCAGCCAGGCCAACCGATGCCACCGCCCACAATCCAGCGGCGGTGGCCGGCCCGCGGATCACCTGCTCGCGCTGCAGGAACAGGAGGGTGCCGGCACCGGGGAAACCGACGCCGCTGGCCACCTGCGCGGCGATGCGCAATGGATCGAGCACGATGCCCGGCCGCCCCGGCACGGCGAAGAAGCCGAACGTGGACACGATCACCGCCACACCGGGCCCACGCAGACGAGCATGTGCGTACGCAGTCCGGCGGCCCATTCCAGGCGCCCGCGGTTGATGCCGATCACCGCGCCGGGCAGCGCCGCCAGCAGCAGCCACAGGCCAAGTTCCCACCACTGGATCATCGCCGCCTCCCGACCGCTTCCCGATCGCCTGCCGGCAGCCTGCCGACGCCGCAATGCAGGCCGATGCGCAGGCCGCGCGGCCACGGGTGGCGTGTGCCGCGGGCCGGCACCGCCCATCACGGCGTTACACTTCAAGGTTCCCCGCACCGGAACCTGCGATGTACGGCAATGACACCGCCCTGCTGGTGATCGACCTGCAACCCGACTTCATGCCCGGCGGCGCGCTGCCGTGCCACCAGGGCGATGCCATCGTGCCGGGTATCGCCGCACTGCTGGCGCGGCGCCACTACGCCACCGTCGTGGCCACCCAGGACTGGCACCCGGCCGACCATGCGTCGTTCGCCAGCCAGCACGCCGGCCGCCGGCCGTTCGAGTCGATCCCGCTGCACGGCCATGCGCAGACGCTGTGGCCGGACCACTGCGTGCAGGGCACCCCGGGCGCGGCGCTGCACCCGCAGGTGGACTGGAACAGCGCCGACCTGATCCTGCGCAAGGGCAGCCATCGCCAGGTGGATTCGTACAGCGCGTTCCGCGAGAACCACGGCCCGCGCGGCGAGCGCCCGGCCACCGGCCTGGCCGGCTGGCTGCACGAGCGCGGCATCAGCGAGGTGCACGTCTGCGGGCTGGCGCGCGACTACTGCGTACTGTGGAGCGCGCAGGACGCGGCGATCAGCGGCTTCCGCGTGCGGTTCCTGTGGGAGCTGACGCGGCCGGTGTCGCCCGAGGGCGACGAAGCCACCCGCATCGCGCTGATCGAAGGCGGGATCGACATCGTGGCGTGATGCCGCCGCTCAGCGGAACACCACGGTGCGGTGGCCGTTGAGCAGGATGCGGTGCTCGACGTGGCGGCGCACGGCGCGGGCCAGCACCAGCGATTCGGTGTCGCTGCCCAGCCGCACCAGCTCGCGCGGCGTCATGGCATGGTCCACGCGGGCCACGTCCTGCTCGATGATCGGGCCTTCGTCCAGGTCGCTGGTGACGTAGTGCGCGGTGGCGCCGATGATCTTGACCCCGCGCGCGTGCGCCTGGTGGTACGGCTGGGCGCCCTTGAAGCTGGGCAGGAAGCTGTGGTGGATGTTGATCGCGCGTCCGGCCAGCGCCTGGCACAGCTGCGGCGACAGGATCTGCATGTAGCGGGCGAGCACCACCAGGTCGATGCGCTCGCGCTCGACCAGGTCGAGCAGTTGCCGTTCCTGCTGCACGCGGTTGCCCGCGTCCACCGGCAGGTGGTGGAACGGCACGCCGTAGGAACCGGACAGGCTGGCGAAATCCGGGTGGTTGGAGGCCACCGTGGCGATGTCCACCCGCAGCTGGCCGCTGTGCGCGCGGAACAGCAGGTCGTTCAGGCAATGCCCCTGCCTGCTGACCAGCACCAGCAGCCGCGCGCGGCGGCGCGCGTCGTGCAGTTGCCAGTCCATGGCGTACTCCGCACCCAGTTCTGCCAGGCGTTCGCGCAGCGCCGCCGCGTCGCCGGCCGCGGCCATGTCGAAGTGCACGCGCAGGAAGAAACGGCCGCTTTCCTCGTCGCCGAACTGCTGGGCGTCGAGGATGTTGCAGCCGGCCTCGAACAGCAGGCCGGAGACACGGTAGACGATGCCGGTACGGTCCGGGCAGGAAAGGGTGAGGATGTAATCGGGTCGCATCGACGGAGTCTAGCGACGCACGAAATTTTCCGGGGAAACCAACTGGGCCTCCCGTCGCTGCGGGGCTTGCCCCGCAGAGCCCCTGCCGGGAAAGCCCGAAGTGCCCGGCGGGCCCGGCACCTACCCGAACAGCGCGCGCAGCCCGTGCGGCTGGCAACGCAGGTACTGCGGCGCGGCGTGTACCTGCGCGCCAAGCTCGGCTGCGGCGTGCCACGGCCAGCGTGGGTCGTAGAGGATGCCGCGGGCGATGCCGATGGCGTCGGCATGGCCTTCGGCCAGGATCGCCTCGGCCTGGCGTGGCTCGGTGATCAGCCCCACCGCCATCACCGGCGTGGCGACCTGCGCCTTGATCGCACTGGCCAGCGGCACCTGGTAGCCCGGCGCCACCGGAATCTGCTGGCGCGGGTCCAGGCCGCCGCTGGAGACGTGGATGAAATCGCTGCCGCGTGCTTCCAGTGCGCGGGCCACGGCGATGCTCTGCGCCAGGTCCCAGCCACCGTCCACCCAGTCGGTGGCGGAGATCCGCACGCCCACCGCGACACCCGCCGGCACTGCCGCGCGCACCGCGTCGAACACCCGCAGCAGCAGGCGCATGCGGTTGTCCAGCGAGCCGCCGTAGTCATCGTCGCGATGGTTGCTCAACGGCGACAGGAACTGGTGCAGCAGGTACCCGTGGGCGGCATGGATCTCGATCAGTTCCAGGCCCAGCCGCGCCGCGCGCCGCGCGGCCGCGGCGAAGGCCTCCACCAGCGCGTCGATGCCGGCCGCGTCCAGCGCCTGCGGCACCGGATCGCCGGCGTTGAACGGCAGCGCCGACGGCGCCAGCACCTGCCAGCCATGCGCCTGGCCGGGGGCGATGGCGCCACCGCCGTCCCAGGGCCGCGCGGTGGACGCCTTGCGCCCGGCGTGCGCCAGCTGGATGCCGATGGGCATCTTCGACCAGCGTCGTACCGCGGCCAGCACCTCGCCCAGCGCCGCCTCGGTGGCATCGTCCCACAGCCCCAGGTCGGCCCAGCTGATGCGGCCGCGGGGTTCGACCGCCGTGGCCTCCAGGATCAGCAACCCGGCGCCGGACTGCGACAGCGTGCCCAGGTGCTGGGCATGCCAGCTGGTGGCACGACCGTCATCGGCCGAGTACTGGCACATCGGGGCGATGACGATGCGGTTGGACAGCGACAGGGGGCCGAGCGACAGCGGCGAGAACAGAAGACTCACGTGGGGGTGATCCGCTTGTGGGGGGCGCCCATTGCACTCCCGCCCGGCGGGTCGATTCAACCGGCGCGGTGGATCACTGCGTCTTGGCCGCCGCCCAGCTGCCGTCGAGCAGGAACGCCAACGCCTGCGCGCATGGCTGCTCCACTTTCAGCGACAGCAGCGCGTCGGCGCGGGTCCGGCCGAGGTTGACCGCGGCCACCGGCAGCCCGGCCCGGGCCGCGGCATCGACGAAGCGGAACCCGGAATAGACCATCAGCGACGAGCCGACCACCAGCACCGCGTCGGCGCGCTGCAGGTGCGCATGCACGTCGGCCACGCGTTCGCGCGGCACGTTCTCGCCAAAGAACACCACATCCGGCTTGAGCAGGCCGCCACAGGCCAGGCAGTCCGGCACCACGAAGCCGCTGAAATCGCCCTCCAGGTCGGCGTCGCCATCGGGCGCCTGTGCTGCTTGTGCAGTCGCCCACCCGGGGTTGGCCTCGAGCAGGCGCTGCTGCAGTGCCTCGCGCGGCGAGCGCGCGCCGCAGCCCATGCAGCGCACCTGATCCAGCCGCCCGTGCAGGTCGATCACACGCCGGCTGCCGGCGCGCTGGTGCAGGCCGTCCACGTTCTGGGTCAACAGCAGTTCCACCCGGCCGGCCGCCTCCAGCGCGGCCAGCGCCTGGTGGGTGGCATTGGGCCGGGCGTAACCGAAGCGCGGCCAGCCGGCCAGGCTGCGCGCCCAGTAGCGCCGGCGCACGGCCGCGTCGGCCATGAACGCGCGGTAGTCCACCGGCGGCGTGCGCTTCCACTGGCCGTCGGCATCGCGGTAATCGGGAATGCCCGAATCGGTGCTGCACCCGGCGCCGGTCAGCAGCAGCAGCCGCCGGTGGCGGGCGACGAATGCCGCCAGCCGCGCATCCGCCGCGCCCGGAACGTGGATGCCGGCGTCATCCGGCCGCACCGCCATGGTCCGGCCCTCCGCTCAGGCCTGCGCCGGCAGCGGCGGCACCGAGGTCGGGCGCCCGTCGGCATCCAGCGCCACCATCACGAAGTGCCCGCGCGTGCACAGCTTGCGCTCGCCGCTGTGCAGGTCCTCGGCGATCAGCTCGACCTGCACCGTCATCGAGCTGCGCCCGACCTCGACCACCCGTCCGACGGTTTCGACCATCTCGCCGATGCGGATCGGCAGCTTGAAGTCCACCTGGTCCGAATGCGCAGTGACCACGGTGCGCCGCGAATAGCGCGCGGCGGCCAGGAAGGCCGCCTTGTCCATCCATGCCATCGCCTGGCCGCCGAACAGGGTGCCCAGGTGGTTGGTGTGGTTGGGAAAGACGATCTCCACCATGCGCACTTCGGTGGGCGGGACGATGCTGGGCGTGGCATTCATGGCGACGGTCGCGGCAGTAGGGGGCAGGAGCGGATGATACGCAGCGCCAGGCACCGGCGGCGTGACGCCTGCGCCCCGCCGCCCCACCCCGGCGCCCGGCCTCAGAAATTCATGTCGAAGGCGACTTCGCCCTGTACGCCGACCTGGTAGGCCGAGACCCGGCGCTCGAAGAAGTTGGTCAGCTCCTGCACGTCCTGCAGCTCCATGAACGGCAGCGGGTTGCGCACGTTGTACTGCTTGTCCATGCCGAGCTTGACGAAATGGTTGTCGGCGCAGTGCTGCAGGTACTGGCGCATGTCGCGGGTGGAAATACCGGCCACGCCGCCGGACAGCACGTCCTCGGCGAACTGCACCTCGCATTCGATGGCCTCGGCCAGCATCTCGTAGACCTGGCGTTCCATCGCCGCGTCGAACAGGTCCGGCTCCTCGGCGCGGATGGTGCGCACGCATTCGAAGGCGAACTCCATGTGGCAGCTTTCGTCGCGGAACACCCAGTTGGTGCCCGATGCCAGCCCCGGCAGCAGCCCGCGCGAGCGGAAGTAGTACACGTAGGCGAACGCGGCGAAGAAGAACAGGCCCTCGATGCAGGCGGCGAAGCAGATCTGGTTGAGCAGGAACTGGCGGCGCTGCTCGCGGGTCTCGATGCGCTTGAGCCCCTGGATCGAGTCGATCCACTTGAAGCAGAAGTCGGCCTTCTTCTTGATCGAGGCGATGTTCTCCACCGCGGCGAAGGCCCGGAAGCGCTCTTCCGGGTCGGGCAGGTAGTTGTCCAGCAGGGTCAGGTAGAACTGCACGTGCAGCGCTTCTTCATACAGCTGGCGCGACAGGTACATGCGCGCTTCCGGCGCGTTGAGGTGCTGGTACAGGTTCAGCACCAGGTTGTTGGAAACGATGGAATCGCCGGTGGCGAAGAACGCCACCAGGCGGTGGATCAGGTGGCGGTCGGCCGCGGTCATCTTGTGGTGCAGGTCGGTGATGTCGATCTGGAAGTTGATCTCGTCGACCGTCCAGCTGTTCTTGATCGCATCGCGGTACATGTCATAGAACTGCGGGTAGCGCATCGGGCGCAGGGTCAGTTCGAAGCCCGGGTCGAGAAGAAGAGGAGTGAGTGAAGAGGAGTGAGGAGCGAGAGGGGTCACTGCAAGGGTATCGGCTGACGAGGACATAAGAAAATTCCTTATTTTTTGGCTTTCCCGGGAAGGCGAAGCTGGGGCCGGATTCGCCCCCCGGGAACGCATGCATTACCAACGAACTGTTCTCTGGCAGAAAGCCATGAAGCTGGCGCTTTCCGTCTACCAGCTGGTGCCCGGACTTCCGCGCGAAGAGGTTTACGGGATGCGGAGCCAGCTCACCCGTGCCGCCATTTCCATTCCTGCCAACATTGCCGAAGGCTGGACCCGCGAGAGTTCTGCAGAGAAGGCGCACTTCCTTGCGATAGCACACGGCTCACTGTCCGAAGTGGAAACACTGCTGACATTGTGCGAAGACCTGTATTGGTTTCCCCACGACCAGACAACAGGCGCGCGCGGTCTGATCGAGGAAACCATCCGCATGCTGACCAGCATGCGGCGCAGACGAAGGAGAGAAAGATGAAATGACGGTGGCTTTTTGCCGTTGCTCCTTCTTACTCCTCACTCCTCTTCATTCACTCCTGCCTCACTGGCAGGCCTCGCAGGCTTCCGGGTTCTCCAGCGAGCAGGCGACGGCTTCGGCCGGGGTGTAGCTGCTGACCGTGGTCTTGGCGATCCGGGTGGCCGGGCGCGAGCGCAGGTAGTAGGTGGTCTTGATGCCCTTCTTCCACGCGTACATGTACATGGACGACATCGCGCCGATGTTCGGGCTCTCCATGAACAGGTTGAGCGAGGCGGACTGGTCGATGAAGGCGCCGCGGTCTGCGGCCATGTCGATCAGCGCGCGCATCGGCAGTTCCCACGCGGTGCGGTACACGCCGCGCAGCGCCTCGGGGATCTGCGGCAGGTTCTGGATCGAGCCGTCGGCCAGCTTGATCGCGTCGCGCATCTCCGGCGTCCACAGCCCCAGCTGCTTGAGCTCGCCGACCAGGTAGCGGTTGACCTGCAGGAAGTCGCCGGACAGGGTCTCGCGCTTGAACAGGTTGGATACCTGCGGCTCCACGCACTCGTAGCAGCCGGCGATCGAGGCGATGGTCGCGGTCGGGGCGATGGCGATCATCAGCGAGTTGCGCAGACCGTGCTGGGCGATGCGCTCGCGCAGCGCGTCCCAGCGCGCGGCGTCGGCCGGCACCACGCCCCAGGCATCGAACTGCAGCTCGCCGCTGGCGGCGCGGGTGTCGTTGAACGAGGGGTGGCGGCCGCGCTCCTGCGCCAGCTCGCACGAGGTTTCCAGCGCGTGGTAGTAGATCGCCTCGGCGATCTTCGCCGACAGCGCGCGCGCGGCGTCCGAGTCGAACGGCAGGCGCTTGCGGAAAAACACGTCCTGCAGACCCATGCAGCCCAGGCCGACCGGGCGCCAGCGCAGGTTGCCGCGGCGCGCGGTCTCGATCGGGTAGAAGTTCAGGTCGATCACGCGGTCGAGCTGGCGCACGGCCAGGCGCACGGTCTCGGCGAGCTTGTCGAAATCGAAATCTCCATGCGCGTCCAGGTGGTTGCCGAGGTTGATCGAGCCCAGGTTGCACACCGCCGTCTCCTCGGCCGAGGTGACTTCCAGGATCTCGGTGCACAGGTTGGACAGGTGGATGACGTTGCCGGCGCGCAGGGTCTGGTTGCTGGCCTTGTTGCACTTGTCCTTGAAGGTCATCCAGCCGTTGCCGGTCTCGGCCAGGGTGCGCATCATCCGCGCGTACAGCTTGCGCGCCGGCACGGTCTTGACCGCCTTGCCCTGTGCCTCGGCCTGCAGGTAGGCGCGCTCGAACGCCTCGCCGTACAGGTCGGTGAATTCCGGCACCACGCGCGGATCGAACAGCGACCACGGGTGGTCGGCCTCCACCCGCTGCATGAACAGGTCCGGCACCCAGTTGGCGAGATTGAGGTTGTGGGTGCGGCGGGCATCGTCGCCGGCGTTGTCGCGCAGCTCCAGGAAATCCTCGATGTCGGCATGCCAGGTCTCCAGGTAGACGCAGGCCGCGCCCTTGCGCTTGCCGCCCTGGTTGACCGCGGCGACCGAGGAGTCGAGCGTCTTCAGCCACGGCACGATGCCGTTGGAATGGCCGTTGGTGGACTTGATCAGCGAACCGCGCGAACGCACCCGGGTGTAGCTCACGCCGATGCCGCCGCTGAACTTGGACAGTTGCGCGATGTCGCCGTAGCGGGCATAGATGGACTCGAGCGAATCCTGCGGCGAATCCAGCAGGAAGCACGACGACAGCTGCTCGTGGCTGGTGCCGGCGTTGAACAGGGTCGGGCTGGACGGCAGGTAGTCCAGGTTGCCCAGCCGCTGGTACAGCGCCAGCGCCTCGGGCACGTCCTCGGACAGCGCGCTGGCGATGCGCAGGAAGAACTGCTGCGGCGTCTCGATCACCTTGCGGGTGTGCGGGTGGCGCAGCAGGTACCGGTCGTACAGCGTGCGCAGGCCGAAGTAGTCGAAGTTGAGGTCGTAGCCCAGGTTGACCGCATCGTTGAGCTTGCGCGCGTTGACCTGCACGAAATTGAGCAGGCGCTCGTTGATCAGGCCCACCTCGTGGCCGCGGGCGACCGACTGCGAGAACGCGTGGATCTCCTGGCCGGATACTTCCTTGGCGATGAAATTGGCCAGCAGGCGCGCGGCCAGGCGGCCGTACTCGGGCTCCTCGCCGATCAGCAGCGCGGCGGTGCGGATCGACAGCTCGTCCAGTTCCTGGGTGGTGGCGCCGTTGTAGAGGCCGGAAATGGTGCGCGTGGCCACGCGCATCGGATCGACCGCATGCAGGCCGTCGCAGCAGCGCTGGATCGCGCGGACGATCTTGTTCAGGTCCACGGGCTCGGTGCCGCCATTGCGCTTGGTCACGCTCATGGCGGTGGCGGTCGGCGGGGGGGTCAGTTCGAAGCCGGCCTCGGCAGGGGCAACGGCGGTATCGGTGGCGGTCACGGCAATGCGTCCTCATGGCGTGGTGCACGCGGCGCCTGCCCTCGCAGGAACCAGGGGGGCCGGTGGCGGGCGACAAGCATGGAAGGACGGCGTCGCAGCATCCGCGACGGGCACGACCCGAGGTCGCCACCGGCGCTGCCGCGTCGCCAGCCGTCTTCCCCTCGAAGACTCCGCAGCCGGCACCGCGCGCTGTGCTTCGCGCGGCTGTCGGCAGGTCTTCGGACTCATGGGCGCGGAGGCGGGGGCCTCCTCCTACTTCCGCCGCTTCCCAAGGCATCGGGCCTCAGTGCTGGGTGGCGGGTTCGTTCCCAATTACCGCTGCGGGGCAGTGCCGGACTGGCCATTGAAGGCGTCACCGGCTTCCCTTTCAATCCGGCGGGGAGCAACCCGCCAGAACCGACGGGCCACAAGATAGTGGGGGTGACCGGCCAGGTCAACGCCAAATATTGTGGATGGCCGCGCCCCCCTTGTGGCACAAGCGATCGCCTCCGGAGCAGCAGGCCGGCACGGGACCGACGGCTCATCAGGACTGCGCAGTCAACCCTTTGGAGGCCAATTGGCGGGTAGGAAAACGCCTCACGCATTCATCGTCCGATACCCCAGTTGCAGCGCCATGACTTCCGGCGGGCGCCCGGCCACGGCGCGGCCGGCGATCCTGTCGGCCCTTCGAATGGATTCCCCGCATGCGCCGCCTGCTCCTCGCCGCTGCCCTGCTCGCCCTGCCATGCCTGTCCGCGCAGGCCGGCCCGGTGAAGCCGCCGGCGCTGTCGTCCACCCAGTGCGGGGTCAGCACCGACTACGACGTGCTGGTCGACGGCGGCGGCATCTGGCTGCGGCAGCGCGACGCCAGCCCGCGCGAGATCGTGTTCCACGATGGCGAGCTGAGCATCGACGGGCGCATGCAGGTGGTCAGTGCCGCGGACGCGCAACGCCTGCGGGTACTGGAGACCGGGGTGCGTCAGTTGATGCCGGCGGTCACCGGCATCGCCAATGAATCGGTGGGCATCAGCTTCGACGTGCTGGACATGGTGTACGGCTCCATGACCGGCAACTTCGATTCGCGCAAGGTGCGCGCGCTGCGCAGGGACGCCGAGCGCTTCGTCGCCTCCACCATCGGCCGCGGGCGCTGGGAGCAGGAGCTGTTCGGCGAAGGTTTCGAACAGCGCGTGCAGGCATCGGCCGAATCGCTCAAGGGCTCCCTCGCCCGCGGCCTGCTGTGGACCCTGCTCACCGGCGGCGAAGAGCGCATCGAGAAACGCACCGGGAAGATGGAAGCGGAGCTGGAGCCGAAGATCGAAGCGCGCGCCCGCGCCCTGGAGCAGCACGTGCAGTCCCTGTGTACCCAGGTCCTGGCGCTGGACCGGGTGCAGTCGGCGCTGGAGTTCCGCTACGACGGCCAGCCGCTGCGGATGATGAACGTCGGCGGCGGGGTACCGGCCACGGCGCCGATGGCGAAGGAACAGGCACCGGACAACCGCATCGAGCTGCCCTAAGCCCTTCTCCCCGCGGGAGCGGGGTCGGGGTGAGGGCGGTCAGGGCCGATGGTTCACCGTCGTCGACGCCGCCCCCTGATCCGCGCTTCGGGCGGCTTCTCCCGCGGGGAAAAGGATCCCCCCGGCCGACGGCGCTGCGCTCACCCCTGCGGCAGCTGCGCCAGTTCCTCGCGCACCAGCCGCAGCACCAGCGCGTCCAGCGTATCCACCGAATAGTCGGCCACATCGTGCACGGTTTCGCGACCCGGCCCGCTGCCCGGGTCGGACGCAACCTTGTAGGTGAGGAAGATGAAGCGCCCGCCGGTGTACTGGGCGATCTGCCGCTGCACGATCTCGCCGGTGGTGTCCTGCCCCGACGCGGCCACGCTGAACACCTTGATGCCCTTGCCCAGCGCCGCCAGCATGGTCTGGTCGTAGTGCGGCGGCGGATAGTCCATGTGCGGCGGTGCGTCGGCCAGCGACACCAGCAGCCGCGTGGTGGCCGGTCCGCGCCAGTCCAGCGCCTGCACCGCATGCGCGAAGGCTTCGTTCATCGCCTCGGGCATGTCGCCGCCACCGCCGGCACGCACCCCGTCGAGCACCTGCTGGAACGCGGCGACGTTGCCGGTGAGGTCCCAGCTGCGCACGAAGTATTCGTCGCCGCGGTCGCGGTAGGTGACCAGGCCGAGGCACACGTCCGGGCGCGACGGCAGTTGCTCGATGCCGCGCACGATGTCGCGCAGCGAAGCGCGCAGCTTGTCGATCTCGTCACCCATCGAGCCGGTGGCATCGACCATGAACACCAGGTCCAGGCGCGCGCGCGGGATCGCCGCGGCGGTGGGCAGGCGCACTTCCAGCACGTCCTTCTGCCCGCGCCGCAACTGCGCCTGGGCCTGCTGCCCGGCGCGGCGCACGTCGACCCGGTAGTTGGCCGAATCGCGGTCGTCGAAGGCATTCAGGTGCAACCAGGCCTGGCCGCCGGCATCGGTGCGCGCCCACATGCGCGCGCCATTGGCCGCGGAGACCGCGACCTCGGCATCGGGCACCGGCCGGCCCTGCGCATCGACCACCCGCAGGCGCTGGCGCACCGACACGTCGCGCCCCAGCCGCGCCGCCTCGGGGTGGCGCTGCAGGAACTGCTGGAAGCCGCCGAAGTCGGCGTTGTCGTCGACCACGCCGGCGGTCACCGGCGTGGCCGGGCGCTGCATCGCCGGTGGCGACGACGCGGCGCGCGCGTCCGCCACCTCCGATACCCTGACCGCCGCGTCGACGGCGATCATGGGGGCCGGCGGCGGCGGCGCCATCTCGTGCAGTTCCCTGCGATGCGGAACCTTGCCGACCAGGGTGGGGATCTCGCGTACCCGCGCCGGCGGTTGCGGATCCGGCACCTCGCGCATCCGCGGCATGTCGCTGCACACGCTGGCTGCCGGCGCGCGGAAATCCGCGGTGGTCTGGCGCCGGCGCGTGGGCACGGGCGCCTGCAGGTCGGGCTGCACGACGGCGGGGGCGGGCGCCGGTGGTGGCCACCGCGGCTCGCCGGCGAGCGCCGGCAGCCCGGCCAGCAGCGTCAGCGCGAACGCCATCGAACGTACCGGCGGACGCCGGAAGGCCATGCTTGCGTGCTTCATCTGCGTACTCCGTTGCTTGCGGGATGGGCCGCCGCGGCGGCAGGCGCGGAACAGAACGGATGACGGCGAACAACGGGGTTGGCGGGGCCACGGCCGGGGGCAGCCCCGGCACGCGGCCACGGGTTACAGGCGGTGGGCGGTACCCAGGTACTCGGCGCTCTGCATCTCGATCAGGCGGCTGGCGGTGCGCTCGAAGGCACCGGCCAGGCGGGTGCCGGAATAGAGCAGCGGCGGCGGGTCCTGCGCGGTGCACACCAGGTTCACCTGGCGGTCGTAGAGCTCGTCGATCAGGTTGACGAAGCGCCGCGCGGCATCTTCGTTCAGGCGGTCGAAGTGCGGGATGCCGCCCAGCAGCACGGTGTTGAACTCGCGCGCGATCTCGATGTAGTCCGACGGCCCGCGCGGGCCTTCGCACAGTGCAGCGAAGTCGAACCAGACGATGCTCTTGCCACGCCCGCGCACGGGGATCTTGCGACCCTCGATCTGGATGTTGCCGACGCGCGCGTCCTGGCCGCCGCTCAGCTCCTTCCAGCGCCGCTCCAGCCAGGCGTCGCTGTCGCCTTCCAGCGGCGCGCGGTACACCGGCGAGCGGGTCAGCGCGCGCATGCGGTAGTCCTCGGTGCCTTCGGCGTACAGCTCCACGCAGTACTTCTGCAGCAGGGCGATGGCCGGCAGGAAGCTGTCGCGCTGCAGGCCGTTGAGATACAGGTTCTCCACCGCGGTGTTGGAGGTGGTCACCAGGGTCACGCCTTCGGCGAACAGCCGTTCCAGCAGGCGCGCCAGCAGCATCGCGTCGCCGATGTCGGTGACGAAGAACTCGTCCAGCACCAGCACCCGCAGCCTGCTGCGCCATTCCTGGGCGATCTTGGCCAGCGGGTCGCTCTGGCCCTGGTGTTCGCGCAGGCGCTCGTGGATGCCGCGCATGAAGCGGTGGAAGTGGGTGCGGTACTTCTGCTCGATCGGCAGACCGTCGTAGAACAGGTCGACCAGGAAGGTCTTGCCGCGGCCGACGCCGCCCCAGAAATACAGGCCCTTGACCGGCTCGGGCTTCTTCCAGAAGGCCGACAGCCGGTCGAGCCAGCCGTCCTGCGCCGAATCGACGATGGCCTCGTGGATGCGGTCCAGTTCGGCCAGTGCCGGGTGCTGGGCCGGATCGTCGCGCCAGTCGCCACGGGCCACGCCGGCGGCGTAGCGCTGCGAGGGGGTCGTCGCCTCCATGCTCAGCAACTGCCGTCGGGCAGCCAGCGCCGCACTTCGTGCTGGATCGCGCCACGCAGGTCGATCAGCTTGCGATGGAAGAAATGGCTGGTGTCGGGCATGCGCACCAGCTGCGGCGGGTCGGCCAGCGTCTCCAGCCACGCATAGACCGCCTGCGCGTCGACCACCTCGTCGGCGTCGCCCTGCACCACCAGCCACTGCGCCGGCGGCTGCAGCGCGTCGAAATCCCAGGTGCGGCGGCCGACCGGCGGCGCGATCGAGATCAGCGCCTGCGGCGCCAGCACGCCACTGGCGCGCAGCGAGACGTAGGCGCCGAAGCTGAAACCGGCCAGCCACAGCGCGCAGTCCGGGCGCTGCGCGCGCACCCAGGCCACCACCGCGCGCAGGTCGTCCTGCTCGCCTTCGCCGTTGTCGTAGCTGCCAGCCGAAGCGCCGACACTGCGGAAATTGAAGCGCACCGTGGTGATGCCCAGCTCGCGCAGCGCGCGCGCGGCCATGGTCACCACCTTGTTGTGCATGCTGCCGCCTTCGGTGGACAGCGGATGGCAGATGACGGCGACGACCGGCCGCGCGGCGACATCGCCCTCGGGCGGATCGACCGCGACCTCGAGCGGCCCGCAGGGGCCCTCGAGCATCAGCACCGCCGGTTCGCGGGGAAAGGAAGGATTGCTCATGCCGCCATAATACCGGCCCCCTTCACCGGCTTCACCGCCATCCCCGGTAGCGACGGCAATGCCTTTCCTGATCCTGAGCGTGATCTGCAGCGTGCTGGTCTCGGTCCTGCTGAAGCTGGCGCCGCGGCGCGGCATCGACATCGCCCAGGCCGTGACCTGGAACTACCTGGCGGCCAGCGTGCTGTCGCTGCTGCTGCTCAGGCCATCGCTGCAGTCGCTGCGCGACGGCCATGCGCCGTGGCCGGCGCTGCTGGGCCTGGCGCTGGCGCTGCCGGGCATCTTCCTGGTGCTGGCGCGCGCCGTGCGCGAAGCCGGCATCGTGCGCAGCGACGTGGCGCAGCGGCTGTCGCTGCTGCTGTCGCTGGGCGCGGCGTTCGTGCTGTTCGGCGAACACGCCAATGGCTGGAAACTGGCCGGGCTGGGGCTGGGCCTGTTGGCCATCGTCGGTGTGAGTGCGCGCAGCGGCGAGCGCGGCGCCGGCACGGCGTCGAGCTGGCGCTGGCTGCTGGCGGTATGGGCCGGCTTCGCGCTGATCGACATCCTGCTCAAGCAGGTGGCACTGGCCGGCACCCCGGCCACCGCGGCGCTGCTGGCCAGCTTCGCCATCGCCTTCGTGCTGATGCTGGGCTGGCAGCTGCTGCGCCACTACCGCGGCCGCCAGCGGCTGCAGGCGCGCAACCTTGGCTTCGGCCTGCTGCTGGGCGCGATCAACTTCGGCAACATCCTGTTCTACGTGCGCGCGCACCAGGCGTTGCCGCACAGCCCGGCCACCATCTTCGCCGGCATGAACATCGGCGTGGTGTGCCTGGGTGCGCTGGTCGGCGTACTGGCCTTCAGCGAGAAGACCAGCACCTGGAACCGCCTGGGCCTGGGCCTGGCGGTGGTGGCGATCGCGCTGATCGCGCGCGGCGCGCTGGGCTGAGCCTGCAGCACGGCCTCCTTGTCCGGGGGGGATGATCCGCCTCATTATGTTACTTTGTAACAAATGGAGCCGATCCGATGAAGCATGCCGCCGCCCTGTTCGATGTCTCCGCCCTCGCCCTGTCCGGCCTGTGCCTGCTGCACTGCCTGGCGCTGCCGCTGCTGGCCGCGCTGCTGCCGCTGCTCGGCACCTGGAGCGAGGCCGAATGGGTGCATGGGCTGTTCGTGCTGATCGCCGCGCCGCTGACCAGCTACGCGCTGTGGCGCGCGCATCGCCACCGCCCGCTGCCGGTCGCGCTGTGGCTGCTGGCGGGCACCGGGCTGGCACTGCTGCTGGCCGGGGCGTGCGGCAGGCTGGGCGCGCGGGCCGAAACGCCGCTTACCGTCGCCGGCAGCCTGGCACTGGCCAGTGCCCACCTGTGGAACGCGGCGCGGCGGCACGCGCACTGAGGGGCACCGGCCCCAGGCACATGACACCGGCGCCCGCTTCGCCCGGGCTCAGGGATCGAAGCCCAGCAGCAGCGGATCGTGGTCCGAGCTGCGCCACGGGCCGGGTACGTTGCGCCCCTGGTAGCCGGCGTCGTCGGCTTCATCGGCGTTGATGTGCCATTCGGCCGCGCCCTTCAACCGCGCCGCCATGCCCGGGTTGAGCAGCGCGTGGTCCAGGCGCCCGGTCAAGCCGTTGTAGACGTAGCTGTAGGGCTGGGGCACGCCGGCCACCTTGAACGCGTCGCGCCAGCCATCGGCCTGCAGCTGGCGGATCGGTGCTTCCATCGCATAGGCATTGAAGTCACCCAGCAACACCGCATCGGCGCTGCCACTGTCGGTCGGGTCGCGCTGCAGCCACTGGTGCAGCAGGCGCGCCGATTCCACCCGGGTAGCAGTCCAGCAGCCTTGGCCGTCGTTCTGGTCGGCATCGGCGCCACTGGCCTCGCTGCAGCCCTTGGATTTGAAATGGTTGGCCACGACCACGAACGGCCGGCCCTTGCGGCCCATGCGGAACGCCTGCGCCAGCGGTACCCGGCTGCGCTCGCCGAACGGCTCGCGCTCCAGCACCGCCGGCTTGCCCACCGGCGCCACCCGCGCGGCGCGGTAGATGATGCCCACGCGGATCGGGTTGTCGCCCGGCCCCTTGCCGGCGTCGACGAACGCCCAGTGGCGGTCCTTGCCCTGCCCCTCGTTGAGTGCGCGCACCAGCCCGGCGATCGCCGAGTCCGGGCCGTAGCCGTCGTTCTCCAGTTCCATCAGCGCGGCCACGTCCGCGTCGAGGCCGCGGATGGTGGCGACCAGCTTGGCCTGCTGCGCCTGGAACTGCGCGAACGTCTTGGCGCCGCGCAGGGTCGGGAAGCCGCCGCCGTGGCCATCGCCGTTGAAGTAGTTCTCCAGGTTGAACGCGGCGATGCGCAGTGCGCCGGCCACCACCGGCGGCTGCGGCCGCTCGATCGCCGGCACCGGCAGCGCGGCGGTCAGCTGCAGGCGGTAGTCGCCGTCATGGCGCTGGTCGACCACGCCCTCGACGCCGCGGAACACCATGCCGGTGCGCAGCTGCGCGGCCTCGGGCAGGTAGGACACGCGGCCCGGATCGCGCTGGCTGCTGCCGTCGTCCAGGCGCAGCCGGCGGCGCGCGTTGTCGGCCACCAGCGCCGCGTTCTCCGCGGTGCCGGCGGCGGCCAACTCGGTCGGCTGCCACAGCCGCCCGTCGAAGGCCACGGCCAGCTCGCCGTGACGCGCCAGCTGGTCCTGCCCGGCCAGGGTCAGCGGTGCGGTGATGCGCACCTTCATCCCTTCCAGCGCTTCCCAGCTGGCGGGCACGGCGTCCAGCACGGTGACCGCGGGCGCGGGGCGGGCACGGGCCGCGGCCAGCGTCTCGGCCTGCAGCGCGGTCAGGGTCTGGCCGCCCTTGCCGGCCGCCAGCTCCTGCACCGTGCCGGTGACACGCAGCCACTGCCCCGCGGGCAGCGCGCGCGCCGGGTCCAGCTGCACGAACAGCGCATCGGACGTGGCCGGATCGCCATCGCCGGCATCCTGCAGGAAGACGCCGCCGAGCCCGGCGCGCAGGTCGGCAGTGACGAACCCCTCGATGGTGACCTGGCGCCCTTCCAGCGGGCTGCGCGGGCCACTGCCCTGCACCTGGCCGATGGCGGTGACCGCCGGCCCCCGGGCGAGCGCCTGCGGCACAAGGGCCAGGGACAGCGAGAGGGCGAGCAGCGGGGGAAGATGGCGCATGGGGCGGACTCCAGAACGGCGGAAAGCAAAGCGCCGCCCGGGAGGGCGGCGCCGCGTGTCCATGATGGGCACGTTTTATTTCAGGTTTGCCAGCATCCAGTCGACGGTGGCGTGGATCTGCTCGTCGCTCAGGCCGGCGTTGCCGCCCTTGGGCGGCATGACCCCGCCGTCGGGGCCGGTATAGCCCTCGATGGCGTGCTTGTAGAGCGTCTCCTTGCCTTGGGCGATGCGCTTGTCCCAGTGCGCATGGTCCAGGGTCGGCGCCATGCCCACGCCGGTCAGGTGGCAGGCGGTGCACAGCTTGTCGAAGATCACCTTGCCATCGAGCGTGCCGCCGTAGGCGCCGCCCGCGGCCGCGGCCTGCGCTGCCGCGGCTTCGGCCGCCGCGGCCTGCGCCGCGGCGCCGGTGCTGCCCGCGTAGACCGCGCCGGCCGGGGCGATGCGCTGCTCGACGCGCGCGACCGCCTGCGGGGATGCTTCGGTGGGAATCGCGCGCTGCAGGAACGACGCGAAGATGATCAACCCGACCGTGACGACAGCCAAGATGGCGATCACGATGGAGAAGCGCTTCAGGAACTGCAGGTCGTAATTCCGCACGTATCAACACCCCTGGCAAGTAGTCGGTGGACCACAGCTACCGGCGGAGTATAGACCAGCGCCCCCACCCACCGGCAACGGGCACCGGTGGCCACGGGCCGGCCGCGATCAGGCGCGCTGCGCGCCGATGCCGGCACCGGCCGCGCGCAGGCACAGGGCCCCGATCGCCTCGACCAGCGGCTCGCCGCCGCGCAGTCCGTCACGGCTGGGCGCGGTCGGGCCGACCAGTGCCTCGGTGAACGCACCGACGATGCAGGCCGCGCCCACGTCCAGGTCCTGCGGCGGGAACTCGCCACTGCGCACGCCGTCGCCGAGGATGCGTTTGAACACGTCGCCGAACAGGCGCCGACAGCGGATGCGCTCGGCCTCGACCTCCGGGTCCACCGGTTCGGCGATGAAGGCATAGGCCAGCGCCGGCCCGGCCAGTGCACGGCGCACGAAGGAGGCCACCGCCTGCTGCAGGCGCAGCGCCGCCGGCTGCGGCTGGTCGGCGATGGCCGAGAGGATGTCCAGCTCATGCTCGACCGCGGCGGTGAGCACTTCCACGAACAGGTCGGCCTTGGACGGGAAATGGCGATAGATCAGGCCGGTGGATACCCCGGCCTCGGCCGCCACCGCGGTGACCGGCGCATTGCGGTAGCCGCCGGCGGCGACCAGCCGGCGGGCCGCGGCCAGGATCGCCTCGCGGTTGCCGGCGAGGCGCTTTTCCATCAGTTCCGAACGTTTGTAGGCCATGGGCTGATTCTATGTTCAATTATTGAATTTGTATTCACTTTTTCATGGAGACCGGCTAGGCTGCGCGCAAACGCCCGTGCCGACGGTCCGCCCGTCCCCCTCCCGGAGCGCCCACCCGTCCTGCCGTACCGGAGCCGCCCCCATGCACGTTCCCACCCTTTCCTTCGATCTCGGCGAAGAGATCGACATGCTGCGCGCGAGCGTGGCCCAGTTCGCCGCCGCGCACATCGCGCCGCTGGCGGCCGCTGCCGACGCCGGCAACCAGTTTCCCAATGCGCTGTGGCGCCAGCTGGGCGAGCAGGGCCTGCTCGGCATGACCGTGGAGGAAGAATACGGCGGCAGCGGCATGGGGTATCTCGCCCACGTGGTGGCGATGGAGGAGATCTCGCGCG
Source organism: Stenotrophomonas sp. Y-13 (assembly GCF_046267925.1). NCBI lineage: Bacteria > Pseudomonadati > Pseudomonadota > Gammaproteobacteria > Lysobacterales > Lysobacteraceae > Stenotrophomonas > Stenotrophomonas sp. Y-13. The sequence continues at coordinate 3,346,871 of NZ_CP176501.1, forward strand.
CCTCCGGCGGCATCGGCCTGTCCTACGGCGCGCACTCCAACCTGTGCCTGAACCAGCTGCGCAAGAACGCCAGCGAGGCGCAGAAGCACAAGTACCTGCCGAAGCTGTGCAGCGGCGAGCATGTCGGCGCGCTGGCGATGAGCGAGCCGGGCGCGGGGTCGGACGTGGTGTCGATGAAGCTGCGCGCCGACCTGCGCGGCGACCACTACGTGCTCAACGGCAACAAGATGTGGATCACCAACGGCCCGGATGCCGACGTGCTGGTGGTCTACGCCAAGACCGACCCGGAGGCCGGGTCGCGCGGCATCACCGCCTTCATCGTCGAGAAGGGCATGAAGGGATTCTCCACCGCGCAGAAGCTGGACAAGCTGGGCATGCGCGCGTCCAACACCTGCGAGCTGGTGTTCCAGGACTGCGAAGTGCCGGTGGAGAACGTGCTCGGCGAGGTCGGCGGTGGGGTCAAGGTGCTGATGTCCGGCCTGGACTACGAACGCGTGGTGCTGTCCGGCGGCCCGCTCGGGCTGATGGCCGCGGCGCTGGACGTGGTGCTGCCGTACGTGCACGAGCGCCGGCAGTTCGGCGAGGCGATCGGTACTTTCCAGCTGATCCAGGCCAAGCTGGCGGACATGTACGTGGGCCTCAACGCGTGCCGCGCATACGTGTATGCGGTGGCCAGGGCCTGCGACCAGGGCCGCACCACCCGCCAGGACGCGGCCGGCGCGATCCTGTACTCGGCCGAGAAGGCCACCTGGGCCGCCGGCGAGGCGATCCAGATCCTCGGCGGCAACGGCTACATCAACGAGTACCCGGCCGGGCGCCTGTGGCGCGACGCCAAGCTGTACGAGATCGGCGCCGGCACTTCGGAAATCCGCCGCATGCTGATCGGGCGCGAGCTGTTCCAGCGCACCGCGTGATCCAGGCCCGGCGACCGCCGGACCTCTCCCCGGGGGGCTGGCGGGTGAACGGCATCGACGGGGTTCGCGCATCATGATCCCGGCGCGCCCCGCACCCGCCCTTCGGACGCCCCCACCGACGGCACCCAGGCCACCGCAGGAACCACTGCCATGAGCGTACTGAAAACCCAGCTGCAGCCCGGCAGCGAGACATTCGAAGCCAACCGCGCGGCAATGCAGGCGCTGGTCGACGACCTGCGCGCCACCCTGGAACGCACCGCGCGTGGTGGCAGCGATGCGGCCCGGGCCAAGCACACCGCGCGCGGCAAGCTGCTGGTGCGCGAGCGCATCGACGCGCTGCTCGACCCCGGCAGCGCGTTCCTCGAGATCGCGCCGCTGGCCGCGCACGGCATGTACGACGACCCGGTGCCGGGCGCCGGCATGGTCGCCGGCATCGGCCGCATCGAGGGCGTGGAATGCCTGGTCGTCGCCAACGACGCCACGGTCAAGGGCGGCACCTACTACCCGGTGACGGTCAAGAAGCACCTGCGCGCGCAGGAGATCGCGCAGCAGAACCACCTGCCCTGCATCTACCTGGTCGATTCCGGGGGCGCGTTCCTGCCGCTGCAGGACGAGGTGTTCCCCGACCGCGACCACTTCGGCCGCATCTTCTACAACCAGGCCAACCTGTCGGCGCAGGGCATTCCGCAGATCGCCTGCGTGATGGGCAGCTGCACCGCGGGCGGCGCCTATGTGCCGGCGATGAGCGACGAGACGGTGATCGTCAAGGAACAGGGCACTATCTTCCTCGGCGGCCCGCCGCTGGTGAAGGCGGCGACCGGCGAAGTGGTCAGCGCCGAGGAACTGGGCGGGGCCGACGTGCACACGCGCATTTCCGGCGTCGCCGACCACATGGCCGACAACGACCTGCAGGCGCTGGCGCGGGTGCGCGCCATCATCGCCAGCCTCAACTGGCGCAGGCCCGAGCCGCGCGTCGCGCTGCAGCCCGCCGACGCGCCGCTGTTCGATGCGCGCGAACTGTATGGCGTGATCCCCAGCGACACCCGCAAGCCCTATGACGTGCGCGAGGTGATCATGCGCATCGTCGACGGCTCGCGCTTCGACGAGTTCAAGCCGCGCTACGGCAACACCCTGGTCACCGGCTTCGCCCACGTGCATGGGCACCCGGTCGGCGTGATCGCCAACAACGGCATCCTGTTCTCCGAATCGGCGCTCAAGGGCGCGCACTTCATCGAGCTGTGCTGCCAGCGCGGGATCCCGCTGCTGTTCCTGCAGAACATCACCGGCTTCATGGTCGGCCGCAAATACGAACACGGCGGCATCGCCAAGGACGGCGCCAAGCTGGTGATGGCGGTGGCCAATGCGCGCGTGCCCAAGTACACGGTGGTGATCGGCGGCTCGTTCGGCGCCGGCAACTACGGCATGTGCGGCCGCGCCTATTCGCCGCACTTCCTGTGGATGTGGCCGAACGCGCGCATCGGGGTGATGGGCGGCGAACAGGCCGCCAGCGTGCTGGCCACGGTCAAGCGCGACGGCATCGAGGGCAAGGGCGGGCAGTGGCCGGCCGACGAGGAGGAGGCGTTCAAGGCGCCGATCCGCGAGCAGTTCGAACGCCAGGGCCACCCGTACTATGCCAGCGCGCGGTTGTGGGACGACGGCGTGATCGACCCGGCCGACACCCGCCGCATCCTCGGCCTGGCGCTGGCCGCCAGCCTCAACGCGCCGGCGCAGGACACGCGCTTCGGCGTGTTCCGGATGTAGTTCGCATGCGCGACGTTCCTGCAGCGGAAACAAGCGCAAGGGCTTTCGCTCCCCTTCGGGGAGCGGGTTACTTCTCTTTGCTCGTGCAAAGAGAAGTTAACCAAGAGAAACACGCCCTACCTTCGCGTCCGGCGCGCATTGCGCGCCGGATTCACTCCGCCGCCGGAATTTTCCGACGAGACATCCCTGTCTCGTCGGAAAACGACGTGCATCCATGCACGCCGCCCTTCGGGTTCCTACCGTCGGCTCCGTCGCTGCGGAAGGGGACTCTGAAGATCAACCGCAACCGCCCAGGCCGAAGCAACCGCAGGAACCTGCACACGGGTGCTTTTCCCCTTCTGCTGCCACCGCGCAGCACGTCATGGAATACGCCATGTTCGACAAGATCCTGATCGCCAACCGCGGCGAAATCGCCTGCCGCGTCATCGCCACCTGCCGCCGCCTGGGCATCGCTACCGTGGCGGTGTATTCGGACGCGGACCGCGACGCGCGGCACGTGCGACTGGCGGACGAGGCCGTGCGCATCGGCCCGGCGCCGGCGGCGGAAAGTTACCTGCGCGGCGACGCCATCCTCGACGCCGCGCGCCGCAGCGGCGCGCAGGCGATCCATCCCGGGTACGGCTTCCTGTCCGAGAACGCCGGTTTCGCCCGCGCCTGCGCCGAGGCCGGCATCGTCTTCATCGGCCCGCCAGCCAGCGCCATCGATGCGATGGGCGACAAGAGCGCGGCCAAGGCGCTGATGCAGCAGGCCGGCGTGCCGCTGACGCCCGGCTACCACGGCGACCGCCAGGAACCGGCGTTCCTGCGCGCGCAGGCCGACGCCATCGGCTACCCGGTGCTGATCAAGGCCAGCGCCGGTGGCGGCGGCAAGGGCATGCGCAAGGTCGAGGCCAGCGCGGATTTCGACGCCGCCCTGGCCAGCTGCCAGCGCGAGGCGCAGTCCGCATTCGGCAACGCGCACGTGCTGGTGGAGAAGTACATCGAACGGCCGCGGCACATCGAGATCCAGGTGTTCGGCGACAGCCATGGCAACGTCGTACACCTGTTCGAGCGCGATTGCTCGGTGCAGCGCCGCCACCAGAAGGTGCTGGAAGAAACCCCGGCGCCGGGCATGACGCCCGAGCGCCGCGCGGCGATGGGCAAGGCCGCCACCGACGCCGCGCGCGCGGTCGGCTACGTCGGCGCGGGCACGGTGGAGTTCATCGCCGCGCCCACCGGCGAGTTCTGGTTCATGGAAATGAACACCCGCCTGCAGGTCGAGCACCCGGTGACCGAGATGATCACCGGCACCGACCTGGTGGAGTGGCAACTGCGCGTGGCCGCCGGGCAGCCGCTGCCGAAGACCCAGGCGCAGCTGGCCATCCGCGGCCACGCCATCGAGGCGCGGCTGTACGCCGAGGATGCCGACCGCGGCTTCCTGCCCTCCACCGGCACCCTGCGCCACCTGCGCCTGCCGCCGCCCGATGCCCATGTGCGGGTGGACGCCGGGGTCGAACCGGGCGATGCCATTACCCCCTACTACGACCCGATGATCGCCAAGCTGATCGTCTGGGACGAGGACCGCGAGCGTGCCCTGCTGCGCATGCGGCGCGCACTGGCGCGCTGCCAGGTGGCCGGCGTCACCACCAATGCCGCGTTCCTGCATCGGCTGGTGGCAACCGCCTCCTTCCGCCATGCCGATCTCGACACCGCGTTGATCGAGCGAGAACGCGACGCGCTGGACATCGCCCAGCACGCCGCGAGCGACGCCGACTGGGCCGTGGCCGCGGTACTCGCCAGCGGGTCAGGCGCCGCAACGCCGGCCGATGCGTCTGCCTGGTCCATCGCCGACGGCTGGCGCCTGACCGGCCCGGCCGCGCGCGCGGTCACGCTGGAATACCTGCAGCAGCAACGCACGCTGCGGGTGCGCCGCCACGCCGACGGCTGGCAGGTCCACGGCGGCGACGTCGATCCGCTACGGGTCGACGGCAAGGTGGACGGAGCGAGCTACGCCCTGCAGGCCGGCGACCGCCTGTACCGCGGCAACGTCCTGCACGACGGCAATGCGCTCTACCTCTTCGGCGAAGGCGGCCAGCGCCGCTTCACCGTGCACGATCCGGTCGCCGAGGCCGACGCCGGCAGCGACCACGGTGGCAGCCTGCTGGCGCCAATGCCCGGCCGGGTCATTGCGCTGCTGGTCGAGCCGGGCAGCAAGGTCACCCGCGGCACCGCGCTGCTGGTGATGGAAGCGATGAAGATGGAACACACCCTGCAGGCGCCGGCCGACGGCGTGGTCAACGGCTACCGCGTGCGCGGCGGCGACCAGGTGGGCGACGGCGCGGTGCTGGTGGATTTCGAGGCGGGCCCGGAAAGCTGATCCGCACATTGTCCCGGAGGCGATCAGGTTGCAACCATCATCAGAATCGGGATAACCGGCGCATGATCGGTGCGGCGGTGCGACTTGCCCTCACTGCCAGCAGGACCGCATCCATCCCATGTGATCGCTGGCCATCGCCCCACCATGCGACTCGCGGGGCGATGGGCGCGCCATGCGCCATCCCCGAGCGCATGCCTGGGCGGATACGGTTTGACCGCCTTCAGCCAGGCAACTCCCGGCGCAGGTCCGCTGGCGACCAACAGGCCTGACCGGCGGATCGAAGAGGAGTCGTCGTCAAGAATCCGCGTCGATGCGCGCCAGTGCCGCTGCGGCGGCCACGATTCATTCGGCTCGTTCCCAGACCCTGCCTCCGGGATCGAACTCGGCGACTTCCTGTTGCGCGGCGCGCCAGCCGAATCCACCCACTGCGACCGGTCCGTCGCACAGGGGCGCCAGGCCGAAGGCGCGCTCCAGCTCGCCTTCGTTGATCGCCGCGGTCACAAACGCGCCCAGGCCCAGGTCGGTGGCGCTCAGACACAGCGTCTGCGAGAGGTGGCCAACGTCCATCAGCAGTGCTCGATAGGCCTTGGGATGGTCGCGGTACTTCCAATAGCTGCGCGCCACGCGAGGCGCGTAGATCACCAGCACCGGCGCCTGGGCAAACCACCACTGCCCCGCCAGTGCCCTGCGCGCCAGCTCATCCAGCGGCATGGGCGGGGCGGGCAACGGACGCAAGGCATGCACGTGTGGGCGGTAGTGGTACAGGCCTGGCGGCACCCCCTGCACCCGTTGCACCAGGAGGTAGGCCTCGGTGGCATGCAACCCTCCACCTGAGGGAGTATGTTTCTTCAGGAACTCGATGCCTTCGCCCGCGACTACGCTGCCCTGCGCGGCGAAGACGCGGTCCAGCATCCGCGCGAACATGGCCTGCTCCAGTTCCCGCCCGCTATCGAAGTTGCGGCATGTGGTGCGTCTTTCGAGCAGCCTGTCCAGGCTGTCGGCAGGGACACGCTGCAGCGGGATGTCCGGGCCGCAGCCCTCCCGTTCGACCACAGCCGGCGGCGGTGTGCCGCAGGTACGTAGCAGGCCGGCGACCGTATCCATGCCCAGCCGCTGCATCGAGGCCACGCTGTCCACGCCGCTCCAGCAACTGGCCTTGTGCACGACCGCGGCCAGTGGCCACCAGTTCAATGCGCGGTGGCGTTCATCGGCCGCGCACTGCGATGCAAAGCGGGGCTCATCGGAAATCAGCAGTCCTGTTTCCAGCAGGCGCGACAGGATGTCCTCCGGCATGGCATCGGCCACGCTCCACAGCTGCGGACTGAAACGCCCCAGCCATGCCATCTCTGCCTCCGACACCTCGATTTCCTGCTCAAGGTGCGGCGCCAGTGCGAGCCAGCGACGGGTACGCGCAACCCCCACACCGCCAGCGAGCAGCCCGGCCAGATCAAAGCTCGCAGTCTCCCGCGATTCAAAAAAAACGCATGCGCAGCGACGCACGTTCATGGGTATGATCCTCATGCCGCGCGGGGGGGCGCTGCATATCCATACAACTTCAAGAAGCCGGTCAAGCGCCCCTGGCGCCCCCCAACCGGACAGGGGGAACAATGAGCAACGGCTCCAACAATGACGACGCTGCGGCTGGCCACCCCGGCCTGGATGCGGTGATGGCGGACACGCTGCTGGAAAAGCTGTCCAGCGATGATGCATTCCGTGCGCTTTTCCACGCAAACCCCATCCAGGCGCTGGCCGATCTTGGCGTGGATGCGGCGCAGGCGCTGGCGCCCATGACGCCTGCCGCGGGCGATCCGTTCTATTGCATGACCACCGCCCGGCTGGCCAGCAAGGAAGAGATCGCCGCCGCCCGCAGCGAGCTGCAGGCCCACCTCACGCGGGCGGGTAATCACGCGGTGGTCTTCTGCTTCGAAGCCGAGAGGATCGCCTCGGCCCTGGACAACAACTGAGGAGACAGTACCGAGGCAGGCCACTGCCGCAGAAACGCCTGCATTTCGGCAGTGGCCTGGCTGTGTTTCCCCTGTGCCGCCAGCGATTCGGCAAGCCACAGCCGCGCGAGGCGCGAGTCGGCTACGTTGAGGGGCTGCAGTGCCTGGGATGCATTGGCTTCGATGTAGGCAAGCCCACGTTGCTTGAGCAGCCAGCGTGCCTGTGTTTCAGCTTCGGCATGGCGGCCCGCGGCGGCCAGTACGCGATACAGGGCGACCCGCGACTGGTACAGGTCGTCGGCACGGGGCGACAACAGCCTGCTGGCCTCGTCGTGACGCCCGTTCGCAGCCAGCTGCCCGGCTTGCACGATCCGTTGCATTGCCGCGGTGGTTGTGCCCAGCCTCTCCTTGTCAGGCAATGCATCGACCTGTCTCAGCGCATTGGCCGCCAGGCTGGTGTCCCCCTCACGCTGCGCCAGCCAGGCGTTAGCCAGCAACATCGACGTGAGATCCGCGCGGTTGGAAGGATCCCAGGCGGGGTCGGCGATCGCGCTCACCAGCGCCTGGGCGGTCGCCAAACGGCGCGATCTCGGCAAGGACACACCGGCCGTCTGCGCCACCACGCTTGAGATGAAGCGGAACTGCAGGTTCATGAACGCATCCTGCTGGCCGCTCGTCTCAACGGCGTTTTCCACTGCTGCCCGGGCCTGCTCCCACCTTCCCTGGTCAAGCGCCAACGACACCCGGTCGATCATGGGCACCAGATCGGTAGCCGCATAGCCGCTGGGCCTGATGGCCTCCAGTGCGGCCATGGCTTCGACGGGTCGTTCAAGCACCGCCAGCACATTGGCGATACGCCGGCCCTGGCCCGCCTGAGTCTCGTTCCCGATTTCCCGCAAGCGCTTCAACGCAGGTTCCGCCGCTCCCTTGGCGAGCAGGACGCGCGCCAGGAAGTCGGCCGCCAGCGGTCGCAACGGATCCTGCGGTACATCGGCCGCCTGTGCATATGGCAAAGCCTCGTCCATGCGATTGACGGTGAAAAGGTGCCACGCGGAGTTCGCCTGGCCGGCGAAGTCGTCGGGATAGAGACCGGCCATCAGTTGCCATTTTTCCAACGCCTGCACCGGCGCCCGCAACTCGGCCTCCCAGGCATCCAGGTAGAGGCGCTCCCGATCGGGCAGGCGGTGCCGCAGGGCCAGTGCGCGGTCGAGGAAAGGCATCGCAGACGGCCGCTGCGAACGCGCCACCATGACCCGCGCCGCGCCAAGGTAGCCAAGCGCGAACTCGGGATCCAGCGTGGTGGCCTCGTTATACATCTGCATCGCCTGCTGCCACTTTCCCTCACGCGTGGCCTGCAATCCGAGCGCATATGCGCGCAAGGCATGAAGGTTTGACGTCGTCACCGATGGTAATGGCTGTGACGCAGCCTTGACCGATGCCCGGGTTTCACCCAGATGCCCGCGCAACCGCGAGGCGATGGCATCGACCGAGGCCAGCAGCGAATCCAGGCCGCGGCCATCGACGAAATCCGAACGGATCGTGGCCTGCGTATGCGGGTCGACGATCTCCATGCTCAGGCGCAGCTTGCCCCCAACCTCGGAGACCGCCGGCAGTATGACCAGACGTGCGCCGTCACGCAGCGCCACTTCGGAAGCCAACGTACGGTCCAGTCGCGAAGCCACGGGATCGCGGCGCATGCGGGACAGGGTGTCGCGCGTCTTCATGTCGCTGAGCACGTTGACGTGCCGCGACTGCTCCAGGCTGACACGCAGGGCCTGCATCACCGAATCATCCAGCAGGGCATTGCCGGTCAGGTTGCGTAGGTCGCCCAGCACCACCCAGTCGCGCTCGGCGAAAGCGATGGCCGGCTCCGGGCGCATGAAGAACCAGGCGCCCACGCACAGCGCCGCCAGCAGCGCCGCCTCCGCCACCAGCGCCATCGGGCGCCGCCAGAACGGCAGGTCGCGCCACGCCTTGGGCGTGCTGCGCGGCGTGCGCAGCGGGGCGAACCCCGGTTCGCCGACCTCGAACACTTCCTGGGTGGTCGGCACGCCCTTGAAGTGCCAGCGGCCATGCGACTTCCACAGCAGGTGCCCGCTGCGCGCGCCCAGTTCGCGCGCGGAGCGGTGTGCCAGCGATTCGGCCACCGCCGAGAGCAGGATCTGCCCGGGCCGCGCCAGCGCCATCAGGCGCGCCGCCAGCGGCTTGGCCAAGCCCTCGACCTCCAGCGGCTTGGCGCCGGCCTGCACCGCCTCGACGCTGTTGTGCCAGGTCAGCACCTCGCCGACGTGCATGCCGGTGCGCGCCTGCAGGTCGATGCCACGCAATTTGCCCAGCTGCTCCAGGCCCTGCCGGTAATCCAGGGCGAAGCCGAGGCCGTTGACCGGGCGCTCGAACAACAGCAGCAGGCCGTCGGAGCGGTCGATCATGCGCCCCTTCCACTGCTGCTGCAGGCGCAATACCAGCCGGTCGTGCTCCTGGAACAGTTCCGCGGCCGCGGTGTCGCCGAGCCGCTCCACCAGTGCCACCGAATCGCACAGGTCGGTCAGCAGCAGCGTGTGCACGCGGGGGGCCGGCGCTTCCGCCGCGGGATCCATGTCGGGGGTGGCGGGGGCCTGCTGCATGTCAGCCGGCTCCCAGCCAGTCCACCGGCCATTGCAGCCGGTTGCCGCCACGCCGCTTGGCCTCGTACAGGGCGCTGTCGGCATGGGCGTACCAGTCGTTCCAGTCGCGCGCCGGGTCGAGCAGGCAGGCGCCGATGCTCACCGGGCAGACCCGCGGCACCGGCTGCGAACGTTCCAGCAGGCCATGCACGGCGTGCAGGATGAAGCCGGCCACGTGTTCGAGCGCCGCGGCATCGGCCTCGTGCACCAGCAGGCAGAACTCGTCGCCGCCCAGGCGGCAGGCCAGGCCGCCGGGCTGCACCACCGAGCGCAGGATGTTGGCGACCGCCTGCAGCACGCGGTCGCCGACCAGGTGGCCGTGCTCGTCGTTGATGCACTTGAAGCGGTCGCAGTCGATCAGCAGCAGCCCCTGCGGCGGGGTCCGCGACGGCTGCCGGCATTCCTGCAGGTAAAGGGTCAGCCCGCGGCGGTTGTGCAGGCCGGTCAGCTCGTCGGTCCGCACCAGTTCCTCGGTGTGGTTGAGCTGGTGCGTGGTGGTGTAGAGGTTGTCCAGCGCCGCTTCCAGGTCGTGGTTGCGGCGGCGCAGCTGCCGGATCAGCATCTGTTCGTTGGAGACCACGCGCATGATCGTACGGCGCAGGAAGAATGCGACGCGGCCGGGGTCGTGGTCCACCAGCTTCTGGAAATCGGGGTGCCCGAGTTCGAGCAGGGACAGTTCCGTCGCGGCGCGGGCATCGGCACCGCGGCGATGGTCGCCGATCAGCAGGCCCAGCTCGCCGAAGAACTCGCCCGGACCCAGGTACTTGACCACCAGGTCCTCGCCGAAATTGAGGTCGACGATGCCGCTGACGATGACGAACATGGCATCGCCGGAATCGCCACGGCGGAACAGCACCTCGCCGGCGGCGACCTCGCGCTGCCGGCCGAACCGCGAGAACAGCGCGAACTCGTCGGGCGACAGGACCGGATGCACGATTTCGGCCATCGCCATATGAGCGACGCCCAGCTCGCGATCATCGGCCATGATTGCAGCATTGTCGCTGGTCATTCCCTCAGCCCCACCGCCCCTCCGTCCCCAGGGGCTAGCGCGGAAGGATAGCACCGCCACCCGGCGCGGACGATGCCGGAAACCGGCGTGAGCCCCATTCAGCCGGCCAAGAACAAGGGCGGCCGTCGCGGCCGCCCCAACACCATACCCCGGCTGCTGAAAACGTATCGAAAACGCCGTTCAGGCGGCCTTGCCGGCCTGGAACTGGGCCTCCTCGGTGGACCCGGTGAGCGCGGTGACGCTGGAGGCGCCGCCCTGGATCACCGTGGTCACGTCGTCGAAGTAGCCGGCGCCCACTTCCTGCTGGTGCGAGACGAAGGTGTAGCCCTGCCCGCGGGCGGCGAACTCCGGCTCCTGCACCTGCTCCACGTAGTGGCGCATGCCTTCGCCGCGGGCGTAGTCGTGGGCGAACTTGAAGGTGTTGAACCAGTTGATGTGGATGCCGGCCAGGGTGATGAACTGGTACTTGTAGCCCAGTGCCGACAGTTCGTCCTGGAAGCGGGCGATGGTGCGGTCGTCCAGGTTCTTCTTCCAGTTGAACGACGGCGAACAGTTGTAGGACAGCAGCTTGCCGGGGCTGGCCGCGTGCACCGCCTGGGCGAACTCGCGGGCGAAGCCCAGGTCCGGGGTGCCGGTCTCGCACCACACCAGGTCGGCATACGGCGCGTAGGCCACGCCGCGGCTGATCGACTGCTCCAGCCCGTTGCGCACCCGGTAGAAGCCCTCGGCGGTGCGCTCGCCGGTGACGAACGGCGCGTCGTTGGGGTCGAAGTCGCTGGTCAGCAGGTTGGCGGCCTCGGCATCGGTGCGCGCCAGCACGATCGTCGGCACCCCCAGCACGTCGGCCGCCAGGCGCGCGGCGACCAGCTTCTGGATCGCCTCCTGGGTGGGCACCAGCACCTTGCCGCCCATGTGGCCGCACTTCTTCACCGCCGCCAGCTGGTCCTCGAAGTGCACGCCCGCGGCACCGGCCACGATCATGTTCTTCATCAGTTCGTAGGCGTTGAGCACGCCGCCGAAACCGGCCTCGCCGTCGGCCACGATCGGCAGGAAGAAGTCGATGGCGTCCTCGGCCTTGAGCTTGCCGTCGACGATGTTCTTCCACTGGATCTCGTCGGCGCGCTGGAAGGTGTTGTTGATGCGGCGGACCATGGTCGGCACCGAGTCGTAGGCGTACAGCGACTGGTCCGGGTACATGGTCTCGGAGGTGTTGCCGTCGGCGGCCACCTGCCAGCCGGACAGGTACACCGCTTCCAGCCCGGCCTTGGCCTGCTGCATCGCCTGGCCGGCGCTGATCGCGCCGAACGCGTTGACGTAGCCCTTCCGGGCATCGCCGTTGAGCAGTTTCCACAACCGTTCGGCGCCGCGCCGGGCCAGGGTGTGCTCGGGCTGCACGGTGCCGCGCAGGCGCACCACGTCGGCGGCGCTGTACGGGCGGCGCACGCCGGCCCAGCGCGGGTTGCTGTCCCAGTCGTGCTGCAGGGCGTCGATCTGTTGCGTGTAGGTGCTCATGGTGGAACTCCTTGGGGGGCGGGCGTGCGGAAAGGGGGAATGGCAGCGGGGGGCTCAGTCGATCTGCCGGTAGGCGGGCAGGGTCAGGAACTCGGCCAGCTCGTCGGCGCGGCTGAGCGTGTCGAGCAGGTCGATGGCCTGGGCGATGCGGCCGCCGCCGGGCAGCGCGGCGGTGTCGCCCAGGCGCGCGGGCAGCGCGCGCAGGGTGGCGTCGAGCAGCGCGCCGTCGATGGCGGTGCCGTCGTCCAGGTGCTGGTTGCCGGCGTGCAGCCACTGCCAGAGCTGGCTGCGGCTGATCTCGGCGGTGGCGGCGTCCTCCATCAGGTTGTGGATCGGCACGCAGCCGTTGCCGTCCAGCCATGCGGCCATGTAGCGCACGCACACTTCCACGCTGTTCTCGAACCCGGCGCGGGTGATGGTGCCGGCGCAGGGGGCCACCAGCTCGTCGCGGGTGACGTGCACGTCGCGGCGCAGCACGTGGTGCTGGTTGGGGCCGGGCATGTGCTCGTCGAAGATCGCGCGCGCCACCGGGATCAACGCCGGGTGCGCCACCCAGGTGCCGTCGTGGCCGGCGCTGACCTCGCGCAGCTTGTCCGCGCGCACCCGCGCCATGGCCTGCTCGTTGGCGGCCGGGTCGTGGTTGATTGGGATCTGCGCGGCCATGCCGCCCATCGCATGCGCGCCGCGGCGGTGGCAGGTCTGGATCAGCAGTTCCGAATACGCCTTCAGGAACGGCTGGGTCATGGTCACCTGGCCGCGCTCGGGCAGCACCTTGTCGGCATGCCGGCGGAAGGTCTTCAGGTAGGAGAAGATGTAGTCCCAGCGGCCGCAGTTCAGGCCGACGACGCGCCCGCGCAGCGCGTGCAGGATCTCGTCCATCTCGAACACCGCCGGCAGCGTCTCGATCAGCACCGTGACCTTGATCTGCCCGTGCGGCAGGCCGAGCATGCCCTCGATGTGCGCCAGCGCGGTTTCCCACAGCGCCGCCTCCTCCATCGACTGCAGCTTGGGCAGGTAGAAGTACGGGCCGCGGTCGCGGCGCATCAGCGCACGGGCGTTGTGGAAGGCGAACAGCGCCGCGTCGAACAGGCCGCCGGCGATCGGCTGGCCGTCGACCAGCACGTGCTTCTCGTCCAGGTGCCAGCCGCGCGGGCGCACGATCAGCACCGCCTGCTCGGCGAACGGCCGCAGCGTGTAGTGCTTGCCGGGCGTGCCGTCGGCCGCCGCCGGCGCGGTGTACTCCAGGTCGCCGCGCACCGCGCCGATCAGCGCCTGCTGGCCGGCCAGCAGGTTGCGCCAGGTCGGCGAAGTCGAATCCTCGAAATCGGCCATGAACACCCGCGCGCCGGAGTTCAGCGCGTTGATGACCATCTTCGGGTCGGTCGGGCCGGTGATCTCGACGCGGCGGTCCTGCAGCGCGGCCGGGATCGGCGCCACCGTCCAGTCGCCCTGGCGCAGGTGCGCGGTGTCGGCGCGGAAATCCGGCAGCCCGCCCTGGTCGAAGAACGCCTGGCGCTGGCGCCGCGCCGCCAGCCGTGCCTGGCGCTCGGGTTCCACCGCCCGGTGCAGCGACACCAGCAGGGCCAGCACCCCGGCCGGCAGCAGTTCCGCCTGGCCGGCGAGCCGGGCGGCCACGGTGATGCCCGGCGTCGGGCGGGCGGGCGTGGACGGGACAGAGGTGGCGACGGCGGACATGGCGGAACCCTGCGGGTGTCGGGGGACTCCACCGTGCCGCCGGGGTCACTTATTTATCAAAACAGTTTTTGCAATACCCAACATAAGTTGTGCTAATAATCAGCCGAAATGACGCCGAAGACGCCCGCAAGCCCGCGTTTTTCCTACAAGTCCGACCGGCTCAAACCGCTGCGCGCGTTTTGCCAGACGGTCCGACTGGGCTCGGTGTCGCGTGCTTCGGAGGCGCTGTTCGTCAGCCAGCCGGCGGTGAGCCTGCAGTTGCAGGCGCTGGAGCGGGAGCTGGGGGTGGTGCTGTTCGAGCGCAGCGGCCGGCGCCTGGTGCCCAGCCGCGAGGGCCAGCTGCTGTACGAGATGGCGCAGCCGCTGGTGGAGAGCCTGGACGGGCTGGAAGCCAGCTTCCGCGACAAGGTCCGCGGCCTGGATGCCGGGGAACTGACCGTGGCCGCCAACACCTCGACGATCCTGTACCTGCTGCCGAAGATCGTCGAGGCGTTCCGCCAGCGCCACCCCGACGTGCGCCTGGTGCTGCAGGACGCGATCAGCGCCGACGGCACCGAACTGCTGCGCGGCGATGCCGCCGACCTCGCCGTGGGCTCGATGCTGGACGTGCCGGGCGACCTGAGCTACGCGCCGGTCTACGACTTCGAGCAGGTGCTGATCACCCCGCGCGGGCACCCGCTGGCCGGCAGGCGCGAGATCACCCTGGAGGACCTGTCGGCGTTCCCCCTGATCCTGCCGCCCAAGCGGCAGATCACCTGGCGGCTGGTGGACCTGGTGTTCCAGCGCCACCGCGTGCCGTACACCGTGGCGCTGGAGGTCGGCGGCTGGGAGGTGATCAAGCAGTACGTGGCCATGGGCATGGGCATTTCCATCGTCACCGCGCTGTGCCTCAACGACGCCGACCGCGAACGCCTGGCGATCCGCCCGATGACGCGTTATTTCCCCACGCGCAGCTACGGGGTGACGGTGCGCCGCGGCAAGGTGCTGTCGCCGCAGGCGCGCGCCTTCATCGCATTGATCCGGCCCGACCTGTTCGCCCCGCGCCAGTACGACGACACCGGCCATTCGGAGCGCTGAGCCGCGCCGGGGCGCGGCTTAACGCAGCAGGCGCGGTTCCGCGCTAGCGTGGCCGCACCCGCCAGCGCGGCATACCGGAGCTCCGCCATGGATCGCACTCTGCTGTTCGCTGTCAGTCTCGCCCTCACCCTGTCCCTTTCCGCCTGCAACCGCACGCCGGCCGGCAACGACGCCCCGCCCGCACCGGCCGCCAGCGGCACGCCCGCCGCGCCGCCCGGGCTGATCCCGCGCGACGCCCTGTTCGGCAACCCCGAGCGTGCCAACGTGCAGATCAGCCCCGACGGCCGCTACCTGGGCTGGGTCGCCGCGGTCGACGGCGTGCTCAACGTCTGGGTCGCCCCGGCCGACGACCTGGGCAAGGCGCGCGCGGTCACCACGGACAAGACCCGTGGCATCCGCCAGTACTTCTGGAGCCACCGTCCCGACACCCTGCTGTACCTGCGCGACACCGGCGGCGACGAGAACTTCCACCTGTTCGCGGTGGACCTGGCCAGCGGCCAGGCGCGCGACCTGAGCGATTTCCCGGCCACCCGCGCCGAGGTCGTCGGGGTCAGCCACCTGCACCCGGAATCGGTGCTGGTGGCGATGAACGACCGCGACCCGAAGTGGCACGACCTGTACCGCGTGGACCTGACCAGCGGGCAGCGCACGCTGCTGGAGAAGAACACCCGGCAGATCGCCGGCTACATCGCCGACCCGGACTTCAAGGTGCGCATGGCCAGCCGCGCGCGCGAGGACGGCGGCAACGACCTGCTCGAACCCGATGGCAAGGGCGGCTGGAAGGTCACCGGGCAGATCCCGTTCGCCGATTCCCTGACCAGCTTCCCGGGCGGCTACACCAGCGACGGCAAGACCCGCTACTTCTTCGACTCGCGCGACCGCGACACCGCCGCGCTGTATGCCATCGACACCGGCACGGGGGCGAAGACCCTGGTCTACGAGGACGCCCGCGCCGATATCGACAGCGCGCTGGACGACCCCATGACCCAGCGCGCGCAGGCGGTGGCGGTCAATTACCTGAAGAACGAATGGAAGGCGGTCGACCCGGCCATCGCACCGGACCTGGACAAGCTCAAGGCGATCGGCCCGGGCAGCTTCAGCGTCACCTCGCGCACGCTCGACGACAAGACCTGGATCGTGGCCTACTCCGCCGCCGAGTCGCCGGTCACCTACTACCGCTATGTGCGCGGCGGCACGCCGGAGAAGCTGTTCGTCGCGCGCCCGGCGCTGGAGGGCAAGGCGCTGGTGCCGCAATGGCCGCAGGAAATCCGTTCGCGCGACGGGCTGACCCTGGTCAGCTACCTCAGCCTGCCGCGCAGCGCCGACGCCAACGGCGACGGCAAGGCCGATGCCCCGGTACCGATGGTGCTGCTGGTGCACGGCGGGCCGTGGGCGCGCGACGACTACGGCTACAACGCCTACCACCAGTGGCTGGCCAACCGCGGCTATGCGGTGCTGTCGGTCAATTACCGCGGCTCCACCGGCTTCGGCAAGGCCTTCACCAACGCCGGCGACGGCGAATGGGCCGGCAGGATGCACGACGACCTGATCGACGCGGTGGACTGGGCGGTGAAGAACGGCGTGACCACCCGCGAGCAGGTGGCGATCATGGGCGGCAGCTACGGCGGCTACGCCACCTTGGTCGGGCTGACCTTCACCCCCGACACGTTCAAGTGCGGCGTGGACATCGTCGGCCCCTCGAACCTGGACACCCTGCTTTCCACCATCCCGCCCTACTGGGCCGCGTTCTTCGAGCAGTTCGCCAAGCGCGTGGGCGACCCGCGCACCGCGGCCGGCAAACAGCTGCTGGCCGAGCGCTCGCCGCTGACCCGCGTGTCCGCCATCCGCCGGCCGCTGCTGATCGGCCAGGGCGCCAACGACCCGCGCGTACGCCAGGCCGAGAGCGACCAGATCGTCAAGGCCATGACCGAGCGGAAGATCCCGGTCACCTACGTGCTGTTCCCGGACGAAGGCCATGGCTTTGCGCGCCCGGAGAACAGCAAGGCGTTCAACGCCGTGGCGGAGGGTTTCCTGGCGCAGTGCCTGGGCGGCCGCGCGCAGCCCATCGGCGCTGACTTCCAGGGCTCGAGCATCACCGTGCCGACCGGCGCGGACGGGGTGCCCGGCCTGGCCGAGGCGGTCGGCACCCACGTGCAGGACATCCGCCGCTGACGCGGTGCGCGTTGCGGGCGGCCCGGTCGCGGTGACCGGGCCGCCAACTCACTGCCCCCCCCCGGCGCATGGCGCGCTCAATGCGCGCAGTCGCAGTCCTTCCAGCCGGCCCGCTTGCTGGTCTGGCCGATGCCCGGATTGAAGACATTGCCAGGATCGAGCTGCCGGTAGAACGCGGCCAGCGCCGGCTTGGCCGGATACAGGTGGCCGACATTGTGTTCGGCCGGATATTCGGCGCCGCGCGCGTCCAGCAGCGCCCACATCGCATGCTCGATCGCCAGCGGGTCTTCGCCCTTGCGCGCGATGTAGTCCTGGTGGAACACGTGGCACAGGAAGTGGCCGTAATACAGCTTGTGCAGCAGGCGCGCGTCGAGCCCGGCCGGCAACTGCTCGAACCAGTCGCGGTCGTCGCGGCGCAGCGCCACGTCCAGGGCGACGATGTCCTGCACCCGGTCGCGGTGCACTTCGCGGTAGCGCACCGCCGCGCTGGCCACCGCGAAGCGGTGCAAAAACGCCTTGCGTCCCTCCTCCGCGGTGCAGTGGAAGAAGCCGCCTTCGTGGCCGTCGAAGAAGCCGCGCAGCCAGGCCCCGGTCTGCGCCGCGTCGCGCGCGGACACCTTCAGCAGCAGATGATGTTCGTAGCGCAGGCGGAACTCGCCCATGCGCCTGGGCAGGTGCGATGGCAGCAGGCCGGCCAGCACCTGCAGCACCCGGTCGCTCACCCCGCGCAGGCCCAGCCGCTCGAACCAGCCATCGACCCGGCTTTTGCAGGCGAAGGCAGCCGGCACGCGCGCGGTGCCGAGCCGGTCGATCAGCAGGAACACGTCCTTGCCGTAGCGCTCGCCGATGTCGTAGGCATCGCGGTGGATGTACTCGCCGGCGATCGGCAGGCGCTCGAAACCGGTGAGCAGCTGGCGCCGCAGCGCGGTGAGGCTGTCGGTGCGGTTGCTGCCGATATAGAAGACCTCGGCCGGCTCTTTCTCGAAGGTATCCAGGCGCACCGCGAAAACGGCCAGCTTGCCGGCCGAGCCGGCTGCCTCGTGCAGCCGTGCCGGGTCGGCGTTGAAGCGCGCCGGGGTGCCGGCGTCCACCTGCCGCACCTGCGTGGCGTAATGCGGGTCGGAGGCGACGCGGCCGCCACCACTGCCGACGTCGGCCGGCGTGTAGTCGCCGGCCTGCAGGCGCGTCAGGATCTCTTCGGGGCTGTCTCCCAGCGCGATGCCAAGGTGGTTGACCAGGTGCAGCC
Source organism: Stenotrophomonas sp. Y-13 (assembly GCF_046267925.1). Classification (NCBI taxonomy): domain Bacteria; kingdom Pseudomonadati; phylum Pseudomonadota; class Gammaproteobacteria; order Lysobacterales; family Lysobacteraceae; genus Stenotrophomonas; species Stenotrophomonas sp. Y-13. The sequence goes on from NZ_CP176501.1 coordinate 3,365,219, forward strand.
GGCCATCGGCATCGACCTGCGCGAACAGCGCCAGCTCGGTATAGGCCGGCCCGCGCCGCACCAGCGCGCCGCCGGAGTTGTTGCAGATGCCGCCCAGCACCGAGGCGCCGATGCACGAGGAGCCGATCACCGAGTGCGGCTCGCGCCCGAGCGGTGCCAGCACCTGTTCCAGCCGGTCGAGGGTAGCGCCCGGCAGGCACAGCACCTGGCGGCCGCCGTCCAGCAGCCGGATGCCGTGCAGGCGCAGCGTGCTGACCAGCACCACCGGGCGGCCATAGTCATCGCCATCGGGCGTGGAGCCACCGGTGAGCCCGGTGTTGGCCGCCTGCAGGATGATCGCCGCGCCGCCCTGCACCGCCGCCTGCAGCACCTGCCACAGCTCCAGCAGCGTGCCCGGCCGCACCACCGCCAGCACCGGGCCCTCGCCGAAGCGGTAGCCCCGGCGGAAGCGGCGCGTGGCCCGATCGCCGGTCAGCACGTGGCGCTGGCCGACGACCGCGCGCAGGCGCCCCAGCAGCGCCGCGCTCACGGCAGCCGCACCAGCGAATCGCGGCCGATGTCGGCAATGCGGCGCGCACCGGTCAGGGTCATCGCCACCCGCATCTCGCTGGCGACCAGGTCCAGCAGGTGGGCGACACCGGCCTCGCCGCGCGCCGCCAGCGCGTAGACGAAGGCGCGGCCCAGCAGCACGGCATCGGCGCCGAGGGCGAGCATGCGCACCACGTCCAGGCCGCTGCGGATGCCCGAATCGGCCAGGATCTTCAGCTCGCCCTGCACCGCATCGGCGATCGCCGGCAGCGCGCGTGCGGTGGACTGCACGCCGTCGAGCTGGCGCCCGCCGTGATTGGACACGACGATGCCATCGGCGCCGAACTTCACCGCGTCGCGCGCGTCGTCCGGGTCGAGGATGCCCTTGATCAGCATCGGCCCCTTCCAGAACGCACGGATCCACTCCAGGTCCTTCCACGAGATCGACGGGTCGAAGTTGCTGCCGAGCCAGCCGATGTAGTCCTCCAGCCCGGTCGGGTGGCCACGGTAGGCGGAGATGTTGCCCAGGTCATGCGGCCGCCCGCGCAGGCCCACGTCGAAGGCCCAGCGCGGATGGGTCACGGCCTGCAGGTAGCGGCGCAGCGCCGCGTTGGGCCCGCTCATGCCCGAATGCGCATCGCGGTAGCGCGCGCCCGGCACCGGCATGTCCACGGTGAACACCAGGGTGGTGACGCCCGCCGCCTGCGCCCGCTCCAGCGCGTTGCGCATGAAGCCGCGGTCACGCAGCACGTACAGCTGGAACCACATCGGCCGCCGGATCGCCGGTGCCACTTCCTCGATCGGGCACACCGACACCGTGGACAGGGTGAACGGAACGCCGCGGCTGTCGGCCGCGCGCGCGGCCTGCACCTCGCCGCGACGCGCATACATGCCGGTCAGCCCGACCGGCCCCAGCGCCACCGGCATCGCCAGCTTTTCGCCGAACAGCTCGGTCTCCAGGCTCAGGTCGGCCATGTCGCGCAGCACGCGCTGGCGCAGGGCCACGTCGGCCAGGTCGGACACGTTGCGGCGCAGCGTGTGCTCGGCGTAGGCGCCGCCATCGATGTAGTGGAACAGGAACGGCGGCAGGCGGCGGCGTGCGGCCGCGCGGTAGTCGGTGGAAGCGGAGATGATCATGGGTCGGCCGTGGCGGAAGGCAGGCGCGAGGCCCGCGCGCGCCGGGCCTCGTTTTCGTCGAGCGTGCGCAGCGTGGTGTGCACGAACTCCAGGTGGGACAGCGCGGCGGCGCGCGCACGCTGCGGGTCACCGGCCAGCACCGCGTCCATCATCCGGCGATGCTGCGCGGACAACGGCGCGAAGGTGCGCGGCGAGGTGTACAGCCGCTCGCGGCTCTGCGAGATGTTGGTCTGCAGCAGGTCGAACAGGCCGCGCATCACCTGCAGCAGCACCAGGTTGTGCGACGCCTCGGCGATGGACAGGTGGAAGTCGGCGTCGGCGCGGGCTTCGCCGGCGGGGTCGTCCCTGCCGTGCGCATCCAGCATCGCGGCGTAGGCGCCGGCGATGCGCGCGCGGTCCTCGGCGGTGGCGCGCAGCGCGGCATGCCAGGCCGCGGCGCCCTCCAGCGCATGGCGGATCTCCAGTACGTCGAAGCGGTACTCCGGGTCGCCCTGGAACAGCGGCAGGTACGGCGCCAGCGGCTCTTCGATGGCCTGCCGCGCGCGTGCCGCCGGTTCGGCGACGAAGGTGCCGCCGCCCACGCGCGCGACCAGCAGGCCCTGGCTGCCCAGGCGGGCGATGGCCTCGCGCAGCGCGGTGCGCGATACGCCCAGCTGCGCCGCCAGCAGGCGCTCGGCCGGCAGCCGGTCGCCGGGCCGCAGCCGCCGCTCGCGCACCAGCGCTTGCAGTTGTTCGGCGACCCTGTCCGACACCCGCTGTGGCGGGCGGCGCGGCACGTTCACCGGCGCCGCTCCCCGGGCCGCGCGCAGGCGGCCGGGCGCGGCACCCCGGCACGACGCGCCCGCTCATGGAAGTGTGGCGAATGCTTCATGTCCACTCCGGTCGCACGCGGCCGGCGCTGCCTTGCCGGCCCGCCGCGGTCACGATTGGTATTACCAAATGATCCATAACTGCCGGTTCCGGCCCGCACGGCAGGGACAGGCCCCGCGAAGAACGCATTAGATCATGGCAGCGCGCATGTATTGGACAGACCAATCCTGACGCAGAAACGCGTCGGTACCTGCTACAGCGGCCGCCAGGCCGGGCCGCTGCCCCGCCGCCAGTACACCGCCCGCGCCCTGCCGTACACCGCGTCGGCATCCACCAGGCCGAAGAAGCGGCCATCGAGGCTGTTGCCGCGGTGATCGCCGAGCACCAGCAGCTTGCCGGCGGGGATGAGGATGCCGTCGATGTCGGGGCCTCCGCCGGCCGCCAGGTCCAGCGTCACCTGCCGCTCGCCGAAGCGCTCCTGGCGCGGCACGCGGCTCAGCCGCTGGCCGTTGATGCGCAGGTAGCCGTCGTGCAGTTCCACCCGGTCGCCCGCCACCGCCACCACGCGCTTGATCAGCCGCGTGCCATCGACCGGCGAGTCGAACACGGCGACGTCGCCGCGCCGCGGGTGGCCGGTATCGAGCAGGCGCAGTCCGGTGAACGGCAGGCGCAGCCCGTACGCGCGCATGTCCACCATGACCCGGTCACCGGGCTGCAGCGTGGGCTGCATCGAGCCGCTGGGCACCTGGTAGTGATTGGCCAGCGTGTCGCGCGCGGCGCACAGCAACAGCAGCATCAGCGCCAGCGGCGGCGCCTCCCTGCGCAGCCACTGCCACGGCCTCCGTGGCACGTGGCCGGGACGGGCGGACGAATCGACATGCATGGCGCGCTCCCTCCGGATACTGCCGCATGCGACCCCGGCGGCGACCGGCAAGTTCCCGAAGCTACGCATTGTTTACGCCGCCAGCGGCCTGGCTGCATGGCGGTTTTACGCGCCGGCGGCGCATCGTGGCGTCACCGCGCTTCCCGCGCCTGACATCCAGCCATCATGCCTCGTCCCTGCCTGCACCCCACCCCCGCGCCGGCCCACAGGCCGCAGTCGGTCTTCCTGCTGCGCGGGCCCGACCTGCCCGGCAACGCGCCCCACATGCCCGCCCCGCTGCCCGCCGCGGTGCTGCAGTCGGTGGTCAGCCGTGCGCTCGAGGCCGACACCACGCTGGCCCTGCGCGACTGCCGCTCCGAACAGGAACTCATCGAGGCCCTGTGCGTTGCCGACCACGACCCGGCCGACGTCGTGCTGCTGGCGCCCGGTACCTGCGTCTCAAGCGAGCGGCTGCGGCGGCTGTTGCCGCGCCTGCGCAACGCCTATGTCGAAGTACATGACACCGCCGCCGATGCCAACCCAGCGCAGCTGCCGGAAAACGCGGGCCACCGCCTTGCGGTCGCCCACGGGTGCGGCGCGCAGAGCTACGTGCTGGCGCTGGAGGTGGCATTGGAGCACCTGGCCTGCAACGACGCCGGTGAGCGGGTGCATGTCGGCACCTGACGGCGGCACCCGCCACTACGCGGCCGGCTACGAGATCATCGCCGACGGTCACCCCCGCTGGTGGGGCCAGATCGGCGTCAGCGTTGGCGCCGGCGATCTGCCGGGCGACGATCCGCAGGCGCTGCTGCAGCACATCTGCGGGTTGGCGGCGCGCCGGCACGACGCGCTGCCGGCGCAGGTACGCCTGTTGCTGCTGGTGCGCCTGTGAGCGCGCCGCCGGCGGCACAGGCACGAACGGCAGGGTCGCCCCTGCCGTTCGTGCAGCCGGCGGACGCCGGATCGAGCGCTTACTTCAGCCCGCGGTGCTTCAGCAACGGCTCAACGCTCGGATCCTTGCCGCGGAACTCGCGGTAGGCGGTGGCCAGGTCGCGGGTATTGCCGATGGACAGGATCCGGTCGCGGAACACCTGGCCGTTCTCGCGGGTCAGGCCGCCGTGCTCCTTGAACCACTCGAAAGCGTCATGGTCGATCATCTCCGCCCAGAAGTAGGCGTAGTAGCCGGCCGAATAGCCGCCGCCCCATATGTGGTCGAAGTAGCTGCTGCGGTAACGCGGCGGTACCTGCGGCAGGTCGACGCGGTACTGCTTCAGGGCCGCGGCCTCGAACGCATCCACGTCCTGCCGCGGGGCATCGGCGCCCTGCGTGTGCCAGGCCAGGTCGAGCAGCGCCGCGGCCAGGTACTCGGTGGTGGCGTAGCCCTGGTTGAAGGTCCTGGCCCTGGCGATCCGGTCCACCAGCGCCTGCGGCATCGGCTCCCCGCTCTGGTAGTGCTTGGCGTAGTTGGCGAACACCTTCGGGTCCGACGCCCAGTGCTCGTTGAACTGCGACGGGAACTCGACGAAATCGCGCGGCACCGCGGTACCGGCCACGCTCGGGTACTTCGTATTGGAGAACATGCCGTGCAGGGCATGGCCGAACTCATGGAACATCGTGGTGACGTCATCCCAGCTCAGCAGCGCCGGCTGCCCGGCGGCGGGCTTGGTGAAGTTGCACACGTTGTAGACCACCGGGCGGGTACCGGCCAGGCCGTCCTGCTCGACGAACACGTCCATCCACGCGCCACCGGACTTGCTGTCGCGCTTGTAGAAGTCGGCGTAGAACAGCGCCAGCGGCTGGCCGTTGGCATCGGTGACCTCGAACACGCGCACGTCCGGGTGGTAGACCGGGATGTCCTTGCGTTCCTTGAAGGTCAGCCCATAGAGCTGGTTGGCGGCGAAGAACACGCCGTTCTGCAGCACGTTGTCCAGTTCGAAGTACGGCTTGATCTGCGCCTCGTCCAGGTCGTAGCGGGCCTTGCGTACCTGCTCGGCGTAGAAATCCCAGTCCGAGGCCGCGGCCTTGAAGCCGCCGTTCTGGGCGTCGATGACCTTCTGGATCTCGGCCAGTTCACCGCGCGCCTTGGCGGTGGCCGCCGGCACGGTGTCGGTCAGCAGTTTCAGCGCGTTGGCCGGGGTCTGCGCCATCTGGTCGCCGAGGTTGTAGGCGGCATAGTTGGGGAAGCCCAGCAGTTTCGCCTTGGCCGCGCGCAGCTGCGCCAGGCGCTGGATGATCGCGCGGGTGTCGTTGCCGTCGCCCTGCTCGGTGCGGGTCTCCGACGCCTGCAGCACCCGGGCCCGCAGGTCACCGTCGCGCAGCGAGGCCAGCACCGGCTGCTGGGTGGTGTTCTGCAGCGCCAGCACCCACTTGCCGTCGAGCTTGCGGCCCTTGGCCGCCTCCCCGGCGGCGGCGATGTCGCCGTCGGACAGGCCGGCCAGTTTCGCCTTGTCGTCGACCACCACCGCGCCGGCGGCGGTGGCCGCGACCAGCTTGTTGTGGAAGTCGTTGGCGAGCGTGGCTTCCTCGGCGTTGTACTGCTTGAGCGTTTCTTTGTCGGCGTCGTTGAGCTGGGCGCCGGCCTTGACGAAGCCCTTGTAGGTTTCCTCGACCACGCGCAGCTGCTCCGGATCCAGCCCGGCGCCGGCGCGCGCGTCATAGACCGCCTTCACCCGCGCGAACAGCCTGGGGTCCAGGTGGATGGCGTCGCTGTGCGCGGCCAGCTTCGGGATCACCTGTTCCTGGATCTTCTGCCGTTCCGGATTGGTGTCGGCCTGCACCACGCCGAAGAACACGCGGCTGGTGCGGTCGAGGATGGCGCCGGACTTCTCCAGCGGCAGCAGGGTGTTGTCGAACGTGGCCGGCTCGGCGTTGGCGGTGATCCGGGCGATCTCGGCCAGCTGCTGGCGCATGCCTTCCTCGAACGCCGGCAGGTAGTCGCTGTCCTTGATGCGGTCGAACGCCGGCGCCTGGAACGGCAGCGTGCTGGCGCTCATGAACGGGTTGGTCGACGTGGCGGCGGGATGCGCGGCGGTAGCGGTTTCGGCGGTCACGGGGGCAGTAGACTCCTTGCCGGAACAGGCCGCCAGCGCGAGGCTGATGGCGGCGGCCAGGGTGAGGGTACGCGACATGTGATGTGCTCCTGCGGAACGGGGATGCGTGCGATCACGCACCCTACTCCGTCGGCCGCGCGCTGGCATGTGCCGGTGGTGGCGCCTGGGTGTGCCGCCGCTGCCGGCTGCTCAGCCCGCCCGCCCGCCGCGCAGCGCGGCGAAGGCGGCCAGTGCATCGGCGCGGCCCGCGGCCAGGTCCACCTGCGGCCGCGCCGGGTAGCCCGGCGCCAGCCGCCGGGCCAGCTCCGGGTGCTCCCAGGGCGCGAACCGCGCCGGCAGCGGCAGCCGCGCCAGTTCCGGCACCCAGCGCGCGACATAGGCGCCCTCCGGGTCGAACCGGCGCGCCTGGCTGACCGGGTTGAACACGCGGAAATACGGTGCGGCGTCGGCGCCGGTGCCGGCGGTCCACTGCCAGCCCTGGGTGTTGTTGGCCAGGTTGGCATCCAGCAGCGTGTCCCAGAACCAGCGCGCGCCGTGCAGCCAGTGCTGGCGCAGGTGCTTGGTCAGCCAGCTGGCCACCACCATGCGCACGCGGTTGTGCATCCAGCCGGTATGCCACAGCTCGCGCATGCCTGCATCGACGATCGGCACCCCGGTGCGCCCGCGCCGCCACGCCTCCAGCCGCGGCTCGTCGGCCGCCGCCCACGGGAAATCGTCGAAGCGCGGGTCGAGGTTGTGCTCCGGCACCCGCGGGTAGTGGTGCAGCACGTGGTGGGCGAACTCGCGCCAGCCCAGCTCGGCGAGGAAGCGGTCGCGGTCCGGTTCGGCGATGGCATCGCCGGCATCCAGCACCGCCGCGGCGATCCGGCGTATCGACAGCTCGCCATGGTGCAGGTGCGGCGAGAGCCGCGAGGTACCGGCCTCGGCGGCGAAATCACGGCGCTGCGCGTAGCCGTGCACGGCACCGTCGAGGAACGCCTGCATGGCCGCGCGGGCACCGGCCTCGCCGGGGGTGAAGTGCTCCCAGAAGCCCGTATCCCAGGCCGGCACCGGCGCCGGCAGCAGGTCGTCCAGGCGCTCGCCGGGGGGCAGGCCGGGGACGTCCGCCGACGGCAGCCGTGCCGGCGCATCCCAGGTCGACAGCGGCCGCCACTGCGCGCGCGCCGATTTCCAGAACGGAGTGAACACCCGGTACGGGTCGCCCTGGCGGGTGGCCAGTTCCCACGGCTCGAACAGCAGCGCGCCGTTGAAGCTTTCCGCGTGCAGGCCGGCCTGGCGCAGGCTGCGCTTGATGTGCGCGTCGCGCTGCTCGATGGCCGGCTCGTAGCGGCGCGTCCACAGCACCGCCTCGGCACCGGTGCGCGCGGCCAGCGCCTGCAGGGTGGCGAGCGTCGGCCCGCGCGCCAGCAGCAGCCGCGAACCGCGCCGCTGCAGTTCTTCGGCGAGCGCCGCCAGGGCGCGCCGGCGCCACGCGCGCGACGCCGCGCCGGGCGCCCAGTCGCCTTCCTCTTGCGGGGCGTGGATGTAGACCGGCAGCGGCCGCAGGCCGCGGTCCAGCGCCGCACGCAGCGCCGGGTGGTCATCCAGGCGCAGGTCGTCGCGCAGCCAGATCAGTGCGATGCCCATGGCCTACACCGTGCCGCGGTTGCGGCCGATCCACGGCCGGTACCAGTGGCGCACCGCCACCATGTCCGCGTTGTCGTCGCCGCTGGTATGGAACGGCGGGCCGAAGCCGATGACCTTGTCCGGGTAGTGGAAGTACGCCGGCACGATCGGCACCTGCGCCATGCGCGCGATGCGGATGAAGCCGCTCTTCCATTCCTTCACCGGCTTGCGCGTGCCTTCCGGCGCCAGCGCGAACCAGATGCGTTCGCTGCCCTGGATCATCGCCACCGCCTGCCCCACCGTGCCCTGCGGCGAACTGCGGTCCAGCGGCACCACGCCCAGCCGCCGCAGCACCGTGCCCAGCGGCCACCAGAACAGTTTGTCCTTGCCGAGGATGCGCGCCTCGATGCCCAGCGCCATCTTCGCCGCCAGGCCCCACAGGCCGTCCCAGTTGGACGAATGCGGCGCGGCGATGACCACGGCCTTGCGCAGGTCGGGGATCGGCCCGACCACGCGCCAGCCGCCCAGGCGCAGGACCGTGCGCCCGAGCCAGCGCACGAAGCCGCTGCCGCCCACGTGCGGCACGTTCGCGGGAACGGGCGGAACCACCGGCCCCCGGGCCGGCGAGGAAGGGTTGTCCAAGCGTTACTCCCAGTTGCGTTGCGAGCGGCCGCGCTTGACCTGCGCGCGCTCCTTCTTCTGTTCCAGCCGGCGCATCCTGGAGCCGTGGGTGGGCTTGGTCGCGACCCGCGCCTTGGGGACCACCATCCCGGCGCGGATGAACTCCGCCAGGCGCTCGCGCGCATCGGCGCGGTTGCGCTCCTGGGTACGGAAGCGCTGCGCGTCGATCACCAGCACGCCGCCCTCGGTGAGCCGCCGGTCGCGCCGCGCCAGCAGGCGCGCGCGCAGCGGCTCCGGCAGCGACGGCGAGCCGGCCACGTCGAAACGCAGCTCGACCGCGCTGGACACCTTGTTCACGTTCTGCCCGCCGGCGCCACTGGCGCGCACGAAGCGCTCGACGATCTCCGCTTCCGGAATCGCCAGCCGCGCCGAGACCTGGAGGGCTTCACTGACCATCGGCGCATTGTAAGCGCGTCGCCGGCCGCCGCGAGGGGGCACGGCGGCCGCGCGGGCTACAGGTCGGGCCAGTCGCGGGCGGCCCAGCGCCGGTAGGCGCGGTAGTGGTGGATGGCGAAGCCGGCGAACGACGGTTCGGCGCCCAGCGCCTGCTCGACCTTGCGCACCTCGCGCTCGAACACCCTCGGGCCTTCCTCGTGGAAGGTGACCTTGTTGATGTCGTTGGAGGACACCTCCAGCCCGATCACCACCTGCTTGCCGACGCGGTTGGCGTAGGCGATCTCCTCGGCCGCGTGCGAGAGGATGCTGTCGCGACCCTCGGCCTTGTCGCGGTAGTCCATCAGCGCGACATAGTCGTAAATGTCGATGGCATGCTCGCTGACCGGGCGCAGCGTGCCCTTCCATTCCAGGGTGATGCCGTCCAGCCAGAACGGGATGGCCGGGCCCACCTGCAACTGGGCGCCGGACGCGCGTTTGATCCGCATCAGCGCGTCGCTCATGTCCAGGAAGCCGACCAGCAGGCGCTCGCGGGTTTGGTCGTTCCATTCGTCGAGGATGTGCGGCTCGATGTCGAGGTTGACGCCGTCGAAGCGCGCCGCCACCGGCGCCGCGGCGTTGTACTCGACCACCCGCCGGAACATGGCCTCGGCCTCGGCGCGGTAGGCCGGCAGCACGTAGTTCTCGGTGTTGAGGTAGGCCGAGCCCAGCAGCGCGTACACCTTCATGCGCTGCCCGTGCAGGCGCTCGATGAAGGCACGGTACAGCTGCGGCTGGTCGACGATGAGGTTGCGGCCGCGGTAGGCGTCGGCGTACAGGTACACCGTGTCGATATGCTGCGACTTGAGGTAGGCCACCGCCTCCTCGGCCACGGCCGGATCCTCGACCATCGCATAGGACTCCGCCTCCCAGGTCCAGATCGCGCGGCTGGCGCCGGCGGATGCCGCCAGCGGCAGGACGCACAGAACCAACAGCAGGCCCAGACTGATGCGCAGGTGTGTCACGGCGAGGTTCCCGTTGCGTTGACCGCGTCCACCGGCAGGCGATAGCGCCCCTGCCCGATGGCCTTGCCGGTGTCCGGATCGGACGGAAACACGGAGACATAGCAGCGCGCGCTGCAGGCGTCGGGCCGCGGCAGCTGCAGTTGCACCTGCTGCCGTCCGCCCGCGGGCAAGGCCAGCGCCTGGCCGTACACTTCGTGCAGTTCGCTGCCGTCGGCGGCGGTCAGCACCGCCAACGGCACGAACGTGCGGCTGGGTGCGCCGTCGCCATTGCCGAACACCATCGACAGGCGCAGGCCGTTGCCGGCCGGCACCACCTGCGCCGATTCCATGGACAGCCCGGCCATGGCCGGGCCCGCCGGTGCCTGCACCTGTATCTGCGGCGCGGCCTGGTAGGCCACCAGCGCCGGTCTGGCCGCGTCCGGGTCCAGCGCCTGCTGTTGCATGAAGATCGCATTGGCCTGCGTGTAGCGCTGCAGGCGCGCATTGGCCCACGCCAGCAGCGACGCATCATCGACTTCGGCCAGGTGCATGCCCTCCTGCAGCTGGTACAGCTTGCCGTCGTACAGCCACCAGCGGTCGGCCAGGTACTCCACCGTGCTGGTCTTGGTCTGCTTCAGCGGCAGCGCGTGGATGTTGCGGAACGTGTCGGCCATGTCCAGGCCGGTGCCGAGCCACGGCGTCCGCGCCGGTCGCTTCAGCCCATAGGTGTTCGACAACAGGGCCAGCAGCGACGGCGTCACGTCCAGCTGCGACGAAACCGCGCGGATGCGCGCGGCGCGCTTGAGCAGCGGCGAGAAGATGATCAGCGGCACGTGGTAGCGATCGACGTGCTCGCCCATCGGGATTTCCGGCAGGCGATGGTCGCCGGTGATCAGGAACACGGTGTTGGCATACCACGGCGCCTTGGCCACTTCGTCGAAGTAGCGGCGCAGCTGGTCGTCGGTGTAGAGGATGCTGCTGTAGATGTCCGCCTGCGCCTGGTAGGACGGCAGCTGCGCCTCGGGAATCCGCAGCTGGGCCAGGCGCTGGGCGAACTGCGCGCGGTAGGCGTCCTGGCCGGGGAAGCGGTAGCTGGTGTGCATGGTGATGGTCTGCATCGCCAGCAGGAACGGCGGCTGCAGGCGGCCACTGTCGGCCAGCACCCGCGACACCAGCTCCTTGTCCGGGTAGCCCCAGGTACTGAACGGGTTGCGCGCGTAGCCCGGACCGAAGGAGTTCATGTCCACCAGCGTCTGCACCTGCTGCAGGCGCATGTAACCGCTCTCGTTGTCGAAGCCGGTGTCGGTGCCGTTGTAGAAGGCGGTGTGGTAGCCCTGCTGGCCGAGCACGCTGAACAGGCCCGGATGCGGCGGCATGCGGTCGCCCAGCGCGGTGAACCCCTGGTCGGCGAACGGCGCCGAGCCCAGCAGGCTGGGCAGCACGCCGAAGGTACGGCCCTGGTTGGCCAGGAAATTGTCGAAGTACAGGCTGCGCGTCGCCAGCTCGTCGAGGAACGGGGTGAAGCTGCCCAGCGTGGCCTCCGGGCCGGAGAACGAGCGCCCCAGCCCCTCCACCACGATGACCACCACGTTCGGCGGGCGGCCGTCGGCAGTGGGCGAGAACCAGGGACCGAGCGTGTCCGGCGTGCGTTCGTCGTGCAGGAACGGGTAGTGCGGATCCAGCGCCGGCTCGCCGGGGTCGGCGGCCGCGCCCGCGCCGCCGGCCGCGGCAGGCGCGGCACTGTCCTGCCAGCGCCATACGTCGGCGCCGAACCAGGCCAGCTTGTTGCTGGCCAGTCCGCGCGCCGGTTCGTCCTTCAGTGCCGCGGCGCCGGCCGGCAGCGGTACCAGCCAGGCCAGCAACCCGGCCACCAGCAGCAGCGTGGTCCACAGCACCGAGCCACGCGCATCGCGCCGCACCCACCACCACAGCCCGGCCCACAGCGCCAGCAGCGGCAGGCCGATGGCCAGCACGGTGCCGGCATCCAGCGGCGCCCCGTCGCCAAGCGCGGTGCGTATTTCGGCCAGGCTGTAGCCGAACAGGTCCGCGCCCAGCGGCACGCGCGCCACCTGGTAGTACTGGTCGAGCATGCCCTGCACGATGATCAGCAGCGACCAGGGCACGGCCACCGCCACCGCGCGCAGCAGCGGCCGCCGCAGCGCCAGCAGCGGCAGCGACAGCAGCAGCAGTACCGGCACCGTGCGCAACAGCACCAGCAGCGCCTGCGCCAGCGCGACCCCGGCGACCGTCCACTTTTCCTCGCTGCTCCACGCCATGCCGGCGCTGCCGCCGATCACGCTGGCCGCGACCAGTACGCACTGCGCCAGCAGCAGCGCCCGGAAGCCGGAGGAGAACCGCGGGTACGCACTGCCCTGGCGTCCGGTGTTCATCGATGCACTCCCGTCACCAGCGCGAATAGACCGACAGCGACAGCCGCTTCTCGGCAAAGCCACCGTCGTCGTCGGCATAGCCGGCGCCGAGCTTGAGGCCCCAGTGCGGCGCGAAATAATGCATCCAGGCAACACCGACCGCGGCATTGCTGTTGCGCACCACGGTGCCGAAACGGTCCATGTCGGTGCTGCGGCCGGTGCCGGCGTTCACCTCCCAGTAGTCGTCCGCATCGCCGCGGTAGTAGTTGCGCAGCAGCACCCGGTGGCTCCAGCTGCCCGAGCCCACGCCCGGCACGTGCTGCAGTTTGTAGCGGCCATACCAGTTGCCGACGTAGCGGCCCACGCCGATGCCGTAGAACTCGGTGTTGCCGGAGAAGCGCAGGTGGTCGACGCTGGCCGACAGCTCCCAGCCACTGCCCACGCCCTGGAACACCTCGGCGCGCCAGGCCTGCTTCGGCAGCACGCCGGCCGACGGCCCCTGCTGGTAGCGCAGGTTGGCGTAGGCGCGGGTCCACAACGGCACGTAGCCATCCAGCGCCCAGGCGGTGTCGTTGCGGCCGAAATGGTCGGCGCGCAGCAGTTCCAGGCCCAGCGAACCACGCTCGAAGTAGCGGCGCAGCGTCAGGTTGGCGTCGTTCCAGCTCTGCCGCCCGCCACTGAAGCCGGTGTGGTCCCAACCGGCATTGGCACCCCACCTGTAGCCGCCGGCGATCATCGCGTCGGGGTTGGCTGTGCGCGGCAGCAGGCTCTGCCGCAGCGAATCGACCTCGGCCGGATCCGCGCCCATCGCCAGCGCGGCATCGAAGTCGGCGCGCGCCGCCGCGGGCTGGCCGGCGTCGCGCAGCGCACGGCCACGCGCGATCCGCGCCTGCGGGTCCTGCGGCGCCAGTTCCACCCAGCGCGCGTAGGCGTCCACGGCCTGCTGCGGGCGGTCGCTCCAGCGGTACAGGTCGCCCAGTGCCGACCACGCGTCGGCGTAGCCGGGGCTGGTGCGTACCACGGTGCCCAGGTCCGCCTCGGCGGCCGCGTACTGGCCGTCCCAGGCATAGGTGCGGCCGCGCGCCAGCAGCAGGTCGCCGTTGCCGGGGTGTTCGGCCAGCAGCGCGGTGTAGCGCTCGATCGCCTCGGCGCGCTGCCCGCCGGTGGCCAGGCCGCGGATCTGCGCCATCTGCGCGGTGAGGCTGTCCGGCGCGCCGTCCTGCGCCAGCGCCGGGCCGGCCATGACGGCCAACGCCAATGCCAGGCCCTTTGCCAGCGACCGGTGGGGGGATTGGAAACGCGATGACTCGGCCACGGGAATATTCCTGTTGGTCACGGGGTGGGTCCGCCACGGTCCGGGCGGAGGGGGGCTGCCGGCACCGCGGCCGGCGGCAGGTCGTCTTCCGGCAGCTGCTGCCAGGAGCCGTCGCGCTGGATGCGGCCCCAGCCATGGCGCTTGCGCGGCCGCAGCAGCCAGTTGACGGTGCCGGCCAGGCGCCACAGCGAGTTGATCTGGCGGTAGCCGAAGTTCTCCAGCACCGCCACCACGAACAGCCGCAGTTGCTGGCGCGGGCGCGCATACAGGCCGAAGGACAGCTCCTCCAGCAGCATGGCGTTGACCGACAGCAGCACGCCCATGCCCACCGCCGCGACCAGGAACACCAGGAACACATCCAGCGGCACCAGGCCGAGGATGGCCAGCGAGATCATCGCCACGTAGCCGATGACCTCGATCGCCGGCCCGAAGAACTCGAACAGCAGCATGAACGGGAAGGCGATCCAGCCGACGACGCCGCCGCGGCGGTTGAACATCAGCGACAGGTTCGACCACAGGCTTTCGGCCAGGCCGTACTGCCAGCGCATGCGCTGGCTGCGCAGCGACTTCAGGTCGGCCGGCACCTCGGTCCAGCACACCGGGTCGGGCACGAACACGATGCGGTAGTCGCGGCCTTCCCTGCGCAGGCTGCGGTGCATGCGCACCACCAGGTCCATGTCCTCGCCCACGGTGTCGGCGCGGTAGCCGCCGACCGCGACCACGCGCTCCTTGTAGAACACCCCGAACGCGCCGGAGATGATCAGCAGTGCGTTCATCGGCGACCAGCCCACGCGCCCGAACAGGAACGCGCGCAGGTACTCGACCAGCTGGAAACTGGGCAGCCAGCGGTCGGGCAGGCCGATCCGCGACAGCTGCCCGTCGCTGACGGTGCAGCCGTTGAGCACGCGCACCACGCCACCGCTGGCCACCACCCGGCGGTCCTCGAGGAACGGCCGCACCACCCGCGACAGGCTCTCCGGCTGCAGGATGCTGTCGGCATCCATCACGCAGAACAGCGGATAGCGCGCGCAGTTGATACCGGCGTTGATCGCATCGGCCTTGCCGCCGTTGGCCTTGTCCACCATGCGCACGCGCGGATGGGTCGGCGACGCGTAGACGCCCTTCACCGCCTCGGTCTTCAGCCGCGCGCGGTAGGCCTCGGGCACCATCACCAGGCCGAACGCATCGATCAGCGCCTCGCGGGTACCGTCGGTGGAGCCGTCGTTGATCACCACGATCTCGTAGTCCGGGTAGCAGGTCTTGAGCAGCGAGCGCACCGAGGACACCACCGATTTTTCCTCGTTGTGCGCCGGCAGCAGCACGCTCACCGGCGGCTGGTACTCGCGCAGCGCCTCCGGCAGGTAGTTGGCGCGGTGCTCGCGCATGTAGCGCACGATCTGGTACGCCGAGATGTAGTTCAGCACCAGGTACGCCAGGTTGATGGCCACGAAATAGGCCATGAAGAACCATTGCAGCGAAACCATCAGGTGCACCCACGGCACCTGGTAGAAATGATCGAGGACCATCTGCCAGTAGGTGTTCATGCCTTGATCCCCAGGCGGTGCTCGGACAGCACGTGGTCGATGATGTCGCGGCCATAGGCGTCGGCCAGCCGCTCCTTGATCTGCAGCAGCGCCTGCTGGCCCGCGCCGGGCAGCGCCAGCAACGCCTGCGCGGTGCGGTAGCGCACCCACCAGACACTGTCCGACAGCAGCGGTTCCAGCAGGCCGCGGTCGCCCGGCTCGCCCATGCGTCCGAGCGCCGCGGCCGCGTGCATGCGTACGTGCCAGCGCGGCGAATCGAGGAAGCGCCTGGCCCGCTCGCGGTCCTGCGGGTCATTGAGCAGCTGCAGGCATACCGAGATGACGTGGTCGTCCACCTGCGCGTCGAGCAGCTGCCGCACCACCCCGGCCGCCTGCGCGGGGGCGATGCGCGCCAGCAGGCGCACCAGGGTAGCGGCCGTGTCGGTGTTGGCGCGCAGCAGCACGCTGGACAGCTCGCGCGCCGCGCTGCCGTCGTGGTTGTCGGTGAGGATCCGCGCCACGCTGCCCGGGAACCAGTCCTCGCGCGAAGCGATCATCGGCACGAACAGCGCCATCGCCCGCGGCGGGTCGATCTGCGCCAGCGCGCGCGCGGCGCACAGTGACACGATCGGGCTGGGGTTCTCGAGGAAGCCGGACAGCTCGTCGAACAGCCGCGGGTCGCGCAGGTGGCCGAGGGCGATGATCGCCATCGCGCGGTCGTGGTAGCGTCCATCGAGTTGCCGGCGCGCGGTCTCGACCAGTCCGACCCGCTCGCCCAGCGCCGCCAGCCGGCGCGAATCGGCCTCGGGCAGCGATTCATGGATCGTGTTCCACGCCTCGATGAACCCGTGCGCCTGGCGCGCGTCGAACCGGCGCAACGGCGGGGAGGCGCCGGCCAGCTCCTGTTTCAGTACCTGCATCCAGTGCTCGCGCTCGCGGAAATCGCGCCTTTCCCGCCGCAATGCGCGCATCCTCAGCAGCACGACCCCGGCCAGCAGCAGACAGGACATCGTGATGGTCAGCACCGCAACCCAGAATGCAATCACCACTACCGGCGAACCGTGCAAAAGACTGTCCATGTTCATCTCCCTGTCACAGAAGCGGCATCCATGTCCGCGTTGAAATATCTCTAGGCTAATACCGGCAAAAAGACGCAAAGTTTTTGTGACTTGAGTCACAATAATCACACATGCTCACCAACGTGCAACTGCATCGGGAGTGGGAAGATGAAGAAATCGTTAAGAAACAAGCTGCTGATCCTCGGCGCATGCCTGGCGCTGCTCGGCGGTGCCGCCGGCGTCTGGGTCCTGCTGCACCCGGCCAGCTTCGTGGTGCAGCCGTGGCGCGCCCAGCAATCGGTGACCGGTGCGCGCTTCGTGTTCGGTCCCTACCCGGTGGATGCGGACATGCACCGGCTCAAGGCCGAGGGCATCACCACCATCATCAGCCTGCTCAACCCGCAACTGCCCTACGAGGCGGCGTTGCTCGACGATGAGAAGGAACGTGCCGCGCGCCTGGGCATGCGGGTGCTCAATTTCCCGATGGGCAGCATCCTCGGGCAGCGCTTCGGCGCCGACTACGAACGCAACTCGCGCGCCGCGGCCGACGCCGCCATCGCCAGCCCGGGCACGGTCTACATCCACTGCTATCTGGGACTGCACCGCGCCGCCAGCGTGCGCGATTACCTGGAGCAGCACGCCGGCCAGGCCGCCACCAGCGAGTTCGACGGCTCGCTCGAACACGGGCGCAGCGAACGACAGCTGGCCAACGAACGCGCCCAGGGCCTGTACGAGCAGGACGACTATGCGGGCGCCCTGCGCGAACTGGCCACCGTGCAGCCGATGGACTATGCCGCGTACGTGCTCACCGGCTGGGTCCAGCTGCGCCGCGGCGAGAACGTGCTGGCGCGCGATGCGTTCCGGCGGGCCACGCTGATGCCCGACCCCAAGGCAGACGCCTGGGGTGGCCTGGGCTTCGCGCTGCTGCGCCTGGACGACCTGGAGGGCGCGTCCACCGCGTTCGAGCAGGCGCTCAAGCTCTCGCCCGACGACAACGACGCGATGCAGGGCATGGCCCAGGTGCTCTACCGGCAGGACCGGACGGAGCAGGCGCGCGCCCTGCTCGAGCGGCTGCACGCCCAGGCCCCGGACAACGCCGAGGTCAATGCGCTGCTGGAGCGGCTGAAGCAGCCGGCGGACGCTTCCCGCTAGGCCGGGCGGGGAGCCGACAACGGGCGGCGGCATCGGCTAGGCTGCACCTTTCCCGGAAGGAGCAGCCCATGTCGAGCGCTTACTGGTGTGTGTTGATCGCCGCGATCCTGCCTTACGTCTGGGTGGCGGTGGCCAAGATGCGGCCCGGCTACAACAACCGCAATCCACGCGCCTGGGTCGCCAAAAGCGACAACTACCTCGTGCAGCGCGCCAACGGCGCGCACCTGAACGCGTTCGAGAACTTCGCCCCATTCGCCGCCGGCGTGATCCTGGCGCAGCTGGCCGGCGTGGACCCGGCGACGGTCAATCCGCTGGCCATCGCCTTCGTGGTGTTCCGCGTCCTGCATGGCGTGCTCTATGTCGGCGACAAGCCGTTGCCGCGCAGCCTGGCGTGGCTGGGCGGCTTCGCCTGCAGCGTGGCGCTGATCGTGCTGGCCGCGCTGGCCGCCGGCCGCTGATCCAGCGGCGCTTGCCGGCCACCGGCAGAGGCATCCAGCGCCGCCGCGGAAGGCCGCTTTGCCGGCTCGCGGCTGGGCCCACACGCGGCGGCTTGCCGGATCAGTCGCGCCGCGGGTCCAGCGCGTCCTGGTCCCAGCCCAGCAGCGCGAACGCCTTGCGGAACTCCGCGTCCAGCGGCGCCTGCACCTCGATGCGGCGCCCGTCCTGCGGGTGCGGGAACGACAGCCGCTGCGCGTGCAGCAGCATGCGGTGCACGCCGTGCATGCGGAACGTGCGGTTGTGGCGGCCGTCGCCGTGGCTGGTGTCGCCGATCAGGTGGTGGAACACGTGTTTCAGGTGGCGGCGGATCTGGCGGAAGCGCCCGGTCTGCGGCTGGCAGCGCAGCAGCGCGTAGCGCGAGGTCGGGAAGCCGTTGGACGGCACCGGCAACTCGCCGGTGAGCAGTTTCTGGAAGTGGGTGACGGCCGGCTTCTTCAGCGGCTTGCCGGGGCCGCCGTCGAGGTCGTGGTCGACGCTGAAGGCGTCCTCCGCCGGCCAGCCGCGGCACACGGCCAGGTAGTCCTTGCCGACGTCGCCGCCCATCAGCGTCTTGCCCAGCGCACTGGCGGTGTCGCGGTCGAGGGCCAGCAGCAGGCAGCCGCTGGTGGCACGGTCCAGGCGGTGGATCAGGAAGATCGGCCGGCCCAGCTGTTCGCGCAGGCGGTCGGCGAGGAAGTCGTCCTCGCCGCGCGCCAGCTTGCTGTCGTGGACCATCAGCCCGGCCGGCTTGTCGACCACCGCCAGCCAGTCGTCGGCGTACAGCACCGGCAACGTCCGGTCGGGCAGCGATGGCGTGGTGTCGTGATCCATGGTTCGGCATACCTGCTCGGGCACGCCCTGCGCGCCCGGTTCGTGGAAGCCCCGTTGCAGCGGAGCGGGGAAGACGCCGGGCGTCAGGACTTCATCGGCGCGACGGTGATGCCCATGCGCAGCATCAGCTGCGCGACCTGCAGGGTGTCCAGCCGCGCACCTTCCAGGTCGACCACGCGCAGGTCCAGATCGCCCAGTTCCGAGGCGGTCAGGTCGCAGTGGGTGAAGTCGGCCGAGCGCCAGTCCAGCGCCGAGAAATCCCCGCCGGACAGGTCCGAGCCGCTGAAGCTCGCACCGGCGACGTTGGCGCCGGTCCAGCGGTTGTCCGGCAGCGCGCACTTCTCCAGCGTCACTCCGGAAAAATCGGCATAGGCAAGATTGGACTGGCGGATCACCGCGCTGCAGAACCAGCTGCGCGCGGTGATCTGGTTCATGAAGCTGGCCCTGGAGAAATCCGCGCCCTGCGCCCGGCATTCCACGATCTCCAGCCCGAGCGCCTTGGCGAAGGCGAAACCGCACAGGCTCAGGTCGCACTGGCGGAAACGGGCCTCCTTGAGCTGGGCGCCGTTGAAGCGGCAACCGGCCTGGGTGTCCGCATCGTAGAAAACGCAGTTCACGAACGTCGTGCCGGTCAGGTCGGCACCGGAGAAATCGCAGTTGCGGAAATGCGTGCTGGCGACCGTGGCACCGGTGAAGCGGTCCCGGTCGATGCGCGCGTTGCTGACGACCGTGGCGGCCGTGGCGGCGCCGGCGCTCATCGCCGCAGCCATGCCGAGGCCAGCGCCAGCGCACCCACGCCGCCGCTGATCCACGACCACAGCGGCACCGTGGCCCACTGCGGGCCGCCGGCATGCAGGCCGTGCAGCAGCGCCGCCACCACCAGCAGGCCGGCACCGGCCACCGCGGTGACCACGCGCCGCTGCATGCGCTGCAGGGTGTGGTCGAGGTTGACGATGTCGCGCGAGCGCATCGACAAGACATGCTGGCCCTCGACCTGCTGGCGCAGCCAGGCATGCACCAGCACCGGCATGTCCGGGGTGCGGGTCATGATCTCCGGCAACCGGCGGCGCAGTTCCCGCAGCGCGCGGCGCGGGCTGTAGCGCTCGCGCAGGATGCGCTCGAGCACCGGCCGGGCCACCGCCCAGATGTCGATCTGCGGGTCGAGCTGGCGGCCCACGCCCTCGATGTTGAGCAGGGTCTTCTGCAGCAGGATCAGCTGCGGCTGCAGGGTCAGCTGGTAGCGCTGCGCGGTGCGGAACAGCTTGAGCAGCACTTCGGCCAGCGAGATCTGCGACAGCGGGCGGGTGAAGTACGGTTCGCACACCGCGCGCACCGCCGCCTCCAGGTCGTCGATGCGCACCGTGGCCGGCATCCAGCGCGCCTGCACGTGCAGTTCGGCGATGCGCCGGTAGTCGCGGTTGAAGATGGCCATGAAGTTCTCGGCCAGATAGTACTGGTCCTCTTCCGAGAGCTGGCCCATGATGCCGAAATCCAGCGCGATGAAGCGCGGGTTGTCGCGCCGCGCCGGGTCGGTGTCGACCCAGATGTTGCCGGCGTGCGCGTCGGCATGGAAGAAGTTGTCGCGGAACACCTGCGTGTAGAACACGCGCACGCCCTTGGCGGCCAGTGCGCTGCGGTCGATGCCGGCCGCGTCCAGCGCGGCGATGTCGTCCGAGGGAATGCCCCAGACCCGCTCCAGGGTCAGCGCGCGCTCGGCGGTGTGGCTCCAGATCACCTCGGGCACGTACAGGTCGTCCGAGTCCTGCCAGAAGCGGCGCAGCACGCTGGCGTTGGCGCCCTCGCGCTGCAGGTCCAGCTCGGCGGCCAGGGTGGTCTCGATCTCCGCCACCACCTCGCGCGGGCGGATCTTGTCCGCACGCGGGTGGGTGCGCTCGACCAGCGCGGCCAACGAACGCAGCAGCGCGATGTCGGCGTCGATCTGCCGTTCGATGTCCGGGCGCAGCACCTTGACCACCACCTGGCGGCCGCCGGCCAGGGTGGCCGCGTGCACCTGCGCGATCGAGGCCGACGCCAGCGGCACGGTGTCGAAGCTGGCGAACGCCTCGGCGACCGGCCGGCCCAGCGCCTGCTCGACGATCTGCCGCGCGCGCTCGCCGTCAAACGGCTGCACCCGGTCCTGCAACAGCGTGAGTTCGACCGCCACGTCCGGCGGCACCAGGTCGCGGCGGGTGGACAGGATCTGCCCGAACTTGACGAAGATCGGCCCCAGCTCCTGCAGCGCCAGGCGCAGGCGCGCGCCGCGCGGCAGCGAGGCGATGTCGCCGCGCGCGCGCGGCACGAACGGCCTGGCGATGCGCAGCCAGCGTTCGGCCGGGGTACCGTCGAACAGGTCGTCGAGCCGGTAGCGCAGCATCACCCGGCCGATGCGGCTAGCGCGGAACATCGCGCGGGTCGCCTTCATGACCGGCCCCCGCTGCGCAGCCTGGCCACGCGCGCGGCCAGGCGTTCGACGTCGTCGCGGATCGCATCGACGTCATCGTGGAAAGCATCCAGTTCGGCCCGCGGCACCACGTCGCGCGATTCCTCGGTCACGTATTCGGCCGCGGTCCGGGCCAGGTCGGTGGCGCTGCGACGGGCCTGCACCAGCGCCGCGCGCAGGGTCTGCGCCACCTGCACCCCCAGCACCTCGCCGAACACCGCCACGAACGGCTGCTGCCAGTCCGGATCGAAACGCGTGGCCAGCTGCTGCAGGCGCCGCGCCAGTTCGGCGTCGCCGGATACCTTCACCCGCCCGGCCGGTGCCGCGCCGGCGCTGCGCCGCGCGTTGGCCAGCAGCGGCAGCTGCGCCAACACCCCGCCCAGGGTGCTGCGCACGGCCAGGTCCGGCTCCTGCGCAGCGTCCACCGGGCCGACCGTCAGGCGCTGCCCGGCCACCCCGATCTGCAGCGCCAGCGCGGGCGACTCCAGGGTCAGGGCGATGCGCCGGCCGTCCAGTGGCGCCAGCGCGGCGCGGGTATCGGGATCCAGCGCCAGCGCACGGTTGAGCGCCGTTTCCAGCGCGCGGCCGGCCAGCGGCTTGATGAACTTGAAGGGGGATGCAGGCATGCGCGGCATTCTACCGAAGCGGGAACGCGGGAATGGCGAACGCGGACTGCCCGGGCGCGGCGGGCGGGGGTGCCGCGCACAGGGGCGGGCAGGTGAACGCGCCGGGCACCGGCGAGCCCGTCCGCGCCTTTGCCTGTTCCCCATTCCCGGCCATTCCCCCATGCTATGCACACCCGCATCAGTGCAATCGGCAGGAGCAACAGGCAATGGGCAAGACCCGGGTCGGCATCATCTTCGGCGGTCGTTCGGCCGAACACGAGGTCTCGCTGCAGTCGGCGAAGAACATCCTCGACGCGCTGGACAAGGAGCGCTTCGACGTCAGCCTGATCGGCATCGACAAGCAGGGCCACTGGCACCTGAGCGACCCGCAGCAGTTCCTGCTCAACCCCGGCGACCCGGCGAAGATCGCGCTGAACCGCTCCGGCAACGCGCTGGCGGTGCTGCCCGGCCGCGAACAGGCGCAGCTGGTGCCCAGCGACCCGGCCACGGCGCTGGCGCAGATCGACGTGGTGTTCCCGATCGTGCACGGCACGCTGGGCGAGGATGGCTCGCTGCAGGGCCTGCTGCGCATGGCCAACCTGCCCTTCGTCGGCTCCGGCGTGCTCGGCTCGGCGGTGGCGATGGACAAGGACGTGGCCAAGCGCCTGCTGCGCGATGCCGGCCTGCCGGTGGCGCCGTTCGTGTGCTTCAGCCGCGCCACCGCGGCCAGCGCCGACTACGACACGCTGGTCGCGCGGCTGGGCACGCCGCTGTTCGTCAAACCGGCCAACCAGGGTTCGTCGGTGGGCGTGAGCAAGGTGCGCGATGCCGGCGAGTTCGCCCGCGCGATGGCGCTGGCGCTGTCCTTCGACCACAAGGTACTGGTGGAATCGGCCATCGTCGGCCGCGAGATCGAGTGCGCGGTGCTCGGCAACGACCACCCCGAGGCCAGCGTCTGCGGCGAGGTGGTGGTGCACGACGACTTCTACGCCTACGACACCAAGTACATCAGCGCCAACGGCGCCGAAACGGTGATCCCGGCCGACATCCCGGCCGAGGCGCAGGAGCGCATCCGCGCCATCGCCATCCGCGCCTACCAGGCGCTGGACTGCGCCGGCATGGCCCGGGTGGACGTGTTCCTGACCCCGGCCGGCGAGGTGGTCATCAACGAGATCAACACCCTGCCCGGCTTCACCCGCATCAGCATGTATCCCAAGCTGTGGGGCGCAAGCGGGCTGGACTACACCGCGCTGATCACCCGCCTGGTGGAACTGGCGCTGGAGCGCCACGCCGCCGACAAGGCGCTGCGCAGCTCGATCACCGGCGCCTGATGATGGCCGCCCGCGCCGCCGGCCATCGCGCGCCGCGGACCTGACCGGGAGCCGTTGCGCGCATGGCCGCCCAGCCTCCACGCCCATTGCCGCGCATCCCGGCCATGGTCTGGGCGCTGGGCCTGGTCAGCCTGCTGACCGATATCTCCTCGGAGATGATCCACAGCCTGCTGCCGATGTTCATGGTCGGCACGCTCGGCCTCACGGCGCTGGCGGTCGGCCTGATAGAAGGGCTGGCCGAGGCCACCGCGCTGATCGTCAAGGTGTTCTCCGGCGTGCTCAGCGACTGGCTGGGCAGGCGCAAGGCGCTGGCGCTGCTGGGCTATGCGCTGGGCGCTTTCAGCAAACCGCTGTTCGCCCTCGCCCCCGGCGCCGGGCTCATCGTGGCCGCGCGCCTCACCGACCGGGTCGGCAAGGGCATCCGCGGCGCACCGCGCGATGCGCTGATCGCCGACATCACCCCGGCCGCGATCCGCGGCGCCGCGTTCGGGCTGCGGCAATCGCTCGACACCGTCGGTGCGTTCGTCGGGCCGTTGCTGGCGGTGGGACTGATGCTGCTGTGGGCCAACGATTTCCGCGCGGTGTTCTGGGTGGCGGTGATTCCCGGGCTGCTCGCGGTGGCGGTGCTGGCGCTGGGCGTGCGCGAACCGCCCCGCCTGGACGGCGTGCGGCGCGGCAATCCGATCCGCCGCGACAATCTGCGCCGGTTGCACGGGACGTACTGGTGGGTGGTGGCACTGGGCGCGGTCTTCACCCTGGCCCGTTTCAGCGAGGCGTTCCTGGTGCTGCGCGCCCAACAGGTGGGCATCGCGGTGGCGCTGGTGCCGCTGGTGATGGTGGCGATGAACCTGGTCTATGCCGCCAGCGCCTACCCGTTCGGCAGGCTTTCCGACCGGCTGAGCCATGTCCACCTGCTGGGCGGGGGCCTGGCCGTGCTCATCGTGTCCGACGTGCTGCTGGCGACGGCGCGGCACTGGGGCATGGTGATCGCCGGCGTCGCGCTGTGGGGCATCCACATGGGCATGACCCAGGGGCTGTTGTCGGTGATGGTCGCCAACACCGCGCCGGCCGACCTGCGCGGGACCGCCTACGGCATGTTCAACCTGGTCAGCGGCGTCGCCCTGCTCGCGGCCAGCCTCATCGCCGGCGCGCTGTGGGATGCCTGGGGGCCGTCGGCGACCTTCTGGGCCGGGGGCCTGTTCGCGGCGTTGTGCCTGGCCGGGCTGCCCGTCCTCCAGCGCATGCTGCCGCAGGAAACTGGCCCCACGCCCTGAGCGGGGGCCATCCCTGCGCCTGCGGGGTCATCCCTTCTTGCGGAACAGCGAGATCACCGCCAGGACCAGGAACACCACGAACAGGATCCAGGCGATGTTGCTGGCGGCACCGGCAATGCCGGAAAAACCCAGCAGCGCGGCGATGATGGCGATGACGAAGAACACGACGGCGTAGTGGAGCATCAGCATCTCCCTTTGTGTGAGAACCCGGGCTCCATCCTCGGCAAAGCGCGGTGGCGGCACGGTGACGGGGACGTGATCGCCAGATGATGGGCGCCGGCGCGCCTCAGCCGGCCACCCGTACGCTGTCGCGCAGCCGGCGCAGGCCCTCCTCGATCGATACCCGCGGCACGTAACCGAAATCGCGCAGCGCCGGTTCCATCGAATACCAGTGCGGCGTGCACAGCTGCTCGGCGAGGAAGCGCGTCATCGGCGGTTCGCCGCGCAGGCGCAGCAGCGGCCACAGTTTTTCGCAGACCGCACCGATGCGGTAGGCCGCCTTGAACGAGATCGACTTCTCCACCGCCGGCGCGCCCATCGCCGCGAGTAGCTTGTTGAGCAGCTCGCGCATCGGCAGCGGCTCGCCATTGGAAATGAAGTAGGCCTTGCCGGCGCAGGCCGCGCCCGCCACCAGGTGGTCGAAGGCGTCGAAGTGCGCCTGCGCGGCGTTGTCGATGTAGGTGGTATCGACCTTGTTCAGGCCGTCGCCGACTAGGCGCAGGCGTCCGGCGCGGGCGCGCTCGGCCAGGCGCGGCACCAGCTGGTTGTCGCCCGGGCCCCAGATCAGCCGCGGGCGCAGCGCCACGGTCGCCAGCTCCGGGCCATTGGCGGCCAGCACTTCCTGTTCGGCGATGGCCTTGGTGGCCGCATACGGCGCCTGGAAATCCTCGCCGTAAGGCACCTGGTCCGCGCCCAGCCCCTCCACCGGATGGGTGGCGCGGTGGGTCACGCTCGGCGTGGAGGTGTACACCAGCCGGCCGATGCCATGCGCGCGGCAGGCATCGAGCACGTTGCGGGTACCCACCACGTTGGCCTGGAAGTAACTGTCGTAGCTGCCCCACGCACCGGCCTTGGCGGCGTTGTGGAACACCGCATCCACGCCCGCGGCGGCATGGCGCACGGCGCTGGCATCGGCCAGGTCGCCGCGGATCTGGCCCACCCCCAGCGTGGCCAGCGCCGGGTAATGGCCGCGGTTGAAGCTGAGCACTTCGTGTCCGCGCTCGACCAGCCCGCGGCACAGCGCCTGCCCGAGGAAACCGCCACCACCGGTGACCAGGATCTTCATGCGTGTTCCTTCAGTTGCGTGGCGGCCCAGGCGGCGAGTTTCTCGCGGCCGATCTTGGCGTTGTGGCGGATATCGACCGGGAACCCGGCATGGCGCAGGAAATGGCCGATGCCAGCCAGGTGCGGGTGGCGTGCGGCCAGTGTGCGCAGCTGTGGCTCGACCGTGGCCGCATCGGCGCCGGGCAGCAGTTCGTAACACAGCACCGGCAACTGTCTGCCGAACTCGCCGACGCCGACCAGCGCGGTGCGGCGCACGCCGGGTACGGTGTTGAACACCGGCTCGGCCTGTTCGGTGTACAGCGGCCCGGTGGCGGTTTCCACGCGCTGGGTCTTGCGCCCGCAGAACCACAGCCGGCCCTGGTCGTCGAACCAGCCGACATCGCCCATGCGGTGCACGATGCGTTCGCCGCCATCGCCCAGCGCCTCGCGGATCTTGGCCGCGGCGGTGGCCTGCGGGCGGTTGTAATAGCTGTCGGTGGTGGTGGGGCCGGCGACGGTGATCTCGCCCACCTGCCCGGCCGGCAGTTCGCGTACGCCGCTCCAGTCGGGGATCGGCGCGTCGTCGATGGCGATGATGCGCACCACGTTCGGCGCCACCACGCGGCCGACGCAGGTGCCGGCGCCGGCTTCGGTCGCCTCGCGGGTGTCCTCCAGCTCGCGGCCTTCGATGACCGCCACCGGCAGGCATTCGGTGGCGCCGTAGGGCGTCCAGAACTGCGCGTGCGCCGGCAGCAGTCCGCGCATCTTCGCCACGATCTGCGGCGGTACCGGCGCGCCGGCCGAGGTCACCCGGGTCACCGTCGGCAGCGGCTGGCCGTGCTCGGCCAGCACCCGCATCAGCGCCGGCGAGCCGAACAGCTGGGTCACGCCGAAGCGGGCGATGGCGTCGTGCAGCCGGCGCGGGTCGGCGCTGCCGGGCCGGGTCGGGTCCATGTCCGGAATCACGCTGGTCAGCCCCAGCGCCGGGTCGAACAACGCGAACGGCGGGAAGGTCGGCAGATCCACGCCGCCGGCCTCGATGCCGAACGCATTGCGCAGCAGCTCGACCTGGCCCAGGAAATGACGGTGGCGGTAGACCACGCCCTTGGGCACCCCCGTCGAACCGCTGGTGAACAGGATCGCGGCGACGTCGTCGGGCGCGGTGTCGGCCAGCTGGCTGCCGGCACCGGCGCCGGCCGCCTCGATCTTCGCCAGGGTGGTGCCACCCCAGCCCCAGCGGCTGCCGACCGTGACCAGCCGGGTGGCCGATTTCGCCCAGCCGAGCAGCAGCCGCGCCACGTGCGCCAGGCCAATGCCGACGAAGGCCTGCGGCTGCGCCTCGTCCAGGCACTGGCGCAACGCGCGGCGGTCGATGCCGGGGTCGACCAGCACCGGCACCGCGCCGATCTTGAACAGGGCGAACATCAGCAGGAAGAATGCCGGCCCCGGGCGCACCATCACCACCGTGCGCACGCCACGGCCGATGCCATGGGCGGCCAGGCCGGCGGCGATGGCGTCGCTGCGGGCATCGAGGGTGCGGTAGTCCAGGGCGACGTCGTAGGCGGCCATGCCGCCGGCGCCCGGCCGGCCGGGGCAGCGGATGGCGATCTGGTCGGGCCGTTCGCGCGCCAGTTGCGGCAGGCGCGCGGCGATGTTGCACGGTTCGTTCATCTTCCTATTGTCGCTGCTGAAGAAAATTCTTGCGCGTGGCCCGGCCGCGTGGAAAATTTTCCACCTCCTCCCGCCCGCACCGCCGCCCGAAGGCCGGCCGCCATGCTCCATCCCTGCCTCACCTGCGGCGCCTGCTGCACCCAGTACCGCGTCGCCTTCCACTGGATGGAATCGGACGAGGTCACCGAAGGCGGCGTGCCGCACCAGCTGACCGAACGCCTGGATGCGCACCGGCTGTGCATGCGCGGCACCTATTCGGACCCGATCCGCTGCGTGGCGCTGGATTCGGAGATCGGCGTGTATTCGCGCTGCAGCATCCACCCCAACCGCCCCAGCGTGTGCCGCGAAGTCGATGCCTCGTGGGAATACGGCAAGGCCAGTTCGCAGTGCGACCGCGCGCGCATCGCCCATGGCATGGCGCCGCTGACCCTGGCCGACTGGCGCTGGCGCGACGACGCCGACAACGACGACCATCCGGACGACAGCGGCAACAGCCCGTCCTCGCCACGCGCGGCTTGAGCGCGGATTCGCGCTACGCCACCCCACGGTTTGCATTGCAGACCGCGGGCCCCGGCTCAGCCTTTTCCAGATCCCCCGCGCCTGTCGGCGCGCGCCCTTGACCCAAGGGGGCGCTTCGTTGGTCGCGGATGGCGCCAGGCCGTCGCGTTGCAGGAGCGGGGCAGGGGCACGCCGAGGCTCAGTCGAGCGGGTTGCGCTCCAGGAAGGCGCGCACCGCCGGCACGATGACGACGTGCTTGTCTTCGAGCACGTAGTGGTTGGCGTCCTCGAAGGCCATCACTTCGGCCTGCGGCAAGGCCTTGCGGAAGCCGGCAAGGAAGTGGTGGTCGAAGCAGATGTCGCGCAGGCCCCAGGCGATGAATGCCGGGCGGTCGGCGAAGGACGGCAGCGCCGCGGCGGCGCGCTCCAGCAGCGGCCAGGCCTTGTCGGCGGGGGACAGCGGGATGTCCTGCATGAAACGGATGGTGGAGATGCGGTTGGCCCAGCTGTCATAGGGCGCCACGTAGGCGCGGCGCACGTCGGCCGGCATGCGCCGCGACACGCCCAGCCACGAGGCGCCGGCCGAGAACGCATTGAAGGTGCGGATGAACCACTCGCCCGGTTTCCAGTGCCGGCCCATGGCGATCTGCCACGGCATCGGCTTTTCCGCCGGCAGCGGGAAGGCGGCGGTATTGGTGATGACCAGCCGCCTGACCTGGGCGTGGTGCGACAGCGCCCAACCGAAGCCGATCATGCCGCCCCAGTCATGCACCGCCAGCGTCACCGGTCCGCGGATGCCGAGGTGGTCGAGCAGCGCGGTGAGGTCGTCCACCCGCGACTGCAGGGTGTAGTCGTAGCGGCTGTCGTCCGGTTTGTCGGACAGGCCCATGCCGATGTGGTCGGGGACGATGCAGCGATATTTATCGCTCAGGCCGTTGACCAGGTGCCGCCACAGGTAGCTCCACGACGGATTGCCGTGCAGCATGACGACCACCTCGCCGTCGCGCGGGCCTTCGTCGATGTAGTTCATCGACAGGCCGGGGCGGACGTCGAAACGGTGGCGGGTGGCGGGGTAACCGGGGAACTGCATCGGCGGCTTCACGCAATCGCGGGCGGGGCGCGCATTGTAGGCCAATGCGCCGGGCGGCCCGCGGCGGCCGGTGGCGGCACACCGGGCAGCCGAAGACGGCGCAACCGTGAGCGCCCCCCTTCGCTGCGCGGATGCCGTGCATCCGCGCCTGCCGCCCGGGCCAGAGCCGGCGTCCGCGGGGTTGCCGCCCGGTGCTGCAGGCATCGCCACGGGCGCGCCTGCCGGGTGCGCGCCACCGGCATTCGTTTCACCGGCCACGGCGGCAGGCGCAGGATCGACAGGGCGGTGTTCCACGTCGCGCCAGCGGTGGTCATCGTGCCGATGGGCTTCTGCTTCCCGGGCACCGGCCGCAACGGCGACCTGCCGCCACGCCCGGAATGCACCCCCGGCGGGCAACCGCGGTGCCCGCCACGACGGGAACGGCTGCGGCTGACGCCGGGCTGGCGACCGGCCTGTGCGGCAAACGGCGCGGCGCACGCCCACTGAAACCGTGCAGGCCTGGCGGCAGCACCTGCCGCGCGGCATGCGACCGCTGCCCCGCCCCGGCCCGCGCAGCCGGCGGTGGCTCACCCGCAACCCGGGGCTCGAACGCGACCTGCTGCCGGCAGGGCGCGCGGGCGGCGGACAGCTGGCCGGCTGAGCCGGCGCAACGCCGCGGTTCCAGGACCGGCCAGCGCCGACTGGCGCAGCAGCGGAACGTCGCCGGCGCCCGGATGGGGGTTCCGCCCCCGCAGCGACTACCATGCACGCCCACCCCACCGAACGGCCGCCATGTCCACGCCTCCCAGTTTCCTCGACGACCAACAGATCGAACGGCTGTCCAGCCTGCTCGAACAGCGCGCGGTGCCCTTCAAGGGCCTCAACCTCGAAGCGCTGGACGGCTTCCTCTCGGCGCTGGTGGTTGCGCCGGTGGCTGCACCGCCGGGCCAATGGCAGCCGCAGGTCTGGGGCGGCCAGGCACCGCGCTGGAACGACGAGGACGAAGCCCTGCAGGTACAGAACCTGCTGATGGGCCACTGGAACATGTGCGCCGCGCGCGCGCGGTTCGAGGGCGACGACCTGCCCGACCACCTCGCGCCGCTGATGTGGTTGCCGGAGGACCCGGAGCAGGCCGAGGAAGCCCTGGACGAATCCGAGCTGGATGTCGGCCGGGACTGGGCGATGGGCTTTTTCACCGCGGTCATGCTGCATGAAGCGCAATGGGACGCGTGGCTGGACGAACACGCATGGATCGAGGAGATCTTCGACCTGCTCGACCAGTTGGCCAGCGGCGAACGGATCGATCCGGAGAACCCCGACGCCCCGCCGGCCAGGGTCAGCTATCGCGAACGCCTGGATATCTGCATGGAACTGCCGGCGATGCTGGCCGACCTCAACCACCACCGCGTGGATACCCTGACCCCGCGCGTGCCGATCCGCCGCGACGCCGGACCCGGCCGCAACGACGACTGCCCCTGCGGCAGCGGAAAGAAATACAAGAAGTGCTGCGGGCTGAACTGAGCGCGCCCGGCAAGCCTGCCCAGCCGGTCGCTGCCGGGCGACGGCGCCACGGCCAGCCCGGACGCGGGAACCGGGCCGGGGATGCACTGCCGGCCTCTCCGGCCCGGCACAGGTCCGGGGATCGCGCCACGCGCTCCCGCCCCGGTCGTGCGGGCCGGGCCCCACCTCCGCCAGGCGCCTGGTTGGCGCCGACCTGCGCGGCGGGTGCTGTCACGCAAAACGCCCGCAAGTGCGGCTTGCGGGCGTTTCAGCGGCTCACACCCGTACGGCCGGGCGGGCCATTGCGGCAACGCAGCCGCTGGCTTACCAGACCACCTCGGCCATGGTGCAGTTCAGGCCCGAGCCGATGCCCATCAGCGCCACGCGGTCGCCCTTCTTGAGCTTGCCCAGCTGGCGCAGCTTGCTCAGCACGATCGGCACCGACGCCGGGCCGACGTTGCCGTGCTCGCCGAAGATGGTCATCACCTTCTTCGGGTCGATGCCAAACGCCTTGATGAAGGCGTTGGTATGCGGCTGGCTGACCTGGTGGATGACGAACTGGTCGATCTCGTCCACCGCCCAGCCCAGCGCCTGGCGGGTGGCCTCGAAGGTCTTGGTGGCCAGCTTGATGCCTTCGATCAGCAGCAGCCGGGTATCGGTGACCATGCGGTCCAGGTTGCCCACGCACAGCTTGTTCCACTGGTTGGCCGCGCGGGTCACGCCGCCCTTGTAGCGCGGCGCGTCGGGCACCAGCTCGGCGCGGGCCAGCACCATGGCGGCGGCACCGGAGCCGGTGGTCAGCGCGGCGAACTCGTCGCGCAGCTGCTGCGCGGTGACGTCGGGCGCGCTCATCCGCTCCAGGGTCTTTTCATAGACCAGGTTGGAGCTTTCGCCGTCGACGATCAGCGCATAGTCGATGTCGCCGCGCTCGATCATGCGCGCGGCCACGTCCATGCCGTTGATGAAGGCCAGGCAGGCGTTGGCGATGTCGAAGGTGACGCAGTCCTCGCCGATGCCCAGGTTGCCCGAGACGATCGACGCGGTGGACGGCTCCAGGTAGTCGCGGCTGACCGAGGTGTTGACCAGCAGGCCGATGCGGTCCGGCGACACGCCGGCGTCCTCCAGCGCCTTGCGCCCGGCCAGGGTGGCCGCGTCGGACGCCTGCGTACCCGGGTCCCACAGGCGGCGCGCATGGATGCCGGCGACATCGCCCAGCATGTCCGCACGGATGCCCAGACGGTCCAGCGTCGGCTGCAGACGCTCGTTGATTTCCTTGGAGGTCAGGGTATGCGGCGCGTCGACATGCGCCAGTCCCGCGATGGAGACATTCTGGAAGGGCATCGGAAGGCGCCAGGACTCAGGCGAAGGGGGCGCCATTCTAGCGGCTGCCCGGGTTTGACGCATCTTTAACGGTTTGCGGCCGCTGCGTATGGGGAGCGGACCGCCACCCGATCGGCCGGATGCCCGGCAGCGGGCGTGCTTCCGGACGCCGCGTGCGCCGGTGGCGGCTCAGCCCAATGCGGGCGGGCGACGCTGGCGCGGGCCCGCGCGCGTCGCGTCAGCGGCACTGCCAGGCGGCGTAGCGCTGGCTGCCGTCGGCCGGCGCGGCCAGGGCCTGGATCGCGTTGGCACCGGCACTGGGCGCCTCGTTGCGCGCCAAGGTTTCCAGCTCTTCCTGCACGCGCAGCGGGTTGCGGTTGTAGAAGCCGACCTTGCTCTTGACCGAGACCACGATCTCGCCCTTGGCCACGCAGCCCGGCGCCACCGGACCGGCCGGCAGCACGCGCACCGCCTTGCCACCGCTTTCGATCGGCACCCAGGTGCAGGCGGCGGTGCTGGCAATCAGGGCGGTAAGGAGCAGAGCGCGCATGGACAGGTCCTTGTTGGAATCGGAACGGATTGTGCCGGGCATGGATGAATCGGTGATGATCCGCGGCCCGCTCCCGGGGGAGCGGGCCGCGATGGTGCTGCATCACTTGGCGGCCGGCACCGGGTTGCCGTCGCTGTCGATCACGGTCACCTCGCCCAGGCCCAACGCACGCACCGGTGCCTCGGTCTGCTTGAGGTCGCCCACCACCACCCAGGTCAGCCGCGCCGGGTCCAGCGTCCGCGCCGCTTCGGCCACCTGCGCCGGGGTCATCGCCTCGATCTCGGCCTTGCGCTTGAACACGTAGTCGTCCGGGCGCTGGTAGCGCACGATGCCGCCGATGGTGTTCATCACCGCCGAGGCGGTCTCGTAGGCGCCCGGCAGGCTCAGCGTCTGGATGTTGCGGATGCGGGCGACTTCGTCCGTCGTCGGCGGCCGCTGGCCGCTGGCGAACTGGCTGATCTCGGCCTGCATTTCCTTCATCGCGTCGCCGGTCTTGTCGATCTGCACCGGCGCCACCGCCATCCACGGCCGCTGCCCCAGCGCGCCGCTGGCGCTGGAACGGGCACCGTAGGACCAGTGCTTGTCCTCGCGCAGGTTCATGTTCAGGCGCGAGGTGAAGTCGCCGCCCAGCACGCCGTTGGCGATGTCGAAACGGGTCGCGCCGGCGTCCATGGTGGAGGGCACCACCTGGCCGGCGAACAGGTTGGCCTGCACCGCGCCGGGCTGGTCGATCAGGTACACGCGGGCCTTGTCCGGGCGCGCGACCGCAGCCGGTGCGGCCACCTTGGGCGCCGGGCCCTCGCCCTTCCAGTCGCCGAGCTGGCGGTCCAGCAGCGGCACGATCTCCTTCAGCGTAGTGTCGCCGACCACGACCAGGGTGGCGTTCTCCGGGCGCACCCAGTCCTTGTGGAAGGACAGCAGGTCGTCGCGGCCCAGCGCCTGGATCGCCGCCTCGTCGCCGCTGCCGGTGAACGGGATGGCGTACGGATGGCCCTTGCCGTACAGCAGCGGCGGCAACACCCGCATCGCCACCGCGTTCGGGTTGACCTTCTCCTGCTTGATGCCGGCGATCCAGGTGGCCTTGATGCGGTCGATCTCGCTCTGGTCGAAGCGCGGCGCGCGCAGCGCGTCGGCATACAGCGCCAGCGACGGCGCCAGGTTCTCCTTCAGCGCCGACAGGTAGACATTGGCGCCGTCGAGCGAGGCGCCGGCGCCGATGCGCGCACCCAGCGCGTCGGCGGCATCGGCGAAGGCCAGCGAGCCGAGCTTGCCGGCGCCTTCGTCGAGCATGCCCATGGTGAAGTTGGCGGTGCCCGGCTTGCGGCCCTGGTCGGCGGTGAATCCGCCCGGGAACTCGTAGCTGAACTGCACCACCGGGATGTCATGGCGTTCGGCCAGCACCACCCGCGTGCCGTTCTTCAGCGTGGCACGCTGCAGCTGCGGGAACTTCAGCTCCGGGAAGGTCGCGGTCTGCGGCACGCCGGCGCTGCGGTCCACCTGCGAGGGCAGCACGCGGTACTTGGGGTCGACCGCCGGCACGTTGAACGGCGCGGGCTTGCCCGAGGGCAGCTCGGCCAGCGCCACGCGCTCGCCCGGCTCGACCACCAGGGTGTGGTCGCCCACCCCCAGCCACTTGGCACCGACCGCCTTGAGGTCGGCGACGCTGGCGTTCTGGATGTTGGACAGCGAGGCGCGGAAGCAACCCGGGTCGCCCTCGTACACGGCGCACTCGGCCAGCGCATCGGCCTTGCCGCCGAAGCCGCCGATGCGCTCGATGCCGCGGATGAAGCCGGCACGGAACGCGGTCTTGGCGCGCGCCAGCTCCTCGGCGCTGGGGCCTTCGGCCACCAGCCGCTTCAGTTCCTCGTCGATGACCGCTTCGACCTTGGCCGGGTCCACGCCCTGCTTGACCGTGGCCATGATGATGAAGTTCGAGCCCAGCTGCGACGGGCCGACCATGGTGCCGATGTTGTCCACCAGCTTGTCCTGGTGCAGCAGCCGCTGGTCCAGGCGCGAGGACTTGGCACCGCCCAGCACCTGCGCGAACAGCTGCAGCTGGTCGATGTCGGTGGTGCCGACCTGGGCCACGTTCCAGGCGCGGTAGATGCGTGCCTGCGGCACCTTGTCGGTCATCACCTCGCGGGTGGAGGCGGCGCGCTTGGCCACGTCCACCTTCGGCTGGGCCATGGTCGGGCCGGCCGGGATGTCGCCGAAGTAACGGGCGACCTTTTCCTTGGCGGTGGCCACGTCGATGTCGCCGGCCAACACCAGCACCGCGTTGTTCGGGCCGTACCAGGTGCGGAACCAGGTCTTGACGTCTTCCAGCGAGGCGGCGTTGAGGTCGTTCATCGAACCGATCACGCCGTGGTGGTACGGATGGCCGGCCGGGTACAGCGCGCGGGTCAGCTTGTCCCACACCTGGCCATAGGGCTGGTTCTCGCCCTGGCGCTTCTCGTTCTGCACCACGCCGCGCTGCTCGTCGAGCGCGGCCTGGTCGATCGCGCCGAGCAGGTGGCCCATGCGGTCGGACTCCATCCACAGCGCCATGTCCAGGGCGGTGGTGGGCACGTTCTGGAAGTAATTGGTGCGGTCGGTGTTGGTGGTGCCGTTCTGGTCGGTGGCGCCGACCTGCTTGAAGGGCTCGAAGAACTCGCCGTGGTGGTTCTCGCTGCCCTGGAACATCAGGTGCTCGAACAGGTGGGCGAAACCGGTGCGGCCGGACGGCTCGTCCTTGGCGCCGACGTGGTACCAGATGTTGACCGCCACGATCGGCGCCTTGCGGTCGGTGTGCACCACCACGCGCAGGCCGTTGGGCAGGGTGAACTCCTCGAACGGGATGTCCACGGCCGTGGCCGGGGCGGGTGCCTTGGCGGCGGCCGGCAGGGGCAGGCCGGCGAATCCGCCCAGGGCAAGGCCGAGCGCGGTGGCGAGAAGCGCGGTCCGGGGTGTTGCTGCGTTCATCCCACTTTCCTTGAGCAATGAATATGAACGCCGATCCTAACCGCCCGGGCCGGCCGGCCGCATACGCCATGGGTCATGGGGGGTGATCGGCACGGGGGCGGTCCTGTCGCGCCGCGTCTCCCATCCGCGCGGCCTGCGTGGGTCATGACCGCTGCGGCATTCACGGCCGCGCGGATGTCCGCGGACGCCGGTCACCGGCGCCACCGTCCGGACAGCGGACACCGCGCATCGAGATAAAACACATAGGAATCAACAGGATAAATGTGGCACGCATCCTGCTTCAGGGTTACCTGCAGCGCAGCCAGATCAAACAAGACATGACTGGACGCTGAACAAATCGACGGAAAGCAAAAAATCGCTTGCGCCCCGAGATTTGGTGTACTACCTTACTACCACACCACCGCTCACACACACCAAACAGGCCCGCCATGAACACCAAATCCATCGCCATCGCCTTCGCGCTTGCCGCCGGCTTCGCCACCTCCGCGCATGCCTCCAACATCGTCACCCTGGAAACCGTGCAGGTGCGTCCGTCCGCCGACCAGCTGGCCCAGGCCGAGCACGAACGTTCCAGCGCCATCCCGACCCTGTCGTCGGTGCAGGTGCGCCCGACCGCCGGCCAGATCGTCGAACTGGCCGCCGAGCAGGCCGCCGCCCAGCTGGCCGCACACACCCCGGTGGCGATCGGCGCCAGCATCGGCCAGTGGATGGTCTCGCTGCCGGCCATCACCGTCCGCCCGGACGCCCAGCAGGTCAAGGCGCTGGCTACCGAGCTGGCCAGCGATACCCTGGGCCAGGTCGCCAACGGGATGGTCGCCAAGTGAGTCGTCATCGCGATCCGGACCTGTCCGTGCCACGGCGGTACCCGGCACGCGGCACCGCTTCGCCCGCGGCAGGCTGCAGCGGCGCGGACAGGTCCTAGCCGGATTGCCACGGCGTAAACTGCGCCGATGACCGTCGCCCCCGTTTTCCATGTACTGCTGTACCAGCCCGAGATCCCGCCCAATACCGGCAACGTGATCCGGCTCTGCGCCAACACCGGCGCGCGGCTCCACCTGATCGAACCGCTCGGCTTCGACCTCAGCGACAGGCAGCTCAAGCGGGCCGGCCTGGATTACCACGAATACGCGCGCCTGCAGGTCCATCCGGACCTGGACACCGCGCTGGCGCGGATCGCGCCCAGCCGCCTGTTCGCCATGAGTACCCGCGCCAGCGTGCGCTACGACACGGTGCGCTTTGCCGACGGCGACGCCTTCCTGTTCGGCCCGGAAACGCGCGGCCTGCCACAGGCACTGCTCGACGCCCTGCCCGCCGGCCATCGCCTGCGCCTGCCGATGCAGCCGGACAACCGCAGCCTCAACCTGTCCAACTCGGTCGCCGTGGTGGTGTTCGAGGCCTGGCGCCAGCACGGTTTCGCCGGCGGCCAGTAACCGCAGCGCCCGGCAACGACGAAAGGCGGCGCCGCTCCGGTATGCTCGCCGGTCCCGCATACCCATGCGCCAATCAATGGAAGGATCAATGCAGCGCATCGCAATTGCCATCGGGCTGATCGGCCTGGTGGCCCTGGGCCCGCTCCGCGCCTCGGCGAACCCGGTCATCGACACCACCCGGCCCACGGCCGCGCAGATCGAGCGCATCCAGGCCGAGCTGGCCGGGCACAAGATCTACAGCGAACTGAAACCGGCCGACCATGCGCAGGTGGTCAATGCGCTGTCGCGCATCCAGGAAAAGCTGGGCAGCGACGGCGTCCTGTCCGGCCTGCATCCGGCCGCGCAGGCGGACGTGGTCAACGACCAGGAACTGGTCAACACCCTGCTTGCCAAGGCCAGGGCGGACAGCCGCCTGGTGTGCCGCCGGGAAATGCCAACCGGCAGCAATCGCCCGCAGACCATCTGCATGACGGTCGCCGAACGCGCCGCGGCGCGCGAGCGCAGCATGGACGTCATGCGCAAGACCGGCATCAGCCGGCCGGAAATAATTCCCTGACCCCCGGTGGCGGCGGACTCACCCGCCGCCCAGCACGCCCACCGCCTGCAACGCCCGCAGGCGGCCGGCATCGAGCGACAGCACCTCTTCGAGCACCTGCGCGGTGTGCTGCCCCAGCACCGGGGCGGCCTGCCGGTACTGCAGTGGCGTAGCCGAGAACCGCACCGGGTTGCGTACCCCCGGCACGCTGCCGCCCGCCGCATGCGGCAGGTCGATGCGCAGTCCGCGCGCGCGGACCTGTGGATCGTCGAAGACCTGGTCGATGCGATTGACCGGGCTGGCCGGCACCTGCGCCCGTTCCAGCTCCTGCAGCCATTCGCCGGCGCTGCGCGTGCGCAGCCGCTGCTGCAGCAGCGGCACCAGTGCGGCGCGATGCGCCACCCGCCCGCTGTTGGTCGCATAGCGGGCATCGGCGGCCAGCTCCGGGGTGCCGATCACCGCGCACAGGCGCGCGAACTGCGCGTCGTTGCCCACCGCCAACATGAAATGGCCATCGGCCGCCGGCATCACCTGGTACGGCACGATGTTCGGATGCGCGGTGCCCTGGCGGCCCGGCACCTGGCCACCGACCAGCCAGTTGGACGCCTGGTTGGCCAGCCACGCTACCTGCGTGTCCAGCAGCGCCAGGTCGATCTGCTGGCCCTGGCCGGTGCGTTCGGCATGGCGCAGCGCCGCCAGGATCGCGGTGGCCGCGTACATGCCGGTCATCAGGTCGGTCGCGGCCACGCCCACCTTCTGCGGGCCACCGCCGGGCGCGTCGTCGGGTTCACCGGTCACGCTCATCAATCCGCCGATGGCCTGGATGGCGGCGTCGTAGCCGGCGCGCCGCGCGTAAGGCCCGTCCTGGCCGTAACCGGTGATCGAGCAGTACACCAGCGCCGGGTTGAGCGCGCGCAGGCTGGCGTAGTCCAGCCCGTACTTCGCCAGCCCGCCGACCTTGTAGTTTTCCACCAGTACCTGGCAGCGCGCGGCCAGCGCGCGGATCAGCGCCTGCCCCTGCGGCTGGGTGAAGTCGATGGCGACCGAACGCTTGCCGCGGTTGGCGCACAGGTAGTACGCCGACTCGGCGGTGTCATTGCCCGCGGCGTCCCTGAGGAACGGCGGCCCCCAGCCACGGGTGTCGTCGCCCACGCCCGGGCGCTCGACCTTGATCACGTCGGCGCCGAAATCGGCCAGCACCTGGGTGGCCCACGGCCCGGCCAGGATGCGCGACAGGTCGAGCACGCGCACGCCGTCGAGCAGGTTCATCGCGGTGTTCCCCATTGCGCCCCGGAAGCGCGGCTTCCGGGGCGTCCAGCGTTCGTCGCGATACCGCTCAGAACGCGTTGATGCCGGTCAGTTCGCGGCCGACCACCAGCTGGTGCACGGTTTCGGTGCCTTCATAGGTGATCACCGACTCCAGGTTCAGCGCATGGCGGATGGCCGCGTGCTCGGTGGTGATGCCGGCACCGCCCAGCAGGTCGCGGCACTCGCGGGCGATGTCGATGGCCAGGCGGCAGTTGTTCCACTTGGCCAGCGACACCTGCTGCGGCTGCATTTCCCCGGCATCCTTCAGGCGGCCCAGCTGCAGCACCAGCAGCTGGCCGGCGGTGATGCGCCGGGCCATGTCGGCCATCTTGATCTGCGCGCTCTGGGTGGCCGCCACCGGACGCCCGAACAGGATGCGCTCCTTGGTGTAGGCCAGCACTTCGTCCAGGCAGGCGATGGCCGCGCCGAGCGGGCCCCAGGTGATGCCGTAGCGGGCCTGGGTCAGGCAGCCCAGCGGGCCTTTCAGCCCTTTGACGTTGGGCAGCCGGTTGGCGTCGGGTACGCGCACGTTGTCGAAGAACAGCGCGCCGGTCACCGAGGCGCGCAGGCTCATCTTGTGCTTGATCTCCTGCGCGGTGAAGCCCGGGGTGCCCTTCTCGATCACGAAGCCCTGCACGCCCTCGTCGGTGTTGGCCCAGACGATGGCGATATCGGCCACCGAGCCGTTGGTGATCCACATCTTGGAGCCGTTGATGATCCAGTCACCGCCGTCCTTGACCGCGCGGGTCTTCATGCTGGCCGGGTCCGAGCCGCCATGCGCCTCGGTCAGGCCGAAGCAGCCGATGACCTTGCCGCGTGCCATGTCCGGCAGCCAGCGCATGCGCTGCTCTTCCGAGCCGTAGGCGTAGATCGGGTACATGCACAGCGAGCTCTGCACCGAGACGAAGCTGCGCAGGCCGGAATCGCCGCGCTCCAGCTCCTGGCAGATCAGGCCGTAGCTGACGCCATTGAGTCCGGCGCCGCCGTACTGCTCCGGCAGGGTGCTGCCCAGCAGGCCCATCTCGGCGATCTCGGGGATCAACTCGTCGGGGAAGCGGCCCTGGTCGAAACAGTCGCCGATGATCGGCAGCACGCGTTCGTCGGTGAAGCGGGCAACGGAGTCCTGCACGGCGCGCTCTTCCTCGCTCAGCAGCGAACGCACATCGAACAGGTCGAAGGGGTTGAGGGTCTTCAAAGTCATTGCTGTCTCGGAAAGTGCCATCACGGCCGGGAAGGTGGATGAATAAGGTAGTCCATCCGCACGGGGAAAGTCGCTGCGAGCGCACGTGGCCCCGGGGCTGGCCGCCACCGGCGGCCCGGCAACGGCCTCCATACCCCCCCGCCGGGCGCGGGCCGGCCCAACCAACGGAACAGGCACGGCACGCGGCCGACGCGGTATGGTGTCGCCCTTTCCGCCCTCCGAAGCCCGCCGATGCCCGCCAACCCGTCCGTCGCCGCCCCGGCTCCGCCGTCGCAGAAACTGGAACGCGCGCTCAAACCGCGCCAGCTGATCATGATGGGCCTGGGCAGCGCGATCGGCGCCGGCCTGTTCCTGGGCTCGGGGGTGGGCATCCACGCCGCCGGCCCGGCGGTGCTGCTGTCCTACCTGGTCGCCGGCACGCTGGTGATCATCATGATGCACGCCATGGGCGAAATGGCCGCGGCGCGCCCGGCCAGCGGCGCGTTCTCGGTGTATGCCGCCGATGCGCTGGGCGCCACCGCCGGCGCCACCATCGGCTGGCTGTGGTGGGTGCAGCTGGTGATCGTGATCGCGGCCGAGTCGGTCGGCGCCGCCGGCCTGCTGGCCACGCTGTGGCCGCAGCTGTCGGTGCCGCTGACCTCGCTGGCGTTCATGGTGGCCTTCACCGTCATCAACCTGATGGGCGTGCGCAACTACGGCGAGTTCGAGTTCTGGTTCGCCATCCTCAAGGTCGCCGCGATCGTCGCCTTCATCGTGATCGGCATCGCGCTGCTGTGCGGGCTGCTGCCCGGCGTGCCCTCGCCCGGCCTGTCCAACCTGTTCGGGCACGGCGGCTTCGCGCCCAATGGCCTGGCCGGCATCGGCGCGGCACTGCTGGTGGTGGTGTTCGCCTTCGGCGGCACCGAGATCGTGGCCGTCGCCGCGGCCGAGACCCAGGACCCGGAACGCAGCCTGGCGCGCGCGATCCGCACCGTAGCCTGGCGCATCCTGGTGTTCTACATCGGCTCGATCGGGGTGATCATCGCGGTGGTGCCGTGGACCAGCGAATCGCTGAAGTCGCCGTTCGCGGCGGTGCTGCAGGTCGCCAACATCCCCGGCGCGGCCACCGCCATCACCCTGATCGCGGTGATCGCGCTGCTGTCGGCGCTCAACGCCAATCTCTACGGCGCCTCGCGCATGATCCATTCGCTGGCGGCGCGCGGCGAGGGGCCACGCGGGCTGGCCCGGGTCAGCCGCCGCCAGGTCCCGGTGCTGGCGGTGCTGGCCAGCGTGCTGTTCGGCTTCGCCGCCACCGTGCTGGAGCTGCTGTATCCGGACCGGGTGCTGCCGGTGCTGCTGAACGTGGTCGGTTCGACCTGCCTGCTGGTGTGGACCATCACCCTGGTCTCGCAGTTGGTGCTGCGGCGCCGCGCCGAGCGCCTGGGCACGCCGCTGCCGTTCCGCATGGCCGGCTTCCCCTACCTGACGGTACTGGCGCTGGCGATCCTGGTGCTGATCTTCGCGCTGCTGCTGTCGGCGCCCGAGACCCGCCTGCAGTTCCTGTCGATGGCCGCCCTGACCGCCGCCATCGCCGTGTTCAACGCGCTGGCGCGGCGCTTCCGCGGCGGCTGACGACGCCACCGGGCCCGCGCAAACCGGGCCCGTCCAGGCCAGGCTTGTATTGGCGCGCGGGGGGCGGCAGGCTCCGCCCATCCGAGACCCGCGCCATGCCCACGCCCGATCCCCGTGTCGACGCCTACATCGCCCGCGCCGCCGCCTTCGCGCAGCCGATCCTGCATGAGATCCGCCAGCGCGTGCACGCGGCCTGCCCCGGGGTGGAAGAAGCCATCAGATGGGGCATGCCGGCCTTCCTGCACCGTGGCCGGTTGCTGTGCGGAATGGCCGCGTTCAAGGCGCACGCCGCGCTGAACCTGTGGGCGCGGGACGCCGGGGACAGCGGCGCCGGCGGGGGCATGGGCCAGTACGGGCGGCTGCGCTCGGTGGCCGACCTGCCCGCCAGGCGCGGGTTCGCCGCCCAGCTACACCAGGCCATGCAGCGCATCGAGGGCGGCGCGCCCGTCCTCAAGCGCGCGCCGCGGCCGCCGCTACCCATGCTGCCGGCGTTCGCCCAGGCGCTGGCCGCGGCGCCACAGGCCGGGGCCACGTTCGACGGCTTCGCGCCCGGCGCCCGCCGCGATTACCTGGAATGGATCGGCCAGGCCAGGCGCGAAACCACCCGCCAGCAGCGCATCGCCCAGGCCATCGAATGGCTGGCCCAGGGCAAGCGCCGCCACTGGAAACACGAAAGGCATTGACGCCGGCCCCGCCAACGATTCCACTTGCCCCCGAAAGTACGACACGACTCCCCACGCAACGCCATGACCGACCTCGAAGACCTCATC
The DNA here is from genome assembly GCF_046267925.1 of Stenotrophomonas sp. Y-13. Lineage (NCBI taxonomy): Bacteria > Pseudomonadati > Pseudomonadota > Gammaproteobacteria > Lysobacterales > Lysobacteraceae > Stenotrophomonas > Stenotrophomonas sp. Y-13. Next base: position 3,407,330 of record NZ_CP176501.1, read on the forward strand.
CAGCGCGCCATAGACCCGTCATCCGTCAAGCTGGAAGGCACCCTCACCAATCCCCCTTCCTTCGGCGTCTACCTGGTCCAGGACACCGACAACGACAGCCAGCACTACCGGTTCGGCAGCCACCCGGTGCGCATGCAGGAGCTGGAGGACAGGTTCGGCGGCTGCGAGCTGGAATACCTGTTCCTGTCGCGCGAGGACGCCGCGGCAGTGACCTCGGCGCTGAACAAGCGCGAGGAATGAAGCACGCCCTTCGCGGCGCCGCGCCGGTGCCGCCGAAGCGGCGCCGGCACGCGGCCGGCGGCGTCAGCCGATCACCCGCCTGAACGGCGGCAGCGCGTCGATGATGCGCTTGCCGTAGCGGCGCGTGAGCAGCCGCGAATCGAGGATGACCACGCGCCCGGTATCGGTGGAGGTGCGGATCAGGCGCCCGGCGAACTGGGTCAGCGTGCGCAGCGCATGCGGGATCGCGATCAGGTTGAAGGAATTCAACCCGCGGCTCTCGAACCATTCGCTCAACGTCGAGGTCTGCGGATCGGTCGGCACCGCGAACGGCACCTGGGTGATGACCACCGTGGTACAGGCCTCGCCCGGCAGGTCCAGGCCCTCGCCGAACGAATTGAGCCCGAACAGCACCGAGCCCTCGCCGGCGGCGGTGCGGCGCAGGTGCTCGTCGATCATCTTCTGCTTGGCGCCTTCGCCCTGCACCAGCACCTTCCGGCGCAGCGTGGCCGGCATCAGCTCGGCCACCTTCTCCATCTTCCAGCGCGAAGTGAACAGCACGATGCTGCCCTTGTCCCAGTCCAGCTCGGCGGCCAGGTACTTCGCCACTTCCTTCGGGTGGCGCTCGCGGTCGTCCGGCGTCACCGGGAACGGCGGCACCACCAGCTGCGCCTGGTTGGGCAGGTCGAACGGCGAGGCCAGCGACACCATTTCCGCCTCGGCGGGAATACCGTTGTCGATGGCCAGCGCCTGGAAATCGCCGCCGCCGGTGAGCGTGGCCGAGGTCATCACCACCGAATCCACTTCGTCCCACAACAGCTTGCGCAGCACCATCGCCGCCGACACCGGCGAGCAGTGCAGCACATGCTCGCCGTCGCGGGTCAGGGTGATCCAGCGCGCCATCGGCGGCTGGCCTTCCTTGTCCTCGCGGCGCCAGCCGGCCCACAGGTCGTACTGCTGCTGGATCATCTCCAGTGCCATGCCCAGGCTGCGCTGCAGGCGCTCGTGGGCGGCGTCCTCGGGCTTGCCCTTGGCCACCTGCGCGGCCGCGGCCGTGGCCCAGTTGAGCAGGGTGCGGGTCTCGTCGGCCAGTTCCTCGACCGGCTGCCGCCAGGCCTCCGGCAGGCGGCCGTTGGCGGCGCGCCACAGCGGCTCGCGTTCGTCCGGCGCCGGCGTCCACACCTGCGCGATGCCGTCGGCGAACGCCTTGAGCAGCTTGGCCACGCGCGCCGCGGCGTCGATCGCCTCGTTCGGCAGCAGGTTGCCGATCCTGTCCTTGTCCACCGCGCGGTAGGCGCCGGCGATGATGATCTGCAGGCGCCCGGTGCGCCGCGCCATGTCATCCAGCGGCAGGCTGGCCGCGCCCTGGTCGATGGCGACGTTGCCGATGTGGTGGCCTTCGTCCAGCACCAGCAGCATGTCGGCGGGCGCGGCGATCAGCGGCTGGCCGTTGTCCGATTCGCCGATGGACAGCGCCGACAGCAGCAGCGCGTGGTTGGTCACCACGATCTGCGCCTCGCGCACCTCGTTGCGCGCGCGCAGCACCGGGCACTGGGTCGAATAGGCGCAGCGGCGCCCGGCGCAGCCCGAGGCCGGGGTGGTGATGCGCAGGCGCAGGCCGGGCGTGACCGCTTCCGGTGCATTGTCCAGGTCGCCGTTCCAGCGGCCTTCGCTGAAGGCCCGCACCAGCCGACCGGCCACGTCCATCTCGATCGGCGCCAGCGGCCGCTCGTAGAGCAGCACTTCGTCGCCGAACATGCCCTCCTGCGCGCCCTCGCCCTGCGCTTCGGCGGCATTGCGCGTGCACAGGTAGCGGGTGCGGCCCTTGGCCAGCGCCACCGTGGCCTGCAGGCCGGTGGCCTTGAGGAAACTGGGAATGTCGCGCTCGACCAGCTGCGACTGCAGCGCCACCGTGCCGGTGCTGATCACCAGCTTCTTCTTCGAGGCCAGCGCGATGGGCACGCCGGCGGTCAGGTAGCCCAGGCTCTTGCCGACCCCGGTCGGCGCCTCGACCACGCCCACGCCACCGCTGGCCAGCGCGCGCGAGACCACGCCGATCATCTGGCTCTGCGAGCGCCGCGTGCTGAATCCGGGCGTGTTGGCCTGCAGCTTCGCGTAGGCGTCGCGGATGGCCGTCTTCACTTCCTCGGTCAACGCACGCGGCGCTTCCACTTTCTCCGTCACGCCGACCTGCCGCCTGCTACCTTCATGCCCGGCATTTTCCCATACCGGCGCGGCACATGCCCCGTAGGTGCCGGGCTTGCCCGGCACGGAGGCTTGCCCGGCACGGGTTCGCGGCCATGCGTCGCGGCTCAAGCTTTCGCCGGCCCGCGCAGGGCCCTGGCCAGCGCCCAGGCCAACAGCACGAAGCCGCCGGCTTCCAGCAGCGACACCGCGAAGTGGCCGACGCCCAGCGCGGTATTGAGCGCGGCGATGCCATCGAAGTTGCCCGCGGCGATCAGCAGCAGCGGCAACACCGCCAGCACCGCGCCGAACAGCGTGCTCGCCATCAGGATCGCCAGCGCCCACAGCGCGGCGCTGCGCGCCACCGCCTTCGGCGCCCCCAGCAGCAGGACCAGCGCCACGCCCAGCGCGATCATCACCGGCAGGCGGTAGCCCACCGATACCAGCAGCGAGCCCAGCAATTGCGTCTGGTCCACGCCGCTCAGTCCGCGGTGACCAGGGTGGCGGCGCGTGCGCGCAGCCCGGCGTAGACCGCGTCGGTCTCCGGGCGCACCCCGTGCCACTGCTGGTAGCTTTCCGCCGCCTGCTCCACCAGCATGCCCAGGCCGTCGAACTCATTGCGGCACCCGGCCGCGCGCGCCCAGGCCAGGAAAGGAATCGCCGCCTCGCCGTAGTTCAGGTCGACCGCGGTGGTCAGGCTGTTGACCAGCGACAGCGGCAGGGTGAAGGCCGCGCCCTCGCCCCGGCCGGCCGAGGTGGCGTTGATGATCAGCTCGAAGTCGCCCTGCTCGCGCAGTGCGTCCCAATAGGCCGAGATGACGCGGCCCGGTTCGCTCATCGCGTCCACCAGCGCATCGGCGCGCTCCGGGGTGCGGTTGGCCACCACCAGTTCGAGGATGCCGGCGTCGAGCAGCGCCGGGGCCACGCCGCGCGCGGCGCCACCGGCGCCGAGCAGCAGCACGCGGCGACCGCGCAGGTCCAGCCCGTTGCGGCCGGTGAGGTCGCGCACCAGGCCGATGCCGTCGGTGTTGTCGCCATGCCAGCGCTCGCCCTTGCGCAGCAGGGTGTTGACCGCGCCGGCACGCTGCGCGCGCGAAGTGGTGGTGGCGCACAGCGCGAACGCCGCTTCCTTGTGCGGCAGGGTCACGTTGGCGCCCACCCCGCCGTCGGCGGCGAACGCGTCCAGCGCCGCGGTGAAATCCTGCGCGGTGGCATCGATGGCGCGGTAATCGATCTCGATCCCCTGCGCCCTGGCGAAGGCGGCGTGGATGTGCGGCGACTGCGAATGGGCGATGGGGTGGCCAAAGACGGCGTAGCGGGCGACGCTCATGGTGATCCTCTGCATGACCTAGACTGGCGCGATCCCTGGCTTGCGGAACCTCCATGCGGACCCGATCGCTGCTGCTCGCGCTGTCCATGAGTCTACTCTTTGCACCGCGGGTGACGGCACTGGCGGAATTCGGCATCGAAGGCATCGGCGTGGTGTCCACCCGTGCCGACGAGCTGCGCGCCACGCGCTCGGCCGATGGCCGGCGCCTGGTCTGGGCCAGCAACCGCGACGGTGGCGCAGGCGGCTGGGACCTGTGGCAGGCCACCTGGCAGGACGCGCGCTGGAGCGACCCGCGCCCGCTGCCACTGGACACCGCGGCCGATGAGGTCGATCCGTTCCTGGATGCCGCCGGCCGCTGGCTGTACTTCGCCTCCAACCGCAAGGGCGGCCATGGCGGCTTCGACCTGTACCGCGCGGCGCTGCGCGACGATGGCGGCTTCGGCCCGGCGCAGAACCTGGGCGCTGCCATCAATGGCGCCGACCACGAACGCTCGCCGGCCGTGCACGACCACGACGGCAGCCTGCTGCTGGCCAGCGACCGCGCGGGCGGCGCCGGCGGCTGGGACCTGTGGCGCGCGCACCGTGGCGGCGACGGGTTTGCCGCGCCGCAGCCGATGACCGGCCTCAACGGTGCCGACGACGAACTGGACGGCGCTTGGCTGGCCGGTGGGCGCGCGGTGGTGTTCGCACGCGGCGAGGGCGAAGGGCGTGCGCAGCTGCAGCTGTCGCACTGCCACCAGGGACAGTGGAGCGCGGCGCAACCGCTGGCGCTGTCGTTCAACACCACCGAGGGCGATACCCGGGCGGCGCTGGTCGACGCCAGTACCCCGGGCGAACTGCTGGTCAGCGGCCATGCGCGCGCGCCGCGTGCCGGCGGCTTCGACCTGTACCGGATGCGGGCGCCGGCCAGCGACGGCAGCGGCGACTGCCGCTAGCGGGAGCCAACGCCCCGGCACCGCGCATGCGTCGTGCGGCGGTGAGGACGGTCAAGGTTCATGCGGGGCAAGCCCCGCATCTACGCAGTGCATGGATTGGGGCAACAGGCCCGTAGGTGCCGGGCTCGCCCGGCACGGGCCTCACCGGCACGGCCACATGCGCGGCAAGCCCCGCATCCACGGAATGCATGGGTTGTGGCAGCAGGCCCGTAGGTGCCGGGCTCGCCCGGCACGGGCTTCCCCGGCAAGGCCACATGCGCGGCAAGCCCCGCATCCACGGAGTGCGTGGATGGTGGCAGCAGGCCCGTAGGTGCCGGGCTCGCCCGGCATGGGCTTCACCGGTACGGCCACATGCGCGGCGGGCCCCGCATCCACGGAGTGCGTGGATGGTGGCAACAGGCCCGTAGGTGCCGGGCTCGCCCGGCACGGGCTTCCCCGGGAAGGCCACATCCGCGACAAGCCCCGCATCCATGGAATGCATGGGTTGTGGCAGCAGGCCCGTAGGTACCGGGCTTGCCCGGCACAGGCTTCCCCGGGAAGGCCACATGCGCGGCAAACCCCGCATCCACGGAGTGCGTGGACGGTGGCAGCAGGCCCGTAGGTGCCGGGCTCGCCCGGCACGGGCTTCACCGGGAAGGCCACATGCGCAGCAAGCCCCGCATCCGCGGAGTGCATGGGTTGGGGCAGCAGGCCCGTAGGTGCCGGGCTCGCCCGGCACGGGCCTCACCGGGAAAGCCACCTGCGCGGCAAGCCCCGCCTCTACGGTTGGGAGTCGCTACCGGGAGCCGGGTTGCCGGCAAGCACTTCGGCGCGCCGCCGCTCGTACTCCACTTCACCGATGCGCCCGGCCTGCCGCAGGCCGGCCAGTTCGCGCAGCCGTGCCTCGACCTCCGGTGGCAGCGGTGATTGCCGCTGCAGCCGTTGCGCGGCCGACGGCAGCTCCGGCGGTCGCCGCGCGGCGCGGACAACCGCGGCGATCACCAACCCGATCACCACCGCGAACGCGGTCACCCCGACCACCCACACCACCCATTGCCAGGGCTGCATGCCGGGCGCGTCCATCAGCCTTCCCGCAGCCAGCGCGCGATCTGCGGCGCGTAGTAGGTCAGCACGCCGTCGGCACCGGCGCGCTTGAAGCCGATCATGGTCTCCATCACGCAGCGGCGTTCGTCCAGCCAGCCGTTGGCGGCGGCCGCCTTGAGCATCGCGTACTCGCCACTGACGTGGTAGGCGAAGGTCGGCACGCCGAACTCCTGCTTCACCCGGTACACCACGTCCAGGTACGGCATGCCCGGCTTGACCATCACCATGTCCGCGCCTTCGTCCAGGTCCAGCGCGATCTCGCGCAGCGCCTCGTCGCTGTTGGCCGGGTCCATCTGGTAGGTGTGCTTGTCGGCCTTGCCCAGGTTGCCGGCGCTGCCCAGCGCATCGCGGAACGGGCCGTAGAAGGCCGAGGCGTACTTGGCCGAATAGGCCATGATGCGGGTGTTGATGTGGCCGGCGTCGTCCAGCGCCTGGCGGATCGCGCCGATGCGCCCGTCCATCATGTCCGAGGGCGAGACGATGTCCACGCCGGCCTCGGCATGCGACAGCGACTGCTTCACCAGGGCATCGACGGTGACGTCGTTGAGCACGTAGCCACGCGCGTCGATGATGCCGTCCTGGCCGTGCACGGTGAACGGGTCCAGGGCCACGTCGGTCATCACCCCCAGCTCTGGGAAGCGCTGCTTGAGCGCGCGCACCGCGCGCTGCGCCAACCCGTCGGGGTTCCAGGCCTCGGCGGCGTCGAGCGACTTGCACGACGGGTCGACCACCGGGAACAGGTCGATCACCGGCACCCCCAGTTCCAGCGCCTGCTCGGCCTCGCGCAGCAGTTCGTCGATGGACAGGCGCTCCACGCCCGGCATCGATGCCACCGGCGCGCGGCCGGCCAGCTCGTGCACGAACACCGGCCAGATCAGGTCGTCGGCGGTGAAGGTGTTCTCGCGCATCAGCCGGCGCGAGAAGGCATCGTGGCGCATGCGGCGCGGGCGGTAACGGGGGTGGAACATGGTGGGACTCCGGGATGGGGGGAATGGCTATTGCAGCAGGTAGCCCTGCGGTTGCAGCGGTTCGGGCAGCGGGTGCTCGCCCAGTGCGTCGAGCACGTCGATCTCGAGGGTGCGCACCATGGCGTCCAGCGGCAGGTCGTTGGGTTCCAGGCCGAACGGCTCTTCCAGCTCCTCGCCGAGCTGGTCCAGGCCGAAGAACGCGTAGGCCAGCAGCATCGACACCACCGGCGTGGCCCAGCCCAGCGCACCGGCCAGGCCGAACGGCAGCAGCACGCAGAACAGCCACGCGCAGCGGTGCAGCAGCAGGGTGTAGGCGAACGGCAGTGGCGTGCCGGCGATGCGCTCGCACGCCGCCTGCACCGAGGACAGCGCATGCAGGCGCTGTTCGAAGCAGGCGTACAGGTAAGGGTCGAGGCGGCCGGCGCGCAGCGGCACCGCCAGTTCGGCGGCGACCAGTGCCAGCAGGCCGTCGGGGATGTTCTGCCGCTGCAGCAGCGCCTGCTGCCCGGGCGCCAGCCACGGCGCGGCCGCGGCGGCGGCGTCGCGGCCGCGCAGGCGCGCGGCCAGGGCATGGGCGAAACCGACCAGCAGCCGCGACACCCGCCGGCGCAGTGGCGCGTCGTCGGCCAGCAGCGCGTTGGCCTGGCGCACGAAGCTGCGGGTCTCGATCAGCAGCTGCCCCCACTGCTTGCGACCTTCCCACCAGCGCTCGTGGCAGGCGTTGTTGCGGAAGCTCAGGAAGATCGACAGCACCAGCCCCAGCAGGGTGAACGGCGCCACCGCCAGGCCATTGGCGGCGAATGGATGATGCAGCTTGGCCAGCAGTGCCACGGCCACCGCCAGCACCCCGATCGCCAGCACCCGCGGGGCGATGGCCGGCACGATCGAACCGCGCAGTATGTACAGCAGCTGCCAGCCGCGGGGGCGGGGTCGGATGATCATCGGTGGGGGGTCACGCCGGCTGCGGGCCCTGGGCGCCGGATCGTCAGCCGGCAGGGTCCGCCATTCTACGCCCCGCGGTCAGACCAGGCCGCCACCCAGGCCCAGGCGGATCACCCCGACCACGATCACCGCCACGTTGAGCAGCAGCCCGGCCTTGGCGCGGCCGCGGTTGCCCTCACGGGTGAACAGCAGGCCGATGGCGGCGATGACCGCGCCGACCGCGGCGAACGGGATCAGGAACCAGTTGCCCCAGCCCAGCAGCGGGATGAAGGCCAACACCATCCACAGCAGCGCCACGATGCCCCAGACCAGGCTGATCAGTCCCATGTCGTTCCCTCCGCTGGTTGATGCGCGCAAGATAGCCCGGAAATCCCCGCGATCAAACGTTCCACGCGGTTCGCGGCTGATTCACGCGGGCGCGCCGATGATCCCGCCATCACCCACCCGGGAGTGAACCCATGAAACTACCGCTCGCCATCGCATTGGGCATCGCCCTGGCCACCGGCGGCTGCGCCAGCACCTCACGGGTCATGCTCGGCCAGGCGCGCGCGCCGGTCGATCCAGCCAGCGTGCAGATCTATTCCACGCCACCGGCCGGCGCGGTGGAGATCGCCCAGCTGGAGGCCTCCAGCGCAGTCGGCTTCGGCACCCAGGGCCAGACCGATGCGGCCATTGCCCGGCTCAAGCGCGAGGCCGCGGCGCTGGGCGCCAACGGCGTGATCCTGATGGGGGTGGGCGCCGGCGGCTCGCCGGTGGGCATGTCGGTCGGCGGTGGCAGCTACGGCCGGCATGGTGGCGGGGGCCTGAGCGTGGGCATCCCGACCCAGCAGAAGCGCGCCGCCGGCGTGGCGATCTGGGTGCCGCCGGGCGCGGCCAGGTAGGCCACGCCACGGCGGCGGCGATCGACCGCGGCATGCCGCGCCCGGCGCCGGCGTGTTCCCGCGTGCCCCCCGACGGACAGCGCGCGCACGGGGCGCCCGCAGGCGCCCCGTGCCGTTCACCTGCGGCGCTGCGCCGGGATGAACACCTCGTCCACGGCGGTGGCCAGCTGGTCCGGCGGCAGCAGCCCCTGGTCGAGCAGGAAGTTGTTGAACGCCAGGCGGTCGAAGCGGTCGCCCAGCGCCAGCTCGGTGCGCATGCGCAGCTCCATGATCCGGGTATAGCCGTAGAAGTAGCTGCAGGCCTGGCCCGGCGCCCGCACGGTGTAGCGGTCCAGTTCCTGGGTGGCCATGGCCTCGGACAGGCCGACGCCTTCCACCAGCACCTTGCGCGCCTGCTCGCGGTCAGTCAGGCCGAGGTTGAGCATCGGGTCGAGCATGGCGCGGGCGGCGCGCAGCAGCCGGAACTGCAGCGCGATCATCTGCCCGTCCAGCGGCTCGAACGGCACCAGCTCGGCCTCGGCGTACAGCGCCCAGCCCTCGACGTTGACCGAATTGAACGCGAACAGCGTGCGCGCCAGCGAGACGCCGCGCTCGACCATCGCCGCGAACTGCAGGTCATGGCCCGGGCGGCCTTCGTGCGCGCTCAGCGTCCATGCCGCCGAACCGAAGTTGAAATCGTCGTACTGCGCCTTGCCGCCCGAGGCCGGGTTGCCCAGCGGCAGCACGAAGGTGCCCTGCTGCCCGGTGTTGCCGACCAGCGGCGGCGGCAGGTAATGCGGCGCCGGCGACGCGGCGCTCTCGGCCGCGCTGCCCAGGCGCATCTGCAGCGGGCGCTGTGGCACGTCGACGATGCGCTGGCGGCGGATGATCGGGTCGATGGCGTCGATGATGCCGCGGTAGTGCGCCTCCAGGCGGTCGTTGCCGATCGTGTCCTGCTTCAGCGCGCGGATCACCGCGGCATGGTCGTTGGCATCATCCACCTTCAGGCCCTTGGCCTGCACCACCAGCGGCGCCAGCTGGCGCATCATCGCGCGGGTTTCCATGTACTCCAGCTGCGCGCGCTGCACCAGCAGCGCCGGGTCGATGTCCACGCCCACGTCCTTGAGCTGGAAGGCATACAACTCGGCCGGCAGGCGGGTGTCGGTGCGCGCCTGTGGCAGCACGTCCCGGCGCGTCCATGCGATGTACTCCTTCATCTGCGTGGCCAGTGTGGCCAGCGCGGCGTCCGCGCCCTTGATGTCGTACTTTGCGAACAGCTTGCCGATGCCGTCGATGTAGGTATCGACATTGGCGATGGCCTGTTCGACCTCGATCCGGGTCGGCTGCAGCAGGCCCGGGGTGCCGCTCTTCTCGGCGTAGCGCTGCCGCGCCAGGGTGGCCAGCGGCTGGCTGCCCGGGGCCTGGCCGATATAGGCCTTGAGCCGGTCCAGCGCCCGGGCCCGGCGCTCCGCCGGCACCTGGTCGGACAGCAGCCCGTTGAGGCCACCGAACACGCTCTGCGGCACGTCCACCCACGGCATCAGGTGCTGCTCCTCGAGCGCGCTGCCCTCGATGCCGCGGCCGGCCGCGGCGATCATGATCTCCAGGTCCTGGCGCACGTTGGGGTCGCGTTCGAGCTGGAGTTTTTCGCGCAGCTGGGTACGCGCCTGCTCCAGCGCGGCGCGGTAGCGCGCGGCGTTGTCCGGGCCAAGGTCGACGACCTTGTCGTCGTAGCCCGGGACGCCGAAGAAGCTGGCCATCTCCGGCCGGAACGGTGCCTGCGCGCGCAGCAGGATCTGCGCCAGCGCGTTGCTGTGCGCCACCCAGGCCGGCGCGGATGTGGCCGCCGGGGACGACGGCGTGGTGGCCGCGGCCAGCGGCAAGGGCGCGGCCAGGGCAAGGGCGACGGCGAGGACGATCGGTTTCATGCGCGCGGCTCCGGGGGTGGAGCCGTGACCCTACGCAGTCAGCGGCAACCGGGCAAGATCGCGCAGTCGCGGTCGCGTTCGTCGCGCAGGTCCACCGGCGCATGCCGGCCCGGCAGTTCCGCCTGCAGCCGCGGGTAGGACCAGCGCCCCTGGCGGCGTTGCGCGCGCACGTCGAGCTTGCCGCTGCCATGCGGTCCCTGGATGCGGATCACCATGTCGGCGCCGCCGTCATCACCGAACTGGTTGATGCTGCCGAACGGGAACGGCTTGGCCCGCAGCGGCTGCCCGAGCGCGGCGGCCACTTCCGGGTCGCGGCCGGCGCGCGCCAGCGCCTCGCGGTAGGGCTCGCTGCGCTCCAGCGGCGCGGCCATCTGCCGCAGGCCCATCCACGAGGTCAGCGACCAGCCACCGACGATCAGCAGCACGAACAGCGGCAACGCCCACTTGAGGTTGCGTTGCAGCCAGTTGCGCGGCGGCCGCTGGCCGGGCGTGCGGGCGCCCGGCAGGGGAGGGGGCGGTGACGACATCCGTGTCCTCCTGTCCGGCTCAGGGCTTGAGGCAGCGCGCGAGGAAGTCCTCGGCGACGCGGTAGCGGTGCAGCGCGTTGCTGCCGGACAGGCCATGCTTGGCGCCCGGGTAGGTCATCAGTTCGAACGGCTGGCCGCGCTTCTGCAGCGCGCTCATCAGATTGGTCGAGTGGGTGAACAGCACGTTGTCGTCGGCCATCCCATGGATCAGCAGCAGCGGCGAGGTCAGCCCATCGATATGGGTGAGGATGCGCCCTTCGCGGTAACCGTCGGGGTTGGCCGCCGGCAGGTTCATGTAGCGCTCGGTGTAGTGCGTGTCGTACAGGCCCCAGTCGGTGACCGGCGCGCCGGCCACGCCGCAGGCGTACTGGTCCGACGCCTTGGCCAGCAGCATCAGGGTCATGTAGCCGCCGTTGGACCAGCCCTGCACGCCGATGCGCGCACCGTCCACCCACGGCTGCCGCTTCAGCCATTCCACGCCCTTGAGCTGGTCGGCCACTTCCACCGTGCCCTGCACGCCGTACAGCGCGCCGCCGAAATCGCGGCCGCGGCGCGGCGTGCCGCGGTTGTCCAGCGAGAACACCACGTAGCCGTGCTGTGCCAGGTACTGGTTGAACAGGTGGTCGCCGCGGCCGGGCCAGCTGTCGGTGACCGTCTGCGACGCCGGGCCGCCATACACGTAGACCGCCACCGGGTACTGCTTGGCCGGGTCGAAGCCGGCCGGCTTGATCAGGCTGTAGTGCAGCTCGGTGCGGCCATCGGCGGCGGTGAGCGTGCCGTACTCGACCGGCCGCTGCGCGTCGCGGTATTTCGCGTACGGATGCGCCGGGTCGGCCAGGTCGTTGTCCAGCAGCGTGGCGATCTTCTCGCCATTGGCGCGGTACAGCTCGATCTGCGGCGGCGTGGTGCTGTTGGACCAGCTGTCCACGTAGACGCTGGCGTTGTTGGCGAACGCGGCGCTGTGCATGCCCGCCGCGCGCGAGAGCTTCACCGGCGCGCCGCCGGCCAGCGGCACGGCATGGATCTCGCTGCGCAGCGGCGACTCGATCCCGGCGCGGAAATAGACCTTGCCCGCGTCCTCGTCCACCGCCAGCAGTTCATCCACCGGCCAGGGGCCGGAGGTCAGCGGGGTCAGCGTGGCGCCGTCCTCGCTGGCCAGGTACAGGTGCTCGAAGCCGCTGCGCTCGGACGACCACACGAAGCGGCCATCCTTGAGGAAGCGCAGGTCGTTGTGCAGCGGCACCCAGGTCCGGCTGGTCTCGGTGACCAGGGTGCGCTGGCGGCCGTCGGCCAGCGTGGTCTCGATCAGTTCCAGCGTCTTCTGGTCGCGGCTCTGCCGCTGGAAGGTCAGGCGCTGCGGGTCGCGCCAGGTGACGCGGGCCAGGTAGATGTCCTGCTCCCTGCCCAGGTCGACCCACTTCGGCGCGGCACCGGCACGCGGTGCCACCACACCGAGCTTGACCCGCACGTTGCGGTCGCCGGCCGCCGGGTAGCGCTGTTCGATCATCTCCACGCGGTCGGCGTACATCTCATAGCGCTTCTGCACCGGCACCGGCGATTCATCGATGCGGGCGAAGGCGATCGCCGAGTCGTCCGGTGCCCACCAGTAGCCGGTGTGGCGGTCCATTTCCTCGTCGGCGACGAATTCGGCCACGCCGTTGCCGATGGTGGCGCTGCCGTCGCGGGTCAGCTGCAGCGGCTTGCCGCTGGCCAGGTCGATCACCCACAGGTTGCGCTCGCGCACGAAGCTGACGAACCCGCCCCTGGGCGAGATCTTCGGGTCGGTGGCGAAGCCTTCGCCGTGGGTGAGCTGGCGCACCGCGTCGCGGCCCTGCTTGCCCAGGTCGTACAGGTAAAGTTCGCCGCCGAGCGGGAACAGCAGGGTCTTCGCATCGGGCGACCACTGGTAATCGACGATGCCGGTCATCGCCGCGATGCGCTGGCGCTCGCGCCGCGCCTTTTCCTCGTCGCTCAGGGTCTCGGTGCCGGGCAGCACCACCTTGGAATCGACCAGCAGCCGGGTCTGGCCGCTGGCGATGTCGTATTCCCACAGGTCCAGCTGGTTGCGGTCGCTGTCCTTGCCACGCAGGAAGGTCACGCGCGAACCATCCGGCGCCACCTTGGGCTTCATCAGCGTCGGCCCGGACAGCGGCGCGCTGCCGGTGATGGCTTCCAGGGTGAGTTTTTCGGCGTGGACGGCGGGCGTGGCGAGCATCATGGCAAGGGCGAGGAACAAGGGGCGCATGGGCTTCCTGTCATGGACAGCATGGATCGCACCATCCTAGCCGAGCCCGCCCGCGCCTGCCCCCTGCCGTCAGTCCCGCCCGCGGCTCAGCGCTGGTTGCGCTGCTCCTCGCGCAGCCGGCGGCGGATGAAGAACACCGTGAAAACCGGAATCCCCAGGATGATCAACGCCCCGCAGATCGTCAGCCAGCCCACCGGTTGCGTCAGCATGTCGCGCAGTATCGGATGCATCGTCCCCTCCCCCGTGCCGTTGTCGATAGAGGCAGCGTAGGGAGGGCTGCCGTGGCTGGCCTTGCGTTGGATCAATCCGGACGGCGGGCCGGCCTGCGGCCATTGGCCGCAGGCCGCCACGGCACCGCGGCTCAGCGCTTGCCGAACAGGTGCTGCCGCTCCTCCTCGCTCAGCGGCTTGCCGGCGTCCGGGTTCACCGTCGGGCCGAGCGCGTAGGCGCGCTGCGTGGCCGGGCGCATGGCGATGGCCTGGTGCCAGCGGTGCAGGTGCGGGAAGGCGTCGAAGTCGGCCGGCAACTTGCTGTAGGCGCCGATCCACGGGTAGCTGGCCATGTCGGCGATGCCGTACTCGTCGCCGCCCAGGTAGGCCGATTCGGACAGGCGCTTGTCCATCACCCGGTGCAGGCGCCGTACCTCGCTGTCGTAGCGCTCGATGGCATAGGCGATGCGCTCGGGCGCATACACGTTGAAGTGGCCCATCTGCCCGCTCATCGGCCCCAGCCCGCCCATCTGCCAGAACAGCCACTCCAGCGCGGTGGCGCGGCCGCGCAGGTCGCTCGGCAGGAAGCGGCCGGTCTTCTCGGCCAGGTACAACAGGATCGCGCCGGACTCGAACACGCTCAGCGGCGCGCCGCCGTCGGCCGGTGCATGGTCGACGATCGCCGGCATCTTGTTGTTCGGCGAAATGGCGAGGAACTCGGGCTGGAACTGGTCGCCCTTGCCGATGTTGACCGGTATCAGGCGGTACGGCAGCCCGGCCTCTTCCAGGAACAGGGTGATCTTGTGGCCGTTGGGGGTGGGCCAGTAATAAAGGTCGATCATGAATGCGTCTCCGTGGGGGGGAACCGTCACCGGGGATCGATACGGTAACGCTTGGCAGCCTACCGGACGACCGTTAACCTGCCGCCTTCCCGCAACGCAGCATTCCTGCCATGTCCGAACACAAACCGCTCAGCCCCCTCCCGGCCCTGATCTTCGCCTCGCGCTGGCTGCAGCTGCCGCTCTATCTCGGCCTGATCATCGCCCAATGCGTCTACGTGTTCCTGTTCGGCAAGGAACTGTGGCACCTGATCCACGACGCCAACGCCCTGGGCGAGCAGCAGATCATGCTGATCGTGCTCGGCCTGATCGACGTGGTGATGATCTCCAACCTGCTGGTGATGGTGATTGTCGGCGGCTACGAGACCTTCGTCTCGCGCCTGGGCCTGCAGGGTCACCCGGACCAGCCGGAGTGGCTCAGCCACGTCAACGCATCGGTACTGAAGGTGAAGCTGGCGATGGCGATCATCGGCATCTCCTCGATCCACCTGCTCAAGACCTTCATCGAGGCCGGGCAGCTGGGGCTGCCGCTGTGCGGGTCGGAAGCGGCCACGGGCGTTGCGTGTACCAAGTTCACCTCCACCGGGGTGATGTGGCAGACCATCATCCACTGCGTGTTCATCCTGTCGGCGGTCGGCATCGCCTGGACCGACAAACTGATGTCCAACGGGCATTCCAAACAGAACGGGCACTGATCGACGCCCCGCGCGGCCGCTGGCCCCGCCGTGCGGCGGCCATCGGCGGCAGCGCCATGCGCCCCCCGCCTCGTGCAACCCGGGGCGGCAATGCTAGATTCTCCCTTCGCACCGGGTCCGGCCGACGTGGGGAAACGCCGCGCATCCATGACGGCCCGGGCGAACCACCATTCGCGTTCGTCGATTCAAGGGGAAGATTGATGTCGTACGTCACGATCCACGGCAAAGCGCGCCTGCTGGCGCCCGCCCTGCTGGCCGTCGCCCTGGCAGCCTGCTCGGGCAAGGACGATTCCGCCCCGGCGGCTGCCGCCGGCACGCCCGCTAGCCCCGCCGCGACCCCGGCCGAGCCCGCGGTTTCGGCCAAGGTGCAGTCGATGGGCACCGACCAGCTGCGCGACTCGGCCAGCACCGCGCTGCGCGAGAACCGCATGTACGCGCCGGCGGGCGACAACGCCATGGAGTACTACCTGGCCCTGCGCGACAAGCTGCCCGACGACGCGGCGGTCAAGAGCGCGCTGACCGACCTGCAGCCCTACACCCTGATCGCCGCCGAGCAGAGCCTGGCGCGCGAGGACTTCCCCGAAGCGCAGCGCCTGGTGGCGCTGATCGAGAAGGTGGACCCGTCGGCACCGGCGCTGCCGCGCCTTAAGCAGGGCATCACCCGCGGCATGGAAGTGGCGGTCAAGCGCACCCAGGAAGAGACCGACAAGGTCAAGAAGGACGCCGAGAACCGCGCCAAGCAGCTGGTCGAACAGCAGCGGCTGGCACAGCAGCAGGCCGCCGAGGCCAGTGCCGCGCAGCAGCTTGCCGCGCGCCAGGAAGCGGCGCGCAAGGAAAGCGAGCGGCTGGAGGCCGAGCGCCAGGCCGCGGCCAAGCGCGAGGCCGACGCCCGCGCCGCGGCGCAGCAGGTGGCGGCCGCACCGAAGCCGGCCGCGGCCGCACCGACCCTGCGCGCGGTGAGCACGCCGGCCCCGCGCTACCCCGCCGACGCGCTGCGGTCGGGCACTTCCGGCGAAGTGCTGGTGGAACTCACCATCGGTACCGACGGCTCGGTGACCGATGCCCGCGTGCTGCGTGCCAACCCGCCGCGGGTATTCGACCGCGAGGCGCTGAACGCGGTCCGGCGCTGGCGCTTCGAGCCGATTTCCAGCCCGACCACGACCCGCCGCACGCTGGCATTCCAGCCCAACCAGTAGCCGCAGGAGGCTTGCCGGCGGAAGGCGTGTGCGACGAAGCGTGCGCCGGGCATTGAGGCGTGCGCGGCAAGCCGCGCACCTACGAAGACGGAACGCCCGTAGCACCCACAAAGACGAAAGGCCCGGAACGATCCGGGCCTTCATTTCGTTGCGGGTCCGGAATGTTCCGTCCGTAGCGGCGGGGCTTGCCCCGCCTGGGCCTTGCCGATGCGGCACGTGAAGCGTGCGCGGCAAGCCGCGCACCTACGAAGGCGGAAGGCCCGGGGCGATCCGGCCTCCATTCTTGTTGCGTGACCGAAGCGTTCCCATTCGTAGCGGCGGGGCTTGCCCCGCTTTGGCCTTGCCGATGCGGCACGTGAAGCGTGCGTGGCAAACATTGAAGCGTGCGCGGCAAGCCGCGCACCTACGAGGGCGGAAGGCCCGGAGCGATCCGGCCTCCATTCTTGTTGCGGGACCGAAGCGTTCCCATTCGTAGCGGCGGGGCTTGCCCCGCCTGGGCCTTGCCGCCGCGGCAGGTGAAGCGTGCGCGGCAAACATTGAAGCGTGCGCGGCAAGCCGCGCACCTACGAAGACGGAACGCCCGGATCACCCACAAAAACGAAAGGCCCGGAGCGATCCGGGCCTCTCGCTTCTCCTGCGGCGATGCGGGCTCAACCCGAGATCGCCAGCTTTTCCTGCCTGTAGCGCCACACCGCCATGGCCCACAGCACCACGGTCAGCAGCAGCGAGGCCCCGAGGTAGACGCCCCACTGCTCGGCGCCCGGCATTTCGCCGCGGGTCACCTTCACCAGCATCTGGTTCTGCGACAGGAACGGCACCGCGTACTGCCACAGCTGGGTGTCCTTCAGCGGATAGGCCATCAGCGCGTAACCGGGCATCATCGCCATCATCATCAGCCAGACGATGTGGCTCTGCGCTTCCTTCATGCTCTTGGCGCCGGCAGCCAGGCAGGTCAGCAGCGCGGTGCCGATCAGCACCAGCGGCAGCAGCACCAGCAGCAGCTTGCCCATCGCCATGAAGCTCACGTCCAGCGAACTGCCCACGCCACGGCCGAGGCTGGCGCTGAACTTGAACGACAGCAGGATCAGCAGGATCGCGGTCAGCCCGACCAGGGTCGATGCCAGCATCTTGCCGCTGACCAGGGCGCCGCGTGGCGCGGGGGTGGCCAGCAGCGGTTCCAGCGACTGCCGTTCGCGCTCGCCGGCGGTGGTGTCCATGACCAGGTGCGAGCCACCGATGAAGGCGGACATCATCAACAGGATCGGCAGGATGACCGACAGCAGGATGCCGCGCTTGGCCTCGGCGGTGGCCAGGTCGCGCGTGCCCACGCTGACCGGCATGGCCACCGCGGGGTTGACGCCGCGCGCCATCAGCCGCAGCGCGCCCACCTGCTGGCCGTAGGCCGCCAGCACCTTGCGCACGCGCGCCACCTGCACGTCGCTGGTGCGGCGGGTGGTGTCGGCGACGACCTCGACCTTGGCCGGCTTGCCGGCATGCCAGTCGTCGGCGAAGTCCGCCGCGACCACCAGCGCCACGTCCTCGCGCTGGGCGCGGATGCGGGCTTCGTAGTCGTCCGGCGCCTCGCGCGGGGTGATGCCCTGGCTGGCCAGGAACGCCATCAGGTTGGGCGCGCGCTCCATGCCGACCACGGACAGCGCCATGTCCTTTTCCAGCTGGTTGGACACCCGCAGGTTGCTGAGCTTGTCGATGCCCAGGAACAGCAGCGGGTACAGCAGCGGCGCGATGAACAGGGTCAGGAAGAAGGTGCGGCGGTCGCGGGCGAAATCGCGCAGCTCCTTGCGCATCACCGTGAACATGCTGCCAATGAATCCGGTCTTGTTCATGCGTGCAGGCCCTCTTCGCTGCCGATCAGCTTGACGAACGCGTCTTCCAGGTTGCTCTCGCCGGCATGCTCACGCAGCTCGTCCGGCGTGCCCTGCGCCACCACGCGGCCATGCGCGACGATGACGATGCGGTCGCACAGCGCCGCCACCTCCTGCATGATGTGGCTGGAGAAGATCACGCAGCGGCCCTCGCCGCGCAGCTCCTTGAGGAAGCCGCGCAGGCCGCGGGTGGTCATCACGTCCAGGCCGTTGGTCGGTTCGTCGAGGATCACGTTCTTCGGGTCGTGCACCAGCGCGCGGGCGATGGCGGTCTTGGTGCGCTGGCCCTGGCTGAAGCCTTCGGTCGAGCGGTCGAGGAAGTCCTCCATCTGCAGCGCCGCGGCCAGGCGCGCGATGCGCGCGGCGATCGCCGCCGCATCCATGCCATGCAGCTGGCCGAAGTACTCGATGTTCTCGCGCGCGGTCAGGCGCTTGTACACGCCGCGCGCGTCCGGCAGCACGCCCAGGCTGCGGCGCACCGTGTCGGGGTCGGCCGCGGCGTCCACGCCATCGACCATGACCTTGCCGGTCTCGGGGGTCATCAGCGTGTAGAGCATGCGCAGCGTGGTGGTCTTGCCGGCGCCGTTGGGGCCGAGCAGGCCGGTGATCTGGCCGTCGTGGGCGGTGAAGCCGACGTCGTCCACCGCGATCACCGGCGTCTTGTCCTTGCCCTTGCCGGGGAAGGTCTTGCGGAGTCGTTCTGCAACGATCATGGAAGCGGATTCCTCAGTGGTGCGTGGACGGTCACGGTTCCCAGCCATTGAAGCTGGTGAACGGCGGCACGTAGGTGAGTTTTTCCAGGCAGGTGGCATCGAGCGCGGCGGCGTCGGTGGTGTCGACGAACTGCGCGAACAGCTTGGGCATGCAGCCGGCGCCGATGACCGCGTGGCCCTGGCCGCGCAGCACGAACAGGCGCCCCTTGGGCAGCTGCTTGGCCACCTCCTCGCCATAGCGCGGCGGGGTGACCGGGTCGAACTCGCCTTCCAGCACCAGCGCGGGCACCGCGGTGGCCAGGGGCGTGTGGAAATCGGCCGGCATCCGGCCCTTCGGCCAGGTGCTGCACATCGCCGCCAGGCTGTCGGCCATGCGGTTGCCAAGCACGGTGTCCGCGTCCTCGGCGCGCGCCACCATGCCCTGGTCGTCCTCGCTGCAGATCACCGACAGCTGCATGCCCATGGCCATGCTGTCCTTCATGCCGCCCTGCAGCATCTTCGCCAGCGCCATCAGGTCGCCGTAGCGGCCATTGCGCGCCTCGTGGATCAGCTTGGGCAGCAGCGCGGCGGCTTCCGGCATGTAGGCGTACATGCGCACCAGCCCGGCGACGGTATCGGCGCGCAGCACGTCCTCGTGCTCCTGCCCGGTGCTGGCATCGCGGTAGCGCACCGTCACCGGGTTGGCGCGCAGTGCGGCCAGCAATGCGTCCAGTTCGGCGCGCGGATCGCCCAGCGCGGCCTTGCACGCGGGGTTGCCGGTGCATTGGGCGAACTGCAGCGCCAGCGCATCGTCCAGGTTGCGGGCGAAGATGTTGCCCAGCTGCAGGGTGTTGGGCACCACCGAGTCGAGCACGATGCTGCGCGTGCTGTGCGGGTGGCGCATGGCGTACTGCTGCGCGACGCGGGTGCCGTAGCTGACACCGACCAGGTTGATCTGCGCCGCGCCGATCGCCTGGCGCACGGCGTCCAGGTCGGCCACCGCGTCGGTGGTGGTGTAGTGGCGCAGGTCGGCCTTGCCCGACAACGCCGCCACGCAGGCGGCGGCGCTGGCCTGCATTGCTTCCGCGCTGGCGTCGTCGTCCTCCGGCGGCTCGCACGACAGCAGGTTGGATTTGCCGGTGCCGCGCTGGTCGAGCAGGATCACGTTGCGCCGCTTGCGCACCTCGGCGAAGGCCGGGTCGATCTGCGGATAGCTCTGCGTGGCGGACTGCCCGGGGCCGCCGGCCAGGAAGAACACCGGGTCCGGCAGCGCGCTTTCGGGCTTGTCCGGGGTCAGCAGCGCGATGTTCAGCGCGATCTTGCGGCCCTGCGGGTTGCCGCGGTCCTCGGCGACCTCGAAGGTGGTGCACTGGGCTTCGAGGCTGTCGCGGCTGTTCGGCGAATCGAGGGTGCATGGGCGGAACGCGAGGCTGCCGAGCATCAGCGGCTTGACCTCCGCCTCGGTGGCGGGCAGCGGCGCCTTGGCGGCCTCGGCCTCATCGGGTGCGGGCTTGAGCGCGCGGTAGCCGAGCACGGCGCCAAGCGCGGCCACCGCCAGGAGGATACGGGTCTTGCGGGACATCATCGGAACAGCCCCTTGTGGTTGATGGAACGGGTTGGGTCCTGCCAGCCCAAGACGGGGCTGGCGGCGTCATGTGACAGCGGGAAAGAAAATATCCTCGATCCTGGCATCGAACAGGCGGGCGATGCGGAACGCCAGCGGCAGGCTGGGGTCGTACTTGCCGGTCTCCAGCGCGTTGACGGTCTGCCGCGAGACCTCCAGCCGCTCGGCCAATTCCCCTTGCGACCAGCCGTGGGCTTCGCGCAGTTCACGCAGTCGGTTGTCCATGGGGGGCGGTTCAACCGTAGCGCCGGGAGACGACGATCTTGGCCAGGCCGTAGGCCAGGCATACCAGCGGGAACACCCAGATCATCGCCGCGCTGGCCGCCACGTCCAGCACCCGCGCCGATTGCAGCAGGCCGCCGGTGAGATACAGCAGCGAGACGAACGCCGCGGCGAAGCTGACCGCCTGCAGCTCGATGCGCTGCTGCAGTTCGTCGGCGTCGCGGATGTAGCGGATCATCGCCCGCAGCGTCATCGCGATCGGCGGCACCGGCAGCAGTGCGATGCAGGCACGCAGCGCGGTGCCTTCCACGCGCTTGAGCAGCAGGATCGACAGCACCAGCAGCACCACGTAGGCGCTCATGGCGATCATCATCTCGCGGCTGTAGCGCCGGCGCAGCGCCAGCGGCGCGGTGTCGCAGGCATTGGGCAGCTGCCGCCGCAGCAGCAGCACGAACAACAGGCCCACGGCCACGCCGAGGCAGATCCCGCCCAGCATGTCGGCGCTGTCGCCCGGCATCAGCCGCAGCAGCGCCAGGCCCATCGCCGCGGTGGCGAAGGCGGCGGCGATGATCCAGCGGTCGAGTGCGCGCGCCATGGCTCAGCCCCCTCCGCGCACGCGCGCCAGCACCACCCGGCCCGGCGCGACGGTGGCCGTGCGTCCAGCGACGAACGCGGCCTGGCCGGTCGCGGCGACGCCCGCGAACGCCGCGCCGGTACCTGCCTGGCTTACTGCTGCTTTCATGTCCGCGCCCCCCATGGCCCCACCCTTGTCAAGCAAGCTTTACAGGAGGATGCAGCGGCCATCCGCCATCTGTCAAGCGAGCTTTACAGCCCGGTGCTGCGCGGGCGCCGCCATCGACGGGCCCGCCGCCGGCGCGGATGCGGCCGGACGCTCAAGGCCGCGGCGCCGGCGCTACCCCAGGTCGCCGGCAACGCGGTTGCGGCCGGCGGCCTTGGCCCGGTACAGCGCCGCATCGGCCCGCGCCAGCAGGCTCTCCAGCCCGGGCACGGCATCGGCGACGGCCACGCCGATGCTGGCGGTGATGACGATCGTGCCGCCATCGCGCTGCAGCGGGCTGGCCTCCAGGGTCGCGCGCAGGCGTTCGGCCAGGGCCATCGCCTGTTCCATGCCGGTGTCCGGCAGCAGCAGCACGAACTCCTCGCCGCCATAGCGGCCGAGCAGCTGGTCGCGGCCGCGCAGGGAGCGCCGCAGGGTCCGCGCGGCGTGGTGCAGCACCTCGTCCCCGACCGGATGGCCGCGGGTATCGTTGATCCGCTTGAAGTGGTCCAAGTCCAGCAGCATCGCCGCGAACGGCTGCTGCTGGTGCAGGCTCTGCGCCAGCTGCTGCTCGCCGTCGCCCATCAGCGCGGTGCGGTTGAGCAGCCCGGTCAGGCCGTCGCGGCGGGCCAGCCGGCGCAGGTCCACCATCTGCCGCTCGACGATCAGCAGCACCAGGGCGAAGGTGTGGGCGAGCATCACGAACATGCCGCCGACGTAGGTGACGTTCATCGGCAGGCCGGCGCGCAGGATGTCGCCATCGGCGCCGGGCGCGACCGGGATCAGCGCCCGCACCAGGAACAGCGTCGCATCCAGCAGGAACACCACCGCCGCCAGCCGGCAGCTGCGGCGCACGTCGACCGGGGCATGGCGCAGCAGCAGCCAGGCCTCCCAAGTCTTCCAGATGATGATCAGCGCGCTGTACAGCGCCAGGCGGATGCCGAGGTCGGGCCTGGCCACGCTGAACCAGGCGATCGCCAGCAGGTAGCCTGCGCCCAGCACCAGGGCCGGGCGCACCGGCGCGCGGCGGCCGACATGCAGGGCCACGCCGAACAGCATCAGCATGCTGCCCAGCACCGCGAATCCGTTGCGCGCCAGGATGCCCACCGCCACCGGCAGCGGCAGCGGCACGCTGACCAGCACCGTGCTGGCCGCGCCCGCCCACATGCTTGCGGCCCACAGCCGGGGCACGGTCTGGCGGCGCAGGACCAGCAGGATCAGCGAAAAACCGGCGGCCAGGCCGATGTTCAGCAGCAGGCCGATGGCGGCGATGGTGGGAAAGTCCAGCGTGGTCATGCCCGGTGTCCTTGCGTCGAGCGGCACCGCCGAGGGTGGAGCAGCCTGCCGGATCATCGCGCCGCGTGGCGCGTGGGCACAAGCCTACTTGCTGCTGACGTACTTCTCGCGGCGCAGTTGCGGCAGCGGCAGGCCGGCCGCGCGGAGCGCCTCGAAACAGGCATCGACCATGACCGGGTTGCCGCACAGGTAGGCGATGTCGCGGGCCGGGTCCGGGGCGATTTCGGCCAGCTGCTGCTGCACGTAGCCGCTACGCACGTCCGGGTGCGGATCGGCCGGCAGCTCGCGCGACAGGCACGGCATGTAGCGGAAGCCCGGGTGGGCATCGGCGAAGGCGCGGAAATCATCGGCGTACAGCAGTTCGGCCGGGGTACGCGCGCCCTGCAGCAGCACCACTTCCACCCCGCGCCCGGCCATCGCCCTGGCCAGCAGCGGCAGCATCGAGCGGTACGGGGTGACGCCGGTGCCGGTGGCGATCAGCAGGTAACGGCCGTTGTGGTCGCCCGGCTGCAGGCAGAAGCGCCCGAACGGGCCGCTGGCGGTGATGCACTGGCCGGTCTCCAGGCCCTCGAACAGGGCCGTGGCGGCACCGCCGGGCACGAAGCTGACCGCGATGTCCACCGCATCACCCGGGCCAAGCGCGTGGTCGTGGAGGGTCGCCAGCGAGTAGCTGCGCTTGGTGGCGGTGCCGTCGGCGTAGTGGAAGTGCACCTGGATGAACTGCCCGGGCTGGAAATCCAGCGGCTGGCCGTCGTCGCGGACGAACTGGTAATGACCGACGGTGGGCGCCAGCATGCGGCGACCGACCAGCTTGAGGGGGAATTGGACAGGCACGAACGGGAAACAGTGTGTAGCCGGGCTGGTGCCGCGGGGCCTCCTATAATAGCCCCTCGCACTCATCCGGCGCCGTCACCCCGGCGCGAAGGCCCGAGCTTGGACTCCCGAATCCCTCCCGTCGCGCCGGCACTGCGCGTCCATGATCTCCGCAAGACCTACGACAACGGCGTGGAGGCGCTCAAGGGCGTCTCGCTGGAGGTCGCCCCGGGCGATTTCTTCGCCCTGCTCGGCCCCAACGGCGCCGGCAAGTCCACCCTGATCGGCATCGTCTCGTCGCTGGTGAACCTGAGCGCGGGCAGCGTGCAGGTGTTCGGCACCGACCTGGTGGCCGAACGCAGCGCAACCATGCGCCTGATCGGGCTGGTGCCGCAGGAGATCAACTTCAACCTGTTCGAAAAGCCCTTCGACATCCTGGTCAACTACGCCGGGTTCTACGGCATCCCGCGCGCCGAGGCCGAGGCCCGCGCCGAGCAGGAGCTCAAGCGCGCGCACCTGTGGAACAAGGCGCAGATGATGAGCCGCACGCTGTCCGGCGGCATGAAGCGGCGGTTGATGATCGCCCGCGCGATGATGACCCGCCCGCGCTTGCTGATCCTGGACGAGCCCACCGCCGGGGTGGACATCGAGATCCGCCGCGACATGTGGAAGACGCTGCAGGAGATCAACGCCGCCGGCACCACCATCATCCTCACCACGCACTACCTGGAAGAGGCCGAGCAGCTGTGCCGCAACCTGGCCATCATCAACCACGGCCGGATCGTCGAGCAGGGGCCGATGCGCGCGCTGCTGGCCAAGCTGGACGTGGAAGGGTTCGTGCTGGACATCGACGGCGAGTTGCCGGCGCAGCTGCCGCACATCGAAGGCGCGCAGCTGGCCGCGGTCGACGCGCACACCCTGGACCTGGACATGCCGCGGGCGATGGACCTGAACCGCGTGTTCGACGCGCTGGGCGCCGCCGGCATCCGCGTGCGCTCGATGCGCACCAAGAGCAACCGCCTGGAGGAGCTGTTCGTGCGCCTCACCGGCAACCTGGAGAACACCGCCGCATGAGCACGCCCGCTCCCCTGACCGACAGCGCCCGCAACCGCGTGGCGCTGGGCACCATCGTCCGCCGCGAGGTCAACCGCATCCTGCGCATCTGGGGCCAGACCCTGGTGCCGCCGGCCATCACCATGACCCTGTACTTCCTGATCTTCGGTGGCCTGATCGGCTCGAAGATCGGCGACATGGGCGGCTACAGCTACATGCAGTTCATCGTGCCCGGGCTGGTGATGATGAGCGTGATCCAGAACAGCTACGGCAACATCAGCTCCTCGTTCTTCGGCGCCAAGTTCGGCCGCCACGTCGAGGAGCTGCTGGTCAGCCCGATGCCGAACTGGGTGATCCTGTGGGGCTACGTCGCCGGTGCGGTGCTGCGCGGGCTGATGGTCGGCGCCATCGTGCTGATGATCGCGCTGTTCTTCACCCGGGTGCACGTGCCGCATCCGCTGGTGACGCTGAGCACGGTGCTGCTGGGGTCGACGATCTTCTCGCTGGCCGGCTTCATCAACGCGGTGTACGCCAAGAAGTTCGACGACGTGGCCATCGTGCCGACCTTCATCCTGACCCCGCTGACCTACCTGGGCGGCGTGTTCTACTCGGTCACGCTGCTGCCGGGCTGGGCACAGGCGCTGACCAAGGCCAACCCGATCTTCTACATGGTCAACGCGTTCCGCTATGGCCTGCTGGGCACCAGCGACGTGCCGCTGTGGGTGTCCTACGCGCTGATGCTCGGCTTCGTCGCCGCGCTGACCGCGCTGTCGCTGTGGCTGCTGCGGCGCGGCGTCGGCCTGCGCAGCTGAGCGCGGCCGGTTTTTCCCTGATCCCGATGGAGCCGGCAACATGCGCATCCTGATCCTTGGCGCCGGCGGTACCGGCGGCTACTTCGGCGGCCGCCTGGCCCAGGCCGGCGGCGACGTGACCTTCCTGGTGCGGCCGGCGCGCGCGGCGCAGCTGCAGCGCGACGGGCTGGTGATCCGCAGCCCGCTCGGCGACGCCGCGTTCGCGGTGGCGCATGTCACCGCCGACGCGCTGCCGGCCGTGGCCGCGGCGCGGCCGTTCGACCTGGTGATGCTCAGCTGCAAGGCCTACGACCTGGACAGCTCGATCGAGGCCATCGCACCGGCGATGGGCGCGGATACCACGCTGCTGCCGATCCTCAACGGCCTGCGCCACTACCCCGCGCTGGACGCCCGCTTCGGCCGCGCGGCGGTGCTCGGCGGGCTGTGCTTCATCAGTGCCACCAAGGCCGCGGATGGCGCCATCGTGCACCTGGACCGGCCGGCGCGGCTGACCTTCGGCGAGCGCGACGGCACCGGTGCAAGCGCACGCGTCGCCGCCCTGGCGGGCGCATGCCAGTCCGCCGGCATCGACCATCTCGCCACGGACGACATCACCGGCGAGCAGTGGATCAAGTTCACCTTCCTCGCCGCGCTGGCCGCGGCCACCTGCGCGATGCGCGCCGATGTCGGCCACATCGTCGCCACCGACCACGGCGTCGCGTTCATGCAGGCGCTGTACGGCGAATGCCTGGCCGCGGCCGCGCACGCCGGCCAGCCGATACCGGCCAAGGCGCAGGAGATCGCCCTGTCGGCGCTGACCCGGGCCGGCTCGCCGATCAAGGCGTCGATGCTGCGCGACCTGGAGGCCGGCCAGCCGGTGGAAGCGGCGCACATCGTCGGCGACATGCTCGACCGCGCGCTGGCCGCCGCACACCCCGCGCCGCACCTGCGCGCTGCGTACTGCCACCTGCAGGCCTACGAAGCGCAGCGGCGCGCATGACCACCGCCGGGGCGCTGCCGCAGCGGGTGCTGATCCTGGGGCTGGGCTTTGCCGGGCGCGCGCTTGCGCTGCATCTGCAGGCGCTGGGCGTCGCCGTGGCGGGCACGGTGCGCGATCCAGCGGCCGCGCCCGGCGATGGCATCGCGCGCCACCGCCTGCATCCGGACCACGCCCCCGACCCGGCGCTGCTGGCCGCCGTCGCCCGCGCCGACGCGGTGCTGTGCAGCGTGCCGCCCGACGCCGATGGCGACCCCGCGCTGCGCCTGCTCGGCGCTGCCCTGCAGGCCAGCCCGGCGCTGCGCTGGGTGGGCTACCTGTCCTCGACCGGGGTCTACGGCGACCGCGGCGGCGGCTGGGTCGACGAAAACGCCGAAGCCGATGCCGGCGATGCCGTCGCGCTGCGGCGGCTGCGTGCCGAAGCGCAATGGCGCGCGCTGGCCGCTGCGCGCGGCATCGCCTCGGCCACGTTGCGCCTGCCCGGCCTGTACGGCCGCGGCCGCAACGCGCTGGTGCGGCTGGCCCAGGGCAACGCGCGCCACATCGTGCGGCCCGGGCTGGTGTTCAACCGGCTGCACGTCGATGACCTGGCCGAAGCGGTGGTCGCGGCGATGCGCCGTCCGCTCCGCGATGCGTTGTACCTGCCGGCGGACGACGAACCGGCGCCGCCGCAGGACGTGCTGGCGCATGCGGCGCGGCTCGGCGGCTTCGCGATGCCGCCGGCACAGGCCTGGGATGACGCCTCGCTGGAGCCGATGCTGCGCCGCTTCCATGCGAGCAACAAACGCATCGACAGCCGTGGCACGCGCCAGGCGCTGCAATGGCAGCCGCGTTTCCGCAGCTACCGCGAGGGACTGGCGGACGCCTGGGGAGCGGGCGACGGGCGCCCGGGTCCGGCCGGCACCACGCCCTAGCCGGCCTCGGGCAGGCGGAAGAACGCGCGGGTGGCGGCGGCGGCGTTGGCTGCGGTGAGCGTCACCGGCTCGCCGCGGTCGCGTGCCAGCTCTTCGACGATGTGCGCCAGGAACGCCGGTTCATTGCGGCGGTCCTTGGGCAACGGCCGCAGCGTGCGCGGCAGCAGGTAGGGCGCGTCGGTCTCGATCATCAGCCGCCCGGCCGGGATGTGCTTCACCAGCTCGCGCAGGTGCGCGCCGCGGCGCTCGTCGCACAGCCAGCCGGTGATGCCGATATGCCAGTCGCGGTCCAGGTAGTCGAACAGCTCGCGGCGCTCGGCGGTGAAGCAGTGCACCACCGCCGGGCCCAGCCGGCCGTCGAAGTTCTTCATCATCGCCAGGAAGTCGTCGTGCGCGTCGCGCTGGTGCAGGAACAGCGGCTTGCCCACGCCGTCGACGGCAAGGTCCGCGGCCAGCTGCAGTTGCCGCTCGAACGCGCGGCGCTGGGCCGGTCGCGGCGAGAAATCGCGGTTGTAGTCCAGCCCGCATTCGCCCACCGCGACCACTTCCGGGTGCGCGTGCAGCGCACGCATCTGCGCGTCGCATTCATCGGTGTATTCGACCGCGTGGTGCGGATGCACCCCGGCGGTGGCGTACAGGAACCCCGGATGCCGCTGCGCCAGCGCCAGCGCCAGCGGCGAGTGCTCGCGGCTGGCGCCGGTCACCACCATCTGCACCACGCCGGCGGCACGCGCGCGCTCCAGCACCGCGTCCAGGTCATGGGCAAAGGACTCGTGGGTGAGGTTGGCGCCGATGTCGATCAGTTGCATGGCCGTGGGCAGGGGTGCGGAGACGGAAACCGCGCATTGTAGGCGGTCGCGCCGGCACGAACCCTTATCCTTGCGCGATGGCTCGCCCCGACTTCCCCATTTCCCCGCTGCTGCCGGCCATCGCCGACAGCCTGGCCGCGCACCCGCGGCTGGTACTCGAAGCCCCGCCCGGTGCCGGCAAGACCACCCAGGTGCCGCTGGCGCTGCTCGATGCGCCCTGGCTGCAGGGCGGCCGCATTCTGATGCTGGAGCCGCGCCGCGTCGCCGCGCGCAGCGCCGCCCAGTTCATGGCCCGGCAGCTCGGCGAAGCGGTCGGCGAGACCGTCGGCTACCGCATCCGCTTCGAGAACAAGGTTTCCGCGCGCACCCGCATCGAGGTGGTCACCGAGGGCATCCTCACCCGCATGCTGCAGGACGACCCGCTGCTGGAAGGCGTCGGCGCGCTGCTGTTCGACGAATTCCACGAGCGCCACCTGTCGGCCGACCTCGGCCTGGCCCTGGCGCTGGACGTGCAGGCCGGTCTGCGCGAGGACCTGCGCATCGTGGTGATGTCGGCCACCCTCGACGGCGAGCGGCTGGCGGCGTTCCTGGACGCGCCGCGCCTGTCCAGCGAGGGCCGCGGCTTTCCGGTGGAGATCACGCATTTCCCGGCGCGGCGCGACGAGGCGCTGGAAGCGCAGGCGCGGCGTGCGGTCGAGCACGCACTGGCGGCGCATCCGGGCGACGTGCTGGTATTCCTGCCGGGCCAGCGCGAGATCGCGCGCGTACAGGCCGCGCTGGAGCCGGTGCTCCCGGCCGCCACGGACGTCCTGCCGCTGCACGGCGAACTGCCGATCGAGCAACAGTCGCGGGTGCTGCAGCCCGACCCCGACGGCCGCCGCCGCGTGGTGCTGGCCACCAACGTCGCCGAATCCTCGGTGACCCTGCCCGGCGTGCGCGTGGTGGTCGACGCCGGCCTCGCGCGCGAGCCACGTTACGACCCCAACAGCGGCTTTTCCCGGCTGGACGCGGTGGCGATCTCGCAGGCCTCGGCCGACCAGCGCGCCGGCCGTGCCGGCCGCGTGGCCGCCGGCTGGGCGCTGCGGCTGTGGCCGCAATCGCAGCGGCTGGAACCGCAGCGGCGCCCGGAGATGGCACAGGTGGAGCTGGCCGGGCTGGCGCTGGAGCTGGCCGCCTGGGGCAGCGACGCGCTGCGCTTCGTCGATCCACCACCGGCCGGCGCGCTGGCCGCCGCGCGCGAGCTGCTGCAACGGCTTGGCGCGCTCGACGGCACCGCGATCACCGGCAGCGGCCGGCGCATGCTGGCGCTGGGCACCCACCCACGGCTGGCGGCGATGCTGCTTGCCGCGGCCAATCCGCGCGAACAGGCCCTGGCCGCCGATCTGGCCGCACTGCTGGAGGCGCGCGACCCGCTGCGCCAGGGCGGCGATGCGCTGGCCGCCCGCTGGCGCGCGCTGGCCGCGTTCCGCAACGGGCGCGCGCCGCACGATGCCAGCCGCAGCGCCCTGGCCGCCATCGACACGGCGGCGCGGCAATGGCGGCGGCGCCTGCGCTGCGATGCCACGCCGCCGGCCGACCTCGAGGCGCACGAACTGGGCGACCTGCTCGCCCACGCCTTTCCTGACCGCATCGCCGCGCGCCATCCCACCGACCCGCTGCGCTACCAGCTGGCCAACGGCCGCAGCGCGCGCCTGTTCGACACCAGCGACCTGCGCGGCGAACCCTGGCTGGTGGTCAGCGAACTGCGCTTCGAGGCGCGCGACGCGCTGCTGCTGCGCGCCGCGCCGGTGGACGAGGCGCGGCTGCGTGCCGATTTCCCGCAGCGCTTCCAGCAGCGCGACGTGGTGCGCTGGAACGGCGAGCGGCGCGCACTGGAGGCACGGCGCGAATCCGGCTTCGACCGCATCGTGCTGGACAGCCGCCCGGCCGGCAGGGTCGATCCGGCACAGGCCGCGCGCGCGCTCACCGACGCGGTGCGCGAACTGGGGCTGGAAGCACTGCCGTGGACCGACGCCCTGCGCCAGTGGCGCTACCGGGTGCAGGGCCTGCGCCAGTGGATGCCGGAACTGGAACTGCCCGACCTGTCCGACGCGGCGCTGCTGGGCACGCTCGACGACTGGCTGCTGCCGGCCTTCGCCGGCAAGACCCGGCTCGACGCGCTGGCCGAAGCGGAGCTGGGCGAAGCGCTGAAGTCGCGCGTCGACTGGAACCTGCGCCAGCAGATCGACCGCCACGCCCCGGTACGGATCAGCGTGCCGTCGGGGCTGGAGCGCGCCATCGACTATGCCCTGGACGACGACGGCATCAGCCCGCGTCCGCCGGTGCTGGCGGTGAAGCTGCAGGAACTGTTCGGCCTGGCCGACACCCCGCGCATCGCCGACGGCCGCGTGCCGCTGCTGCTGCACCTGCTCTCGCCCGGCGGCAAGCCGCTGCAGGTGACCGGCGACCTGCGCAACTTCTGGGAGAACACCTATGCGGAGGTGCGCAAGGAGATGAAGGGCAGGTACCCCCGGCATCCGTGGCCTGATGATCCTTGGAGCGCAACCGCAACGCATCGGGCAAAACCCCGCGGGACGTGAAAGATCGTCTCCCGTGGCGACGGTGAAAGCGGAATGGACCATGGATTCATGCCTGACGCGGCCCGACACCCCGTGGCATGCGGATCATCGTAGGTGCGGGGCTCGCCCCGCACGCAACGACCGGAAGGCCGTGTGGGGCGAGCCCCACACCTACGGAGGAGTGCGTCCGCCCCGCTGGTGACTAACATTTCCTGCACGCGCATCCCGCGACACTGCATGCCCGCCCCCGCAACCGAGGATTCCCCCATGAGCAAGTTCAGCGACATCACCGGATCGGCCCTGGAACGGGCCATGGAACTGGCCGGCCACGCCGGCGACAGCCTCAGGCACGGCGGTTCCAACGCCGCCGACTGGCTCAAGGCCGGCGCCGCGATCGGCGCCATGAAGACCGGCGGCCGCGCCGTGGGCCGGGTGGCACGACGCAATCCCACCGCCACCATCGCCGTGGCCGCGGTCGGCCTGGGCCTGATCGGCTACGCGGTCTATCGCAAGAACAAGCGCGACAACGCCGCACTGGAGGCCAAGTCGCAGCAGATCGCCCAGCGCCGCCGCGCGCAGACCACGGTGGACGAGACCAGCGACATCGGCAGCGACGCCTGACCCATGCGGGCGCGCCACGCGGCGCGCCCGTCCCTGTCCTACCCCTGCAGCACCCGCCACTGCCCGGGCTGCAGGCCATCGAGCGCATGCGTCCCCATCGCCGCGCGCACCAGGCGCAGCGTCGGCAGGCCCACCGCCGCGGTCATGCGCCGCACCTGGCGGTTGCGGCCCTCGCGCAGGGTGATCGCCAGCCACGCGTCGGGCACGGTCTTGCGGAACCGCACCGGCGGGTCGCGCGGCCACAGCGCCGGCGGTGTTTCCAGCAGTTGCACCCGCGCCGGCAGCGTCGGCCCGTCATTGAGCAGCACGCCGTCACGCAATGCCTGCAGCCGCTCCGGGCTCGGCACGCCTTCCACCTGCACCCAGTAGGTCTTGTCCTGCTTGTGCCGCGGATCGGTCAGGCGGTGCGCCAGGCCGCCGTCGTCGGTGAGCAGCAGCAGGCCTTCGCTGTCGTAGTCCAAGCGCCCTGCCGCGTACACGTTGCCGGGCAGGCCGAAGCCGGCCAGTGTCGCCCGTGGCGGCTGGCTGCGGTCGGTGAACTGGCACAGTACGTTGAAGGGTTTGTTGAAGGCGATGAGCATGGCAGCCGGGCACAACGACGACGATGACGGTGGCGGACGGGGATGGCCGCAGCCGCGGCGTCATCCACCCGCGCTGCGCAACCGGCCGGAACGGCAGGGCGCGCGGCCGCCGGCAAGGCGTGCCGCGCGGGCGTCGATGCGCCCCGCCCTGCGTTCGGCGCCGCTCAGGGCTTCACGAAGCGCAGCGTCATGCGGTCGCTTTCGCCGATCGCCTTGTACCGGGCGGCATCGGCGGCGTCGTGGTTGTTGGATGGCGGCAGCGTCCACACGCCATTGGGGTGATCCTTGGTGTCGCGCGGGTTGGCGTTGATCTCGCTGGTCTGCTGCAGCCTGAAGCCGGCGGCTTCGGCCATGGCGATCACCTGCGCCTGGCCGACGTAACCGCTCTTGTCGTCGGCGGCGACGTCGGCCTTGGCGCGGTGTTCCACCACGCCCAGCGTGCCGCCGGGCTTGAGCACCGCGAAGAACGCACGGAACATGCCCTCGGCCTGGTCGGCCGCGCGCCAGTTGTGCACGTTGCGGAAGGTCAGCACCACGTCGGCCGAACCCGGCTTGCCCAGCACCGGCGCCGCCGGGTCATAGGCGACCACGGTGGCCTTGTCGAACAGCGCCGGCGCGGCGGCGAACTTCTTCTCCAGCCCGTCGCGGGTGCGTTGCTGGTAGTCGCGGCCCTTGCCGGCCGGCAGCGCCATCGGGTCGACCACCGCGGCCACGTACTGGCCGTGGGCACGCAGGTAGGGCGCGAGGATCTCGGCGTACCAGCCGCCGCCCGGGGTGATCTCGACCACGGTCTGCTGCGGCTGCACGCCGAAGAACTCCAGAGTCTGCAGCGGGTGCCGGTACGCGTCGCGCGCGGTATTGGCCGGGCTGCGCCAGTCACCGCCGACCGCGGCCTGCAGCTGCGCGGACGCAGACGCGGCCGGCGCAGCATGCATGGCGGCGTGGTCGTGGCCGGCGTGTGCGTGGTCCTGCGCGGCGGCAGGCAGGGCGGCGAACAGCAGACAGGCGGCAACCAGCGGGGCAATGGTCTTCATCGGGAGATTCCACGGTTGGAGTCCGGCGAGCCTAGCATGCGTGCGCGGCGGGCCGCCGGCCGCTGCGTATATGCTGGAGCGCCGACGCCAAGGAGCTGCGCATGACCCGTTTACGCGAACTCGGCCGTTCCGGCCTGCAGGTGGCCCCCGTCGCCTTCGGCGGCAACGTATTCGGCTGGAGCGTGGACGAAAAGACCGCCTTCGCCCTGCTGGACGCATTCGTCGAGGCCGGCTTCAACCTGGTCGACAGCGCCGACGTGTATCCGGCGTGGGTGCCGGGCAACACCGGCGGCGAGTCGGAAACCATGATCGGCCGCTGGCTCCGGCGCAGCGGCAAGCGCGACCAGGTGGTGCTGGCGACCAAGGTCGGCAAATGGGCCGAGCGCCCCGGGCTGTCGGCCGGCAACATCCATGCTGCGGCGGAGGATTCGCTGCGGCGCCTGCAGACCGACGTGATCGACCTGTACCAGGCGCACGAGGACGACGCGTCGGTGCCGCTGGAGGAGACCCTGGGCGCCTTTGCGCGCCTGGTCGAGGCCGGCAAGGTGCGTGCCATCGGCGCCTCCAATTACAGCGCCACGCGCCTGCGCGACGCGCTGAAGGTATCGGCCGACTACCACCTGCCGCGCTACGAGAGCCTGCAGCCGGAGTACAACCTCTACGACCGGGCCGGCTACGAAGCGGAACTGGAGCCGCTGGCGCGCGAACAGGGGCTGGGGGTGATCGGCTACTACGCGCTGGCCAGCGGCTTCCTCAGCGGCAAGTACCGCAGCGCCGACGACGCCGGCAAGAGCGGCGCGCGCGGTGCCAGGGTGGTCGCGCGCTACCTGGATGCGCGTGGCCTGCGCATCCTCGCCGCGCTCGACGATATCGCCGCCGCGCACCGGGCGACACCGGCGCAGGTCGCGCTGGCGTGGCTGATCGCGCGGCCCGGGATCACCGCGCCGATCGTCAGCGCCACCGGCGTGGAACAGCTGCACGAGGTGCTCGCCGCCGCGCGGCTGGCGCTGTCTGCCGCGGACATCGCCCAGCTCGACACGGCCAGCGCGGGGGACTGAATGCGCCGTGGGTTGAACCCGGCGCCGGCGCGGTCGTAGCATCCGTGCCACAGGGGGCGGACCGCGAACGGAGACCGCTCATGCAGAACCCGCACGGGGCAGACCGCCACGGCCTGGATGTGGACGCGGAGATGGCGTACTGGCGCAGCATCCACGCCATCGGCCGGCTCGGCCGGCTCGCGTCCGACCCGTACCGGCGACTGCTGCAGATGGGCCTGGGGCTCTACCGGGCATGGCCGCACGCCAGCGAGGAGCAGCTCTACCGCGCGCTGCAGGACAGCTACCATCGCCATGCGCCGGCGCTGGCGGTGCCCTGGGACGAGGCCCGCTGGCGGGTGCGCCACGCCTGGCACCACGCCCGCCGGGCGCAACCCCTGGATCAGGCGCGCCGCTTCAGCCCGGTGCCAGCAACCAGTCGCGCAGCGCCGCACTGACCTCATCGGGCTTTTCCATCGGCGCCAGGTGCCCGCAGCCGGGCAGCAGCAACAGCCGCGAGTGCGGCGCCAGCGCATGCATTTCCTCGCTGACCGCCGGCGGTGTGATGCGGTCGTTGGCCCCGCACACGATCAGCAGCGGGTCGCGGTAGGCGGCCAGCACGTCGTGGCCATCGCGCCGCTCCAGTGCGCTCTGCCGCAGGAACACCGCCGCGCCCAGGCGCGTGGTCATGTCGCGCACGCGCCGCACCAGCGCCTCGTCGTGCAGGCGCGAGGCGTCGATGTAGCTGCGCATCAGCCGGTCGCCGAAACCGTGGAAGGTGCCGGGCAGGCGCACGCTGGCCAGCTGCGCGCGGCGCTGCGCGGCGCGCTGCGGCGAATCGGCGTGGATCGAAGTACCGATCAGCGCCAGCCGCCCGACCCGCTGCGGGGCGACGCGCAGGATCTGCTGGGCGACGAAGCCGCCCAGCGAGAACCCGGCCAGCGCGAACCGCGGCGGCGCCTGCGCCAGCACGTCGGCGGCCACCGCCTGCAGGGTCGTCCCGCGGGTCTGGTCGCCGACGATGCAGTCGGCGATGCCGGACAGGTCGGCGATCTGCGCGCGCCACAGCTCGGCGTCGTTGAGCAGGCCCGGCAGCAACAGCAGCGGGATCTTCCCGGGAGCATTCCCGGCGGCGGTGGTGTGCATGGCGCCCATTGTCGCGCCGCCGGCACTCAGCCGGTACCGTCACCCGTGGAATGCACCGGCAGGGTGACGTTCATGATCGCCGGGTCGTCGGGATCGGGCTTGACCTTGAAACCGAGCGTGCGGCACATCGCCAGCATGGTGCTGTTCTCGCGCAGCACCTGGCCCTCGACCACGTTCAGGCCCTGCCAGCCGGCGTACTCGATCATGATCTGCATCAGCTTCCAGCCGATGCCGTGGCCCTTGAGGTCGGAGCGGATCAGGATGCCGTACTCGCCGCGGTCGTAGTCGGCGTCGGCGTGCAGGCGCACCGCGCCGAGCATGTCGCCGCTCTTCGGGTCGATCGCCACCAGCGCGATCGAGCGGGCATAGTCGAGCTGGGTCAAGCGCGCGATGAATTCGTGGCTGAAATGCTTGACCGACTGGAAGAAGCGCAGGCGCAGGTCGTCGTCGGTGACGCGGGCGAAGAACGCGCGGAACAGCGCGTCGTCCTCCGGCCGCACCGGGCGCACGAAGGCGCGGGCACCGTCGGACAGTTCGATGTTGCGCTCCCATTCGGTCGGATACGGGAAGATCGCGAAGCGCGGATGGCCGCGGCCCTTGTGCAGGCGCCGCACCGGGGCGATGGCGATGCGCGCGTCCAGCGCCATCACCCCGTCGCGGTCGGCCAGCAGCGGGTTGAGGTCCAGGCCGCGGATCTCGGGGATGTCGGCGGCCAGCTGCGCCAGCTTGACCAGCACCAGCGCCACCGCGCGTTCGTCGGCGGCCGGCACGTCGCCGTAGGCCTTGAGGATGCGCGAGACCCGGGTGCGGCCGATCACCTCGTGCGCCAGGCGCAGGTCCAGCGGCGGCAGCGCCAGGGTCTTGTCGTCGATCACTTCCACCGCGGTGCCGCCGCGGCCGAACACCAGCACCGGCCCGAACACCGGATCGTCGGCGATGCCGGCGATCAGCTCGCGCGCCTTGGGCCGCACCAGGGTCTGCTGCAGCAGCACGCCCTCGATGCGCGCCTGCGGGCGCAGTTCGCGCGCGCGCTGCAGGATCGAGGTCGCCGCCATGTGCACGGCCTGCAGCGTGCCCAGGTTCAGGCGCACGCCATCGACGTCGGACTTGTGCGGGATGTCCGGCGACAGCACCTTGACCGCCACGGTCGCGCCGCGCTCGAGCAGCGGTTGCGCCAGCTCCATCGCCTCGTGCGCGTCGCGCGCGACCATCACCGCCAGCGACGGGATGCCATAGGCCTGCAGCAGCGCGTGCGTGGCCACCGGGTCCAGCCATTGCTGGCCACGCGCCAGCGCCGACTCCACCAGCGCGCGCGCGGCCGCCGCGTCCACCACGAAATCGGCCGGCAGGCTGGGCGGCGTCTCCATCAGCGCCGCCTGCGCCTGGCGGTAGCGCACCAGGTGCTGGAACCCGCGCACCGCCTCGGCCTCGCTGGGATAGGTGGGCACCCGCGCGGTATTGAGCGTGGCGGTGGCCTGCTCGTCGTTGCCCAGCCACACCGCGAACACCGGCTTGTCGCGCAGCTGCCGCGAGCGCAGCCCGAGGGTGCGGGTCAATGCCTGCGCCGCATCGGCCGACGAGGTGAACGCGGTGGGCACGTTGACCACCAGCAGCGCGTCGTTGGCCTCGTCGGCCAGCAGCGCCTCCACCGCCGCGGCGTAACGGTCGCCGCCGGCATCGACGATGATGTCCACCGGGTTGTCGCGCGACCAGCCCTGCGGCAGCGCCTGGTCCAGGTGCGCCACGGTCGCCGGCGACAACGCCGCCAGGGTGCCGCCCAGGGCCTGCAGCTGGTCCACCGCCAGCCGGCCGATGCCGCCGCCGTTGCTGAGGATCGCCAGCCGGTTGCCCGGAAACGTGCCGAGCCGGCCCAGGGTCTCGGCGGCGGTGAACAGTTCGTCGAGCGCGTTCACCCGCAGCAGGCCGGCGCGGTTGAACGCCGCCCCGTACACCGCATCGGATGCGGCCAGGGTCTGCGCGTGGGTCTCGGCGCGCGCCCCGGCGCTGCGCGGCTGGCGCCCGGACTTGACCACCACCACCGGCTTGGCGCGCGCCGCCGCGCGCGCGGCCGACATGAATTTGCGGGCGTCGCTGATCTGGTCGACGTAGAGCAGGATCGCGCGGGTGCGGTAGTCGGCGGCGAAGTAGTCGAGCAGGTCGCCGAAATCCACGTCCAGCGCGTCGCCCAGCGACACCACCGCCGAGAACCCGATCGAGCGTGCCACGCCCCACTCCACCAGCGCGGCGGCGATCGCGCTGGATTCGGAGATCAGCGCCAGGTCGCCGGCCTGCGGGGTGTGCGCGGCGATGGAGGCGTTGAGCCGCGCGTGCGGCGCGATCACCCCCAGGCAGTGCGGGCCGAGGATGCGCATGCCCTTCGGCCGCGCCGCCGCTTCCACCTGCGCGGCCAGCGAGCCGGGGCCGCGGCCGAGCCCGGCGGTGAGGATGATGGCCGCGGCCACCCCCAGCCCGGCGGCGGCGGCCACCACCTGCGGCACCATCGCCGCCGGCGTGGTCACCACCATCAGGTCCGGTATCCACGGCAGGTCCTTGAGCCGCTTGACCGTGCGCATGCCGTCGATCTCGGCGTGGCGCGGGTTGACCCAGCCGATCTGCCCGGCGAAGCCGCCCGCGCGCAGGTTGCGCACCACCGCGCGCCCGGCCGAGCGCTCGCGCGGGCTGCCGCCGACCACGGCCACGGAACGGGGACGGAACACGGTCTGCAGGTGGTAGGTGCTCATCGCGATGCCGGCAACGGGAACGCGGTCAAAGGTACACGCGTCGCGGTAC
Source organism: Stenotrophomonas sp. Y-13 (assembly GCF_046267925.1). Taxonomy (NCBI): domain Bacteria; kingdom Pseudomonadati; phylum Pseudomonadota; class Gammaproteobacteria; order Lysobacterales; family Lysobacteraceae; genus Stenotrophomonas; species Stenotrophomonas sp. Y-13. The sequence goes on from NZ_CP176501.1 coordinate 3,445,126, forward strand.
CCGCGGCATGAGCACGATCAAGCGGCACGGTGCCCTGCGCACCCGTCGCGACGGCTGGCGGCGGGGCACGCCGGGCCGTGCCGGCCTGGCGCACCGCGCCCCACGGGCGGCCATCCGCGGCGCGTGATGCCGGTGGGCAGCACCGGGCGCCACCCGGGCGACGGCACCGGAGCCCTGCCCCGCGCCTGCCGTGGCAGCGCCGGCGGCGCCGACGCCGGCCACGTGCCGCGTGCGTGCCAACCGGCCCTCGCCCGCTACAGCAGCGTTCCGCCGAGGATCATCGCCGCGATGCTGAAGTAGATGACCAGCCCGGTGACGTCGACCAGGGTGGCCACGAACGGCGCCGACGCACTGGCCGGGTCGAAGCCCAGCCGCTTGAGCACGAACGGCAGCATCGACCCGGACAGCGAGCCGAAGGTGACGATGCCCACCAGCGCCGCGCCGATGGTCAGCGCCAGCAGCTTCCAGTGCGCGCCGTAGTCGTGCAGGCCGGTCAGTTGCCAGATGCTGATGCGGGCGATGGCCAGCAGGCCGAGGATGCCGCCGAGCACCGCGCCGGTCGGCAGTTCGCGCAGCGCCACCTTCCACCAGTCGCGCAGGCGCAGCTCATGCAGCGCCAGCGAGCGGATCAGCAGCGAGGTCGCCTGCGAACCCGAGTTGCCGCCCGAACTCATGATCAGCGGGATGAACAGGGTCAGCACCACCGCGCGCGCCAGTTCGTCCTCGTAATGCTGCATGGCGCTGGCGGTGAGCATTTCGCCCAGGAACAGCACGCTCAGCCAGCCGGCGCGCTTGCGGATCATGTCGAAGAACCCGATCTGCATGTACGGCCGGTCCAGCGCCTCGACGCCACCGAACTTGTGCACGTCCTCGGTGGATTCGTCGATCAGCGCGTCGAGGATGTCGTCCACGGTGACGATGCCCAGCATGCGCCGCTGCGCGTCCACCACCGGGATCGCCAGCAGGTCGTGGCGGCGGATCAGCTGCGCCACTTCCTCCTGGTCCAGCTCCGGGCCGACGCTCACCGGCGGGTTGACCTGGGCCACGTCGAGGATCGAGTCCGACGGCGCGCCGGTGATCAGCCGGCGCATGGTCACCACCTGCAGCAGCTGCGCGGTGCGCGGGTCGAGCACGTAGATCGCGTAGACCGTCTCGCGGCTGCGCTCGACCTCGCGGATGTGCTGCAGCGTGCGCGCCACGGTCCAGTCGGCGGGGACGCTGACGAACTCGGTGGTCATCAGTGCGCCGGCGGTGTTGGGCGGGTAGCTGAGCAGCAGCTGGATCGAGCGGCGCGCGGCCGGGTCGAGCAGCGGGATCAGCCGCGCGCGCTCGTCCTCGTCCAGCTCATGGACGATGTCGGTGGCGCGGTCGTCGGCCATCAGCCCCAGCAGCGCGGCGGCCCGGGCCGGCGGCATCGCCGCGACCAGCTCGCCGGCATGCTGCAGCTCCGGCGCTTCCAGCAGCTTGACCGCGCGCGGCAACGGCAATGCCGCCAGCACCGCGCCGGCTTCGGCCTGTTCGAGCTGGTTGAGATAGACCACCGCGTCGGCGGTGTTGAACCCGGCCAGGGGTGCGCCCAGGGCGCTGGCGTCCGCTGCCGGACGCAGGAGTTGCTTCTGGTTCATCGTGTTTCGCCTTGCCGACCGGGTCGGCTGCTGGGTTGCGGGCGCAACGCCGGCAGCGGCGAAACACCCACTCAGGCGTTGGCCGTCACCGACGTCGGACGAGATCGACTTGTACTGTCGCTGGGCATGGGTGGGACTCCGAAGGGTTGCCGCGACGGCAGGGGCCGGCGGCTGCGCGAGTCTGCGACCGGCGCGCGGCGCGGTCAAGCGGCGTGCCGTGAAATTTTCCAAGGCCGCGGGCGCGCGGTACTCTTTCGTACAGGCATCGGCATGCGCCCGCCCCGGCCGCCGCTCCGCCTTTCCCCTTCTCTATTCTCCGAGCGTGATCCCGATGCATGGCGGCGGTCTGGAACTGGCCCTGGTGCTGCTGTTGGCGGCGGTGATCGCCGTGCCGGTGTTCAAGCGCTTCGGGCTGGGCGCGGTGCTGGGCTATCTGGCCGCCGGCGTGGTGCTGGGCCCGCACGTGCTGGCGTTCGTGCACGACGCCGACCGCATCCTCAACGCCGCCGAGATCGGCGTGGTGATGCTGCTGTTCGTGATCGGGCTGGAGCTTTCGCCGTCGCGGCTGATGGTGATGCGGCGCACGGTGTTCGGCGGCGGCGCGCTGCAGGTGCTGGTCACCGCCGGGGTGCTTGGCGGGCTGTTGCTGCTGTACCACTTCCAGTGGAAGAGCGCGCTGGTGATCGGCACCGCGCTGGCGCTGTCCTCCACCGCGATCGGCCTGCAGCTGCTGTCCGAGCACAAGGCCCTGAACACCGACTACGGGCGGCTGGGCTTCGCCATCCTGCTGTTCCAGGACCTGGTCGCGATCCCACTGCTGGCGGCGATTCCGCTGCTGGGCGGGATCCGCAACGAGACCCTGACCTGGCAGAACGTGGCCACCGCGGTCGGCGCGCTGGCTGTGGTGATCCTGCTGGGCCGGCCGGTACTGCGCCACCTGTTCAGCATGGTCGCGCGCACGCGCATGCCCGAGGTGTTCACCGCCAGCGCGCTGCTGGTGGTGCTGGGCACCGCATGGCTGATGCAGAAGGCCGGGCTGAGCCCGAGCCTGGGCGCGTTCCTGGCCGGCGTGCTGCTGGCCGACTCCGAGTTCCGCCACGAGATCGAGTCGCAGATCGAGCCGTTCAAGGGCCTGTTGCTGGGGCTGTTCTTCATCGCCGTGGGCATGAGCATCGACCTGGCGCGGATCGCCGCCGAGCCGACCGTGATCGCGATCGGCGTCGGCGTGCTGCTGGCGGTGAAATTCGGGCTGCTGGTGCTGATCGGCCTGGCCGCGCGGATGCCGCTGCGCAGCGCGCTGATGCTGGGCAGCGTGCTGTGGCTGGGTGGCGAGTTCGCCTTCGTCGTGTTCAACGAGGCCGAGCGCGTCAACCTGCTGGGGCGCATCAATCACGACCGCCTGGTCGCCATCGTCAGCCTGTCGATGGCGTTGACCCCGCTGCTGATGATCGGGCTCAAGCAACTGGTGCGGCCGCGCGCCCCGAACCGGGGCCCGGAACGCGCGCCGGACAACCTGAACGAGGCCCAGGCGCAGCACCCGCAGGTGCTGATCGCGGGCATGGGCCGCTTCGGCCAGATCGTCGCGCGGCTGCTCACCGCGCAGCGCATCCCGTTCGTCGCGCTGGAAGCCGACCCGGGTACGGTGGAAGACCTGCGCCGCTTCGGCAACCACCTCTATTACGGCGATCCCACCCGGCCCGACCTGCTGCGCGCGGCCGGCGGCGACCAGATCCGGGTGTTCGTGATGGCCATGGACGACCCCGACACCAACCTGCGCGCGGTGCGCCTGGTGCGGCGGCTGTACCCGCAGGCCAAGGTGCTGGCGCGCGCGCGCAACCGCCAGCACGCCTGGAAGCTGATGGACATGTCGGCCGAGCCGTTCCGCGAAGTGTTCGGGTCGAGCCTGGAGATCAGCGAACGGGTGCTGACCGCGCTGGGCATCGCCGAGAACACCGCGCGCGAGCACGTGCGCCGTTTCCGCGAGCATGACGAGAAGCTGCTCAAGGCCCAGCACCTGGTCTACGACGACGAGGCGGCGGTGATGCAGACCTCGCGCGATGCGCGCGCCGACCTGATGCAGCTGTTCGAGGCCGATGCCGGCGAGGACGACGGGACGGCGGAGCGGCCGGCGACGAACCGCGAATGAGGCCCGCGCGCTGCGGCAGCGGCGACTGAAACCGCGGCGCGGCGGCCTGTGACAGCGGCGGCGGCCGCCAGGGTCGCGGGCGGGCCGCGCTCAGCCGCGGTCGCGCAGGAACCGGGCCATCGAGGACACCCCCGGCACCGCCGGCTCGAACTCGCCGGCGACATCGATGAAGCCGCGCATGACCGCGATCTCGCGCGGGCTGCGGCCTAGCGCATCACGCAGATCGGGGTCGGCGCCGGCGCGCAGCAGGCGCTGCACCAGCAACGGCAGGCCATGCAGCGCGGCCAGGTGCAGCGGGCCGAAGCCGCGCGGATCACGCACGTCCAGCGCCACTTCTTCATCGAGCAGGCGCTCGACCGCGGCCAGCACCACCTGCTCGTCACAGGCGGTGCCCGGCTCGGCGCGCGCGCCCAGCAGCAGCAGCAGCGGGGTGACCGTACCGGCCGAAGCCTGGTCCGGCTCGGCGCCGGCCAGCAGCAGGGTGTCGAGCAGCGCCAGCAGCCGGGTGCGGTCGCGCGCGGTGAACCCGTAGAGCGCGGCGCAGTGCAGCGGCGCCAGCTGCTGGTCATCGCCGGCGTGCACGTCGGCGCCTGCGGTCAGCAGTTTGGCGGCGATGTCGGGCAAGCCGAGCGCGGCAGCCAGCATCAGCACGGTGACGCCGCCCGGCAGGCGGTGGTCGATGCGCGCGCCGGCGTCGAGCAGGGCGGTGACGATGGCCGCCTGGCGCATGCTCACCGCCGCCGACAGCGGCGTGGCGCCGCTGGCGGCCGCATGCTGCGGATCGGCGCCGCGCGCCAGCAGCAGGTCCACGGTGGCGACGTGGCCGCCACCGGCCGCGCGCAGCAGGCCGGTGCAGCCCTGCGCATCGACCGCATCCACCGGCAGGCCCAGTTCGATCAGCCGGCGCACGGCGTCGGCATCGCCGGCCATCGCCGCGGCCGGCACGTCGGCTTCGCGCAGCGGCCGCAGCGGCAGCGGCCAGCCACGCCAGTCCAGCCAGTCGGCCAGGTCGCGGCGACCGCTGGACAGGGCCACGCCGAGCGGCGTCTGCCCGTCTGCGGCGCGCGCGTCCGGCGAGGCGCCCTGCATCACCAGCTGCTTCAGCGACGCCTCGCGTGCCAGCGCGGTGGCCAGGTGCAGCGCGGTCATGCCGTGGCTGTCGCGCGCTTCGCGGTCGGCGCCGTGCACCAGCAGCCAGTGCTGCACCTTCAACCAGCCCAGGCGTACCGCCAGCGCCAGCGGCGGATCGCCGGCAGGCGAACCGCCGAACGGATCGGCGCCGCGCTCCAGCAGCTCCAGTACGAACTGTTCGGTACCGCGCGAGCCCTGGTCGTGCTGCACGCAGGCGGCCAGCAGGCGCCCCAGCCCACCGCGCCCGGCAGGCGAAACGCCGTGCCGCAGCAGCACCTGCAGCGTCGGGATGGCATCCACCCCGCGCGCCAGCAACGCGAACATCGGCGTGTCGCCGCAGGCGTCGAGTACTTCGGCATCGGCACCGTGGGCCAGCAGCCAGTCGACCACGCGCGGCTGCAGCGCCAGTTCCACGGCGTGCAGCAGGGTGCCCAGCTCGCGCGCCGAACACAGCCGCGCCAGCGGCGCCATGCCCTCGGTGTTGCCGAAGGCCAGCGCCTCGCGCAGCAGCACCAGCGGCGGGCGGTCGTTGAGCGGCGGCGCCGCGGCGGCGCCATCGCCGGCGTCGGCGCCGGCCAGCGCGTCGCTGACCGCGGCGGGCAGCGGATAGGCCGGGTCCAGCAGCGAGACGATGCTCCAGCGCCCGGCCGCGGCCGCGTGGTCGATGGCGCGGCGGCCGTCGGCGGCGACCGCATCGGCGGCGATGCCCAGGTCCAGCAGGCGCCGCACCAGCGCCGCGGTCACGTTCTCCGCGCGGCAGGCCAGCAGCACCGCGTTGCAGCCCTCGCCATCGACCGCGGTGACATCGGGCTTGTGCGCGAGCAGGCGCTCGAGCACGCCGGCATGGCCATGCGCGGCAGCGTCCAGCCACGGCGTGCGGCCGGCGGCATCGCGCGGTTCGACATTGGCGCCGGCCGCGAGCAGCGCATCGACGATGTCGCCATGGCCGGCCGCGGCGGCCTCGTGCAGGGCGCTGCGGCGGCGGCGGTCGCGCGCGTCCAGCCGTGCCTTGTGCTTGAGCAGCAGCTGCACGCCAGCGGCATCGTCGTCTTCGGTGGCCGCGGCGGGAATGAGGACCGGCACGCCGTCGGCGGGCTCCACCTTGGCGCCGCGCTCGAGCAGGAACCGCGCCAGCCGCCAGTTGCCGGCCTGGCAGGCCACCGCCAGCGGACTGTGACCGTCGTGGTTGAGCGCGTCGATTTCAGCCGCGGCATCGCGCAGCAGTGCGGCCACGCCGGGGTCGGAACTGCGCGCGGCATGGTGCAGCGGGGTGTTGCCATCGGCGTCGGTGGCGCGCGGATCGGCGCCGTTGGCCAGCAGGGTCATCACCGCCTCGGGACGCCCGTGCCAGCTGTCGCGGGTGGCCGCCAGCAGCGGGGTCATGCCGCGATGGGCCAGGTTCACGTCCACGCCGCGGCCGATCAGCGCGCGCAGCAGGCGCAGGTCGGGCAGCACCGCGGCCAGCACCACCAGGCTGCGCTGGTCGCGCGAATCAGCCGGCGGCGGCGCATGCGGATCGGCGCCGGCGTCGAGCAGCTGCAGGGCGCGGTCCACGCGTCCGGCACGCGCGGCCTCGTACAGCTGCGGCACCCATTCGTGCTGCGCCATCAGCTCCAGCGGCGCCGGTTCGGCCAGGGCCTCGGCGAACGGATCGAACGCCGGCGCCACCATCGCCGGCGCGGCCGCTGGCGCGGCGGGCAACGCCTGCAGCGCAGCGTGCAGCACCGGCGAAAGGAGCGCGGTGGCGATGGCCAGCGGCCAGCGCAGGCCGTCGCCGAGCAGACCCGGCCAGGCCGGCGCCACCACCGCCGCGCACAGCAGGCACAGCAGCAGCGCCGCGCCGACGCCGTGCCAGGAATCCATGGCGCGCGCGGACAACGCCTGGGCCTGCGCGCGCAGGGTGCCGCCTTCGCGCTCCAGCGCCTGCCACAGCGGCCAGGTGCGCCACAGCGCCGCCACCGCGATGCTCAGCGCCACGCACAGTGCCAGCACCGCCTGCAGGCTGCCGCTGTCGTGCAGCGCCGCCAATGGCCAGGACACCAGCAGCGCCAGCAGCCCGGTGCCCGCGGCCCAGACCACAAGCAGCCCCGGCAGGTCATGCCGCGGCAGCGCGGCCAGCGGCGCGGTGGCGCGCGTGCGCCGCCACCACGACACCGCCAGCGCGAACGCCGGCTGCGCCAGCAGGCCGCACACGGCGGCCGGCAGGCCACCGAGCGCGGTGGCGAGCGCGAGCAACCCGCCGAGCGCCAGCGCGCCGAGGGCACGGCTGCGGCGGGCGTCAGTCATCGCGGCCGTCGATGCGGGCGATCTTCACCGGCGCCAGGGGCTGCGGCGGCAGCTGCAGGTGGAAGCCGTGCGTGGCCAGGTTGGCGCGCACGAGCGCGGCGTCGGCCTGGGCCAGCCGCCGTTCCGGGGTCAGCGCGACTTCCAGCACGAACGCGAACGGTGCCAGGGTGGCGCCGAGCGTGGCCGGGATCGCGTCGAAGTCGTCGCGCTTGGCAAGGTAGACGTAGGTGTCCGGCTTGCGTTGGCTTTTGTAGACGTAGGCTTGCATGCCCGCGGGCGTTGCCCTGCTTGGGAATGCAGGAGATTGTGTCGGAAACCCGACGCCGGTGAAAGGCATTGCCGTACGCAGCCGTCCGCGGCTTTGCCGGAGCTTCATTCATTTTCATCAAGAAATGCGCACGCCATCACCCTGGCGGGACGCCGTACGGTGGACGGGCACCCCGATATACTCGCGCCCCGCCCCATGTCCGGAAGACCGCGTGACCGCCGCAATGCCACCGCGCCTGCTCCCACTGAACATCCTCGCGCACAGCGCCACCACCGCGCTGGGCGCGGGACTGGATGCGCAGCGCCAGGCGCTGGCGCACGGTCGCAGCGGCCTGCGCCGCAACGACTTCGGCAACGACCCGCTGGACTGCTGGATCGGCCGCGTCGACGGCGTGGAGGACGTGACGCTGCCGCCGGCGCTGGCCGGCTTCGACTGCCGCAACAACGCGCTGGCATGGCTGGCGCTGCAGCAGGACGGCCTGCTCGACGCGGTGGCCGCGGTTGTCGCCCGCCACGGCGCGCACCGCGTGGCGGTGGTGATGGGCACCTCCACCTCGGCCATCGGCGCCACCGAAGCGGCATATGCGCGGCTGCACACCGATGAAGCGGGCGTGGCGCATTTCCCGCCGGAGCTGCAGCGCCCGCGCATCCACACCCCGCACGCGCTCGGCGACTTCGTCCGCGCCGCCACCGGGCTCGGCGGCCCGTGCGTGACCGTGGCCACCGCCTGCTCGTCGAGCGCCAAGGTGTTCGCGCAGGCCGCGCGGCTGATCCATGCCGGTTTCGCCGATGCGGCCCTGGTCGGCGGCGTCGATACCCTGTGCGGCAGCGTGCTGTTCGGTTTCCATTCGCTGCAGTTGGTCGCCACGGCGCCCTGCCAGCCGTTCGACGCGCGCCGCAGCGGGCTGTCGCTGGGCGAGGCCGGCGGCTATGCGGTGCTGGAACGCGCCGGCGCCGGCCCGGAGACCGCGCTGCAGCTGGGCGGCTACGGCGAATCCAGCGACGCCCACCACATGTCGGCACCGCATCCGCAGGGGCTGGGCGCGCGCCTGGCGATGCGCCAGGCGCTGCACAGCGCCGGGCTCGAGCCCGCGCAGCTGGGCTACCTCAACCTGCACGGCACCTCGACCCCGGCCAACGACGGCATCGAGGCCGCCGCGGTGGCGGCGCTGTTCCCACCGTCGCTGCATGCCAGCTCGACCAAGGGCTGGACCGGCCACACCCTGGGCGCGGCCGGCATCGTCGAGTCGGTGTTCGCGCTGCTGGCCTTGTCCGACGGGCTGCTGCCGGGCACGCTCAACAGCACGGTTCCCGACCCGGCCTGCGGACCGCAGATCCGGTTCGACAATGCGCGGGTGGATATCCGCCACGCGATGAACAACTCTTTCGGCTTCGGCGGCAACAACTGCTCGCTGGTATTCAGCAAGGTGGGATGAGGCGCATGCGCGAGGCGGTCGTCGAAGGCATCGGATTCTGGGGCAGCGGGCTGCCCGACTGGGACGCGGCGTGCGCCTGGGCGCGGGGCGGCGTGCATCCAGCGCAGGTGCCGGCGCGCCCGGCCCCGCTGCTGCTGGCCGCCAACGAGCGCCGCCGCGCGCCGGCCACGGTGGCGGTGGCGCTGGAAGCCGCACTCGCCGCCTGCGAGGCGGCCGGGCGCGAGGCAGCGACGCTGCCGTCGGTGTTCGCGTCCACCCATGGCGAAATGTCGATCAGCGACTACATGTGCACCACGCTGGCCAGCGACCCGCGCGCGGTGTCGCCCACCCGCTTCCACAACTCGGTGCACAACGCCGCCGCCGGCTACTGGACGATCGGCACCGGCGCGCATGTGCCGGCCACCGCGATCAGCGCCGGTCGCGGCAGTTTCGCGCAGGGCCTGATCGAAGCGATGGCGCAGCTGGCCGCCGGCAGCGAGGCGGTGCTGCTGGTCGCCTACGACGGCCCGGCCTGTGGCCCGCTCGGCGAAATGGCCCCCAGCGAGGGCCTGCTGGGCGTCGCCCTGGTGCTGTCGAACAGCCCCTGCGCCGGGCTGCCGACGCTGCGCGTAGCGATGGCCACCGGCAGCGGCGACGGCAGTGCCGACGCGCCCGGGCCGTTGACGCGGCTGCTGGCCGGCAACGCGATGCAGCCGGCGCTGCCGCTGCTCGAAGCGCTGGCGCTGGAGCGCCCCCAGGTGCTGCTGCCGGCCGGGCCGGAGCAATGGCTGCAGGTCGGGATCGGCCATGGCTGAGCAACGCATGCTGGGCCCGGATGACGTGGCGGTGGTGATCCCCGCCCTGAACGAAGCGCTGCGCATCCGCGAGGTCGTGAGCGGCGCGCTTGCGTTCTGCCCGCACGTGATCGTGGTCGACGACGGCTCCGACGACGGGACCGTGGACTGCATCGCCGACCTGCCGGTCACCGTGCTGCGCCATGCGCGGCGCAGCGGCAAGGGCCAGGCGCTGCGCAGCGGCTTCGCCGAAGCCGTGCGGCGCGGCCTGCGCGGGGTGCTGACCATGGACGGCGACGGCCAGCACGCGGCCGCCGACCTGCCGCGGCTGCTGGCCTGCGCCAACCGCCACCCCGGCTGCATCGTCATCGGCGCGCGGCTGCGCAAGCGCGCCTCGCAGCCGCTGCTGCGGCGCCTGGCCAACGAATTCGGCGACTGGGGCGTGGCCTGGGGTACGCACTACCAGGTGGCCGACAGCCAGAGCGGCCAGCGTTTCTACCCGGCCGCGGTGATCGCCATGCGCGACATTCCCGGCGAGGATTTCGTGTTCGAGGCGCAGCTGCTGATCTCGGCGGCGCGGCAGCTCGGTACGCGCTGCGTGTCGGTGCCGATCGAATCGCGCTACCGCAGCGCCGACCGCGACGAGTGCTTCCGCCCGAGCCACTTCCGCCCGCTGCGCGACCTGACCCGGATCACCGTGCACATCGTGCGGCTGGCGCTGCGCCATGGCGACGTGCGCAGGGTCCACCGCCGCATCCGCGCCAACCCGCCACTGATCGACGACGGCGCGGGCGGGCAAGCGCCGCCGCGGTGAAGCCGGTCCAGCGGCTGCGCCTGCGCGCGGCTCAGCCCATGCCGCCGTTGATGCCGATCACCTGGCCGTTGATGTAACCGGCGTCGTCACTGCACAGGAACGCCACCAGTGCCGCCACTTCCTCCGGGCGGCCCGCGCGCGCGGCCGGTACGGTCTGCCGGATCAGCTCCGGCGGAAACGCATCGCCGGCCATCCGCCCTTCGATCACCCCCGGGGCGACGACGTTGACGCTGATGCCGCGACTGGCCATTTCCCGCGCCAGCGACTTCGAGGCCCCGTGCAACGCCGCCTTGGCCGCGGCGTAGTTGGTCTGGCCGCGGTTGCCGAGCACCGCCGCCACCGACGAGACGCTGACGATGCGACCCCAGCGCGTGCGCGCCATCGGCAGCAGCAGCGGCTGGGTGACGTGGAAGAAGCCATGCAGCGACACGTCGATCACCCGCCGCCAGCGCGCCGCGTCCATGCCGGCCATCGGCGCGTCGTCGTGCACCCCGGCGTTGTTGACCACGATCTGGATCGGGCCGTCGGCCAGCAGGCCTTCCAGCGCCGCCGCGGTGGCCTCGCCGTCGGCCACGTCGAACGCCACCGGCTGCGCGCTGCCGCCGGCGGCGGCGATCTCCGCGGCCACCGCCTGCGCGCGCGCCAGGTTGCCGTTGGCATGCACGATCACATGCGCGCCGTCCGCGGCCAGGCGCCGGCAGATCGCCCCGCCCAGGTCGCCGCTGCCACCAGTCACCAGCGCGCGTCGCTTCGTATTCATCACGATTTCTTCCTGCATGTCGTTGCGCTCATTGTCCGGGCTGCAGCATCACCGCCGCGCGTCCTTCGGCCAGCAGCCGCCCGCCGTGGCTGATCCGGAACCCGTACTGCTGGCTGGCCCCGGTCTCGGCCAGGACCTGCGCGGTCGCTTCGATGGCGCCATCGAGATCGTCGATGCGCGCGACATGCAGCCGCACGTCGCGCAGCGCCACCAGCACGCCGGGCAGCACCGCGCCGCCGCGCTGGCGCGCGCGCAGGCCGCCGTGCACCGCCATCGCCTGCGCGCCGTATTCGCACAGGTGGACCGCGCGCAGCCGGCCGTCGCTGCGCAGCGGGTGCGCCGGATCGCGGTGGTTGTGCGCGCGCAGGACGATGTCGCTGGCGCTCCACGCCAGCACTTCGTCCCACAGGCACATGTCGCCCTGGTGCGGCACCAGCGGCAGGATGTCCTCACGCCGCAGCATCGGCGGCCTCCTGCCAGGGGTGGCGCGAGACCAGCAGCGCCAGCACGAAATTGCACACTACGCCCAGCGCCACGGTGCTGCCGATCGCGCGCAGCACCGGGATCGAGGACAGCCCGAGCAGGCTGAACACCAGCAGCGTCATCGCGCTGCACACCAGCAGGCCATGCAGGGTGCGCAGCTGGTCGGCGTGGCTGTCGCCGGCGTGCTCGAAGAACAGGCCGTAGTCCAGGCCCAGGCCGGCGGCGAGGATCAGCCCGATCAGGTGGAACAGGTTCAGCTCGACGCCGCTGGCGCGCAGCAGCGCCAGCACCACCAGCGTGGTCAGCAGCATCGGCAGCAGCACCCGCAGCGCGCGGCGCGGCGAGCGCAGCGCCGCCCACACCGTGGCCGACAACAGCAGTACCGCCACCGCCAGCGCCATCAGCACGCGGCCGCGGTATTCGGCCACCAGCGATTCGGAGGCATGCTTCAGGTCCAGCAGTTCGGCGCCATGCAGGCGCGCGCTGGTGGCGACCGCGGCCACGTCGTGCAGTCCGCTCAGCGACACCAGCGCGGTGGCGTGGCCCTGGCCCTGGCCCTGCAGCAGCAGGCCATCGACCGCGGTGGCCAGCGGCGTGCCGTGCAGGTCCTGCGGCTGCAGCGCGGGCGCGCTGCGGGCGCGCTGCACATCGGCGATGAACGGCTCGAACGCGTCGTCGCGGAACGGGGTCCCGGCCACCGCGGTGGCCAGTGCGCCGCGCAGCGTGGCTTCATCCGGCAACAACTGCTGGCGCTGGCGCTGCAGCGCGGCGCTGGGCAGGTAGCGCGCGGCCATGTCGTAGCGGTCCAGCGCGCCATCGGCGACCAGTTGCTGCAGCACCGGCCGCAGGCCTTCGCTGGCGGCCAGCGCCACCTGCGCGTCGGCGCCGCGCACGGTGATCACGTAGCGCACGTCGGGCGCGCCGAGTTCGCCGCGCAGCTGCGCATCGCGCTGCAGGTCGGCCGGATCCACCGGGGTCAGCTTGCCCAGGTCGTTCTGCCAGAATGGCCCCGGCGCCCATACCAGCACCCCCAGCGCCGCCACCGCCAGCAGCGCCAGCGAACGGCGCGGGCGCGGCAGCCGCCGGGTGTGGCGCCACAGCCGCGCCAGGGCTGCCGAATCGGCGAAATCGCGGGTCGCCGGGTCGACCAGCGCCGGCAGCAGGTAACGGGTGGCCAGCGCCGCGGTGGCCAGCGCGGTGATGGTGAACACCGACAACTGCTTCAACCCGTCGACCCCGGAGAACAGGAAGGTGAGATAGGCGATGCAGGTGGCGACCACGCCGGTGCCCAAGGTCGGCCACAGCGCGCGCACGTTGTCCCATGGCGAGCGGCCCGGGCGCTGGTGGCTGAAGAAATGGATCGGGTAGTCCTGCACCACGCCGATCAGGGTGAAGCCGAAGGCGATGGTGATGCCGTGCACGCCGTCGAAGGCCAGCGCCACCGCCGACAGCCCGGCCAGGCCGGCGCTGGCCAGCGGCAGGAAGCCCAGGATCGGCATCTTCCAGCTGCGGTAGGCGATCCACAGCAGCAGGATCATGCCGAGCGTGTCGATGGTGCCGATGGTGCCGGCTTCGCGCGCGGTGCGGTTGCCGATCTTCACCGAGAACGCGCCCGGCCCGCTCATCTCCAGGCGGCTGCCGCTGTCGCCGGCGATGCCCGCGAACGCGGCCGTGATGGTGTCCACCGCCTGCTGCTGCGCGCCGGGGTCGAACCCGGCCGCGCGCGTCTGCACCAGCAGCAGCGCCTGGCGGCCGCTGCGGTCGAACCAGACCTCGTCGATGCGCTGCGGTGCGTTGGCCGGCTGCAGCGCCTCGGCCACGCGCAGCACCTGCAACGTGGGATCGGACGGCAGCAGCGGCTCGACCAGCGCCCCCGCCGGCGAGCCCAGGTCCTGCAGCCGCGCCTGCAGTTCCTCGCCCAGGCGATCGGCACTGAACGCATCGGCGGGCAACGCGTCGATCAGGTAGCGATAGGGCAGCAGCCGCTCGGGGAAGGCCTCCAGCCCGGCCTGGCCGCCATTGGCGACCAGCTCGAACTGCGGGTCTTCCGCCAGCGCCTGCTGCAGTTGCCGCGACTGCCCGGCGAGCTGCTCCGGCGCGGCACCGGACAGCGCCAGCAGCAGCAGCCGCGCGCCCGGGCCTTCGCCCAGTTCGTCGAGCAGCAGCTTCTGCGCCGGGGTGCGCGCATCGGGCATGAACTTGCGCAGGTCGCCGCTGACCTGCATGCGCCCGCTCAGCCAGGCGGTGAGCAGGCCCAGCAGCAGCAACCAGGTGATCGCCAGGCCGATGCGCAGGCGCGGGGTCAGCTTCAACGCCGGCTCCCGTCCAGGCCGGCCGCGGCAGCGCCATCGTGCGCGCCGTCATGGCACAGCGTGGCCAGCGCATCGGCCTGGCGCACGCGGTCGGCGGCCGTGGCCGCGGCGCCCAGCAGGGTGCGCTGCAGTTCGCCCCGCGCCGGTTGTGTTTCGATGCAGCGCAGCTCGCCCTCGCGCCCACGCAGCGTCACCGCGCGTACCCGCGCCGCCAGCGCCGGTGCCCTGGGCGTGAGCACCAGTCGCCAGCGCTGCGCGGTACCCGATGCCTGCAGGCGATAGGCCTGCTCCAGCGCGGCCAGGTCGCCGGACAGCAGCGCACCGAAGCTGGCCTGCAGGTCCGACAGCTCGGGCACCCGCTGCAGCGAGAACACCCGCGGCGGCTTGCCGGCGCGGGCGATGCTGACCTTGCCGTCGGCGATGGTGGTGGTTTCGGCGTAGGGCACGCGCACTTCGCGTACCAGCGTGGCCGGGTCCGGGCGGCGGTACTGGCCTTCCACCCGCAGCGGCTCCTTCAGCAGCGCCGAACCGCGCAGTTCCACGAAGCCGGTCTGGCTGGGCACCGGTTGCGCCAGCCGGCGCAGGATCCAGCCGGCATCAACGTCGGCCGCCAGCGCCGGCGCGCTGCTGCACGCGGCCAGGAGCACCGCCACCATCCAGCGGCGCGGGGAGTGAGGCTTGGGAATGCCAGAAATCATAGAAGTTGAACCAGTTCCAGGGGGCGCCGCGCAGGTGGTGTTCGAGCCTGCCGGCATAACGGTGAACCAGCGCCGACAGCGCCTCGGCCCGCTGCGCGCGGGGTACGTCGACCGCCGTGGCGAACGGCTCGAACAGCAGATCGTAGCGGTTGCCGCCGCGGTACAGGCCGAAGGCCAGCATCACCGGTGCCTTGAGTACGCTGGCGATCAGCCACGGTGCGGTCGGGAACGGTGCCGGCGCGCCCAGCAGCGGCGCGGCCAGCGCGGTTTCGCCCGGCCGCGCGCGGTCCACCAGCAGCGCCACCATGGCCCCTTCCTGCAGTGCCTGCTGGATCGCAAGCACCACCGCCGGCCCGCCCTGCCCGGCATCGATGATGCCCGCGGCCAGGCCGGGGTCGAGCTCGGCCAGCAGTTCGGTGATGGCGGCATTGTGGCCGCGGTCCAGCAGCACGCGCAGTTTCAGGTCCGGCCGCTGCCGGCCCAGCGCGCGCAGCGCGTCGAAGCTGCCCAGGTGCGAGCCGAACAACAGCACGCCGCGGCCTTCGTCCAGTTGCGCAAGCAGCTCGCCGGTGCCTTCGGTGCGGATATCGAACAGGTCCATGCGCCCGCCGAGCAGGAATACCCGGTCGAGAATGGTCGCGGCGAAAGTGTGGATATGGCGCGCCACGTCGCGCAGCCGGGCGCGGCGGCCCAGCACGCGGCCGAGGTAGGCGCGCGAGGCGCGGCGCTCGCTGGCGCGTACCAGCAGGAAGTAGCCGGTGATCGGGTACAGGCAGAGCCGGGCGATGCCACGCCCGCCGTGGCGGGCGATGGCCGCGATCAGGCGGACCGCGGCGCGGCCACCGCCCTCGGGACGGCGCTTCCAGTCGGCATCGCTCATGCCGCCGGTCCGTCGCCGGCCACCAGTTCGCCGCGCGCAAGCAATTCGTCGCCACGCCACACCCGGAACTTCCAGTGCGGCGCTGCGCCGTCCAGTTCGATCCGCGCGACCTGCCCGGGCAACAGCGGCGCCATGAACTTCACCTGCGGCAGGCGCAGCGCGCCCAGCGGTTCCCCGGCCACGGCCTCGGCCGCGCGCAGGACCTGTTCCAGCACCACCACGCCCGGCACCAGCGGCCGCCCCGGGAAATGGCCGGGCAGGCAGGGATGGTCGGGATGGATGCTGAACTGCATGGCGGGGCGGGCGGCGGCGGGGGCCACAGGATACCCGCGGCCCCGCCGGTTCAGCGCAGCAGGTCGCGCCAGAACGCCGGGCCCAGCTGCCCCATCTGGCGCACGAACTCGCCGGCGCTGCGGTACGGCCGGTGCGGGAACAACCGGCAGCGCAGCGCGTACTCGGCGACGAAGAAGCCGCCGATCAGGCCCCAATCGGCGACGTTCGCCCACCACGACCATTGCGCATGGCTCAGCGGCCAGCGCGGCTGGTGGCCGAACGCGGCCAGCAGGCCGTCGGGCACCGCGCTCATCGCCAGCGCCAGGTTGATCGCCGCCAGCAGCGCCAGCAGCAGCGCCCAGGCCGCGGTCAGGCGCCGCGCATAGCGTTGCAGCCGTGGCTCCACCGGCACCCCGGCGCGCGCGTGCAGCGCCTGCACGATGCGGGTGATCAACGGCACCCGGCCGGCCCGCAGCGAACGCGCGAAGCCCCAGGCCACCAGCAGCGGGAACACCACCGGTGGCGCCAGCAGCAGCATCCACGCCCACGGCGAGCGCCCCAGCCAGGCCAGCAGCAGCGCCGATGCCAGCAGCGCGGCCCACGCCAGCGGCCGGCGCCGCCCGAGTGCGTCGAGCAGGCACAGCAGCACCAGCCCGAACAGCGCCAGCGCCGCCCAGCCGCCCTCGCTGCGCAGGCTGGCCACGTGCGACAGCACCGGGTAGGACAGCAGCAACGCGATCCGCAGCAGGTGGGCGGCCGCCCCGGGGCCGGGCGCATGGCCGGCGTGGTTCATGGCGTTCAGGTGGTGCGGTGCGCCTGCACGTGCGCGGACAGCGCGCGCAGCGAGGCGAAGATGCGGCGGTTGTCGTCGTTGTCCGAACGCAGCTGGAAGCCGTAGCGCTTGCCGATGGCCAGCGCCAGCTCCAGCGCGTCGATCGAATCCAGGCCCAGTCCGTCGTTGAACAGCGCCGCCTCCGGGTCGATCGACGCAGGGTCCACGTCTTCCAGGTTCAGGCTCTCGACCAGCAGTTCGGCCAGCTCGCGCTCGGCCTCGGTTTGTTGCGACATTGCCACTTCCATGAAGAGATTGATGCGCAACGATCCGGTATCACCGCCCGCGGCGCAACCATGGCCCTCACCGCGCGCGCGGTATCATGGCGGTTTCTGCAGCACCGATCCGCCCGCACGATGACGTCCCTGCTCCCCTGCCCCGCTTCCGCTCCCCCGCCCGCCCGCGCTGCCGGCCGCCCTGGTCGCCGGAGCGCGCGATGAACGCGGTATCCGGCTTCGCGCCCGCGGCCGGGCTGGAGGTGGACTACGCCGACCCGGCGCGGCTGCCCGCGCTGCTGGCCGACCCCCGGGTGCTGGCGGTGTTCGGCTTCCAGGCCGGCGACAGCGCCCCGGCCAGCGACGACCCGCGCTACCTGCAGGTCGGCCTGCAACCGGAAGGCGAACCACGGCTGGAGGTCTGGCGCAGCGCCGGCACGGTGCACAGCGGCCGCGAGGCCGACGGCCTGGCCTGGGCCAGCGACGGCGCGCTGATGTTCGGCGCGCTGCAGATCGACGAAGCCCGCCACGGCGGCATCCTGGAAGCCGGCGCGCACGCCTATGCCCGGCTGCTGTCGTCATTGCCCCGGCAGGGCTATCCGCACCTGCTGCGGATCTGGAACTACCTGGACGCGATCACCGAGGGCGAGGGCGACGACGAGCGCTACCGCCAGTTCTGCGTGGGCCGCGCACGCGGCATCGGCACCATCGACCCCGGCACCCTGCCGGCGGCCACCGCCATCGGCCGCCTCGACGGCGTGCGCGTGCTGCAGGTCTACTGGCTGGCCGCGCGCGTGCCGGGCACGCCGCTGGAGAACCCGCGCCAGGTCAGCGCCTGGCGCTACCCGAGGCAGTACGGCCCGCAGTCGCCCAGCTTCGCCCGCGGCATGCTGGCCGCACCGGGCAGCAGCGTGCCGCTGCTGCTGTCGGGCACCGCCAGCGTGGTCGGCCACGCCACCCTGCACGGCGAGGACACGCTGCGGCAGCTGGAGGAGACGTTCGCCAATCTCGATGCGCTGGTGGGCACCGCGCGCGCGCGCCTGCCGTCCCTGCCGGCGCATTTCGGCGCGGGCAGCCGGCTGAAGGTGTACGTGCGCGACGCGGCGGAGATCCCGGCGATACGGCAGGCGCTGGCGCGGCATCTGCCGCCGGAGGTGGCGTACATCGTGCTGCATGCCGAAGTGTGCCGGCGCGACCTGCGGGTGGAGATCGACGGGGTCCACGGCGCCTGACCGCCGTTGCCGTTGCCGTTGCCGTTGCCGTTGCCGTGATTTTGCTTTTGCCTGGCTTTTGACTTCCGGGTCCCCCTTCCGTAGCGACGGAGCCGACGGACAAGACCCCGCAGGGGCGACGTGCATGGATGCACGTCGTTTTTCGACACGACAGGGATGTCGTGTCGAAAAATCCCGTCGGCGGAGTGGACCCGGAGTGCCGCAGGCACGGAGGGCGCGTAGGCAGGGCGTGCTTTCTTTGGGCCACGTTTCTTTGCACGAGCAAAGAAAGGTGGCTCGCGCCCCGAAGGGGAGCGAAAGCCTTTGATTCTGTTTCTGCCCTTGTTCTGGCTTCCCTTGGGTCGCCAAGAGCGAAGATCCGAGCACCCGTACCAAAGCGGTGGCCAAAAAGTCGGTGGATCGAGCCAGAGGCAAAGCGAGAAGCGAAAGCTTGAAAGCAGAGCTTTCGCCCCTGCTTCGCAGGAGCGAGTTACTTCTCTTTGCTCGTGCAAAGAGAAGTAACCAAGAGAAAGCACGCCCCTGCCTCCGCGCCCACGGCACTGCGTGCCGTGGGTCCACTCCGCCGGCGGGATTTTTCGACGAGACATCCCTGTCTCGTCGAAAAACGACGCACATCCATGTGCGTCGCCCTTCGGGTTATTCCCGCCGGCTCCGTCGCTCCGGAAGGGGACACGGAAGTCAAAAGCGGGGAGCAACGGCAAAATCACGGCAGCGGCAGAACTATTCCCCGCCGCGCAGCAACGCCAGCACCGCATCCCTGGGCAACTTCCCCGTCTCGTTGCGCGGCAGGCACGCCACCCGGCGCAATGGCCGCGGCAGGAACACCGGGTCCATGCCCGCGCGCAGTTCGCGCAGGATGTCCGCCTCCCCGCGCTCCGGTGCCACCACCAGCGCCGCGATGCGCCCCACCGCCTGGCCCGGCTCCGGGTCCAGCTGCACCATCACCGCGTCGCGCACCCCGGGTACCGCCTGCAGGCGCCGCGTCAGGTCGCCCAGCGACGCGCGCTTGCCGGCGATCTCCAGCAGGTCCGCGCGACGGCCGCGCAGCAGGAAGCGGTCGTGCGCCAGCGGCTCGACCAGATCGGCCAGCAGCACCGGCTCGGCCAGGTGCGGTGCATGCACCCGGGTACCGTCGTCGCGCGGCTCCAGGCGCACGCCCGGCAGCAGCGTCCAGGCCTGTTCACGGGCGGTGCGGCGGCGGGCGAAGATGCAGGTCTCGGTGGACCCGAACACCTCGCGCACTTCCGTGGCGAAACGCGCTTCGGCCGCGGCGGCCAGCGGCTGCGGCAGCGGCGCGGTGGCGGTGACGATGCCGGCCAGCGGCGGCAGCGCCACGCCCGATTCGACCAGTGCCTTCAGGTGCACCGGGGTGGTGACCAGCAGCCGCGGCGCGGGCACTTCGGCCAGCGCCTGCGCCACGTCCTGCGGGAAGAACGGGCGGCCGGCATGCAGCATCGCCGGCGCCAGCAGCGGCAGCAGCACCGACATTTCCATGCCGTACATGTGCTGCGGCGGCACCGTGGCGACCACCGACGGCATGCGCTCGCCCCACAGGTCGCCCAGCGCCTGCAGGTTCTGCGCGGTGCTGGTGACGAAGGCGCCCCAGGTCTTGGGGTTGGCCGCCGGCGCGCCGGTGCTGCCCGAGGTGAAGCCGATGGCGACCAGCTGCGCCGCATCCAGCAACGGAACCTCGCCCGGCAGCCGTGGCAGCACCTCCGGCAACGCGAACCAGCCCGCCGGCAGCGGATCCGGAGCGGTGTCGCCCAGGCACCAGGCCTGCTCGTGGCGCCGCTGCACGTCGTCCACCACCGCCGGCGCGCGCGAGGGCGGCAGCAGGTTGACCTGGCCACGCAGGGCGATGGCGCAGAAACCGACCAGGAAACGGTAGCGGTCCTCGCACAGGTTGACCGCGTGGCGCCCCGGCGGCAGCAGTGCCGCCACCCCGCGCACATGCGCGAGGAACGTATCCAGGTCGATCGTCGCGGCGGCCATCGCCAGTGGTCGCGCGCGGGCGCCGGTGGCGAGGGGATGCAGGCAGCAGGAAATCGGATGGGCAGCGGGCACGCGGGACGACCTTCGGGAAAAACCGCCGCGCAACGGAGGTCGCGGCCGGCGCCCAGCATAGCCGCTGGCGGAAGCCGCACAAACGCGGACGCGCCGGAGCGCGGGCGCGCAGGGCCCGGGCGCGGTCTGCGCGCCCGTCCATGACCTGTGGCCCAGCCCTGCGGCGGGGCGTGCTGCTAGGCTTTGCCGGTTTTCTCCACCGGTGCCCGCGATGTCCAGATTCCTGCCCCTGTCCCTGTTGCTGCTGGCCGCCGCCGGCGGTGTCCACGCCGCGCCCACGCCGATCACCATCGAGCAGGCGATGGCCGACCCGGACTGGATCGGGCCGCCGGTGGAATCGGCCTGGTGGTCGTGGAACGGCCAGCAGGTGGAGTACACGCTCAAGCGCAAGGGCAGCCCGGTACGCGACACCTTCCGCCAGGCGGTCGACGGCGGCGCGGCGCAGCAGGTTGCCGACGACCAGCGCGGCACGCTGGACGCGGCCACCCGCGTGTATGACCGCCAGCGCCAGCGCATGGCCTTCGTGCGCAACGGCGACGTGTTCGTGCGCGACCTGCGCAGCGGCGCGCTGACCCAGCTCACGCGTGGCAACGAGCGCGCCGCGGGCGTGGATTTCGCCACCGACGGCGGCGTGATCTGGAGCGTCGGCAACACCTGGTACCACTGGAACGCGGGCAGCGGCGCCATCGCCGTGGTCGCCCAGCTCAAGGCCGAGAAGAACCCCGCCGATGCGCCCAAGGCCGACGTGCTGCGCGACCAGCAGATGCGCACGCTGGAGACCCTGCGCCGCGACCGCGCCCAGCGCGAAGCGCTGCGCGAGCAGGGCGAGCGCTGGCGCCAGGCCGATCCGACCCGCGCCCCGGGCCCGCTTTACCTGGGCGCGGACGTGGAGATCGTGGACAGCGCGCTGTCGCCCGATGCCACCCGCCTGATCGTGGTGACCAAGCCGAAGAACTTCGAGGACGGCCGCGGCGGCAAGATGCCGCTGTACGTCACCGAATCCGGCTACGAGGAGACCGAGGACACCCGCACCCGGGTCGGCCGCAACGGCTTCGCCCCGCACGCGCTGTGGCTGGCCGACGCCCGCACCGGCCAGGTACGGCCGCTGGCGCTGGACGCGCTGCCCGGCATCGGCAGCGACCCGCTGGCCGCGCTGCGCAAGGCCGCCGGCAAGGAGCCGCTCAAGGGCAACCGCAGCGTGCAGGTGATGGGCGACTTCATGGGCGGCGGCATCCGCTGGAGCACCGACGGCAGGCAGGCGGCGGTGATGCTGCGCGCCAACGACAACAAGGACCGCTGGATCGTCAGCGTCGGCGACGACGGCCGCCTGCAGAACCGCCACCGGCTCACCGACCCGGGCTGGATCAACTGGGGCTTCAACGATTTCGGCTGGATGGCCGACGGCCGCACGCTGTGGCTGCTGTCCGAGGAATCGGGCTTCTCGCACCTGTATACCCAGACCGGCAGCGACAGGCCGCGCGCGCTCACCAGCGGCAAATGGGAGACCTCGGCGCCGGTGCCCTCGGCCGACGGCAAGGGCTTCTACGTGCTGTGCAACCCGCAGGCGCCGCACGACTACGAGGTGTGCGGCGTCGACGTCGCCAGCGGCCAGGTGCGCGAGCTGACCGACCTCAACGGCGTGGAGGACTTCTCGCTCTCGCCCGACGGCCAGCAGCTGCTGGTGCGCTACTCCGGCGCCTACCTGCCGCCGCAGCTGGCGGTGGTGCCGGCCGCGGGCGGCAGCGCGCGCGTGCTCACCGACACCCGCAGCGCCGAGTTCAAGGCGCGGCAGTGGATCCAGCCGCAGCTGGTGGCGGTGCCGTCGAAGCACGGCGCCGGCGTGGTCTGGGCCAAGTACTACGGCCCCGCGCAGAAGGAACCGGGCAGGAAGTACCCGGTGGTGATGTTCGTGCACGGCGCCGGCTACCTGCAGAACGTGCACCAGCGCTACCCCACCTACTTCCGCGAGCAGATGTTCCACAACCTGCTGGTGCAGAAGGGCTACATCGTGCTGGACATGGACTACCGCGGCAGCGAGGGCTACGGCCGCGACTGGCGCACCGCGATCTACCGCAACATGGGCCACCCCGAGCTGGAGGACTACCTGGACGGCCTGGACTGGCTGGTGGAGACCCAGCAGGGCGACCGCGACCGCGCCGGCATCTACGGCGGCTCCTATGGCGGCTTCATGACCTTCATGGCGCTGTACCGCGCGCCGGGCACGTTCAAGGCCGGCGCCGCGCTGCGCCCGGTCGGCGACTGGCACCAGTACAACCACGGCTACACCAGCAACATCCTCAACACCCCGGACATCGATCCGGAGGCCTACCGCGTGTCCTCGCCGATCGAGTACGCCGAAGGCCTGCAGGACCACCTGCTGATCGCCCACGGCATGATGGACGACAACGTGTTCTTCCAGGACTCGGTCAACATGACCCAGCGCCTGATCGAGCTGCACAAGGACAACTGGTCGATCGCGCCGTACCCGCTGGAACGCCACGGCTACACCCGCGCCGATTCCTGGCTGGACCAGTACAAGCGCATCCTCAAGCTGTTCGAGGAAACGCTGAAGTGAGCACCCGGCAGGGGCGGCCCGGCGCCGCCCCTGCGCGGTGCGCCGCCTTTCCGGTGGCACCGGCGCGCCGCCGCCTCGTGGCCTGGGCCACGGCGTCCACGACACCGGGTACCGCCGCGGGCAGGCCACGCCGCGCGGCGGATTCCAGCCGATGACCTCCCCCTTCCGCATCGTCACCGCGGTGATCCTGGACCCCGCCGGCCGCGTGCTGGTGGTGCGCAAGCGGGGTTCGCGCGCCTTCATCCAGCCCGGCGGCAAGCGCGAGGCCGGCGAACAGGCGCTGCACACGCTGGCGCGCGAACTGCGCGAGGAACTGGGCGTGGCGCTGCGTGCCGGCGGCGCGCACGCGCTGGGCACCTTCGAGGACGACGCGGTCAACGAACCCGGGCGGCGCGTGCAGGGCGAATCGTTCCTGGTGCAGGTGGACGGCACGCCGCGCGCGCGCGCCGAGATCGCCGAGCTGGCCTGGATTCCGCTGCACCCGCCGCATGGCGTGGTACTGGCGCCGTTGAGCGAACGCCATGTACTGCCGGCGGTGCGGCGCTGGCTGGGGGCTGGGCAAGCCGGCTGAAGCCGGCGATAGTGCCCGCCACCGCAACCGACAGCGCCTCCGCGTGATCCCATCCGCTCCCCCGCCACTCCACCGCGCATCGCAGACCGCCGCCAGCTTCGTCGACGTCACCGCCCGGCTGTCGCTGGCGATGGCGGTACTGTCCATCGGCTGGAGCCTGCTGCAGCTGCTGCTGGTGGCCCTGCTCGGCCGGCTCGACCCGTTGGGCTGGCTCGAGCAGCAGGGCCTGCCGGTGCCGGCGGCGCTGCACTGGGCCGCACAGCACGCGCTGTCGCTCAGCGTGCTGATGCTGCTGCTGTCCGTGGCCCTGCTCGCGGTGTCGTGGGCGCTGCTGCGCCACCACGAATGGGGACGGATCGGCTTCATCGTGTTCCTGGTCGTGGTGGCCCTGGCCAACTTCGCCATGCTGCCGCTGGTCGACGGCCTGTTCACGGCGATGCAGGCGGTGCTGCCACCGGGCTTCCACGACTCGGCCGACGGCCGCCATGCGATGGCGCAGATGCAGGCCAGCCGCTGGACCGCGCTGCTCAGCGCCGGCGCCACCGCGCTGGCGTTCGCCGGCCTGCACGCCTGGCTGGTGGTCAAGCTGTGCCGCGACGAGGTCCGCGCGCTGTTCCGCTGAACGCCTGCGCTACAGTACGCGCATGGACGATTTCGAACGCGTACGCGACTACCTCACCGGCCTGCAGGACCGCATCTGCCAGGCCATCGAATCCGCCGACGGCCGGGCCCGTTTCGTCGAAGACCGCTGGCAGCGCGCCGACGCCGGCGGCTCCGCGCCGCTGCTGGGCGGCGGCGGCCGCACCCGGGTCCTGCGCGATGGCGCGGTGTTCGAGCAGGCCGGCATCGGCTTCTCCGACGTGTCCGGCACGCGCCTGCCGCCGTCGGCCTCGGCGCACCGCCCGGAACTGGCCGGCGCGTCGTGGCGCGCCTGCGGTGTGTCGCTGGTGTTCCATCCGCTCAATCCCTACCTGCCCACCACCCACGCCAACGTGCGCTACTTCCAGGCCGAGCGCGACGGCAAGGCGGTCGCGGCCTGGTTCGGCGGCGGCTTCGACCTGACCCCGTTCTATCCGTTCGACGAGGACGTGCGCCACTGGCACCAGGTGGCGCATGATCTGTGCGCGCCGTTCGGCGCCGAGCGCTACCACGCGCACAAGCGCTGGTGCGACGAGTACTTCTTCCTCAAGCACCGCAACGAGACCCGTGGCGTCGGCGGCCTGTTCTTCGACGACCTGCAGGGCGATTTCGAGCGCGATTTCGCCTATATGCGCGCCGTGGGCGACGGCTTCCTCGATGCCTACCTGCCGATCGTGGCGCGCCGCAGGGACACCGCGTATGGCGAGCGCGAACGCGAGTTCCAGCTGTACCGCCGCGGCCGCTACGTGGAATTCAACCTGGTCTACGACCGTGGCACGCTGTTCGGCCTGCAGAGCGGCGGCCGCAGCGAGAGCATCCTGATGAGCCTGCCACCGCGCGTGCGCTGGGAGTACGGCTACCAGCCCGAAGCCGGCAGCGACGAGGCGCGGCTGGCCGGCTACCTGGTCCCGCGCGACTGGCTGTAACGGCCGCCGCCCCGCGCCGGCACCGGCCGGCGCACGCGGCCATGGCCGGGTCAGTCGCGGCGGCGCGGCACGATGGTGATGTGGCCATTGGTTTCCAGCAGCGCCAGCTCGACCTCATCGACGCCACGGCATCCCTGCTGGCGCATCGCCGCGTCGAAGTCGGCGTGGGTGATCAGTTCGCGGCGCAGCACCGAATCCAGCAGGCGGCCATCGCGCGCGATCAATACCGGTTCGCCTTCCACCAGCCGCTCAACCCGGCGGCTGCGGGTGGTGAGCCAGCCCACCGCGTAGTTGATGGTGATCAGCGTCGCGGCCAGCAACAGGCCACCGGCAAGCGAGGTGTCCTGGCCGAGCAGCGCGTTCTGCACGGCGTTGCCCAGCAGCACGATCAACAGCACGTCGAACGGCGTGATCTGCCCCAGCGCGCGCTTGCCGGTCAGCCGCACCATTCCCAGCACCACGACGTAGACCACCACCGCGCGCAGCACGAACTCCCACCACGGCATCGCCAGCGCGAACATGTCCGACATCGGCCCACCCCCCTTTCTGTCTGTGCGGCCATGATGCCCAGACCACCGCACCGGTGCACGCTGGACATGGCTGCGCGGGGCGCGGCCGGCACAAAAAAAGCCCCGCCGACCAGGGGGGGGTCGACGGGGCTCGAGGAGCGGCGATT
Source organism: Stenotrophomonas sp. Y-13 (assembly GCF_046267925.1). Taxonomy (NCBI): domain Bacteria; kingdom Pseudomonadati; phylum Pseudomonadota; class Gammaproteobacteria; order Lysobacterales; family Lysobacteraceae; genus Stenotrophomonas; species Stenotrophomonas sp. Y-13. The sequence continues at coordinate 3,470,740 of NZ_CP176501.1, forward strand.
TGGGGAGGAATCCCCGCTCCGAGATCTGCTCCAGGGGATGGGAGAGATCCGCGACAGGCGTTGCACCTGTCACGGGCTATATGACCATCGCGCACATTGATGGTTCGTGAAGAGCGGCTATTTATTTCCGGACGATTAAGGAGGGATTCATCCGCAAAACAAGGTGTGCGCCATTACCCATTACGTGCGTGACGCAACGTTCCAGAAGTGGCATTTCGCACGTCGATCCATCGACAATCCGTGCTGCATTCCGCAATTGCAGCGGCAGGCATCACCAAACCCACTGGGCGCCATTGGCAACACGAATACAGGTGAAGCCGCGACGCCAGCGCGGCGTGCCGGCCGCACCCGGCAGCGGCCCCCGGGGCGGCGCGACAGGCGTGAGCCGTGGCGCCGCCCGCACGCCTAGTGGGCCTGGTCCCAGTTGTCGCCCACACCGGTATCGACCACCAGCGGCACCCGCAGCTGCGCCGCGGCGGCCATGCGCGATTCCACTTCCGCGCGCAGCCTGTCGATGAAGTCCGCATCGGCCTCGAACACCAGTTCGTCGTGCACCTGCAGGATCATCTGCGCGCGTTCGCGGTGCGCGGCGAGCCAGCCATCCACGCTGACCATCGCGCGCTTGATGATGTCCGCGGCGGTACCCTGCATCGGCGCATTGATCGCCGCGCGCTCGGCGCCGGCGCGCAGGCCCTGGTTGCGCGCGTGGATGTCGTTCAGGTACAGGCGGCGGCCGAACAGGGTCTCCACGTAGCCCTGCTCGCGCGCCTGCACGCGCATGCGCTCCATGAAATCGCGCACCGCCGGGTAACGGCTGAAGTACAGCGCCACGTAATCCTGTGCCTGGCCGCGGTCGATGCCCAGGTTCTTGGCCAGGCCGAACGCGCTCATGCCGTACATCAGGCCGAAGTTGATCGCCTTGGCGGCGCGGCGCTCGTTCGCGGTGACATCCTCCAGCGCGCGCCCGAATACTTCGGCGGCAGTGGCGCGGTGCACGTCCACGCCCTGCTCGAAGGCGCGGATCAGGCCCGGGTCTTCGGACAGGTGGGCCATGATGCGCAGCTCGATCTGCGAGTAGTCGCAGGCCATCAGCCGGCGCCCCGGCGGCGCGACGAAGGCCCTGCGGATGCGGCGGCCGTCGTCGGTGCGGATCGGGATGTTCTGCAGATTGGGATCGGACGAGGACAACCGCCCGGTGGCCGCGCCGGACTGGTGGTAGCTGGTGTGCACGCGGCCGGTGTCGGGGTTGACCATCTCCGGCAGCTTGTCGGTGTAGGTGCTGCGCAGCTTGGCCAGGCCGCGGTACTCCAGGATCACCCGCGGCAGCTCGTGCTGCTCGGCGATGGCTTCCAGCGCCTCCTCGTTGGTGCTGGGCTGGCCCTTGGGCGTCTTCACCAGCGCCGGCAGGCCCAGCTCGTCGAACAGCACCGCCTGCAGCTGCTTGGGCGAGTCAAGGTTGAAGCTGCGCCCGGCCAGTTCGGTGGCCTTCTGCTGCGCGGCCAGCATGCGCGCCGACAGGTCCGCGCTCTGCCGCCGCAGCTCGGCGGCATCGATGCACACGCCGTTGGCCTCGATGCGCGCCAGCACCGGCACCAGCGGCATCTCGATCTCGCGGTAGACCTTTTCCAGCGCCGGCTCGGCGGCCAGCTGCGGCGCCAGCACGCGGTGCAGGCGCAGGGTGATGTCGGCATCCTCGGCGGCGTACTGGCCAGCCTCTTCGATGCCGACCTGCGAGAACGGGATCTGCCTGGCGCCCTTGCCGGCCACGTCCTCGAACTTGGTGGTGGTGTAGCCCAGGTAGCGATGCGCCAGCGAATCCATGTCGTGGCGGGTGGCGGTGGAGTTGAGCACGAAGCTCTCCAGCATGGTGTCGTCGGCGTAGCCGCGCACCTCCACGCCGTGGCGGCGCAGCACGTGGATGTCGTACTTGCCGTGCTGGCCGAGCTTGCGCCTGGCCGGGTCCTCGAGCAGCGGCCGCAGTGCGTCGAGCACGCGCGCCAGCGGCAGCTGCGCCGGCGCGCCCGGGTAGTCGTGGCCGACCGGGATGTAGGCGCCCGTGCCCGGCTCGACCGCCAGGCTCACGCCGACCAGCCGCGCGCGCATGGCATCCAGCGCATCGGTTTCGGTATCGAAGGCGAATTCGGCGGCGGCCTGCAGGCGTTCGACCCAGGCCCGCAGCTGTTCGTCGGTGAACACGGTTTCGTACTCGCCCTTGCCGGCCAGCGCCGGGTCCGCGGCGACGGCGGGCGCCGCCTCGGCGGACCGGGCGAAGCCGGCGGCGGTACCGCGCAGGCTGACCCTGGCCTCGTCGGCGGCGGCCGGCGCGGCGACGCCGCCCAGCTCGCGCAGCGCCTGGGTGAAGCCGTAGCGGCCATACAGCTCGCGCAGGCTGTCCACGTGCTGCTCGCGCAGGCGCAGGTCGCGCGGGCCCTGTTCCAGCGCCACGTCGGTACGGATGGTGACCAGCTCGCGGTTGAGCGGCAGCCGCGGCAGCGCGGCGCGCAGGTTCTCGCCGATCTTGCCCTTCATGGTGGCCGCGGCGGCCATCACGCCGTCCAGGTCGTTGTACTCGGCCAGCCATTTGGCGGCGGTCTTGGGCCCGCACTTGTCCACGCCGGGCACGTTGTCCACGGCATCGCCCATCAGCGCCAGGTAATCGACGATCTGGTCGGCGCGCACGCCGAACTTGTCCATCACCGCGGCATCGGAATCGGTACGGCTGCCGGTCATGGTGTTGACCAGGATCACCCCCGGGCGCACCAGCTGGGCGAAGTCCTTGTCGCCGGTGGAGATGGTCACCTCCAGCCCGTCGGCGGCGCCGGCCAGGGCCAGGGTGCCGATCACGTCGTCGGCCTCCACCCCGGGCACGCGCAGGATGTCGATGCCCAGCGCGTGCACGATGTCGCACATCGGCTGCACCTGCGCGCGCAGGTCGTCGGGCATCGGCGGGCGGTTGGCCTTGTACTCGGCGTACAGGTCGTCGCGGAAGGTCTTGCCGGGGGCGTCGACCACGAAGGCCACGTAGTCGGGCTTTTCCTTCAGCGTGGCCCGCAGCATGTTGACCACGCCGAACAGCGCGCCGGTGGGTTCGCCGGCGGCATTGGACAGCGGCGGCAACGCGTGGAACGCGCGGTACAGGTAACTGGACCCGTCGATCAGGACTAATCTGCTCATCCGGCGATTCTACGCGGCCGGCCCACGACGACGCGCGCACCCGCCGCAGGCAGGCATAATCACCCGGACACCGATGCGAGGAGCCGCCGTCATGAAACACCTGCTGCTGATCCCCCTGCTCGCCCTGGCCGGTTGCGCCAGCATGGGTCGGGACGCCGATGCGCCGCCGGTGGACGTGACCGGCGCCGATGTCACCCGCCGCAGCCTCGACAACGGCGACACCATCGAGGAGTACCGCGTCGGCAGCCAGCTGCGCATGGTCAAGGTCACCCCCGCGCGGGGTGCGCCGTTCTACCTCTATGACCGCAATGGCGACGGCCGCATGGACAACGACAAGGACGGCGTGTCGCCGGTCTACTGGAAGCTGTACAGCTGGTGATGCCGGGGCGGCTGCCGCGACGGCGGCCAGCCAGCCGCGCCACGGCCTGGGCGCCGCCCGGCGGCGACCCCGCGGCCATCACCCCGGCCATCACCCCGGCCATCAAAGAAAAGCCCCCTTCGGCAACGATGGCGATGAAGGGGGTACGCTGAAAAAGGGAAAGCGACGGCCGCAGGCCGCCACCGGGACGCCGCGGGGGACGTCCCGGGCCGGGCAGGCGCAGGGCCTGCCTCAGCGGATCACCAGCACCGGCACCCTGCTGCGCGCCAGCACTTCGGCGGTCTGGCTGCCGAGCAGCACCCGGGTCATGCCGCGGCGGCCATGCGAGGTCATCACCAGCAGGTCGCTGCCGCAGGCATCGGCGGTCTCGATGATGCCGTCGGCGGCATAGCGGTCGAGTACGTGGTGGCCGGTCACCTCGGCCACGCCGGCGGCGCGCGCGGCGTCCAGCGACGGCTGCAGGATCTTCTGCGCCGCGGCCTCGCGGTCCTGCTTGTACTCGGGGCTGGCTTCGTAGCCGGCGCTCCAGCCCATGGCGTCGTACATGCCCACCGCCCACGGCTCGGACACGGTGACGATGTCGACCTTGGCGCCGAGCTGCGCCGCCAGTTCCAGGCCCTTCTGCAGGCCCTTCATGGCCAGCTCGGAACCATCGGTCGCGATCAGGATGCGCTTGTACATGGCGGTGTTCCTCGGCAAGGGTGGCAGGCGAGCATTACACACCCGATGCCACCGGCGTGCATTGAGCCTGATCAAACCGCCCCGCCCGGGCCGGGCCGCGGCCTAGAGCACGTTCAGGTTGGCGTAGGCCATCACCAGCCACTTGCTGCCGGCCTCGGCGAACTCCACCTGCACCCGCGCATGCGCGCCGCTGCCCTCGTAGTCGGTGACCACGCCCTCGCCGAACTTGGGGTGGCTGACGCTGGCGCCCAGGCGGATCGCCGGCGCCTCCAGCGCGGCATGGCCGGCCACCCGGCTGCTGCCGAGCGAGGCCGGGCGCGAGACCTGCACCCTGGGCCGTACTTCGTGCAGCAGCTCGCGCGGGATCTCGCGCAGGAACCGCGACGGCAGGCTGTAGTTGTCCTGGCCGTGGATGCGGCGCGACTCGGCGTAGCCCAGCACCAGCTTGTGCCGGGCGCGGGTGATGCCGACGTAGGCCAGCCGGCGCTCTTCCTCCAGCCGGCCGCTTTCCTCCAGCGAGCGCGCGCCCGGGAACAGCCCTTCCTCCAGCCCGGCCAGGAACACCAGCGGGAACTCCAGGCCCTTGGCCGAATGCAGGGTCATCAGCTGTACCCCGTCCTCGCCGGCCTGGGCCTGGCCTTCGCCGGCCTCCAGCGAGGCGTAGGACAGGAAGGCCACCAGCTCGCTCATGTCGGCGGCGCCCTCTTCGTCCTGGTCGCGCTGGACGAAGCGCGAGGCCACCGAGACCAGTTCGTCGAGGTTGTCGCTGCGCGATTCGGAGTCGAGCGTGTTGCGGCTCTCCTTGCTCCAGTGTTCGCGCAGCGCCGAACGCACCAGCACGTGGTCGATGCGCTCGGCCAGGGTCATCTGCGCGGTTTCGCTGCCGATCTGCTGGACCAGGTTGAGGAAGCCGGCGAGCGCGTTCTTCGCGCGCGCCGCGAGGTCGTTGCCCTGGGTGGCGAGCATCGCCGCCTCCCACAGCGACAGCGACTGCGCGCGCGCGATGCGCCGCACCTCGTCCAGGGTACGCTCGCCGATGCCACGCGCCGGCGTGTTCACCGCGCGCTCGAACGCGGCGTCGTCGTTGCGGTTGGTCAGCAGCCGCAGGTAGGCCAGCGCGTCCTTGACCTCGGCGCGCTCGAAGAAGCGCATGCCGCCGTACACGCGGTACGGCACCTGCTCGGACAGCAGCGCCTCTTCGAAGGCGCGCGACTGCGCGTTGCTGCGGTAGAGCACGGCGATGTCGCCGTAACTGCCGCCGTCACGCACCCATTGCCGCGCGCGCTCGACCAGGTAGCGCGCCTCGTCCATCTCGTTGTAGGCGGCGTACAGGTCGATCGGCTCGCCGTCGCCGCTGTCGGTCCACAGCTGCTTGCCGATGCGGTCCGGGTTGTGGGCGATGACCGCGTTGGCGGCATTGAGGATGTTGGCGCTGGAGCGGTAGTTCTGCTCCAGGCGGATGGTCTGCGCGCCCGGGAAATCCTTGAGGAAGCGCTGCACGTTCTCGACCTTGGCGCCGCGCCAGCCGTAGATCGCCTGGTCGTCGTCGCCGACCACGAACACGTGGCCCGTATCACCGGCCAGCACCCGCACGAAAGCGTACTGGATGGCATTGGTGTCCTGGAACTCGTCGACCAGGATCTCGCCGAAGCGCGCGCGGTAGTGCGCCAGCAGCGCCGGGTTGTCGCGCAGCAGTTCGTGCGCGCGCAGCAGCAGTTCGGCGAAGTCGACCAGGCCGGCGCGGTCGCAGCGCGCCTGGTATTCGGTGTAGGCCTGGCGCATGGTTTCCAGCCACGCATCGTGCGGCTCGGGCTGGATGTGCTGCGGCCGGCGGCCCTCGTCCTTCTGCTCGTTGATCCACCAGGCGATCTGCTTGGGCGGGTGCTTGCCGTCGTCGATCTCCAGCGCCTGCACCACGCGCTTGACCAGCCGCAGCTGGTCGTCCGAATCCATCACCTGGAACGCTTCGGGCAGCCTGGCGTCGGCCCAGTGCAGGCGCAGCAGGCGGTGCGCCAGGCCGTGGAAGGTGCCGATCCACATGCCGCGCGCGCCGTTGCGCAGCTGCAGGTCGATGCGGTGGCGCATCTCGCCGGCGGCCTTGTTGGTGAAGGTCACCGCGAAGATGCCGTGGGTCGGCACGCCGTGCACTTCATTGAGCCAGGCGATGCGGTGGGTAAGCACGCGGGTCTTGCCGGAGCCGGCGCCAGCGAGGATCAGGTAATGGCCGGGAGCAGCGGAAACGGCCTCGCGCTGGGCCGGGTTCAGCCCGTCGAGCAGGTGGGAAACATCCATCCCGGCATTTTAGGGCGTAGCGCGACCAAAAGCCGAGAAACCGCAGGCGCCGGCGCCCTGCGCGGCCGGGCCGGGACGAGGAATACCCGGCCCGGCGGGGGCCACCGCCGCGTTCATGCCTGCGGCGGCAACAGCCGCGCGGCCGCCTGCGCGGCCTGGCCGCGCAGTTCCGGGATGGCCAGGCTCTCCCACAACCGGCCGATACGCAGGCTGCCGACCACCTGTATGCGCGGCTCGGCCACGCCATCGGCGTCGAGCAGGCTGCCATCGTCCGCGCTGTCCAGGCCGATGCCGTGCGGCCCCGGGCGCGCAATGCCGCTGCCCAGCAGCTGCTGCAGCAGCGGATTGCGCATGGCCTGCGCGCGCATCTCCACGCCGGTGGCGTTGACCACGCAGTGCGCGTCGATCTGGAACGGCTGCCGCCGCGGGTCGAGCGCGCCCAGGCGCACGCAGGCGCCTTCGGCGATGGCCGTTTCCAGGCGCCCGCGGTGCAGGTGCAGGCGCCCCTGCCGCCGCAGCTCCAGCAGCTGCGCATGCACCGGCGCGGCGATGCGGTGCCGGTGCACGTCCCAGTAGCGCACCACGTGGCGCAGGAAACGGCGCTGGTCGTCGAAGGACAGCGACTGCCACAGCGCCTGCCCCAGCGGGCGGATGCGTTCCATCACGCTCTGCCAGGGGATGCCGCGGCGCGCCGCGTCGGCGGCATGCCGGCGCAGCGCGCGCATGCGCTGGCGCAGGCCCATCGCCAGCAGCGGTCCGGGGTCGTAGTCGGCGGCCGCGCCGCTGGCGTGCGGCAGTGGCAGCAGCGCGTGGCGCGAGAGCACGTGCACCTGCCCGCGGTGCCCGGACGCCGCGAGCGAGGCCACGCAATCGGCCATGCTCAGCCCGGAGCCGACGATGGCCACGTCGGCGCTGGCGGCGACATCCTGCACCGCGTCGTAGTCCCAGGCCTCGATGCGCTTGCCCGGCGGCACCGCGCCGGCGCCGCGCGCCGGCAGCGGCCGCAGCGCGTTGCCGCTGCACAGCGCCACCGCGGCGGCCCGCAACGGCGGGCCCGCGTCCAGCTGCAGCAGCAGCCCGTCGGCGTGGCGCTCCAGGGCGTGGACCCGCGCGGCGCGCACGTCCAGCCGCGCCGGGCTGGCATCCACCGCCTCCTGCAGGCGTTGCCGCAGATAGGCGGCGTAGTGGTGGCGGGCGACGAAGGCCTGCGCCAGCGCGTCGCGGCCGGTGCCCGGCAGGGCGTCGTGCGCGACCAGGTAATCGAGGAAATCGTCGGGCCGGTCCGGGAAGCCGCTCATCTTGCCGGCCGGCACGTTGAGCAGGTGCTCGGGACGACGGGTGGCGTAGGCCACGCCGCGGCCGAGCGGGAGCTGCGGTTCGACAAGCACCACGCGCAGCTCGCCGCGCGCGCCACGCAGCACGCCGATCGCGGTGAGCACGCCGGCGGCGCCACCGCCGATGATGGCGATGTCGCAGGTCTGCATCGGGTCGGGAACGGTCATGCGCCGATTGTAGGCGATGCGCCCGGCGCGGCATGATGCCGCCGCCGCATGTGCTGATGGAGCATGCTGATGGCGCCGCGCATGCCCCGGAAACAACGAACCCGCCTTGCGGCGGGTCCGGTGTGGAACGGCGATCCAGGCAATCCGTGCGGATTACTTGATCTTGCCTTCCTTGTACATCACGTGCTTACGGACCACCGGGTCATACTTCAGGAATTCCATCTTCCCGGGGGTGTTCTTCTTGTTCTTGTCCGTGGTGTAGAAGTGGCCGGTACCGGCCGAGGAAATCATACGGACCTTGTCGCGCTTGCCTGCCATGATGGTTTACTCCTCAGACCTTTTCGCCGCGCGCACGCAGCTCAGCCAGAACGGAATCGATGCCGTTCTTGTCGATGGTGCGCAGTGCATGCGCGGAAACACGAAGCTTGACCCAGCGGTTCTCGCTGGCGACCCAGAAACGACGCTCGTGCAGGTTCGGCTGGAAACGACGACGGGTCTTGTTGTTGGCATGCGAGACGTTGTTACCCGTCTGCACCTTCTTGCCGGAAACTTGGCAAACTCGGGACATTGCGCACCTCGGTAATGTCGGTTGTCTCTTCCTTGGCCAGGAAGAGGGCGGCCCCGGCGGTTGCCCGCCACGTGTCATGGGAATCAAAGGGTTACGCTGACGAGGGTGGGCGGATGACACGTTCCCGGCCACCGATCCGGAGGTTTCCGGACACAGCGAGCCGGCAATTATGCCGGGCCAAGGCCCCGAGTGCAAACCGCCGGCCGCGGCCGGCCCTACCGGGGCGCGAAATCCAGGCTCCGGCGCCAGCGCAGCGGCGTGGCGGCCCGGCCCGGGTCCGGCGGAAACAGGCTCAGGTAGCCGGCGGCGATGGCACGGTCGCGGAGGCGTTCGCCCACGCCTTCGGCCACTTCGACCTCCACATGGGTGACCTTGCCCTGCGGATCGACGTCCATCGCCCAGACCAGCCGGCCCCCCCATTGTTCCGGGGCGATCGAGGCATCGTAGTTCGGGCGGCCGGCGACATAGGGAACGTCGCGCTGCTGGAACAAGGGCGAGTCCTCCAGCCGTGGATCGACACGGATCGTCGCGGTGTTGCTGCCACCGTCGCCGAGGACCGCATGCGCGGTCCAGTCTCCCGGCCGGCCACCGCTGCCCAGGTCGGCCCGGTAGCAGCGCTTGCTGCCGCGGTAGTCGTCATGACGCTGCAGGGACACCCGCTTGCCGTCGGCATCGCGCAACTCCAGTTGCAGGCCGCCGGCATCGCCGGTCGCGGCAGTGCCGGCCACACAGATCTGGTGCGCGTGATCGCCGGTCATGACGAACTGCCGGGTCTGCTGGCGGGCAAGCGCGTCAGCCGGGGTCCTGGACCACAGGAACTCGATGTAGATGCCGCTGTCCTGCGCGGCGGCCGGGCCGCACAGCGACAACAGCAAGGGCACGACAAGCTGGCGCGATCGCATGGGTCCGCTCCCTGGAGATACCGCCGGACTCTAGCCAACCCGGCAGGTGCGGATCAAATCAGGACGCGCGCGCCCGCGCGCCACGCAGCTCACGCCAGGCCGTGCGCGCCACCTTCCAGGCCGAGCGCAGGAACAGCAGCAGCAAGGCCACCGCGATCAGCAGGTCCGGCCAGCCGGCACCGAACGCCCACACCGCCAGCGCGGCCAGGATCACCGCGCCGCCTTCGTAGGCGTCATTCAACGAGCATGCCCAGGCCGAGGCCAGGTTGATGTCGCCCTGGCGATAGGGCCACAACAGGCGCAGGCACAGCAGGTTGGCGGCCAGGTTCAGCAGCGCGGCGATGCCCATGCTCTCGAACAACGGCAGGTGCGGATGGCCCAGCTTCCAGCCGATGCCCACGGCCACCGCGATGGCCGCGCCCAGGATGAAGGCCGCCTTGAGCAGGGCGACCCTCGCCTTGGCGGCGAGGCCGGCACCCACCACCGCCAGGCTCAACGCATAGGTCAGCGCGTCGCCCAGGTTGTCCAGGCTGCCGGACAGCAGCGACGCCGAACCGCTGTGCCAGGCCGCGGCCATCATCATCACGAAGGTCAGCAGGTTGATCACCAGCACCCACACCAGCACACGCCGCTGGCGTGCCTGCATGCGCCCGACCTCCAGGGCCCGGCCACAGCCGCAACAGTCGCTCATTCCGCTTCCAGACACGATGCCAGGGCCGATTGTCCCACCGGCGGGCACGGCTTGCAGCGCACCCCGCAGCGCAACGTCCCCGGCCCACGCCGATGGCGTGGGCCGGGGCTGGAGTCACGCTTCGCGGCGATGCAGCCAGCGGTACAGCACCGGCAGCAGCAACAGGGTCAGCAGGGTCGAGGACACGATGCCGCCGACCACCACCGTGGCCAGCGGCCGCTGCACCTCCGAGCCGGCGCCGACGTTGAAGGCCATCGGCACGAAGCCCAGCGACGCCACCAGCGCGGTCATCAACACCGGCCGCAGGCGGCCGAGCGCGCCTTCGCGCACTGCTTCCAGCAGCGGCCGCCCCTGTGCGCGCAGGCTGCGCACGAAGCTGATCATCACCAGCCCGTTGAGCACCGCCACCCCGGACAGCGCGATGAAGCCCACGCCCGCCGAGATCGACAGCGGGATGCCGCGCAGGGCCAGCGCCAGCACGCCACCGGTAAGCGCCAGCGGCACGCCGCTGAACACGATGGCCGCGTCCCTGCCCGAGCCGAACGCCCAGAACAGCATCGCGAAGATCAGCACCAGCGTCGCCGGCACCACCACCGCCAGCCGCTGGCTGGCCGAGATCAGCTGCTCGAAGCTGCCGCCGTAGTCGACCCAGTAGCCGGCCGGCAGCTTCACCCCGGCGTCAATGGCCTGCTGCAGCTCGCCGACGAAACTGCCCAGGTCGCGGTCGCGGACGTTGGCGGTGACCACGATGCGGCGCTTGCCGTTGTCGCGGTTGATCTGGTTCGGGCCTTCGCTGGTGTCGATGCGTGCCAGTTCGCGCAGCGGCACCGTACGCGGGTTGCCGGTGAGTACGCCGGCGGCGCCGCCGCGGCTCAGTTCATCGGCGTTGCCGCTGGCCAGCGCGGTTTCCAGTGACACCGGCAGGTCCGCCAGGGCCGCAGGATCCTGGCGCAGCTCCTCCGGCAGGCGCACCACGATGTCGAACCGGCGGTCGCCCTCGAACAGCTGCCCCGCCACCTGCCCGCCGACCGCGGTGGCCACGGTGGACTGCACCTGGCCCGGGTTGAGGCCATAGCCGGCCAGTTTCTGCCGGTCCGGGGTGACGGTGAGCAGCGGCAGCCCGCTGGTCTGCTCCAGCCGCACGTCGGCCGCGCCGGGCACGCCGGCGACCACCTTTTCGATGCGCCGGCCCACCTCCGCCAGCGTGTCCAGGTCGTCGCCGTAGAGCATCACCGCCACGTCGGCGCGCACGCCGGAGATCAGCTCGTTCATGCGCATCTGGATGGGCTGGGTGAACTCGTAGTTGTTGCCCGGCAGCTCCTCCACCGCCGCCTCCAGCTCGGCCAGCAGGCCTGCGCGCGGCTTGCGCGGGTCCGGCCACTGGCTGCGTGGCTTCATCATGATGAAGGTGTCGGCGACCGACGGCGGCATCGGATCGGAGGCCACCTCCGGCGTGCCGATCTTGGAGAACACCTTGGCCACTTCCGGGAACTGCAGCAGCCGCAGCTCGATCTGGCGCTGCATCTGCAGTGACTGGGTCAGGCTGGTGCCAGGGATGCGCATGGCATGCATCGCCACGTCGCCTTCGTCCAGGTTGGGCACGAACTCGCTGCCGAGCTTTGTTGCCAGCAGGCCGCAGCCGACCACCAGCAGCAGCGCGCCGGCCACCATCCAGCGCCCGCGGCGCAGGGCCAGGTCCAGCAGCGGCTGGTAGCGCCGGCGAAGCCACGCCATCAGCCGGTTCTCCTTCTCCTGCACGCGGCCACCGAGGAACAGCGCGATCGCCGCCGGCACGAAGGTCAGGCACAGCAGCATCGCCCCGCTCAGCGCCAGCACCACGGTGATCGCCATCGGGTGGAACATTTTTCCTTCCACCCCGGTGAGGGCGAAGATCGGCAGGTACACCGCGGTGATGATGCCCAGCCCGAACAGGCTGGGGCGGATCACCTCGGCGGTGGCGGCGGCGGTCTCGGCGAAGCGCTCGGCGCGGGTCATCACCCGGCCCAGTGCATGGGTGCGCTCGCCGAAGCGGCGCAGGCAGTTCTCGATGATGATCACCGCGCCGTCCACGATCAGGCCGAAGTCCAGCGCACCCAGGCTCATCAGGTTGGCCGACACGCCGCCGCGGGCCATGCCCGTGAGGGTGAACAGCATCGCCAGCGGGATCACCGCGGCGGTGATCAGTGCCGCGCGGAAATTGCCCAGCAGCAGGAACAGCACCACGATCACCAGCAACGCGCCTTCCAGCAGGTTCTTCGCCACGGTCTGGATGGTGCGGTCCACCAGCGCGGTGCGGTCGTAGCTGGCGGTGACGGTGACGCCCTCGGGCAGGCTGCGCTGCGCCTGCTGCAGCCGGGCCGCGGCGGCCTGCGCCACCTCGCGGCTGTTGGCGCCGATCAGCATCACCACCGTGCCCATCACCACTTCGTGGCCGTTCTGGGTGGCCGCGCCGCTGCGCAGCTCCGGGCCGTCGGCGACCGTGGCCACGTCGTGCACGTGGATCGGCACGCCTTCGCGGCGGTCGAGCACGATGTTGCCGATCTGCTCCAGGTCAGCGACCTGGCCGGGCACGCGCACCAGGAACTGCTGGCCGTTGCGCTCGATGTAGCCGGCGCCCACGTTCTGGTTGTTGGCCTGGACCGCGGCGGCGACGTCTTCCAGGGTGAAGCCCAGCGCGCGCAGCTTCGCCGGGTCCGGGGTGATGTGCACCTGGCGCTGGAACCCACCGATGGTGTTGACCTCGGTGACCCCGGGCACGTTGCGCAGCTGCGGCCGGATCACCCAGTCCTGCAGGGTGCGCAGGTCGGTGGCGGTGTAGGGGCTGCCATCGGCCTTGCGCGCGTCGGGGTCGGCATCGATGGTGTACATGAAGATCTCGCCCAGGCCGGTGGCGATCGGCCCGAGCTGCGGGTCCAGCCCGTCGGGGATCTGCGAGCGCGCCTGCTGCAGGCGTTCGGCCACCTGCTGGCGGGCGAAGTAGATGTCGGTGCCGTCCTCGAACACCACCGTCACCTGCGACAGCCCGTAACGCGACAGCGAGCGCACGCTCTCCATCTTCGGCAGCCCGGCCAGCACCGTCTCCACCGGGAAGGTGATGCGCTGTTCGGTTTCCAGCGGCGAGTAGCCCGGTGCGGAGGTGTTGATCTGCACCTGCACGTTGGTGATGTCCGGGGTGGCGTCGATCGGCAGCCGGCTGAAGCTCCAGGCACCGAGCAGCACCAGCACGCCGGTGAGCAGCAGCATCAGCCAGCGATGGGCGATGGCCGCGCCGATGATGCGTTCGAGCAGGCCGCGGCGCGGCGCGAAGTCAGTGCTCATGGCCCGCCCCCGCCTTGCCGATGTCGGCCTTCACCGTGTAGCTCTGTTCGACCACCACCTCTTCGCCGGCGCGCAGCCCGGCGCTGACCGCCACCTGGCGCGCGTCGCGCGCGCCGAGGGTGACCGGCCGCGCCTGGTAGGTGTCGCCGTTGCGCACGAACACCACGTCGCGGCCGTCCATGCTCTGCAGCGCGGTCAGCGGCACCACGATGTCGGCCGGGGTGCTGGCCACGACGATGCGCGCGCGCACCGCCGCGCCCGGCCGCCACAGGCCGTCGGCGTTGTCCACGGTGGCGCGGGCCACCGTGCTCTGGCTGGCGGTGGCGGTGCCCGGCAACACGCGCTCGAGCGTGGTGGACTGGCTGACGCCATCGGTCATGCGGGTGACGGTGACCGGCACCCCGGCGGTGATGTGCTGGGTATCGGCGCCGAAGATGTGCAGGTCCACCCACAGCTGCGAGAGGTCGCCGATCTCGAACAGCAGCTGGCCTTCGGCGGCGACCCCGCCGACCTGCGCCTGGCGCGACAGCACCACGCCGGAGATCGGTGCGCTGACGCCATAGGTGGTCAGGCTCAGGTTGCTGTCGATGCTGGCCAGCGCCTGGCCGGCGCGCACGCGGTCGCCGACGTTGGCGCGCAGCGCGCGGATCGGGCCGGGAAAGCGCGCGGTGACCTGGGCCATGCGCCCGTCGATCGGCGCCAGCAGGCCCTGCACGTCGTGTTCGTCGGCGATGGTGCCCGGGCCGGCGGCGGCGCTGACGATGCCCGCGGCTTTGGCGCGCGCGGCGGGAATGGTGGTCTGTTCGGGCGCAGTGTCCTCGTCGGCGTGGTTCCCGCCCTCGTCGCCGGTGTGGCCGTGGTCGTCCGCGGCGGCATCTTTGGCGGTGGCGGCGGGGTCGCCGCCGCAGGCGGTGAGCGCGGCCAGCAGCAGGCCCAGCGCGGCCAGGCGGAACATCGGGAAAGCAGTCAGCGAAGCCTTCATGGCGTGTTTCCTTCGGAAGCGGTGGCGACCAGGGGCTGCCCGGTCAGGCGCTGGATTTCGATCAGGGCGGTCTGCGCGGCGAGCGCGGCATCGAGCTGGCGTTGCCGCGCCTCGATGCGCATGGCCTGCAGCTGCGCCCATTCCAGGTAGCTGATGGCACCGGCGCGCCAGGCGCTCTCGGCGGCCTTCTCGGCACGCTGCAGCTGCGGCAGCACGTCGCTGTCCAGGCGCGCCACTTCCAGCCGCGCGGTGGCGTAACGGCCATGGGCCTCGGCCAGCGTCGAGTACAGCTGCAGCGCACGCGATTCGCGCTGCACCGCGCTCATCGCCAGCTCGGCCTCGGCGGCGCGGATCTCCGGCCCGGCGCGGCGGGCATTGCCCAGCGGCAGGCTGAAGCCGCCGACCAGGGCGGTGTCGCCACTGTCGCGGTTGTTGCGCATGCCCAGTTGCCAGGACAGGTTGCCGCGCAGCTCACTGCGGGCCAGCTGCAGCTGGGCCTCGCGCACCCGCGCCTCGCCGGCGATGAGCGCCAGCTCCGGGGTATCGGACAGCAGCGCCGCCAGTTGCTGGAAGTCCTCCAGCGCCGGCAGCTGCAGCGGCTCACCGCTGACCTCGGTGAAGTCGGCTTCGCGCGCGTTCCACAGCGCCGCCAGCGCCAGCCGTGCCGCGCGCTCGGCCTGCACGGCACGGTCGCGGTCCAGTTCGGCCTGGGCCAATGCCGCCTGCGCGGTCATCAGCGTGGAGGCGGGCGAGGCGCCGGCCTGCAGCCGCACCCGCGCGGCGGCGACCGCGCGGCGACGCTGCTCGATGTCGTCCAGCGCGATCCGGCGCTGGCCGCGTGCGGCGGTGATGGCCAGGTAGCGGCGCGCCACCTCGGCCATCAGGTCCAGGCGGGTGATCTCGCGCTGCGGCGCGAGGGTGTCGATGTTGGCCTGCGCCAAGGCGCGGCGGGCGTCGAGCTTGCCGCCGCGTTCGAGCACGCCGGCCAGCGAGACGGTGACCTCGCTGGCGTCGAAGCCGCGGCTGGCGCCGGTGCCCAGGGCGTTCTCGATATCGACCCCGAACGCCAGCGGTGGCTTGAAGCCGGCGCCCTCGTAGCGGGCCTCGGCGGCGGCACGCTGCAGGACGGGCAGGCGCAGGTCGGGATGGGTGCGGGCGACGCGGCTGATCGCCGCGTCCAGGGTCAAGGGTTCAGGCGGCGACGGCACCTGCGCGATGGCGCACGGTGCGATCGCCAGGGCCGCAAGCGCGGCCAGGCGTTTCCACATGGGGAATCTCCGGTTTTCGGGAAGGGATCGGGACGTCCGCGCGGCGGACGTGGATCAGGCCCGAATCGGAGGGCGCAGCAGGCTTTCGGTGGGCGCCGGGCGCCAGTGGGTGTCGTGCGCGGTGGCGCCCGTCGCCGCCGGCGGCATGGGCACGTCCCAGGCCACCGACGCGAACGGCAGCACGCCGCCGTGGCCATGGCAGTGGCCGCAATGCACCAGGGCGTGCAGCAGGCGGGCACTGTCGTCGGCGTCGTCATGGCCGGTATCGGCTTCCAGCACCGGATCGTGCGTGGCCGACGGATGATCGGCGTGGCTCAGGGCGTGCAGTTCGCCCAGTGCGGACGCCAGCGCGCCGCCGGCGGTGCCGAGCGCGATCACCGCCAGCACCAGCAGGCGGAGCAGCAGCGACGGCGGACGGCGGCGCAGGAACGCGATCATGCGCGGCAGGGTAGCGGCGGCCTGCCGCGTTACACAATCGCACGGTGCCTTTGCATTCAGGCACGCGGCCTGCCGACCGCGCCCACAGCCGTGCGGGGCGCACAGCCACTGGGCGGTGCCAACGCGGTTGCCGGCAGCGCGGCCACCGCGCCCCCGGCGGGCATGCGCCCACGACCCTCCGCGGAAACGACGCGACACGCGTGCGCCAACGGCGCTGCGGCTCCAGCGGATGAACTGCGCCCGGCTGCCGGCCATCTTCGCGGGGGAACACGCGCGTGGCAGTGGCGCACGATCGCGCGGCGGTGCGCTGGCACCACGGCCATCGGCCCGTTGCAGCAACCCGCGCCGTCGCGCGAGCGCCACGCGCGGCGCCGATCCGCGCACGTTCCTCGCGGCGATCCACGCGTTCATGCGCATTGCCAGGCGTGTAGTAGCGCAGGCGGCTGGCGTCGGTCGCCGTGGACGAGGGCGTGCGACGCGCTGCGGGCGTGCGCTCCGGCCGCGCGGACGCCGTGCGGGGCCGCCGGCCACTGGCACTGGCAGCGGCCGGCGCACGGCCCGGGATGGTGCCGCCAGCGGCGGGCCGCATGCCCGGGCACCCGGCACGACGCACTGCGGGCCGGCGGACGCACCGAGCGTCGGGCGGTCAGGCCTTCTTGCGCTCCTCGATGTAGGCCTTGATCTGCCGCTCCAGCACCGGCAGCGGCACCGAGCCCTGCCTGAGGATGGCGTCGTGGAACGACTTGACGTCGAACTTGTCGCCCAGCTCCTTCTCGGCCTGCGCGCGCAGCTTGACGATGGTGATTTCGCCCAGCTTGTAGCTCAGCGCCTGCGCCGGCCAGGAGATGTAGCGGTCGACCTCGGTGGTCACCTCGTGCTCGCTCAGCGCGGTGTGGTCGCGCAGGTAGGCGATGGCACGCTCGCGGCTCCAGCCGTAGTGGTGCACGCCGGTGTCGATCACCAGGCGGCAGGCGCGCCACATCTCGTAGGTCAGGCGCCCGAAATCCTCGTACGGGGTTTCGTAGATGCCCATCTCGATGCCGAGCTTCTCGCTGTACAGGCCCCAGCCCTCGCCGTAGGCGGAGATGTAGGCGCCGCGGCGGAAATCCGGCTGCTCGCCCTGCTCGGCGGCCAGTGCGCCCTGCAGCGCATGGCCCGGGTCGGACTCATGCAGGGTCAGCGCCGGCAGGTTGTACAGCGGGCGCGCCGGCAGGTTGTAGGTGTTGACCCAGTAGGTGCCCATGCCGCCGCGGCCGGCGGTCCAGAACGGGGCGATGTCCGGCGGCACCGGCACGATGGTGAAGCGCGCCCGCGGCAGGGTCATGAACTTGCCGATCACGCCGTCCACGCGCTTGGAGATCCAGGCCGCGCGCCACAGCAGCTCTTCCGGCGTCTTGGCATAGAACTGCGGGTCGGTGCGCAGAAACTCGAGGAAATCGGCGAAGCGGGTCTGCTCGCTCTTTCCCTTGAATCCCACCTTGTCGATGATCGCGTTCATCTCCTGCTGGATGCGGTTGACCTCGCTCAGGCCCAGCGCGTGGATCTGCTGCGGGCTCATGTCCAGGGTGGTGTATTCGCGGATCTGCTGGCGGTAGAACGCCTTGCCGCCGGGCATCTTCTCCGCGGCCAGGGTGGTGCGCGCCTGCGGCACGTATTCCTCGCGGAAGAACGCCAGCAGCTTGCCGAACGCCGGGACCACGCTGCCGGCGATCGCCTGCTGCGCTTCCTCGCGCAGTTTCTGCTGCTCATCGGCCGGGATGCCGGCCGGCAGCCTGCGGAACGGCGCGTACAGCGGCGATTCGGTGGGGTCCTTGAGCGCGGCCACGGTCGAGATCGACACATCGCGGCCGTCGAGCACCGCGCGTGGCACGCTGAAACCACGCTCCAGGCCGGCGCGCATGTTGGCGGTCTGCTGGTCGAAATAGCGCGGCACGTCGTTCAGCCGCGCGATGTAGTTGCGGTAGTCCTGCGCGGTCTTCATCTCGCGCCGGGCCATGAACCCCAGGTTCGACCAGAACGAGGAATCGGAGTTGAACGGCATCTCGTAGGTGCGCAGGCGCACCGCGTCGGCCAGGTTCTCGACCTGGTACCTGTAGATGGCGTAGTTGACCTGGTTCTCGGCCGAGAGCGTGGCCGGGTCGATCGCCTTGAGCTGCTGCAGCACTTCGTCCCACACCTTCAGGCGCGCGGCCTGCGCCTCGGCGCCGACGTCCGGCAGGCGGGTGGCGTTGGCCGGGCCGTCCGCGTCCTCGCTGGCCTCGCCGCCACCGGCCTGGCGCCAGGCCCATTCCTTGGTGTAGATCGCCTTGAACTGCGCATCGGCATCCTGCACGGCCAGCGCCGCGGGGGCGGACGTCCTGGCGGGGGCGGCGTGGACGATGGCGCCCGGCAGGGCAAGGGCGAGCAGCAGGGCGGCGGACAGGGTGGTTTTCACGAACGGCGGGCTCTTCGGGAAACAGAGCCCGATCATGTCACCGGCGGCGCGGCCGTGCATGGTTCGAAAGTCCTGCCCGCACGCGCCGTGCCGGGACGCGGGCCGGATCGGCGCGGCCGCGCGACGGCGGCTGCCGCCGGTGGCTCAGTGCCCGGCCCTGTCCCGCTTCCAGCCGCGGTGGCGGATGTCCAGGTACAGGCTGTAGAGCGCGGTGAACGTGGGGAACAGGTTGCCGAGGATGCCCACCGCGTCGTTCTTGCCGAAGATGAAGTAGCTCAGCGTCATCAGGCTGCCGAGGATGCTCATGTACCAAAACAGGCGCGGGATCACCGGCTTGCCCTCGCGCTTGCTGGCGATGAACTGCACCAGCCAGCGGCCGCCGAACATCAGGGTGCCGGTCAGGCCGATCAGCTTCCACGGCGACATGTGCACGCCGGTCCATTCCAGCCACGGCAGCGGCTGGCTCATGAAATCCATGCTCAGACCTCCTCGACCGCGGTGCGCCTGCTGCGCACGATCAGCCAGGCCACGCCGCGCAGGTCGCGGATGCCGACCAGGGCGCGGCCGAGGTTGTTGTACTTGGACACCCCGGCGGTGCGATGGCGGTGGTTGACCGGCACGCTCACGGTCTGCCAGCCGGCACGCTGCATCAGCGCCGGCAGGTAGCGGTGCATGTGGTCGAAGTACGGCAGGTCGAGGAACGCCGCGCGCTCGAACAGCTTGATGCCGCAGCCGGTATCGGGCGTGTCGTCGCGCAGCATGCGTGCGCGGATGCGGTTGGCCCAGCGGCTGGCCCAGCGCTTGGAGCCGGAGTCCTGGCGGTTGACCCGCCAGCCGGCGAACAGCTTCACCGCGGGCGCGGCGGCGTCGCGCGCGGCCAGCAGTTTCGGGATGTCGGCCGGGTCGTTCTGGCCGTCGCCGTCGAGGGTGGCGATCCACGGCCCGCGCGCGGCCTTGACCCCGGTGCGCACGGCGGTGCTCTGCCCGCTCTGGCTGACGTGGTGCAGCACCCGCAGCTCCGGGGTGGCGGCCTTGAGCGCGCGCAGTACCTGCAGGGTGTCGTCCTTGGAGTCGTCATCGACGTAGACGATCTCGAAATCGACCCGGCCGCGCAGCGCCGCGGTGATCTCGGCGACCAGCGGGGCGACGTTGTCGCGTTCGTTGAAGACGGGGACGACCACCGAAAGTGCGGGTTGGCTCATCGCGGGATCCGTTCGTGCAGTAAGAGGAAAGACCGCGCATTTTCGGGTACGCGGCTGGCTGGAAGAGGGGTCAGGCGGCGGCGCCGAAGTAGTCGCGGCACCAGGCCACCACCGGCGGCAGTCCGGCCTCGATCGGGGTGGCCGGGTCGAAGCCGAAGGCGGCGCGGGCGCGCGCGGTGTCGGCCATGGTCTCGACCATGTCGCCCGGCTGCATCGGCTTGTAGACCTTCAGCGCCGGGCGCCCGGCGGCGCTGGCGATCACCTCGATGAAGCGTTCCAGCTCCACCGGGGTGTGGTTGCCGAGGTTGAATACCCGGTGCGGCACGCCGTCCTCCGAAGGGTGGTCGAGTGCGCCGAGGATACCGGCGACGATGTCGGAAACATGCGTGAAGTCGCGGCGCATGCGGCCTTCGTTGAACACCTCGATCGGCCGCCCGGCCAGCACCGCGCGCGAGAACAGCAGCGGCGCCATGTCCGGCCGGCCCCACGGGCCGTACACGGTGAAGAAGCGCAGGCCGGTGGCGCGCAGGCCATACAGCTGCGCGTAGGTGTATGCCATCAGCTCGTTGGCGGCCTTGGTCGCCGCGTACAGCGAGCGCGGCCGGTCCACGCGCTGGTCCTCGGAGAACGGCGGCGTGGCCGAATCGCCGTACACCGAGCTGCTGGATGCATAGACCAGGTGCTGCACGTCGCGGTGGCGGCACAGCTCGAGCATGTTGACGAAGCCGGCCAGGTTGCTGTCGACGTAGGCATGCGGGTTCTGCAGCGAGTAGCGCACGCCGGCCTGCGCGGCCAGGTGGATGACCCGCGACGGGCGGATCTCGTCGAACAGCGCGGCCAGGCCGTCGCGGTCGGTCAGGTCCAGCGCGCGGATGTCGACCTGCGGGCACAGCGCGGCGACGCGGTCGCGCTTGAGCTGCGGGTCGTAGTAGTCGTTGTAGTTGTCCAGCCCGACCACGCGCGCGCCGCGCGCGGCCAGGGCCTGGCAGGTGTAGGCGCCGATGAAGCCGGCGGCGCCGGTGACGAGAACGGTCATCTGTCTGGTCCGGAAAAAAACTGGGTCAAGCGCCGCTCCACGGGGAAGCGGCATCGGCGCCGGCACCACCACCGGCCGGCAGCGGTTGCGCGGCATGCGGCGTGCGGCGCCTGGGCCGCCGCTGCACACCCGGCCCCGCGGGGCGGCGGTGGGTGGATGCCGGCCATTATCGCCGCCGCGCCTCCCGGCGTGGACCGGGACGCCCGCTCACAGCGTCAGCGGGTCCCGCGCCAGGGCGGCCTTGCGCTCGCGGCTGAAGGCCCACCACGGCTGCGGATCGCCGCCCTCCATGAAACGCACGACCGACAGGAACACGTCGATCACGCAGGGGTCGTGCACCACGCCGGTCTTCAGGCACAGCTGCGCGTACATGTCATAGGGATCACGCCCGCGCAGGTGCGCGGGAACCCCGATCCCGATCAGACGGAGATCCTTTTCACAGGCCGGCCCGACATTCGGCAGGTCGGTCAGACGCAACAGGTGATTGCGGTCGACCTTGGTGGGGTTCATTGCCTTGCATGCACCTCGGGGGTGGGAGGGAACGTCAGCCGTGCTGACGGGTACGCAGCCTCTCCAGCACGCCGTCGAGCGTGTCCAGGTCGGTGTAGTGGATGACCAGCTTGCCCTTGCCGCCACGGCCGTGGTTGATGGCGACCCTGGTGCCCAGCGATTCGGACAGCTCGGTCTCCAGCGAGGCGATGTCGGCCTGCGGCGCGCTCGGCGCCGGCCTGGACTTGCGTGCGCCCGGCACCTTGCCGGCGGCGAACTGCTGGGCGCGGTGCTCGACTTCGCGCACCGACCAGCCTTCGTCGGCGGCGTCCTGCGCCAGCTTGGTCGCCAGCTCCGGCGCCAGCGTCAGCAGCGCGCGGGCGTGGCCCATTTCCAGGCGGCGGCTTTCCAGCAGCACGCGCACGCCGGCGGGCAGGTCGATCAGGCGCAGCAGGTTGGACACCGAGGCGCGCGAGCGGCCCACCGCCTGCGCGGCTTCGGCGTGGGTCAGCGAGAACTCGGAGATCAGCCGCTGCAGCGCCTCGGCTTCTTCCAGCGGGTTGAGATCCTCGCGCTGGATGTTCTCGATCAGCGCCATGGCGATGACGGTGCGGTCTTCCAGTTCGCGCACCACCACCGGCACTTCGTCCAGCCCGGCCAGGCGCGAGGCGCGCCAGCGGCGTTCGCCGGCGACGATCTCGTACCTGCCGCCCTCGACCTGGCGCACCAGGATCGGCTGGATCACGCCCTGGGCCTTGATCGACTCGGACAGCTCGGACAGCTTGGCCTCGTCCATCTCGCGGCGCGGCTGGTACTTGCCCGGCTGCAGCAGGTCGATCTGCAGCTTGCGCAGCACCTCGCCCGGCTGCGGCTCGGCCACCGCCGCCACCGATACCGGGGTCACCGCGCCCTTGGGGCCCAGCAGCGCATCGAGGCCACGGCCCAGTCCACGTTTCTTCGCAGCGCTCATCAGACAGCCTCCATGGCCCTGACGGCCCTGTTGCGTTCATCGGTGCGGCGGATCAGTTCGCCCGCCAGGCCGAGGTAGGCCACGCCGCCGCGCGAGGTGCGGTCGTAGCCGACGATGCTCTGGCCGTGGCTCGGCGCCTCGGCCAGGCGCACGTTGCGCGGCACGATGGTGCGGAAAACGCGGTCGCCGAAATGCTCGGTCAGCTCGGCCGAGACCGCATTGGCCAGGTTGTTGCGCACGTCGAACATGGTGCGCAGCACGCCTTCGATTTCCAGCGCCGGGTTCAGGTTGGCACGCAGCGCCTCGATGGTCTCCACCAGCGCGCTCAGGCCTTCCAGCGCGTAGTACTCGCACTGCATCGGCACCAGCACCGAGTCGGCGGCGGCCAGCGCGTTGAGGGTCAGCAGCGACAGTGCCGGCGGGCAGTCGATCAGGATGAAGTCGTACTCGCCGCGGATCGGCGCCAGCGCGCGCTTGAGCCGCTGTTCGCGGCCTTCCTGCTCCATCAGCTGGATCTCGGCCGCGGTCAGGTCGATGTTGCCCGGCAGCAGGTCGTAGCCCTCCGGCGCCTTCACCCGGATATCGGCCGCGGCGCTCTCGCCCAGCAGCAGGTCGCAGGTCGATGCCGCGACCTCGCGCTTGTCCACGCCGCTGCCCATGGTCGCGTTGCCCTGCGAATCCAGGTCGACCAGCAGCACGCGCCGGGGCGCTGCGGCGAGGGCGGCGGCCAGGTTCACGGCGGTGGTGGTCTTGCCGACGCCGCCTTTCTGGTTGGCGATGGCGATGATGCGAGCCATGCGGATGGGCCTCATGGGCTGGAAGGTTGGGACTGGCCATTATGCGGGCTGGGGGCCGGATCGGGGAAATCCGGGCCCGCGAACAGACGATGGCGCCCCGGGAACCCTGTGGCCGGGCCCGCCAGGCCGGGCGATGGGCCGCAGCGGATTCCAGCATTGCCAGACGACCAACGGCGTCTTTGTCCTTGTGGAGACCACACGGTCCTGCCGCGCGTGGGTGGCGTGGGAATCACCCCTGGCACCTCGGCAAGGCCCGCCCATGCTCACGAGCCGGACCAATGGTGCCACCCCGATGCGGACGCGGTATGGTCCTGCCCACCAGGCCTGCAGGGGAATCCAGCAGTGCCTGCGGCCCGCCGGACGCCAGGTGAATCCCATCGCTTCAACGGTATGATCCGGTGAGCCGGCGCGGGCAACGGCCTGATGCGGTCACGCAGGGGAAACCCGGGCAATGAATTGCTTGAGCGCCAAGGCGTGCCCAACCCGGACGCGGCGGGCCACACGCCCTGGCAGGCGTGGGCAACCTGCCGTGGCCGATGCGGGAATGATGTGCCCTACGCGGGCGAGTGCCTGGCCGGGAATCCGGCCAGGTCAAGGTCATGGAGGTGGCGAATGATCCCCCGGGCAGTGGCGGTCTGTTTGTTCTTCTGGCTTTGTGGCCAGCCAATCCTGGCCGGCGCGTACCCCTGCCGGGAAATCGTCGAAACGGACGTCACCTATCAAGCCTCGCCAATCCTGACGATCGTCGGCAAAAGGGCCCGGGCGGACGGCGCTCCCTGGGCAGCCATCCTGGAAGGCAATGTGGACCAGGTACGCGACAATTACGAGGCCATTTCAAAGATCGCCGTCGCTTACGACGATGCCGAGCTGGTGGAGCGCATCTCTGACGGCGTTCTGTTCGATGTTTCCACAGAGCAGAAGTTTGCCGTCCTGGCCGCTGCGGCCCTGTGCAACAGCCCAAGGTCGGCGCAGGCCATTCTGAAACTTGGCGTACCCGCGGGTTATCGCACCCCGGGCCACGCCGATGCCATGGCCACCGCCATTCTTGAAGGCAGCGCTGATGTCATCGGCGTACTCCTGGCCAACGGCTATGCCGATTGCACGCAGGCCATCGGATATCGCTCGAAATCAGCCGAACTTGCCAAGGTCAGGGGCATGAACGGATTGCATGAGGAGCTCTCGGCCTGCCATTAGCTGACCGGCACCCCGGGAACCTGTCGGCGCGCGGACGGAGTCTCTTGCTGGCTATCCGCTCGTGGACGGCGGGTTCTCCGCCACATTGAGCTGCGGGCAACCCGGGCGCCGGCTCTCAGCGGGAACGATGGCTGCCGATCCAGCCACCGCCGCCCCCGGCCCGGCCCGGCCCGGGACGGACGGAAGGAAGCGCGGATACCAGAGCGCGTCGAGGGTGGCCTACTTGCCGTCCTGCCCGGTGCTCCCGCGGCTGCACACCACCAGGTGGCGCTCGCCGACCAGCCCCGGCACCGGCAGCGGGCGCACCTCGAGCACGTGCCAGTCGGCCGGCAGCGCGGCGATTTCCTCGTGCGGGTATACGCCCTTCATCGCCAGCAGGTGGCCGCCGGGGCGCAGCAGGTGGCCGCCGACCGCGACGATGCCGGCCAGGGTGTCCATGGCGCGCGCGGTGAGGTTGTCGTAGGCGGCCGGCTCGTCCAGCGCTTCGGCGCGGGATTCGGCGACGCGGGCGTTGCCCAGGCCGAGCTGGCGCACCGCTTCGCGCAGGAAGCGCGCCTTCTTGCCGTTGCTCTCCACCAGCGTCACCTGCAGCTGCGGGCGGGCGATGGCCAGCGGGATGCCGGGCAGCCCGGGACCGGTACCGAGGTCGGCCAGGGTGCCGGATTCGACGTGCGGCACCATCGCCAGCGAATCGAGCAGGTGGCGGGTGACCATCTCGTGCGGGTCGCGGATGGCGGTGAGGTTGTAGGTGCGGTTCCAGCGCACCAGCAGCGCCAGGTAGGCCAGCAGCGGCGGCGCCAGCGCGGCGTCCAGGCCCATGGCCTGCAGGCCGCGCTGCAGTTCGTCGGCCACGCCGGGCGGGAGGGAAATGTCGTTCATCGGCGGATTATCGCAAAGGGCAGGAGTGAGTGAAGAGGAGTGAGGAGTGAGAAGAAGCGGGAGCGCTTGGCTTTTACTCACTTCTCACTCCTCTTCGCTCACTCCTCAAAACGGGTACCAGGCCAGCGCGGCGCGGAAGTCCGGCGTGGCCTGCCATTCGTGCAGGTGCCAGCGCGCGGCTTCGCCAAGCCCGGGGTCGCACCAGGCCAGGCGCAGCGCACCGTCCGCGCCGGGAGCGAAGCACAACCGGTGCAGGCCGAAGGACAGGCCGTGGCCATGCGCCTTGAGCAGCGCTTCCTTGGCGCACCACACGCGGAAGAACCAGTGTTCGCGGGCGGCATCGTCCAGGCCGTCCAGCCAGGCGATCTCGTCGGGATGGAAGAAGCGCGCGATCACCTGCCGCATCTGCCGGCGCGGGCGCTGCTGTTCCAGGTCCACGCCGAGCCGGGCGTGTTCGCCCAGCGCCACCAGCAGGTGGCCGCCGCTGTGGCTCCAGCCGGTGCCGTAATGGGCCAGTTCGCCGATCAGCCAGGGCCGCCCGCGCTCGTCGCGGGTCAGCGGCAGCGCCTGCGGCGTGGTGCCGAGTTCGGCCGCCAGCAGTTCGCGCGCCTGCGGCTCGCCACGCGCGCCGGGCTGGTGCGGCAGCTGCCATACCCTGACCTGCCCGAAGCGCCAGGCCTGAAGCGTCTGCATCAACGCCACGCCGCGGTCCACAAGCGCTTCACGCCCGATCGTCTTGACTGCACCGGTCGCACCGCTCCGGGTGCACACACGAAAGGAGACATCGGCATGGGCATCATCATCTGGTTGATCGTGGGCGGCGTAGTCGGCTGGCTGGCCAGCCTCATCATGCGCCGCGACGCGCAGCAGGGCATCATCCTGAACATCGTGGTGGGCATCATCGGCGCAATGATCGCCGGCTTCCTGTTCAGCGGCGGCAGCATCAACGGCGCCATCACCCTGCGGTCGTTCCTGTTGTCACTGGTGGGCGCGGTGATCCTGCTGGCCATCGTCAACCTGTTCACGCGCAAGAGCATCCGGTAGAACCAAGGAGTGAGTGAAGAGGAGTGAGGAGTGGGAAAAAGCGGGCGCGCCCCTGCCTTTCTCTCACTTCTCACTCCTTCTTTTCTCTCACTCCTCAACCACCACCCAGGCCGGCGCATGGTCGCTGGGGCGGTCCCAGGTACGCGGCTCGCGGTCGATGCCGGCGGCCACCGCCTTGTGCCGCAGCGCCTCGGACACCAGGGTCAGGTCGATGCGCAGGCCCAGGTCGCGGCGGAAGCCGGCGGCGCGGTAATCCCACCAGCTGAACACCCCGGCGGCGTCGTTGTGCAGCCGGAAACCGTCGTGCAGGCCCAGCTGCAGCAGCTTGTTCAGCGCGCCACGCTCGGCGGTCGACGTGAGGATGTGGTCGCCGTTCCAGACCGCCGGGTCGTGCACGTCGCGGTCGTCGGGGGCGATGTTGAAGTCGCCCAGCACCACCAGCTTCGGGTACTTCCGCAGCTCGTCGGCGATCCAGCCGTGCACCGCCTCCAGCCAGCGCAGCTTGTAGGCGTACTTGTCGGTGCCCACGTCCTGCCCGTTCACCACATAGAGGTTGACCACGCGCACGCCATTGACGGTGCCGGCGATCGCCCGCTTCTGCTCGTCGTCGAAGCCGGGGATGCCGACCTGCACGTCCTCGATCGGGTCACGCGCCAGCAGCGCCACGCCGTTGTAGGTCTTCTGCCCGGCGAACACGTTGCGGTAGCCCAGTTCCAGCAGCCGCGTGTCCGGGAACCTGTGATCCTCCAGCTTGGTTTCCTGGATGCCGACCACGTCCGGGGCGAAGCCGGCCAGCCACTGTTCCAGGTGCGGCAGGCGGACATTGAGCGAATTGACGTTCCACGAGGCGATTTTCATGGCGCGATTCTACGGCCTGGCGCCGCGCACCGGGCCGGCGGCGGCGCCGGCACTACAAACAAACGCTATTGCATGAATGTCGGGGAATACACTTTTTCAGCGTTCCGAATCGCGCAGACTGCCCCGCAGGATGAGGGGAAACCATGCGTAGCAAGCTGTTCGTGCCCGGCGCACGCCCGGAACTGTTCGACAAGGCGCTGGCCGGCGCGGCCGATGTCCTGTCATTCGACCTGGAGGATTCGGTGCCGGAGGCCGGCAAGGCCGCCGCCCGGGTACAGGTCGGCGGGTTCCTGCGCCGCGCGGACGTCGCCGCCAGCGGGCGGCTGCTGATCGTACGCTGCAACGGCACCGACACCGCCCATTTCGCCGCCGACCTGGCCGCGGTGGCGCTGCCCTCGGTGTGGCTGCTCAACCTGCCCAAGGTCGAATCGGTGGCGCAGGTGCACCAGGCAGTCGCGATGCTGGAACGCGCCGAGGCCGGCAACGGCGTCGCGCGGCCGATCGGCCTGCTGCTCAACATCGAGACGCCGCGCGGCCTGCGCCTGGCCGCCGAGCTGGCCGCCGCGCATCCACGCGTGGCCGGGCTGCAGCTGGGCCTCGGCGACCTGTTCGCACCCAACGGCGTCGCCCGCACCACGGACAACGTCCACGCCACCCTGTTCGCGCTGCGCATGGCGGCGGCCGAGGCCGGGGTGTTCGCCTGCGATGGCGCGTTCCCCGACGTGGCCGACGAGGACGGTTTCCGTGCCGAGGCGCGGCTGGCCCGCGACCTGGGCTTCATCGGCAAGAGCTGCATCCACCCGCGCCAGGTGGGCCTGGCCAACGCGGTGTTCGGCGTGTCCGACGCGGCGCTCGCCGAAGCCGGGCGCATCGTCGCCGCCGCCGCGGCCGCCAGCGCCCGGGGCCGCGGCGCGTTCCTGTTCGAGGGACGCATGATCGACCTGCCTTTCCTGCGCCGCGCCGAAGCGCTGCTGGCCACCGCCGGCCGCGCCCACGCCGCGTCCTGACCCCCTGCCCTGCCGAGCCACATCGATGCCGATACCCGCAGTAGCGCCCGTCCATTCCCTGCCCCGACGCCTGCTGCGCGGGTTGCGCCTGCTCACGGCGACGGCACTGCTGGCGCTGGGCGGCACCGCCGCGGCGGACAACCTGACCACGGTGACGTCCGGCACCCTGGCGCCGCTGCCGGCCGATGCGGCCGAACCGCGCCTGCTGGTGATCGACGGCCGCGACGTCGCCCTGTCCGCCGACAGGGCCTGGGCGCTGTCCACCGACGGCAAGGCCTGGCAGCCGCTGGCGCTGGCGCCGGCCGCGGCCACGGACGACATCCGCATGGCGGTCGCCGCCGGCGGCCAGACCTGGCTGCTGCGCGGTGGCAGCGGCGACCGCAGCGACCGCCTGCAGGGCGTGCGCCTGCAGGGTGGCACCCTGGCAACCGGGCGCACCCTGGCGCTGCCGGCGACGCTGGGCCAGGCCCAGGCGACCGCGCTCGGCGACGTGCTGTACGTGGCCGGCACCGGCGCCGACGGCACGATGCACCTGTACCGGCACGCGCTGGCGGCCGAGGGCGGCAGCTGGCAGGCACAGCCGGCCTGGCCGGGCGCCGGGCGGCTGGTGGCGCTGCAGGGCCAGAAGGGCGGCCTGTACGCGGTCATCGGCGACGCCACCGGTGATGCGCTGTGGCGCTGGACCGCGGACAAGGGCTGGCAGCAAGCGCCGGCACCGGGCGGGCACATCCTGCCCGGCTCGCTGCGCGCGCTGGGCCAGGCGCACCTGCTGATGCTGGTGCGCGAGGCCGGCGACGTCAGCCTGCGCACTTTCCACACGATCACCAGCGCCTGGGCCACGCTCGACGCGGCCGAGGCGCCGCCGCCGGTACAGATCGCCGCGCGCGGCAACGGCCTGGCCTGGACCGGCGCCGACGGCGGCGTGCACTACGCCGAGGTACAGGGCGGCAAGCACCTGCTGGGCTGGCTGGACTGGAGCGTGATCGTCATCTACCTGGCCGGCATGATCGGCATCGGCGTGTACTTCTACCTGAAGGACCAGACCGCGTCGGAATCGGAGTTCTTCGTCGGCGGCCGCAGCATCCCGTTCTGGGCCGCCGGCATCAGCCTGTACGCCACCAACACCAGCTCGATCAGCTTCATCGCCATCCCGGCCAAGGCCTACGAGACCAACTGGCAGTACCTGACCAACAACCTGGTGGCGGTGCTGGGGCTGATGTTCGTGGCGGTGTGGATCGTGCCGCTGCTGCGGCGGCTGGACCTGATGAGCGTGTTCTCCTACCTGGAGACCCGCTTCCACCCGGCCATCCGCATGCTCGCCAGCGCCCTGGCCATCGCCATGCAGGTCGGCAGCCGGCTGAGCGTGATCCTGTTCCTGCCGGCGCTGGCGATCGCCACCATCACCGGCATCGACGTGGTCTGGAGCATCCTGATCATGGGCATCTTCACCATCATCTACACGGTGATGGGCGGCATGCGCGCGGTGGTCTGGACCGACTTCGTGCAGGTGTTCGTGAAGATGGGCGGGGCGATCTTCGCCATCGGCTTCATCGTGTGGACCCTGGGCGCCGACTTCGACGGCATCCGCGAAGCGGCGATGGCCGAGCACAAGACCAAGCTGCTGGACTTCAGCTTCGACCTGACCAAGGCCACGGTGTGGGGCTTCATCTTCCTGGTGGTGTTCGACGTGGTGCTGACCTTCCCCAAGGACCAGGTGCTGATGCAGCGCACGCTGGCGACCAAGTCGGACAAGGAGGCCGGGCGCTCGATCTGGATCTTCGCCGCGATCATGATCCCCGGCGGCTTCATCTTCTACAGCATCGGCACCGCGCTGTGGATGTACTACAAGCACAACCCGGGGCGGCTGGACCCGCTGCTGCCGATCGACGCGACGTTCCCGCTGTTCATCGCCGCCGAGCTGCCGCCGGGCGTCACCGGCCTGATCATCGCCGGCATCTTCGCCGCGGCCATGTCCACGCTGTCGAGCATCATCAACAGCGTGGCCACGCTGCTGTCGGTGGACTTCTACGACAAGCTGGCGAAGAACCCGACCGAACGCGGCAGCGTGCGCTTCGCCGAGATCATGACCGTGGTCGTCGGCCTGGCCGGCATGGGCCTGGCGCTGGTGCTCTCGCGCTATGACATCCACTCGCTGTTCGACGTGTCCATCGAGCTGGCCGGCCTGCTCGGCGGCGGTTTCGCCGGTGCCTACACGCTGGGCATGTTCACCCGCCGCGCCAACTCGCCGGGGGTGGCCATCGGCATCGCCGGCAGCATTGCCCTGACCCTGCTGGCGTGGTCGTTCGACCTGGTGCACCCGTACTTCTACCTGGGCATCTCGATCCTGCTGTGCATCGTGATCGGCTACCTGGCCAGCCTGTGCTTCCCGGCGCCGGCGCGCTCGCTCAAGGGCCTGACCATCTACCGCCAGGACGCCACATGAACGGCCGGCGCGCGACCGTGACGTTGGTCGGATGCCGCGCGCCGGACCCTGCTGTAGCGTTGCCCCCGAGCCAAAGGGCATAGCCGTGGAAACCCAGTTCCTCAATACCTTCGTCACCGTCGTCGACCGCGGCTCGATGGCCGCGGCGGCGCGTTCGCTGCACATCACCCCGGCCGCCGTGGCCCAGCAGATCCGCACGCTGGAACGCGAGCTGGGCGCGCCGCTGATCGCCCGCGCCGGGCGCACGGTCAGCGTCACCGCCGAGGGCGCACGCATCCTGCAGCGCGCGCGCGACCTGCTGCGCGACGTCTCCGACCTGCGCAGCGTGGCCAACGAGAGCGGCATGGCCGGCGAGCTGCGGCTGGGCGCCTGCCCGACCGCGCTGGCCGGGCTGGTGCCGGACATCCTGGCGCGGATGGTGGCCAAGTTCCCCGAGATCAACGTGTTCATCCGCCCCGGCTACTCGGCCGACCTGTACGGCGCGGTGGAAGCCGGCGACCTGGACGCGGCGATGGTGCTGCAGGCGCCGTTCTCGCTGCCCAAGACCTGCGACTGGCAGCTGCTGCGCGAGGAACCCATGGTGGTGCTGGCGCCGGCGCGGCTGGCCTCGCGCGACCCGCACGCGCTGCTGCGCGACGAGCCGCTGATCCGCTACGACCGCCATGAATGGGGCGGGCGCCAGGCCGACGAGTACCTGCGCCGGGTCGGCATCGTGCCGCGCGAGCGGTTCGAGCTCAACGCGCTCAACGCCATCGCGGTCATGGTGGACCGCGGGCTGGGCGTGTCGCTGGTGCCGGACTGGGCGCGGCCATGGCCCGAAGGCCTGGCGGTGGCGCGGCTGCCGCTGCCCGAACCGTGCGAGCCGCGCCGCATCGGCATGGTCTGGTCGCGCTCGTCGGTGCGCATCCGCCAGGTCAACGCGCTGCTGGAAGAAAGCCGCGCCGAACTGTTGCCCGGCAAGTCCTAGCCACGCCCGCCGCGCCCGGCCGGGCGCCCTGTGCGCATGCGCCGGAGCGGCGCGATCGGCAACAAATCCTAGGCAGTGAACATACGATTGCGCGCTTCTATCGTCATGAAGCCGCACCTAGTCTTCGGCCAAGACCGGCCGGTGCGTGGCCAGATCCCGTAGAGGATCGTCCTCCACCCCGGCCCGACGGGCGCAAGCCCGGACGCGATATCCGGCACGGTCGACTCCCCGGTCGTCGGCGCCGCAATCCACTTCGGGGGGAGAGAATCAATGATCAAGCCACTTACGGCCGCCATCGGCATGGCCCTGCTCGCCGGCATGACCGGCGCCGCCTGGGCGCAGGACGCCGAGGACAAGCGCCAGGACAAGGCCATCGACCTGGACCAGGTGATCGTCACCGGTACCCGCACCGCCACCGCCATCGACAAGATTCCCGGCGCCATCACCCTGGTGTCCAAGGAAGAAGTGCAGCGCACGCTGAGCCTGACCGAAGACGCGACCGCGGTGCTGGCGCGCACCGTTCCCGGCTACGCCGAGTCGTCGCAGGCGATGAGCAACACCGGCGAAACCCTGCGCGGCCGCATCGCGCTGCGCCTGTTCGACGGCATCCCGCAGGGCTCGCCGCTGCGCGAGGGCAACCGCAACGGCACCTTCACCGACATGGGCGTGGTCGGCCGCATCGAGGTGATCAACGGCCCGTCCGCCTCCGAAGGCATCGGCGCGGCCGGCGGCATCATCAACTACATCTCCAAGGTGCCGACCGTCGAGGGCCACGAGACCGAGGTCGTGTCGCGCTACTCCACCCAGTTCGGCGACGACAGCGCCGGCTGGAAGCTGGGCGTGAACCACGCCTACAAGGGCGACGACGTGGATGCGCTGCTGAGCGCGTCGTACATCGACCGCGGCATTTCCTACGACGGCAATGGCCGCCGCATCGGCATGAACACCAGCGGCTCGACCTCCGATTCCGAGGCCCGCAACCTGTTCCTGAAGGCCGGCTACAACTTCGGCGAATCCGGCGCGCAGCGCCTGCAGGCCAGCTACAGCCGCTTCAAGATCGAAGGCAAGGCCAACTACCGCCAGGTCGAAGGCTGCCGCTACGACCCGGTGACCTGCCCCGTGCCGACCACCAATACCTCCGAGCGCGGCGCTGTCGCCGGCTCGCTGGCCGAGTTCAACGACTTCACCCAGTTCGCGCTGAACTACAGCAACGGCGACCTGTTCGGCGGCACCCTGGTGGCCGACTACTACTGGGCCGACCAGGCCATGCGCTACCTGCCGGAGAACGGCGACGACAAGCAGCTGGTCAAGGTCGGCCCCGGTTTCGACGAGAACCAGCGCATCTTCGACCAGTCCGAAATCACCTCGAAGAAACAGGGCCTGCGCAGCTCCTGGACCCGCGGCGACGTGTTCGGCGTGGAAGGCCTGCAGCTGCGCGCCGGCGTGGACCTGGTCAAGGACGAGGCCGCGCAGCGGCTGGCGCTGACCGACCGCCTGTGGGTGCCGCCGATGAAGTACAGCAGCACCGCGCCGTACGCGCAGCTGACCTGGGACATCGGCCCGGTGACGCTGAGCGGCGGCCTGCGCCGCGAGGACGGCGAGCTCAAGGTCGACAGCTACACCACCACCGCCTACCGCAACAGCGTGTTCGTGCAGGGTGGCGGGCTCAAGTACACCGAGAACATGAAGAACCTCGGCGCGATCTGGCGCGTGACCGACGAGCTGTCGGTGTTCGCCTCCTACGGCGAAGGTTTCGGCCTGCCGAACATCGGCATCCCGCTGCGCAACATCAACGTGCCGGGGCAGTCGGTGGACCGCATCGCCGACCTGCAGGCGATCATCGTCGACAACCGCGAGTACGGCTTCAACTGGCGCGGCGACCGTGGCGCGCTGGGCATGTCCTACTACGACAGCCGCTCGGAGTTCGGCACCTCGCTGGCCATCGACCCGCGCACCAATGACTTCATCCTCAGCCGCGCACCGACCCGCATCAAGGGCTTCGAAGCCAACGGCGAATGGCGCTTCAGCGACGCCTGGAAGGTCACCGCGCTGTACTCGCGCATCCGCGGCACCACCGAGTACTACCCGGGCTCGGGCCTGATCAAGAAGATGGGCGTGCTGGACATCAACCCGGACAAGATCGGCGCCTCGGTGGCGTGGAACTTCCTGCCCGAAGCCAATGTCACCCTCGGCGCCACCAAGCTGCTGGACCGCGACCTGCGCGCCACCCACACCCGTCCGGACACCGGCACGGTGTACCGCAACGAGGAGAACACCGAAGGCTACGTGCTGTTCGACCTGGTGGTGAACTACGACACCGGCCGCTACGGCAAGCTGTCGCTGGGCATCGAGAACCTGTTCGACAAGCAGTACATCCTCAGCTGGTCGCAGCTGCCGGGCTGGCAGAACTACTGGTCCGGCCGTGGCCGCATGGTCTCGCTGAGCCACAGCATCAAGTTCTGATCGCGTCACCCCCAGCGGCGTCCCGGTTCACCGGGGCGCCGCTTTCGTTTGCACCCCGCGCGCGCCGGCATCACCCCGGCATCGCTGTGGCCTGAAGCAAGCGGACTTCCCTTTGCGCCGGCGCGCCCTGCGTCTAGGCTGGTCCCGGCAAGGCGCACCCGGCGCCAATGCACGCCCCGCTCCCTTCCGCGCCTCGACGGCCGGCCATACGGAACCGCAGCATGCACTCCACGGCATCCACAACCGGCACCACCGCATCCCCGGCAGGGCGATCGCCCGCGCGCTGGCTGCTGGCGGTGCTGCTGGCCGCCGCCTGCGCCGCGCCGGCCGGCGCCCGCGACGACGACCGCTGGCAGCGGCTGGACGCCTTCCTGCAGGACACTACCGGCCCCGGCCGTTTTCCCGGCGCGGTGGCGGTGGTCGAGCACCAGGGCCGCGTGGTCTTCCGCGGCCATCGCGGCCATGCCGACAGCGCCGGCACCCGGCCGCTGCGCGAGGACAGCATCTTCCGCATCTACTCGATGACCAAGCCGGTGACCTCGGTGGCGGTG
Source organism: Stenotrophomonas sp. Y-13 (assembly GCF_046267925.1). Classification (NCBI taxonomy): domain Bacteria; kingdom Pseudomonadati; phylum Pseudomonadota; class Gammaproteobacteria; order Lysobacterales; family Lysobacteraceae; genus Stenotrophomonas; species Stenotrophomonas sp. Y-13. Next base: position 3,505,269 of record NZ_CP176501.1, read on the forward strand.
CTGATGCTGATGGAGGAAGGCCGGCTGTCGCTGGACGATCCACTGTCGCGTTACCTGCCGGCATTCGCCGACCGCCAGGTGGTGGTCGGCGGCGATCCCGCGCATCCGCGGCTGGCGCCGTCGCCCAGGGCGATCACCCTGCGCCACCTGCTGACCCATACCAGCGGGCTGGCCGCGGACCCGGCCGCGCACCCGGTCGCCAGCGGGCTGCTGGACGCCGCCGGCGTCGACGGCGCCACGTCGCTGGCGGACGTGGCCGCGCGGCTGGCAAACGTGCCGCTGGCCGACGCGCCCGGCACCCACTTCCATTACGAAGGCAGCAACACCGAACTGCTGGCGCGGGTGGTGGAGGTGGTCAGCGGCCAGCCGTTCGCGCGGTTCCTGCAGCAGCGCATCCTTGATCCGCTGGCGATGCACGACACCGGCTTCGAGGTGCCTGTCGCCCAGCGCGGACGCGTGGTCGAACTGCCCACCAGCGGCGACGGCGGCCGCCTGCGCCTGGCCGATACCGCCAGCGCCCGCACCCCCGGCGTACGCCTGAAGGGTTACGACAGCGGCGCCGGCGGCCTGTATTCCACCGCCGCCGATTACCTGCGGTTCGCGCACATGCTGCTCGACGGCGGCCGCGGCAACGGGCGGCAGCTGCTGTCGCGCAAGACCATCGATCTGATGATGGCCGACCAGCTCGGCGGCTTCGCGCCGGCGGTGGCCAGCCAGGGGCCGGGCGAAGGCTTCGGCCTCGGCGGGTATGTCGTCACCGACCCCGCCGCGCGCGGCAGGCTGGGCAGCGCCGGCCAGTTCGGCTGGTCGGGTGCCGCATCGACCTACTTCACCATCGACCGCCGCGAGCAGCTGGTGGCGATCCTGATGCTGCAGTACCTGCCCGCTGGCAACCGGCCGCTGGCCTCGCCTTCGACCCGCTTCTACAACCTCGTCTACCAGGCCATTCCATGAGCTCTACCGTCCTCGTTGCCGGCTCGGCCAATCTCGATTTCGTGGTGCGCGCCGCGCACGTGCCGGCGCCGGGCGAAACCGTGCTCGGCCGCGACTTCCAGACCTTCCCCGGCGGCAAGGGCGCCAACCAGGCCGTGGCCTGCGCGCGCGCCGGCGGCGCCGATACGCGCATGCTGCTGGCGCTGGGCGAGGACGATTTCGCCAGGCCCATCGAAACCTCCCTGCGCGATGCCGGCGTGCAACTGCATCTCGTGCGCGACGCACGGTTGCCGACCGGCACCGCCTTCGTCTGCCTGTCCGACGACGCCGAGAACGCCATCACCGTCGCGCCCGGCGCCAACCTGGCGCTGCAACCGGCGCACCTGCCGCCGCTGGACGGGGTGCAATGGCTGCTGCTGCAGCTGGAAACCCCGCTCGATGCCGTGCTGGCCTACGCACGCGCCGCACGCGCGGCCGGGGTCAAGGTGGCGCTCAACGCCGCACCGGCGCAGGTGCTGCCGGCGGCGCTGCTGGCGCAACTGGACATGCTGATCGTCAACGAGGGCGAACTGGACGTGGTCGCCGGCCACCCGCCGGACCTGGCCACCGGCCTGGCGCGGCTGCAGGTGCCGTGCGTGATCGTCACCCTGGGCGCGCGCGGCTGCCTGGCGCGCAGCGAGGGCCGCATCCTGCTGCAGCCGGCGTTCGCCATCGAACCGGTGGACACCACCGCCGCCGGCGATACGTTCTGCGGCACGCTGGTGGCGTGGCTGGCGCGCGGCAAGACGCTGCAACAGGCGCTGCTCGGCGCCAGCGCCGCATCTGCGCTGGCCTGCACCCGGCTGGGGGCGCAGGCCAGCATCCCCGACCATGCCGAGGTCGCCGCACTGCTGGCCGATGCCGCCCGCGTCCCCGCTGCCGACGCCCATGCCGCGCTGGCGACCGCCTGCGCGCTCTGACCCTTTCCGTTTTCCGCTGGATGAATGCCATGACCACGCCGTACACCACGCCCGATTACGACAACGAAGCCGCCGACCACGGGCGTGAGGCGATCACCACCGAGTACAAGTTCTCCCACGTCACCACCGGCCGCTACCTGCCCACCCCGGGCAAGGCGCCAGCCTGGCCGTTCGCCGACATCGGCAGCTGGATGATCGACGCCAACGCCAGCGCCGGTGACTGGCTGACCGAACTGAAGGACTGGCGCCGCGAGCACCTGGTGCGGATCGGCTACACCGACGTGAACTACCGGCGCCCGGAGCTGCAGTGGGCGCAGCGCAACTTCGTGCACGCGCAGATGATGGTCGAGGACCGCTATTTCTTCGACGTGGACACCGCGCAGTACACCGTGGACAGGTACCTGGACGACCTGGTCGCGCGCTTCGGCGGGATCGATTCGGTGCTGATCTGGTACGTCTACCCGAACATCGGCATCGACGACCGCAACCAGTTCGACCTGGCGCACACCCTGCCCGGCGGCCTGGAAGGCTTGAAGGCCGCGGTGCAGGCGTTCCAGAAGCGCGGCGTGCGCGTGTTCCTGCCGGCCAAGCCGTGGGACCACGGCACCCGCGACCCGGGCGTGACGCACTGGGACGGGATGGCGCAGATCATCCAGGCCACTGGCGCCGACGGCATCAACGGCGACACCTTCAACGGCGTGCCGCGCGCGTTCTTCGACGCCTGCGATGCCAACGGCAACCCGGTGGTGGTGCAGCCCGAGTCGACCATCAGCTCGGAGGAACAGCTGATCTGGAACGTGCAGAGCTGGGGCAAGAAGGCGCCTGATGGCCCGGTGCCGCCGGTGTCCAAGTGGAAGTGGCTGGAGCCGCGGCACATGGTCAACTACGAGAACCGCTGGGGCCGCAACCGCAACCACGACCTGCAGTACTGCTTCTTCAACGGCATCGGCTACAACGCCTGGGAGAACATCTGGGGCATCTGGAACCAGTTCACCGCGCGTGACGGCGAAACGCTGCGCCGCATCGCCGCGATCTACCGCCAGTTCCCGCAACTGGTGGTGTCGCAGGACTGGGAGCCGTACCAGGTCTGCTACCAAGGCGGCATCTTCGCCAGCCAGTTCCCGGTAGAGGGCCTGTGCCTGCATACCTTCATCAACCGCAACGAATACGCGGTCAACGGCGAGCAGATCGGCCTGCCGCACGTGGACGGCACGCGCTACTACGACGTGTGGCACGGCGTGGAGCTGTCGCCGTCGATCCGTGACGGCGTGGCGGTGATCGAACTGCCGATGGAAGCACGGGGCTTCGGCGCGGTGCTGAGCGTCGGCCCGGGCGTGGTGCTGGATGGCTTGGACGCGTTCCTGGCCGAGACCGCGCGGCGCGCGGCACAGCCGCTCAACAGCTACTCCGGCGCCTGGAAGGCGGCCCCGCAGCAGCTGCGCGCGATCGCGCCGACGCCGCCGCAGGCCAGCGCGCCGGCGGGCATGGTCACCATTCCGGCCGGCGAGTTCGTGTTCGCCGTCGGCGGGGTCGAGATCGAGGGCTTCAACTGGGCCGGCCAGGACGTGCAGTTCCCGTGGGAGGACTGCCCGCGTCGCCACCACCGCCGGCGCATGCGGATGGACGCGTTCCACATCGACCGCCATCCGGTGACCAACGCGCAGTTCAAGGCGTTCATCGACGCCACCGGCTACCACCCGGCCGACGACATCAATTTCCTCGCCCACTGGGTGGACGGCGCGCCGCGCCCCGGCTGGGGCAACAAGCCGGTGACCTGGGTATCGCTGGAGGACGCGCGCGCCTACGCCGCGTGGGCCGGCAAGCGCCTGCCGCACGAATGGGAATGGCAGTACGCCGCACAGGGCAGCGATGGCCGGCGGTATCCGTGGGGCAACGACTGGGACCCGGCCCGGGTGCCGCGGGTGAACCGCGGCCGCCGCATCCTGCCGCCGGACGACGTCGACGCGCACCCGGACGGCGCCAGCCCGTTCGGCGTGGAGGACCTGGTCGGCAACGTGTGGCAGTGGACCGACGAGTTCGTCGACGAGCACACCCGCGCGGCGATCCTGCGCGGCGGTTCCAGCTATCAGCCGCAGACCTCGCACTGGTACTTCCCGCAGGCCTACCGGCTGGACCAGCACGGCAAGTACCTGCTGATGGCGCCGGCCAAGGACCGCAGCGGCATGCTCGGCTTCCGCTGCGTGGTGGACGCGGCATGAGCGCGGCGATCAGCAGCGGCCAGCAGCTGGCCGCGCCCGCGGCGGTGCGGCTCGACGGCCTGTTCGGGCAGATGCTGGCGGCCAATCGCGGCGGCCGGCTGAGCCACTTCATCGTCGATGAGGACAGCCCGTCGATCCGCATCTTCGGCCAGGCGCACAAGCAGCAGAACCAGGAAGGCGACTGGTACGGCGAGCATGCCGGCAAATGGCTGTCCGCCACCGCCCGCGCGGTGGCGCAGGGCGGGCAGCCACAGCTGCAGGCCAACCTGCGCCGCGTGGCCGACTGGCTGGTCAGCCAGCAGGACGATGACGGCTACCTCGGCAATTACGCCGCCGACCGCCGCTTCACCGTGCCGCAGCCGCCGCGGCCGGAAAGCTGGAACGGCGAGCCGGCGCTGCGCACCTGGGACATCTGGACCCACAGCTACCTGATCCTGGGGTTCCTGGAGACCTGGCGCGCGTTGCGCGACGACCGCTACCTGCAGGCCGCGCGGCGCATCGCCGACCTGTGCTGGCAGGCGCTGGAATCGGGCATCGACATCACCACGCTGGGCAACCACCACGGCATGTCCGCCACGGTGCTGCTGGACCCGGCCGCCGACCTGTACCTGGCCACCGGTGAACCCCGCTATCTGGCGCTGGCCGAGAAGATCCTGCAGCAGGCCAACGCCAACCCACGCCTGGCGCTGCTGGACAAGGCGCTGGCCGGCGAGGACGCGGCCTTCATCGCCACCGGCAAGGCCTACCAGCTGTGCTGGAACCTGGTCGGGCTGGCCAAGCTGTACAAGGCCACCGGCAAGGACGAGTACCGCGTCGCGGTCGATACGCTGTGGCACAACATCCGCGCCCATCACCTCACCCTGGGCGGCGGCCCGTGGGGCGGCGTGGCGCACCGGTCGCGTGAAGTGTTCAACGCGCCGCGCACGTTCTTCCCGCAGGCCTACGTGGAAACCTGCTCGGTGCTGGCATGGATGCAGCTGAACCGCGAACTGCTCGCGATCACCGGCCACGCGCGTTACGCCGACGAACTGGAACGCACCGCCTACAACGACCTGCTGGCGGCGATGGCACCCGATGGCGAGGACTGGTGCTACTACACCTTCCCCAACGGCAAGCGGGTACACACCACCTACTGGCGCTGCTGCAAGTCCTCCGGCGCGATGGCGGTGGAGGAACTGCCGCAGGTCGCCTACGGCACCAGCGCCGACGGCAGCCTGCGGGTCAACCTGTACGGCGCCGGGCAGGCGACCCTGCAGCACCCGGAGGCCGGCGCGGTGACGCTGCAGCAGCACACGCGCTATCCGTTCGATGGCCGGATCACGCTGCGGGTGACACCGGAAAACAGCGCCAGCTTCGGCATCGGCCTGCGCATCCCCGGCTGGGCCGAGGACGCACGCATCCAGGTCAACGGCGTCGAGGTGCCGGTGCAGGCGGGTGCGGACGGCTTCGTGCAGCTGCGGCGGCAATGGCAGGCCGGTGACATGGTCAGCGTGGTGCTGCCACTGCGGCCGCAGCTGCAGCGCGCGGCCAACGTCAACGTGCAGGAATCGCGCGCGCCGGATGGCTCGCCGGTGGCGCAGGAAGTGCTGCGCTGGGAGTACATCGGCCTGACCTACGGTCCACTGGTGTACGCCACCGGGCTGATCGACGGCTACAAGACCGACGAGACGGTGAAGCTGCCGGCCGGCGATCAGGCGAATTGGCTGCAGGTCGGAGACGACCAGGGCGAAGGCGCGCCGGTGACGATGCGGCTGGACTGCCGCGCGCCGCTGGTGTTCGAGCCCTACTACCGCTGCGGCGGGCGCGAGCACGGCGCCTGGCGGCTGACCTGGCTGTCGCTGGCGCCGTGAAGGCGCCGGCCACGCGGCCATTCACCGCTTTAAGTCCTCGCTGAAAATACCCGCACGATATGTTTCTTCCCGGCCACGCGGAGGAAACTGCAATCAAGGAATCGAGCGCACCCCATGACAGGAAGCCCCAGCCCCTCTCCCTTCGACATCGCCCGTCGCGACGGCGCCAGCGGCCCGCTCAGTGGCGTGCGCGTGCTCGATCTCAGCGCGTACATCGCCGGCCCCTACGGCTGCACGCTGCTGGCCGACCAGGGCGCGGAAGTGATCAAGGTGGAGCCGCCAACCGGCGACAACCTGCGCAAGTACCCGTCCACGCTGGAAGCGGAAAGCCGCGCCTTCCTGGGCGTCAACCGCTCCAAGCGCGGCGTGGTGCTGGACCTGAAGCAGCCCGACCAGCGCGCGGTGCTGATGCGCCTGGTGCGCGAGGCCGACGTGCTGGTGCACAACTTCCGCCCGGACGTGCCGGCGCGGCTGGGCATCGACTTCGACAGCCTGCAGCGGCTCAACCGGCGTCTGGTGTACTGCGCGGTCACCGGCTACGGCGAGACCGGGCCGCTGCGCGACAAGGCCGGCTACGACCAGGTGCTGCAGACCATGACCGGCATGTGCGCCATGCAGGGCAAGCCCGGCGGTGCCCCGGAGATCCTCTACGGCTCGGTGGTGGACTACTACGCCGCCGCGCTGGTGGCCGCGGGCGTGTCCTCCGCGCTGTACGAGCGTGAACGCAGCGGCGAAGGCCAGTACGTGGGCGTGTCGCTGCTGCGCAGCGCATTGACCATGCAGTCGGCGCGGATGATCTGGGCCGAAGGCGAACCGGAGGCGGTGGGTCGCGACATGCGCTCGGGGGGCGTCACCGGCATCCATCCCACCGCCGACGGCTGGCTCTACATCTCGGCCAACACGCCGCACTTCTGGCAGGCGCTGTGCGAGAAGACCGGGCTGCCGGAACTGGCCACGGACCCGCGCTACGACACCGTGCGCAAGCGCGCCGCGCACTCGGACGAACTGCTGGCGCGGCTGCATGCGGCGCTGGCCGCACGCGGCGCGCTGGAATGGGAAGCGCTGTTCGGCGAGGACGTGCCGTGCGCGGCCGCGCGCAAGGTCGAGGACATGTTCGAGCACCCGCAGGTGCAGGCCGGCGGGATGATCACCACGCTGCCGCACCCGGTGCTGGGCAGCTACCGCGGCATCACCCGCCCCATCGTGTTCGGCCGCACCCCCGGCCCGCAGCCGTTCGCCGCGCCGGTGTTCGACCAGGACACCGCCGCGGTGCTCGCGCGTGTCGCCGACGACGACGCCACGCCCTGACCAGGAACCTGCCATGACCCGATCCAAGCTCGCCCAGCTGCGTGAACTGTCCGTCGTGGTCGCCGATACCGGCGACTACGACGCCATCAAGCGCCTGCGCCCGGTCGACTGCACCACCAACCCGACGCTGGTGCGCAAGGCGCTGGACCTGCCGGTGTATGCCGGGCTGATCGAGCGCGAACTGGAATGGGGCCGCGCCCAGCCCGGCGACCGCGCCGAGGTCGCCAAGGCGGTGGTCGACCGCCTGACCATCGGCGTGGGCGCGATGCTGGCCGCGCTGGTGCCGGGCCGCGTTTCCACCGAGGTCGATGCCGACCAGGCCCACGACACCGACGCGACCATCGCCAAGGCGCGCCGGTTCATCGCCATGTACGCAGCGGCCGGCGTGCCGCGCGACAAGGTGCTGATCAAGATCGCCGCCACCTGGGCCGGGGTGGAAGCCACCCGCGTGCTGCAGGCCGAGGGCATCGACTGCAACCTGACGCTGATCTTCAACCCGACCCAGGCGCTGGCCTGTTCGGAAGCCGGCGCGTTCCTGATCTCGCCGTTCGTGGGCCGCATCCTGGACTGGTACGTGGCTAATGGCCAGGCGCCAGCCAGCATCGACCAGGACCCGGGCGTGCGGTTCGTGCGCGGGGTGTACGCCGAGTTCAAGCGCCGCGGTTCGCCGACGGTGGTGATGGGCGCCTCGTTCCGCTCGACCGCGCAGATCGAGGCGCTGGCCGGCTGCGACCGCCTGACCATCTCGCCGGACCTGCTGGAAAAGCTCGACGCCGACCTGGGCGAGCTGCCGCGCAGGCTGGTGCCGGGCGCCGCCGAGGCGGTGGACGTCGCGCCGATCGACCAGGCGAAGTTCGACGCCGACATGGCCGCCGACCCGATGGCCACCGAGAAGCTGGCCACCGGTATCGATGCTTTCGCCAAGGACCTGCAGGCGCTGCGCGAGCGCATCGCCGCGCGGTTGGGCTGAGGCCGGCATGCGCACGCTGCGCAATCCGTTTCCGCTCCTGATCGCCACCGGCCTGTGCCTGCTGGCGAGCGCCTGCGCCACGCCCGCCGCGCGCCCAGCGGTGCCCGAGATCCGTCCGGGCGTCGCCCGTGGCTATCTGGAGACGGAGCAGCTGCCGGACAGCATCGCCCTGCTGCCGCCGCCACCCGCGCCGGGCTCGGCTGCGTTCGCGCTGGACGAGCAGGTCAACCAGGCCCATACCCTGCGCGGCACGCCACGCTGGCAGCAGGCCATCGCCGACGCCAACCTGCAGTTCCCCGAGGCCGCGTCGATCTCCGCCTGCGCCATCGGCACCCGCATCGACCAAGCCGGCACGCCGCGCCTGTACGGCCTGCTGCGCCGTACCCGCACCGACGCGGCGGTGGTCAGCGACGCCGCCAAGCACCGCTACAACCGCACGCGGCCGTTCATGGTCAACGGCGAGCCTACCTGCACGCCGGACAAGGAGGCCGGGCTGGCGGAGAATGGCTCGTATCCGTCGGGCCACACGTCCATCGGCTGGGCCTGGGCGCTGATCCTGGCCGAGCTGGCGCCGGACCGCAGCGACGCCATCCTCGCCCGTGGCCGCAGCTATGGCGAAAGCCGGCTGGTGTGCAACGTGCACTGGCACAGCGACGTACTCTCGGGGCGGTTCATGGGATCGGCGGTGGTCGCACGCCTGCACGCCGACCCGCGGTTCCGCCGCGACATGGACGCGGCGCGCGTGGAACTGGCCATGGCGCGCCGGCGCGGCACCGCGCCAGTGGCCGGATGCGAGGCCACCGCGGCGGCACTGGCGCAGCCGCTGCCAGCCGCGGCTTACTGATCACTGCAGGTTACGTTACCGGTCGCTCTCTCCCTCCCTCCGGTATCGCCACGACCGTGCCGCCATGGCACGGTCGTTTTTTTTGTCGCCCCCCCCCCCCCGCGCCGATGCCCGCAATCGTTGTGCGGAGTTCCGCATCAGGGCTCCGTGTTTCGTGCTATCGGCGGGCACGCCGCACTCAAGACCATGGCAGAGGCGCCATTGCGTCTTTTTCTGCCGTGGCATGCAACGCATGCGCGGCCGACACATTTCGGGGAGGGGATATGAGGATTTCACTGAAACGCAGCAGCATCGCCTGTGCCGTCACCGCGGCGTTGCTGCCATCGCTGGCGGTCGCGCAGGAAGCAACCGGCAGCACCACCACGTCGCTGGACAAGGTGGAAGTCACGGGTTCGCGCATCAAGCGCACCGAGATCGAGGGCATCGACCCGGTGCTGGTCGTCACCGCGCAGGATCTCGAGCACCAGGGATTCGCCAACGTCTACGACGCGCTGTCGAACCTGTCGATGAACACCGGCATCTTCGTCGGCGAGGAAAGCACCAACAATTTCAACGCCAACGCGCAGGCGCTGAACCTGCGCGGCTTCGGGCCAGGCTACACGCTGGTGCTGCTCAACGGCCGCCGCATCCCGGTGCTGCCCAAGCCGTCGGGGGGCGTGAGCGGCAACGTCACCAACCTGGCGATGATCCCGACCTCGGCGGTGGACCGGGTCGAGATCCTGACCAGCGGCGCGTCGGCCATCTACGGGTCGGACGCGGTGGCCGGCGTGGTCAACGTCATCCTCAAGGACCGGATCGAAGGCACCACCGTGTCCTGGCGGCATGGCGACACCGTGCACGGCGGTGGCCGCTCCGAGCGCGCCACGCTCACCACCGGCTTCGAGTTCGGCGACACCCGCGTCAGCGCCGGGCTGGAATGGGACAAGCGCTGGCCGATCCGCGGCAACCAGCGCAGCTGGTTCGCCTCGCCCGAGCGCTCGCCCGACCCCGCGTACCGTGAGCCGACCCAGGTGATGTCGTTCTGGGACCGCGACACCGGCTGGGACCTGCTGGACATCGGCAACCGCTGCGGCGCGCTGGGCTACGAGGCGGTGCGTCCTGGCTGGGCCGGCGACGGCAGCGAGAAATACTGCGGCGACAACGATTTCGACAGCTACACCGTGCGCAACGGCCGCAGGCGCCTGTTCGGCTTCCTCAACCTCAGCCACCGCCTCGGCGACCACGAGCTGTATGCCACCGCGCTGTCGACCCGCTCGCGCGCCGACGCCGGTTTGTACCGCTATGGCTTCGCGGTGGACTACGAAGTGGTCGAGGACATGCAGGCGCCGGTGCCCGACGCGACGGCGTGGCGGCACGTCTACCGCACCTTCCGCAACTCCGAGTTCAGCGGCAGCAACCAGTCGTTCAAGGAAGACAACGACGTGCTGATCGCCGGCATCCGCGGCACCGTGGGTTCGCTGGACTACAGCCTCAACTACAACTATGGCCGCTACCGTTACCGCGACAGCGTGGACCGCTTCAATGACCAGGCCATGCTTTCGCTGCTGTTCGGGCAGCAGGGCCGCGACTGGTCGTTCCCCTGGGCCGGCAGCCGCTGGGTACGGGTCGGCAAGGACCGGCTCGACGGCAACCTGCTGCCCAACGGCGCGCTGGACTTCTTCGGCACGCTCACCCCGGAACAGTTCCGCGACGCGATGTACACCTCGGTCGGCGATGGCCGCTCCACCTCGCAGGCGTTCACCGCCGACCTGTCCGGCGCGCTGTTCGAACTGCCGGCCGGGCCGCTGGCGTTCGCCGCCGTGGCCGAGGCCAATCGCGACACCTACCGTTTCATCACCGACCAGCCCACCGTCGATGGCGAGATCTACGGCTGGAGCGGCATCCGCGGCCAGGGCAAGCGCAACCACTACGCATTGGGCACCGAGTTCTCGGTGCCGCTGCTGGCCGCCGGCTCCGGTTTCGGCCAGTGGGACGCCAAGCTGGCCGCGCGCTACGACTACTACGACGATGCGTCCGACGTCGGCGGCGCCTTCACCTGGCAGGCGGGCCTGAGCTGGCGGCCGTCGGACTGGCTACTGCTGCGCGCCTCCCGCGCCACCTCGTTCCGCGCCCCGGACATGCACGTGATGTTCGCCGAGCGCAGTTCGTCCTATACCAGCGGCGTGGATTACCTGAGCTGCGTGAAGGGCGAGGGCCTGGCGCGCGGCGCGAGCTGGCAGGGCTGCGGCGAGAAGTACGGCACCGGGTCGATCCGCCAGTACTCCGAAGGCGACCCGGCGCTGCGCGAGGAGAAGGGCTCCAGCGACACCATCGGGCTGGTCGCCCAGCTTGGCAGCAACCATTCCTTCAGCCTGGACTGGTACAGCGTCGAACTGAACGACCAGGTCGGGGTTATCGGTGCCGACGCCGTGCTGCGCTATGCCGCCGAATGCACGCTGGGCTACGACATCCAGGGCCGCGACGTGGATCCCGGCTCGCCCAAATGCCAGACCATGCTGGCGCGCGTGCAGCGCGGTGGCCGCGGCGACGGCGTGCAGTCGGTCATCACCAGCCCGTTCAACACCGGCATGTACCGCCAGGACGGCGTGGACATGACCTGGAATTCGAGCCTGCCGACCGAGCGCTGGGGCCGCTTCTCGGCGCGCATCGGCTATACCCACATCCTCAGGACGCTCAGCCGCTACCTGCCCGAGGACGCAGTCGAGAACATCCGCGACCGACAGTGGAACAACGAATTCCGTACCCGCTCCAACATGACCGTGGGCTGGGACTACGGGCGCGTGTCCAGCTACGTGCACATCAACCGGCTCGGTTCCTCGCCGGTACGCTGGGCCGACGCGTATGAGCGCTTCAAGCCATGGACCACGTTGAACCTGTCGCTGGGCTACCGCGCCACCGAAGCGCTCTCCCTCAACCTGGCCGTGGTCAACGTGCTGGACAAGAAGCCCTGGCGCCATGCGTCGGAGAAATGGTGGCCGTACGCGGACATCAGCAAGTACAACCCGGCCGGCACCGAGTACTTCATGACCATCGAATACCGGCTCTGAACTGCCATCCGGGCATGCCCGGCACCACGGCCACCGTGACACGGCAAGGTCACGGTGGCCGTTGCCGTTCATGCAGGGCCACGGCGCGGCCGTCGGTGCAGATCATCGGGCTGCGCGGTGCCGGCCGGCGCCAGCGCGCGTCGCTGGTCAGGTCCACGCCGGGCCGTCGTTCCCGCCGGACATCGGCATGCGTGCGCCCCGCGCGCCGCAGCGCACCTGCAGCCCGATGCTGTCGCCGCGCATCGCGTTGCGGCCCTGCTCGTGGCACAGCCGCCGCGGGAACGGCCCGCCGCCGGCGCCGCCATGGCCGCATTGCGGCTGCGCATGGCCGACAGGTGGTCCACGTCCTGCCGGCGCCGCAGGTGGTTCAGCGCCACGCCGTCGCGGCTCCAGCGCGCGCCGCGCGGTCAACGCACCAATGCGCCGATGCGCCAATGCGCGCGCCCCTCCCGCGCAGGGAAAGGGATTGCGGGCGCGTGCCGGTGGTGGCGAGTGCCACCGCGGGAAAGCGGAATCGTATTCAGTCGCGGGCGTTCCAGTCCGGCGTCGGCCGCTTCAGCAGGTGGCGCACGAAGAAGTCGAACTTGCGGCGCTGGATGTAGTCGATGGGCTCCTGCGAGCGGCCCACGCCGTGGCCGGTGCCGGGCACGGTGAGCAGGTCGAAGTCCTTGCCGGCACGGATCAGCGCATCGGCCACCTGGTAGGTCGAGGCCGGGTCGACGTTCTCGTCCTGCTCGCCGACGATCAGCAGCAGCTGGCCGCGCAGCCGGTGCGCGTTGTCCACGCCCGAGGCGCGCGCGTAGCTGTCGTCCACCGGCCAGCCCATCCACTGCTCGTTCCAGCTCAGCTTGTCCATGCGGTTGTCATAGCAGCCGTTGTAGGCCACCGCCACGGTGTAGAAGTCCGGGTGGAACTCCAGCGCGTTGAGCGCGTTCTGGCCGCCGGCCGAAGCGCCGTAGATGCCCACGCCGCCGCTGATGTCGTAGGACGGGTCGCGCGCGGCCAGTGCCCGGTGCCAGGCGATGCGGTCGGCGAAACCGGCGTCGCCCAGGTTCTTCCAGGCCACGTCGTGGAAGGCCTTGGAGCGGTTCATCGTGCCCATGCCGTCGATCTGCACGACGATGAAGCCCAGGTCGGCCAGCGCCTGCGCGCCGATCAGGCGCTCGTTGCTGGACTGGTTGTCGAACGGCCAGAACTTCTTCTGCACGTGCGAATCGTGCGGGCCGGCGTAGATGCTCTCGATCACCGGATAGCGGCGCGACGGGTCGTAGTGCGTGGGCCGCACGACCAGTCCCCAGATCGGCGTCCGCCCGTCGCGTCCCGGCGCGCTGAAGGTTTCCGGCGGTCTGTAGCCGGCGGCGAACAGCGCGCCGGCGTCGCCGCGTTCGAGCGTGTCCAGCAGGCGCCCGTCATGCGCATCACGCAACTCGGTGACGTTGGGCCGGTCCAGCCGCGAGTACGTATCGACGTAGTGGTTCATGTCCGGCGACAGGCTCAGTTCGTGCCAGCCATCGCCCGGGGTCATGTGGCGCAGGTTGCCGCCGTCGAAGTCGACGCGGTAGAAGTGCTGCAGGTAGGGGTCGCCCGGCTCGCGGCCGTTGCCGGCGAACCAGATCTGGCCGCGCTGCTCGTCCACCTTGACGATCTGCCGCACCACCCACGGGCCGCGGGTGAGCTGGCGCAGGCGGCCGCTGCGGCCGTCGATCATGTACAGGTGGTTCCAGCCGTCGCGCTCGGACATCCACACGATGCGCTCGCCGCGCCCACCCACGTCGTGGAAATCGGCACGGTGCCACCAGCTGTTGACGAAAGTGTCGCTGCGTTCTTCCACCACGCTGCGCGCGGCGCCGGTATGCGCGTCCACCTCGATCAGGCGCACGCGCTGGAAGCCGCGCTCGGTGTAGCGGAACGCCAGCGTGCGGCCATCGGCGCGGAACTGCGGCGCGCTGATCTCGTAGGGGTTGGGAAACACCGTGGTCGGCACATCGATGCGGCGGCCGCTGGCGACCTCGAAGATCACCGGGCGGTCGCTGTCCACCGCATCGCCTGGCTTGGGGTACAGCTGGGTGCGCACGCGCGGCTGCACCTGGTGGCGCGGCGCGGTTTCCACCCGCGTCACCCGGCGCGCGTCGCCGGGCCTTACCCGCAGCACCATGAAGCGGCTGGAGTCGGGCGACCAGGTGATGCTCTCCGGGTCGTAGAAATCGTTGTCGGCGCCGTCGCGCGCCAGCACCTTGCTGCTGCCATCGGCCAGCGTGCGCAGCAGCACGCTGCCGTCGCGCACGAAGGCCTCCATGCGCCCGTCGGGCGAGCGCCGCGGCGTAGCGTCGGCCGCCATCGAAAGATCGCGTACCACGCCCCAGGCGCGCGGCCGCGGCGCCGGGCCCGGTTCGCTCCAGCGCGCGCAGCGGTATTCGCCGCCCAGTTCGCAGCGCACCCAGCCGTCGTCCATCCAGGCGCGCAGCGCCTGGCCGTCCTTGTCCATCTCGTAGTCGGCGAACGGCAGGCGCCGGCCGTCCACCGCGCGGCCGAGCAGCGGCGCCAGCGCGGTGGCCAGCCGTGCCTGATCGAACGCGGCCTGTGCCTGCGCCTGCCCCAGCCGGCGCACCACGAATTCAAAACCGTCCGGCGTGGTGCGCCGGTAGCGGTAGCGCTCGCCGTCGATCCAGGTGGCCGGGCCGGCCAGGCCGGTGGTCAGGTACATCCACTGCTCGCGCAGCTGCAGCGAACGCCGGTAGGCGGCCTCATCCGGCGCGTCGGGCGGAGAGGCCTGCGCCGAGGGCGGCATGGCGGCGCAGGACAGTGCCAGCAGGCAGGCGAAGGCGTGGCGGCGAAGATCTGCGAAATGAAGCATGCGTCGTTTCCCTTGGTGTGCTGCGCTGTCCTTGTCGGGGGAAGGCGCCCTGCCCCGCTACGCGCCCCGCGGCGCGCACCCCCCGCGATTCGCATTGGGGAAGCGGCGCTCCCACCTGGCGTCAATCGGCGAACGGCTGGTCGATGGCCACCGACGGCGGCGTGAACCACTGCGCGCCGTCGGCGGTGACATGGAAGTGGTCTTCCAGGCGCACGCCGAACCGGCCCGGCACCACGATCATCGGTTCGTTGCTGCAGCACATGCCCGGTGCCAGCGGCAGGCGATTGCCGCGCACCAGGTACGGCGCCTCGTGTATCGCCAGCCCGCAGCCGTGGCCGGTGCGGTGCGGCAGGCCGGGCAGGCGGTAGTCCGGCCCGAGCCCGGCCGCTTCCAGCACGTCGCGCGCGGCCTGGTCCACCGCCTCGCAGGTCACGCCGGGACGCACCGCGTCGAACGCGGCCTGCTGCGCGGCGCGCTCCAGGTCCCAGATGCGCCGTTGCTCGGCATCGGCCTGGCCGAAGATCCAGGTGCGGGTGACGTCGGAGTTATAGCCCTGCACGCTGCAGCCGGTGTCGATCAGCACCAGTTCGCCGCGGCGCAGGTGCTGCACGCCGGGAATGCCGTGCGGGAAGGCGGTGGCATGGCCGAACTGCACGATGCAGAAGGTCGAGCCGCCATCGGCGCCGAGCGCGCGATGGGCCTCGTCGATGAAGCGCACCAGTTCGTCGGTGCCGATGCCCTCGCGGGCGATGCCGGCGGCCAGCCGCTGCACCTGCAGGGTCATGTCGCAGGCCTGCTGCATCAGCGCCAGTTCGGCCGGGGACTTGCACATGCGGCAGCCGTCGATGATCGCCGCGGCCGAGGTGATGGCAGCCGCGCCGAGATGCGCGGCCAGGCCCACCTGCACGCGGTACGGCGCTTCCGGGTCCAGTGCCAGCGTGCGCGCGCCGCGCTCGGCCATGGCCTGCGCCACCCATGCATGCGGGTCCTCGTGTTCTTCCCACAGGCGCTTGCCGGCGTGGATGCGCAGCACCGCGTCCAGCGAGCCTTCCTCGAACACCGGGCAGACCATCAATGGCTCGCCTTGCAGGGTAAGCAGCATCGCCACCAGCCGCTCGCTGCCGCCCCACGGCACGCCGGCGAACCAGCGCAGCGAGGTGCCGGCGGTGACCAGCAGCGCGTCCACGCCCTGCGCGCGCATCAGCCCGCGCGCGCGTTCCAGCCGCTGCGCGTGCTCGGCGTCGCTGATGGGCGCGGCGCGGTGCGGCCACGGCGCCAGCTGCGCGCGCGCCTGTTCCAGGGTGAGGTGTCCGATCTGCGTGGTCATGGCGTGGCTCCGATATCCGTGGTGGTGCAGTGCTGGTCGATCCAGCGCGGCAGGCCACCCGGGTTGCGGTCGCGCAGTTCGGGCGGCAGCAGCGCATCGGGCACATTGTCGTATGCCTGCAGCGCGGTGAAACGCAGGATCGCCGCCGGCAGGCCGACCGCGGTGAAGCCGGGCTGGGTCGAAGCCGGGAACGGACCGCCGTGCTGCTGCGCCGGGCTGACCCGCACGCCGGTGGGCATGCGGTCGGCGATCAGCCGGCCCACGCGCGGCCGCAGCGTGGCGGCGAGCGGCTGCCACGCGGCATCGTCGCGGCCATCGGTGGCGCGGTACAGCGTGGCGGTGAGCTGGCCCTCCAGGGTCGCGGCGATGGCCTGCATCTGCGCGGCACCGGCCACGCGCACCAGCAGGCTGCACGGCCCGAAGGCCTCGGACTGGAAGCGCCGCGGATCGGCGAGGAACTGCTCCGCGCGTACCATCAACAGCGTGGGTGCATGGCGGAATCCGGCATCGCCCGCCTCGCCACCGCACAGCAGCCGCGCGCCCGCGTCGCGCAGCACGGCGATCGCCTGCCGCAGCGAGGCCAGCACGCCGTGCGACAGCAGCAGCAGCGGTGCGGTCGCGGCGAAGCGCGCCTGCACGTCGGCGACGAAGGCATCGCCGGCCGCGCCTTCCGGCACGATCACCAGCCCCGGGTTGGTACAGAACTGGCCGCTGCCAAGCAGGCACGAGCTACTGAACTCCTCGGCCAGTGCCGGCCCGCGCTCGGCCAGCGCACCAGGCAGCAGGAACACCGGATTGAGGCTGGACAACTCGCCGAAGAAAGGAATGCCGGCGGCGTCGGCGGCCTGCTTGAGGGCCAGGCCCGCCGTGCGGCTGCCGGTGAAGGCGACCGCGCCCAGCCGCGCGTCGCCGGCCAGCGCCAGGCCCAGCGCCGGCTCGACGTCGTACAGCAGCTGCACCGTGGCCGGCGGCAGGCCGGCGGCCTCGGCGGCGCGCTGCGCGTGGCCGGCCAGGCACTGGCTGGTGGCCGGATGCGCGGGATGCGCCTTGGCGATCACCGGATTGCGCGCGGCGATGGCGGCGGCGAAGTCGCCGCCGGACACGGCATTGAAGGCGAACGGAAAGTTGTTCGGCCCGAACACCAGCACCGGCTTGCCCAGTGGCGCGTGGTGCGCGCGCAGGCCGGCGGCGGTGTCGATCACCGGCTGCGTCCAGCTGCGGCCGCGGGCGGCGGCGGCGGCCTGGCGCAACTGGTCGCAGGTGCGCGGCAGTTCGTTGCCGCGCAGCCGCGGCACGGCCGGCAGCCCGGTTTCCGCCTGCGCCAGCTGCACCAGCCTGTCGGCGTCGGCCTCCAACGCAGCGGCGTAGGCGTCGAGAAAGGCGGCGATGCGTTCCGGGTCGGTGGCGGCCAGCACCGGCGCGGCGGCGCTGGCCGCGGCCAGCGCCTGTTCCACGTCGGCCGCGCCGCTGCGCGGGAATGCCGGCCCGATGGCCTGTCCGCTGGCCGGATCGAACGCGTGGAAGCTGCCGGTGCAGTCCCCCGCGCTCCGCCAGCGGCCGCTGATGAACACGGGCGCGAGCGTCTCCACCTCAGCGCTTCCGGGTGGCGATGGCGTGGTCGATCAGCGCCAACGCCTGTTCGCGCTCCACGCCCTCCACCACCAGCCGCGGTCCGCGCACGCGCTCGCTGCCCAGGCCGACGCGGGCCTGCATCAGCTTGATCAACTGCACGAACTTGGGAACCGTATCCATGCGCAGCAGCGGCAGCGACCATTCGTACAGCTCGCGTGCGGCCGCGTAGCCGCCGCTGCGTGCCTGCTCGAACAGCTGTACCGCTTCTTCCGGGAAGGCGTTGACAGTGCCGGCGATCCAGCCTTCGGCACCCATCGCGATGCCTTCGACGATCAGGTCGTCGACGCCGACCAGCAGCACCAGGCGGTCGCCGATCAGCTCGCGGATCGCGGCCAGGCGGCGCACGTCGCCGGAGGATTCCTTGACCGCCTGCACGTGCGGGAACTCGGCGGCGAACTGCGCGATCTGCGCCGGGCTGAAGTCGGTGCGGTAGGCGATGGGGTTGTTGTACAACAGCACCGGCAGATCGGTGGCGGCGAGGATGGTGCGGATGTAGGTACCCATCTCGTGCGCGTCGCTGGAGTACACGTAGGGCGGCAGCACCATCACGCCGCCGGCGCCGGCGGCCTTGACCGCCTGCACCAGCGCCACGCCCTCGTCGGTGGACAGCGCGGCGATGCCGGCCACCACCGGCACGCGCCCTTCCACGGCCGCGACCAGGGTGCGCACGATGGCGATCTTCTCCTCGAAGCTGAGCGTGGCGCTCTCGCCCAGCGAGCCCAGCGGCACGATGCCGCTGCAGCCGGCGGCGAGCATGCGTTTGGCGTGCTCGGCCAGGAAAGCGTGGTCGACCGCGCCGCTGGCGGTGAAGGGCGTGGTGATGGCCGGCAGCACGCCGCGCCAGAAACCTGCATTGCTCATCTTTCTTTACCTTGTTCGGGTTCGTCGGAAGGAACATCGGCCAGTGCGGCCAGCGCGACCGGAGTCAGCGGCGGCCGCACGGCAGTGGGGGAGAACGAGGGCGAGGCCAGCCGCAGTTCGCGCAGCGCGGCACCGCAGACGCGGCCCTGGCAGGCGCCCATGCCGCAACGCGTGACCAGCCGCAGCTGGCGCGGATCGGCATGCGCGGCCACCGCGGACATCGATACGTCCTCGCAGCGGCAGGCCAGCGTGTCCGGCGTCGCCAGCGCGCGGGCGCGCGCATCGGGCGCGAAATGTTCGTGCAGCAGGGTTGCATAGGCACGCTCGCGGTCGCGGCGCGCACGCAGGGCTTCGCCGCCACGCTCGTCACCGAGCGCGAAGCAGGCCGCCATCGCGCCTTCGATGCGCGCGCAGTCGCGTCCGCCGACGCCCAGGGCCTCGCCGGCGGCGTGGATGTCGGCCTGGCTGCTGCGCAGGCACGCATCGACGCGCACGGCCGGATGCACGGCCGCGCTGTCCAGCGCGCAGCCCAGCAGCCGTGCCAGTTCGACGTTCGGCACCAGCCCCCAGCCGACCGCCAGCTGTTCGCATTCGATCCATTCGCGGCCGTGGCCGCGGTCCACCTCGACCGCACGCAGCCGGTCATCGCCCTGCGCGGCCAGCACCGTGCTGCCGGCGTGCCACGGCACGCCGGCCAGGCGCGCGCGCAGCTCCACCGCCTGCACCAGCCGCGCCGGCCAGCGCCACAGCCGCCGCGCGAACGCATACAGCGTGCTCCTGCGCGCCTGTTCGTGAATGCCGAGCACGCGCGCGCCATGGCGGCGTAGCGTCACTGCGGCCGCCAGCAGCAGCGGGCCGGTACCGGCCACTACCACGCGCTTGCCGGCCAGCGGCCAGCCCTGCTTGGCCAGCGCCTGCAGGCCGCCGGCACCGGTCACGCCGGGCAGCGTCCAGCCGGGGAACGGCAGCATCAGTTCGCGCGCGCCGGTGGCGATCACCAGCTTGCGCCAGTGCAACACCACCGCACCGTCGGCATGGTCGGCGACCACGGCATGGTCGTCGGCCAGGACCACTTCATGCCCGGGCAGCCATTCGATGCCGGCAGCGCCGAGACGCTCGATCTGCGCGCGCGCCACCGCCGGCGCGCCGAAGCGCAGGTCGTGCCGCCAGACCTGGCCGCCGGCGCGCGGCTGCGCGTCCACCAGCCCGACCTTCGCCCCGCGCCGGGCGGCGGCATGCGCGGCGGCCAGGCCGGCCGGCCCCGCGCCCACCACCAGCAGGTCGAAACGCCGCTGCTTCATGACTGCGTCTCCACGCGCATGCCCGCGCGCGCCAGCACCATGCAGGCGCGCAGCTGGGCCACGCCGTCGATGCGGACCCGGCATTCGAAACACACGCCCATGCCGCACAGCGGCGCGCGCGGCTGGCCACTGGGCGAACGGCGGAAGATCGGCCCGCGATGCGCGACCGCGGCGGCCACGCTGGCGCCATCGGGCACTTCCACCGGCACGCCATCGACGCTCAGGATGATGCTGTTCATGTGTTGCCCCGCAGCGCGCGTTCCGGCAGGTACGGCGCCAGCGCCAGGGCCGGCGCGCGCCCGAGCAGGGCGTCGACCACCAGCCGCGCGCTGCCCGGCGCCGCGGTGATGCCCAGGCCCTCATGGCCCGCGGCCACCCACACGTCGCGGCGGCCCGGCACCGGGCCAAGATACGGCAGGCCATCAGCGGTGGCCGGGCGGAAGCCGCACCAGCTGCGCAGCGCGCGCACCTCGCGCAGCGCCGGCACGAAGCCGATGGCCCGCTGCAGCATGCGCCGCAGCAGCGGCAGCGAGATCTCCGTGCCGGTGGCGTCGTACTCGCGCGAGGAACCGATCAGCAGCTGGCCGTTGGGCCGCGGCTGCACGTTGAACGACACGCTGGCCGCGTCCGCAGCATGCGCGGCGGCGGCGTAGCCCATTTCGATCAGCTGGTGGCGCAGCAGCGGCCGATGGCGCTCGGTGATCACCAGCTGGCCCTTGCGCGGGCGCATCGGCAGTTCCGGCAGCAGTTCCGGCACGGCCACGCCGGTGGCCACCAGCACCGGCCCCCGCAGCTCGCGGCCGTCGGCCAGGCGCACGCCGCCGTCGACCAGGCGTTCGGCGCGCGCGCCGATGAACAGCTGCGCACCACCCACGCGTGCCGCGTCGATCAGGCGCCAGGCCACGCGCGGCGGGTACACCACCGCGTCGTCAGGCACGCACATGCCGCCCTTCATGCCGCTGGCGAGCGCGGGTTCCAACGCCTGCACCCCGCGTGCGTCGAGCGCCTCCGCATGTACCCCCACAGCCGCCAACGCTTCCACGCGCGCGGCGACGCCTTGCAGTTCCGCTTCCTCGCGCGCCACCCACAGCGTGCCGCAGCGCTGGTGTTCGCTCTCCGGCCACGGTGCCCAGCGCTGCCACAGCTGCAGCGAGTACACGCACAGCGCCAGTTCGTGCGGGTCGCCATCCATCGCCACCAGGTGGCCCATCGCGGCGGCACTGGCGCCGCCGCCGATGGCGCCGCGTTCGACCACCGCCACGCGCAGCCCCGCGGCGACCGCGGCTTCGGCGCAGGCGGCACCGACGATGCCGGCGCCGATGACGATCAGATCGTGGCGGCTGATTCCGCTCACGGCGCCTGGCTGCCGATGCCCCAGGCGAACGGATCGGCATCATCGATCAGCAGGGTCGCGCGGGCGGTGATCCAGGCCTGGCCGATGATCCGCGGCAGGATGCCGCGCGCGCCCCGCCGGTACGACGCCTCGAACGCGCTGCCGAGGATGCCCTGCTGCACCCAGCTCGCGCCTTCGGCCAGCTTGCCGTCGGCGGCCAGGCAGGCCAGCTTGGCGCTGGTGCCGGTGCCGCAGGGCGAACGGTCGTAGGCCAGGCCCGGGCACAGCACGAAGTTGCGCGCGGCGCCGCTGCCGTCGGGCGCGGCCGCATTGACCTCGACATGGTCGATGGCGCCATCGGCGCCGGTGATGCCGTCGCGCTCCAGCGCCAGGCGGATCGCTTCGGTATAGGCGGACAGCTCGCGCTGGTTGGCCAGGGTCAGCACGCACGGCGCCTGCGTGGTGATGAAGAACCAGTTGCCGCCCCAGGCCACGTCGCCGCGCACCACGCCGTGGCCGGGCACGTCCACCGCCACATCGTGCAGGTGGCGCCAGCTCTCCACGTTGTCCACCGCCACGCGGCCATCGTCGAACAGTTCCACGCCGACCATGCCCACCGGTGTCTCGATGCGGTGCCGTCCGGGCTGGATACGGCCCAGCTCGGCCAGGGTGCGCACCACGCCGATGGTGCCGTGGCCGCACATGCCCAGGCAGCCGACGTTGTTGAAGAAGATCACCGCGGTGCACGCCGACGGATCTTCCGGTGGCAGCAGCAGCGCGCCCACCATGGTGTCCGAGCCGCGCGGCTCGCAGGCCAGCGCCGCGCGCCAATGGTCGAATTCCCTGGCCAGGCGCTCGCGGCGCTGGCGCAGGCTGCCGCCGCCAAGGTCGGGAAAGCCGCCGAGCACGACCCGGGTGGGCTCGCCGGCGGTATGCGAATCGATGATGTCTATCCGGTGCATGCGGACATGCTCCCACCGCGGCCGCAGGGCCGAATAGCAGTGCATTCGGCACCCTCATGCGGAATTCGGCACAACCCCATGAACGCCGCGCCACGGCGTGGAAGCATGCGCTAGCATCGGCCGCACGCCACGCCGACGACCGCCAACGCGAAGACGACGCCCATGGACGCCCAGCATTCCTCAAGCGAAGTACAGCACCTGTTCGATGCGCTGCCGGATACCGTGTTCTTCGTGAAGGACCGCGAGGGGCGCTACACGCACTGCAACCTCACCCTGGTGCAGCGGCTGGGCCGCAGGAAGCGCGGCGAGGTCATCGGCCGCTCGCCGCTGGAAGTGTTCCCAGCGCCGCTGGGCAACCGCTACCTGCTGCAGGACCGGCAGGTGCTGGCCGGCGATCCCATCGCCGACCGCCTGGAAGTGCACCTGTATCCGAACCGCCGCCCCGGCTGGTGCCTGACCGTCAAGCGGCCCCTGTTCCGCGATGGCGTGATCTGCGGGCTGATGGGCGTTTCCCGCGATCTCGGCCGGCCCAACAGCCGCCACTCGGCCTTCGCCCAGCTCGACCGGGTGGTGGCGCACATGCAGGAACATTTCGAATCCAACCTGCGCGCGCCGCAGCTGGCGGAGCTGGCCGGCATGTCGCTGGCACAGCTGGAACGGCATTTCCGCCACGTGTTCCAGCTCACCCCGCAGCAGTACCTGATCAAGCTGCGCATCGAGATGGCCATGCGCCTGCTGCGCGAGCCCGGCAGCATCGCCGGCATCGGCCAGCGCTGCGGCTTCAGCGACCAGAGCGCGTTCGCGCGCCAGTTCAAGGCCACCGTCGGCATGACGCCCAGCGAGTACCGCAACCTGGAGGACGTGTTCGACGGCGGCGAGGCGGCTGACGCGGTCGAGCCGCTGCGCCGGCGCGGCTAGCGCGGACCGCCGCTCAGGGCACGAACAGGAAGTAGTCGTGCGCGGCGCGCGCCAGCTGCGCGATGGCGGCGTCGCGGGCTTCGGTGGAGGCGCGCGATCGGATGAACACCGCGGCCACCACCTGGCCGCGGCCGTTCGGCAGCTCGATCACGCCGACGTCGTTGATCACATCGCCGACGGTGCCGGTCTTGTGCGCCACCGGCGTGCCGCTGGGCAGCATGCCGCGCAGGCGCGCGCTGCCGGTGCGGGTGTCGAGCATGATCTGCTGCAGCACCCGGGTCGATTGCGGCGACAGGATCTCGCCCTTCCAGGTGCGCTGCAGCAGCTGCGCCATGGCGCGGGCACTGCTGGTGTCGCGCGGGTCGGCGTTCCAGGCGTCCATGTTGGTTCGCCGCTGCGCCTCGCTGCGTTCGCTGCGCGACAGCTCGCCATAGGCGGCCGGGCCCAGCGGCTGCGCGTGCGAGGCGGCGTCGCCGTAGTAGTTGGCCAGCAGTTCCCAGATGTAGCGGTCCACGCGCAGGCCCTCGACACCCAGCGCGCGCATGCGCTGCTGCACTGCCTCGGGGCCGCCGCCGGTGCGGACCAGGATGTCGGTGGCGTTGTTGTCGCTGACCGTGATCATCATGTGCAGCAGGTCGCGGATGGTGATGGCCGAACCGGCGCTGAGATGGGTGTCCATCGGCCCGCCCATGTCGGGGTAGATGTCGTCAGGGCCCAGCAGTACCTGCTGCTGCAGGCCCAGCTTGCCCTCGTCGACCAGCTTGAGGATGTGCACGGCCACCGGCACCTTCATGGTGCTGGCCATCGGCAGCGGCTGGTCGGCGTTGAGATAGACCGCGCGACCGCTTTGCAGATGCACCAGCGCCACGCCGACGTCGCCCGGCAGCTGCGCCGCCAGGCGCTCGGCCTCGGCCTGCAGCGCGAGCGGCTGCGGCGGCGCCTGCCGTGCCATGGCTACCGTCGGCAGGGCGCACAGGCTGCCCAGCAGCAGGGCAGAGGCCAGCAGGGACGCCTGCAGGCGCGGGTGCGGGGAACGACGGACGCGGACGGTCATGGAAGATCCTCTGGCATGGAACGGATGCGGGAGTGCGACCGGCATGGTAACGGCACGGCCGATCCAGGGGGCACCCCCGCAAACGACGAAGGCCGCCCGTCGCGGGCGGCCTTCGTCGTGGCTGCTGCCAGGCCGCGATCAGTGATCGGCGGCCCGGCTGGCGCCCACGCCGGTCTCGGCACGCACCTGCTGCGCCGGGTATGCGGCGCGTTCGGCCTTGGCCCGCGCGCTGTTGTCCAGCACCGAGAACAGCCAGATGCCGACGAAGGCGATGGTCATCGAGAACAGCGCCGGGCTGGTGTACGGGAACGGCGCGCTGCCGGCCGGGTTGCCCAGCGTGTCGACCCACACCGACGGCGACAGCAGGGTCAGCAGCAGCGACGAGGCCAGCCCGAGGAAGCCACCGATCACCGCACCGCGGGTGGTGCAGTCCTTCCACAGCAGCGACAGGATCAGCACCGGGAAGTTGGCCGAGGCGGCGATGGCGAACGCCAGCGACACCATGAAGGCCACGTTCTGCTTCTCGAAGGCGATGCCCAGCAGTACCGCGACCACGCCCAGCACCAGGGTGGTGGCGCGCGACACGCGCAGTTCGGTGCCGGCCGGCGGCCTGCCCTTCATGATCACCGTGGCGTACAGGTCGTGCGACACCGCCGAGGCACCGGACAGCGTCAGCCCGGCCACCACCGCCAGGATGGTGGCGAACGCGACGGCCGAGATGAAGCCCATGAACAGGTTGCCGCCCACCGCCTTGCCGACCAGCACCGCGGCCATGTTCGGCCCGCCCTGGATGGTGCCGGTGACCGGGTCGGCGTAGGCCGGGTTGGTCAGCACCAGGGCGATGGCGCCGAAGCCGATGATGAAGATCAGGATGTAGAAGTAGCCGATCCAGGTGGTGGCCCAGAACACCGACTTGCGCGCCTGCTTGGCGTCGGGAACGGTGAAGAAGCGCATCAGGATGTGCGGCAGGCCGGCGGTGCCGAACATCAGCGCCATGCCGAAGGAGATTGCCGAGATCGGATCCTTGACGAACCCGCCCGGGCCCATGATCGACAGGCCGGCCGCGGCGGCCTCTTCCGCGCTCTTGCCGCCATTGGCGGCGATCTGGGTCTTGACCTGCACCGCGGTGGCGAACAGCTTCTCGAAGCTGAAGCCGAACTGCCACATCACCATCAGCGCCATGAAGGTCACCCCGGACAGCAGCAGGCAGGCCTTGATGATCTGCACCCAGGTGGTGGCGGTCATGCCGCCGAACAGCACGTAGACCATCATCAGCACGCCCACCAGCACGACCGCGATCCAGTAGTCCAGGCCGAACAGCAGCTTGATCAGCGCGCCGGCGCCGACCATCTGCGCGATCAGGTAGAACAGCACCACCACCAGCGTGCCGGAGGCGGCGAACAGCCGGATCGGCTTCTGCGCGAAGCGGTAGCCGGCGACGTCGGCGAAGGTGAAGCGGCCGAGGTTGCGCAGCCGTTCGGCCATCAGGAAGGTCAGGATCGGCCAGCCGACCAGGAAGCCGATGGCGTAGATCAGGCCGTCGTAGCCGTTGGCCATCACCGCCGCGGTGATGCCCAGGAACGAAGCCGCCGACATGTAGTCGCCGGCGATCGCCAGGCCGTTCTGGAAGCCGGTGATGCCGCCGCCGGCGGTGTAGAAATCGGACGCTGAGCGGGTGCGCGCGGCGGCCCACTTGGTGATGCCCAGGGTCGCCAGCACGAACGCGGCGAACATCACGATCGCCGTCCAGTTGGTGGGCTGGCGCACGGTCTGGCCGATGTCGCCACCGGCCGCCAGGGCCGCGCCACTGGCGGCCAGCAGGGCGATGAGCGCGGCCGGGCGCAGGAACGGACGGGTCATTGCGCGTCCTCCACGATCTGCTGGGTCAACTGGTCGAACTCCTTGTTGGCGCGGCGTACGTAGAAGCCGGTGATGAGGATGGTGAACACCATCAGCCCCAGCGCGATCGGGATGCCGATGGTGGTGATGCGGCCCGCGCCCAGCGGGGTGGCGAGGAACGCCTTGTCGAAGGCGATCAGGCCGATGTAGCCGTAGTAGGCCAGCAGCATCAGCACGGTGAGGATCCAGCCCAGGCGGTTGCGCGATTGTCGCAGCCGCCGGTAGGCCGGGTGGGAGGCGATCCGCTCAACACGGGGATCGACGGAAGCATTCATCGGGATTCTCCAGATTTCGGGAATACGGGCCCCGGCGTGCGCTGCGCGCCGGTGCGGGCATGAGTGCTCCCCGTGGGGGTAGGGAGAAGGGGACTGCGTTTACCGCGGTGGCAGCGGCGCCGTGGCGACGCCGCTGCCGGACTCAGAAGCTGTACTTGGTGGTGAACTGCACGCGGCTGATGTCGCCCTTGCGGCCGTTCTCGATCTCGCGCACGCCGTACATCAGCTCGGCGCCGATATCGACCTTGGGCATGGGCGTGTAGAACACGTTGCCGCGGATCGACTGCACGCTCTTGGTCACCAGCGCGCCGGTGAGCGAGGCATCGTTGTCGTAGTCGCTGCGCGCGTAGATCAGGTTGGTGCGCAGCTTAGGGGTGAAGGCGTGGCGCCAGCCGACGTAGCCGGCGATCACCCCGGTCGGGTCGAGTTCGTCGCGCACCGCGTCCCAGGCGCTGTCGCCGGTGATGCCCAGGCCGATGTAGCGGGCGATGCCCTGGCCGCCGGTGAGTTGGTAGTGCAGCGAATCGCTGCCGCCCATCACCCATTTGCCGCCCACGGTCAGGCCGCCGCCGGTGGCGGTGGCGTGGGCGCCGGTGGCTTGGCTGTCCACCTTCAGCTGGCGCAGCAGGCCGGCCACGCCGAAGGTGCCCCAGTCGCCCTTCCAGCCGTAGCGCACGGTCAGGTCGGGCAGCGAGCCGCGGTCGGAGCTGGTGGCGCCGACCAGCGTGGTTTCCGGGTTCTCCAGCGCGGCGCTGAAGCCGCCCCGGGTGTAGCGCACCTGTGCCTGGCGCACGAAGATCACGCCGTCGGTCGGGCCGACGAAGTCCACCGCCTCGGGAATGGAGGCCGCGTCCATGAAGTTGGACCAGGTCTGGCCGGCCAGCCAGTTGTTCCAGTACATGTAGGCATGGCGCAGGGTGACGCCATAGGTGTTGGTCGCGGTCTGGTTGCCCAGCGCGTTGCCGAAGAAGTCCATCTCCACCAGCGCGCCGGCCTTGTCGCCGTTCTCGGCGACGTGGTCCACGCCCAGGTTGAAGCGCGAGAACTTGGCGTGGGCGTTGTAGTCCACGCCCGAGGCCTTGCCCGAACCGCCGGCGCCATGCACCGGGGTCTGCCCCGGCAGGTACAGCGAACGGCCGGTGGCGTCGTCGGCAAGCTGGCCGTCGCCGGTGCGGGTGGCCAGGAAGTCGGCCTTGATGAAGCCGCCGAACTTGAAGGTGGTGCCCGGCGTGGCGCCCGGGGTGATGCTGGTCACCTGGATCGGCTGCTTGCCGGCCGGCACCGCGGGCCTGGCCGGTGCGGCGGCGGCCGCCGCCTGTTCGGCGCGCACCTGCTGCACATCGCCCTGGGCCTGGGCGATCGCGCCCTGCTGTTGCTGCTGGGTGGAGAGCAGCAGCTGCACCTGGCGCTCGAGTTCGGCGACGCGCGCTTCCAGCGCCTTCTCCTTCGCCGTGCCGGCCAGGGCCATGCCCGGCGCCAGCAGCGCCACGAACAACGCGGCGGCAAGTGGCCGGCGCACCATCGTCGTGGCGGGGAACGCGCGGTCCGCGCGTTTCAACACGTGTCTGTTCATCAGGTCTGCCTCTCTCCGGCTGGCGTTGACGGCCGCGTCGGTCGCACGGTCCACGGCAGGGTGCGCGGCGTTCACCGCGGGCGGCTATTCGCCATTAGTCGAAAGCGTGCGGGTATTCGACCATCGTCTAAGCCGGGGGGCAGCGCGCGACTGGGGTGATGCGGCACACTTGGGAGGTCGCGGCCGCGTCGCAGATGCGGCTCCCCCATTGGTTACAAGTGCAAAGGTGAGGGTATTGCCATGGCTGATCTCTATCCCGTCGATCCCGCGTTCGCCGCCCGGGCGCGGATCGACAAGACCACGTACCAGCAGCAGTACCGCGAATCGGTGGAAAACCCCGATGCGTTCTGGGCCAGGGCCGCCGAGCGCCTGGACTGGTTCACCAAGCCCACCCGGATCAAGAACGTCAGCTACCAGCTGGATGATTTCCGCATCAAGTGGTTCGAGGACGGCGAACTCAACGTCAGCGTGAACTGCCTGGACCGCCAGCTGGCCACCCGCGGCGACAAGACCGCGCTGCTGTTCGAGCCGGACAGCCCGGACATGCCGGCGCAGAAGGTCACCTACCGCGAGCTGCACGAACGCGTGTGCAGGCTCGGCAACGCGCTGCGCAACCTCGGCGTCGGCAAGGGCGACCGCGTCACCATCTACCTGCCGATGATCGTCGACGCCGCGGTGGCGATGCTGGCCTGCGCGCGCATCGGCGCGATCCACTCGGTGGTGTTCGGCGGCTTCGCCGCCAATTCCATCGCCGACCGCGTCGGCGACTGCGGCAGCAAGCTGATCATCACCGCCGACGAAGGCCTGCGCGGCGGCCGCAAGGTGCCGCTGAAGGCCAACGTCGACGCCGCGCTGAAGCTGCCCGGCACCCACACCGTGGAAACCGTGCTGGTGGTGCGCCATACCGGTGCGGCGGTGGACATGCAGGCGCCGCGCGACCGCTGGTTCCATGACGTGGTGGACACCCAGCCGGCGCAGTGCGAGCCGGAACGCATGAACGCCGAGGACCCGCTGTTCATCCTCTACACCTCCGGTTCCACCGGCAAGCCGAAGGGCGTGCTGCATACCAGCGGCGGTTACCTGCTGTTCGCCGCCTACACCCACGAGGCGGTGTTCGACCTGCGCGAGGACGACGTCTACTGGTGCACCGCCGACGTCGGCTGGGTCACCGGCCACAGCTACATCGTCTACGGCCCGCTGGCCAACGGCGCCACCTCGGTGATGTTCGAGGGCGTGCCGAACTACCCCGACACCTCGCGCTTCTGGCAGGTGATCGACAAGCACCAGGTCACGATCTTCTACACCGCGCCCACCGCGATCCGCGCGCTGATGCGCGACGGCGAGGCGCCGGTCAAGCGCACCTCGCGCAGGAGCCTGCGCCTGCTCGGCAGCGTCGGCGAGCCGATCAACCCCGAAGCCTGGCGCTGGTACCACGACGTGGTCGGCGACGCGCGCTGCCCGATCGTGGACACCTGGTGGCAGACCGAGACCGGCGGCATCCTGATTGCGCCGCTGCCCGGCGCGGTGGACCTCAAGCCCGGCTCGGCGACCCTGCCGTTCTTCGGCGTGCAGCCGGCGCTGGTCAACGCCGACGGCGAGATCCAGGAAGGCGCCACCGAAGGCAACCTGATCATCCGCGACTCGTGGCCGGGGCAGATGCGCACCGTCTACGGCGACCACCAGCGCTTCATCGACACCTATTTCCGCACCTACCCGGGCAGCTACTTCACCGGTGACGGCTGCCGCCGCGACGAGGACGGCTATTACTGGATCACCGGCCGCGTCGACGACGTGATCAACGTCTCTGGCCACCGCATCGGCACCGCCGAAGTGGAAAGCGCGCTGGTCAGCCACCCGAAGGTGGCCGAGGCCGCGGTGGTGGGCTTCCCGCACGACATCAAGGGCCAGGGCATCTACGCCTACGTCACCCTGGTGGCCGGCGAGGCGCAGACCGACGAGCTGCTCAAGGAACTGGTGGCGTGGGTGCGCAAGGAGATCGGCCCGATCGCCGCACCGGACCACCTGCAGTGGGCGCCGGGGCTGCCCAAGACCCGCTCGGGCAAGATCATGCGCCGCATCCTGCGCAAGATCGCCGAAAATGCGCCGGACCAGCTCGGCGACACCTCGACCCTGGCCGACCCCTCGGTGGTGGCGTCGCTGGTGGAAGAGCGCAAGGTTCGGTGAGGCCAGGAGATGAGTGAAGAGGAGTGAGAGAAAGCAGCAGTGGTTTGATTGCCCGCTTCTCACTCCGCCCTTTTCCCAACCTCTCCCCGCAAGCAGACCGGCTTTTGTTTTTGCCTTCTCTCACTCCTCACTCCTCACTCCTCTTCAGCCACTCCTGCTCCAATGCCTACCCTGCTGATCGCCGATGACCACCCGCTGTTCCGCGAAGCGCTGCGCGGCGCGGTGCAGCGGGTCATTCCCGGGGTGCAGCTGCTGGAGGCCGACAGCGTCGAGGCGCTGTATGCGCTGGCCGAGCAGCATCCCGATGCCGATCTGGTGCTGATGGACCTGAACATGCCAGGCGCGCAGGGGTTCAACGCGCTGGTGCACCTGCGCTCGCTGCACCCGCAGTTGCCGATCGTGGTGGTGTCCGCGCGCGAGGAACCGACGGTGATGCGCCGCGCGCTCGACCATGGCGCGTTCGGCTTCATCCCCAAGTCGGCCGATTCGGACACCATCGGCCATGCCCTTGGCACCATCCTCGACGGCGAGCGCTGGGCACCGGCCGAGGCGCACAACGTGCCGCCCACCGACCACGAGGAACGCGAGGTCGGCCAGCGCCTGCGCGAACTCACCCCGCAGCAGTTCCGGGTGCTGCAGATGCTCGGCGCCGGGCGCCTCAACAAGCAGATCGCCTACGACCTGAACGTGTCCGAGGCCACGATCAAGGCGCACGTCACCGCGATCCTGCGCAAGCTCGGCGTCACCAACCGCACCCAGGCGGTGCTGATGGCCGGCAAGCTGGCCATCGA
Source organism: Stenotrophomonas sp. Y-13 (assembly GCF_046267925.1). Taxonomy (NCBI): domain Bacteria; kingdom Pseudomonadati; phylum Pseudomonadota; class Gammaproteobacteria; order Lysobacterales; family Lysobacteraceae; genus Stenotrophomonas; species Stenotrophomonas sp. Y-13. The sequence goes on from NZ_CP176501.1 coordinate 3,536,363, forward strand.
CGACGACAGCATCGTGCTGCCGCCGGAAGAAGACTGAGCCACGCCATGCCGGGGCGGCACGCCGCCGCCCCGCCGTCGCGTCCACGGTCAGGCCGCCGGCGAAAGCCGCGGCGCGGCGGCGCCGTCCACCACGAAGGTTTCCGCCGCCGCCGCCAGCTCCTGCGCCTGCTCGTGCATGGCCAACGCCGCCTGCGAGGACGCACGGGCGACGTTGCCGCTCTGGCGGGTGCCGTCGCCGATGCGCCGCAGCAGCCGCTCGACGTCGTCCACCGCGCTGACCTGGCGCGCCGACGCCGCGTCGATGCGCGCCATCGCCACCACCACCTGCTGCACGCGGCCGCCGATGTCCTGCATCGCCTCGCCGCTGCTGTCGACCAGATGGGCGCCGGCCTCGACCTGCTGCAGCGAGGCATCCACCAGCGCGCGGATCTGCTGCGACGCCGCGGCCGAGCGCTGCGCCAGCTGCCGCACTTCGCTGGCGACCACCGCGAAGCCGCGGCCATGGCTGCCGGCGCGCGCAGCTTCCACCGCCGCGTTGAGCGCCAGCAGGTTGGTCTGGAACGACAGGCTGTCGACCGTGGCGACGATCTCGCGGATATGGCGCGAGGACGCGCGCAGCCGCTCCATGCCGGCCACCGCGGCGGTGGTGGCCTCGCGTCCGCGTTCGGCGGCCACGCTCGCGGCTTCGGAGATCTCGGCGCTGTGGCGCGCGCTGTCGGCGTTCTCGCGTGCCTCCCCGGCCACCGAGCGCACGCGCTGCAGCGCGTCGTGCACGTCGTCGACCTGCTGCTGGACCTGCGCGGACAGTTCGCGGGTGCCGCTGGCCATGTCGGCCACAGCCGACTGCACGCTGCCGGCCGACTGCTGGATGCTGGAGACAATGGCCCCGACCTGGCGCATCGCCACCTCCAGCCCCTGCCGCAGCCGCGCGTAGATGCCGTCGCCATCGTCGCGCATGCGCGCGCTCAGGTCGCCACGGGCGAAGTGGCCGATCACCCGCGTGGCATCGCCGACCTGGGTCTGCACGCTGTCCAGCAGCGCGTTGATGCGCCCGGCCAGCTCGCGCACGAAGCCCTGCTTGTCGGCCAGTTCGATGCGCCCTTGCAGGTCGCCGGCCGCGGCCGCGGCCACGACCGCCGCGACTTCGTGGGCGATCACCCGCTCCAGGCGCCGGTCCTGCCATTCCATCACCAGCCCCAGCACCCGCGCCTGTTCCAGCACCGGGCTGGCGCGCAGCAGGAAGCCGGTGTTGCCCAGCTCGACTTCGGCATCGACCGTAGCGCCCTCCCCGCGGGCCCGCGCCAGCACCGCGGCCACCTCGGTGCCGAGTGCAGCCACGTCGGCGCCGGTATCCACCGCGGCATCGACGCCCGCCTCGGCGAAGGTCTGGCGCAGGGCATCGTTGGCGTACACCACGCGTCCGTCGCCATCGGTGACCAGTACCGCGGCGCGCGCCACGTCCAGCGCCTGGCGCACGCGCTGGTTGGCCAGCGCGGCCACGCGTTCGCTGGCGATGCGTTCGCGCAGGCTGGCCTGCATCTGCATCAGCGCGGTGGCGAGGCGGCCGATCTCGTCATGCCGGTTGCGCACCACCAGGGTGCCGTCCAGGTGGTCGTCGGCAATCGCCCCGGCGAACGCCGCGGCCGCGGCCAGCGGCCGGTCGATGGCACGCAGCAGCAGCACCAGCAGCGTCACCAGCAGCGCGCCGACGATCAGCACGGTGGCGGCGAAGGCGGCGTTCATCCAGTTGCGCGCGGCGGCCTGCCCGGCCTGCTGCGCCTGCAGCGCGCTGCGCTGGTCGCGCTGCAGGCGCAGGATCACCGGGTCCACCTGCGCGGCATAGTCGTCCAGCGCCTGGGTCTCGCTGTCCACGCCGAAGCGCGCCGCCGCATAGGACAGGAATGCCCCCTGGTAGCGCTGCATCGCCTCGCGCACCTGCGCGCGCACCGGCTCGGGCATGCGCGCGCGCTGCAGCAGCAGTTCGAACGGCATCGCTTCGGCGCCCAGTTCGTCGGCGTACTTCTGGTCGCGGCGCAGGATGAAGTCCTTCTCGTGGCGGCGCATGCTCAGCATCGACACCTGCAGCTCCGGTTCGCGGTATTCGCCGATCAGGTTCTCCACGGTATGCACCGCGGCGCGCAGTTCGCCCTGCATGCCGCTGTCGGCATCGTGGCCGAGCTCGCCGATGCGCTCGTCCAGCAGCCGCGCCGATTCCAGGTAGGCCTGCAGCGCGGTGGCCAGCCCGGGCGGCCACGGTTCGGCGCCAGGCACCGGCGCCAATGCCTGGCCCAGCTGCGCACGCGCCTTGCCGAACGCCTGCCCGGCGGTGGTCGAGAACGACATGGCATACTCGGCCTGCGCGCGCCGCGCTTCGGCGAAGGCACGCGCCAGGTTCTCCAGCCGCGCCGCGTCCTGCTGGTAGCGTTGCAGGCGCTGGTCGGCGGCACGGGTGCCGGCGCTGAGCCAGGCATAGGCTGAACCGATGACGGCCAGGCCGACCACCAGGGCCAACAGGCTCAACCGCAGCTTCTGGGCGATTCCAAGCGGGAACTTCATTGCACGACTCCGGGCGTGGGAACGCCTCTGGATCGGCCGCTGCCGCGCTTTCTTTAGGACGTCCGGCGAACGCAGGCGCGCCGCGGGCGGCGCGCGGCGCAATGAGGCCAGCGCCTGATGACAGGCGCATGTCAGCGGCCGCAGGCGAGGGCCGCGGGCGCCACGGCGGCGTGCTAGAATCCGCGCTCCCTTGGGGAGTAGCCTGCTTCCAGCGTCTGGAAGCGCACGCGTCAACACACTCGACCATTGCGTCGTGGCGCGTGCGACCGGTTCCACGGTTGGCGAGACCAACGGCATGCGAGCGCAACGTCAGGTCGGGCGCGCCGCGTGCCGTCCGTGTCCGCCCGGCCAGGAAAACCCGATGTCCCCACTTTCCATCCTCCTGATCGGCTTCGCCATGTCCACCGACGCCTTCGCCGCCGCGATCGGCAAGGGGGCGGCGATGCGCCGGCCGCGCCTGCCCGACGCACTGCGCGCCGGCCTGATCTTCGGCGTGATCGAAGCCATCACCCCGCTGCTGGGCTGGTTGCTGGGCCGCGCCACCTCGCAGTACGTGGAAGCGTTCGACCACTGGATCGCCTTCGTCCTGCTCGGCGCGCTGGGCGTGCACATGATCGTGGCCGGGCTGCGCCCAGATGCCGAGGAGGAAACCCAGGACGCCGGCGACAACCGCCACCACCGCTTCTTGACGCTGGCCGCCACCGGCCTGGCCACCAGCATCGACGCGGCCGCGGTCGGCGTGAGCCTGGCCTTCCTGGACGTGCATATCGGCGTGGTGGCGCTGGTCATCGGCCTGTGCACGCTGGTCATGGTGACCCTGGGCATCATGCTCGGGCGCGTGCTCGGCGCGCTGGTCGGCAAGCGCGCCGAGATCGTCGGCGGCGTGATCCTGATCGTCATCGGCGCCAGCATCCTGTACGAACACCTGCACGGCGCGGCCTGACACGCAGGTGCGGGGCTCACCCCGCACGGGTTTCCCGGTGAAGCCCCATGCGCGGCAAGCAGCGCATCTACGCGGAGCGGCCGCATGCGGGGCAAGCCCCGCATCTACGCGGAGCGGTGCGGCCGGCGCCCACGGGCCTCTACCATCAGGCGGCGAGGAACCACGTAGGTGCGGGGCTCGCCCCGCACGGGCTATCCCGGTGAGGCCGCATGCGCGGCAAGCGGCGCATCTACGCAAACGGTGCGGCCGGCAATCGCCGGCTCGCCCGGCGCCGACGAGGTTCTACCGCCGGGCAACGACGAAGCTCCACGTAGGTGCGGGGCTCGCCCCGCACGGGCTTTCCCGGTGAGGCCCCATGCGCGGCAAGCAGCGCATCTACGCGGAGCGGCGCGGCCGGCAATCACCGGTTCGCCCGGCGCCGACGAGGTTCTACCGCCGGGCAGCAACGAAGCTCCACGTAGGTGCGGGGCTCGCCCCGCACGGGCTTTCCCGGTGAGACCCCATGCGCGGCAAGCAGCGCATCTACATGAAGCGGTGCGGCCGGCAATCGCCGGCGCAACCGGCTTCCACGAGGCCCTACCGCCAGGCGGTCAGGAAGGCGCGCAGCGAGGCCGGCTTCACCGGCTTGGTCAGCACCCGGTAGCCGCGCTCGCGCGCCATCCGCTTCAACTCGTCGCGGCCGTCGGCGGTGAGCAGCGCGCCGGGCAGCGGCCGGCCGGCGGCGGCGCGCAGTGCAACCAGCGCGTCGAGCCCGTCCATGCGGTCATGCAGGTGGTAGTCCACCAGCATCACGTCGGGGTGCTCGGCGATCTTCTGCAGCGCGATGTCCACGGTGCTGGCAGCGATCACTTCCACCTTCCAGCGGCCGAGCAGCGCGCGCATGCCGTCGAGGATTTCCTGGTCGTTGTCCACGCACAGCACGCGCAGCCCGGCCAGCGCCTCGTCGCCGCCGAACCCCGGCATGGCGCGTGGCGGTGGCGCCACCGCCGGGGTCGGCACCCGCGGCAGGGTGATGGAGAACATGCTGCCGCGGCCGGGCTGGCTGCGCGCATCCAGGCCATGGCCCAGCAGGCGCGAAATGCGCTGGCAGATCGACAGGCCCAGGCCCAGCCCCTGCTCGCCCCAGTCGAACGGCTGCTGGTAGCGGTGGAACTCGTTGAAGATCTGCTGCATGTGGTGCTCGGGAATGCCCGGGCCGGTATCCCACACCTGCAGCTCGACCTGGCCACCGCGCACCCGCAATGCCAGCACGATGCGCCCGCTGCGCGTGTAGCGCAGCGCGTTGGCCATGAAGTTCTGCAGCACCCGGCGCAGCAGCCGGCGGTCGCTGCGCACCCACGCCGGGCGCGCGAACACGTGCAGCCGCAGCCCGCGCCCGGCCGCCACCGGGGTGTATTGCGCGGCCAGCTCGCGCACCAGCACCGCGGCATCGAAATCGGTGAGGGTCGGGCGCAGCCCGCCGGCATCCAACCGCGACACGTCGAGCAGGCCGTCGAGCAGCTCCTCGGCCGCGCGCAGCGAGGCATCCACGCGCTCGGCGAGATGGCGTTGTTCGTCGTTCTCGTGCAGGCCGTCGCGCAGCGCCGAGGCGAACAGCCGCGCGGCGTTCAGTGGCTGCAGCACGTCGTGGCTGATCGCGGCCAGGAAGCGGGTCTTGGACTGCTGCGCCGCCTCGGCCGCCTGCGAGCGCTCGGCCACGCGCTGTTCCAGGGTCTCGTTGGCCTCCAGCAGCGCCTGCTCGGCGCGCTTGAAGTCGCTGATGTCGTTGTAGCTGGTGACGTAGCCGCCGCCGGGCAGGGCCTGGCCGCGCAGTTCGATCACCTTGCCGTCGGCGCCGGTGCGCTCGAACACGTGTGGCGTGCCGGCGCGCATGTGGCCGATGCGGCGGTTGATCTGCACCTCGATGTCGCCTTCGCCCAGTTCGCCGCGCTCGGCGTTGTAGCGGATCAGGTCGGCGACCGGGCGGCCCACGTAGAGCATGCCGTCGGGGTAGCCGAACATCTGCTGGTAGCGGCGGTTCCACGCGGTCAGGCGCATGTCCGGATCGACCACGCTGACCCCGGCGCTGATGTTCTCCAGCGTGGTCGACAGGATCTCGCGGTTGAAGCGCAGCTCCTGCCCGGCCTCGTCCAGCACCGCGACCACTTCGCCCAGGTCCATGCCCGAGCCGCGCAGCAGGCTGGTCAGCAGCAGGCGCGCGGAGGCGGCGCCGATCGACGCGGCCAGCAGGCGTTCGGTGAACTGCACCCAGGCGCGGTCGGCGGCGGCGGCCGGCTGGAACTCGCGCTGCAGCGCCTGCGCCTGCTCGACGAAGGCGCGCCGCGCACGCACGTCGCCGACCACGCGCGTGGCCAGCGCCAGCAGGTCGCGCACCTTGACGTGCGCCGGCCAGTCGCCGGCCACCGCCGGGCGCCGCGCATACGGCTCCAGGAACGGCGCCACGCGCAGCCGTTCGGCCACCCCCGGGCGCCAGCGCATCGACACCAGCAGCATGGTCGCGGCATTGAGCAGCAGCGACCAGAAGGTGCCATGGGTCAGCGGGTCCCAGCCGCGCAGGCCGAACAGCTGTTCCGGGCGCAGCCAGTCGATGCCGAACGGGCCGTGCTCGACCAGCGCCACGTCGAGCCAGCCACCGTGGCTGAGCGCCGGCAGCAGCAGCGTGTAGACCCACAGCGCGAAGCCCACCGCCATGCCGGCGCCGACGCCGCGGCGGCTGGCGCCGCGCCAGTACAGCCCGCCGATCAGGCCCGGCGCGAACTGCGCCACCGCGGCGAAGGCCATCAGCCCGTAAGTGGCGAGCATGGTGTCGTTGTTGCTGCCGCGGTAATAGCCGTACGCCACCAGCGCCAGCAGCAGGATCGCCAGGCGGCGGATCCACAGCACCCGCGAGGCGACGTCGGCGGCCTCGCGGTGGTCGCCGCTGCGGCGCAGCAGCAGCGGCATCACCAGGTCGTTGCTGATCATCGTCGCCAGCGCGATCGAGGACACGATCACCATGCCGGTGGCCGCCGAGAAGCCGCCGACATAGGCCACCAGCGCCAGCGCGGTGTTGCCGGTGCTCATCGGCAGCGCCAGCACCAGCGCGTCGTCGACCACTCCGCCGCTGCCGAGCAGCGCGTTGCCGGCCACCGCGATCGGCACGATCATCAGCGAGATCAGCACCAGGTAGCCACCGAACAGCCAGCGCGCGCGGCGCACGTCGCCGACGTCGCCGCACTCCACCACCGCCACGTGGAACTGGCGCGGCAGGCAGATCAGCGCCAGGAAGCTGAGCAGGGTCTGCGAGACGAAACCGACCGGCGGCGTGCCTTCGAACAGGGTCCGCGCCGAGGCCACCACCGCGGTGCCGCGGTCGGACAGCCAGACGTAGGCGAACACCCCGACCGCCACCATCGCCAGCAGCTTGATCATCGACTCCAGCGCGATGGCCAGCATCATGCCGTGGTGGTGTTCGGTGGCGTCCACCTGGCGGGTGCCGAACAGGGTGGCGAACAGTGCCATCAGCAGCGCCACGTACAGCGCCGGATCGGTGAGCACGCCGCCACCGCCGCTGTCGCCGGTGAGCACCTGCAGGCTCATCGCCACCGCCTTGTACTGCAGCGCCAGGTACGGCACCACGCCGATCAGCGCGATCACCGCCACCAGCGCGGCCAGGCGCCGCGAACGGCCATAGCGGGAGGAGATGAAATCGGCGATGGAGACCACGTTCTCGCTGCGCGCGATCAGCGCCAGCCGCTCGATGATGCGCCAGCCGAACAGCAGCAGCAGCAGCGGCCCCAGGTAGATCGGCAGGTAGCCGATGCCATAGCGCACCGCGGTGCCGACCGCGCCGTAGAAGGTCCACGACGAGCAGTACACCGCCAGTGCCAGGCTGTAGACCACCGGCCGCAGCCATGGCCGGTCCGGATACATCGGCCGATGGTCGCCCCACCACGCCACGCCGAACAGCAGCGCGGCATAGCCGAGCGAGACCAGCAGCAGGATCCAGCTTGAGACCAAGGACGAGTTTCCGGACGGGCCGTGCCGCAGTGTAGCCGCTGCCAGGCCCGCGCCGCGGCGGCCACCCGGCGCCGGTCAGCAGGGCAGCGCTTCGCCGCCCCCGGCCGCGGGCACCGGCCCGGCGGGCAGCGGCCGCGCCGGCAGGTACAGGTGGAACCGGGTGCCTTCGCCCGGGGCACTGTCCACTTCGATGCGGCCGTCGGCCGCGGCGACCAGGTTGCCGGCCACCGCCAGGCCCAGGCCGGTGCCCTGGCCGCTGGGCTTGGTGGTGAAGAACGGCTCCATGCAGCGCTGCCGCACTTCCTCGCTCATGCCATGGCCACTGTCGCTCACTTCGATGCGCAGTTCGTTGCCCGGCTCCGGGCAGCACAGCGCCAGCCGGAAGGTGCCGCCGTCGGGCATCGCCTGCTGGGCATTGGCGGCCAGGCTCAACAGCACCAGTTCCAGCTGCGCCGGATCGAAATGGATCTGGCACTGCACCCGGCCGGTATCCAGTTCGAACACCGTGCGCGCGTCGAACAACTGGCGCAGCATCGGCTCCATCGTGGCGATGGTCGGGGCCGCGTCCAGCAGCTGCGGCCGGGCCACGTCCTGGCGGCTGAAGTCCAGCAGCCGGCGGGTCACCGCGCCGGCGCGCCGCGCCGCCGACTCCACGCCCTGCAGCGCCGCCTTCAGCTCGGCCGGATCGTCGCTGCGGCGGCCCTTGCCGGCGTAGCCCATGATCAGCGCCAGCAGATGGTTGAAATCATGCGCCACGCCGCTGGCCAGCCGGCCCACGTTCTCGATCTTCAGCGCATGCACCAGCTGCTCGCGCGAGCGTTCCTTTTCCTGCATCTCCAGCTGCAGCGCGTCGCGCTTGCGCGCCAGGTCGGCGCCGCGGCGCTGGGCGATGCGCAGGTTGTGGCGCAGCGCGGACAGCGACTGGTCCAGGACGAAGGCGACCACCACCGTGCCGAAGCCGGACAGCGCCAGGTCGCGCAGCACCAGCTCCACGCGCGAGGGCAGGTAGAAGCCGGCGGCCGCGTCCTGCCACGCGCCCAGCGCCAGCAGCGCGCCCAGCCAGGCAGTCGCCAGCCACAGCGCGCGACGCCCCAGCAGCGCACCGGCCAGCAGTACCGGCAGCAGCTGCAGCAGTTGCCCGTGCATCTGCGCGCGCAGGCCCCAGTAACCGTAGGCCACCGAGGTCAGCACCAGGTTGAGCACCACGAAGGCCATTGCCGACAGGTGCAGGCGCCGGCGCCGCAGCAGTTCCAGCGAAACCAGGCAGGTGAGCATGCCGGCCACGCCCAGCACCCGCGGCAGCGCGCCGGCCGCCGGCCCCTCCCACAGCAGGAGCAGCAACTGGTAGCCGGCCACGGCCAGCAGCAGGCGCAACAGCATGGCCATGGCGCGTGCCTCGGTGGCGTCGACCACCGCCGGCGCGCGCGGCGCGTCGCTGGCACGCATGCGCCGGGATGACTCGGCCGGATCCCCGGGCCGGGTAGTGCGGGAAAGCATCGGGCGGAATCCCCGGCGCGGCGGGCGGCCACGCGGCAAATGGATGGGTCGCCGCCATATTACGGGCCCGCCGGCGGCAATGGGCCGGCGCGGCGCGGACGCGGCGCCGGATGGCCACCCGGCGGCGCCCGGCATGCGGGCAGTACGGCTATATTACCGGCGTCCGTCGCGCGATCTGCCGCGCCGCCAGCCGGCCGGACGCTCCCCCGCCTGGAACCACCGGACGCCATGCCCCGACCGCTTCGTGCCACCCGATTCCGCCGCCTGATGCCATGGGCGGTGCTGGCGACGGTCGTGGCCGGCCCCGCAGGCGCCCAGACCGTGGAAGCCGATGCACGGCTGATGGACCAGGTGGCACGCTGCCACGCGACGGTGCACGGCGCCCCGCGCGAGGCGCTGGCAATCGCCACCCGGCTGCTGGCCACGCCGGCGCTGCCCGTGGTGGTCGAAATCGGCGCCGAAGGGTGCCGCGGCTTCGCCAGCCAGCTGCTGGGCCAGGGCGACGCCAGCCTGGAATCGGCCGCGCGCCTGCAGGCACTGCTGCGGACACCGGGGCTACCGGCCTTCGAACGCGGCCGTGCGCTGCAGATGGCCGCCACCCTGCTGCAGCGCAATGGCCAGACCACGGAAGGCCTGCAGCTGCTCGAATCGATGCTCGAGCGCGGCATCGCCGAGGGCGACGTGGGCAGCCAGATCACCGCGCTGACCGGCATCGCCCTGATCCGCGGCGAGCAGATGGACGACCCCGAAGGCGCGCTGCACTACCTGAAGCAGGCGCTGGCGCTGTCCGACCACCTGCGCCGGCCGCCGCTGCCGCAGGACGTGATGCTGCACTACAACCATGGCTACACGCTGCTGCGGCTCAAGCGCCATGACGAGGCGGAGCGGGCGTTCGCCCGCGCCGAATCCATCGCCGGGCGCGTGTCCAGCCAGGACGTGATGCTGCACCGGATCCGCGGCCACCGGGCCGAAATCCAGCATGCCCGCGGCCGCCTGGAGGCGGCCAGGGCGCAGTTCCTCGCGATCCTGCCGTGGCAGGCGAAGAACGACCCGCTCGGGCAGATCGTCACCCTGCAGCGGCTGGCACGGATCGCGCTCGAGCAGCAGCAGCCGCGGCAGGCGCGGGAGCTGGGCGAACAGGCGCTGGCGCTGGCCGAAACCGGCAAGTTCCCCGAAGCAACCCGCGACAGCCTGGACATTCTGGCCGAAACCAGCGTGGCACTCGGCGATACCGCCCAGGCGCGCGACTACCTGCGCCAGGCCAGGCAGATCGACCAGGCACGGATGAAGGGCGACGACCTCAACCGGCTGGCGAGGCTGCAGGCCACCGCCGAGAAGGCGCTGGACCCGGCCCGCATCAACGCCGTCCAGGAAGCCAGCCGCGACCGCCTGCTGCGCAATGCCGCACTGGCGGCGGCGCTGATCCTGCTGCTGGGCGGCGGCGCCCTGTACCTGCGCATGCGCCGCCAGCAGCGGCAGCTGCGCAGGCTCGGCACCATCGACGCGCTCACCGGGCTGCCGAACCGGCGCGAGGCGCAGCGCCTGCTGGACGCCGCCATGTCAGCGCGCACCGGCGAGGCGCGCAGCGCCGTGCTGTTGCTGGAGATCGACGGCTTCAAGGCGCTCAACGACCTGCATGGCCATGCCGCCGGCGACCTGCTGCTGCGCGCGGTGGCCGAGGAACTGGTCCGCGGCAGCGACCAGCACGACCACGTGGCGCGCTGGGGCGGGGCCACGTTCGTGGTGATCCGCGCCAACACGTCGCAGGCCGCGGCGTTCGCACTGGCCGCGCATTTGTGCCGCCGCATCGAACGGCTGCAGGTGGATGTCGCCCCGGGCCAGTGCCTGACCCCCAGCCTGTCCGCCGGCGTGGCCCCGCATCCGCTGTTCCCGGGGGCCACCGCGAACCAGACCGACACCCTGCGCGCGGTCAGCCGGGCGCTGCAGGTGGCGCGCCGCAGCGGCGTCGGCACCTGGGCCGGGTTGTGGGGCCTGGCCGACGGTCGCACGGTCGACCTCTACAGCATCCTGCGCGATCCCGAGCACGCGCTGGCGCAGGGCTGGATCGCGATCGGCGGCGGCCGGCCGATGTCGTGGGCGCCACCGCGCGAGGTCGCCGCCGCGCCGGCGCGCGACGAAAACCGCGGCCCCAACCGGATGTCCCATCTGCCCTGAACCCGGCATCCGCCGGCCACGCGCACCCGGCAACCGATGCAGACCGCGGCCTTTCACCTGGCGCGTGCGCTCATCGGGCCAGTTCGAAGCGCACTTCGACCCGGCGGTTGGGCAGCAGGCATTCCAGCAGCGCGGCACGCAGCGTGACGCCGTCGCACTGCTGCACCTGCTGGGTATCGCCGCGGTATTCGTAGCGGATCGCGTCCGGGTCGATGCCGCGGCCGATCAGCAGCTCGCGCACCGTCTGCGCGCGCCGCTGCGACAGGCCCTGGTTGTAGTCGAAGCCCCTGCCCTGCATGCGGTCGGCGTGTCCGACCAGGGTGACCCCGGCCAGTTCGCGCTTCTCGCCGGCGAGGGTGGCCAGCGCGCGGTCGATGCTCTCCAGCGAGTAGGTACGGATGTCCTTGCGGCCGTCGCGGTCGAACTCGAACAGCACGTTGGCGATCAGCGGGCCCGGCGTGGCCGCCGGCGCGGCGTCCGGCGCCACGCCGCACTGGCGCGCCAGCGCCTCGGCATCGTTCACCAGGTCCTCGGCGATCTGGATGTACGGCTTGGAGTGGCGCCATTGCTGCTGGTTGAACTCGTTGCCGGCGTGCACCAGCTCGACCTCGCCGCAGGCCACGGCCTGCTGTGCGCAGCTGAAGCCCGGGGTGCCGTGGATCGCCTTCAGGCGCTGCCACAGGTCGTCGCGCAGGTACCTGGCGTTGTTGACCAGGGGCGTGTCGGTGGGAAGCGGCGCGACGCCGTTCTCCATGGCCACGATCAGCTTCTCCGACTCGGTCAGCGCGTCCTGCGGGAACGCGCTGCGGTCGTTGCGGGTGTATTCGTGGAACGACACGTCCAGCCAGCACTGCGCCTTGGCCATGCCGTAGTCGCGCACCGGGCGGCCGGCGTCGTTGAGCGCCTGGATGCGGCCCTGGGTGGCTTCGTAGCCCTGCAGGTCGGCATGGATGGCTTCGTCGGTGATGCGCTTTTCCTGCGGGTTGAGCCGGGTCTGCTGGGCGCCGGTGCTGCCGGCCACGATGGACAGGAGGGCGGCGGACAGCAGCGCGCGGGACAGGGTGGAACGGTTATGCGGAGATTTCATCGGGTCGTCCTCAGCGGGCCGGGTCGCGGTAGCGCACCGGGTCACGGCGGAAAAGGTCTTCATCGAACTTGAAGCGCAGGCGCAGGAACGCGCCCTGCTGGGTGTATTCGTAGCCGTTGAGGTCGCGGTCGCCCTCGAAGCCGGTCCAGTTGTAACCGGCCGACAGCCACAGGTTCTGCCGCAGCAGGCGGCCCACTTCCACGCCATAGGCGTACTGGTTGCTGCCGGATTGGCCACGGAAGGTGGAGCCAAGCACGCCGATGTCCCAGTTCTCGGTGATGTCGTAGACGATGCGGCCGGACAACAGCAGCGCACGGAAGCTGCTGTTGACGCGGGCGCCGTCACCCAGGGCGAACTGGTCGCGCTGCCACTTGCCGGCCACGCGCCCGGTGAGCCACCACGGCCGCGACGGATGCCAGTCGGCATGCGAGGAGACGATGTGGGCGCGGGTGCGCACGTCCTGGCTGGTGCCATTGACCGCCTGACCGTCGAGCAGGGTCAGCCCGCTTTCGTCGCGCTCGAGCTTGTACTCGTAGCGCATCAGCGCGTTGACCCGGTTGCGGTCGGTGTCGCGGTAGGCCAGGCCCAGCTGGAAGCGGTCCTGCAGGACGTCGCCGCGTTCCTTGTAGTTGGTCGCCAACAGGTAGTTGCGGCCCAGCAGGGTCCAGTCGCGGCTGAGCTTGCGCGCCAGCATGAACTGCAGCAGCGTGGTGTCGAACGCCTCGTTGGCCTCGGTGTGCGCCACGTCCTCGGAGATGCGGTGCTCCACGCGCACCGCGCCGCGCCACAGCGGGTTGGCGCTGTAGTCCAGCGCCAGCGCCAGGCCGGTGCTGTCGCCGGTGTCGCCGGCGATCACGTTGACCCGCTCGGCCGAACTGCTCAGGCGCAGGCCCTGGCGGATGTCCCAGTTGTTGCGGATGCCCGAGGCGGCCTGCACGTCGCGGCCGCTGATCGCATCGCGCAGCCGGTATTCGCTGAACGCCTGGGTGTCGCGCAGGTAGCTGCTGTCCACGCCGAACACCAGCGCATCGGCCTCGCGGTCGGTGGTGGTGATGCCGTAGGCGCTGGTCAGGCCGGTCTGCTTCTCGTAGCGGCCATACAGGCGGCTGCGCTCGAACACCTGGTAGTCGACGCCGGCGGCGACGCGGTGGCGGTCCTCGCCGCTGACGCTCTGCTCGACCTCGGCGCCGCCGCTGAACTTCTCGCTGAAGCGGTAGCCCAGGCCGATGCGGGCGCTGTCCGATTCCAGCCTGGTGCCGATCGGCAGGTCACTGGTGATGGGGCTGCCGGACGACGGGCCGTTGATGACCATCAGGCCGGTAGCCGGGTCCAGCGCCTGCTGGCCATAGCCCAGCGCGCCGCCGCCGGCACCGGTGGCGAAGCCGCCGGTCAGGCCGCCGGTCTGCCCGAACGGCGCGCCCATCGACCACGGCGAGGTCACGCCGATGGTCTCGCGCACGCTGCGCAGGCCGAAATCCAGGGTCAGCCGCTCGGTGGCGCCCACGCGCGCGCCGGCGCCGCCGGCATCGCGCTTGCCGCCATCGGGATTGCGGTCCTCGCTGCGCAGGCCTTCGACATACAGCTCCAGGCGCGGTCCGACCGCGTAGCCCAGCCGCGCGTTGTACTCGCCACGACCGCCGTACAGCGGCGAGGCCGGGTTGTTGAACGCCGGGTCGGTGCGGGCGGCGAACAGGCGCGCATCGAACCTGTCGCCGTCATGCGCGAACTCCACGCGCCAGGCATCGCCTTCGACCTCGCCGACCACGTCCTTCAGGCCCTGCGAGGTGATCTGGTTGAGCGAACTGGTGTTGACCTCGCTGCGGGTGCGCGCGAACTCGGCCACCAGCATTGTGTTCTCGCCGAAGCGGTAGGCGGCGTTGGCGCTGCCCAGGCGGAACTCGGCGTACGGGTTGCGGTCTTCCACCGCCGAGGCGCCCACTTCCAGCCGGTCGGTCAGTTTGAACTGGCCGTCGGCGCCGAACACCCAGAACTTCTCGGTCTGCTGGTCCAGCTCGTAGGTGATGCGCAGCGACACCGGGTTGAGGTCGCTGTCGAAGGACGGCATGAACTGGTTGAGCAGGATGCGCCCGGAGAACGGCTCGAAGCTGTAGTCGACGAGCCTGGCCAAGGGGCGGACCGAGACGATGCGGGTGGGCTGGTTGCGGTCGCGCACGATCACTTCCACCCGCTCGCTGCCTTCCAGCACCGCGTTGTTGCGCAGCGCGTACGGGCCACTGCCCTGGCTGCGGAACTCCTCGATGACCTGGCGCAGCGAGTCCTCGATGGCGAACACGTTGCCGCGCGCGCGCTCGCTTTCGAAATGCCAGCCCAGGCCGGTGGCGGTGCGGTTGTAGGTGCCCAGGCTGCGCTGCGGGATCGGCCCGCTGCCGCCGATGCCGGTACTCGTGGCCAGCGTGTCGCCGGTCTGGAAATCGCCGTACAGCAGGTAGCTGCGCTTGTTGTCGATGCGCACGTACAGGCGCTCGGCCGAGCGCGCGTCGAAACCGCGCAGCGACGCATCGCCATACACCGGGTAGAACTCTTCGGGCTGGATGTCGCGCAGCAGGCGGCCGCGCACGTCCTTGTCCGAGTCGTAGGCAGCGGTGAGCAGGTACTCGCCCTTGATCCGGCCCTTGACGAAGAACGCGGTGCGCGCGGCGGCATTGGCCTTGCCGTTGTTGAACTGCTTCTCCCAGCGGCGGATGTCGCGGTCGAAGGCGTCGTGGTGCTGCACCGGCGAGATCAGCCCGGCGTTGGACTTGTTGCGGAAGTTGACGATGCCTTCGATCAGGCCGGTGGCCAGCAGCTCGCGCATTTCCGGCAGGAAGCCGATCACGCCCTCGGCGGCCTGGCCGCCGGCGGTGATGCGCAGCACCACGTCCTGCGGCTCGTGCGGAGCCAGCAGGTCGAACTCGGCCACGCCGTCGCGCACCACCAGCTGCACGCCGGGGGTGACCCTGTCGGCATCGGCGGCGCCGGGGCCGAACTCGTCGGTACGCGAGCCCGGCAGGCGGATGCGGCCGCCGCTGTGCTCGATGGTGGCGTAGGCGGTACCGGACAGCGGACTGCCCTGCCCGTCGAGCAGCTGCACGCGCACATGCACCGGCGTCTGCCCGTCGGCGGGCACGCCGTCACGATCGACCTCGACGCGGACCCGATCCACGCCGCCGTTGCGGCTGTAGTCCAGCGCGCCCGGACGGGCGGCGACCACTTCCGGCGCCGCGTCCACGCTCGCCGGCGAGCGCGGGTACAGGGTCGAGGCGTCGCCCAGCACCGGGGTGAAACGGGTGCTGCTGCCCACGTTCTGGGCCAGGGCCGGGGTTGCGGCCGTGGCCAGCGCGCAGGCCAGCAGGCTCAGGCGCGGCATCGCGCGCACGCGACGGCGGCTCATGGCTGCACCTCCTGCGAAGCCGATGCGGTGGGCGGGTTGGGTCTGGGTTCCACGATCGGTCTCTGGTTGGCCGAATCCGTGGCCTGCTGCGGCGCACGGACGGGTTTGCTTTCGAAACGCAGCGGCGACTGGCCCGGCTCGCTCTCCGGTGCGCGCACTTCGCCCTGGGTACGGCGCGCCTTGACCTGCTCCAGCAGCGGGTTGGCGCAGCTGCCCTCGATGAAGTCGGCGCGGTGCAGCTCACCGTTCTTCAGGTCCAGGAACAGGCTGTCGGCGTCGCCCAGGTTGCGGTTGCTGCTGGTGGTCAGGCGCGAGCCGACCGGCAGGGTCGACGGATCGACCTTCAGCGTGTGGCTGTTCGGCGGCAGCCCGCAGTAGCTGTACTTGCCTTCCGAATCGGACACCAGCCAGGTGCCGTCGGAGAAGTACAGGCGCACCCCGGGGATGCCCAGTTCTTCCTGGTCCTGCACGTGGTTGTTGTTGCAGTCCACGAACACCTTGCCCAGCACGCAGGCCTCGTCGGTGAACACGCCGCCGGTGACGCGCACGCGGTACTGGGCGTGGTTGGACGGGGTCGAGCCCGGCAGCGGGTTCAGGCCCACCGGGTCGATGCAGCCGCCGGCAATGGAGCAGCCGTGCGCCTGCGCGCGGTTGATGCCGTCGCCCTGCAGCGCGCCCACGCCGATGCGCGCGCGGTAGGTCAGCAGCAGCTGGCCGCCGGCGGCGATCGGGCCCAGGTCGAAGCCCAGGCGCGGCCCCGGCCTGCCCCGCGGTTCGTCCAGCGCACGGCCGTCGACGCGGGCGCTGCCGTCGAGGTAGGTGAAGCCACGCGGCAGCACGTCGACGATGTTCACCGTGCGCGCGGCGCTGCCGGACACGTGGCGCACCTCGATGGTGTACTGCACGGTGTCGCCGATCTCGGCCATGGCGCGGTCGCCGCGCTTGCTGATCACCAGCTGCGTGTCTTCCGGCGCGTCCTGCACCTCGTTCGGCACCCGGCACAGGTTCTGGCTGATCTGCGGGTCACACAGGTCGAGCTGCCCGGGGGTTTCCTCGAACTGCTTCCACTGCTCATCGGTGGGCTTGCGCTGCGGATCCTCGCCGCCGCCGGACACGATCACCGCGTTGTTCACGGTGCCCTGGCCCACGGCTTCCGGCAGCACGTCCACCGGCACCTTGATCGCGCCCGGATGGGTCGCGCCGGCGGCCAGTTCGCGCGCGCTGGCGCAGGCGAAGCGGCGCTCGCCCACGCTGCCGGTACAGGCCCAGCCGTCACCGGCGGGCAGGCCCGACAGCACGATGCCGGCCGGCAGGTGTTCGCTGACCACGTACTCGGCGTCGGTGGCGCGCTCGCCGATGTTGCGCACCCGGATCAGGTAGCTGGCCGGCTGGCCCACGGTGAACACGGCGCTGTCGGCGGCCTTGCTGACCACCACGTCCGGCCATGCCTTCACCAGTTCGCTCGGCAGGCGGCAGGCGTTGTGCACCACCTCGGCCCCGCACACCGGCAGGGTGCCGACATCGCCGCCTTCCAGCGCCTGCTGTTCTTCCGGCGTCGGACGGCGCGATTCCGGCTCGCCGCCGCCGGCGACCAGCACCGCATTGTTGACGGTGCCGGCGCTGGCATCGGCGCCCACCCGCACCGGCGCGCTGAGGGTCGCGGCCGAGGTCTGCCCGGCGGCCAGCACGGTGCTGCTGCGGCAGCTGAAGCGGGTGTCGCCGGCGCTGCCGGTGCAGCTCCAGCCGTCGCCCGTGGGGACAGCAGCCAGGGTCACGCCCTGCGGCAGGCGGTCAACTACCTCGTACTCGCCGCTGGTCGCGGCCAGGCCGGCATTGCGCACCACGAGGCGGTAGCTCGCGGCGCCGCCGGTGACCAGGGTCGCCGGCTCCACCGACTTGCTGACCCGCAGGTCGGGCACGTCGGTGTTGAGCTCGCCGAAGTTGTTGGACTGCGAGTGGATGCCCGGCTCCAGCGTCAGCCCGCTGATCACCGAGACCGGCTCGCTCTTCGGGGTGCCGTCGCCACCGGTGGTACCCGGCACCGTCTGCCCGCTCTGCGTCTGCGGCGGCTGGTTGGGCTGGGTCAGCTTGTAGCGGCCCGGGCGCAGGTCGGGGAAGTAGTAGCGGCCGTCACCGTCGGTGACCGCGGTCACGCGGACCGGGTTGCCGAGGTCGTCCACGCCTTCCAGCACGATCTCCTGGCCGGGGATGCCGGTTTCACCGGCGTCGACGCGCCCGTTGTCGTTGTCGTCGTACCAGACCTGGCCGGCGATGGATGCCGGCGGGATCTCGCCGAAGTTGTTGGCCACCGAGTTCTCGTTGGCGCCCAGCACGATGCCGCTGATCGCCGACGGCGTGGTCGCCACCGCGGTGGCGTCGCCGCCATGGCTGCCAGCGCGGGTACGGCCATTGAAGGTGCCGGCCGGCTGTTCCGGCTCGGTCACGGTGTAGGTGCCCGGCGCCAGCCCGTCGAACAGGTAGTCGCCGTTCGCGTCGGTCCGCACCTCGGCCACCACGGGCATACCCTGGGCGTCGGTGCCGGTCAGGCGCACGGTGACGCCGGCAATGCCGGTCTCGCCGACGGAGATGACGCCATCGTTGTTGCGGTCCAGCCACACCCGCCCGGCGATCGAGCCGTTCATCGGGATCTCGCCGAAGTTGTTCTGCACCGCGTGCTGGTTCTCGCCCAGCACGAGGTTGCCGATCGCCGACGGCGTGGTGGCCTTGCCGGTCGCGGTGGCGCCGGCCAGCGGCACGCCGCCGATGTTGCCCGCCACGGTCTTGCCATTGAGCGTCAGCGGCGGCTGGTTCGGCTCGGTGAGCGCATAGGTGCCCGCCGGCAGGTCGGCGAACAGGTAGCTGCCGTCGGTGCCGGTGGTGGTGGTCCGGGTGATCGCGTTGCCGTTGACGTCGGTACCGGTCAGCTCGACCGTGACTCCGGCGATGCCCTGCTCGCCCACGTCGATGACGCCATTGTCGTTGCCGTCCAGCCATACCCGGCCGGCGACGGTGCTGCGGGTCGGGATCTCGGCGAACAGGTTCTCCAGCGACTTCTGGCCCGGGGCCACGGTGATGGCGGCGATCTGCGACGGGGTGGTGTTCACCCCGGTCGCGGTGCCGGTGGTGATGCCGCCGACGGTGCCGGCGGTGGTGATGCCGTTGGCGGTGCCGGCCGGCTGGTTCGGCTGGTGCAGGGTGTAGGTGCCCGGCAGCAGCTGGGTGAACGAGAACGTGCCGTCGTTGGCGGTGGTCGTGGTGGCGACCACGGTACCGCCGGCATCGCGCAGCTCGATGGTCTGGCCACCGATGCCGCCGTCGCTGCCGTTCTGCACGCCGTCGTTGTCGTAATCCATGAACACGCGGCCGTGGATCTCGGCGCCTTCCTGCTCGCCGAAGTCGTAGTTCTCGCCGTTGCCGGTGAGCCGGATGCCGCTGATGCGGTCGGTGGTGGGCGCGTCGCCGGCCACGCCGGTCTGCGCGCTGCCGGCGCTGCAGCCGGCGCCACCGCAGGTGCCGGGCTTGACCGCGCTGGGGCGGTTGAGATGGCCGGCCGGCAGTACTTCGCGCACGGCATAGGTCCTGGCCGGGTCCAGGCCCACGAACTTGTAGAAGCCGTTGGCATCGGTCAGCGCGGTGCCGGTCGGGCCGCCGACGGGCACGTAGTCGCCGCCGACCAGCTCCAGCAGTTCCAGGGTGGCGCCGGCGATGGGCTCGTCGGTACCCGGGTCGCGCACGTCGTTGACGTTCTTGTCCAGGAACACGTGGCCGGACAGCGTGTACAGCGTGACTTCGGGGAAGTCGAACTGCACGCCCTGGCCGCCGCTGCCCAGCACCACGCCGCTGATGACGCCACCGCTGGCGACGATGCCGGCGCTGCCCTTGTCGGTCACGCCGGTGCTGGCGCCGTTGCGCACGCTGCGCGCGCTGTTGGGCTGCGGCATGCCGTTGTTGTAGCCGCCGGACACGGTGCTCTGGTCCTGGCTGAGGGTGTAACCGGCGGCGTCGGACGGCGCCAGGCCGTTGAACGCATAGTCGCCGTTGGCGTCGGTGGTGACGGTCACGTCGATCGCGTTGCCGTACACGTCGGTGCCGGTCAGTCGCACGCTGACATTGGCCAGGCCGGTGTCGCCGGCGTCGGTGTCGCCGTTGTTGTTCTGGTCCAGGAATACGCGGCCGGCGATGCTGGCGTTGCGCACCTGCACCGGGCCGTCCTGCTCGTTGTTGTTGGGGTTGCTGTCCTTGGCCAGGTCCTCGTTGGCCGCGTCCTTGCCCGGCTGCACGGCCGCGTGATTGTCCACGTCGGTCAGCCACGGCCCGGCGTACACGCCCGCCTTGGGACGCGCATGCAGGGTCAGGGTGTAGCCGCTGCCCGCCGGGAAGTTGCCGTTGACGTGGCAGGTCACCTGCTGCACCGGGGTCGCGCTGGTGACGCTGGCCACGCCGTTGGAGACGTAGCAGACGTCGGCCGCGTCCGGCGCCGGCGGGCCGGGCTGCACGGCCAGGGTGCCGCCGGCCGCGGCCAGCGTGGCGCCGCCGGTGGCGCTGCCCACGCCCGGGGCGGTGCCGGGAATCCACTCGAAGCCGGACGGCAGCGTATCCACCACGCGCATCTGGGTGGAGGTGGAAATGCCGTTGTTGCGCAGCACGATCTGCCACGGCACGGCCTGGCCGACGTCGGCCGGCGAGACCATGGCGGTCTTGCTCACCACTTCCAGGTCGGTGCTCGGGAACAGCACGTTGTTGATCGCAGCCAGATTGTTGCCGGCCTGCAGCGGATCGGCGGTGCACTTGCCGGAGGATTCGTAACTGTTGGTCTCGTCGGCGCAGACGTGCACGGCATTGCCGAAGATCACCGGCGCGGTGGACACGCCGGTGGGCCGGAACACCAGCTCGAAGTTGACTTCCTCGTTCACGTCCAGGGTGCCGAACGTACACACCGTCGCGGCGTTCGGCGCCGCCTGGGTGCAGGCAACGGTCTTGCTGGCCAGACTGTAGCCGGCGCTTGCCGCGCCCGCGTTCAGGTTCTGCGGCGTGCCCTGCAGCGCCAGGGTGAACCCGGACGGCACGGTCAGGGTGTCGGTCATTTCGATGTTTTCGGCAATCGACGGGCCGGCGTTGCGGATGCTGAAGCGGTAGCGCAGGTCGTCGCCGGCGCGGAACTCGCTCTGCCCGGCCGGGAACACCGGCACCTTGCCCTGCTGCAGGTCGAACGACGGCACGGTGACGTCGAACACGGCCGAGGCGGTGTTGTTCGCCAGCGCGTTGGCGTCGCCGCAGCTGCTCGAGTTCGCCACGCCATCGGCGCGGTATTCGCACATGTTGTCCAGGTGGACCTGGGCGGTGTTGGTGACGTTCTCGTACAGCTTGTCGCCCAGCGCACCGGTGTAGCTCGGCGGCTTCTTGACGCGCGCGCGCACGGTCACCGTCTGCACCTCATGGCGGGAGAGGGTGGTGACGTTGACGCAGGAGATGGAACCGCTGGCCAGGTTGCTGGCCGCGCAGCTCATCTTGGCCACGTCGGCCGGCTTGACTTCCAGCACCTCGAAGGCCGGGGTGGACAACGTCGCCGCGCCGGTGAACAGGCTGTCGGTGATGCGGAAATTGCCGGCGGCGATGTGGTCCTGGCCCTGGTTGCGGGCGACCAGGGTGAACAGCACGGTCTCGCCCACCGATGCCATCGGGTTGTTGCCGCCGCTGGCCGGGATGCTGGTCGTCACCGTCTTGCTGGCCATGGCCACGTCGGCCCGCGGCAGCACCCGCACCCGCGCGCTGTCGCTCATCACGTTGCCGCCGGACAGGTCCTTCAGGAACGCATTGGGCGAATCCAGCGTGGCGGTGTTGTCCAGCTGGCCGGTGGGCGCCCCCAACGGGCGCGACAGCGTGGCGGTGACCACGATGGTGGCGCCGGCCGGCACGTTGTTGAAACTGCAGACCTGCTCGGTGGTATTGCCGGATTCAATGGTATTGCCGCCCTGGCCGTACGAGTTCGGATTGCCGGGGATACTGGCGAGGCAGCTGTGCGTCGCGCCCGCGGCCTGGCTCAGGTCGTAGTTGAAGCTGATGTTCGGCGTGACATAGGTCGGTGCCGCGGCGGCGGCACGCATCAGGCCGCGATAGATGTCCTTCACCTGCAGGGTCGGGATCGTCGCCTGCGCTGCGGCGGTGGTGATGGTCATCCGCCAGTGCATGTCGTTGTCGGCGGCGGCCAGGGTCGGCGCGTCGGCGACGTCGTCGTGCCAGGTGGTGCCGTCCACCGAGGACTCCTTGCGGATACCCACGCGCACGTCTTCCAGGGTGGTGCCGATGCCGTTGGCGGACTGGCAGTCCTGGCCGTTGGTGCCGTTCTCGGCGATGCCGCCGGTCGCGCCGGCCTCGTCGGGGTCGGCCGGCTGCGGGCCGTTGCCCGCGTTCAGCCCCAGCAGGCGCAGCACCTCGCTGCCGGTGCAGGCGATGTTGGTCAGCGTCACCGGGTTCGGCCCCAGGGTCGCGGCGTCGGCGATGGTGTGGGCGAAGCTGAAGGAACGCGCCTGGCCGACGTTCAGGGTGCCGGGGCCGGGCAGCTCGCACGAAACCTGCGTCGTCTGCGCGGGGTTGGCGCCATCGGCGCGCGGCGAGGCCGGGGTGACGGTGCACACCCAGCCGTTGCTGGCGGTGACCGAGGCATTGGTGATTTCGCGCGGATCCAGCCAGTCCACCACGCGCAGCGGCTGCGACGGGCTCCAGCTGACCGTTTCCGGCCCCCGGTTGGTGACGGTCAGGGTGGTGTTGATGGTCTGTCCCGGCGCCACCTTGGCCGGCTTGCTTTTGATCAGCCCCAGGTCGGCCGCCGACGGCGCCATCCAGTAACGGACGGTGGCGCTGTTGTTGTTCGGCTGGCCATCGTCCTGGCCGGGCGGCAGGGTCAGCACGGCGGGCAGGTACTCGCCGGTGCGGCGCACGTTGTCCAGGGTCACCGGGATCACGAACGGTGCGGACTGCCCCACGTTCAGCGTGCCCGCGGTGCAGCTGACCTTGGTGCCGTTCCAGGTCCCGGTCTGGGTACCGCCGCTCACCGGCGGGACAATGGTCAGGCTGCTGGCCGGCGTGGATGTACAACCGGCTGGCAGCGTACCGAGGGTGAAGCCGGCCGGAACGAGGGTCTCCACCACGGCACCGGCGGCCGACACCATGGGCCCGTTGTTGGTCACACCCAGGGTGATGGTCTGGTTGCTCAGGCCCGCCGAGGGCGAGGCCGAGCTGTTGCTGAGCGTGGTGGCGATGGTCGCCACCAGGTCGGTGGCCGGCTCGGTGTTGTAGTTGAGGCTGGCGCTGTTGTTGCCCGCGGCCAGGTCGATGTAGAGCGTATTGGCGGAGCTGATCGACGCCGTGTTGACGAAGCTGCCGTAGCTGCGGGTGGTGCCACTGACATCGATCCAGCTGCTGTTGAGCTGCGCGGCGCTGATCGCCGAGCCGCCGGCGGTATAGGTACAGGTCAGTACGCGGCTGCTGTTGGCCGTGGCCACCGCGGTGCACGCCGGCGTCAGCGGACCGCCGAAGGTGATTCCCGTGACCACGAAACCGGTGGCCGCGCTGCCGGGCAGGTTGTCGGTGATGACGATGCTGCCGCCCACCGGCACGTTGTTGCCGCCGGCGGCGATGTTCGGCGTCAGCCGGAAGGTGCTGTTGCCACCGGTCAGCGGGCTGCCGCTCGCCGGCACGGTCATGGCCTTGCCGACGGTGAGGTCGCCGGCGTTGCGCACGTTGCCGGAGAACGCGGCGGACGGGCCCGAGGTGCCGGTGGCGGTCAGGTTGAAGCCACCGGCGGTCACGCCACGCACCGGGAAGCTCACCGTGCCGCTGCTGCCGGCGGTGGTCGAACACACCATGTTCGGCGCGGTGTAGGTGCAGCCGGCCGGGGGCGCGGGCGGGTTGGCGCCGAGCTGGGCGGGGATGACGACGGTGACGGTGTCGCCGCCCGCGCTGGTACGCGTCCAGTCGACGGTGACGTTCACGTCCTGGCCGATGCCGATGTCCGCGGCCGTGGTCACCTGGGTCGCGGTAACGGCGGCGTGGGCCGCCGGCGCCATGAAGCCGACCGCGGCCAACAGGCCGGCGAGCTTCATCGCGCGGACGGCAGATCCATTTGCGTGCGCGCGCAAAGACGTCGCGCGAGCGGCCTGTTCGTGAGATTGGTACACGGGTGTTCCCCTGCGTCTGCAGCTGTTGCGCCCCACCCGGCTGACGACGTGCCGGGCCTTGCGTGTTGTCGGTGCCTGCCATTGCGGGCAGGCGCGGGACACCCGGTCAGGGCATCCGGGCGGCATTCTCTGCAGCGGGCGCAGCCAAGGCAGTAGCAGTTCCTGACGCTCGCTCACACTCGCTCTCAGCGGCGCCGCGCGGCGCCATGCAGCGGGAGCCGGGGATCACGAATGCGTGGGCACCCACAGGTATCCCTGGCCGCGCAGTGCGCGCACCGGCAGGGCCAGGCCGGTGGCGTCGCGGACGCGCGCGCGCAGGCGGTGCAGCAGCACTTCCAGGCGGTGCGGATCGAAATCCCGGGGCGTGGGCGTCAGTGCGGCGATCAGCCGCTCGCGGCCGACCGGCGTGCCGGGGCTGGCGATCAGTGCGTGCAGCAGCGCGCGCTCGGCGCTGGACAGGGCCACGGCGTGGCCGCCGGGCGACCCCAGTTCCCAGCCGCCTGCCCGCAGGCTCCAGCCGTCGCCTGGAGGCGGCGCGGGCTCCGGCGCCGGGCACGGCGGTGCAGCGGTGCGCGCGGCCATGCGCCGATGCAGGCTGTGCAATGCCGCCACCAGTACCGGCAGCTCCAGTGGCTTGGGCAGGTAGACATCGGCGCCCACGGACAGCCCATGGGCCATGTCGGCGGCGGCGCCACGCCCGGTCACCAGCACGATGCCCATGTCGCCGGTGCGGCGCAGGTGGCGGGTCGCGCTGAATCCATCCTCGCCCGGCAGCATGACGTCGAGCACGACGATGTCGCACGCGTCCACCGCCAGCTCGCGGTACAGGGCTTCGACACTGCCCAGGCCACGCACCGCCGCGCCCTGCCGCGCGAGTTCGTCGACCACCAGCGCGCACCACTCCGGATCATCCTCCACCACCCGGATGCGGATGCCCTGCAGCGGGCGCGGCGCGGTTGGCGGCGGCCCTTCCTGTGTCGTTTCCAATGCCGCTCCCCATGCACGCCGGCCACGCGATGCGCGGCTCCGGCGTCGGGGTGGAATTCTCGGCAGCAGCCGGCGCAGCGGCAGTATCAGAGAATCTCCGTCGCTCTCCGGCGTTCACCCACAGCGGCAGCTGGAAAGCGGAACCGGAGTCAGCCGGCGGGTTCGGACGCCAGCAGGTAGCCGACGCCGCGCAGCGCGCGTACCGGCAGCATGGCGCCGGTAGCGTTGCGTACCCGGGTGCGCAGGCGGTGCACCAGTACCTCGAGCCGGTGCGGGTCGAAATCCCAGGGCTGGTCGGTCACCGCGGCGATCAGCCGCTCGCGCTCGACCGCCTCGCCGTGGGCGGCGAACAGTTCGCGCAGGAAGCCGCGTTCGGCCACGGTCAGGGTGAGTACCTTGCCGCTGGGGGCCTGCAGATCCCATCCGTCCGAGCGCAGGCTCCACGCGGCGACGGTTTCGCCGGCGGCGGCCAGCGCCGGCGCGGACTGCGACATGCGCCGGTGCAGGCTGTGCAGCGCGGCCACCAGCACCGGCAGTTCCAGCGGCTTGGGCAGGTAGACATCGGCGCCCACGGACAGCCCGTGGGCCATGTCGGCGGTGCCGCTGCGGCCGGTGACCAGCACGATGCCCATGCCATCCATCCGCCGCAGGTGGCCGGTGGCGCTCAAGCCATCCTCGCCGGGCAGGCCGACGTCCAGCACCAGGATGTCGCAGCGGTCCACCGCCAGTTCGCGGTAGAGCGCCTCGACGCTGTCGATGCCGCGCACCTCGGCGCCGTGGTACTCGAGCTCGTCGACCACCATGCCGCGCCACTCGGGGTCGTCTTCGACGACCCAGATCCGTATGCCATCCAGCCTGGCGCCGGCCTCGGCCGCCGCCAGTTCACGATCCACCTGCATCAGTGCTTCCCCACGACCTGTCCCGCCCTGTTCGCCCGGCCATTCTAGGCCAGCGGTGTCCCACTACCCCGGCCGCGCTGGCCGGACGGGGCGGCGCCAAGACCCGACCGGCATCCGGCCGGGCCCGGCGTCGCGCAGGCGCCTACTCCCGCTGCAGGCCCATCTCGGCCAGCAGCGCCGGCGCCGGGTAGACCTTGGCCAGCAGCCAGCGCAGGTAGCGCATGTCCACGTGCACGGCGCGCTTGTAGCGCGGGTCGAACCACCAGCTGGCGCTCACCGACTCCCAGTTGGAATCGAAGTTCAGGCCGATCAGCTCGCCCCGCGCATTGAGCACCGGCGAACCGGAGTTGCCGCCGGTGGTGTCCAGGTTGGTCAGGAAGTTGACCGTCTGGGTCTTCAGCGCCGGATCGGCGGTGCTGCCGAAATCACCCTTGGCGATGGCCGCCAGCAGTGGCCTGGGTGCGTCGAACGGCACCGTGTTGGTGTTCTTTTCGACGATGCCGGCCACGGTGGTCACCGGCGAGTAGCTGACCGCGTCGCGCGGATGCAGCGCCTCGACCTTGCCGTAGCTGATGCGCAGCGTGCTGTTGGCGTCCGGGTACACGGCGCGGCCCTGGCTGGCGCGCCAGGCGAACAGCGCCTGCATGTAGGACGGGCGCAGGCGCAGCTGTTCGCCCTCGCGTTGCTTGCTTTCGCGCTCGGCGTCCAGCTGCGCCGCCACCAGGGTGGCGGCCGCCGCCAGCAGCGGGTCGGCCTCGAGTGCGCCGCCCTTGCGCGCCGCCTCGAAGCGCGACAGCCGCTGCGCCTCGTCGCCCAGCCGGGTATCGGCGTACAGGGTGTCCAGCGCCTTGCGCAGCTGTTCCGGGGTGCGCCCGAACAACGCGTCGTAGCGGGCATCGCGGCGGGCGTCCGGCAACTGCTGGTAACGGGTGAGCAACGCGGTGAGCAGCGCCTTCTCCACCGCCGGGTCGTAGCGGCGCTGCACCTGCTTGAGCACGCCTTCGATCAGCGCCTGGTCGCGCTGCTGGTAACCGCTCTCGCGCGCGGCGTCGGGCTTGGCCGATTCGATGCGCAGGCGCTCCAGCAGCATGGCCGAGCGCAGCAGCTGGGTCTGGCTGGACATCAGCGTCACCAGGAAGTCGCCGGCGCCGGCGTCGCGCTCGGCGGCCAGCGAGGCGGACAACGCGTCGATGTCGGCCTTGTAGCGGGCGTCGGTGGCGGCCAGCATCGCCTGCTCGTCCTGCGCGCGCTGGGTCTTGGCGTCGCTGCGCAGCAGGCCTTCCAGTTCGCCGGCGGCGCGCTTGCGGTTGTTCTTCAGCGACTGCAGCTGCGAGGCGTAGCGGGTGCGCGCGTCGGCATTGCCCTTGCCCTGCGCCTCGATCACGTCGATCAGCTGCTGGAACACTTCCACGCGGCGCGGCAGCACGGTGTCAATCTGGTTGGCGAACTCGGCGGCGGTGCGCAGCCGGTAGGTGGTGCCCGGGTAACCGGCCAGCATCGCGTAGTCGCCTTCCCTGGGGCCGTCCAGCGATATCTTCAGGTGTGCCGGCGGGTGGTACGGCACATTGTCCTTGCTGTAGGGCGCCGGCTTGCCGTCCTTGCCGACGTAGGCGCGCAGCAGGGTGAAGTCGCCGGTGTGGCGCGGCCACATGAAGTTGTCGATTTCGTCGCCGTAATTGCCGATCGCGCGCGGCGGCGCGTAGACCAGGCGGATGTCGGTCAGCTCCAGCTGGCGGATGCGGTAGAAATCGCTGCCGTAGTACATGTTGGCCACCGAGCAGCGCACCCCGCCCTCGGCCTCGCAGTCGGCGACGATGCGCTTGCGCGCGTTCTCCACCGCGTCGTAGTAGGCGCGGCCGGTCTTGCCGCGCGCCTCCTGCAGCACCTCGTCGGTGACCTTGTCGAAGCCCACCGTCACCAGCACCCGGTAGTCCGGGTTGGCCGCGCGCTCGTCATCGCGGCCCTGGGCGATGAAGCCGTCGTTGATGGTGTCGTGCTCCTTGCTGGCGTTGTACTGGATCACCCCGTAGGCAACGTGGTGGTTGGTCAGCAGCAGGCCATCGCCGGAGACGAACGCGCCGGTGCCGCCGCCCACCCGCACCACCGCGCTCAGCGGCGGTGCGGTGACGTCGGCCAGCGTCGACGGGTCACCCTTGAAACCGGCCTCCTTCAACGTCTTCGCCAGTGCCGGCAACTGGGTGGGCATCCACATGCCCTCGTTGGCGTTGGCGGCGGCAGCCAGGCTCATGCCCAGCGCCATGGCGGCGGCAAGCGGTGTGCGCTTCATCGGAACTCCAGCAGGTACAGAACAGGCGGCGACAGTAGCCGGGCCCCGGTGGGCGGGCAACCGCCAACGGTCACGATGCCGCTATCCTGCGCACATGCGCATCTTCCCCGCTTCCCTCGCGCTGGCGTGCGCGCTGCTCGGTGCATGTTCCGCCGATGTGCCGGCGCCCACGACGCCGGCCGCCGGCCCGGCCCTGCAGCTGCACGCCGAACCGTGGCCGTTGCCGGCCGATGCGAGCGCCGCGCAGCCGGACCTGGTGGCCGCACCCGACGGCAGCCTGCTGCTGTCGTGGCTGGCGCCGGACGCGCGCGGCCACCAGCTGCGCTACGCGCGCTTTTCCGCTGGCCGCTGGCAGCCTGCGCGGCAGATCGCACGCGGCGACGACTGGTTCGTGAACTGGGCCGACACCCCGCACCTGCGCGCCAGTGCCGATGGCGCGCTGTGGGCGCAATGGCTGCGCCGGTCCGCCGGCAACCCGCATGCCTACGACGTGCTGCTGGCGCGCTCAGCCGATGGCCGGCAGTGGTCGGCACCGGTCACCGTACACGATGACGGGACGGCCACCGAGCACGGCTTCGTCTCGTTGTGGCCCGAAGGCGCCGATGGCATGGGCATCGCCTGGCTGGATGGACGTCGCACCGCAGGCACCGGGCACGGCGACGGCGACGGCCACGGTCAAGGCAATGGCCAAGGCGCGATGACCCTGCGCAGTGCGCGCTTCGATGCCCGGCTGCGCAAGCACGACGAGCAGGAGCTGGACGCGATGACCTGCGACTGTTGCCAGACCGGGGCCCACGCCGGCGCCAGCGGCATCCTGCTGGTGTATCGCGGTCGCGACGCCGGCGAGGTCCGCGACATCCACCTGCGCCGCCGCGTCGCCGGCGGCTGGCAGCCGTCACGGCGGGTGCACGCCGACGACTGGGTCATGCCGGCGTGTCCGGTGAACGGCCCCGCGGTCACCGCCTACGGGGACGAGGCCTGGGTGGCGTGGTACACCGCGCCGCAGGGCGAACCACTGCTGCGCCTGGCCCACAGCGGCGACGGCGGCGCCACTTTCGGCGCGCCGCGGGTGCCGGACCGCGGCACCGCGGTGCAGGGACGGGTGCAGGTAGCAGCCGACGCCGATGGCCTGTGGCTGGCATGGCTGCGCGAGGATGCGCGCGGGCAATCGCTGTGGCTTGCCCGCTACAGCCCCTCGCTGGAGCGCGAGCTCGGCCGCCTGCGGGTTGCGCTCCTGCAGGGCCGCGGGCGCGGCACCGGCTTCCCGCGCCTGCTCGCCGACCGCGGCAACGCACGCCTGGTATGGACCGACGTGGTCGCCGGCAGACCGGTGCTGCGCGGGACGGTCGTCTCCCCCGTCGCCGCCGCGTCCGCGCCGTGAACCGGGCGGCGCGGCGGTGTGGCGTTGCCCGCCGCGCATGCGCCTGGCCATGCCGCGCCCGGTCGGTGGACCGGTAGCCCGGGAGACCGCGGACACGGCACGCGGGCCCGGCGCGGCGCCGGCTACTTCTCCTTGCGCCAGTTCACCGAACCGCGGTTCTCCACCGTGCTCGATTCGACCTCGATGTCGAAGCCGCGGCGCAGCAGGTACTTGAGGGTCAGCACCGAGCCGCTGCCGATCAGCGATACGCCATAACCGATGTACAGCTTGGGGGTGATGAACTTGCCCACGCCGATCACCGCGCCACCCAGCGCGCGCGACTGGCTGACCCCGGCGTCGTCCAGGCCGAGCCGGGCGCCGACCTGCGCGGCGAGCAGGCCGCTGCCGGCCGACAGCGCCGCGGAGGCGGCATTGACCTGCTGCGCCTGGTCGCTGCTGGCCATGCTCAGGCTGCGGCCGAGGACCAGATAGGACAGTGCCTCGGACTGCGACATCGCCGGATCGGACCACACGTCCACGCGCGGCTGCTGCGCGCGGCCGGTGACGACGATGCCGGCGGTGACCTCGCCGATGCCGCGCTGGGCGCGGATGTTGATGCGCGGGTCGGAGACGATGCCGTGGTTCCACAGCAGCTGGCCCTGGGTGATGGTCAGGTCCTGGCCGTAGGCCTTGTAGCGGCCGCTGACTTCCAGCCCGCCGTTGGCGGTCATTTCGCGGCCGGGGCGGGCGCGCACCTGCATCTTGCCGGTGAGCGCGCCCTTCAGGCCGAAGCCGCTCATCTTCACCTTGTCGCCGAGGCTGACCGCCAGGTCCATGTCCAGCGGCGAGGCACGCGATTCCTCCGGATCGACCGGGTCGAGCACCACCACGTCCTCGGACACCGAAGTACCACGGTCCAGGCGCTCCAGGTCGATCGCCGCCTCGGGCACGTGCACGCTGCCGCGCAGCTCCATGGCGGTGCCGGCCAGGGTGAAATCGAGGTCGGGGTTGGCGACCACGCGCAGTTCGCTGGTGTTGGACACCAGCACCCTGTCGCCACCGATGTGCAGCTGCAGCGGCTGCGCGTCACCAAACCAGGACAGGCCGCCCTGCACCTTCAGCGCGCCTTCGCCGCCGGTCTTCACCTCCGCGGCGATGCGCGCCGAGCCATCCGGCTGCGCGGTGAAGCTGCCCTTGCCTTCGCTCAGGGCCAGGCCCAGCGCCGGGAACTCGCCGCTGAAATCGCTGAGCCTGGCCTCGCCGCCAAGCGAAGGCTGGGCACGCGTGCCGCGCAGGCTGACATGGCCTTCGACCAGGCCCTTGGGCCGTACCAGGTCGGGCGAGAACAGCTCCATCCAGTACAGCCGCGACATGTTCAGGTACAGCTCGCCGTTGAGCGCGGCGCTCGGCTCCCAGCCGGTCCGCACCTTGGCGTCGACGAAGCCGTCGCCCTGGAAGCCGACGCCGAGGTAGCCGTTGATGCCACCGGGCTGCATGTCCACGTTCACGGAAAAGTGGTCGTAGCGCACCAGTTCGCCGCGGGCGTTGTCGCCCAGGCGGATGCCGCCTTCGGCCGAGGCGACCTTGAAGCTGCCTTCCCAGGCCTTGCCGCGCGGGCGCAGCTGGCCATCGAGGGTGACCTCGCCGCGCAGGTAGATGCGCCGGCCCGCGTTCGGCGGCAGCCACGGCTGCACCAGCGCCAGCGGCAATGCATCGCCACGCAGGTGGACGCCTTCGCGCGGCCAGTTGGCGCCCACGCACAGCGCGCCGCCGGTGTCCGAACCCAGGCAGGTGTCGCCCAGGGCGATGTTGCCGCCCTGCACGCTGAAGGCCGCGGCCTGGCGCAACTGCCAGGGTGCGCCCTTGGCCGGGGCCACCCGCAGCGCCGCCAGTTCGCCGCGCCATGCCGGCCCGGCCTGGCGCACACTGCCGCCCAGGGCGAGTGCCGCCAGGTCGTTGCGGACATCGGCGTCGAGCCGCAGGTTCTGCACGCTGCCACGCGCATCCAGGCGCACGCTGTCCAGCAGCACGCCCGCCTCCACCGCGCTGCCCTGCACCTGCAGCGCACCGTTGTCGCCCTTCCATGGCAGGTGGCCGGTGATGCTGACGTGGCCGGCCTTCCAGTCGTCCCAGCGCAGCCCGTCGCCGCGCAGGTCGGCGGTGACGTCCGGCTGGGCCGGCGTGCCCCGCAGCTGCAGGGTCCCGGCCAGGCTGCCGCTGGCGCCGGGCAGCAGGTCGGACAGGTGCAGCGGCTGCAGCCGCGCATCCACGGCGAGGCGCTCGCCCACCTTGCCCTTGGCCTCGATGCGGCTGTCGCCCATCACCAGGCGCACGTCGCCTTCGCCCTGGGTGCCCTGCAAGGCCAGCCGGGCACGCGCGTCGACGCTGCGGCCACGCAACCTGCCCTTGAGCTGCGGCACGTCCAGGGTGGCCTCGAACCGCATGTCCGCGGCGCCGGCCGGCGACGGCAGCTGCTTGCCGCGCGAGGCCAGCGTGCCGGACAGGTTGCCTTCCCACCCGGGCACGAAATAGCCGGGGTCGAAGCTGGCCAGGCGCGCATCCACGTCCCACGACAGCGCCGGTTGCCAGGCCGCCGAACCGGTCAGGCCGAGCGAGCCGCCGGGCGTGCTCGCCTCGAGCTTCTCGATGCGCGCCTGCTGGTCGCTGCCGCGCAGGTCGAAGTCGAGGCGGGCGTCCTGGTTCTCGCGCGCCACCTCGGCCTTGCCGATCGCCGCCCAGTTCTTCAGGGTGCCGGCCACGCCCAGGCGCGCTTCCTTCAGGTGCAGCGGCACCGGCGTGACGCCGGGCGCCGACGGATCGGGCGCGGGGGTCCAGGTCAGCTGGCTGGCGACCACCGCGAAGCGGAAGCCGGGGTTCTGCGTGTCGCTGAAGTCGGCGCTGCCCTGCAGGCGCAGCTCGCCACCGAAGGCCTCGGCCACCAGCGGCGAGACGGTCAGCACCTGGTTGTCGATGACGATGCTGGACGGTGCCAGCACCAGTTCCTGGTCGCCCTGGCGCACGCGGCCCTGCAGCCGCGCGCTGCCGCCACGCCCGCGCGCGTTGAAATCCAGCGCCAGTGGCGCGGGCGCCTGCGCCAGATACTGCGCCGGCACCAGCTGGCCCAGGTCCAGTTCCTCGCTGCGCGCGGCCACGCTCCATACCGGGTCGTCGCGGCCGTCCAGCACCAGGCTGGCATGCAGCGGCCGCGGGGCGTAACCGGCCAGCGCCACCTCCATGTGCGCCAGGTCGCCGCGCGCGACCAGCCCCAACCGCGCCCGCGGCTGGCCCGGCCGCGCCGGCATCAGCGCGCGCACGGTAAGGTCGGTGCGGTAGTCCTGGCGCGGCAGGTAGTGGCCGTCGATGCGGAAATCGCCCAGGTTGCCGTCCACCTGCAGGCCGATGGCGCGGAACTCACCGTCGGCCGCTTCCAGGCCGCCGCGGAGGCGGGTGATGTCGATCGGCGGCGCATCCTGCTGGACGATGCGCAGGCCATCGATCTCGATGGTGTCGGCCTGCAACGCCAGCGGCAGGGTGATGGCCGGCAGCACGTCCGGCCAGCGCGGCAGCTCGAACGGCTTGTCCTCCGGCGGCCCCAGTTCCAGCTGCGCGTCGGTGATGCGCAGCAGGTCCAGGCGCAGCTTGCGCCCCAGCAGCGGGCGGATGTCCGGGTCCAGGTAGGCCTGGGCGGCGCTGAAGTGGATGTCCTGGTAGCGGAAGTCCAGGTCGTGCAGCACCAGCGGCCCGGCCAGCGGGCCTTCGACCTTGCTCCAGGTCAGCGACGAATCGGCCGGCAGCCGCGCCACCACCTGCGCCAGCAGCACGTCGCGGCCGGCCACGGTCTGCAGCAGCCAGTACAGCGCCAGCGACGCCAGCACCACCAGCACGCCGATGCCGATGCCGCTGCGGATCGCCAGCGTGCGCATCCGCGCGCGGCGCCGCGCGCGCAGTTCGGCGATGCGCGCCTCGCGTTCCTCGGGGGTGATGTCGGCAGGCGCGGCGGACGCGGGACGGCGGCTCACAGGTCGGCTCCGATGTTCAGGTACAGCTGGAACTGCGAGTCGGGGTGGTTCAGGCCATGGGCGATGTCGATGCGCACCGGCCCGACCGGCGATTTCCAGCGCACGCCAAGGCCCACGCCGGTATGCAGGTCGATGGTGTTGTCGAAGGCGCTGCCGGTATCGACGAACACCGCCGCGCCCCACGGACCGCCACCGAAGTAATGCTCGTACTCGGCCGAGCCGACCACCAGGTGCTTGGCGCCGAGCGCGTACTTGTCCGGGGCGGGCGTGCGCGGCCCCACTTCACGCCATGCGTAGCCGCGGATCGAACGGTCGCCACCGGCGAAGTAGCGCAGGCTCGGCGGCATCGCCACCAGGTCGCTGGTCCAGGTGGTGCCGGCCTGGCCGCGCAGGATCAGGCGGTCGCTGTCGCCCAGCGGCACATACCAGCGCAGCGTGGCATCGGCCTGGATGAAGCTGGTATCCGAACCGGCGCCCTCGATGCCGCCGCGCAGGGTGGCGTTGCCGCTGAAGCCGCGGCGCGGGAACGCCTTGTCGTCCACGTCCACGTAGTCGGCGGTCAACTGCGGGTACACCAGCGTCGAGTACTGGTAGACCGCGTCGGTGAACTGGTCGCCGGAGCTGTAGCGCCAGCGCTCGCGCAGTGCGTTGACCGAGGCGATGGCGGTCCAGTACTCGTTGATCTCGCCGCTGCGGCTGCCGATCAGCTTGAAATTGCGCATGTCGATGTAGCGGGTCTGCTCGTCGTAGGCGCTGACCGCGAAGGTGTACCAGCCGTCGAGCCAGCGGAACGCGGGTATCCGGTAGCTGGTGACCAGGCTCTTGCGCTTCTGCGCATAGTCCAGCTGCGTATTGAGCTTGTGCCCGCGGCTGTTGACGTAGCGCCGCTCCACCCCGCCGCGCACACCGGGGCCGCTCTCGCT
The DNA here is from genome assembly GCF_046267925.1 of Stenotrophomonas sp. Y-13. NCBI lineage: Bacteria > Pseudomonadati > Pseudomonadota > Gammaproteobacteria > Lysobacterales > Lysobacteraceae > Stenotrophomonas > Stenotrophomonas sp. Y-13. The sequence goes on from NZ_CP176501.1 coordinate 3,570,663, forward strand.
GCCGTAGCTGAGGCCGGCGGTGTAGATGGTGCGCTTGGCCAGGGTCAGGTTCACGTCCACCGGCACCTCGCCGTCGCCATAGGCGTCTTCCGGGCGCGGCTGGATGTCGATCGTGCTGAAGTAGTCCAGCTTGGTCAGCGATTCGCGCAGCCGGTCGAGCTTGCCCTCGTGCCAGTAGCTGCCCTGCTCCCAATACACCAGCGGGTCGAACAGGCCGGGGCGGAAGTAGTCCTGGTTGAAGCTGATCCGGCCCATGTTGTAGCGGCGGCCGCTGTCCCAGCTCAGGAAGATGTCGGCCGCGTTCTGCGCGCGGGTGATCTCGACCTTGCGCTGGGTGAAGTCCGAGTCGAAGTAGCCGCGCTCGGACAGGCGCCGGGTGATGACGACCTTGCTGGCCTCGTAGGTACTGTGGTCGAACGGCTCGCCCTCGCGCGGCTGGAAGTCCTCCAGGTCCCGCTGCAGGTAGCGGTCGCGCGCGGCCGGGCCGGTGATGACCACCTCCGACTGCCGTACCCGCACCGGCTCGCCCTTGTCGACCTCGATCACCACCCGCACGGTGTCGCCCTCGCGCGGGGCGTCCACGCTGATGGTCGGGTTGTAGTAGCCGAACGGTTCCAGCGCCTGCCGGGTCTGCCGCTCGGCCTGCGACAGCAGGTATTCCAGGCGCGACTCGCCCTGCACCTTGCCGATGGTGTCGTACAGCGACAGCGACACCTCGATGTTCTCGATGATCGCCGCGTCGTCGCCCTTGTCCAGCCCCTTGATCTGGACCTTTTCGATCGTGCCGCGGGCATGGGCGAAGGGAACGGCGGCGAACGTCGCCAGAACAAGGGCAAATGCGGGGGTCTTGGGCAGCATAGCGACAGCATACCGGGCGCTTGTGAAGGCCGGAATCATCACGGCGGTTTCACCTGGACGGTTAAATTATCGTGAACGCATCCAGCCATTCCGGTCATGCATGCGTCGTCGCGGCACCGCCGCGGGCGAGCCCGCTCATGGAAGAGCACCGGTCCGACTGGTTCCACCGTCCACCCGCCACGAGCCAGGAATCCATCCAATGAAACGCCAGCTGCTGAGCGCCGCGATCTGCGCCGCCATCACCGCCTATTCGCCACTGTCCTTCGCCCAGTCCGACGACAGCGGCGACAAGAAGGGCGTCGAGACCCTCGACCGCATCACCGTCACCGGCTCGCTGATCCCGCAGGTCCAGGTGGAAACCGCCACCCCGATCACCTCGATCAGCGCGCAGGACATCCAGAAGCAGGGCTTCAAGGACGTCTACGAGGTGCTGCGCTCGCAGCCGCTGGCCACCGGTGCGGTACAGGACAGCCAGTTCTCCGGCGGCTTCACCCCCGGCGCCAAGCCGATCAGCCTGCTGGGCCTGGACCCGGGCTTCACCCTGGTCCTGATCGACGGCCGCCCCATGGCCGACTACCCGCTGCTCTACAACGGCCAGAGCAATTTCGTCGATCTGGCCAGCATCCCCACCTCGATGGTCGAGCGGATCGACATCGCACCCGGCAACCAGTCGTCGATCTACGGCTCCAGCGCCATCGCCGGCGTGGTCAACATCATCCTGAAGAAGCGGCTGGACGGCACCCAGATGAGCTTCCGCATGGGCAGCTACGACGGCGGCGGCGGCGGCAACCAGCGCTTCCAGCTGACCAGTGGCCACAGCTGGGACAAGCTGGACCTGACCGCCGGCCTGCAGCTGAGCAACCAGGACCCGATCTACGGCTTCAACCGCAAGGATTTCGACTCCACCAACGACAATCCCAACCCGGCCGCGCGCTATGGCAGCCGCACCTTCGTCCACAACGCCAGCAATGGCGCGTACATCGATCCGGGCGCCGCTGCCTGCGCGCCCCTGTCCGGCCTGTTCGGCGGCACCACCATCTATGACACCCGCCCCGGGCGCGGCAACTACTGCGGCAGCCGCTATGAGCCGGGGTATTCGACCATCCTCAACAAGGAACGCAGCGCATCGGGCTACGCCAACCTGAACTATGCGCTCAACGACAGCACCGACCTCTACGCCACCGTGCTGCTCAACCGCACCAAGAACGAGAGCAACTCCGGTTCGCGCTTCTGGCAGCCGTCGATCGATACCAGCGGCTACATCTTCAACAACCTCACCGGCGACCTGGAAAGCTACCAGCGCATCTTCTCGCCGGAGGAAACCGGGGACCGCGATTTCAACAACGAGCGCCAGACCGCCGATTCCTACAACGTCGCGCTGGGCATCAAGGGCACCGTGGGCCAGTCCAACTGGGACTACAACGCCTACTACGCGCGCTCGGAGTACCACATCGACAGCCGCCAGTGGTGGCCGTTGAAGGACAAGATGGAAGACTTCTTCCGTGAGCACTTCCTGGGGCCGCAGCTGGGCGACTATTACGGCTACCCGATCTACGAGCCCAACGATGCCGGCTTCTACAAGCCGCTGACGCCGGAACAGTACCGCAGCTTCCAGGGCGAGATCCGCACCAAGTCCAAGACCTGGACGCAGAATGTCAACCTGCAGTTCACCAACACCTCGCTGTTCTCGCTGCCGGCCGGCGACGTCGGCTTCGCCGGCGTGCTGCAGGCCGGCCAGCAGTCCTGGAGCAACCCCACCGACCCGCGCGTGGTCAACGACCAGTTCTGGGGCCTGAGCGGCACCCAGGGCGCGGGCAAGCGCGACAACTGGGCCGCGGCGGTGGAACTGCGCGTGCCGATCTTCAGCCGGCTCACCGCCAGCCTGTCCGGCCGCTACGACGATTACAAGAACAAGGGCGGTGGCAGCGATTCGCGCGCGACGTGGAAGGCGGCGTTGGAGTTCCGGCCGCTGGATTCGCTGCTGTTGCGCGCCAACTACGCCACCGCGTTCAAGTCGCCGGACATGGCCTACGTGTTCGCCGGCGACAGCGGCTTCTACACCTTCGTGCCCGACTATTACCGTTGCGCCACCGAGGAACCTGGCGTGCCGATCAGCCAGTGCTCCTACAACGACGAACAGGTACGCGGCTCGCGCGCGGGCAACCCCGACCTGAAGTCGATCACCGCCAAGTCGTGGGGCGGCGGCGTGGTGTGGTCGCCCAATGCGCAGTTCACCGTCAGCGCCGACTACTACCGCATCAAGATCGACAACAAGGTCGCCGATCTCGACCTGGACCTGCTGCTGCGCAACGAGGCGGCCTGCCGCCAGGGCCAGCTGGACGCCAGCTCGCCCACCTGCGTCGATGCCCTGCAGCGCATCGGCCGCGCCGGGCCCAACGCGCCGCAGCCGAACCAGATCAATACGGTGGCGGTGAACCCGATCAACGTCGCCAAGGAGGATGTCAGCGGCATCACCGCCAACATGGACTACCGCTGGGCCACCGATGCGTGGGGCAGCTTCATGCTGGGCGCGCGCTACAACGTCACCCTCAAGCATGAGAGCCAGCAGTATCCGGAAGACCCGGTGATCGACCTGCTGCGCGATCCGTACTATTCGTCCGAGTTCAAGAACATCTTCAGCGGCACCGTGGGCTGGCAGATGGGCGACTGGACCACCACCCTGTACGGCATCCGCTACGGGCGCACGCCGAACTTCGCCGCGCAGGACAGCACCCAGGGCTATGCCGCCAACAACGCCGGCCGGGTCAAGGCGTGGACCACCTTCAACCTGACCGTCGACTACGCGGTGACCGACGACGTTTCGCTGAGCCTGACCGCCAACAACCTGACCGGCGAACGGCCGCCACGCGACCGTACCTACACCAGCTATCCGTACTACAACATCTTCAACTACAACGGCTACGGCCGCTCCTACATGCTCGAGGTGAACTGGCGTTTCGGGCGCAGCCAGTAATCCGCGCGGCCAGGGGAACGAACAGGGGCGGCCATGGCCGCCCCTGTTTTTTCATTCCGCCGCCTGCAGGCGCCCGCGCAGCGGTGCGAGCCGGTCGGCATAACGCCGCCACTCCTCGACATTGCGCGCATGCACGGGCTCGCGCACCTGCACGCTGCTCAGCGTGGCGGTGGCCGCGGCGTTGCGGGTCAGGTCGCTGGCACCCTGCTCGGGGGCCAGCCCGCAGCGGGCCAGCACCTGCGCCAGCGCGGCGTCGGGATCGCGCACCATCGCTTCGTAGTCGATCTCCAGCACCCGCCCGGGCAGGTGCCGCTGCCAGGCGCGCATCAGCTGCGCGTGGGCGTGGTGGTGGGCGGCCAGCGCATCCAGGTCGTAGCTGTAGCCGTAGGAGTCGCCGAACATCGCCCGGTAGTTGGAGAAGCACACCGCCATCGGGTCGCGGCGCACGTATACGATCAGCGCCTGCGGCAGCGCACGGGCAATGGGCCCGGCCAGCAGGTAGTTGGGCGGCAGCTTGTCGATGAAGCGACGCTGGCCCTGCAGCCGCCAGCGCACCTGGCGCAGGTAGCCGCGGCCGATGCCGCGGTAATCCAGTGTCGCCAGCGCCTGCAGCAGCGGCGGGTCCAGCAGCGCGCGCCCGGCCTGGTCGGCGGCCCAGCGCAGCTGCTGGGCGAAATCGCCGAGTTCGCCGGCCGCGGCCACCTGCGAATGGTTGCCGAGCATGCGCTCCAGCACCGTGGTGCCCGAGCGCGGCATGCCGACGATGAAGATCGGCTGGGCGCCGCCGTCGTCCTCGGCGCCATCGGCCGCGGCGAAGACCCCGTCGGCCGCGAGCCGCGCCATGGCCGCGTGCTGGGCGCCATCGGCCAACGGGTCGTGGCGCAGCCGCCGCCACATCACCGCGTTGCCCTGGCGCAGCGCTTCCCAGGCGCCGTCGAGATCGCCCAGGTCCTCCAGTTCCTTGTACAGCGCGAACCACAACGCCGCCGTGTCCTCGCTGTCGGCCGCCACCGCCTGCAACTGCCGGCGCAGTGCGTCGACATGGTGTTCGCCGGCGTCCCAGCGGCGCAGGCGCGCGCGCGTCAGCGCGGCGCGGCCATGGCCCGGGCGCAGCTGCAGGCAGCGCGCCAGCGCCTGCCCGGCCGCCTCCAGCTCACCGTTGAACTGCAGCTGCACGCCGAGGAAGTAGTGGAAGTCGGCGTTGTCGAAACCGGCCGCGGCGGCGCGCCGCATCAGCCGCAGCGCCTCGGCGTGCAGGCCCAGCGACTGCAGCACGTGGGCCAGCGCCGCCAGGGTGGACGCATCGTCGCAGCGCGCCACGCAGGCCTGTCGCATCAGCGTGGCCACGGCTTCGCTGTCGCCCACCCGCAGCAGCGCCTGCGCCACCCGCAGCAGCAGCGCGGGATCGTCATACACCTGTGTGGCAGCCTGCTGCAGCTGCTGCACGGCCTCGCGCACGCGCCCCTGGGCCAGCACGGTGCCGGCCAGCATCACCCGCGCGTAGGCGTGCGCGGGCTGCCGCTCCAGCACCGCCAGCAGGTGCCGGCGCGCCTCCGGCATGTCACGACGGGCCAGGGCGGCCTGCGCGGACTGCCAGGAGGCGGCCACGTCCATGCGTCAGCCGGACAGGTGCTCGATCGCCGCGACGCTGCCCAGGCGGTCGCCCAGGGTGCGCAGCAGCGCCAGGCGGTTGCCACGCAGCGCCGGGTCCTCGGCGTTGACCATGACCCCGTCGAAGAACGCATCGACCTGCGGCCGCAGCCGCGCCAGCCGGCCCAGCACGCTGACGTAGTCCTTCTGCGCCAGCGCCGCGCCGGTGTCGTCGATTGCGGCGGCCACCGCCTCGGCCAGTTCGCTCTCGGCCGGCTCGCGCAGCAGCGCCGGGTCGATCGTGCCGGGGATGTCGCCCTCGGCCTTGCGCAGGATGTTGCGGATGCGCTTGTTGGCCGCGGCCAGCGCCTCGGCTTCCGGCAGCTGGGCGAAGGTGCCGATGGCGTCGATGCGGCGGTCGAAGTCGTACAGCGAGGCCGGCTTCAGCTCGGCCACGGCGTTGAAGTGCGTGGCCGGCACGCCCCTGTCGGCGTAGTAGCCGCGCAGGCGGTCGATGACGAAGTCATAGAGTTCGCCCGGGTCCGCCTGCACCCCGCGCCCGGCCAGGCCGGTATTGGCGGCGGCCAGCAGCGCCGGCAGGTCCAGGTCGAACCCCGACTCGATGATCGTGCGCGCCAGGCCCAGCGCATTGCGGCGCAGCGCGAACGGGTCCTTGTTGCCGGTCGGCTTCAGCCCCGCGGCGAAGCCACCGGCCAGGGTGTCCAGGCGCTCGGCGATCGCCAGCACCTTGCCCAGCGGCGAGGCGGCGATGTCGGCGGCGGCGAAGCGCGGCTGGTAGGCCTCGTCGATGGCCAGTGCGACCGCGGGCGATTCGCCACCGGCCACGGCGTAGTGGCGGCCGGCGATGCCCTGCAGTTCCGGGAACTCGCCCACCATGCGCGACTGCAGGTCGTTCTTGGCCAGCTCGGCGGCACGCCTGGCCTGCACCGGGTCGGCGCCCACCTGCGGCGCGATCACCTGCGCCAGCGCGCTGACCCGCTGCACCTTGTCGGCCACCGTGCCCAGCTTGGCCTGGTAGGTGACACTCTTCAGGCCTTCGCCCATCGCCGCCAGGCCCTGCTTGAGGTCCTCGTCGAAGAAGAACTTGGCGTCGGAGAAGCGCGGGCGGATCACCCGCTCGTAGCCCTTGGCCACCTCGGCCACGTCCTTCGATTCGATGTTGGCGATGCCGATGAACTTCTCGGTCAGCCTGCCGGCGGCATCCAGCACCGGGAAGAACTTCTGGTTGATCTCCATCGTTTCGATCAGCGCTTCCTGCGGCACCGCCAGGAACTCGCGCTCGAAGCTGCACAGCACCGCCGACGGCCATTCGACCAGGTTGACCACCTGCTCCAGGTTGTCGTCGGTGATGCGCGCCACGCCGCCGGCCTGCGCCGCGGCGGCGTTGACCTCGTGCACGATGCGCTCGCGGCGCGCGTCGGCGTCGACCAGCACGCAGGCCGCCTTCAGCGATTCGACGTAGTCGGACGGGTGGCTCAGCCACACCTGCTTGTCGGCCATGAAGCGGTGGCCGCGGCTGAAGCGGTCGGACTTCAGGCCGAGCAGCTCGGCGTCGACCACGTCGTTGCCATGCAGCAGCACCAGCCAGTGCACCGGGCGGGCGAAGGCGTATTCGTGCGCGCCCCAGCGCATCGGCTTGGGGATCGGCATCGCGGCGATGGCCTCGCGCACGATCTCCGGCAGCAGCGTGGCGGTCTTCGCGCCCGGCGTCACCGAGCGCAGCACGAAGCGCTCGCCCTTGGCGTCGGTGGTGCGCTCCAGCGCGGTCCAGTCGATGCCGGCCTTGGCGGCGAAGCCCTGCAGCGCCTTGGTCGGTTCGCCATTGGCGTCCAGCGCGATGTTCAGGTACGGGCCGAACACTTCCGAGTGCTGCTCGGGCTGTTCGGTTTCCACGCCCGGCAGCAGCACCGCCAGGCGGCGCGGGGTGGACAGCGGCTTGGCGTCGTCGCGCTCGAAGGCAATACCGCGCCGGGCCAGCCCGTCGATCACGCCGTCGAAGAACGCCTGCGCCAGGCCCGGCAGCGCCTTGACCGGCAGCTCCTCCACGCCCAGTTCGATCAGCAGCGGCTGCATGCTCATGCCTGCACCTCCTTGGCCGCCACCGCTTCCAGGCGCTTGGCCTCGTACAGTTTGGCCACCGCCTGGGCCAGCGCGCGCACGCGCAGGATGTAGCGCTGGCGTTCGGTCACCGAGATGGCGCGGCGCGCGTCCAGCAGGTTGAACGAATGGCTGGCCTTGCACACCTGCTCATAGGCCGGCAGCGGCAGCCCGGCCTCGACCAGCTTCTGCGCTTCCTGCTCGCAGGCGTCGAAGCGGTGGAACATTTCGGCCACGTCGGCATGCTCGAAATTGTAGGTGCTCTGCTCCACCTCGTTCTGGTGGTAGACGTCGCCGTAGCTGACCGGGGTGCCATCCGGACCGTAGGTCCACACCAGGTCGTAGACGTTGTCGCAGTTCTGCAGGTACATGCACAGCCGCTCCAGGCCGTAGGTGATCTCGCCCAGCACCGGCTTGCACTCCAGGCCGCCGGCCTGCTGGAAGTAGGTGAACTGGGTGACCTCCATGCCGTTGAGCCACACTTCCCAGCCCAGGCCCCAGGCGCCGAGGGTCGGCGATTCCCAGTTGTCCTCGACGAAGCGCAGGTCGTGCACCAGCGGGTCGATGCCCAGCGCCTTGAGCGAATCCAGGTACAGCTGCTGGATGTTGTCCGGGCTCGGCTTCATCGCCACCTGGTACTGGTAGTAGCGCTGCAGGCGGTTGGGGTTCTCGCCGTAGCGGCCGTCGGTGGGGCGGCGGCTGGGCTGCACGTAGGCGGCGTTCCAGCTTTCCGGGCCGATCGAGCGCAGGAACGTGGCCGGGTGGAAGGTGCCGGCGCCCACTTCCAGGTCCAGCGGCTGGATCAGCACGCAGCCCTGCTTCGCCCAGTAGTCGTTGAGGGTCTGGATCAGGCCCTGGAAAGTGATGGGAACGGTGGGAGTCGCGGACATGCTGCCTGGGCCGTACGGATGGGTGCGCTAGTATAGCGAGCGACCGCGCGGCGGCCGCGCCAGCAAGGAGTTTCAGGTGGAACACACGGCCGCATCGAGCGTCCCGACCCCGCCATCCCCGGTGGCCATCGCCCCCGGCCGGCTGCAGTTCGCCAACATCGCCGCGGCGGTGCTGGGCGACGGCCTGGTGGCCGCGCACGACCAGGAACGCATCCGCTTCTCGGCGCAGGGCGCGCGCAACGCCAGCGAGGTGCACCCGCTGGTGCTGCTGGCCAACCTCAAGCTGGCCGCAGCGCCCCCGGCTTCCGGCGAACTCGGGCTGGAGCGGCTGACCGAATGGCTGGCCGGCCGCACCGGGGTCCGCTACCTGCGCATCGACCCGACCCGGGTGGACGTGGCCAACGCCACCGCCGTGGTCTCGCACGCCTATGCCCGGCGCCACCGGATCCTGCCGCTGGCGATGGACGCCGAACGGGTGCTGGTGGCCACCAGCGAGCCAATGGCGCGCGACTGGATACCCGACCTGCAGCACCTGACCCGGCGCCGGATCGAGATCGTGCTGGTCAACCCGCTGGACCTGCACCGCTACTCGATGGAGTTCTTCGGCGTCACCCGCTCGGTGCGCAGTGCCCGCAGCGACGCGCGCGGCGACGGCAGCAGCCTGCCCAGCTTCGAGCAGCTGGTGGAACTGGGCCGCGCCGGCGACGTCAACGCCGACGACCACCACGTGGTCAGCATCGTCGACTGGCTGCTGCAGTACGCCTACGAGCAGCGCGCCAGCGACATCCACCTGGAACCGCGCCGCGACATGGGCCGGGTGCGGTTCCGCATCGACGGCGTGCTGCACAAGGTGTTCGAGCTGCCGCCGGCGGTGATGACCGCCGTGGTCAGCCGCATCAAGGTGCTCGGGCGCATGGACCTGGCCGAGCGCCGGCGCCCGCAGGACGGCCGCATCAAGACCCGCTCCCCGGGCGGGCGCGAGGTCGAGATGCGCCTGTCGACCATGCCCACCGCGTTCGGCGAGAAGTGCGTGATGCGCATCTTCGACCCGGACGCGGCGTTCAAGAGCATCGAGCAGCTGGGCTTCAGCCCGGAGGAGGCCGCCGGCTGGAACGAGCTGGTCGCGCGCCCGCACGGCATCGTGCTGGTCACCGGCCCCACCGGCTCGGGCAAGACCACCACCCTGTACTCCACGCTCAAGCGGCTGGCCACGCCGGACGTCAACGTGTGCACGGTGGAGGACCCGATCGAGATGATCGCGCCCGAGTTCAACCAGATGCAGGTGCAGACCAACATCGACCTGGACTTCGCCAGCGGCGTGCGCACCCTGCTGCGCCAGGACCCGGACATCATCATGATCGGCGAGATCCGCGACCTGGAGACCGCGCAGATGGCGGTGCAGGCCTCGCTGACCGGCCACCTGGTGCTGTCCACCCTGCACACCAACGACGCCCCCTCGGCCATCACCCGCCTGCTCGACCTGGGCGTACCGCACTACCTGATCGCCTCCACCGTCAACGGTGTGCTGGCGCAGCGGCTGGTGCGCACGCTGTGCCCGCACTGCAAGCGCGCCGACGTGCTCGACGACGAGGACTGGGCGCCGCTGCGTGATGGCAATGAGGCATTACCTGATGCCATCCACGCCTGTGCGCCGGTGGGTTGCCTGGAGTGCCGGCGCACCGGCTACCTGGGCCGGATCGGCCTGTATGAGCTGCTGCCACTGGGCCCGCGGCTGCGTTCGCTGATCCGCGCGGACATGGACCTGGCCGGTTTCAGCCATGCCGCGCGCGCCGAGGGGCTGCGCACGCTGCGCCGGACCGGGCTTGAAAAGGTGGCGCAGGGGCTGACTACAATCGAGGAAGTCCTGTCGGTCCTGCCCCCAGCGGAATGAAACCCCCGCCGTTCCTCATCATCGAAACCGGGCAGCCGTTCCCGAGCCTGCGCCGTTACGGCCGTTTCCCGCACTGGATCCGCGTCGCCGCGGGCCTGGAACAGGCCGAGACCGTGGTGGTCAACGTCGAACAGGGTCAACGCCTGCCCGCGCGCCAGGGTTTCGCCGCCACCATCGTCACCGGCTCGGCCGCGTTCGTCACCGACCGCGCCGAGTGGAGCGAGCGCAGCGCCGACTGGCTGCGCGACGCCGCCCACGCCGGCATGCCGCTGCTGGGCATCTGCTACGGCCACCAACTGCTGGCGCATGCGCTCGGCGGGCAGGTGGACTACAACCCGGCCGGGCGCGAATCGGGCACCATCCGCCTGGAACTGGACCCGGCCGCCGCCGCCGACCCGCTATTCGCCGGCCTGCCCCCCAGCTTCCCGGCCCAGGCCACCCACCTGCAGACCGTGCTCCAGGCGCCGGTCGGCGCCACCGTGCTGGCGCGTTCGGCGCAGGACGGCTGCCACGCCTTCCGCTGGGGCGAGCACGCCTGGGGCCTGCAGTTCCACCCGGAATTCGCCACCCACCACATGCGCGGCTACGTGCGCGCCCGCGCCGACTGCATTGCCCGCCACGGTGGCTGCGCGCGCGCCGTGGCGCGCCAGGTCAGCGCCGCGCCGCAGGCGCGCCAGCTGCTGCGCCGTTTCGTGCGCCACGCCCGCGCGGTGTGATGCCCGCGCCGGCGCGCGCACCGGCTCCACGCCGCTGGCGGAATGCGGGGTTCCGCGGCGCGACTCGCCCGTCAGCCGGGTTCGGGCGATAATCCGCCCACGCTGGCGTGGTGCCGGCGCTCCCCCTTTTCGGAACTGCAATGGGCGATATTCGCAAGGTGCCGGCCTCCGCCGGCGCGGAATGGCTGCTGGCCGGCTTCGGCCTGCTCAGGCGCGCGCCGCTGGCGCTGGGTTCGCTGGGCATCCTCTGGGGCGTGGGCGCTTCGCTGGTGCTGTCGCTGTCGCTGCTGGTGCCGGCGCTGGGCACCCTGGTGCAGTTCCTGCTGCTGCTGGCCGGGCCGCTGTTCATGGGCGGCCTGCTGTGGGCCGTGCGCGAAGTGGACCAGAACCGGCCGGCGCGGCCGGCGCACCTGCTCGAGGGCGTGCGCGAAGGCCGCGCCCCGCACCTGCTGGTGGCGCTGCTGCCGCAGCTGGTGGCCGCGCTGCTGCTGGGCACGCTGCTGCTGGTGCTGGTCGGCAGCGACGGCCTGCAGCGGCTGTCGGAGGTGATGCTGCGGATCAACGAGCTGAGCCAGTCCGGCGCGCAGCCGGACCCGGCGCAGATCGAGGCGCTGGTGGCGACGCTGCCGGCCGGGCGCATCCTGCTGTGGCTGCTGCTGATGCTGGCCACCTTCGCCGCACTGACCCTGGCGCTGTTCGTGATGCCGCCGCAGGTGATGTTCCAGCGCATCGGCGGCTGGCATGCGCTGCGCCGCAGCCTGCGCTCGAGCCTGCGCAACCTGCCGGCGATGCTGGTGTTCTTCGTGCTGGCCTTCATCGCCATCTTCGCGATCTATTTCGCGGTGATGATCCTGGCGATCATCGTCGGCCTGGTGGCCGGCCAGACCGTGGCCATGGCGTTGGCGCAGCTGCTGCTGATGGCCGTGCTGATGCCGGTGTTCGCCGGCGCGGTGTACGCGGCCTGGAAGCAGATGCTCGGCCCGGCCGCGGACAAGACGGCAGCGGCGCCGGACATGCACGTCATCGAAGCCTGAGCCGCGCCACGTCGGCGGAGCGGTACGCAACCGCGCCGGCCAAGCGGTGGCACGGCGTCGTGCCTGGCGATCATCGTCGACCTGTTGGCTGGCCAGACCGTGGCCATGGCGTTGGCGCAGCCGCTGCTGATGGCGGTGCTGATGCCGGTGTTCGCCGGCCGGTTTGAGCGGCCTGGACACAGAGGCTCGGTCCGGCCGCGGCCAAGACGGCAGCGGCGCCGGACATGCACGTCATCAAGCCTGAGCCGCGCCACGGCGGCGGTGCGGTACGCAACCGCGCCGGCCAGGCGGTGGGCATGGCGTCGTGCGCCGCCGCGCGCCTGCCTACGGTTCGGAAACCGGCTGCTTGCGCGGTTGCAGCCAGCGCGCGGCGTGGATGCCCAGCTCGTAGAGCACGCACATCGGGATGGCCAGCATCAGCTGCGAAACCACGTCCGGCGGGGTCAGCACCGCGGCCAGCACGAAGATGCCGACGATGGCGTAGCCGCGCCCCTCGCGCAGCTGCTGCGGCGTGACCCAGCCCAGCAGCACCAGGATCACCATCGCCACCGGCAGCTCGAAGCTCGCACCGAAAGCGAAGAAGATCGCCAGCACGAAATCCAGGTACGCATTGGCGTCCGGGGTGATGGCGATCACCTCCGGGCGGAAGGTGGTCAGGAAATGGAACACCGCCGGCAGCACCAGGAAATAGGCGAACGCGCAGCCGATGTAGAACAGCGCCACCGCCGAGGCGAGCAGCGGCACCGCCAGGCGCTTCTCGCGCGCATACAGGCCCGGCGCGACGAATGCCCAGGCCTGGTACAGCAGCCACGGCACGGCAATGAACACGGCGGTGAAGAAGGTCAGCTTGAGCGGCGCGAAGAACGCCCCGGCCGGATTGGTGGCGATCATCGACTGCCCGGCCGGCAGCTGCGACACCAGCGGCGTGGCCAGGTGGTTGTAGAGCGTGCGCGCGAACGGCAGCAGCGCCAGCAGCACCACGCCCAGCCCCAGCAGCCCGCGCACCAGGCGCGCGCGCAGTTCCACCAGGTGCTCGATCAGCGGGCTTTCGTTGAAGTTCTCGCTCATGGCGCGCGCTCCGGCGGCAGCGGTGCACCCGTCGTTCCGGTCAGGTCCGCTGCCGGGGTCTGCACGGCGTCGGGCGCCGGCAGCGCCTGCGCCGCAGGGTCCGCGGCTGCATCGGCGGCGGGCGGCGCGGGCGCGGCAACGGCATCGACTTCATCGCGCAGCGCATCGACGTCGCCGCGCAGCCGGGTGGCGCCCTCGTGCAGGTCGCGCTCAGCCTGCTGCACCGACTGGCGCACGCTGCGCAGGTTGCGCTGCAGCTCTTCGGCCTGCAGTTCGCGCTCGAGCTCCTGCTTTACCGAATCCCACTGGTTGCGCGCACGGCGCACCCACAGCCCGGCAAAGCGCGCCGCCTTGGGCAGCCGTTCGGGGCCCAGAACCACCAGCGCCACCACCGCGATCAGCAGCAGTTCGCTGAAGCCGATATCGAACACGCGGGGAACCTTCGGTTCAGCGCGTCTCGCGGTCGCGCTCGGCCTGCGTATCGCGGCTGGATTCGCGCTCGCGCGATTCGTCGTTCAGGCGCGCAGGCGGGGTGTCGTCATCGCGCATGCCCTTCTTGAATTCCTTGACCGCGCTGCCCAGATCCTTGGCGCCGCTCGTCAGCCGCTTGGTGCCGAACACCAGCACGACGATGACCAGCACGATCAACCAATGCCAGATGCTGAAACTGCCCATGATCCGCTCGCGTTATTCGGTGTGGAGGCCAGTGAGCATAGCGCACCCGGCCCCGCCGGACGCCCGTGCCGAAGGTCAGTTGCCGCCGTCCAGCGATTCGGTGCGGATTTCGCCTTCGGACACCGGCTGGAAACCCTGCTGCGGCGCGGGCTCGGCGGTGGCCGGCTGCAGCGGCTGGGTGGTCGCCTCGCTGCCCTGCTGCGGGGCGTTGCCGGACACGGCGACCGGCTGGGTGCGCGGCGCCGACGACGCCACCGGCGCGGCGGTGCCCTGGGTACCGCGCTTCTCGCGCGCGGCGTAGGTGGACTCCTCCAGGCGGTCGCGGAAGGCGACCACGTCGGCCGAAGGCGCCGCATTCAGGCGCCCCTCCAGGATCATCCGCGGGGTGGTGCCCTGGCCGTAGGCGTCGAGGTTGGCGGCATCGTCGATGGACAGCACCGCGCCGTCCAGCGCCACCCCGGCGAACAGCCCGCGGGCGCGCGACCACGACCATATCTCGGCCTTGAGCTGGCCATCGGTGGCGGCGGCGGCGCTGCGGCCGACCGGGCCGGCGGCCACGCCGGCGTCGGCGCCCAGGGTGAACTTGCCGTTGACGATGTTGTCCAGGCTGCGGTTGTTGCGGAACACCAGGATCACGTCGGAGGACTGCACCCCGGCCTGGAAGCCGATGCTGCCGCCGGTGAGCTTGACGAACACCGGGTTGGACCAGCTGCCATCGGGGTTCTTGACCGACATCAGGCCATGCCCGCGGCGGCCGCCGAGGACCAGCCCGGCCTTGATCGTGTCGGGGATGACGATGATCGCGCGGCCCTCGTCGAGCAGCTTGTCGGGAATGGCCTGCTCCGGGATCTCCTGGATCTCGCCGAGCACGCGCACGGCGTTGCGGGCGCGCTGGTCCTCCTGCGGCCCGGCCAGGGCAGTGGCGGACAACAGGCTCGCGGACAACAGCAGGGCGATGTACGGCAGGCGGCGCATGGCGGACTCCACAGGTCGATGCACGGAAAGATACGGCAAGGTGTCGAGATTGGAAGCGGGGCGATGAACGGGCGAGGAATGGACGAGGGCGAGTGAAGAGAAGTGAGGAGTGAGAAAAGGCAGAGCAGGAGCGATTCCCGCCTGCACGGCGGATGACGACTCTACCTTTTGTCATGGATGACAGCCTTGGTTTTGGGCTTTGCCGTTGCTTCTCTCTCACTCCTCACTCCTCACTCCTCACTCCTCACTCCCCTTCCCCTACTCTGCCCTCTCGTCCCTCTCCACTCGTTCCCGGCTTTCAGCCACAATGCGCGCATGTCCGACGCACCCACCACCGCGCTGCTCGCGGTCAACCTAGGCACGCCCGAGACACCCACCGCCCCGGCGGTACGTCGCTACCTGGCCGAGTTCCTCGGCGACCGGCGCGTGGTCTCGATTCCCCCCCTGCTGTGGAAGCCGCTGCTGTATGGATTGATCCTGCCGCTGCGCGGCGGCCGCTCGGCGCACAAGTACGCACAGGTGTGGATGGCGGAGGGCTCGCCGCTGGCGGTGCATACCCGCCGCCTGGTGGCCAACATCGCCCGCGAACTGCCGCACTGGCAGGTACGCGAGGCCATGCGCTACGGCCAGCCGGCGCTGCAGCCGGCGCTGGACGCGCTGGCCGCGGCCGGTGCCACGCGCATCGTGGTGCTGCCGCTGTACCCGCAGTATTCGACCACCACCACGGCCTCGGTCGAGGACAAGGTGCAGGAGTGGCAGGCCCGCCACCGCGACGTACAGGTCCACACCATCCGCGACTATGCAGACGACCCGCAATGGGTGGCGGCGGTGGCCGCCTCGATCCGCGACTACTGGCAGGCGCACGGCCGCGGCGACCGCCTGGTGTTCTCCTTCCATGGCATCCCGCAGCGGCTGGCGGACGCTGGCGACCCGTATCCGCAGCGCTGCGAAGCCAGCGCGCGGGCGATCGCCGCGGCGCTGGAACTGGGCGACGGCGACTGGCAGCTGGCCTACCAGTCGCGCTTCGGCCGCGAGCGCTGGCTGCAGCCCTATGCCGAACCCACGCTGTGGGCGCTGGCCGAGGGCGGCGCGCGGACGCTGGACGTGGTCTGCCCGGGTTTCGCCACCGACTGCCTGGAAACGCTGGAGGAAGTGGCGATGGGTTTCACCGCCACCGTCGCCGAGCGCGGCGCCACCATGCGTTACATCCCCTGCCTGAACGACGCTCCCGCACATGCCCGCGCGCTGGCCGCGCTGGCCGTCGCCCAGGGCGCATGACCACACCGTTCGAACTGGACGCCGGCGGCCTGCGCGTGGCCGGGCTCCGCGCCGGCACCCGCGGCGGCACGCCGGTGCTGGCACTGCACGGCTGGCTCGACAACGCCGCCAGCTTCGTCCCGCTGGCGGCGCGGCTGCCGGCGCTGGACTGGGCGCTGGTGGACCTGCCCGGCCACGGCCTGAGCGACCCTCTGCCTGCCGAGGCGGCGTACACCACGCCGCAGGCGATCGTGCAGGTACTGGCGATCATGGACGCGCTGGGCTGGGAGCGCTGCGTGCTGCTGGGCCACTCGATGGGTGCGGCGATCGCCAGCCTGGTGGCGGCGGTGGCGCCACGGCGGACGCAGGCGCTGGTCGCCATCGAGGCGCTGGGCGGCCTTGCCGCACCCGCCTCGCAGACCGTCGAACGCCTGCGCGCGCACGTGGCGGCACTGGCCGCGTTCAGCGACAAGCAGTTGCGCGTGTTCGCCGATATCGCCGCGCCGGTGCGCGCGCGCATGCTGGCCAACCAGCTGGACGAGGCCTCGGCGCGGCTGCTGGTTGAACGCGGCGTGCGCCCGGTCGCCGGGGGCTGGAGATGGCGCAGCGACCCGCGGCTGATGCTGCCCACCGCGGTGCGCATGACCGAAGAGCAGGTGCGCGACGTGCTGGGCGCGATCCAATGCCCGGCGCAGGTGATCTACGCCACGCCGGCGCAACCCTACTTTCCCGAGCCCGAGCGCAGCCAGCGCGCGGCGTTGCTGGCGCATGGCCGCCTGCACACCCTGCCCGGGCACCACCACCTGCACATGGACCAGCCCGAAGCGGTGGCGGCGGTGATCCGCGATTTCCTCGGGACGATTCCCGGCGGCTGAGACCGCGGCGACCGCGCGCGGATGCGCGCCGGGCGGCTGCGTCAGGCGCCGCGCAGCAACTGCCGCAGCGTCGCCTTGAGCCGGCGGCCTTCCTCGCGCAGGTAGTCGCGTTCGTGCCGCCAGTGCGGGAAACGCGCCTCCACCTCGGCCCAGAAGGCCGGCGAATGGTTGGCCTGCAGCAGGTGGCACAGCTCGTGGACCAGCACGTACTCGAACGCCGCCGGCCGCGCCAGCGCCAGCGCCAGGTCCAGCGCCAGCGAACCGTCCGGCGCCAGCGAGCCCCACTGCGAGGACATCACCTTCAGCCGCACCCGCGCGGGCGCGCGTGGCAGCCCCGGCAGGTAAGCGGGCAGCCAGTGCCCGACATCGGCGCGCATCCGCGCCTCGTAGAACTCGCGCAGCACGCGCCGCAGCGAAGCGTCGCCGGCCCGCGCCGGCAGCTGGATGCAGGCGCCTCCGGCATCCACCTCGATCCGGGTGAAACGGCCTTCCTGCCAGCGCACTGGCAGCAACGCCCCGCGCAGCGGCAGCACGCCGGGTTCGCGCAATGCCAGCGGCGGCGCCAGCAGGCCCTCGCCATCGAACCGCGCCAGCTGCTGCTGCAGCCACTGCCGGTTGGCCTGCAGGAAGCGCTCGCCGGACGCCAGGCTGGCGCGCAGCGGCAGGGTCAGCCGCGCGCCGCGTTCATCGACGCTGAGCTTGAGCCGCCGCGCACGCGGGTCGCGCACGCGCAGCACGTCGATCTCGGCATCGTCCAGGCGCAGCCGCACGGTGTCGCGCTGGATGACGGGCGCGGCGACGGCGGCCAGGCGGCGGAACAGGGTGGTCATCGCTCCAGCATAGTCCCTGGGCGGCCGCCGGGACGGTCGGCGGATCGCCCGTTCAGCTGTCGGCCTTGCTCAGCTTGAACGCCTGCTCCAGCAGCAGGAACAGGCGCCGGATCTCGCCGCTCTGCAGTGCGAACCGGGCGTCGAGTTCGGCGCGGCGGCCTTCCTCGTCGATGTGTTCGAGCTGGTCCAGGGCGCCGTCGAGGAACTTGAGCTTGCGCACGATCAGGTCGTCGCCGAGCACGAACGACAGGTTGTCCTCGAACACCAGCGCCAGCTTGGTGACCTGCTTGCCGGCGTCCAGGTGCTTGTCGATCTCGTCGCAGCGCAGTTCCTGGTGCTGGCACTTGACCACCGCGCCACCTTCCACCGGGTCCTTCATCTCGCACTCTTCGCCCAGGCTCAGGCCGTCGGGCAGGGGCTCGCCGGCGATCCACGCGGTCAGGATCGCGCGCGGCGCGACCTCGGCGTTCAGCGGCATCGCCGGGAAACTGCCGAGCATGCCGCGGATGTCGCTCATCACGTTCTCGCCGGTCTTGCGGCTGGAACTGTCCACCGCGACGTAACCGTGCTGCAGGTCGAGGAAGGCGTCGGTGCGCGAGCTCTTGACGAAGGCGCGCGGCAGCAGCTCGTGCAGCAGGTCGTCCTTGAGCCGCTTGCGCTCGCGGCCGCCGGGCTTGCGCCCTTCCTTCTCCTCGATCTCCTCCAGCTTCCGCGCCAGCAGGTCGTTGACCACCGCGCCGGGCAGGATCTTCTCCTCACCGCCGACGGTGAGCCACAGCGCATCGCCGATGCGGTGCGAGAACTGCTCCTTCTCTTCGCGCCCGAACGGCGAGATGAAGCCGCGCGAACTCATTTCCAGCGCACCGACCGGCTTGAGCGCGACGTGCGGCAGCAGGGTGTCGACCTCGGAGAAATCAACCGAGGTGGGGAAGCGGAACAGGGTGAGATTCTTGAAGAACATGGATGTCCTGCGAAATGCGTGATCGGCGGAAGGAATCCTCCCGCCCGGAAAAAGCGCCGCGACGCGGCGCATGAATCATGACGGCCGCGCCGCCTCAGTCCTCTTCCTGCGGAAGCGCGGCCTGCTTGTCGCCACCGGCCAGCCATGCGTGCGCATCGGGCAGCGGCGCGTCGTCGCGGCGGCCCAGCGCCATGAAATCGAACAGGTTGGGATCGGCCATCTGCGAGGGTCGGATGTCGCCCAGCGCGCGTGCGATCTGCTCGATGCGGCCGGGGTGGTCCTTCTCCCACTGCTGCATCATCAGCCCGACCTGCTTGCGCTGCAGGTTCTCCTGGCTGCCGCACAGGTTGCACGGGATGATCGGGAACCGGCGCGCCGCCGCGTAATCGATGATGTCGCTCTCGCGCACGTAGGCCAGCGGGCGGATCACCACGTGCTTGCCGTCGTCGCTGCGCAGCTTGGGCGGCATGCCCGAGATCTTGGCGTGGTGGAACAGGTTCATGAAGAACGTGGCCACCATGTCATCGCGGTGGTGGCCCAGCGCGATCTTGGTGAAACCGTTGGCCTCGGCGTAGCTGTACAGCGAGCCGCGGCGCATGCGCGAGCACAGCGAACACATGGTCTTGCCTTCCGGGATCACCCGGCTGACCACCGAATAGGTGTCCTGCTCGATGATGTGGTACGGCACGCCGATGCCGGCCAGGTACTCCGGCAGCACGTGCTCGGGGAATCCCGGCTGCTTCTGGTCCAGGTTCACCGCCACCAGCTCGAACGGCACCGGCGCCTTCTTCTGCAGCTGCAGCAGGATGTCCAGCAGGGTGTAGCTGTCCTTGCCGCCGGACAGGCAGACCATGACCTTGTCGCCGGCCTCGATCATGCCGAAGTCGGCGATGGCCTGGCCGACCTGGCGGCGCAGGCGCTTGCCGAGCTTGTGGTGTTCGCGTTCGGCCACGCGTGGATCGCGGGCGCGCGGGGCGGGATCGGGAAGGGGAATGACGGCACTCATCGCATGCATTCTACCGGCTGGCCCCGCGCTCCACAGGGGCGGGTGACACGGGCTGGCACAAAAGCGTCATGGCGACGTCACGCCGCGCTGACAGCATCCCGGGCTCCCCCGTCCAGCCCCTGGGTCCATCGTGCTCGATAACCGTCTTGCTTCCGCTGTCTGCCGTGCGCTGCTGCTGTCCTCCGCCCTTGCCCCGGCTTCCGTGCTCGCCCAGGAGGCCGCCAGCGCCTCCCACTCCTCCGCCAAGGACCTGGATACGGTGATCGTCACCGGCCGCAGCGGCACCGGCGTGCGCACCAAGGCCGAGACCAGCTACTCGATCACCAACATCGAGGAAGAGCAGCTGCGCATGCAGGCACCGACCAGCGTGACCGAAGCGCTCAAGTCGGTGCCCGGGTTCTGGGTGGAAGCCTCCGGCGGCGAGGCCAGCGGCAACATCCGCGCTCGCGGCATCCCGGTCGACGGCTTCGGCTCGGTCACCCTGCTGGAAGACGGCATCCCGGTGGTGCATGACCCGGCGCTGGGCTACCTCAACGGCGACCAGGCGTTCCGCCTGGACGAGACCATCGAACGCATCGAGGTGGTCCGCGGCGGCCCGGCGTCGGTGATGTATTCCAACGCGCCGGCCGGTGCGATCAACTTCATCCCGCGCCAGGTCGGCGAGGACGCCAGCGGCGTGTTCAAGTACACCGCCGGCGACAGCGGCCTGAACCGCCTGGACTTCGCCTACGGCAGCCCGCTGGCCAATGGCTGGAAGCTGTTGCTGGGAGGCTTCTACCGGGTCGAGGACGGCGTGCGCGACCCGGGCTTCAACAGCAACGACGGCGGCCAGTTCCGGCTGAACCTGGCCCGGGAATTCGAGGGCGGGCGCTTCAGCATCGACGCCAAGCGCATGGATGACCGCGTTGCCCTGTACCTGGGCATCCCGATGTACACCAACGGCAACGGCGACATCCGCGCGGTGCCCGGCTTCGATGGCAACCATGGCACGCTGGCCGGCCCGGAAACGCGCTACCTGTCGATGAAGACCGCCGATGGCCGCGGCTGGGACTTCGACAACAGCGAAGGCACCCATGTGAAACGCGACCAGCTCACGTTCAAGCTGGAGACCGCACTGGGCGGCGACTGGGAACTGGCGCAATCGGCGCGCTTCAGCCGCACTGACACCATCCGCAACGGCGTGTTCCCCAACTCGCTGACGCCGGCGGCCACGTTCCTCGCCGGGCAGAAACAGCTGCTGGCGTCGGTGCCGGGCGCCACCGCGCTGGGCCTGCGCTACGTGAATGGAAGCGGCGGCTTCGACACCGCCAGCCAGAATGGCAACGGCCTGCTGGTGGTCGGCGGCCTGCGCGGGCTGGACATCCCGGTGCGCGAGTTCGTCAGCGACACGCGGCTGATGCGCAGCTTCGCGCTCGGTGGCCAGCAGCACGACCTCACCGTGGGCTACTACCTGGCCTCCACCCGCGAGGACTACACCCGCTATTCGTCCTCGGTGCTGATGGATGCGGCCAACAACGCCCGCCTGCTCGACCTGGTCGCGCTGGATGCCAACGGCAACGTGGTGCGCACGCTCAGCGACAACGGCGTGTGGCGCTACGGCTACGAGTGGAACAACGCCTCCGGCGAACAGAAGACCCAGGCCTTCTATGTCAGCGACGAGTGGCAGGTGAACGACAGGCTGCGCATCGACAGCGGCATGCGCTGGGAGAAGGCCAGCAGCAGCGGCTGGAACGAGGTGCGCCGCAGCGTCAACGGCGGCACCCTGGCGACCTCGCAGATGCTCACCGGCTCGGGCCTGTACGTGAACCACGACCTGGCGTCGGACGACCTGGGCTGGTCGGTCGGCGCCAACTGGCAGTTCAACGACGGCATGGGCGTGTTCGGCCGCTGGACCTCGGCGTTCCGCCTGCCCAGCCTGGGCAACTACCTCACCCGCAACGACAACTGCGACCCGACCTCGGCGGCGACCGTCGCCGCCTGCGCAGCGGCCAACGGCAAGGCAGCCGACACCCAGACGATGGACCTGGCCGAAGTCGGCTTCAAGTTCGCCAACCCGCTGTTCAGCGCCTACGCCACGGCGTTCTACACCAAGTACGACAACGTCGGCTTCAGCAACTACCGCTTCAACCCGGACACCGGCGTGTCCACCCGCGAAGCCGGCTATGCCAGCACCCGCACGTTCGGCCTGGAACTGGAGACGGCGTGGTACCCCAGCGACTGGTTCGACCTGCGCGTCAACGCCACCTGGCAGGATGCGCAGTACCGCGACCTGCGCTACAGCGAACTGGTCAATGGCGCGCCGGTGCTGCGCGATTTCGTCGGCAACCAGCTGATCCGGGTACCGGAGCTGGGCGCGCGCGTGGTCGCGGGCCTCAACCTGCTCGACCAGCGCCTGCGCCTGCAGGCCGCCGCCGAGCACCAGGGCGAGCGCTACGTGGACACCGCCAACTCGGTGCGGCTGCCGTCCTACCGGCTGCTCAACCTCAGCGCGCGCTACGAGCTGACCGACCGCGTGTCGATGTACGGCTACATCGACAACGTCACCAACTCGCTGGGCCTGACCGAGGGCAATCCGCGCGCCGGCGAGCTGGCCAGCAGCGACGCGGGCGCCAGCGCCTTCATCGCGCGGCCACTGCTGGGCCGCAACTACCGCCTGGCCCTGATGTACCGGTTCTGATGCGCGCCCTGTCCGCGATGATGCTGGCGGCACTTGCCGCCAGCCCCGGCGCCCACGCCGCGCAGACCCTGCAACTGCAGGGCACGCTCAGCGGCAAGGACCATCAACGCTACCTGGAGCTGCCGTTCGGCGTGCCCGAGGGCACCGGCAGGGTGGACATCACCCTGCATCATGACGGCGCCGGCGAGCGCACCGTCATCGACCTCGGGCTGCTGGACGCACAGGGCTTCCGCGGCTGGAGCGGCGGTTCGCGGCGCGCGGTCACGGTTTCCCGCTACGACGCCACGGGTGGCTACCTGCCCGGCGCATTGCCGGCAGGCCAGTGGAAGGTGCTGCTGGGCATTCCCAACATCCGTGCCACGGCGCGCACGCCCTACACCGTCAGCGTGACGCTGTGGGACGAGGGCGAAGTGCAGGCCGGCAGGGACCGCGTGCCGCAGGTGCTGCGCGAGGAGCCGGCCTGGTACCGCGGCGACCTGCACATGCACAGCACCCACAGCGACGGCAGCTGCGCCAGCCAGCAGGGCAACAAGGTGCCCTGCCCGCTGTTCCTGAGCCTGCAGGCGGCGGCGCGGCAGGGCCTGGATTTCGTCGCGGTCACCGAGCACAACACGGCTTCGCACCTGGAGGAGCTCGCCCGCCACCAGCCATGGTTCGACCGCCTGCTGCTGATTCCGGGCATGGAGGTCACCACCTTCCAGGGCCACGCCAACGTGTTCGGCGTCAACGGGCCGCTGCCGTTCCGGCTCGGCGACACCCTGCCCGACTGGAACCCGCTGCTGCGCCAGGTCAACGACAGCGGTGCGCTGCTGTCGATCAACCACCCGGCGCTGGCCTCGGGCGAGGCGTGCATGGGCTGCGGCTGGACCCCCGCCAGACCGGTGGACATGGACGCGGTCGCCGCGGTGGAGGTGGTCAACGCCAGCCAGGCCGATGGCCCGCGCGCGGGCGTCGGCTTCTGGGAGCAGCAGCTGCAGCAGGGCCGGCGCATGACCGCCATCGGCGGCAGCGACAGCCATGATCCGGGCGCGGCCGATGGCCCCTCGCCGATCGGCCGGCCCGCCACCCTGGTGCATGCGCCGGCGCTGTCGCGCGACGCGATCCTCGCCGCGCTGAGGCAGGGCCGGGTGGTGGTGGACGTGCGCAACGTCGCCGGCAGCCGGTTGGACCTGTGGCTGCGCGGCGCGGACGGCCAGCGCACCGGGATGGGCCAGCAACGGGACCTGGCCGCCGGACAGTGGGCCACCGTGCACGCCGAGCTGGACTATCCCCGCCCGCTGCGCGTCGAGTTCGTCATCGACGGCCAGCGCCACCCCGCCACGGTGGAAACCGGCGCGGACGGCAGCCAGCGGGCCAGCCTGCGCTGGCGCTCGGATGGCAAGCGGCACTGGTTGCGCGTGGATGCGCGCGATGCCGACGGCAGCCTGTTGATGCTGGGCAATCCGGTGTACGTGAACTGGTCCCGCTGACCGGCTAAGCTGGCGGCATGTCCGAGCTGCCGTCCCTCGCCGAGATCAGCCAGCGCATCGCCGAACTGCGGGCCGAGCACCGCAGCCTGGACGAACGCATCGGCAGGCTCGCCGCCAACCCGGATGACGAACTGGACGCGAAGCGGCTGAAGAAGCGCAGGCTGCAGCTCAAGGACTGCATCGCCCGCCTGGAAAGCATGCTGATTCCCGACGAGCCGGCCTGAACCGCAGCGCCGCCACGCCCGCCACTCAGGCCGCGTGGCGGGCGATGACCCGGTTCGCTTCCAGCAGCGATGCACCGCTTTGCCGGCGGTAGGCCCGGATCGCGGCGATCCTGTTCCCGCTGCGCAGCAGCGCCTTCACCGCGTCCGACGGGTCGGGCAAGGCGGAAACATCACGCGGCGGGCGCAGGGCGTGCAGCGCGGCGAACACGCTGGCGATCGCCACCCCCCAAAAAAAATCCGATGGCCGCATTGCCGTCTCCTTCCACTGCCCGGTGCAGGGGAATCCTCAGCCCGCCGCCGGTTCCTCCGGCTTCACCGCCTCCGGGCTCACCCGCTCGATGGTGTGGCGCAGTTCGCGGCCGAGGATGAACTTGGCGTCCTTGGCCCAGGCGTCCAGGCGCTCGTCGAACAGCAGCTTGCTGTTCTCGTCCGGCCACACCAGGCGCAGCTCGCGCATCTTCTGGATGAAACCGCGGAACAGGGTTTTGTCGAAGAACTCCGGCGCGGCCGGAGCGTAGAGCAGGCTCAGGCGCTGCGCGGCCTGCTGGCACAGGCTCTCCAGTTCGGCCGCGCCGAGCACGCCGGGGCCGTTCTTCACCAGCACCGAGATGGCGATGTAATAGCGCTCGAACGCCTGTTGCAGCGAGTGGCCGATGGCGCGCAGGCGGAATACTTCATCGGTCTGGCCGGTGCTGCGCGCGAGCATGCCGCCCTCGTCCTCGCCCACCTGCTGCAGCAGGCCTTCGCGCACGAACACGTTGATGGTCTGCTCGATGCGCGCGGCGAATTCGTCCTCGGTCCACGGCAGGAACAGCTCCTGCTGCAGGAACGGGTACAGCCCGCGGCCCAGCCGCAGCAGGCCGGCGCGGCTCATGCGGCGGTTGTTCTGGAAACAGCAGGCCACCCACGAGGACGCGGTGAACAGGTGCAGCACGTTGTTGCGGAAATAGCTCAGCAGCACCGCGGTATCGCCGCTGACGCTGAGCACGTCGCCCAGCGGGTGCTTGACCCGGGTGAGGACGTTGATCTCCTCGGCGTGGGCGATGATGCGCTCGGGCGAATGCGGGGTGACCGTCACCCGGTCCGAATACGGCAGCTCCACCAGCAGCTTCTTGCACAGCTCGATCTGCGCGATCAGGTCGGCCTCGCCCATGGCGTGCTTGGGCGTGGACAGCAGCGCCAGCGCCAGCAGGTTGATCGGGTTGACGTCGGCGGCGCCGTTGATGCGTACCTGGATCTGCTCGGCCAGGGTATCGACCGTGCTAGACAGCCACGACGGCTTCTCGTCCTCGGACACCGGCTGGCCATCCCATTCCGGCGCCTTCTCGGCCAGCACGTCGTTCAGCGCGATCGGCTCACCGAAGTTGACCACCACCTGGCCGTAATTCTGCTTGAGCACCTTGGGGATGCCCCACAGCAGCGCCCAGATCGACTCCTTTTCCTTCGGCCGCCCGGACAGCTCGTCCAGGTAGCTGTTGCCCTCCATCAGCTTCTCGTAGCCGATGTAGATGGGCTGGAACAGCACCGGCTTGCGCGGCTGCCGCAGGAACGCGCGCAGGGTCATCGAGATCATGCCGCCCTTGGGCTGCAGCAGGCGCCCGGTGCGCGAGCGCCCGCCCTCGACGAAGTACTCGATCGAATAGCCACCGGCCACCAGCTGCGCCACGTATTCGCTCAGCACCGCCGAGTACAGCGCGTTGCCGCGGATGCTGCGGCGGATGAAGAACGCGCCGCCCTTGCGCAGCAGCGTGCCGACCACCGGCAGGTTGAGGTTGATGCCGGCCACGATGTGCGGCGGCACGATGCCGCGGTCGTACAACAGGTAGCTCAGCAGCAGGTAGTCCATGTGGCTGCGGTGGCTGGGCACGTAGATCACTTCGTGCCCGGGCGCGGCTTCCTTGAACTTGTCCAGGTGGTGGACCAGCACGCCGGCGTAGATGCGGTTCCAGACGTGGGTCAGCATGAAACTGGCCGAGCGCACCACCGGGCTGGAATAGTCGGCGGCGATCTCCCAGGCATAGCCCTGCGCCTTCTTCCAGGCATCGGCCGGCCGGGAGTTGTCGCGCTTGGCCTGGGCGGCGATGGCCTCGCGCACCGGCTCGGCCTCCAGCACCTTGTCCACCAGCAGGCGGCGGGTGGACAGGTCCGGGCCGATGATCGATTCACGGATGCGGCGGAAGTGCGCGCGCAGCACGCGCTGCAGCTTGCGCACGGTGCGTTCGGGCTCCAGCCCCTCTTCCACGGTCTCGCGCAGCGAAATCGGCGCGGCGAAGCGCACGATGCTGTCGCGGCCGTTGAGCAGCACCGCCAGCAGGCGGCGGAAGCGGCCGACCAGCGCCCAGTTCTCCGAGAACAGCACCGCGAACCAGCCGCTCTGCTTGTCCGGCGCGCGGCCGACGAAGATCGACACCGGCACCAGCTGCACGTCCAGCGCCGGGTTGGCGCGGTGCGCCTGCAGCAGCCGCGCCAGCGAGTCGGAATGGGTGCGGGCGCCGCGCTGCTCGGGGATCAGCGCGTTGTTGCTGGAGCGCCGCGACAGCGCGACATAGGCGCGCTTGCGCCCGGTCGGGTCGCCGGCCAGCGGCACCAGCGGCGACGGCAGCCCGGCGTCGCGGCAGGCCTTGTCCAGGATCAGCGCGTTGGACAGGCCGTAGTCCTCCAGCACGTAGACCACCGGCTGCGCCGGGTCGTGCTGCAGTTGCTCGGGCTCGATCTTCAGGCCGAGCCACGGCTCGATCAGGCGGCCCAGCAGGCGCGCCCACAGCGGGCGCCGGCCCGGGCGTACGGGCGGTCGGCCGGCCGTGGCCGGCAGGGGGGAGGCGGCCGCGGCGCTGGTGTCGCCCGGCGGCAGGAGTTCGCCCTGGTCGGGCCCTGGATTCTGTTTCGACATCGGCGACATTATGGCGTAGCTGCCGCCGCCCGGCTGTTCCCGGCGTGGGCATCCGCGTCGGCGGCGGTGCCGGCCCCGGGGGACACGGTGTCCGCCGGCGGCGGCGCGGCGGCACGCGCGGCCGCCAGCACCGCGTCCACTTCGGCCAGGGTGCGGGCCAGGTACCAGTGGCCCTCCCGGCGCTGCAGCGCCACCTGCAGGTCGATGTCATGGCCGGCCAGCGGGTACTGCACGTGGACCACGGCATGGTCGCCGTCCTGGCTGGCCAGGCCGGTGCGCATCTGCGCGACGCTGTCGTCCAGCGACAACCCGTAACTGGCCAGCACCTGTTTGCTGGCCGCGGCGAACGGTGACAGCCGCTGCAGGCTGCCGGTCATGCCCGCCGCCTGCAGCGCGGCGTCGCTGTCCAGGCCGGTGGCGCGCGCGGCGGTGGTCAGGGTGGTGATGGTGGAGCCGGCCAGTTTGGGATCGGACAGCGGCGCGGCCTGCGCCCAGGCGCTGAGTGCCTTGACCAGCTGCACGTAGTGGGCGCGTTCGTCGTCGCTGTAGTCGCCCTGGTGGCTGATGTACTGCTCGCCGAACAGGCCCAGCGAGTGCGCGGCCTGGCGCACGCCGGCGGCCTGCCCGGCGATCTGCGCCTTGAACGCGCGCTGCAGCCGGGTTTCGGCATCGGGCGCGGACAGCGTGGCCAGCAGCGCCGGCAGTTTGTCGTGCAGGGGCAACTGGTCCAGCGGCCAGCGGCTGTGGCCCTGGGCCCAGGCCGCCTCCAGCTCCGCGTACTGCGCCGGCGGCACCGCCGCGCGGGCATAGCCGGCCAGGTCGTTGTCGTGCAGGTGCTGGACCAGCTGGCGCACGGCCGCTGCCGGCTCGGTAGCCGCACCCGGCAAGGGCTCCGGCGTGCGCCGGCACCCGGCGGCGAGGACCGCCACTGCACAGAGGGAGAGCAGGACCAGACGCGAACGGCTGCGAGATGAACGGCGTGGCATGGCGTCGTTGGTCCTCCCCCGGGGCCGTCGCATCTTGCGGCCTGTACGGTGACAGCGGCAAGCGCGGACGCGAAACCGGCGCCGCCCGGGTTACAGGCAAAAAAAAAGAGGCCGCCCCGTTGCCGGTGGCGAACCTCCTCAAGCCGGCGGAGCCGGGGACATGTGACACATCACCGGCAGGGCCGGGACGGGGCACAGCCTACGCGCCCGCTTCAGTTAATGCAACACTTCATAAATCAATACTTAACTCATTGATTTTCAATTGAAGAAATCCGCAATCTCGCGCTGCATGGCCTGGGCTGCGGCGCGCGGATCCGGCGCCAGCCGGATCGGCCGGCCGACGACGATGGCGTCGGCGCCATCGGCGAACGCCTGGTCCACGCCGACGGTGCGCTGCTGGTCGTCACCCACCGGGCCGCCGGGACGGATGCCCGGGCAGACGATGGAGAAACCACGGCCGGTGGCGGCGCGGATCGGCGCGGCCTCCTGGCCGGAGGCGATCACGCCGTCGATGCCGGCGCGCTGCGCGGCCAGCGCGCGTTCCACCACCACGTCCACCGGCTCGCGGTCGATGCCCATCTGCGCCAGGTCGGGGCGGCCCATCGAGGTCAGCACGGTCACCGCCAGCAGGCGCATGTCCGAGGTGTTGGCCGCGACGGCGGCCTGCATCATCGCCGGATGCCAGCCGTGGATCGTGCAGTAGCTCACCGGCCACTGCGACAGCCGCCGGATGACGCCGGCGACGGTGGCCGGAATATCGAAGAACTTCAGGTCCACGAACACGCGCTTGTCGCGCCTGGCCAGTTCGTCCAGCACGGCGAAGTACTCGCCCGAAGCCAGCAGTTCCATGCCGATCTTGTAGAACGACACCGCATCGCCCAGCCGCTCGACCCAGTCGATGGCCTCGGCGCGCCCAGGCACGTCCAGCGCGAAGATCAGGCGCTCGTCGGTGCGCAGCGGCAGCGGCCCGCGGCTCATTGGGCCAGCTCCAGCGCGGCGCGCTTGGCGGTGCGGCGCTCGGCTTCGGGCAACGACCAGGCATTGTTGAACTGCGCCGGCTCCCAGCCGCCATAGGTGGGATTGGACAGCATCCACCAGCGCTGCCCGAACCAGCCCTGGTGGGCCTGCAGCAGCGCATCGCGGCCGGCCTGGGTGTTGACCCCGATCGCGGCGAAGTCGCTGAGCTGGTCGCCGAACTGCATCAGCACCCGGTACTGCCGCGCCACCAGCTGGCGGCGGCAGGCCTTCTCGCTGCCTTCCTGCTCGCAGCCGGGCACGTACTTGTCCAGGCCCAGGTAGACGTCGTCGCCGGCCACCGGGAAGCCCAGCCGGCGCAGGTTGGCCAGGGTGACGTCCTTCATGTGCTCGGTGCGGTTGGTGACGTAGATCATGGTCACGCCCTTGGCCGCCGCGGCCTGCGCGAACTCGACCGCGCCCGGCAGCG
Source organism: Stenotrophomonas sp. Y-13 (assembly GCF_046267925.1). Lineage (NCBI taxonomy): Bacteria > Pseudomonadati > Pseudomonadota > Gammaproteobacteria > Lysobacterales > Lysobacteraceae > Stenotrophomonas > Stenotrophomonas sp. Y-13. The sequence continues at coordinate 3,600,071 of NZ_CP176501.1, forward strand.
CGCCGGCCTTGCCTTCGGACACCCAGGCGTCCCAGCTGACGTCGTCGTAGCTGCCGCCGTTGCGCACCAGCCGCGCCTGGTAGGGCGAGTTGTCCAGCACGGTTTCGTCCACGTCCACCACCACCGCCGGCTTCAGCCCGGGCGACTGCTGGCTGCCGCCTTCCTGCGGCAGCAGCGCGGTCCAGGACGGATCGGCGAGCGCGCGGTCCAGCTGCGCGGCGGCGGCGCGCCAGGTCTGCAGGGCGTTGGCGCGGTATTCCTGCGAGCGCTGCACCCACAGCACCGCGTTCAGGTTGTCATTGGGGCCATCGCTGGCGGCCGCCAGCGGCGCCGGGACGGCGGGCTCGCCGTGGACCAGGGGCCGGGACGTGCTGCACGCGGCCAGCGACAGCAGCGCGCCGGCGAGCAGGAGGGAGTGGCGGATTCGGGACATGGGCACGGCTACCGGACAGAACGAAAACCCGGCAAGTTTACCGGCTCGCCACCCGCCCGGCGTCGGCGACGTGCCCTCGGCTATGCTTGCGCCCCCTCGCGCGACCGGATGCCGACACGATGACCGACACCCCTGCCCCCTTGCCCGTACCCGTGCTCGACGCCGCGCAGATGCGCGTGCTCGGCTGCCTGGTCGAGAAGGAAGCGACCACGCCCGAGACCTACCCGCTGACCGTCAACGCCGCGCAGACCGCGGCCAACCAGAAGACCGCGCGCGACCCGGTGATGAACCTGGATGCGGGTACCGTGCAGCACGCCCTGCGCCAGCTGGAAGCGATGGGCCTGGCCCGCCAGCATTTCTCCGCGCGCGCCGAACGCTATGAACACCTGCTTGGCGGCAAGCTGGACCTGCCACGGCAGCAGGTCGCGCTGCTGGGCCTGCTGTTGCTGCGCGGCCCGCAGACCGCCGGCGAGCTGGCCACGCGCAGCGAGCGGATGGCGAAGTTCGCCGACGCCGAGGACCTGCGCCACCAGCTCGGGCGCCTGATCCAGCGGGGGCTGGCGGTGCAGCTGCCACGCGCGGCCGGCCAGCGCGAGGACCGCTACATGCACCTGCTCGGCGGCCCGGTGGACGTGGACGCGCTGGCGGCGCAGTTCCGCGCACCCGCGGGTGCGGCGGCGGACAACGGCGCGCTGGAGGACCGCGTGGCGCAGCTCGAAGCCACCGTGGCGGCGCTGCAGGAACAGCTGGCGCAGCTGCAGTCCCGGCTGGACGATTGAACCAACGTAGCTGCGGGGCCTGCCCCACAGAGGGCATTGCCCGGAACGGTTGAGCCAACGTAGCTGCGGGGCTTGCCCCGCAGGGGCATCACCGTGGACGCCCCGCCAGCGGCCAAGGCCCACCGCCGCGCCGCGATGCATGCCGCGGCCATGCCTCCGGCAGGCGCGCCCCGCCGCCCGGGCACGTCCCAGGTGCGGCCCGGGCTAGCTGTGATCTCTCAGTAGGTTGTTCATCCGGGGCATCGCTGGAAGATGGGGGTTACGAAGCCAACCAGCCCCCAGGAGCCCCGGATGAACCTGCATAAACATGCCCGTTTGAGCCCACGCGGTCGAGCCCTGCTTGTGGACCGCATCCTGGTGCAGGGCCTGCGCATTGAAGAGGCCGCCCACGCGGCCGGCGTGAGCGTACGCACGGCCTATAAGTGGCTCAAGCGCTACCGGGAGGAGGGTCCGGATGGTTTGACGGACCGCAGCTCCCGACCGCATTCCAGTCCCCACGCCCTATCCCCGGTGATCGTGGCGCAGGTGCTGGAGCAGCGCCGCTCATGCCAGACCTATCGCCAGATTGCCCAGCGCCTGTCCGTGGCGCCAAGCACCATCGCCCGGGTGCTGCGCCGCGCCGGCCTGCATCGGCTGGCCGAACTGGAACCGGCGCTGCCGCACAACCGCTACGAATACGCCCTGCCGGGCCAACTGCTGCATCTGGATATCAAGAAGCTGGGGCGGATCGGTTCCCCCGGCCACCGTGTCACCGGCGACCGGTCGCGCCGGCACCGGGGCATCGGCTGGGAATACGTCCACCTGGCCATCGACGATCACTCGCGCGTGGCCTTCGCCTCCATCGAGCCGGACGAGCGCGGGACCAGTGCCTGCAAGGCCCTGATCCGTACGGTGCGCTACTACCGCAGCCTGGGCGTGTGCTTCGAGCGGGTGTTGACCGACAATGGCACCTGCTACAGGTCGCGCCGCTTCCAGCGCCTGGTCCGTCGGCTCGGCCTGCGCCACCTGCGCACGCGTCCCTATACGCCCCGCACCAACGGCAAGGCCGAACGTCTGGTGCAGACCAGCCTGCGCGAATGGGCCTATGCCCGCGCCTATGACAACTCCGGGCAGCGCGCCGATGCCCTCCATGGCTGGTTGCACCACTACAACTGGCACCGCCCTCACGCCAGTCTTGGCTACAAACCACCCATCTCCCGCATACCACTGAACAACCTGCTGGGTTTACACAGCTAGCCCGTCGCCGGCGTGTTGAGGAACAGCAGCAGGTCCTCGTCCTTGCCGGGCAGGCGCACGCTGCCGTTGGCCTGGAATCCAAGCTTTTCCAGCAATGCGACCGACCGCGCGTTGCCCGGCGTCACGATCGCGCACAGCGCCCCCAGCCGCAGCACAGCGCGTGCATGGCCCAGCACCGCCCGCGCCGCCTCCAGCGCATAGCCCTGGCCGGTATGCCGCGCGAGCAGGGCGTAGCCGAGATCGGCATGCGGCAGCGCGGCGCGGTGCACCAGCCCGGCATTGCCCAGCCAGGCGCCGTCGCTGCGCCGCTCGACCGCGTACATGCCGTAGCCGTGCCGTTCGTAGCTCACCATCGGCCCGTTGCGGATGCAGTCCCGCGCCTGTTCCAGGGTCCGCACCCCGCGGTCGCCGATGTAGCGGTGGAAGCCCGGCTCGTTGAGCAGCTCCAGCATCGCCGCGGCATCGCCGTCGTCGTCGCGCAGCAGGCGCAGGCGCAGTCGTTCGGTTTCTATCAGCATTGCCTGGCCCGCCGCGGTCGTTGCATGCAGGGTCGCTCCACGCAGGCGTGGGCGCAAGCGTCCGCCGGCGGCTAGTCGAACAGCGCCTGGATCGCCGCCAACCCGGCCTGCGCGCGTTCCTTCTTGTGCGCGGCGTCGGCCACCGGGTCGGCGCCGTCGCGCTGGATCTCGGCCGCCGGCAGCTCGTCGAAGAAGCGGCTGGGCTTGAGCCGCACGTGCTCGCCGAACTTGCGGGTCAGGCGGCTGTAGCTCATCCACAGCTGGATCTTGGCGCGGGTGATGCCCACGTACAGCAGGCGCCGCTCTTCCTGCAGGTTGCCCTCGTCGAGGCTGACCTGGTGCGGCAGCACGCCGTCCTCGCAGCCGACGATGAACACATACGGGAACTCCAGGCCCTTGGAGGCGTGCAGGGTCATCATCCGCACCTGGTTGCCGCCGTCGTCCTTGTCGCTGCGCGAGATCAGCGCCAGCTGCGCGGCCATGTCCGCGGCACTGGCGCCACGCGGGCCGTTCTCGAACCACGAGGCCAGCTCCTCGAGGTTGGCGGCGCGGCGCTCGTAGCCGGCGGTGTCCTTGGCCTGGTGGCGCAGCTCGGCCAGCAGGCCCGAATCCTTGGCCACGCGCCGCACCAGGTCGCCGGAGGACATCTGCCGCATGTCCATGCGCAGCGCGCGCAGGATGTCGGTGAAGCGGCTCAGGCTGTTGGCCGCGCGCGGCGGCAACTGCGCCAGCGCGCCCATCGCCTCGGCGGCCTGCGCCATCGACATGCCCTTGTCCGATGCCAGCTCCGCCAGCTTGGCCAGGGTACCGGCGCCGACGTCGCGCTTGGGCGCCTGCACCGCGCGCATGAACGCGGTGTCGTCGTCGGGGTTCACCAGCAGCCGCAGCCAGGCCAGGGTGTCCTTCACTTCCTGCCGTTCCAGGAACACGGTGCCGCCGGTCAGGTGGTAGGGCACCCCGACCATCTGCAGCGCCTTTTCCAGTGGCCGGCTCTGGAAGTTGCCGCGGAACAGGATGCAGAAATCGCTCCAGGGCACGCGCCGGCTGGTGGCGATGAACTGGATCTCGGCGGCCACCTTTTCCGCTTCGTGCTCGCTGTTGCGGCATTCCCACACGCGGATGCGCTCGCCGTCGGCCTGGTCGGACCACAGCGTCTTCAGGTGCTCGTGCGGGTTGTGCGCGATCAGCGCGTTGGCCGCGCGCAGCACGCGGTTGGAACAACGGTAGTTCTGTTCGAGCTTGATGATCTGCAGCGACGGGTATTCCAGCGCCATGTTCTGCAGGTTCTCGGGGTTGGCGCCACGCCAGGCGTAGATCGACTGGTCGTCGTCGCCCACGCAGGTGAAGTTGCCGGCCGGGCCGGCCAGCTGCTTGAGCAGCCGGTACTGGGCATCGTTGGTGTCCTGGCACTCGTCCACCAGCAGGTAGCCGATGCGTTCGCGCCAGGCCAGGGCGATGTCCGGGTTCTCTTCCAGCACCTGCACCGGCAACCGGATCAGGTCGTCGAAATCGACCGCGTTGAAGGCGGTCAGCCGCGCCTGGTACAGCGCGTAGACCATCGCCGCGTCCTTCTCGCGGTTGCTGCGCGCGGCGGCCATCGCCTGTTCCGGCGACAGGCCGCTGTTCTTGGCCCGCGAAATCAGGTTCTTCATGTCCTCGATGTCGTCGGGCTTGGCATTGCCGCCGCCGAGCAGGTCCTTGACCTGGGCGGCCGCATCGTCGGCATCGAAGATCGAGAACCCGCGCTTCAGCCCCACCGCGGCGTGTTCGATCTGCAGGAACTTCAGCCCCAGCGCGTGGAACGTGCAGATGGTCACGTCCTCGGCCTGCCCACCGTGCAGGCGCTTGGCCACGCGCTCGCGCATTTCCTTGGCCGACTTGTTGGTGAAGGTGATCGCGGCGATGCGGCGGGCGCTGTAGCGGCCACTGCCGATCAGGTGGGCGATCTTCTCCACGATCACCCGGGTCTTGCCGCTGCCGGCGCCGGCCAGCACCAGCAGGGGGCCTTGGGTGTGCAGCACCGCCGCGCGTTGGGGGGGATTGAGGGAGTCCAGCATGGGTATGGGGGGGGATATCGTTATGGATTCTAGCGAGAATCCATGTGCTACGCTCCGCCACAGCCAAGGATCCGGAGGCTGTATGCGCAGAATAGGGAATGTAGGGGTGTTGCTACTTGCAGCCGTCTGTATCGCTGTTTTACCCACCAGCGCCGCAACCGCACAGTCGTCGGGCGTGCCACAGGAATTCGACCAGGATCTTGTAGCTGCGGGGCTCCTGTCGTCCCACCCGGACATCCTGTATCGGAATTTCGGCATGGACCTTCTGGGACGCGGCCACCACGAGAGGGGGATGAAGGCGCTTCTGCGTGCAGCAAGCTATTCCGACAAGCCCTCACAGGCCATCATCGCCGAGGCCTACCTGGAAGGCCGGTTTGGACTTCACCGCGATCCCGCCACGGCCTACGTATGGATGGATATGGCCGCCGAACGGGGCTATCCGGAACTCGTAGTGCTTCGTGAAAAATACTGGGCCAACCTGACTGCGGCAGAACGCTCTCAGGCTCTGGCGTCCGGCTCTTCGATATATACACGCTACGGGGACGAAGTCGCCAGGCCGAAGCTGGCGAGGGTGCTGCGGCGAGGCATGCGCGAAGTGACCGGAAGCCGCACGGGTTTCGGGGGCAGCGTGACCATCGTGGGGCCTCTGCTGGAAGGTGGAAGCGGGGCTCCATCGGCCTCTCACGATGCGGCGGCCGTCCCATCGACACGTATTCCGGGCGGCAAGTTCTATCACTCTTCGCTCTGGCAACCCCAGCAATACTTTCGACAACAGGACATGGACTGGAAGGAGCGTGTTGGTCCCACACTTTTCTCCCAGGTCAGGGTCGGCCGACCGGTCATGGACAGGCCGTAATCGCCTGCGTCTTGCGCGCCCGGGTTTCGGCAGCCGTCGGCATGAGCTGAGCTCGGTTTCCGGGTAACCGGTGCCCTTGGGGGAGCCCCTCGATATCGGTGCGCGCCTGGACCACGCGCCCGGCTAAAATGCCCCATGGCCAAGCTCTACTTCTACTACTCGGCGATGAACGCCGGGAAGACCACCACTTTGCTGCAATCGGGGCACAACTACCGCGAACGCGGCATGCGCGTGGCGATCCTGACCCCGCGCCTGGACCACCGCGCCGGCCACGGCGTGGTCGCCTCGCGGATCGGTCTGCAGGCCGAGGCCACCGCTTTCGACCACGACACCGACCTGCAGCGCCTGGTCGAAGGCGACATCGCCGCGCACGGGCGGCTGGGCTGCGTGCTGGTGGACGAGGCGCAGTTCCTGACCAAGGCGCAGGTGTGGCAGCTGAGCGAGGTGGTGGACCAGCTGCGCATCCCGGTGCTGTGCTACGGCCTGCGCACCGATTTCCGCGGCGAGCTGTTCGAGGGCAGCCAGTACCTGCTGGCGTGGGCCGACGAGATGCAGGAGATCAAGACCATCTGCCACAGCGGCAAGAAGGCGACCATGACCGTGCGCGTGGACGGGAACGGCTTCGCGGTGCAGGACGGGCCGCAAGTGGAGATCGGTGGCAACGACCGCTACGTGTCGGTCAGCCGCGCCGAGTTCAAGAAGATCACCCGCGGCGAGGGCCGGATCGAACCGATGCAGGCGCCGCTGCCCCTGTGACGGCACGGCCGTGGCGCCGGCATCCGCGGCCGGCGCGGCGGCTGGCCAGCGGCGGGCTCAATGCCCGCCTTCGGCGGCCAGCCGGTCTAGGTCGATGCCCTGGCGGCGCAGGATCGCGGCCGAGCGCAGCGCGTAGAACGCCAGGTAGGCGAAGCACGCCACGCCCACCCAGAAGCTCATGTGGATGCCGGCGGTGTCGGCCAGCACGCCCTGCAGCAGCGGCACCAGCGCGCCGCCCATGATCATCATCACCAGCAGGCTGCTGCCCTGGTTGGTATGGCGGCCGAGCCCGGCGATGGCCAGTGCGAACACGCACGGCCACATGGTGCTGCAGAACAGGCCCGAGCTGATGAAGGCCATGGCGCTGGTGCGGCCGTCGCTGGCCATGCCCACCAGCAGCGCGGCGATGCCGCACAAGGCGAAGTACAGCAGCATCCGCGCCGGGTTGCCGCGGCTGAGCAGGGTGGCGGCGATCATCACCACGATCACCCCGGCATAGCCGTAGAACTGCGCCACCTCGTGGCGCAGCGCCGCGTTCACCGCCAGGAACACGCCGAAGGCGACGAACGGCAGGACCAGGGTCAGCATGCGCCTGGCGCCGCCGGCAATCTCGAACGCGCCGGCGGCGCCGGTCCAGCGGCCGATCATCAGGCTGGCCCAGTACAGCGACACGTAGGGCGCGACCGCGGCCGTGTCCACGCCCAGGTGCTCGCGCATGTAGGCCGGCAGGTGCGCGCCGGTGGACACTTCCACCCCGACGTAGAGGAAGATCGCGAGCATGCCCAGCAGCAGCTGCGGGTAGGCGAACGCCGAGGACCGGTGCGCCAGGCTGGCGGTGTCCTGCGCCTCGCTGCGGGCGACGCCCTCCAGGTCGATATGGTTGGGCACCGAGGAGAATTTCAGGAACAGCGCCACCAGCACGAAGGCCGCGCCCAGCACCAGGTAGGGCATCTTGACGCTCTCGATGCTGGCTTCGGTGTTGCCGCTGGCCACGCTGCCGAAGATCGCCACGCTGACCAGCAGCGGGCCGATGGTGGTGCCGAAGTTGTTGACCCCACCGGCCAGGGTCAGGCGCTGCGCGCCGGTGGCCGGATTGCCCATCACGATGGCCAGCGGGTTGGCCGCGATCTGCTGCAGCGAGAACCCCAGGCCGACGATGAACAGGCCCGACAGCATCAGCACGAACGAGCCGCTGTTGGCCGCCGGATAGAACAGCAGCGTGCCCAGTGCCGACACCAGCAGGCCCAGGCAGATGCCGTTGCGGTAGCCGATGCGGTTGAGCAGGTCCTGGCCCGCGAGCCGGGAGACGCCGAAATAGGCCAGCGAGCCGACCGTGTAGGCGATGTAGAACGCGAACGACACCAGCTGGCTCTGCGCGTGGCTGAGGTTGAAGGCCTTCTGGAAGACCGGGATCAGGATGTCGTTGCTGGCGGCGACGAAGCCCCAGAAAAAAAACACCGTGATGAGCACACCGAACTGCGACCAGCGGGTTTTCTGCGTCATGGCATCCCGATCTCGTTGTCGTCGTCACCGCGGGCGCGCCAGGTCCGCCCTTGCGGCGCCGTGGAGGGCCCTTGCGCTACGGTCGCCTCGCGCCATGCGCCTTCCCCGGGCGGCGACGGACCGTCGGCCGTTTTAGGCGCGATCCGGCGATGCTGTCAACGGATGCCTGCCGATGCACCGGTCAGCGCGCGTGCACGGTGCCGGCCGACGGCCCGGCCGTTGCGCCGCAGCCCCCGGCCGCACACTGCCGGACATGCCGGGACGCGGCGGCTCAGTACAGCGTGCGCTGGTCCGCCGGCGGCGGGTTGTACTGGTACAGCCAGGTCTCGGTAAGGGCCTTGCCGCCGCTGCGCAGGTACAGGCGGATGTCGATCTGCCCGGTCCCGTTGTCGGGCGGCACCAGGTCGAACATGGCGCGGTAGCCGTTGATCTCGCGCAGCGGCCGGGCCGACACCACTTCCACCCGGCCACTGCTGGCTTGCACCACCGCCTCGACCTCGGCCTTGTCGATCAGGCTGGCCAGGTCGCCGCCCTCGAAGTCCACCGCGAAGCGCCAGGAGAAATACTCGCGCTTCTTGCCGATCACCCCGCCCAGCCCGGTGCGGCTGGCCACGCAGTAGCCCAGCGGCGGCCGCGCCGGCGGTTGCGCGCCCCAGTACAGCCGGTAGCCGACCAGCAGTTCCTGCCCCGGCTGCGGCTTCTGCTTCGGGTTCCAGAACGCGACGATGTTGTCGAAGGTCTCGTCGACGGTGGGAATCTCCACCAGCTGCACCGAGCCCTCTCCCCATTGCCCCTTCGGCTCGACCCACAGGCACGGGCGCTTCTCGTAGAACACGCCGTCGTCCTGGTAATGGTCGAAATCGCGGTCGCGCTGCAGCAGGCCGAAGCCGCGCGGGTTGTTGTCCACGAACATGTTGAAGCGCAGCTGCGCCGGGTTGCACAGCGGGCGCCAGATCCACTCGCCGGCGCCGCTCCACATCGACAGGCCGTCGGTATCGTGGATCTCCGGGCGCCAGTCCCAGGCCATGCGGCGGTCGTTCTCGCCCACCTGGTACATGCTGGTGCACGGGGCGATGCCCAGCCGCTCGATCTCGCGGCGCGGGTACAGCGCGCTGTCGATGTCCATCAGCAGCACGTCGCCGTTGGTGATGGCGAAGCGGTAGGCGCCGGCCACGCTCGGCGAATCCAGCAGGCCATAGACGACCACGGTGTCCGAATCGCGCGCGGGCTGTTCCAGGTAGTAGGCGATGAAATCAGGGAATTCCTCCGGCCTGCCGGTACCGGTGTCGATCGCCAGTCCGCGCGCGGACTGGCCGTACTGGCCCTCCTTGCCCACCGCGCGGAAGTAGCTGGCGCCCAGGAACGCGGCGAAGTCGCGCTCGGTGTCGCTGCGGGTGTTGAGGCGGAAGCCGGCGAAGCCCAGGTCTGGCGGCAGCCGCCCGCCGTGGATGCCGCTGTTGCCGTAATCGAACGCGGCGCCGTCGTAGGCCAGCTCCTGCGCCTGGCCGTCGACCACGTCGAACATGCGCACCGGCGAATGGAAGTACAGGCCCAGGTGGAAGAACTTCGCCTGGAACCTGCCGGGCTGGTCGGCCCACAGCGCGTGGTCCTGGCGGTAGCGGATGGACTGGTACTGGTCCCAGTCCAGCGCTTCCACTTCCGGCGGCAGGGTGCGCTTGTGGCTGCGGTACGGTGCCTGCGACAGCGCGCGCGCCTGGCCCTTGAGCGCGGCGAAGTCGAACGGCTGCGGCTGGCCGATGCGACGCAGGCCCACCTGCCGTTCGGCGGCGGCGCAGGCCGGCAGCGCCGGCAGTCCGAAGGCGGCCAGGGCCAGCGAGGCGCGCTGGAGGAAGTCGCGTCGATCCATGCGGTCGTCCGGTGAGGGGTGGGCGGATGATAGGCAGCGGCGGGTGAACGAAGGTAAGCCGCGGGTGAAGGCCGGCCCGGCCACGCGCCGGCCCGCCGCGGCCGCTCAGCGCTGGCAGTGGCCGCACCACACGCTGGCGCGCTGGCCGATGCTGGCATGGCGCAGCGGGCGCCCGCAGCGCACGCAGGCCTGGCCTTCGCGTCCGTACACCGACAACTCCTGCTCGAAGTAGCCGGGGGCGCCGTCGGGACTGATGAAATCGCGCAGGGTGGTGCCGCCGCGGGTGATGGCATGGCCGAGGATGTCCTTCACCGCGGTGGCCAGGCGCTGGTAGCGCTCGCGCGACACCTTGCCGGCCTCGCGCAGCGGATTGATCCCGGCCATGAACAGGCTTTCGGCGGCATAGATGTTGCCGACGCCGACGACGATGCGCTGGTCCATCAGGAAGGTCTTGACCGGTGCGCTGCGGCCGCGGCTGCGCGCGAACAGGTAGTCGCCGTCGAACGCCGCGTCCAGCGGCTCGGGGCCGAGCCCGCGCAGCAGTTCGTGGGTCTGGCCCGGCGGCTGCCACAGCAGGCAACCAAACCGGCGCGGGTCGTTGAAACGCAGCAGGCGCCCGTCCTCGAGGCTGATGTCGACGTGGTCGTGCGCGCGCACCGGGGTGTCGCCGGGCAGCACGCGCAGGCTGCCGGACATGCCCAGGTGCAGCAGCGCGCTGCCGGCATCGGTATCGAGCAGCAGGTACTTGGCGCGGCGGCGGATCGCGGCGATGCGCTGGCCGGGCAACGCCCGCTCGATGTCCGGTGGAATCGGCCAGCGCAGGTCCGGCCGGCGCAGGATCACGCCATGGATGCGGCGCCCCTGCAGGTGCGGTTCCAGGCCGCGGCGGGTGGTTTCTACTTCGGGCAGTTCGGGCATGGCGGCCATTGTAGGCGTGGGACCACGCCACCGCGCCGCGCTGTCGCTCCAGGCAGGCGGCAGGCCACGGCAGAGGCGGGCTTGCCCCGCGCCCGGGCGTTCCCGGCATGGCCGCTTGTCGGGCAGGCCCCGCCAGGCCGGGAGAGCCACGGTCAACGCGGCGGCGCCATCAGCTCGCGTGCATCCAGGAAGCCATCGCCGTTGGCATCCTGCCGGTGGAATCGGGCGAGGATCGCCTGCTCGTGCTGGTCGCGGGTGATCGGCCGGCCGCGGCCGCCGGGCTGTTCCGCCGGCTCCAGCACGCCGTTGCCGTCGCGGTCCATGCGCTCGAAGGCGTAGCGCATCCATCGCAGGTATTCGTCCGGCGCGACCCGGCCGTCGCCATCCAGATCCATGCGCCGCAGGTAGTCGCCGGCGTCCTGCACCTGTGCCGGTGCGGCCCAGGGCAGCAGCGCCGCCAGCAGGGCCGGCAGGCGCCGCGCGGGGCGGCGCCCATGGCCCGGTGCGGCGGCGCGGGTGGTCATGCCGCGTTGAGCGAGTAACCCTTCAGCCGCGCCGCATAGGCCTGCAGCGCGGCCACGCCGCTGGCCTCGGCCTCGTGGCACCACTGCTGCAGGTGGCGCAGGCGCTCGGCGGCGTCATGGGTGCGCGCCTCCAGCAGTGCCGACAGGCGCGCACGGTGCTCCACCAGCAGCTGGATGCGCGGGCGCTGGCTCACCCACTGCTGCAGCTGCTCGCGGCAGGCCGGCTTGAGCCAGCGGCCGTCATTGACCAGGCCCTTGCGCATGCGCCGCGGCAGCATCTTGCGCAGCTTGGCGCCGGCGGCGGCCGCCTCTTCACGCAGGGCCGGGGCGAACACGTTGCGCTGGTAATCGGTCATCGCCTGGAAGCGGTGCGACAGCAGTGCCTTGAGGGTGTCGGTATCGGGCACGGCGATGTTCGGGCGGATGTCCATGGTCGGCGCCACGCGCAGCACCTTGGCCAGGCCCAGCGCCTGCAGCAGGCGGATCGCCTGCCAGCCGATGTCGAACTCCCAGCGGCGCATCGAGAAGCGCGCCGAACTGGGGAAGGCGTGGTGGTTGTTGTGCAGCTCCTCGCCGCCGATCCAGAACGCCCACGGCGTCAGGTTGGTCGAGGTGTCGGCCGATTCGAAGTTGCGGTAACCCCACCAGTGGCCCAGGCCGTTGACCACGCCGGCGGCCCAGAACGGGATCCATGCCATCTGGATCGCCCACAGGGCGATGCCCGGCAGGCCGAACAGCACGAAGTTCAGCGCGAACAGCACCACCGGGCCGAGGTTGGCGTGCGGGGTGTAGAGCCGGCGTTCGATCCAGTCCTCGGGCGCGCCGCGGCCGTACTGCTCGATGTCGGCGCGCATCGTGCGGGCCTCGCGGTACAGCTCGACGCCGCGCCAGAACACGCGGCCGATGCCCTTGGTCACCGGGCTGTGCGGGTCCTCGTCGGTTTCCACCTTGGCGTGGTGCTTGCGATGGATGGCCACCCACTCGCGGGTGATCATCGAGGTGGTCAGCCAGGTCCAGAAGCGGAAGAAGTGCGCGACCAGCGGGTGGAAGTCCACGCCGCGGTGGGCCTGGCTGCGGTGCAGGTACAGGGTGACCGCGAAGATGGTGAGCTGGGTGAACACCAGCAGCACTGCCAGCATGCCCCACCAGCCCAGGCCGGCGACGCCGCCGGTGAGGAAGTCGAGGAGGGTATCGGGCATCGCGGAACTCCAGGCCGTTCGGTGGCGGATGAAACTGTGGATACACATGATGGGGCCTGCGGCGGCAAACTTCATCCACCCGGCGCCCGACTTTGGTCCAATCCTTCAGCTGCGCCGCCCCCCGCCCACTCCCGCCTGAACGATGTCCACCGCCACCGCCGCCACCGCGGCCCCCCTGATCGAGCTCGACCACGCCTGCGTCGTCCGCGGCCAGGTTCGGGTCCTGCACGACCTGGCCCTGCGCATCGAGCAGGGCCAGCACACCGCCATCCTCGGCCCCAACGGCTGCGGAAAGTCCTCCTTCATCAAGCTGATCACCCGCGAGCTGTACCCGCTGGCGCGCGCCGACGGCCATGTGCCGGTCAAGGTGCTGGGCCAGACCCGCTGGCAGGTGGACCGGCTGCGCGCGCAGCTGGGCATCGTCAGCGGCGACCTGTCCGGCAACCTGGCCGACATGCCCGGGCTGGGGGTGGAGGAGGCGGTGATCTCCGGCTTCTTCGCCAGTTACGTGGTGCCGGCGCACCGCGACGTCACCGACAGCATGCGCGAGCGCGCGCGCCAGGCGCTCGCACTGGCGCGCGCCCTGCCGCTGCTCGGCCGCAGCTACGCCGAACTTTCCGCCGGCGAGACCCGCCGCGTGCTGATCGCCCGCGCATTGGTCAACCAGCCGCGTGCACTGCTGCTCGACGAGCCGTCCACCGGCCTGGACCTGGTATCGCGCCAGCACCTGATCGACAGCCTCCGCCACCTCGCCGGGCAGGGCATCACCCTGGTGCTGGTCACCCACCACATCGAGGAGGTGATCCCCGAGATCCAGCGGGTGGTACTGATGAAGGGCGGGCGCATTTTCGCCGACGGCACGCGCGGCGAGCTGCTGCGCGCGGGCCCGCTGTCGGAGGTGTTCGGCGGCCCGATCGAGGTGCAGGAGGAAGACGGCCGGCTGAGCGCGTGGGCCCGCGCCATCTAGGTCGGCGGGGGCATCGGTGCGATGATGCCGGTCCGTTCCGCCGATCATGCCCGCGTTGATGTCACGTTCCCCGTTTGCGCTGCGCCTGGGCGCGGTCACCGTCCTGGCCGTCGCGCTCGCCGCCTGCGCCGGTACGCCTGCCCGGCACGCCCCCGGCCACGACGCGCCGGCTGCACCGGCGCCCACCGGTTACCTGCAGGCGGACGCGATTCCCGACAGCCTGGCACTGAGCCCGCCACCGCCCGCGCCGGGCTCGGCCTGGGCGGCGCTGGACGACGCCGTCGCCGGCGAGGCCATCGCACTGCGCGACAGCGCGCGCTTCACCCAGGCCAGCGCCGACGCCGACCTGCGCTTTCCCGCCGGCGCCGGGCAGTTCAGCTGCGCGCTGGGGGTGGCCGTCGACGACACGCACACGCCGGCCCTGTACCGCCTGCTGCAGCGCAGCCTGATCGACGCCAGCGCGGCCACCCGCGCGGCCAAGAACCGGTACCAGCGGCCACGCCCGTTCATGGTCAACGGCCAGCCGACCTGTACCCCGGACGACGAACCGCACCTGCGCGGCAGCGGCTCCTATCCGTCGGGGCACACCGCCATCGGCTGGGCCTGGGCGTTGATCCTGTCGGAGATCGCCCCCGGGCAAGCCACCGCGCTGCTCGAGCGCGGCCGCAACTACGGCCACAGCCGGCTGGTGTGCAACGTGCACTGGTACAGCGACGTGCAGCAGGGCCAGGCGTTGGCCGCGGCCACGGTCGCGCGCCTGCACGACAACGCGGCGTTCCGCGCCGACCTGGACGCGGCGAAGCGCGAAATCGCCGCCGCGCGCAGGCACCCGCGACCGCTGCCACGCGACTGTGCCGCCGAAGCCGCGGCGCTGGCGACCGATCTGCGCGAAGCGCGCTGACCCGGGCGCGGCTGGGCAGGGCCGGCGGCGTGCGCCCGCCCCGCCGCGCTTCACACGGTTTCAGGCGTTACCGCACGCGGCGGCGTCCGCCGTTGCGGCTAGAGTGGGGCGCTGATCCATGCCGGGGCCTTCCATGTCCGCACCCCATCGCCGCCTGCGTGCCCTGCTGGCGACCGCGCTGCTCGCATTCGCCGCCACCGCACTGGCGCAGCCCTTCCGCCTGATCGGCTACGTGACCGACGGTCCGACGCCGCCGCGGCTGCCGGCCGCGCAGCTGGACGTGGTCAACTTCGCCTTCGCCAAGGTCGCACCCGATGGCAGCGTGTACCTGCCCGACAAGGTCGACCCGGCGCACGTGCACGCGCTCGTCGCGCATCGCGCCGACAACCCCGCGCTGAAGATCGTGCTGTCCATCGGCGGCTGGGGCGCCGGCAACTTCTCCGAGGCCGCGGCCACCGAAGCGGCGCGTGCGCGCTTCATCGACAGCGGCGTCGCCCTGCTGCGCCGCTTCGACCTGGACGGCCTGGACATCGACTGGGAGTACCCGACCCTGGGCGACGCCGACATCAGCCACAGCCCGGACGACCGCCGCAATTTCACCGTGCTGCTGGAAGCGCTGCGCGCGCGCCTGGACCGCGAAGGCGGCGGCAGGCGCCATTACCTGTTGACCATCGCCGCCGCCGAGGGCCGCTTCGCCGACGGCCTGGAACTGCCGCGCATCGCCCGCTCGCTGGACTGGATCAACCTGATGACCTACGACTTCCACGGCAGCCTGACCCCGACCACCGGCCACCGGCCACCACAGCGGGCTGGCCCGTTCGGCGCGGGCACCGGCGGGCGCGCGTACCACCGAAGGCGCGGTGCGCTACTTCCTGGAGGCCGGCGTGCCGGCGGGCAAGATCAATGTCGGCGTGCCGTTCTATGGCCGCCGCTTCGGCGACGTGGAGCCGGTCGACGCCGGGCTGTACCGGAAGTACGGCAGCGAAGGCGGCTTCATCGACTGGCGCGAGATCGTGCGCGGCCGCCTTGGCGCGCCGGGCTGGGAGCGCCACTGGGATCCCCAGGCGCAGGCGCCGTGGCTGTGGAACCCCGCCACCCGCCAGCTGATCACCTACGACGACCCGCAGTCGCTGGCGATCAAGGCCGCGTACGTCAGGCGCAACCGGCTCGGCGGCATCATGTACTGGGAACAGCGGCTGGACGACGGCCAGTTGCTGGACGTATTGCACAAGGCGCTGCACGCGCGCTGACCGGCCAGCGGCCGGTGGAGCGACCGCAGGTGCCTGCGCATGCCAGCGCGTCATAGACTGGCGGTCTTCTTCCCGCCAGGCACGCCCATGAGCCAGTGGTACTTCCACACCCCCGGACACTCCGACCGTATCGGCCCGCTCGACGACGAGGCCGCCCGCCGCCACGCCCAGCTGCACCGTGACGCCCTGGCCTGGCGCGAGGGGCTGCAGGGCTGGCAGCCGGCCGGGTCGCTGCCCGAGCTCGGCGGGCAGGCCTCGCCACCGCCGATGCCGCCGCCGGTCGGCGGGCGCCGCAATCGCGCCGATGACATCGACTTCCGCATCGTCGGCCACGAGATGCAGTTCGTGGAGATCGAGCTGGACCCGGGCGAAAGCGCCATCGCCGAGGCCGGCGCGCTGATGTACAAGGACGCCGCGGTGCGCATGGATACCGTGTTCGGTGACGGCCGCCACGAAAGCGAGGGCACCGGGTTCATGGACAAGCTGCTGTCGGCGGGCAAGCGCGTGATCACCGGCGAGAGCCTGTTCGCCACGCTCTACACGCACGGCGGCCAGGGCAAGGCCAGGGTCGCCTTCGCCGCGCCCTACCCGGGTACCGTGCTGCCGATGAAGCTCGACGAGCACGGCGGCAAGCTGATCTGCCAGAAGGACAGCTTCCTGGCCGGCGCGCGCGGGGTGCAGGTCGGGGTGCACCTGCAGCGCAAGGTGATGACCGGCCTGTTCGGCGGCGAGGGGTTCATCATGCAGAAGCTGGAGGGCGACGGCTGGGTGTTCGTGCACGCCGGCGGCTGCGTGGTCGAACGCGAGCTGGCCGCCGGCGAGCGCATCGACGTGGATACCGGCTGCGTGGTCGCCTACCACGCCGGGGTGGACATGGACGTGCGCCGCGTGGCCGGCCTGAAGAGCATGTTCTTCGGTGGCGAAGGCGTATTCCTGGCCACCCTCACCGGACCGGGCAAGGTGTGGCTGCAGTCGCTGCCGTTCTCGCGCCTGGCCGGGCGCATGTACGCGGCCGCACCGCAGGGCGGCGGCCAGAGCCGCGGCGAGGGCTCGGTGCTGGGCGGGCTGGGGCGCATCCTGGACGGCGACAACCGGTTCTGAGCCACCGCGGCCGGACAGACCGGCGCGCGGGCCGGCGCCGCTTGTCGGCGTGCGCGCGCCCTCGCATACTCGCCGCAATCACCTGCAGGGATGGAGGGGTGGCATGGACGCGCAGGACGATGTCTACGCGGCACCACGGGCGGCGCTGGTCGCCGCTCCCACGGAACGGCCGCGCCTGCCGCCGTTCTACGTGGTGTCCGTCACCAAGCTGGTACTGCTCTCGTTCGCCACCCTGGGGCTGTATTCGCTGTACTGGTTCTGGCGTCACTGGAAACTGCACAAGCTCGACAGGAAGCTCGACATCTGGCCGGTCCCGCGCGCCCTCTTCTCGATCTTCTTCGCCCACGGCCTGAACCGCGAAATCGACCAGCGGCTGCAACGCTCCGGCAGCCGCCATGCCTGGTCACCCGGCGCCTGGGCCACATTGTTCGTGGTCTCGGCGATCAGCGGCCGCATCATCAGCCGCCTCCCCGATTCGGTGCTGCCATTCGGGCCGGGTTTCGGGCTGATCGTACTGAGCCTGGCCGGCGGCACCCTGGCGATGGTCCACGCGCAGCGCGCGGCCAACCTGGCCAGCGGCGACCCCGCGGGCGCGGCGAATGCGCGGCTGACGCTGGCCAACTGGCTCTGGCTGGTGCCGGGCGGCCTGTTCTGGCTGATGTCGCTGGCCAGCCTGGTGCTGCTGACCGGCGACGCCTGACCACCACCACGCGGCGGCAACGAAGTGGCGCCTAAACGGCCGCGCGGCCGGCGCGGCCCGTGCCCGGCGCAAAGCGCTATGCTGGCGCCCTTTTCAACGCCCCCACCCGTTCATCATGAAGCCGCGCACCGTCCGCCTGCTGCTGTCCCTTTCGCTGTCCGGCCTGCTGGCCGCGTGCGGCGGCGAGAACGTGAAGCCCGCGGCGCCGGCCGCGGGCCGGCCGGTCACCGCGGCCAAGCCGGTGAAGATCGGCGTGGCGCTGGGCGGCGGCGCGGCCAAGGGCTTCGCCCATATCGGCGTGATCAAGATGCTGGAAGCCAACGGCTTCGAGCCGGTGGTGGTGTCAGGGACCAGTGCCGGCAGCGTGGTCGGCGCGCTGTACGCCAGTGGCATGAATGCCTTCGACATGCAGCAGAAGGCGGTATCGCTGGACCAGGCCAGCATCCGCGACGTGCGCCTGTTCTCCGGCGGCCTGATCCAGGGCCAGAAGCTGCAGGACTACGTCAACGCGCAGGTCGCCAACAAGCCCGCCGAGCAGCTGAAGAAGCCGTTCGCGGCGGTGGCCACGCAGCTGGAGACCGGCGAGCGCGCGGTGTTCGTGCGTGGCAACGTCGGCCAGGCGGTGCGCGCGTCCAGCGCGGTGCCGGGGGTGTTCGAACCGGTCACCATCGGCGGCAAGACGTTCGTCGATGGCGGCGTGGTCAGCCCGGTGCCGGTGGATGCCGCACGCCAGCTCGGCGCCGAGTTCGTCATCGCCGTGGACATTTCCAGCAAGGCCAGTGGGCAGCGCCCGAGCGGCCTGCTGGGCACGGTCAACCAGTCCATCGCGATCATGGGCCAGCGCCTGGGCGAGCAGGAGCTGGCGCGTGCCGACGTGGTGATCCGGCCGCAGGTGCTGGACATCGGCGCGGCCGATTTCGAACAGCGCGGGCGCGCCATCCTCGAGGGCGAGAAAGCGGCCATGGCGGCGATGGCGCAGATCCGCGCCGGCGTCGCCCGCCTGCAGCAGGCGCACGCGGCCAGCGCACGCAACGCCGATGCGCGGGCCAGCGCCGCCGCGGCCGAGGCCTACCAGCGCTGTCTGGACGGGCGTTCGCGGCTGGACAAGCTGCGCGGCAAGGAAGGCAGCTGCACCGCGCCGGCGCGCTGAGCGCGGCACGCCGCGGCTAGGACCGCGTGTACTGCAGCTGCACCCAGAGTTTGTCGGCATCGCGGGTACGCACGGCGTCGGCGCTGCGGTAGCGCGCGGCCTTGAGCAGCACGCTCAGGCCCTTGAGCTGCGGCACCGCGCGCTCCCACGACAGGTTGAGTTCGTGCCCGTAGCGGTAGCTGCCGCGATCGCTGCGGAAATCGTGGTACCACGCCTGCGCCTTGCCGCCGGCCAACGGCACCACCACGCCCGCATACGCATCGCGCAGGCCATCGGCGGGCGTGGTCAGGAACTGGTCGGCCCACCCCTGGAAGGCGTGCTTGGTCGCCAGCGGCGTCTGGAACGCGCGATTGCCGGGGCCACCTGCACCGGCGCCGAGCACTTCATAGCCGAGCGTGCTTTTCACCTCGCCGGCGGCATGGCTGGCCTCGCCCAGCCAGTAGCGGCTGTCCAGCGACCACGGGTTGCCGTGGCCATCGACCTGGCGCGCATGTTCCAGCACGTAGCCGAAGGCGCCGTGGCTGCCCTGCACGCGCAGGCCGGTGGTGTCGGCCGACAGCGTGCCGCGCGGCGCGCCCGCGGCCACCGCCACGTTCTCCAGGTCCAGGCGGTAGTGATAGCCGGTGAACGCCAGTTGCGTGCCGGGCGCGAACCGCGCCTGCAGCAGGTGGCTGTCGCCGTGGATGTTGGCCGGCGCGGTGAGGCTGGGGGCCGGCGGTTGGTCCGGGCCGAACACGGTGTTGATGTTGGTCACGTAGGCGTAGGTCAGCTTCCAGCGCGCGGCCGGCGCCAGTTCCATCATCGCGCCGTCATAGGTCTGCTCGTTCTGGCGCCAGCCCACGCCGCCGACGAAGCGCTGGTTGCCCAGGTTGATGCGCTGGCGGCCCAGCTGCACGTTGCCGTGGCCGCCGTCGTAGCGCAGCAGCGCCTGGTTGAGTTCGACGTAGTCCGGGTCGGCCACGGTCGGGTAGCGGGTGCGGCCGTTGCGGGTGTCGTTGAAGCGTTCGCCGCCCAGGTGGGCCACGCCATCCACCTCGCCCAGCGCCGACCAGCCATGCCAGCGCGCGGTGCGATAACCCAGCCGCAGCCGGGCGCTGTGGGCGTCGGCGTCGCGGGCGATGCCGTCCTGCGCGACATGCTCGTAGCGGTAGCGCAGGTCCAGCAACGGCGCTCCGCCGGCATCGGCCGCCAGCGCCGGGGCGGCGACCAGCAGGAGAGGCAGGGCAGCAGCAAGGCGGATCGACATGGAGGTGCTCCGGGTGGGGATGGCGCCATCGTCGGCGCCGGCCCCCGCGACCACCATGACGCCGATCAAGCCAACGGCGATCACCGGTGGATCCGGCGCCCGGCCGCAGTGCGTCGGGCAGCGCCGGCCGGCGTCAACCGCGACCGAGCTGCGACAACGGCAGCGCGCGGAACTCCTTGACGGTACGCAGCACGAAGCTGGAATTGACGTCGGCCACGCCGGTGGCGTCCAGCAGCTTGTCGAGCAGGAACGCCGAGAAGTGGTCCAGGTCGCGCACGTAGATGTGCAGCAGGTAATCCATGTCGCCGGTGAGCGCATGGCAGGCCACGACTTCGTCCCACAACTGCACCGCCTCGACGAAATGGCCGATCGCCGCCTGCCCGTGCTTGGACAACTGCACGCGCACGAACGCCTGCAGACCCAGGCCGATGGCGCGCGGCTCCAGGCGCGCGCCGTAGCCGGCGATCACCCCGTCCGCTTCCAGCCGCTGCACCCGGCGCAGGCAGGCCGACGGCGAGAGGTTCACCCGCGTGGCCAGTTCGGCATTGGTGGCGCGACCCTGCTGCTGGATCTCCGCCAGCAGGCGCAGATCGGTGCGGTCGAGGGAGATGGCGTTCATTTTGTTGCCCCGCAACATTGAATCGACGCAATAATCTTGCGCCATGCCGCTTGCCCAGCGCAATTTCGCACACCTGTTGCGCGGCCGGATTTCTACCATCAGGGCGATCCACTTTCCGGAATGCCGCCATGGACACGTCCCCGCGCCGCGTAGAACACCAGCAGACCGACAAGGGCTATGTGCCGGTCTACACCACCGCCGTGGTGGAGCAGCCGTGGGACGGCTACAGCGCCGACGACCACGCCACCTGGAGCACGCTGTACCGGCGCCAGCGCGAACTGCTGGTCGGCCGCGCCTGCCGCGAATTCCTCGATGCCCAGGACGAGATGGGCATGAGCGAGCATATGATCCCGCGCTTCGACCAGCTCAACGAGGTACTGGGCGCGGCCACCGGCTGGACCCTGGTGGGCGTGGAGGGGCTGCTGCCGGAACTGGACTTCTTCGAGCACCTGGCCAACCGCCGGTTCCCGGTGACGTGGTGGATCCGCCGCCCCGACCAGATCGACTACATCGCCGAGCCGGACCTGTTCCACGACCTGTTCGGCCACGTGCCGCTGTTGATGAACCCGGTGTTCGCCGACTACATGGCCGCCTACGGCCGCGGCGGCGTCAAGGCGCACGCCATCGGTCCGGACGCGCTGCAGAACCTCACCCGCCTGTACTGGTACACGGTGGAGTTCGGCCTGATCGACACCGCCGACGGCCTGCGCATCTACGGCGCCGGCATCGTCTCGTCCAAGGGCGAGTCGCTGTATTCGCTGGAGTCGGCGGCGCCCAACCGCATCGGTTTCGATCTGGAGCGGATCATGCGTACCCGCTACCGCATCGACACCTTCCAGAAGACCTACTTCGTGATCGACAGCTTCGAGCAGCTGATGGCGGCGACCGAGCCGGATTTCACCCCGCTCTACGCACGGCTCGCCGACCAGCCGCACCTGCCGGCCGGCGACGTGCAGGACGGCGACCGGGTGTTGCAGCGCGGCAGCGGCGAAGGCTGGGCCGACGGCGGCGACGTCTGAGCGGCGCATCGCGGGACATGCACATCAAAGCGCCGCCCACGGGCGGCGTTTTCGTTGGCAGCTGGCGCCCGCCGCGGCTCACCGCGCGGGCATGGTCCGGCGGCCGTACCTGCGGTCCAGGCGGAGGCCGATGACCACCGCCACCACCACCGGCGCCATCCACGGGAACAGCTCGACCAGCAGCGGCGGCACCGCGGCGTGCGCCTGCAGCCACTGCCACAGCGGGCGCATGCCGATGCCAAGGAACGCCACGTGGGTGGCGATGCCCGCGCCCAGCATGGACTGGTAGTGCTGGCGCAGTGCCCAGTCCGGGCGCGACGGGCCGCGACGGGCGAACTTCCACATGCGCCCGCCCACCCACAGGCCGATCGTGGAGAAGCCCAGGAACAGCAGCTGGCCATGGCGGACGCCGACCACCAGCGTGGCCAGCGCCAGCAGCAGCACCGGCCACAGCGCCAGTTTCCAGCCGACGCGCGCCACCAGCCGCTTCCAGTCGCGCTTGTCGGTGACCGCGCGCCATGCCAGCCAGGCGGCGTTGCCGGTGAGGGCCATCAGGTAGGCCAGGAACAGCGCCGACAGCGGCTGCTTGCGGAACCAGGCGTACTCCACGGTGATCGGCAGCGCGGTGGCGACGATCGCCGCCATCGCCAGCAGGTACACCTTGCCCAGCGCACGATGCCGCGGCGAGCCCTTCTTCATCAGCGCCGCCGACCAGAAGCCGGCCAGCGCGACCACCCCGGCCAGCACATGCAGCGCGACGAACAACGAATACCCAGGCATGACATCCTCCGATGGCGGCCGGCGGAATGCGGCGGCTGGTGCACAGATTCGTTGCACGGCGTCGGCCACGGCAGTCGCCGTGGTCACCTCCGGACCCTGCCGGAAGTCACTTTCTGCAGCGTCCCCCTTGCCGCCGGCCGGCGCGCCCACCAGCATGCATGCATGGAACTCGGCTCGCAGTCGCGCTGGCGCGGACTTCTCCACCCCCTCAATCTGGCCGGACTGCTCACCTGGTGTGCGGTTGCCTTCACCCTGTCCTATGGCGACACCGCGCTGCTGCCCTGGCGCTGGGGCAGTGCCCTGCTGTTCCTGGCCGCCTTCCTGGTGGCCACGGCGCTGCCGCGGGCGTCCTGGCAACGCGCCGCGCTGCTGCTGGTGGAAGCCATTGCGGCGCTGGCGCTGGTACGGCTGGCGCATTACAGCGGGGTGGCGCCGGCGCTGCTGGTGATGCTGGCGGCGCAGGTCGCCGCCACCTGGCCGCTGCGCATCGCCCTGCTGGCGGTCGCCGCGCTGGACCTGGGCATGTACGCCGTGCTGCACGGAGTCAACGCGCATGCCGGGGTGGTGGTGATGATCTTCGCCGGCTTCCAAGCCTTCGCCATGCTGACCACGCACTACGCGCGCAGCGCCGAGCTGGCCCGCGACCGCCTGGCGCTGGTCAACGCCGACCTGCTCGCCACCCGTGCGCTGCTGGCCGAAAGCTCGCGCGACGCCGAGCGCCTGCGGCTGTCGCGCGACCTGCACGATGTCGCCGGGCACACGCTCACCGCGCTGCGCCTGCAGCTGCGCGCGCTGGCCACGCAGCCGGGCGCACCGGCTGGGCTGGCGTCGTGCGAACGGCTTTCCGCCGAACTGCTGGGCGACATCCGCGCCGTGGTGCAGTCACTGCGCGACGGCGGCGGGCTGGACATCGCCACCGCCCTGCACGCGCTGGCCGCGCCGCTGCCGCGGCCACGCCTGCACCTGCAGCTGGACGACAACGTGCGGGTGCGCGACACCGCGCTGGCCGAGGCGCTGCTGCGCTGTGTGCAGGAAGCGCTGACCAACAGCGCGCGCCACGGCGACGCGCAGGTGCTGCACGTCGCCCTGCGGCAGCACGACGGGCGCCTGCTGCTGGACATGCACGACGACGGCCGCCTGCGCGGCGAACTGCGCGAGGGCAACGGCCTGACCGGCATGCGCGAACGCGTCGCCGAGCACGGCGGCAGGCTGCAGCTGCGGCGCAAGCCGGACGGCGCGCTGCACATCCAGGCGGAGTTCACGGCATGAGCAGCGCCCCGCGCATCGCCCTGGTCGACGACCAGGCCCTGATCCGTGCCGGCCTGCGCGCGTTGCTGCAGCAACAGGGCATCGACATCACCTTCGAAGCCGACAGCGGCGAGGCGCTGCTGGCACGCCTGGCGCAGCAGCCGGTGCAGCTGATCGTCTCCGACATCCGCATGCCGGGCCTGGATGGCATCCAGGCGTTACAGGCGCTGCGCGCGCGCGGCGACCTCACGCCCTGCCTGTTCCTGACCACCTTCGACGAGAGCGACCTGCTGCTGCGTGCCACCGCGGCCGGCGCGCAGGGTTTCCTGCTCAAGGACGCCGCGCCGGAAGACCTGCGCGACGCCATCGTGCGCATCGTCGCCGGGCAGACCCTGCTGCAGCCGGTCAGCACCGACCCGGTACGCCAGCGCTATCGCTACCACGCCGACGATGCGCCGCGCGAGCTGTTCAGCCAGAAGGAAGTGGCGGTGCTGCGGCTGATGGCCGGCGGCTACAGCAACCGCGAGATCGCCGCCAGCCTGTTCCTGGCCGAGGGCACGGTGAAGAACTACGTCTCGGCCATCCTGGACAAGCTCGACACCCGCGACCGTACCCGCGCGGTGCTCAAGGCGATCACGCTGCGGGTCATCTGAGCGCCGCCGTGCTCAGGGCGCGGCGCTGCGCACTTCCACGGTGACGTGCACGATCTCCTCGTGCACCGACAGCGCGCGGTGGAACAGCTCGGCGTCGACACCCGGCACGGTCGCCACTTCCATCGCGCAGGCGAAGCGGCCGCGGCCGACCTGCCAGACATGCAGGTCGCTGATATGGGCCGGCACCGGCCCCTGTTCCACCGCCTCGCGGATCTCGGCCACCACCGGCGCGTCCATCTCCGCGTCGAGCAGCACCCGGCCGGTCTGCCGGATCAGGCCCCAGGCCCACACCGATACCAGCACCGCGCCGACGATACCCATCAGCGGGTCCAGCCACGACGCATTGAAGTACAGCCCGCCGAGCAGCGCGATGATCGCCAGCACCGAGGTGGCGGCATCGGCCAGCACGTGCAGGTAGGCCGAACGCTGGTTGAGGTCGTGCTCATGGTGGCCGTGGGGTTCGTGGCCATGGTGGTGATGTGGGTGGTGATGCCCATGGTCGTGGTGATGGTCGTGCTGGTCGCGCAGCCACCACGCGCACAACAGGTTCACCCCCAACCCCACCACGGCGATGGCGATGGCCTGCTGGTAGTGGATCGGGCTGGGCTTGAACACCCGCGCGATCGACTCGAAGGCCATCAGCCCAGCCACGCCCAGCAGCAGGATCGCGCTGGTGTAACCGGCCAGGATCTCGATCTTCCAGGTGCCGAAGGCGAAGCGCGGGTCGTCGCGGTAGCGCCGCGCGCAGGCGTAGGCGAACGCGGCCAGGCCCAATGCCAGCGCATGCGAGCTCATGTGCCAGCCATCGGCCAGCACCGCCATGGAGTTGAACCACCAGCCGCCGGCGATCTCCACCACCATCATCACCAGGGTCAGCGCCATCGCGCGGCGGGTGTTCTTTTCGGCCATCGGGTTGCCATGGCTGAACGCGTGGCTGTGCTGGCGGGAGCGGGCAAGGGTTTCGGGATTCATGGCGTGACACCTTCTCAGATACCCCCATAGGGTATACGATCCGGCCATGGCCCATATCCAGCGCGACAGGAAGAAGCTGCTCACCCGGGTGCGCCGCATCGCCGGCCAGGTGGCCGCGCTGCAGCAGGCGCTGGAAGCCGGCGACGACTGCGACGCGGTCCTGGTGCAGATTGCCGCCGCCAAGGGCGCCATGCACGGGCTGATGCTGGAGGTGATGGCCGGCCATCTCAGCGACCATGTCGTGGCCGAGGCCGATCCGGCGCGGCGCGCGGACGAGGCCGGGGTGCTGCTGGAACTGCTCAGGCGGCACGCGCGGTGACGCCGCCCGGGCCCGCCGGCCAGGCATGAATGCGGGCTGCCGGGGCACCCCCTGGCGGGCCATGTAAAATGCCCGATTTTTCGGTCAGGACCATGGCGAAAGCTTCCACACGGGCGCCCGTGCTGGGCCCGGCGTTCATTCGCCTGCTGGCCCGCTTCGGCGACGCCGACCTCCCGCGCACGCCGCCGGTGCTGACCGAGCGGCTGGCGCAGTGGTTCGACTGGAACCGCGCCATCACCCTGTCGCGCGCGCTGGACAACCGGCTGCCGGCCCCCGCCGACGGTCCCGCCTTCGACACCGCCCAGGAAGCCGAATGCGCGCGCCTGCGCCGTTCGCTGCTGGACACCATCGACGCCGACGTCGACCTGTCCGCGCCGCGCCGCAAGGACGCCAGCGCCGCCAACATCGACCCCGGCTACCTGCCCTACCGGCAGCACTGCCTGGCCGCGCAGCGCGCGATGCAGGCGGCCACCGGCCTGCTGCGCGGCCGCCTGCGCGACATGCTGGCACTGCAGTCGCCGGCCAAGGCACGCCTGGCCGAGGTCGACGCGGTGATGGAAGCCACGCTCAGCCCGCGCGAACAGGCGCTGCTGGCGATCGTCCCCGGCCTGCTCGGCCTGCACTTCCAGCGGCTGCGCGATGCCGGCGCCCCGGACACCCCCGATACCGCCGCCGCCGACGCGGCGGACGACACTCCCGCTGCTCCCGCCGCCGGCCCCTGGCTGGCACGGTTCCGCCAGGACATGCGCACCGCGCTGCTGGCCGAACTGGACGTCCGCTTCCACCCCATCGACGGCCTGCTCGCCGCGTTGCGCACCCGGTAACCGCCTCTCCATGTCCAGAAACCCCATCGTTCCCGTCGTGTTCCTGGCCGGCCTGCTGGCCGTGTGCTGGATCGGCATCGGCTACCTCGGCAGCCATCCGCTGGCCGCCGCGGTGGCCGCGCTGATCGCCGCGTGCTACCTGGCCGGCGGCTTCGAACTGCTGCG
The DNA here is from genome assembly GCF_046267925.1 of Stenotrophomonas sp. Y-13. Taxonomy (NCBI): domain Bacteria; kingdom Pseudomonadati; phylum Pseudomonadota; class Gammaproteobacteria; order Lysobacterales; family Lysobacteraceae; genus Stenotrophomonas; species Stenotrophomonas sp. Y-13. The sequence goes on from NZ_CP176501.1 coordinate 3,626,631, forward strand.
CTACCGGCAGGCCACCGCCACCCTGGTGCAGGCGCTGCCATCGCTGGGCGAGGCCGCCGGCGACCTCGATGGCTGGCTGTCGCGGCTGCAGCCGGGCCTGCGCCACGGCGTGCGGCTGCGCATCCAGGGCGACCGCGTCGGCCTGCCGGCACCGGCGTTGACCCCCTACCTCGTCGGCCTTCTGGTGTTGCTGGGCATGCTCGGCACCCTGCTGGGCATGATGGCGACCCTGCGCGGCACCGGGCTGGCACTGGAGAGCGCCACCGACCTGGACGCCATCCGCAGTTCGCTGGCCGCGCCGGTCAAGGGCCTGGGTTTCGCGTTCGGCACTTCCATCGCCGGCGTCGCCAGCTCGGCCGCGCTGGGCCTGCTGTCGGCGCTGCTGCGGCGCGAACGCGCGCAGGCGGTACAGCAGCTCGACGCGGGCATCGCCACGCACCTGGGGCACCTGTCGCACACGGTGCAGCGCCGCGAGACCTTCCGCCTGCTGCAGGAACAGAACGCGCTGATGCCAGCGCTGGTCGAGCGCCTGCAGGCCCTGGCCGACACCCTGGAGCGGCAGCAGCACGACGCCGGGCAACGCCTGCAGGCCAGCCAGCAGGCATTCCACCAGCACAGCGAGGCGGCGTGGACGCAGCTGGCCGGTTCGCTGCAGCAGGCGCTGCGCGACGGCATCGCCCAGCAGGCCAACGCCGTCGGTGCCGCGCTGCAGCCGGTGGTGGACACCACCATGACCGCGCTGGCGCAGAAGTCCGACCGCCTGCAGGCAGCCATCGAACAGGCCGTGCACCGCCAGCTCGACGGCCTGGACAGTGCCGTGCAGGGCGCGGCCAGCGCCGCGCGCGAGAGCTGGAGCGCCGCCGTCGCCGAGCAGCAGCGCGGCAACGCGGCACTGGCCGATGGCCTGCAGCAGGCGCTGCAGCAGTTCGCCGCCACCTTCGAGCAGCGCTCGGCCGCGCTGGTCGACGGGGTGGCAACGCGACTGGAAGACAGCAGTAGCCGGACCGCCGACGCCTGGAACAGCGCACTGGCGCGCCAGCACGACGCCCATGCGGCGCTGGCCGAGCGCAACGAGCAGGCGCTGGTGGCCGCCGCCGAACACCTCGACCGGCATGCACGCGCGCTGGTCGACACGCTGGGACAGGCGCACGGCGAACTGCAGGCGGCACTGGCCGCGCGCGACGAACAGCGGCTGGCGCACTGGTCGCAGTCGCTGGCGGCGATGCTCGCCACGCTGGAGGAGAACTGGCAGCGCAACGGCGCGCAGGTCGCGCAGCAGCAGCAGCAGGTGTGCGACGCGCTGGCGCGCACCGCAGGCGAGGTCTCGGCCCAGCTGCAGGCCGCGGCCGGCGGCGCGCTGGAGGGCATCGCCGGCAACGCGCAGGCGCTGACCGACGCCGCCGCCGACTTCGCCCGGCGCAGCGACGCCATGATCGACGCCCTGCAGCGTTCGCATGGCGAACTGCAGGACGCCCTGCAGGCGCGCGACGCCGAGCGCCTGGCGCAATGGCGCGATGCCTTCGCTACGCTGACCGGCGAATTCGGCCAGCGCTGGGAACACAGCAGCGCCCAGGTCGCCGCGCAGCAGCAGCAGGTCTGCGACACCCTGGTACAGACCACCCAGGCGATCCACGCACAGGCGCAGGCACAGGCGCGCGATACCCTGGCCGAGATCGGGCGGCTGGTCGCCACCGCGTCCGAGGCGCCGCGCGCCGCCGCCGAAGTGGTCGCCGAGCTGCGCCAGAAGCTGTCCGACAGCATGGTCCGCGACACCGCCATGCTGGAAGAGCGCGGGCGCCTGCTGGAGACCCTGCAGACCCTGCTCGACGCGGTCAACCATGCATCGCACGAACAACGCGGCGCCATCGACGCGCTGGTCTCGACCTCGGCCGAGCTGCTGGAGCGCGTGGGCAGCCGCTTCAGCGCGCAGGTCGAAGGCGAGGCCGGGCGGCTCGACGCCGCCGCCGCGCACGTCACCGGCAGCGCGCTGGAAGTGGCGAGCCTGGGCGAAGCGTTCGGCGGCGCGGTGCAGGCGTTCGGCGACGCCACCGGCAGCCTCAATGAACGCCTGCAGGCCATCGAATCGGCGCTGGAGAAATCGCTGGCGCGCAGCGACGAGCAGCTCGCCTACTACGTGGCGCAGGCACGCGAAGTGATCGAGCTGAGCATGCTGTCGCAGAAGCAGATCATCGGCCAGCTGCAGCAACTGGCCAGGACCGGCGACGGGGCCGCCGGCGCATGAGCGACGAGATCGAGTTCGACGCCGAATCCAGCGCCACCACCTGGGCCGCGTTCGGCGACCTGATGTCGGTGCTGCTGGGCGCGTTCGTGCTGATCCTGGCCAGCGTCATCGGCATCCAGCTGCTGCTGCACAACCGCCTGGACGAGGAAGTGAAGCAGCGCCAGGCCGAGGCCGCGCGGCTGAAGACCCTGGAGCAGGCACTGGCCGCGCCGCTGGCGGCCGGCCGGGTGACCGTGATCGACGGCCGCATCGGCATCAGCGGCAGCGTGCTGTTCGCGCTCAACTCCGACCAGCTGCAGCCCGAGGGCCGCGAGCTGCTGCAGAGCATCGCCGGGCCGCTGCGCGACTACCTGTCCGCGCGCGACGAGATCCTGATGGTTAGCGGCTTCACCGACAACCAGCCGGTGCGCGCGGCCAACGCCCGCTTCGCCGACAACCTGGAACTGTCGGCGGCGCGCGCGCTCACCGTCACCCGCACCCTGATCACCGACGGCGTGCCGTCGTCGTCGGTGTTCGCCGCCGCGTTCGGCGCCGAGCAGCCGGTCAGCTCCAACGACGACGAGGCCGGCCGCGCGAAGAACCGGCGCGTGGAGATCGCGCCGATCCCGCGCCACGCGCCCGATGGCAAGGCCGATGGCCGCTGAGGCCGGCGATGTCCACGCGCGGCTGGAGGCCTGGCAGCAGCAGGGCGCCGACCGCATCGATCCGCTGCGCTTCGCGCTGATGCGCGCGCTGGCACGGCACGCGGCGCGCCACGACGGCGCGCTGCGGCAGCGCCTGGACGCCCGCCTGCAGGAGCTGGCCGATGCCTATGCCGCACTGCCACCGCCCACCGGGCTGCCGCAATCGACGCACGCCGCCGGTGCCAGCCCGCTGCGACAGCTGCTGGACCGGTTCGGCCAGGCGCGGCCGGCGGCGGCACCGGCGCAGTCCGCCGCCCCGGCTGCACCCGGTGCAGCGGGCGACGCCGGCGACACCGTGCCGGTCGTCGATCTGGCCGCGCCGATGCCGGTACTGGACGAGTTCCAGCAGCTGTGGACCCGCATCCGCATCGACGGCCTGCTGCGACACTGCCTCGACGACCTGCCCGAGGACGCCGGCCCGCTGCATTCCAGCGTGCTCACCTACCGCGCCATGGCGCTGATGCGCGAGGTCTGCCCCGATTACCTGCAGCATTTCGTCGCCTACACCGACGCGTTGTCGTGGCTGGAGCAGCTCGGCGGCAGCACGGCCAGCGGCGGCGACGCCGATGGCGCCGCGGCCGCCCGCAGGCCCACGCGCAGCCAGCGGCGCAAAAAGCCGCAATGACCCACGCACCCGCAGGAGCGCACTTCAATGCGCGACGGGGCCTGACAGGAAGAACTTCATCGCGCACCGCAGCACGCTCCTGCAAACGCGCTCCTGGGCGGACGCGGGCGGCTTGGCTTTCGCCTCAGGTATCGCGGAAGCCGTAATCGAAGGTGTAGTGGTGCCTGCCGTCGACGATGTCGATGGCGATGCGGCCGTGCAGGCCGGCCAGCTCGCCGGTGCCGCTGTCGGGCACCACGGTGAGGTCGAGCCGCGGCGCGCCGCGGTCCATGACACCGTTGTGCTGGGCATGGAAGCTGCCGCGGCGGCCGTCGAGGGTGCCTTCGATGCGTTCCAGAGCGACGTAGGCGCCGGAGCCGGATACCGGCGACATCATCGCCAGCATGTGCACCACGCTGCTGGCGTCCAACGGGCCATGGAAGCGCTTGTCGAAACGCACATGGCCGACGACCGCGCCGCCGCCGATGTCCAGCGATTCCTGCGGGACGCGCGTGATGTCGAACTCGCCCTTGGCCTGCATGACGGGATTCCCGGGTTGGCAAGGAAAGCAGTCTAGGCGGGGACCGCGCATGCCGCCATTGCCGGTGCCGGCGCTACCCGCAAAGCCCACGGTAGACCATCAGCGGAACCAGATCTTCAGCGTCACGTACAGCCCATAACCCAGCGCCAGCACCAGCCACACCAGAAACAGAACGTTGGCCCAGTACGCGCCCGCATGCGCGACCAGCGTATACACCTGCCCGGCGCAGCCCTTGCCGAGGCAAGGTATCTGGCCCCGCGCCAGCGCGCGCATGACGGCGAACAGCGCATAGCCCGCCACGCCGGCGGTCATCAGGAAGCCCACCGGCCCCACCAGCCCCTGGGTCGGTGCGCCGTTCTCGTCGAAGGGCGCTTTCTGGAGCTGCTTCTGCCCGAACCGGTACCAGGCCCATCCCAGCAGGAGCAGGGAAGAGTAGTAGAGGAAGTCACGCATGTCGTCGCGGTACCGTGGCCGGCCAGTCCGCAGTATGGCGGCAAGCGCAACCGCTGCCTGTGGCGCCCTGCACGGATTGGCGGACAAGGTGCCTGCTTCCTGCGGCTCCCCGGCCCGGCGCTGTCCGCGCATGCGCAGGCCGGTCGCCTCCGACCCGCCGTCGCGAAGCGATGCGCTGACCCACCCGCGTTCGTACGCCATGCCGGGGAGAACCCGCGCGGCGCCGGGAATGTCGCGGCGAATCCGCAGCGGCAGTGGCGCCCGGGTTCTAGCGGAAGGCACGGGTGTCTGCGTCGCTCCCGCATCCGGCTTGCCTTCGCGGACGACGCAAGGGCGCGGTCGCCCGCGCCCTTGCGTCGATCACCAGGCGGTCCCGCCGCTCAGGCGGCGGTATCCACCAGCACCAGTTCGGCGTCTTCCAGCGCGCGCACGGTGATGCTGCCCTCACCGGCAATGGCGGCACCGTCGCGGGCTTCGAGCGGCACGCCGTTCACTTCCACCTTGCCGGTGTTGGGCACCAGGTAGCCGTGGCGGGTGGCGTCGCGGAAGTGGTACGTGGTGCTCTCGCCGGCCTTCAGCGACGCGCCCAGTACGCGGGCATCGGCGCGGATCGGCAGGGCCTCCTCGTCACCCTGCATGCCACTGGCCAGGGCGATGAAGCGACCGGAGCGCCCGCCCTTGGGGAAGGGCTTGGTACCCCACGCCGGGGCGCCGCCGCGCGCATCCGGGATGATCCAGATCTGGAAGATGCGGGTCACCCCCGGCTCCAGGTTGTATTCGGCATGGCGGATGCCGGTGCCGGCACTCATCACCTGCACGTCGCCGGCCTCGGTACGGCCCTTGTTGCCCTGGTCGTCCTGGTGGCTGATGGCGCCCTCGCGCACATAGGTGACGATCTCCATGTCCGCGTGCGGATGCGGCGGGAAGCCGGTGCCGGGCTGGATGGTGTCGTCGTTCCACACCCGCAGGGCGCCCCAGTGGACGCGCGCCGGGTCGTGGTAGCCGGCAAAGGAAAAGTGGTGCCTGGCATCCAGCCAACCGTGGTTGGCTCCGCCAAGGGTGGCAAACGGGCGACGCTCGATCATGGTCGTGTCCTGCGGGGTGGTTGCGATGGGGGCCAGTCTAGGCACGCGCGTTTGCATCCGGAATGGAAGGAATGAAAATACATCATTTCCGTTTGTGACATGATCCAATCTCCTCCTCCCACAGCGTCCGCCATGAGCCAACTGCCCGACCTGGAAGCCTGGGCCATCTTCGCCAGGGTCGCCGAAGCCGGCTCCTTCGCCCGTGCGGCCGAAGCGCTGGGGCTGTCGCAGACCACCGTGTCCAAGGCCATCACCCGGCTCGAAGCGCGCATCGGCACCACCCTGTTCCACCGCACCTCGCGGCGCATGTCGCTGACCGACGCCGGCGCCGCGGCACTGGAGCGCGCCGCGCGCATCCTCGACGAGGGCGAGGCGGTGGAGGCCGAGGTCGCCGACCGTTCGGCCACGCTGCGCGGGCTGGTGCGGGTGGCCGCGCCGATGTCCTTCGGCGTGGCGCAGCTGGCGCCGCTGCTGCCGGCGTTCATGCGTGCGCACCCGGACGTGGAGCTGGATATCCAGCTCAGCGACGCGCAGGTGGACCTGGTGGCCGAGCGCTTCGACCTGGCGCTGCGCATTTCCACCCTGGCCGACTCCAGCCTGCGCGCGCGGCGCCTGTGCCAGGTGCGGATCCTGCTGGTCGGCGCGCCGGCCTATTTCGCCGAGCATGGCAGGCCGCAGCACCCGCGCGACCTCGCCGGCCACCGCGGCTTCCAGTACAGCTACACCCGCGGTGGCAACACCTGGCGCTTCCGCCACCCGCGCCACGGCGAATATGCGCAGACCGTGCCGCGCCAGTTGCAGGCCAACAACGCCGAAGTGTTCGCCGCGGCGCTGCGCGGCGGGCTGGGACTGGCCCTGCAACCGGAGTTCATGGTCTGGGACGACCTGCGCGCCGGCCGCCTGGAAACGGCGATGGACGACTGGCAGGTGGAGCCGATCGCGCTGCACATCGTCACCCCACCCGGCCTGCGCCGCCCGGCGCGCGTACAGCGGCTGATCGACTACCTCGCCGCCGGGCTGGAACGCGCGCCGTGGGCGACGGAGGTACACTGATTCGCGTGCCAAGCGAGCAGCTGGCCCCGCCGGCAACAGATGTTGATGAACTAAAAAATACTGCGCTCGTGCCCATTACCCAGGCGGATGACAGTTCTCTACCGGCATGGCTCAGGCGCGCTTTCCGGTAGCTCGATAGGCCTGCTTTTCATGCGTGGGATTGGCCGGGAAGGCACGTTGCAGTCGGCCATCCTTCACCAACTGGTCCAGGTGACGCATGCGCAGTGCCTTCGGGTTGCGGTCGGTGATTTCCCCCAGCACGCCGACGGTGAGATAGCAGTCCCGACACAGGGCGAGGATCGCTTCGGCCATTTCATCCGGTGCCAGGCGGCGCTTGACCCGTGGCAGGCGGGCCAGCTCGTGCAAAGCGGTACGTTCAGCCTCGACCAACAGGTCCAGACGGTCGATCAACGGGGCATCGAGCTCGGGAACGCACAGGCGGCCATTGGGGTCGCGACCTGGAGGGCTTGATTCGAGGGAGGCGCCCTCCACTCCGTCCCCCGGGGGGCTATGTACCAAGCTGGAGGCGCTATGTACCAAGCTGGGGCCGTTATGTACCAAGCTGGTGGCACTGTGTACCGAGCTGTCCATGTCAATGAACACCTGCTCGGGCGACAACGGGGCCTGGCCCGTCAGGTAGTAGACCTTGCCCTTGGATTGTCCTTGGGAAGCAAGAAAGCCCTCGCGCTCCAACCTTGCCAGCACAGCGCTCAGGTCGCGCGGGTGGTGCTGGCAGATTTCCGCCAGGCGCGCATGGTTGACCACCCGTTCAATGACCGCCGTGGCTAGCACTACCCGTTCCAGTTCGCCCAGCTCACCGAAGCGCTCGGCAAATCGTTCATTGAGCTCGGCTAGCACCGGGGCCGGCAGCAGGTCAAGCATGTGCAGTTCGAGCAGGGTCTGCTCCGGCTCGCTCTTTTCGCGCAGCAAGGGTTGCCGCCAATGCTGGCTTTTCCAGCCACTAACGATCTTGGGCATGCCTGAACCAGCGCGCTCGCCCAAACCTATCATCAGGAACATCTGGTGCATGAGACGATTGCGGCAATCGCTCTCACCTCCCGTCAGTACCTGCTCCAGAGGCAAGCGCAACCCACCGGGATTACGAAAGCCGAACATGTCCGGCCGCTTGACCACCAGGACGGATACACGGCCGCTGTAATCGGCATGTACCAAGGTGTTGACCAGTGCTTCGCGGAGCGCCTCATGTATGGGAGTGTCTTCCTTGCGTTGCCCATCCTGCAGTGCGAACGGCACTTTCAGGTCGGTCACCAACTTGCGATAGACACGCCTATAGAACTCGAAGAGGTTGCCTGACCAGGTACCGTCCGGCACCAGACGATCCACCCAGCGCCGCTCGGCCCGCGCCTCAGGCTGCTCCTGATAATCAACGAAGTAATGCGGCAAGGCCTCCTGTATCGATGGCCAGTTGCCGAACATCAACAAGCCAGCAAGGGTCAGCCCCTCCACGTTCGTTTCGCGGTCGCGTCGCCATGCACCCAACTGGCGGAGAAAGTCCGCATCGGCCAGCTCCAGCCACGGGTGCGCGGGCTTTTCATCCCGCAGCATCTGGCGATAGACACGAACGCTATCTATATCCAGATCAGCCAAACTGAAATGCGGCAGGATACGGGCATCGCGTTCATCCTCCACCTGCTCGGCGAGCATGCGCTTGACGGTTTCATCATCGCATCGTCGATCACCGTCATGCAGACGGCGCCAGGTGTTGCCCAACGGCTGGCCGTTGATGAAAACCGGTCGCTGCCGGCGGCTGGCTCGGGGGATGTGGACTGCCAAGACTTGCTTGTCATCCACCTTGCAAATACGGACATCGGCCTCGGTGAGCAAGTTGATGCTGACTTTCTCGCGGTTGTTCAAGGCGTTGAAGAGGTCGCGCCGCAGAACCTCCGCATTGGCCACGCCTGCCGGAGTGAAGCGCCCCTGCTGCTCACGCACGCCAAGCAGTATCCAGCCGCCATCGGCATTAGCCATCGCGGAATAGCTGGGCCAGAAATCCTTGGGGATGGCACCTTTGCCGTCCCTGCCTTCCGCCAGCTTGCATTCCAGATCCGCTGTTTCAGCCAGAGCCTCGAAATCGGCAACGGTACGCAGTGATTCGATCATCCTTGGCTACTCCTACCTTGCGCTTCCTTATCATCTCTCATTATTCCAGCGCCCCGTTCACCTGTCCGCGACAGTCTAGGATGCAAGCACAAGCTGTACTCCTACGAGCGGCCCAGCCGCTGCGCCAGGCCCGACCAGCGGCTGGCGTGGCGCGACAGCGCCGCTTCGATCACCGCCGCGTCGCCGGCCAGGTGCAGGGCGTGGCGGGCGCGGGTGATGCCGGTGTAGAGCAGTTCGCGGCTGAGCACGCGGTTGTCGCGGTGCGGCAGCTGCAGCCAGACCTCGTCGAACTCCGAACCCTGCGCCTTGTGCACGGTCATGGCAAAGGCACTTTCGTGCGCCGGCAATGCCGCCGGGTGGAACGGCCGCGGCGCGTCGGGATCGTCGCCGGCGAACCAGGCGGTGGTACCGCGGCCGGTGCCGTCCCGCAGGCAGATGCCGACATCGCCGTTGAACAGGCGGTGGCGATAGCTGTTCTCGGTAACCAGCAGCAGGCGCCCGTGGAAGTGGGCGGGGGCGCCGCCGCGCGGGGTCGTGCCGCCGAGCAGTTCCTCGATGCGCGCGTTGAGCCCGCGCGCGCCCTGCGGGCCTTCGCGCACGGCGGTGAGCAGGCGCAGGCGCCCGGCCAGGGCCAGCGCCTGTGCCGGCGTCTGCGCGGCGGCCAGTGCTTCCCAGTAGCGCTGCAGCGGTTCACGCCAGGCCTGCAGCGGATCGTCCTCGTTCTCGTGGAAGTGCACGCCGGGCAGCTGCGCGTCGCGCAGCAGCGACAGCGCGCGGGCGGCGTCGCCGCCGCGCATCGCCGCGGCCAGCGGTGCCAGCTGCAGCGCCTCGCTCTGCCGGTAGCCGCGCTGCAACTGCACGCGGGTGCCGGCGAAACCGGTCGCCGGCGGCGCGATGGATGCCGCCGGCAGCGCGCCCAGCAGGCCCTGCAACGCCTGCGCGTCGTCGGGCGCGATGCGCGTGCCGTCGCCGGCGGCGCGCAGGATGGCGCCGAGCACGTCGCCGGCTTCCACCGAGGGCAGCTGGTCCGGGTCGCCCAGCAGCACCAGCCGGGTGCCGCTGGCCACCGCCTCGACCAGCTTGGCCATCAGCGGCAGATCGATCATCGAGGCCTCGTCGACCACGATCGTGTCGTACGCCAGCGGGTTGTCGGCGTGGTGGCGGAAGCGCGGCGAATCCGGAATCACGCCCAGCAGGCGGTGCAGGGTGGTGCCGGTGGTCGGCAGCTGCGCGCACAGCGCCGCGTCCACGCCCAGCCGCGGCAGCTGCTGCACGGCGTTGCGCAGGCTTTCGGCCATGCGCTCGGCAGCGCGGCCGGTGGGCGCGGCCAGCGCCACCCGCGGCGGCGCGCGGCCGGCAGCCTGGGCCTGCGCGGCCAGCAGCACCAGCAGGCGCGCGATGGTGGTGGTCTTGCCGGTACCCGGCCCGCCGGTGACCAGCAGCAGCGCGTGGCGCAGGGCCAGCGCCGCGGCGCGGGCCTGCTGGTCGCCAGCGGGGGAAGCGTCGGTGGGTCCGGCGGCCGCAGCGGCGGACACCTGGGCGAACAGGTCACCCTGCAGGACCGCCGTGCCCGGCGCGGCGGCCGCGTTGCCGGGAAACAGCCGCGCGAACAGCGGCGCCAGCGCCGCCGGATCGGCGGCCTGCAGCGGGGCCTGGCCGATGCGCTGCAGGCCCAGCGCCAGCCGCCGCTCGTACTCGCGATAGCGCCGCAGGTACAGCAGGCCGTGTTCCCAGGCCAGCGGCGCCTGTGTGGCCTCGTCGGCATCGTCGTCGGGCCGCGCCACCCAGGGCGATGCCTGCAGCTGCGCGATCCAGCCCTGCGCGTCGGGCCAGGGCAGCGCGGCCTCGACCAGCCGCGTCGGCCGCGCCGGGTCGAACCCGGCGTGGCCGTGGGCGACGGCCAGCGAGGCCAGCGCCGCGGCAGCCAGCACCGCGTCGGGGGTATCGGGATCGAGCCGGCGCAGGCTTTGCGCCAACGCGTGGTCGAGCGCACGCAGCGCCCCGGCCTTGTTGAGTGCGGCCAGCAGGCTCATGGCTGGCCTCCCAGCCGGGCCAGCAGCGCGGCGTGGGCGTCGTCACCGCCGGCGAACAGCGCGTCCACCGCGTGCACCAGTTCCGGCGCGAAGGCATGCGCGTACACCCCCGGCGAAGGCGTGCGGGTCGCATCCAGGCCACGGCAGAACAGGTAGCGGATGCCGCCGAAATCACGCGCGTAGTCATAGCCGTCGCCCAACCGGAAGCGCAGCCAGCGGTGCAGCGCCACGGTGTAGATCAGCGCCTGCAGGTCGTACTCGCTGTGGCGCATGGCCGCCTCCAGCTGCGCCGGGGCGTAGCCGGGCAGGCGGTTGGACTTGTAGTCGAGCACGTACCAGCGGCCGTCGCGCAGGTAGGTCAGGTCGATCTTGCCGGTCATCAGTCCTTCCAGGCGGCCACGCGCACCGAAGCCGTGGCGGCCGCGCACCACGCCGTGCGCATGCAGCACGCGCAGCAGCACCGGCACCGCGGTGGGCTGCATGGCGAAGTGGAATTCGATCTCGGCACGGCGCTCGCCCGCGGCCAGCGCATGCAGCGCGCCGCCTTCGGGCAAGTCCACGGTCAGGGTCTGGCCGACCAGCACGGTGAGCAGGGCCACGCCGTCGTCGATGTCGGCCCCGGCATAGCCTTCGGCGCGCAGTGCCGCGGCGATTACTCCGGCCTGCCCCGCAGGCGCCGCGTCGCCCGGCCGCCAGCCGCGCCAGGCGCCGAAGTCGGTGTTCTCCAGCGCGGCATGCAGCACATTGCCGAAACGGCTGCCGGCGAAGCGCGGATCGAAGGCCTCCTGCGCCGTGACGGGATCCTGTCCGGCATCGTCTTCGCCCTGCGCCGGTTCGTCGGCGGCGCCGCCGCTGTCCTGCGTGGCGGCGGCCGACGTGTCGTGGCCGGCCTCGGCGTGGGCGAGCTGGGTGAAGCTGTAGACCCACCAGTCCAGCGACAGCGCGCGGCGCACCCCACGCACCGGCGGCACCGCCGGCTCGTGCGCGGGCGGCAGCCGCGCGGGCAGCGCATCCACGCTGCCCGCGACGATCTGGATGTCGGGGTGCGCGGCCAGCCGCTGCATGTCATCCAGCAGCGGCCCCAGCCGCGAACCGGGCAGCCCGGCCAGCGCGCCGCCGGCGATCCACAGCGCGTGCTCGGCGCGGGTGAGGCCGACGTAAAGCAGGCGCGCGGCTTCGGCCGCCTCCTCGGCGGCGGCCTGCTGGCCGACCGCCTTCCACTCCGCCGCGTCCTTGTCGATCTTCCAGTGCAGTACGCGGCGCTCACCATCGTGCACGATGCGGTGGCCATCGGTGGCCGGCGCGCCGCCGTCGATGCCGACGAATGGCAGGTACACCAGCGGGTACTCCAGGCCCTTGCTCTTGTGCAGGGTGATGACCTGCACCCGGTGCGCGTCCGATTCCAGGCGCAGCAGCTGGGCCTCGTCGCCATCGTCGGCGTGGGCGATGCGCGCCTGCAGCCAGTCGAGCAGGCCATGCAGGCCGATGCTGCGGGTGCCGGCTTCCTGCAGCAGTTCGCCCAGCTGCAGGTAGTTGGTCAGGCGGCGTTCGCCGTCGACCAGCGCCAGCAGGCGCTCGGCCTGTTCGGCGCACAGGTCCGACAGCATCGCCAGCACGCCGCCGCGCTGCCAGCGCTCGCGCCATTGCAGCAGGCGCTCCTGGTGCCGGCGCTGGCGGTCGCCCTCGTGCTCCATCGCGGCGATGGACGCGGCGCTTTCGCCCAGCAGCACGGTGGCCAGCGCGGCGCGCAGGCGGCCTTCGTCGGCCGGTTGCAGCAGCGCCAGCAGCAACAGGCGCAGCTCGTGCGCCTCGGCGGTCGCGAACAGGCTGTGTTTGCCGGCGGCCACCGCGGGAATGGCGGCAGCGGCCAGCGCCTGCTGGATGCGCGTGGCCTCGCGGTGCGAGCGCACCAGCACGGCGATGTCGCCGGGGCGCACCGGGCGGCCATCGACCAGCGCCCTGCCCTGGCGCGCCGCGGACAGCACGCGGTGGATGTCGGCCACGCAGGCCACGGTGGCGGCGTGGCGCGAGTCATCGGCCTTGAGCGGCTTGCCATCGGCGTCGGCGTCGAGCAGGTGCAGGGTCAGCGCCGGCGCGGGGACGCCGTCGAGCAGGTAGTCGGCATCGCTGCGCTTGGAGCCGGGCTCGACCGGCTCGAAGCGGATGCGCGGGTCGAGGAAAGCCTGTTCGCCGGCGTTGGCGTACAGCGCGTCGATCGCGCGCAGCAGCCCGGGACGCGAACGGAAGTTGTGCGCCAGCCGCGGCGCCTCGGCCGCGCGCTCGCGGGCCTGCAGGTAGGTGTGCACGTCGCCGCCACGGAAGCCGTAGATGGCCTGCTTTGGGTCGCCGATCAGGAACAGCGCGGCGGCGGCGGGCGGTTCGGCGAACACCCGGCGGAAGATGTCCCACTGGCGCGGGTCGGTGTCCTGGAATTCGTCGACCAGGGCAAAGCGGTACTGCGCGCGCAGGCGTTCGGCCAGCACCATGCCGGCTTCGCCGTCCAGCGCCACATGCACGCCGTCGATCAGGTCGTCGTAGGTCTGCACCCGGTACTGCTGCTTGTGCCGCGCCAGGCGCTGGCGGGCGTCGTCGCGCAGTGCATGCAGCAGGACGATGGACTGCTGCCGGCGCCATTCGGCGAAGCGCGCCTGCGCCTGCACGTAGTCGGCGATCAATGGCTGCAGCGGCGACACCGGGGTGCTGCCGGCCTTGGCCTTCACGGTGCGGGCGGTCAGCGCGTCGAGGGTGAGCCGCTGCAGCCGCTCGTCCAGCGCGGCGGCCGGATCGGGATGGCGCGCCCAGTGCAGCAGCTGCCGGAACAGCGGTTCGATCCATTCGGCCTTGTAGCTGCTCCTGTTGAGCACGCCGCCCTCCAGCGCGGCGCGCAGCTGCTGCAGGTAGGCGTCGCCATGCGCGGCCAGCCCGCCGGCAAGGCGCCGCGCGGCGGCGTCGCGCAGCGGGCCGGCATCGTCCAGCGGCGCTGGCGGCAGCGCCGGCAGCAGCGGCAGGTCGGCGACCAGTACCGGCAGGTCGGCCGCCAGGGCGTCGGGGCCCTTCCACAGCGCGGTCAGGGCCGCCAGCGCATCGCCGCGGGCGGCATGCTGCCGCCACAGGTCGGCCGCGAGCCCGGCGTGGAGCGCGCGGGTATTGGTCAGCAGTTCCGGCGCGGCGAAGCTGTGGCCGCTCTCCAGCGCGTGTTCGGCCAGTACCCGGGCGCAGAAGCCATGGATGGTGAAGATCGCCGCCAGGTCGGTTTCCTCGGCGGCGATGCGCAGGCGCCGCGCCAGCTGCGCGGCGCTTTCGGTGCCCAGCTGCAGGTAACGCCGCAGGATGGCGCCGGTCAGCGCGGCCTCGTGGCCCGCGTCCGCCGCCGGCGCGGCCTCGGCCAGCCGCGCCGCCAGGTCCAGGCGCTCGCGGATGCGCCGGCGCAGTTCCTGGGTCGCCGCTTCGGTGAAGGTGACGGCCAGGATCTGGCCCATGCGCAGGTGCCGTTCCACCACCAGCCGGGTGAACAGGGTGGCCAGGGTGAAGGTCTTGCCGGTACCGGCGCTGGCCTCGATCAGGCGCAGGCCGTCCAGCGGCAGCTCCAGGTACGGGTCGTTCGCAGGTGCTGCGGCGCTCATGCGCGGTCCCCGCCGCCGGTCGCCACCCGGCCCTCGCGCAGCGCGGTGAACACCACCAGGCTGTTGTGGATAAATCTGTTGGTAGTGGCCGCATCGGCGAACGGATCGGCGCCGCGCAGCGCCAGTTGCAGGGCTTCGCCGTCACGCTCGCCCCAGCTGCGGTCGCTGCCATGCCACTTCTCGCGCGCGACCTTTTCGCGGGCGTCCGGATCGGCGTTGTAGATCGCCCAGCCGGTGTAGGGGGCGAACGGCAGTGGCGCCTGCAATCCCCGCGCACGCAGCTGCAGCAGGGCCTGCAGGGCGGCGCGGGCCTGTTCAGCCGGTGGCGGCGGCAGGATGTGCGGGCCAAAGCCGCCATCGCCGGCATCAATGAACTGCAGCAGCGGCAGCGGCACGCCGGCGGCATTGGCCAGCAACCATTCCAACCCGCTGCGCAGCACCCAGGCCACGCCCGGCGCACCGGCCTGCAGGCGGGGCAGCCCCTGTGGATGGATCTGTGCGACACGGCCGTGGACGGTGGTGCCGTCGATCGCCACCTCCAGCCGCTGCGACTGCAATGGCGCGCCGTCGTACCACTGCGCGAAGCTGTCCGCGCACGGGCGGATGCGACCCAGCAGCTGCTCGAACTGCTGCCGGCCCAGCGCCCCGGAGGGCAGCAGCGCGCGCGCCCGCAGGCGCTCGTACAGGCCCTGTTCGCTGCCTTCCAGCAATGCGCCGAGTACCTGCTGCTGCAACGCGCTGTGCTCGCGCCCGCGTTCGGGCAGCACCAGCGGTTCGAGGTCGTCACCGGGCAGGATCTCGCCGCCCAGGCGCAGCCCCAGCCGCTGTTCCAGGAACTGCCCGGCCGGGTCGGCCAGGAAGCGGCGCAGCGCATCCAGCGACAGCGTGGGTTCGCGCAGGGCGTCGGGCAGCGGCGCGTCCAGTGCACCGGCGGACCAGGGCGCCAGCGGCTGGCGCTGCCCACCGACCGCGCCGGCGGCCGGGTGCCACTGGCGGCGGTAACTGAAACGCCGCTGCTCGCCATCGCCGCCGAACGCGGCCGGGGCGAAGGGCTGCAGCGGATGGCGCACGACCATCGCCTGGCGCGCGCTGGCCGCATCGGCATGGCAGGCAGCCACCGCGTCGATCAGCTCGCTGACCAGCACCGAAGGCTCGCGTTCGCTGCCGTCGCGCGCGTCGGCGCCGAGGTAGCTCAGGTAGAACACGTCCTGCGCCGACGCCAGCAACTGCAGGAACAGAAAGCGGTCGTCCTCACGCAGCGAACGGTCGCCGTGGCGGCGCCGCCCGGTGCCGAGTTCGGCGGTGAGCCGGCTCAGACCGGCGGCCGGGTCGCGGCGCGGGAAGTCGCCGTCGTTCAGGCCCAGCACGCAGATCGCGCGGAACGGCAGCAGCCGCATCGGCACCATGCGCCCGAAACTGACGCCGCCGGTGAGCAGCGGCGCGCGGGTGTCGGCCTCGGACAACACCGTGGAAAAGTGCGCACGCACCACCTCGGCGGGCACCGCCGCATCGAAGCCGGCCTTTTCCGCGTCCTCGGCGAAGGCGTTGATCAGCTTGCGCAGCCGATCCAGCGCGCGCTGGGTGGACGGCTCGGCGGGCGTTTCCGGCAACAGCGCGTCCAGCAGGCCAAGCAGGCGTTCGCGCCACTGCGCCGGCGCCAGCGCCTCGGCCAGCGCCTTCTGGTGGCGGGCGAGCACGCGCAGCAGGCGGATCAGCGCATCCAGCGCGGCCAGTGCACTGCCTTCCAGCTCCGGCCACGGCGCGACGCCGGCCAGGTCGTCGTCGCTGCCGCTGGCGTGGCCGAGCAGCAGCCGGTCCAGGGCGAACTGCCAGGTGCAGGCGTCGTCGAGCGGCGCCTGGTGCTGGCCGCGGTGCGCCGCATCCAGCCCCCAGCGCGCGCCGGCGGCCTGCAGCCAGCCGTGCAGGCGCTCGAACGCGGCCGCGTCCAGTCCGGCGGCGGCGGCCAGCGGCGGGCTGGCGAGCAGGTCGAGGATCTCGTTGAGGCCGAAGCGCGACACCGGCAGCCCCAGCAGCTGCACGAACACGTCGGCCAGTGGCTCGCCCTGCAGCGGACTGGCGTCGGCCAGTGCCCACGGAATGTGGCCCTCGCCGCCGCCGCGGCCGCCGAACACCGATTCCAGGTACGGCACGTAGGGGTCGATGTCCGGCGCCAGCACCGCGATCTCGCGCGGCTGCAGCGGCGGGTCGAAGCGCGGGTCGTCCAGCAGCGCGCGCAACTGGTCGTGCAGCACCTGCATTTCCCGCAGGCGGGTATGGCAGGCGTGGACCTGCACGCTGGGGTCGTCCAGCCGCAGCGCCGGGCGCAGCGGCGCCGGCGGCCGCGCGCGGCGGTGGAACAGGTCGGCCTGCAGGCGATGCAGCAGGCTGTCGCGCAGGCCGCCCTGGTCCAGCGTTGGCCCGTCGCGTCGCTCGGGATCGGCATAGGCGGCGATCTCGCCGGACGGGTGCACCACTTCGTAGCTGCCCAGCACCGCCATGAAGTCGCGCCCGGCCGCGCCCCAGGCCTGCAGCAACGGGTTCTCGCCGGCGTCGCTGCCAAACGGATCGTCGACGCCGCCGCGCAGCCGTTCGGCCAGGGTCTGCAGGTCGCCCCAATAGGCGCGCGTGGGCGTGGGCAGGTAGAAATGCAGCGTACCGACCCGCGCCTGGGTGGCGATCACCCGCAGCACGTCGGGCGAAACGTTGAGCGTGGCGAAGGCGAACAGGCGCGACGGCAGGCCGCGCGGCAGCGGCTGGCCGGCGCCCTCGAACCGCGCCAGGTAGTCGTTGATGCGGCGCGCGCGGTGCTGCTGGCCGCCGGCGATGCGGCGCCAGAGGATGGCCTGCGGATCGGCGGGATCGGCGCCGGCCTCCCAGCGCAGCAGCCAGTCGCGGCGCCAGGCCTGGTACTTCTCGAATACCCCGCCCAGTTCGGCGGCCAGCGACCACGCCCGCAGCGGGTCGCCGGCGCCGGGCGCGTCGGCCCCCAGATAGGTGCGCAGCGCGGCCATCGCCGGCTGCCGCATCAGCGCCGGGTCGGTCAGGGCCGCGTACAGCCGCCACTGCAGCCCGGGCGCGCCGAGGTCGTCCTGCTCGCCGGGCACGTTTTCCTGCAGCGCGCGGGCAACGAACTCACCCGGCGTGAGGAATTCGAGATTGGCGGCGATGCCGTATTCGGCGGCCAGCGTGGACTGCAGCCAGCGGCGCATCGCCACCTGCGGAATCAGGACCGTGTCGGCCGCCAGCAGCGGCTGCCCGGGCGCGGGCGCGCGCAGCGCGTGCGCCAGCAGCGAGGCGAGCACGTCCAGCGCATTGGAGTGGTAGAGGCGGAAATCCGCGGCGGCATCAGGCATGGCCGCGCCATTGTGCCGGAGCGGCGTCGCGTTGACTGCGACGCGCGCGGGCGCGACGTGGACGCGGCGGTGATCGGCGGCGGACAGCGCGGATCGCGTGCCGTCCACCACGGACGCGGGCACGCGCCGCCGCGGCGCGTGTGACGACACCAGGGAGACTGGGCGTTCCGCGCATGGTCACTGACGCCCGGCGCCGGTCCGGCGACAATACTGCACGGTCCAGTTCTCTTTTGTTCAGGCGGACCCGATAATCCTGCCACGTTGGTTTTCCGTTAAAGGCCGCCATGTCCCTTCCCCGGACACCCCTGGTGCAGTTGTCCGACGTCCGCATCGACCGCGGCGGGCGCACGATCCTGCGCGACGTTTCGCTGGACGTGCCGCGCGGCAGCATCACCGCCGTGCTCGGCCCCTCGGGCACCGGCAAATCGACGCTGCTGGCGGCGTTGACCGGCGAACTGCGCCCGGTCAGCGGCCAGGTGCGCCTGTTCGGGCAGGACATTCCGCAGGGCAACCGCGCGCTGCTGGAAATGCGCAAGAACATCGGCGTGCTGCTGCAGGGCAACGGCCTGCTGACCGACCTGACGGTCGCCGAGAACGTCGCCCTGCCGCTGCGGACCCACACCCGCCTGCCCGAGCCGGTGCTGCAGCGCCTGGTGCGGATGAAGCTGCACGCGGTGGGCCTGCTGGCCGCGGCCGATGCATGGCCGCGCGAACTGTCCGGTGGCATGGCGCGGCGCGTGGCGCTGGCCCGCGCGCTGGCGCTGGACCCGCCGCTGATGATCTACGACGAGCCGCTGACCGGGCTGGATCCGATCGCCTCGGGGGTGATCATGAGCCTGATCCAGCGCCTGAACCACAGCCTGGGGCTGACCAGCGTCATCGTCAGCCACCACGTGCACGAGACCCTGCCGATCTGCGACCACGCCGTGGTCATCGCCAACGCCGGCATCGTGTTCTCCGGCACGCCTGACCAGTTGCAGGCCAGCAGCGACCCGCTGGTGCGGCAGTTCCTGCACGGCCAGCCCGACGGCCCGATCCCGTTCGACGCCGCGCCGCGGCCGAGGGCTGCCTGATGCCGTTCGTGTCCTCGATCCGCTCGCTGGGCCGCGCCGGCCTGTTCTCGCTGACGGTGCTGCGCGGCTCGCTGCCGACGCCCGATTTCCTCGCCGAGCTGACCCGCGAGATCTACAAGATCGGCGCGCGCTCGCTGCCGATCATCGCCGTGGGCGGCGCCTTCGTCGGCCTGGTGCTGACCCTGCAGGGCTACCGCACGCTGACCACCTTCGGCGCCGCCGATGCGCTGTCCACCCTGCTCGGGCTGTCGCTGTACCGCGAACTAGCACCGGTGCTGACCGCGCTGCTGTTCATCGGCCGCGCCGGCAGCTCCATCGCCGCCGAGCTGGGGCTGATGCGCGCCACCGACCAGATCAAGGCACTGGAACTGATGGCCATCGACCCGGTGGCCAAGGCGGTGGCGCCGCGCTTCTGGGCAGCGGTGCTGACCGTGCCGCTGCTGACCGGCGTGTTCTGTTCGCTGGCCATCACCGGCGGCTGGTTCGAGGCGGTGAAGGTGCTGGGCCAGGACAACGGCACGTTCTGGTCGGGGCTGCGCAGCAGCGTCGATTTCTGGGACGACTTCGCCGTGGCGCTGCTCAAGTCGGCGATCTTCGGCGGCACCGCCGCATTGGTCGCCGCCTATGTCGGCTTCCACGCCGAACCCACCATCGAAGGCACCTCGGTGGCCACCACCCGCGCGGTGGTGAATGCCTCGCTGCTGGTGCTGATGTTCAACTTCGTGCTTTCCGCACTGATGTTCCATTGATGCCAATCCCTGCCGGGTACCCGCGCGTGGCGGTGCGCGGATCCGACGAACAACCCGCTTCGCCCACACCGGCGAGGCACCTGCTGGATCAGGAGTGAGACAACAACATGGCCATTCGTGGACCTCGACTCGAATTCTCCGTCGGCGCCTTCCTGCTGCTGGCGCTGGCGTCGCTGCTGGTACTGGCGGTGGCATCCACCAACCAGCGCTTCGGCATCGGCGGCGGCGACTACGTGCTCAAGGCGCGTTTCAGCCAGATCGGCCAACTGCGGCCGCAGGCGCCAGTGAAGGTAGGGGGGGTGACCATCGGCCAAGTGGCCGATATTCAGCTGGACCCCGTTAAATACGACTCCATCGTCACCCTGTCGCTGGACGGCAAGTTCAAGGACCTGCCCGCCGACACCTCGGCCGGCATCTTCACCAGCGGCCTGCTGGGCGAAAGCTACATCGGCCTGCAGCCGGGCGGCGACCCGGACGTGCTCAAGTCCGGCGACGAGATCGTGTTCACGCAGCCGGCGGTGGACCTGATCCAGCTGGTCGGCAAGTACATGTTCAGCGGCGGCGGCAACAACGCCGCGTCCCCCCCGGGCCCCCACGAGACGCCCACCAAGGAAGAACCCTAATCATGAAAACCCGACTGCTCACCACCGCGCTCGCCGCGGCTCTGCTCGCCGCCGCCCCGTCGCTGGCGATGGCGCAGGCGCGCCCGGCAGCCAGCGCCGCGCAGCCTTCGGCCGCCGCGCGCACCGTGCTCGACGCCAGCTCGCGCATCCTGTCCACGCTGGAAACCCGCCGCGGCGAGTTCCGCGCCAACCCGACCGCGCTGCGCGGCTTCATCGACAGCGAACTGAGCCGTGGCTTCGACCGCGACTACGCCGCCCGCCTGGTGCTGGGCGTGCATGGCCGCGGCGCGGCCGATGCCGACGTCAAGCTGTTCGCCGACGCGATGGCCGACAACCTGATGGCCCGCTACGGCTCGGCCCTGCTCGACATCCAGGGCAAGCCCAGCTTCCGCTACAAGGGCGAGGCCGCGCTGCCGGGCAACCGTGGCGTGAAGGTGTCCACCGAACTGGTGCGCACCGGCGCCGAGCCGACCCCGGTCGAATACCTGATGCGCAACGTCGGCGGCCAGTGGAAGATCTTCGACGTGATGATCGAAGGCATCTCCTACGTGCAGACCTTCAAGAACCAGTTCGACGCCCCGCTGCGGCAGAAGTCGATCAAAGAAGTGGCGGCCGAACTGCGCAACGGCAGCATGCAGGCCACCGCGGGCCCGGCACCCCGTGGCAAGTGACGCCACCGCGCGCGTCGAAGGCGACGCCCTGCACCTGGCCGGCACGCTGGACCGCGCCGCGGCGGTAGCGCTGTGGCCGCAGTTGCTGCGCCAGGTGGGCGGGCTGCGCCGGCTCGACCTGAACGCCGTCGAGCGCGTGGACAGCGCCGGGGTGGCACTGCTGGCCGAGCTGTCTGCACGCATGCGTAGCAATGGCGGCGCTACCATCGTCGGCGCACCGGTGGGCCTGGACGAGCTGCGCGCGGCGTACCGGCTGTCACCGGACCTGGATTTCAACGCCTCTTCGGCGGAACACTGACATGAACCTCTTCCGCACCCTCCCGCTCCTGGCCGCCGTGCTCGTGCTGGGCGCCTGCGCCGGCAAGCCCGTGCGCGCGACCGCACCGCCCGCCAGCGCCAGCGTCGGCGCGGAGCCGTCCGGCTGCGCCAACGCCGCGTCCTGCGCGGGCGCACCGGCGCCGGCCACTGCACCGGCGCCGGTCCCGGTCGCCGACGTGGCGGCGCAGCCCACCCGGGCATCCGACGACACGCTCGCGGGTACCCCGGCGCAGGCGCAGGCGACCCCGCCCAGCCCGACCGCGGCGACCGATGCCGAGGACGATTTCGCCGCGCTGTACGGCCCCCCCGGTACGGAGCCCGGCAGCGGCGGCGATGGTGCCACGCCGACCTACGATCCGTGGGAGAAGTACAACCGCCGTATGCACCGCTTCAACCTGGCGGTGGACCGCGGCATCGCCCGTCCGCTGGCTACCGCCTACGTGCAGGTGGTGCCGCGCGTGGCGCGCACCGGGGTCAGCAACTTCTTCAGCAACCTGCGCTTGCCGGTGACCATGGTCAACCAGCTGCTGCAGGGCCATGCCGACGACGCCTGGGACTCGCTGGGCCGGTTCCTGATGAATTCCACGCTCGGCATCGGCGGCCTGTTCGACCCCGCCAGCAAGGCCATGGTGCCGCGCCGCAGCGAGGACTTCGGGCAGACCCTGGGTGCCTGGGGCTGGCGCCAGTCGCGCTACGTGGAGCTGCCGTTCTTCGGCCCGCGTACCGTGCGCGACGTGTTCGGCCTGGCCGGCGACGTACCGTTGTCGCCGCTACGCCGGGTGGACACGGACACGCTGCGCATCGGCCTGCAGGGCCTGCAGCTGGTCGACACCCGGGTGCAGTTGCTGTCGCTGGACGACATCCGCGACAACGCGGTGGACGAGTACGCGCTCACCCGCGATGCCTGGCTGCAGCGGCGCAATTACCAGATCGAGAAGGACCTGCGCCACGACCGCCGCCGCCACGGCGACGACGAGCAGACCACCATCCCGGTCGATGCGATGCCGATGCCCGAATGGGGGCGCTGAGCACGCGGTGTGCAATGCAGGTACGAAAAAAGCCCGGGGTAATCCCGGGCTTTCTTTTTTCCGGGCCGGCGTCGGCGCCTTGGACCGGGACTCAACTGCCGTCCGGGTGCCGGGATGCCTGGAGCACCAGCAACAGCGTGGCGAGCGGGCCAAGCAGCAGCGACAGCAGCCCCCAGTTCATGCCACTGCGTCCCTTGCCCTGGGCGAGCCCGGCGTTGATGAGCGCCAGGGTGAACCAGCCGACCGCGAACCCACCGGAATTGCCTGCCGTCATCCTGCGATCGCCTCTTCAGTCTGTTGCCCGATGCGGGGCGCGAAAACCGACCGCTGCCGCCCGGGCCGCGATCGGTGGCGGGGCTCAGGCCGCGAGCGCGGCATCGATCGCCGCGCGCAGGCCGGCGTCATCGGCGGTGGTATCCGGCGAGAAGCGGCCGATGACCTGCCCGTCCTTGCCGACCAGGAACTTCTCGAAATTCCACAGGATGCCCGGCGCCGGGTTGGGTTCGATGCCGAAGCCGACCAGCTTCTCGCGCATCGGGCCTTCGCCGGTCGCCACCGGCTGCGCCGCGATCAGCTGCTGGTACAGCGGGTGCACGTCGGCGCCGGCGACGCTGATCTTGGCGAACATGGGGAAGGTCACGTCGTAGGTGAGCGAGCAGAACTGCCGGATCTCGTCCTCGCTGCCCGGCTCCTGGCCGTTGAAGTTGTTGGCCGGGAAACCCAGCACCTCCAGCCCGGCGTCCTTCTTCTCGCGGTAGAGCTTCTCCAGCCCTTCGTACTGTGGCGTCAGCCCGCACTTGGAAGCGACGTTGACCAGCAGCAGCACCTTGCCGCGGTAGTCGCCCAGCGAGGCCGGGGCGCCGTCGAGGGTGGTCAGGGGGATGTCCTGGATGGATGCGGTCATGGCTGTCTATGGCGTTGGGGAAGATGCCAAGCATAGAACGTGGACACGCCCGTCGCGCGGCGGTTTGCCGGCAAAAGACAAAAAGCACAATTGAAACCTTTCGTGGAAGTCAGGTCACCGGCTGGTTAAGTTCGGTCCAGGCCCCCAGGGAGACAGGGCCTGTCTGATGTGCGTCACATCCGCGACGCCACGGACTCTTTCAAGACACGCAATCATTTCGGGGAAATCCTGCATGACCATGCAATCGTCCGGCCCGCGCCGGAGGAAATTCCGTCGCTCGGCCCTGAGCATCGCGCTCGGCGCGGGCCTGTGCCTGAGTGCGAACCTTTACGCACAATCCAACATCACCGGCAGCATCTACGGCTCGGCGCAGCCTGGCGAGACGGTCGTCATCCAGAACCTGGATACCGGGCTCACCCGTACGGTGCCGGTCGGAACGGACGGCAAGTACCGCGCGCTGGCGCTGCCGAACGGCCGCTACAAGGTGGAACTGCAGAAGGACGGCAGGATCGTGGGCGTGCGCGAGAACGTGCTGGTGCAGATTGCCAGCGGTGCACAGATCGATTTCACCGCTGTGCCCGCGGCCGGCGCGGACGCGACGTTGCTGGACGCGGTGCAGGTCACCGGAACTCCGGTGGCGGTGGACCTGTCGCAGACCGACGTGCGTACTGTCTTCACCGCCGAGGACATCGAGGCACTGCCCTTCGGTGGCAACCTCCAGGATATCGCCAGTGTGGCCATGCTGGCCCCGGGCGTGGTGGCCTCCACCGGTTCGTCCAACATCAGCTTCGGCGGTTCCTCGGGTGCGGAGAACGCCTATTTCATCAACGGCTTCCCGGTCACCAATCCGCTCAACAACCTGGGTTACAAGAGCCTGCCGTTCCGGTCCATCGCACAGGAGCAGGTGCTGACCGGCGGTTATGGCGCCGAGTTCGGCCGCTCCACCGGTGGCGTGATCAACATCGTCACCCGGCGCGGCGGCAACGAGTGGCACGGCGGGGTCTATGCCCGCTACACCCCGGAAAGCCTGAAGGGCACGCCGAAGAACGACTACTACCCCGACACCGGCTACTGGAACGAGAGCAACCATCCCTTCGCCACCAAGGGCGAAGCCGACTATTCCGACGGCAAGCTGTACCGCTACAACCGCGACAACGGCACCGAATCGCTCAACACCGGTTTGTGGGTCAGTGGTCCGCTGGTCAAGGACAGGTTGTTCGTGTTCGCCAACGCCGAGCGGCAGAAGACCGACGGCCACAGCAACAGCACCAACTACTTCGGCGTATCGGGCTCGCCCACGGGCTGGAACGACTACAGCTACACGTATCCGCGCTGGACGGCGAAGGTCGACTGGTACATCACCGACGACCATCTGCTGGAACTGACCGGCGTACAGGACCGGCGCAAGTACGAAACCTACAAATCCAGCTGGGACAACGCCACCCTCAGCCACGGCAACGAACACGAAGCCAAAGGCAACTTCACCGATGACGATGCGCGGCTGTACGTGGCCAAGTACACCGGCTATCTGACCGACAACCTGACCCTGTCCGCGCTGTACGGCACCCAGAAGATCAAGCACGGTTCCACCGCAGCGGGCCTGGGCCCGGCGAACTGCGCCTATTTCGCGCCACCGGCCAATGCCAACAAGGCGCCTGGCCTGACCTATGTCGACAGCTGCCAGAGTGTCCAGTCGGTGGACATCGCCGGTGCCTACGACGAAACCAAGGGCTGGCGCCTGGACGTGGCGTGGGTGCTGGGCGACCACGAACTGCACTTCGGCGTGGACAACCTGGAGGCCGAATCGTTGACCGGTACGCGCTACACCGGTGCACCCACCGGCGATGCCGGCGACAAGGCCAATGGCTACTGGGTGTTCACCAAGGCCAACAAGCCCAACGAAGCCATCAATGGCAGTGTTGGCGCGCCCGGCGCCGCGGGTGGCTACGGCCCGCAGGGCTACTACGCCTACTACGTGGTCCGGCACAGCCATGAAACCCCTTCCACCGAACAGCTTTCGCAGTTCATCGAAGACCGCTGGCATGTCACCGACAACCTGCTGCTGAGCCTGGGCCTGCGCAACGAGCAGTTCACCAACTACACCAGCGCCGGCGAAGCCTACATGAAGCAGACCTGGCAACCGGCGCCACGGCTGGGCTTCACCTGGAACCTGCGCGGCGACGACAGCATCAAGCTGTATGGCAACCTGGGCCGGTACCACCTGGCGCTGCCGGCACGACTGGCGACTGCCAGCGTGCTGTCGGCCACCATCCGCGGCAACCAGTACTACACCTACACCGGCATCGACCCGGTCACCGGCGTACCGACCGGGCTGAACCCGATCGCGGTATCGAATGCTCCCGATGCGGCCATCTGCCCGGGTACCAACCTGTATTCGTCCAACTTCGACTGCGGTGCGGCCAAGGATCCGCGGGCGCGCGTGGCGGCGGACCTGAAGCCGATGTACCAGGACGAGTTCATCCTGGGGCTGGACCAGGTGTTGAGCGAGAACTGGATCTGGGGCGTCAAGGGCACCTACCGCGACCTGAAGAACGTGGTCGATGACACCTGCCCGGACATCTTCAACGGCAAGTGCTACATCGTGAACGCCGGCAAGGGCAACACCTTCTGGGTGCAGCAGGACAATGGTTCATACGAGAAGGTCAGCTACACCGCCGAGCAGCTGGGCATGCCCAAGGCCAAGCGCAGCTACTACGCGCTGGACTTCTACCTGGAGCACCCGTTCAACGACAAATGGAGCGCCAAGTTCCTCTACACCTTCTCCAAGAGCTACGGCAACACCGAAGGCCCGGTCAACAGCGACCGCGCGTCCAGCGCCGATTCCGGCTTCAACGACTCCACCAGCACCACCCAGGACTATGACAAGACCCTGCTGATGGAGCGCGCCAACGGTTACCTCAACAACGATCGCCGCCACCAGCTCAAGGCCTACGGTACCTACCAGTTCAACGACGAGTGGAGCCTGGGCGGGAGCATGAGCGCGGTCAGCGGCCGGCCGATCAACTGCTACGCGCATTACCCGACCAAGCTGCCCAGCTACGACAGTGCCTACTACTTCTACTGTGGCGTGGCGGGTACCGATGCGTTCAAGACGACCTGGCGCGGCTCCGAAGGGCGGACGCCATGGCTGGTCACCTTCAACCTCGGCCTGCGCTACAGCCCGCAGTGGGCCAAGGGCCTGAAGCTGTCGATGGACGTGATGAACGTGCTTGATACCCGCACTGCGGTGATCTACAACACCCAGTCCACCTCGTCGCGCACGGCGATCAACAAGTTGTGGATGCAGCCGGACTACAACGATCCGCGCACGGTGACGTTCTCCGCCAGTTACGAGTTCTGATGGCGGCTTGAACAGGGCGGCACCCGGTCCCGCGCGGGACCGGGTGCCGCACGTTTCCCGTCGCCGCGCCGGGGGGCGGGAATTGCCCTGGCCGAACGCCGCGACGTGATCCCGTTCCCTGGGCCGCTACCGGAAAGGCAGGACCGGCGGCAGCAGGACGGAAGCCCGGCCCATGAAGACAGGCCGGCAACCGCCGCGGTGCCTTCAGTCCGCTACCGCGTCGTCGCCGGTTCCCGACCCATCGGCCAGCGCGCGTACCGCTTCGGGCTGCAGTTCCGGCGGCAGCGCCTTGCGCGCCTTGCTGCCGAGTTCGGCCAGGCGGCGGGCGCGGTTGGACACCGACTGCGGCGACTCGGTGAGGCGGTTGCGCGCCTGGGCAAAGGCCTTGCCCGCCTCCTCCAGCTTCCTGCCAACCATGTCGAACTCGGCCAGGAAGGCGACCAGCGCGTCGAGCACCTTGCCGCCGGTGTCGCTGATCTCCAGCGCCTGACGCTGCACCTTGTCGCGCGTCCACAGCCGCTCGGTAACGCGCAGCAGCGCCATCAGCGTGTTCGGCGAAGCGAACACCACGCGGCGATCGAACGCATAGGACTGCAGGTCCATGTCCACGCCGAGCGCGGCCGAGAGCGCGCCTTCGATCGGGACGAAGGCGATGGTCACGTCCAGTGCGTCACCGCCGATGGCCTTGGGGTAGTTCTTGTCGCCCAGGTCCTTGACGTGCTGGCGCAGGCCGATGGCATGGCGGCGCAGGGCTTCGTCCTGCTGCTCGGGCGTGGCCGCGTTCATCGCTTCCTGCCAGGCGATGAGGTTGACCTTGCTGTCGATCACCACCGCGCGCTGGTCGGGGAAACGCACCACCACGTCCGGGCGCAGGCTGTCGCCTTCGTCGGTGGTGGCATGGGCCTGGCGCTCGTAGTGGATGCCCTCTTCCAGGCCGGAGCCGCGCAGCACGTTGTCGAGCATCAGTTCGCCCCAGTCGCCGCGCACCTTGGCGCTGCCCTTCAGCGCGCTGGTCAGCGCGGCGGCCTGCGCCGCCATGTCCTGGTTGAGGGTCTTGAGCTCACCCACCGCGCCGAGCAGGCTGGCGCGCTCGCGCGCCTCTTCACCGTACAGGGTGTCCACCCGCTGCCGGAACTCGCCCAGCTTGTCGGCGAACGGCTTGAGCAGGGTCTCGATGTCGGCGCGCGACTGGCCGGTGGCCAGGCGCACGTTCTTCTCGAACTGCTGGCCCTTCTCGTCGAACACCTTGGCGGCCAGTTCGGTGAAGGCGCCGGACAGGTTCTCGCGCGCCGCGGCGATCCAGTCGCGCAGCTGTTCCTGCGCCTGTCGCGCATGCTGCAGCTCGGCCTGCAGGCGCGCGCTGTCGGCCCGCGCGGCGTGCAGGGCCTGGCGCTCGCGTTCCAGCGACGCGCTCAGTTCGGCGAGCTGCGCGCGGGCGTCGGCCAGCGCCGCCTCGCGCTCGGCCAGGCGCACCGCGGCCTCGGCCGATTGCGTGGCTTCGCGTTCGATGCGCTGGTTCAGGGCGGCCAGCTGCCGGGCCTGCTCGGTCTGTTCGCGACGCTCGTGTTCCATTTCCGCGGCCAGTGATTCCAGGCGCCCGCGCAGCTGGCCGGCGTCGATGGCGGCGGCGTTGGCGCGCTGGCGTTCGGTGTCCAGGTCGCGGGCGAGCGCTTCGGCGTGCCCGTTGCCGCCAATGCGACGGAACAGGAACACCAGCAGCACGATGACGGCCAACAGCAGGCCGGCCAGGATCAGGGTTTCGGTTTGCATGGGGCAAAGTGTAGCCCCGCGCGTCTCACCGGCTGCGCCGCTTCTGCGATCATGTGCACCCCACGCGCATTCCCGCCCGCCATGAAGCCGTTGCTGCTGTCCTGCCTGTTGCTGCTGTCGCCGGTCGCCGCGGCGGGTTCGCAGACGATCACCTCGCCCGCCCCCATTCCCGCGGGCGATGCACGGCCCAGGGTGTTCCTGGCCGGCAGCATCGAGATGGGCAGGGCCGGCGACTGGCAGCAGCAGGTGCAGCAGGCGCTGGCCGACGAGGACGTGGTGCTGCTCAACCCACGCCGCGCCGACTGGAACCCGGCCTGGCGCGCCGAGGCCGACGAGCCGGAGTTCCGTCGCCAGGTGGAATGGGAGCTGGCAGCACTGGAACAGGCCGACATCGTGCTGATGTACTTCGCGCCGGGCACGCAGAGTCCGGTCACCCTGCTCGAGTTCGGCCTGTATGCGCGCTCGGGCAAGCTGCTGGTGGCCGCGCCGGCGGGTTTCTGGCGCAAGGGCAATCTGGACATCACCGGCGACCGCTACCAGGTACCGCGGCATGACGACCTGCAGGCGCTGATCGCCGCGGTGAAACAGCGCCTTGCCATGCAGCGCGCGCGCTGAGCCGGCCGGGACCAACGCCATGCCGTGGATGGGCATCAACGACCTGGGCACCTTCGTGGTGGCCGTCATCCTGTTCCTGATGCTGCCCGGGCCGGGCACCTTCACCCTGCTCACCGCCACCGCGCGCGGCGGCGTGCGCGCCGGCTACGCGACGCTGGCCGGGTTGATGCTGGGCGACCAGATCCTGATCGCCATCGCCGCCACCGGCGTGGCCGCGCTGCTGAAGGCACATCCGCTGCTGTTCGCCGGGCTGCGCTACGTCGGCGCGGCCTACCTGGTCTGGGTTGGCCTGCAACTGCTGCGCGAACCGGCCGCCGCGGCCGGCGCCACGGCGCAGCAATGGGGCCGGCGCTGGTTCCGGCAGGCGTTGCTGGTGGGCGTGCTCAACCCCAAGGCGATCCTGTTCTACATGGCGTTCTTCCCGCTGTTCATCGACCCGGCCACGCAGCGTGGCGCGTTGACCCTGGGGCTGATGGCCGGGTTGATCGCGGTGCTGAGCGTGGGCTGGTGCTCGGTGCTGATCTTCGGCGGTCAGTTCATCGCCCGGCGCCTGGCCGGGTACCCACGCGTGGGCGTGTGGCTGCGGCGCGCGGTCGGCGTATGCTTGATCGCATTCGGGGTACGGCTCGGGCTGGAAGGCTGAGCCCCGGCGCCGGGAGGTCGGCATGCCCATCCATTGCAAGCGCGCCTATGAAGCCGCCACCGCCACCGATGGCCAGCGCTTCCTGGTCGACCGCCTGTGGCCGCGCGGGGTCAGCCGCGCCCGGCTGCAGGCGCAATGGCTCAAGGACGTGGCGCCCAGCAACGAACTGCGGCAGTGGTTCGACCACCGCGCCGAGCGCTGGGACGCATTCCGCCAGCGCTACTGGCGCGAGCTGGCCGCGCAGCCACGGCTGCTGGCGCCGCTGCGCGATGCGCTGGACGCCGGGCCGGTGACCCTGGTGTACGCCGCCCGCGACACCGAACACAACCAGGCCGTGGCCCTGCGCGAGTACCTGCTGGCGCATCCGCGCCGCGCGTAGGTACGGGGCTTGCCGCGTACGGGGTTCGCCGCGGCGCGCCATCGGCGAAGCCCGGCACAGTGAGCCCCATGGCCACGACGTGGATGCGCCGCATCTTGCCGGCAGCTCCTGTCCCCGCCATCGACCGCAGGCGCTGCATCGGGCGCCCTGCCCCGCTTCGTCCACGCCGCCCCCGGGCGCATTGGCGGGCGGCGCCATCAACACCTGGCTGGCGGCTTTTGTGCCGGATCCGTCGCCCCGGCTACCGCCCATCGCCAAAGCCCATGAAAGCAACGGGAAATTCTGGCTTTGCTGCGCTGCGTTCGGCGAAACTCGGCCCCTTTCCCGAATACCACGAACCGCGAGGTCCGCATGCAGTCCTGGCTCCGGCGCAAATCCATCGACCAGCTCACCCAGCACGAGGAAGGCCGCCGCCTGATCCCGTCGCTGAGCTGGCCCCACCTGGTCGCGCTGGGCATCGGCGCCATCGTCGGCACCGGCATCTACACCCTGATCGGCGTGGGTGCGGACAAGGCCGGCCCGGCAGTGCTGATCTCGTTCATCGTCGCCGGCATCGTCTGCGCCTGCGCGGCGCTGGCCTATGCCGAACTGTCGACGATGATGCCGGCTGCCGGCAGCGCCTATACCTACAGCTACAGCGCGCTGGGCGAGACCATCGCCTGGGTGGTGGGCTGGAGCCTGATCCTGGAATACTCGCTGGTGGTCAGCACGGTGGCGGTGGGCTGGTCCGGCTATTTCGTCGGCTTCCTGGAATGGCTGCACACCTCCTTCGGCTGGAACGTGGTGCTGCCGCCATCGCTGGCCGCGGGCCCGCACGTGGAAGGCGGCTTCCTCAACGTGCCGGCCATCGTCATCACCTTCCTGGTCGCCGGCATGCTGATCGCCGGCACCCGCGAGAGCGCCACGGTCAACGCGGTGCTGGTGGTGCTCAA
Source organism: Stenotrophomonas sp. Y-13 (assembly GCF_046267925.1). Taxonomy (NCBI): domain Bacteria; kingdom Pseudomonadati; phylum Pseudomonadota; class Gammaproteobacteria; order Lysobacterales; family Lysobacteraceae; genus Stenotrophomonas; species Stenotrophomonas sp. Y-13. The sequence goes on from NZ_CP176501.1 coordinate 3,657,488, forward strand.
GCTGATCGCGCTGGCGGTGTTCGTGTGGGTGGCATTGCCGGCGTTCGACCCGGCCAACCTGCAGCCCTTCATGCCCTATGGCTTCCCCAAGTCGCTCGGTCCGGACGGGGTCGAGCGCGGGGTGATGGCCGCGGCGGCGATCATCTTCTTCGCCTTCTACGGCTTCGATGCGATCTCCACCGCCGCCGAGGAAACCAAGAACCCCAGGCGCGACCTGTCGATCGGCATCATCGGCTCGATGGTCGGCTGCACCCTGATCTACCTGCTGGTGGCGCTGGCCGCGGTCGGCGCCATGAGCTACACGGTGTTCGGCAAGAGCGCCGAGCCGCTGGCACTGATCATGCGCGAACTGGGCCACGGCACCGCCGCGCTGGTGATCGGCGTGGTCGCAATCATCGCCCTGCCCACCGTGCTGCTGGCGTTCTTCTACGGCCAGAGCCGCATCTTCTTCGTGATGTCGCGCGATGGCCTGCTGCCGCGCGGGCTGTCGCTGGTGAACCCGCGCACCGGCACCCCGGTGACCATCACCGTGTTCACCGCGGTGCTGGTGGCCGCGCTGGCCGGGGTGGCGCGGCTGGACGAGATCGCCGCGCTGGCCAATGCCGGCACCCTGGCCGCGTTCACCGCGGTCGGCCTGTGCCTGCTGGTGCTGCGCCGGCGCGAACCCGGCCGCGCGCGTACCTTCCGCACGCCGCTGGCGTGGGTGGTCGGCCCGATCGCGATCCTGGGCTGCATCTACCTGTTCTTCAGCCTGCCCACCCGCACCCAGCTGTGGTTCGCGCTGTGGAACGTGTTCGGTCTGGTGGTCTACGTGCTCTACAGCCGCCGCAATGCGGTGCTCGGCAAGCAGCCGGGCTGACCCCGGCGGCGACCCCGCCATGCGGCGGGGCAACGTGCGTTGACCCACGCGGGCAACGCGCGCACGCGGCGACCGCCGCGGCTTCGTGCCCGGGTACGCAGCGCAGCGCCAGGCGCGCAGGGCGGATCCATCCCAGGGAAACGGCGGCGGCCGATCACGGCCGCGGACAGACCGGCCGACCCGGGAACCGGCGCTGCCGCTGCCGTGGCAGCGAAGGCGCCGGGCATGCGGCGCTCGTTGTCGCCGTCGCGCGGCCAGCGCGGCCACGCGACGCAGCGGTGGCAATGGCGCCCGGTTACTTCGCGGCGTTCTTCGCCGCGTAGTCCTGCGCCTGGCGCATCACCCGCAGCACGTTGCCGCTCCAGATATTGGCGATCTGCGCATCGCTCAGGCCGCGGCGCTGCAGCCAGGCGGTGATCTTGGGCAGGTCGGTGACGTCGCGCATGCCCGGCAGGCCGCCACCGCCGTCCCAATCCATGCCGATGCCGACGTGGTCGGGGCCGACGACATCGAGCAGGTGGGCGAAATGGACGAAGAAGTCGTCCAGCGTCGCCCGCCGCCGCGGCAGGCGCTGGTCCAGCTCGGCCATCCCCCGCGCCAGCGCCACGCCCTGTTCGATCGGCATGCCATCCCAGCCGCCGAGCCGCTTTTCGAGGTCTTCCTCGGCCTGCTTGCGCTCCGGGCTGGGGGTCTCGTCGAGCAGGTAGCCGCCGTAGGCGTTGACCTGGATCACCCCGCCCTTGGCGGCGAGCTGGCGCAGGCGCGCGTCGTCCAGGTTGCGCGGATGGTCGAACACCGCCTTGGCGGCGCTGTGCGAGAGGATGAACGGCACCGGCAGCATCGCCGCCAGGTCATCGAACACCGCGTCGGACGCATGCGACTGGTCGATCACGATGCCCAGCCGCACCGCCTCGTGCACCAGCGCCTTGCCGGCCGGGCTCAGGCCCTTCCACTCCGCGCCCTTGGGGTCGGTGGCCGAATCGGCGAACTCGTTGTTGGCGAAGTGCACGGTGGACAGCAGGCGCAGCCCGGCCTTGTGGTAGAAGCCCAGCAGCGACGGGTCGGCCACCAGCGGGCTGCCGTTCTCCATGCTGATGTAGACCACGCGCTTGCCGGCGGCCTTGATCCGCGCGGCATCGTCGGCGGTGAGCGCCAGCTGGAAGCGGTCCGGGTGCGCGGCCAGCATTTCGCGGATCTCGATCAGCCGCATCAGGCCGTGGTCGCGCTCGGCCAGGTGCGCGGCGGGGCTGCGGTCGCCCTGGTCGGTGTAGATCGCCCAGAAGCCGCCGTCGAGCGCGCCGTCGAGCATGCGCGGGTAATCCACCTGCGACAGCGCGTTGTGGTCGTGGCGGTGCAGGATGTCGAAGCCGGGCCGGGCCAGGTTGGCCGGAGTATCCAGGTGGCTGTCCAGGGTCAGCAGGCGCTGCTGCAGGGCCTTGGCGCGCGCCAGTTCGGCCTGGGTGAATTCGACGGCCTGGGCGGACAACGGGGCGCCCAGCGCCAGGGCGAGCAGCAGGGACAGACGACGCAGCGACATGCGGGCCTCGGCTTCGGGGAAAGGCCACGACCATACCGCCGCCGCGGCGCGGACCGGTAGTACCCGCCGTTGCTACAGCCATAGCCGCCGGGCATGGCGCCCGATCCGCGCGCTATGGGAGCGACCGTTGCCGCTCCCCTGGAATGCTCAGTCCACGACGCGGCAGAACACCGCCTTGAGATAGCGCGATTCCTGCACGTGCGCCATGAACGGGTGGTCCGGGCCGGCGCCCGCCACCTTCAGGATCTGCAGGGTGCGGCCGGCGTAGAACGCGGCGCGGCGCAGCATGTCCAGGAACTGCTCCTCGGACACCAGGCCGGTGCAGGAGAAGGTGGCGAACAGGCCGCCGGGCTTGACCACGCCCAGCGCCAGCTTGTTCATGTCCAGGTACTTCTTCAGCGCGTTGATCACCTGGTCGCGGTCGCGGGTCATCTTGGCCGGATCCAGGATCACCACGTCGTACTGTTCGCCGCGGTTGGCGGCATCGCGCAGCCACGGGAAGATGTCGGCCTGCACGAACTTCGGCTTGGCGTTGTTGAGCCGGGCGTTGCCCTTGGCGATCTGGATCACGTCCTGGTCGATGTCCACGCCCAGCACCTCGCTGGCGCCGCGCGCGGCCGCGTACACGGCGAAGCCGCCGGTGTTGCAGCACAGGTCCAGCACGCTCCTGCCTTCGACCTGCTGGCTCAGCCACTGCCGGTTCTCGCGCTGGTCGGCGAAAAAGCCGGTCTTGTGCGCGCCGGCCGGGTCAGCACGGAACTTGATGCCGTACTCGGTGATGACCGCTGGTTCGGTGGTGGTGTTGCCGTGGAAGTCGAAGCTCTCCTGCTTCTGCACGTGTTCGTCGGCGAAGCTGTGGAAGCGGCAACCCGGAAACTGCGCGCGCAGCGCCTCGTAGATCCACTCGCGGTGGCGGAACATGCCGGCGGCGAAGAACTCGACCACGATCAGGTCGTCGTAGCGGTCCACCACCAGCCCGGACAGGCCGTCGCCCTCGCTGTGCACCACGCGCCACGCGTTGGACACCTGGTCCAGCTTGAGCACGTCACGACGCAGCGACACCGCGTCGGCGATCCTGGCGGCGAACCAGGCCTGGTCCACGTCTACGTTGCGGCGGGTTTCCAGGATGCGCACGGCGATGCGCGAGTGGCCGTTGTAGAAGCCGCGGCCGATCCACTCCCCATCCACCCCGACCACGTCGACGATGGTGCCGGGCTTGGGCTTGGCGACGGGCTTTTCGACCAGCTTCTGGAAAATCCACGGGTGGCTGGAGCGCCACGCGTTCTTCAGGCGTACGACGGGAAGGGGGGTATTCATGGGCGCCATTGTAACGGGCGCCGGGCCGCCGCCGCGGCGCATTCATTGACGGCAAAGCGTCAAACCGGCACTATCGGCGGCTGAAGGGGAGTAGCTCCCAGACGTTGTCGCCGTCAGTTCGAGCCGCAAGGCTCCGGTGCAACGGCAGTCCCGGCCCCGGGGCTGTGAGCAAGACCTTCGCCGCATAGGCGAAGCTCTGTCCCCGGTCTCCCCGATTCCGTGTCCAGTTCTTGGCCCCTGCGGTTCCCAGAACCTCCACATGACCGGAACTCCCATGATCCAGACAATCGGTAATCCCTGGCTTTGGGGCGGCTTCGTCGCCGTCGTCATCGCCGCCCTGTTGATCGACCTGGTGCTGATGCGCCACGGCGGCCCGCACAAGGTGACCTTCAAGGAAGCCCTGCTGTGGTCGATCGGCTGGGTCGCCCTGGCCCTGGCCTTCAACGCCGGCCTCTGGTACTACCTGAACGAGACCGCCGGTACCGCGGTGGCCAATGAAATCGGCCTGCAGTTCCTGACCGGCTACCTGATCGAAAAGGCGCTGGCGGTCGACAACATCTTCGTCTTCCTGCTGATCATGGGCTACTTCGCGGTGCCCGAGACGGCGCGGCAGCGCGTGCTGATCATCGGCATCCTGGGTGCCATTGCGCTGCGTACGGTGATGATCTTCGCCGGCACCGTGCTGGTCAGCCAGTTCCATTGGCTGCTCTACGTGTTCGGCGCGTTCCTGCTGTTCACCGGCTGGAAGATGTGGTTCGCCGCCGGCCAGGAACCGAGCCTGGACGACAACCCCGCGCTGAAGTTCATGCGCCGGCACCTGCGCATCACCCATGAGTACAACGGCAACCGCCTGATGGCCGAGAAGAACGGCGTGCGCTGGTTCACCCCGATGTTCGTGGTGCTGGTGCTGATCGCGGTCACCGACGTGATCTTCGCGGTGGATTCGATCCCGGCGATCTTCGCCATCACCACCGACCCGTTCATCGTGCTGACCTCCAACGTGTTCGCGGTGCTGGGCCTGCGCGCGATGTTCTTCCTGCTGGCCGGCATGGCCGACCGCTTCCACCTGCTGCCGTACGGCCTGGCGGTGATCCTGGGCTTCATCGGCGCCAAGATGCTGCTGATCGACCTGTACAAGATCCCGGTGCCGGTGTCGCTGGGCGTGGTCGCCGCGATCCTGGTGGTGACGATGGTGCTGAGCCTGAAGCTGCCGCCCAAGGGCGGGCACAAGGCCTGACCCGGAACCGGCACACGCCGCGATTGTCCCGCCGGTGGTACGCCGGCGTCCCGAGGCGGCGCCCTTGCATTCACTGCAGGGCGCCGCAATCCCGAAAGCCATGGACACTTCCAACACGCCAGACACCGGCCAGACCTCGGCCACCGACCGCAGCAGCGACCGCCGTCGCGTGCTGCGCGCCTTCAACCTGAGCCTGGGTTTCGTGCTGCTGCTGGTGGCGATGTTCGCGCTGCAGCAGACCGGCTGGGACTGGCGGCCCTGGGCGGTGGGCCCGCACGACACCGCGGGCCTGTTGGGGCTGCTCGGCGCGCCGCTGCTGCACGGTTCCATCGAACACCTGGCGGCCAACGCGGCCGCGCTGCTGATCCTGGGAACCCTGGCCGGCGCCGTCTACCCGAAGGCGACGCTGCGCGCGTTGCCACTGCTGTGGCTGGGCTCGGGCGTCGGTGCGTGGATGCTGGGCGAGCCCGGCAGCCACCACCTGGGCGCCAGCGGCATCACCCATGGCCTGATGTTCCTGGTGCTGGGGTTGGGCCTGCTGCGCCGCGACCGCGCCGCGATCGCCGCCGGCATGATCGGCGTGCTGTTCTACGGGGGCATGGTGATGACCGTGCTGCCGCACGAGCCCGGCGTGTCGTGGCAGTCGCACATGGGTGGCGCGGCCGCAGGCGTGATCGCCGCCCTGCTGTTCCGCCATGCCGACCCGCTGGCACCGCGCAAGCGCTACAGCTGGGAGGACGAGGACGAACAGGACGACGCCGATGCGCCGCTGGCCGATGCCGAGCTGGAGCCGCCGTCGCCCGGCCAGGTGCCGGTGCTGTGGCAGCCGCGCGAGGGCCGCGACTACGAGGTGGTGGTGCAGCTGCGCCCGCGCCCGCGCCGCGACCCGTCGTGACCGGGCATCAGCCGGCGCCGCCGGCAACGGGGGCATCGCCGTCCACCGCGCGGCGGCCCAGCGCCGGGTCGTCGGTGAAGAAGGCATCGATCCCGGCCCGCAGATAGGCACGGATCTCGGCGATGGACCCCTGTGGGTTGCGCGCATCGGCTGCGCCCTGGCGCAGGTCCGGCGGCAGGAACGGGTTTTCCGGGCGGAAGGTATAGGCCACCACCTGCAGGCCGGCGGCATGCGCGTCGGCGATCAGTGGCGTGGGCGCGGCCAACCGCCCCTGCGCATCCAGCGGCAGCAGCGCGCGGCGCTCGACGCCGATCGCATCGGCATAGCCGGCCACCTCGCGCAGGCCGGCCGGCGTGGCCATGCGCGCGTAGGTCAGCTCGCCACCGGCCAGTGCCACGTCGGCAGGCCGCGCCTGGGCGTCGCCCAGCAGCTGCAGCAGGCGGATGTTGGACTGGCGGCCGATGCGCGCGCGCAGCTGGCGCAGGTTGGCGGTCTCGAACGACTGCACCAGTACCGGTGCGACACGGGTGTAGGGATTGCCGCGCAGGGCGTCGAGCAGGCGCTCCTCCATCGCCAGGCCGATGCCGCGGAAGTAACTGCCGTGCTTGATCTCCGGCGCCAGGCCGATGCCGCGCCCGCTGCGCCGCGCCTGCTGCACCAGGAACTCGAGGATTTCGTCCAGGGTGGCAATGCGGAACTCGCCGTCGAACGCGGTGCCGCGCAGCTCCGGCAGGCGCTCGCGGGCATGCAGGGTCTTCAGTTCGGCCAGGGTGAAGTCTTCGCTGAACCAGCCCTCGACGCGCCTGCCCTCGATCACCTTGCTGGTGCGCCGGGCGGCGAACTCCGGGTGCGCGGCGACATCGGTGGTGGCGCCGATCTCGTTCTCGTGGCGCGCGACCATCACCCCGTCGCGGGTCATCACCAGGTCCGGCTCGATGTAGTCGGCGCCATCGACGATGGCCTGCGCGTAGGACGCCAGCGTGTGCTCGGGCAGCAGCGCACTGGCGCCACGGTGCGCGTACACCGATACCTGCGGCGATGGGGGAACGGGAGCGGCGGCCATTGCCGTCGAGGATGCCATCATGCACAGCCCTGCCACCACCGCCATCACCGCTTTGCCGGACACCGCCCGCTCCTGTTGCCGTCATTGAAGGAAGCGGGAGTGTGCGGGGTGGATGTGACCGGCATGGGACATGGCCGCGCCCAGCGCCGCCACTGCCCGCATCGCGTGCGGCTGGCGTGATTCACGGCGGCAACCGGCACCAGCCGCCGGCGCCGGCATGCAGGCGGCCGCTGATGCCGATGCCACGCAGGAACGCTTCGTCGTGTGCCGCCACCAGCAGCGTGCCCGGCCAATGCCGCAACAGCGCTTCCAGCGCCTGCGTCGCCTCCAGATCAAGATGGTTGGCCGGTTCGTCGAGCAGCAACAACTGCGCCGGTGGCTGCGCGTACACGGCGCAGGCGAGCGCCAGCTTCATGCGCTCGCCGCCACTGAGCGCGGCGACCGGCGCGTCGGCGTGCCCGGCAGCCAGGCCCAGCAGCGCCAGCCGGGTGCGCAGCTCGGGTTCGGCCATGCCCGGGGTGGCATGGCGCAGCTGCTCCACCGCCGTACCCTGCGGCACCGGCAGGGACAGATGCTGGTCGAGCCAGGCATGCGCCACGTTGACCTGCACCGTGCCGTGCCGCGGTGCCAGCCGTCCGGCCAGCAGCTGCAGCAGCACCGACTTGCCGCTGCCATTGCGGCCGGTGAGGGCCAGCCGCTCGCCCCGCCCCAGCAGCAGGTCGATCCGCGCCAGCGCACCTTCGACGAACGGCAGCACCACGTCCTGCAGTGCGGCCACCCGGGCGGGCGCAGCGCCGGCGGCGGCGGCCGGCAGCAACACCACCGGGGCCGCGGCATCCACCTGCGCCGCCGCCTGCCGTACCTGTTCCTGCAGCTGCTCGCGTTGCTGTTGCCGTTGCAGCAGCGCCTTGCCGGCGCTGGCCTGCGCGCGCTGCTTCTGCCGGCCCAGCAGGATCGGTGCCTGGTTGGCGTGCGCCGCTTCACGGTTGCCACGGGCGGCGCGACGCTCGCGTTGTTCCTGCTGCTCGCGCAGCATCCGTTCGCCCTGGCGGCGTTCGTGGCGCCGCTGTTGCAGCGTGTCCGCGGCCTGGCGCCGCTCTTCGCTGCTGCGCGCCGCGTAGAAGTCGTAGTTGCCACCATGGCTGCGCAGGCCCAGCGAGGACAGCTCGACGATGCGCTGCATGTCGCCCAGCAGCTCGCGGTCGTGGCTGACCACCAGCAGGCCGCGTGGCCAGCCCCGCAACTGGTCGCGCAGCAGCTGCCGGCCCGGCGCGTCGAGATGGTTCGTGGGCTCGTCGAGGATGAGGAAATCGGCGTCCGACAGGAACGCGCCCGCCAGGGCCACGCGCATGCGCTGGCCGCCACTGAGCCGGCGCACCGGCGTCTCGGCGGAGACGCCGTGCAGCTGCATACGCTCCAGTGCGGCCTGCAGCTGTTCGCGCAGCTGCCAGCGCTCGCCCAGTGCTTCGAAATCGGCGGGGTCGCTGCTGCCCTGCTCGATACGATGCAGCGCCGCCAGCGCATCGCCCAGGCCGGCGAGTTCGGCGACGCTCGCGGACGGCGAAGCGTCGATCTGCTGCGGCAGCCACGCCACCGGCCCGGAGCGCAGGCAGCGCCCGCGGGTGGGCGCCAGGCGGCCGGCCAGCACCTGCGCCAGCACGCTCTTGCCCACGCCGTTGCGCCCGACCAGCCCGGTCGGGCGCGCGTCGAAGGTTTCGTCCAGATCGGAAAACAGCAGCCGGCCGTCGGGCAGCTGCCAGGAGACGCGTTCAAGCGTCAGGAAGGGAGTCGTGGTCATTGCATTCCATCCATGCCCGGATCACCCGGCTGCCGGCGGCAGCGGGACTTCGCGAGGCCTCACCAGCGCGTGCTGGCGGGGCGGGCATCAATGGCGCATTGGACCGGACTCCTTCAGGGCCGCCATCACGGCGGCCCGCGCAGACTAACCGGCCGCCGATGAACGTTTCAATGCCGGCGGCCGGCTACTTGCCGATGCAGAAGCTGGAGAAGATCCGGCCCAGCAGGTCGTCGGCGGTCATGCGGCCGGTGATTTCGCCCAGCGCCTGGTGCGCCAGGCGCAGTTCCTCGGCAGCCAGTTCCAGGTGGTCGTGGCGCAGTTGCGCATCGGCATCGTCCAGGTGCGCAGCGGCCAGGGCGATGGCCTGCACATGCCGCAGGCGCGCGGAAAACTCGCCCTGCTGGCCTTCACCGGCGCCTTCGCTGGCAAGTTCGCGCAGGCGCGCGTGCAGCTGATCCAGCCCCTGCCCACTGGCGGCGGAGATCGCGATCACGTCGCCGCCCGCTGGTTGCGGCCATTGCCGCAGCAGGTCGCATTTGTTCAGTACCCACAGCTGGCGCGCGGCCTGGGCGGCGGCATCGCCGACCGCCTGGCGGCCCGCTTCCGGGTCGCGTGCGTCCAGCACCACGATGGCCAAGTCGGCGCGCTGCATTTCGGCGCGGGCGCGGCGCATGCCCTCGCGCTCGATGGCATCGCCGCCTTCGCGCAGGCCGGCGGTGTCGACCAGCTCCAGCTCCAGGCCGTCGATGCGGATGGTCTCGCGCAGGGTGTCGCGGGTGGTGCCGGCGATGTCGGTGACGATGGCGCGCTCGCTGCCGGCCAGGGCGTTGAGCAGCGAGCTCTTGCCGGCGTTGGGCGGGCCGATCAGCACCGCGTGCAGGCCGTCGCGCAGCTTGCGGCCACGTTCGGCGTCGGCGCGCAGCCGCGCCAGCGCCGCGCGCGCCTGGGCCACGCCGGCGCGTACCTGCGCGCCGCCCAGCGTATCCAGTGGCTCGTCGGCGAAATCGATGGCGGCCTCGACGTGGATGCGCAGCCGCACCAGCTGTTCGGCCACGTCCTCCACGCGCCGCGAGAACACGCCGTCGAGCGAGCGGCGGGCAGCGCGGGCGGCACGTACGTCGCCGGCGGCGATCAGGTCGGCGATGGCCTCGGCCTGGGCCAGGTCGAGTTTGCCGTTGAGGAAGGCGCGTTCGCTGAACTCGCCGGCCCGCGCCTGGCGCGCACCGAGCGCGACGCAGCGCTCCAGCAGCTGGCGCAGGACCACCGGGCTGCCGTGGCCCTGCAGTTCCACCACGTCCTCGCCGGTGAAACTGCGCGGACCGGGGAAGTACAACGCGATGCCGTCGTCGAGCACCTCGCCGTCCGCATCGCGGAAGCGCGCGTAGTGCGCATGCCGCGGTTGCAGCGCGGGGCAGCCGAGCCCGCGTGCGATCGCCGCCGATGCGGGACCGGAAAGCCGCAGGATGCCGACGCCGCCGGCCGCAGCGCCGCTGGCGATGGCAATGATGGTGTCGCGCCCGGCGCTGTCGTTCATGGCTTACAGCTTCTGCAGTTGCGCGCGGGCTTGCGCGGCGCCGCTGCCCTGCGGCTGCAGTTCCAGGTAGGTGGCGTAGGCCTGCTTCGCCCGGGGCTTGTCGCCGGCGTGGAAATAGGCGTCGCCCAGGTTGAGATGGGCCACCGCGCGCGACGGGTCGATCTTCAGTGTGTTCTCCAGCCAGCGCGCCGCTTCGGCGTAGCGTTGCTGGCGGTAGTAGACGAAGCCCAGATTGTTGGCGGCTTGGGCGAAATCCGGGCGCAGCTTGAGCGCTTCGGTGAACTGTGCCACCGCCTCGTCGTAGCGCTTCTCGCGGTACAGCTGCAGGCCACGGTCGTTGGCCTGCTGGGCGCGCTGGCGGTCGGACGCCGGCACCGCCGCCGGCACTACCAGCGTGCTGCTGCCGCCCTGCAGGCTGGCCACCTTCACCGCGGCCTCGGCACCGCCCTGGGCCGCATCGACGCGGCTGTTGAGCGCGATGGCGTCGGCCGAGAGCTGGGTGGTGCCGGCGTTGAGGAATTCCTGGCTGTCCGGTACCTGGAACACGAACTCACCGCCCTGCGAGCCTGGCAGGCTGCCGAACGCCGGGGTCTGCCGCGATACCGCCGACACCGCCGGCGCGACGTAGGCGGCCAGTTCGGTGCCGGTGATCAGGCCGTCGCCGTTGAGGTCGCCCTTGCCGGACAGTGCCTGCAGCAGCACCCAGGTGAACACCGAGTGGCCATTGGGCCCGCTGTCGGCCACCTGCTGGTCGGCGCCACCGGCGGTGAGCATCTGCCGCGCGGCACGCCGCGCGTTCTCGCGCAGGAACGCGGAAGACGACGCGCCGCCGCGGGTCAGCCCCAGGCCGCTGTAGCAGGCGTCCATCACGAACAGTACGTGCTTGGCCTGCAGGCTCTCGGCGATGTTCTGCACGTCGGTCATCGCGATCGCGTCGGTGGCGAACTCGCGCGGGTCCGAGTCCACCGGGATGATGTAGCCCAGGTCGCGCCCGGAGGCGAGCTGGCGGGTGGCGCCATGGCCGGCGAAGAACACGAACACGCGGTCGTTCTTCTGCGTGCGGCCATCGGCGAGGCGGTCGTGGAACGCCGCCAGGATGTTGTTGCGGGTGGCCTCGTGGTTCTTCAGCACGATCACCTGCGAGGAAGGGAAGCCGAACTGGGCGGTCAGGGTGTCGGCCACGGCCTGCGCGTCGCGGCTGGCATACTCCAGCTTCGGCCACTTCGCGTAGTCGTCGATGCCGATCACGATCGCCCAGGACTTCTCGTAGCCGGTGGTAACGGTGGCTGGGTTGCCGGCATCGCGGCGCGCGCGGCTGACGGAGAAATCGCGGCCGTTCCAGCCGGCGAACTGGTAGCCGTCGGCGATCAGCCGGTCCAGGATCTGCGGCAGCGCCTTCACCGCGCGATCGTGGATGTCATGGAACAGGATGATGCCCTTCTGCTCCTTCTGCACCTGCTCGAGCACGCGCTGCACGATGGACTCCGGCACCGGGTCGGCCCAGTCCATCGAATCGATGTTCCACATGATCGACTTGAGCCCGGCCTCGCCGAGCAGCTGCAGGCCTTCGGCGTTGCGCGCGCCGTAGGGGAAGCGGAACAGCGGCGCGCGCTCGCCACCGACCCGGCGCAGCAGCGTGTCGGTGCCCAGCACCTGCTCGCGCAGCGCGTCGCCGCTGGTGCGCGACAGCTGCGCGTGGGTCAGGCTGTGGTTGCCCACCGCATAGCCGTCGGCCATCAACTGGCGGCTGATGCCCGCCATCGCACCGAGCGTCACCGTGCCGTCGGCAGCGACGGTGCCGATGTTGCGGCCCACCTCGAAGAACACGCCGGGGACGTCGTAGCGCTTGAGGATGGCGCTGATCTCCTCGGTATGCGCCTTGTGCGGACCATCGTCGAAGGTCAGCACCACGGTTTTGGCCGGCAGGTCGCGGCCGAAGATCTCGCGCTCGCTGTCCTTCATCGACATCGGGTAGGGCTCGATCACCCCATGGTCGCGCAGGATCGCCTCGCGCTCGTAACGGGTACGCAGGTGGGCCAGGTAGTCCTCCCACTTCTCGCGCTTGAGCGCGATGGCGCGGGTGCGATCGAAGCGGCTGAAGATGCGGGTCACTTCCTGGTTGTAGTTGCGCTCGATCTCGTCCAGCGCCTCCAGATCCTCGCCGATGCGCTGGTGCAGCTTGACCGCCGGCAGCGAGGAATCGGCGCCGATGCGCGCGTGCAGGTCGCGCAGCACCTCGCGGAACGCCAGGCGGTCGGCATCGAACAGATCCGGCGCCGACTCGATGTAGTCCAGCACCACGCCGAGCGTGGCGAAGCGCTGCGGGCTGGCGGTGCGCAGCAGCGCATCGAACTGCGCGGCGATCGCCTCGCGCTGCTCAAGCCCCTGGTGGAACAACTGCTGGCCGATGCGGGTGGACGTGGCGCGGTCGCGCTCGCCCTGCGCGCCCTCGTCGGCCAGCAGCACGATGATGCGGCGGTGGCCGTCGAGTTGCTTCTGCAATGCCGCCAGCAGGGGCGCGGCGGCAGGGTCGGCGGCCGCGGCCTGTTCCACTGCCGGGGCCGGCGGTACGTCCTGCTGCCCGCCACCGCACGCGCCCAGCAACGCGGCGATCGCCACGGGCAACAGGAAACCGCGCAGTGCTGGAAAACGGGACATGGCAGGCGAAGACGGGCGGAGGCCGGACGATTCTAGTGGAGCGGCGCCTGCGCCGCTGGCCCCGTGGGCAGCACGACGGCGCGCACCCGCGCCGCGCATGCGAAAAGCCCGCCTTGCGGCGGGCTTTCGCGTTTACTTGGCTTCGGCCTTGGCCGGCGGCGTCGGTGCGTCCTCGCCGTGCTTCTTGGTCATCCACCACTGCTGGGCCAGGCTCAGCCCGCCGTTGACCACCCAGTACAGCACCAGGCCGGACGGCATGAAGACCGTTATCGCGCCGAACACCAGCGGCATGAACTGCATCATCTTCTGCTGCATCGGGTCCATGCCCGGTGCCGGGGTCAGCTTCTGGGTGAACCACATCACCGCCACGTTGATCACCGGCAGGATGAAGTAGGGGTCACGCGCGGTCAGGTCCTGGATCCACGCGAACCACGGTGCCTGGCGCAGTTCCACCGATTCCACCAGCACCCAGTACAGGGCGAAGAAGATCGGCATCTGGATCAGCAGCGGCAGGCAGCCGCCCATCGGGTTGATCTTTTCCTTCTTGTACAGCTCCATCATCGCGGTCTGGAACTTCTGGCGGTCGTCGCCATAGCGTTCCTTGAGCTGGGCGATGCGCGGCTGGAACTTGCGCATCTTGGCCTGCGACTTGTACTGCGCATTGGCCAGCGGGAACAATGCCAGCTTGAGCAGGATCACCAGGCCGATGATCGACCAGCCCCAGTTGCCGACCAGCTTGTGGACCTGGTTCATCACCCAGAACAGGCCCTGGCCGATGATCGCCATCAGCGAGAAGCGGCTGTAGTCGACCACGCGCTCCAGGCCGGGGACGTCTTCCTTGGCGATCTGGCTGACCAGCTTCGGGCCGACCCACAGGCGTGCCTGGGTGCTCACCTTCTGGCCCGGGGCCACGGTGAAGCCTGGGCCGCGCGCCTCGATGACATGGCGCGGGCCGTTCTGCGAAAGCAGGTACAGCGAGGCCTGGTCGGCCTGCGGGATCCACGCGGTGAAGAAGTGGTGCTGCAGCATCGCCACCCAGCCACCGGTGATGGTCTGGTTGAGGTTGCCGTCCTCCAGGTAATCGGCGAAGGGCCGGCGCTGGTACTTCTTGTCGTTGTCGTACCAGGTGGCGCCGTTGAAGCTGAAGGAATCGGGGTTGGTCATGCTGCGGCTGAGCACCGGCGGCACCCGGTCCAGCTTGCGGAACACATAGCCCTGCCACGGCGTGGTGCCGGCGTTGACCACTTCATCCTTGACGCCGATGGCGTAGTCGCCGCGCTTGAAGGTGTAGGTGCGATGGATGCTGACGCCGTTCGGGCCGTTCCAGACGAACGGCACCTGCAGCTCGCTCTGGCCATCGGCCAGGGTGTAGTCCTTCGCCGCCTGCACCGGCTGGAAGCCGTTGGCGCCCGGCGCGGCCGAGCCGCCCTGGCCGACCCAGCCGCTGGTGGCGCTGTACGGATGCGCCTTTTCCTCGGTCAGCAGCTGCACCGGCGGGCTGCCGGCAGCCTTGGTCTGCGGGAACTGCAGCAGGTCGGCGTCGAGCACGCTGCGGCCGTCGAGCACCAGCTTCAGCACGTCGGTGGTCACGTTCACGCGGGGCGCGGTGGTGGCCGCTTCCAGCGCCGGCGGAGGCGTGGCCGTGGCCTGCCCGGGAACGGCCGCCTGCGGTACGTTGCCGGCGGCCGGCGGTGCCAGGTCGGCATCGTTTGCCGCCGGTACCGCGGGCTGGGTCGCGGCGACGGTGGCCGGGTCCGGCGCGTTCTTCTCGCGGCCCCACTCCATCCACAGCAGCACCGCCACCATCAGCCAGGCGAAAATCAGGAATACACGGGTCTGGTTCATCAGCAGGCAGGCTCGGCTCGACCAGGCAGGGTGCCCGGCGCGTTCAAGGAAGAAGAGGGTTCGTTGCCCTCGCGCGGCGGCATTGTGCCGTCAGCGACCACGGCGGGCAATGCGCCGGCACGGCGCAGCAGGCGTTCGAACGCCTCGCGGATCTGCCGGTTGCTGGCAAGTCTGGCCGCCGAGCGGGCGACCACGACGTAGTCACCCCCGGCCATGCCCGCCCGGAGGTGGCGTGTGGCATCACGCAGCACACGCTTGATACGGTTGCGGCCCACCGCGTGCGTATCGACCTTGCGTGACACGGCCAAGCCCAGCCGGGCGGGGGAATCCCCTTTCAGCCAGTGCAGTGTCATCAGCGGGTCGGATACACGGCGGGCGCCGTTGAAGACCGTTGTATATTCGGCACGCGTACGAACCCGCGCAGAGCGAGGAAATCGCTTGCGCGGGTCGGTGCTGCTCACGATCGGAGTTGCATCTGCCGCACGGGGCGGCAACGCAATCAAGCGCTGAGGACTTTGCGGCCCTTGGCGCGGCGACGCGACAGGATCTTGCGGCCGTCAGCGGTCTTCATACGCGCGCGGAAGCCGTGATCGCGCTTGCGCTTGAGGTTGCTGGGTTGGAACGTGCGCTTGGTGGCCATGGGGGCACCTGTATGAATGGGACGGAAAGAACCGGAAATTCTATAGACCCCACCCCCACTGCGTCAAGCCTTGTCCGGCCTGCGCCGCAGGGGTTTCATCCACAGGCTGTGGATGATCCTGTGAACAAGTCAGGGACAAGCATTCCCGCCCCCGCCGCGCGGTGGTAGTCTGGGCCATCCACTTTCCCCTACTCCGGCACGTGGCCGGGCGGCTCGCTGCGCCCGTCCCGCGTGCCTTCTACGATTATTCCTG